>NZ_CP117195.1:0-32883 GCF_028596105.1 Acidovorax temperans | reverse complement strand
CGTGAACCTCAAAAGTGGGAGGCCACCATACCCGTTTACAAAGCGAACAGGAAAGTCAATGAAATCAACGGTCTACCCAGACCACCCCCGCGCCAGTGCTAGCTTTGCGTACCGTCACTTATTGCACTGAAAACGAGGAGACCCCTGGTAGTCCAAGTTTTTGTCCGCATCCCCGGTGGGTCAGAATTCAGTGGAAATTAACAGCTGTGGCGGTAGAGCCACAGCCCACTCCATCGCCATGCTGCCGGACCGGCTGTCTCAACAGGCACTGCTCAGGCATAACAGGAGTGAAGCCGATGTTCAACGTTCACGCACTGCACAGGCACCGAGACCGACAAGCATTCTGTCCACAACTGGCGAGAAGTGATGGACACAATCAAGTAGGCTAACCCTATGATTTACATGGGTTCGAAAGTGTCCATTTTTTCAAAAGAGCCGGATGGCGCAGTGCGTGCACGGTCTACCGCGCGGCCTTCGATCAATTCAGCAATGGCATAGAGGGCCATCACCATGGCGGCTTCTGGCCATTGGCCAATGAGAAACGCGCCAGTCACGGCCACTGTCATCAGCGCATTGATGTTCAGCCGCCCCTGCAGCAATGCGGAAAACCCCTTGCGGTAGGTAGAAAAGCCCGCCAGCCAGATGGCCGCCGCCGCCAGGGCCGGGGTTGAACCGCCCCGGGTTTCAAGGAGGCTGATTGGTTTAAGTTGACACCTCTGTCGAGGTGTTGCTGACGGCGAGTTGCCGCCAGTAGTTTGCCTCAGCTTCTGCGGGAGGGATGCCCCCAATCGGCGTGAGCAGTCGGACGTGATTGAACCAGTGCACCCATTGCAGGGTGGCCAGTTCCACGGATTCCCTGGTCTTCCAGGGTCCCCGGCGGTGAATCAGCTCGGCCTTGTACAGCCCGTTGATGGTCTCGGCCAGTGCGTTGTCGTAACTGTCGCCCCGGCTGCCCACCGAAGGCCGTATGCCCGCCTGGTCCAGGCGCTCGGTATAGCGGATGGAAACGTACTGACTGCCCCTGTCGGAATGGTGCGTCAAGGCATCAGCCACAGGCTGGCGGTCGTACAAGGCCTGCTCCAGCGCATCCAGCACAAAGTCCGTCTGCATGCTGCTGCTGACCCGCCAGCCCACGATGCGCCGGGCATACACGTCCACCACGAAGGCCACGTACAGCCAACCCTGCCAGGTGGAGACATAGGTGAAGTCCGACACCCATAGCTCGTTGGGACGGCTGGCCTTGAAGTGCCGGTTGACGTGGTCCAGCGGGCACGGGGTCGAGGTATCCGGCGTGGTGGTGCGCACCGCCCTGCCACGGCGTGTCCCTTGCAAGCCCATGGCACGCATCAGACGCTCGACCGTGCAGCGCGCCACCACGATGCCCTCGCGGTTCATCTGCAGCCAGACCTTGTCGGCCCCGTAGACCTGCCAGTTGGTGTGCCACACGCGCTGGATGTCGGCCTTCAAGCCCTCGTCACGCTGGGCGCGTTGACTGCGCAGTTGCGGGTTGCGTTGTCGGGCTGCGTGGCGCCAGTAACACGACGGGGCCATCTGCAGCACCCGGCAGATGGGCTCGACCCCGTAGTCGTCACGGTGGCGGTCGATGTAGGCCTTCACGATTTGAGTCGGCGGTCGAGCTCCGCCTGCGCAAAAAACGCGCTGGCCGTCTTCAGGATGTCATTGGCCCGGCGCAGCTCTTTGACCTCACGTTCCAGTTCCTTGATGCGCTGGGCATCCGAACTGGTGGTGCCGGCACGCTGGCCGCTGTCGACCTCGGCCTTCTTGACCCATTCGTGGAGGGTCTGCGGCACACAGCCAATCTTGGGGGCAATCGATTCAATGGCTGCCCACAGCGATGGGTAGTCGGCTCGATGCTCCTGCACCATGCGCACGGCGCGCTCGCGGACCTCGGGTGAGAACTTGTTTGACTTGGTCATAGCTCCATCTTCTCAAGTGTTGGAGCCTCCTCAAAACCCGGGGCGGTTCAACCTCAACTAGTCTGCCGGGCTTCGTCAATCAGAATTTCGCATTCAGCGCCAATCGAACGCCACGAGGCGCGCCCGGCGTGATGTTTGTGTTGCTGTTGGCGTTGATGTAGTACTTCTTGTTGAGAAGGTTCTCTACGTTGAGCTGTACTTGCATGGACTTGCTGATGGTGTAGAAGACAGCAGCATCGACACGGGTGTAGCCAGGGAGCGAGACATTCGGCGTGGGGTTAGCAGCGGTAGCGATCAGCTCGTTGGCTGCAAACATCTTCGTCCGATGTATTACGCCCAAACCTGCACCCCAGGCAGGAGTGAAGTCATAGCGGTTCCACAGCGTCAGGGTGTGCTTTGGAACTTGGCCCACCGCGCCACCGGCTCGCTGCGTGGCAGAGGTATCGGCCACAAACTTTGCGTCTGCATACGTGTAGCCACCTGCCACACTCCACGCGGCATTTACCCGCCCTGTCAGGCCCAGCTCAAGCCCTTGCGAACGCTGGCCATCGCTCAGCATAGTGCGAGTGCTGGTTGGATCTGTGGGATCCAACACGATCACGTTGGTGCGATCCAATCGATAGAGCGCTGCTGTGGCTGATAGGTTAGAGCGCAGATCCCACTTGGCTCCCAACTCAAAGTTCTTGAACTTCTCTGGCTTGAGCGCTGCATTTGTGAGACTCAGCGAGGACAGTTGATCGCCAGCACGCGGTTGATAGGCGACGCTGTAGTTGGCATACAGCGAGACGGCCTCTACAGGTTTGTAGATGACACCCACACGAGGCGACACAAGGCCATCCGACGTGTCGAACGTTTGACCATTGCGGTTATTCCGGAAATCGACAGTGAACTTGTCGTAGCGCAAGCCGCCTACGATCTGGAACTGAGGAGACAGCTCAATCTGATCCTGGAAGTACAGCGCGGCAACCTTCGCCTTACCACTGTTGTCCGCATCCGTGGCGCTTTGGCGGTACTGAATGGGCAGTGAAGTCGTGGGATTGGACAGCGGCACCGTCACGCTCGTAACGTTGCCCGGAAAGTACCCTGTGTTCCGGAAGTTGTCTGTGTCCTGCTGTCCTAACTCCATACCGAACAACAGCTTGTGCTTCACAGAGCCAGCACTGATGTTGTAGCTGAAGTCGGTTTGATTGAAGATGCTCTTTCTGCTGGTGGCATTGTTGTATGCGCTGATAGCGACTGATGTGCCCGCCGCGTTGACTGCACCCGGAAAGACGTTCTGGTAGAACTTGTCCTGATCTGTGATTCTGGTGCGGTTGCGAAGAGATAGGCCACTGTCGAACTCGTGCTCAACCGACGCACTGAAGGCATTGAGCGTTGTTCCAGTAGGACTGCCAGCCGCATTCCCGAAGAACGTAGAAGGTGCGACCGCTAAAGGTACGCCCTTGAAGGTGCTGATTCCGCGATCGGCAATCCGGTCGTCCTTGAAATGCTCATATCCAAGGGTCACCAGTGTTTTAGAGCCCGCGCGCCAAGACAAGGTGGGGTTGACGCCAGATCGCTTGATCCAGACGCCATCGCGGTAACTGTCAGAGTTTTCGTACAAGGCGTTCACACGGAATGCCAACTGATCACTGATCGGCTGATTGATGTCGGCGGTGAGGCGGCGGTTACTATTCGAGCCCAGCGTCACAGAGCCTCCCAGCGAAGGGGTCCATCGAGCCTGCTTACTCACACGGTTGATGAGACCGCCCGTGGCCCCTCGACCAAAAATCATCGCGTTAGGGCCTTTGAAGACTTCCACGCGCTCAATGTTGTAGAGATCTCGGTAGTACTGGACGTCATCGCGAACCCCATCGATGAAGAAGTCTCCGGTGCTGCTAATGCCGCGAAAAATAGGCGTTTCGCGATTGCCTTCTCCTTGCGCAAAGCCAATGCCAGGCACATAGAGCGTTGCCTCAGCCAGGCTCTGGGCAGCCTGGTCGCGGATCTGATCTTTGGTCACTACGGAAATCGACTGAGGGGTATCCCGCACGGGCGTGTCAGTCTTCGTGGCAGTTGAACTGCGCGGTGCGGCGTAGCCCTCTTCCGTCTCGCTGGTCACCGTCACAGTGGGTAGCGAGGCGGCCTGAGCCAATGCCGAGGCTGCAGGCATGGAGAGGGTTGCGGTAGCCGCAACGATTTCAATGGCGCGGCAGATGGCGTTACGCCGCGGGGATGTGACCACACCAGAGGATTGGGTTCGATTCATTTGAAGCATTGAGAGCCTTGGGAGCGGGAAGAGGAGTCAGGACGCCCCCGAAATCGCGAAGACATGGGGCGTGGATCACGCAATAACAAAATGCGACTTGTTCTCAGTCGCAATCAAATGTATCAATGCAAAAGTAGTTCTGTCAAGTTCTACTATTTGATGAAGCGCAGTACCACTGATGATCTGGGACAAGCTCGCGAGAACCGGCCCTGCGACGTAGCCTCGCCGTGATACGCTTCCGCACCCATGGCACGTAGCGTCCTACTTGTAGCTGCAGACGAAGAGCTCCGCCGGATCACCAAAGACCTTCTCGAACTGGAAGGGTTTGAAGTCCGAACGGCGAGGAGCGGTTCGGACGCGACCATGCTTATGGGGAAACGCATAGCACGGGTCGTGGTGATCGACGATTGACCTTGCCCCTGTTTCGTGTAGTTCTTAACCCACGATTCACGCGGCCTTTTTGCGCTGTGCCTCGTACCAGCGTTGTTCGTACTGCATCGGGCTGAGGTAGCCCAGCGAGGAATGCAGCCTGCGGTGATTGTAGAAGGCCATCCAGTCCATCACCGCCTGCCCGGCCTGCTCACGGGTAGCGAATTTGCACCCATGTACGCTGGCTGTTTTCAGCCGCCCCCAGAAGCTTTCCGTTGGGGCGTTATCCCAGCAGTTGCCCTTCCTGCTCATCGATGAACGCATGCCCCAGTCCTTCAGTGCGCCCTGGACCTCGTGGCTGCAATACTGGCTGCCCCGGTCGCTGTGGAATATCAGACCGGGTGGTGGCCGGCGACGCCACCACGCCATGGTCAGCGCGTCCTTGACCAGGCTTGCCTGCATGTGCGACTGCAGGCTCCAGCCCACCACCTGGCGGCTAAACAGGTCGATGACGGCGGCCAGGTACAGCCAGCCTTCGTCGGTTTGGATGTAGGTGATGTCGCCACTCCATAGCTGGTTGGGAGCTTCAGGGTTGAAGCGCCGCTGCACCAGGTCAGGTGCCACCGGCAGGCTGTGGCGGCTGTCGGTGGTGACCACGAACTTGCGTTTCGTTTTGGCCTTGATGCCGTGCTGCTGCATGAGCTTGCGAACCCGGTCTTTGCCCACCCGGATGCCTCGGGCCACAAGCTCCTTGTGCATGCGTGGCCAGCCGTATTCGCCCTTGACCTCGGCGTGGATGGCACGGATGTGCGCCAGCAGGGCTTCATCGCTGTAGAGTCGGCCAGGGCCGCTGCGGCCATGACCATCCTCTCGCCGGCGCAGCCAGTTGAAGTACCCGCTGGCGCTGACCTCCAGCACCCCGCAGGACACGCTCACCGGGTAACGGTACTTCATTTGGTCAATCCAGGCGTACCTCGCAGCGTGTCCTGCGCGAAGTACGCCGCAGCTTTTTTTGCGATGTCGCGCTCCATGCGAAGGCGAGCATTCTCGGCGCGCAGCCGGGCAATCTCCATCTGCTCGGGCGAGACTTTGGTCGCCTTGTCGGCGCTGCCAACGTCGTTCAGCTCTCCCTTGGATGACAGTCGCACCCAGTTGCCCAGACTGGCCTTGGGAATGCCCAGCACCTTGGCCACCACCGCAATCGCCTGGCCAGCTCGCACCTGCCGAACCGCCTCCAGTTTGAACTCCCGCGTGTACTGCGCACGCACTTGCTTGTCACTCATTGCTCAACTCCTTGTCGGTATTTTCAACAAGGGTTAAGAACTCCACTTTTCAGGGGCAACCTCAAGCCCAGCGACTACACCGCATCGAAGGCAGGCCCGTCGTTCTGCATTGGGCGAGTCTGCGCGAGCAGTTCGGCCAGGAGTACCAAGGGAAAGATCCCGACAAAGACTTCAAGAAGAAGTTTTTGCATGCCTTGCGCGCTGTGCTCGCTGTGTACCCTCAAGCACGAGTCAAGCAGGTGACGGGCGGCGTGATGCTGATGGCCTCGCCGCCGCCGATCCCCTTCAAAGGTTCATAGCCTGATGCCCGGCCCACGCGTCGCCGTGGGCTTCATTGGTGACAAAAACCAACCAGGTGCATGCACTTTGACACCATGCCTAATCAGACCCCCCTCCGCCACAAGGCTACGTCAGCCTTGGGCGGAAGCACCCCCCGTCAGCCTGTTGGCAAGCCTGTTAGTTGGTGAAGTTGTCCACGCCTAATCAGACCCCCCCACCATGCCTAATCAGACCCCCCAAGGGTGCGTTTTCCATGCCTAATCAGACCCCCTGATCGTGCCTAATCAGACCCCCCCTAAACCGATAGGTTATGCCTTTAGTTTTTACCTTTATCTTTAACCGATAGTTGGAGGGCCGCTCGCTGTGGAAAACGCAGCGCCCACCAAAGACCGCTCCGCCTCTTAGGGGGCAAGCCCCCTGCCGGCTCCTGCGGGCCGCAAGCGGCCCTCCGCCCGCGCTTCGCGCTCCCGCCCGGCATCCCCAGGGGCTACGCCCCTCGGCCTTCGGCCTCACCCCATATCGAGGCCCCCAGAGGGGGCCGGATAGTGCCCCCGGTCGCAGCTCCACCGCCCAAGCTAAGAACAGGCCACATCGGTTTGCCACCGCTGCAAGGTTTGGCAAAAAAGGCAGGCCGCCGCCTGCGCGTTGAACAAGCCACCCAGGTAAGCCGACGCTCTCCCATCCCCCCCGCCCCTTCCCGCTGGGAAGGGGAGCGAGTCGCCCTCTGTCGTCAGGGGTGCAGGCTGCGCGGCGCTTCGCTTGCTTCTCCTGCCCCCCCTCCTTGAGGCTTGGGCCGTTCCAAGTGCGTCAAGGGCCGGGCTTCGCCCTCTCCATCCCGGCCCGTGTCCTCGCCTTCGGCTGCGGGCCGCGCCAGCCGGGATTCCGACCCTTGACCCACTTTCCACTTAAGAACCGGGAACCCCGCCGCATCGAGGGCAGGCATACCGGCTGATCCTGCCCGTTGGCCGCGTTTTCCGGGCCGTGGCGGGCCGTTTGTACTGCCGCCGACGGTATCCCCTACCCCAACGGCCAAAATCGCGCTAAATGGCCTGTTTTGCCCCTTGGCCTGGCGTAGGCGATCCGTCACACGACGATGGATGGCAAAAATATCGCTTGCATATCGTATCTGTATTTCGTATCATATCTGTATTGATACGAGTTACACCGATACGGTACGGAAGGAGCAACGATCATGGCACGAGAAGGCATCACGTTTGAGCAGGTCGCCGCCGCCGCTGATGCGCTGGTTGGCGAAGGGCAACAGCCGACTATCCGCGCGATCCGCGAGCGTTTGGGCACCGGCAGTCCGAATACCGTTCACAAACATCTGACTGCCTGGCGCGAGGCTCGCCCGGTGGCGGCTGCCGCTGCGCCGGAACTGCCTCAGGCATTGACGGCTGCTATTGCCGCCGAGATCGAGCGCGCAGCCGCCCAAGCCCGCGCCGAGATCGAGGGCCGCTTGGTGCAGGCCCAGGGCGAGGCCGTCGAGCTGGCTGCCGCTGGTGAGGTGATCGAGGCCGAGCGCGATGCTCTGGCCGAGCAGGTGGCAGAACTCACCCGCGAGCGTGACACTCTGGCGGGCAAGGCCGAGCAGCAAGCCGCCGACTTGGCCGACCAGGCGCAGCGCATCGAGCGCGAGCAACAGGCCGCCGAATCGGCGCGGGTGGAGCTGGCCACGGCCCGCCTCAAGATCGAGGCACAGGCCGAACGGCAGACCGAGCAGGCCGCCGAGATCGAGCGCCTACGCGCCGCGCTGGCCGATGCGCAGCAGGGCCGCACCGCCGCCGAACAGCAGGCCGCCGTGCTGGCCGCCAAACTGGAGGCATGCGCTGAACGGGTGGCCCGTGCAGAGGCCCGCGTCGAGCAGATCGAGCAGCAGGCCGCCAAGGCGGCACAGGCCAACGAAGAAGCCCGAGCCGCTGCCGCGCAGGAAGCCCGGCAGGTGCAAGCAGAACGCGACGAAGCCCGCAAGGTGGCCGCCGAGGCGCGCGAGCAGGCCGCGCGCCTGGCGGGGCAACTCGAAGCCCTCACCACCAAGGAACGAAAAACCGATGAAAGACCGTGACCACAACGAAGCGATGGCCGGCATGTTTCAGGCCGAACCCCGATTTGCCGCCGACTATCTGCGCCAGGTGTTGGCCGATGGCGAACCTGCCGACGTGCGCGCCGGTTTGCGGCAAATGGCGGATGTGCTGCGCGTCAGCCAGGCCGCTGCGCCGACCGATTCCGCGCCTTCGGCGGGCCTCTTTGACCGGGCCGGCGTGCGCTACGAAGTGGCGTGTGATGTGATCGGGGCGTTGATTGCCCACTACGCCGAAATCATGGGACGCGAGCGCGAGCAGGCGCAGCCGAATGAGGCGGTTTTGCGCGTGGCCGGGGCGATGAAGGCGGCGCTGGCCGGGGAGCGGGACGATCTCGACCCGCGCGACAGCGCCGGCATCGAGGCGGCGATTTCGCGCTATGCGCCACTGGCGCGCCGGCTGTATGGCCAAGCTGAAAACGACCACGCCCGCCAGGAGCAGCGCCGCGCCGATTTCGACCAGGTGCATGCCTCGCTGGCCTTGGAGGGACTGGCCATGAGCGCGGACGATTTGGCGGTTCAGGCGCTGCTGATCCGGGGCGACATTACCCACGATGAGGCGGTGCAGTGCTACCGCATCCTGCATCGCCATGCGCGGTAAAACCGACTGGCCGCCCGAGGTGGCCGGTGTGCTGGGTTTGCTCGAATCGCAGCCGCCAGAGGCGGCGATGCTGGTGGGCTGTTTTCTGGCGGCGGTAGCCCATCCCGATCATGCGGCCGAGCTGGCGATGTTCGACAAATTGCTGTCAGCGGCCCGGATGGCTGTCGGGCGGTTTTTCTCGTTTTTCCTGGCGGGCGGCCTGGACGATGCCGGGCGCGAAAAGCTGCATTCGCACATGCAGGCATGGTTTGTCCGTCAGCGCCGATTTCGGTGAATGGCCGGACTCATCCACTAGGGCCGGGCAAGGGATGGACAGAGGGCGATGCTGGCTTGCGGGACGGCCCCGCACCCCCAGAAAACTTGTCACACACCACGCAACTCCCGTTGCTTCGCTAAAAGCCTTGTGCTGCAAGGCTTTTAGCGCGGCGACACCGAAGACACATCGCGGCGACACCGAAAGGGCGGAACCGGCATAAAACCCTTGCTGCGCAAGGAAAACAGCCGCGCTTTCGCGCGCGAAATTGCTTCAAATGCCTGTCGGCATCAGCAAGGCATAGGCCTGCACGCCAAAGGCGTTGGCGATGCGCTCCAGGTTGTCCAGGGAGATGTTTCTGACTTGGCGCTCGCAGTGCGCAACAAAGGTGCGATGTAGGCCGCACTCGAAGGCGAGCGCTTCTTGTGACCAGCCTCTTTCCCGGCGTAATCGGATCATGTTGGCCGCGAGCACGGCCCGCGCGGAATGCGCGGTCTGTGCGGGAGATAGGGCGGCGGGAGACATGCAAACCAGTCTCCCGATGTGCTGCTTTTACGTCAGCCGTGTTTAAGTCACAATATGGCTTTCTCATTGAGAAAGACGGCGTGACGATGGGCAGAAAAACAGCAATCAGGCGAGGGGGGGCCGTGTTGGCCAGCCTGTTGATTGGCGCAATTGAACCGGCCGGCGCGGCCTCCCTGGTCGGCGGTCAAACCGATGATTCCGTGTGCGACCTGGGCAGCGCGTCACAGAACGCCCGCAAGCTGTCGGCAGCGGGCGACTTCATCCGCGCGCAGTGCAAAAACGGTCAAATGTTGGTGGGTTCCGGCATCGTGCCTGCCGGCGGGTTTGACTCGGAAGTGGTGCGCCTGGCGCGCACCTTCTGCCGCATGGCGGACATTCAGACCCGGCGCACGCAGGGCAACATGGCCGGCCTCGTCATGGAGATCGACGAGGTACGGTGCATCATCGGGAAGCTGCCGACATGAGAAAAACGCTGCTGACTGGCCTCTTGGCCGTTGTGGCAGCAAACGTGGTTGCCGCTGATGGCGGAGCTCCTTTGCGCGGCGGTGTTTGCATCGGCCCGTTCCGGGGCGCTGATTCTGTCGTGCACTGCGAGCACATCGGCAAGGTGACGATCCGCCAGATTTACGAAAAGGGCTTTCGGGTCGTTCACATGCAGGACGACAAGAACACAGCCAGCTACGTTGTGCTGGTTATCGAGGAGCAGGCGCGATGAGGGCGAAGGCGTGGCGGATGCTGTTTGCCGGGCGGCGCTGGATGCTCTGGCTTCCCGTGCCGGCGTCGGTATGGCTGGCACTGCCCGAATGGCAGCACATCCCCGCTATGTTGTTCGGCGGCCTGATCGTGTGGATTCCCTTCTGGCTCGCGTGGTGGCTCAGTGATGGCTTCGCGGGCATGTCCAGGTGGCCAGGGACCGGCGCGCCTGCGGTATCGGGCGGGGTGAACCCGCACACCGGCAAGCCGTGCACGGTGTATCACCATCCGTGGGGAACTACTTACGTCGGCGGGGATTGAGCGCCAGCTTGAACACAGACGACAAGGGCCGGCTTTTGCTGGCCCTTGTTGTTCTGCGGCTGTCCAGAAAACGGTCAATTTATTTACATTCCCAGTTGACGCAATGAGTGTCATTTTCAGAAGACGACTGCACCAGTTGATTGGGCGTAATGGCTGTTGTGCAGCCAGCTCCTGACAGTTCAATATCAGAAGTGATCTGCACCAATCTCGACTATGCTCAATACTCGTGTGCACCAAAGCGAGGTGAGCATGGCGACGGACACCCCACGGATTCCAGAACAAGGCGTGGCCACTCTGCCTGATGAGGCTTGGGAGCGTGCGCGCCGTCGTGCGGAGATCATCAGTCCGTTGGCGCAGTCGGAGACGGTCGGGCACGAAGCGGCCGATATGGCGGCTCAGGCGCTGGGCTTGTCTCGGCGCCAGGTATACGTTCTGATCCGGCGTGCCCGGCAAGGCAGCGGCCTCGTGACGGATCTGGTGCCCGGCCAGTCCGGTGGAGGTAAAGGTAAGGGGCGCTTGCCGGAACCGGTCGAGCGCGTCATCCACGAGCTACTGCAAAAGCGGTTCCTGACCAAGCAGAAGCGCAGCCTAGCGGCCTTTCACCGCGAAGTCACTCAGGTGTGCAAGGCTCAAAAACTGCGAGTGCCGGCGCGCAATACCGTGGCCTTACGGATCGCTAGCCTTGACCCGCGCAAGGTCATCCGCCGGCGGGAAGGCCAGGATGCCGCTCGTGACCTACAAGGTGTGGGCGGCGAGCCTCCTGCCGTGACCGCGCCGCTGGAGCAGGTGCAGATAGACCATACGGTCATCGACCTGATCGTGGTCGATGACCGCGACCGGCAACCTATTGGCCGCCCGTACCTGACCCTCGCCATCGACGTGTTCACCCGCTGCGTGCTCGGCATGGTCGTCACGCTGGAAGCGCCGTCTGCCGTTTCGGTTGGCCTGTGCCTCGTGCATGTCGCCTGCGACAAGCGCCCTTGGCTGGAAGGACTGAACGTGGAAATGGATTGGCAGATGAGCGGCAAGCCCTTGCTGCTCTACCTAGACAACGCGGCCGAGTTCAAGAGCGAGGCCCTGCGCCGGGGTTGCGAGCAGCATGGCATCCGGCTGGACTATCGCCCGCTGGGACAGCCGCACTATGGCGGCATCGTGGAACGGATCATCGGCACGGCGATGCAGATGATTCACGACGAACTGCCGGGAACGACCTTCTCCAACCCTGACCAGCGCGGCGACTACGATTCCGAAAACAAGGCCGCCCTGACGCTGCGCGAGCTAGAGCGCTGGCTCACATTGGCGGTCGGCACCTACCACGGTTCGGTGCACAACGGCCTGCTCCAACCGCCGGCCGCGCGCTGGGCCGAGGCCGTGGCGCGTGTCGGCGTACCGGCCGTCGTCACACGCGCTACTTCGTTCCTGGTCGATTTTCTGCCGATCCTCCGGCGCACGCTGACCCGCACCGGCTTTGTCATCGACCACATCCACTACTACGCCGATGCGCTCAAGCCGTGGATTGCGCGGCGTGAACGCTGGCCGTCCTTTCTGATCCGGCGCGATCCGCGCGACATCAGCCGTATCTGGGTCCTGGAACCGGAGGGACAGCATTACCTGGAAATTCCCTACCGTACCTTGTCGCATCCGGCTGTCACCCTCTGGGAACAACGGCAGGCGCTGGCGAAACTGCGGCAGCAAGGGCGCGAACAGGTGGATGAGTCGGCGCTGTTCCGCATGATCGGCCAGATGCGTGAGATTGTGACCAGCGCGCAGAAGGCCACACGCAAGGCGCGGCGTGACGCGGATCGCCGCCAGCACCTCAAGACATCAGCTCGGCCGGACAAGCCCGTTCCGCCGGATACGGATATTGCCGACCCGCAGGCAGACAACTTGCCACCCGCCAAACCGTTCGACCAGATTGAGGAGTGGTAGCCGTGGACGAATATCCCATCATCGACCTGTCCCACCTGCTGCCGGCGGCCCAGGGCTTGGCCCGTCTTCCGGCGGACGAGCGCATCCAGCGCCTTCGCGCCGACCGCTGGATCGGCTATCCGCGCGCAGTCGAGGCGCTGAACCGGCTGGAAGCCCTTTATGCGTGGCCAAACAAGCAACGCATGCCCAACCTGCTGCTGGTTGGCCCGACCAACAATGGCAAGTCGATGATCGTCGAGAAGTTCCGCCGCACCCACCCGGCCAGCTCCGACGCCGACCAGGAGCACATCCCGGTGTTGGTCGTGCAGATGCCGTCCGAGCCGTCCGTGATCCGCTTCTACGTCGCGCTGCTCGCCGCGATGGGCGCGCCGCTGCGCCCACGCCCACGGTTGCCGGAAATGGAGCAACTGGCTCTGGCACTGCTGCGCAAGGTCGGCGTGCGCATGCTGGTGATCGACGAGCTGCACAACGTGCTGGCCGGCAACAGCGTCAACCGCCGGGAATTCCTCAACCTGCTGCGCTTCCTCGGCAACGAACTGCGCATCCCGTTGGACTACAAAGGGACTTCCCCCACCCGCCCGGTGGGGTTGCCACCCGGCATCAAAGTGCCAAGATTGCATTGCTGAAGGTCAATCTGAAACGGCGAGGAGGGAAGTCGAAATGGATGCTACGACGGTTGGAGTGGATCTGGCAAAGAATGTCTTCGTGGCCTGTGTGGCGGATTGCGCCGGGCGGATCGTGGCGCGGCGGGAGTTCAATCGGGCGGGCTTTCTGACCTGGCTCGGTACGCTGCCGGCGGGCACGGTGATCGGCATGGAAGCGTGCGGCAGTGCCCATCATTGGGGCCGTACGGCACAGCGCCTGGGCCTGGCTCCGCGGTTGATGGCGGCCGAGTTCGTGCGTCCGTACCGCAAGCGCCAGTCGGTCAAACACGACCGGGCCGACGCCGAAGCGATCCTGATCGCGCTGCGCTCGCCCGGCATGCGCTTCATCCCGGTCAAGACCGAAGCCCAGCAGCAGCGCCTGGCCTGGCACAGCCTGCGAATCGGCTGGGTAGAAGAGCGCACCGCGCTCCTTAACCGGATTCGCGGGCTGCTCGCTGAATTCGGGCTGATCGTCGATCCCGGCCCCAGGCATCTGCGGGCGCAACTGGCCGAGCGGGAGTTCGACACCGCGTTGTCGCCCGCCCTGCGGGGATTGATCCAGAGCGTGCGCGACCAGCTCGACGCGCTGGATGCGCGCATCGGCGAGTGCGACCGACAGATCACCGCCCAGCAGGCGGACGATCCGCTGGCGAAGCGGGCGCGGGATCTGCCCGGCGTCGGGCTCATCACCGCCGACGCGGTGACCGCCAGCGTGGGCGATGCGTCGATGTTCAAGAACGGGCGACAGTTTGCCGCGTGGCTCGGTCTTACCCCCAGCCAGTCGGGCAGCGGCGGCAAGACGAAGCTCGGACGCATCACCCGGCGCGGCGACGACTACTTGCGAACCCTGCTCGTGCAGGGCGCGCGCAGCGTGCTGGCTGCGACGATGCGAAAACAGCGGCGGGAATCCCCTGAAAAGCTGACGCGTCTGCAACAGTGGATCGTTGCGCTGAGCGGACGGATCGGCTACCACAAGACCTTGATCGCCATCGCCAACAAGCACGCTCGGCAACTGTGGGCGGTGCTGGCGAAGGGCGAGGCTTACAACCCGCAGGCCTGGCAGCGGGCCTGAGCACAACCGAGCAATGGCAACTGCACATCAGCGATAGACGAACAGGTCAGACCGACCCGCAGGGAACCTGGCTAACCCAATGGCGGATCAACAAGACGGGCGGCTGATCCCCGCTCGCCGGACACCGCCGACGTAGGATCAAGGCTTGCGGGTGCGGTTAATCGCATGGCCCCGGGCGAGACCCGATCAAGGCCGATTAGAGAGAGGCAGTCTGTCTGTCCGATCCGTCGCGTGCGTGCAGGAGTCTGGAAGGGAACGCAGGAAAGAAAAACCGGCCTGGCGGCCGGTCATTGGAAAACGGTGCTTGACGGGGAAGTCCTTAGAGTTGGGGTAGGCACGCGCGACGCCTACCTAGCCATCCGCTCCGATGACCAGTTGGAAAATCGCTTCGAGCCGATGATGCTGCCGGTATGGGAGGCCAACGACGATTGCTGCTCACTGCTGGCCAGCTTCGCCGCTTCGCTCCCGCTGCGCCGGCCTTCCCCAATTGCCACGCTGGACATGGCTCGCTACCTGCTCACACGCAGCGAGGGCACCATAGGGGAACTGGCGCACTTGCTGATGGCGGCGGCCATCGCCGCCGTGGAGAGCGGCGAGGAAGCAATCAACCACCGCACGCTCAGCATGGCCGATTACACCGGTCCCAGCGAGCGGCGTCGGCAGTTCGAGCGGGAACTGATGTGAAGCCAGCTCCACGCTGGCCGCTGCATCCGGCTCCCAAGGAAGGCGAAGCCTTGTCCTCGTGGCTCAATCGTGTCGCCGTCTGCTACCAGATGGATATGTTTGACCTGTTGGAACACGACCTTGGGCATGACCAGATCGATGACCTGGACACCGCACCGCCGGTGGCGCTGCTGACGGCACTCTCCCGGCGAAGCGGCATCGAGCTGGACCAACTGCGCTGCATGAGTTTTGCTGGCTGGGTGCCATGGCTGCTGGATAGCCTCGACGACCGGGTTCCGTCCGCCCTGGAAACCTATGCGTTCCAGTTCTCGGTAATGCTGCCAAAACGCAACCGCAAGACGAGATCGGTCACGAGCTGGCGCGCGTGGCTGCCCAGTCAGCCAATCCGTCGGGCCTGCCCACTCTGCCTGAGTGATTCAGCGAACCAGGCGGTACTGCTCGCGTGGAAGCTACCCCTGATGCTGAGCTGTCCGCTGCATGGCTGCTGGCTGGAATCCTATTGGGGCATGCCAGGGCGTGTACTTGGCTGGGAGAAGGCCGACGCTGCCCCGCGCATGGCCAGTGACGCGATTGCGGCGATGGACCGGCGCACATGGCAAGCACTGACAGCAGGATACGTCGAGTTGCCGCGCCGGCCCGTCCATGCCGGTTTGTGGTTCCGGCTGCTGCGTACACTGCTGGATGAGCTGAATACCCCGCTCTCGCATTGCGGGACTTGCGCTGGCAGTATCCGCTATGTCTGGGAGCGCTGCGGCCATCCGCTGCGCGCCGGGCAAAGTCTGTGGCATCCCTACGAGATTCTGGACTCATCGGTGCAGTTGCAGATATTGGAGGCAGCGGCAACCGCCATCGACCTGATCGAATCGAAGGTGTTGAGTCCACGCGGAGAACTGGCAACGCTGTTCCTGTCAGAGCCACAAACTGAGTTCACCAACGGCCTGCGAGCGGTTGAACGGAAGAAGGAACCCGTCAACCATTGGCAACAAGCCGTCAAAGCAATCAACGATGCCATTGTCGAGGCGCGGCACGATTCCGAGATAGCCCGCTCGTTATTCGCGATGGCATCCTTTGGACAGCGTGACCCTGAATCCCTGGAGCGTTTGCGCGTCACCTTTACCAAGGAGGGCATTCCCCCTGAATTTCTGTCACATTATGAGCCAGATGGCCCCTTTACATGCCGTAGACTAAATAACGGGTTAGGTGACAAATTTTGACGGCGAGAGCTTTCCGGTCCACACTGTCACATAATCGAACGTATATGTGACAGGTGCAAGATGCTGATTGGCTACATGCGGGTATCGAAAGCAGACGGCTCACAGGCCACCGACTTGCAGCGTGATGCACTGATCGCTGCCGGCGTCGATCCGGCCCAGCTCTACGAAGACCAGGCTTCCGGCAAGCGCGAAGATCGTCCCGGCTTGGCGAGCTGTTTGAAGGCGTTGCGTTCAGGGGATACCTTGGTCGTATGGAAGCTCGACCGGCTCGGGCGCGACCTGCGCCATCTGATCAATACCGTGCACGATCTGACCGGGCGCGGCGTTGGCCTCAAGGTTCTGACCGGCCACGGAGCCGCCATCGACACGACGACCGCTGCTGGCAAACTGGTTTTCGGCATCTTCGCCGCACTGGCCGAATTCGAGCGCGAGCTGATCGCAGAGCGCACAGTAGCGGGCTTGGCCTCGGCGCGGGCGCGCGGTAGGAAAGGCGGTCGGCCTTTCAAGATGACCGCCGCCAAGCTACGGCTGGCGATGGCGGCAATGGGGCAGACGGAAACCAAGGTCGGCGACCTGTGCCAAGAGTTCGGCATCACGCGACAGACCTTGTACCGGCATATTTCTCCCAAAGGGGAATTGCGCGCGGATGGAATACGACTGCTGTCCAAGGTGTAAAAGAAAAACTGGCCTTTACATGGTCAGCACGGATTCGAGGATGATGGCGCTCGTCGCGGCATCAATTCACGCCGTCAAATCAGCTTTTTTGTACTGCCATTTGACGCGATGACCGCAAATTGATTGTAAAGGCCACCACAACGATGAATAACACAGCGAATTGCGCTGAGAGTGTTTGCCACGACGGATAGATGCCCAGCAGATCAATGCGTGGGATCGATATTGGGCTGGTCTGCAATAACCCTGCTTCTTGCAGACCTGCGATGCCCTTGCCTGCCAAGACCACGGCAAGTATGGCCACCAGCAGTGAGCTGGCAGCGAAGAACTGGCCAATCGGCAGGCGCGCACTGGTGCGCAGCAGTACGACTGCCAGCAGGGCCAGGATTCCCATGCCGGTGCCCAAGCCCGCCAGCAGGGGCCAGCCATTTCCTTCTGTCCAGAGCGCGGCAAAGAACAGCACGGTCTCGAACACCTCGCGGTAGACGGCGACGAAGGCCAGCGAGAACAAGAACCATGCCGTGCGCTTGTTGAGCGCCGAAGACAGCTTTTCCTTGAGGTAGACCTGCCAGCGACCGGCAACGCTCTTCTGGTGCATCCACATGCCCACACCCAGCAAGACCACGGCGGCAAAGAGTGACGAAAAGCCTTCCGTTAGCTCCCGGCTTGCCCCACTGACGCCGACCAAGTAAGTTGCCACTGCCCATGTAATGCCGCCTGCGGCCAGCGCGGATGCCCAGCCTGCATGCACGTAGATCAATACGTCTTTCCGTTCGGCTTTCTTGAGAAACGCAAGCATGGCAACGACTACCAGCAGGGCTTCCAATCCTTCACGGAGCAAGATGGTTAACGCGCCGATGAAGGCCGCCACGGCATCGTCGTCGGAGGGGGCAAGCACCTTGTCCGCTTCATCCAGCAAGCCGCGCAAATGCAGCTCCGCTGTCTGCACATCGGCAGGCGAACCATTGGCTATCAATGCCCGGTAGGACACCATCGCGGCTTCGATCTTCTCGAACAGCGGCCGATTGCGGGTGGCCAGCGCGGGTTCGACTGGCTCGAAGCCATCGAGATAAGCAGACAAGGCCAGCTTGGTCGCGCCTGCGCGGTCGCCAGCCAGCAATGCCGTCACACTCTCGCTGAGTTTGGCCTTGGCAATCGCGGTGCCCTTCGGGCTGTTGACGTTCAGCGCGTTCGGGTTGGTGCGTAAATAGGCGGTCAGGGCTTTGGCGGATGGCACATCCAGCTTGTCCGCCAAGACATGCTCGGAGGTTTGCGTCAGCGCATCCAGACTGGCGACCGTCTGGCGAACCTGCGCATTGGCTTGCCAGAGCTTGGCCCCTTCGTCCTTGTCGCTTTGCGCATAGGGCAGTGTGCCGACAAAGAACGCCAGTGCCCAACGATCTTCATCCGACAACGCGCCAAAGCCCTGCATGGCGGTGCCTTGGACACCGTTGCTGATAATCTGGTGCAGCGCGAACAAGCTGCGCTCACGCGCCCGCGTGTGATCGGCCAGCGCGGTCGGCTTGGGGTTCAGGGATGCCGCCAGAGGGCCGTCACCGCGCCCTTGCTGACCGTGACAGGCCGCACATTGCGCCTGAAACAACTGTCCGCCCTTCGCCAAGACCGGCATGGCAGTCGGCGCGACTGGAAACGGATATGTCTTTTGCACCGCACTGGACAGCGCATGCGCCAGTTTCGCCACGCTGACCGGATCGGCCTTGGCAGCTACCGCAGCACGCAAAGCGGTCGCTTGTTGCAATAAGCTACCCTTGTCGGTCTGGTCAGGCAGTTCTCCCAGTTGACGCTCGGCTGTAGCGGCAAATTCCTGCATTTCAGCGTACTCCGACGCTTTCAGCACGGCACCGTTGGCGACCGCGCCGCCGTAATCGACGGCGACGTAGTCCAGAAGTTGCCAAATCTGTTTGGCTTTGAGTTCGGTGGTTTCGGCTGCGTAGTTTGGCCCGCCAATCAACGCACAAGTCGCCAACAGCAAAGTCATCAGCCAGCGATAGGTTGCTCGGCAAGTCATGGAAACTCTCGGATTATATCATTGTGAATGATTATAATTCTCATTTGCGCCGGTGTCCACCGCCTTGCCTTGGGTCAGCATCTGCATGATGAGCAAAGCAGCACCCGATGTGATCGCCACATCTGCGAGGTTGAAGGCGGGCCAGTGCACAAGCTGCCAATGGAAGTCGAGGAAATCGACAACCGATCCACGCAGCACACGATCCGCGACATTGCCGAGCGCACCACCAAGGATCAGGCTGTAGCCCACCGCTTCGAGGCGTGGCCGCTGCTGGCACAGCATGCGTCCCAGCCAAGCAGAAACGACCAGGCCCAGCGTGATGAAAAAGTAACGTTGCCAGCCGCCAGCGTTCGCCAGAAAGCTGAATGCCGCGCCGGGATTCAGGACATGGACGAAGTTGAAGAAGGGCGTGACTTCGACCTGTTCACCGTAGGCAAACGTGCGGGTGATGGCGAACTTTGCGAGCTGATCGGTCATGACAGCACTGGCGGCCACTGCGAACCAGACCCAAGTCGATGTGCGGCGAGCCGATTGCCACACAGGGACGGCCAGCGGCATCAGCCACCCGGCGAGCGCCGTGCAACTCAATCCAAGTACCCACCCCGCCAGCACATCGGCAGGAAAGTGCATTCCGGCTGCGATGCGTGACCAACCGACCAATGCGGCGTACAACACCAAGCCGATGCGGCCACGACGGCCTATCAAAGGCCAGAGCGCGCCGACCACCAGCGCGGCATAGGTGGCATGCCCGCTGGGCAGGCTGTAGTGAAGCTCGATGTCCCCGATGACGCGCACCATGTCGCCAAGGACGGCAGGCGGGCGTGGAAAGTCGAGCCATAGCTTCAAGATGGTGGCGGCCAGTAACGCCAGCAAGAAGGCCGCGCTAAAACCAATAAGGCGATGCCGAACGGCCCTGCCATGCGTCGGGTTGGTGGCCGACTTCGACCACCACCACAGACCCAGCAGCATCAGCGGCGCTGTCCAGTAACTTCCCACGAGGCTGAAGAACCACGCCAGCGGCCCCAGCGCGGCAGGCGTACCCGTGTTGATGGCTTGAAACATCGCGATGTTCAGACCACCCCAGTCATAGAGAAAGAATTTCCAGCTCATCGGCGCAACAGCCTCAAGCCATTGCCAACGACGAGCAAGCTGGCCCCCATGTCAGCAAACACAGCCATCCACATGGTCGCGTGACCCGTGAAGGTGAGCACCAGAAAGACTGCCTTGATGCCAAGGGCCAGCACAATGTTTTGCATCAGCACCTGCGCCGTCGCACGCGACAGGCGCACGAAGGTCGGAATTTTGCGCAGGTCATCGTCCATCAGCGCCACATCAGCCGTTTCGATGGCGGTGTCGGTGCCAGCGGCTCCCATGGCAAAGCCGATATCCGCACGCGCCAAGGCCGGTGCATCGTTGATGCCATCACCGACCATGCCAACCTTGCCGCTTCGGGCCAGTTGCTCCACTTCGCGCAATTTGTCATCTGGGAGTAGGTTGCCTTGCGCACGGTCGATTCCGGCTTGTGCGGCAATGGCCTGTGCCGTATGGGGGTTGTCGCCGGTCAGCATCATGGTGTTGATGCCCAGTGCGTGCAGCTCGGCGATGGCGGTCCTGCTGCTGTCCTTGATGGTGTCCGCTACGGCGAATAAGGCATGTACCCCTTTTGCGCCTACCAACATCACGACGGTCTTGCCAGCGGTTTCCAGCGCAGCGATGCGCTGCTCCAGCTCTGGTGTGCACTGCCCCAGCTCTTCGAGCATCCGGTGGTTGCCCAGATGGTAGGTCTCCCCGTCGATTTGGCCTTGCACACCCCGACCGGGCAGCGCGTTGAATTCGGCCACGTCGAGCAAGGCAACCCCGTCCGTCTGCGCGGCCTGTGCCACCGCCTTGGATACAGGATGGTCCGAGCGGGCCGCCAGACTGGCAGCGATGCTGCGGCTGTCCGAGGCGAGTGCATTGCCCCATGTGACAAAGTCGGTCTGTGCGGGCTTGCCGTGCGTGATCGTGCCGGTCTTGTCCAGAGCCAGCCAGCGCAGCTTGCGGCCTTCTTCCAGATAGACGCCACCTTTGATGAGAATGCCGTGGCGGGCGGCGGCGGCCAGGCCGCTGACGATGCTGACCGGTGTAGAGATCACCAGTGCGCACGGGCAGGCGACCACCAGCAGAACCAATGCACGGTAGATCCAGTCGAGCCATGCCGCACCCATGAACAGCGGCGGCAACAACGCGACGGCGATGGCAACGCCGAATACAACGGGGGTGTACCAGCGGGCGAACTGATCGACAAAACGCTGAGTCGGCGCACGACTACCTTGCGCAGCCTCTACCGCGTGAATGATCCGGGCCAAAGTGGAGTTGTTGGCCAAGGCGGTGACGCGGTACTCGAAGGAACCAGATTCGTTGATCGTGCCCGCAAACACCGGATCGCCGGGGGACTTCTCGACCGGGAGGCTTTCGCCCGTGATCGGGGCTTGGTTGACCGTGGAGCGTCCGTCTAGCACCTCGCCATCGAGCGCGATGCGCTCACCCGGTTTGACCCGGACTCGGCTGCCAATGGCGATTTGCTTGGCACTTACCTCTCGCCAAGTGCCGTCAGGCTGCTGCACCGTGGCCTGCTCCGGGGTCAGGTCGAGCAGCCCACGGATGGCGTTACGGGCGCGATCCAATGACTTGGCCTCGATCACCTCGGCCAGCGCGAACAGTACCATCACCATCGCCGCTTCGGGCCAGTGGCCAATCAACATGGCACCCGTGACGGCAATCGACATCAGGGCGTTCATGTTGAGGTTACGGTTCTTGAGCGCGATCCACCCCTTCTTGTAGGTGGAGAGGCCACCCGTGAAGACCGCGACAAGCGCCAGAACGACAACCGACCAATGATTGCCGTCGTGGAACCAGTAGACCGCCTCGGCCGCCGATGCAGTGACCAAGGAGATGCCCAGCGGCCACCAGTTGGTCGGCGTGGTCACAGGGGCGGCGGATGGAGATGCGACCTCTGCCGTGTCCACGACCTGCGCCTCGAATCCGAGTGCTTGTAGTGCCACAAGCACATCCGGCAGAACCCCGTCAGCATGGCGTACCGACAGCGTGCGCTGCATGAGGTTGAAATCGAGATCGGCAACCCCGGCCACGGTGCCGAGCTTGTTGCGGATCAACGCCTCTTCGGTCGGGCAATCCATCTTGGCAATGGACAACTTGGTCGTCTGCCCGGCCGACGCCTGATCCATGCGCACAGCTTGCATGCCGATGGCCTTCAGTGCCTGCTCAACGGGAGACAGCGAAGGCAATTCGTGCCGCACGGCCAAGGTACGCTGCATCAGGTTGAACTCAAGACCAACCACACCCGCCAGACCGGCCAGTTTGCTTCGGATCAGCGCCTCTTCGGTCGGGCAATCCATGTTCTCGATGCGGTACACCGCTTGAGCCGATCCGGTTGCCAGCGGGGCCGGTGCCGTGGGTTGGATGATCGGCTCAGTCGTGCAGCCACACCCCTTTGAAGCGCATTCGCTCATGGATAACTCCTTCAAATCGTCTATTCAGCCTCCATTAAAAACTCTATAGTCGCTATAGAGTCAAGTGAAAAATGGAGATTGAGGCATGGAAATCAGAATTGGCGACCTCGCCAAGCGCTCTGGGTGCGAGGTCGTGACCATCCGCTACTACGAGAAGGAAGGGCTACTGCCGAAGCCAGCGCGAAGTGGTGGCAACTTTCGGTTGTACAGCGATGTGCACATCGAGCGTTTGCAGTTCATTCGTCATTGCCGTTCGCTTGACATGACGCTGAGCGAAATCAGGATACTGCTGGGCCTACGAGATAACCCTGCTCAGGACTGCGGCGACGTCAATGCACTACTGGATGCGCATATTCGTCAGACCGAAGAGCGCGTGGAAGCGCTGTTGCAATTGAAGCGGCACTTGCTCTCGCTGCGTGAAAAATGCTCGGGCGCTCGACGAATAGAGGCATGTGGCATCTTGCAAGGTTTATCAGATTGCGATCATCCGGGATGCAACGCATAGCATGAAGTGTCTCGCACGCCGACATTGGCCTGCGATTTTGGGCTCGTGAGCGGCCTGCCTAATTGGCATCGGAGAAGGTCGTGCGGCTGACTTCTGATATTCCGTGCTGTCGTCTTCTGAAAATGACAGCACGCCGGGCCAGCCGCCCAAGTTTGCGCCCTGATAATCCGGGGTGACTGCCTCGTAGCGGCGTTTTCCTCCCTGACAGCCCGCAGTCTTTCACCGCCTCGCCATGCGAGGCGGCTTTCTTTCCGGGCTACGAGAACAGCTCGGAGTGCGTCCCGCTGCGCACGAAAACGACCAAGCCGCTTTTGCCCGAGTCGTCGAGCGTGTAGATCAGCAGGAAGTCGCCGCCGACGTGGCACTCACGATGGCCTGCCCAGTCGCCCGTGAGGGCGTGATCGAGCCATTCAGGCGGCAGCGGCCCGTCGTTGGCGATCAGCAGCGTCATGGCCTCTTTCAGCCGGTTCATGTCGTACCGGCCGGAGTGGGACAGGCGCTGCCAGTCCTTGAGGAAGTCCTTGGTGTAGTCCGACGCTCGGGGCAGGTTTGCCCGCTTACTTGCGGCTGGCTTCTTCGAGGTCATTCAGCAGCGCGTCAGCGGTGGCGAAGCGAGCGCGACGGCTCTTGATGATCTCGTTGGCCTCGGCGATGGCGACACGGCTGGTGGCGTTCGGTGCCTTGAGTGCGAACGGCAGTTCCTTGTCGGCGACGACACGGGTCAGGAACACGCGGATCGCATCGGAGACGGTCAGGCCCATCGAGGCCAGCGTTTCCGCAGCCTGCGCCTTGACGTTCTCGTCCACGCGGACGTGAACCATAGTGGTGGTAGCAGCCATGACGGCCTCCTATTGCGACTGATTGAGATACATTGTATCGCAGGCGGTCAGCTTTCGCAAGGCGGCACCCCCCCCGGCTTCCTTGTTCGTAGGTATGTATATAGGTAGGTATATACATACCTACCTACAACGACCACGGCAACAGCTTGGCGATGTTGCGCGCGTCGTCGAGGCCTCTATGGTGTGCGCCATCGAGCGACAGGCCCACCATCTGCAACGCGCGGGCCATGCCTACCTCTTTGATCTTCCGGGCCTTGGCAAAGCGGCGCTTGAGGTTCACATGCTCGAAGGCTGCGAGCGGGTTCTGGATGCCGTGCCGCTCGCAATCGCGGGAAAGCTGCTTGGCATCGAATTGGCCCCAGCTCCCCCACGTTGCGCCCGGTGCCTGATGGCGTTGGGCGAAGCTGGCCAGCCGTGCCGCGACCGCTGGGAACAACTCGGCACCGTCCACGTCGGCCTGCTGGATGTTGGTGAGCTGCCGACAAAAGGGAGTGAGCTGAGGGCGTGCCACGGGGCGCACCAGCGCCTGAAACGTGTCGAGCACGCTGCCCTCAACCGTAGCCCACACCGCGCCGATCTCGATGATCTCCATATCGCTCGCCGGGAGGCCATCGCCATCGTCGCAGGTGGCCTCAAGGTCGATGACCAGCACGGGCGAAAACGGCCCCGGCCGTTGGTGCCATGTTCCGGCGACCCATTGCTGCCAGTCGTGCGCCCATGCGCATGGGCCTGCGCCGTCGATCAGCGGCGCAGCACTACCGCGCAGTGCTGCGGCGAACTGGTCGCGCCACGGCTGGGCAATCTCGGCCAGCACAACATAGGCACCACTGCCGGGCCGGTGGATAGGCACGCGGGCCAGCAGCTCAGCGGCCGTCATGTCAGACGAACCCCTTGAGAGCATCGACCAGCGACTGCCCTCCCCTGCGATCCAGCCAGCGCGCCTGCATCCCGAAGGCCTGCGGCCCGTCGAAGTCGCAGCGCTTGCTGTCCCCCACGAAAACCGTCTCAGCCGGTGCGCAGCCCAGCTCGGCGCACGCGAGCCGGTACATCGTCGGGTGTGGCTTGGCCACCCCGACCTCATACGACAGCACGTAGGCGTCCAGCTCGGGCACGAGGCCGCGCACGGCCGGGCCGTACTCATAGGCAAGGTTCGAGCACACCGCCAAGCGCAGCCCTGCTGCCCGCGCCTTGGCGAGCACGTCCGGCACCTCGGGAAACAGACGCAGGCCTGACAGCTCTTCGGCCAAGTCGGGCAGGATCACGTCGAGCTTGTCCCCCACGCCGATCTCGCTGGCGAGGGTCGCCAGTGGCACGTCGCGCGTGAGGCAGGCGATCCGATCCACCGGCCGCCCGGCCGCGTCCACCAGATGCCCGTAGGGTGCAGGGCGCGTGGTGTAGCGGATCAGGGTGCCGAAGGCGTCAAAGACAATGGCTCTCGTGGGCTTCATGTATATATATACCTACCTATATACCTACATACCTACTCGAACAGCTCGCGCTCGAACTCGACGCCAGCCACCACCAGCGGCTCGCCGCTGGGCCAGCGCTTAGGCGGCTGGTGATCGCTGATGACCTGCACGTCGGTGTCGTCGTTGACCACGGCCACGTCGGCGGCGTGCAAAGCGGCTTGCTTGCTCGCGCGCTCGAAGCGGCAGGTGTTGGGGTCGAATGTCCAAAAGCGCATGTCAGCCTCCTTGGTCTTGAGCTTTGCGGCGCTCGTGCTCTTCGAGCAGCCGCTGGTAGGAATCGAATTCCGGCGTGCCGGGCGTGGCGAAGTTGGGCAGCATCAGCGGCTCGTACTCTTCCTCGATGACTGGACGCCCCTTCACCGGCTCGGGCATCAGGTCAGCCAGCAGGCGCAACACGGCTCTAGTCCCGTTGCGGATCGCGACAGCGTTCTTGGTGTCGGTTGCGGCATAGCCCTTTTGGATGCCGGTGCGGATGACGCCCAAGCGTTCGGCGAGCGTGTCGAGTTCGTACTGGGCGACCGACTTCAAGTGCTCTTCGTCCTGCTTGACGCGCCACTCTTTCCATTCGTCCTGTTCGGCCGGAGTGAGGACAGCGGCCACTTCGGCAGGCAGCTCGCGGGCTGCGCGGTCGAACTTGGCCACCACGCGCTGCACGTTCTTGCCCTCCGGGAAATCCGGCGTTACCTCGCGCACGCGGCGCAGGCACTGCACGGTTTTGCCCTCGTGGTAGTTGCCATCTTGGTCACGGTGGCGGACGGTCTTGAACTGCATGGGCTGCGTTCTCTTCTTCTAGTTGGTTGCGTATGTGTAGAACTATACGCAAAAGCGCGAAAGTCTGCTACCATTCGCTTGTGGTCGGTAGGTATATATATACTTACCGAGTCCCAGCGCCGGGGAGGAACCCGGCAGGTCGATGGTCAGCCGCTTTGCTGCTGCGTCGGTATGTATATATATCTATAGGAGCACCCATGATCTTCGCGTGTGTGAACACCAAGGGCGGCGTCGGCAAGACCACGACCGCTGTGCATTTGGCAGTGATGCTGGCCCGGCAGGGCAAGACCCTCCTGATCGACGGCGACCCGCAGGCCTCGGCCGCGAGCTGGGCTGCTTGGCGTCGTGAGACGCAATACGACCCGTCGCCCACCACCACCTGCCTCGCTGGCAAGGCGATCTTGGCCGAAGGCAAGCAGTTGGCCAGCGGCTTCGAGCACGTCGTCGTTGATGCCGGTGGCCGTGATTCGGTTGGTCTGCGCTCAGCGCTGCTGCTGGCCCAGCGTGCCGTGATCCCAATTGGCGCGAGCAATCTGGACGCTGCCGCCATGACCGACTTGCTGGAAGTGGTCGAGCTGGCCCGCGACTACAACCCCGAGCTGGATGTGCGCGTGCTGCTGACCCGTGTCGATCCGCGCACCAAGGATGCGGCCGAGATGCTGGAATTCTTGGCCGAGCAGAAACTGACCGTGCTGCCGACCAAGGTGTGCGAGCGGGTGGCTTTCCGCCGCGCCATCGGCGAAGGCGCGAGCGTTCAGGAGCTGGGCCGCGATCAAGCCGCCATTGCCGAGATGGAAGCCTTCTTCAAGGAGGTGATGGCATGAGCATGAAGGGCAAGCCCAACACGGCGCAGTTCAAGCCGCCCAAAGACCCGACCGCCTTCCTTGAAGGCGGGGAGGCGGACAAGGCCGAAAAGCCGCTGGTGGCACCTGCGGCCGTGACCACGCCACCGGCCGCCACGCCGCCCGCTGCCGAGGAAACGCAGCGCTACGGCCGCGCACGGGTGCAAAAAATCTTCAACTTCCCCGAGGAACTGGCTGATCGCCTGCGCCGCGAAGCGCTCAAGCGCTCGGAAGAGAAGGGCGGCCGGGTCACGGAGAAGGACATCGTGATCGAGGCGCTGGAAGCCTTCCTCAAGGGCTGATAGGTATATATATACCTATCTATGTATATATATAACGATTTCCAGTATGGACTATAGTCCATACAAGTGACGACACCAACACCATGCAGCGACAGGCGCAACGAAACATGATATTGTTGCGATTGGGCGCGGAATAAGGTATAAACGATGCTGACGACAACTGCTAGTGTGGTCGCGCCGAAGGTTTTGAAGGAACTCATCGCCGCTGGGTCGGTTTCCGCCGCCCGAGTGGAACCCGGTGACAAGGGCCTCTTGATCGTGGTGCGGGCCGGAATGAATGAGCGAGTGCTGGGTGCTGCCCGTGGCGGCCTTCGGTACTTCCAGAGTCTCGATGGAGCTGCAAGCGTTTTGCAGTCCTACGGGATCATGAAGTTTGATGTGAACACGGAGCACTGGGTGCCCAAGACGATGGTGCGGGGCTACAAGCAAGCCCCGGCGTCTGTGGATGCTGACGAGTGACCGTCATGGCAAAGGAGAGAGCTGACCAGACAGCACAAAACTGGAGAGTCAGAAACGACAAAGCCCGCTTTGGCGAGCGGGCCTTGACAGAGAAACCGGGCAGGGTGCCCAGACACGTACAGGATTCATCTTGGCGGATGAGTTCTGTACCAGTGCAATTAAGCGACTGACTATGCTTCGATTGTACGTGTCTTAAGCCCTGCGCGCAAGCGTGCGCACGCCCCTATGGGACGTGTGATGAGGGGTTATGGCAGGTACAACGGCACAGAAACTAGACAACCAGACCGCAGATCGCTTTTTCCAGTCGGGCACCGCGCTCAATCGCGTGCTCACGGAAGCGCCCTATCTGCCGCGTTGTTCTGACGACAAGACGGCCACCCGAGTCCGGCCGCGCGAATACGCCATTCGCTACCCCTACATGCAGGTCAATCGGCCCGGCTTCGTGAGCTGGCTGATCTTCGACCTTGACCATGCCAAGGCGATGATCTGGGAGGACGCTGGCCTTCCTGCCCCCAACCTGATCGTCCGCAACCGCCAAAGCGGCCACAGCCACCTCTACTACGCGATTCCCCCGGTCTGTACGACCGAGGCCGCCCGCAGCAAGCCCATCGCCTACATGAAGGCCGTCTATGAGGCCTTCGCTGCCCGGCTCGATGCCGACACCGACTTCCACAGCGGCCCCGTGGCCAAGACGCCCGGTCATCCTTGGTGGCTGACGCACGAGCTGCACGCCCACGTCTACGAGCTGGGGGAGTTGGCCGACTACGTGGACTTGGCTGTGTCCAGCCCGTGGGGCAAGGGGCCTCAGTTCGACGAGGTGAGCCATTCCCGGCACTGCATCCTCTTCGAGCACCTGCGGCACTACGCCTATTCCATCGTGAACCGTGAGCGCGAGCGCGGCTCGTTTGCCACCTTCACGCGGCTGCTCGAAGCCTACGCGCACAACCGCAACAGCTTCCAGAAGCTGGGCTTCATGGACAACCTGGCGCAGTCCTCACTCAAGGCCACGGTGAAGTCCGTCGCCCGCTGGACGTGGGATCGCTACACCGGCTGCGGCCGGTGCCACCGGGGAGTGATGCAGCTCGACAAGGACTTGCCGCTGATCGAGCGGCAGCGCCTCGCCGCCGCCCGCACCCACGACGTGCGCCACAAGACTACCGAGTCCAAGGTGCGCGCCGCGTGCCGCCTGCTGCAACAGAAGGGCGAAGCCCTCACGCAAGCCGCTATCGGCCGCGTAGCGGGCCTCACAAGGCAGACGGTGGCCACCTACAAGCATGTGCTCGAAGAAGTGCTCAAACCCGTCGCCGTGGCGATTTTGGGGGTCACTTCGGGCAAGGCCGAGGATGTTAAGCATGGTGCACATCAGGTAACTGCCGCCCCGCAGGGGGCCGGGGTTCCGGTTTCAGCTTCGGTGTCCCTTGAGCTGTTTCCTGCTGGGCCGGGTGTCGTGCCTGTGCTGGATGGCTGAGATG
This sequence comes from Acidovorax temperans, assembly GCF_028596105.1. Classification (NCBI taxonomy): domain Bacteria; kingdom Pseudomonadati; phylum Pseudomonadota; class Betaproteobacteria; order Burkholderiales; family Comamonadaceae; genus Acidovorax; species Acidovorax temperans. The sequence goes on along the minus strand of NZ_CP117195.1, from coordinate 3,879 downwards.
GAGCCGGTTTTGGTTTTGAGTAGCCCAAGCGTTTATCAAACGCGAGTAGCCGCAAGTGGGTTGTGGGTAAGTCCGCAGGACTTATCCATCATCCCGCGCGCAGGGCGAAGCCCGGAGGGTGTTCCGCCGCGCGCAAGCGCGGCCCCCCCCTCAGTTTTCGGCGTGGCGGCCGTGTCGGTTGAATGGAGTTCGGAGGATGTAGAGGATGGCTCGACGGTCTTTTGACGATGAAACGCTCGCATGGGTGCGGGAGATGCCGCTTTCGCAGGTGCTCGACAAGCTGCGCGACGATGGTCAGTTGTTCTGGCGTCGCGATCTCGACTTCGTGCCGGAGAAGGACAAGCGGACGGTGCGGTTGTTTTTGTCGTCGCCCTCGGGCTTCGCTTGGGAAGTTCTGGTGACGGGCCTCAAGTGGTTTGACGTGCGCGCAGGGAAGGGTGGAGGTGGCGGCATCGACCTCGTGATGCACCTGCTGGGTATCGACTTCGTGAAGGCCGTCAAGCTGCTTTCGTCCGGTGCCGGTGTGGCTGGCCAGCGTCGTCCAGTTCGGCCGCAGTGAAATTCGGGCGGCTCGCTGCTGCGCATCGACCGGGCTCTCGTGCTTCGCATCGAGCCTCGCACGCGAGTCTCGACCACTGCGGGCTTCGATCTTCCCTCCCTGTCGGTCGGCCTGCCGCTTTCGCCGTCCCGGCGACCGAAACCCCTTCGGTTTCGGCATCCCGCGTGGGGTCTTGCCCCACACGTCGCGGGGGAATGTGGGCGGGCTTTGCCCTTGACATCCCCCTCTGACGTGAGGCTCTGGTCGTTCCAGCCGCATCAAGGGGTCTCCTCGTTTTCAGTGCAATAAGTGACGGTACGAAAAGCTAGCACTGGCGCGGAGGTGGTGTTGGTAGATCGTTGATTTCATTGACTTTCCTGTTCACTTTCAAATCTGCGATTCGTGGCGTCAAACCGTGGTCGGTTTCATCCATTGGTGCCAGTTATCGATGCATTTGGCCGCGAAGGCAGGATTTGGTCAGCATAGCGGTCAACCGGGAAGCGAAACACACCCCGCAAGTTGATGCTCTCCAGCCTGGTGGGCGCAATCTTCCCGATCAGTTCCGGTGGAATGACCTGGCGGCGGTTCGACCAGCGATCCAGGACCGCCTGCATCTGTGAGGTATTCCACGCCATCACGATGTTGGCCATCAGGCTCAACGCATCGGCCACAGCCTGCATTTCATCGACACGTTTGGCCTGCGCCGGGCTGATCCGGCCGGTATAAATGGCGCGCTTGAGGGCGTTAACAGCCTCGCCCCGATTGAGCACCCGGCGCAACTCGTTCCTGAAAGCGTCCTTGACAAAGTAGTCAGCCAAAAACGCCGTACGCAGCAACCGCCCCAATTGCACGCCAGCCTCATAGATTGGATCGCCCTGGGCGGCAGAACCGAACCGCGCAAGAGCTGCCACCGCACTGGCATGTCCGCTCATGACCGAGGCTGCCAGGTGCACCAGACTATCCCAATGCTTTTCGATCAAAGCGACGTCGACATTGGCTTCGCACACCGCAGCGATTTCTGCGGGCACTTTGGTGCCGCGTGGCACAAAGAGGTGGCGCTGTTTGAGTTCCTTCAACCGCGGGCAAAGATCAAAACCAAGCAAACGGGCATGTGACATGGCAAAGTCGGTGTAGCCATGGGTATCCACAGCAAGCTGGCTGGTCTCCAGCTTTTCTTGGCGGATGACACCTTCAATGGCCACGCCCGCCTGGCGCTCATTGAGCACAAAGGGCTGCGCATGGAAGATGCCCCACCGGTCTTTTACATGGGAGTAGATTCCAATGGAAGGTGTGTTGCGCCGAGGATCAAGCCGGGCTTGCCACACCCGTTTGGTGGTCTCCATGCTCATCATGTCAGAAGATGCCAAATCGGACCGCCCCCAGGTGGCGGCAATCGGGTGTCGCTGCATGAATTCCAGCACAGCCTGGCAGGCCTGGCTCAGACGCCGTTCGTCCCGCGCCCAGCGCATGGCCTGGCGAATGCTGGTGGCAGACAATTGCGGAATCATGCGCGCGCATTCGACCGCAGTCAGACTGGTGCCGTGGGCCATGATGCCGGCATAGACCATCAGCAGCTCGTCGGTAGAGCGCGGCTCACGTCCGAGCATGATCCAGCTAAAGCGCACCTGGGCGTCAACGGCCAGAATCACTTCCGGCAATTGAACCTCACCGATGCGGTGATCCAAAGCCGCGCGCAGCTTGGTCACTTCTGGGTCTTCGTCCTCTGCGGGCAATGGCGACAAATGGAGTTCATCATCCACGCGCAGTACGCCACTGCGGGCTGCAGCGGCCACCGCATCGACACCGGCAGTTACTCTGGCCAGCAAAGGCTTCAAGAAAGTGGCAGCCTTGCTGGGTAACGATAGACGGGCATAGTGTTTCTTGGACTCTGCCTGCCAACGCTCGTCCGTGAAGAACAAGCGCGCACGACCCCGAAAGCTCAGGCTGTGCTCAATCCAGACCGAGCCATTGCGCACCGCGCGGCGCAGGGCAAACAGGGTGGCCACCTCCAACGCCTGAAACGCCCGTTCCCGGTCTGGGCTGGAGATCGAAACCTGCCAGATCATTCCCAGACTTGGTGCCACCACTTCAACTGGCAGCTTTCTGGATCCTTTGAGATATAAAGCTTGCAGCTTGGCAAGGTACTCGATGGCAGGATGCTCGCCGGTGGCCTGCCAGGGCAGCTTTGCAATGGCGACGAGCAACGACCGCACGGGGCGAATTCCATCAATCAATCCCTCGCGGACCAGGGAGGCCCTGCTCGGTGGTTTGCGTTTCTGGGTTTCGGTGATCAAGGCTTCAAGACGGGCACGCAACTCAGCATCTGGCACCGCACCTTGCGCGCTCAAGGCAACAAGTTCGCCGAGCAGCGTTTTGTACATTGCGGCCCAATTGACGGTAGCGGGGACATCGGCGGCAGCCTGACGCCACAGATCGGCGATCCGGCGCTGCACCATAAGGATCAACTGGTCTGTGGTGGTGAACAGGCAATACCGAAGAAAGCATGCGACCTCCACGGTGCGCGCTGGCTCTTTGATCTTGGCTCCGGCTGAGGGCGGCCTGGAGACAAGTCGGCGCGCGTAGCGGCGCAAGATGAGATCGGGGATGTCTGCCAGGTGCTTATGAACGTCCAGCGTGTAAAGCAGGTCGATGCGCTCCAGTACCTCGCTGATTTGGCGGGTTGAGTGTTTCGCCGGTGCAGCCCATAGCCAACTCTGCTGGGTTTGTCCATCTGGGCGCAGCTCTGAAACTGAGGCTCGCCAGCGATCAAGTGTTGCTGGATCAACGCTGGCGGCGATGGCGGTGCCTGTTTCAACTTCAAGCTGGGCAAGTGCCGCAGCAATCAGTGTCCGAATTGCCCGCTCGTGCACGATCACCAGCTTGTTCTTGTACAGCCATTGACGCGCCCGCACGAGTAGCTGATCGCGGTCGGCGCAGCGCGCCACTTCGTCGCGCAGTTCACGTACCAGTGAGCGGCGCTGGTGCTCGCTCATCCACTGGAATCCAAGGACCGTGCAGGCTACTTGTTGGTGATCGAATAGCGTGCGCCCGCGTTCATACATGGCTCTCAGCGAGGCGACTTCTGGTGCTGCAATGCCAAGCTCGTTGCCAAGGTGGCGCCACAAGGCTACTGGAATTACCCGAAAGGCACCGAGCAAACGCCCACTCATGCGCAGGAAACCAATATGGAGCGCCAGACCAAGCTTGTGGGAATCACCTCGGCGTGCATTGATTGCGTCGCGCTCGGCACCATCGAAGGTGAAAAATGCCTTCATCTCGAAGTCGCTGATATCGCGGGGGAGCCCACGCATCCCCAAAAACGTTGTGTGCCAACCCTGCAT
>NZ_CP117194.1:0-187379 GCF_028596105.1 Acidovorax temperans | reverse complement strand
CGTGATGACGCTCCACGGGAGCCCGTCCAGCCGATCCGCGCCAGGGTCTCAATCAAGGTGGTGCGCTTGACGCTGAAATTGCGACATACCGCCGCCTTGGACATGCCGCCGTCCAGCGCGGCGACGATGGCGTCGAGCTTCTCGCCGGTGATCGCCTGCGGTCGCCCGCCGATCCGGCCGCGTTTGCGCGCGGCGGTCAGGCCAGCGACGACGCGCTCCTGGATCAAGGCGCGCTCATACTGCGCGAGTGCGCCGAACACCTGGAACAGGAACTCGCCCGAGGGCGTCGTGGTGTCCAGGTTCTCCGTCAGCGAGCGGAACGCCACCCGCTTGTCCTTGAGCGAGGTCACGATGGCGAGCAGATGCGACAGCGAGCGGCCGAGCCGGTCGAGTTTCCACACGACCAGCACATCGCCAGGCCGGACGAATTCGAGCGCCCGCGCCAAGCCGGCACGGTCATCCTTCGCGCCGGATGCTCGATCCTCGAACAGATGGCGCGGATCGATGCCGGCGGCGAGCAGCGCATCGCGTTGCAAGTCCGTGCTCTGGCGGTCGGAGTCCGACGACACGCGCATGTAGCCAACCAACATAGGCGGATAACCATTAAAAATGGGTTTCCGTATGGTAGCGCATGGCGACATGGTTTTCCGCACAATTTTGAGGCCATCCAGAGGTTGGTGCACATGACTGTTGCAGATAGGTCGCAAAACACTTGTTTAGCGACACCTGCTTTGTGACTGTCGTGCTTGTCGTATTACCTGAACAGGTATAAACTATTTCCATGGCCGACAAAGAAAAACCGCTCGAATGGATCGCGAGCAGCTACAGGGATCTGATGGCGTTGTCGCCCGATGTGCGACGGCGTTTCGGTTACGCGCTGTCGCTGGCCTAGATGGGCGACCAGGCCGACGCGGCCAAGGTGCTCAAGGGCTTCGGCGGGGCTGGCGTGCTGGAGGTCGTCGAAGACGATGCCGGCGGCACGTACCGGGCGGTCTACACGGTCAAGTTTGCGGAAGCGGTGTTCGTCCTGCACTGCTTCCAGAAGAAGAGCAAGAGCGGGATCGCCACGCCGAAGGTGGACATGGACATCATCCGCGCTCGGCTGAAGGTGGCCGAGGCAATGGCACAGGAGCTACGAAATGCAAAAACGAATCATTGAAGGCGTCGAGGCTCAACGAAGCTCGGGCAACGTCTTCGCCGACCTGGGGCTGCCCGATGCCGAAAAGCTGAAGATCAAGACCGGCCTGGTCATCGAGATCAGGAAGGCGATGCGCGCCCTTGACCTGACGCAACAAGCGGCGGCCAAGCGTATGGGCATCCCGCAACCGAAGGTATCGGGCATGATGCACGGCGACTTCACCAACCTGTCCGAGCGCAAGCTGATGGACTGCCTGAACCGCCTCGGCTACGACATCGAAATCAAGGTGCGGCCGGCAACCGAGCCGGTCGGCCACCTGACGCTTGCAACCGCCTGACCGGAGGCGCCCGATGAACGACCGCATCGCTGATGAAAAACGGGGGCATGCCTGAGCATGAATGACTTTCGCCGGCTGGCCGCGAAGATCGACCAGCACATGCAGCAACTCGCCGCCCAGAACACTCGCGAAACGCACGCCATCATCAACCACATGATGGGATACGTGCCCGACCTGCACAAGATTTGGGTCGGCACCTCCGACCAGCAGTTCATGGCGTTGTCTCGCGAATATCCTGGGTTTTACCGCTACGCCCACATCATGGAGGAAGCCTCCGAAGCCGAGCGCAACAAGACATCGCGACCCTATGATGGGCTGGCCGAGTTTTCTGAGGAGCATAAACAACGGGCTACCCAACTGCTGCTCACGGCGGCAACCCTGGAGCGCGGCTATCAAGCATTTCGTGGCAGCGGCAGCCTGCAAGTCTTCCAGCAGCAAGTCAACGAACTGGGTCGGCTGCATCGGCAATGGCTGGCCGAACTGGACAGCTTCAAAGACTCGCTACGCGCCCAGGGCGCGGAAGCCAAGACATTGGAGTACATAAACGAAGCGTTCGGACACCTTGCCGAACGCATCAAGCAGCTTGCCGGCTGATCGTCGGAGCGGGTGACGAAATTCTCGGCGGTACCGGCTTGCAATCCAGTGCAATGGCGTCGCTTCCACAAAGCCGCTAACGACGAAGATGGGCGTGGCCAGGGACGCTCATCTTCGTTCAGTCGCGACGGATATCTTCCAATCAGTGGGAATGTCCGCCGCTGCTCGCACCGCCTCCGTGACCTCCGCTATAGCTGCCGTTGCCGGCGCAGCCGCTAAGCGCGATGGCTATCACCGCTGCGGCAACGATCAATATCTTTTTGGGCATTTTTTCTCCTTAATTGACAAGTGAATTGATGGATAAAAGGGGAATTACAAACAGGTAGGGGCTGGGTTATGCCAATCTTCGCCGGATCAGACTGTAGTGGTCAACTAATTCCGGACACCTCGATTAGCCGATCGCCGCCGGCGCGCCGCCATACAAGAAGGGAGACACAGCCATGCACGAGCACCACCCGATCACCGACCCCGTCTGCGGCATGACCGTCAAGCCGGAATCGCCGCACCGCTTCGATCACGCCGGCCGCGAGCCCGCGTTTGCCGGAAGGCGGTGCGCGCGGATTGGCTGCCTCGCCGTCCGCGAGAATGGCGTCGTAATCCTTGCGGCAGGACGCAAGGCGTTCGGGCGTCAGCACGCCGCCGCCTGATCGACCTCATGGCAAGCGGCGACCAGCAGTTCGATCAGGCGGTTGGCCCAAGCCTGCCCCATCTCCTCGAAGGCGTAGGTCAGTTCCCGCAGGTGATGGGCGTTACTACCTCATATTTCAACAATTATTTTTCCATCTGCCCGACAGTTGGTCAGGTGAACTACGGGAAGCGCCAATGGACCCTAACGTCAACGAGCATCTGATCTCTTTTCTGACCAGCCTGGCCATCGGCCTTCTGATCGGGGTTGAGCGTGAACGCGCCGGTTCGGCAATGGGGTTACGAACTTCGGCCTTGGCCGCGCTGTTCGGCTCCATCGCCGCCCTCGTCGGCCAGAGCGTCGGGGCGCCGTGGTTTCTCCCTGCCGCCTTGCTGGCCATGACGGGCATCATGGTTTTCGGTCAGACCGCGACCGGGGAGAGCGAGAGCCACGCTGGCCCCACCACACGAATGGCCATCCTGCTTTCGTTCACCCTCGGAGCGATGGTTTGGCTCGGCCACGGTCGTTATGCTGTTATGCTAGCCATTGCTGCCGCAGCGCTGCTCCATTTCAAGGCCGAACTGCGCGGCTTGAGTTCACGGATTACTTCCCGCGACCTGGTGTCGATCCTGCAGTTCGCTACGCTGAGTTTTATCGTGCTGCCGCTCCTGCCCAACGTCGGTTATGGACCCTATGGCGCTTTCAATCCTCACCACGTCTGGATGATGGTCGTCCTGATATCCGGCTTGAGCCTCGCCGGCTATTTGGCCATGCGTGCGGTCGGAGATCGCTTTGGCCCGCCCTTGCTCGGTCTGCTGGGAGGACTGGTGTCGAGCACCGCGACTACCCTGGTGTACGCCCGTCATGCCCGCCAGACGCCGACCATGGCGCTGACGTCGTCGATCGTCATTCTCATGGCCAATCTGGTCTTGTCCGTGCGCCTGGGCATGATCGCCGTTGCCATCGCGCCCTCCTTGATGGCGACCCTTTGGCCAGTGTTGGTCGGCAACCTGGTGGCAGGCGGCTTGGCGGTACTGTTCGTCTGGCATCGTTCGCGGACGGGGGGGCCACTTCTTTTGCCGGAAGTTGCCAATCCGACCGAGTTACGGGTTGCGCTGAGCTTCGGTGCGATGTATGCCATCATTTTACTTTTAGCCTCGTGGCTGTCCGATTGGGCGGGAACCCGCGGGCTCTACCTGGCGTCCGCCGTGTCCGGGCTGACCGAACTTGATGCCATCGCATTGTCGACCCTGCGCCTGTTTGGGAATGGGAAACTGGGCGCCGAGGTAGCCGCTAACGCGATCGGCCTGGCGATTCTCTCTAACCTGTGCTTCAAAACTGGCCTCCTCGCCTGGGTCGCAGGGCGCGACTTCCTGTTGCGCTGCCTGCCTGGGATGATGGCTATCGGGATAGGCATTGCAATCGGCATGGGGTGGGTTGGCTATGCTTGACCAATCTCTCGTGTAGTTACGGCTTGCAGCTCTTCCTACGGCTCTGCGCCATGTCCGCTGATCTAAAGGGTGCTGTGCTACGCAAGCTGGGTGATGAGCCAAGATGGGCGGGACTGAGGTTCAGACGCGAGTTGCCCCTCTGGCTAACGGAAATTTCGGCGGTTCCGGCTTACAACCCCATCCACGCGCAGTACGCCACTGCGGGCTGCAGCGGCCACCGCATCGACACCGGCAGTTACTCTGGCCAGCAAAGGCTTCAAGAAAGTGGCAGCCTTGCTGGGTAACGATAGACGGGCATAGTGTTTCTTGGACTCTGCCTGCCAACGCTCGTCCGTGAAGAACAAGCGCGCACGACCCCGAAAGCTCAGGCTGTGCTCAATCCAGACCGAGCCATTGCGCACCGCGCGGCGCAGGGCAAACAGGGTGGCCACCTCCAACGCCTGAAACGCCCGTTCCCGGTCTGGGCTGGAGATCGAAACCTGCCAGATCATTCCCAGACTTGGTGCCACCACTTCAACTGGCAGCTTTCTGGATCCTTTGAGATATAAAGCTTGCAGCTTGGCAGGGTACTCGATGGCAGGATGCTCGCCGGTGGCCTGCCAGGGCAGCTTTGCAATGGCGACGAGCAACGACCGCACGGGGCGAATTCCATCAATCAATCCCTCGCGGACCAGGGAGGCCCTGCTCGGTGGTTTGCGTTTCTGGGTTTCGGTGATCAAGGCTTCAAGACGGGCACGCAACTCAGCATCTGGCACCGCACCTTGCGCGCTCAAGGCAACAAGTTCGCCGAGCAGCGTTTTGTACATTGCGGCCCAATTGACGGTAGCGGGGACATCGGCGGCAGCCTGACGCCACAGATCGGCGATCCGGCGCTGCACCATAAGGATCAACTGGTCTGTGGTGGTGAACAGGCAATACCGAAGAAAGCATGCGACCTCCACGGTGCGCGCTGGCTCTTTGATCTTGGCTCCGGCTGAGGGCGGCCTGGAGACAAGTCGGCGCGCGTAGCGGCGCAAGATGAGATCGGGGATGTCTGCCAGGTGCTTATGAACGTCCAGCGTGTAAAGCAGGTCGATGCGCTCCAGTACCTCGCTGATTTGGCGGGTTGAGTGTTTCGCCGGTGCAGCCCATAGCCAACTCTGCTGGGTTTGTCCATCTGGGCGCAGCTCTGAAACTGAGGCTCGCCAGCGATCAAGTGTTGCTGGATCAACGCTGGCGGCGATGGCGGTGCCTGTTTCAACTTCAAGCTGGGCAAGTGCCGCAGCAATCAGTGTCCGAATTGCCCGCTCGTGCACGATCACCAGCTTGTTCTTGTACAGCCATTGACGCGCCCGCACGAGTAGCTGATCGCGGTCGGCGCAGCGCGCCACTTCGTCGCGCAGTTCACGTACCAGTGAGCGGCGCTGGTGCTCGCTCATCCACTGGAATCCAAGGACCGTGCAGGCTACTTGTTGGTGATCGAATAGCGTGCGCCCGCGTTCATACATGGCTCTCAGCGAGGCGACTTCTGGTGCTGCAATGCCAAGCTCGTTGCCAAGGTGGCGCCACAAGGCTACTGGAATTACCCGAAAGGCACCGAGCAAACGCCCACTCATGCGCAGGAAACCAATATGGAGCGCCAGACCAAGCTTGTGGGAATCACCTCGGCGTGCATTGATTGCGTCGCGCTCGGCACCATCGAAGGTGAAAAATGCCTTCATCTCGAAGTCGCTGATATCGCGGGGGAGCCCACGCATCCCCAAAAACGTTGTGTGCCAACCCTGCATCGTGAACCTCAAAAGTGGGAGGCCACCATACCCGTTTACAAAGCGAACAGGAAAGTCAATGAAATCAACGGTCTACCCAGACCACCCCCGCGCCAGTGCTAGCTTTGCGTACCGTCACTTATTGCACTGAAAACGAGGAGACCCCGCCGAAGGAATTTGCCGGCAAGCCGCTGACGGTCTACGTCTCCCCCAACGAAGCCGAACGGACCTGACCATCGCTGCCTCGGCTTTCGCGCCGCGCGCGGTGTACCCATCGAAAGATGGGGGCTCGCCTGGTGCTCCCCGCCAGGCGAGCTTTTTCGTGACGTGCCACCTCACGAGTCATATCCGTCGAGCTCCCTTCCTTGAATTCCGCTACCCATGAAGCTGTTGGTTGTCGAAGATGAACCCAAGGCCGCGTCATACCTGCGCAAAGGGTTGACGGAGGAGGGGTATGTCATCGAGGTCGCCTACAACGGTGTCGATGGTCTTTACCTCGCATCGGTGCACGATTTCGACTTGGTGATCCTTGATGCGATGCTTCCTGGCATCGACGGTCTCGCAGTGCTTGCAGCGCTGCGCAAGACCAAGTCAACGCCAGTGCTGATGCTCACGGCTCGCGGCGGGATCGAGGACCGTGTCCAAGGCCTGCAGAGCGGCGCCGATGACTATCTTGTCAAACCTTTCGCCTTCTCCGAGCTGGTGGCGCGCATCCAGGCGCTGTTGCGTCGGCAGGGTGTCGTCCGGTCGGCATTCGACTCGGGCGTCCTGCGGGTGGCTGATTTGGAGGTTGACCTGCTGCGTCGCAAAGCAGTGCGGGCGGGCCAGCGACTTGAGCTGACGGTGAAGGAGTTCAGCCTGCTGACGCTGCTGTTGCAGCGCCAGGGGGAAGTGCTGTCGCGCACAGAGATCGCAGAGCGCGTTTGGGACATGAACTTCGACAGCGAAACCAACGTCGTCGAGGTCGCGATCCGACGCCTGCGCATCAAGCTTGATCAACCTTTCGAAAAGCCGTTGCTGCACACAGTGCGCGGCATGGGGTATGTGCTGGAGGCTCGCGGCTCATGAACTTGCCTCTGCGGCATGGTGGAAGCCTTCGACGCCGAATCTCCCGTTGGTTGGCGCTGCAGTCCGTGCTGGCGCTTGGCGGTGTATGCATCGTCGTCTACATCGTCATCGCCCTCACGCTCGCTGAGCGGCAAGAAGCCACACTCGACCAGAAGGAAGAGGCCATCGAGCACCTCCTTCTGGACGGTCGCAACCTCAGCGACGTGTCCAGCGTGCGCCACATGCTCAACGACTATCTGGCCGGGCATGACGAGCTGTCGTTGAGCGTGCTGGATGGCGGTGGCCACCTCATTGCGAAGTCGGAGCTGCAGCCGCCCAAGGACGCGAAAACGAAGCTCAGACGGTTCGACGTGAAGTTACCGGCCAACCTGGGCGAAGGGCGCGCGACCTTGGTACTCGACATGCGCCGCGACAGTGACTTGCTTGAAAGGCTGGCTTGGACGCTGGCGCTCGCGGCGCTGGCAGGCTCCAGCATCATTTGCGTGGGCGGCTATGTGTTGGTGTCGCGCGGCTTGCACCCCTTGCGCACCCTGGTGCGACAAACCTCGGCGGTGAGTGCGAGCCGCCTGGACGTGCGGCTGGATGGCGGTGAACAGGCCGAGGAGTTGCAGCCACTCATCGCGCAGACCAATGCGTTGCTTGGGCGACTGTCCAGTGCCTACACACAGATGGAGGCCTTCAACGCCGACGTGGCCCACGAGCTCAACAGCCCGTTATCCATCCTGATTGGCAGTTGCGAAGTGGCCTTGCGCCGCCCGCGATCTACGGCCGAGCTACGAGAACTGCTGGAATCCAATCTAGAGGAACTCCGCAGGATTGCCATGATCGTGGCGGACATGCTGTTCCTGTCGAACGCGGAACGGGGCGCAGTCGCGCGGCGTGGGCTGGCCCAGAGTCTTGCGCAGCTTGCCGGTGAAGTGGTCGACTATCACGAGGCTGCGCTTCATGAAGCGGGTCTGCAGACCGAGATTCGGGGCGATGCCACGCTTGCCGTCGATGCGGGGTTGATCCGGCGCGCGCTGTCGAACCTGGTCGGCAACGCGACCCGTTTTGCGATCAGGGGATCGACCATCTGGATCGACATTGATGATGAACCGGATGGCGGAGCCACGTTGAGCGTCTGCAACATTGGTAGTCCCATCCCGCCCGAGCATTTGCCTCGATTGTTCGACCGCTTCTATCGGATCGACGCGTCCAGGACGGATGCAAGCAGGAACCATGGCCTGGGTCTGTCCATCGTCGCCGCCATCTCTCGCATGCATGGCGGCACCGCAGGGGCCACGTCCACCGACAGCTACACGACCATCGGGTTCAGCGTCAAAGGGGGCGTGCCCGCTCAGAACAGCGTGATCACCCAGAAACCCACGAAGCCGGCGAACAACACGAGCATCGAGTAGGGCTTCTCTTCGTGCACATGTGCCTCTACCAGCAACTCCTCCGTGACGAGGTACAGCAACGCCGCCGCGGAAAACGCCAGGACGACAGCCACCGTCGATGCGGGCAGGGCGCTCAAGCTCCGATAGCCGACCAGTGCAGTCGTCAGGAGCGTCGCGGCAAGCGCCACGCACACCCAGAGCACACGTCGGCCTTGGATCGCCTCGGAAACCAGGGACATGCCCAGGAACAGCATTTCAGCGGACAGGCCAATGGCCAGCGCGAAGCCAACCTTCTCTCCAGCCGCAAAGCCGGCACCGATCGTCACGCCGTCCAGCGCCGCGTCGAGGAACACGGTGATGACCAGTCCGTAGTTGAGTTGCGCGGAATTGCTGCCTGGCGCAGTGTTCGCTGCGCGCGCCTCCAGCCAGGATCCCAGGCGCTGAACACCGAACATGAACAGCACGCCAAAGGCGAACATGCCCACCAGCGCTTGTGGAGATGCTGTCGACTGACGCATCTCTGGGAACACCTCGATGGTGATCGCAGCCAAGATGATGCCGGCTGCGACGTGCTGAACATTCGAGATCAGCGTCTTGCTGGGCTGCCAGAACGACGCCAGCCACCCTCCGAGCACCATGACGATGGCCGGAAGCGTGAGGAAGTAGTACACGCTGCCCATGACTTCATGGTACTGGCCCCCAGTACCTTGCCAAAGTACCCCGGATCGGGGACACTGTTTGCAACAGAAACCTTGGTCACTCGTGATCTTGGAACACCTCCAAGACCGCCGCAGTGATACTATCAACGACCCTCAGCTCCTGCTCGAGGCGGTACATGAGCACAGCGAACTAACTCAACATTTCAGAGGATCGTGAAGCCAATCAGCGTCATCCCACGAACATGCTCGCGCGACGGGGTTGCCCCCCAGCAGCGCGGCTGGGTGTGGGCGTTTCGCTTGTTGCTGGTCATGGTTCTGGTGTTTGACCAGGTCAGCGCACCGTTTCACCAGCATCACCATGACTTCGGCATTGATGCCGACGCTGGCTTGGCCGCTTTGCACAGCCCCTCCGGGGATTCCCTGGCCTTCGAATCGCATGCTGAGGACAGCCATGATGGGCTGCAAGCTGGCCACCCTGCCATCGCGCTGCGCTCGCAGGCCGCGTCGGAGCTGAGCGGCGTTCAATCGGTTTCCGATGCGCTGCTTTCTGTAGCGGCGTTCGTGGTGGCCTTCCCGGCCATCGAAGTGGATACGCCCGTCCCTGACTGGCCCGACCGCGGGCCACCGCAGTTCACCTCTTTCAAGAGCCTGCCCCCCGCAGGCCGTGCCCCTCCGCTCCACGCCTGAAAAGCCGCAAGCCGCTTTTCCCGGGCGCGCACCAGCGCGCGCTCAGTCCGTGGAGTTTTCATGTCATCGCAATTTCCCCTTCGCGCGCCGGTGCAGAGGCAGCGCGGTGCTGGCCTTGCCAGCCGCCGCAATGTCGTCTCGCAACCGAGCCTGGCGCTGTGCGCCCTCGCGCTCGCGCTCACCCTTTCAACAACCACCTCCCAAGCAGCCGACGCGCCGGCCTTCGGCGTGCTGCTGCAACAGTCACTGGCGCGGGCGCCCATCCTGCTTGAGCAGCAGGCCAATGCCGAAGCCGCGCGCCTGGACGCGGCGCAGAGCCGCAAGTGGCTCAATCCCAAGGTCGACGCACTTTCTGAAGACCTGAACGCGCCGAGCAACGGCGGTCAGAGCCCGCGTCAAATCACCTTCTCCATCAGTCAGCCGCTGGAACTGGGCGGCAAGCGAGCCTCTCGCATCGCCGTGTCCGACCGCGATTCCGATGTGGCCGAAGCCAGGCGCCGTGAAGCCGAAGTGCTGTGGGCTGCAAAGCTCGCCGTCGCCTACGGAACGGTCGAGGCGGCCCAAGGGCGGCAACGTGTGGCAGCAGATGAACTGAGCCGCGCCGGCGACGACTTGCGGGCCGCGCGCGCCCAAGTCGAAGCAGGCAAGGAAGCCAGTGTCCGCGTCGCGCAGGCAGAAGCCGGTGCCGCTGCCGCCCGTGGCGCCGAGCGCGCAGCCGCCGCCGACCTGACCCAGGCCCTGGAAGAGCTGTCTGCACTCGTTGGGTCCCAGGAGCGCTTCACCGGCATCGCCGGATCCCTGTTCAGCACGGCAGCCGACGCAGGCGCCGCAGCCGACGAATCTCCCACGCTGCGCGTCGCGCAAAGCGAGCGTGAGGCCTCCGAGGCCCGGCTGCAAGTGGAAGAGCGGCGCTGGATTCCAGACCTCAGCGTGACGGTCGGCGTGCGTCGCTATGCACGGACGTCCCAGAACGGCTATGTGGTCGGCTTGTCCGCATCCATCCCGTTGTTCGACCGCAATCGAGACGGCGTCGCCGCCGCGCGCCAGCGCGTGCAGGCCGCCGACGCACGCGTCCTGGCTGCCCGGCTGGAGACAGCTGCAGCCCGTCGATCGGCGCAGGCGCAACTGCTGGCTGCGGAGGGGCAACTGGAAGCTGCTCTTGAGGGCGAGCGTGCGTCCGCCGAAGGCTATCGACTGGGCCGCATCGGCTACGACGCCGGACGCACGCCTCTTGTCGAGCTGCTGTTCGCTCGTCGCGCTTATTCCGAAGCTCAACGTTCAACCATCGACGCGCGATTGGCGCGCGTCCGTTCCCTGGCAGCGCTCGCGCAGGCGCAGGGCCGTCTCGCATTTGGAGAATCACAATGACAAGCAAATTCAAGCTGAACCAAGTGCTGATCGCGGCCTGCATCGCCGCCGGTGCAGGAGCACTGGGCTACGGCATTGCGAGCCGCAGCTCGAGCGGTGCAGAGCCGGCGCCAGCCGCCGCCGCACCGAAGCCGGCAGCGACCGCAAATGCGGCCAAGAAGGACGCGCCCGAGCTGAAGATCCCGGCGGACTACATCACCGCCGCCAACATCACTGTCGAGAACGCGTCTGGCTCTGACGTCCGCAATGAGCTTCTGCTCCCTGCGGTCGTGACGGCCGCACCGGGCGCGGAAGCCGCCGTGGTGAGCCGCGCAAACGGCACATTGGTCCGGGTCTTGCGCCGCCTCGGCGACACCGTCAAGGCAGGTGAGGTGCTCGCAAGTATCGAGAGCCTCGAAGCCGCCACCATGGTGAGCGACCGCCGCGTGGCGCAAGCCAAGGTCGACCTGGCGCGCAAGACGCTGGCCCGTGAGAAGAGCCTCTTCGACCAGGGCGTCACGCCTCGTCAAGCGCTGGAAGCCGCTCAAGCAGATGTGGACGTCGCTGAGGCTGAGGCTCAGCGGGCCGCTGCTGTCGCAGGCGCCGCGCGCGTCGGCAGCGACGGCCGATCGCTCAATATCGTGGCGCCCATCGCCGGCCGCATCGCTTCCATCACTGCGCTTGCAGGCGCCCACGTGACGCCGGACCTTGAGCTGTTCCGTGTGGGAATGCCCGGTGCCGTGCAGATCGAGGCGCCTCTGACCGCGGACGATCTGCGTCGCGTGGCAGTGGGCGACTCGGCTACTGTTCTGACTCGCTCCGGCAAGCCGGTGCCGGTGACGGTTCGCGGCTTGACGCCAGGCGTCAGCGCCACCACGCGTGCGGCCACGGTCGTGCTCATTCCGACGGCGGGGCCGGATGCGCAATCGCTCCTCGCCGGCGAAGGTGTGCAGGTCCGCCTGCAGACCCGCGGTCAATCCACGCCGCAGGGCGTCGCCGTGCCCGAAGAGGCGGTGCAAAACATCGACGGTACGGATGTCGTGTTCCTCCGCACGCCTGAAGGCTTCCGCGTCCAGCAGGTCTACGTGGGTCTGCGCAGCGGTGGCCTGGCGCAGATCGTCACTGGCCTGAAGTCGGGCCAGCAGGTCGCCGTCCGCAATGCCTTCCTGCTGAAGGCCGAGGCGAAGAAGCTCGCGGGAGACGACGAATGATCCAAGCTCTTCTCCAGGGCGTGGTTCGAGCCCGTTGGATGGTGCTGTTTCTGACGGCGCTCGTCGCCGCCTTCGGCGCCTGGCAGCTCAACTTGCTGCCCATCGACGTCACGCCCGACATCACGAACAAGCAGGTACAGATCAACACGGTTGTCCCGACACTGACACCGGTCGAGGTTGAAAAACGAGTGACCTATCCGATCGAGACAGCGCTTGCCGGCCTGAACGGCGTGGAGAACATGCGCTCGTTCTCGCGCAATGGCTTCAGCCAGGTCACGGTGATCTTCAAGGAGAGCGCCAACCTGTACTTCATGCGCCAGCAGGTCACCGAACGCTTGAATCAGGCGCGGGCCAGCCTGCCCGAAGGTGCCGACCCCGTCCTCGGACCGGTATCCACTGGCCTCGGCGAGGTGGTGCACTACAGCGTCGAGTACAAGTACCCGCGCGGCGAGGGTGCGCCTGCACCGGCTGAAGGCAAGGCCGGCTGGCAGAAGGACGGCAGCTTCGTGACGGACGAGGGCGAACGCTTGCCCGATTCCGTCTCGCAGTTGGCCTACCTCCGCACGGTGCAGGACTGGATCGTCCGGCCACAGCTGCGCATGACGCCCGGCGTCGCTGACGTGGACTCGCTGGGCGGCTTCGTCAAGCAGTACGTCGTCGAGCCCGACCTGACGCGTCTTGCGGCCTACGGCCTGGACTGGAGTGAACTCGGTCGCGCGCTGGAAGACTCGAATCTATCCATCGGTGCCAACTACTTGCGTCGCTCAGGCGAGAACTACCTCGTCCGTGCCGATGGCCGACTGCGCTCCGTGGACCAGATCGCCAATACGGTTGTCGCGCAACGCAACGGCGTGCCGGTCACGGTGGGCCAGGTGGCCACGGTCAAGATCGGCGGTGAGATTCGCACCGGTGCAGCCAGCCGCGACGGCAATGAGGCGGTCGTCGGCAGCGCGCTGATGCTTGTCGGCGAAAACAGCCGGACGGTTGCCGCCGCCGTGGTCGAGAAGCTGGGAGAGATCAAGAAGACGCTGCCGGAAGGCGTCGTGCTGGAGCCCACGCTGGACCGCTCCCAGCTGGTGGTGGCCACCATCAAGACCGTCGCCAAGAACCTGACCGAGGGTGCGCTGCTGGTTGTCGCCATCCTGTTCGCCCTGCTGGGCAACTGGCGCGCGGCCGTCATCGCGGCGCTGGTGATTCCGCTGTCGCTGCTGATGAGCGCCATCGGCATGAACTCCTTCGGCATCTCGGGCAACCTGATGAGCCTCGGTGCGCTGGACTTCGGTCTGATCATCGACGGCGCCGTCATCGTGGTCGAGAACGCCTTGCGGCGCCTGGCCCATCGACAGGCACTGGAAGGCCGCTTGCTGACGCTCGGCGAGCGCCTGCAGGAGGTCATGGCTTCGTCCAAGGAAATGATCAAGCCGACCGTATACGGCCAGCTGGTGATCTTCCTGGTGTTCCTGCCGTGCCTGAGCTTCCAGGGCGTCGAGGGCAAGATGTTCTCGCCCATGGTGATCACGCTGATGCTGGCCCTCGCGTCCGCCTTCGTGCTGTCCATCACCTTCGTGCCGGCCATGCTGGCCGTCGTGATGACGAAGCACATCGAGGAGCGCGAAGTCAAGGTGATCCAGGCGACCAAGAACCGGTACCTGCCGGTGCTGCAGCGTACGGTGGCCAACCCGTGGCCATCGATCGTCACCGGCCTCGTCATAGTGGCGGCGGCAGCGGTCACCTTCCGATTCGTCGGCAAGGAGTTCATGCCCACGCTCGACGAACAGAACCTGAACCTCTCGTCAGTCCGCATTCCTTCGATGTCGATCGAGGACTCGGCCGCGCTGGACCTGCCCATCGAGCGGACCCTGTTGACCCTCCCTGAGGTCAAGACGGTCTACTCGAAGGCGGGTACGGCCAGCCTGGCGGCGGACCCGATGCCTCCGAACGCCTCCGACAACTACGTCATCCTGAAGCCCAAGAACGAGTGGCCCGAAGGCGTGACCACCAAGGAGCAGGTCGTCGAGCGCATCCGCGAGAAGATGTCGGCGATCGTGGGCAATGCCTACGACGCGACGCAACCGATCGAGATGCGGTTCAACGAGTTGATCGGCGGCGTCCGCAGCGATGTGGCCGTCAAGATCTACGGCGACGACCTCGACCAGTTGGCTGCGACCGGCCAGCGCATCGCCGCGTTGCTGAAGAAGATCCCGGGCGCGGTCGATACGCGCGTGGCGCAGACATCGGGGTTCCCAACCTTCGACATCGAGTTCGACCGCGTGGCGATTGCGCGCCACGGCCTCACGCTCAAGGAAGTTGCCGACACGGTGTCCGCCGCGCTGGCAGGCCGGCCGTCGGGTCAGATCTTCGAGGGTGACCGTCGCTTCGACCTGGTCGTGCGCCTGCCAGGCGATCAACGCAACAATCTGGACCAGCTGCGCGGATTGCCGGTGACGCTGCCCGCGGTCGACGGCAAGCCGCGTGCTTCGGTGCCGCTGGGTTCGCTGGTGCAGTTCAAGTTCACGCAAGGTCTGAACGAGGTCAGTCGTGACAACGGCAAGCGCCGCCTGTATGTCGAGGCGAACGTCAGCGGGCGGGACCTGGGCAGCTTTGTCGCCGAAGCGCAGAAGCGCATCGACGCCGAGATCAAGCTGCCAACCGGCGCGTGGATCGAATGGGGCGGCCAGTTCCAGAACCTGCAGGCTGCTTCCAAGCGGCTGGCCATCATCATCCCGGCGTGCCTGGTGCTCATCAGTGCGGTCCTCTACCTGGCCATCGGCAGCGCTGCGCTGACGGCGACGGTGTTGGCCACCATCCCGATGGCAGTGGCGGGCGGCGTGTTCACGCTGGCTATTCGCGACATTCCGTTCTCGATCTCCGCTGCTGTGGGATTCATCGCCGTGTCAGGTGTGGCGGTGCTCAACGGCCTCGTGATGATTTCGGCAATCCGTAAGCGGCTGGAAGACGGCATGGCGACTAGCGCGGCCGTGATCGAAGGCGCGATGGAGCGCGTGCGACCCGTCCTGATGACCGCTCTGGTCGCGTCCTTGGGCTTCATCCCGATGGCGTTCGGTACCGGCACTGGGGCCGAGGTACAGCGGCCGCTGGCAACGGTCGTGATCGGCGGCCTGATCACCGCGACGGTCCTGACGCTGCTGGTCCTGCCCGCGTTGTGCGGTCTCGTCCTGAAGCGGTCGGATCAGGCCAAGCCTGAGCCGGAACCCGAACCCCTGCCGCAAGCCTGAGCTTGATAGGGGAGGCGCGAGCGCTTCCCCGTCTCCCTGATTTTTCACCAGCAGTAAAGGAAATCATGTTCCAACGTCTTGCCCGGCCGCTGCTCGCGGTGGGCCTGCTCCTCTCCGCCGCGGCCGCCTGGGCGCACGGCATCTCCGAGGCCGACAAGCAGCGCATGCTGGATGGCGGCTACCTGCAGTACATCGGGCTGGGCGCCAGCCACATGCTGACCGGCTACGACCACCTGTTGTTCCTGTTCGGTGTGGTGTTCTTCCTCACGAAGTTCACCGATGTGGCCAAGTTCGTCACGGCGTTCACGCTGGGCCACTGCATCACGCTGATCTTCGCGACGTTCCTGAAGATCACCTGGAACTTCTGGCTCGTGGATGCACTGATCGCGATCAGCGTCATCTACAAGGGGTTCGACAACAACGGCGGCTTCCAGAAGTACTTCAACCGCCCGTCGCCCAACCTACTGCGTGTCGTCTTCGCCTTCGGGCTGCTGCACGGTTTCGGCCTGTCCACCCGCCTGCAGCAACTGCCGCTGGGCGACGACAACTTCAGCATGCTGATGCGGATCCTGAGCTTCAACGTCGGCGTTGAGATCGGGCAGATCGCCGCTCTCGTGGTCATGGTCGCCCTGCTGTCCCTGTGGCGCAAGCGTGAGTCGTTCCAGCGGTTCAGCACGTTCTCGAACAACGCACTGATGACGCTCGGCGCGCTGTTGCTGTTGATGCAACTGCACGGCTACCACCACGACTTCGATGCAGAGAACCTGCGCTTCCCCGAGGAGGAGCACAAGCACCTGCATGAAGACATGGACATCGACAAGAGCACCCGCACGGGACGCGAGAGCCTCTGATGGCCGCGTTCTTTGAGTTTTCCCCCACCCCCCACCAAAGGAGTTTTCCATGAAGAAACTGTTCGTCTCGATGGCCGCCATGGCCGCATTCAGCCTCTCCGCTCCCGCCTTTGCCGGCGGTGACGGCGACTGCCATTTCCACGGCAACACGCCAGCCAAGGCCGAGACCGTGTCGGGCTGCGCCGTGAAGCGCCAGCAGGCGCTCATCGCCGGCGGCAAGCTCGACAAGTCCTGGCAGAGCATCAAGCCCGGCACGCCCGAGCAGGTCGATGGCCAGAAGGGCAAGGAATGGAAGGTCACCTTCAAGGATCCGGCCGCTGCCGACAAGTCCAAGGCGAACCTCTACATGTTCTTCACGCCGCAGGGCAACTTCATCGCTGCCAACTTCACCGGCAACTGATCGGTCTTTGACCGTTGCGGCGCCAGCAGGCATTGCGCCTGCTGGCGTCTGTCCCCCTTTCGCGGAGCACCGCCATGTTGGATGTCCTTGCCAATCGGACGTACCGCCACCTTTTCTTCGCCCAGGTCATTGCGCTGGTCGGAACAGGGCTGGCCACCGTCGCACTGGGCCTGCTGGCCTTCGACTTGGCAGGTGCGGACGCGGGCGCAGTGCTCGGCACCGCGCTGGCCATCAAGATGGTGGCCTACATCGGCGTCGCACCCATCGCCTCGGCGTTTGCCGACAGGGTGCCGCGCCGCACCTTGCTGGTTGCGCTGGACCTCGTGCGCGCCGCCGTCGCGCTGGTGCTGCCCTTCGTCACGGAGATCTGGCAGGTCTACGTGCTGATCTTCGTGTTGCAGTCGGCCTCTGCGGGTTTCACGCCCACATTCCAGGCGACGATCCCTGATGTGCTGCCCAAGGAGGCGGACTACACCAAGGCCTTGTCGCTATCGCGCCTGGCCTATGACCTTGAGAGCCTGGCCAGTCCGGCGCTGGCTGCAGCACTGCTGACCGTGGTCAGCTTCCACAGCCTTTTCCTTGGGACGGTTGTGGGTTTCGTCGCCTCGGCCGTACTGGTTGTCTCTACCGTGCTCCCCAAGGCAAAGCAGCCGCCGCGGCGCAGCATCTACGAGCGCACCACGCGCGGCAGCCGCATCTACCTCTCCACACCGCGGCTGCGCGGCTTGCTAGCGTTGAACCTCGCTGTCGCGTCCGCCAGCGCCATGGTCATCGTCAACACGGTGGTGCTGGTGCAGAGCCAGCTGCAGCTCAACCAGCGTTTCACGGCCGGCGCACTGGCGGCCTTCGGCGGCGGCTCCATGCTGATTGCCCTTGGGCTACCCAAGCTCCTGGAGCGCTTGCCCGACCGGCGCGTCATGGTCTTTGGCGCGTCTGTCCTGACCATCGGCCTGCTGCTTGGACCCTTGGCGACGGGCAACTATGCGGCGCTCGTGGTGCTGTGGCTGCTGTTGGGCATGGGCTACTCCCTCGCTCAAACGCCGTCCGGCAGGCTGCTGCGCCGCTCGGCCAGCGAGCAGGACCGACCAGCGCTTTTCGCCGCGCAGTTCGCGCTTTCGCACGCCTGTTGGCTCATCACCTACCCGGTCGCCGGATGGCTGGGCGCCAAGGCCGGCCTGAACGCCAGCTTCATCGCTCTGGGCATTCTGGCGGGAGTGACCACGTTCGCGAGTCTCTGGCTTTGGCCCAAGGACGATCCGGTGGAGGTTCCTCATACCCACGGTGATCTGAAAGAAGGCGATGAGCACCTGCAGAGCCCGGCCGTGGACGACGCTCGGCAGCACTCACATGCATACGTGATCGACGACCAGCATCAGCGGTGGCCAAGGAGCTGAAGTCATGGACAGGCGCGCAGTACTGGCTTGGATGAGCTGCGTCACCGGGAGCTTGCTACTGCCCGGTTGCGCAAGCTTCCTGCGGGGCAGCTCCGTGGGACCGCAGTGCTACCGCGCGAGGAATGGCCCCGGGATCAAGGCGATATGCACGCCGGAAGCCGTCCCTGACGAAGAAGCCGAATCGCGAGCCAAGCGGTTCGAGCCGGTCGCCGGTCAGCTGACCATCTATCTCGTCCGCCACCGGTGGGGAGATGCCGCCAATAGGGTCAAGGTGGGCATTGCCGGGGAGCGGTTGGTGACGACCATCCCGGCTTCGCTGATTCGGATCGCCGTGCCGCCTGGAAAGCACCTCCTGGTCTTTAACTGGGCCAAAGGGCATGGAGTGCTACAGGTCCAGGGCGACGCCGGACAAGTGCTGTTCGTGGATCTGGTCGGCAGCCTGTGGATCTGGAACGAGTGGTACCGGTTGGAGATGGGCGACCCCTCGTTTCGAGACAGGGCGATGAAGAGTCGGCTCGTGGCTGACGTCAAGCTGGGCGTGCGCGAGTGACGCAAAAACTCCTGCTGGACGTTGGGACGCAAGTGGCGGAATCGGACTTCCCGCCAGAGTCCGCCGCGGCTCACTTTGAGGCGATCGGCAAGGGCATCAACGACGTGGATGTCATCGTGCAGGCCTTGCTGGAGAGGCTCCCTCCGTCCAAGCCTTGGCAGCGCCAGTTGCGCAGCCATCTGCGCGATGCGGACCGGCACGTGGAGATTCTCAGGCTGGAGATTTCACTGGAACACGACAGTTCGGAGATCCACGCGGCTGCGCTCAAGCTCAAACATGTCCTCGAGATCGCGAACTTTCATATCGCGGGTGGTCGCGCGGAAGGCTGGATAAGGAACGCGCTGGCGGTGGCCTACCGCAATGCGTCGCTTGTCAGTAAGTTGCGGGGTCTCCTCGTTTTCAGTGCAATAAGTGACGGTACGAAAAGCTAGCACTGGCGCGGAGGTGGTGTTGGTAGATCGTTGATTTCATTGACTTTCCTGTTCACTTTCAAATCTGCGATTCGTGGCGTCAAACCGTGGTCGGTTTCATCCATTGGTGCCAGTTATCGATGCATTTGGCCGCGAAGGCAGGATTTGGTCAGCATAGCGGTCAACCGGGAAGCGAAACACACCCCGCAAGTTGATGCTCTCCAGCCTGGTGGGCGCAATCTTCCCGATCAGTTCCGGTGGAATGACCTGGCGGCGGTTCGACCAGCGATCCAGGACCGCCTGCATCTGTGAGGTATTCCACGCCATCACGATGTTGGCCATCAGGCTCAACGCATCGGCCACAGCCTGCATTTCATCGACACGTTTGGCCTGCGCCGGGCTGATCCGGCCGGTATAAATGGCGCGCTTGAGGGCGTTAACAGCCTCGCCCCGATTGAGCACCCGGCGCAACTCGTTCCTGAAAGCGTCCTTGACAAAGTAGTCAGCCAAAAACGCCGTACGCAGCAACCGCCCCAATTGCACGCCAGCCTCATAGATTGGATCGCCCTGGGCGGCAGAACCGAACCGCGCAAGAGCTGCCACCGCACTGGCATGTCCGCTCATGACCGAGGCTGCCAGGTGCACCAGACTATCCCAATGCTTTTCGATCAAAGCGACGTCGACATTGGCTTCGCACACCGCAGCGATTTCTGCGGGCACTTTGGTGCCGCGTGGCACAAAGAGGTGGCGCTGTTTGAGTTCCTTCAACCGCGGGCAAAGATCAAAACCAAGCAAACGGGCATGTGACATGGCAAAGTCGGTGTAGCCATGGGTATCCACAGCAAGCTGGCTGGTCTCCAGCTTTTCTTGGCGGATGACACCTTCAATGGCCACGCCCGCCTGGCGCTCATTGAGCACAAAGGGCTGCGCATGGAAGATGCCCCACCGGTCTTTTACATGGGAGTAGATTCCAATGGAAGGTGTGTTGCGCCGAGGATCAAGCCGGGCTTGCCACACCCGTTTGGTGGTCTCCATGCTCATCATGTCAGAAGATGCCAAATCGGACCGCCCCCAGGTGGCGGCAATCGGGTGTCGCTGCATGAATTCCAGCACAGCCTGGCAGGCCTGGCTCAGACGCCGTTCGTCCCGCGCCCAGCGCATGGCCTGGCGAATGCTGGTGGCAGACAATTGCGGAATCATGCGCGCGCATTCGACCGCAGTCAGACTGGTGCCGTGGGCCATGATGCCGGCATAGACCATCAGCAGCTCGTCGGTAGAGCGCGGCTCACGTCCGAGCATGATCCAGCTAAAGCGCACCTGGGCGTCAACGGCCAGAATCACTTCCGGCAATTGAACCTCACCGATGCGGTGATCCAAAGCCGCGCGCAGCTTGGTCACTTCTGGGTCTTCGTCCTCTGCGGGCAATGGCGACAAATGGAGTTCATCATCCACGCGCAGTACGCCACTGCGGGCTGCAGCGGCCACCGCATCGACACCGGCAGTTACTCTGGCCAGCAAAGGCTTCAAGAAAGTGGCAGCCTTGCTGGGTAACGATAGACGGGCATAGTGTTTCTTGGACTCTGCCTGCCAACGCTCGTCCGTGAAGAACAAGCGCGCACGACCCCGAAAGCTCAGGCTGTGCTCAATCCAGACCGAGCCATTGCGCACCGCGCGGCGCAGGGCAAACAGGGTGGCCACCTCCAACGCCTGAAACGCCCGTTCCCGGTCTGGGCTGGAGATCGAAACCTGCCAGATCATTCCCAGACTTGGTGCCACCACTTCAACTGGCAGCTTTCTGGATCCTTTGAGATATAAAGCTTGCAGCTTGGCAAGGTACTCGATGGCAGGATGCTCGCCGGTGGCCTGCCAGGGCAGCTTTGCAATGGCGACGAGCAACGACCGCACGGGGCGAATTCCATCAATCAATCCCTCGCGGACCAGGGAGGCCCTGCTCGGTGGTTTGCGTTTCTGGGTTTCGGTGATCAAGGCTTCAAGACGGGCACGCAACTCAGCATCTGGCACCGCACCTTGCGCGCTCAAGGCAACAAGTTCGCCGAGCAGCGTTTTGTACATTGCGGCCCAATTGACGGTAGCGGGGACATCGGCGGCAGCCTGACGCCACAGATCGGCGATCCGGCGCTGCACCATAAGGATCAACTGGTCTGTGGTGGTGAACAGGCAATACCGAAGAAAGCATGCGACCTCCACGGTGCGCGCTGGCTCTTTGATCTTGGCTCCGGCTGAGGGCGGCCTGGAGACAAGTCGGCGCGCGTAGCGGCGCAAGATGAGATCGGGGATGTCTGCCAGGTGCTTATGAACGTCCAGCGTGTAAAGCAGGTCGATGCGCTCCAGTACCTCGCTGATTTGGCGGGTTGAGTGTTTCGCCGGTGCAGCCCATAGCCAACTCTGCTGGGTTTGTCCATCTGGGCGCAGCTCTGAAACTGAGGCTCGCCAGCGATCAAGTGTTGCTGGATCAACGCTGGCGGCGATGGCGGTGCCTGTTTCAACTTCAAGCTGGGCAAGTGCCGCAGCAATCAGTGTCCGAATTGCCCGCTCGTGCACGATCACCAGCTTGTTCTTGTACAGCCATTGACGCGCCCGCACGAGTAGCTGATCGCGGTCGGCGCAGCGCGCCACTTCGTCGCGCAGTTCACGTACCAGTGAGCGGCGCTGGTGCTCGCTCATCCACTGGAATCCAAGGACCGTGCAGGCTACTTGTTGGTGATCGAATAGCGTGCGCCCGCGTTCATACATGGCTCTCAGCGAGGCGACTTCTGGTGCTGCAATGCCAAGCTCGTTGCCAAGGTGGCGCCACAAGGCTACTGGAATTACCCGAAAGGCACCGAGCAAACGCCCACTCATGCGCAGGAAACCAATATGGAGCGCCAGACCAAGCTTGTGGGAATCACCTCGGCGTGCATTGATTGCGTCGCGCTCGGCACCATCGAAGGTGAAAAATGCCTTCATCTCGAAGTCGCTGATATCGCGGGGGAGCCCACGCATCCCCAAAAACGTTGTGTGCCAACCCTGCATCGTGAACCTCAAAAGTGGGAGGCCACCATACCCGTTTACAAAGCGAACAGGAAAGTCAATGAAATCAACGGTCTACCCAGACCACCCCCGCGCCAGTGCTAGCTTTGCGTACCGTCACTTATTGCACTGAAAACGAGGAGACCCCTCGATAGCCAGCCAGGCCAACGATAGTGGGCTCCACGATCAGAATGGACGACTGGCCGGTCGTTGGTATCGACCACCGTTTCAATGGCTGCATCGAGCATCGTGTTGACGAGTTCAGCGTCAGGGCGCGTCCCGATGGTCCAGCTGACGACCAAGCCATCGAAGCAGTCGATGATGGGCGACAGGTACACCTTGCCGGCCGGGATCTGGAACTCGGTGATGACGCGACTGCAGCGTTCGGCGAATCACCGATGACCTGATCACGGCTTGGGAGCTCTATCTGTTCTGCAGTGCGGTCGACGACGTTTCAGCCCGCATTCATCCCAGAGAACGATGCAGGGAAGTTCTCTGCCAGGTAGCTCTCACCCCGCTCCAACACGAAGTAGCGAAAGGCCTCGGCAGCTGGAGACAGCAGCTTGGACAAGGTGTGCACTACGTTCCAGGCGCGCACCACCGGAGCACCTTCCACGTCCAGCACCGTCAGCAGCCGGCTGTTCAGCTCCAGCCCCACGGTATGCAGCGACAAGAAGCTCAGACCCATGCCGGCCATCACGGCCTGTTTGATGGTCTCGTTGCTGGCCATTTCCATGATCACGCGCAACTCGACGTGCTCGCTGAGCAAAAACTTCTCCAGCGCGGCGCGTGTGCCGGAACCCTGCTCACGCACGATGAAGTCGTATTCCTTGAGCAGAGCTGCGGGCATCTGGGCCGCCAGCGCCAGCGGGTGATCGACCGGTGCCACGAACACGTGCGGGTGCGCAGCAAACGGCTCGGCGCGCGTGGCCAGTTCCTTGGGCGGGCGGCCCATGATGGCGATGTCCACCTCGTTGGCGTGCAGCATCTTCACCAGTTGTTCGCGGTTGCTCACTGCCAGACGCAGGTCGATGTTGCCGTGCTCGCGCCGGAACTCAGCCAAGAGATGCGGCAGAAAGTATTTCGCCGTGCTCACCATGCCGATCACCAGAGTGCCGGTCTCCAGTTTCTGTAGTCGGGCCGCGGCGTCTTCTGCATCCTTGAGCGTGGCCAGCATCTTGCGCGCATAAACCAGCATGTACTCGCCCACGGTGGTCAGCGCCACCTTGCGGCCGTTGCGCTCGAACAGGGGCATGCCCACGTGCCCTTCCAGCTCCTTGATCTGCATCGTCACCGCCGGCGGGGTGAGGTGCAGCACCTGCGCCGCCCGCGCAAAGCTGAGGTGGCGCGCCACCTCGCTGAACACGCGCAATTGCCGGAAGGTGGCGTTCTTCATTAAGTAAAACCTTAATCGAAATTCAAGAAATCGTGAATTTACTTTATTTACACCCAAATTTAAAGTCCGCTCCACCCCAGACAAACCTCACTTTTTGGAGCAACACATGAGCAACGCCCCCGTAGGTTCCACCGAGATCAAGGACGCCAAAAAGCGCTACAGCGCAGGCGTGCTCAAGTACAAGCAAATGGGCTACTGGATGCCCGATTACGTGCCCAAGGACACGGACACGTTGTGCCTGTTCCGCATCACCCCGCAGGACGGGGTGGACCCCGAAGAAGCCGCCGCCGCTGTGGCCGGCGAATCGAGCACCGCCACCTGGACGGTGGTGTGGACCGACCGACTGACCGCCTGCGACAGCTACCGCGCCAAGGCCTACAAGGTGCAGCCGGTGCCCAACCGCCCGGGCGAGTACTTTGCCTGGGTGGCCTACGACCTGATCCTGTTCGAAGAAGGCTCCATCGCCAACATGACGGCGAGCCTGATTGGCAACGTGTTCAGCTTCAAGCCGCTGAAGGCCGCCCGCCTGGAAGACATCCGCATCCCGGTGGCTTACGTGAAAACCTTCAAAGGCCCGCCGACCGGCCTGGTGGTCGAGCGCGAACGGCTGGACAAGTTCGGCCGCCCGCTGCTGGGCGCCACCACCAAGCCCAAGCTGGGCCTCTCGGGCCGCAACTACGGCCGCGTGGTGTACGAAGGCCTCAAGGGCGGGCTCGATTTCATGAAGGACGACGAGAACATCAACTCGCAGCCTTTCATGCATTGGCGCGACCGCTTCCTCTTCGTGATGGACGCGGTGAACAAGGCCAGCGCCGAGACCGGTGAAGTGAAAGGCAGCTACCTGAACGTAACCGCCGCCACGATGGAAGACATGTACGAGCGCGCCGAGTTCGCGAAAGAACTGGGCTCGGTCATCGTGATGGTGGATCTGGTCATTGGCTACACCGCCATCCAGAGCATGGCGAACTGGTGCCGCAAGCACGACATGATTATGCACATGCACCGTGCGGGCCATGGCACCTACACGCGGCAGAAGAACCACGGCGTGAGTTTCCGCGTGATCGCCAAGTGGCTGCGCCTGGCGGGCTGCGACCACCTGCACACCGGCACCGCGGTCGGCAAGCTCGAAGGCGACCCGCTCACGGTGCAGGGCTACTACAACGTCTGTCGCGACAGCTACACCAAGACCGATCTGCCACGTGGCCTCTATTTCGACCAGGACTGGGCCGACCTGAAGAAGGTCATGCCCGTGGCTTCGGGCGGCATCCACGCCGGCCAGATGCACCAGCTGATCGACCTCTTCGGCGACGACGTGGTGCTGCAGTTTGGCGGCGGCACCATCGGCCACCCCATGGGCATCCAGGCCGGCGCGGTGGCCAACCGCGTCGCGCTGGAATGCATGGTGAAAGCGCGCAACGAGGGCCGCAACCTGCTGGAGGAAGGCCCGACCATCCTGAAGCAGGCCGCGCAGCACTGCAGCCCGCTCAAGGCCGCGCTCGATACCTGGGGCGAGATCAGCTTCAACTACCAGAGCACCGATTCCAGTGACTACGTGGCTACGCCCGCGATGGCCTGACCCGCTCCAACACAGAGGACCGCACACCATGATGACCAACCCCACCGGCCGCCTCACACAAGGCCAGTTCAGTTTCCTGCCCGAGCTCACCGACGCGGAGATCACCGCGCAGATCGAGTACGGCCTCAAGCGTGGCTACGCCTGGAGCGTGGAATACACCGACGACCCGCATCCGCGCAACACCTACTGGGCCATGTACGGCCACCCGATGTTCGACCTGCAGGACGCTGCCGGCGTGCTGCAGGAAGTGCAGGCTTGCCGCAAAGCATTCCCGCGCCACTACATCCGCATGATGGCCTTCGACTCGACGCGCAACGTCGAGACCATCGTGATGAGTTTCATCGTCAACCGACCCCCCACCGAACCCGGCTTCATGCTGGAGCGACAGGAAGTGAACGGCCGCAGCCTGCGCTACACCACGCGCGGCTACGGCGCGGTGCGCCCTGAAGGCGAGCGTTACCAAGACGCAACCTGAAAGCACGGGCCGCCATGTCGTACCTCATTCCTGGCAGCACGCCGCCACCACTCGATGCCGCCGTGACCACCGCGGCCGCATCGGTGGAGGGCCCGGCACCGGCCCACACCCCGGCAAAGGCACCGCGCTCGGTGGGCGCGGTGCTGGCCAGCACGCAGGTGGAGGCCGTGCTGCAGGAACTGGACGATGAGCTTGTGGGCCTGGCGCCAGTAAAGGCCCGGGTGCGCGACATCGCGGCGCTGCTGGTCATTGACAAACTCCGCACCGGCCTGGGTCTGCCTTCGCAGCCGCCCAGCCTGCACATGTGCTTCTCGGGCAACCCCGGCACCGGCAAAACCACGGTGGCACTGCGCATGGCGCAGATCCTTCACCGGCTGGGCTATGTGCGCAAGGGCCACATGGTGGCCGTGACGCGCGACGATCTGGTGGGCCAGTACATCGGCCACACCGCGCCGAAGACGCGCGAGGTTTTGAAGAAGGCCATGGGCGGCGTGCTCTTCATCGACGAGGCGTACTACCTCTACCGCCCCGAGAACGAACGCGACTACGGGCAGGAGGCGATCGAGATCCTGCTGCAGGTGATGGAGAACCACCGCGACGACCTCGTGGTGATCCTGGCCGGCTACGAGGACAGGATGAACACCTTCTTTCAGTCCAACCCCGGCATGCGCTCGCGCATTGCGCACCACCTCACCTTTCCCGACTACAGCGCCGGCGAGCTGATGCAGATCTCGCGCAGGATGCTCGCCGAGCAGAATCACCGCTTCAGCCCGGAAGCCGCCGAGGCCTTCGGACGTTACCTCGGCCTGCGGCTGGAGCAACCCCATTTCGCCAATGCGCGCAGCGTGCGCAACGCGCTCGACCGTGCACGCCTGAGACAGGCCAGCCGTCTGTTTTCGCAGCCTGACCACGAGCTCAGCGCGGAAGAACTCACCACGCTGCAGGCGAGCGACATCCTTGGCAGCCGCCTCTTCGGCGCCGAAGGAGCAACCCATGCTTGAGGCCCTCATCTTCGACGTCGACGGCACCCTGGCCGACACCGAAGAAGCCCACCGCACCGCCTTCAACGACGCCTTTGCCGAAGTGCGCCTGGACTGGCATTGGGACGAGACCACCTACATCCGCCTGTTGCAGGTCTCTGGCGGCAAGGAACGCATCGCACACCACTGGCACATGGTCGAACCCGAGATCGCCAGCGGCGCCGCGGCGCGAACCACCATCGACCGCGTGCATGCCATCAAGACGCGCCTCTACGAAAGCCGCGTGAGCGGCGGCCAGCTGCCGCTGCGCCCAGGCGTGTTGCGCCTCATGCGCGAGGCGCTCGCTGCCGGCCTTCGCCTGGCCATCGCCACCACCACCACACCAGCCAACATCGATGCCTTGCTGCGCACCCCACTCGGGCCGGATTGGCGGCGCCACTTCGCGGCCATCGGTGATGCGGCCACCGCCGCACGCAAGAAGCCCGACCCGCTGGTGTACCAGCAGGTCTTGTCCACCCTGGGCCTGCCGGCGCAGGCCTGCCTGGCCTTCGAGGACTCGGCCAACGGCCTGCGCGCGGCCACCGCCGCCAGCCTTCAGACCCTGGTCACACCCACCGTGCACACCACCGGCCAGCGTTTTGACGACGCCCTGCTGGTGTTGCCGCACCTGGGCGATCTCGCACAACCCTTGCCCCAGGGTGTCGCTGGCATGGACCAGCGCTGGGTCACGGTGGACGCCCTGCGCCGCTGGCACGCCGGCAGCACCCTGTTCGAGTCGGCCTGATCGGTCGCGTCCATTTCCCCCACACAACAGAGTCGCCCCACGATGTCCCGAGCGAACCCGCCCCTCCTGCCACCCTCCCCCGTTCGGCTGGCACCCTCCATCCTGTCAGCCGACTTCGCCCGCCTGGGCGAAGAAGTGCGCGCCATCGAAGCGGCGGGCGCGGACTTCGTGCACTTCGACGTGATGGACAACCACTACGTGCCCAACCTCACCATCGGCCCGCTGGTGTGCGAGGCGATCCGCCCGCATGTGCAGATTCCGATCGACGTGCACCTGATGGTGGAGCCCGTGGACGCGCTGGTGCCGCTGTTCGCCAAGGCGGGTGCGAGCTGCATCACCTTCCACCCCGATGCCTCGCGCCACGTGGACCGCACGCTGCAACTGATCCGCTCGCACGGCTGCAAGGCAGGGCTGGTGTTCAATCCCGCCACGCCGCTGGCCTGGATGGACCACGTGATGGACAAGCTGGACATGGTGCTGCTCATGAGCGTGAACCCGGGCTTCGGCGGCCAGGCGTTCATACCTGCCACGCTGCACAAGCTGCGCGAGGCGCGCCGCCGCATCGACGCGCACACCACCGCCGGTGGCCAGCCCATCTGGCTGGAGGTGGACGGTGGCGTGAAGCTGGACAACATCGGCCAGATCGTGCAGGCCGGCGCCGACATCTGCGTGGCCGGCAGCGCGGTCTTCGGCGCGCCCGACGCGGGCGGCGGCTACTACGGCGTCATGGGCGCGCTGCGCAAAGCCGCAGATTCAACCGATCGTCATTCCAGCAACCCCACGCGGAGCACACCATGCCATTGACCGGCCGCAAGACCCTCACCCAGTACCTGATCGAAGAACGCCGCCGCTTCCCCCAAGCCAGCGGCGACTTCAACGCGCTCATTCTTGACGTGGCCATGGCCTGCAAGGCCATCGCGCGCGCGGTGGCATTCGGCGCGCTGGGCGACGTGCTGGGCAACCACGCGGCCGAGACCGGGGGCTCGGTCAACGTGCAGGGTGAAACACAGAAGAAGCTGGACGTGCTGAGCAACGAGTACTTTTTGCGCATCACCGAATGGGGCGGCCACCTAGCGGGTATGGCGTCGGAAGAGATGGACGCGCCGTACCAGATTCCCCGGACCTACCCGCGCGGCAAGTACCTCCTGGTGTTCGACCCGCTCGACGGCTCCAGCAACATCGACGTGAATGTGTCGGTGGGCAGCATCTTCTCGGTGCTGCGCGCGCCGGCAGCCGAAGACCGCGAGGTGACCGAGTCCGACTTCCTGCAACCCGGCACGCAGCAGGTGGCCGCCGGCTACGCACTCTACGGCCCCACCACCATGCTGGTGATCACGGTGGGCAATGGCGTGGCCGGCTTCACGCTCGACCCCAACCTGGGCGAATTCATCCTCACCCATCCCGATCTCACCGTACCCGCCGACACGCAGGAATTCGCGATCAACGCGTCCAACAGCCGCTTCTGGGAAGCGCCGGTGAAGCGGTACGTGGACGAATGCCTGGCCGGCAAGACCGGCCCGCGCGCCAAGGACTTCAACATGCGCTGGATCGCCAGCATGGTGGCCGAGGCGCATCGCATTCTCATGCGCGGCGGCGTGTTCCTCTACCCGCGCGACACGAAGGACGCATCGAAGCCCGGCCGCCTGCGCCTGTTGTACGAGGCCAACCCCATCGGTTTCATCATGGAACAGGCCGGCGGGCGCGCCAGCACCGGGCGCGTTCCCATGCTCGGTGTGCAGCCCGAGGGCCTGCACCAGCGCATCGGCCTGGTGTTCGGTTCGAAGGACGAGGTGGAGCGCATCGAGCGCTACCACGCCGAACCCGTCCGCAAAGACCTGGACAACCCCCTGTTCCACGAACGCAGCCTGTTCCGCGTCTGAGCGGTCGGCCTCCACGCTTGCATTCGCACCGATTCTTCAACTTCACGGGACGTCACCATGTCTGAGCGCCACCCCATCATCGCCATCACCGGCTCGTCGGGCGCGGGAACCACTTCGGTCACCCGCACCTTCGAGAACATCTTCCGCCGCGAAGGCGTCAGCGCCGCCATCATCGAAGGCGACAGCTTCCACCGCCACGACCGCAAGGAGATGAAGCAGCGCCAGGCAGAGGCCGAGCGCGCCGGCAACGGCCACTTCAGCCACTTCGGCCCGGAGAACAACCTCTTCCCCGAACTCGAAGCGCTGTTCGCCGCCTATGGCCGCAGCGGCACCGGCATGTCGCGCAAGTACCTGCACGATCCCGACGAGGCCGCCCCCTACCGGCAGGAGCCCGGCACCTTCACCCCATGGGAAGAACTGCCTACCGGCACAGACCTGCTGTTCTACGAAGGTCTGCACGGCGCAGTGATCACGCCCGACGTGAACATCGCCCAACACCCCGACCTGCTCATCGGCGTCGTGCCGGTGATTAACCTGGAGTGGATCCAGAAGCTCTGGCGCGACAAGTCCAAGCGCGGCTACAGCACCGAGGCGGTGACCGACACCATCCTGCGCCGCATGCCCGACTACGTGAACTACATCTGCCCGCAGTTCGCGCACACGCACGTCAACTTCCAGCGCGTACCGTGCGTGGACACGTCCAACCCCTTCATTGCGCGCGAGATTCCCGCGCCGGACGAAAGCTTCGTCGTGATCCGCTTCGCCAAACCCAAGGGCATCGATTTCCAGTACCTGCTGAGCATGGTGCACGACTCGTTCATGTCGCGCGCCAACACCATCGTGGTGCCCGGCGGCAAGATGGAGCTGGCGATGCAGCTCATTTTTACGCCCTTCATCTGGCGGATGATGGAGCGCAAGCAGAGGGCCTTCGCATGAGCACCGCCCGCAAACCACCCAATCTCGATCTTGCGCGCCGCATGGCGAACGCCATCCGCATGCTGGCGGTGGACGCGGTAGAGGCCGCGAACTCGGGCCACCCGGGCGCACCCATGGGCATGGCCGACATCGCCGAGGTGCTGTGGAACCGCCACCTGCGCCACAACCCCGCCAACCCCGCCTGGCACGACCGAGACCGCTTCGTGCTCTCCAACGGCCACGGTTCCATGCTGCTGTACGCGCTGCTGCACCTCACGGGCTACGACCTGTCGATGGACGACCTGCGCCAGTTCCGCCGCCTGCACAGCAAGACCGCCGGCCACCCTGAAGTGGGCGTGACACCGGGTGTGGAAACGACCACCGGACCGCTGGGCCAGGGCCTGGCCAACGCGGTCGGCATGGCGCTGGCCGAGAAGCTGCTCGCGCACCAGTTCAACCGCCCCGGCCACGACATCGTGGACCACCACACCTACGTGTTCCTGGGTGACGGCTGTCTCATGGAAGGCATTAGCCACGAGGTGTGTTCGCTCGCAGGAACGCTCCGCCTGTCCAAGTTGATCGCGCTGTACGACGACAACGGAATTTCCATCGATGGCCATGTGCAGGGCTGGTTCACCGACGACACACCGCGCCGCTTCGCTGCCTACGGCTGGCACGTGGTCACAGTGGACGGTCACGACCCCAGCCTGATCCACGCCGCGCTGCAGCGCGCACGCAGCGCGGCCGCGCAGGCCGAGGGAAAGCCCACGCTGATCTGCTGCAAGACCGTGATCGGCAAGGGCGCGCCCAACAAGCAGGGCAGCCACGACGTGCACGGCGCCGCCCTGGGCGCCGCCGAGGTTCAGGCCACGCGCGAGGCGCTGGGCTGGAGCGCCGCGCCCTTCGAGATTCCGGCCGACATCGCTGCCGCATGGAACGCCACCGAGCGCGGGTGTGCGCTGGAAACGCAATGGCTGGCGCGTCTCGCCGCCTACCGCCAGGCCTTCCCGGTCGAAGCCGCCGAGTTCGAACGCCGCATGGCCGGCGACCTGCCCGAGGCCTTCGTGAACGAGATTCCCGCGCTGGTGGCGGCGCTCGGCCAGTGCACCGATGCGGTGGCCACCCGCAAGGCCAGCCAGCTCGCGCTCGATGCCATGGCACCGAAGCTGTCTGAAATCTTCGGCGGCAGCGCCGACCTCACCAGCTCCAACCTCACCAACTTCAAGGGCTGCGTCACCGCCGGGCCAAACAAGGCTGGCCGCTTCAGTGGTGGCAACCACCTGAGCTACGGCGTGCGCGAGTTCGGCATGGCCGCCATCATGAACGGCATGGCACTGCACGGTGGTTTCATTCCCTACGGCGGCACCTTCCTCGCGTTCAGCGACTACAGCCGCAACGCGGTGCGCATGGCCGCGCTGATGAAGCTGCAGGTGGTGCATGTGTTCACGCACGACAGCATCGGCCTGGGCGAAGACGGTCCGACCCATCAGCCGGTGGAGCATGTGCCCAGCTTGCGCATCATCCCGGGGTTGGACGTGTGGCGGCCCGCCGATGCGCTGGAAACGGCCGTGGCCTGGTCCCATGCGCTGCTGCGGCGCGACGGTCCCACCGCGCTCGCGCTCTCGCGTCAGAACCTGCCGCAGCTGGGCGATGCGTCGCGCGCAGCGGACATCCGGCGCGGGGGCTACGTGCTCTCGGACATGGACGGTGCTCAGGCGGTGATCGTCGCCACCGGTTCCGAAACGGCGCTCGCCATGCAGGCACAGACCGCGCTCGCGGCCGAAGGCATCGCCACACGCGTGGTCTCCATGCCCTGCACCAACCTGTTCGACCGGCAGGACGCCGCCTGGCAGGACGCGGTGCTGCCGCCCGCGCTGCCCGCTATCGCGGTGGAGGCCGCGCACCCCGATTTCTGGCGCAAGTACGTCGGCCGCACCGGGCGCGTGGTGGGCATGGCGAGCTTCGGCGAATCGGCACCCGCGAAAGACCTATACGCACACTTCGGCATCACCGCCGCGCGCGTGGCCGACGAGGTGCGCGCACTGGTGCACCCACGCCCGCGTGTGCGCGCCGGCATCGAAGCGGTGACGGCATGAGCGCGAACGTCCAGGCTTTCGACTTGGCAATGTTCGACCTCGACGGCACCCTGGTCGCCACCGCCGGCGAGATTGGCGACGCCGTCAACGACACGCTGGTGCGCTTCGAGCTGCCAGCGGTCTCGCAGG
The DNA here is from genome assembly GCF_028596105.1 of Acidovorax temperans. Classification (NCBI taxonomy): domain Bacteria; kingdom Pseudomonadati; phylum Pseudomonadota; class Betaproteobacteria; order Burkholderiales; family Comamonadaceae; genus Acidovorax; species Acidovorax temperans. Next base: position 155,039 of record NZ_CP117194.1, on the reverse strand, counting down.
TGCAGGTGGAGCGCTGGATCGGCCACGGCACGCGCGAGCTGCTGATCCAGGCACTGGCATCGGCCAGCGACACCACCGCCGAGGTGATCCGGTCCAGCAGCTCACTGAGCTTGATCGCTGCCGAATTCGATCGCCACTACCAACGCCGTTGCGGCACGCGCAGCCAGCTCTACCCCCAGGTGCGCGACACCCTGTTGGCCCTGCGCGAGCGCGGCGTCAAGCTCGCCGTCGTGACCAACAAGGAAAGCCGCTACACCGCCACCGTGCTCGATGCACACCGCCTCGCACCGCTGTTCGACCGCGTGATCAGCGGCGACACCCTGCCCACCAAGAAGCCCGACCCCGCTGGCATCCACAGTTGCCTCACGCAGTTCGGCGCGGCCGCAGAACGCGCGCTGTTCGTGGGCGACTCCTCCATCGACGTGGCCACCGCGCGCAACGCCGGCGTGCGCGTGTGGGCGCTGCCCTATGGCTACAACATGGGTGAGCCCATCACCGCCAGCCGACCCGATCGCGTCATTCCCGACATTTCTCTCCTGCTGAACTGAATTTCTTTCGAACATTCCATGACACAGAAAGCCCCCATCAAGATCGGCATCAACGGCTTCGGCCGCATCGGCCGCAACGTGCTGCGCAGCGCGATCCAGAACTTCCAGGACATCGAAGTGGTGGCCATCAACGACCTGCTGGAGCCGGAGTACCTGGCGTACATGCTGCAGTACGACAGCGTGCACGGCCGCTTCAAGGGCGACGTGAAGGTTGAAGGCAACACCCTGATCGTCAACGGCAAGAAGATCCGCCTGACGCAGGAGCGCGACCCGGCCAACCTGAAATGGGCCGACGTTGGTGCGGAGGTCGTCATCGAATCCACCGGCCTGTTCCTGGACAAGGCCACCGCGCAGAAGCATCTGGATGCGGGCGCGAAGAAGGTCATCCTGTCGGCCCCGAGCAAGGACGACACCCCGATGTTCGTCTTCGGCGTGAACGACAAGACCTACAAGGGCGAGGCCATCATCTCCAACGCCAGCTGCACCACCAACTGCCTGGCGCCCATTGCCAAGGTGCTCAACGACAAGTGGGGCATCAAGCGCGGTCTGATGACCACGGTGCACGCGGCCACGGCCACGCAGAAGACGGTGGACGGCCCGAGCAACAAGGACTGGCGCGGCGGTCGCGGCATCCTGGAAAACATCATCCCTTCCAGCACCGGTGCGGCCAAGGCCGTGGGCGTGGTGATCCCCGAGCTGAACAAGAAGCTCACGGGCATGTCCTTCCGCGTGCCGACCTCCGACGTGTCGGTGGTCGACCTGACGGTGGAACTCAACAGCGAAGCCAGCTACGACGAGATCAAGGCCGAGATGAAGGCCCAGTCCGAAGGCGCGCTCAAGGGCGTGCTGGGCTACACGGAAGACAAGGTGGTCGCCACCGATTTCCGCGGCGATACCCGCACCTCGATCTTCGACGCCGAAGCCGGCATCGCGCTGGACAAGACCTTCATCAAGGTGGTGAGCTGGTACGACAACGAGTGGGGCTACTCCAACAAGTGCCTGGAAATGGTGCGCGTCGTGGGCTACGCGAAATGAAGCCTCTGCGATTCAGCGATGTGTGTGCAACCGGCTTCGCGCGCGGCAAGCGGGTCTTCATCCGTGCCGACCTCAACGTGCCTCTATCGCCCCCCATGCTTCGCTGCCCCCCCGAGGGGGGAGCAACCGCCTTGGGGCGGCCCGGCGGCGGCTGGGACGACAGCGGCCGCATCACGGAAGACACGCGCATCCGCGCTAGCATCCCGGCCATCCAGATGGCGCTGGACGCCGGCGCGGCGGTCATGGTCACGAGCCACCTGGGCCGGCCCACCGAAGGGGCGTTCAAGCCCGAGGACTCGCTCGCCCCCGTGGCCGCACGCCTGGGCGAGCTCATGGACCGCCCGGTGCGCCTCGTGGCCAACTGGATCGACGGCGACTTCTCGGTCGCCCCCGGCGAGGTCGTGCTGCTGGAGAACTGCCGCCTCAACGTGGGCGAGAAGAAGAACAGCCCCGAACTCGCGAAGAAACTCGGCGCGCTGTGCGACATCTTCGTGCACGACGCCTTCGGCACCGCCCACCGGGCCGAAGGCACCACCTACGGCATCGCCGAGACCGCGCCCATCGCCTCCGCCGGCCCGCTGCTGGCGGCCGAGATGGACGCCATCGCCAAGGCGCTGGCCGCGCCGAAGCGCCCACTGGTCGCCATCGTGGCCGGCAGCAAGGTCAGCACCAAGCTCACCATCCTCAAGAGCCTGGCGAACAACGTGGACAACCTGATCGTCGGTGGCGGCATCGCCAACACCTTCATGCTGGCCGCCGGCCTGAAGATCGGCAAGAGCCTGGCCGAAGCCGACCTGGTGGACCAGGCCAAGGCGGTAATCGAGGCGATGAAGGCGCGTGGTGCCGAGGTACCGATCCCGACCGACGTGATGACCGCCAAGGCTTTCAGTGCCGATGCGCCGGCCACGGTCAAGAAGGCCACCGACGTGGCCGACGACGACCTGATCCTGGACATCGGCCCCGAGACCGCGGCCAAGCTGGCGGCACAGCTCAAGCAGGCCGGCACCATCGTCTGGAACGGCCCGGTGGGCGTGTTCGAGTTCGCCGCGTTCGAAGGTGGCACCAAGGCGATTGCGCAGGCTATTGCCGACAGCAGCGCCTTCAGCATCGCCGGTGGTGGCGACACGCTGGCCGCGATTGCCAAGTACGGCATCGAGAAGGACGTGGGCTACATCTCCACCGGCGGCGGCGCTTTCCTCGAAGTGCTCGAAGGCAAGACGCTGCCGGCGTTCGAAATCCTCGAACGCCGTTCGTCCTGATGCCCCCTTTTCTTTTTCAATCCACAGGAGATTCCCATGGCGCTCGTTTCCCTCCGACAGGTGCTCGATCACGCAGCCGAACATGGCTACGGCGTGCCCGCCTTCAACGTCAACAACCTTGAACAGATCCTCGCCATCATGGAAGCCGCGCAGGAGACCGACAGCCCGGTGATCCTGCAGGCCTCGGCCGGCGCGCGCAAGTACGCGGGCGAGGCCTACCTGCGCCACATGGTGCTGGCGGCGGTGGAGGCCCACCCCGACCTGCCCGTGGTGCTGCACCAGGACCACGGCGCCACGCCGGCGGTGTGCATGCAGTCGATCCGCTCCGGCTTCACCAGCGTGATGATGGACGGCTCGCTGCGCGAGGACGGCAAGACGCCGGCCACCTACGACTACAACCTCGCGGTGACACGCCGCGTCTGCGACATGGCGCATGCCGTGGGCGTGTCGGTGGAGGGTGAACTCGGTTGCCTGGGTTCGCTGGAAACCGGCGAGGCGGGTGAAGAAGACGGCGTGGGCGCGGTGGGCAAACTTACGCACGACATGATGCTGACCGATCCCGACCAGGCCGAGGACTTCGTGCGCCGCACCGGCGTGGACGCACTGGCGATCGCCATCGGCACCAGTCACGGCGCCTACAAGTTCACGCGCCAGCCCACCGGCGACATTCTCGCCATCGACCGCATTGCAGCCATCCACGCCAAGGTGCCGAACACGCATTTGGTGATGCACGGCAGCTCCAGCGTGCCGCAGGAGTGGCTGGCCATCATCCGCGAGCACGGTGGCGACATCAAGGAAACCTACGGCGTGCCGGTGGAAGAGATCCGGCGTGGCATCCAGAACGGCGTGCGCAAGGTGAACATCGACACCGATATCCGCCTGGCCATGACCGGCGCCATGCGCCAGACCTTCGCGAAGGAACGCAGCGAGTTCGATCCGCGCAAGGCGCTGCTGGCCGCCAAGAAGGCCGCGCGCGGCGTGTGCCGAGAACGCTTCGAAGCGTTTGGCAGCGCGGGACAGGCAGGAAAGATGAAACCCGTGCCGCTGGACGCAATGGCCGACAGCTACGCCTGAGGTGCCAGCGGCAGCTCCAGCACAAACTCGGCACCGCCACGCTCGGCATCGGATTCCGCGTTGCGGGCGCTCAGCCGTCCGCCGTGCTGCTCCACGATGCCGTAGCTGATCGACAGGCCCAGGCCCGTGCCCTTGCCCACCGGTTTGGTGGTGAAGAAGGGATCGAAGATGCGCAGCAGGTGCTCGGGCGGAATGCCCGGGCCGTTGTCGCGCAGCACCACGCGTGCCATGCCATCGGCCTGGTCGATGCTCACCCAGATGCGCGGTGCCGCGTGCTGGCCCACGGCGTCAAAGCCGTTCTGCAGCAGGTTCATCATCACCTGCTGCAACTGGCCGGCGCTGCCCATCACGGTGCAGGGTGCGCCGCCGGCCCATTGCACATCGATGGGCGTCGAAAGCCCCTTCTGCACCCAGTGCACGGCGCGCTCGATCACGTCCACCAGGTTGACCGGTTTGCGCTCCTCTGAATCCATCGCCGAGAAGCGTTTGAGGCCATGCACGATGTCGGCTGTGCGCTGCGCGCCTTCCAGCGTGCCCTCAATCAGCGAGGGCAGATCGGCCAGCAGGTGCTCGATTCGCAGCTTGCGTCGCATCTCATCCAGCACGGCCGGCGGCTCGTGAGCATGCATCGCAGCGAGGTAGGTGCGCAGTCGGTCGCTGTACTTGCTGAGCGCGTGCACGTTGCCCAGCACGAAGCTGATCGGGTTGTTGAGCTCGTGTGCCACGCCAGCTACCAGCTGGCCGAGCGAGGCCATCTTCTCGGAGTGCAGCAGCTGCTGCTGCGTGCGCTTCAAGGCCTCGTGCGCGGCGCGCATCTCGTGGTACGCGCGCTTGAGCTCGGCCGTCGGACGACCCACCCACACCGTGCCGACGCGACGGCCCCGCTCGCCGATGCGCGGTGTGCAGTTCGCATCCACCGAGACGGCCTGGCCTTGCCGGTCCAGCAGGTTGAGTTCGATGCCCTCGCCTGCACGCGGTGCGTCGGCCTTTTCCATCGCCGCACGCGCCAGCTCCTGGCTCTGAGCGTCGGCCAGCAGGCCGTAGAGCGGCGTGCCGCGCAGCTGCTCCTCGGGGCGCCCGGTCAGCTCGCAGAGCGCGGCGTTGGCCTGCTCGATCACGCCGCTGTCGTCGCAGACCACCAGCACGTCGGACATGGAGGTGAGCACGCTGAAGATGAACTGTTGCGACTGCTCCAGCTCGGCGTTCTTCTTCTCAAGTTCGACCTCATCGTCGATCAGCCGGGTGTAGACCTCGTCCATCTTCTGGATGACGTCCATCCAGGTGGATTCGTCCACACCATCCATCGGGCCGGTGGGAAGCGGCAGACTGGGCGGGCGCGGCTTGTTCATCGTCAGTGGACGGTGCAGACCATGCACGGGTCGAACGAGCGAACGATGTGCTGCACAGCCACCGGTGTCTTCTCGCCTTCGCGCACCGGCGCGTTCACCAGCGCCTGTTCGAGTGCGCCCGGTATGCCGGCGGCGTCTCGTGGCGAGAAGTTCCAGCTGGTGGGCGCCACGATCTGGTAGTTGGCGATGCGCCCGTTCCTCAGGACCACCCAGTGCCCCAGGCTGCCGCGCGCGGCTTCCGACAGGCCGACGCCACTGCCCTCGTCGGGCAACTCGGACGGCACGCAGAAAGGCTCTGTCGGGCGCAGAGCGCCGAGCCAGTCTTCCATCATGGGGACCACGCGCGCGAGCTCCAGAACACGCGCGAGCACGCGGGTATAGACGTTACCGCCACAGCGCACCACCGCATCGCGCACTAGGGGGTGGCCGGCGGCGAGCTGGCGCGCGATGGCACCGGTCTCGATCACTTCGCCACCAAGACGCGGCGCCTTGTTCCAGGTGTAGCCGCGCGCCTTGTCGGGGTCGGGCCGGGTCTGGCCCTGCAGCGGGTGCAACGGGCCGCTGCCGTCGGCCAGCCACGCGTGTGTGGCGTCTTCGGTGATGGCGCTGGCGTCCACCGCGTCGAGCCGCGCCATATCGGCGCGCCACACGCCACCGGGCAGAGCCCAGCCTCCATCGGGCTGGGCATAGGCGCCGTAGCTCAGGTAGCGACCCGGCCCGGGGCCGAGCGTGTGCAACTGCAGCTCCCGCACCAGCGTGAGGAAGAAACGGAGGTCGCCGCTCAGCGGAGCTTGTGCGTGCCAAGTCCACAGCGCGTCTTCGCTGTCGATGCTGTTGATGGCTTCCAGTGGCGCGGCAAACAGCTGGCGTTCCAGGAATGAGCGGAACTCGCGCACACGCGAGAGCAGCCGCACGCGCTCGGCGGCGTCGATGGGGCGCGTGCTGCCACCGGGTTCGATGGACTGCGTGTGCGGCCACTTGCCACCCAGCGTGCCCAGCAAAGTGAACCAGCGCTGGCGCGCCGCGGTGGCCGCGCGCACCTGCTCACCGCGGTTAGGCGCAAAACGGCGCACCGCCTCGGCATGCCAGCCGTGGCCGGCGTACACCGGGCGCGCAAAGTCGGGCATGAAGAACAGGTAGAAGTGCGTGAGGTGGTCGGCCAGGTTCTCGGTCGCCAGGATCACGTTGCTCGCGTGCTGCCCGTTGGCCGGCATGGCGATGCCACCCAGGTGCGCCAGCGCGCGCGCCGAAGCCACCGACTGCGACACCGAGCAGATGCCACAGATGCGTGGCACGTACACCAGCGCATCGTGCGGCGCCTTGCCCTGCAGGATCTGCTCGAAGCCGCGGTACATGGTGGCGTTGACCTGCGCCGAGGCCACGCGGTCGCCCTGCACGTCGAGCTGGACTTCCAGATCGCCTTCGACGCGGTTGAAGGGGCCAACGAGCAGACGTGTCATTTCAAGCGCGTCTTCCGCACAGCCGGCTTGACGACGAGGTGGTCGGCCACCGCGTTGTGCTTCACGCGCTTCGGCGTGGCGCTCTTGGAGAGCGACGCCAGCGCCACGAACCAGGCCTTGGGCATGTCGGTGGGCAGGCCGATGGGAATGCCGGCGAGCTTGGGCGTTTCGTGGAACGGGTGGCCGGGTTCCTGGAAGCCCGGTTCGGTACAGGCGATGCAGGCATAGCCGCCGCGGGTGCACGAGCCTTCGCCGTTCCACAGCCGCGTGTTGCAGTCGGCGTGCACCTGCGTGCCCTTGCAACCCATGTGTTCCATCATGCAGCCGAGGTCGGACGGCTTCTCTGCACTCGCCTTGAACTCGTAGTACTCGTTGCGCGTGCAGCCGTGGTGCACCAGCTGGTCGGCGTAGAAGCGCGGGCGGTTGAGCGGGTCGAGGTCGTCTGCGCCGAAGCTGTCGGCGGCCAGCGCCATCAGTGTGTCGATCACCCAGCTCGGGTGCGTCGGGCATCCGGCCACATTGATCACTGGCAGGCCACTGGCCGAGCGGAAAGCCGCGCCGAGCAGGCCACCCGCTTCGTCGTCTTCGTATTGCAGACCGCACGCGTCGGTGGGGTTGTCGCCACCGGCGGTTATGCCGCCCCAGGCCGCGCAGCTGCCCACGGCCACCACGTGTTTCGCGCGCGCGCTGAGCCGGCGCACCCAGTCGATCATCGGCAGCTGCGTGCCGGCCAGCATGTGAAAACGGCCGGTGCCGTTCGGGCCGCGCAGCAGCGAACCTTCTACGCACAGCGCGTCCAGCCGCGTGCGGCCGTCGAGCACCGCGTCGAGCAGGTCCAGCAGTTCGTCGCCGCTCTCCATCGACAGCGAGGGATGCCAGAGCAGGTGGATGCCTGCGTCGCGCAGGTGGCCCTGAAAGTCGGTCGTGTCCGCGCACAGCAGCGACATGCTGCAGCCGCCGCACCCACCGCTCTGAAGCCAAAGAACGTTCAAGCCCCCACGCTCCACCGCTGCGCGGGTCGCTGCCCCCCGAGGGGGCTGATCCGGCTTGGGGCGGCCCGGCGCCGTATCGTTCAGTGCCATGTCACTTCTCCAGTCCCAGGCGTTGCATCTTGCCGCGCAGGCCCACGCGCGAGAGGCCGAGTTCCTGCGCCACGCGGGTCTTGTTCCAGCGGTGGCGCTGCAGGGTCTCGCGCAGCACCATCGCCTCGATCACGTCCAGCCGCTCGGCCAGCGTGCCGCTGGTGGGCAGGGCGGCCTGCAGGTCTTCGCCGCCCTTGCCGTGGCCTTGCAGCACGCGCGCCGAGAACGACGCGGCTTCCAGCTCGCGCCCGTCCTGCAGCGCGAGCGCGCGCGCGATCTCGTTGCGCAGCTCGCGGATGTTGCCGGGCCAGGGGTAGGCGAGCAGGCAGGCCAGCGTGGCGTCGGGCAGCGAGGCGCCGGGGTGGCCCAGCTCGTTTGCCACGTCCTGCACCAGCTGGTGCGCGATGGGCGCGATGTCGGCCGCGCGCTCGCGCAGCGGCGGCACGGTGAGCGTGACGCCCGCCAGCCGGTAGTACAGGTCTTCGCGGAACAGGCCGTCGCGCACGCGCTGCTCCAGGTCGCGGTGGGTGGCGGCGATCACGCGCACGTCCACCGGCATCGGGCGCGCGCCGCCCACGGGCCGCACCTCGCCTTCCTGCAGCACGCGCAGCAGCTTCACCTGGAACGCGGGCGAGGTCTCGCCGATCTCGTCGAGGAACACGGTGCCGCCGTGCGCGCGCTGGAACAGGCCGGGGTGGTCTTCGTAGGCGCCGGTGAAGGCGCCGCGCTTGTGGCCGAACAGTTCGGACTCGAGCAGCGTGTCGGGAATGGCCGCGCAGTTCTCCACCACGAAGGGGCCGGTCAGGCGCGGCGAGGCGTAGTGCACCGCGCGCGCCAGCAATTCCTTGCCGGTGCCCGACTCGCCGAGCACGAGCACCGCGATGTCGTAGCGCGCCACGCGCTGCGACATCGCGCACACGGCGTCCAGCGGGCTGCCCGGCGCGCGCACGATGCGGTCGAAACCGAAGCTGGCGCGCGCGCGGTCGATCTGCGTGGCGGTGCGCTGGCGCAGCACGCCGGTGCTGGTGCGCAGCTCCAGGTCGAGCCGGCTGGTCTGGCGCTGCAGCGACTGCGCCTCCACCGCGTTGCGCACCGAGTCCAGCAGGTGGTCGGGCGCCCAGGGCTTGAGGATGTACTGGTAGATGCCGGCCTCGTTGATGCCGGCAATGATGTCCTCGCTGTCGGTGTAGCCCGAGATCACGATGCGCACCGCCTCGGGCCAGCGCTCGCGCACTTCCTTGAGGAAGGCCACGCCGGTGATGCCCGGCATGCGCTGGTCGCACAGGATCACACTCACCGGCTGGCGCTCCAGCAGGCCGCGCGCCTCGTCGGCGCTGCTGGCGGTGAACACGGTGAAGTCCTCGTCCAGCGTGCGGCGCATCGCGTCCTGCGAGCGCACCTCGTCGTCCACCACCAGCACGGTGGGCAGGGCGTCGATGGGCAATGGCGCGTTCATCGGTGCAAGGCCAGGTGGCGCGGCGTCCAGGCGTGCGGCACCTTGTGCACGAAGTGGTGGCGCGCGACGTGGTAGCTGGGATCGAAGCCGTAGAAATTGCGGTGCATGCGCGCGAGTTCCTGTTCGCGGTGGTGGGCCAGCGGGCGAAGGTTTTCATCGCGCTCGCGGGTGGCCTGGCGGGCCGCCAGCCTCTGCGGCAGATTGTAGGAGGCCGCGAGCGCCAGCGCGCGTTCCAGGCAGCGCGTTTCGAAGCCCTCGCGTGCCCCATCGTCGCAGTGGTCGATCAGGCCCATCGCCGCGGCCTCGCGCGCCAGCAGCGGCAGGCGCTGCGCCATCAGCGCCTTCGCGCCGGCCTCACTCAGGCGGCGCGGCAGCAGGTAGGTCCAGTACTCGGAGCCGTAGAGGTTGCCCATATTCTTGTAGTGCGGGTTGAGCACCACGCCACCGTGCGCCCACACCTCGTCCGCCGCCAGCGCCAGGAAGGCACCGCCCGCGCCCGCGTTGCCGCGCAGCACGCTCACGGTGAGGCGGTCCGGCGTCTCGATCACGGCGAGCGCCGCGTCGTTCATCGCCTGGATGTGGCGCCACGAGGCGTCGGCCGCGCTGTCGCCGGGCCGGTGCGCGGCCGCCTCGATGGCGTTGAGGTCGATGCCGTTGCTGAAGAAGTCTTCACCCCCCAGCAGCATGAGCACGCGCACCGGCCGCTCTCGCAGTTCGAGCAGCGCGTCGCGCAGGCGCTCGCAGCGCGCGATGGACATCGCACCGTTGTGGAAGTCGAAGCGCAGGCAACCCACGCGCGCGCCGTCGGGGCCGTGTTCGGTGTAGCGCAGCTCGCTCCACTCGTCGTCGGCGCGTTGCAGCGGCACGGGCAGGCGGGGCAGGGCGAGGGCCTCGGTGGCGAAGGCGTCGGCCGCGGCCTGCTTGAAGCCGGGTGCGCCGTCGGCCACGCGGCGCGCCTGGCCGATCCACACGCCGCCATCGCGCGTGCGGCGCAGCAGCGCGCCATCGCGCACCGCCAGCACCTCACCCGGCGCGGCGTGCGCGAAAGCCGCCATCGTGGCGGCAGAAGCGGCGTGGCCGTCGCCCAGGTGGCAGGCGTGGCCCCAGAGCGCATCGAGCACGCCGGGCTGGCCGTCGGCGCAGCGCAGCCGCGCCAGCACCTCGGCGGTGCCGTGCCGCGCCCAGTCGATGGCGCGGTCGGCCTGCCGCATCGCGGGCCGCCATTGCGCGGGTGGTGGTGCATCGCCATGGCGCTCGCCGTTCCCGAAACGCTGCACGGCGGCGAGCGTGGCCTGCAGCGCGGCCTGCGTGACCTCGCGGCGGTACAGGCTGCCCTTGCTAGCTTCGCGCATGGCAAACGCCGCGTGCGCCCACACCGGGCCGGCGTCGAAATCGGCGTTGGCCTGCAGCACCGTCACGCCCCATGTGCGCTCGCCGCGCAGCACCGCCCAGTCCAGCGCGCTCGGCCCCTGGTCGCCCGGTGGGCCGGGGTGCACCACCAGGCAGGTGAGCGCCTGCCACACGCTGGCCGGTATGCGGCGCTTGAGAAAGGGCGCGAGCAGCAGGTCGGGCCGGAACAGCGCCACGGCCTCTTCGGTCACGCGGTCGTTGATGTCGAGTTCCACGCTCACCGTGTGGCCGCGCGCGCGCAGCTCGGCGAACAGGCGCTGCGTGAGGCTGTTGAAGCTGTGGCACAGCAACAGGATGCGCAGGCCGCCGGGTGCTGCGCTCATGTGGGTGGCCGCAGGCCCTGCAGCTCGCGCGCGGCGTGCTTGCGGCCCATGTGGGCCGAGAGCCGCGTTTCGATGTGGTCCAGCGCGGTGTTGAACGAAGTCACCGTGCGCGCGGCGCGCAGGGGCTGCACCACCTCGGGCGTGTCCACGCCGAAATGCGCCGCCAGCCGCGCCAGGGCCTGGCGGCACAGCGCTTCGTGCACCGGCGCCGGCAGCTCGCGTTCCAGCTCGGTTGGGGGCGAAGGCGGCGGTGGTGACGGTGCGGCCGGCGGTGCCACCGGTTCGATCAGCCCCAGCGCCAGCAGCGCCTGCATGTGTTCGCGCACCTGCGGCACACCGCGCTCGGCCAGCGCGCGCACCGTGTCGCTGCCGTTCACCATGATCAGCACCGAGCGCATGGCGGCCGGCACGCGCTCCGAGCGCTGCACGATCTCGGCCCGTCCGCGCGCGGTTTTCTGGAACACCTGAGAAGACACCATCAACTCCTTCCGGCGCGAAGTGCTTTCATCCAGAGACAACGAGGGTCCGGCTTCGCCGGCCCAAGTTGTCGCCCCCTCGGGGGGAGGCGCCGAAGGCGACGCAGGGGGGTCAACATATCCTGGGAAGCTGTTCACCGCTGAGCCAGTCGACCACGCGCCGCCCGCCGAAACGCGTGGCCATCTGCACGAAGTGGTGCGGGTCGGTGGTGACCTCGCCGATGCGCGCGGCCTCGGCGCCCAGTGGATGGGCGCGCATGGCGGCCAGCACCGCGTCGGCCGCCTCGGGCGCACACACCGCGACCAGCTTGCCTTCGTTGGCCACGTACAGCGGGTCCAGGCCGAGCAGTTCGCAGGCCGCGTCCACCTGGGCGCGCACCGGAATGGCGGCCTCCTGCAGCAGCATGCCCACGCCGGACTGGCGCGCGATCTCGTTCAGCGTGGTGGCCAGCCCGCCGCGCGTGGGGTCGCGCAGCACGCGCACCGCGCCCGGCGCGGCGTGCAGCATGGCGGCCACCAGCGTGTGCAGCGCGGCGGTGTCGCTTTCAATGGTGGTCTCGAACGCGAGCGACTCGCGCTGCGAGAGCACCGCCACGCCGTGGTCGCCGATGGTGCCGGAGAGCAGCAGCACGTCGCCCGCGCGCGCGTTGCGCCCGGCGATGTCCACGCCCGGCGGCACCACGCCGATGCCGGTGGTGCTGATGAACACGCCGTCGCCCTTGCCCTTCTCCACCACCTTGGTGTCGCCGGTGACGATGGGCACGCCGGCGGCGCGCGCGGCCGCCGCCATGGAACGCACGATGCGCTGCAGCTCGGCCAGCGGAAAACCTTCTTCCAGGATGAAGCTCGCGCTCAGCCACAGCGGCGTGGCGCCGGACATGGCCACGTCGTTCACCGTGCCGTGCACCGACAGGCAACCCACGTCGCCGCCGGGAAAGAACAGCGGCGAGACCACGTGGCCGTCGGTGGCCATCACCAGCCGGCCCTGGCCGTTTGGGAACGCGGGCAGCGGCAGGCGCGCGCCGTCGTCGCCCTGGCGCAGGTAAGGGTTGTCGAAGGCGGCGAGGAACAGTTCCTCGATCAGCTGCGCCGCCGCCTTGCCGCCCGCGCCGTGGCCCATGTCCACGCGGCCGTGTTTGATGTCGAGCGGTCGGGTGTAGTTCTTCTTCACCGGCTTCGGCGCCGGGGCCTCGCCGCTGGCGGTCTGGTCGATGTCGGCTCTCATGGTGTGGCCTCCTCGGTGGCGGCCACGACCGGAATGTCGCGGAAGCGCCCGTAGGTGTAGTGCGCCGCGCAGGCGCCTTCGCTCGACACCATGCACGAGCCCACCGGGTTCTCGGGCGTGCACACGGTGCCGAAGATCTTGCAGTCGGTCGGCCGCTTCACGCCGCGCAGGATCGCGCCGCACTCGCAGGCCTTGTTGTCGGCCACCGGATTGTAGTCGAGCGCAAAGCGGCGCTCGGCGTCGAAGGCCGCGTAGGCCTCGCGAATCTTCAGCGCGCTGTACGGCACCTCGCCCAGGCCGCGCCATTCGAAGCTGGGCCGCAGCTCGAACACCTCGGACACCACGGCCTGCGCCTTCAGGTTGCCTTCGGAGGTGACGGCGCGGCGGAACTGGTTCTCCACCTGCGCGCGGCCTTCGTTGACCTGGCGCACCAGCATCAGGATGGCCTGCATCACATCCAGCGGTTCGAACCCCGCGATGACGACCGGCTTGCGGTATTCCCCGGCGAAGTGTTCGTAGGGGCCGGAGCCGATCACGATGCTCACGTGCGCGGGGCCGACGAAGCCGTCGATGGGCACGGTGCCGTACTGGCGCACCTCGGGCGATTCGAGGATGTGCGTGATGGCCGAGGGCGTGAGCACGTGGCAGCACAGCACGCTGAAGTTGGTCAGGCCTTCGCGCTTCGCGAGCTGCAGCGTGAGGGCGGTGGGTGGCGTGGTGGTCTCGAAACCGATGGCGAAGAACACCACCTCGCGCTGCGGGTTCTGCCGCGCGATGGTGAGCGCGTCGGCGGCGGAATACACCATGCGGATGTCGCCGCCGCGCGCCTTCGCGCGGATCAATGAAAGGCTTTCCGAAGCCGGCACGCGCATGGTGTCGCCATAGGTGCAGACGATGGCGCCCTGCGCGAGCGCGAGGCCGATGGCCTGGTCGATGCGGCCGATGGGCAGCACGCACACCGGGCAGCCGGGGCCATGCACCATCTTCACGTTGGGCGGCAGCAGCTCCATCACGCCGTAGCGCGAGATCGCGTGCGTGTGGCCGCCGCAGAACTCCATGAAGCTGTAGGTGCGCGCCGGGTCGGCCTCGGCGGCGATGCGCGCGCCGATCTGCTGGGCGAGTTCGCCGTCGCGGAATTCGTCGATGTATTTCATTTGATCGTCTCCACCACCACGTCTTCATTCAGCTGCGCCATCTCCGCGAACATCGCGAGCGTGCGCTCGGCCTCTTCGGGGTCGATGGTGCCGATGGCGTGGCCCACGTGCACGATCACGTAGTCGCCCACCTGCACGTCGGCGACCAGGGCGATGGAGATCTCCTTGCGGATGCCACCGAGGTCGACCACGGCCTGGTCGTCGGGTCGCAGCTCCACCAGCCGCGCGGGTATGGCTAGGCACATGGTTGGGATTCCTTTTCGTGGGTGTCGTTGTGGTGTGCGGTGCCGGCTTCGAGCTGGCGCGCCGCGACCCAGGCCTGGCCGAGGGCGAGACCGGCATCGCCACAGCCGCTGGAGCCTGGCAGGTGCACCGCGAGGCCGGCGGCGCGCAGGCGTTCGCTCACGCGCTCGCGCAGCACACGGTTGAAGAAGCAGCCGCCACCCAGGCACACGGTGCGTGTGCCGTGTGCGCGCGCGGCCTGTGTGGCCCAGTGCGCCAGCGCGTCGGCCAGCGCGAGGTGAAAGCCCGCCGCCGCTTCGTCCACGCGCTCCGCGGGCACGTCGAGCAGGCGCGCGAACAGACCGCGAAGGTCCAGGCGGTGCTGGCCATCGGGCAGGGTGTCGGTGAGCAGGTCCACCAGCGCGTCGGCCAGCGGCTCGGGGCCCGCGTGGTGCGCAAGCCAGCGGCTGGCCGCCGCTTCCAGCGCGATCGCGGCCTCGGCCTCGTCGGTCTGGCGCACGCTCAGGCCCAGCGCGGCGGCGGCGGCGTCGAACCAGCGGCCGGTGCTGCTGGTGAGCGGGCTGTTCAGGCGGCGGTCCAGCATCTGCCGCACACCGCTCGCCGTGGCCTCGCCCACCGCTGGGGCGAAGCGCGGCACGATCTCGTCGCCGCGCTCCAGCGCGTGCAGCGCGCTCGCGGCCATGCGCCAGGGCTCGCGCGCAGCGCGGTCGCCGCCGGGCAGCGCGAGCGGGTGCAGGTGGCCCAGGCGCCGCAGCCGCGCGCCGTCCACCAGCAACAGTTCGCCGCCCCAGGCTTCGCCGTCGTCCCCGAGGCCCACGCCGTCCAGCGCGAGACCGATCACCGGGCCTTCGATTCCCTGTTCAGCCACCACCGCCGCGATGTGCGCGTGGTGGTGCTGCACGCCGATGACGGGCACGCCCAGCGCGTCCGCGAGTTCCACGGCGAAGCGGGTGCTGAAGAAATCGGGGTGCAGGTCGTGCGCCACCGCCTGCACCGGCTGGCCGTGCCGGCCCAGCAGCGCGCTCGCCGAGGCTTCCAGTGCGGCGCAGGCCACCGGGTCGCTCAGGTCGCCGTGCACTGGCGACCAGTGGGCCTGCCCGCGCGCGTCGAGCAGGCACGCGGCGTTCTTCAGCCAGGCGCCGCAGGCGAGCACGGAAGGGGCGGTGCGTTCCATGATGCTGGTGTCAGCCCGCGGTGGTGGCGCTCAGGGCCTCGCGTGTGCGGGCGAGTTCGGCCTCGAGCTGGCGCACGCGCTCGCGCAGCGCGGTTTCGCTGCCGTGGGTTTCGTCGTGGTGGTGATGGTGGTGGTCGTGGCCCATGCGGTGGTCCAGCCAGTGCAGCCATGCGTCCATGCCCTCACCCGTGGTGGCCGAGAGCTGGATCACCTCGATGCCCGGGTTCACGCGCCGCGCGAGTTCGATGCAGCGCGCCACGTCGAAGCGCACGTGCTGCAGCAGGTCGATCTTGTTGAGCACCATGAGCGAGGCGGCGGCGAACATGTCCGGATACTTCAGCGGCTTGTCCTCGCCCTCGGTCACCGACAGGATCGCCACCTTCGCGGCCTCGCCCAGGTCCCACACGGCGGGGCACACCAGGTTGCCCACGTTCTCGATGAACAACAGGCTGTGCGCGTGAGGGTGGTGGTGGCCGTGGTCATGACCGTGGTCGTGCGTGTGCAGGCGCGCGAAGGCCTCGGACACCATGGGCGCGTCGAGGTGGCAGCCCTTGCCGGTGTTGACCTGGATCGCCGGTGCGCCGGTGGCGCGGATGCGGTCGGCGTCGAAGCTGGTCTGCTGGTCGCCTTCGATCACCGACACCGCCAGGCCCGGCGCGTGCGCCTTCAGCGCTTCGATGGTGGCGCACAGCAGCGTGGTCTTGCCCGAGCCCGGGCTCGAGACGAGGTTGAGCGCTGTGACGCCGTGCGACTCGAAGTGCGCGCGGTTCTGCGCGGCCACGCGGTTGTTCGCGCCGAGGATGTCGGTCTCCAGCTTGATCGCGCGCGCCTGGCTCATGCCCGGCACCGACACGCGGGCCGAGCCCGCGCCGAAGTGCAGGTCGCCGTTGGCCGGGTTCACCTGCACCGGCGCTTCCGTGGCCGGGGCGTGGTGGTGCTGGTGTGAGGGGTGTGGGTGCGTGGCACCGCTGTCACTGCATCCGCATACGACGCACATGTCGAGTCTCCTGTTCTGTCTCGTGAGGCATTTCAATCATCGGCCACTTGCATGTCGAGCACGCGCAATTCGCTGCCGCCGGTCGGTTGCAGGTGGAAGCTGCCGCAGGCCGGGCAGGCGTCGCCGCGCTGCGCCAGGGCCACAGTCGTCGAGCAGCCCAGGCACCAGGCCTGGCCGGCCGGTTCGTCGATCTCGATGCGCGCGCCGTCCAGCAGCGTGCCGGGCGCCAGCGCCTCCAGCGCGAAGCGCAGCGCGCGCACGTCCACGCCCGCGAGCTGGCCGGCTTCGAGGCGCAGCGCCAGCAGGCGCGTGAAGCCTTCGCGCGCGGCGGTCTCTTCCACCAGCTGGAGCACGCCGCCGGCCAGGCTGGCTTCATGCATGGCCGGCCTCCTGTGCCTGGGCGCGGGGCAACGCGCGGTGTTCGATGGCGAACGGCACGCAGGGGTCGAACGCGGCCACCAGCAGGTTCACGCGCCGCGCGAGCGCGGCTTCGGGCAGGGCGGGGTCGAGCCGGGCCACGTGCCGGGCCACCTCGCCCTGCGGGTGGAAATTCCATTCGGTGGGCGCGACCACGCGGCAGGCCAGCACGCGCTGGGACACCGGGTCCACCTCCACCTGGTGCACCAGCAGGCCGCGCGCCATCTCCACCCAGGCCAGACCCCGGTTCGGCCCGGTGGAAAGCCCGCCCCAGTGCAGCCAGGCGTCGCCACCGTCGAGCGCAAGGCGCGACAGCTCTGCCAGGCGGCAGCCCAGCAGCGCCCAGGGTGACAGCGGTGTGTCGTCGGCCGCGCCGGCCAGGCGCGTCCACGGGCCGGTGTGGGCGCAGGCGCCGTGCCACTGCGGGCGCAGCGCGAACTGCGGCTTGAGCGCGAGCGTGGCGCCCAGCATGCGCAGGCCGGGCGGCTCGGCGTGCGGGCGCAGCGCGTGGTCGGGCGACAGCGGCGCGAAACCGTCGGCGCTGCTGCGCGCGCCGGCCACCAGCGCGGGCATCCAGTGGTGAGTGTGGCGGCGGCTCCAGGTGTGCAGCCAGTCGGGGCCGCCGGCCTGCCAGGCCGCGAGCCAGTCGGCGGCGGGCATCTGCAGCAGCGTGTGTTGCAGCCACTCGCGCAGCGGCGGCCAGGGTTCGGGCAGGGCCTGCGTGGGCGAAGGCCAGTGGCGCAGCGCGGACAGCGCGCTGGCGGCGTGTGCGCTGCGCGCGGCGCCATCGGCCAGCAGGCGCGGCCAGTCCAGGCCGATGCGGCGCACGTGCTCCATCGCGGTCTCGCGGCGCAACTGTTCGGCCACGCGCTCCTGTGGCGGCAACAGGCCGGGCGCGGCGGCGTCGATGGCGAGCTGGCTGCACAGGCGGTGCGCTTGGCTGCAGAGGTTGAACAGGCTGCCCATGAGGCCGGGCAGGCGCGCCGCCGGCACGCCATGGCCCATGCGCGCGGCCCAGTCCTGGCGTGTGCTCATCAAACCGAGTGGCGGCGGCGCACCGGGGGTGATGCGCAGCGCGCCCGCGAGCTGCTGCAGGCCGGGCATGGCCGCTGCGCTCATGCGCGCACCCCCGCACCCCGACCGAGAAAGAACGCCCGGCGCGCCGGCACGGGTTCAACCGGCACCGGCGTGGCCACCGGCGCGGGTCGGGCCAACGCCAGCGCTTCCTGCGCGGTCTCGCGCGCCAGCGCCTGGGTGGTGAATTCGCCCATGGGTGAGAACAGCGCGCAGGTCTCGTGGTAGCCGATGGCGGGGTCGTGCGCGCCGATGAAATCGAAACGCTCGCTGCCGAAGTTGCGCACGAAGCTGCGGCCCACCTGGTTGCCGTGCGGCAGCGGTGGCGCGGGCAGGCGCACCAGGCTCATGAACCACGGCGTGATCAGCACGCCCTCGGCCACCGGCTCTTCGGCGTCCGCGCCCCATTCGAAGCCCACCGCTTCCACGCACAGCGCCGCGTTCAGCAAGGGAATGCCCTGCATGCGCTCGACCTGCACCCGGCGGTAGAAATCCACCAGGGTCTGCACGCGGGTTTGCAAGGCGGCGTTCATAGAAGCAACAGAAACTGATCGGGTTCGCAATCGCAGTTCGGGCAGCGCCAGTGCGAGGGCAGATCGGCGAAGGGCGTGCCGGCGGGAATCTGCCATTGCGGGTCGCCCGTGGCGGGGTCGTACACCCACCAGCAGATCTTGCATTCCAGGCGCGAGTCCGGCCGCAGCACCTCGCGGTTGCCGAGGTAGGAGCCCTCGAAGCCTTCGAAGTGTTCCACGCTCAACTCCCTTCCAGCCAGGCCATCACCTCGCGCAGCCGGTCGTGCGAGTCGCGCAGGTCTTCGGGTGCGGCCATCGCCACCTCGGGCATGTCCACCACCTCCACCGTGTTGAGGATGACCTTGTCCATGGAGTTGTAGTACACCACGCGCCAGCAGTTCGGCAAGCGCGTGTTGGAGATGCGGCAGTTGCCGTAACCGCGCGACAGCATCAGCACGCGGCCGGTGCCGAGCTGGTGGTCCAGAAAGCCGATGTCTTCCGGCGACACCGGCAGCAGCGTGAGGTTGACCACGTGCGGCACCTGGCCGGGCCGCCACTGCGCCACCTGGTCGCGGATCTCGTCCACCAGCAGTGGCGCGTTCTGCACGTTGGGCGGCAGCTCGCCGCGCCACACGGGCTGTTCGGCCCACACATCCTCGGCGGCGATGGCGGCGAACAGCGAAGGCACCGGGCCGACCTCGATCGCGTCGTCCACCGGCACCAGCACGGGTTCGTCTGCGCCCTCGCCGCGCCGCCAGGTCATGAGCCGCCAGACGCCGGCGAATACCGATTCCTGCACGCGCACTTCCAGATTGCCTGCGCTCAGCTGCACGATGGCACTGGCCTCGCCCTCGCCCATCACCTGGTTGATGACCTGGAAGTCGCGCGGGGCCAGCCGGCCCAGCGGCACCATGCCCGGCGCGCCGCCATTGGCGCCGCGCTCGAGCAGCGCCAGCACCTGCTGCAGCGCGTTGCGCGCCTGGTCCAGGCCCGCGAGTTCCTCGGGCTCGGGCAGCATCGGCGGGCGGTAGGTGTCCATGTCTTTCGGCATGGGCATGTAGTCGAGCGAATCGTCCTCGGTGTGCGTGCCGGGGCCCAGGGCCACGAGGGGAATGGGGAATTCTTTCATGGGGTGTGTCCTTGCAAGGTGCGGGAAGGCGTGGCGTTCAGTGGCAACCGCCGGCGTCGCTGGAAGAAGCGGTCTTGCTCACCACCGGAATGCCGATGGTGGGCGGGCGTGAGGGCGGCATGCGCAGCGCGGCGTCCACGCCCTGCAGGTACACGTCCCAGTCCTGCATGCCGGCGATGGCGGTCACGTACTGGCCGCCGCGGAAGAAGAGGAGCGAAGGCCAGCGCTGCGAGCCGTAGCGGCGCGCCACCGCGTCTTCGCTGTCGCGCGGCACGGCGGCCACTTCGAAGCGCTGGGGGAACACCTTCATCAGCTCGGGCAGCACGGCGGCCACGTCCTGCCCTTCGGGGAAGCGCACCGCGTCGCCTGCGAGCAGCAGCACGCGGTCGCCGGGCAGCGCGGCCCAGTCGGCCACGCTGGTTTCGTCCACCAGCGCGGCGCCGAAGTCGCGCACCAGGCGCATCACCAGCGGCGCGGCGGGGTCGGTGCTGGGCGGGGTGACGGCCAGCGGGCGGAAAGCGGTTTCGATGGTCATGAAGGTCTCCAGAAAATCAAGGGCCAGCAAGCTGGCGGAGTTGTTCGGCGCTCATGCGCGAAGGCAGCTCGAAGCCGGCATCGCCACTCAATACATCGCCCTGCATGGCGCCCAGCACCAGATCCAGCGTGGCGTTGACTTCGCTGGCGCGAGCGGCGTCGATGCACTCGCGCGCGTCACTCAGAAACACCAGCAGCCAGTCGCCCGGCGCCACGTCACCCACCAGTGCGGTGTTGACGCGGCGGCGTTCACCGCGCCCTTCGCACACCGCATGGCCCGGCTCGACAGCGGTCACTTGCATGGGAATGCCGATGCACATGTCAGGCCGCCTCTTTGGGGAAGAAGCGATCATCGCCTTCGCGGCAGGCCGCTTCCGGCGCGGGGCGCTGCGTTTCGTAGGCCGCGAGCGCAAGCTCGTCCATGGTTACGGTCTCGCGGCTGCTCAACGGCGCCAAGCGCGGCGCGGGCTGGCCGCCCCAGCGCGCGATCTCGGCCACGCCGAGCAACAGCGCTTCTTCCATCGCGGCCTTCACCACCGGGCGCAGGCTGCCGCCGTAGTCTTCCAGCTCCTGCGGCTGGCAACCGATCAGCAGCACGCGCGACGGGTACTTGCCCGTGAGCTGCGCGAGCGACAGCACTTCCTGGAAGCCGGTCTGGTGCAGGCTCATCTTCTTCGCGCCCATGAAGCGCGGCACCGCGTCGTCGCGCACCAGCTTCAGCGTGCCGGGCGCCAGGCCGTAGTCGATGGCGTCGAAGATCAGCAGCGCGTCCGCTTCCTGCACGTGCTGGATCAGGTACAGGCCCTGCGTGCCACCGTCCACCAGCGACACATGCGGCGCGAACGCGTGGCGCTGCTGCAGCGCTTCCACGCAGCGCACGCCAAAGCCCTCGTCGGCCCACAGCAGGTTGCCGATGCCGAGCACGCAGATGGAAGTGGGCAGCGTGTCACCACCGGGGTGACAGGTCGTTTGGGGCGAGGTGGGGCGCATGGCTGGGCTCACTGGGAGATCAGAAGGATGAGGAAGGGGAAGAGGCGGAACGCAGCCGCTTCCAGGCGTGGAAGCTGTCCCAGGCGGCCTGCTGCGTCAGCCAGAACGCGGCGTCGACGCGGAACACGCGCGCGCAGCGGATGGCGGTGTCGGGCGACATGGCACGCTGGCCGTGCACCAGCTCGTGGAGCCGGCGGCGCGACATGCCGAGCAGCCGCGCGGCTTCGCTCTGGTTCAGCGAGAGCGGCAACAGGCAGGTGCGCGCCAGCAAGCGGCCTGGGTGCGTGGGCACGCGCAGCGGCACTCCCACCGGTGGTTGCACCGGTGCCGCCCTGAACCTGGAGCGGGCTGCGCGGCTCACGTCATTCCTTGAACGTGCGGTGGCCGGAAATCATCGTGCTCACAATGCTCTGCCGGCCCATGATGTCTTCGCGGATGGCGGCGTAGATGTGCAGGATGACGAACAACACCACGCCCCACATGCCCATGCGGTGCCAGGTGTGCACGTCCTGACTCTGACCAAACAGCGGGATCACCCATCCAAACATCCGCTCCTGCCACGAGCCCATCTGCGAGCCCTCGCCGTACAACGCGAAGCCGGTCACGACCATGAAGATCGACAGCATCAGGTAGAAGAAGAACATGGCAAAGCGCGCCAGCGGGTTGTGGCCCACGTACTGGTTCGGCTTCGGGATGAGAAACAGGTACCAGCGCAACATGTTGAACACCTCGAGCCAGTACGCCTTCTGGAACACCGGCACCCAGAACAGTTCCTTGGCGTGGTGGTTGCCCACGAGCGCCCAGTAGGCGCGCCCCACCAGCCCCACGGCCATGATGTAGCCAGCCGCAAAGTGCGCGAAGCGGATGTAGCCCATGAGGTAGTTCGCGCTGGCCTCGCCCGGCATGGTAGGCAGCGGCACACCGATGAAATAGCCGGTGACGCACAGCACCGTGATGGCGAGCGCATTGATCCAGTGCCAGAGGCGCACCGGCACTTCGTACACATAGACCGAGCGGATCGTCTGGCCCTGCTGCAGTTCCAGCGCATCGCGCTCGGCACCCGTGGCGTGGTGAGGCGTGTGTTGGTGTGTGGCGGACATGGTGATGACCTCCTGGAATGAGTGGACTCAGGCCGCAAGCTGCCCGAAGAGATACAGGCCCGCCGCGCTCAGCAGCGCGCCCAGCCCACCGAGCACCACGCCGCTGCGCTCGGCCAGCCAGCGCTTGATACCCATGCCCATGCCCACGCCACCCCCATGCAGCAGCGCCGTGGTGATCAGGAAGCCCGCCGCGTAGCCGGCAAAGCCGCTCTCGGGCGTTTCGGAACCGTGCGCCAGGCCATGCAGCGAAGCGGCCGCTGCGATCAGCCCGAGGCCAATGGCAGGCGTCACGGTGGCGCGGCGCGCGAGCAGCAGCATTGCGCCGAACATCACCACCGAGAGCGACACGCCGTGCTCCAGGTAGGGCACGGTGAAGCCGAGCATGCCCAGCGTGGCGCTGGCGATGAGCACGAGCAGGAACACAACCGGGCCCTGCCAGGCTTTACCAGCCGGCAGCGCCGAGACCGACCACACGCCCACGGCCACCATGGCCAGAAGATGGTCTGCGCCGAAGGGATGCACCAGGCCCTCATAAAGACTGCTGGTGCCATGGCCGGTGTGGGCCTGCGAGGTGCTGGCCAGGCCGGCGAGCAGTGCGGCGGCGATCAGGCCGCGCGTTGTTTTTGCGTTCATGGGAGTCTCCTCGTTGTTCTGGGGTGGATGTTCACCGCACCGTGACGCGGCTCATTTCTTGCCCGTCTTCGCTCATCACGTGCGTGGAGCAGGCCAGGCAGGGGTCGAAACTGTGCAGCGTGCGCAGAATTTCCAGCGGCTGCTCAGGGTTGACCATTGGCGTATTCATCAACGAGGCCTCGAAGGCACCGATCTGCCCCTTGTGATCGCGCGGCGAGCCGTTCCAGGTGGTGGGCACCACGCACTGGTAGTTTTCGATCTTGCCGTCCTTGATGCGGATCCAGTGGCCCAGCATGCCGCGCGGTGCAGCCACCGTGCCCACGCCCTTGGCCTCCTTCGGCCAGGTCTTCGGGTCCCACTTCTCGATGTTGGCGGTGCTACTGTCGCCGCCCTTGATGTTGTCGACCATCTGCTTGAAGTCGTCCATCATCATTTCAGCGGCGTACTGGCTTTCCAGTGCGCGCGCCAGCGTGCGGCCAATGGTGGTCGGCAGGAGCTGCTTGGCGGTGTACCTGGTCTCGGGCAGGCCCAGCGCCTTCGGAATGCCGCTATTGATGGCCGCCGCCGCCTCGTCCACCTGCTGCTTCACGCGCTGGCAATACTTGTTGCCTTGCGTGGCGTGCGCATAACCCAGGATGTAGCGCGACAGCGGGCCCACTTCCACCGCGTGGCCGCGCCAGCGAGGCGACTTGATCCACGAGTATTTGGCCGATTCGTCGAGCTGCTCGATCTTCGTGCGCGTGCCCTTGAAGTTCGGCCCCTCGGGGTTGTAGTTTGCCTCGGTCACGCCGTCCCATGGGTGCAGACCCTTGGTCTCGTCGCCGTACTTGTACCAACTGTGCGTCACGAACTCCTGCACCTGCTCGGGATCGCGCGGGTCGATCTCGTGAATCTTGTTCCAGTCGCCATCCAGAATCACGCCGCCCGGCAACTGGTGCGTGCTGTGGTCGTAAGGCACCTTCTCGTACGTACCGTAATCGGCCACGTTGGTGGCCGACAGGCCGCCACCGTACAGCCAGCCCGCCTGCTTGTAGATGGTGCCGATGGCCAGCACGTCTGGCACGTAGACGTTGTTGTTGAAGTCGATCATTTCCTGGATGCGGGCCTGCACGAAATTCAGCCGCTCCATGTTGATCGGGGCCCCCGCAGCGCCGTCGCCGTCGATGTTGATCGCGCACGGCACGCCGCCCACCAGGTAGTTGGGGTGTGGGTTCTTGCCGCCGAAGATGGTGTGCACCTTCACCCATTCCTTCTGCAGGTCCAGTGCCTCCAGGTAGTGTGTCACCGCCATCAGGTTCGCCTCGGGCGGCAAAACATACGCCTTTGAACCCCAGTAGCCATTGGCGAACGGGCCGAGCTGGCCGCTCTCCACGAACTTCTTCAAACGGTTCTGCACATCACGGAAATAGCCGGGCGACGACATCGGATGCGACGGCGACACCATGTGCTGCAGGTCGCTCGTCTTCTTCGGGTCCGCCTTCAGGCACGAGATCACGTCCACCCAGTCGAGTGCGTGCAGGTGGTAGAAGTGCACCGCGTGGTCGTGCACCTGCAGCGTCTTGGCCATCATCTCGCGGATGAGGTGGGCGTTCAGCGGAATGCGGATGTCCAGCGCGTCTTCCACCGCGCGCACCGACGCGAGCGCGTGGCAACCGGTGCAGACACCACAGATGCGCTCGACGAACGCCCAGGCGTCGCGCGGGTCGCGGCCTTTCAAAATCACCTCCAGACCGCGCCACATGGTGCCGGTGGAGACCGCATTGCGGATCACGTTGTTGCTGTCGAGGTTCACCTCGCAGCGCATGTGGCCTTCGATCCGCGTCACCGGGTCGACGACGATGCGCCGACCGGTGTTGTCCATGCGGAAGCCTTGAGTTTCGTAAGCACCCATTTTTTTCCTCGTTCTCGTCGTGGGGTCAGTCAGTGGTCGGCGGGTGTGCGCTTGTCTTCCGGCTTGCTGGCGTTGTTGTTGTCGCGCACGCGCTTGGCCACCGAAATCGCCGCATGCGCGGCCACTGCCGCACCAACCACACCGGCCGCCGTGCCACCGATCTGGTCGGCGTTGGCCTCGATGCCGAAGGCATGGATGTCGGTCAGGCGGTCGTAGAACGAGCCCTTGTCCCAGAAGCCGTCTTCCGAACAGCCGATGCAGCCGTGACCGGCCTTGATCGGGAAGCTCGTTCCCTCGTTCCACTGCACAGTGGAGCAGGCGTTGTAGGTGGTGGGTCCCTTGCAACCGACCTTGTAGAGGCAATAACCCTTGCGCGCGGAATCGTCGTCCCAGGCCTCGACGAACTGGCCGGCATCGAAGTGCGGGCGGCGGTAGCACTTGTCATGGATGCGCTGGCTGTAGAACATCTTCGGGCGACCCTGGCGGTCGAGCTCGGGCACGCGGTCGAAGGTGAGCATGTAGGTGATCACGCCCGTCATCACCTCGGGAATGGGCGGGCAGCCCGGCACCTTGATGATGGGCTTGTCGGTGATGACCTTGTGGATGGGCGTGGCCTGCGTCGGATTGGGCTTCGCCGCCTGCACGCAACCCCAGGACGCGCAAGAGCCCCAGGCGATGATGGCCTTGGCGTCCTTAGCGACGTGCTTGAGCTTCTCCACGAAGGGCTTGCCGGACTGGATGCAGAACATGCCGTCTTCGTTGAGCGGCGGGTTGCCTTCCACGGCCAGGATGTACTGGCCCTTGTACTTGGTCATGATCTCTTCGAGGATCGCCTCGGCCTGGTGGCCTGCGGCGGCCATCAGTGTGTCGTCGTAATCAAGCGAGATCATGGACAGCACAACGTCCTTGGCCAGCGGATGGGCGCTGCGGATGAAGCTCTCGGTGCAGCAGGTGCATTCCAGGCCATGCAACCAAAGCACCGGTGTGCGCGGCTTGTTCTCCATGGCGTGCGCGATCTGCGGTACGAAGGACGGCGCCAAGCCCAGCGAAGTGGCCGTGAGCGAGCAGTATTTGAGAAAGCTGCGGCGCGAAATGCCTTTGCGGCGCATGACCTCGTAGAAGGTTTCCATGGCGAATGTCTCCAGGTACTTGTGGTGAGCACCACGCTGTCCTGTCCGCATCGGGATGGAGAGACAACGCGGCACGCTTATGGGCGGGGGCGAGTCTTCATTGCAAATCGCGCGCCAGTGCATGCGCCTCGCGGGAATACCCTGGGAGGCCCACGTAAGTCCTTGTTTTATTTGGCCTTCAACTACGCCCAATGCGGGGTCTCCTCGTTTTCAGTGCAATAAGTGACGGTACGCAAAGCTAGCACTGGCGCGGGGGTGGTCTGGGTAGACCGTTGATTTCATTGACTTTCCTGTTCGCTTTGTAAACGGGTATGGTGGCCTCCCACTTTTGAGGTTCACGATGCAGGGTTGGCACACAACGTTTTTGGGGATGCGTGGGCTCCCCCGCGATATCAGCGACTTCGAGATGAAGGCATTTTTCACCTTCGATGGTGCCGAGCGCGACGCAATCAATGCACGCCGAGGTGATTCCCACAAGCTTGGTCTGGCGCTCCATATTGGTTTCCTGCGCATGAGTGGGCGTTTGCTCGGTGCCTTTCGGGTAATTCCAGTAGCCTTGTGGCGCCACCTTGGCAACGAGCTTGGCATTGCAGCACCAGAAGTCGCCTCGCTGAGAGCCATGTATGAACGCGGGCGCACGCTATTCGATCACCAACAAGTAGCCTGCACGGTCCTTGGATTCCAGTGGATGAGCGAGCACCAGCGCCGCTCACTGGTACGTGAACTGCGCGACGAAGTGGCGCGCTGCGCCGACCGCGATCAGCTACTCGTGCGGGCGCGTCAATGGCTGTACAAGAACAAGCTGGTGATCGTGCACGAGCGGGCAATTCGGACACTGATTGCTGCGGCACTTGCCCAGCTTGAAGTTGAAACAGGCACCGCCATCGCCGCCAGCGTTGATCCAGCAACACTTGATCGCTGGCGAGCCTCAGTTTCAGAGCTGCGCCCAGATGGACAAACCCAGCAGAGTTGGCTATGGGCTGCACCGGCGAAACACTCAACCCGCCAAATCAGCGAGGTACTGGAGCGCATCGACCTGCTTTACACGCTGGACGTTCATAAGCACCTGGCAGACATCCCCGATCTCATCTTGCGCCGCTACGCGCGCCGACTTGTCTCCAGGCCGCCCTCAGCCGGAGCCAAGATCAAAGAGCCAGCGCGCACCGTGGAGGTCGCATGCTTTCTTCGGTATTGCCTGTTCACCACCACAGACCAGTTGATCCTTATGGTGCAGCGCCGGATCGCCGATCTGTGGCGTCAGGCTGCCGCCGATGTCCCCGCTACCGTCAATTGGGCCGCAATGTACAAAACGCTGCTCGGCGAACTTGTTGCCTTGAGCGCGCAAGGTGCGGTGCCAGATGCTGAGTTGCGTGCCCGTCTTGAAGCCTTGATCACCGAAACCCAGAAACGCAAACCACCGAGCAGGGCCTCCCTGGTCCGCGAGGGATTGATTGATGGAATTCGCCCCGTGCGGTCGTTGCTCGTCGCCATTGCAAAGCTGCCCTGGCAGGCCACCGGCGAGCATCCTGCCATCGAGTACCTTGCCAAGCTGCAAGCTTTATATCTCAAAGGATCCAGAAAGCTGCCAGTTGAAGTGGTGGCACCAAGTCTGGGAATGATCTGGCAGGTTTCGATCTCCAGCCCAGACCGGGAACGGGCGTTTCAGGCGTTGGAGGTGGCCACCCTGTTTGCCCTGCGCCGCGCGGTGCGCAATGGCTCGGTCTGGATTGAGCACAGCCTGAGCTTTCGGGGTCGTGCGCGCTTGTTCTTCACGGACGAGCGTTGGCAGGCAGAGTCCAAGAAACACTATGCCCGTCTATCGTTACCCAGCAAGGCTGCCACTTTCTTGAAGCCTTTGCTGGCCAGAGTAACTGCCGGTGTCGATGCGGTGGCCGCTGCAGCCCGCAGTGGCGTACTGCGCGTGGATGATGAACTCCATTTGTCGCCATTGCCCGCAGAGGACGAAGACCCAGAAGTGACCAAGCTGCGCGCGGCTTTGGATCACCGCATCGGTGAGGTTCAATTGCCGGAAGTGATTCTGGCCGTTGACGCCCAGGTGCGCTTTAGCTGGATCATGCTCGGACGTGAGCCGCGCTCTACCGACGAGCTGCTGATGGTCTATGCCGGCATCATGGCCCACGGCACCAGTCTGACTGCGGTCGAATGCGCGCGCATGATTCCGCAATTGTCTGCCACCAGCATTCGCCAGGCCATGCGCTGGGCGCGGGACGAACGGCGTCTGAGCCAGGCCTGCCAGGCTGTGCTGGAATTCATGCAGCGACACCCGATTGCCGCCACCTGGGGGCGGTCCGATTTGGCATCTTCTGACATGATGAGCATGGAGACCACCAAACGGGTGTGGCAAGCCCGGCTTGATCCTCGGCGCAACACACCTTCCATTGGAATCTACTCCCATGTAAAAGACCGGTGGGGCATCTTCCATGCGCAGCCCTTTGTGCTCAATGAGCGCCAGGCGGGCGTGGCCATTGAAGGTGTCATCCGCCAAGAAAAGCTGGAGACCAGCCAGCTTGCTGTGGATACCCATGGCTACACCGACTTTGCCATGTCACATGCCCGTTTGCTTGGTTTTGATCTTTGCCCGCGGTTGAAGGAACTCAAACAGCGCCACCTCTTTGTGCCACGCGGCACCAAAGTGCCCGCAGAAATCGCTGCGGTGTGCGAAGCCAATGTCGACGTCGCTTTGATCGAAAAGCATTGGGATAGTCTGGTGCACCTGGCAGCCTCGGTCATGAGCGGACATGCCAGTGCGGTGGCAGCTCTTGCGCGGTTCGGTTCTGCCGCCCAGGGCGATCCAATCTATGAGGCTGGCGTGCAATTGGGGCGGTTGCTGCGTACGGCGTTTTTGGCTGACTACTTTGTCAAGGACGCTTTCAGGAACGAGTTGCGCCGGGTGCTCAATCGGGGCGAGGCTGTTAACGCCCTCAAGCGCGCCATTTATACCGGCCGGATCAGCCCGGCGCAGGCCAAACGTGTCGATGAAATGCAGGCTGTGGCCGATGCGTTGAGCCTGATGGCCAACATCGTGATGGCGTGGAATACCTCACAGATGCAGGCGGTCCTGGATCGCTGGTCGAACCGCCGCCAGGTCATTCCACCGGAACTGATCGGGAAGATTGCGCCCACCAGGCTGGAGAGCATCAACTTGCGGGGTGTGTTTCGCTTCCCGGTTGACCGCTATGCTGACCAAATCCTGCCTTCGCGGCCAAATGCATCGATAACTGGCACCAATGGATGAAACCGACCACGGTTTGACGCCACGAATCGCAGATTTGAAAGTGAACAGGAAAGTCAATGAAATCAACGATCTACCAACACCACCTCCGCGCCAGTGCTAGCTTTTCGTACCGTCACTTATTGCACTGAAAACGAGGAGACCCCTAGCAGCATGGCCTGAACCGACTCCAAAACGATCTTGGTCACTCCCTCTGCATCTGCTGCCAGCTCGGAAAGGTCGATCACGCCGGGCACGGCCAGCTTCGCACCCTTGGCCTGGATGGAGTTCACCAGGCGCTCGGTGTCATTTTCAGAAGACGACTGCACGGAATATCAGGAGTCGGCTGCACTGGTGGATTGCAGCGCGGTGTACAGGGCCGTCTTGCTCACCTTGAGCCGTGTAGCGGCCTCTCGGACATTAAGCCCGTTGGCGATGTGCTCCCGCGCTCGCTGCAACTTGTCGGCGGTGACAACCGGCTTTCGCCCGCCCTTCCTCCCACGAGCGGCGGCGGCAGTCAACCCGGCCTTGGTGCGCTCGCGGATCAAGTCGCGCTCGAACTGGCCCAGCGCGCCGAACACGTGGAAGATGAGCCGCCCGCCTGGCGTGGTGGTGTCGATGGCTTCCGTCAGAGAACGGAAGCCGACGCCTCGCGCTTCCAGCGCGCCTATCGTTTCGATTAGGTGCGGCATAGAGCGCCCGAGCCGATCCAGCCGCCAGACGGCCAGCACGTCGCCGTCGCGCAGGTAGGCCAGCGCATCAGCCAAGCCGGGGCGGTCGGCCTTGGCCCCGGACGCCGTGTCCTCGAAAACGCGCTCGCAGCCTGCCTTGCGTAGCGCATCCGTCTGCAAGGCGGTGTCCTGTTCCGCCGTCGATACCCGCGCATAGCCGATCAGTGCCATTTGCCGCCTCTCTTGTCCGTCATTCCGTCCGCCTATCTTAATGTCCGACAACCCGTTGTGCAATAACTTTGCTGGACAGTGTCCGGCATGGCCGACTAATGATCGTTTGACGGACATTGACGGTAAGGCATTTTTGCATTACTATGTGAAGCATCAACCTTGATTGCGAGGGCAAACCACCATGACCACATTGACCGTTACCGCACGGGGACAAGTGACGTTTCGGAAGGACGTACTGCAACACCTCGGCATCAGGCCAGGCGACAAGATCGAGCTGGACTTGTTGCCAGACGGTCGGGGCGTGCTCAAGGCGGCACGGCCCGCAGGGACGATAGCCAGCTTTGTCGGCCTGCTCGCGGGCAAGACGCAGAAGGTTGCCACCATCGAAGAAATCAACGAGGCGGCGGCGCAAGGCTGGGCAGGTAAGCAATGAAGGTCGCAGTCGATACCAACGTCCTTGTGCGTGCGGTTGTGCGTGACGATCCCGCACAAGCGGACGTTGCCGCCGCAGTCTTGACCGACGCCGAGTTGATCGCGGTCGCGCTGCCGTGCCTATGCGAATTTGTTTGGGTGCTGCTGCGTGTCTACGGCTTCCAGCAAGCCGACGCGGCCAGCGCGATCCGGGCACTACTGGCCGCCGCGAATGTGGAAGTGAACCGGCCTGCCGTGGAGGCTGGCTTGCTGGTGCTCGACGCGGGCGGAGACTTTGCCGATGGCGTCATTGCCTACGAAGGCAACTGGCTTGGCGGGGAAACCTTCGTTTCCTTCGATAAGAAGGCGGTGGCACTTCTCACGGCGCAAGGGCAATCAACGCGCCTTTTGTGACGGACATGAGCATGAACGAATTCCGCCGACTGGCCGCGAAGATCGACCAACACATGCAGCAGCTTGCCGCCCAGGGTGTCAGCGAGGCCCATGCCATCATCAATCGCATGATGGGGTACGGGCCTGACCTGCACAGGATTTGGGTCGGCACATCCGATCAGCAGCTCATGGCGCTGTCCCGCGAGTTCCCAGGGTTCTACCGCTACGCCCGCATCATGGAAGAGGCATCCGAAGCCGAGCGCCGCAAGGCTTCGCGGCCCTATGACGGCATGGCCGAGTTCTCCGAACAGCACAAGCAAATGGGCGCGCAACTGCTGACCACGGCGGCCACGCTTGAGCGTGGCTACCAGGCGTTTCGTGCGAGCGGCAGTCTCCAAGACTTCCGGCCTCAGCTCGACGAGCTGGGCCGCCTGCATCGGCAATGGCTGTCCGACCTGGAAGCCTTCAAAGACTCGCTGCGCACGCAGGGCGCAGAACCCAAGGTGCTGGAATACGTGAACGAGGCTTTCGGCCGCCTGGCCGAGCGCATCAAGCAGCTTGCCGGTTGATCGCCGGAATTTTCGGCGGTTCCGGCTTTGTCGCGCCGTGCACAAGAGTTCTGAGCAATTCCGATCTCTCGCGGCGCTTCGTGCATAGAACTTCTGACCGTTCCCGGTCAGAAGTTCTATGCACACACGGCGGCCAGCCCAGTGAACTGGTGCAGTCGCCTTCTGAAAACGACAGGTGCAGAGGACCGTTGAAGGCCTGTCGAAAAACAAATGTTTTCCGACAGGCCTTGGCCTAGCGCACGCCCGCCTTGCAGCGTTCTGTGAATAGCGCTTAGTAATGACGGCGTATATACTTTGTTAGTATCAAGTGGCAGGAGGCCCCGATCATGTCAAAACAAGCCGTTTTCACGATGAAGCTGGAGCCTGAGTTGCGCGCCGAGTTTATGGCCGAAGCCGAGGCGGCCCATCGCCCGGCGTCGCAAGTGCTGCGCGAGCTGATGCGCGAGTTCGTTCAGCGCCAGCGCGAGTCGCGCGAGTACGACGAGTTCCTGCGCCGCAAGGTCGAAGCCGGCCGGGCTTCGATGCGCGCTGGATTGGGGCGGTCGAACGATGAAGTTGAGGCCGAATTCGCCGCACGGCGTGCCAGTGTGGCGAGCCAGGCGTGAGGGTTGTTTGGACGCCCGAAGCGCAGCAAGACCGTGCCGATGTGTGGGACTACATCGCAGCCGACAATCCGCGCGCGGCGGCCCGGATGGATGAGATTTTCAGCGACGCGGCCGCCCGCTTGATCCAGCACCCCATGCTGGGCAAGCCGGGAAAGATTCCCGGGACCCGCGAGTTGATCCCGCACGAAAGCTATCGCCTGGTGTATCAGATCGACGGCGAAACGGTGTGGATACTGACGCTGGTTCATACTGCCCGCCTGTGGCCGCCTGTGCGCGATTAAGAGATGATCATGGCAACAATGAAACGGCGCGTTGACAGACTGCTTTCGAGCCAGACCGCGGTCGGCGGCAGGCGGCCAGTTGCGGACGGTCAAGCATCTTCCCGGTAGCGGACGTTCAATAGTGTCTCTGACCTGCTTCGCTCCCTCTATGAAGGGAGGTCGCTGGCCCATCCGCGCACTCACAGCCTGCCAGTAGGCGCAAATTGGCAGCGCTCCGTCCGGCAGCGCACAGACTGCGGCCGTACGTCCGCGTAGGTTCGCTTCAGCAGTTTCGATTCGAAAGTTCAATGTGATTGCTGCGGGCGGTCGTCGCAGTTGCGCGGAGGCGATGATGCACAATCACGGGATCGGCAGATAGGTTCTTCGAAGCTGCAAGAGTTAAAACATTCACACATGAAAGATTGAAATGGATACACGATTATTTGCTTTCGTCGGCGCAGACATTGGCCCTTGGCGGATTGTCAGGGCCGAAACGAGAGTTGGCGAGCCCCTGCCTGAAGCCAAAAGGCTCAACGTCGTATCCGCTTCAGAGTTGCAGTCTGAAACCAATGCACCCTGGATACTTCGTGGAATAACCAGCAATGAACGATATGTCATGCGCGCAGAGAAGAATGAAATTGTAGCGAAGCAGCAAGGTCTGGCGCGCCCAGAAGCAACGTGCGGTGCGCTAATACCGATCCGGAAGAACGCAGCTTGGTGGGAGCTCACGCAAGACGAACGCCGGAGCGTTTTCGAACAGTCGAAGCACGTCCAAATCGGGCTTCAGTATTTGCCTGCAGTAGCGCGCAAGCTCCACCACTGCCGCGACCTCTCAGAGAATGAACCGTTCGATTTT
This sequence comes from Acidovorax temperans, assembly GCF_028596105.1. Lineage (NCBI taxonomy): Bacteria > Pseudomonadati > Pseudomonadota > Betaproteobacteria > Burkholderiales > Comamonadaceae > Acidovorax > Acidovorax temperans. The sequence continues at coordinate 122,136 of NZ_CP117194.1, read as the reverse complement.
CTGAATTGGTTCGAATACGCGCCAATTCATGAGGTTGAGTTCAACAGGCTGCTTTCCGAACTGCGTGCGTCAGAGGAATGGAAATACGTCGACCGAGAAGTCGATATTCGTCTTACGCAAGCACAGGTCTAACCCGCCGATGAACACGGACCCCCAACAGCGGCGCGTTGCGCCGCCGTTTCGGGCCGGTTATCGGCAACGTAGAACTCTCGGATACAGTTGTTCTGTAATAACTTCTCAAGCCAAATTGATTTTTGGAGTGGATATGGAAATGGAATCAAGAATATTTTCGGTAACAGAATATATTCGTCCGTCTGACGGCGAACCAATTCGTTCAGTGGTTCTGGAAACCAAGGACTCAGCAGTTGTTGTTTGGCATGCCCATCCTGGGCAAGAAATAACCGCTCATGTTCACCCGGACGGCCAAGATACTTGGACGGTTATCTCTGGAGAGGCTGAGTATTACCAAGGAGGCGGCAAAGTCGCTCATCTAAAGGCTGGAGATATTGCCATAGCAAAACCTGGCCAAGTGCATGGCGCTCTAAATACTAGTCCAGTGCCGTTTGTATTTGTCTCAGTGGTTGCATCTGGCAACGCGGGTTTTGCGTTGGCTGAAAAATAGTCTTTCTCAAATGTGTGCCCCAGAGAGTTCTAACCCATCCATCAACACGGACGCTGCGCGATGAAGCCGCGCCGCGCCGGCTAACTCCACGTTGAGCGTCAGCTTTCCATATGTCTGGGGGTCTGCAACGGGTCGGGTGCCGTCGCGTGCGCAGTGTCAAAGCTGACATGACTAATACATGAGATGGGCTGATGCTCGCCGTCCGGTCAGGCAGCTGCCCCCCTGCAGGACTCACAGCAGTTGTATGCCACCCGTCATCCGAGACGTCAGTCGGCCTCATCCAGACCGGAACAATCTGGACGTGACGTCCGGCTGGCATTGCCGTGATCGAAATGGCGGCTAGTGACACGACTGTTGGGTCTACCCCATCGACCGGGCGCGGGACAAGCCACGTTGATCGGCTGACGGAATTTTCGGCGGTTCCGGCTTAGAACCCCAACCAAGTCATAAATGGAGTCAAAACGGGGCATTTGGCGAGCTGAAAGCTGGTTTGGGCTCACTTTCAAAACTGTTTTAAGGGGGTGACAAAATGCATCATTTATTGCCGAATGCGTTTATCCGTACAGCCTCAGCAGCTAAGATGGGGATTCACTGGGAAGGGCTTGGAGCAGCCTCGATAACCGAATGCGTTCAACATGACCGAAGAAAAAAAATCAAAAGGTCGCAGGCAGGCAGTCAGCGAACCCGTATGGCTGACCCAGCCAATAATCGGACTCAACGAACTCGCGGCCATGTGGCCCACCGGCAAAAAAGGCCTGTGCCGTCAAGCCGAAATCCCCCTTCGCACCTTCAACGCCTGGCTGAAATTCACCGGCCCGATTACCTCCGAGCAGCTGGAGAGCCTGCGCGAGGCGATCCACCTGAGCGATGGAGAAATTGAGCGGGCCCGCCCCACCGGGGGATGCTTGCTTGTGGCGAATACCGCCAAGAACGTCATCCAGCTCTACGAAGCGATTACCAATGAAAATGAGCTGCTGGCTTGCTTCGAGGCCGTCAGCACCTCCTCCCAGTTCGGTGGCTACCGGGTACTGATATTCGCCATCATGGGCTATAGCCCGACCGTCATCCTCTTTCCGCGTGGCGGGCCTGCTGAGGCCGCTCTCAACCGTAACGACTTGCCGGGGTTTCAGGGCCCCGTGCCCGTTCCATCGGGATTTGCCAGGTTCATTGACGGGCTCATCGAAGACATGCTGGAGCACGACGAGCACGGGCATGCAGGCTGCGACATGTTCAAGGACTACTTCTCCTGGTTCCTGACCCTCAAACATGGAGCCCCAGAGCCCGAAGAGGACGAGGAAGACCGCAATCAAGAGGACGACGACATCCCCCCTCACCTCAGGATCGCAATTGACATCCTTGCCACCAGCTACTCTGAAGATCCCAACGTGCGCGAGCACTCGCGCGGCCTGATGCCATCATGCAACCCCAGCGACAAAGACCTGGGGGCTCTGCTGCGCACCACCTTTGCCAATGGGTTCCTCGCGGGGCTGCGCCTGAGCCGAGAATGACTGCCGGGAGTGCTTGAGCCTCTCCTCCCCTCCGAGTGCCCTCCTCGCTTCACCCAGAGCAGCACAAGTGCTTCAGTCGAACGCGAAACACTAAGTCACAAATGGTAGGCTCGGGTTCATAACCTGAAGGAGGCTCAATTGGCACTGGTGAAACTGAACTGCGTAAACTGCTCCGCGCCGCTGGAAATTGGCGATGACCTTGAGCGCTTTGCGTGCGCTTATTGCGGGACAACACAAATAGTCGAGCATGCAGGCGGTGTCGTCGCGCTTCGCAGGGTTGAAAGCGCCATTCAAGCCGTTCAAAAGGGAACTGAAAAGACGGCTGCCGAACTGGCCCTGCCCCGCCTCGAAAAAGAGCTGGCAGCAGCACAGGAATCCCTCAATCAGGCAACAGCCAGGCTGCAAGAGAAAATTGAACGAGCCCGCAGTGGACGCCGACTATTGACCGCAATTCTCGCCACGGTAATTTTTATGGCGGGAATGATGACAGTTGGAATTGCAGCAAGTGCCTCTGAAACCATGTCATACATCCACATGGCGGTGTGGATGACTGCGCTCTTCGTCATTCCCACCTTTGTTTACCGAAAAATCAAGCTTCCACAGTCAAGCAGATCGGAAGTCGAGAGCGCTGAGGCCAAAATCGCCAAGATACGAGGGCAATTAGCCGCTGCAAGGGCGGTGGTGGAAAGCGTTCATTAAGTTCGCCGTTACGTCTTTATCGATGCCAATAAATTCGATATGAAAAAATACCTATGGATTGGCTTGTATGCGGGTGCGTTTGCATTTATTAGCATTCAAAGCAAAGCCCCCTTGGCTGAAAATTTTGGTTTTTGGCTATTTGGCGTAGCAGCCAGCATTCTTGTCTCTTTTTTAATCTTTGGGGCAGTAAAGCTGATTAGCAAAAAACCACTCGATCTTGGACTGATACTCAGCGTAGGCGCATGCATCATGTTGGCAGCGATGTTCCTGCAATTGGGGCTTGCCAGATACATCTCCTCCCAGAAACAGAGCTCTGCCCCCCCAAGTGACGCCCCACGCGCCGTGCCGTCAGTCTATGTGGAGATTCCTGCTGTAGTTCTCGACTACACCGATCAAAACCGCAAAGAATGGCAGTTACGTGTCGGCTTCACAATCGAATTAAAAGACAAAAGTCAGTTTGATGCAGTTTACGCCTTGCGCACCTCGATATCACAAGAAGTGGAAAGAATCGCTAAAAATTACGACATAGATTACCTTAAAACACCTACAGGTAAAGCAGAATTAAGTAGTGATGTATTAACTGCAGCAAATAAGGCAACGGGTATTGAAGCCAGTCGGGCGCTTATAACGAGTTTTAACTACATTTCCAATTGAAAATTAAATAATCTCAAGATGCCACCCAATAGATGAGCAGCATGAAAAATACCATCGTGCTCCTGGCACTCGCCCTCTCACTGACCCACGCACACTCGCAGCAGACCGTTCCCAACCTTGGAGAAAAAGTTTGCCCCCTGTGGACTGCGGTCGTTGACCGCGCAAAAACCGATGAGTCAGTGAAAGATCAGCTGTTGATGATGGACTGGTGGGCGATGGGCTACCTCAAGGGCATGGCCACCAGCTATGCACATTTCAACAAAATTGAGAATCCACTGCTGAAAATGCGCGGGGTAAACGAATCGACCGACTGGATGAGAGCCTACTGCCGGGTCAATTCCAACAAAGCGATCTCTGACGCGGCGATTGCGTTCATTGCCGAACTGGAATCCCGCCCCAGCCGCTAGGTGTAGAGACCCTCTATCCCCAGAGACCACTTCCGACACTCCGCAGACCTATCTCGCGGTCGGGGCGTCGTGCATCCAACAGTCCGAGTCGAGCGTGGGGGCCTTGGGTTGCACTTCCTTCTCGGCAGCAATGCGCCCCTCTGCCATCGCGGCCCGCAGAGTCAAATCCAGCGCCTTCGTGTCCTCTGCATCCGTGTGGCGCTTCTCCCGTATCTCAGCGTCCGACGCCAGCAACCGGTCGAACGCTTCCAGCACAACAATCGGAGGTTTGTGTTGGCGACAATCCGGGTCGCTGGAGAGCAAAGACCGAGACATCGAGTCAAAAGCGCGCTGCAGCCTCCTCGATGGAGCCACCCCCCGTGCGATGTACGCCTTCCAGCCCACGCGAAACCTATCCAGCTCCTCAGGGGTGAGGGACGATCCCTGCGCCCCCAGCCAAGATTGAATCACCACTCAGTCAGCCTGCACCGCCACGGCCGCATTAGGCTTGCTGGCCATGTCTGCCAAGGTCTTGACGTAGAACACCCCGGCGTCCACGAACGCGCAGGCTTCCTGGTTTGGATGTCGTTGGGGGTTGTGAGAACTGATCATGCAATGAATGGCTTGATGGCGCTGGCACCCCTGTGGGGCTTGCGCACATGGCCCACGACCCCGGCTACATCCTGACTGCTCACGGTTGAGGTCTCGGTCATTGGGGCTCCTTTGCAGCAGCAACTGGCAAGCGCACGTAGCGAAGCATGTCAGCAATCACAATCGAGCGGATGGAGCGCAGCAGATGGCACTGTGCGCCGACAGTCTGTGGGGAGGGATTGCCGTTGGGAGATCCGGGGGCGCGCATGCTGGCTTCGAGCTCCTTGGCAATGCCTTCTGCGGTCTCTGCCAGCCTGCCCACCATCTTGGTGACCTCGCGCGCTGCAGTGACTTTGTTGAGCCCCAGCTCGATGCCGGTATCGATGAGCTTTTCGTAGGTCACCTCATCGAAGTGGGTCGCGCCAGCAACGGGCGCTGCGAGCTTTTCATGGGGCCACACCGCATCACCATCGGCGTAAACCCGTGTGTGATAGACCGCTGTGCACAGGAGGTCGTAGAACGGTGCCACGCGCTTCCCCTCCTGGTCCACCAGGAACGAAATGTTCTTCAGGTGCGAGTCCGAGTTTCCAACCAGAGTGTTGAAGAGGATCCAGCGGTACACCGCCATGCGCGCTACCGCCCTGTTGCGGCACTGGCCGATGAGATCCTTGAGCTTGGGTAGGCTCGCACTGGTGTACTTGTTGTAGGCGGGCTCATTGAGCATCTGGATGCCGTCCAGGGCATGCACGCGGGCGGGTTCATCGGGGCCGGGGGTGCGGTCGAATCGCGAAATGATGAATACTGGCTCCGGCACATACAGGTGGTAGACCTTCGGCACGTCGAGCCCCAGGCGTGCAGCCAGCATCATGGTGAACGTCTCGTTGATCACCGAGTGTGGATAGCCCTCTGCCGTTGAGTTTGGCTTGAGAATGTGGGTAGACGGGGTGCCCTTCAGGGGCTCGCTCAGATCCTTGCGCTTGGCGTCATAGACCACCACCATCTTGTGCTGAGCCCCCGCCAGAGACATGCGCTTAGGCGCATCCTTGTTCAAGGAAGCCCTGGGCAGATTGCGAATGCGCTGAGAGAGGTCGTTCCAGGTGAGCGGCTGCATTCCTTTTTCAGGCTGCGGTGCGCCTTCGGCCTGCAGCACCAGAGCCCCAGCCGACTCCATGCCCATGCGCTCCAGCATGCCGAAGGCATCGGTGGACTCCACCTCCACCTCTTTGGCCAGCACCTGGCGCATCAGCTCCTCGGGCAGCAGGTTGTCAAAGAACCACTGCACGGGGCGCACCGATGAGCCGTCTACCTGCCAATTGGTCGCCAGAGGAAGGGATGGGGCCAGGGGAAAGGCGCCGGGGCTATCCAGCCAAGTCGCCGCGTACTGGAACGACCAGATGTTGTCCTCATCTCGCAGCGTGCCCACCAGGGCGCCATTGATGAGGACTTGGAGCGTGCGCATGGTTATTCACCCTCCTTTTTGTAAGTCCGGGTGTGAATCGAGCCGACCTTGGGCAAATGGGCATTGATGGCCGACTCCACCGCATCTGCATGCGACTCGGGCACCTCCAGAACCATGCGGATGCCCAGCTCTTCGAGTACAGTGAGGACACGGCCGAACTGAACGGTGTCTTTGCCCTTCTCCAGATCGCGCAGGAACACATGGCTGACACCAGAAATGTCGTCCTGACGGAGACCGCTGGCCTTGCGCATAGCGCGGATGGCCACCCCAACGCTTTCGACTGACCTCACCCACATGCGCATGGCTGGCTCCAAAAACTCAATGATCGTTTAGATTTTAGCGATTTTGGGCGATCAGGCAAGAGAATCTAATAGAGCGTTTAGATTCTCAAGGAAATGGGTCTTGCCAGCATTGAAACTAAGCGAGCGCTTCATTTCTGGGGCGCTCAACGTATCTGCGCCGAATAGGGATGCCGGGCTGTGGTGCTCAAACGACGGCACAGGAGCATGTCTATGCCATCGAGTAGAATTCACTATGGTGCCCACAAGCGCGCCATCTCAACCGCCGACTTTGGAGGTTGCCAAGGACACTTGCTCCAGCTGAAATTTCCGCTCCGCTTGGAGTGGTGTTTTTGCACGGAAGAAAAATTATGTCCGCATCACGCGATAGCCTCGAATTCGGTTACGACGAGTTTTACGACGCTTACCTTGGCGTTTCGCACAATCGAGCGCTGATGGGCTTATCCAAAGCCCCCCTCATCCATCCGTCCGATTTCGCTGCGAAGAATCCGCAGCACGTCTGCCTGGCAGCATTGCATGGGCACATGCTCTACCCGTCAGACGAACGCACGCTCAAGGAGCGCGTCAAGGACGATGGCCCGTACGCGAAAACGCTTCGCGCTCGCATGAACATGTTTGCCGAGATGGTCACGGAATTTAATGCCCGTCAGCAGCGGCTTGGGAAGTGGTTTGGCGGCGTGATAACAATTCAGATTGACGACGAGCCCTTCACCAAGGAAGGATTCGAACAAGTTGGATTGGGCGGAACACCGATTGCTGAGGCCGCCTTGGTGTACGAGGAAGATCGCAAGTTTTTTTCGCTGGGACACTCGGGGCGCTTGAACCATTTTGCCCGTCACTTAGGCTTCCCGAATGTGCAGGCGCTCACCGCGTTCATGGGGCGCTTGGACGATGAAGCTTCAGCGATGGGATTTCCATCGTACGCGGCCATGTGTGTCGCCACCCGGTACATCGATCACCTGCTCGATGTCTACGAGGCTCAGTCGAGTGCCCATTCCGCATTGGAGGATCTTCGTTCAAAGCGGGAGTTTCTGAAGCGTGAATCCGTTTTCACCATCGAGCGTTTCATTGCTTGTCGTTTGACCGAGGAAGGAAAAACCTTCCACATTGACATCGGTGAGAAAGGGGTCTTGATCGCCCTTTATGAGGGTCCGCTCAGGGGTAAAGTTGGGATTGTCACTTCGCAATTCCTCTCCGACAAAAGCCCGCACTACCACAGCGCATGGTTCGCTTGAGCCGAGGGACGACCATGAGCTACAAAAAATTCCGTTCGTACTCTGGCTGCACAACCTGCCGTGGTCATGGAACCGATGTGACCGTAACCTGTCCAAATTGCGCAGGCACTGGATACGATCCACACGAAGACAATCCCTTCGCGCAGTGCCACCAGTGCTATGGCGAAGGCGAAACCACATTAGAAGTCTGCCCGGACTGTGGGGGCTCCGGCGAAGCTCAAGATCCTGAGGACGAATGATCGGGTTGCAGGGGTGAACCGCGAAAGGCCTGCGGCAACAGCAGGCCTTTATCTGTACAGGCTTGAATACACTTGCGAATGCCGTGACCATTGAACACGACTATTTCCGGCCCAGAGAAGCCCCTGCCAGCCTGCTCTACGACGCCTTCCAGGAAGAGGCCAAGCACCGCAAGGGTCGTGATGTGGATGAGTGGATTCGGCTGGAGCTGGAGGCCGTTCACCGAGCGGCCGTCACCTATGCGGAACAGCATGGCCTGCATGCGCCGACCATGGAGCAAGTCGCAGCAGCGGAGCGTTACGCACGGGGCTCTGCGGACTATGGATCCAAGTGGGCTCTTGTGCTCTCACAGAAGATGAGCGCCATCAACAACACTGAGCGCTAAGTCTCTCCCACTGGCGTGCTTTCGCACCGCCTCATCTGGTCAGTGCTTGGCCGTTGAGTTGCTCATGGGAATAGTGAGCCCCAAATGAGCATCCAGCCAAATGGCAACATCAGATGCATCCTCCGCAATGGTTCGAATCTGCATGAGAACATCGCGGGGCGGGTTGGCGATCTCAATGAGCATTTTGACCACTTGGAGGCGCTTATCGCGGTCTATGTAGCCCCAAGTAGTACCCCACCCACCAGAAGGTTTGTCGAGATCGTGAGCATGGAGCAGCTTAGCGCACGCGCTCTTTCCAAATGCGAGAGCGTTGAAAAAAGGCCCCGTCACGAGCGGCATACAAGCCTCTTTAAGCATGTATTCAAGAGCAATGCAGGCCTCGCGATCAACCATCGGCCCACGCGTCAAAGTCATACCTTGTTGCACTGAGTTGGTTGCGCAGACTGCACCTGCACGCGGAAGAACTCAATGGTCTTGTCTTCGATGGCCTTAACGATCCACGCGGGTTTGCGGCCACGGCCAGCCAGTGATCCATTCCAGGAAAGGCCACGGTTCGGATCGTAGAAGGTGGTGGGACGCTTGGTCGATGGCGGGAGGGGATTTCGGCTGATGGAGCCCAGACCGACTTGAATGGGTGTCAGGCCGTACTGCTCTACCAGCTGTCGGGCGGTTTGGATGGCCTGGCTCTTGTACTCTTTGAACAACGCGTCACGGCGGGCTTGAAGTTCTGCAATCTGTCGGTCTAGCTCGCGGATTTCTAAATTCATTCCTGAGATTTTATGGAGCCAGCGAGAAATCGTTGAGCAAACCTCAATTTTGCGCGCAACAACCCAGTGGACATGCCCGGTCGGCAGCAGGCACGCAAAACAATCAGAGCTGACTTCTTGAAGTTCTGTAAGCTTGCCTGGCAAGTAAGTCTCCACGCTGCAATATTTCTCTGGGCCAGGCTCCCAGATCTGTTTGCCACTCGTTTGACGTTTGGGTGCCCATGCGGCGTCAGGCAGGCATCCCTTTCGGAAACCAGTTGCGCAAGTCGTCGTAGTCCTGATGAGCCCCCAAGACGGTCACTGACGCGATGTGATGCTCGGTGGTGTTCAGATATGGCACGTTGGAATCACCGTTTTCGATGAGCTGGCACAGGAGATCGTCATCATCCATGTTCAGCAGTAACCTGCATTGAAGCGGTCGGCTGGAATAGATGCTGCAAGAGCCCTCCCGCAAGAACGTGCACGCAGCGCCGTAGGCCTGCAGGGTGGCGGCCCTTATCGTTTCACTCTGCTCTTCAAAGCCCTGCATCGTGAACTGGCCAGCAGCCGTGTTGAGGTGGGCACCAGTCTCTCTGGCAATTACCTGCGCCTCGGCGCGCGAAACCATGACCGATATGTGGCAGCAATGAGAGCAGCCCTTGCGGCACGCCGCAAGATGCGCGGCACCCTCTTGGAGGTAGTCAGCCGCTTTTCTGAGCCACATCACCCGCTTGGCCACCGTCCCTGCCTGCGCCGCTTGGTCCACCAGGCGTGCTTCAGGCCTGCGATCACGGCCGCTGAGGGTCTTCATCTTGGCTTCGACACGCGGCAGGAGCCCCGCGCAGCGCTCCTCGATCCGCCGCAGCACCTCAGGGGTGCGGCGCTGCACCTCAACCGCTGGCGCCTGAATGGTGTCCCTCCTCATGGATAACTCCCTACCCGATTGCTGACTGAAAGTGCCGCCAGAGGCACCGACCACAGGCCGTCGCCATATGACAAAGCGCACCGTCTAAAACAACATCGAACAATCGTCTAAAACAACAATAGACCAGCGTCCAAATTGACATTCAGCCTGATTGGGGGAGTACACCCTTCCTGGATTGTGCTCGCGACGCAAGTGCTTCGAGTCATCTGCCTGAGCCCCTCCGCCCTACATCAACTCAAAGGGCGAGAGAACACCAGCTAGGTGATCAGGTCGGCCGTCCTCCACCACCAGCCACAGCATGGGCCCCTGCTGTACCTGGGCTCTGGAAAGAACCTCCTCAACCTTCATCCCCACCTGTAGCAGCTGGGTGTCATGGATCGAAACCAACTCCATGCCGTTGCCCTTTGCAGTCTCCAAGGACTCGGCCAACCGCGAATTCCTCAGCCCATTTCTCAGGTACTTGGCCAAGCCCAACTCCGAGACCAGATGCCAAGTGCCGTCCATGCGAACAGGAAGGAAAGAAAAGGAGTGCATCAGCATGAGCTGGCGCGCGTGTGCGACTGGCTGCCAAGGCTCCACGGCGATGGCTGTGGACACCATCAAGTTGCCCACGGTCTGCGCTACACCTGACATCAGAGCATCCTCCAAGCCGATACACAACTCAATGGCTTCGCGGGTCGCGTGCCTGGCATAGGCACCCGTGTGCATTGCGTCATTCCGTGCAGTTCGAACAATGGCGTAGAGGGCATCGAAGGGTTTGAATTTGGATGGGAAAGGAGTAGTCAGCTCATTGAGCGTGGGCGACGACCGAGCAAGGTTCTTAATTCCGTCCATGTAGGAGCCTAGCGCCCCCTTTTCGCCCAGCAGGCGCAGCCCCAACGCCTCCAATGCAAAACAGATCGCGCCAAACCCCTCGGCATCGGCCAGGGCGGCATACCGCGCGTCTCTGAGGCGGTTGCGGTAGAAAAGGCGTTCGTTGGGCTCCAGTGCAGGAACAACCGGTGAGAATCGCGACATTCAAAAGCTCTGGTAGGTCTGTAGCGCACGCCGTGTGCGCCAGCACATGCATTGTTCATGATCTGAGCACAGCCTCCCTCTTCATTTCACATGCGTGGCCACTCAAACTTGCCTGAGCTTCATTGCTGAATTGGCTAGGTAACGCTGCAACTTGGGGTACTGGTGGATATAAGCACGGTACCCACCGTAGATCACGACTTCGACTGTGGGCTGCTCTCCATCATGAATTTCCAACGAAAGCACGGGCTCGTGTTTGTTGCCAGCGGATTTCCTGAGCTCACATATCTTGAGGTATTTGGCTATTGCAGCCTCTCGAAATTGCATCTGACGATCATGCAGACCCAAGTCGGCTGGCGGCCTTTCATTGAACAGCTTGGCAAGCTCAACGTACAGGGTGTCGATTTCAAGATGCTGCCTGTCTTCCCATTGAAGGGGGGCAAATAGAGCCTGAGCTGCACCTGACATTGATGGAGCAAGAGCCTGCCCTTGTTGGTCGGAAGGGGCTCTCAGCCACGGGTGCAGCAGGTGGACGCCTCGCTTGATCACATCTTCAACAAACGTTCGGCATTTCTTGTACGTGGTTAGTGCACGGGCGTTTGTCTCGATATAAAACCCATCATCACCTTCTCTAACCCGCAGAAGCTGTTGCGGTGGCCTACCGTCAATGCCAAGGAGATACTCGATAACGTACCTTTCCAACTTTGACTCAGCCAACTTCGTGACAAGTTCATCCTGGGTTTTAAAACGGTCGAATTTGGCAACGCTTTTCGTGATGAACCCAAAGAGCGCGCAGTAGCGTTTGTCCCGCATCGAGGGTAAACGTCGCAGTTCAGTCAGAGCATTAATCCTCGCATCCTCAACCAGCGCTCCAAGTATCTGCTCAGGTCTTTCCAACCAGGGGTGTACTGTGCTCGATTTCCACACCACCTGCCGAAGAAACGATTGGGTGTTGGGGTAGTGGTGAAGGCTGGATTGAATCAGTTTGAGTAACTTTGAATTGCGCAGGTGCGTAAACAACTTTGGAAACCTGGTTGCTCGGTCAAAAAACAATCGTCTAATGTTTTCTCGATACACACCACTTGCTTCGAGAGTCCTGAGCAATTGGTTATCCGTCGATGGCTTCGCAATTGGCTTTGTGGTGAAAATCCAGCGAACTATCTGCAGGTAATTCTCGTCCGCGTCATTGATGGTCCTCAATCGGACTCGCACTGCCTTTGGTGCTGATGCGGTGGAGAGAGCGGTCGGTCGCGCTGGAGATTGAAGAGCTCGCAGAGTGAGCGAATTTTCTATCTCTCTCCGCGTCAAGGGAAGATTCTGCAGATGCGGGTTACCATCAAGGTCAGCAACGATATTCACGGTGCGAACATTGCTGGTGACCATCGCCAGGAACGGGCTACGGTACATGGGATATGTGCCATTAAGAAGCCTCGTCACATCATCCCCGCTGAGACCTGATTTGATCACTAAGTCTGTGATGAGGGAATACATCAGAACATTGATCTTCTCCCCCATGCTGTGGCGCATCTTGGCCAGATGAGAGAAAACAATATCCTTCTTGTGATCGCGGCTCTCAATCACTGCCTCTTCGGAATCCAAGCCGTCTGCCATCGATTCCACTGCTGGCTCCACGACTGGCGCTTGCACGCTTGTCTCTGCCAGGTGCGATAAGCCCAGAGAGGCACCTTCCAGCATTGGCCCTGGGGCTCTTTTGAAACTACGCTGCGCCAGGCGATTGGCCCATCTGATGTGTGCGCGCTCCAATAACTTCAATCGAGGACTCCATAGGGCGTCATGGGCCAGTTGGAGCCCATCGCCCACCTCCACCACAAAACCTGCTTGCTTCATCCCCGCCAACACCATCTCCTGCTTGCCGGTGGTGACGCTCGTGGCGGTCGGCTCATCAAAGGAGAGGGCATCAATGAATGCTGCAACCATGTCATCCAGAGGTTTCAGCGCCGCACTCAGCAACTCCTTGCTGCTCTGCACGAACCTACCGTCTTGGTAGACCAGTCGGTTTACCGCATCGGCTGAGAACAGCGCTCTAGGGTGCGATGCACATGACTCCAGAATTGCGAAGTAAGTCTCGCGGCGGGTCAATGCTGGCGATTTACTGCGCATGGTCTCGTGCAGTTGCTCGAAGGTGAAGCCCTGCACTGCGTTTCGGCCCACATACGCCTCAATCTCCGCATCCAGGTCAAATGAACTGGGCTGCAGTGGCGTGGGAGTGGCTACTGAGGAGGAAGGGGGCGCGCTGATCAGCTGAGTTTTCTTGGAGGGCTCAGTCGAAGGTGTTTGCACGACCGTGAGGGCTGTTTTATCTGCAGCCGAAGTCGCTGGCGCCGAGGCAAGGGAGCCACTGCTGAGTGATTGAGCCCCCCGTGCACTGATAGCCACGGGCTCATGCCCCAGGATCTTCACCAGCTTGGCCCGCACTCGCCGCGCACCTGACTCCAGCTGGGTAGCCTTCAGATCCGCAAAATCAGCAGCTACGTGCGAGATTTGGTTCAGCTCAGCAATCAGCTCCTGAACGCTCAGAAGCGGTGGAGGTGATGTCTGGCCCCAGATGTCGTCAAACCATTGCTGGACTTCGCTTACCTGGCAGGGATCCGTCAGAAGCACGCCAAACTCTGTGCGCCGCAACACACCCGCATCCGTCAGATTCGCAGAGCCGGTGTACGCCCCCACGCGGCTGACAACGGCCTTTGCGTGGATCGCAGGGTAGTGGTGCACCAGGCCATAGTGAGTTTTCAGGAACTCATATACCGCGCCACGTTCTCTGACAGGTGTTGCTGATAGCCACTCCAGCACATCCGAAATCAGCCGCCATGAAGCCGACAGCCCGATCAATCGGTGTAGGTACTCCAGGCCAATGTAGGGGCTGACAATGCTCACGTTCTGGCCCTGCACGACCTGCACGATGGCACGGTCAAAAGGCGATTCCTGATTCGGGTTGTCTGGTGCGTGATAAAGCAGTCGCTGCATTCTTCCCCTCGGTTAGTCTTGTGGCGCTTCTCGCCCGTCAATTCGGCCACGGATTCAGCGCAGTAACCGTGTGGCGCAATTTATGCCTCCCGCACATCCACGCTAAGTCAATGCAGACTGTGTTCAGCCAAGGGGTTGCTCTGGGCCATCCCTCCCGCGCCCAGCTCGTACTGCACCCATTCCTCAATCGCCTCCATGGGCGTGTTGTCCGGTACCTCGACAACTGCTCTGACTTCGATGCGCATAGCTACTCCTCTCGGTTGATGACTTGTTCGGGACTATCGGAGCTCATGACTTCTTGGACTGCCGTTTTCGCAAGGACTGGATCAGCGGCGCGGCCTCAAAATGGCTCAGCAGGCGCTCTTTCTGCGCTGGCAGCAAGGAGGACTCGGCAATCATGTCGGGCCATGCCTTGGCGGCCTTGTTCACCGTGTCCCGAATCACGGAGTTGACCTTGGGCTCCAGCAGCCCTGGCACGGCATTGCACAGCTTGCGAACCTCCAAGGGTGTCACGCGGGCGTGTTTTTCGCTCTGGGGGCTCAGGCGCAACGCATGCCCTGCCCCGCCCTGGTAGGCCGCATACGCAACAACGTCATAGGCCGGGGACAGCTCTGGCGTGCGGCCGTCGCGGTACAGGAGTCCGTAGTTTTTGACATGCCCATCGAAGTTGCCCAGCAGATCGTTCACCGTGATGCGGCGCACCATCTCAAGGGCTGGCTCCACCCCGAGCCCCGGCGTGAGCATCAACAGATTGAGGATGGATCCGTAGCTGGCCAGGGGATGGGTGTATTTCTCCTCCGGGGGAATCCCCAGAATCTGGGCGAAGTCCTCGCAGTGGATGTGCTGGGTTGCCGTGCGGTCAAAGCGGCGAACTGCCAAGAACTGCTTGCCCTCGCCCAGCACGAAAGGCTGATCGGCCTCGATGTTCTCCAGCGGGGCCAGCTCCACATGGCACACATCCACCCCGCACGCCGCTGCCATGCGCATCGACAGCTCCTCTGCCTGGGGCAGTAGCGGGTACTCCACCGTGGGCAGCTTGGCGATGATGTGCACCCCCTTGGCATCCTTCGTCCTGGCCACGTAGCGCCCGCGCTCCTGAACCAGGGAGAGTTTGGGCTGCACCCCGGACAGAGACGTAGCCTCGGGCAGCGGTACCGGCGTCACCGTCATCTCCAGCGCATCATTGCCTTGGGTCACCACCTCGGCCACGCTCTTGCGGTCAAGCGGCGCCTGCTGCACATACACGGCCCCCGGTAAGTCCGTGCCGCACACGCTCAGCTGCCCGAAGTCATCGCCCTTGTCCACCTTGCCAATCAGCTCCAGATGGCGGCGAAGGGGCCCCTCGGGCAGCAGGTTCTTGAAAAACGGGGGCAAGCCCTCCCCCACCCCGTTGAAAAAAGGCTGGCGGTCGTACTCAGCCACAAACGTCGCGCGCTCAATGGGGTCGTCCACCAATGCGTTTTGCGACAGCACAGGCGCGTTGTCATCGGCCCAGAACCTTTTGTCGGGAATGAGGCGAGTGATCGCCCCACTGCCCGTGCCGTACTGGAACAACCGACCAACCAGTCGCTTCTTGGGGCCCAGAAACACATCAAGAGCGCGGTACCGCATTGGAGAGTCTTTCGTGGTTGGTGGCAGCGCTTCAGCTGTCTGAATTGTCGTCTTGGCTCAACTTGCTCGCCGTGCCCAAGAGCCGCTCTACATTGCTCAGCACTGAGCGAGGCTTCTTGGGGGCTCCTGAGATGGACAGCGCAACCTCCTTGGGCACCAGCACCAGCTCAAACCCCAGCTCAGAGGCCAGAGCCATTGCGTTCGTGAGGCGGGGTGCTGTTTGGCCCGACAGGATCTTGCGCACCGACAAATCAGACAGCCCCACCGAATCAGCCAACTCCCTGGCGGTCAGTTTGCGTGCCTTTTGCGCCTCGGTGAGGGCGTCGGCGAACTCTTGGAGTGTCTTCATGGATAACTCAACTATTGTTGTTGTAGAGAAACAATAGTTTTATATCGCAGATGTACGCCCAACACAAACAGTATTTAACTACCGCTGAAACCATCCAACGAAAGTTAAGTTACAAAAAAACCGCCATCGGGCGGTTTCGTTGTTCAGGCGAGCCGTTACCGCTTCTTGCCCTTGTGGTGCTCGATGATGTCTTTGAGCAAAAAGACGATTTGCTCGCGAGCTTCCAGCTCAATGGCGTCACAGGTTTTTGCGATCTCGCCGGGGCTGGTCTTGCGGAGGTACTGCAAAGAACCTAGCTCAATTCGCAAGCCCACCGAAGCCTTGGCCGCAACCACATCTGGATAGGTGTCGGTCAACAATCCTGGGGCGCGCATGTACTTGTACAACGCCAGCTCAGTGTCTTTTGCTGCGCTGTCAAACCGCATACTTTCCTGATCGAATTTGCTGCAAGCGCGCAAACGCCCGATCAGGTCGGATGTATTGGAAATACGCAAATCCAAGTCTTCACGCGTAATGCGTGCGTTGGCAGCCAAAGGCAAGGCCATTACCAAGACCAAAAACAATCCGTGAAACTTCTTCATACCAATGCGATGTTGTCTAAATAATAACGACCCGTTATTTTATGCAACTTTTTGAGGCATTTTCCCGGATAGCATCGCCCTGTAAGCCTCCACCTGAATCCAAGGGTCGATTTCATTGATAAGGGCAATAAACTGCGAGCCCACTACAAGCGGGTGATACTGCATATCGCTTTTTTGCGAGAGTAAACCGGCTCTAGTCCAGAAATACTGCCGATCAAAGCGCTCGGGTGCCTCTCCTGTGCGAACGAGTCGCGAAAGCATGCCCCCGTCGATGATGGTGTCCCCTCCAAGCGTCACCCATGCATGCATCGCCACCGCGTCATCAACACCTCCGGGGCTCCTGACTTCTTTGAGCAGCGTCTCAACCGTACAGGGGAAGACGCGCTCGCCTCGGTGATGAACTGTGCCAATGACGATATCTGCCTTAAATCCATGGCTGACGAGCAGCGCAAAGACAATGGACGCCAGCGCCACGCAACGGTTTCCGAGATAGCCAGGGATTGAGTTGGTAATTTTCGGCCACTCGCACTGTATTAAATAATTAGCTTTATCAAAATCATCATCCCTAACCTTGTCCGTATTAATCATGCATGGCCGCGTGATTCCAAACTCTGGGGCTCGATCAATAGATTCTCGAAGAAGTTGCAAATAGGTTTTGGTGTAGTTCATCGTTATTCAAAATAGCAACGTGGAGGTACAGTAGAGCCCCGCAATATGTTCCAATGACACCCATGCATATTCAAGCCGACACACAACAGGCGATGCATCAGGGGGAATTATTCGGGGTGGATGAGGCGCAAGCCTCTGGCGCCGCGATATCGGAGTCCTTCTGGTCGTCCCTTGGCAAAATCGATTCGATTCTGACAGCCCCCGCACCCGACACCATCGGAGCCATGAGCGGTGATCGCCTGCGCGTTCAGTGGTGGTGTGACCCCACGGGCCAGTGGTTTGCTGCCCAGGTGATGGACAGCGCCAACGCAGGTGTGTGGGAGGTCTTTCTTGTGCCGGGGCGCACCGGGGCTCCCTTCGCCGGAAAACGCCTGTGCATGGGGAGCGCCTCAAGCCTTGAGGTGCTGGAAACCGTATGGCTGGAGGCTTTCGCGGGGGCGACTACGGGGCAATTGAGCGAGGGCCGGTTTCCTGCCTTTGCAGAGCTGGTGGCGGCTGGCAGCAACCCTGCTGGGGTCAGCGTGGTGCGTGACGACACCGCCCAGGTACTTCACCTGCAGGCCGATGTGCGGTACTGGCAGCACCTGGCCAAATCGCTGAGCAAGACCTCCGTGATGAACGAGGCTACCTATGCCCAGCCACCCCGTCAAAACACCCTGCCAGAGCCCCCAGCTCAAGCCCAGAGCACCAAGGAGTGGCAGCTGAGCGATATCGGGGAGTGGGCAGCCGCCAACGCGGATCGCATCGTCATCATGCCGCGCGCTATCGCAGCCACCAAGCGCAGCACCTTCGAGCAGCCCGCCCTCCTCTTCGAGTGCCTGGAGCTGCTGGCCAACGAATACACCCAGGTCAAGACCGGCAAGGCCGACAGGTTTGCTTTCAAGAACAAGGCTGAGGCGCTGGGCCTGGACTTTGGGGGTTCCGTGGAGCCGAGCGTGGCCGGGGAAATGGGTGATCTCTACTTCGTGCGCTGGCATGGCCGCAGGCAGTTTCTGGATCAGCACCTGTGCAAGGGCAACGCGCGAGACCCGCGCTTTTGCATGCGGATCTACTTTTTCTACGACGAGGACACCCAAAAAGTGATCGTCGGGCACATGCCCTCTCACCTTCCCACCAGCACAAGCTGAGGAGCGCCGATGTCATCCAAGCTCACCAAAGACCAAAAGCGCGAGAAGAAGAAGCGCGAAGAACGCAAGCGCCAGCTCCGAAAGGAGCATGAGAGCAACCGCTACACAAAGAAGATGGGCGGGTTGTTCGCCGCCCTCATGGACTCGATGGGGGGATTTGCCACCCAAGACCAACTCGATGAAGCCATCTTGCGCTTGGGCACAACCAAGTCCGCAAACACAGTAAAGGCCGAGAGCATCGTGCAGGGCCCCATTTGGGCCAAGCTCAAGCGCGACACATCGCAAATGGTGCGACTGCTGCAGGAAGAGAAGGAAGCTCAGCGAGCCGTAGTACCAGCCTTGCAGGGCCGGGTGTACATCAACGATGACACCGGATCGAGCTTCAGCTCGATATTCTTCCCCCTGTTCGCCCTCTTCTCATCCGGCTGGCACCCCAACACGGCCGTGTGGGAGACAAGCAAGGAATTCAAGCCAGCGCCTACCCATGGGGCCTACTTCTTTGGGATCGAGGTCAGGGAGCTGGCCGCACATTTTGCGGTCGTATCCATGGCCGACGAAGAAAGCACACCTGAGGTGTATTTCGTGTCTGCCAAAGGATGGCATCGACTCGACCTGGAGATTTGGAACAACGATCTGCTTCCCATGGTCGGCAGGATGATGTCTGCTGACAGACTGAATGACGAGATCAACCCGATGGAAAGTGCCATTGCCTACCTGATTGCCCAATCAGGAGATGTGGAGGAAGAGGCTCTGATAGGCGGCGAACTGAAGCCGCTGAACGAAACGGCGCGCTTCACGGTTCACAGCATCGGTACCGCTCCGCTGCTGGAATGCGAGATGGTGCTCAATGCCGCCAATGAGGCGCGCATCAGGGCTGTCGAGGAGGCAGCCACCACCGCATGGAATGAAGGATTTGAAGCACGCCAGCAGGAGGTTGAAGAGGCGCTGGGCCGCTGCCGTGCTCTTGAACTGGAAAACCGGCAGCTGAGATCTGCCCGAGTGCAGGCTCAGTCTGCGCCTAAAGATGGCCCGCAGCGCCCAGTAGTGCCATTGGAGCAGCGGATGGGCGCTCTTCTCGGGGTCTGATTGTTACCACTGCGAAGCAGTGCTCTTGAACCGAGGGAGCGATCAAGCTGCCGACTAGCGCGTTCCAACCACTGCTCAAACAGCAGTGCTCTCAAACTGAAGTTTGAAATGCCAGAAGGGCAGTGCAGTTCCAACCACTACTCAAACAGCAGTGCTCTCAAACTGAAGTTTGAAATGCCAGAAGGGCAGTGCAGTTCCAACCACTACTCAAACAGCAGTGCTCTCAAACCAGACAGGAATGTGAGGGCAAGCAGGATAGGTTCCAACCACTACTCAAACAGCAGTGCTCTCAAACTTCTTGGTAGTGATTTGATATTTGCAGCTGGTTCCAACCACTACTCAAACAGCAGTGCTCTCAAACCCAATCAATGTAACTCATTATCACCGCTAAGAAAAACCGGTACCTGATGCTGCATAAACGTACTAGCTCAACGCGTTTAGGCGTGTAAATGTTCCATTCTTCTGATGACAAGCCAGCACGTTATTGGCACCTCATGCAGTAGAGCTTGCCTCCGTATCGATGCCTGTTGCTCAAACAGAACCTTGCCACGTTGTTGGTGATGGGTTGCTGGCAGTTATGACAAGCCATCTGAGGGCGAGTGTGGGGCTCGTTGGAACGGTCAGGCTGTGGAGTATGTTGCTCAGTTCGGGCTGCAACTCCTGCGTGCTCCGCAACCAACCGAATCGGCTGAACGGAAGGGCTGGGCACTACTTCAGGCAGGCCGAATTTCGCGTGGCAGTTGTATTTGACAGGGCGGTGCATCTGGGTCAACTGCATTCCCAGGTTGCGCAGCGTCTCAGCACTGACGACCTTGGCGACCAGCAACGCTGATGCGTTCTCAACATCGGCATCGATGGTCTTGCGCAGCATGTCGTTCTTTATGATGACTTCGAGCCCCGCTATCTTGGTCTTTGGGCGACTGATACGTGCGCCCTTGGACACAAGCACCAGGCTCTTGAGGGCAGGCCGGAGGGTGACTCTTGGCATGTGGACGGGTCATGCCCTTGAACGCGGTGAACACAGGAGCCCCAAACGGGATAGTTCTCACAGCCTCCAGGCCCGCCCTCTGGGCAACGTGCTCTGTGGCCCTGGCAAGCGCCTGAAACCGATCCTGAAGGGGTAACTCACCGATCAACCGTGCTGGCCGCTCGTATTCGGTTCCTTGGCCATTGAGAGCAAGGTAACGGGGCCTGGGCAGCAGTGCAGTATCCATGCTCATCCCAAGCAAGCCTCGAATGCCTCGCCCAAGGCCTCGTTGTACGCACGCTCAAAGCTCATCCGGGTGCCATAGGCCGTGGTCAGCAACGACTGCAGCTGCTCCATGAAAGCCTGCGTCACCTCTGGCTTGTCGCCACCCTGGTACCAGGCACGCACGGGGGCCACCAATTGCTCCAGCTGCTTGGCTGCCGCGTCGGCTTGAGCATCTAGCACCACCGTCTGGATGTCCTGCTCCCAGTAGCCGTTGACTTCACGCCCACCGACTACCTCCTGCTCGGTCGCAAAGTCACGCAGCGCATCAATCGCAGAGTCAAACTGACTCACAGCCTGCTCCAGGCAGTCCATGTCATCGTCCAGCTCTCGACCGGGGTCTCCCACCGGCAGGCGGGTCATGTTCAGCCATGCGGCGCCCTCGACAACGCAGGCCTGGGCGGCAGTGAAAGGATGGACTTCAGCCAGCATGAGAGCTCCCATAACCATAGTCCCCAGCGATCAGGCGCGCGGCATAGCGCTTCGCAGCCTCTTGGTGGCGTTGCCGCGCACGCGCATCAAGCACCGGATCCAAAAACAGGCAGTCGCGCGAGAGGGCGCGCTGCTGGGTCGAAAGAAGGTAGGCAAGTTCGCTCATGGCCCTTATTTTGGGTAGCCATTGGCTACTTGTCAAGCGCCTTTTCCAAAGCCTTCATCAGTCCGTTGTCGTGGATGAACTCCAGCAGCAGTGCGCTGCGGGCGATGTACCGGGGCACGGGGCGCGCATTCGTGGCATAGCGCTTGTAGCTCACGAAATCGCAGGCCAAGTGCTGAGCCATCACCGCTTGGGTCCAGCCCAGCTTCTGTCGGATGGCTTCAATTTCTTCTGCGGTCACGTATGGGTTCCTGCTCTAAAGATGCGAAAAAATCAGCATCGTAGACGCCAGTGGCGCGAAAGGACTGTCATCAGGCAGAACCTCACCTGTAATGGGGTCGATTCCAGTGGCCAGTGCTTCGATGATCCTTTTTGCCTCTACTGCTTGCACGCTTTCACTCCAGGTCTAAGGTTATGGGATGAGTCGGTGTTTGCTGAGGTCATTGATTGCTTTTCCGGTAGCTTTGCGGCCCTCTTCCAGCGCCCTTGCCACGTTTATCGCCACATCAATGATGTCGTGCTCGATTTCAGCCACCGCCCAGGCCTTGCCCGAGCCATATGTTGAGCCCCCTGAAAGGGGTTCCAGCTAAGCTCGAATCAAAGAGCACCTCGGGAATCGCTCTCTCACCGCGCTAGTACGAGTCATTGCCGAAACCGCCGCTGCTGAAAGAGTCGTTGCCGTAGCTGTGCCCCCCAAAAGAGCCGTCACTGAAGGAGTCGCTTGTTACGCCATAGGGATTGCCATGGATATCGACGCTTCCCATCATTGGAGAGCCGTCGATATTGACGCTGGGGCTGCTGCTGAAATGGTCATTGAACAAGCTGGTTGAGGTAACACCGAAGGCATTGCCGTTGAGGTCTACCCCGCCCAACATAGGCGTTCCATCGATGTTGACTGAGGGGGAGAAATGGCTCCCTCCATCGTAATCATCAAAATGAACGCTCGCAGCCGCAAGACCAGCCGCAGCAGCCGCCCCGGCTCCAACTGCAGCCCCTCTCGCCGTGGAAACACGACTTTGACCGGCACGAACGCCATTTGAGCTCTTGGTGCCAAATGACTTTGCCTGTGTGCCTGTACCGCTTGAGAGCGCATGCGCTATCGCGCCCAGAATGCCAATCGTGAGCAGATAGGCGCCCACAACCGATAGCATGATGCTGTCGCGCACAAGGAACGTCACCGCCTCATCTGGCAAGGACAAAGCGCGGTACCAGACATAGCTCCCGAGCCCCATAGCAAATACAGCACGTTTGGGGCCAAACACAAATGCCAGAAGCCCAATTGCTACGCCGACTGCGATGAGTAGCAGCGCAGCCCAGACCAGGTAAAAGCCTAGATACCTGCCACCAATCACGGGGTACTTGTTTATATCGATCTGCACAATTGCGGCAAATCCAACTGCGCCAACAATCAATAAAAGCGGCCAAAAGCGTGAGAAGCGGCGAAGGACATCAAAATTCATCGCAGCCATCCAGTATTCGGAACTTTGACATTGAGGTTGCCCCTGAATTTCGGAGCGCTTAGCCCGGGTTTCATGCGGCGTTCTTGCGCTGAGCCGCCAGCCAGCGTTGCTCGTATTGCATGGGGCTGAGATAGCCCAGCGCCGAATGCAGACGAGAGTGATTGTAGAAGGCCATCCAGTTCAGAATGGCTGTCCTGGCCTGCTCTCGGGTGGCAAACCTTTGCCCCAGCACGCAAGCCACCTTCAGATGGCCCCAGAAGCTCTCCGTGGGCGCGTTGTCCCAGCAGTTGCCCTTGCGGCTCATGGATGAACTGATACCCCAGGCCTTCATCGTGGTCTGGAACTCATGGCTGCAGTACTGGCTGCCGCGGTCGCTGTGGAAGATCAGCCCCTTGGCTGGCCTGCGGCGCCAGCAGGCCATCAGCAGCGCGTCTTTGACCAGGCTGGTCTGCATGTGCGGCTGCATGCTCCAGCCCACCACCTGGCGGCTGTGCAGGTCAAGCACCGCAGCCAGGTACAGCCACCCCTCATCGGTGGGGATGTAAGTGATGTCGCCGCTCCACAGCAGATTGGGCGCCTCGGGGTTGAAGCGCCGCTGCACGAGATCCGGAGCCACCGGCAGGTGGTGCTTGCTGTCGGTGGTAACGACGAACTTCTTCTTGGTGCGCGCCTTGATCCCGTGGCGCTGCATCAGCACGCGCACACGCTCTTTGCCCACGCGGATGCCCCTGGCCAACAGCTCCTTGTGCATGCGGGGCCAACCGTACTCGCCTTTGATCTCCGCGTGAATGGCACGTATGTGCGCCAGCAAGGCTTCGTCGCTCTGAAACCGGCTGGGGCAATGATCAGGTTCACCCTGACCTCGCTTCCAGTTGAAGTACCCGCTGGTGCTGATCTCCAGCACCTCGCACATCAGGCTCACAGGCCATGCCTTGCCGCTCATTTGCCGGACCCAAGCGTACTTTGCAGCACATCCTGCGCAAAGTACGCTGCGGCTTTTTTTGCGATGTCGCGCTCCATCTTCAGGCGAGCCACCTCGGCCCTCAAACGCGCAAGCTCCATCTGTTCGGCTGTGACCACCGGGGCCTTCTGGCTCGGCACAACACCGCCCAATTGCCCCTTGGCATCCAGGCGAACCCAGTTGGACACATTTGATGACGGGATGCCCAGCACCTTGGCCACCACCGCCCCAGACTGCCCGGCCTTGACCTGCCTGACAGCCTCCAGTTTGTACTCCAGGGTGTACTTGCCACGTACCTGCTTGTCGACCATTTCTTCGCTCCTTTCCAGCATTGTGGTCATGAGCTAAGAACTCCACTTTTCGGGGGCAACCTCACCCTCAGGTTGTCCAGAATCAGGAATATCTTCTTGCCCTGCGACTCCTTGATCAAGGCCTGCATGAACTCGATCAGCCTGTCTGAATTGAACGCCTCGTCAATGATCATCCAGCGCGTTTTGCCCTGGTTGGTGACGGTGGCAATCATGGAGAGCTTTTGCCGCGTTCCGCCGACTGCGCGCGTCACTGGTGTTTGGCCCGCAGGTGCGTAACTTCTGCCACGCACATCCGTGTTGACCAGCGCTGTTTCGTCACCCCAATGAATTTCTGCGCCTTCACGCTTGGCTCTGGCCTCAATGGTGGGGTATTCATCTTCGAGCCAGGCCTGGACGGCCTCGGGCCGCTGCTCGTAGGCTTTCTTGATCGGCTTTTGCGGTGTAAAACCCCAGCGTGCCAGATAGTCGCCCACCGCCCGCACAGACAGCTTGATCCCCAGGTCGCGTTCAATGAGTTCGCGCACTGCGGGCCGACTCCAAAGCGCGAACTCCATCTTGATCTGCTCTGGGCGTTTGTCGATGATGGTCATTCGAATCACGCGCTCTTGCTCAGTGCTCAGGCTGCGTCCACTACCTGGTTTCTTTCCCCTGGCGTGGGGCTTGAGTGCGGCCGCACCGCCTTGCTCGAACAGGCGCAGTGCAGTGTTAACCCCAGACCAACTGAGCCCGGTTTGCTCAACGATCTGCATCACGCCAACACCTTTTCGATGCAAGCGGATGACCTGCTTGCGCCGTTCATGCAGCACTTCCCCCGACTGCTTGCGTGCATCTTCTTTTTCCATGAACGTTCGACTCAGCAATCTACAAAAGTTCATGAATAAATCATGCCGAGTTTATAGATCTGCACCAACAAAGCATCGTAGGCATAGGCTGCAAGCTCAGCGGCAGGCATCATGCCCACGAACGAGAACTGCACGGGCCCACCCCGGACATGGGACATCAGCAGGCGGCAGCCTAAGGCCTTGGCAGCGGCCGATGCCAGCATGCGCTGCCATTCAGACAACCGCACGAGCCCCGTATCCCGCTGCTCACTGTTCACAGCGTCGGCATCGAGATCAGCTTCGCTGAGCCGGTAGGTGCGCATGAGGGCCTGGGCTTGGCGCATGGCCATCTCTGCCTCATTCGGGTTGGAAGACTCACCAAGAGCCAGACACCGCTTGATCTTGCGGATGACGCGCTCACGCTCAGAACCATCCAACCCTTGCCCGCCCTCCTCAACCGCAACACTTTTTGCCATTGGCTCTCCATGAAAACATGGGGTGCATTCTAGTATCCAATGGCTACCTGCGCAAGCAAAGATGGCTTGGGTCAGTCCGTCAACTTGACAGTGACATCGGGGGGGATGCGCCCACCTTCAAACCCTAACCCCAAGCAGATCATTCGGACAAGCAGCTCTTCGATCTGCTTGATGGTTCTTTGGGTTTTCAAATACCCATGGACAAACATCGAAGCCGTCCAAACGACTGATGCCGCAAGCGAGAATGCGGCCATAGTGTTGGACATCAATGCGGTGTTGAAAGAGCAAAAACTGACAACCGTCGCAATGAGCCCAAAGAAAAAGCCGATGGCTGCGAAAGCGGATTCGTCTTTGTACGGGATGTTGATACGAACAGCCCTGCATGTCAGTCGCACCAGGATCTTTGCGGTGGCGTTATATGCCGCGAATGGCTGACCCTTTTCAGCTCCCTTTTTCTGCATGTAGAGCACAGTCACCTCGTGACCAGGCCTGACAGGAAGAATCCCATCAAAGGCGAGTTTTCTCTCCTGACCCGATGAATCCTTGATCCACACCGAGGTCGTCTGATTCACATTCACATTCCTGTAGCTTACTCCAGCAAGGGCTGAATACCCTTGGGAGTAAACACGCTCCGATTTGCTGCTGGAGTCCAGAACGACACCTGAGATGCTAAAAAACTCGTACCATTTTTCGGGGGTCATCGAGCGCGATCCTCTCTTTGTTGGATTGGTTTGTTGAAAATCACACCTCAGTCCCTAGAACAGGCTGAGGCCTTGGGTATCAATGTTTTTCATGCTGGAAGTGGTCTCCAAGCGATAACCACCTGGCACCACCAGAAAAGTTCTCACACCACCATGACCACCCAGCCTCTCCGCTGTCGGGGCCATCGCTGTTCAGTTGCACATACGCATCCTCACCGCCCACCACGTTGATCTGCAAACCACGGTGCATG
Source organism: Acidovorax temperans (assembly GCF_028596105.1). NCBI lineage: Bacteria > Pseudomonadati > Pseudomonadota > Betaproteobacteria > Burkholderiales > Comamonadaceae > Acidovorax > Acidovorax temperans. The sequence goes on along the minus strand of NZ_CP117194.1, from coordinate 96,143 downwards.
AAGCCCGCGTAGTCTGAGGCGATCACACCTTCGCGCCCGTCTTGGTGTTTCACCTTGATGCCCTTCCAGGTGCTCATGTGATCCTTCCTTTCATGGATGGCAGCTCAGCGGTCGTCCTGTTGGGCGGGCTACGTTTTGCCGCATTGCCGCCGCCAGCAGAGTAATGCTTGAACACATCCATAACGTCGCGCGACTGCGCTCTGGCCACAAAGGCTTCAAAGCTATTGCGCCCGAAGTGGGAATGGCGAAACTCCCGGCACCGCGCGATGAATCGCAGGCAGTTCCGGCGCTCTGCTTTGGTGGGCAGGGTCTCACCGTCCAGAAGGGATTCGGCGTACTTCTGGGCATCCCACAACGCCACGTTCAGCAGCTGTGCATCGGCCACGGCAGATCTGAGCCTTGTGTGCCTCTTTGAAAGCGCCATAGTCCCTTCAAGCTGGGCACGGGCCTCCTCCTCAGAGTCGCCACAACCCCTGTTGGCTTGCACAAGGCTGTATTGCTGCAACTTGGCCAGCTCGCATACGGTGCTGAAAAACGCCTCGCCATTCACGCGCAGTGGGTACATGCTCGATCCTCTGTGTTTGCTACCGGTGATAGGTCGTGCGCAGCAATCCAGATTCGAGCTTCGCCGCCAAGGACTGCTCCACGAGTGATTGGCACACCTGGTCGATGCTGGAGCCCCACAGGCCCAGATCCACGAGGTGCTGCAGGTGCATGTGTGCCTGCTCAGACAGCTCAAACTTGATTCGGTGGTCTGGATCCAGAGGGTTCTGAGCAAACTCCTCCTCCGTGGTGAAGATCTCCAAGGCTGCAGCGGCCGGGTGCTCCTTGAGTTCGAAAGCCTTGCGCAAATAGGGCTCGTCGCTCGTAAGCAGCTCTTCAACCCAGGCAGCGCGCAAATCCCGGCGCATCAGGGCATTTCGAACCGTGTCAATGAACGCCAGGAAGTCGGCTTCAGGATTGGTGAGCTGCTCGGCAACTGCGGCGGTCTTGGCCATCGATGTTCTCTACCTCTGCAAATTTGGGGGTTCTCAGCTCGGGAATGGCTGCTCTAAGCGCTGCCTGCGCTGTGCTTCCTCGCTCACCTTGCGCCTGACGATTTCTTCCACCTCGGCCCAAAGCTCCTCGCGCGTTCGCTTACCGATGACGCGACTGATCTTGCGTTGCTTCCTTTCGCCGTTGATCGTCTCCATCCAGTAGCCCACTACACGGTAATGATTTCGGCGGGGGTCGTAGGTCTCAGCTACAGGGAGCACTTGACCGCGATCTCTGCGCTTCTTTGTTGGCCGAATCGGCTCATAGAGCCCCACTCCTGCAGCCTTGAATGCCTCATCCCGGAAATACTGCGCTTCGATGAGTGCGGCCTCTGCCCCGCCGTAGTTGTGGTGAGAAAAGTAGGTCTGCTTTCCTCCGCAAAATCTGGGCAGTTGAACCCGCCACCCCGCCCAGCAGGCTCTCCACTCGATGCACTTCATGCTCGGGTCGGGCAAGGTTCGCCCAGCTGCGGCAATGCGCTGCCTCAGCCCTTGGAGAATCTGCTGATCCAAGGGCGCCGTGGCACCAACAATCAAATCCGAATTTCCGCTCATTGATCAGGGTGGCGATTGGGCCTCTGTTTAGGCTGGACAGGTCTGGTTTTTCTTGTCGGTATTGAGCGAGCACCAACGCGTAAGCCAAGTTCTTTTGCCCGTGCGCGGGCGAGTTTTTCTGAGTCGCAGCAGTCGATCCAGAATGACTGGTCAGCGGCAACAGCGATAGCGATGGGCGGAACGTCTGGGCCACACTCAGTTTGACGGCCAATCACAACCTCGACACCACCCTCCAGATAGCTTGCCATTTGGGCTTTGCACTCCGGGAACACGGCATCAACGTGTGCTTTCTGAACGGGGGTCAACATCTCAAACGCTCAACTACTTATTGAGTGACCACACGACGAACCGCCCTCTGCGCTCCCAAGTAATGGCGCCCTTCTTGCGAAGCGCCTGCAGGCGGCGATCAACCACCCGAAACTCTTCATTGGGCATGCTCATCAGCAGCTTGGCATCAGCATCGAGTGCCTTGGTCAAGGCTGCACCTCGTACACCCCATCCAAAAGCCCGCCATCCCTGAAGAAATGCCCGTGCTCCTTCAGGTACTTGTGCAGGTTGGGCGAGAACGAGGGCGACTTTTGAGGCGCAATGTCTGCCAAGGTGATGGCCCGGTGCCCAATTTGTCGAATTTCCATTGCTTCCTCTCAGTTGCTCACTACGGTGGTGACTGCAGGCTCACGTTGAACCCATCTGCTAACTGCGATGGCACATCGAGCCATTGCGGGGAGAGGCCTCAAGTGTGATCGCGAGACCAGCTCGAAACCCATGTGAAACACCACGCAGATCGTGACGTTTCCACGGTCTAGGTCGTGCACCGTGCGCTGTAGCGCTGGATTCGGCGCAATCCGGGGGCCATGAACTGCTTGCGTTCAGACTTGGCCAAGGCTGCAAACCGCGCAGCATCAGCTTTGGGTGCGATGTACTGGGCAGGCCCCACCGTGAACTCGCGGCCGTCCATTGCCCGCACGCGAAGCGATGTGCCGTACTGGCGGCTGTGAAACTCCTCCCGTACCTCGCACTCCTGTCCGTTGTACTTTCCGAATACCAGATGCATCGGAAGATTTTTGACGGTGACCTTCATGCCTATTTCCCACCTCATCGTTGAACGCGTGAACAGGCCCATGCCATGCTCCTGAGGCTCATTATAAGTAGCCATTGGCTACCAATGCAAGCAATTTTGAAGTGTATGGGGACAGGCGCCGCCTATCTGTGACCTTTCATCCGAGGCGCCCCAGCGCCACCCCACGGTCTGCATGACCCTCTTGCAGCTGGTCAGGCGGCCATGGAGGCGCCCGCAAGGCGTCCAAATAGGCCAGGGTTACCTCCAACCCATCCACGCGCTGCACGAGCTACTGAGGCACGCCGCGTAGGCCTTCGTTGAAGCCTGTCATCCATCAAAGCATCCAGCGAACGGTACACGCGCACCAGCAGCAGGGCCAACCATCAAACTCGCTCACCGTTGGCATGCAGCACCATCAAAGTCGCTCACCTTTAGGGGCTGCGAGTATCAAACTCGCTCACCTTTAGGGCGTTTCACTATCAAAGTCGCTCACCTTTAGCTGTTTTGACCATCAAACTCGCTCACCGCAGAAGTTACCCACAATCAAACTCACTCACCTTTTGGGTCTTTGAGTATCAAAGTCGCTCACCTTTACGGTTATCCACAATCAAACTCGCTCACCGTTCGCAAAAAACACCATCAAAGTCGCTCACCTTTGAAGTTTTCCACAATCAAACTCGCTCACCGAAAATCGCCTAAGTGCTTGATTTAAAAGCGTTTTCCAGACCGGTAAACTGTTGTTGTTTTAAACTGTAGTAAACAAACACACCGCGCCAAAGGGCAGCACGCGCCCGCAGCACAGCCCCAAAGGGTGTGTTTTTTGAAAAAAAGAACCTCCAGAACCACCAAAAAAGCCGATTCCTGGGTCTCACGCATAGGTCTAAAGGTGAGCGACTTTGATAGACCTATTGGGAAGTCATCGAAAGGTGAGCGACTTTGATGGTGAAAGAGCCAAATAGCCCCTAAAGGTGAGCGAGTTTGATAGTGAAAGACGCTCTGAGCTGTAAAGGTGAGCGACTTTGATGGTGGATCTGAGTCTCTGAGATTGCTAAAGGTGAGCGACTTTGATAGTCCCATCCCTTCCAGCCCCCCTGAAAGGTGAGCGAGTTTGGTGGTCAAAGACGCTTTTGAGGCTCAAAGGTGAGCGAGTTTGATAGTGACAACGCTGGAGCCCCGAAAAACTAACGGTGAGTAGTTTCCTAAAAGTTCGCACTAAAAGCCCTTTTGGTGCATAGAATGCCTCATGGGAAATGAATCAAACGATCTGATCAAGCGGGACATCTACAAGGCGCACCAGGCCATTGCCGTCGCGCCGAGCCCCGGCTCTCGCATCAACTTGCTGACCAGACGTTTTTTCAACGTCCTGCTGCAGCACGCGCAAAGGCAAGGCAACGTAGAGACGTTCAGGGCTCCCCTGTCGGCCATCCTCAACGATGCCAACTACTCATCACAGAACTTCGAGGTGGCAAAGGCCGTACTGCGAGGGCTGGCCAAAACCACCGTGGAGTGGTCTGTGGTCAACGATGAGTCCGAGAAAACCAATGTGGGGCGGCGCTGGGGGATCTCCTCCCTCCTGGCGCAAGCCGAGCTGATTGATGACGGCTCCTCCATCCACTTCGAGTGGTCTTACGCCCCGGCCATCCGCAACAGCATGCTGGATCCCAGCCGCTACGTGCAGCTGGATATGGCAGTGTTTGCTTCCCTGCGCACCGGCACTGCGGCCAGCCTCTACGAGATCTGCACCCGCTACCTGACAAACTTCGGGGGGCTCACGAACAAGGAGACCTGGGAATGGTGGCGCCCCCGCCTGACGGGCGTTCCTGACGATGGCACGCCCACCGAAGGGGGCTACAAGTTCTTCAAGCGCGACAGGCTCATGCCCGCGATCAACGAGATCAACGAGCTGAGCAACATCACGGTGGAGCTTCATGAGTTCCGCACGGGCAGGCGCATCACCCACATCCAGTTCTCCTCCAAGGAAAAGAGCCAGGCGAGCCTGGGGCTGGAGAGCATCGAAAACGATGGGGTGGTCGAGAAGCTGTGCGAAATTGGCTTCACCGAACCGGCAGCGGCCAAGCTCTATGCAGCCAATGAAAGCGATGTTCTGGCCGCAACACTGGCCTACGTCGAGATGCGCATGAGAAAAGGTGGCGTGGAGTCCCCCGTGGCCCTCTTCCGCGATGCCCTTCGCAAAGGCTACGGAGTTGACGAAGGCGCCAAGGCTCTGGCCAAGGCCAAGACTGCGGGCAAGAAGGCCTCCAGCAAGACCGCCAGCACGCCATCAAGCCGAGAACAGGCCGTGGATCCTGCCGAGGCCTCCAAACGCGCACGCGAGTACCTTGATGCCCTGCCTGCGGATGACCTCAAGGATGTCATTCGCCAGTTCTCAGGCACCCTGGCTGAGGGATCGGTAGTGCTGGGCTATTTCCAGCGCTCCGGCATGAAGTCCAAGGTCGTCAAAACCGCTCTTGAGCAGTTCGTGGCGTCCACCATCCTGAGCAAGGCCTGAACCTGCCGCTGCGGCGCTCGGGCCGCTGGCTGGGGCCCAGATGAACCATGGCACGAAGAGAGGGCTCATGGAGTGTGAAGTAGTTGCGGTTTTCAACACACGCGTGGGAATTCCGTCGCTGACATCGGGGCGAGCATGTGTCATGCATGGGGCCCACAGCAAGGCACAGAGCCCCACACATTTAACCTCCCCCGCTATGTCCTACAACAACGACCCCTCCGGCCGCATGGTTAACGGCACTTATCACAGCAATGAACAATTGAGGACGTCCGGCGTAAGTTCCACGGACAGCAACGCCGTTGCTGCCATAAAACTGGAACAGGCCAGAATGAGCCAGCAAGAGCATGACAACAGAAAGCGCCAGCAAGAGTACGTTCCTTTGGGACACGTTGAAGACATGCGCTCCCAGTACCAGAAAGCACTCAGTAAGGCCAAGATACAGAACGCAATGCGCTTGGTGCTCATCCTCATGGCGCCTGCAGTGCTTTTCTTCGCTCTGAACACCACCATTGGCGAGAATATCCGGGACAACTCTCTCTATGGGGTCAAGGACAAATACAGCTTCTCTCCCATGGAGGTGGGTTTGTATGGGTCAGGCGTATCCGTCTCCCCTGCCTTAAAGCAGCGTGGCGCCGATGATTTCCAGCGCAGGTTTGGCAGCCTGTTCAAGCCAGGCACACCCTACGTTCGAATGTTTGATGACTGCGAGAAGAAGTTCGATTGCATGAATGCAACATTGCCAGCCGTGCTGAACCTCAAGCGCTATGCATTGAAACCCGACTCACTTCTCGATGATGTCTGCAGCGTCGCGCTGAAAAACATGCTGGACGGAGCCCTCTCGGGCTACAACGGTCCTTTGGATGTGAAGTTCGTACCCCAAAAGGGTTTCTCCAACAATCTCTGCGTGACAGCCAACTCAGAACAGATCAATGCCATCGCAGGCCCACTGAACGCTCGCTACAAGCTGGCCATTGGCGGGATGGTGTTCTTGCCAAGCGTGCTGCTGATGGCGCTTCTATTCTTATTCGTGCCCAAGACGGCGATGCCAATCGACAACGGGCTGTGACCCACGAAACCGGCTCAAGCTGGCTTTTTAACCATTTTGGGCCTCAGGGACTGGCAGTACCAGGTGCGGGCTATGCTCAGCCACTGAATCGGGCTTCAGAGAAATCACCACCGGCCCCTCCCTGAAATCCCCGCTCATCGTTCCATGCAGCTGGGCTCGCTCAGCCGGGGTGAGGTTGCGCCATTTGGCGATCCAGTCGTAATGTCCAAACAGGAGCCCCGTGGGGTCAGTGGCTGAGGATTGCCCCACGGAGATGCCGTTGGCATGACACCAACGTTCAGCGGCTCTCAGGGCTTGAAACGTGCCCTTTTCGTTGAAGACTACCCGCATACGAACCCTCCCAGGCGTGATCTGGCTGTTTGGCACTCAGGCCCCGTGAAGAATATCCCAGGCCTGTGCGTATTTCGCCTGCAGGCGCATGCGCTGCCGCTCGGGCAAAAGCTCTAGGCGCTCGGGGTCGCTGTTGTCGTCCAGGTCAGCCATTTTCACGGTCAATACTCTGTCCAGGCCAATGAGCCCCCTCAAGTAGTCCTCGTAGCTCTGCTCATCGCGCTTGGTGAGCGCCTGCACCAGAACCACTGCTTCGGAGGGCACGCCCAGGGCCAGGAGTTCATCGGCGGTGGTCTTCTCGTCCTCAATCGAGTCATGCAAGAGGGCTGCAATCTGCTGGAACCTGTCGCCACCGTCCATCTGCACCCGCAGCAACACCCGTGCCCTTGGCAATCTCACTGAAGGCGGTGAGCAGAAACTCCTCGCGTTGCGCGGGCGTCAGACACGCGAATACATCGGGGCGCACAACGCTCCAGCTCCTTGGCTGCGCCCAGTGCGGGTTGGAGAATTCGACGTTCTCCCAGGTGTGCAGCCCTTTGGCGCGCAGGTAGGCGGCGAGTCTCTGGCCTAGCTCATGGTGGGGACGCTGCGCGGCGATCAGCTTCTGCCGCGCCTCGTTCAGGTGCGCGAGCCCCATTTTCGTGAGCGTGAGCACAGCTGCCGCGTTGTAGCCGCTGTCCATAGTCTCCAAGAAGCCGTGTACCTGCAAGTCGAAGTCCACGCCCTCCAGCTGTGCCACATGCACGGGGCGGCCGTAGCTCCAGAGCTTGCGCAGGCGCTTGGTATGTGCAGGGCCCAGCCGTGGCAGTGTCTGGCAGGAGATGGCTTCGCCCTGCGGTAACACCTGCTCCATGTGATGGTCTCCCATGTCGGCATCAGCTCATGTCAAGCTCATCGCCAACGCAAGGATGGCTGAGACGACTGCCAGCAGATAAGCGCATGCAGCGATGGCCAGCGCAGTCAGAACATGGAAGCACCAGCGCATGCGGGGGGTTGGGGCCACCCGACTAGCGCGAGGGGCTCCATCCATTTGGGTTGGCCGCTTGCGGCCTGGAGGCAAAGCCGCACCAATTGGCTGGAGGGGTAAGCGCCGCCAGCCAGCGGCTGGCTTCAGTCGCCCGGTCTGTCCTGCTGCTGGATGTACTGCTTGATGATTTCTAGCGGAGCACCGCCGCACGAGAGCACGCAATAGCTACGTGACCAGAGCGTCGGCTTGGAATACACCCCGGCCAGCTCCTGAGCAAACATCGAGCGCAAGCGCCTGCTGGTGCCTGTCTTGAGCGCATTCACAAACTCGGCCAGCGCCGCAGTGGGTGGCAGCTCAATGAGCAGATGCACATGGTCAGGCTCACCATTGGCTTCGATGAGCCTGCCGCCCCAGGCCGCGCAGCGCTCCTTGGCCTGCACTTCAAACTCTGCCAGCATGGGGGCAGTCAGGCACTTGCGACGGAACTTTGTCACAAGAACCAAATGATAGTTAAGTGCGTAAACGCAATGATGCAGCTTGCTTATTTGCATGATTTGTCTATAGTAACTAATGATGAGCGAAGCCCGCAATCTGCGCAAAACAACTTATCGGCTGTACCCAACGCCGAAGCAGACAGTTGCGCTCGATGCCCTGCTGCGCTCACACCAACAGCTTTACAACGCAGCCTTGGAAGAGCGCATCAGCGCTTGGAGCAGGGCTGGTAAATCGATTTCTTATGCCGACCAGTGCAAGAGCCTGACCGTGCTGCGCCGTGACCTGCCCGAGTGGGCCGATGCTGCCAACTGCTCCAGCCAGCAGATGACGCTGCGCCGCCTGGACAAAGCCTTTGGTGCATTCTTTCGGCGCGTGAAGGCTGGTCAAACACCGGGCTTTCCGCGCTTCAAGTCGCTGGGGCGTTTTTCCGGCTTCAGCTTCAAGAGCCATGGCGACGGTTGGCGCTTCACACCCAAAGATGGCTGGAAACATGGCAGCTTGCGTCTGTCGGGCGTGGGTCAGATTCGTGCCCGTGGCCAGGCTCGGCAGGGCGGCGAGATTCGGGCGTCGGACATCCTGCACCGCGATGGTCGCTGGTATTTGTCGCTGACCGTGGCTGTGGCCAGCCCAGAACGCAGTCGGCAGGCCGATGGCGCCATGGCCTATGACTGGGGCGTGGAGCGCTTCCTGTCGGGCGTCTCGCACACCGGGGAGCTGGAGAACATCGACAACCCGCGCTGGTGGCAACAGGAAAAGGATCAAACCATCCGGTTGCAGCAAGCCGTCTCAAGCAAACCTAACCGCCGCTCCAACCGCAGAAAGAAGGCTGTGCGCCGTTTGGCTGCTGCCCGCGCCAAGGTGGCCCGCAAGCGGCTGGACTGGGCACACCAGCAAACTGCAGCGCTGGCAGGCAAATATGCCTTGGTGGCAACGGAAGAACTCACGCTCAAGAACATGACCCGCAGTGCCGCTGGCACTGTGGAGGAACCGGGCAAACAGGTAGCGCAAAAGGCGGGCCTGAACCGGGAAATTCTGGACACCGCCCCTGGGCTGTTCACTTCGCTATTTCGCTACAAAGTGTTGGAAACTGGTGGCGAATGGGTGGACGCTCCAACCCGCAAACTCAAGCCCAGCCAGCGCTGCCCCCGGTGCTGGCATGTGGCCAAAAAGCAGTTGTCGCAGCGAATGCACTGCTGCGAGCAATGTGGGCATGAGGAAAACAGGGATACGGCTTCAGCGCGTGTGGTGTTGCGCTGGGCCTTGGAATCAATATCCGGCCAGGAACTGGCCGAGACGGGGATTCACCCTCCCCGTGAAACTCCATCCTTTGCATCGCATAGGGTGGAGTAGTTCATTTCAGGCAACGTTGGTGTCTCAGCAGCCATCGCCCATCGGATCACGGCTTTGAGGGAATTCATCATGGCCTAGCCTGCAACTGCGCTCTCATCCGCTGCAAGGAGATGCCAGGCGTTGAGATGGAGAAGGCAGGTGCGCTGGGTGGGAAAAGGAGTTTTGCCCTCACTGCTCCCATGGCTTGTCCCCTCCCCTGCGCTTCAATGAGTTTCCCGAGCTCTCGCTCGTCGGTCTGACCCCATACAAAGCCCATACCCTCCCCGCGCTCCAATGCGTTCAGGATCATCTGCCGCCAGCTCTTCCACTGCTCTAAGAAGTCGCCATGCCAGTGAGCAGCCTCCACGCTGAGGTCATCAATGGCTTTGTCGATTGCCTCTGCAGCGCGTAGGGAGCACCGACATGCCCCTGAGGGGCTGTTGAACATGCTCATGACTGTCCATTGAAAACCATATGCCTCCTCAAGTGCTGGTTGCTGCGCCAACACCTCAGCGGCAGCGCCAGGAGGGCCACCAAGGCGCTCTTTTGCTGCACCCAATACCTTTACGGCCCGAGCAAGTTTTCTTCGCTCGTAGGGGGTCATTTGCTCCCTCAACGCTGCCAAGGCGCGGCGAATGCCGGTCTCCAGGCTTGCATGCACGGCCAAGGGGTCGATGAACGGTGTTGCGTTAGGGAATGCCTCTTTCACGCAGGAGATCACTTCCAGGTCGAAGCCAACACCAACCCGTTTAACACTATCGCTCTCCGACAGTGCTTTGAGCCTCCTGGTCAGATCCTTCTTGCCAGTGCTTTCAATCCAATCGGTCAAGATGCCGAGCGCGGGATTGAGTACAGCGTACCGCTCACCATGGAAGGCCTTGACCCTCACAATGGCCATGCACTGACCAGCTTTGAGTCTCACCTTCTGGTTGATCCCCCGCTGTTGGTCTGCAAAAGACTCTCTTACGGTCTTCTCATCTACGCGGATTTCCTTGGCAATTGAGAGGCTTTGTTGCACAAAGCCAGTCCGCTGAGCTGGTAACCTCGAGACATGAGTGAACCGAAGGGGTCCAAGGCCCGCTACAAGACCACCAACTGGGCAGAGTACAACGCCGCGCTCAAAGCCCGAGGGTCGCTGACAATCTGGCTGGACAAAGGCATGCAGTGGTACGCCCCATCCAGCGGCAAACGCGGGCGCCAGCACATCTTCTCCAACGCAGCCATCCAGTTCTGTCTGGGCATCAAGTGCCTGTTCGGTCTGGCCCTGCGTCAAAGCCTGGGCATGGTTGAAAGCCTGCTGCGTCTGGCAGGCCTGGACTGGCGGGTGCCCGACTACAGCACCGTGTGCCGACGCCAGAAGACTTTGCAGGTACAACTGCCCTACCGAGCCAGTACCACCGCACTGGAACTGCTGGTGGACAGCACCGGCATTCAGTTCCTTGGCGAAGGCGAATGCAAACGCAAGAAGCACGGGGCCGAGTACCGGCGCCAGTGGCGCAAGGTGCACCTGGGTGTTGATGCCCACACGTTGGAGATCCGGGCCATCGAGGTGACCGACAACAGCGTGGGCGATGCGCCCATGCTGCTCGAGTTGCTGGAGCAGATACCGCCCGATGAGCCGATTGCCAGCGTCAGTGGGGACGGTGCCTACGACACCAAGGCGTGCCATGCGGCGATTGCCCAGCGAAATGCGCAGGCGGTGATCCCCCCGCGCAAGAACGCCCAGACGTGGAAGGCGACCCTGGTGGGAGCGCATGCGCGCAACGAAGCGCTGCGAGCCTGTGACAGATTGGGGCGCAGCATCTGGAAAAAGTGGAGCGACTATCACCGCAGAAGTCTGGTGGAGACCAAGATGCACTGCTTCAAACGCCTGGGCCAACGGGTGATGGCGCGCACGTTTGAGCGGCAGGTGGTGGAGTTGCATGTGCGTGTGGCTCTGCTCAACCGTTTCACGCAACTCGGGCGCCCGAGCACGGTGCCCGTGGGTGCCATGGCATAGCTGCGTCTGGGGCTGGGGTAATCTCGTCTGCCTTCCGACTTGTGCAACAAAGCCCCCACTCATCTGTCCAGGCCCGAGCCATTTCCAGGGCACTTCTAAATTCGTGGTGTTCAAACATTTGTAGCTTGACTAATTGTCCATCTACACCGTATTTGGATTGGACACAGACTGTTATCGAATTACCAAAGATGCGATCTGAACGGGTCCCTATGTAGTTACGGGTAAATTCTTCCGGTACTTCTACGCGAAGTCCGAAATTGCTCACTTTAAAACCACGTTGATTTCTGTCGTAACCAAAGATTGTGCAAGCCTTATATTTTTGGTAATGCTGCTCTGCAGCGAGCACGTATCCCTGGCACTTTGCCTCATCTAAGGAACTAAAACAGATAGTTTTCGACATGCAAACAGTTTCGTGAAACCGATTGCACTTGTCATCTTTTGTAACGAGAAATTGCGAAAAGCAAGGAAAAGGCTTGTTTTTCAGATATCCATAGTCGCCCGAAGGAGTCACCTATGAAGGAAAAAATGGTCAACACACGCAATGGGATGTACGTGCAGGTTCTGCGCAACCTTATGTTCATCTCTGCTGCCGAAGCAGCGTCAATGTTTCCAAACATCAACGAGGAGATGTGGCGTGCGTTTGAAGCAGGCGAAATGGAGGTTCCAAAGCACTGTTTGGATCGGTTCAATGCACTCTTTCAATGGCGAAACCAACAGTTGGTAATGACACGCCAACTCCTTGCGAGCAATCCTGATGCTCAACTCCATGAGTTTTGGCATCCGACTATCCACGCCTGGATGGCCATTGACGAACGTGAGCCTGAGCACTTCCGCGTTGTTCAGTCGATCAATGCGACCTTGGCTACCGAGTTTCCAAAGCAATACTTCATCATCCCTTTCGACCTCACTTCCTTCACAAGTTGGGCCATGGGTCGTCAACCTACTGAGGAGCTTGTTGCGGAGTTCCTGGGCCATATCACTGAGCCGAAGACCACTTTGCACTGAGTTAAATCCCTACCCGCTGCCCCTAACTTGAGGGGTTTTTTGGCGATGTATTTGTCGTTCTGCAGTCGCCCTGTTGTGGGTCTTTTTCGTATGTTGCTGCATGGTCTTTTGCCTTGCCAAATTTGTGTGACTCCACAGTCGCCCTCTGGTATTCCGTCAGTATTCAATAATGAATTAGGCGCCCCCCAGTCGCCCTGCTGTATTCCTGCAGTTTTTAAGGGTCAAATTTCTACGAGCAAGTCGTGGCGCCATAAATCAGATGAAAGCCACCTTGTACATACAAGGCGAATTGATCGCTGGCGCTAAACCAGATCCAAAGCTTGAGCATGCAAGTCGAGCAGGTTGGGTTTCTCCAGAGGCATCTTGCATCCGGCCTTGTACATACAAGGCGACTTGCTGCCTCCTATCCAGCGAGTTAGTGATGAGCACTAAACCTTGTACATACAAGGCGACTTGCTTGGTTAGGCCCAGACTCGAGGCGTCTTGAACCCTGCCTTGTACATACAAGGCGAAATGCTGACTCCTGTACAGCGAGAGAGTGATGAGCACCAAACCTTGTGCGAAGCTTCTCAAATGTCGCCTTGTGCATACAAGTGGTCTTGGGCCAATACCACGCGCGTGTCTGCCTCGGGTTATTTCCTTTCTAACCGTACTTTGATCTTTTGATTTCTTCGACATACGGTTTTTCAACGGCTGCAACGCATGTATTATTTTAGATTGTTTACCTAAGATTTAGAAGGCGCAGGGCTGCGGCATGACTGTCGGCATATCTGTGAATAACCTCATTGTTGTGACTGGAGTATGCCGTTCTCAATGGCATCAAGAAACGAGCGGCTGAACGGGCTCACGCGTGTTATCCCGGCAGTTTCTTCGCGAATTACACCTTGCTCAACTCGGTAGAGCTTTCCAGTTTTTCTTGAGAAAAATGCCCTGCCTTCATAGATTTCAGCTTTTTCGTTGAGATAGGCCTTTTCTTTCTTTAATAACTCCACTTGATCAGATTCATCATTCTTTGCTGAAAAGTCACGACCGCTCTGGATGAGGGTTTTGAAGTATGCGTAGAGCTGGTTTCCCTGAAGCTTCAGCAGATACTTCTGCGTTGTTGCCGCGATATCAGTCAGCTGCTGAGATGCCTTTTTGGCTAGTTTCATAAGCCCAAGCACAGCAAAAGCTGACAGCCCTTGATCGACTAAAAACTTCAAGTCCGCAGGAATGAATACGGTACCAACTTTGGTGAAGACAGACTTCTTGACTGGCTGCTGATCTGCATGATTCGAGTCCTTGCGTTCTGGCTTCGCTCTGCCTGACATGCCGGACCAGGTGATCGGTTTGCCTTCCTTATCCACCAGGCCGAGTGCGAATAGAAGTGGCAATGTAGGTATTAGGGGCGATGATGAGCCACGCAAGCCAGCCCTGGCTTTTCGTTCACGGGCAATCAGTTCTCGTGCTTCGAGCCATTGGATGGCTCGATTGACTGAATCCAGAGATTTTCCTGCCTCGTTAGCAAGTGTCTGTCTTGACGCGTAAATCTCAGAAAAAGGACTTTTGAGATTTATTTTTTGAATTATCTTGATGACGATTTTTATGAAACCATCAGGTAGTTCACGAAAAGCCACCGAATATGGCAATTCAGCGCATGCGCGCAAAATTGGATAAGGGAAGTTTGAAGTCGAAAAATTTTGGACGAGCGAATCCATCGCGGTCTCCACAAAGACACGAAAAACTTGACGGTGGATTCCGAAAAAACTATTATTCAACTGTCTTAGCTGTTTGCTACCGATTGGCGTCGGTTTGTCGAATAGTTTTCCGGCATCTCACCATGGCGATGCGAAAGCTCCGGTAGTTGGCGCTACCGGGGCTTTTTTATTGACTTCTACGTCATTCGATACCTCCGAAAAAACCAGTCCCCAAATGAACTGAACCCCGCATTGCGGGGTTCAGTTCATTGTTTAGAGGGAAGGGCGTTAGACATAGCCCCCCTGGCGTCAGTTGATCTATCGGGCAACAGCTGCACTTCGAAAGCTGTGTCGGATTCAATAGAGACTGAAAAACATTTGGCGTGCGGCCTTCCACCGAGCAATCTTGAATCCCGCCTTGTACATACAAGGCGAAATGCTGACTCCTGTCCAGCGAGAGAGTGATGAGCGCCAAACCTTGTACGTACAAGGCGACTTGGTTGGCTAGGCCTAGACCCGAGGCGTCTGGAATCCCGCCTTGTACGTACAAGGCGACATTGTTGCCAGGATCCGAAGCGTTTTGAAGTACGCCTTGTATGTACAAGGCGGTAGATAGACCTTCAAATGGGAACGAACCATTCCCAATTCCGCCTTGAAACGGAATTGGGAATGACGGTTCAACCGCTGCAGACTTTCTGCGAGAAGTTTGAATAGCTGACTGTGAACACCCACGCTTGCGGCTAATGGCACGCGCGGGCTGCGAATTAGCTGCCATCACGAGGTTTGAGTACCAGCTGTATCTTGATTTTCATCAGATTCGCTTTCTTCGCAGAAACGGCTAAGAAGCTGATCCATGGCTTCATTGAAGGCTTCCTGCTTGCTTTTAGGTATGCGTGCGCGTATCTCTATATCACCGTCCATTCGTTGTTTGAAATTCGCTGATTTATAGCGTTTTTGAAACAAAAGAGAACTTTTTGTTGATCTCTTTGTAGTTTTGTTCAGAATCGAATCAATCCTCTCGCGCAGAGATGCGATGGACGCATCATCCTCTACAAAGGATTTGCAAATAGACAAAACTTGATCTGCTGGCTTATCCGCGCTAATAAGTCGCGCAAGTTGTGTGATTACGTTTACAGTTACCTTTTTGGGGTAATTCTTTGCGTAATACAAGATGTCAGGGTCTAGCTTCGAATAATTGATGTAGGGATAAAGAGAGTTAACAGGAACTCCAGTTTTATGTGAAATAGTCTCCCAGTCCCAACCTTCACCGCGCCATTTCATATAAAAACAGGCTTTGTCGTAGTCGGTATGTGGTTCGCGCTCTTCGTTCTGCGAATAACCAAACCATGCAATATCCTCTTCAGTAAATTCATCATGAATGATCGCTTTTACTTGAAGTCCGAGGATATCTCTCATTCGAATGGCTTGAACTCGTGTCCAGCCATCCCCAATAATGTACCTGCCAGGCTTGGCTGGATTGGGAATTACATGAACAGGGTCTCGCTGGCCATTCTTTTCGAGAGAGTTAGCTAGTGACTGTAAAGTGTTGTCGGAATATATTTCTCTTGGCGCAAATCTGTTCGCATCAATTGAGAGGGCGCTAATTAAAACGACCTGAGTAATGATATTTGCATCAGTCACAACTTGGCCAACTTCAGAATGCACTAAGCCATGCGAATCAACTCCTGAGGTCGAGTCAGAGTCTTCCAAAACCCCGTCGCTATTGCGATTCGCAAAACGACCACGAGACGGTGCATTGATTGCTGGGAGTAGTAATGGAGGTGGCACGAGCCTCTGTGGTTTGGCGCTTTTTGCCTGGCTTGTAACGCTCTCGCTAGGAATAGCTTGAATAGGTTTTTTTCTCATTACTTGGCCCTCTGCTCTTCCAAATTGATGAGTTTACGCAGAAGAAAATCAGTAAATTCTTTATATTCCTTGCTTGCGTTGCTTAATGGTTTTTGCAGGCTCAGTGGAATATAATGCTCTAATGATCTTGGGAAGTCTTCAGAAAGGCTTATGGCCAACGGCGCCATATTTGCGTGATATTGCTGAAGTGCCTGCTGCATTCTCTGAATACGTGAGAAAGACGATGCAAAATGGGTGGGCAAAATAGCCAGATCGGCTACGATTGCCTCGCCAGCAAAGTGACGTAGATCTTCGATTTCATTAATTAGGCGCGTGAGGCCCTTTACACCAAATGCATCTAATCTGACTGGCGCTACTACAATATCAGAGGCTGCAAGTGCAGCTGTACTTGTCATTGTCACGTTTGGCGGGCAGTCCATTACGATAATATCGTAATCAGTCACATTCAAATCGGGAACAAGACCTTTTGAGGAATCAGCAAACAGTCTCTTTAATACAAGTTCGCGTGATCCTTTTGATGAGGTAAGAGCAAATTCAATATCGCCAAGATTGGCATCAGCAGGAATCAGATGTGGCCCATTAACACCAAAAGGCATTTTGATTAGGCTGCCAAAGGATCCTTGAGGAGGTCTATTGACATATGCAGAAACAACATGGGCAAAGGTCTTGCCAACTACGGCTTCATCCGCTAGGCCGTAGCTTGTGTGCTCACCATAATTAATATCTGACTCATACCCAAAATACTGGGTTAGATTGGCCTGAGCATCCAGATCAATTGCAAGCACTCTGAGGCCTGCCAGTTGGAGATGCAAAGCAATTTCGCACGCAGTGGTGGTCTTGCCAGTACCACCTTTCACAATGTCCACAGCGATGAAATAAGGGCCGTTCGAAGGTGTCTTGATAAACCCTTTCTCGCGTCGATAGCGAGCCAGCTCGAACAGATTATCAGGACTGAAGATTCGTACTGCTAGTGCTTTCTTATCAAACTCATTGGCTCTGCGAACTTGTATGCCCGATGAGTCAATGTAGTTTTTTACCGTGTTCTCGGCAATTCCTAGCAGAGTTGCTGCTGCCTTGATGCGGTAGTTCAACCCAGATGTGTCGGAGTAGGTCGAGCGCAGAGTCATGTGTGAGCCTTCGAAGGGACAATTGTCTAAAATTATGTGCTTGCTCTCACCACATGTCAAACAATCTTCGTTTGGTGGGTTAAAAGGGTCTTTGCAGCCAAAAAGGCATCAACACATTTCGTGTGGTGGCGGCGTTCATCGAGACTTCATCTCTTGTTGGACGCGCCCGCACGGTGCGTGCGGGTGCCTCTAAAACTTCCAGATATCCTTGCTCAAAAGGCCGCACTCGAAGCTGAGGTCGAGAAGGTTCGGCTTGAAGAGCTTGAGCAGGTGGTAGCCGAACTTCGCCAGACTATTGAGACGTACAAGATTACGCCTGAGCAGTTGTTCCCGAACGTAGTTGTTGCCACAAGATACGCAGCGCGGCGTGGCATTCGTAGGCCCCCAAAATACCGCAACAGCGAGGGGCAGACATGGGGCGGGGCGGGGCCCAGGCCAAAGTGGCTCAGAGAGGCCGTGGCGCGCGGTGAGAGCATCGAGCAGTACGCCATAAAGTAAGAAAAAAGGGATCTTCGGGCAAGCCTCTCGCTTAACCTGTTGAAAAACAGAGCCTGATTCGGCATACTGCCCCGTAAGTTCAAGGACTTACGGGGCATTTTTCATTCTTTCTCCAATCACGCCAGCCAGTGACCCACCTTCGCTCACCCCTCCGAGGGTCCCGGCAGAGGTCGAGTTCGCCTTCCCTAGCGGGCAAGCACGCGTCCTGCAGGTCAACTTTTGCAAGAACCCACGATGCCCGAACTTCGGCGTACCAGCGAGCGGGACGAAATACTCTCGACGAGCAAAAGCAGGGGCCGCACCGGGTAAGGATTACCGGCTGGTTGCCAGCGGGGCGGGCCTGCCCGTCCTGAAGTGCTTGCTCTGCAGCGAGCATTTACCGCTCAAGAGCAACCAGGGGATTGTCGAAGAGCTGGCCCGACTGACCCAGCATTTTCAGCCCATTCAGCACTGCTGCCCCACCGAAGACTGCTCAAACTCAGCCGTTTCAGCCCCAAATTCGGACGCCTACTATCGATTTGGGAAAACAGATGGTGGGTCCAGCCGATATCAATGCAAGGCCTGCAAGAAGACATTTTCGGTGTCGAATCGGGCGACACTGCGGCAGCGAGAAGCCCGAAAGAATGTTCCGCTGCTCCAATCGCTGGTGAATAAGGCGCCTTTGGCTCGCGCCGCCGAGATTCACGGAATCAGTTTCCAGACCATCTACGACAAGCTGGATTTCTTCCATCGTCATGTCTTGCAATTTACCGCGAAGCAGGAAACTAAACTCCGAGAGCTGGTGAAGGGCACCAAGCGGTACATCTCGGTTGACCGACAGGATTACGCTGTTAACTGGACCCATCGCAAGGACAAGAGGAATATTGTCCTGCGAGCCATCGGCAGTGCCGACTTGGAGTCCGGGTTTGTATTCGGTATGCATCTAAACTTCGACGGAAGCTTAGATGCTGATTTAGTTGAGGCGGATGCTCTGGATATTCGAGATTTTGACCAAGCGCTGCCGCATCGGAAATATGCTCGGCTTTGGCTCAAAGAGGATTATGGGAAGGCAGTAGCGGCATCCGCTGCAAAAGCGGCAAAACGGAGTAAGCCCACGGGCGCTCTTGCCGATGACATTCAACAGCGCTACGACGAGGCCGTATTACGGGATGACGTTGAAAACCCAGAAAAGGTGAGTGGCGAGCAGCGATTTCCCGCCAACGGGATGCAGGTCCGAAGCGAGTACACCATGTACGCGCACTTCTTCTACCTGCACGACCTACTGGGTGAGGCCCAAAAGCTCAGGTTCTTCATGGACCAGGAGTCAGGCATCCGAGCTGCCTGCCTGGCGGCGTTTGAAGACGAGATTGCTGAGCGACGCGCGGATGCTTTCTTTGTTCGCCTAGGCAAAGAGCTCACCGTGGAGGAAAAGCGGAAAATCATCAAGGCCAGCCGGGAGGTATTCGCCGAAAAGCGGGCGGAGAACCCTGAGCTGATGGACTTTGAAGTTCAAGTCCTGATGATGAAGGAGCAACTGGCGATGGCTGCCGAGTTCGGAAAGTGGTCAGACCGATGGGCGCTTCATCCGTTTCCGAATCAGGCCGAGCCACAAAAAGCGGTCTGCTATTTGACCGATTTTGGTGATTATGACGAGGACCACAAGGCCCGGCTATTTCTCAAAGCGACCCTGCACCCTATCGACCGATTCTTTATGTCGATTCGTCGTCGGCTCAACATGCTTGAGCGGCCAATTGGCACCTCGAGTAAGGCTGGCCGAACTTGGTATGGATATAGCGCGTACCAGCCAGCGAATATTGAAAAGCTGCTGGTGGTCTTCAGGGCCTATTACAACTACTGCCTTCCTGGTGCGGATGGAAAGACTCCTGCAATGCGGCTAGGAGTTTTGGATAGGGCAGTTGACGCGGGAGAGCTACTGAATATGTAGCCCCGTGTTTCAAAAAAGGGCCCTCAGCGTCAAAAGACTCTGCTAAGGGGCTGCCAGGGCAGGGCTATCCGCCACCTGATATTTGATATGTCCTGACGTAATCGTCTGGTCGGTTCCAGGTGCAGCGGTTTTGGTTGACGTCGTCGAGCGTCGGGATTACGGTACGAGCAACCTCCTGTTTGGCTCTACGCGTGTCTATCCCTCGCGGCCAGAAAGCGAAGGCCGGGCGAGCCGCCCAGTTAACGTAACCGGCATGGATAAGGGGATGTATTTGAGCGGCGGGAACGAACTCGTCAGGCTTGAGTCGTTTCCACTTATTCTCAGAGCTCCGGAACGCGAAGACCGAATAGCAGTGCTCGCCCATTTTTTGCGCGTAGTAGCCGAGCCAAGGCTTTGTTATGAGGTAGGTTTCCTCTGCTTCGACCAGTGCGACGGGGGTGAGGCTTGTGTCCCTGGTCCACACAGGAAGCGACTTGCGCCCTCTGCCGCTAATACTGGGGTCGCCTCAGAAAACGGAAAATAAAGCACGCTAAGCCCTTACTTACCCAGATGTTTGACTTTTCGTGGCACTTTCACCATGGCAATTGCAATTGCCCAACCCTTGCAAAATGCCGCACGCCTCTACAGATCGAGAGCCAGAACACTTCTCGCGCAAATCAACCAAGTGCCGCTTTAACTGCAACAGCGCGGACACACGCATTTCCACCTGTTGAATATGGGCCTCCAGCAGCGTGTTGACCTCCCCACAGTCCTGCATCGGGTTGACCTTGCCCCTGTTTCGTGTAGCTCTTAACCCACGGTTCACGCGGCCTTTTTATGCTGTGCCTCGTACCAGCGCTGCTCGTACTGCATCGGGCTGAGCTAGCCCAGCGACGAATGCAGCCTGCGGTGATTGTAGAAGGCCATCCAGTCCATCACCGCCTGCCTGGCCTGCTCACGGGTAGCGAATTTGCACCCATGTACGCTAGCTGTTTTCAGCCGGCCCCAGAAGCTCTCGGTCGGTGCGTTGTCCCAGCAGTTACCCTTTCTGCTCATCGATGAACGCATGCCCCAGCCCTTCAAGGCATCTTGGAACTCATGGCTGCAATACTGGCTGCCCCGGTCGCTGTGGAATATAAGCCCAGGAGGTGGCTTAAGAACTCCAGTTTTCAGGGGCAACCTCAGATTGCACCCATCCCAGAACGACTGGCATCCCTGGGCGTGACATTGCAGGATGTAGTCACTGCGCTGGACCGCAATAACGGCAACGTGGGCGCGGGCTATATCGAAAGGCGTGGCGAGCAGTATCTGATTCGTGCACCTGGTCAAGTGAAGTCGCTGGAAGACATTGGAAACGTGATCCTCAGCAGTGCCAACGGTGTTCCTGTGCGCGTGCGCGACGTGGCAGAGGTGGGCATTGGCCGAGAGCTGCGCACCGGTGCCGCAACCGACAACGGGCGCGAAGTGGTCCTCGGCACGGTGTTCATGCTGATCGGTGAGAACAGCCGGACCGTCTCGCAGGCAGTGGACAAGAAGATGTTGGAAGTCAACAAGAGCCTCCCAGAGGGAGTGCACGCGGTGACGGTCTGCAGAAGAACGCCACACGCGCATTCACGGCCTTGGCGCTGGCCAACATTTTCCTTGCCCGAGGGCGACTGCAGGGACAGGTGCGCCCGTAAGGGTGGAAATCGGGCCTCAAGGCCCTGCGAACGGCCCAAATGGGCGGCGCAAGAGGCCACAAAATCCAAAAAATGGCGTCTTCCGCGTTCGCGCGGGAAATTTCGAGGGCTTGTTCAGCGTAGCCTTAAGCAACGGGATTAAGCCGCACGCGCCATGGCGTCGCACTCTTGGGCGCACTTGAGACAAGCCTGCGCACAGGCCTTGCAGTGGTCTGCCTCATGCCTGGCGCATTCATCGGCGCAGGCCTTGCAGATCTGAGCACACAGCGCGCAAATCGCAGCTGCATGCTCGCTATTGCGCGCCATGGCGTCGACCGCGAAGCTACAAGCTGCCGCGCAGTCAACGTCCAAGGCAATGCAGCGCGCCATCATCTTCACGTCGTCTTCTTTCAGACAAGCTGCGAAGCACTGATGACAAGCCGTCGCGCACGACTGGCAAGCCTCGATGCAAGACATGTATTGGTTCGGGGTGTGGTTCATCAAAATCTCCTGATAAGTAGCTCGAAAGATGAGCAGGAACCTGCGCAGTTGGCTGCGAGGAGCGTCCATCTTTTGCCGCGTGGGGTAATCGGCGCTGTAGGATGGCATCGCCAATTGACGCGGATTTCGAGCGATTTACCGTCGTTATGCGCCATAGATTACGAGGAGATTTCAGGGCTGTAATTTACGCATCACATTCGCGCGAGGGTCGCCGCAACGGCCAGTTGCTATTCATATCTGTATGCCGGTCGTTTGCTCGTACAGTTGAGTTGCTGAGGCAACGACCGCGCAGCGCACTACGTTCATCGATGAAGAGCGTGATCAATGCAACATAAGCGTACGGCAAAATCATCTTGATGAAGATGTAGGGACATCGACAATCGTGCCAACAGCCACCGATTGCAAGTACGCCCGATCAAGCGTTCCCTGGCAGTTGGTGTCTTTGCGTGCAAGTTCTTCAAGCGCACACAGCACGAGATCGGCTACAGCGAGTTCCCGCTGCCCGCGCGCTTGCTCAAAAACGCGCAAAAGTGCGTAGCTGAGCTGTCGACGGGTATCAGCAATCTTGTAGGTCATAGCATCACCTCCATGCGTCGCTTTTGCCTAAACTGGCAGCTTGGGCCTTGTCCCTGTGTGAATGTCAAGAAGAGTGCAGGCCCTTAGGAAATCGCCTTCGAGCGAAGGTCCATCCTTCGCTCATGCGCTCTTCAGAGCATGCCAGCAACCCCCATGCGGCCTGTGGCTTTCAAAATCGTAATCGGAAGGTCACCGCTTCGTAGGGGTGCGGGTTCTAGACTTCTCTCCGTGGCGCAGAAAAACGCCACCTGGATGGACCATATCGGGCATCCGGCGTCACAGGAGACCATCATGAAAGTTCGTACCGCTATCCTCGCCGCCAGCCTTGCTGCATCCGCTACAGCGTCCTTCGCCACTTCGGTCTACTGGGCTTCCGATTCGCGCCACGTATCCGAGACCTGGGCGACACCAAGCTATTCATCCCAAAGGGCGATGCCGCCTATGACGCGCTCAAGCCGGTGATTAGCAGCGACCGGCTGAACATCAAGCAGATACGCGCCCATTGGGATGAAATCTTGCGGTTCGCCACTTCGATCAAGCAGGGTACGGTGACGGCCTCGCTGATGTTGCGCAAGCTCGGCAGCTATCCGCGTCAGAACGGACTGGCCGTTGCACTGCGCGAGCTGGGGCGCATTGAGCGCACGCTGTTCATACTGGATTGGCTGCAAAGCGTGGAGCTGCGCCGCCGCGTGCAGGCCGGACTCAACAAAGGCGAGGCGCGCAACGCGCTGGCCAGGGCGGTGTTCTTCAACCGACTGGGCGAAATCCGCGACCGCAGTTTTGAGCAACAACGCTACCGGGCCAGCGGCCTCAATCTGGTAACGGCGGCCATCGTGCTTTGGAACACGGCCTATCTGGAACGGGCAACCAATGCTTTGAACGGGCACGGCAAACCGGTAGACGAGACGCTGTTTCAATACCTGTCACCGCTGGGGTGGGAACACATCAATCTGACCGGCGATTACCTCTGGCGCAGCAGCACCAAGGTCGGCGCAGGCAAGTTCAGACCGTTGCGACCACTGCCACCGGCTTAACGTGCTTTATTTTCCGTTTTCTGAGACGATCCCATACTGAGGGATTCTTCAAAGGGTCCCCACAGCCAGACCATCGTGCGGTGCACCAAGAGTCGGGAGTCGCCTACCCCCATACTCTCGTCCCAAAAATACTTGCGTTCCAGGGGCGGGGCGTAAAGTAGATAGACCAGCCCTAAGCCCGCGAGCACTGCAAACAACGTGCGCCAGCGCACTCTCGGTTGGGAAGACGTTTTTGTCATCCCGCGTATAGCGAGAACGACTCTGCTGATAGTGAAAAGAAGAAGCCCCTCGCTTGTAGTGCAAGCGAGGGGCTCAAATCAACCCTACCGGGCGGTCAGTATCTCTTTGCCATAACAGCTAGCCAAAGGTTGACGGGACATAGCGCCCCGCCGGAACGTTCTAGCTTCAACAGGTTAAGCGAGAGGCTTGGCCCATGGGCTCCCTTTTTTATTGCTTGATTCGGAATTGTTCGCGGTCTTCGTTGCGAATCCATACCGGGGGTTTGCCTCGGCCAGTCCAGGTTTCTCCTGTGGCTGGATTCCGGTACTTTGGCTCAACCTTTGAGCCTTTGGAGAGGCTGCGGCGATCACTTGGTCGAAACACATCGCTGACGGTTAGACCAAATTCATCAACCGTTTTGCGAACCAAAGCGATTGCATCCGACAACTCTCGGGCGCGGGCTTCCTTGATTTGAATCTCAAGCGCTTCGCGCTGTTGCAATAGTTCTTTGTATGCGCTCATTGATTGTGCTCCTAACTTAATTTTTATATTTTAGGACGATCAATGCCGTTGCAAGCAAAGTTTGCAAAATTTCTCTTACGACTTGTAATCTCTCTAGTATCACTTCACCAGTTTGGTGCGGGCAGGGCTGGTGTTGAATGTCCTCTAGTGGCTAAGACTTGGGATGCTCGTAATTTTTCGTAAAACGATTGATTTTCTCAATACAAAACCGCTGTTGATGTTGCATTTGGCTAAAATTTACACACTGATGGTGTGATATGGCAACTCAATTCGACAACTACTTTTTCAATGGCGGGCTTGAGGCTGATGCCTCAAAGGCTGTGGCTGCAGCCGTGGCCCAGGCCAAGGCTGCCGGGTTGCCACTGGATGCAGCTATGAATCCCGACAAATCTCCCTCCGATAAGGCCACCAAAGGGGCAGACGAAGCCGCTGGCAAGGTGTCGGATGAAGGCTGATGATCGCGGCACAACGCCGCCGATGATGGTTGTTTTTGCTGGCCCCAATGGCTCTGGAAAATCAACCATCAACCGTGAATTTCTGAGTAATCCCAATACTGGATTCAAGGGTGAATACATCAATGCTGATGATATTGCCAAGACCCTTGAAAAAGAAATTCCAGACTACCAGGCGCGAAACATAAAGGCCGCCCAAATCGCAGAAGAACGGCGCATTGATGCATTGCACAATGGCCGTTCATTTGCATTTGAAACAGTCATGAGTACGCCCGAGAAGGTGGCGCTTTTGACCCAGGCAAAAGAGCGCGGCTACAGCGTTTCGCTGGTGTTTGTGACGCTTGATAGTGCTGAAAAGAATGTGGCTCGGGTGGCGAATCGCGTTGAGCTGGGCGGGCATGCAGTCGAGCCTGGTGCGATTCGTCAGCGCTATGAACGCGCCATGGATCTACT
The DNA here is from genome assembly GCF_028596105.1 of Acidovorax temperans. Classification (NCBI taxonomy): domain Bacteria; kingdom Pseudomonadati; phylum Pseudomonadota; class Betaproteobacteria; order Burkholderiales; family Comamonadaceae; genus Acidovorax; species Acidovorax temperans. The sequence continues at coordinate 71,309 of NZ_CP117194.1, read as the reverse complement.
ACCCTCTGCGGTAGAGCATGCTGACAAGGCCATTGTTTTTGACAATAGCGGCGCCAGCCCTGTGCGTGTAGTTGCGAAGGTCGGTGAGCGCCTGCAGGTGGCTCCCAACGCCCCAGAATGGGCCAAGGGTAGCTTTCTGAGCGCCATTGAGCAGCGCATGGCTTCGCGTGAGCAGTTGCAAGGCGCGGCCCGTGCGGCAGGCGCTGACCGCTTCACGGATGCAGTTGCGGAAACTGGCCGGACTTATTCAGGTGGGGTGGTCAATGTGACCAAACACCATGTGCTGCAGCAAACAGACGAGAAGTCGTTTGTTGCGCATGACAGGGCATTGAGCGCGGCTCAGGATTTCCAGCGCGGATCGTATGCGACGGTGGCCTATGCTTACGACAAGGGAAAGATTGTTTCGCTTGATGCGCTGCGTGCCCAGGAGCAGCAGGCCAAGGCGGAGGCATTCCGTACTGCCGACCGACAAGAGGTGTTGAAGCGTTTTCCGACCCTTGCCAATGACTATGCGAGGTTGGATACCTTGAGCAAAGCAGTGCAATCTAATCTCTTGAGCAAAGAGCAGCAGCAGGTGGTTTTGTCCCGCGTGCGTGAAAACATCGCCGCCAGTATTGAGCGCGGTGAGTCAGGCCGTCAAACGTTCCATGAGCAACGGCAAAACCCGGGCGCTGCGATCCGTAAGAGTGACCGGGATTTGGAGCGATAGCCTGCTTGGGGCTATTTTCGCGGACGCGAAATTGACCCGCAGGACAGATTCAAGCCTTGACGCCCTGCATGTTCAATTGGGATTGATGTTCACCCGGACGCGGATGGTGTCGCCCTGCGGCGGGCGTGAGGTGTTTTCTGTGAATGTGCGCCCCGCGTATTCATACGTCACGGTGTAGCCGATGGGGCGACGGCCCCCGCCATCGTAGCCGTTGCTGTAGCCATCATTCGTTTGATAGCAGCGCTGTTGGGGCTGGCTGGGCTGGTTGTACTGCCCTTCCATGTAGTGCCCCGCCATGGCCCCTGTGGCGGCTCCTACGGCGGCACCAGCGATACGGCCATTCCCCTTGCCTACCTGGCTACCAATGAGGCCGCCAGCGACCGCGCCAATCGCTGTCCCAGCACCGTAACCCCCTGATTGTGCTTGCTGCTGCACTGGCTCACACACAGTGCGTGTGGACGAAACGGGAGCATTGTTGCTGTAGCGCTCTTGGACGTTCACAACTCGGGCGTAGTCGTCGAAATTCGCGGCGAGAGCGCTTGCTGTGGCTGTGATCGCAAGAAATCCAATGATTGGCAGTTTCATAGTTGCAGAAACCAGATGCACTTGACCACTGAGCCCACGGCAAGGTGACCACGCGTTCCACCTCTACCTGACCGACCAGACCAGCGCACGATACCAGTCGTGGTTGCCAAAGCGTCGCAATGACACCTGCACTCCGCCAAACTTCAGGTCCACTGCGAGGCCACTTTGCATAGACGAAGTGCGCTACGCCTCGAAACTGAGTTCGAGGCAGGCGCATGCTTCTCTCCGGTTTTACCCGAGTCGATTTAAAGTCTTAATCAGGCTGAAAGCCGCCATCCACGTTCCATCGTCGTTTCGGCGTCAGAGTAAAAAACCTGTCCTTCGTCGCATGCCAGCGTGTAAGTCAGTTGAGCGTCCGGCAGGTGTCCTTTGCGCGCACGACACTTTGTTGTTCACCTTGTGCAGGCTGCGGTACATCAATCTGCATCCCGGTTTCTTCAACGCAGCGGCGAGGTGTGCTCGCCGTATGTCTTGAGAGAATTACACACTCCGCTTTTTTGCCTTAACAGGCTGCTGCATGACGAGTGCCCGTAGGTCCAGTGCAATCAGGCATGGATCATGACTCCATGCAAAGAGGGCGGTCACGCCACAAGCGATCTATCGGTGAGTTGATCAACCTTGTCAGCGCTGCACGTTAGACGTGATCCGTCTGGTGGCTCGCACTATCACCAGGATGACAGGCCGATAAGGTCTAGTTGATCTGTCGGGGTGGGGTAAATACCAATAAAAAGTCTTTGCCTTTGAACAAACTTTGAAGCGCTTCATATTAGACTTGCACGGAGAGATGCGTTTTGACGCGCATTTATATGCTTCAAATATGAAGCGCTTCATTTTTTGAAACAACCAAGGAGACCGCTGGTGATCAAGAGTCTGAAAAACTGCGTTCAAGCGTTGGCTTGCGTGTGTGTCATCGCCGCTGCGCCCGCGTATGCGCAAGATATAAAGCTTGGTGCTTTGTACCCATTTAGTGGTGGCCTAGCCCTACTGGGTGATGAGAGCTATCGCGGAACCCAGATGGCGGTTGACGAACGTAACGCAGCTGGAGGTATCAACGGCAAGAAGATTGTTCTCGTCAAGGCAGACGCAGTCGATGCGAACCAGGCCGTCGGTGAGGCGCGCCGGTTGACCTCGGTTGAGGGCGTCTCTGCAATCTTCGGCAGTTACGCCTCAGGCATTTCTGCCGCTGCGACGCAGGTCACCGAACTGGCCGGCGTGCCCTACTTCGAACTGGGGGCCGTAGCCGATACGATCACCACGCGCGGCTTCAAATACGTTTTCCGCAGCAACGCTACTGCCAAGAGCTTTGCGGAACGCAGTGTTGAGTCTGTAGTCAAGGTGATCGCACCCATGCTGAAGGTGGATCCGGCGTCCTTGAAGATCGCGATCATCCACGAAGATGGTTCGTACGGCACCCTGGTGGGCAACTTCCAAAAGGAAGAAGCCAAACGGCTGGGACTGAACGTGGTGGAAAGCCAGCCTTACTCGGCGAAGAGTGTTGATCTGTCATCTCTGGTGTTACGTCTCAAGGGGGCCAACGCAGACGTGGTACTCCAGACCTCGTACCAGAACGACACACTGCTTTTCTTCCGCCAGTCCGCCAGCGCCGGCTACAAGCCGAAGGCCGTGATCGGCGCGGGCGGTGGCTATTCCCTTCAGGAAACAGCGCAGGCATTGGGCTCTGCGGTTGAGGGTGTGTTTAACGTCGATTTCCCTCAAATTACCATGAAGGACTCCGGGGCCCCAGGTCTCAAAGAGTTCGTGACTGCGTACGAAAAGCGCTATGGCATACAGCCACGCTCTGGCCACAGCCTGGTGAACTACGTGGGTGCGAAAGGTTTCCTGGATGCGCTTGCCCAAGCGAAGTCCACTGACAAGGACAAGATTCGTGAAGCTGTTTTAGCCTATCGCAAACCGGTGGGCGGCAACGCTGCGGGCTGGGGCTTCCAGTTTGCGGACAACGGACAAAACCAGTTGGCATCGACCAATCTGATGCAGTGGCAAGGCGGCAAGCTTGTCACCGTGTATCCAGACGCCGTCGCGATTGCCAAGCCGATCGCTGCCAAATAAACGGTCAGGCGACTTTCCCTTTATCCATTAGCGCCATGCAAGGCTATGCCTTGCATGGTGTGAGGGGCTGCTGTGTCCATTCTCATACAACTTCTGGTCAATGGCCTGCTGCTGGGTGGTGCTTACGCCATCATCAGTATCGGCCTGACACTTATTTTCGGCGTCGTTCGCGTGGTTAACTTCGCACACGGCGAGTTTCTGATGGTGGGCATGTATGCCGTGTGGTTACTGGCTCAGTACCTCGGTCTGCATCCGTACGCTTCGGCCGGGTTGGTGGCTGTGCTGCTCTTTGGCATCGGTGCACTTATGCAGCGGACTGTTATTCAGCCGCTTCTGTCGGCAGATGCCCATATCCAGATTTTTGCCACGGTGGGTGTTTCGACGGTCCTCCTGAACCTGGCACTGATGGTGTTTGGGGCAGACATCCGCAAAGCGGAAGTCTCGTATGGCACCGAGCCGATGTCGCTGGGAAGTTTCACGTTCGTCAGCGGTCAGATCATCACATTCGTGCTTGCGGTGATCGTCGCAGGGGGTATGCACCTGTTCCTGAAGCACACCTACACGGGGCGCGCCTTTCGCGCTCTCGCTCAAAACCGAATGTCCGCGGCGCTCATGGGGGTGGACGTAAACAAAGCCTACGTGCTCGCATTTGGCATCGGGGCTGGCCTCGTTGGCTTGGCGGCCGGTTTGCTGGCCGTGCAGTATCCGGCCTTCCCAACTGTGGGGCAGTACTTCGTGCTGACGGCGTTTGTGATCGTCGTCCTGGGTGGTATGGGGAGTTTGCCTGGAGCCGTTATCGGATCGCTGCTCATCGGCCTGATCGACAGTCTGGCGGGCTATTACGTAGGCCCCGCGCTGAAGGAGGTCGTGTACTTCCTGCTGTTCCTGGCCATCCTTATTGTTCGACCAACCGGCCTGTTTGGTCTGGGTCGTGGATCTGAGTAAAGGACATCACCATGATGCCCCCCATCTTGCACCCCAGGGTTTACGTTGGCCTGCTGGCCTTGTTGTCCATACTTCTGGTGCCTCTCGCAGTCAAGTCGCCATTTGTATATCACCTGGCTATTCAGGTGTGTGTCTTCGCCGGGCTGGCAACTGCCTGGAACATAGTCGGCGGCTTTGCTGGGCAACTGTCTCTCGGCCACGCCGTCTTCTACGGCATCGGTAGCTACTCGGCAGGCCTGCTTGTCGCTATGTTCGGGATATCTCCCTGGATTGGTATGTTTGCCGGTGCTGCGATTTCCTCGGTCGTTGCGCTGATGATCGCGTACCCAACGCTGCGTCTTCGTGGCCCTTTCTTTTCACTGGCTACGATCGCTTTTCTCGAAGTCGTCCGTCTGCTGGCGGTACACCAGGAGGGGTGGACCGGCGGTTCTGCCGGGCTAAACGTGCCGTTGCAGGTTGGGCTGCCCTGGATGATCTTTCGGGAAAAGTGGGCGTACCTTCTGGTGGCGTTTGGATTCTTCCTGCTCGCACTCTTGGTGAGCTGGCTGATCCGCCGATCGCGATTCGGCTTCTATCTGATTGCTGTGCGCGAACGCGAAGACGCAGCCAGGGCCGTTGGCGTGAACGCTGTACGGGCCAAGATTGCAGCGGCGGTGATCTCTGCAGTGCTCACTAGCCTGATCGGCAGCTTTCATGGCATGTACCTGACATTCCTGGAACCGTCGTCAGCCTTCTCGTTGGAGATGTCAATCCAGATCGCAATGTTCGCCTTGATCGGCGGCTTGGGTACCGTGGCGGGCCCGGTGATCGGTACCGTGTTGGTCTTGCCAGTGGCAGAGTTGGCCCGTGGATGGTTGAGCGCCTTCGGGAACGGAACGCATGGGTTCGTGTACGGCCTGCTGTTGATTTTTGTCGTGTTGTTCTTCCCGCGCGGTCTGGTGGGGCACCTTAGCGAACGTGTACTGCGCCTGATCGACCGCCTGCCCAACGGTGCCAAGGCCGGGAGTGTCGTGTTACCTACCGCTGCCATCAAGCCGCCGATAGCCACCAAAGGTCAACCCATCTTGCGTGCAGAGGGACTGCATAAGCGCTTCGGCGGTCTCAAGGCCACTGATAACGTCTCGCTGACATTGCACCAAGGTGAAATTCTGGGTGTGATTGGTCCCAACGGTGCGGGCAAGACCACTGTGTTCAACCAGCTCTCGGGTTTCATCAGGCCCGACCAAGGCACTGTGAGTGTGCTTACAGACAACGGCTGGGTCTCACCACGTTCACCCGAGACGTTTGCTCATGCAGGTGTTGGTCGCACGTTCCAGATCGTTCAGCCGTTTGCCGGTTTGTCGGTTATGGAAAACATCATGCTGGGTGCATTCATGCACACCCGCAACCGTGCCGCTGCCGAAGCCATTGCACGGGAAGTGGCCGAGTTGACCGACCTGACTCCACTGCTGGACACCGAAGCCCGCAGCCTCACCGTGGGAGGCATGAAACGCCTTGAAGTAGCGCGGGCCCTAGCCACCCGGCCACGCATTCTGCTGCTTGACGAGGTGCTGGCTGGTTTGAATCCGTCCGATGTGGCGCGGGCCATCACCATGATCCGGCGCATACGGGATGCAGGTGTATCGGTGCTGATGATCGAGCACTTGATGCAAGCCACCATGGCGTTGTCCGACCGAATAGTGGTCATCAACGTGGGGCAAGTCCTGCGTGAGGGTAAACCGGCCGATGTGGTCAACGACCCGGCTGTCATCGAAGCCTATCTGGGAAAGGGATACACCCATGCTCAAACTGCGTGATGTGAAGGCCGGCTACGGCAAAAGTGAGGTGCTGCAAGGTGTGTCGCTGGATGTGCAGGTTGGGGAGGTGGTCACACTTGTCGGGGCAAACGGCGCCGGTAAGACGACCACGCTCAAGACGCTCTGTGGCATCGTAAAGGCACGCAGTGGCAGCATCGAGTTCGACGGCATTGAGCTGACCTCTCATGCGCCTCATGAGATCGTTGAGCTAGGGGTCACGATGATTCCCGAGGGGCGGCAGCTATTTCCGTTCCTGACCGTGGAAGACAACCTGCTGATGGGGGCCTACAAGCCTTCGGCCCGCAAGTTCCACCAAGAGCGCATGGAGCGTGTGCTGGCCATCTTTCCCCGCGTCAAGGAGCGTCTGGCGCAATTGGCCGGCTCGTTGTCGGGAGGCGAGCAGCAGATGGTGGCCATTGCGCGCGGAATGATGGCCGACCCGCGGCTACTGATCTTTGATGAGCCGTCACTCGGACTTTCTCCTCTGCTGGTAGACCAGATGTTCAACGTGATTCGAACCGTTGCAGAGCAGGGCACTACCGTCTTGCTCGTGGAGCAGAACGTATTTCATACGCTGCAGATCGCGGATCGGGGATACGTGCTTGAAAACGGGGCTATCACTCTGACAGGCACCGGGAAAGAGCTTCTGGAAAACCCGCACGTACGCCGCGCGTACCTGGGTCATTGAAGTCCACCACTTCAAACGGAATATCACATGGACAACGAACAGACACACCAAGGCCGGGTGGTCCTGGTGACCGGTGGCGGTGGTGGTATCGGTTCGGCAATAGCCGAACAATATGCTCTGCGAGGCGCCGCGGTAGGCATTGTTGACCGCTCAGCCGAGGCAGCGGTTGCCCTCGCCTCCCGGCTGACGGCGGCAGGTCACAGGCTCCACGTTGTTGCCGCGGACGTGGGGCGGTTTGACGACTGTCAGCGTGCGTGTCACAGCATCGAAGCCGCGTTGGGGCCAATCGATACGGTCATCAACAATGCTGGAATTTCGCCCAAGCATGGTGGCCTGCCTGCACCCATCTGGCAGATGGATCCGGCGGAATGGCACCAGGTGATGGACGTCAACTTGAACAGTGTCTTTCACTTCACGCGTTTGCTAGCTCCGGGTATGGTTGAGCGGCGCTTCGGCCGCATCGTCAACATGTCCTCGGTGGCGGGCAAGGCGTACCTGGACATCGTCGCCGCACACTACAGCACCACAAAGGCGGCGCTGATAGGTATGACCCGGCACCTCGCAGGCGAACTGGGTCCCCACGGAATCACCGTCAACGCTCTGGCACCTGGACGCATCGACACTCCCATGGTCGCGGGCGCCCCTGTTGAGGCCAATCAGGCGGTGATCGACGTGACGCCTCTGCGGCGTCTTGGAAAACCCACGGAAGTGGCTGATGCCTGCCTGTTTCTGACCTCCGAACGCGCCAGCTTCATTACCGGGCAGGTCATCGATGTGGCTGGTGGCTGGCTCATGACCTGACCCCCCATTTTGAACAGAACAAACACTATGAGTACCAAGCTGCACAAGAACTTTATTGCTGGCGCGTGGGTCGACGGAGTCTCCGTCGGTTTGAACCTTAACCCTTCGGACACCAACGACGTGATCGGTGAATACGCTCGCGCCGATGCCGCACAGGCCGCACAGGCCATCGATGCCGCCCACGAAGCGCAAAAGCTATGGGCCAATTGCACCGCAGAACAGCGTTCCGATGCGCTGGACCGAATCGGGACGGAAATCTTGGCCCGCCAGGACGAACTGGGCACCTTGTTGTCGCGCGAAGAAGGTAAGACGTTGGCTGAGGGGGTGGGCGAAGTGGTGCGCGCGGGGCGCGTATTCAAGTTTTTTGCGGGTGAAGCCTTGCGTCTAGGCGGCGAAAAACTGCCATCCATCCGCGCCGGTGTCGATGTCGAGGTCAGCCGAGAACCCGAAGGTGTGGTGGGCATCATCACGCCTTGGAACTTTCCTATCGCCATTCCAGCCTGGAAAATCGCGCCTGCCTTGGCCTACGGCAACGCCGTGGTCTTCAAGCCGGCCGATCTGGTCCCAGGTAGTGCCTGGGCGCTGTCTGAAATCATCGCCCGCGCCGGGAAGTTGCCAGACGGCGTCTTCAACCTTGTGATGGGCCCGGGCTCCAAGGTTGGGCAGACGCTCGCAACCTCCCGAAAGGTACGCGCCATCACCTTCACCGGCTCGGTTCAGACAGGTCGCGCCATTGGTTTGACGTGCATGGAGCGCGGTGCCAAGGTCCAGCTGGAAATGGGGGGCAAGAATCCGCTGGTGATCCTCAACGATGCGAATCTCGAACAGGCTGTTTCTGTCGCGATCAACGGGTCGTTCTTTTCCACCGGGCAGCGCTGTACGGGTTCCAGCCGGCTGGTGGTGGAAGATGGCATTCACGATGCGTTCATCGCCGCGATGGCAAAGCGGATGGCCGCACTCAGTGTGAATCACGCGCTCAAGCCAGGAACAGACATCGGTCCAGTCGCCTCCCAGGACCAGTTGGATCAGGACATGCACTACATCGAACTGGGCTGTCAGGAAGGTGGGCGCCTGGTCGCCGGCGGAGAACTGCTGGTGCGTGAGACCCCGGGGTTCTACCTATCGCCAGCACTGATCACCGAGACGCAGAACACCATGCGCATCAACCGCGAAGAAGTCTTCGGTCCTGTGGCGTCCGTCATCCGCGTCAAGGACTACGAAGAGGCGGTGGCAACAGCCAACGACACCGATTTCGGTCTGTCTTCTGGGATCTGCACCACTTCGCTGAAGCACTCGACGGATTTCAAACGCCGCTCAACCGCCGGCATGGTGATGGTCAACGTGCCGACGGCCGGGGTCGACTACCACGCGCCGTTTGGCGGCCGCAAAGGATCCAGCCATGGTCCCCGTGAACAGGGTACTTATGCCCGCGAGTTCTACACCTCAGTCAAAACTGCTTACACCCTGGCCTGACCCATGCAAGTCATCACTGGAAACACCCAAGTCTTTGGCATTCTCGCGGACCCTATTCATCACGTCAAAACACCTCAGAGGATCAACAGCCACTTTGAGGCGGAGGGATTCGATGGCGTGATGGTTCCCATCCATGTCGGCACGGGTCAACTGGCCGCAGTTGTGCAAGGGCTGCGGGTCATGAAAAACCTGGCCGGCTTTGTGGTCACGGTGCCTCACAAGACGGCCATGGTCGATTTGTGCGACGAAGTGTCTGCCCATGCGCGGCTCATCGGGGCGGTCAACGTGGTCCACCGGACGGAACAAGGGCGACTGATCGGCAGCATGCTGGACGGGGAGGGATTTGTCGCGGGACTGCGCCATGAAGGCATCGAGCCGAGGGGCCGAAGTGCCTATCTGGCCGGGGCTGGCGGCGCCGCAAGCGCCATTGCTTTTGCCCTGGCCTGTGCCGGTGTGAGCCGCCTGACCATCGCCAACCGCACCACCGACAAAGTACGCCAGCTCATAGAGCGTATCCGCACGGTGGCGCCTGGAGTGGAGTTGCTGGTCGGGACTGACGATCCCTCCAGACACGACCTGGTAGTGAACGGTACGTCGCTGGGCCTACGCGGTGATGACGCCCTGCCGCTCGATACTGCGCGCCTTCACCCGGAACAGACAGTGGCTGAAATCATCATGCAGCCCGCTGAGACAGCCTTGCTCAAGGAAGCTCGTGCCAGGGGGTGTCGCATTCACATGGGTGCGCCCATGCTCGCCAGTCAGATTCCCCTGATGGCGGCCTTCATGCGTCATGGGCACACCGAAGGAGTAGAGCATGCAGAGTGACGCCTTACTCGCAGCTCTGGGTCAGGTTGTCGGTGAGCGTGGCGTTGTGACCGAAGAGACTGATCTGATCCCCTTTTGTCACGACTGGCGACAAATGTTCGTTGGGCGCCCACTATGTGCCGTGTTGCCGCGCAAAACCCAGGAGGTGGCGGAAGTGGTGCGCCTGTGCTCGAAAGCCGGTGTGGCCGTGGTGCCGTACGGCGGAAATACCGGTTTGTCGGGTGGAGCAACACCCGACGCCAGCGGTCAACAGGTGGTGCTGTCGCTGGCCCGCATGAATGCCATTCGGGACATTGATGTGATAGGCGAGACCATTGAAGTCGAAGCCGGTTGCGTACTCCAAACGGCGCAGCAAGCTGTGAATGAAAAGGGACTATTGCTGCCTATTACCCTTGCTGCAGAAGGTTCGGCGCGCATCGGTGGCATCGTCTCGACTAATGCGGGTGGCACGAACGTGCTGCGCTACGGCATGGCGCGTTCTCGTATTCTGGGGCTGGAAGTCGTCACCGCGGACGGCCAGGTGATCAACGGACTGCGACGCTTGCGCAAAGACAACGCGGGCTACGACTGGAAACAGTGGTTTATCGGCACCGAAGGTACCCTGGGCATTGTGACTGCTGCTGTGTTGCAACTGGCACCCAAGCCGCGCTACCGTGTTACGGCTTTGCTGGCCGTTCCGTCTCCGGCCGATGCTTTGAGGGTGCTCTGCGCCGCTCGGGCAGCGATAGGCGAGACGCTGACCGGGTTTGAATTGATGTCGGGTGCATCTCTGGAGCGGGTGAGCCGACACCAGCATCTCAAGGTACCTCTGGGCGATTCAGCTTGGTACGTGCTTCTGGAGGCCAGTTCCTCTTTGCCTGGGCTGCGTGACGCCACGGAGGCTTTCCTGGGCGAAGTGCTCGAACAAGAGATCGCCTCCGATGGTGTGGTGGCGGAATCCGAGCGCCAGGAAGCGGATTTGTGGGCCTTACGCGAATCCATCACGGAAGCTGAGGGTCGAGAGGGTCGTTCGGTCAAACATGACGTATCCGTGCCCATCTCGGCAATACCGGACTTTCTGAAGGCAGCCGATGAGGCGGTAATGTGCGCCTTTCCCGAAGCACGCATCAACACGTTCGGTCATGCTGGTGACGGCAACCTTCACTACAACGTGATTGTCCCGGCGTCGCTGGATGCCTCAGCACTTAACAGGCCGTTGAAAAAGTGCTCTTCGAACGCATCAAGGTCGTGGATTTCGAAGAAGCAAGTCGCCCAGACGCGCCCACGAATCAAATTCGAGGGCCATTTCGGCCTGTTTGCAGGCCGTTTTGCCCGTTTCGGGCGCACGTATCCCATGGCTCACGCATGATGCGCGTCCCACCAGCCACCCAGACTGCCCATGCGCACCAGGTTGTAGGTGGCAAAGCACAGCAGCGCCTGGCCCGCGAGCTTGGCCTGACCGATCAGCTTGGTCTTGGCCAGACCACCCACGGTCTTGATCCAGCCAAAGGCCTCCTCGATGCGCTTGCGCACCTTCAGGCTGGTCTTGTAGCTCTCGTGCCGCGTGACTCTGGCGTCGACCGCCGAGTGCTTGTCCTTGGCCGCCACGTGTGGCGTGACCAAAAGCCGGCGGCAGCCCTTGATGAAGGCCTTGCTGTCGTAGCCCTTGTCGGCCCCGACCGTGGCCCGCTTGTTCCTGTTGCCCCGGCGCCCCAGCATGGCCAGCGCCGCTTCGCGCTCGGCGGTGCCACTGGCGTGGGTGATCTCGACATCCACGATCAGCCCGTTGCGGTTTTCCATGAGGATGTGCCCCATGTGGCACAGGCGGGACTTGTCACCCGCGCTCTTCTTGAACAACCGTGCATCAGCGTCCGTGGTGCTTTGGTGGGTGTCGTTGCAGCGCTCCTGTCCTTTGAAGTCCACCTCGGGATTGCGTCCGGGCGGCGTGTCGCTGTCATCGTCTTTGCGCTTGAAGCTCTTGTGCGAGGCCCAGGCTTCGATGAGCGTGCCGTCCACGCTGAAGTGCTCGTCGCTGGCAAGCCGCCCCCACTGGGCGCTGAGCTTGACGCGCTCGAAGAAGGCACGGGCGAGGTCTTCGTTGAACAAGCGTTCGCGGTTGGCGCTGAAGGTGGAGTGGTCCCAGACCTTGTCTTCGATGTTCAGGCCCACGAACCAGCGGTACAGCAGGTTGTAGTTGACCGCCTCGACCAGTTGGCGCTCGCTGCGGATGGAGAACAGGATCTGCAGCAGCAAGGCCTTGAGCAGCATCTCGGGCGGCACCGAGGGGCGCCCGCGGCGGGCATACACCGCTTCGAACTCGCTGTGCATCGTCGCCAGCAGCGCATCGACCACGGCGCGCAACTTGCGCAGCGGGTGTGCCGCTGGCACGCGCTCTTCAAGGCTGATGTAGCTGAACATCGCCCCCTGGAAGTCTTGGTTGCCTCTCATCGTCCTCGTCTGGGTTGTTCGCCGATGGCTTCAGATCGTAGCGGCCCACACGGGCGGCGGCGAAGGATTTTTCAACGGCCTGTTAACCGGCTGGTGCACGACGTCGTGGTCGAGTTCGGCGGAAGTATCTCGGCAGAACACGGCATCGGTCAGTACCGGGTAGACGAACTCGTGCGGTGTCGAGCCCCGCTTGAATTGCACATCGCACGGCGTATCAAGCAGGCCATCGATCCTCAGAACACCCTGAACCCTGGCAAGGTGCTCGCCCTCCGTTGATCGCCGTGGAATCAATCATTAATGAAGTTCTAATGGACATGGAAACCTACGATTACGTGATTGTTGGAGGTGGCACGGCTGGCTGCGTGCTCGCAGATCGCCTGAGCGCATCGGGCAAGCACCGAGTGCTGCTGATCGAAGCGGGAGGAGAGCCATCGAGCCCGTGGATTGGCATCCCGGCCGGATTCAGCAAACTGCTGACAAACAAAAAATACAACTGGCTGTTCAAGACCACACCTGAAGAAAACACCAATGGGCGGGTCATCTCGGTACCACGTGGGAAGGGCCTGGGCGGATCCAGCCTGATCAACGGCATGATTTATGTGCGTGGGCAGCCCGGCGATTACGACGCCTGGGCAGCTGCGGGAGCAACCGGCTGGGGCTACGCTGACATAGAGCCCTATTTCCGGCGCCTGGAAAGCTACTCGCTCGGCGGTGAAACGCGTGGCAAGTCGGGGCCGCTTCAGTTGGACCAGGTACGCGAACGGTTTCCCATCTCAGATGCATTCTTGAAGGCGGCGGAGCAAGCTGGTCAAGTCTTTAACGAGGATTACAACTCGCCCACCCAGGAAGGCTTTGGCTACTACCAGGTCAACCAGCTCAATGGACAGCGCTGCAGTGCCTACGACGCCTACCTTAAGCCGGCGCGTTCTCGGTCGAATCTGGTGATCCGAACCGGGGCTCATGTGCTGCGACTTGAACTGCAAGGCACTCGATGCACGGGAGTGACCTACCGTCGCGAGGGACGCGAGTTCACGGTGGCGGCCTCGTCGGAGGTCATCATGGCCGCAGGCGCTATTCAGACCCCTCAGATTCTCGAGCTGTCGGGCATTGGTCGTCCCGAGTTGTTGCAATCACTTGGCATCCCGGTGAGACATGCTTTGCCTGGGGTGGGTGAGAACTATATAGACCACTTCGCCACGCGGATGAACTGGCGCGTTAAGAACACGGTCACCCTGAACGAGATGTCCCGAGGTTGGCGCCTGGTACGCGAGGTTGCCAAGTATTTCAGTACACGCAAAGGTATCTTGACTCTGGGAACTGGCCTCGTCCATGGCTTTGTCAAAACCCGCTCGGATCTGCCCTCGCCAGATGCACAGTACTTCGTGGTGCACGCGAGCTACGCCAATGCCGCCGAGCGTATCCTCGACCGTGCGCCGGGGATGACGATAGGAGTAACGCAGTTGCGCCCGGAGTCCCAAGGCACTATTCATGTTCGGTCCGCAGATCCGTTTGATCAGCCAGCGATCCGGCCCAATTTCCTGGCCAGCGAGGTGGACCAACAGTGCATCGTCAGCAGCATGAAACTCGCGCGCCACATCATGTCGCAGCCCGCGATGGCACATTTCATCGAGCATGAAATGAATCCAGGTGCCTCGGTTGTCTCAGATGCTGACTGGCTTGAGTTTGCCCGCAAAGATGGTCAGACCATCTACCACCCGTTAGGCACCTGTCGCATGGGCACTGATGACCGGGCGGTTGTCGACCCTCGGCTGAAAGTCAAGGGACTGAATGGGCTGCGCATTGTCGACGCCTCAGTGATGCCCAAGATGGTCTCAGGCAACATTCAGGGCGCCGTCATAATGGTCTCGGAAAAAGGCGCCGATTTGATTCTCGGTGATCGCCTGTCCTGAGGGCGTTACAGGAATCTCCGGGTAGGCGTTGATATCCACTGATTTACGTTTCTGAAGCATATGATCACTGGTATTCGCCCCACTCTAGAGGATGTGGCTCGGCTTGCAGGTGTTTCCTTGGGCAGCGCCTCACGTGCGCTGTCGGTGCCCCACCAGGTAAAACCTTCTACCTTGGAACGTGTGAGTCGGGCAGTTGATCAGTTGGGGTATGTGCGCAATGGTCCGGCAATGGCTTTGGCTTCTCGGCGTACCCGTACTATTGCGGCCATATACCCTTCGCTTGATAACCCCATCTTTGCTGTTTCAATCCAGTCCCTTCAGCAAACACTGTGGGACTTGGGTTACCAACTCCTGGTTGCCAGCCATGAATACAAGCCTGAGCGGGAGTTTGGTCTTTTGCGATCCTTTGTTGAGCGGGGGGTGGATGCGGTAGTGTTGGTTGGTACCGATCACGATGACTCGGTATTTGAGTTATTGAGTCAGTACAAGCTGCCTTATGTACTGACATGGTCGATGGACGATGCCAACCGCCGACCATGTGTCGGTTTCTCTTACTACGACGCGGCTTTCAAGATGGCGCAGGTAGTGATGGAACACGGTCATACTGAAATTGCCATCTGTCCCGGGCAGTCCTACCGCAATGAGCGGGTCCGGGCCCGTATTGCCGGCACGCAGGCAGCGATGCAGGGTGCGGGGCAGACCCTGCGCCCGGAACGAATCATTGAACAGCCCTTTACTTTTGAGGGGGGGCGGCAGGCAGTGCGTTTGGTCTTGGCCACTCAAGTCAGGCCCACAGTCCTTATTTGTGGCAACGATTTGATCGCCATCGGCGCTATGGCTGAGTGCAGAGATCAGGGGGTCAATGTACCGGAAGATCTATCTATCACAGGCTCCGACGATATTGAGTTGGCCAGTTTAGTTGAACCACAGCTGACCACTGTGCATGTGCCCAAGGTCGAAATCGGATCACTGGCAGCCAACCGCATAGTGAATTTGATCGAAGGATCTTCAGATGCGTCGGATTCGCTGTTGTCGACACGGGTTGTGCTTAGGGACAGCCTGAAGAGAATCATTTAAAGAAGGCGGTATGCGATGAGCAACCTGTTCTCTCCTTATTCGTTGGGGGCCCTAAGCCTCAAAAACCGGATCGTCATTGCCCCCATGTGCCAGTATTCCGCACACGAGGGTAATGCTGGGGATTGGCATCTGGTACACCTTGGGCACCTGTTGCTGTCCGGTGCTGGCTTGTTGATTCTGGAGGCCACAGCAGTAACGAGAGAGGGTCGTATCTCACATCAGGATTTGGGCTTGTGGTCGGAAGTTAATGAGGATTCGTTGAAACGAACTCTCACCAAAGCGCGCCAATTCTCAACCATGCCTGTTGCCATACAGTTGTCGCATGCAGGCCGCAAGGCTTCAAGTCATGTCCCCTGGGAAGGTGGGCAACTGATACCGACAGATCAGGGTGGTTGGGCTCCCTTGGCGCCTTCTGCCGTGTCGCATCTCGAAGGGGAACCAGCTCCCATCGAACTTGACAAGGCTGGCATGGAGCGTATCCGTTGTGCCTTTGCAGACGCCGCCGAAAGGGCGTACCGTGTTGGCATAAATGCCATCGAGGTACATGCCGCGCACGGTTACCTGTTGCACCAGTTCTTGTCGCCTTTGTCCAATTTCAGACGAGATGAATACGGTGGGAAACTGGAAAATCGAATGCGTTTTCCGCTAGACGTTTTCGAAGCTGTTCGAGCGGCAGTACCGTCCTCTATACCTGTCGGTGTTCGGATCTCCGCTACCGATTGGGTGGACGGTGGTTGGGACATCGAGCAGAGCGTAGCCTTCTGTTCCGAGCTGAAGCGGCGGGGTGTGGCGTTTGTGCATGTCTCCAGCGGCGGGGTTTCTCCGCTTCAGAAAATTCCTATCGGCCCTAATTACCAAGTTGGACTGGCCGAACGGATTCGCCAGGCCACGGGTTTGCCGACCGTCGCTGTTGGACTGGTGACGGAGGCTCAGCAGGCAGAAGATATCGTCGCAGAAGGCCGTGCAGATTTGGTCGGATTGGCCAGAGCGATTTTGTTCAACCCTCGCTGGCCATGGCACGCTGCGGCCACCTTGGGCGCCGAAGTTGAGGCTCCGCCACCCTATTGGCGATCACAGCCTCGTGGGTTGACTCACCTTTTTGGGGACACCCGTATCGGACAGCGCTGACTTTGCCCGGCGGTATTTGCTCTGGTCAGTGCAACCTATTCGATTGCTGGCTTTCCTCGATGTTGAGGCTCCTTATTTCACGTTATCAAACAGCAAACTCATGAAAATCCTTGTACCAGTGAAACGCGTGGTGGACTACAACGTGAAGGTACGCGTGAAGGCCGACGGGTCGGGCGTGGACATCGCGAACGTCAAGATGAGCATGAACCCGTTCGACGAGATTGCGGTGGAAGAGGCGGTGCGCCTGAAAGAAAAGGGTGCGGCCACTGAAGTGATCGCCGTCTCCTGCGGCGTGGCGCAATGCCAGGAAACGCTGCGCACCGCCATGGCCATCGGCGCCGACCGAGCCATTCTGGTGGAGACCGATGCCGAACTGCAGCCCCTGGCCGTGGCCAAGCTGCTCGCTGCCCTGGTGGCCAAGGAACAGCCCGGCCTGGTGATTCTGGGCAAACAAGCCATTGACGACGACGCCAACCAGACCGGCCAGATGCTCGCTGCGCTCACCGACCTGCCGCAGGCCACCTTCGCCAGCAAGGTCGAAGTCGCAGACGGCCAAGCCAGCGTCACCCGCGAGATCGACGGTGGCCTGGAGACCCTCAGCGTCAAGCTGCCCGCCGTGGTCACCACCGACCTGCGCCTGAACGAGCCGCGCTACGTCACCCTGCCCAACATCATGAAGGCCAAGAAAAAGCCGCTGGAAACCGTCAAACCCGAAGACCTCGGTGTGGACGTCACCCCGCGCCTGAAGACCCTGAAGGTGGCCGAGCCCGCCGGGCGCAAGGCCGGCATCAAGGTGGCTGACGTCGCTGCCCTGGTGGACAAGCTGAAAAACGAAGCCAAAGTGATCTGAAGAAGGTCAGGAAGAATCATGACCGCACTCGTCATTGCAGAACACGACAACGCCAGCTTGAAGGGCGCCACGCTCAACACCGTCACCGCCGCCGCCCAGCTCGGTGGTGAAGTGCACGTGCTGGTGGCCGGGCACAACGCTGCCGCTGCCGCCCAAGCCGCCGCCCAGGTCCAGGGCGTGGCCAAAGTCATCCACGCCGACGGCGACAGCCTGGCCCACGGCCTGGCCGAGAACGTCGCGGCCCAGGTGCTGGCCATCGCTGGCAACTACAGCCACATCCTCTTCCCCGCCACCGCCAGCGGCAAGAACGTGGCACCCCGTGTGGCCGCCAAGCTCGACGTCGCCCAGATCAGCGACATCACCAAGGTCGTCAGCCCCGACACCTTCGAGCGCCCCATCTACGCGGGCAACGCCATTGCCACCGTGCAAAGCGCCGACAAGGTCAAAGTCATCACCGTGCGCACCACCGGCTTCGACGCTGCGGGCCAAGGCGGCAGCGCTGCCGTGGAAACCCAGGCCGCAGCGGCTGACAGCGGCAAGAGCCGCTTCGCGGGCAGCGAGATCGCCAAGAGCGAGCGCCCCGAGCTGACGGCAGCCAAGATCATCGTCTCGGGTGGTCGCGCACTGGGCAGCTGCGAGAAGTTCAACGAAGTCATCACCCCGCTGGCTGACAAGCTGGGTGCGGCCATCGGTGCCAGCCGTGCGGCGGTGGACGCGGGCTACGCCCCGAACGACCTGCAAGTGGGCCAGACCGGCAAGATCGTGGCGCCGCAGCTGTACATCGCCTGCGGCATCAGCGGGGCGATCCAGCACCTGGCGGGCATGAAGGACTCCAAGGTGATCGTGGCGATCAACAAGGACCCGGAGGCGCCGATCTTCTCGGTGGCCGACTATGGGCTGGAGGCGGATTTGTTCCAAGCAGTGCCAGAATTGGTGAAAGCTCTGGGTTGATCGGCGGTGGATCGACTATCCCCGGGGCTCCACCTTCACTTGAGTGGTCGATGATAGATGCACGATCTGGTTGGGTTCTTCGTCATATGTCCAGCTCCTCGGCCAGATCCAGTGCGTCGTCCACTTCAATGCCCAGATAGCGCACCGTGCTTTCCAGCTTGGTATGCCCAAGCAGAATCTGAACAGCCCTGAGGTTCTTGGTTTTCTTATAGATCAAGGATGCTTTGCTGCGACGCATCGAATGCGTTCCGTACGCAGTTGTGTCCAACCCGATTTCACCGACCCGTCGATGAACCAGCCTCGCGTATTGGCGGGTTCCAATGTGGGGAGAACCGTGTAGTCGGCTCGGGAAGAGATAGTCCTCCGACTTGAGTCCTGCTTGGCATATCCAAGCGTCAACATCTTCGCGAGTCGTCGGGGTGATTTCAAACTGGACTGGCCGTTGTGTTTTGCGTTGCATCACCATGGGGCTTTGTTGCATAAATCGGCCATAGGCCAAGGCATCCCCAATCCCAAATAGATTTACGCAGCAGCGACCGTCTGGGGCGTGCCCAGAGCGGTAAATTGATTGAGGATTGAAGCTCGGATGTGCAGCTCGGTCACCTGGCGCTCAAACGTCCTGGCCATGACCTTCTCGCCCAGGCGCTTGAAGCAATTCATCTTGGTCTCCACCAGTGACCTTCGGTGGTAGCCGCTCCAGCGTTTCCAGATAGCCCGCCCCAACTGCCTACACGCCTTGACCGCTTCATTGCGGTGAGCAAATGCCAGCCCTTTGCGCAGCTTCGCTCCTTTGCGCGGCGGGATGATTGGAATGGCTCCCCGCAGGTAGCACGCCTTATGTACATCCTGCGTGTCGTACGCCCCATCACCGGTAAAGCTAGCTATCTCTTCATTGCTTGGAATTTGACCTAGCAGGTCTGCTGCCATGGGCGAGTCGCCCACTTCATTGGTTGTTACTGCGATGGCCCGAATCTGCAGTGTCTGGGCATCAATACCCAGATGCACCTTGCGCCACTGGCGGCGCCGCTGTGCGCCGTGCTTTTTGGTTTTCCACTCACCTTCGCCCAAGAACTTGATGCCCGTGGAGTCGGCCAGCATGTGCAAGCCTTTGTCACTTGCACGGTAGCGCACCTGCACATCCAAGCTCTTTTGCCTGCGACACACCGTGCTGTAGTCGGGCACTGGCCAATCCAGGCCTGCCATACCCAATAGCGACTCAACCAGGCCCAGTGTCTGGCGCAAGGGCTGGCCAAACAAGCACTTGATGGTCAGGCAAAACTGAATGGCCGCATCTGAGAATTTTTGGCAACGACCACGCTTGCCCGTGGGCTGAGCTAGCCCGGATATTTCACCGTAGTAGAGCCACAAACGAGGACGGCATTGCCCTTGTGTGCCCGAAAATCCAGGTGTCGAATCTTGATCAACGAGCGGGCAATGCCGAAGCCAAACTGTACCGAAGAAATTGACGTTGGGAGCATGGACTTTGGCCGGTTGGGCCGGCGCGTGGTGCAGGGGTGTTTTGACGGCGGCAGCATGACCAGCGATGGTGGCGTGATGCTGCTTGGCCAGGTCGATCGCAAGCTGGGCTTGATGGATGCGGCGGCGCGCTGCATCGCCGATCCGCGCAATCCGCTACTGATCACGCACGACGTGCGCGACATGTTGCGCCAGCGGGTGTACGGCCTGGCGCTGGGCTGGGAAGACCTCAACGACCACGGTGCTCTGCGCTGTGACGTGGCTGTGCAGACGGCTGTTGGCGTGGACCACGAGATTGCCAGCGCGCCTACGCTTTGCCGACTGGAGAAATGGGCCGACCGTGCCACGGCGTGGCGGCTGCACGAGGTGTTGGTCAAGCAGTTCATCGCCAGCTTCGAGAGCGCGCCCGAAGAGTTGGTGCTGGACTTTGATGCCACCGACAACCCGTTGCACGGCCAGCAGGAGGCACGCTTCTTCCATGGTTACTACGACAGCTACTGCTACCTGCCCCTGTACGTGTTCTGCGGCCAGCAACTGCTGTGCTCCTACTTGCGGCCCAGCAACATCGATGCGGCGCAGCACGCTGGGGCTATCCTCAAGCTGCTGGTGCGCCGACTGCGCCAGAGTTGGCCGCAGGTGCGCATCGTGTTTCGGGCCGACTCAGGGTTCTGCCGCCAACGCATCCTGAACTGGTGCGAGCGCGCCGGCGTGCACTACATCGTGGGTCTGGCGCGCAATGCACGGCTGCAGGCGCGCGTGGCGTTTGCCGAACTCTCAATGAAAGACGAATACGAGCGCAGCGGGGCCAAACAGCGCATGGTCGATGAATTCGACTACGCCGCACAGAGCTGGCCGCACGAGCGGCGCGTGATCACGCGGCTTGAATGGGGCGCGCAAGGCTGCAACCCGCGCTTCATCGTGACAAACCTTGCCGGTGATCCCCAGGCGCTGTACGACGGCGTGTACTGCCAGCGCGGCGAGGCGGAGAACCGGATCAAGGAAGCGCAGGTAGGGCTGTTCGCCACGCGCACGAGCTGCCATGTGCTGCGCTCCAACCAACTGCGCATGCTGCTGGCCGCGCTGGGCTACGTGCTGGTAGAGAGGCTGCGCGCGTTGGCGTTGCAGGGCACAGAGCTGGCCACGGCGCAGATCGACACGCTGCGCATGAAGCTGCTCAAGGTGGCGGCAGTGGTGACGCGCAACACGCGGCGCATCCGCCTGTACCTGGCCTCCAACTGGCCCAGTGCGCAGACCTTCGCGCACGCCATGAGCCAGCTGCGCTCACCCTGAACACACCAGCAGCGCCTGGCCGGCGCGATGAAACAAAAACGGCCCGCAACCCAAGCCGGGGTGGGGGTCAGTGCGACCGCATTGCGCATGCCAACCATCACACCCATGGCTGCGGCCAACATCGTGGCCTTGCTCGCTCAAATCCGCGCCGCGATGCCCCGCTGCGCAGGCCGTTGCCTACATGCGTGAAATATCCGGGCTAGCCACTGCATATCCCTATCGAGCCAAATGGTCAGCTCACCTCGCGCCTTCAACGCTGCGTTGTAAGCCTTCCAGTTCGTTGTGCGGTACTTAACCCGACCCCAGCTCGTCTCTCTCATCTCCCGAGCCTACATCAGCTGCGACCGGCATTTGTGCAACAACGCCCCTCAAATAACTCCCTGACCTTGGCCTCATGTGTTGCCAGCGTGTTCATCGGCAGACCAGCAACCAAGCGGCGAATTTCCACTTCGGTCTTACCGCGCAGCTCGTTCGCATAATCGCGCAGAAAATAATAGAGGCCACCCAAGAAGAGGGCCTTGTATTCGGGCGAGTCCGCGTAATTTTCTGTGATGGCTCGGGTTTGACGGGCACTGGTTTGGAGCACAACGTCTTGACCTACGAAATACTCCGCACCATTGACTGTGACATTCGCGCCAGAAAGTGCGGCCATTCCAATAGATGTTTTGTGAACCGCAGTCACATGCGAGCACTGGCTGGGGAATTGGAATGCCTTGATCGTGTCGTTTTTCTCGCGGCGAGATGCACCTTTGACAGAGAAATAACCAATATCGAGAGCTACGACGGGAATTTGAAACATGGAATTGGCCATATCTGAATGAGTAAGATTTGGGAACGAGCAGAATCATCCCCGATTCGTGGGTAAAAACGAATCTCCCCAAGGCACTGATACGGTCGGATGCCCAATTAAAATTGCAAAGAAGGGCGACATTAATCGCCGTACTGGCCTGAGATTGGCGCATGCGAGGCCACCCATTGCCACGCAGCAAACGAACTGGTTGCGCACGCATGATGCAACGGGCAATGAGAGGCCAGTCGCAAGCCAGACACGGGCCCTTTGCGACACGGCCCCTCAACGACAGCTGGAACGCATGTCATTG
Organism: Acidovorax temperans; assembly: GCF_028596105.1. Classification (NCBI taxonomy): domain Bacteria; kingdom Pseudomonadati; phylum Pseudomonadota; class Betaproteobacteria; order Burkholderiales; family Comamonadaceae; genus Acidovorax; species Acidovorax temperans. The sequence continues at coordinate 49,211 of NZ_CP117194.1, read as the reverse complement.
ACTGGCCTCTTCAAGGCCACTGGGCGGCGATGCGTCGCGGCAGGCAACCCAATAAGGATGTGCCCCGGCCTTCGCCGGCATCACAAAATCTGCCGCGCACGATGAACAGATGCCGGACCTGCCACCAGCCCATCGCCGCAGGCTTCGGCTCTCTCCAGGCCCCCACGTCGTAAGCCCAAGAGGTCGCGGATAGGGTCCAGCACAACCCAGAGCACCACGCGTCCTCCCGTTCAGACCCATCACCAAGGGCCGGTCGCCCCCCCTTTTTGCCCCCGCACAAAACGTTCTCACCCAAGGAGAACCATTGTGCCAAGCCAGCCCCCATGCGGGTTTCGGGGCGAAACACGAATTCCAAACGGTTTTCGGCGGGTTTTTGGAGAAAAATCAGCCTGCAAAAAAGTGACTTTTGATACTTTTCATGTCAGAATCCACCAGCAACGGCCCTCGGGTTGTTCCTGGGCTTCATGCCCAACCTTCAAAGTTGCCGCTCGCGGCGTTCAAACCAGCTTCAGATCCTGCGCACAGTGGGATGGTCGAAGCAAACCAAAGAAGGCCCGTCTGGGTCTCGATGCTGGGGAAGTTCCCCAGCCACTGTTAGTTCCAACTGACTGAAGTAGTGAATCCCTCCGATGTTTATTCGGAAAGGTTCTAGCTCTACGTACCGATCAATACCGGAAGCTTGATTGCTTCGTTGTGTTGGACATTCCAAAGCCACATCTGCCCTCGTGCACATACCCGGAAGAAATTCCAATATGGGTCACTGTGTAGTTGAGGTGAGCAGATGAAGAGCGGGATGTCTGATGCCGGATATTGAAACGCGTGCGGCGCCCATCGCCTGGGTTCCGTAGAAAGTAGAGTGAAGAGGTTCGACCGATGATCGAACTCAGTTTGCCACTTACGGCACTGCCTGCCTTGGACGACGCCTTGTTGCGTTTACCTTGGTGACCCATAGCGGGTGACTGGGCACAAGTTTTTACCGTGTTGATTTCGTACCAATGATGTACGGATCAAACCGGGTGTTGATTGCTTGTGTTCCTCACCGTCCACGCGGGGGAGCTGCATTGTGTGTTCCGTTCTTTTCACACATTGCACCGGGAGACTTCACTAAAAGTATTCCAAAGACGGAACTGGATATCGGATGGATTGAGGTTGGCTACCTTGATCTGAGTTGGGAAGGATTTCAGCTGGATCGGATCGGTGATTCAGGCTGGTTGCCCTGGAATAGGGCGGGGTGAGTGCGCGCGGGTTGCTTGTTTGGCTGCTCGCTGGGGTAATTGCTGGGGTAATTGTTGGGTGGGATCTCGGAATCCCGGCTTGTGGCGCAAGATTCGCCGGGTGCTCCGTTAATGCGGACATTCGCAGGTGGATTGCGCCTGGTATTGCGTGGCGATGCACGGGATTGGCTCGTGCAGGTATTTCCATGGGCATTGGGCTCGGAAATGCTGGCCACGCAATGAGGCGGTGCACCTTTACAGGCTCGGGCATATCGGGTCATTCCAATGTGAATAGGCTTGCAGGGACGGCTTTCCAGAGAATCAGCGCGATATTCCGGGATAGTCCCCGTGCGCGGGCTTTCGCTGCGTGTTCACGGCTCTCGGCCACGCGGCTTTGGTTTTTTGGGGCATTGGGGACTTTTGATGTTCTCGCGGCTCCACTGCGGCGGTCGGTATCGCGGCCATGGTCGGCCAAAAGCCATTTGTGTTCCGGCCTATGGTGATAGGCGCCCCCTTATCGCATGGGCCTCAGTGCGTGCGACCAGCCGCTCCAAACACGCCGAACCCTTCAAGTTTTCCTGACGCCTATTCCTATCCGAATTCACGGACGTTTCGCTTCCATGAGTCGGCAGCGAATCAGGAAAGAGTTTGGCAGGAAGAATTTCCTCGGAAATGCGCGGGCCAACTTCCACGGACCAGCGGCGGGGCATATCCAGAGATTCAGAGCAGGTTCGCGTTGTCATGTTCGCGGCCAACATCCTCGGCGGTTTGTGGCCGGTTTTTCCGATTAACTTATTTCTCGCGGTATCTGACGCATTCGCATGTGCACAGGGTAAGTGCCGTCGTTTTCAGTTATTCCAGATAAAACGTTTGCGCCGAAACTTTCTCGGCCAAATAATGCTGGAGAACATGCGACAAGGGCTGTTGACAGAAAGGGCGTCCGCAATAAACTGAGCGCATTCAACAGAAAGTAATTTGTTGAACATCGCACCTCGGATTACAGGGGCCTTGTGAAAACAGGAGAAAGATAATGCGCGGAACCTCGACCCTATTTCAGGTCTCGTTCAAACATCGCCTGCTCGGCGGCAAGCACGCACAGCTGGCAGATGCCGTCCTCACCGGCATGTCCACCGAAGGCTACAAAGCAGCCTATCTGCGGATGGATGATGAAGGCAATATCGCGCGCACCAATCCCATGCGCATTTTCTGCGGAAAAGCCCGCTCAGATGTTGCCGCCGACTGAAAACTGACCCACTTAGAGGGCATGTGCCGCTTCAAAACTGACCCAGGTGTTTTACTTGCCTTGCCTAAATATTGGGCAGGGAAAATGCAAGGTGATCACCATGGAAATGTTGGGAAGAATTCGACGGATGTACATGCGCGACAAGGTGTCGTTGCATGAGATAGCCAAGCGCACGGGCCTATCGCGCAACACGGTGCGAAGCTGGCTGAGGAAGCCAGAGGAGGTGAAGGAGCCCGTCTACAGCCGCACGGCGGGCTTCAACAAGCTCAATGCGTATGTGGCCGAACTGGAGCAGTCGCTCAAGGCCGATGCGCATCGACCCAAGCAGAACCGTCGCACGGCACGCGCCTTGTTTGCGCAAATCAAGACCAGCGGATATGAGGGTGGGTACACCCGCGTCACGGACTTTATCCGGGCCTGGCGCGTCGACGCTGGCAAGGACGCCCGGGCGTTCGTGCCACTGAAGTTCGAGATGGGCGAGGCGTTCCAGTTCGACTGGAGCGAAGAGGGCTTGGTGGTGGGCGGTATCTACCACCGCATGCAGGTGTCGCACATGAAGCTGTGCGCCAGCCGCGCATTCTGGCTGGTGGCCTACCCCAGCCAGGGTCACGAGATGCTGTTTGACGCCCACACCCGTTCCTTTGCGGCGCTCGGTGGCGTGGCTCGCCGGGGTATTTACGACAACATGAAGACGGCCGTGGACAAGGTCCCGCGCGGCAAAGGCGGACAAGGTGGCAAGGGCCGCATCGTCAACGCACGCTTTGCCGTGATGTGCGCACATTACCTATTCGATGCCGACTTCTGCAACGTAGCCAGCGGCTGGGAGAAAGGGGTAGTGGAGAAGAACGTGCAGGACAGCCGCCGACGCATCTGGATCGACGCGACCCGGATCAAGTTCGGCAGCTTCACCGAACTCAACGCCTGGCTGGGCCAGCGCTGCCGCGCGTTGTGGGACGAGGTGCGCCATCCCGAGCACACCCAGTTCAGCGTGGCCGAGATGCTCGAACACGAGCGCGCGCACCTCATGCCCATGCCGGTGCCCTTCGATGGCTACGTCGAGAAACCCGCGCGGGTCTCCAGCACCTGCCTGGTGTCGGTGGCGCGCAACCGATATTGCGTGCCGTGCGAACGGGTGGGGCAGATGGTCAGCACACGGCTGTACCCGGGCAGCGTGGCCATCGTGGCCGACGACACCATCGTGGCGCGCCACGAGCGGCTGAGCAACGCGGGCGAGACCCGGTACGACTGGCAGCACTACATCCCGCTGCTGCAGAGGAAGCCCGGTGCCCTGAGGAACGGCGCGCCCTTTGCCGACATGCCCGAGGTCCTGCAGCGGCTGCGCCGAGGGCTGCTGCGCAACCCGGGTGGCGACCGGGTGATGGCGCAGGTGCTGGCCATTGTGCTCAGCGCCGGTCTGGACGCGGTGCTGGTGGCCATCGAGCTGGCACTGGAGAGCGGTCCACCGGGCAAGGTCAGCGTGGAGCATGTGGTCAACGTGCTGAACCGGCTCAACGCGCAGCCGATACCGCCCACGGCGGCCACACTGTTGAAGGCCCCGATGGCCACCCAAATTCCCCCGCCTATGGCCACCTCAAACTCCCCCACCTGAACTGATCGGGGATAGGGGTTAAACGCCGGCGCCGTCGGCACCTGTTGGCAGGACATTGATCCGGTCTTCCTCGAGGGAAGGCCAAGGAGTGAATGTCTTGAAGTCCAACCAACGCGCCACCATAGAGACACTGCTGGAGCGCAATACATCGCAACGCGAGATCGCCCGCATCACGGGCATCGACCGCAAGACGGTCAGGAGCTATCACCAACGCTGGCTGGAGCAACTGCAGTCAAATTCCCCCGGGGTGGCCACCGGCTCGGCCCAGCAAATTCCCCCACCCTGGCCACCGGCTGCTGTGCCGGTGGCCACCTCCCTGTGCGAACCCTGGCGCGAGTTCATCGAAGCCCAGTTGCGTCTGAAGCGCAACGCCATGGCCATCTTCCAGGACCTGGTCGACCAGCACGGATTTACTGGTCAGTACAACTCGGTCAAACGCTTCTGTGCAAAGCTGCGCCACAAGGAGCCCGAGCAGTTCGACCGCCTGTCCTTTCTGCCTGGGGAGGAGATGCAGGTGGACTACGGCGAGGGCGCGCCCACCCGCGTGCCGGGCAGCGAGCGGTACCGCAAGCCCCGCCTGTTCGTGGCCACGCTGCGCTACTCGCGCGCCAGTTTCCGCTGCGTGGTCTGGAAGTCCAGCCAGCAAATCTGGGCCGAGTTGCACGAGCAGGCTCTGCGGTAATTCGGTGGCTGCCCGCAGTACGTGGTTCTGGACAATCTGAAGGAAGGCGTCTTCAAGCCCGACCTGTACGAGCCCGAACTCAACAAAGTCTACGCCGCCACCCTGGCGCACTATGGCGTGGTGGCCGACCCGGCGCGGGTGCGAGACCCCAACCGCAAGGGCACGGTGGAGCATGCCATTGGCCACACCCAGGCCACGGCCTTGAAGGGCCGGCGCTTTGAGTCCATCGAGGCCCAGAACGAGTTCCTGGCGCACTGGGAGAAGAGCTGGGCAGCCAAGCGCATCCACGGCACCGAGCGGCGCCAGGTGCAGGCCATGTTCGAGGAGGAGCGCAGCCACCTCAAACCTCTGCCGCTCCTGGGCATGCAGTATTTCGAGGAGGCGGTGCGCACCGTCTGCGACGACAGCTGCGTGCGGGTGGATCACAGCAGCTACGCCGCTCGCCCGGCGAACATCGGCTCCAAGGTGCTGGTGCGCATCTATGCCCAGCGCATCGAGATCCGCGATCTGCAAACCGGCGCCTTGCTGCGCACCCACGCCAAGGCCGAGCGGCCCGGCACGGTGGTGCTGCCCATGGAGGAGCGGGTATTCAATCCTTCGCGCGAGACCCGTCTGATCCTGCGTCAGGCTGGCGAGATCGGTGAGCACGCCAAACGGCTGTGTGAGCTGCTCTTTGCCATCGAGGGTCGGGTGTGCGCTGCTCGCGCAACCGGCGTTCGACGGAACCTTCGGCCTGGGGACCGGCCTTGCCACGGTAGATCGACTTGATGGTCGCGATGGCCGTGGCATCCGTCCCCAATTGGTTGGCCAGCACCTTGACCATGTTGGCCGGAAAGCTGTCCGTCACGCCGGCCAACCTGCCAGTCAGTCCAAGAAACATGAGCTGGAGGGCGTAGCCCAGGCGCAAATCTAGAGGCGGCCGCCCGCGCTTAGCGTTGCCATCGTCATCGACGCGGCTGACGATGGGGATCGCTGCGAGTTGCTCGTCGCTGAGCCTGCAGTGCTCGATCGCCTCTGCCTCCGTCATCTTTGAGGGAAGCTGTTGCTTGCCGAGGAACTTGTACCGATAGCTCGCCATCGCGCCTCCAAAGACTGGATTGCGAGCCACTATACGGGCACGGTCGCAGGCGCCCGACGAGTCCGATTGACCAACTGGTCAGTTGTGAATCGCAGAGCACCACGATGACGACGCCGATCCACTTCAGTTGTCACTGGAGGTAGGTTGAACCCGGCCTGCAGGTTTCGGGTCGTTTTGGAATTTTGTCGACGATTCCCAAAAAACCGAGATGACCCCACCACGGGCGACATGGAGACTGTGGCCCAGCTCCTTGGGCACGCCAGTATCGATTGCTCGCAGCGCTACGTGGATGTGGACCTGGCCACACTGGAGGATATGTTTGCAAATGCGCTATAGCAAAGCTCATTTAGAAGAGGCGCACTTGACGAATCAGGGTGCCTTACTTTATAGTAAGGCAAAGGATTCAAAATCATGTCTACTGCCACTCTCACATCCAAGGGCCAGATCACCATTCCTGCCGAAGTACGCCATGACCTCAAGGTTGATGCGGGCGACCGCGTGGAATTTGTGCAGATCGCGCCAGGTCGTTACGAATTCGTTGCCGCTACCAGCGAGGTTACTGCGCTGAAGGGGATGTTTGGAGTGGCAAAGCAGGCCGTGGCCATTGAATCCATGAATGCGGCCATTGCGCAGCGCGGAGCTGCTGCCCGATGATCGGCTTAGATACGAACGTCCTTGTGCGCTACATCATGCAGGACGATCCCAAACAGTCAGCAAAGGCGACCAAGCTGATTGAGTCCCTGGATGCCGACAGACCGGGCTACATCACCATGGTCTCAGTTGTTGAGCTGTATTGGGTGCTGACATCTTGCTACGAGCTAACTGGACAGCAGGTAGCGCAAGCGTTGGAGGTGATGTTGCGAACCAAACAGTTGCTGGTTGAGCGTGCCGATCAGGTGATGCGTGCTCTGCGAGTGTTTGGAGAGGGCGGTGCAGATTTTGCCGACTGTCTGATTGAGCGCTCGGCTTCTGGGGCAGGCTGTGCCGAGACGATGACGTTTGATATCAAAGCATCTAAGCACGCAGGCATGACTTTGATTGCTTAAAGAATAGAAGGAAAGAACACTGTCAGGCTGGACGCTCAAAGCGTTTGCGCTCATCTTCATCGGCCTCGTGCTGATGTTTCGCCCGACGATAGCCCTGCAGGCCTACGGTGTGCACGTGGCACTCATCATCGCGATGATTGCACCGGCCGTTCTGCTGGCCATGGCTCAAGTGGACGTATGCAGCGCAAAGCTCCAAGCCATGTTTGCAGATGCCATCTGATATATGGCTTGCTATATGGCAAGCACTGCCATATACTGCAATACATGGCAGTAAATCACACATCCACTCATAGGCCGACTGCTCGCGTCGGTTGGAACAACCGTTCGCAGACGGTCACGATGCCGCTCGAATACCGGTTTCCTGAGTCTGTGCGCGAGGTGTTCATCCGCCGAGATGGTGAGAGCGTCGTTTTGACGCCGCGCCCCAGCGACTGGTCGGGTTTTTTCGCTTCTGGCATGAAGGCTTCCACTGACTTCATGGCGGATATCGAACGTATGCCCATTCAGGAGCGCTCGTTTTGAGTTCACCAATGTTCATGCTGGACACGGATACGTGCATCTTCCTCATGCGAGGTGAGTCCCAGACGCTGGCGGTTAAGGTTCAGTCGGTGCCTCTACAGCAACAGGTGATGTCAGCTGTGACGTTCGCCGAACTGACCTATGGCGTGCAGGCTTCCGCCGTCGCTAAGCGCAAACAGAATCAAGCCGTTCTCGATAGTTTGGCTTTGCACTTGGCTGTTCTGGACTGGCCTCAAGAGGCGGCGAAACACTACGCCGAGATTCGTGCCGATCTAAAAAAACGAGGCGCGCAGCTCGGCGCTGCTGATCTCATGATTGCGGCACATGCGCGCGCCATGGGAGCCGTCATCGTCACGAACAATGTGAAGGACTTCGGGCGCGTGAAGGGCCTGCAAGTCGAGAACTGGACTAAATAGGAAAGCATGCAACGCCCTGAATACCTAGCTCTCGATGGGCACGGCCTTGAATACAGCCGCCAGGCTTTGACCATTGGCGAGCTGCCTTTGGAGGTGCGTGCTGCGGCGCTCGAAGAGGCAACAAGCACGATTGCTAAGAAGACTGGATTGGTGGCCGTGAAGCGCATTCCGTTCGGAGCGCCAGTTTTCACCGCATTCGCTGACATGAATCGGCCAAAAGCAAAGCATCACTCAGAATCTGAACTACTCCTGGTCACTGGTGATGATGTACCGCTCGGATACTGTCCCAGCTACGACTGAAAGGAATCCATGCTTACACAGAAAAGTCTTGAAGGGCTACTGCGCGTTGCCGCTCAGAAGAAGGTGGACGGGCTACAGAACGAAGACGAATTCGTCGTTCGGAGGTTGAATTACCAGCGCAGTGAGCTTTTGGGTCTGCAAGAGGCTTTTGGGAGCGACCCGGCATACAAGGAAGAAGTCCAGTCGATAGCCGCAGAAATCTCCCGAATTGACGATGCCTTGGGTGCTTACCCAGCAGCCACATTCTCCGTAGCAACTGCCTGAAGCACGAAGGAATAAGAGATATGGCTGTTGTTTCAAAGAAGTCCGAGCACGTTCTACCCAAGGGCGACACCACCTCACAAGCCAACCACTCTTCGCGTCGTGTGCGAGGCTGAAGGTGGCCGTATGGGACGCCGCCGCCTGACTGCCTACGAAGGCGAGCGGTGGGTGGCGTCGAGCTATTACGCTTGGAACGTCTGGGAAGGCCATTGCTGCGGGCAACTGCTGATGGACGATTTCCTGGCTTACGCTGAGCGGCAAGCTGCGGCCCAGGCCGCATAACGAGGAAAGATCAAGATGGAACAGGCCACCACAATTCAAACACTGATCAAGCCGCATGTGGATTTGGCAATGGCGCATCAGTTCCGTCTGGAGCTTGTGCATCCGCACACTCAGCAACGAATGACCCCTGCACAGCGTGAAGAGTTTTTGACGCTTGCTTTTGCGGAAATTGCAAAGGGCATGGGCATTGACCGTTTTATGCAAACCCCAGCCGAGAGGCTTGATCAATTTGCAGTCATGTCGGTGATGAAAAACCATGACACGGCGGGATTGCTGCGCAGCTTGGTCAACTCGTTCATGATCGCTTATGCGTGCCCAGAAACCAGCGAGAGGGCCTTCGCGGCACTGGTGCAGATCGAAGGACTTCGCGCCGAGGTGGCCGATTCCAAAGGCCAGGGTCAAATGACAAACAAGCCCGAGCTGCAGATTGCAGCCCGCGAACTGGAGGCGATTCTGGGTGCGTCGGCAGGCCCCAATCACACGCAGAAGACCCCTTTGTTCAAGGTGCTCGTTGGTGCAGATCGAATCTTTGTGAAGTCTGGCTACCCCCTCAAGGATGTCCCCAAGGTTTTCATGGGGTTTGCAGTAGAGCCGATTGTTGGGCACTCGATGTAAAGGAAAGTAATGGAGTTCATCTGTGAATCTTAACAATCTATCTTTGCAGGGCCTGAAAGAGGTTTTCCAGGCGGCTGATGATGAAGCTGGTCACCATGTGCTTTGGATCGATGCGAAGGGAGATGTTCGACTGGATCTCTTGACCGATGATCTGTCTCCCGTGGGTTTCCAAATAGCTCAGCCTGATATGCGAGTGCGCTTCGAAACATTCTGCCAGGGAAATGAATATGTTGGACAAAAGGCTGCGTCCGATGACAACTGGATGAATTTGCTGCTTGCGCGCTTGCAGAAAATTGAGCTAAGTGACAGTGCTAGTGTTCAATTTATTGAAACTTACTAATTTAAACTAATAAATAAACGTTCTCGTAGGGAAAGATGAATTTTCATTTCAACTCATCTATCAAATTCGCCTTTGTAGCCACTGCACTGGTCTCGACGGGTGTATTCGCGCAAGCACTTCCGAAAAAGGCTCCTTCTCGCTCTCCTGCGCAAACACAAGCGGCAGAAAAGGGGTGGGTCAAGGAGCCAAGCTCCTTCTTAGGCATTGAATTAAAGAAGCCACTGACCGTCCAAAATTGCCCCACAACGTACATCAGTCAGAATTCCAAGATGGTTATGATGGACTTTGAGGCTCTCAAGAGTATGGACGGGGTATGTATCGATACTCAGGATATAACATATCAATATCAACGCGGGGATAGCGGAAAGTTCAAGCTGTTTAATTTGCCAAACCTTGGTTTTACTTACAAGGTCTATCTCAATTTCAAAGCTGGGCTAGTCACATCCTTCACCATGGAGTTGGATCAGTCTGATTTTTCGACACTCTTGAATGTGTTCAAAGATCGCTATGGAGCCCCAACGTCCAGCCAAACCCATGTCTTTAAGGCAAAAAATGGTGGCGAATTTAATGCGACAGAAGTGGCTTGGAAGGGTAAGAACACTTCCATTTATATGTATGAGAGATTAGGTCGCTTGGATGAGTCTCATGTCTTGATTACAGACAATGAAGACCTCCAGGCCGAGCTGGATTCAAAACGAGATCAGCGTGCCTCAGAGTCCCAGAAATTCTGATGGCAAAAGTGGTGAAGATGATTTATTTGTTGTGGCTTTGATGAAAAATCAACCTTTCGATTGTTTTTCGAGGGTGTTCGCTCTTCCAGCCCTTGTCACAATGGCTGAGTAGATCTGGGCGATCATTTTAATAATCAAAATGCCCGCTCATGCGGGTTTTTTTATGGACTACCGAATGGATAACGTCACCACAAGCAAGTACCAGTTGCGTCGAATGTTCTTGATCAACGCAGGAACGAACAAAGCCCTGCCCAGTAATCGCATTACGGTGGTAGATCCTCGCGGCGGCGCATTGGTGACGGGGCCCAACGGTGTTGGCAAGACCATGACCCTCAGGTTGCTGCCGCTGTTCTTCGGCTTCTCGCCAAACCGTCTTGTAGGTGATGACTCCAATCGGGGAGGAATGGTGCCTTTCATCCTGCCCGAAGAAAGCAGCGCAATCGCCTTTGAATATCAGCGCGGAGACGAGAGCGAGCTGCGTTTGGCTGTCATGCGCCGTGAGCCGTCTGATTCAAGATCTCCGTTTTACCGGATCTTCAACTGTGGCTGGGATCAGTCGCTGTTTGTACGAGATGGCCTCTTCATCACCGATGAGGAGAGCAAGAGCCATCCTCACCGCCCTGAAGAGACGGTGATTCCTGCTGCCAGACGGCGATGCCCCGCCGCGAGAATGTTCCTGGCTGCATTCACATCGCGGTCGTGTACCGCGCCGCATCCGCTGCAAACCCATTCTCTTATTCGCAAACCTGCTCTACCTTTCGGACTGCTGGCGGGTATGACCCCGCAGCACGAACAAGTCTGGGTGGTGTAGTTTTCGTTGACTACCTCGAAGACGACACCGGCCTGATGGCTCTTGTATTCCAACATCGTCTTTAAGCTGGCCCAGCCCGCATCCAGCGTACTCTTGGCCATCTTGGTTTTGACCAGCTTGGCGCTGGCCACATCGCCGACAAAGATCGCTCCATAGTCCTTGACCATGGCGGTACTGAACTTGTGCAGCATGTCCTTGCGCTGATTCTTGATCTTGGCGTGGATGGCCTTGACCCGGCATTTCTTGCCTGCCCGCTGGGCGATACCCAAACGGGCTTCGAGCTTGCGATAAAAGCGCCCCTGGATGCGCTGGGCGTCCGAGGCCACAGCCGCTTCCTTGAGGCCCAGGTCGATGCCCACGCTGGCCGTCGCGGTGCTGGCCTTGGTTGACACCTTGACCACCACGTTCAAATACCAGCGTCCCCGGCTGTCTTCGCTGAAGGAACCGGCACGCAATTCGTAATCGGCCAGGCCGTAGCTGTCCCAGAGGCTGAGTTTCTGGCCAGCAAAGTGAATCTGCCCAGCCTTGTATTTGGCGTGCCCACCTTTGAACGGAATCCAGCCCAGCGAATACTTGGCCGATTTGGGGTTGCTCACCCGCCAGTTCAAGCGGGTCTTCTTGAACTGCTTGCGCCGCGTGGCGTACTCCACGCACACCAGTTGCACGGTGCCGCTGCCCACGCTCACGTCGTCGCATTTGCTGAATCCCGCCGTGAACTTTTGCAGGTCGTAGCCTGAGAGAAATTGGGGTTTGCCGTGGAAAGGTCGTGCTGCCTTAGCTGAAATAGCGTTGATGTGGTTCCACACCTGATTGACCTCGCGTGCCATCGCAGACAGCACGCGGGCGTGCTTGTCCTTGATGCGCAGCTTGAGGGTCTTGGTGGATTCCATCGCAGAAAAATATACTTGGCCTATGGCAAATAATCAAGAACTTAGATCAGGCAGGCACTGCGTTTTTATGATGCACGTTCATTTGGTCTTTGTGACCAAATACCGCAGGCATGTCTTTGACGCTGACGCGATCCAGAGGCTGCGCTTGCATTTCGCCAGCGTGTGCAAAGACTTTGAGGCCGAGTTGGTGGAGATGGACGGCGAGGACGATCATGTTCATCTGCTGGTGAACTACCCACCGAAGGTGGCCGTGTCCAATCTCGTGAACAGCCTCAAGGGCGTCTCTAGCCGCCTGCTACGCAAAGAGCGCCCGGACATTGCCAACAGGTACTGGAAGAATATGCTGTGGTCGCCTTCCTACTTTGCATCCTCGTGTGGTGGTGCGCCCATTGACGTGATCCGCAGGTACATCGAGCAACAGCAAACACCCCATTGAATGCCTATGCCCGCTTGCGCGGGCAGCGCTATCCTTCCCCGCCCAAATCAGGCGGCTTCGCCTCCAAGCTGCTGCGCAGCTAACTGACTTGGACGAGGCTTGCCGCGCATTTGGTCAACGTACCCCTGAGGAAGTTAAAGCAAAGTGCTCTGTTCGTTATGAGAACCAAGCGCTATTGTTTTAACTGGCCAAGCCATCTTGCATGGCTTTTAGCGAATTAATCGCACCGAAACCCCGATCACTGCTCATGCGGTGGCCGGGTTTTTTTTCGCCTGTGCTATTTGTTTAGGATTGGATTACATAATCGCGACCATTATTAGAGCCACACTGTCACCACCCAAATTCATGTACTACCTTCCTAAAACCAGCGTCAGGGCAAGGGTTTACCAATGCAATGCGATGGGGGCTAAACACCAAGACAGGTTAATATGGTGCCGCCGCTCTTATGGACACACTGCGAAGCCTTTCTGCTAGGCATCCTTTGCGGCATTTTTCACTGGTGCCTTAATTTGGATTACATATCGCCCGCCTCAGGGTAAAACAAGAATGTCACCAGGAAGGAGGTCGGCTGTACACACATAGGCCTTAGAGTGTTGTTTTATATGCAAAAAATAACACCAATGACTGCGGAAATTCGTTTTTCTTGGTAGTGATTTGATATTTGCAGCTGGAGAACTTAAAATCTGGTCTCACAGGTGCCCGCCATGACCAGTATTTCCAACCTCAGCGCTGATGAAATTTTCGAGCAATGGCTGCGCCACTGCGCGGTTTCTGACCGTCGTCCCATTTCGGAAGAAGACGCTGATGCGTATCGGTATATCTGGAGCACTTGGAAGCGTTTTCTGGATGGCGAACGAGGGCAGGGCAGTGAACCGCCTGTTCACTGGGCCGATGTGACGCCTCCTTTTGTCGTGACCTTTATCCAATCTGGAATACGCAGCAGAAAAACTGGAGAAGTAGTCAGCGCAATCACCAAGCGCCGTTATTGGCGCGTCCTGGTGCGCGTTTATGACCACGCCGTTGATAAAGGCGTCATCCCAGAAAATCCCGTCAGCTCTGTGGCCGACAGGGACAAGCCCCCGATTGAAAACCCGCTGGGCGCGATTCTTTCGCCTCGCGTGTGGGATCGCTGCATCCAAATGCTGGATGAGCCGATTGACCCCGAAATCGCCCAGCGTGAGATCGCGGTGCGCAACCGCGCTTTGCTGCGTGTACTGTTCGAGCTGGGGCTCACCCCGGCTGAGCTGCGCGGGCTGCTGGTGCATGCGTTCGTGGACAAGGCTGGTCAACAAGATGCCTCCATCAAGGTGGATGGCGAAAGCTACACCCGCGTGCGAGAGCTGCTGATCTCCGAGCACACCCGCCTGGGCATCGTGGAGTGGCTGCGGGTCAAGGCAACATCGCCTGTGCACGCTGCCAGCGAGATCCTGTTTTCTGGCAAAACAGGAAAGGTGCTCACCGACGAGCAGCTTTTGAACCTGGTGCGGTCCTTTTTGCTGAAGGCCTGCGCCTCTGTTGGTGAAGCCCCGCCACTGCGTCTGGGGCCACAGATTGTGCGCAACACCTTGCTGGTGCGGCTGCTGCGCGAAGGCGTTCACCAGGACGAGGTGGTATTGCGCGCGGGCCTGAAAAACGCCAAAGGCTTGCTCCACCTTCGTGAGCACTTGCCCGAGGGCCCACGGCTGAAACTGGCGGGAGCCACCAAGCGCAAGGATGATGAGCCGGTGGAACCTGAAGTTCGGCCGCTGCTGCGAGCGTAGGAATTACTTGGCTGGGTTCTTTAACAGGCCGTTGAAAAAATCCCCCGCCGACGCTGGCCTCGGCCAGTATGATCTGAAACGATCGGCGAACGACGCGGACGAGGACGATGAGAGGCAACCAAGACTTCCAGGGGGCGATGTTCAGCTACATCAGCCTTGAAGAGCGGGTACCGGCGACACACCCGCTGCGCAAACTGCGCGCCGTGGTCGATGCGCTGCTGGCGACGATGAACCGCGAGTTCGACGCGGTGTACGCCCGCCGGGGCCGCCCCTCGGTGCCGCCGGAGATGCTGCTCAAGGCCCTGCTGCTGCAGATCCTGTTCTCCATCCGCAGCGAGCGCCAGTTGGTCGAAGCGGTCAACTACAACCTGCTGTACCGCTGGTTCGTGGGCCTGAACATCGAGGACAAGGTCTGGGACCACTCCACCTTCAGCGCCAACCGCGAGCGGCTCTTCAACGAAGACTTGGCCCGCGCCTTCTTCGAGCGGGTCAAGCACACCGCCGATTGGGCGAAGTTGACCAGCGACGAACACTTCAGCGTGGACGGCACGCTGATCGAGGCCTGGGCCTCGCACAAAAGTTTCAAGCGCCGGGACGACGACCAAACCCCGACTGAGGGGCGCAATCCCGAGGTGGACTTCAAAGGACAGCAGCGCTGCAACGACACCCACGCCAGTACCACGGACCCCGATGCCCGGCTGTTCAAGAAGAGCGCGGGCGACAAGGCTCGCCTGTGCCACATGGGCCACATCCTGATGGAAAACCGCAACGGTCTGATCGTGGACGTGCAGATCACCCATGCCCGCGGCACCGCCGAGCGCGAGGCAGCGCTCGCGATGCTTGGGCGCCGGGACAACAAGAACAAGCGGGCTACGGTCGGGGCCGACAAGGGCTACGACAGCAAGGCCTTCATCAAGGGCTGCCGAAAGCTCAAGGTCACGCCGCACGTGGCGGCCAAGGACAAGCACTCGGCGGTGGATGCCCGGATCACCCGACACGAGGGCTACAAGACCAGTCAGAAGGTGCGCAAGCGCATTGAGGAGGCCTTTGGCTGGATCAAGACCGTGGGTGGTCTGGCCAAGACCAAGCTCATCGGTCAGGCCAAGCTCACGGGTCAGGCGCTGCTGTGCTTTGCCACCTACAACTGGGGTAGCGCATGGGCAGCATCGGCGGCTGGTGGGACGCGCATCATGCGTGAGCCCGGGGATACGTGCGCCCGAAATGGGCGAGATGGCCTGCAAACAGGCCAGATTGGCCGGTGCAATCGCTGCGCAGACGCGTCTGGGCCACTCGTTTCTTCGAAAACAGCGTCCCTGATGCGT
The DNA here is from genome assembly GCF_028596105.1 of Acidovorax temperans. Lineage (NCBI taxonomy): Bacteria > Pseudomonadati > Pseudomonadota > Betaproteobacteria > Burkholderiales > Comamonadaceae > Acidovorax > Acidovorax temperans. Next base: position 33,656 of record NZ_CP117194.1, on the reverse strand, counting down.
TCGATGCCCACTTTTTCAACGGCCTGTTAAGCTGCACTCGATCATTTAGCTTTCCTCTTTTCGTCGTTTCTTGTAGCTCCCGCTCTCACCCCGGATAGCTACACTCTGGCCATCTCGAAACCCGCTGTAGGCTTGGCTGGAAGCGGGTTTTCTTTCTCGAAAAGCAGTTTTAAAACAGCGCAATCTGGGCGGCATTGACTTTTTTTTCTTGAAACTGAGGCAGCCCTACCAGTATCTTCATGCTGGCGAACTGTTTTTCAGTCACCGTCAAAACACGCACCGAGCCTTGTGCGGGTAGGTTTGTCAGCAAGCGCTTCATGTGCTTCTCTTCTGCATCGCCGCCATTCAATATGCGGCCATACACTGAGAACTGGATCATGTCGTAGCCATCGGTGAGTAAAAAACGGCGGAACAAGGTGTAAGCCCGTCTTTCGGCTTTAGTAGTCACCGGCAGATCGAAGAACACCATCATTCGCATGAATCGTCTCGTGGCCTGTCCCATGCTGTAGCTACATCTCAAATCTGTGTTGATGTAGGCCTATTAACGTTGGTAGCTCCAGCACCTGTTCATTGCCACCGTCCAGCAGCCTGGCCAGCGACTCTGCAGCTTGCTCTATGGACGACAGAACGCTCATGCGTCCCCGTGGCATGGCCACATCCACGTTCAGTAGCCCCACAAGCGCCACCTTGTCATTGGGGCGTAGTTCGCCATCTGCCACAGCGGGACAGCTTTGCGCCACATGCAAGTCCACGATAGCGCGATAGGGTTCGATCAGGTCGTCAGCTAGATTGAAAGCGTTTTGTTCGCTACTGTGAAACAGCCCCACGCTGGGTAGCATGCCATGCGCCACCAACGCTCGGGCACAAGCGCCGCGCATCACAGCGTAGCCATAGTCCAAGGCAGCATTGATCCAACCCTCCTGGCTGCGGTGAAAGCGAAGCCCGAACACTTGAGGAAAGGGGTATCCGTTTTCCGTGATTGATTTTCCTGCCTAAGCTCTCGATGTAATTACACCTGCAATCCGTGTTTTGCGATTGACGCGACTGCTATGTATTGCTATCATAAAACCGTTTTCAATGATTGATGGAGTGCAGCGACATGACCCTTTTTGATGCGCTTGGTTTCCGATGGGACAGATCGGCAGTACCGACTTCCGTTCCGGCTCACTCGCTTGAGCGGGTCTGTTTCCGCTTCCACAAAATGCTGCCCGAGTTCGTCTGGGATGCTTCGGTGCTTGAAGGCAATCCCTTCACCTTCCCCGAGGTCAAGACCCTGCTGGATGGTGTGACTATCGGCGGACGGAAGATTTCAGATCAAGAGCAAATTCTGAACCTCGCGGAAAGCTCCAAGCGCCTGCTGGCGATGGTCAAGAGCGGTCAGTTTTCCCTCACCAAGACCGTGTTCATCGAACTGAACGGCATTGTCGCTCGCAAGGAAGCCTTGGAATGGGGATTGTTTCGTGGCGAAGGTCAAGAGACAAACTACACCCCGGATGTTGGCCTCGGCGAGCGTGGACGCTATACACCGCTGCCGACACTCCCCGGCGCACCGGAACTGAACCGAGTGTTCAGCGAAGGCGTGTCAGCACTGCAAGAGTGCGAACCATTTGAACGTGCAACGGCTTTCTTTCTGTTCGGCGCGTTGCAGCAATTCTTCTTCGACGGCAACAAGCGCACGTCGCGCTTCATGATGAACGGCGTCCTCATGTCTCACGGCATCGACGCCATCAGCGTGCCCGCTGCCAAGGCGCAGGAGTTCAACGAGAAGATGGTGCGCTTCTATCTCTCGAAGGACGCCACGGAGATGATGGATTTCCTCGCCGGGTGCCACCCGGATGCAGAGGCAATTCTTCCTCCACCAGAAGAGGATCGAGATCACGACAGCGGAATGGAGCCGTAACCATGCAATGGATCAAGTTGACCGACAGGATGCCGAACCTCGATGAGCATGATCGGGTGTTGATCTACACCGAAGGCTCTGACTTCAATGGAGAGCAGGTATTCGATGTGAAGGCGGAAACATTGAACGAGTGTTTCTATGCCGACCCCGAGGATCAACCAGAGGTGTGCAAGCATGCCACGCATTGGGCTGTGCACCCTCGTGACGCGGGACTGCATCCGACAAGGCAGCAAGACGATTTGCTGGCGCTGCTGGCAGACATCAAGCGCCTTGACGCCCAGAATCTTTCCCTCGATCTGCCGCAGGATATTCGTGCTCGCATCGAGCGCGCCTTGATTGGTTGGGGCGATCTGACCGCCGAGCAAAAAGCAACCGATGCCTTGCGCTCACTCATGGATGCCCTGCCTACCGGAACGCAAACGTCCATGACCGTGTTTCGGCCAGAGGTGAACGGCAAGAAGGCGGGCGCGGTTAAGGCATTTTTGATGGCCGACAACCCGGATGATCTGCGCTGCGCCCAGTGGGTCATTGCCAACGGATCGGCCAAGCGGAGAGACGGCGATGAGTGAAGCATTGGAGCGTGTCATCGCCGAGCAGCAGAAGGAAATCGACCGCCTGCGCTTGATGGAAAAGAACAACGCCGATCGTTGGCAACACGAAAACAAGTCGGTGGAGCGGATGGCGCTCGCGGCATTCAGCGTATTGAACCATCCCGAAAGCCCTGAATGTCATTTTGAACTCAAGCAGGCCGTCATGGCGATGGGGTTCTGCCCGCGTTGCGAATGGCGCCCTTGTGAATGCGAGTGTCAATATGACGACTGATGCCAAACTGACAAAAGAGCAAGAAGCGATGTTCCAGCCGGGCTGCTTCGTGGTCTTGCATCCTGACAGCAAACACCTGGACGCTGGCCGTGTGGGCAAGATCGTCAGTCGCAAGGGCGGCGAAATGCTGGTCGAATTCTTCTCGGATGAACTGATCGGTAAGACTGAGTACAGCACGATCCCGCTCGGCCACTGGGGGCCGGTGCCGGAGTTTTTTGTCGAGGAATATGAGCCTCGCGCCAAGAAACGCGGCTGGCGGGTTTCGGAGCGCGGCATGAAGATGTTTCGTGATCTTGGTTGGGGTTACACGGCGGCCACGGAGGGCAAGGCATGACCACCGAGCAGACCATTCAGGACGTGGCGATGATCGCTCGCAATGGAATTGATCGCGTGATCGAGCTTGAGCGGGAGAACAAACGGCTTGCGGAAGCCCTCGCTAATGCGAATGAACAGGCAGAGCGCTTCGAGCGTGAATGGTATTTGCGCGGCGATGAAATCGAGCGGCTACAAGAAGTATCGGATGAGATGTTTGCGGCGATGACGGCGGCGCTGTTGCTTGCCCCGCACTCCAGCGGAGCCTACGGCGTGCTGAATGAGGCAATCAAGAATATTCAGCCCAAGTGGATTCGCCACGGTGAGGTGACATCGTGAGCTTCGATGATTTCAGCGATCTGGTTGAGGCGCACTTGATGCAAGAACAGGAATGGACGGAGATTCAGGTAGCCGACTTCATCAGTCCGCGCACGCGGCGACTGATTCAGGCATATCAGGAAGGCGATTCGGTTGCTGCAACGGCATCCATCCTGCTGGCTGAACCGCCTGTACAACAGCACTGGGAATAACCATGACCAAACGATACTCCACCTGTCAGACAGTAGGCGAACTCCGCGAAGCGCTCAGCGGCATACCTGATGACGTGGCATTGTTCGGTGACGTGGAAGAAGATCGTTACGTTTCTGTCACTGTCGATCTTGATAAGGTAGCCGGAAATGCTGTTTGCCTGGAACCGGGGCCGCTTGTAGCAGAGGTGATGGACCGTCTCATCGACGCAAGTGGCGCGTATTGCAATGGCTACGAAGCTGCGCGCCGAAACATTCCTGAAAACGAAGCGGTCGCCGACGCGAGACGATCATATGGCGAGGCATTGGCAGAGCATTTCCAATTGGGATATGCAGAGTATCGCAACAAAGCGATTGATGGAAAAGCCTGACCATGCCAGCGAACATCCTCAATCTTCCCTGCTATAAGGTATTGAGCATCCAAGAGAACGAGCATGATTACTACATCGACGTTGAAACGCTGCACGCGCCAACGTCCTGCCCGCACTGCCAGTCGAGCAACCTCGTAGGCTTTGGTCGCCGGGAGCAAATGGTCAAAGACTTGCCTATGCACGGGCGGCGGGTCGGTCTATACATCGACACCCGACGCTATCAGTGCCGGGGTTGCGGCAAGACCTTCTATGAGGTGCTGCCCGAGATCGACGAGAAACGCTTGATGACCAAGCGGCTTGCCCAGTGGATGGGCAAGCAGGCCATTAAGCGCACCTTTGCCAGCATCGCAGAAGAGGTCGGTTGCACGGAGTTCACCGTCCGATCCGTGTTCAGCGACTATGTGAACGAGTTGGAAAAGACGATCCGATTCGAGACGCCGAAGTGGATGGGCATCGATGAAATCCATCTCATCAAGCCGCGTGGCGTGATCGCCAACATCCAGAACAACACCATCGTCGAGCTACTGCCGAACCGCAACAAGGATACCGTGGTGCGCTTCCTGCACCACTTGGAAGGCAAGGAGCGCATCCAGTACGTCGCCATGGATATGTGGACGCCGTACCGCGATGCTGTCCGAGCGGTCATTCCGCAGGCCGAGATCGTGGTGGACAAGTTCCACGTCGTCCGTATGGCGAATGATGCGATGGAGCGTGTCAGAAAGAGCTTGCGCGAGTCCTTGACGCCAAAACAACGTCGCGGGTTGATGCACGACCGCTTCGTGTTGCTCAAGCGCGAGCGCGACCTGAACGACAAGGAACGGTTGAACCTTGACGGCTGGACGAAGAACTACCCGGAGCTTGGTGAAGCCTACCGACTCAAGGAGCAATTCTTCGGCATCTACGATGCCGCGTCACCAGACGAGGCACAAGCCAAGTTCATCCAGTGGCAGAAGAGCATTCCATCCGAGATTGCAGACGCCTTCGCTGACATCGAGCGGGCGTGGGGTAACTGGACAATGCCGATCCTCAATTACTTCAATCATCCCGTTACGAACGCCTACACCGAGAGTCTAAACAGCCTGATTCGCGTCATGAATCGTCTTGGCCGTGGTTACTCGTTCGAGGCGCTTCGAGCCAAGATTCTGTTCGCCGAGGGCGCTCATAAACACAAGCTGTCGCGGCCAAAGTTCGAGCGCAAGGAGCGCCGGCAGGTGGAACCGGAGCCGGTCATGATGTACGGACTACCCGGTAACTTCAAGAACTTCGAGATAGGGGAATCATTGGCTCGCATGGTGCCGAAACCGGCTCCCGAGCCGAAGCCCTATATCCCAAAATCAACCGATTCGGAAAAGCCGGAAAAGAACTACGGCGTCGATATTTCAACACTGATCCGCATGATCGAAAACGGTGAGCTATGAACCCGTTTCAATCACGAAAATCGGATAGCCGAGGAAAGTAATACGCGCTTGCCTGCGCTTCCATGTTGCTCGTGTCACCCGAGCGCACTCTGCGTGCATACGAAGCTAGGCGGTCTGCTCCGGTCACTGATAGAAGTTGCATACATCTGGCTTGGTTGTCGATCTTGCTTTGCACGATGGTGGCCCAGGCACGTTTGGCGGTGGGCTTGTCAATGCTCAACTGCAGGCGCTGCATTCGGGTGGCGCGACTGTGCTGTAAAAAGGGCAAGAAGACACCGTTGGGCTGATGGTTGTCACCCGTGCTGTACATGCCAATGCCGTATTCGGGGTCCCCTCGTTTTCAGTGCAATAACTGGCGGTACGCAAACCCAGCACTGGCGCGGGGGTGGTGTTGGTAGATCGTTGATTCTGTTGGCTTTCCTGTTCACTTCTCAAACGGGTATCGTGGCCTCCCGCTAATGGGGTTCACGATGCAGGACTGGCAAACGACGTTTTTGGGGATGCGTGAGCTGCCCCGCGATATCAGTGACTTCGAGATGAAGGCGTTTTTCACCTTCGATGGTGCAGAGCGCGAGGCAATCAATGCGCGCCGGGGTGACGCCCACAAGCTCGGTCTGGCGCTGCATATCGGGTTTTTGCGCATGAGTGGCCGCCTGCTGTATGCCTTTCGGGTGGTTCCCGTCGCCCTGTGGCGCCACTTGAGCGAGGAACTTGGCATTGCCACCCCTGATGTGGCTTCGCTGCGCACGCTGTACGGGCGGGAGAAGACACTGTTCGATCACCAGCAAGTAGCGTGCACGGCCCTTGGTTTTCGGTGGATGAGCGAGCACCAACGCCGCTCCCTGGTGCGTGAACTGCGGGACGAAGTGGCCCGTTGCGCCGACCGCGATCAACTGCTCGGGAGGGCCCGCCAATGGCTGTACAAGAATAAGCTGGTGATCGTGCACGAGCGGGCCATCCGGACTTTGATTGCGAGCGCACTCACCCAGCTCGAAGCGGAGACAGGTGCTGCAATCGCCGCCAGCGTCGATCCGGCAACCCTTGATCGGTGGCGAACCTCGGTTGCAGAGCTGCGCCCAGATGGACAAACCCAACAAAGCTGGCTGTGGTCGGCGCCGGCCAAGCACTCAACCCGCCAAATCAGCGAGGTACTTGAACGCATCGATCTGCTGTACGAGCTGGACGTTCATAAACACCTGACCGACATCCCCGATCTCATCTTGCGCCGTTACGCGCGCCGACTAGTCTCTCGGCCGCCGTCTGCCGGCGCCAAGATCAAGGAACCCGCGCGCACCGTGGAGGTCGCCTGCTTTCTGCGGTATTGCCTGTTCACCACCACGGACCAGTTGATTTTGATGGTGCAGCGCCGGATTGCCGATCTGTGGCGCCAGACCGCTGCCGAGGTCCCCGCCACCGTCAACTGGGCGGCGATGTACAAAACGCTACTGGCCGAACTCGTGGCCTTGAGCGCCCAGGGCGCTGTGCCGGACGCCGAGCTGCGCGCACGGCTTGAAGCCTTGGTCATCGAAACCCAGAAACGCAAGCCACCCAGTCGGGCCTCCCTTGTGCGCGAAGGATTGATTGATGTCATTCGCCCCGTACGCTCACTGCTTGTGGCAATTGCAAAGCTTCCATGGCAAGCCACCGGAGAGCATCCCACCATCGACGCCCTGACGAAATTGAGCGCCTATTACGCCAGTAACATCAGAAAGTTGCCGGATGGCGTTGTCGCGCCAGGCCTGGGGAAGGTCTGGCAAGCCGCCATATCCAGCCCAGACCGGGAACGGGCGTTTCGGGCATTGGAGGTTGCCACCTTGTTTGCCCTGCGCCGCGCGGTGCGCAATGGATCGGTCTGGATCGAGCACAGCTTGAGTTTTAGGGGCCGTGCACGCCTGTTCTTCACGGACGAACGTTGGAAGGACGAGTCCAAGAAGCACTATGCCCGTCTGTCGCTGCCCGGCAAGGCGGCCACCTTTCTGAAGCCATTGTTGGCCAAGGTAACTGCAGGTGTCGATGCTGTGGCTGCGGCGGCACGCAGTGGCGTACTGCGCGTCGACGATGAACTCCACCTCTCAGTTTTACCCGCCGAAGACGAAGACCCCGAAGTCACCAAGCTACGGGCGGCTTTGGATCACCGCATCGGCGAAGTGCAATTGCCTGAAGTGATTCTGGCCGTTGACGCCCAGGTGCGCTTCAGCTGGATCATGCTCGGCCGTGAACCACGGTCAACAGCGGAACTGCTGATGGTCTATGCCGGCATCATGGCCCACGGCACCAGTCTGACAGCCATCGAATGCGCGCGCATGATTCCGCAGTTGTCTGCCACCAGCATCCGCCAGGCCATGCGCTGGGCACGGGACGAACGCCGTCTGAGTCAGGCTTGCCAGGCGGTGCTGGAGTTTATGCAACGCCACCCGATCGCCACCACTTGGGGCCGTTCAGACCTGGCGTCTTCTGACATGATGAGCATGGAGACAACCAAGCGGGTATGGCAGGCCCGGCTTGATCCCCGGCGCAACACGCCCTCCATTGGCATCTACTCCCATGTACGCGACCGCTGGGGAATCTTTCACGCACAGCCCTTCGTGCTCAATGAGCGCCAAGCTGGCGTGGCCATTGAAGGCGTCATACGTCAGGAACGCCTTGAAACCAGCCAACTGGCGGTGGACACCCACGGCTACACCGATTTTGCGATGGCACTGGCCCGGTTGTTGGGCTTTGATCTTTGCCCGCGGTTGAAGGAATTGAAACAACGCCACCTGTTCGTGCCTCGCGGCGCCAAGGTGCCAGCCGAAATAGCTGCGGTGTGCGAGGCCAATGTTGACGTTGCCCTGATCGAAAAGCATTGGGACAGCCTGGTGCATCTGGCGGCTTCGGTCATGAGTGGTCACGCCAGTGCGGTGGCAGCACTGGCGCGGTTTGGCTCTGCTGCCCAGGGTGACCCCATCTATGACGCTGGCGTGCAATTGGGACGTTTGCTGCGAACCGCGCTCCTTGCCGACTACTTTGTTAAGGACGCTTTCAGGAATGAATTGCGCCGGGTGCTCAACCGGGGGGAGGCGGTCAACGCCCTCAAGCGCGCCATTTACACCGGCCGGATCAGCCCGGCACAGGCCAAACGTGTGGACGAAATGCAGGCTGTGGCCGACGCGTTGAGTCTGCTGGCCAACATCGTCATGGCGTGGAACACGTCACAAATGCAGGCTGTTCTGGATCGCTGGTCGAACCGCCGCCAGGCCATTCCGCCGGAACTGATCGGAAAAATTGCTCCCACCAGGCTGGAAAGCATCAACCTGCGAGGCGTGTTCCGCTTTCCTGTTGACCGTTATGCCGACCAAATCCTGCCCTCGCGGCAGGGAGCACCGATAACTGGCACCAACGGATGAAACCGATCACGGTTTGACGCCACGAATCCCGGATTTGAAGGTGAACAGGAAAGCCAACAGAATCAACGATCTACCAACACCACCCCCGCGCCAGTGCTGGGTTTGCGTACCGCCAGTTATTGCACTGAAAACAAGGGGACCCCGACAGTGCGTGAAACTTGTCAAAGCGCAGCCCCAACAAGACGGGGATGACGGCCTGAGCATGCGGCAGCATCAGGGCGGTAAGTTCGCGCTCCACTTCAGCGTCGTCCTTGTAAACGCTGAGCACCCAGCCAATGCCGTCTAGCCATTGCTGCTGTCCGTTCAACGCCGCCACACTGATCTGCTGCCAAGCAGCCTGCTGCCAAGCAGCCTGCTGCCCAGCCTTGCTGAATGCTTTGCGCAGCTCATGCCATGCAGGGAGCCTAACCAATTGCTGGTCTTCAGGGTCTTTGGTTTTACCCGCTTCCTTTTGTGCATCGCTTGGGTAGGCCAGCCCACCAAATCGGGCACTTTCAGTTATGTGTCCAGCTTTGACAAGCGCAGCCTTGAGCGTTTTGTATTTGAACTGCTCGGTCTGGTAGGGCAACAGCAGCGCCAACGAGCGCTCGTCTTGCGTCAGCGCGCGGGATGCACCGTCCACTATCACGCGCAAGTTATTCAAGCGGGTCAGCCAGACATGACGCTCAGCTGTGAAACTGGCCTTTGGAGCACGAAACTCAGCCTTCTCAAACGTGCAGCGGCCCAGCATTTTGAGCAAGTCTGCGCCAGCCAATGCGGGCTTCTGGCTCCAGAAAAAGCCACTTTTGTGGTCACCGTTGCCGCGCACCCGCACTTCAAATTCAGCACTAGCATGGGTGTTGCCAAGTCTTCGCTGGTGCTCGAACAACAGTGCAAACTCTTGGTCAAGCAGAACCCTTGAGAGGGCCTTGTCATATTCGCCGCGCTTGTTGCGCTGGGCGTGCGGAAACTCTGCCAGCACCATTTCCGCTGCAGTGCGATAACCCTTGCTGGCCATCTTCGCGGCGGTGTCGGCCAAACCCTTTTTGACGCGACCTCCTTCGCCCTTGGCATCCCCTTCGGCCTGCACCTCTTCGGCCTTGCTTGACCAATGAAACCCCCGGTGTTTGCAGAGGTGATAGATCACTCTGGCCCATTCTTCGTTTGACAGCAGACGATCCAGCGCCTCAACACGCAATTGCCAAGTGGAAACTGAAGTCGGGGGGGTATGTTTGAAAAACGCAGCGTTATCAATTAAGCCTTGCTGTTTGAGAAGCCGCCCCAACTTGGTCAACCGCCAGCTTCTGCGATACAACCGCCTGCGTAAAAGCCGCGCCTGGCGTCGGACTAGGTTCAGTGATTCGCCCTCTTTTGCCGTCTCTGCCTTGTCGAAGCAGCGAACGCCTATGTCAACAATGCGTGACTCGTTCAAAACCGCCCAGCCAACGGATGCAATGCCAATGTCCAGACCCAAGGTCAGAAACTGTGGGTTGGGATGTGTGTCATTTGCCGCTTGATTCATGTGCTCTCTCTGCTAGACTCAAACCTTTTGTAGTTATTCGGGGTGAGAGCCGTTGCTGCAATAAGGAGGGGCTGAAAAGCCCCGTCCGTACCCAAAAGCCTGACGGGGCAACCTGTCAGGCTTTTTCATTTTCAGGCTTCGCTGGCGTTTGTCAAAAGATGTTTTCCTGAACCATCCTTCCTTGGCAAACCAACATTACCGCAAAGTGGTGCGCTTGAGGGCAGCACGGCGAGGAGCCCGCGGTGCCTTGGCTGAGCCCGCCTTGGCCAATTCCTTGACCCGCTCCTGCAACTCCTCCACCTTTTTCTCCAGCCAACCCTTTTGGCTGACAACCTCTGCATTCTCCGCGCGCAGCGCAACTACCGATTCTTCAGCCTTGTTCATGCGCTGGCGGTAGGTAGCCAACTCGATGTCCTTGCTGGTCTTTTCGGCCTGCAGCTGCTCACGCACATCCTTCTCGACCTGACGCGCTGCCTCGATCTGGCGCTTCGCAAAATTGATCTCCCCCTCAAACCGCTTCGCATCGGTTCTGCGCTCGATCCGCTCGTTCTCCAGCTCGGCCATGAACTTCTCCTCCGACTGCTTGCGTGCAGCAGCGTCAGCTTCAGCCTGGCGCTTCCAACCTTCCACTTGAGCTTCAAGACCGCCGATTTCCGCTGCCTGGGCCTCGGCCCGTTTTTCGGCGGCGTCCAGGCGCTCCTGCATGGCGACCAGCTGGCTTTTGTGCGTATCTACCTGCGCCCATGCCTCGGTGCGGGATGAGCATGCTGCCTCCAGAGCCATCTGGGCAGCATCGACCTGTTCCTGGCATTCGCGCCTGAAGATCTCCATCCTCTTATCGGCATGCTCACAGGAAAGCGCCCACAGCTTGCCCAGAGCCTCACCAAAAGTGGCTCGAAGAGCCACTGGCGCCTCTGGCACCTCCAGCTTTATCCGCATGTGCTTACGAAACTCATCCCAGAAGTGCTGCAGGTCACGGCTGATGTCGGTGAGAGAGCCTTGTCCTGTGAATTCACGCACCACCTTGGCAGAGGGGTAGATCCCAAAGTCCAGAAACAGGATCCTGGCAGCGAGCTTGGTCTTTTCCTGCCTGGTGGCTCCACCGGGAAGACTGTCTAAGGCGGCGCTGACAGCGGCAAGGGCCTGTGCGCTGTTGACCGTGCTGTTTTCCTGCATGTCTTCTCCTGGTGAAGCTATAGATACGACATTTTAGCTCTTTTACGGATTACGTAACCTTTACGCTTTACGTAGCGTTCATTATGTTTTATGATCATTTTTATGATTAGTCCACTTATCATAAGAAATAGAAGGGGTAGCGTAAAAAGTACGTGAAAAAAAGTTTTTCGGGCGTCTTGGAGCCCGTGTGGCCCGAGGGTCTTGGGCACCCTGTAAAATGCAGGGTTCCGCGAGAAGTCTTTTGAAATCAAGGACTTGCCAAACTCGGCCGCGAACGCTCTCGCTGACTGACCTGGAAATCGTGTCCAATCAGTTGACACAATGAGGTTGCGTCGAGGGTGTGGAGAGTGTCCATCTGCTTGACACTCTCGGGGTGTCAAAAGCTTTACCTACATTGCCCAGCAGGTAAAGCTTTGGACGATTGACCCGCGAAGAACATCATCACCAAGGACGTGTCTTGTAGGCCTCAAACGCCAAGTCAGACAGTCTGCGTCTCCATCGTCCTGGGCCATTGCAAGTTTTTTGCTAATGGCCCGTTTACGTAACTGAAGTTGTGTTTATTTTGCGAGCCAAGTTGTAACTACCGAAGGCATAGTCGCGGTAGCTTGACCTCGAATGCGCGTCAAAAATGACCTGACCGAATGGCGAGCGTCACGTTCGACCTTGCAAAGCGCATCAGCACCGCCACACCGCGTGAAAAAGTTGACGATTTCGCTGTTTCCCCGTGTTGCTGCATTAACAGTTGTTGACACCCGTAGGAAGGCCGACAGAATCTCCTAATCGCTGAAATCAGCTTCCAACTTCTGTCACCTTATGTCTCAATACGATCCCGTCGATTTGGCCGGAAACATGACCACCGAACGCGAGCTTCGTGAAGCCAAGGTGCGCGCCGGAGATGGCATCGGAGTCGCGCTCCACAAGCTCGGTGAGCATCGAGCCCAGGAGCAAGAAAAGCGGATCCGGGAGAGTTACGGACCGGAACCGGTGGTGGTGGGCATCCCCATTTTGGATACACGGACGCAGTACGAGAAAGATCGCGATAGCGCCAGGCTTCAGAACGGGGTGCGGATGGCGGTGATCTTGTTGATGGTTGGTGTTTTGTTTTGGGTGTTGAACTCCACCATTGGCAACGGCATTCGCGGTATGGACTTTTATGGAGTGAAGGACTCGTACACCTTTTACCCCAATGCGCTCGCATCCTCTAGCTACTCAGATTACTACGTATAGACCAGGCATGATTTATTCATGAACTTTTATTGATTTCATGACTCCAAAGTTCATGGAAAAAGAAGATGCACGCAAGCAGTCGCGGGAAGTACTGCATGAGCGTCGCAAGCAGGTCATCCGCTTGCATCGAAAAGGTGTTGGCGTGATGCAGATCGTTGAGCAAACTGGGCTCAGTTGGTCTGGGGTCAACACTGCACTGCGCCTGTTCGAGCAAGGCGGGGCGGCTGCACTCAAGCCTAACGCCAGGGGAAAGAAGCTGGGCAGTGGACGCAGCCTGAGCGCTGAGCAAGAGCGCGTCATTCGAATGACCATCATCGACAAGCGCCCTGAGCAGATCAAGATGGAGTTCGCCCTTTGGAGTCGGCCCGCAGTGCGCGAACTCATCGAACGCGACCTGGGGCTCAAGCTATCCGTGCGGGCGGTGGGCGACTATCTGGCGCGCTGGGGTTTTACGCCGCAAAAGCCGATCAAAAAAGCCTACGAGCAGAGGCCTGAGGCCGTCCAGGCCTGGCTCGAAGATGAATACCCCGCCATCGAGGCCAGGGCCAAGCGTGAAGGCGCAGAGATCCATTGGGGTGATGAAACGGCCTTGGTCAACACAGATGTGCGTGGCAGAAGTTATGCACCAGCAGGCCAGACGCCGGTGACGCGGGCAGTGGGTGGCACACGGCAAAAACTCTCCATGATTGCCACCGTCACAAACCAGGGCAAAACGCGCTGGATGATCATTGACGAGGCGTTCAATTCAGACAAACTGATCGAGTTCATGCAGGCCTTGATCAAGGAGTCACAGGGCAAGAAGATATTCCTGATTCTGGACAACCTGAGGGTGCACCACAGCAAGCCTGTCAAGGAGTGGTCGGCCCAGCGCAAAGAGGACATTGAGTTGTTCTACCTGCCCAGCTATAGCCCCGAACTCAACCCAGAGGAGCGGCTCAATGCCGATTTGAAGCATGCGATTGGCAGCAAGGTTCCGGTGCGAACCAAGGCCAAGCTGCGCGCGGCGGCGACAGAACACATGACGATGTTGGAGAACACGCCAGAGCGGGTCCGGAAGTACTTTGGCGACAAGCATGTCGCCTATGCGGCCTCATGAATAATTCCCGCCGGATCAATAGGAAGGGCCGATTCTGAAACGGCCTTCGCCAAACAAAGCGCGCTGGATTTCGCAACGAAGTACGGTTCCTTGTTCAAGCCAGGCACCCCATTTGAAAGAATGTTTGACTCGTGCAAGGGCAAATTCTCATGCACGGATATTTCCCTGGGCGCTGTGTTGAACATCCAGCGCTATGCGCTGAAGCCGCAATCTCTTTTGAACGACATGTGTTCACTTGAAGCCAGTGCGGTCGCGAAAAGGGCGCAGACAAGCTACGCAGGCCCCCTGGATGCGCGCTTTGTTCCCTCAAAAGTGAGCGCCTCCAATATGTGCGTTACAACCAATCCTTCGCAAGTACAGGCGGTCGCGACACCCCTCAACACCCGCTACAAGCTCTATGAAGCTGGTTATTTGCTGCTTGTCCCGCTGGTGGCTTTCCTGGTGCTCGTGAGCCTGGTACCCAAAGCCCAGTACCCGGTCAAAGGCGGCTAACAAGAATTGCACTTACAGCCACTGCCGCCATTGATGAAAACTGCCCCCCACCGCCTGCCTGCGCCGCACCGGCTCGTTCCCTCGTCCCTGATCATGGCGCTCGGCCTTGCTCTGTCCGCATGCGCGGCCCCGCCCAGAGACCCGCTCAACGACTACGCATGGGAGAGGCTTGAACGCCTGCCCAAAGATGCGGCCGAAGTCGCGGCGGCCGTGGCGGCGAGTTCGCGCGAAGCGTTCTTGGAGTCCACCAAACAGCGCGTTTCGGATGTGCTCAAGGATCCCGAGAGCGCGCGATTCAGAAAACTGCGCCTGGTCGATTACAAAGGGGGCCTGCTGGCCTGTGGCGAGGTCAACGCCAAGAACTCCTACGGCGGCTACGTGGGGTTTTCTCAGTTCATGGCGGGGAACAACTACGTCATCCTCCTTGGCGAGTCCAACGCCCGCGCGGGATTGAGTGGCGTCGATATGTCGCTGGTCAGCACCGTTTGCGGTAATCAGTAGCAACCCAGAGTGGCCAGCACAACATCCATCAAGCAGGTTTCGCGAGATAAAGCTCGCGCAGAGTTGCGTGAGCTGGTGATTGCCTGGGCCACGGATGCCGACACCCACCTGGCAACCTACATACTGGAGCTGGGCCCCGAGCGCTCTGGCGCCAAGTCCCGCTGCCTTTGCCCTGGTTGTGGTGGCCCGCTGGTCGCCGTGAACAACGCCAAAACCCAGTACAAGGTTCGCCCGCACTTCCGGCACCATCAAGGCGCCAACACCAAGGATTGTGCGATTGTGGCTGCGCGCATGGCCATCCTGCGCACGATGACCGATCTGGGCTGGATCGATTTGCCTGCCCGCACACGCAGCACCAGCATCAAAGGCCTGGATGGTCGGGACTATGAAGGCATGGCCTCCAGACCACCCGAGCGCGTACGAGTGATCAGGGCTGAATTCAGCGACTGCGCCCCCGCTGTATTGCATCTGGAGGATGGTAGGCAGATCACCGTGCTCCTGCGCGGCGAGGCTGCACCCACCGATGGCTCACCCCATACCGGTGCTGTCGTTGTCATTGAAGTGGATGACCCTGCCGTTGCCCTCATGGATCCCCAGCAACTCAGGGAACGGCTGTCCCTCAATGCAGGGGCATGCTGGCATCAGCACTGGGATGACGCGGCGATTCTTGATGAGGCAACCAGCCAGGCTCGGGAAACGGCCATTGACCATCTGGCCCTTGCCCCTGATGGTCTGGATCTCCCCAGCGACATGCCCGCTGAACTCAAGTCAGAAACCGTCCTTCACTATGTCGTCAAGCAAATCCTCAAGGAGGCTGGCGAACTTCGCACGCCTGAAGATGTGGTCTACGTAGAGGCGGAATCCGAGAAACGCTGCCACAGCAGGACTTGGAGACTACCTGAACAACACTTGGCGCTGTCCGAGGTGGAGCTGGAAAAGCGCCTGGGCCTTACCCGCCCTGATCTCGTATGCAATGCCACAGACACCGCAGGCGGCCACTCCTACCCCCGTTTGTGTATCGAGGTCACCGTCTCCAACATCATCAGCCAAGAGCGCTACAACCGGATTCGTGCGGTCGGGTTGCCAGCGCTGGAGATTGACCTCAGCGCCCTGCAAGGGCGCATCACTCGGGACAGGCTGAAATACTTGGTCGTCAGATCCACTTATGTGAAAAAGTGGCTCTACAACCCAGTGCTGGAGCAGCAATCCCGCGATCTTGAAAAAGAGGTCAAGGCATTGGCTGCAGCGGAAGACGAAGCCATCGAAGAGGAGAGGGCCGAAAGGCGGCGCGTGAACGCCCTCCCACTCCAAGAAGTCGCCGAGCAGTATCTTGAGAAAGCCTATCGGTACTTCCTGCTTCTCCAAGATACAAGCGATGCATGGCCCGCAGCAGGCTCAACAACTGGCATGGCTATCGCTGAAGCCAGGGAGGATCTGTCCAAGCAAGCCAATCTCTTGGCCTGGAAGGGCTACCCCGGCGCCGATGAAGAGGACTTTCTGTCCCAGCGCGGTGTATTTGAGGCACTGCTGTCTCTCAAATTTGATCGCGGGCTCACTCGCAAGCTGAACACGGGGTTCCAGGTTCTCAATGCGCTGGTGACAGGCGGTAAAGGGATCGCGAACGACCTTACACCGCTGTACCTGGCCGCAGCCAAGGCTTTTGATGTGCCAATGACACCTGCACAGCAGGCCATCGTTGAGCAATGGCGTGGTGAAGTCATTGAGCGCATCAAGACCTTCAAAGGCAGCTACGTGAGGAGCAGCGTCTACGACCCGCTTCTTGGCGCCCTCTTCCCTGAGTTGCGCGAAGCTTTGCCTCGTACGACTGGTACCCACTTTGTGAGCGTCTATCAAAAACACCAACAAAAGCTCCAGCCACCCCCGAGGGAACTACAGCCCAGAGAGGCCACTCGTGCCACCATGGCAGCGACACTGGCCGAGTTCAGACACTCCATGCCATCATGGATGCGTAGTAGTGGTTTCTTGTCCGGGGCAGACATGGAGAATTGGATAGAACAGAACCCCGAGCAAGCTAAGGCTTTGGGGGTCACATCCATCAAGGATAAGAAGCGCTCATGATGGGTAGCCGCTTTGTATGGTGAAGCCCACACCCATTCACGCGCGGGCCCCCGGCGCTTACACTTCGACCAAGACAACCACAGGCAACTCCACTATGAACCGTGCTGAACTCGTAGAAATCCTGGCTTCCAAGAACGATCTGTCCAAGAGCGCTGCCAACGGCGTGCTGGAGACGCTGATCGAGACCATTCAGACCGCAGTCAAAAAAGGCGATGCAGTCCAGCTGGTGGGCTTTGGAACCTTCAAGCCGGTCAAGCGTGCGGCCCGCACCGGCAAGAACCCTGCCACGGGCGCGGCCCTGAAGATTCCCGCAACCACCGTGCCTAAGTTTGTGGCTGGTGCCAAGTTCAAAGCCGTGGTGGATCCCAAGGCTGCCAAGCGCAAGGCAGCGAAGTAAACCGCCCTACCCTCACAGACAACGCCGCCACTGGTATATCGCCACTGGCGGCTTTTTTGATTTGATCTACCCACGGATTAACCTATGACGGCATTTCAGGATTCTTTCCAGGCAGAGGTCGCGCGCCTGGTGCGCAAGCAGGTAAAGGACGATCAGGCTGCGCTCAAGCAATCAGACCGCAAGCAGCGCGAAGAAGTCTCAGCCCTCAAGCAAGAAGTGAAGTCTCTGAGCACCCAGGTGCGCTCGCTGACCAAGCAGTTGGCCAAGTTGGAGGCATTAGTACAGAGTCAGCTGCCCGAGAAGGAACCACGCGTTTCCCGGTCCGCAGCCGGGTTCGTTTTCAACCACGAAGCCCTGATTGCCAAGCGCCACGAGCTGGGACTCACCCAGGCCCAGATGGCTCAACTGCTGGGTGTGTCGAACCTGACTGCTTACAAGTGGGAAACAGGCGCTGTACAACCCCGTGACAAGAAACTTGCGCGATTGCAGGAAGTTCTGAAGATGGGCCCAAGGCAAGCTCAGAAGGCTCTCAAAGAACCTCAAGAGTGACTAGATCACGCTAGGTGCAAATTCCTGTCCCACCTGAACGCTCAGTTCAATTGCATTGAACCAATCCTACGGCTGAGATGAAAGGTCTCCAGCATCCGATTTGGCCTCTTACAGCGCAGAATTCGGCCATAAACTAGCCGTCCAACTGCGCATACTGAATGACCTCTTGCCTCAGATCTTGAAGACCGCAACAGGCCCATAGTCTGATATTCAGTAAAGGCCTGTGGAAGCGATATCCAAAAGAAGCGTTCCATTCAGCGCCTGCAGAATACTTTTTGCACTTTAATCCATGCGACTTTTCACGTTTGCCCCAGCTGTCGTCTCATTGCTATTCGTTGGTTGCGCTTCGCAGCAGTTGCATCCTACTGAGCAGGACATGTTGTATGCCAAATACTTCGCCAGCAAGGGAGATTTCAAGGCGGCATTTTGGAAGATGCGTGAGCCTGTAGGTACACCAACACATCAAGCGGCGATGCTTGACCTGGCGAAGACCTACCCGCAAATTGTTACCGAGGGGAAAGCGCGGGTCACGCCTGAGTATTACGCATCGTTGGCAGAGTCAGGAGAGACAGAGGCGGCAGCGCGAGATGTGCGGACTTCATTGCAGGCCTTGAAAATTCTCTTGTCTGAATCCGAGTATGGGCCGCTTGAGCAGCGAGCCAATAAATTCTTGGACAAAACCAGCATCTTGCAGGTGCGACGCTCGGTATGGGAAGAGCTTTCCGACGCTGAGCGCACCAAGCTACAAGAGGATCGGTTTGTTTCGGTAAAGGATGACAGCAATTTCGGCAGAGTAATAGACAGGCAGTTGTTTGATGCATCCACGAATGGAACTACTGCTGGCAGCCAACTAGGAGCTGTGCTCGGTCAGGCACAGTACGTGGATAACTCGATTCCAAAGGGAACGTACTCGGCAACCGGGCAAGTGGGCGCAGCGATACTCGGAGCGGTGATCGGCAGCAGCCTTGACCAGTCTGGCTCGCGAACCTTTGTCATGCGGTATGCGATTAAGCGCCTTGACGGAAAAGTCTCTTATGCGGACAGGTACGAAAGCACCTCGCTTGGGGAATCGATAGGCGTTTGCGTCAATTTACAGGCGCAACAAGTAGACCAGGACATCTGCGAACTGACGGCTGAATCCCTGCGCGCAGGCCTACTCAAACCAAGAGTCAAAAAGAATTCCTAGTGCCGGGACTCGTGCAGGGTCGGCTTTTTCATGTTCGGGTCTTGGTGCTGGACTCAAAGCGCACCAGCGTCCGACTCAAACCTCTCATCGAACACCCAGCGAAACGGCGTGTCACGACACGCGCCATCAAATAGCTTACGGTCCATCATGCAATCCACGGTCAGGGCAGCCGCATCCTCGCCATAAACCTCGTTCTCAAAAAACGCACCCTGCAGCGCGTCACAGTGAACGCATCCGTTTGAGAGATACGCATGCCCGCGCGTGCGCGAAAACCGCTCCTTCACTTGGCCAATCCCAAGCGATATGAGATCAACCCGCCCCAGTGCTTCGCCAAGGACTGTCCTGCCCAATGGGTTGTCGAAGTTTTCCATCTTGAGCCAAACAGGCCTGGCGCCAGGTACCAGCAGATCCACCCGAAACTCAAATCCGGTAATGATGGAAGTGGGCTTCTTGCACCGCCAGCAGGCTTGATCGGCTGTGAAGATGTCCAAAGGCACAGCCTGATCAATACCAGGTGCCCAAATGAACTTTCGTGCCAGACACCCACGCACAAATCGGCCCAGCTCGATCCTGGGGCCCCATTGGTAATCCATCTTTTTCGAACCATATGGGGTTTCGTGCGAGATGGAGACCCACGCACTGGGTGGGTCTAACTGCACCTCAACATGGAGCGATGGGATGTCCTTCGACACCTGAACCGCGCTCGGATGCCTGAACAGCCAAAGCCCGCGAACTCCGCTGCTGCGGTACTGCTCTTGCCGCCGCGCTGTCTCGTCGCTGCTCTGTGCTGACCACTGCATCTCGAAGGCTATCCGGTGGGCCCCACGGCTGGCCATCACATCTGCTACCCACACGCTTCCGTCAGGAGCGTGACCACGTTGCTCGGTGTTGACTTCCCACCCTGTTCCCCTGATGGCTCTTGCGATGCATGCTTTGACAAACAGGTGCTCGGCAGTCTCTGCCGCCGATGTGCACTCGCCCCGGCGTTTGTGCGCGAAAAACTGAGTGCCCAGCTTCGAGGTTTTGAGGGTGACATGCTCATCACAGCAAGTCATCCTCAGGTTCTTCTCTGACGCATTCGACGCCTTCAGCCCCGCCCATCCGGCAGCATCGAAGTCGAACGAAAAAAGCGTGTTTTCACCGTGCTTGCAGGACAGAGGCATAGCGGTCAGCCCATAGATTTATTGATTCATCCTAACACCCTCATTTGTATTCACCAATCTATTCAAAAGGGAGTATCCTCACGGCATGCAATCAGCCGCCCAGATCTATGCCAAACACATCCGTGCGATGTTGCGAGGTGGCCCCTCCAAAGCGGTGACCCTTGCGGAGGGGCTGCGTGTGAGCCAGCCCACCATCTCGCGAACCATCAAGGCGCTGGGCGATGAGGTCATCAGCGTGGGCGCGGCAAGAGCCGTCTTCTACGTGCTGCGAGACGATGCACGCGCCCATCTCCAAGTGCCCGTCTTCAGGGTCAATGAGGACGGCAATGTTCTGCGGGAGGGTCTGTTGGTGCCCGTGCGCCCTGAGGGGTTTGTGTTGCTGCGAGAGCTGAACCGCGCGCACAGCGAGGGTCTTCCATGGTGGATTGCTGATGCCCTGCCGCAGGGCTACATGGGTCGGGCCTTTGCCAAGCGCCACGGCCAGGCGCTGGGGTTTTCAGAGCGGCTGAGTGACTGGAGCGATGCGCAAGGCCTGCAGTCGATCAGCCAGTACGGCAGTGACCTTCCCGGCGACATCATCATCGGCCAAGCCCCGGCAGAGGTCTTCATCAACTCCCCTGCCCCGAAGCCCCTGCCCCAAGAAAGCTGCGCCCAGCACTATGCGCAGATGGCCGCTGCCGCTGAACAAGGCGATGTGAGCGCCCTGCTTGGTGGTGAGATGCCCAAATTCACCGCCTGCGTGCAGCCTGAAGGCGGCACCCCACGCCATGTGATCGTCAAGTTCACCCCACTGGAGGACAGCCCTGCATCCCAGCGCTGGCGTGATCTCCTCGCGGCCGAGCACTTGGCACTGCGGGTGCTGGCCGAAGGCCGCATTGATGCCGCAGCCTCCCGCATCTTGGATTTGGGGGCTCAGCGCTTCCTGGAGGTGGAGCGCTTCGACCGGGTAAGAGCGCTGGGGCGTCGATCCGTGCACTCCTTCGCCGCCTTGGATCCCGAATTCGCAGGCAGTGGAGGAAACTGGCCTGTCATTGCCAAGGCTCTTGCTCAAAAGGGCGTCATCACCAGCTTGGCTCTGGACGACGCATGCTTGCGCTGGGCCTTCGGCACCTTGATAGGCAACACCGATATGCACAGCGGCAACCAGGCCTGCTTAACCGACAGGGCCCAGCCGTTCTCGTTGGCGCCCGTGTATGACATGACGCCCATGGGCTTTGCCCCGACAGCACCCGGCGAACTCCCTGAGTTTCGGCTGAGCCTGGACATCATCGATGTGGTCAACCCGAGCACCTGGGCGCGGGCACTGTCCTTGGCCCAGGACTACGTGATGCGCCTGCGCGACTCCTCCCTGTTGAGCCGCGACTTCGCCCCCTGCGTTGACAAGCTCCAGACCCACATCGACCAGGCCGCAGAGCGCCTGAAGCGGCTGGCACCATGACAGCGCCACCCTCCTCCACCCAGCCCACCCTGCAAAGCACGAAAAAAGGCGGGTTCCTGGCTGAGCGCCTGCGCACCAAGGGCTGGTCGATCCGGGATGCCGCTCAGTACCTGGGCGTGTCCCGGCAGCGCCTGTACACCGTGTTCGAAGACCCCGGCAGAGCCCGCCTGTGGGAATGCGCCATTGCCGGTATTCCCCAGTGCACACAGCAAATCAAGGAAGAACTGCGCACCGCCCGCGCGGCAAAGCTCAAGCTCAAGCCCGTCCGTGAAGTGCCCGTTGAGCGTCCTGAGTTCGAGATTGGCGATGAAGTGGTGGCCATCAGATCCAGCGGCCTTGCCGATGAGGATGAGCGCGCCCACATCGTGCGACTGCGCGGCAGCCAACAGACCAAAGATCTCCAGCTGCTGGTGCAGGGCCCCGAGGGCGAGGAATGGCTCCCAGAAAAGACCTTCCGCTATTATTTCGAGAGCACAGGATTGAACATCAAGCGCAGTGGAGGGATCCGATGAGCCAAGACCCCAAAATCATTCTGATGCGCACAGACGCTGATGGCTTGGCCAACTTCAACGAAGATGCGCTGGTGGTACTGGACCTGACCCGCACCGAAATCGAAGCAGGCAACATCTCCAGCGCCTTGGAACGCCTGATGGCCCTGACCGACTCCAAAGAGACAGCGCTGCGCTTCCAAGAATCCCTGCTCATCCACATCACAGGCTACGACAATGACCCGCGTGAGCTGGTGGAGGTGCCCGAAGTCCGCGCCTTCTTTGGCAAGCTGATCCAGCAGTGGCCACACTGGCTGTGGTTCCTCATGCGCAACGTGGGTGCTATCCCTTTGCTCATGGGCCTGATTTGCCAAGTCAAGGTCAACCGCCGAGAGGATCTGGTCGGCATGGAGTTTCTCGACCGGCACGAACTGGCTCAGAAGATGCTCGACCTGTTCGAGCGCGGCAACGCCATGTTCCTCGCCTTTGGCATCACCCCGGCCCAATCCGAGGCCTCTGCCACCAGCGCATGTGCGGAGCTGGTATCGCCATGAACACCCTCACCTCCTACCAATACCCGGTTCGCCCAACCGCTGAGGCCGACTCCCTCGCGCTCATCACCCGGTACATCACCGACGATGTATCAGCGATCCGCGCCTTCTTGGACACCTACTCCAAGAAGTCCCAGCACACCACCCGCTCCTACGAAAAGGAGTGCTACCGCTTCTTGGTGTGGCTGCGCGCCAGGCGACCACCTGCGCCGGATCTGCTGCCCGAGGTGGTCACCCAGGACATCAACGACTACCTGTTGTTTCTGGAGAACCCTCGCCCCTTCGATCATGAGTACCTTCTCTCCCAAGGCTGGAAGCACCAACCCTTCAGAAAACCTCTTTCCACCGAGAGCGTCAAACACACCCTGACGGTGCTCTTCAGGATGTTCACCGCCATGCGGGAGCTGCGCCGCACCAAGGTTGACCCTTACTGCATGTTCAACCCCGTGAAGATGGCCCACGAGGGAATGGGCAAGACCACGCCCGATGAGGAGGTGGAGGAGGCACTGAGCGAGCGCGAGTGGCTGGCCGTCCAGCAAGCCGTAGAGGCCCTGCCGCGCGAGAGCGACCGCGACCTCAAGCACTACCACCGCGCACGCTGGATCACCCAGCTGCTGTACCGCGCCTACCTGCGCCGCGAAGAGGCCGCGATGCTGACCATGGGGAGTTTTGAGCCATCGCCCCAGGGTTGGAACATCAAGCTGGTTGGCAAGGGCGGCAAGAAAGCGACCATCGTGGCCACCTCCAAGCTCATGGACGAGCTGCGCATCTACCGCACCTCCTTGGGCCTGTCACCTCTGCCCGCGTACAAGGAGACCCTGCCCGCCATCCTTGCGGTCACCGGCAAAGACAAGGGCGTCACCGCCCAGGCCATCTACCTGATCTGCAAAGAGATCTTCAAGATGGCGGCTGCGTTGGTGAAGGATGAAGATAAGCGTGCCGCACAACGGCTTATGCTGGCATCGCCCCACTGGATGCGACACACAGGGGTCTCGCATACCATGGAAGCGGGGGTAGACCCACGGTACGTGCAGGCCCAGGCGCGGCACTCCAGCCTGAAGGTGACGGCACGCTACGACCACAAGAGGCGACAGGCCTGGCGAAATGCGCTCGAAGCCGCCTCTGACAAAGAAGAACCGCTCGATCAATGACAAAAGCCCCCGAAGGCTTTGTTTTAGGTTCTTAATCGGGGAGTTTCACACCACCGAGACCATTGGGGAAAGCCAGCTTCTGGGCTCTCTCTTTACAGGTTGGCAAGGGAATCTGCGCAGTAATGCACTCTTGAAGCTTTTCTGCATACAGGGGGTCTCCTCGTTTTCAGTGCAATAAGTGACGGTACGAAAAGCTAGCACTGGCGCGGAGGTGGTGTTGGTAGATCGTTGATTTCATTGACTTTCCTGTTCACTTTCAAATCTGCGATTCGTGGCGTCAAACCGTGGTCGGTTTCATCCATTGGTGCCAGTTATCGATGCATTTGGCCGCGAAGGCAGGATTTGGTCAGCATAGCGGTCAACCGGGAAGCGAAACACACCCCGCAAGTTGATGCTCTCCAGCCTGGTGGGCGCAATCTTCCCGATCAGTTCCGGTGGAATGACCTGGCGGCGGTTCGACCAGCGATCCAGGACCGCCTGCATCTGTGAGGTATTCCACGCCATCACGATGTTGGCCATCAGGCTCAACGCATCGGCCACAGCCTGCATTTCATCGACACGTTTGGCCTGCGCCGGGCTGATCCGGCCGGTATAAATGGCGCGCTTGAGGGCGTTAACAGCCTCGCCCCGATTGAGCACCCGGCGCAACTCGTTCCTGAAAGCGTCCTTGACAAAGTAGTCAGCCAAAAACGCCGTACGCAGCAACCGCCCCAATTGCACGCCAGCCTCATAGATTGGATCGCCCTGGGCGGCAGAACCGAACCGCGCAAGAGCTGCCACCGCACTGGCATGTCCGCTCATGACCGAGGCTGCCAGGTGCACCAGACTATCCCAATGCTTTTCGATCAAAGCGACGTCGACATTGGCTTCGCACACCGCAGCGATTTCTGCGGGCACTTTGGTGCCGCGTGGCACAAAGAGGTGGCGCTGTTTGAGTTCCTTCAACCGCGGGCAAAGATCAAAACCAAGCAAACGGGCATGTGACATGGCAAAGTCGGTGTAGCCATGGGTATCCACAGCAAGCTGGCTGGTCTCCAGCTTTTCTTGGCGGATGACACCTTCAATGGCCACGCCCGCCTGGCGCTCATTGAGCACAAAGGGCTGCGCATGGAAGATGCCCCACCGGTCTTTTACATGGGAGTAGATTCCAATGGAAGGTGTGTTGCGCCGAGGATCAAGCCGGGCTTGCCACACCCGTTTGGTGGTCTCCATGGGGTCGTCTCAGAAAACGGAAAATAAAGCACGCTAAGCCGGTTGCAGCGGCCGTAGCGGCCTGAACTTGCCCGCGCCGATCTTGGCGCTGCTGCGCCAGAGGTAATCGCCGGTCAGGTTGATGTGCTCCCAGCCCAGCGGCGACAGGTACTGCAAAAGGGCATCATCAACGGTATGACCGTGCCCGCGCAAGGCGTTCGCGGCCCGCTCCAGATAGACCGTGTTCCACAACACGACGGCCGCCGTCACGAGATTGAGGCCGCTCGCCCGGTAGCGCTGCTGCTCGAAACTGCGGTCGCGGATTTCGCCCAGCCGGTTGAAGAACACGGCGCGGGCCAGTGCGTTGCGCGCTTCGCCCTTGTTCAGCCCGGCATGCACGCGGCGGCGCAGTTCGACGCTTTGCAGCCAGTCCAGGATGAACAGCGTGCGCTCGATGCGGCCCAACTCGCGCAGCGCCACGGCCAGGCCGTTCTGGCGCGGGTAGCTGCCGAGCTTCCTGAGCATCAGTGAGGCCGTCACCGTGCCCTGTTTGATCGACGTGGCCAGCCGCAGGATTTCGTCCCAATGGGCGCGGACGTGCTTGATGTTCAGCGTGCCGCCGATCATTGGTTTCAATGCCTCGTAGGCGGCTTCGCCCTTCGGGATGTAGAGCTTGGTGTCGCCCAGGTCGCGGATGCGTGGCGCGAAGCGGAACCCCAGTAGGTGCATCAAGGCGAAGACATGATCGGTGAAGCCAGCCGTGTCGGTGTAGTGTTCCTCGATGCGCAGGTCGGACTCGTGGTACAGCAGGCCGTCCAGCACGTAGGTCGAATCGCGTACGCCGACATTGACCACCTTGGTGTGGAACGGCGCGTACTGGTCGGAGATGTGGGTGTAGAACGTCCGCCCTGGGCTGCTGCCGTATTTCGGGTTGATGTGGCCGGTACTCTCGGCCTTGCTGCCGGTGCGGAAGTTCTGGCCGTCCGAAGATGACGTGGTGCCATTGCCCCAGTGCCCGGCAAACGGATGCCGGAATTGAGTGTTGACCAGTTCGGCCAGCGCCGTCGAATAGGTTTCGTCGCGGGTATGCCAGGCTTGCAGCCAAGCGAGCTTGGCATAGGTCGTGCCGGGGCAGGACTCGGCCATTTTGGTCAGGCCAAGGTTGATCGCGTCGGCCAAGATGGTGGTCAACAGCAGATTTTTGTCCTTGGCCAGGTCGCCCGATTTAAGGTGCGTGAAGTGGCGGGTGAAGCCCGTCCATTCATCGACTTCAAGCAGCAATTCTGTGATCTTGACGTGCGGCAGGACCATGGCCGTCTGGTCGATCAACGCTTGCGCCGTGTCCGGCACCGCCGCATCGAGCGGCGTGATTTTCAGGCCCGACTCTGTGATGATGGCGTCCGGCAGATCGTTCGCCGCCGCCATGCGATTGACCGTGGCGAGCTGCGCTTCCAGCAGCTCCAAGCGCTCGCTCAGGTACTGGTCGCAGTCGGTCGCCACGGCCAGCGGTAATTCGCAGGACAGCTTGAGGCTGGCGAACTTCTCGGGAGGCATCAGATAGTCCTCGAAGTCCTTGAACTGGCGCGAGCCCTGTACCCAGATGTCGCCCGAGCGCAGCGCGTTCTTCATCTCCGACAGCGCGCACAGTTCGTAGTAACGCCGGTCGATACCGGTGTCGGTCATCACCAGCTTCTGCCAGCGCGGCTTGATGAAGTCGGTCGGCGCATCCGCAGGCACCTTGCGGGCGTTGTCGGTGTTCATGCCGCGCAGCACCTCGATGGCGTCGAGCACGGCCTTGGCGGCGGGCGCGGCCCGCAGCTTGAGCACGGCGAGGAATTCCGGTGCATAGCGGCGCAAGGTGGCGTAGCTCTCGCCGATGCGGTGCAGAAAATCGAAGTCCTCAGGCTGCGCGAGCTTCTGCGCCTCCGTGACACTCTCGGCGAAGGCGTCCCAGGACATGACGGCCTCGATGGCGGCGAACGGGTCGCGGCCCGACTGCTTGGCGTCGATCAGCGCCTGGCCGATGCGCCCGAACAGCCGCACTTTGGCGTTGATCGCCTTGCCGGATGCCTGGAACTGCTGCTGATGCTTGTTCTTGGCGGCATTGAACAGCTTGCCCAGGATGCGGTCGTGCAGGTCGATGATTTCGTCGGTAACGGTGGCCATGCCCTCGATGGCGAGCGCGACCAGGGTTGCATAGCGCCGTTGCGGCTCGAACTTGGCCAGGTCGGCGGGCGTCATCTGGCCGCCCTCGCGAGCGATCTTGAGCAGGCGATTCTGATGAACCAGCCGCTCGATGCCGGAAGGCAGGTCGAGTGTCTGCCACGCCTTGAGGCGTTCGATGTGTTCGAGCATGTGGCGCGAATTGGGCTTGGCCGGTGACTGGCGCAGCCAGGCAAGCCGAGTCGTCTTGCCGTTGTCGCGGCGTTTGAGCAGATCGTCGAGGCGGCGGCGATGCGCGTCCGACAGCGGTTCGGACAGGGCTTCGTAGATGCGCCGGTTGGCACGCGTGATGGCCTCGGCGCTCGCCCGCTCGACCGCGTTGAGGGCGGGCAGAATGATCGACTGCCGCCGCAGGTGCTCGATCAAGGCGCTGGCCAGCACGATACCTTTGTCGGTCTGCATGGCCAGCTCGGTCAGCAGCTGAACGGCCTGCCGGTAGTGGCTCATTGTGAAGGGCTGGAAGCCGAACACCGTTTGCAGCTCCACTAGGTGCTCGCGCCGGGTCTGTTCCCGCTGCCCGTACTCGTCCCAGCTTTCGACGCCAACCTTGAGCTGGTCGGCGACCAGTCTCAGCAAGGGCGGAAACGGTGGTTGATCGACGCCAAGGATGACGCCTGGAAAGCGCAGGTAGCAGAGCTGCACGGCGAAGC
The DNA here is from genome assembly GCF_028596105.1 of Acidovorax temperans. Lineage (NCBI taxonomy): Bacteria > Pseudomonadati > Pseudomonadota > Betaproteobacteria > Burkholderiales > Comamonadaceae > Acidovorax > Acidovorax temperans. The sequence goes on along the minus strand of NZ_CP117194.1, from coordinate 5,861 downwards.
CCAGGCGGTTGGCCGGGCCGCGCCGCTGACGGATGATGGACAGGTCGGTTTCGCTGAACGTGTAGTGACGGATCAACTCATCCTTGGTGTCCGGCAACGCCAGCAAGCTTTCGCGCTCGGCGGCGGACAGGATCGAACGGCGTGGCATGAAAGCTCTTCTATCTGTGGCCGAGTAATTACAGTTTCGCTAAAAAAGAAAGGAGACGAGGTAGCCCATAAAAATCGCCATACCCAGAATCACCGCCAGAAACGCCACGATCATTGGCGTTCTGAACATTGACTTCAGCAGGATTACTTCCGTCAGACTCGCACCTGCGCTACCGATGATAAGGGCAAGTACCGCCCCGATGCCCATACCCTTCGCAAGCAAAACGGAGGCTAAAGGAATCACGGCTTCGGCGCGGATATAGAGCGGTATCCCGATGACCGCACTCAAGAGAATAGCCCAGGGATTATCATCACCTGCATGATCGGCAATCCATTCAGACGGGATGAATCCATAAATGAACGAACCGATCAGGACGCCCAATGCCAGATAGGGCAAAACATCCTTGAACTGCTGCCAGGCCTCCATGCAAGCGAGGCGTATCCCGGACGGTGCGCTGGAGACTGCGGGAATATCGGCGGAACTATTTTTTGTGCAGCAAGCCGCTTCAGCCGAAGGCTTGGTAGGAGCGCAGCACGAAGTGGCCTGCACAGGGGGAACAATGGGTGCGTTTGCAGAGCAGCAAGCCGTTTTTTGCGAAACGGAAGCCGCACCAGCAGAGGAAGAACAAGCAGTAGCGCACGTACCATTGCCCCCGGATGCCTCAATGACATACCGCTCAAATCCCCACTTGTCGAGCAAAAAGCTGGCAATGACCGAAACACTGGCTGCAATGACGGTGTATAGCATCGTCACTTTCCAGCCAAAGGTCACCCACATCAAGCCGACAATAATGGGATTGAGTAAAGGTGAGACAAACAGGAAAGTCAGGGTCGGTCCAAAACCAGCCCTTGCAGACAACAGCCCTCGTAACATCGGGATCGTCGAGCAACTGCAAAAGGGTGTCAGGGAACCTAACGCCGCAGCGATTGCATAGCCCTTTCCGCGCCGGCCGCCGAGCGTTTTCTGGATTTTCTCATCAGGAATTCGTTGCCTTAACCAACTGACGCCGGCACTGATGATCAGAAACAAAACCGAGAGTTCTAACGCCAAGAACAGAAACATCTTTGATGCTTCAATGAGCATCACCGTCCAGTCATTCATTGTTGTTCTCCAATTTTCGGTGCATTTTTGGATAGTTCATTTTTCATCTCCTGATTGGGTACGCCGGAACAGCATTCCTCGGTCAAGTACGCGATCAAATCCTGTATCAACAGGAGATTGGCGCGGTATCGCAAGAAACGGCCTTCGTGTGCAACCGTCACTAGATGGGCTTGTGCCAGGGCTTTCAGGTGAAATGAAAGGTGTGCAGGCGGCATGCCCAACGCGGCGGAAATCTCGCCTGCGACCATGCCCAGCGGCTCCGCTTTGACCAGTAGCCGAAAAGTGTCAAGGCGCACTCCCGCAGAGAGCGACTCGAAGATTGATGTTGCGCTGTCTTTTTCCATAGTTGAACTATACATCACCTCTTCAAATGTTTGATGTTTTTTTGATACGTCCGATTGAGCTACACCCTAGTCGGACGTCAGGGCGAAACACTCAAAACGTCAAGATAGACCATCTTTTGTGATTTATTGACACGCACCGCGCAAGGTCATAGATTTCTTCCTGACACTTTTCTGTTTGGAGGCATCTTGCAAGGTCAACGTATCGGCTACGTCCGGGTCAGCAGCTTCGACCAAAACCCGGAACGGCAACTGGAGCAGGTCGAAGTCGGAAAAATATTTACCGACAAAGCGTCGGGAAAGGACACCCGGCGGCCCGCACTTGATTCACTGCTAGCCTTCGTGCGCGAAGGTGATACGGTGGTGGTGCACAGCATGGATCGCCTAGCCCGTAACCTCGATGACCTGCGTTGCCTCGTGCAAAAGCTGACCAGGCGCGGTGTGCGCATCGAGTTCGTCAAAGAATGCCTGACCTTCACCGGTGAGGATTCGCCGATGGCGAACTTGATGTTGTCGGTCATGGGCGCGTTCGCCGAATTCGAGCGGGCCTTGATCCGCGAGCGGCAGAGGGAAGGTATCGCGCTCGCCAAACAGCGCGGAGCCTACCGAGGCCGCAAGAAGGCACTATCACCCGAGCGCATTGCGGAACTTCAGCAACGCATCAAGGCTGGCGAGCAAAAGGCGAAGCTGGCCCGTGAATTTGGCATAAGCCGTGAAACGCTGTACCAATACCTGCGCGAGGTTGCTTAGCGTGCTTTATTTTCCGTTTTCTGAAGCGACCCCTCCATGCTCATCATGTCAGAAGATGCCAAATCGGACCGCCCCCAGGTGGCGGCAATCGGGTGTCGCTGCATGAATTCCAGCACAGCCTGGCAGGCCTCTGGCTCAGACGCCGTTCGTCCCGCGCCCAGCGCATGGCCTGGCGAATGCTGGTGGCAGACAATTGCGGAATCATGCGCGCGCATTCGACCGCAGTCAGACTGGTGCCGTGGGCCATGATGCCGGCATAGACCATCAGCAGCTCGTCGGTAGAGCGCGGCTCACGTCCGAGCATGATCCAGCTAAAGCGCACCTGGGCGTCAACGGCCAGAATCACTTCCGGCAATTGAACCTCACCGATGCGGTGATCCAAAGCCGCGCGCAGCTTGGTCACTTCTGGGTCTTCGTCCTCTGCGGGCAATGGCGACAAATGGAGTTCATCATCCAGGGGTTGTAAGCCGGAACCGCCGAAATTTCCGTCACCCCAGTTCCAGCCCCGCCACGAGCGCATCGAGGTCGATGACCTTGCCGTCGCTCTGGAAGGTGTAATGCCCGTTCAGCAGGATGTGCCGCCAGGCCGCCGGCGATATCTGGGTGATGAGTTCCAGCGCCCTGGCGTTGCAGGCCGCCTCGTATTTCGTCAGCAGCCGCGACAGGATGGCCGAGTTGTAGTAGATAACCGCGTTGGCGATCAGCCGGGCGCACTGGTTGCTGATCTCGATTTCGATGTCGGTACGGCCGGTCAATTCCTTCTTCCCGCCGACCTGGGCGATGGTCGAGCGTAGCTGGTGATAAGACTCGATGCGGTTTTGCGAGCGGTGTACGTTCCGTTCGAGTTGCGGGTCGCGCAGGTAGCGCAACGTGTAGATGCTGCGCACCAGCTTGTCGAACTCGAAGATCGCGCGCCGCGTCGGATTCGGCGCGGTGTAGGTGCACAGTTTCCGGATCAGCGTGCCCTGCGTCATTTCCTTCAGGCCCAGCGTGGCGACGATCCGGTCGATGTTCGCCTTCTCGCTGACGATGAGTTGCCGGTCGATTTGGCCGACCGGCCGGATCAGGCACTTCTCGTACAGCGCCGGATCGTCGGCGCAACAATACAGCTCCTGCAACTGGTCGTCGAGGTCGGTGAAGCGCGGCTCGAAACGCAGGCCGAACCAGTGCAGGATGGCGAAGTTGGCCTTGTTGATGCTGTGCATGTCGCCGGTGATCGCGGTCGGCACGATGTCGGACGTGTTGCGATACCAGATGTCGAACACGTGGTGAGCCTCGTACTCATGCGCGCCAATCAGATAACCGTTCAGCGGCACGTGGTTGCACAAGAGCGTGTAGGCAACGACGCCCTTGCCGCGCCCGAAATACTTGCGCGAGTAGCGCGCCTTCACGGTCGGCCGTTCGACGCCGAATTTCTGCCCATCGACGGCGCCGTACAGCGCATCGAGGTCGAACGAGTAATGCGGGAAGATCGGCAGCGCGGCAATGGCGTTGCTGATGCGGTCGTTGGCAGCATGCAGCGACGCCTGGCGCAGGTACTGCTGGTAGGTATTTTCCAGCACGTGGTACGGGATGTCGCTGGTGCGCGCCATGACCTGGTTGCCGTGGTTCATCGCCTGCGCGATGATGACCGCCATCAGGCTGTCGGCATCCGCTACCTTCTTCGCGTAACGCGGCTGCAATGGCGTCAACGCCGACAGGAACTGGCACTGGCCGTTGACGAAGCGGAACACATCAGCGACATCGCAGAACGGCAGTTGCTCGTAGAACGCCTGCTCGCGCGCCTTCTGGTTTTCGCCCTTGGGCTTGCGCCAAGTCAGCTTCTGCGAGTCCTTGTCGTATTCCAAGTGCGTCAGCTTGCCCTGTTTCAGCTCGCGGTTGAACGCCAGCCATTGCGCGTGCAGCTGGGCCGCCAGCGCATCGAGTTGGGTATCGACAGGCTGCCGCAAGAACGGGATGTCCATCTGTGCCAGCACGTCGGCCTTCCCGTCCATCGAAACCAACTCGTCGGAGAAATGCCGGTGCTGCAAGCTGTCGTCGAGGTAGAGTTCGCCCGACTGGAAGCGCTTCCTGACCTGGCGGTACAGCCAGAACTCGTAGCGGTCGGCGTGCAGGCCAGTCGGCTTGCCATCGGCGTCGAAGGTCAGCAGGTACGGCCGCAAGCGTTTCGGCAGCGTGGCCGCCGGACATTCGGCGAGCGGCCGTTGCGACAGGCGCTGCTGTTTGGCGAACGCGCCCTTAGCCCAGGCCAGCGCCGCGAGCCACGGGCTGTCCGGATCAGTGCCGGCGAAGTCGAGCGCGACGTACAGCGGCCGCAGATGGCGTCGGATGCGTTCGGCCAGACCGTCCACCGCCTGCCAGTGCAGCGCCAGTTTGTTCAGCGGCTTGACGCTCATGCGCTGCGCGGTGCTTTGCAGCGCGTCCCTGGACATGATCTTGTAGGCGCGCTGGCGCACCTCACCGAACGGCGTCGGATCGGTCACGCTGTCGTCCACGTACAGCGACAGCAGGCGGCCAACCTGCGGCGTTTCCTGATGGCGTCGTACCTGCTCGGCGACGAAGGACTGCTTCGCGCCCGCGCTGCTTTCATCCTCTAGTTGCTTCATGTGGAAGGCCATCGCATCGACCAGGTTGTCGGTGAGTTGCCGGTAACGCACCCAGGCATAGCACAGCAGGTAGAGCCGGGTCTGATCCGCCTTCAGGTTGCGCAGGTCATGGACGGTATAGAAGTTCGCCAGGCTCGCGTAGTACAGCAGGTTTTGCTGCGAGATACCCAGCTTGGGCAGCAGCGCCTTGGCGATCCCGTGCAGCGGCTCCAGCGTGGCGCGCTTCCCGCGTTCGCGGGCCATCTGACGCCAGCCGAAATCCTTGGCGTCCTGCTTGAGCGCCGCCAGTTGCGACAGGGTGTCGTCACGAACCAGGAGCTGGGCCAGCGTGGCCTTGGCTGATTCGTCCAACACTTCCGCCAGCAGGCTGCCCAGCCGCCGACGTTCGGCGGACAAGACTTCACTGACCAGCTCTTGCAGGGTGGTGTAGCCGGGCCGGATGATCTTGTGCCCGTTGAGCCAGACGATCAGCTCGGCGGCGACGAACCCAAGCGTCACGTCACGGCGCACGATCTGCTCGGCCTGCTGCGCCAGTTGCGGCAGGAAGTCGGCTGCCCACGGCCGGTAGCCGAACAACTCGGCAACCCGCTCGCGCTGGGTGTAGCGCTCGTGCTTGGTGATCGCCTTGCGCTCGAACGGCTCGCCGTGGAAATAGCGGCTCAGCACGAAGGCACAATCGTCCTCGACCTCGCTCCAGTCGAAACGGAAGAAGGCACGCTTGGCCTTGAAGTAGCCGATTTGCAAGACGCAATAGACCTGAGCATGGAGGCCGGGCCGGCTACTGGCGAGCGCCAGTTCGGTTTCAGTCAGTGCCAGGTATTCCAGCCGCTGTGCATCATCGAAATCCGGCAGGCCGTACAGGGCTTCCTGCTCGGCATCCGAAAGGATGGTCAACCGCTCGCTCTTGCCGATCAT
>NZ_CP117193.1:2147500-4510507 GCF_028596105.1 Acidovorax temperans | reverse complement strand
CGCCTCCGTGCAAACCACGCCCACTACAAACACTTTGCTGCCCCTGTTCAAGGGCAAAATGGCGTGCTGTGCAGCACGGGGAGGCGCGACCGGCGCCGCTGCTGTCCAAGCACCGTCCTAAAAACCACAAGAGGTTGATGACATGATCGTCCTGAAGGCAACACAAGATAAGGTTCTCGCGGTACTCCAGTCCGTGGCGGGCATCGTGGAGCGTCGGCACACGCTGCCCATCCTGGCCAACGTGCTGATCCGCAAAACCGGCAATGCGCTGCAGCTGACCACCAGCGACCTCGAAATCCAGATCCGCACCACCGCCGAACTGGGTGGCGACACGGGCGACTTCACCACCACCGTGGGCGCACGCAAGCTCATCGACATCTTGAAGACCATGCCCGGTGACCAGACCGTCAGCCTGGAGTCGCAGCAGTCCAAACTGATCCTGAAGGGCGGCAAGAGCCGCTTCACCTTGCAAAGCCTGCCCGCCGAAGACTTCCCGCTGGTGCAGGAATCTGCCGCCTTCGGCCCCGTGTTTGCCGTGCCACAAAAGACGCTGAAGGACCTGCTGGGCCAGGTGTCGTTTGCCATGGCGGTGCAGGACATTCGCTACTACCTCAACGGCATTCTGTTTGTGGCCGAGGGCAAGACCCTGAGCCTGGTCGCCACCGACGGCCACCGCCTGGCCTTTGCCAGCGCCACGCTGGATGTGGAAGTGCCCAAGCAGGAAGTCATCCTGCCGCGCAAGACCGTGATCGAACTGCAGCGCCTGCTGTCTGATGCGGGTGGCGAGAACCAGCCGCACATCGAGATGCAGTTCGCCAACAACCAGGCCAAGTTCACCTTTGGCGGCATGGAGTTCGTGACCAAGCTGGTCGAGGGCAAGTTCCCCGACTACAACCGCGTCATTCCCAAGAACCACCAAAACAGCGTGACCCTGGGCCGCGCGCCGCTGCTGGCCAGCCTGCAGCGCACCGCCATCATGACCAGCGACAAGTTCAAGGGCGTGCGCCTGAACATCGAGCCCGGCACCTTGCGCGTGGCATCGAACAACGCCGAGCAGGAAGAGGCGGTGGACGAGCTCGACATCGACTACGGTGGCGACGCCATCGAGATTGGCTTCAACGTCACCTACCTGATCGATGCCTTGGCCAACATGGGCCAGGACATGGTCAAGATCGACCTGCAAGACGGCAACAGCTCGGCGCTGATGACCATCCCCGACAACGACACCTTCAAATACGTGGTGATGCCCATGCGCATTTGACAGGCGCGCCATGCGTGATGCGGCACCTTCGGGTGCCGTATCCCCTTTTGCAAGCCACCGAAATTGCTATTTAATTTGTAGCTTCTAGCGCTTATTACATCTGCCCTAGAAGCTGATTTGACTCTTATTGACCAATTGCGAGACTCCCAAAGTCTCCACGGATTCCAAGGCCCACCATGACCGTTGACAACATTCCTTCCGAGCCCGAAGCCACCGGCGTCTCCGGCCATGTTGAGCCCACACTCACCAAGATCGACACCAACCAGGCAGGGGCCAGCGAGAGCTATGGCGAAGGCGCCATCACCATCCTTGAGGGCCTGGAGGCCGTGCGCAAGCGCCCCGGCATGTACATCGGCGACACCAGCGACGGCACCGGCCTGCACCACCTGGTGTTCGAGGTGGTCGACAACTCCATCGACGAAGCCCTGGCCGGCCACTGCGACGACATCGTCGTCACCATCCACACCGATAACTCCATCAGCGTCACCGATAACGGCCGCGGCATCCCCACCGGCGTGAAGATGGATGACAAGCACGAGCCCAAGCGCAGCGCTGCCGAGATTGCCCTGACCGAGCTGCACGCGGGCGGCAAGTTCAACCAGAACAGCTACAAGGTGTCGGGCGGCTTGCACGGCGTGGGCGTGAGCTGCGTGAACGCCCTTTCCAAATGGCTGCGCCTGACGGTGCGCCGTGAAGGCAAGGTGCACCAGCTCGAATTTGCGCGCGGCGTTGTGCAAAACCGCCTGCTCGACACCGTGGACGGCTTTGAAGTCAGCCCCATGAAGGTGACTGGCGAGACCGACAAGCGCGGCACCGAAGTGCACTTCCTGCCCGACACGGAAATCTTCAAAGAGAACAACGACTTCCACTACGAGATCCTGGCCAAGCGCCTGCGCGAACTCTCGTTTTTGAACAACGGCGTGCGCATTCGCCTCAAGGACGAGCGCAGCGGCAAGGAAGACGACTTCTCGGGCGCCGGTGGCGTGCGCGGCTTTGTCGAATTCATCAACAAGGGCAAGACCGTTCTGCACCCCACCTCGTTCTACGCCGCAGGCGAACGCCCGGCCGAGAGCTACGGCGGCATCCCCGGCACGCACATCGGCGTGGAAGTGGCCATGCAGTGGAACAGCGCCTACACCGAGCAGGTGCTGTGCTTCACCAACAACATCCCCCAGCGTGACGGCGGCACCCACCTGACAGGCCTGCGCGCCGCGATGACCCGCGTCATCAACAAGTACATCGAAGAAAACGAGCTGGCCAAGAAGGCCAAGGTCGAAGTCACCGGCGACGACATGCGCGAAGGCCTGTGCTGCGTGCTCAGCGTGAAGGTGCCCGAGCCCAAGTTCAGCAGCCAGACCAAAGACAAGCTTGTGTCGAGCGAAGTGCGCGCGCCTGTGGAAGACATCGTGGGCAAGCTGCTCACCGACTACCTGCAAGAGCGCCCAGCCGACGCCAAGATCATCTGCGGCAAGATCGTGGAAGCCGCCCGCGCCCGCGAAGCCGCCCGCAAAGCCCGCGAAATGACCCGCCGCAAGGGCGTGCTCGACGGCATGGGCCTGCCCGGCAAACTGGCCGACTGCCAGGAAAAAGACCCGGCGATGTGCGAGATCTACATCGTCGAGGGTGACTCCGCCGGCGGCTCTGCCAAGCAAGGCCGCGACCGCAAGTTCCAGGCCATCCTGCCCCTGCGCGGCAAGATCCTGAACGTGGAAAAAGCCCGCTACGAAAAGCTGCTGACCAGCAACGAAATCCTGACGCTGATCACCGCCCTGGGCACCGGCATCGGCAAGGCCGGTGGCACCACCGGCGGCGACGACTTTGATGTGGCCAAGCTGCGCTACCACCGCATCATCATCATGACCGACGCCGACGTCGATGGCGCCCACATCCGCACCCTGCTGCTCACCTTCTTCTACCGCCAGATGCCCGAGCTGGTCGAGCGCGGCCACATCTACATTGCCCAGCCACCGCTGTACAAGGTCAAGGCGGGCAAGGAAGAGCTGTACCTGAAGGACGGCCCCGCGCTCGACGGCTTCCTGCTGCGCATTGCGCTGAACCACGCCAGCGTGACCACCGGCGGCGCCAACCCGCAAACCCTGACCGGCGAGACCCTGGCCGAGCTGGCGCGCAAACACCAGATCGCTGAAAGTGTCATCGCCCGCCTGGGCAACTTCATGGACGCCGAAGCCCTGCGTGCCATTGCCGACGGCGTGAGCCTCAAGCTCGACACCGTGCAAGACGCCGAAGCAAGCGCCGTGGCCCTGCAAGCCAAGCTGCGCGAGTTGAACACCACCGGCGCCCCCGCCGAAGTGGCCGGCGAATTTGACGCCCGCACCGACAAGCCCCTGCTGCGCATCAGCCGCCGCCACCACGGCAACATCAAGAGCAGCGTCATCACGCAAGACTTCGTGCACGGCGCCGACTACGCCGCCCTGGCCGAAGCCGCCGAAACCTTCCGCGGCCTGCTGGCCGAAGGCGCCAAGGTAATGCGTGGCGAAGGCGACAAGCAGAAGGAAGAAAAGGTCAGCGACTTCCGCCAGGCCATGAAGTGGCTGATCAGCGAAGCAGAACGCACCACCAGCCGCCAGCGCTACAAGGGCCTGGGCGAAATGAACCCCGAGCAGTTGTGGGAAACGACAATGGACCCCAACGTGCGCCGCCTGCTGCGCGTGCAGATCGACGATGCGATCGAGGCCGACCGCGTGTTCACGATGCTGATGGGCGATGAGGTGGAACCGCGCCGGGACTTCATTGAAACCAACGCCTTGCGCGCTGGAAACATCGACGTTTGACGAAAACGATTCACCATGAAAATCGAAAACGCCATTTTCGATTTTCATGGTTCGCGTGGCTTTTACACCGTTGGCTTCTCCGTTAGTCGGGCAGTCCAGTGCCCTCCTGTCTCTTGTTGGACCTTCAACAAGTCGTAGGTCTTGAGCATGTCGAGCAGTCCTGAGTGACCATAGCTCTTGGGAGAAAACGACGGATCCGCGCGCTTGAGGTAGGAACCCAACCCTCCTACGCTCACGTTGCCTTCGGGGGTGTCTGCTGCCAAGAGCGTGACTGCTTCCACAATGAACTTGGGGCGCAGCTTGGGGGCTGGCTTGACTAGCTCAGCCTTGCTGGGTTGCTTGAGCGCGACAGACTCTGCTGCCGTAAGCTCGGATTCCGGCGCAGGTTTCACCCATTCAAAGAACTGGTCGCTCGCGTTGCGCAGCGCATCGGGCGACTTGGCCTCACCCACGATATGCACCGTCGCGCCCCGTTCTCGCAACTTGCGGCACAGATAGGCAAAATCAGAGTCGCTGGTGACGATGCAGAACGTCGTCGCGCGGCCGTCGAACAGCGCTTCCATGGCATCCAGCGCCAAAGCAAGGTCGGACGTGTTTTTTCCCGCCGCGTACTGGTACTGCAGGCATGGAGTGAACGCCAGGCGCACCAGCGCTTCCTGCCACTTGTTGGCCAACGTACTATGGTTGCCATAGCCCCTGCGCAGAACTACACGACCAAACTGCGCCACAACGCGCAGCGCGTACTCCAAAATCTCAGGGCTGGTGTTGTCGCAGTCCACCAGCACTGCGACACGCGACTCCGCATCGCCCATGTGATTTGCCATCGTGTGTGTCCTCCCGTGTGAAAAGTGTTGAATACTTGGCGCAAACCATTGGAACATCTCCGGCTTCGCATATGCCAACCCTCAACCAGCAGCGCACCCACAAGTACATCGCAGCCCGCCAGCAGCACCCGGCCTGGCTGCTGCTGGCCTCGCGGCGGGCACCGCTGGTGCTCAGTTGCCTGGACGCGCTGTTTGAACACCAGCGCGATGGCGTGCCGTTCGATGCCGCCGTGCAGGCGCTGGCGGAGATGCTGGTGGTGCATGCCAATGAGGTGGATTTTGAGATCGACAGCGACGACACCCTGAGCCAGGCCCGGCGCGAGGTGCGCGAATGGATTCGGCGCGGGCTGGTGGTAGAGCGTGAGGGGCGGGTGTTTGAGACCGATGCACTGAAAACCGCTCTGCGCTTCATCGCACAGCTGGACGGGCGCATGATGACTTCCACGGCATCACGTCTGGCGGTGGTGCAGCGCGAGATCGACAACCTGGCCGCCGCGCTCAACCCCGACCCGCAAAGCCGCACCGAACATTTGCAGCGCCGCATTGCCGACCTGCAGCAGCAGCTCGACAACGTGCAGGCGGGGCGCATCGCTGAACTCACGCCAGAGCAGGCCGTAGAAGGCATTCGCGAGGTGTATGCGCTCTCCGTCAGCCTGCGGGCGGACTTTCGGCGGGTGGAGGATTCGTGGCGCGAGGCCGACCGTGCGCTGCGCGAGGCCATCATCAGCGCCCGTCACCACCGGGGCGCGGTGATGGACCAACTGCTGGACGGTCACGCCAACTTGCTCAACACGCAAGAGGGCCGCGTGTTTGACGGTTTCCACCAGCAGCTTTCCAACCAGACCGAGCTGACCGAGATGCGCCAGCGCATCCGCCAGATCCTGGCGCACCCGGCTGCGGACAAGGCGCTGGATGGCCTGCAGCACAGCACGTTGCGCTTGCTGGTGCAGCAGCTCATCAGCGAAGCCAAGGCCGTGCAGACTGTGCGGGCGCGCAGCGAGCGCGAGGTCAGCCAGTTCATGAAGACCGGCCAGGCGGCCGAGAACCAGCGCGTGGGCCAGTTGCTCAACGACGTGCTGGAGCAGGCCCTGCGCATCGACTGGCAGCGCCAGGCCGTGCGCCGCCAAAGCGCGCCGCTGCCCCCGCTGGGCGTGGCCCTGGGCAGCGCGCCGCTGGTGGAGCGGCTGCGTACCAAATCACTCGACGGCGGCGAGCAGACAGAACTGCTGCTGACCACGGCCTACGCCGACCTGGGCCAGATGGACAGCGAGTTTTGGCAGGCCTTTGAAGGGCTGGACCGCGACGCCTTGGTGCAGCGCACTTTGCAAACGCTGGCAGACCGTGGCCAGCCCATGACCTTGGCCGAACTGGCCGCCGCGCTGCCACCGGGCGAACACGACCTGGAGACCTTTGCACTGTGGCTGGCCATGGCACGCGAGGCGGGGGTGGAGTTGCAGCCGGGTGAGGAACACATCGAAACGCAGGATGGCGACCAGCACTGGCGCTTCACGGTGCCGCGCGTGGCACTGGATGGCACACAGTTGGCGCACAGGGAATGGGAGCTGTGATGGGGCAAGAGCCGGATATTTTTGACCGCATGGCCGCGCAGGCGGCAGGTGTTGGGGTACCGCAGTCACTATCAAAAGAGGAGCTACCCGCGCTTTCTGAAAGCGCCTTGGCACCACAAACCACATCAAAAACCCCGCCCAACGTGCGCCAGGCGCTACAGTTTTTGCTAGCACATGGCTGGCTTGAATCTGCCGCCAAGCCCAAACTGTTCCACCTGATTGCGGCGCAAACGGCACTGTTCGATACGCTGCTGGAGCCCCTGGACTTGCGCGTGGTGGTGGACGACGTGCGCGGCCTGGCCTTTTTGGCGGTGGTTCCTGACTACGCAGGCGACGATACCGACGAAAGCGAGCAGGACGACTGGACACACCCGCTGATGAAGCGCCAGCGGCTGACGCTGGAGCAATCGCTGCTGCTGGCCCTGTTGCGGCGCGAGTTTTTGCAGCGCGAGCAAGAAAGCGGCACCGGCGCGGTGGTGCGCATCACGGTAGACAGCCTGCTGCCGCAGCTCGAAACCTACCTCGGGGCGATGGGCAGCGAGATGCAAGAGCGCAAGCGCCTGCTCCAGCTGCTGGAGAACCTGCGCACCCACGGCATGGTGAGCGAGGTGGATGCGCAAGACTGCATCACCATCCGCCCCATGATCGTGCATCTGCTCAACCCCGAGAACCTGCAAACGCTGCTGCTGCGCCTGCGCGAGGTGGCTGAAAAAGGCGGTGCACAAGGCAGTGCAGCCCAGCCAGAGGGCACACCATGAGCGCTGACGCCTCCTTCATCCTGCAAGAGCTGCACCTGTACCACTGGGGCGCGTTTGCGGGCCGCCACCAAGTGGCCATCGACCCTGGCAACAGCGCCATCATCGGCCCCACGGGCAGCGGCAAAACCACGCTGGTGGATGCGCTGATGACGCTGCTGTGCGCCAGTCCGCGCTACAACCTGGCCTCGACCGGCGGGCACGAGAGCGACCGCGATCTGGTGAGCTATGTGCGCGGTGCCAGCGGCCAGGGCAACGACAGCGGCGACCACATTGCACGCGCCGGGCGCTGCACCACAGGCGTGGCCGCCAAGCTGGTGCGCCAGGGTGCGGCGGGCCAAGAGACGGTGTGGCTGGGCGCACTGCTGTGGTTTGACGGCAGCAGCCAGTCGGCCAGCGACATGCAAAAGCGCTGGTTCTTTGCACAAGGGCCGCAACACAGCCTGGACCTGTGGCTGGAAGAGCAGCACAGCGGCGGTGCCAAGGCACTGACCCGGCTGGCCAAAGACACTGAGGGCCTGCAGATGTTCAGCAGCAAAGCCCCCTACCTGGCCAAGCTGCACAGCTTTTTTGAGGTGGGGCCCAACGCCTTCACGCTGCTCAACCGGGCGGCGGGCCTCAAGCAGCTCAACAGCATCGACGAGATTTTTCGGGAGCTGGTGCTGGACGATCACTCGGCCTTTGACGATGCGCAGAAGGTGGTCGATGGCTTTGCCGAGCTGGCCTCCATCCACGCCGATCTGGAGTTGGCCAATGCGCAGTGGGTGTCGCTATTACCGCTGCGCGAGTTGGCCACGCGAGAGCAGCAACAGGCCCAGCACCTGTCGCATTTGCAGACGCTGCAGCAACAGCTGCCGCAATGGTTTGCCGCCCAAGGTGTGCAATGGTGGGGCCAGCGCATAGCGCAGCTAGAGGCCCAGATGGCCGAACGCACCACGCAGCTACAGGCCGCACAGCAGCATGTGGATGCAGCACGAAAGCGCGAACAGGACTTGCACGGCCAATACCTGCAAGCCGGAGGTGCCAACATCGACGTGCTGCGCGAGAACATGGACCACGCACGCAAGGAGCTGGCGCGCATTGAGGGCAACTTGGCCCAATACCAAGCGCTGGTGCACAACCTGGGGCTGGGCGAGAACGCCAGCGCCAACGATCTGGCCCGCCACCAAGCGCAAGCCCACGCAGCGATGGAGCAGATCGACGCCGAACAGGCCGAGCTGCAAGCCCAGGCCGAGCACGCCATTGCCCAGGCCCACAACGCACACACCCGCCTGCGCGAAACCCAGGCCGAATACGACGCCGTGCGCCAGCGCCCCGGCTCCAATCTGCCGATGGAGTTTCAGCGCTTTCGCGCCGAGCTGGCCGACTACCTGGGCCTGCCGGAAAGCGACCTGCCCTTTGCCGCCGAGCTGGTCGAAGTGCGCCAAGCCGAACAAGTGTGGCGCGGTGCGATTGAGCGCGCACTGGGCAGCCACCGCCTGCGCATTCTGGTGCCCCAAACAGCCATGCACACCGCACTGCAGTGGGTGAACCAACGGCACAACCGGCTGCACGTGCGTCTTTTAGAGGTCCGCGATGCCACGCCCGCAACGTTCCTGCCCGATGGCTTTGCGCGCAAACTCAACCTCAAACCCGCCACACCCGCCGCGCACCTGAACACGCTGCGCCACCTGCTGCACGGCCTGGACCGCCACTGCGTGCCCGATGTGCAAACGCTGGAGCGCACACCCCACGCCATGACGGCGCAGGGCCTGATGTCCAGCCAATCGGGCCACTTCGACAAGCAGGACCAAAAGCGGCTGGACCAGGACTGGATGACGGGGTTTGACAACCGCGACCGGCTCGCGCATTTGCTACAACAAAGAGAGCAGCTTGCGCTGGAATATCAAGCGCTAGAGGCCCAAAAGACCCAAACCCTGAACGCCCAGCGCCAGGCGCACGAACAACGCCAACTGTGGGCCGCCCTGCAAGCGCTGCAGCACGACGACCTGGACACGGCGGCGGCCGAGGCACAGTGGCAGCACAAAGCGCAGCAACTGCAGGCGCTGCTGCACCCCGGCTCAGACACCGCGCAGGCCAAACACCGCTGGGACGCAGCGCAAGCGCACACCCGCGCGGCAGAGGAGCAACTGCGCGAACTGCAAACAGCCCAAACGCAAGACGACACCTTGCGGGCCGCCGCGCAAAAGAAGCACAGCGCCTACCAGGCACGCAGCGCTGGCGGGGCCGTGGTGGCGGCGGACTTGGCCGCAGACTTTGCGGCGAATCTGGCCCGCGCCGGGCACCGCCTGCCCGCGCTGGATGGCGACAACCTCGAAACCCAGGAGCGCGACGCCAGCGCCACCGTGCAAGCCAAAGCCGCCGAGGCCAGCAAAAAGCTGAACACCCTGCACACCGACATCGTGCGCCAAATGGGCAAAGCCAAGCACGAAGACCGGGGCGCACTGGCCGACCATGGGCCAGAGGTGGAGGCGCTGCCCCACTACCTGCAGCGCCTGCAAGCGCTGGAAGAAGAAGCCCTGCCGCACAAGCGCCAGCGGTTTCAGGAATACCTCAACAACACCTCGCAGCAGGGCGTGGACACCCTGCTCAACGGCATCGCCGCGCAGGTGACCGACATTGAAGAGCGCATTGCCCAGCTCAACGAAACGCTGCAGCGCGTGGACTTTCAGCCCGGCCGGTATTTGCAGCTAGAGCCCCGCGCCGTCGTCCACCAAAGCCTGCAAGAGCTCAACCGTGCCCAGGCCCAGCTGCGCACCGAAAGCCTGCGCGACGATGGCGGCCAAAGCCACTACCGGGCGCTGCGCGCCATCGTGGAGATGCTGCAAACCCACGCCAGCAACCGCCGCAGCAAGGCCGCGCAAGCGCTGCTGGACGCCCGCTACCGCCTGCAATTTGCCGTGCTGGTGCTCGACCGGGCCAGCGGCCAGATGCTGGAGCGGCGCACCGGATCGCAAGGCGGCAGCGGGGGCGAGAAAGAAATCATCGCCAGCTACGTGCTCACCGCCTCGCTGAGCTACGCGCTGTGCCCCAGCGGCGCCAGCCGCCCGGTGTTTGGCACCATCGTGCTGGACGAAGCGTTTTCCAAAAGCTCGCAGGCCGTGGCAGCGCGCATCATCCAGGCGCTGCGCGAGTTTGGCCTGCACGCGCTGTTCGTCACCCCCAACAAAGAAGTGCGCCTGCTGCGCAACCACACGCGCAGCGCCGTGGTGGTGCACCGGCGCGGCGCACAGGCCACGCTGGCATCGCTGCGCTGGGAGGAGATTGACGCCTTTCGCCGCAGCGCGCAAAGCACTTCCTCTGGCAATGCGGCATGAAGTCGCCACAAGTCCTGGCCGCCAAACTGGCCCAGCAATGGCACAGCGCCGACTGGCGTGAGCGCCAGCTATTGGGCGGTGGCACGGCATGGCCGCTGACCCTGCCCATCGGCCAGCCCGACACGGCCGTTTTTTTGAACGACGCCGCCGCGCTGCGCAGCCATTTGCAGCAGTGGCGGGCGGTAGAGCAGGACGGCCTGGGCCATGTGCAATGGCAAGAGCGGCGCTACCGGGGCAGCAGCGACGCCATTGCCGTGCCCACCCACTGGCAACTGGCCAAACCCTCGCAGTGCATCGCCGCCATCCGCCACTTCAAGGTGCTGGGGCATGCGCAAGTCCACAGCGACTACGCCCGGCTCAGCACCCTCATCGCCGGGGTAGAGCGCCCCGGCTTTCAGCGCCTGCTGGTGCGCCGCCTGGTGCAGTGGCGCGATGTGCCCGTCGATGCGGTCATGGCCGCAGCGCACATGGCCCTGCAACTGGAGCCCGGCTGCGCCCAAGGCAAACCCCTGCGCGCACTGGCGGTGCAGGGCAATGACACCAAGTTTTTTGAACGCCACGCCAGCCTGCTCACCGCCCTGCTGGACGAGCGCTTTGACGGCGAAGCCAGCCGCCAGGGGCTGGTGGGCTTTTTGGGCGCGCTGCCCGAAGACGACCACTGGCTGCTCATCGCCCCGCTGGCCCCCGGCCTGCTGCCCTTTGCGCAAATGCGCGTGCGCGCCAGCGAGCTGCTCACCACGCCACTGCCCGGCAGCCGCATCCTGCTGGTAGAAAACGAACGCTGCCTGCACCAACTGCCCGCGCCAGTGCAGGACACGATCGCCGTGTTGGGCGCGGGCCTGAACCTGGGCTGGCTGGCCGCACCCTGGCTGCAAGAGCGCAGCGTGGCTTATTGGGGCGACTTGGACACCTGGGGTTTGCGCATGCTGGCCACGGCCCGCCACCACCTGCCACACCTGCACGCGCTGCTGATGGATCGCGCCACCTTTAGCGCCCACCAACACCTGGCAGTGGCCGAACCGGTGCACGCCCCCGAGCCCATTTCAGGCGCACAGACGCCCGAAGAAGCCGCACTGCAAGCGCACCTGCGCGCGCAAGCCAGAGGACGGCTGGAGCAGGAGTTCTTGCCCACAGACACCGTACACCGCGCTGTGCGAACCTGGGTGAATGACAATGATGGGCAGGCCTGAGGACCTGTTCAAGTGCTGCGCAAGGCTTCGACAAGCTCAGCCCGAACGGATATTTGAGTTCCAAGAGACCCAACAGATAGCCCCATCACCCCTATGCGCTCCCCCATCGCCATCGTTGACGTTGACCGCCTGGACACCTGGTCCCGCTACCGCGCGGGGCTGTGCGAGACCTGCGCGGCCAACTGCTGCACGATGCCGCTGGAGGTGCAGCTGTCAGACCTGGTACGGCTGGGGCTGGTGGATGCGTTTGAGGCCGAGCACGAGGAGCCCCGACACATTGCCAAGCGGCTGCAAAAGGCGCGGCTGATTGACCACTTCAACCACAAGAACGTGATCTTCACCATGGCGCGGCGGGGCAGTGGGGATTGCAACTTTCTCGACCCCAAGACGCGGCTGTGCACGGTGTATGACCAGCGGCCCGAAACGTGCCGCCTGCACCCGCAGAAGAAAAGCCCCAAGCCGGGTTACTGCGCGTATGGGCGGCGCGGGGGCTGAGGTAATCCTCGGCACACCGCCACGGCCATGAAGGCAGCCGCCCTGCCGGTGATTGACCCGGCCCGGTGCACGGGTTGTGGCTGGTGCGTGGCGGTGTGCCCGCCGCATGTGCTGTCGCTGCAAGTGCAGGGGGACAGCCGCTGGGGGCCGAAGCGGTCGGTGCTGGACGATGCGCAGGGCTGCACGGGCTGTGCGCTGTGTGCGGTGCGCTGCCCTTTTGATGCGATTGCGATGCGGCGTTGTCCCACAGCCAAGCCAGCGCAGCCGTGATGAGATGGGGCCTTTGGGAGCCCCAGGGCTCCAGCACACCAAGGAGTTCACCATGTCTGAAAAGAAAGCCAGCGTTCATTGGGAAGGGGCCGGCAAGGCAGGCCAGGGCCAGATCAGCACCGAGACGGGCGCGCTGGAGCGTTACCCCTACGGCTTTGCGAGCCGGTTTGGCGACGACCGCAAGGGCACCAACCCCGAAGAGATTCTGGGCGCGGCCCATGCGGCCTGTTTCACGATGGCGTTTTCATTCGCGGCCGAGAAGGCGGGCGTGGCCACCGAATCTGTGGACACCACAGCCAGCGTGCGCTTGAGCAAGGATGGCGACCGGTTTGTAATTGACCGCATTGCGCTCACGCTGAAGGCCAAGGTGCCGGGCCTGGACGACGCGGCGTTTCAAAAACTGGCGGCCGATGCCAAGGCCCATTGCCCCTTGTCGAAAGCGCTGGCTGCGGTGCAAGAGATCACGCTGCAAGCACAGCTGGTGCCCTGAACGGGCCCGGGCCACAGCGGCTTCAAGCAAAAACAGCCACTGGCGCCCGTACAGCAAGCGCCGCTAGCTCTTAAAACAATAGCGACGATTGCCTGCAAGCGCACTCGCGCCGTGCGCAGGTGACGGGGCTGGGGCGGTGCGCTACACTGGCCGCCTCATGTCGTTCACTCCATCCGCCGTCATCGCACCTGCCGCAGCCTTTGCGTGCATGGGCATGATGCTGCCTGCGTTCACGCGGGCGATGGGTGCACGAATGATGATCACCATTACCACCGCGGCCACCTGAGCGCAGCGCAGGTGGCCGTTTCGGCAGCCACCTGGTGATCGCTCTCTCTTCCCCCACAAGACGAATGCACGAAACCCAGCTCTGGCAGCTGGGTTTTTTTGTTTGTTCGTTCGTTTGATGTTTGGAGAAGCCGATGTACCGCGATCCTGTCGAGAGTCTTGAGCCCCAGTTCAGCCACGCCGCCGCGTTGGCACCCCGCCCGCTGCGCGTGGGCATGATTGGCATTGGCACCGTGGGCTCGGGCACGTTCCGCGTACTGGCGCGCAACCAGGCGGAGATTGCGGGGCGCGCGGGGCGGGGCATCAAACTGGTGATGGTGTGCGCCCGCAGCCTGGCCCGTGCGATGCGCGTGGTGGGCAGAGATGCCGCGTTGACCAACGACCCGATGCTGGTGGCCACGCACCCCGATGTGGATGTGGTGGTGGAAGTGGCCGGGGGCACCAGCCCCGCACGCGAATGGGTGCTGGCCGCCATCCGCGCGGGCAAGCATGTGGTCACGGCCAACAAGGCACTGCTGGCCACGCACGGCAACGAAATCTTTGCCGCCGCCCGCCAGCACGGCGTGACAGTGGCATATGAGGGCGCGGTGGCCGTGAGCATTCCCATCATCAAGGCGCTGCGCGAGGGCCTCACGGCCAACCGCATCGAGTGGGTGGCGGGCATCATCAACGGCACCACGAATTTCATCCTGAGCAAGATGCGCGATGAGGGCCTGGGCTTTGCCGAAGCATTGGCGCAAGCGCAGGCGCTGGGCTATGCCGAGGCGGACCCGACGTTTGACATCGAGGGCATCGACGCGGCCCACAAAATCACGCTGCTGGCGGCCAATGCGTTTGGCATGCCGGTGCGCTTTGCCGATGCGCAGGTGGAGGGCATCACCCGCCTGCAGGGGCTGGACGTGGCTTGTGCCGAACAACTGGGCTATCGCGTCAAGCTGCTGGGCGTGGCGCGGCGGCGCAAGGAGGGCGATGCCGATGGCGTGGAGCTGCGCGTGCAGCCCGCGCTGGTGCCTGCCACGCATTTGCTGGCGCAGGTCAACAGCTCGATGAACGCGGTGATGGTGAAGGGCGATGCGGCGGGTGTGACGATGTTTTACGGCGCGGGCGCAGGGTCAGAGCAGACCGCATCGGCCGTGATTGCCGACCTGGTGGACGTGGCCCGCCTGCAGGGCACCACGCCCGCACAGCGCGTGCCGCACGAGGGCTTTCACGCCCACGCGGTGAATGAGCAACTGGCCGTGCTGCCACGCGCAGCCGTGCACACCCGCCACTACCTGCGCGTGCCCGTGCACACCGCACAGCAGCTGGACGAGGTGAGTGCATGGCTGGCAGCGCAGCAGGTGCCGGTGCAGCGCGTGGAACTGGCTCGCGACCAGGCGCTGCCCGCTGGCAGCGGCCCCGAGGCGCAAGCGCAAGTGCTGGTGCTGACCGACGCCGTGGCCCAGGCCACGGTAGACCGGGCCGTGCACGCGCTGGCCGACCACCAAGCGGTAGCGGGGCCAGTGGTGACGCTGCGGGTGGAAGTGCTGGAGGGTTGAGGGCGGGGCGGCAGGGTGCCACACACTGCACCATATTCAATCAAAAACAGGCTACAGCGCTTTCCCATCAAGCGCTGGCAGCTATTGATTCAATAGCAAATTCACCACACACCTCAGCCCATCAACCGCCCCAGCACCAGCGCCGCCATGTCTTCGGCGGCGGGGGTGCCTTCGGCCAGCAAGCCCTGCACCACGCCCGCACGGTCTTCGTCGGTGCGGTTCTGGCTCACCTTCCATACGCCTTCCCAGCGCTGCACTTCCAGCGCCACGCCCACAATGGCGCGCTGCATTTTTTCCAGGTAATCAGGCGGGGCGTCGTCCACGCGCCAGGGGTGGGGGCGATGGGCTTCTTGCGCATCGCTCAGGCGGCGCAGCATGTCGCGCAAAGGGCCTTCGCCGTCGAGCACGCGCAGGGTGCCGTGGGCGTGCACGGCGGCGTAGTTCCAGGTGGGCACCTGCTTGCCGTCCACCGCCTTGGACGGGTACCACGACGGCGAAATGTAGGCCTGCGGCCCGTGGAAGATGGCCACGGCGTACTGCGGCAGCAAGGGCCACACGCCGTTGGCCCGCGCCACATGGCCCAGCAGCGTGCCGTGCGGGCCCTGGTGCGGATCGAGGAACAAAGGGATGTGGTTGGCGTGCAGCGCTCCCTCGTGCGCAATGACCAGCGTGGCCAGCGGCTGCGTGCGCACCAGCGCCTGCAGGGTGGCAGGGTCCGTCACCTGAAACTGGCGGTTGGCGTTGGCCATGTCAGGCACCTTCCGTTTGCAAGACGGGCGCGCAGTCGATCTGCGTCTTGACCGAGTTGGCCAGAAAGCACGCCGCATGCGCCTGGTGGTGCAGGTCGGCCAGCACGGCGGCAGTGGGCGCGTGGGCTGCATCAAACACCGTGACGGGGTGCAGTTGCACGTGGCTTACCACCAGGCGGCCTTCGGCATCCTTGGCCATGGTGCCCGTGGCCGCGTCGGTGTAGCGGTTCACGCGCCAGCCCGCGCGGCTGGCAATGTCCAAAAACCACAGCATGTGGCAACTGGCCAGGGCGGCGATGTAGGTCTCTTCAGGGTCCACCGCCGCGGCATCCGAGTAGGGCAGGGGCACCACATGGGGCGACGAGGACGCCGCCACGGTGGCACCGCTATCAAACTGCCACTGGTGGCTGCGGTGGTAGCGCTGGTCCAGAAAGTCATCGGTGCCACGGGTCCAGACGACGGTGGCGGAGTGCGGTGCGGCCATGGGGTAAAGCTCCGGCGTGGGTTTCTACAATGGTTCTTCAGTTTAGGAGCCATTACACGTCCACAAGGAGCCAATTTTTGCCCGTTGCCAGAGCCAATCCCGCACCCGGCGCCGCGCCTTCATCGGCCACCTTGCGCCAGCAGGTGTATGCGCAATTGCGCAGCGCCATTGAGCAAGGCCGCTGGCCTGCGGGCACGCGGCTGCCGCCATCTCGCACGCACGCGGGGCTGCTGGGCGTGTCGCGCAACACGGTGCTGTGGGCCGTGCAGCGCCTGCTGGCCGAGGGCTATGTCGAGGCCCGCGTGGGCGATGGCACCTATGTGGCGCAAGCCCTGGCCCCGCGCCCGCGTGCCAGCGCGCCCGCGCTGGCAATGCCGCCCCGGGGCCTGTCGCAGCGCGGGCAGCTGGTGGCCGACACGGCCGCACGCTGGCGCCCGCCGCTGGTGCCGGCGCGGGCCTTTCGCATTGGCGCGCCCGAGGTGGCCAGTTTTCCGTTTGCCGTGTGGGACCGCCTGGCGCGCCAGGCCAGCCAGGCCCAGCGCACCGCCCGCGCCCACTACCTGGACCCGGCGGGCGACCCGGATCTGCACCAGGCCGTGGCGCAGTGGCTGTGGGCGTCGCGCGGCATTCGGTGCGATGCGGCGCAGGTGGTGGTGTGTTCAGGTTCGCAGCAGGGCATTGACCTGATTGCGCGCCTGCTGCTGGATGTGGGCGACGAGGTGCTGGTGGAAGACCCTGGCTACCCCGGCATCCGCGCCAGCCTGCTGGGCCACGGCGCGCTGGCACGGCCCGTGCCGCTGGATGAAAGCGGCCTGTGCATTGCGCAGGGCGCTGCGCAGTGGCCTGCCGCGCGCATGGTGGTGGTGACGCCCACGCACCAGTTCCCCACCTGCGTGCGCATGGATTTGCCACGCCGCCAGGCCCTGCTGCAATGGGCGCGCGAGCACGATGCCTGGGTGGTGGAAGACGACTACGACGGCGAATTTCAATACGGCAATGCCGCCCAGCGCGTGCCTGCGCTGTGCAGCCTGCCGGGGTCGGAGCGCGTGCTGTACGTGGGCACCTTCAGCAAAACGCTGCACCCCGGCCTGCGCCTGGGCTTTGTGGTGGTGCCGCCCGCGCTGGTCGAAGCCTTTGCCATGGCCCGCGCCATCACCGACCGGCACGCACCCGGCGACACGCAGGCGGTGCTGGCCCGCTTCATTGCCGAAGGGCACCTGCTGCGCCACTTGCGCCGCATGCGCGAGCTGTACCTGCACCGGCAGCAATGGCTGATCGACACCCTGGCCGATGCCAGCGACGGCACACTGCAATTGCAGCCCAGCGACCGGGGCATGCACCTGCTGCACGAAGTGCCGGTGGGCACCGACGACGAACCCCTGGCCCGCAGCGCGCAGGCGGCGGGCGTCATGCTGGGCCCGCTGTCGCGCTACGCCGTGCAATCACCGCGCCGGGGCTGGCTGTTCGGCTACGCAGGCTATGGCGACGAAGAAATCTGCGCCGCAGCGCGGGTGGTGGGGGCGCTGGCGCGACGCGCTAACAAGGCCTGAACACTCCCCTGTCACGCAGCGCTCAGGGCCTGCTCCACCAGCGCCAGCCCTTGCGCCGCGCCCAGGCGCAAGCCCACGTCGCTGCGGGTGGGCACCTCGCATTCACGGGGGTTGATGCGAATGAGGCGGCCACCGTGCGCGTGAAGAATGCGGTGGCTGAAGTGGCGCACGGACGGAATGGCCGTGCCCGCCCCCAGCTCGATCACCACAGGGCGGCGCACGCGCTGCAGCCAGCGCTGCTGGTGTGCGTGCTGGGCGGCGGTGCGCGCCTCCAGCCAGTCCCAGTCGTTGAACATGAGGATGTTGGGCCGCGCCAGGCCACCGCAGTGGGGGCAGTGCGGGGGTGCATTGCGCAGGCGGCAGGTGCTTTCATCCACATCAGGCACAAAGTCGTCGGCAGGCCAGATGGCGTCGCTGCAGCCTTCCAGGCACTGCAGATGGTGGATGGAGCCGTGGCATTCATGCACCGCGTCGGCAAAGTAGCCTGCCATCTGGAACTGCCCGTCCACATTGCTGGTGAACACGCTCAGGCCCTGGTGCATGCGCGCGCCCCAGCGCTGCAGTTGCCCAAAGCCCGCGTGGGGCACCGTGCGGCGGTACAGCGCCAGCCGATGGCCGTAAAAGCCCCAGGCCAATTCAGGTGCCGAGCGAAACGCCGCAGGCGAAGCGATGGAGGCAAAGTCCAGCCGCGCCTGCGCCAGCGCAGGGTAGGCGCGCCAGAACCCTTCATTGCCCCGAAAGTCGGGCAGGCCGGAATCCACCCCCATGCCCGCACCAGCGGCCACGATGAGGGCATCGGCCTGCTCCAGCAAGGCGGCTGCATGCTCGGCAGCAGCGCGTGTGGCGGGGTCGGTGGGGTGGGTGTGCATGGGGGTCTCCTGGGGCGCCAAGGATAAGAGCGGCTAACAAAACTCAGCGAAGCGGTTCTGGATAGGCGCTGTGTCGTAGGCAGTACGAGCAGTACGACAAGACACAGCAACGACGCCAGAAGAGTTTTGTTAGCCGCTCTAAAGCCGGGCACCACCCTGCGGCGGTGTTTTGCACTACGCTGTGGCACCACGGCGCCGCGCGCCAGGCTTTTTTCAACCTCGCTCTGATACCCATGCCTCTGGAACCCTACCTTGACACCACGCCCCAGCTGGGCCGCCATGTTTTCGTGCACGCCAGCGCACAAGTGATTGGCGATGTGCAACTGGGCAATGACAGCTCGGTGTGGTGCAACGCCGTGCTGCGCGGCGATGTGAACCGCATCACCGTGGGCCGCTGCAGCAATGTGCAGGACCTGACCATGGGCCATGTCTCGCACCGCAGTGCCAGCAAACCCGAAGGCTCGCCGCTGGTGATTGGCGACTACGTGACGGTGGGCCACTCGGTCATCCTGCACGGCTGCCGCATTGGCAACGAATGCCTGATCGGCATGGGCTCCATCGTTATGGATGACGCCATCATCGAAGACCGCGTGATGCTCGGCGCGGGCAGCCTGGTCTCGCCCGGCAAGGTGCTGGAGAGCGGCTACCTCTACATCGGCCGCCCTGCGGTGCGCCAGCGCGCGCTCACCGATGCAGAGATTGCGTACCTGAAGTATTCGGCCGAGCACTATGTGCGGGTGAAGAACAACTACCTGACGGGCAGCCCCGCTGCACCGTTGCCAGAGGCAGCGGCCAGCAAGGGGCAAGGCACACCCGGATAATCCGGGGCCTGCACCGACCTTTTCACGGCGGCACCGCTTGCTCTCCGTATCCACCATGTCCGCCGTCACGCCAACGCCAACCGCCCTACGCGTCCTGTCCGTCATCCCCCCGATGACGCAGCTGAACACGCCCTACCCCTCCACCGCCTACCTCACAGGGTTCTTGCGTTCGCGCGGGGTGGATGCAGTGCAGGAAGACCTGGCGCTGGCCCTGGTGCTGCGCCTGCTCTCACCCGAAGGCCTGCGCGCCATTGCCGACAAGGTGGATGCGTTGCCGCCCAAAAAGCGCAGCGCTGCGGTGCAATCGTTTGTGGAACAGAAGGACCGCTACCTCGCCACCATCCGCCCGGCCATTGCCTTTTTGCAGGGGCGCGACAGCACGCTGGCTCACCGCATCGTGGGCCGCCATTACCTGCCCGAGGGGCCGCGCTTTGCATCGCTGGATGTGTACGTGGACGACGAAGGGGGCGACCCGCTGGGCTGGGCCTTTGGCGCGCTGGGCCTGACGGACAAGGCCAAGCACCTGGCCACGCTGTATTTGAACGACCTAGCCGATGTGCTGCGCGATGCGGTGGACGAGCGCTTTGAGTTTGTGCGCTATGCCGAATCGCTGGCGGGCAGCCAGCCCACGTTTGACCCGCTGGCCACCGCACTGGCTGCGCCGCCCACGCTGGTGGACGAACTGCTGGAGCAGCTCACGCACGAGGCCATCGCCAAGCACCAGCCCACGGTAGTCCTGCTCTCGGTGCCGTTCCCCGGCTCGGTGTATGCGGCGTTTCGCATTGCCCAGGGCATCAAGGCACGCTGGCCACACATCACCACCGTACTGGGCGGCGGCTTTGTGAACACCGAGCTGCGCGAGCTGGCCGAGCCGCGCGTTTTCGACCACTTTGATTATGTGACGCTCGACTCTGGCGAACGCCCGCTGCTGGCGCTGCTGGAGCACCTGCGCGGCGAGCGCGGCCGCCAGCGACTGGTGCGCACCTTTGTGCGCGGTGACGATGGCGCGGTGCAGTACATCAACATGATGGAAGCCGACATTGCCTTTGCCGAGGTGGGCACGCCCACCTGGGACGGCCTGCCGCTCGACCGCTACCTCTCGCTACTCGACATGCTCAACCCCATGCACCGGCTGTGGAGCGACGGGCGCTGGAACAAGCTCACGGTGGCGCACGGCTGCTACTGGAAGAAGTGCAGCTTTTGCGATGTGAGCCTGGACTACATCAGCCGCTACGAAGGCGCGAGCGCGGGCGTGCTGGCCGACCGCATCGAGCAGATCGTGCGCGAGACGGGGCAGACGGGCTTTCACTTTGTGGACGAAGCGGCACCACCCAAGGCGCTCAAGGCGCTGGCCACCGAGCTGATTGCGCGGGGCACCGGCATCAGCTGGTGGGGCAATGTGCGGTTTGAGAAAACCTTTACGCCCGAGCTGGCTGAACTGCTGGCGGACAGCGGCTGCATCGCCATCTCCGGCGGGCTCGAAGTGGCATCCGACCGGCTGCTGAGCCTCATGAAAAAAGGGGTGTCGGTGGACCAGGTGGCGCGGGTCACCAAGGCCTTCACCGATGCTGGCATTCTGGTGCATGCGTACCTGATGTATGGCTTTCCGACCCAGACGGTGCAGGACACCGTGGACGCGCTTGAATACGTGCGCCAGTTGTTTGCCAACGGCTGCATCCAGAGCGGCTTCTTTCACCGCTTTGCCTGCACCGTGCATTCACCCGTCGGCAAGAACCCCGAGGAATACGGCGTGACGCTGGCCCCGCTGCCGCCGGGCGACTTTGCCAAGAACGATGTGGCCTTCATCGACCCCACGGGCGTGGACCACGACGCGCTGGGCGCAGGCCTGAAGAAGGCCATCTACAACTACATGCACGGCATCGGCCTGGAAGAAGACGTGCGCCTGTGGTTCCCGTTCAAGGTGCCCAAGACCACGGTGCGGCGCGACCGCATTGAGCGCGCGCTGCGCGAGCGCGGGTGACCGCATACGGCATTTAAGCTTTTTTGGCCTGTAGCGCCCGCCTAGTAAGCGCCAATAGCTATTAAATTAATAGCATTCAAGATCCTCTGGCCATGAGGCTGAACCTTGGGCCGTGCAGGCCCAGATGGATCCCGTCACTTCTTTTGCTGCTGGTAGGCGCGGTGCATGGGCGGGCCCTTGTCGGTGTCGGTAAGTCCCCGGGTCACATCCTCATAGGCCTGGCGCACCTCGCGCGACGGAATCCCGCCCGTCATGTTCGTCGCTTGATCGCGTTCGTGCGGCAAGCGGGCTTCTGGCTCTTGCAAGGCTTCCGGGTGGCTCTTGGGCGTTTGCGCTTGCGCTTCGGGGCGCTGGGTGGTGTCCACCCGCCGCTCGGTGCGCACCGGCACGGGCGAGGCAGGCTCCTTGCGCTCGTCGGGCAGGGCATCTGGCGCGGGGCCGGGGAAGGTGGCGGGCGAAGAAGTAGGGTGTGGAGGGTTTTTCATGGCCTCCACGCTAAAAGCCGATTTAAGTCGGGCCTGTAGGTGGGGACGCACTCTGTGCGCAGGAAAATCACTTCGGAGAATTTAAAAATACGGGGATGCGCATATATCCTCGTCGTGGCCAGCGATTTTCAGTGATTATTTCATGGGAGCCACATTTCGTCCCTCAGACAAATCAACGCCTCACCGGAACATTATTTTTCGAATATCGGATCAAGCAATTTCATTGAAAAGCGACACACGGCCCCTGCCTTGGCGCTTGGCTTCGTAGCAGGCGGCATCCGCGTCGTTCAGCAACACATCTGCCCCATGGGCCCGGCCGCTGAAGCTGCGTGCGCCCACGCTCGCTCCCACCTGATACACCTGGCCATCGATCACCACGGGGGTGGAACGCACCACCTGCACCATCTTCTCAGCCACCGCCACGGCCTGCTGGGGGCTGCAGCACATGAGCAGCAAAACGAACTCGTTGCCCCCGATGCGCGCCAGGGCATCGCCGCTGCGCACACAGCCCTGCAACGCCGCAGCCATCTGGCCCAAGACGCCATCGCCCTGGGCATGGCCGGCCGTGTCGTTGACCTGTTTGAAGCCATCCAGGTCGATGAACAGCAAGGCGTGCTCGCCCGGCGTGTCGGTGGCCTGCTGCAGCAAAGGCAACAGCCCGCGGCGGTTCAACAGGCCGGTGAGAGCGTCGCGGTGGCCCTCCAGCAACAGCTTTTTGTTGAGCTGCACCATCTCGGAAATCGCCCGCTTTTCCTGCGTCTTGCCCCATGCGTCTTCCTGCGTGCGCAAACCGTAGATCGCCAGAAAACGATCATTGGCAAAAATGATACGGCCTTGCTCGTCGTGGACGGTCATGCCATCGCTGAGCTGGTCAAACATCCGCAGCGCCTGCTGGCCCGTCGGGCCTACCCCCTGCGGTAGGGCAGAGTCCTGCTGGCCCGCCAGGTTCAGCAAAACGGACTCCATCGCCGAGAGGTCTTGCCACACGCGCACCCGGTCACCATTGGGCTGGGCCACGCAGGCCACGCGCAACTGGCGGCCCCGGTGCGCAAAAAGGTAAGCGCCTACTTGCTCTCTATGCCTTTTGATGCCGTCCTGAACGTAGCGTTCTATCGAGGTCTGAGGTTCTGCCGGCAGGCGCACACGGTAAAAACGCCGCAGGTTCTCCTGGTAGGGCTCCCCGGAATGGATGTGGTCTGCATGCTCTGGAAAGAAGCGCAGGAAATGCTCGTTCCACAGCACCGTCCGGTCCTGCGCGTCAAAAACGCACAAACGATAAGTTCATGCTCACTGCGGTGCAATTTGATTATTTTTACCAGGTGATCAGAAAGACACCGGAATGCTTCCTTGATATTGCTGATCAAGTTTTATTTCAACAAGGTGCTTTCATGAAATTCCGATTTTCTGAAGTTTGGTGCAATATCTGCTTGCGTCCATTTTTGCAGATATATCTTCATGAAAAGCATGCGCAGGATCTGAATTTTCTCTGGATATTTCATGATTTTCACTAACACGCATCTGGTGCAAATTATAAAATTCAGAAAAATTTTCATATTTTCCATGGAATGAAAATAAAATTTTGAAATAAGATTTTTCAAAAAATCCTGGATCGCCTTCAGAAAAATCCAAAAAACCTCGTTTTAATAATTTTCATTAATCAAAACAGGGCTCCAAAAGTAGGGGAAAGGGGCCAAAAGAGGGGGGTCACCGGCCTGCAGGGGCTGATCGCCCAGGCTCTTGGGAAAAGTTCGCACCCCAGCAAACCGAAAAGGGAGGGTGGCTGTTCGCGCAGCAACACGAAAAAGCGCGAAATTGCCGCGAAACAGGGGGGTTTGCCCGGCACAGGCAACCCACCCGCCAAAAAACCTGGGCATGCATACAGTAAAAATTCCCCGGCCGTGCCACACTCTCACCCCTCAAAGCAGGTGGTTATGTCTTCTACAGAATGGGCCCAGGCGGCCCTGCAGTCGTTTGATGCGGTGGTCAGCGCCACCGAAGGTTTCCGCAGCCGCGCCGGGCAGCGGCTGATGGCCGAGCAGGTGGCGCGCACGTTCAGCAGCGCCACGCTGGGCAAGGTGGACGAAGAAAGCGGCGAGGCGGCGCCCACGCGCTCCATTGCCGTCATCCAGGCGGGCACGGGCGTGGGCAAGTCGCTGGCGTATTGCGCACCCGCCATTGCGCTGGCGCTGTCGCGGGGCACGCGGGTGCTGATCTCCACCGCCACGGTGGCGCTGCAGGAGCAACTGGTCAACAAAGACCTGCCCGCGCTGGCCGCGCTGATGCCGCAGCCCTTCAAATTTGCGCTGGCCAAGGGGCGCGGGCGCTATGTGTGCAAGCTCAAGCTCGACCGCCTCGCAGGCCATGGCGAGGCGGAAGAAGAGGGCGAAGACGACCTGTTTGCCGAGGAAGAAGCCGCGGCCCGCGCCAAGCGCCCCCGGCACGAGACCGAGGCGCGCATCCAGTTCTATTCGACGATGGCGCAGACGCTGTCGAAGGGCGCGTGGGATGGTGACCGCGACAGCCTGGACACACCGCCCGAACCCGAGGTGTGGAGCCCCGTGGCGGCCGAGGGTGCCTCGTGCACCGGCAAGCACTGCCCGGCCTTCAGCCAGTGCACTTACTACGACAAACGCAAGGAGCTGGTGGGTGCGCAGGTGATCGTGGCCAACCACGATTTGCTGCTGTCGTCCCTGGGCGCGCGCGTGCTGCCTGAGCTGGACAACTGCCTGCTGGTGCTGGACGAAGCCCACCATCTGCCATCGACCGCTTTGGATCAATTCGCGTGCAGCATGGACCTGTCGCGCATCACCTGGGTCGAGCGCCTTGCCAGCCGGGGCCTGCGCATTGGGGCACTGCTGGAGGTGGAGGAGATTGCCGACATCCCCAAGCACTCGGCCCAGCTGCGGCAGACGCTGCAGGACCTGGCGCGCATCGTGATGGAGGTGTACGGCGAGCAGCTCAAGGGATTCTCTGGACGAATCGAGCGGCAAGTGGGCGCTGCGGATCGGGATGGGCTGCAAGGCGCAAAGCACAGCCATAGCGGGCGCTATGGCGAGCATTTGCAACGCGGCAGACCGCCCGAGCCCGCAGATGCCCACGGCGCGAGGATTCGTGCAGAGAATCCCCTGCGCCAGCCCAGCGCCTGGGGACCGGCGCGCGTGCGTGTGCCACGCGGCGAATTGCCCGAGCAACTCATCGCACCGCTGGGCCTGCTGGCTGCGAGTGCCGAAGGCTTCCTCGACGCGCTGCGCGCCATCAGCAAGGCCCTGCGAGCCGAGATGCGGGACAAGCCCGACGAGGCCAAGCGCCTGTCCACGCTGTATGCGCAGATCGGCATGCTGGCCCCGCGCCTGGAAGAGCTGCACGCCACAGCCCAGTTGCTGCTGCAGGACGCGCCCGAGGGCGCTGATCACACGTTTGTTCCCGCCGCCAAGTGGTTCACGCTGGAGGTGGATGGCGACTTCATCGTGGTCAAGGCCCACGCCAGCCCCATCCTGCCCGGCACCACGCTGCGCAACCACCTGTGGAGCGCGGTGCGCGGCGCGGTGCTCACCTCGGCCACGCTCACCAGCTGCGGGCACTTTGATTTCTTCCTGCGCGAGGCGGGTCTGCATGGCGACGAGGCCACCACCACGCTGGAAGTGCCCAGCCCCTTCAACTACGCCGCGCAGGGCACGCTGATTGCCGCCGAGACGCGCGCCGACCCCAAGAACGCCGCCCAGTTCACCACCGAGATGGTCGAAGCGCTGCTGCACGACATTGCCCGTGTGGAATACGGCGCGCTGGTGCTGTTCACCTCGCGCGAACAGATGCGCCAGGCCGTGGATGCGCTGCCCACCGCCATGCGCAGCGTGGTGCTGGTGCAGAACGCACTGCCGCGCACACAGCTGCTGCGCCGCCACCGCGAGCGGGTGGACAACGGCGAGCCCTCGGTCATCTTTGGCATGCAGTCGTTTGGCGAGGGGCTGGATTTGCCCGGGCGGCTGTGCGAATCGGTCTTCATCACCAAGCTGCCCTTTGCCCCCCCCGACGACCCAGTAGGCGAGGCCCGCGCCGAATGGCTGCGCGCCGTGGGGCGCGACCCGTTCAGCGAACTGGTGGTGCCCGCCACCGCCATCCGCCTGGCGCAGTGGGTGGGCCGCGCCATTCGCACCGAAGAAGACATGGCGCATGTGTACTGCTACGACAAGCGCCTGACGCGCACCAGCTACGGCCAGCGCCTGCTCAAAGGGCTGCCGCCGTTTGCGCTGGAGCAACGCGCGCCGCTGTGAGCGCTGTAAAGTCGCCACCCCGTTTCACCACGACAACCAGAAAGACCCCCATGCCCCACACCGTGCCTGCCTGCCCCCAATGCGGCCTGGAAAACACCTATCCCGATGGCAGCAACTACGTGTGCCCCGACTGCGCGTTTGAATGGCCGCAGGTGGCTGACACGACGGACACCGACGCAGGCGACGGCATCGTGCGCGATGCCGTACGTGATGCGAATGGCAACCCGCTGGCCGATGGCGACGCGGTGATCCTGGTGAAAGACCTCAAGGTCAAGGGCTCGTCGTCCACGCTCAAGAAGGGCACCAAGATCAAGAGCATCCGCCTGGTCGATGGCGCCGACGGCCACAACGTGGACTGCAAGACGGACCTGGGCAGCATGCTGCTGAAGTCTGATTTTTTGAAGAAGGCCTGACGGCGCAGGCCACTGCCACGGGGTGTGCGCAGGTGTCATACAACGCCCCACAGGCAGGCGCGCGGGCTGCCGACGCCGCCGCGCCGCGCTGCCTCCTACAGTGCATTGGAGTGCCTGGCCATCGCCACGCACCATCCCTTTGACACCGCTGGAGGCACCTGCCCATGACACACGATTCCCCCGCCCACGAAACCCTCTGGAAGCTCATCAAAGACATTCGTTTCGCCATGCTCACCCACCGCACGTCATCGGGCATGCTGCACGCACACCCGCTGACCACGCAAAACCGCAAGGTGGATGAGAAGGGCGAACTGTATTTCTTCATTCCCCAATCGGGCGAGTTGTACGAGCGCCTGCTGACCGACGGAGAGGTCAATGTCTCGTATGCCGACCCCGGCGCAGACAGCTATGTTTCGCTGTCAGGCCAGGCACGTTTTTCAGACGACATGGCGTTGAAAGAAGCGCTGTGGTCGCCCGCTGCGCAGGCCTGGTTCCCAGGCGGCGTGTCGGACCCGGATCTCGCCCTGCTGGTGGTGCGCGTGCGCCACGCTGAGTACTGGGATGTGGACGAAGCCAAGATCACCCAGCTGTTCAAGATGGCCAAGGCCGTGGTCAGCGGCGAGCCACCGCGCAGCCTGGGTGAGCACAAGGAACTGGCGATGCCCTGAGGCGACGAGCCCACAGGGGGCGGACAGCGCCCCTGCGCACCCCACCCGCCGGGCGGAAGGTCGGCCGTTGTACCCTTGGGGCCAGCCCCTTGCGTTTGCCTGCCTTCCCCCATGCCCCCCATTGCTGTCATCGACTTTGAAACCACCGGCATGTCGCCCAGCCAGGGTGCGCGGGCGACCGAGGTGGCCATCGTGCTGCTGGAGGGCGGCCAGGTGGTGGACCGTTTTCAAAGCCTGATGAAAACCGGGGCGTGGATTCCGCCCTTCATCACCGAGCTGACGGGCATCAGCAACGCCATGCTTCAGGATGCGCCCAGTGCTGACGCCGTGATGCGCGATGCGGCGCGCTTTGTGGGCAAGGCGCCCATGGTGGCGCACAACGCATCGTTTGACAGCAAGTTCTGGCAGGCCGAGCTGCAACTCGCCGATGTGCCGGCGCCGCAGCCTTTTGCCTGCACGGTGCTGCTGTCGCGTCGCCTGTACCCCGATGCTCCCACGCACAAGCTGGGGCCGCTGGTGCAGCACCTGGGCCTGCCGCGGGCCGAGCGCGCCCACCGGGCGCTGGCCGATGCCGAGATGGCTGCCGCGCTGCTGGCCCGCATGCAGCACGACCTGACCACCCAGTGGCAGCTGCCCAGCGCCGACTTTGCGCAGCTGCAAGCCGTGCAGCGCTGCACGCGCAAAACCCTGGCGCAATGGCTGGCCCGGCAGGCCCACAACGCCCACGCCGCCAGCGCGGCGAAGGCAAGCCCCCGTGCAACGGCAGCCATACCGCAAATGTCGCTGCTATTTGATTGATAGCTGCT
Organism: Acidovorax temperans; assembly: GCF_028596105.1. NCBI lineage: Bacteria > Pseudomonadati > Pseudomonadota > Betaproteobacteria > Burkholderiales > Comamonadaceae > Acidovorax > Acidovorax temperans. Next base: position 4,482,625 of record NZ_CP117193.1, on the reverse strand, counting down.
GGCGCTTACCCCATAAGCGCTGGAGGCCTTTTTCATTGGAATCACTGGGGCTGAAGCGTGGGGTGCACTGGGGGTGAGGTTCCCAGGTGTCGGGTTCTTGCCTACGGGTGCAAATGGTTACCACGGCGGCGGCGGGCGCTGGCTACGATGCCGCCCGGAGGACCCCAACCCGATGACCCAGACCGCCCCGGCAACGCCCTGCCTGGCCAAGGTCCCGCTGGACGCGGACCGCCAGGCGTACGCGCTGCTCATCGTGCATGCCGACCGCGCCATCGCGCCCCAGCCTGCGCTGCGCCAGGTGGTGGAGTTTGAAAGCACGCCGCACGGCGGCTTCATCAGCGCGGCGCAGGCGCACGATGGGGGTTGGGGCTACATCAACGAACAGGGCCAGTGGCGGGTGGCGCCCACGCTGGACAACGCGCGTGGCTTCACCGAAGACGGCGTGGCCCGCTTTTGCAGGGCCGGCCGCTGGGGCTACCTCAACCTGCTGGGGCAGGAGGTGATCGCGCCACAGTTTGACGACGCACGCCCCCTACGCAACGGCCTGGCAGCCGTCAAGATTGGGCCGCATGCCTGGCGCATCATCGACGTGCAAGGCCAGTTCACCTGCAACGCCACGTTTGCCGACCTGGGCAACTTTGGCGCGGTGGGGCTGGCTCCGGCCCAGCACTGGGACCCCGACCGCGACCTGCCGCTGTGGGGCTATGTGGACCACCGGGGCCAGTGGGTGGTGGCGCCACGCTTTGCGCAAGCGCACAGCTTCGACGAACAGGCCGTGGCAGCGGTGTCGGCCAACGGCAAGACCTGGGGCCTCATCAACGCGCAGGGGCAATGGGTGCTGCAGCCCTGCCACGCACGCATGGATGCCTTCAACTGCGAAGCGCTGGCCTACTACGCCGACGCCACGGGCGACGGCCCCTGCGGCTACCTGAACACGCGGGGCAAGGTGGCGGTGCGGGGCGGGCAGGGCCTGTCGCACCAGATGGCGTGCGGGCTGGTGGCAGACCGCACCCACAACACATGTTTTTGGGACCTGCACGGTGCCCTGCTGCCAAGCCCTGCGCTGAGCTACGCCACCGACTTTCAGCCCGAGCTGGAATGCGCTGTGGCAAGGCTTGCCAGTACAACATCACCCGATGCCAACCCCTGGGGCTTGCTGCACACCGACGGACGGTTGGTGCCCGCACCGCAAGGCTTGCGGGAGCCGCTGACGGAGAGCGATGGCTCCATCCCCCCCACCCAGCCCGACACCGCGCTGGTGCCCTTTCTGGCCAGCGATGGGCAGGTGGTGTGGATCGACAGGGAAGGGCAGGTGGTTTGGCGCGCCCGTTATGACGGCGGACAAGTCATTTTTTGCAACGCGCAAGATCAGATTCTGTGGCGCAGCGCGGTCGCTGCCAGCCACCGCGCGCCACGCGCGTTTTTCCAGCCCCACGCGGCAGACTGGCTGGAACACCTGGAAGGCCTGGACCACATCGTCCCCGCAGCCACGGCCCTGGCACACGAAGCCGAAAGCCGCCTGCACGCATGGGCCCAGGCGCAGGAGCCTTATGCAGCGCAGCCCATGGCCCAGCGACGCGTGGTGCACGCCCACCTGGGCCCGGCGCAGCGCAGGGCCTACCCGTTCATGGAAGCAAGCTTGCACGAAGCACTGGCCCACGCCCGGCAGGCATTGGTGCAGCACCTGCAGGCGCAATGGGGCGTGGCAGACCCCGACCCCGAACACGCAGCGCCCGCGCAGAGCCTGGGCACGCCCCTGGCCGCATGGCAGCGGCCTTTGCAAACGCCCTTGGCCCCCAGCCCCACGAGCGGCGAGTGGGTGAATCTGCCGGAAGCAAATGCGCTGTGGATCAGCCTCTACCCGCAGACCGGTGCCGACGAAAACGGCGCCTGGTGGTCGCTGTGGTTGATGGCCGCCCCCAGCGTGGACGCCCTGCTGGCCGCACAGCACGCGCGCGAAGCGGTGCTGGCGCACACCGCTGCCCCCTCGCTGAACACCGCAGAGGAGGCAGAAAACACCGAGGCACCCACCACCCGCGCAACGTGGCTGGCCGCTGTGCTGAACCAGCCGCAAGCCCTGGGCCAGGTGCCCGCCGCGTGGCTGGACGACGCCATGGTCGATGCTGCCCTGCAAGCCCACCCCGCCGCGCTGGCCCAGGTGCCTGCCGCCTTGCAAACCCCTGCGCGGCTGGAGGCCCTGCTGCGCCGGGGTGTGGGCGTGGCGGTGCAGATTCCGCCCCACTGCATGACCCGCGACGCCCTGCTGCTGGCCCGCGAGCTGTACGCGGGCGACCCCACCTGGGACGCGCGCGACGAGCGTTGCAGCCAGCCCCCGCCGCAGCCAACGGCGCCCGTGTGGGGCTGCCTGCTCACGCCAGAACAGGCCCTGCACGCGGTGCGGGCCGGTGTGCCTTTGTGCGATGTGCCCCACTGGCTGCGCACCAATGCCCTGGAGCAGGCGGCGCTGGACGCTGACATCGCCAACCTGGCGCACCTGGCCCCCAGCCAGATCACGCCCGCGCTGGCCCAGCGCGCCGTGCTGCACGCCAACGGCCGCCTCATCCGCCATGTGCCCGCAGAGCTGCTCACGCCAGCGTTGTGCCTGGCATCGGCCCAGGCCAACGGGCTGACGCTGCAAGACATCCCGCAGCCACTGCGCAGCCTGGAAGTGTGCGTGGCCGCGCTGGAAGACCAGCCCGACCTGTTCCCCCAGGTGCCGCCTGAACTGGCAGTGGCGGTGACCACCGCGCTGATCGACAACGACCTGGACCGCGCCCGCGAGCAGGGCGCACCGCGCGAGGGCAGCGCCTGGCATGTGGCGCGGGCCTGGGCGCAACTGGCCGTGAACCGACCCCAGGCGGCTGTGGACGACGCCCTGCGCGGCCTGCCCCATGTGCCAGCGCCCCAGCACGCCCACTACGTGCTGGCCCGCGCCTACCAGGCGCTGGGCCACACCGCGCAGGCGGCGCTGGCCGCGTGCAGCGTGTTGTCGCTGCAGTCGCCCTACCAGCCGGCATGGGCCCCCACAGAAGACACGGGCTGGCTCACCGCCCTGGCGCGCTGGCACCTGGGCCATGCCGATGAAGCCACCCTCATCCGCCAGCTGGCGCTGCACCCGCAAACCCTGGCCGCCATGCCGCGTGCGCGCATCACCCCCGCCATGGTGGACGCAGCCCTGGCAGCCGACCCTGCCACGGTGCGCTGGGTGCCCAAGCGGCTGATGACGCCCGCCCACTACGCCGTGGCGCTGCGCGTGGGCGTGAAACGGCCTGAGGACATTCCACCCGCCATGGTCATGGCCCTGGACCAGGCTACCCAAGCACAGCCCGCTGCCAGCGCAGCGGCCATGCCTGCACCACGCCCGTTGCAAGCAGAGCGCCGTGCGCAGCCCCCTGCAGAGGCTCCTCGCCCCCCACACCCAGACACCCCGCGTGTTGCCACGCCATGGGCCTGGTGGCTGCTGGGCTCCGTGCTGCGCAGCGCCGTGGGCCGCCCCGCCAGCGCGCGGGGCCTGGTGCACTGGCTGGAACAACGGCCGCTGGTCGCGTCTGCGCTGCATGCCCTGCTGAGCCTGCTGGCCGTGGCGCTGCACACCACCGTGGCGGTGGCCGTGTGGCTGGCCGAAGGGCCCGAAGCCGGGCTGGGCACCTTTGTGCTGGTGGGCTTTGCCGACGCCTACTGGGCCTGGCAATTCGCCTGGGAGGCCACCCGCCCCAGCCTGACCCTGGCCGCCAGCGCGGTGGTGCTGTACCTGGTGGTGTGGTGCCCGCTGTACCGCAAGGCCGGGCGCGCCCTGGGCCACCCCCGGCAAACCAGCAGCTGACTGCGCCCCGCTTTGCGGCGGCCGGTGGCACAAATCAGTATCATTTTGATAGCTGCTGGCGCTTTATACATGGGCGTTAGATCCGTTTTTCATCTAAAACCACTTCGTTTCAGCCATTTGCACGGTGTGGCTACCGCGGCCTGCATTCGCTCCAAGCCCTCCCACATTTATTTACAACACGGGTATCTGCAGCAAAGCACGCACAGGTCATTTGCTACAATATTGATAATTCTGATAAAAATGTTCTTCCACTAGCCAGCCGCCCTGTTTAACCCTGTTTGACAGACCACCGGCCAGCCACTGACTGTGCAACGCCCATGAAACGAGGCTCACCCCCTCGCCAGCGCACGCTGCGGCCCCTGGTCGTTTCCTGGCTGCTCGCTGGCATCACCAGCGTCTATGCGCAGGCAGACATGGTCGATCTGCCACTGGAACAGTTGATGCAGATGCAGGTGACCACCGCCAGCCGCTACGCACAAACCGCGCTGGAAGCTCCGGCGGCCGTCAGCGTGGTCACTGCCGAGGACATCCGTCTTTTTGGCTACCGCTCGCTGGCAGAGGTGCTGGCCAGCATGCGCGGGCTGTATGTGTCTTACGACCGCGCCTACCATTACCTCGGCACCCGGGGCTTTGCCACGCCGGGCGACTACAACACGCGCGTGCTGTTGCTGGTCAACGGGGTGCGGCTCAACGACAACCTCTACGACCAGGCCAATATTGGCACCAACTTCCCGATAGATCTGGACCTGATCGAGCGGGTGGAGTTTGTCTCCGGGCCGGGCTCGGCGGTGTACGGGGCCAACGCTTTCTTTGGCGTGGTCAACGTCATCACGCGCGACGGGCACCAATTGCCCGGGCCCCAGGTGGCTGTGGAAGCGGGCAGCCAGGGCAGTGCCAAGGCGCGCCTGTCGGTGGGCACCGTGGATGCCTACGGCGGCGACTGGCTGGTGGCAGCCACCCGGGCCACGCGCCGGGGCGCAGACCTTTACTTCCCAAGCTACGACGCCCCCAACAGCAACCACGGCGTGGCCCAGGGGCTGGACTTTGACCGCAGCACCCAGCTGTTTGCCCGCATGCGCCGCGATGGTCTGGCGCTGACCCTGGCGCATGCCGAGCGCCACAAGGGCGTGCCCACGGCGGCGTACTCGCAGGTGTTCAACGACCCGCGCTCCCGGGTCACCGACCAGAGCACCCGCCTGGCGGCCGAGTACACCGCGCAAGTCTCGCCCACGCTGGCCTTCACCGGCCGTGCCCACGCAGCGCGCTACCAGTACGTGGGCGACTATGTGTACGACTACCCACCGCTCACCGTCAACCGCGACGTGGGTACCGGGCAGTGGTGGGGCGGTGAATTGCAGTGGGTGAGCACAGCCCTGGCACGCCACAAGCTGGTGTGGGGCCTGGACTACCGGCGCGACACGCGCATCACCCAGACCAACGCCGACCTGGACCCACCGGCCGAGTACCTGAACGCCCGGCGCACAGGCGACGTGGCAGGCGTGTATGTGCAGGACGAATTCGCCTTGCAACCCAACCTGACGCTGCACACCGGCCTGCGCTGGGGCAAGCAGACGGGCAGCTCCGGCACGCTGAATCCGCGGCTGGGGCTGGTGTACTGGTGGAACCCGGCCACCGCCATCAAGCTGCTGCACGGCACTGCCTACCGGCCACCCAACGCATACGAGCGCGACTACCGCGTGGACCAGCCCGGCGGCATTGTGGACAGCCAGCATGTCCGCTCGGAGCGTGTGCGCACCACCGAGTTGGCGCTGGAGCACGCCCCCTCCGGCGGCACACGCTACCTGCTGACGGCCTTCCGCTCTGAAGTGAAAGACCTCATTTCGATGAGCGCTGCAGCCAGCATCGACCGCTACCTGCTGGACAACACGCACTCGGTCAAAGTGCACGGCGTGGAGGCCGAGCTGGAGCAGCGCTGGCAGGCCGGGCAGCGCCTGCGCCTGGTGTATGGCTGGCAAAAAGCGCGCGACTCGTCCGTGGATGGCACGCTGAGCAACTCGCCGCGCCATTTGCTCAAAGTGCAGTGGTCTGACACGGTGAGCGCAGCCCCCGCCAGCGCCTGGGGCCGGGGCCGCTATGCCATCGAAACCATTGGCGTGGGGTCGCGCAGCACCTCCCGCGGAACCAACCTGCCGGGGCATCTCCTCACCAATGTGAACTATTCCATGCGCATCTCGCAGGTGGATGTGTCGCTGGGCATCTACAACCTGTTCAACCAGCGGCATTACAGCGCCACATCGCTGGAAATACGGGACGACGCCCTGCGGCAGGACGGGCGCACCTTCCGCGTGAAGCTCACTTACGCGTTCTGAGCCATGCACAGCTTCTTGCGCTCCTGCGGCAAGCCACTGTGGTGGCTGGCCCTGCTGTGCGGCGCCTGGACTGCGGCGCACAGTGCAGAGCCCGTGGCAGAGCAGGACCTGAAGGCTGCCTACATCTTCAACTTCATCCAGTTCATCGAATGGCCCGAAAAGCAGGGAAGCGGCAACGAATTCACCGTTTGTGTATCGCCCTTCAGCCCGTTGAAGCGCTCGCTCACGGCGCTGGAAAACAAGCAGACCACCCGGGGCCAGGCCATCAAGATCCGGCACCTGGAAGTCGCCACCCTGCGGGAGTGCGAAGCCCTGATCGTGCACAACCCTGATGCCGAACATGTCTTGCGCGCTCTGCGGGCCGCGCCGCAGGGCCACGGCGTATTGACGATTGCCGACGACATGACTTTCGTGGACCCCGACATCGTGATCGCGCTGGCGCAATCCGATGGGCGCGTGGTGTTCCACATCCACGCCGAAGCGGCCACCAAGGCCGGCCTCACCATCAGTTCCCGGCTGCTGCGCCTGGCCAAAGGCACCCGATGAAAAGCAAGGCATCCCCCACATCTACCGTGGCCCTGCAGTTGCAGCCGCTGCTGCTGTCGTCCAAGCTGGTCGTCACGGGCATCTGGACGGCTGGGCTGGCACTGCTCACGGTGGTGCTGGCGCTCACGGCGGTGGATTACTGGAGCGCACGCGCCTCCATGCTGCAAGACAGCGCCGTGGAGGCCGCCATCGTGGCCGACAACGTCTCGGCCGCCGTGGTGTTCCGCGACACCGAAACCGCCACCGAGATGCTGTCGGCCCTGCGCTCATCGTCCATGGTGCTCAGCGCCGGTGTGTATGACCGGGACGGCGTGCTGTTGGCGCACTACGCCCGCTCGCGCGACCCCCAATTCCCCACCACCTTGCGCGCCACGGGCATGGACCGCATTGCCGAGCGCGCCGGGTGGACCATGCTGGAGATCACGCACCCCATCCACGGCGCGGATGCCGAAGTGGGCACCCTGTACGTGCGCAAGTCGATGGAGGCTGTGTACAAGCGCCTGGGCTTTCGCTTTCTGAGCGCTTCGCTCATCGCCGCCTGTGTGATGGCATTGGCCACGGCCATTGTGCTGCGCAGCCGCGCAGTGGTGCGCGAGGCCGAAAACCGCCTGCAAGTGCTGGCCCACACCGATGCCATCACCGGCGTGAACAACCGCCATGCCTTCAACGAGCGGCTGGCCGCAGAGCTTGAACTGGCACGCAGCACGGACCAGCGGGTGGCTCTGGTGTACATCGACCTGGACAACTTCAAGACGCTCAACGACACCTTCGGCCACGCAGCGGGCGACGGGCTGCTGCGCCAGGTGGCCAGCCGCCTGCAGTCGGTGATGCGCCGCAGCGACAGCATCTCGCGCATGGGTGGCGATGAATTCGCCGTGATCCTGCGCCAGAACATGGATGACGAGGCCCTGAGTCAGTACGGCGAGCGGATCATCAGCGTCTTTGAGCTCCCCTATACCGAAGCCGGTCAGCAGGTGAACGTGACGTGCAGCGCCGGCATTGCGTCCTTTCCCGACGACGCTCCGGACATGGATGCCCTGGTCAGCAACGCAGACACGGCGATGTACCGCGCCAAGGAGCTGGGCAAGAACCGCTGCGTGCGCTTTGACGCGTCGATGAACCAGGCCATGGTGCGCCGCCAGGCGATCGAGCAAGCGCTGCGCGCCGAGCTGGAAGGCGGCCACGGCCTGGCGCTGCATTACCAGCCGCTGTTTAGCGCGCGCGACAAAGCCCTGGTGGGCGCCGAAGCCCTGCTGCGGTGGACGCATGCCGAGCTGGGCAACGTGCCCCCGCTGGAGGCGATTTCAGTGGCGGAAGACTGCGGCCTGATCGTGCCGCTGGGCTACTGGGTGCTGCGCACGGCGTGCCGTGACGCATCGCGCTGGCAGGGCAGACACGCCCACCCACTGCGTGTGGCCGTGAACATTTCGGCCCGCCAGCTGGGCGACCCGCAGTTTCTGGAGCAGGTCATGGACATCCTGCGCGCAGAGAAGCTGCCTGCCGACCTTCTGGAGATCGAGCTGACCGAAACCGTGCTGATGGAAAACATGGAAGCCGGCGCGTACACGCTGCACCGCCTGAGCCAGCTCGGCATCCACCTGGCGATTGACGATTTTGGTACCGGGTATTCGTCGCTGGCCTACCTGCGCCAGCTGCCCATGCGGCGCCTGAAGATCGACCGCAGTTTCGTGCGCGACCTGCCCGCGCAAGAGCACAGCCGCAAAATCGTCACCGCCATCGTGGCATTGGCGCACGGCCTGGGGCTGGAAGTCACCGCCGAAGGCGTGGAAACGCTGGAGCAGGCCGAGTACCTGGTGGAGCAGGGCTGCGATGTGCTGCAAGGCTATGCCTTTGCGCGGCCCATGCCCGTGCAGCAGTTTGTGGAACTGCAGGCTTCGCACTGACGGCATTGCATGTGTCACTGCGCATGACCGCGCGCCGCCCGCAAGGCTCCGCGCCCAGGTGCCTGTGCTAGCATTTGTCTCCTATGCAACGCACCCTGCGCCTGTCCCCACTACCGCTAAGCCTACTAGTGCTTGGCCGGGGTCTGCACGCGTTCGCACACCCGGCTGCCACCTCGCGCAGCCGTTGAACCACCCGACATCCCCCTGACCCCGGCCCCCACACCAGCTCTTGTGCCATGCGCAAGGGGCTGCAGGGGACGTCATCCGATTTGTTTCTGATGACCCGTGCCGGGGCTGCTGCCACAACGCACTCCACGTGCTCCCGCAGCCCGGCACCACCGAAGTGGAGCCTTGCCATGATGATCGCCAAACCCGCCACCAAATACCAAGCCATGGCCCCCGTGGCATTGCCCGACCGCCAGTGGCCCAGCCGCAGCATCACCCGCGCGCCGCGCTGGCTCTCTACCGATCTGCGCGACGGCAACCAGGCGCTGTTTGAGCCCATGAACGGCGAACGCAAGATGAAACTCTTCATGGAGCTGGTGCGCATCGGCTTCAAGGAAATCGAGGTGGGATTTCCGGCCGCCTCGCAGACCGACTTTGACTTCGTGCGCCGCCTCATTGACGAAGACCTCATCCCCGAGGACGTGACCCTCATGGTCATGACCCAGTCGCGCGAAGACCTGATTGCGCGCACCGTTGAAGCAGTCAAAGGCACACCGCGCGCCATCGTGCACCTGTACAACGCCACCGCGCCCGCGTGGCGGCGCATGGTGTTTGGCATGAACGTCACACAGGTGATGCAGCTCATCACCCACCATGTGGGTTACCTCAAGCAGCTCACCGATGCGCGGCCCGAAACGCAATGGACGCTGCAATATTCCCCCGAAACCTTCAGCGCCACCGAACTGCACGTCTCGCTCAAGGCCTGCCAGGCAGCCATTGCCGCGTGGAACGCCGGGCCCGGCCGCCCCATCATCATCAACCTGCCCACCACGGTGGAAAACGCCACGCCCAACGTGTTTGCAGACCAGATCGAGTGGATGGATCGCCACCTGAGCCCGCGCGAGCACATCGTGCTGTCGGTACACACCCACAACGACCGGGGCACCGGCGTGGCCGCCGCCGAGCTGGCAGTGATGGCGGGCGCCCAGCGCGTGGAAGGCTGCCTGTTTGGCAACGGTGAGCGCTGCGGCAACATGGACATCGTGACCATGGCGCTGAACCTGTACACCCAGGGCGTGCACCCGCAGCTTGATTTTTCCAACATCACCGCGGTGGCGCGCGTGGCCGAAGAATGCACAGGCATCCCCATCCACCCGCGCCACCCGTACGCGGGCGACCTGGTGTTCACCGCGTTCTCGGGCTCGCACCAGGACGCGATCAAGAAGGGCTTTGCCGCGCAAGACCCGAATGCGCTGTGGGAAGTGCCCTACCTGCCCATCGACCCGGCGGACCTGGGCCGCACCTACGACAGCGTGATCCGCGTGAACAGCCAGTCGGGCAAGGGCGGCATTGCGTTCTTGCTGGAGCGCGAACACGGCGTGGTGATGCCACGGCGTATGCAGGTGGAGTTCAGCGCCGTGGTGCAGCGCCATACCGACGCGAGCGAAACCGAGATGGGCGCCACGCAGTTGTGGGAACTGTTCCAGGCCACCTACCTGCGCGCCCCGGCCGCACCCGCCGTGGTGTGCCACACCCACCGGCTGGACGAAGACGGCCAGGGCATTGAACTGGACGTGACGGTGCATGGCGTGCGCCAGACCTTGCGCGGCCAGGGCAACGGCCCCATTGCCGCCACGGTAGACGCGCTGGGCCTGCCGCTGCGCATAGACCACTACGAAGAGCGCGCCACCGGCAGCGGCGCCAACGCCCAGGCGCTGGCCATTGTGGAAGCCGCCATGGAGGGCGTGAACGGTGCCACCTTTGGCGCGGGCATGAGCCACAACATCGTGACCGCATCGGTGCAGGCCATTGTGAGCGTGGCCAACCGCCTGGCACAACGGCTGCCGCACCAGGCTGGCGCAGCTGCTGCGCACGCCTGAACCATCGGCCTAGTGATGCTATATAAAACATAGCTGCTAGCGATTATCCAGCAAGCGCTGTAGCCTTGTTTCATTCAAAAACCCTGCGGCCCCGGGCAGCATTGGCAAGGGCCCACGGCATCCGTTACCCTTCGGCCCATGCGAGCCCTTTCCTGTTCACTGCTGCTGGCGGCCACTGTGGCCCTGGTCGGTTGCAGCACTCCACCCACCCCATCGCCCACCGCCCCAGGGGCCTGGCCCACACAGCGCTCGGCAGCGCCCACGCTGTCGGACGAGCAAGCCCACGGCATTGCCATCCACGCCCTGGGGCTGGTGGGCACGCCGTATCGCTACGGGGGCAACACACCAGACTCGGGCTTTGACTGCAGCGGGCTCATTGGCTATGTGTACCGCAACCAGGTGGGCTCCGCGCCGCCACGCACCGTGGCGCAACTGAGCAGCTGGGGCCAGGTAATTGACCGCAGCGAACGGCGCACCGGCGACCTGGTGGTGTTTGGCCGGGGCCGCAACCCTTCGCACGCCGGCATCTACGTGGGCGAAGGCCGCTTCGTGCATGCGCCTTCCACCGGCGGCGAGGTGCGCATGGACCACCTGGAATCCAAGTACTGGGCGAAGCAAAACGCCTCGTTTCGCAGGCCCTGAATTCGGCCGCCCTGAGCGGCTTCGCCGCGCCGCGCGACAATCGGGGGCATGACCCACGCACACCGCTCAGCCACCCCCGTTTCCACCCACGACACCACACGCATTGATGACACGCGCATCAAGGCCGTGCGCCCGCTCATCACGCCCGCGCTGCTGCAAGAGTGGCTGCCGCCCACCGAAGCCGCCCTGGCGCTGGTGGAATCGAGCCGCGCCGCCATCTCGCGCGTGCTGCACGGCCAGGACGACCGGCTGGTGGTGGTGGTGGGTCCGTGCTCCATCCACGACCATGCCCAGGCCATGGAATATGCCCACGCCCTGAAGGTACAGGCCGATGCGCTGCAGGACGACCTGCTGGTGGTGATGCGCGTGTACTTTGAAAAGCCCCGCACCACCGTGGGCTGGAAGGGCTACATCAATGACCCGCACCTGGACGGCAGCTTCGCCATCAACGAAGGGCTGGAGCTGGCGCGCAAGCTGCTGCTGGAAGTGCTGGCCACCGGCCTGCCCGTGGGCACCGAGTTTCTGGACCTGCTCTCGCCGCAGTTCATCAGCGACCTGGTGAGCTGGGGCGCCATTGGTGCGCGCACCACCGAGAGCCAGAGCCACCGCCAGCTGGCCAGCGGCCTGAGCTGCCCCGTGGGCTTCAAGAACGGCACCGACGGTGGCGTCAAAGTAGCGAGCGACGCCATTCAGGCCGCGCAGGCGGCGCACGCCTTCATGGGCATGACCAAGATGGGCCAGGCCGCCATTTTTGAAACGCGCGGCAACCAGGACTGCCACGTGATCCTGCGCGGCGGCAAGCAACCCAACTACAGCGCTGCCGATGTGGACGCCACCTGCGCCGTGCTCAAGGCCGCTGGCCTGCGCGAGCAGGTGATGATCGACGTGAGCCACGCCAACAGCAGCAAGCAGCACCAACGCCAGATCACCGTGGCGCAAGACGTGGCTGGCCAGATTGCGGCGGGCGACCACCGCATCACCGGGCTGATGATTGAAAGCCACCTGCAGGAAGGCCGCCAGGACATCGTGCCCGGCCAGGCGCTGCAAAAGGGCGTGTCGGTGACGGACGCCTGCATCAGCATGGCCCAGACCGTGCCGGTGCTGCAGGAACTGGCCGCCGCCGTGCGCGCCCGCCGGGCCCAACGCGCAGCGGCATAAACGCCTGAGGCGGGCGGTGCCCACCCGCCTCACTGGCTGAAGGGAACATGAGGGCCAGGAACGGGCAGAGCGTCTGCCAGCCCCAATGTGCGCGCGCACTTGTTGCAAGGTGTAGCATTGGCGCCGAGCGCCCCCGAGCTTGTCCATCCGTTCCTGGCGGGGCCCAGGCCATTCCATGCTGGTGAATTTTTCTGATCGACCACTGCCGATACACCGCAGGCCATCCCCATGGAGGTCTGTGTGACCATGGCAGCCTTGCAGTCCCCGCCCCTGCCCTCCACCGATGCCGCCAGGCTGCGGGCGCTGGCAGAGTACGCAATCCTGGACACTGACCACGAAGATTCTTTCGACCAGCTGGCCGTGCTGGCGGCGCGGCTGTGCAGCGCGCCCATGGCAGTGGTGAATTTTCTGGATGCCGAGCGGCAGTGGTTCAAGGCCGCCGTGGGCCTGCCCATGCGCGAAACGCCGCGCGCTGTGGCGTTTTGCGACCACGCCTTGCGCAACCCGCACCAGCCCACCGTGGTGGAAGACGCGACCCGGCACCCCCTTTTTGCCACCTACCCTTCGGTGGTGGGTGAGCCCCACATCCGCTTTTACGCCTGCATCCCCCTCGTCACGGACGAAGGCCATGCCCTGGGCACCCTGGCGGTGATGGACACACGCTGCCGGGGCCTGGCGGCGGAGGAATTACAAGCGCTGCAGATGCTGGCCCGCCAGACCATGGACCAGCTGGAACTGCGCAGGCAAAAACTGCAGCTGTCCCTGGCGCTGCAAGAGCGCGAACAGATGCGTGCCGCGCTGCAAGCGCAAAACAACGTGCTGCAGGCCGCGGGTCGCGTGGCGCGCCTGGGTGGCTGGGTGATGGAACTGCCCAGCCGGGCGTTCACGCTGTCTTCCGGCATTGCCAGCACCTTTGGCATGCGCCGCGCAGAAGAGTCCACCAGCGAAGACCGCCCTGCCACGTACGCCCTGGACGAGGTGTTGAAAGCCTTCCAGCCCCCCTTTCACGAACGGATGCAGCAGGCCTTTGCTAACTGCATACAAACCGGGCGCGACCTGGACGAGGTGGCCGAGGTGCCGCTGCCGCAAGGACAGCGGCTGTGGGTGCGCACCAGCGGCCATGCCGTGCGCGATGAAGCGGGCCGGATCGTGCGGGTCGAAGGCGCGTTCCAGGACATCTCTGCGCAGCACCAGGCCGAAATGCAGGCCCAGCGCAACGCACAGCACCACGCCGAGCTGCTGCAGGTGCAGCAGCAAATCTCGTCGCTGGACATGGCGCTGCCCGACGCCCTGCGGCTGGTGGCCCACACCGTGCAAAAACAGACGGGCGCGCGCGGGGCCATGATCGAGTTGCTGGAGGCCGAGCAACTGGTGGCCAAGGCGTCGGTGGGCGACATGGTGCGCCCTGAAGGCAACCTGCTGTCGGTGCACGACAGCATCTTGTGGCCTGCGCTGCGCAAGGGTCGCACGGTGTGGTGCAACGACACCCAGGCGGCCGGGTGGGACATGGCGTCCATGCCGCACCGCTGGGGCGTTCGCTCGGTGATCGCCACTCCGCTGCGCGCGGGCAACCCCATCGTGGGCAGCCTCAAGGTTACCTCCGACCAGCCCGATGCCTTTTCGCGCAAAGATGTGAACCGGCTGGAAATACTCACCGAATCCCTCGGCACCACGGTGCAGCTGCGGCATGTGACCAGCCAGCTTGAAGCGTCTGCGCGGCAGTACCGCCTGATGTTCAACGAGCACCCGCACCCGATGTGGGTGTACGAAAGCGCCAGCCTGCGCCTGCTGGCGGTGAACCGGGCCATGCTTTTGCAATACGGCTACACCGAAGCCGAGGCGTTGCAGTTGACGCTATTGGACCTGTTTCCCGCTTCGGAGCGTGAGAACGTGCGCACCGCCGTGCATGCCACGGCCTCAGAAAGTCGGCATGTGCCCGCACTGTGCCAGCAGTTGCGCAAGGAAGGCAGCCTGTTTGACGCAGAAGTGACTGCCGGCAGCATCAGCTTCAACGGCGTAGCTGCCCGCCAGGTGCTGGCGGTGGATGTGACCGAGCGCCTGCGGGCCGAACGCGAGATCGCGCGCATGGCGCGTGCCCAGAAGCTGCTGAGTGCCTGCAACGAAACCCTGGTGCGCGCGACGTCTGAATCTGCCTTACTGCAGGCCATCTGCCAGATCGCGGTGGACATTGGCGGCTACCGCATGGGCTGGGTGGGCTTTGCCCACAACGACGAACACAAGACGATTGCCCGCGCGGCCCACGCTGGCTACACGCACGAGTATCTGGACAAGTTGCGCGTGAGCTGGGACGAAAACAGCCCCTCCGGCCGAGGGCCTGCCGGTCAGGCGGTGCGCAGCGGCCAGCCCGTGATCGTGCACGACCTGCGCAAGAGCAACGACCTGGGCGACTGGACCCAGCGCATGCTCGACAACGGTTTTCATGGCGTGATTTGCCTGCCCCTGCGCGCACAGGACAAGACCTTTGGCCTGCTGTACCTGTACGCCCCGGAAATCCTGCACATCAGCCCGCAGGAAACGGCGCTGCTGCAAGACCTGACCAACGACCTGGCGTTCGGCATCACCAGCTTGCGTGCCCAAAAGGCGCAGCAGCGCATTCTGGATTCGGTCATCAAGGTGGCGGCGGCGGTGTCGGCCAGCACCGGCACGGCGTTTTTTGTGCAGCTGGCCACCAACATGGCCGAGGCGCTGGGCGCGCAGGCCGGCTGTGTGATGCGCATGAGCCAACCTTCCGGCCAGCCCCCCCGTGCCATCAGCCTGGCCACCGTCATCGACGGGGTGGAGCAACCCGCCTTTGACATGCCCATGGAAGGCTCCCCCTGCATGCAGCTGCTGACGCAGCGGCAATACGTGGTGGCCGACCATGTGCTGCAGCATTACCCGCACTCGTACCTGGGCGGCAAGATCGGAGCCCGCGCCTGTGCGGGCCAGCAGCTGTGCAGTACCGACGGACAGGTGATTGGCGCCATTTTCGTGCTGTTCCGCCAGGCGTTGACCGACCCGGACTTTGTCACCTCCACCCTGCAGATTTTTGCGGCCCGGGCCTCGGCAGAGATCGAGCGCCAGGCCGCCGATGCCCGCATCCGCCACCAGGCGTCGCTGCTGGACAAGGCGCAGGACGCCATTCTGGTGCGCGACCTGGAGCACCGCATCATCTACTGGAACAAAAGCGCCGAGCGCATGTACGGCTGGACGCAGCTGCAGGTGCTGGGCCAGTCGGTGCAGACCTTGCTGTACGAAGACCCCACGCCCTTCCTGCGGGGCACCGAAGCCACCCTTGAACACGGCGAATGGACGGGCGAGCTGGTGCAGCGCCACCGTGACGGGCGCACCATCGATGTGGAAGGGCGCTGGACCCTGGTGCGCGGCGAAGACGGGCAGCCCCAGTCCATCCTGGCCATCAACACCGATATCACCCAACGCAAGGCCACCGAGCGTGAAATCCAGCGCCTGGCCTTTTACGACCCGCTGACCCACCTGCCCAACCGCATGCTGCTGATGGACCGCATGCACCATGCCCTGGCTGCCGCGCAGCGCCACCAGCAGGGCGGGGCGCTGCTGTTCATCGACCTGGACAACTTCAAGCAGCTCAACGACACCCTGGGCCACGACCAGGGCGATTTGCTGCTGCAGCAAGTGGCCAAGCGGCTGGGCCACTGCGTGCGCAGCGTGGACACCGTGGCGCGGCTGGGTGGCGACGAGTTTGTGGTCATGCTCGAAGAACTCAGCGCCTCGGGCGACGACCTGGTGCTGCAGGCGCGCAGCGTGGGTGAAAAAATCCTGAACATGCTGTCCATGCCCTACCCGCTGCAGGGCTACCAATACCGCAGCACCCCCAGCGTTGGCATTGCACCCTTCACCGGCACCGAATCCACCACCGTGAGCGAGCTGCTCAAGCAGGCCGACCTGGCCATGTACCAGGCCAAAGCTGCAGGGCGCAACACCCTGCGGTTCTTTGACCCGCAGATGCAGGCCGTGGTGACGGCGCGCGCAGCGCTGGAGGCCGACCTGCGCGCAGCCCTGGCGCAAGACGAGTTTTTTCTGCACTTCCAGCCCCAGGTGCGCCAAAGCGGCGCGATTGCGGGCGTGGAAGCGCTGCTGCGCTGGAAGCACACCCAGCGCGGCATGGTGCCGCCTTCCGACTTCATTGCCCCGGCCGAAGAAACCGGGCTGATCGTGCCGCTAGGCCGCTGGGTGCTGCACCACGCCTGCAAGCTGCTGGCCAGCTGGCAGGACGACCCCCTGCGCCGCGACCTGACCATGGCGGTGAACGTCAGCTCCAGCCAGTTCCGCAGCCCCAGCTTTGTGGACGACGTGGCGCGCGTGCTGGCCATCACAGGAGCGCCTTCCGGCCAGCTCAAGCTGGAACTGACCGAAAGCGTGCTGGTGGAAGACATGGAAAGCACCATCGCCACCATGGAAGCCCTGCGCGCCTATGGCGTGGGTTTTTCGCTGGACGACTTTGGCACCGGCTATTCCTCGCTGAGCTACCTCAAGCGCATGCCGCTCGATCAGCTCAAGATCGACCAGAGCTTTGTGCGCGACGTGCTCTCCGATCCCAACGATGCCGCCATCGTGCACACCATCATCGGGCTCTCGCGCAGCCTGGGGCTGGACGTGATCGCCGAAGGGGTGGAAACCGAAGAGCAGCGCATTTCGCTAGGCGAGGCCGGTTGCGACCTGTACCAGGGCTACCTGTTCAGCAAACCGCTGCCTGTGGCAGACCTCGAAGCCTTCCTCACGCAAGCCCTGAAGGGCTGAGCGTGTTGTCGGCACCCTGTGCCGGTTTTCCCCGCCGCGCCCACAGCTTTTGTCTTCTTGGGCCGTGCGCGCCACTTGCCCAGCTCCTCCAGCCCCGCCAAGGGGCCTTGCGCGGACTGCGCCATTGCAGCGCCACCCCCCCAGCCGTTGATGTCATCCAGCGCGTTGTGGGCTGCCTGACGGCCTTTGAAGGCCCCGGCACCGCACCAGAACCCCCACACCTGGCTGCCAACGCCGGGGTTTCCTGTCTTTTCCATCGCCAGCGTCTGCCCGGCGTACCGCATGGGCCTGCGCTGCGCCTTCCCGGTTGTTCTTCTGTCTTCTTCTTTAATGTCTTTATAAAAACATAGTCGTAGTAGTAGAGCAGGGCCCTGGGTGTGGACAACCCTTTTTTTCCTTTGCACCACAAGCACTTGCGTGGATGCAAACCCTGTGCGCCGAACCCTGTTGGCGCTGTCACGCCAGCGGGGACAAAACGGGCACATCGACTTTTTCTGTGGATAAGCCAGCACTTGTGCCAGAAATATCCCCAGTTTTATGCAGCACCGCGTCGGCAACGCCTTTTTTCAGCCAAAACGCAGGCTAGCGCTTTACCAGCAAGCGCTATCAGCTCATTTTTTAATAGCAAAACGGGGCATTGCCGCAAAAAAAGGGTTGCACCTGCCAGCGTTTGCCCAGGTTCGTGCCTGCAAGCCCACCCCATGCGCCGGCCAATCCCCCCTTTTTTCTACACCCCGCACACCGCCCCGCCACTTTTCAGGTATTCACAACCCTGCCCGTTTTGCCTCCCGGCGGTTGATAGGTTGTTCTTTAAAAGCTTTATATTGAAATAGCAGTAGTAGTAGAGCAACGCCTTTTTTGTGGACAACTACATTTTTCTCAATGGCTGCGCGCACTTGCGTTGCAAAAAACCATGTGCGCTGGTCTGTATGAAATCGCTGGCTGACAGACAACAACTTTGGCGCGGCGGATTTTTGTGTGGATAACTGGGTAGTTGCTCCGCCAGAAAGCACAGCTTTATCCACAGGCTGCTGCCAGCACCATGAAAAAAGCCCGCAATCCGGGTGGATTGCGGGCTGCTGGGGGCGGTAATGGCCCCCAGGGGTAGGGATGCGCCAGATCAGCGTGCGGGGCCGCCTGGGCCGCGGCCGCCGTAGCCATCGGGGCCATGGTGGTGGCCATGCATGCCGCCATGGTCGCGCCCACCCCGGTGCTTGCCGGGGCCTTGGCGGTGGAATTCGGCGTCAAACGTCTTTTGCTGCTCGGGGCTCAAGGCGGCATAGAAGGTTTTCACGGCGTCATCGCGCTTGTCGGCCTGGGCAGTGTGCCGGGCGCGCAGTTCGCGCATGCGGTCAATGCGCTCGGGGGTGGTGAGCTTGTCCAGTTCCTTGAAGTCAGGGCGGGCGGGGCGCTCGCCAGGTTGCATGGCGGCGGTGAACTGGGTCCAGGCGCTTTCCTGGGCAGAGGTCAACTTGAGTTTTTCTTTCAGGGCAGCCTGGCGCTGGGCCATGCGTTCCTGGTAGCGCTGCGCCATGTCACCGGCCTTGCGGGCGGGGGCGCTGGCGGCTTGCGCGGCAGCGGGTGCAGGAGCCTGGGTTTGGGCCAGGGCGGGCAAAGTGAGTGCGGCCAGCATGGCGGTGGCTACCCAGCGGCGGCTTGAAAATGCAGCGGTCATGGAATCAGTCCTTTCACAGGGGGTGAAGTTCTCCGCCACAACGACCGTTGCAGCGGTTGAAGGCAGTGTGCGCCGCCCATGTATCGCCTGCGTGAGCAGGATTGAAGCCTGTGTAAAGTTGTGACAAGCCGGGGTGTACGGCGCGGCGGTGGAACCGCCGCAGTTTTTAGCAAAAAGTGACTCCAGGCCAATCAATGAAAGCGCAGGCAGCTATTGAATTGATAGCGATTGCTGCAGGCTGTGGATATCTTTAGGGTTCGGCGCGGAGACCTCGAATGGCGCGTGGCCCGGCGGAGCCCGCGCCAGCGCCGACAATTGCCCTTAGTCAGACAACGAAGCGAAGGATTTCCGTGTTCAAGAACATGATCGTGTACCGCATTGCCCCCGGCTGGCAGGCGGATTTGGTGCAGGTGGAAGAAGCCCTGGCCAAGGCCCCTTTCATGGAGTGCGGGGCCACCCAGGAAAAATCGCTGGGCTGGGTGCCGCCGCGCGGCGAGCAGCATGGCGCGCTGGCCGAATCGGTGGGCGGGCAGTGGATTTTGCGTTTCATGGTCGAGTCCAAGGTGCTGCCTGGCTCGGTGCTCAACCGCCGCGTGAAGGAAAAGGCCGCCCGCATCGAGCAGGAAACCGGCCGCAAGCCCGGCAAGAAGGAAAGCAAGGAGCTCAAGGAAGAAGCCAAGCTGGACTTGTTGCCCATGGCTTTCACCAAGCAGGGCAGCATGTGGGTGTGGATTGACACCGAATCGCGCCTGCTGGTGCTGGACACCTCCTCCCAAGGCCGCGCCGACGAGGTGGTGAGCCTGCTGGTGGAATCATTGCCAGGCCTCGCGGTGTCGCTCATCAACACGCAGACCAGCCCCCAGGCCTCCATGGCGCACTGGCTGGCCACGCAAGAGCCGCCCGTGGGCTTCAGCATTGACCGCGAGTGCGAGCTCAAAAGCGCGGACGAAGCCAAGGCCGTGGTGCGTTATGCGCGCCACCCGCTCGACATCGAGGAAATCCAGGCCCACATTGCCGCTGGCAAGCTGCCCACCAAGCTGGCGCTGACCTGGGACGACCGCGTCTCGTTCATGCTGACCGAAGGCATGCAGCTCAAGAAGGTGGCTTTTCTGGACACGGTGTTTGAAGGCACCAAGGCCGATGACGGCGGTTTTGACACCGATGTGGCGATTGCCACGGGCGAGCTGGTCAAGCTCATCCCCGACCTGATCGAAGCCCTGGGCGGCGAAGCCGAAAGCGGCGTGGCCAGCGCGGCCGAAGCCATTGCAGCGGGTGGCCCTGCAGCGGCTCCCAAAGTAGCGGCAGCAACCGCCGCACCCGCTACGGCAGCTGCCACGCTGCCGCCCCGCAAGTCGGGCGCGGGCGTGGTCACCGGCCCGGCCACTGCACCGGTGGATACCGACCCGGAATCGGCGCCGTTCTGAGCGCCGGTTCTGAACCTTGGCGCGGCCGGTGCGCCAACAAAAATGCCGAGGGTGACCTCGGCATTTTTCATGGGGGGCGCAGCGGTTTACTTCAGGCTGTCCACCGCCAGGCGGCCCACGGCCGAGTCATCGGTGAAGAAGCCATCCACCCCGGCCTTCAGGAAGGTCTGGATCTCGCTCACGCTGTCGCCGCGCACGGTGTTGTCCGTGGTGGGGGCCTTTTTGTAGGCGGCGGGCAGGAAGGCGTTTTCAGGCCGCAGTGTCCAGATGTGCACAGCCAGGTTCAGCGCGTGGGCGTCTTTCACCAGCGTGGTGGGGGTGCCCAGGGCACCGTCTTTCACGGGGATGACCAGGTCCTTGTGTGCGCCCACCACATCGGCGTAGGTGGCGATTTCCTTGAGCCCGGCGGCCGTGGCCATGTTGGCGTAGGTCTGGGGGTTGCCCGAGGCGGTGAAGTCATACGGGCGGCCGCCGTTGGACAGCAACTGCACCAGACGCACCGTGCTCTGCTTGCGCAGCGCCTTCAGGTTGGCCACCTCGAACGACTGCACGAACACGGGTGCATCCTTGCTGTTCCAGCCATTCTTGGTCAGCACCGCCAGCAGCGCGGGCTCCAGCGGCATGCCGATCGACTGGAAGAAGCTGGGGTGCTTGGTTTCAGGCGCGATACCGATGACTCGGCCCTTCACGCTGGACTGCGCCTTGGCCAGGTCGATCACTTCCTGCAGCGTGGGCACTTCGAACTGGCCGTTGTAGGCCACATTGGCCGGGCGAATGGCCGGAATGCGTTCGCGTGCGCGCAGGGTCTTGAGTTCTGCCAGGGTGAAGTCCTCCACAAACCAGCCGGTGATGGCCTTGCCATCGATGGTCTTGGTGGTCTTGCGGGCGGCAAACTCGGGGCGGTCCATCACATCGGTGGTGGCTTCGCGCACGCTGCCGTCGGCGTTGACGATGGCAATCGCGTTCTCGTGGCGGGCTACCAGCACGCCGTCTTTGGTGATGACCAGGTCGGGCTCAATGATGTTGGCGCCGTCGTCAATCGCCTTTTGGTACGCAGCCAGCGTGTGTTCGGGCCGCAGCGCCGAAGCCCCGCGGTGGGCAATCACGGTGGGGGTGGGCGGCCAGGCCGTTGTATCGCTGCCAGCGCAGGCCGTGGATGCCACCACCGCGGCTGCCATGGCCAGTAGTACGTTTCGAATTTGCATACGGTTCTCCTCGTTTTGTGAAAGACGGGCGATACTCCCTGCCCCTTGTGAAAAGGGTGTGACGTACTGTGCCCGGGCGGGGCTGCCACCGCTGAGTGGCCGCTGGGTGCGTACTGTTGGTATTTTGCGGTGCCGTCTCTCAACGCCCCAGCAGCGATCGCGCCACCAGCTCTTTCATGATCTCCGATGTACCGCCGTAGATGCGCAGCACGCGCGCGTCGGTCCAGAAGCGCGAGATGGGGTATTCGGCCATGTAGCCGTAGCCGCCAAAGAGTTGCAGGCAGGCATCGGCCACGCGGCCCATGACTTCAGTGGTGTGCAGCTTGAGCGCACTTGCGGCTTCGGGTGAGAGTTCGCCGCGCTCGTAGGCGGCCACGCTGGCATTCAAAAACGCCTCGGCGGCGGCGATGTCGCTGGCGCATTGCGCTAGCGTGAAGCGCGTGTTCTGGAACTGGCCAATCGCCTGGCCAAAAGCCTGGCGTTCTTGCACGTACTTCACCGTGGCATCGAGCGCACCCTTGGCGCCATACACCGCCTGCACGCCGATGATGAGGCGCTCGCGCGGCAGCTCGCGCATCATCTGCACAAAGCCCTGGCCTTCCACGCCGCCCAGCAGGGCGTCGGCAGGCACGCGCAGGTCGTTGAAGAACAGCTCGGAGGTATCGCCCGCGTGCTGGCCGATTTTTTCCAGGTTCTGCCCGCGCGTGAAGCCGGGGCTTTTCGTATCGACCAGGAACAGGCTCACGCCCTTGGCACCGGCGGCCGGGTCGGTATTGGCGGCCAGCACCAGCAGGTCGCAGTGCTGGCCGTTGCTGATGAAGATCTTGCTGCCGTTGATGACGTACTCATTGCCATCCCGTTTGGCCGTGGTGCGGATGGCTTTCAGGTCGCTGCCCGCGCCGGGCTCGGTCATGCCAATCGCTGCCACTGCTTCACCGCTGACCATGCGCGGCAGCCAGTATGCGCGCTGCGCTTCGGTGCCGCAGTGCAGCAGGTAGGGCGGGATGATGTCGTTGTGCACCTGCAGCCCGCCCACAAAGCCGCCGTAGCCCCGGCGCGAGAGCACCTCCACCACGGCGAACGAGAAGTGCACGCTGGCCCCCGCGCCGCCGTACTGCTCGGGCACGTCGGCGCACAGGTAGCCGTTCTCGCCCATCTTGCGGAACAGCTCGCGGTGGACGAGGCCCGCCTTTTCCCAGTCGCGGTAATGGGGCTCGATCTCGCTATCGCAAAAGCGCTCCAGCGATTCGGTGAAGACTTGCAGTTCGGCCTTCTGCTCGGCCGTGAGGAGGGTGTTGGGAAGCATGGTTGCTATGAATGTAGGAGCTGCCAGCGCTTTCTGGATAAGCGCTGGAGGCCAAAAAGACTCAAACTCTTTCGAAGATAGCCGCAATGCCTTGGCCGCCGCCAATGCACATGGTCACCAGCGCATGGCGCCCGCCCGTGCGGTGCAGCTCGGCAATCGCCTTGGTGGTGATGATGGCGCCCGTAGCGCCCACGGGGTGGCCCAGCGAAATGCCCGAGCCGTTGGGGTTGACCTTGGCGGGGTCTAGGCCCAGTTCCTGCACCACGGCGCAGGCCTGGGCGGCGAAGGCCTCGTTGGCCTCGATCACATCCATGTCCTGCACCTTCAGGCCGGTGCGTTGCAGCACCTTTTGCGTGGCAGGCACGGGGCCAATGCCCATGTAGGCCGGGTCCACGCCTGCGTGCGCATAGCCCACCAGGCGCGCCAGGGGTTTGAGGCCCAGGGCCGCCACGCGGTCACCCGCAGCCAGCACCACGGCAGCCGCGCCGTCGTTGATGCCCGAGGCGTTGCCAGCAGTCACGGTGCCACCTTCCTTCTTGAACGCGGGTTTCATGCCCGCCAATACGTCCAGCGTGGTGGCGGCGCGCACATGCTCGTCTTCCTGAAACAGCACGGTGCCCTTGCGCGTGGCGATTTCGACCGGAACGATCTGCTCCTTGAAGTAACCCGCAGCGATGGCGGCGGCGGCGCGCTGCTGGCTGGCCAGGGCGAGCTGGTCCTGCATCTCGCGGCTGATCTTGTAGCGCTCGGCCACGTTCTCTGCGGTGATGCCCATGTGCATCTTCTGCCAGGGGTCGTGCAGGATGCCGAGCATGTAGTCGATGCTCTTGCTGTCGCCCATGCGGGCGCCCCAGCGCGCGCCCTGGTCGAAGTAGGGGCCGCGGCTCATGCTTTCCGAGCCACCGCCCACGGCCACGTCGCAGTCGCCATAGCCAATGGCCTGCGCCGCGCTGATGATGGCCTGCAGGCCCGAGCCGCACAGGCGGTTGACGTTGAACGCGGGCGTTTCGATGGGGCAGCCCGCGTCGATGGCGGCCACGCGGCTCAGGTACGCGTCTTTGGTGTCGGTGGGAATGACGTTGCCCATGACCACATGGCCCACGGCGTCGGGCGCGATGCCGGCGCGCTGGATGGCGGCCTTCACGGCGGTGGTGGCGAGCTGGGTGTTGGGCATGTCCTTCAGGCTGCCGCCGAAGGTGCCAATGGCGGTGCGGGCGGTGCTGACGACGAAGACGTCACGGTGGGTCATGAAAAAACTCCTGGAAATGAAAAAGGGGGTGCGCCGTGGCTGGGCAAATCAGGGCCGGTGGGCAAAAACATTGATGCCGTGGGAACCACTGCCCTGGTCTGCCGTGCCCATCCAGCCATTTCTAAACGCGGCAGGAGCTTCAGCACCTGCGGGGTTTGCCTCTGCGGGTTTTCTTGCAGTCGAGTGGGGCTACTTTTACGTAGACTAGTTACTTGAAAGTAGATTTTTGAAGCGTCCGCCCCCGGCGGCATCAGGATTTACCCGGTACACCGACCAGAAGACATCCCATGGCCCCACCTTCCACCCCCCACGCGGCACCCAAGCCCCGCGCGCGCCGTCCGCGTGCGCAGGCGCAGCCATCGCCCTGGCCGCAGGCCCCCGAGCGCGAACAGCAGCGCGAGGCCAAGCGCAACGCGGTGTTGTCCACAGCGGCGCAGATGTTCAACGAGCGCGGCTTTCATGCCACGTCGCTCGACGACATTGCCGCGCGGCTGCAGGTCTCCAAGCCCACGCTGTACTACTACGTGAAGAACAAGGACGAGATCCTGCTGGAGTGCGTGAAGAAAGGCCTGCACCTCATTCTGGAAGGCATCGAGGCCTCGCGCCAGGCAGGCGGCAACGCGGTGGACCAGTTGCGCGCGTGCATGCAGGTGTATGCCGACATCGTCACCCAGCCGTTTGGCATGTGCATCATCCGCATCGGCGACGAAGAGGTGCCCGAGCCCAACCGCACCGAGCTGCGCCGCATGAAGTCCGAGATCGACCAGGCGTTTCGCCGCCTGGTGGCGCAGGGCGTGCAGGAAGGCACGCTCGCCCCGTGCGACCCGAAGATGACCGCCTTTGTGATTGCCGGAGCACTGAGCTGGATCGGGCGCTGGTACCAGAGTGGCGGCGAATACAGCGCGGCCCAGGTGGCCGAGCAGTGCATTGGCACGCTGATGCACGGCGTGCTGGGCCAGGGCCGCGTGGCGGAGGCCGCACCCAAGGGTTAGTGCAACAGCTGATTAAGCGGCTGCTTCCAAGGGTTGGAAGCTGTCCAGTGCTTCGAAAAGCAACGCCACTTTGGCCGGATCAAACACCCCTTCCGGGCCATGGGTGTGGATATCGGTGAACGGCGATGCATATAAGCGCGCTGGTGGCATCGCGCCATGCTCCGTCAGGTGCTGCACGATCTCTTCAATGAACTGCAGTTGGCTGGCGGTGGCGGTGCCCGCCTCGACGAGGCTGCTGAAGGCCGCAGCGGCGGCTTCGCGATCCAGCCCGACCAGTGATCGCACAAACGCCGGCAGGCTGGTGTGCAGCGTGCGCACACGCTCAATGTCGCCATCGGTGCCGCCCGCCTCATGCAGCAGGGCTTCCAGCTCTTGCAGGTCAGCGTCCGTCAGGGGCTGGTTGCGCCGCAGCTTGTGCAGCGCCAGCCGGTTTTCATGGGCGCGCAAAAACACCTTGGCCTTGGCGCGAAAACGGTCAAAGTCCACCGCGCTGGCCACCAGGGGCAAATCGACTTCAGCGGTCTCGCCAATGGCATCTTCAAAGTCGGTGTAGACCACCTTGCGGCTGCTTTTCTCGATGAGCTTGATGAGGCTGCGCAGCTTGCGGCGCGCTTGCTCCAGCATGGGCAAGGTCACGTCCTGCCACCACTCATCGCCTGCCACCGCCTCGATCAGCAGCAGGTGCTCGCGCACGACCGGAATGTTGGCTTTCTCCAGCAAGCCATTGGCAACTTGCTGCACCTTGGTTTGTAGCCGTGCCAAGGCCGGTTCGCTGCGCAGCAGGGCCAACTGGGTGTTCAGCAGCAGGGCGTCGAAGCGCTTGGCGTCTTCGTCGTCATCACGCACTGCGGTGGGCAGGCCCGACAAGTGCGCTGCCACCTCGGCCAGTTGCTCAGGGGTGGGGCGCTTCCACGCATCCGGCTGCGCCCAGGCCTCCACCCAGCGGCGCTGCGGGCGCACCACAAAGTTATTCAGCGACATGCCCGCCACCATGCTGTGCAGCAGACCAGCGGTGTCGCGGCGGATGGCGGCTTCGGTCAGCACGGGCGATTGCTGCGCTTCGTCGGCCACGCCGTTGCTGGACAAACGCTTGTCCAGCACTTCAATCAACTCCAGCCGCGCATTGAACAGGCGCTGCGACAGCGGCTGCGCCACCGCGCCTTCACTGCCCTCCAGCTCCTGGCTGAAAAATTCCAGGTTCTGGCAGAAGTCGAAGATGAAAAAGTCTTTCTTGTCCTGCTCCGGCCCGTACAGCTCTTTGCACAACCGCGTGCCGCGCCCCACCATCTGCCAGAACTTGGCCTTGGAGCGCACCATCTTGAAGAACACCAGGTTCACCACCTCGGGCACGTCGATGCCCGTGTCCAGCATGTCCACCGAAATCGCGATGTGCGGCGCCTGGTTTTTTTGCGAGAACTGGTCGATCAACGACTGCGCGTATTCGGTCTTGAAGGTGATGACCCGCGCGAACAGGCCGTTGTATTCCGGGTAGTTCGCATCAAAGCGCTTCTGGATGAACTCGGCGTGCCGCTGGTTCTTGGCAAAGATGATGGTTTTGCCCAGCCGGTCGCCGCCCGCCACTTTGTGGCCGCGCGCCATCAACAGGGCC
The DNA here is from genome assembly GCF_028596105.1 of Acidovorax temperans. Lineage (NCBI taxonomy): Bacteria > Pseudomonadati > Pseudomonadota > Betaproteobacteria > Burkholderiales > Comamonadaceae > Acidovorax > Acidovorax temperans. The sequence goes on along the minus strand of NZ_CP117193.1, from coordinate 4,455,938 downwards.
AGCATTTTGTCCACCGTGTCGGTGTTGAATAGCCACTGGTTCACCGCCTCGGCGCTTACCTCGTCGGGGGCTTCGCCGCCTTCCTCGTCCCACTCCAGTGCGTCCCACTGGTCTTTTTCGTCATCGCTCAGCGCGTCGTAGCGAATGCCCTGGCGTTGGAATTTCAGCGGCACCGACACCGCGCGGGGCGGGGCCAGGAAGCCCTCTGCAATCGCATCGTCCAGCCCGTACGCATCCGTGGGCACACCGCTTTCCAGGCCAAACAGGCTGTAGGTGTTGCGGTCGATCTCGTTCTTGGGCGTGGCCGTCAGGCCCACCAGCAGGGCGTCGAAGTAGCTGAAGATGGCGCGGTACTTTTGATAGATGGAGCGGTGCGCCTCGTCCACCACGATCAAATCAAAGTGCCCCACGCCAAAGCGGCGCTGCCCGCCTGTACCTGCATTGCCGCCTTCATTGATGAGCCCCATCATCGTGGGGTAGGTGGACACATATACCCGCCCCTCGGTGGCGCGGTCGGTGACCAGGTTCACCGGTGCAGCATCGGGCAAGTGGGCCTTGAAGGCGTTCACGGCCTGGTTCACCAGTGCCACGCGGTCTGCCAAGAACAACACGCGCTTGGCCCAGTTGGCGCGCATCAGCAAGTCCACCAGCGCAATCACCGTGCGGGTTTTGCCCGCGCCCGTGGCCATTACCACCAGGGCCTTGCGGTGCTGTTCGCGCTCAAAGGTTTCGGCAATGCGGCGAATGGCGCGCTGCTGGTAGTGGCGCTCCACAATGCGCGCCGCAATCGGCAGGCTGGCCAGCGGCTTGCGCGTGGTGCGGCGCTGGTGCATCAGCTCCAGCTCGTCCTTGGTGTGAAAGCCTTGCACCGGGCGCGGCGGGCTGGTGGTGTCGTCCCACATCCAGTGTTCATAACCGTTGGTGCCGTAGATCACGGGGCGGTGGCCGGTGCTCTTTTGCAGGCAGTCGGCATACAGGCGGGCCTGCTGCTGGCCCTCTTGGGCACTGCGGCGGGTGCGCTTGGCTTCCACAAGGGCCAGGGGGATTTCGCCGCTCCACAGCACATAGTCCACAAAGCCCTCACCGCCGCTGCTGTTGGGCATGCCCTGTACTTCAAATTCACGGTCGCGCTTTTGGTCCAGCGCCCAGCCCGCTTCTTTGAGCAGCAGGTCGATGAACAGGTCGCGCGTGGCGGCCTCGTTGTAGTCGTGCGCGGTGGCGGGCTGCGCTGCGTTGGCCGCCTTGGCGGCGGCAATCTCGGCGCGGTAGCGGGCCAGTTCCGCATCAAGTTCTGCATTGCGGGCAGCGGCCTCGCGCAGGGCGGCGTCGCGCTCTGCCAGGGTCTGGGCTTGTTTGGCGAGTGCCTCTTGCGCGGCGGCCTGGGCGGCGCGGCTGGCCGCTTGTTCTTGGGCAGAGTCGATAGCGGCAGGGCGTGGCAGCAGATCGGCGCGAAACTGCAGTCCCGCCGCAGGCCGGTCACCCACGCGGCGCGCATAGTGCTGCGCCAGCCAAAAGGCCACATGGAACAGCTCGCGCAGCGCGCTCTGCGCATCCTGCGCAGCCACGGGGCGCACATCGTGCACCGCCTGGTTGCCCAGGCGGCGAATCACATCCATCTTGGCGTGCACCGCAGGGCCCACCAGTTGCTGAAAGCAGGGCTCAAACAGGTATGCCGACAAATCCGCCTTGTACGGCATGCGCAGGCACCCACCCCGGCCCCCTTCGGCCTGGTACAGCCAGGCCACGGCCAGCTCCAGCGTGCGGCGGGCATAAAAGCAGGCGGTGCGCGGGTCGGCATGGGCGGCGGCCTCGGCGCGGCGGGCTTCTGCCAGCAGGTCGGGCCAGTCGGGTTGCAGGAAGGCGAAGTTGGATGGCACTGTGCTCATGCACTCTCTCCCTGTTCGTTGTTTGCGGGTGATTTAGACCAACCCTCGATGTTCAGCGTCAACCCCAGCCCGCACACCAGCAAAACCAATTTTTGCAGCGAACAACTTTCTGGGTGGCTTTCTGCATCACGAATGAACGACGGGCTGACATTGCACACGGCGGCTGTTTGTGAACGTGTCATGCCTTGGCGCTTGCGTTCAGTGGCAAGGGCTTGGGCCAGTTGGGCAGAGTTGGTAGGCGTGAGGTTCATTTTTGTCCCTATGAGAGCAATCTCAACACCGAATCAGCTTTTTTGGTCGCTTTTGCTCTTATGAGGACACTTTAAGTGATGGGCTGTGCTTCACAGGCCATGGGTAGTTTTTTGCAAAGGCTCATCGCCGCCCGGTTGCTCAAGGATGACCTGGCGGCTGGTGTCATCCGCCTGGAGGATGAAGCTGCGCCGCTATGTGCCGCACTGGGCCTGATTTGTTTGACGGGTACTTGATGGAGGTGCCGATTGCTCGTCCGAAGCGCTGGGCGTGTTTCGCCTGCTGCTGTCCCCGCCCAATACTAAAAAGGCCAAGCTTTGGTGCCCTCACGGATGAGGGCGCCACCGGCGAAGTCATTGAATCCATTGGAAAATTCAGGGATTTTCTCTTTACCGCAGGTCGTGGTCGCTCTTCACAACTGCCCCACAAACACCCGCTGCTGCAGCGAGGCAAACAGCGCATCCAGCGCGGCCAGGGCGCGGCGGTGGGTGGCTTTGAGGGCTTCGATGGAGGCAATGCGGGCGTGGGTCAAACTCAGGTGGCGGCACCACCGTCTGCCAGCAAAGCCGCCACCAGCGCACGCAGCTCCGGCAGATCTGCGTGAATCGTGTTCCAGACCAGCTCGTAGTCCACCTTGAAGTAGCCATGCGCCACGCGGTTGCGCATGGTGTACATCAGCGCCCATGGCACCTGGGCGTGGCGTGTGGCAAAGGCGGGGTGCAGCTTCTCGACGTTGTGGGCGGCTTCGCCCAGGATTTCGAAATTGCGCACCACGGCGTCTTGCGTTTTTTCGTCGGCCAGAAAAGCATCTTCGGCCATGCCGTCCACATACCGGTGAATACGGTCGATGGCCTCCACGATGTGGGCCAGATAGTCGGGCACCCGCAGTGCGTCGGTTTTGCTCACAGTGCCTGCGCCTGCGCAATGACCTGGTCGCGGAACTTGGCGGGCAGGCCTTTGGGGGTGAGCACATCCACCGAGATGCCCAGCAGTTGCCCCAGTTCGAGCTGGATCTTGGCAATGTCCATGAGCGTGGTCTCGGGCGTGGGCTCCACCAGAATGTCCAGGTCGCTCTCCTCCGTGTCGTCGCCGTGCACCACCGAGCCGAACACGCGCACGTTGGTCACGCGGTGGCTCAGGGCAATGGCGCGAATGGCGTCGCGGTGGGTGTGCAGAGCGGTGGATGGGCGCATGGCTATGGCTCCTGGGGGCAAGGGGAAACTTGTATCACAAGGCTCCGGTAAACGCCCGCTGCTGCAGCGAGGCAAACAGCGCATCGAGCGCGGCCAGGAGCGGCGGTGGGTGGCTTTAAGGGCTTCGATGTTCGACATGAAGGTGGATAAGCCCACGAAAACTTTCGGCAATTCAGTTTGCAAAGCAACAGGCCTCACACCGCAACGGCTTGTCAGACATGGGATGCACCATACAGCTTTTCAGAATTTAATCCATTCGTTAAATACGGGACGAAACCAGCAAGAAGAATAGAAATTGCCATAACATCCTTCAGCTCTAGTTCTCGCAGTTTATTTGCTGCGGTTCCCCCGTGACGAATTCCGGGGTAGTCACAAGCAAAGCCATAGAGTGCCTTGATTGCATCTTTTATCTGATAATGGGGCCACGTGTTTGCCTGATTGCAAATTTGACCTAAAGTATTACTTGTTACGGTCGGCAGTTGGCCACCCAGCGCTTCCAGTAGATTTACCTGCTTTTGAATACAGGTCTTGATCTGGTTGGCGGAATCATCAGCTCTTAGATCTAGTAATGATAATTCAAAATCATTCATCAAAGATGATAAATGCGCATCGGTGTTCGTGTGACTCCGTAGATCGCGAAGTAAGTTTGAAAATATGCCAGGTAAGGTCGGGCAAAGCACGCATGGCTTACGCAGCTCGTATCGAAGGCTAAATTTTTTAACTGCAGCTTCTAACAACAAAAAATAGGGGTTGCAGAGGGCTTCTCCATTCAATTCGTCAAGCGTTTCCGAAATTTGCTCAAGAGCTAGCGCAAGCGCACGTTCATTCGAAAAGCTGTGTGTTGTCAAAGCATAGAACGCGTCCCGTGCCTCGAAAGTGTTGTCAACAATGTTAGCTAGTTCTTCAGCACTAAGCTGCACATTGAACGCCACAGAAATCGTTCGGAAGAGTTCGCAAAATAAATCGTCCGGAGCATCTTCTAGTTGCGCCAAAGGCTCCCAAATCTCACGTTTTAGCTCAGACCAAATCCCGATAAATTCACCGCGCATTCAAGGCTCCCCGGCGAAAGCTCTGCTCTGCAAAGCATTAAACAAATTATCAAAACCTAAAAGAGCTGATTTGTGTAATCCCTTAAGGTTTGAAATATGCTTCAGTCGATCCGTAAATAATTCTTGTAGCGGCACCGGTGGTACTGGGATTTCAATTTGCTCAAATGAGGATTTTTTCAATATTGGCAGTGTGGTTGAGGCACCCCAGGAAATAATCGTCGGTTTGAAGAAGCGCATAACTTCGTAGCCATAGTTATCACTGATATGGTTCCCCCAAACTACAGCATTTAGTTGTTGGTTGAATGCTGAATCTTTTTGAGCTATTCCGACCTTCCCGATAGTCGCACCGATACAGCAAACTAAGGTTGCACCAGCACGTACTACATTCACCTCTTTTGCACCAGCTTCCGTAACACTTCTTCGCACTGGCTCCTCACTTTCCAGATCACCTGGAGTAATGAAGGGTATAGGGCCGTCAAACATGCCTTCCTTTGAACTAGGCGGGGTGCCACCCGTTATCACTTGGCCTAAATCCTTCAACCTCTTTACTGGCCATTTTCTGGGATTAGTAGCAGGGTCCCCAAACATATCGAGAAAGAGGGACTGGGTGAGGCTGTCGAGCAGGGCTAGGGCGGTGCGGCGTTGGGTTCGGAGGGTTTCGGCTTGGTCGAGGATGGCGGCGATGCGGCGTTGTTCTTCCAGTGGGGGCAGCAGTATTTCGACCCTATAAGCATCTTCACGATTCAACCCAGGAACGGCAGCAGCCCTGTTCATTTGATTCAAACCAGCACCGCACAGGCGATGGAAGAGCCAGCGAATATCTGCTTTGGTTGCGCTGTGATCCACGTAGTAAGTGGTGTCGATAGGCCAGCAGGAGGCCGGGGAGAAATTGACTTCCCCGTGCGAGCCTTTGCGCCCAATCACGATGGTCGGGCCTTCGGTTAATGCCGAGTTGTGAGCCCCGACAATCCCATTTGAACCAAAGACAGAAATGTCTCCACCGGCACGCGCAGTTTCAGGCAGGCTTTTGCCGTACTTGAATTCGCATATGTCACCCAGACGAGTGAGCGCCCATTTCGCGGTTACTGCACTCACTTCAACATCCCCTCCAACACCCCCATCCCCCGCGCAATCTCATCCTCCAGCGCCCGCAGCTCCGCCAAGATTTCCCCCGGCGATCGATGCTGCACCTGTGCGTGCACCACTTCCTTGTACCGGTTGATGCTCAGGTCATACCCGTTGGCCTCGATATCCGCCTTGGGCACGCAGAAGCTCTGGGCGGTGCGGGGGCGGCTGCGTTCGGTGCCGTTGCGCTGGCCCCAGCGCTCCAGCACGTCGGGCAGGTTGTTCTTGGCGTGCTCTGATTCTGATAGCTGCTCGCGCTTGTCCAGTAAGGGCTGGAGGCCTAAAAGGCTTGTATCCAGCAAGGGCTGGCGTTTGTCGTCCAGGCTCCAGCCGTCGGCTTGCATGTCGTAAAACCACACGTGGTCGGTGCCGCCGCTCATGGTTTTGGTGAAGAGCAGGATGGCGGTGCTGACGCCCGCATAGGGCTTGAACACGCCGCCGGGCAGGCTGATGACGGCGTCGAGCTTTTGCTCTTCCACCAGCTTGCGGCGCAACTCCTTGTGGGCCTTGCTGCTGCCAAACAGCACGCCGTCGGGCACGATGACGGCGGCGCGCCCGCCGGTTTTGAGCAGGCGCAGGAACAGGGCCAAAAACAGCAGCTCGGTCTTTTTGGTTTTGACGGTTTGCTGCAAGTCTTTGGCGGTGTTTTCGTAGTCGAGGCTGCCCGCAAAGGGCGGGTTGGCCAGGATGAGGCTGTAAGCCTCGGCATCCCCCGCCGCGCCTTCGGCGAGGGAGTCGCGGTACTCGATGGCGGGGTGCTCCACGCCGTGCAGCACCATGTTCATGCTGCCAATGCGCAGCATGGTGTTGTCAAAGTCGTAGCCGTGGAACATGCCGTTGTGGAAGTGCGCGTTTTGCGCGGGCACACGCAGCATGTCGGGGTAGGTGCGGCGCAGGTATTCGCCTGCGGCGACTAGGAATCCGCAGGTGCCTGAAGCCGGATCGCAAATGGTGTCTTGCGGTGTGGGGGCCGTCAGGGCCACCATCAAGTCGATGATGTGGCGCGGCGTGCGGAACTGGCCGTTTTGCCCGGCAGAGGCGATTTTGCCGAGCATGTATTCGTACAGGTCGCCCTTGGTGTCGCGGTCATCCAGGGGGATGGTGTCGAGCAAGTCCACCACTTTGGCCAGCAGGCCGGGCGTGGGGATGGTGAAGCGGGCACCTTGCATGTGGCGGGCAAAGGCAGATTCAGCTGCCGGGCCGCCCGAGGTTTGCAGGCCACGCAGGAAGGGGAAGACCTGGTTGCTGAGCACGTCGAACATTTCGGCAGGCGCCATGTTCTTGAAGCGGGACCAGCGCATGTTGTCGTGCGGGCGGCCTTGCGCATCCACGCCTGCGGGGATGAGGCGCACGGGCTGGGTTTTGAGGCGCAGGGCTTTGTTGTCTTCGCGGGTCTGGTCGCTGTCGAGCGCGCGCAGAAAGAGCAGGTAGGTGATCTGCTCGATGACTTCAATGGGGTTGGCGATGCCGCCGGACCAGAAGGCGTTCCAGACTTGATCGACTTTGTTGCGCAGGTCACCGGTGAGCATGGGGGCAGTCTTTGGGGGCTATAGGAAAGCCTGAGAGTCTGCCATGCACGGTGTGGTGCCTTTGAGATGTGCGCTGTTTATTTGAGCGTTTTTGGCCTCTAGCGCTTATTGAATAAGCGCGGGCAGCTATTAAATGAATAGCAAATTGTTCAGCGTGGCGGTTTGCTGCCCAAGGCACCCGGCCCGCCCCCAGCCAGATCATCCAGGATGGGGCACTCCGGTCGGTCGTCCCCCTGGCAGCAGCCCACCAGGGTTTGCAGCGTGCGCTGCATGGCCTGCATGGCGGCGATGCGTTGGGTGAGCTGGTCGATGTGGCTTTGCGCGATGCGCTTGACCTGGGCGCTGGTGCGGCTGCGGTCGTGCCACAGGTCCAGCAGGGTGGTGATTTCTTCGATGGAGAAGCCCAGGTCGCGCGCGCGGCGGATGAAGTGCAGGGTGTGCACATCGGCCTCGGTGTACTGGCGGTATCCGCCTTCAGAGCGGGCCACGCTTTGCAGCAGGCCCAGCGATTCGTAATGCCGCACCATGCGGGCCGACACGCCAGCCAGGCGCGCGGCTTCGCTGATGGGCACGGGCCAAGCCTGTGGGGCGGGGCTGCGGCGTGGGCTGAGCGGGTTCATGCGGCGACGGTGTAGCCTTCTTCGGCAATGGCGGCGGCCAGTTGCTCGCGCGGGGCGGCGCTTTGCACCTGCACCTGGCCGCTGGCGCGGTCGATCTGCACTGTGGCGGCGGGGTCCACCTGCTGGATGGCTTGCGTAACGGCGCGCTCGCAGTGGCCGCATGTCATGCCCTGGACCTGGAAAGTTTGCGTTTGCATGGAAAAACTCCTGTGGATGGTTGGCGGGTGGGATTCACCCTGCATCCGATCATGAACCTTCACATCATGTCATGGTCAAGCCCCTTTAAAAATGCCTTGACCTTGCCATGGCGTCAAGGATTACTGTCGGGCCTATGACTATGAATACCACCCAACCTACCTCCGAAGGGGCCCAGTCGCTGGACCTGGGCATTGGCGGCATGACCTGCGCGAGCTGCGTGGGCCGTGTGGAACGCGCGTTGCGCAAGGTGCCGGGCGTGCAGGATGCGACGGTGAACCTGGCCACCGAGTCGGCGCGCATTGCCTACACCGTGCCCGATGGCACCGACGCTGCGGCCCTGCAGGCGCTGTTGCGGCGCGCGGTGCGCAATGCGGGCTACGAGCCGCGCGCGGCCGATGCCACCGATGCGCCGGAGGACGCCTCGCCCTGGGCGGGCTTTTTGCCGGTGGCGGTGGGGCTGGCGCTGTCGGCGCCCCTGGTGCTGCCCATGTTGGGCGACCTGTTTGGCCAGCATTGGATGTTGCCGGCCTGGGTGCAGTTTCTGCTGGCCACGCCGGTGCAGTTCATTCTGGGTGCCCGCTTCTACAAGGCAGGCTGGGCGGCGGCCAAGGCGCTGAGCGGCAACATGGACTTGCTGGTGGCGGTGGGCACCAGCGCGGGCTGGGGCTTGTCGATGTGGCTGTGGCTGACGGCGCCGACCGATCACCCAGGCAATGTGCCGCACCTGTACTTTGAGGCGTCGGCCGTGGTGGTCACACTGGTGCTGCTGGGCAAGTGGCTGGAGGCGCGCGCCAAGCGGCAGACCACCGCTGCCATCCGCGCGCTGCACGCCCTGCGGCCGGATGTGGTGCACCTGCTGTCGAAAACCGGCGAGGTGGACGTGCCCGTGGCCGAGGTGATGGTGGGCGACCGGCTGGTGGTGCGCCCGGGTGAGCGCATTCCGGCCGATGGGGTCGTGACCGAGGGGCAGACGCAGGTGGATGAATCGATGCTGACCGGCGAGCCGCTGCCGGTGGCGCGCGAGCTGGGCGGGCGGCTGACGGGCGGCTCCATCAACGGCGATGGCCGCATCGTGATGCAGGTGCAAGCCGTGGGCTCTGAAACCGTGCTGGCCCAGATCATCCGCCTGGTGGAAGACGCGCAGGCCGCCAAGGCGCCGCTGCAGCGCCTGGTGGACAAGGTATCGGCCGTGTTCGTGCCCGTGGTGCTGGTGCTGGCATTGATCACGCTGCTGGGCTGGCTGTGGGCGGGTGCGGGCACGGAGGCGGCGCTGATCCACGCCGTGGCAGTGCTGGTGATTGCCTGCCCCTGCGCCCTGGGGCTGGCCACACCGGCGGCCATCATGGCGGGCACGGGCGTGGCGGCGCAGCACGGCATTCTGATCAAGGACGTGCAGGCGCTGGAGGTGGCCCACCGGGTGGACACCGTGGCGTTTGACAAGACGGGCACGCTGACCGTGGGCCAGCCCCGGCTGGTGGCGCTGGAGCTGGCGGCGGGTGCAGACGAAGCCGCTGTGCTGGCAGCTGTGGCCGGTGTGCAAAGCGGCAGCGAACATCCCCTGGCGCGCGCCGTGGTGGCAGCGGCTGCGCAGCGCGGCATGGCGCCTGAAGCGGCCGATGGCGTGCGTGCCGTGCCAGGGCGGGGCACCGAAGGGGTGGTGCAGGGCCAGACCTGGCACATTGGCAGCCTGCGCTGGATGCAGGAACTGGGCGTGCCCGTGCTGCCTGCCGCAGCCGACGAGGGCGCTGCCAACGCGGGCCCGCTGGCGCAGCGTGCGCTGGCGTTGCAGCAAGAGGGCTTTACCGTGTCGGCCGTGGCCGGGCCCACGCCGCAGGGTTTGCGGGTGCTGGCGTTGCTGGCCTTTGGCGACGAGCCCAAGCCCGGCGCACGTGAGGCGTTGGCTGCGCTGAAGGCCCGGGGCATTCGCACGGTGATGATTTCGGGGGACAACCGGGGCGCGGCCGAGGCCATGGCGCGCCGCCTGGGATTGGACCCTGCTGCGGGCGAGGTGATGGCCGAGGTGCTGCCCGGCGACAAGGCTGCGCAGATCCAGTTGTTGCAGCGCGGCAACGCTGCAAATGTAAAAAGTGGGGCGGGCTCTGCCCCCCAGCCCCGCATTGTGGCGATGGTAGGCGACGGCGTGAACGATGCCCCGGCCCTGGCTGCTGCCGACGTGGGCATGGCCATGGGCAATGGCACCGATGTGGCCATGCATGCGGCGGGCATCACGCTGATGCGCGGCGACCCGATGCTGGTGGCTGCGGCGCTGGACATCTCCCACCGCACGGTGAGCAAGATCCGCCAGAACCTGTTCTGGGCGTTTGCGTACAACGTGGCGGGCATCCCGCTGGCCGCGCTGGGCTACCTCAGCCCCGTGGTGGCGGGGGCGGCCATGGCCCTCAGTTCGGTGAGCGTGATGGCAAACGCCCTGCTACTCAAACGCTGGCGCATGTGATAAACCGCAATGGTCGGCGGCCTGGATGTCTGGCAAACTGCAACAAATAGTTTCAAAACTGTAAACTAGTTCGCGCAAACACGGGCCTGGCCCAAGCATTCCATTGAGGACGACCTAATCATGAATCTCTTTTCGCTCATGCGGCAGTTCACCATCCGGTTTCGCATGTTGGGGGCCATCGCCGTGGTGCTGGTCTTGCTGGGCCTTTTGGGGGGCGCGGGCATGTTCGGCATGTTCCGCATCTATTCCATGAGCGAGGACTTCATGAACAGCTCCTTTCAGGAGGTGGGTTACTTGGCCCAGCTGCACAGCGAGATGGGCGCTATCCGCCAGTATGAGAAGGACATGATCATTGGCTACGAGAAGCCCGAAGCCGTGAAGGCCGCGCACACCCAGTGGCTGGAGAGCCAGGAGAAGGCCAAGAAGGTGGCCAACCAGTTCCTGCAAGGTGAAGAGGATGTGGACAACGCCGTGGTGCGCGACATCATCAAGCGCCTGGATAGCTACAAGGAAGCCTTTGCCCACGTGGCACGCCAGCTGGAAGCCGGCGGCTACGACACGGCCACCATTGCCAACCGCATGAGCGGCAAGGCCGTGGCCGAGTTTGCCGAGGCCGACAAGCTGATGAAGCAACTGGACGAAGTGCTGCGCAACGAGGTGCAGAAATCGGTGGCCGAACAGCAGGGCGTGTCTAACCAGACCAAGTGGCTGTTTGCGCTGGCGGTGCTGATCACCGTGGTGGTGGTGGTGCCGCTCACGCTGCTGAACATGCATTCCATCTGCAAGCCGCTGGACCAGGCACAGCGCTTGGCCAAGGCCATTGCAGGTGGGGATCTGTCGCAGTCCATCCGCACCGAAGGTCGCGATGAGGTGGCAGACCTGCTGCGCGCCCTGGACGAAATGCAGCGAGGCCTGGGGACCCTGGTGGCGCAGGTGCGCGACGCCAGCGGCAACATCGCCACGGCCAGCCAGGAGATCGCCACGGGCAACCAGGATTTGTCGCACCGCACCGAGCAAACCGCCAGCAACGCGCAGGCGGCCGTCAGTTCGCTGTCGGAAATCACCGCCACGGTGCAGCAAACGGCATCGTCTTCGCAAATGGCCAACCAGCTGGCGGCATCGGCTTCCACCACGGCAACGCGCGGTGGCTCGGTGGTGGCGCAGGCGGTGTCCAGCATGCACGAGATCTCTGCCTCCAGCCGCAAGATCGGCGACATCATTGGCCTGATCGATTCGATTGCCTTCCAGACTAACATCCTGGCGCTGAACGCGGCCGTGGAAGCCGCCCGCGCGGGTGAGCAGGGCCGGGGCTTTGCGGTGGTGGCCAGTGAAGTGCGCAGCCTGGCCCAGCGCTCGGCTGCCGCGGCCAGCGACATCAAGGTGCTGATCCAGAGCAGCGTGACTGCGGTGGACGGTGGCGTGCGCCATGTGGAAGACGCGGGCACGGCGATGAAGGACATCGTGAGCAGCGTGCAGCGTGTGGGCGACATCATTGGCGAAATCACGGCGGCGGCTTCCGAGCAGTCTGCCGGTATTGGTCAGGTGAACCAGTCGGTGGCTGAGATCGACCGCATGACGCAGCAGAACGCAGCGCTGGTGGAAGAGTCGGCCGCAGCGGCCGAGTCGCTGCGCGAGCAGGCAGCCCGCCTGTCGCAAGTGGTGCAGCAGTTCCGCTTGGCTGACTCCATGGGCTTTGCGGGCCACGGCAGCTTCTCGGCGCCCGCACCGCAAGGCTTGTGTGCCCCTGAACCGGCACCACGCGCCTTGCTGGGGTGAACCCCGCCACGGTCAGTACACAAAGCCCCCGTTTGGGGGCTTTGTTTTTGGTGGGTGGCCTGTGAGGTTGGCAGATAGGTGAAGCCGCTGCACCGGCTGTTTGTTGACTTGCGTCATGTCCCTATGGGTGGGGGCGTGGCACTCTCGTCGGTTCCGTTTTTTGTTGCCCCCATCCATGTCCGCTGTCAGCCTGCAGATCATTCGTGAAGAACACGCTTCCATTGCTGCAGTGCTGCGCTCTTTGCAAGTGCTGGTGGACCAGGGGCCGGGCGACAACCCGCCCTCGTTCTTCGATGGGGCGCGGGCGATTCTTTTCTACATAGACGAGTTTCCTGAGCGCGAGCACCATCCCAAGGAGTCCGAGCACCTGTTCCCCCGCGTGGCGTAGCGTGCGCCCCATGTGGCCGAGGTGATTGCGCGGCTGGATGGTGAGCATGTCCGTGGCGAAGCCGCAGTGCGCGAGCTGCAGCATTTGCTGCTGGCCTGGGAGCTGATGGGGGAGGGGCGCCGTGAGGTGTTTACTGAGGCGCTGTGGCGCTACCTGGCCTTTTACCGCGAGCACATGCGCCTGGAAGAAACCATGGTGCTGCCTGCAGCGCAGGCGTACCTGGATGACGATGACTGGGCTGCCGTGGATGCCGCGTTTGCCACCAACGTGAACCCGCTGGCCCATGGCCGCCCACGCGACCCGGCGTATGACCGGCTCTTCACCCGCATCGTGATGCGGGTGAAGAGCCCCTTGGGCCAGGGCTGAGCGGCCCTGCCTGGCCCAAGGGGCGCAGCGATCAGCCCGCCAGGGTGGGGTAGTCGGTGTAGCCCTTGGCACCGCCGCCGTACAGGGTGTCGCGGTTCAGCTCGTTGAGCGGCGCGTTTTGCTTGAGGCGTTCCACCAGGTCGGGGTTGGAGATGAAGGGGCGGCCAAACGCCACGATGTCGGCGCCGTTGGCCAAGGCGGCTTCTGCCAGGGCTCGGTCGTAGCCGTTGTTCACCATCCAGGCGCCCTTGCCACCGGCGGCGCGGTAGGCGTTGCGCAGTTCGGCGTAGTCAAAGGGGCGGTCGGGCAGCTCGCGCGGGCCACCAGTGGCGCCTTCGATGACGTGCACATAGGCCAGGCCCAGCTTGCCCAGTTCGCGCACCACGTAGTCAAACAGCGGCTGTGGGTTCTCGTCCACGATGTCGTTGGCGGGGGTGACGGGCGAGAGGCGAATGCCGGTGCGGCCGCCGCCGATTTCATCGACGATGGCGCGGGTCACTTCCAGCAGCAGGCGTGCGCGGTTCTTGATGCTGCCGCCGTAGTCGTCGGTGCGCTGGTTGGCGCCCGTCTTCAGGAACTGGTCAATCAGGTAGCCGTTGGCCGCGTGGATTTCCACGCCATCAAAGCCAGCGGCAATGGCATTGCGCGCGGCATGGCGGTAGTCCTGCACGATGCGGGGCAGTTCTTCGGCGTCGAGCGCGCGGGGCTCGGAGGTGTCTGTGAAGGTGGGCACGCCGTCCTTGAGCAGCACGGTTTTGGCATGGGCGCGGATGGCCGAAGGTGCCACGGGCTTGGCATGGCCAGGCTGCAGCGAGGTGTGCGAGATGCGGCCCACGTGCCACAGCTGCACCACGATCTTGCCGCCGGCCTCGTGCACGGCGCGCGTCACCTTCTTCCAGCCGTCAAGCTGCTCCGTGCCGTACAGGCCGGGCACGTCAGCGTAGCCCTGGCCTTCAGGGCTGATGGCGGTGGCTTCCGAGATGATCAGCCCGGCAGTGGCGCGTTGCGCGTAGTAGGTGGCGGTGAGTTCGGTGGGAATGGCGTCGGGTGCGCGGTTGCGCGTGAGCGGGGCCATTGCGATGCGGTTGGCCAGGGCGATGTCGCCTGCGTGGGTGGGTTCGAAAAGAGAAGTCATGGGCACTTTCTGAGAAAGAGGCTACACAAGGGCTAACCCGCAAAGAATACCGCCGTTGCGCAAAACGTGCAGGACGGATGCATCAACAAGGGCTTTCTTTTTGTGCTGCCCCCGATGACTGGTCGGTGTGGCTGGCGTTTCACGTGAAACGTCGTGGGCGGTGGAACTCCATGAAAAAAGCGCGGCCTTTTTGCAAAGGTCGCGCTGATCGGGCTCAGCTCTGGCCAGACTGCCGAGGTGGCTGGCGGCGCTTACTTGATCAGGCCTTCGGCCTTGAGAGCAGCCTGCACGCCAGGGCGTGCTTCCATGCGCTGCTTGAAGGCTTGCAGGTTCGGCAGGCCCGAGGTGTCCACGCCCACAAACTGGCCCCAGCGCGAGACGGTGTACAGGTAGGCATCGGCCACGCTGAAGCTGCCCATCAGGTAGTCCTTGCCCGCCAGTTGCTTGTCGATCCAGGCGAAGCGGCTTTGCAGGCGTTCGCGCACCAGGGGCTTGTAGTCTTCGGGCGTGCCGGGGGCAAACAGGGGGCTGTGGCCCTTGTGAAGTTCGGTGCCGATGAAAGTCAGCCACTCTTGCAGGCGGTAGCGGTCCATCGTGCCGTTGGCGGGTGCGAGGTTCTTGGCAGGCACCTGGTCGGCGATGTACTGCACGATGGCGGGGCCTTCGCGCAGGCGCTCGCCGCTGTCCAGCTCCAGCACGGGCACGTAGCCCAGTTCGTTGATGGTGTAGAAGTCCGTGCCGTCTTGCAGTTTGTGCGTCTTGGTGCTGGCCAGCACGGCATCAAAAGCCAGGCCGGCTTCGTGCAGCACGATGTGGGGCGAGAGTGAGCAGGCGCCGGGAGAGTAATACAGCTTCATGGGTGTGTGTCCTCAGATCAAGAAATCACGGAACGTGCATCGTATGCGGGGTGTGCGATGGTTGCACCCCTGCGGTTTTTCAGGGCGTGCTGTGAGCAGGTTCCAAGAGGCGTCAGACCTTGAGCGTGCGCTCGATGTCGGTCAGCTTGTAGCGCGCTAGCGCCAGGTTGCCCTTGTTCTTGTCCAGCACGAGGTAGAGGAACAGGCCAGGGATGTGGGGCACCAGGCGGATCAGGTGGTACTGGTCTGCGAGGGTGATGAGGATGTCCTCAATGCCCTTGCGCAGGCCCAGGCTCTCCATCGTTTTCAGCTTGGCCTGCACCACCTGCGCATTGCCGGCGGCCGCCAGGTCCAGGTTCATGCCGCTGCCCGCCTGGGCCAGGCACATGCCGCTGCGGTAGTCCACCAGCGCGACGGCCATCGCGCCGTCGATGCCCATGGCGGTGTTCATGGATTCTTTGAGATTGGTTGTCATGGTGTGTTGGTCGGTGAGCGATGGAGGCGAGGCCAGCACTTGCAGCTTGCCCAGTTGTTCCATCAGGATGAACCACAGCGTCTTGGGGTCGCTGTTGGGGAGTTGAAAAACCTGCACGTTGGGGTGCGGGCGGGTGCGCAGCGCCGCATCGATGGCATGGCGCGCCAGCAGGGCGTTCGGCAGCAGGAAAATCCAGACAGCCTTGGATGTGTGCAACACATCGGAGCCCAGTGCGGCTTCCAGCAAATGGATGGAGCCTGGCCCCATCAACACGGCTGTTGCCGCTACCTCTGGCTGCAGCTGCTCCAGGTCGCCCACTTGCGCGGGCCGGTGCCAGTCCACCAACGGGGCGCCCGCCACATGGGCCAGTGCCAGCTGGCGCCAGCAGCGCTGCTGGGTGGCGGTGGTCAGGGTGCCGGAGCCACTCAGCTGAGCCAGTGCGTGCAGGCCAATTTGGGCGGTGAAGTCCAAGACCGTGATGGTGTGCGAAAAACTCATGGAGAGGTCGGAGGCGGGTAGCTTTTTGTACGCAAAGTATGAAAAATGAACGAACTGTCGTATTTTGAACTGTGAGTTTATGTTTCTTGTGCGAGGCGTGCTCGTGCCTCGGTAAATAACACCACTTGCGGCCGGGTTGGATGCCGTGAGTGGTCGGGCCAGGGGTTGGCAAACCGCTTTAAGGCTGGGGACGCGTCAACTGCTCGAGCCGATCCAGCCAGAAAAGCGCGTGCTCACGCGATGCGCCGCACATCTCGGCGCTGGGCTGCAGACTGCCGCAAACAGCGGGGCGCTCGGGGCTGCCGAACAGATCGCACGCCAGGTTGGGCGTGAGGTGTGCGCACGGCTCGCCCGCCCGCTTGCCGTGGGGCATCTTCGGAGTGGGGGTGGAAATGGAAGGAGCGATGCAACAGGCACCACAGGCTGGGCGGCAGTTCATTGCTATAGGTTTGATAGCTGCCTGCGCTTGCTGGTTAAGCGCCAGAGCCTGTTTTGCCTTGAAATCCTCACGCGGCTGGTGCTTGCAGGCGTTCAGCCGCCCACAGCACCTGATCCACCACAGCGCGCACGCGATCGCGGTGGGCTTGCTGAACCAGGGCGCCTGATTCGTCAAAGGCGCTACCGGCGGATCCGAGGGCAAACGCCTTGGGCGCCAGCCAGCATTCCAGGTTGGTGAGCAAGGGGCCGAGGTGGCTTTGCGAACGCAGACCGCCCAGGGCGCCGGGCGACGCGCTGAGCATGCCCACCACCTTGCCGCGGAAGGAGCGGGTGCCGTCCTGCCATTCAGGGTGGCCCTTCACCGGGCTGGAGGCCCAGTCGATGGTGTTCTTGAGCAGGGCGGTGTAGCTGCCGTTGTACTCGGGCGAGCAGATGATCCAGGCGGGGTGGTCGAACAGCGCCTGCTTGAGTCGCACCACATCGGCAGGTGTGCCCTCGGCTTCGAGGTCAGCGTTGTAGAGCGGGATGTCAAAGTCAGACAGCTCCAGCACCGTGGCGCTGGCGCCGGCATCGCGCGCGATGGCGGCAGTGGCGTGGGCCAGTTTGCGGTTGAACGATTGCTGGCGGGTGCTGCCGGCGAAGATGAGGAGTTGGGCGTTTGGCATGGGCGCCATTGAAGCACACCGGCCGGGCAGGATTCCTGCGTGGGGGTGTTTCACGTGAAACACAGGGCCCCACAGACACAAAGCGCACAAAGTGGGAAAATCGGGGGTTACCCGCAATCGCGCCTGATGGACTGCCGAGGCCTTCCGCCTGGCTTGCAGAGCGAACCTCGCGCGGGTGTTTTGTTGATTGGGCCCCGCAGGGCCCCGGAG
This sequence comes from Acidovorax temperans, assembly GCF_028596105.1. Lineage (NCBI taxonomy): Bacteria > Pseudomonadati > Pseudomonadota > Betaproteobacteria > Burkholderiales > Comamonadaceae > Acidovorax > Acidovorax temperans. The sequence goes on along the minus strand of NZ_CP117193.1, from coordinate 4,438,826 downwards.
CCCTCCCATGTTGTACCCCCAGGAATTTGATGTGATCGTTGTCGGCGGTGGCCATGCTGGCACCGAGGCCGCCTTGGCCGCTGCCCGCATGGGCTGCAAAACCTTGCTGCTCACCCACAACATCGAAACCCTGGGGCAGATGAGCTGCAACCCCAGCATTGGCGGCATTGGCAAGGGCCATCTGGTGAAAGAGGTGGACGCGCTGGGCGGTGCCATGGCGCTGGCCACGGACGAAGGTGGCATCCAGTTCCGCACCCTCAACAGTTCCAAGGGACCCGCCGTGCGCGCCACGCGCGCGCAGGCCGACCGCATCCTCTACAAAGCCGCCATCCGCCGCATGCTGGAGAACCAGCCCAACCTGTGGCTATTCCAGCAGGCGGTGGATGACTTGATGGTGGAGGGCGACCGGGTGGTGGGCGCGGTGACGCAGGTGGGCATCCGCTTTCGCTCGCGCACCGTGGTGCTGACGGCTGGGACGTTCCTCGATGGCAAGATCCACGTGGGCCTGAACAATTACTCTGCCGGCCGGGCAGGTGACCCGCCTGCGGTGTCGCTCAGCGCTCGTCTGAAGGAATTGAAGCTGCCCCAGGGCCGCCTGAAGACCGGCACGCCACCGCGCATTGACGGCCGCACGATTGACTTCAGCCAGTGCGAGGAGCAGCCCGGTGACGGCATGCCCGGTGGTGTGAACGAGGGCACCGTGCCCGTGTTCAGTTTCATGGGCCATGCGGCCATGCACCCCCAGCAGGTGCCGTGCTGGATTACGCACACCAACGAGCGAACGCACGAAATCATCCGCAGCGGCTTTGACCGCAGCCCCATGTTCACCGGCAAAATCGAAGGCGTGGGCCCGCGCTACTGCCCCAGTGTGGAAGACAAGATCAACCGCTTTGCCGACAAGGACAGCCACCAGATCTTCCTGGAGCCCGAAGGGCTGACCACGCACGAGTACTACCCCAACGGCATCAGCACCAGCTTGCCGTTCGACATCCAGTACGACCTGGTGCGCAGCATGAAGGGCCTGGAAAACGCCCACATCCTGCGCCCCGGCTACGCCATCGAATACGACTACTTCGACCCGCGCTCGCTCAAGAGCAGCTTTGAAACGCGCCAGATCCAGGGCCTGTTCTTTGCGGGCCAGATCAACGGCACCACCGGCTATGAAGAGGCGGCGGCCCAGGGGCTGTTCGCGGGCATCAATGCCGCGCTCCAATGCCGTGGCGACGGCCCCTGGCTGCCCGGCCGGGATGAGGCCTACCTGGGCGTGCTGGTGGATGACCTCATCACCAAGGGCGTGACCGAGCCTTACCGCATGTTCACCAGCCGCGCAGAGTTCCGCCTGCAGCTGCGCGAAGACAACGCCGACATGCGTTTGACCGAAGTGGGCCGCAAGATGGGCTTGGTGGACGATGCCCGCTGGGATGCCTTCAGCCGCAAGCGCGATGCTGTTTCACGTGAAACAGAACGCCTCAAGGCCACCTGGGTGAACCCGCGCAACCTGCCCGCTTCGGAATCAGAGCGTGTGCTGGGTAAGAGCATTGAGCACGAATACAACCTGTTCGATCTGCTGCGCCGCCCTGATGTGACCTACGAAGCGTTGGTGAGCATGGATGGCGGCAAGTACGCCAGCGCCGATGTTTCACGTGAAACGCTGGGTGATTTGAGCGCCCCAGTGATCGAGCAGGTGGAGATCGCTGCAAAGTACTCGGGCTACATCGACCGCCAGAAGGGCGAGGTGGAGCGCGCTGCGTATTACGAAAAACTGCGCCTTCCGGCCGAGCTGGACTACATGCAGGTGACGGCCCTGAGCATTGAAGCCCGCCAGGCGCTCACCCGCCATCGCCCTGAAACGCTGGGCCAGGCGTCGCGCATCACGGGTATTACTCCCGCTGCCATTTCGCTGCTCATGGTGCATCTGAAGAAGGGTGGCTTCAAAGACTTTGCTTTGAATCCTGCCCAGGCCGAAGGTGAGGTGGCTGCATGAGTGCATCCACCACCGAAGCCCTGCAAGCACGCCTGCAGGAAGGTGCGGCTGCGATGGGACTGGAGCTGTCCGCCCCGCAGCTTGCGCAACTGATGGAGTTTCTGGCCCTGCTGCAAAAGTGGAACAAGGTCTACAACCTGACGGCCGTGCGCGACCCGCAGGAAATGCTGACCCACCACCTGCTCGACAGCCTGGCCGCTGTGCTGCCCTTGCGTCGCCATCTGGCGCAGTTGGCGCAAAGTGGTGCGGTGCAGGGCAGGGGGGTGCGCCTGCTGGATGTGGGCTCCGGCGGTGGCCTGCCCGGTGTGGTGTTTGCGATTTGCTGCCCCGAGCTGGACGTGAGCTGTGTGGACACCGTGGGCAAAAAAGCCGCCTTCATCCAGCAAGCGGCGGTGGCGCTGAAGCTGCGCAATTTGCACGGCCTGCACGCCCGGGTGGAAACGCTGACCGAAGCCTTTGACGTGGTGAGCTGCCGCGCCTTTGCTTCCCTGCCTGACTTTGTGGTGTGGTCGCGCTCTGCACTGGCTGCGTCCCACGGCGTGTGGCTGGCCATGAAGGGCAAGCACCCTGCGGACGAGATTGCTGCGCTGCCAGCAGACGTGAAGGTGTTTCACGTGGAACAGTTGGCTGTGCCGGGGCTGGATGCGGAGCGCTGCATCGTCTGGATGCAGCCCGTCTGAATGCGCGCTTTTGCGGGGCTGGGTGGTGCGGCCACTGCCTTGCTGCACGTTGCCGCCGCAGGGGTCGCGTAAACTCGTCACCTCATTCGGGGCGCGCCTTTTTGCTGCGCCCCTCCAGCGCACCGGGGAAAATCATGTTTGGCATTGCTGACTACGGCGCCTTTGTCGCCGCCATTGTGTTGTTTCTGGCCATTCCAGGCCCCGGCAATCTGGCACTTATCACCTCCACCTCCAAGGGCGGCATTCGCGGCGGGCTGGCGGCCACGCTGGGCGTTATTGCTGGCGACCAGGTGCTCATGTGGGCGGCAGTGGCTGGCGTGGCGGCCTTGCTGGCCACGTACCCCACGGCATTTGCTGCCGTGCAATGGCTGGGCGCCGGTTACCTGGCCTGGCTGGGCTTCAAGATGCTGACCGCCAAGCCCGGTGCCAAACCCGTGCTCCACATCGAGCCGCGCCACTATTTCAAGCAGGCAGGGTTGATCACGCTGCTCAACCCCAAGGCCATTGTTTTCTACATGGCGTTCTTCCCCTTGTTTGTCGATCCGGCGCGCCACCAGGGCATGCTCACCTTTGGTGTCATGGCTGCCACCATCGCAGCGCTGACCTTCGCCTATGGCCTGATCGTGGTGCTGTTGACCCACCGGCTGGCCGAGCGCATGCGCGCCAATCCTTCCATTGCCCGCGTGCTGGAAAAGCTGGCTGGCGTCTTCCTCATCGGTTTCGGCATCAAGCTGGCCATTTCCAAGTAATTCGGGCACCTTCACATGGCTAAGATTTTTTGTATCGCCAACCAAAAGGGCGGTGTGGGCAAAACCACCACCACCGTCAACCTGGCTGCGGGCCTGGCCAAGATTGGCCAGCGCGTGCTGATGGTGGACCTGGACCCCCAGGGCAACGCCACCATGGGCTCGGGTGTGGACAAGCGCCAGCTGGAGCTGTCGGTGTACGACGTGCTGCTGGAGTCCGCCTCGGTCAAAGAGGCAGCGGTGCTGTCGGACAAGTGCGGCTACTGGGTGCTGGGCGCCAACCGCGAACTGGCCGGCGCCGAGGTGGAACTGGTGGCCCTGGAGCAGCGTGAAAAACGCCTGAAGGCTGCGCTGGCTGCGGCCGATGCGGACTATGACTTCGTGCTCATCGACTGCCCGCCGTCCCTGAGCATGCTCACCCTCAACGGCCTGTGCAGCGCGCATGGCGTGATCGTGCCCATGCAGTGCGAATACTTCGCGCTGGAAGGCCTGACCGATCTGGTCAACACCATCAAGCAGGTGCACGCCAACCTCAACGCCGACCTGCAGGTCATTGGCTTGCTGCGGGTGATGTTTGACCCGCGCATCACGCTGCAGCAGCAGGTGAGCGAACAGCTCAAGGACCACTTTGGCGACAAGGTGTTCAACACCGTGATTCCCCGCAACGTGCGCTTGGCCGAAGCCCCCAGCTACGGCTTGCCCGGTGTGGTGTTCGACCCCTCTGCCAAGGGCAGCCACGCGTTTGTGGATTTCGCCAAAGAGATGGTGGACCGGGTCAAACGCATGGGCATTGCAGTCAAAAAGGCCTCCAAGGCTTGATTTACAAGCGCAAGCAGCTATAAAAATGATAGTAATCAGCCCCCGCAACACCTTGCTGCTGCCCGGCTGGCAGAACTCTGGCCCCGACCACTGGCAAAGCCGCTGGGAAGCGCTGCACGGCTACCACCGCGTGGAGCAGCACGACTGGATGCGCCCGCTGCGCGGCGACTGGTCGGCCCGGCTGGAAGAGACCGTGGCCGACGCCGACGGCCCGGTGCTGCTGGTGGCGCACAGCCTGGGCTGCATCCTCACCGCCTGGTGGGCGGCCCACACGCGCCACGCCGCCAAGGTACGCGGCGCCTTGCTGGTGGCCCCGGGCGATGTGGAGCGGCCTGACCTGGCCGCACAGATCCACGGCTGGGCACCCATCGCGCGCCAGCCGCTGCCTTTCCCCGCCCTGCTGGTGGGCAGCCGCAATGACCCGTATTGCAGCCTGACGCGCGCCGAAGCCCTGGCCCAGGCCTGGGGCGCCCGCTTTGTGGATTACGGCGAACGTGGGCACATCAATGCGGAATCTGGCCTGGGCGATTGGGCCGAAGGCCATGGCTGGCTGCAGCAACTGGCTGCCGCTTGAGCGATGGTCCGCATACTTTTCAGGAATTTGTAGACATGGTTACCAAAAAACCCAAGGGCCTCGGCCGTGGCCTCGAAGCATTGCTCGGCCCCAAGGTCGAAGAAAAAGTCGAGCAGGCCCAGGCCGTTCAAGCAGGCTTGCCCAGCTCGCTGCCTCTGACCGAACTGGTGCCCGGCGTGTACCAGCCGCGCACGCGCATGGACGAAGGCGCGCTGTATGAGCTGGCCGAATCCATCAAGGCCCAGGGCATCATGCAGCCGATTCTGGTGCGCCGTCTGGTGGACGGAGAGAACGCGGGCAAGTACGAAATCATCGCGGGCGAGCGGCGCTTCCGCGCCTCTCGCCTGGCTGGACTGGCGGAAGTGCCTGTGCTGGTGCGCGAGGTGCCCAACGAGGCCGCTGCGGCCATGGCGCTGATCGAGAACATCCAGCGTGAAGACCTGAACCCGCTGGAAGAAGCGCAGGGCCTGCAGCGCCTGATTCGCGAGTTTGGCCTCACGCACGAGCAGGCCGCGCAGGCCGTGGGCCGCTCGCGCAGCGCGGCCAGCAATTTGCTGCGTTTGCTCAACCTGGCCGAACCCGTGCAGACCATGCTCATGGCGGGTGACATCGACATGGGCCACGCCCGGGCACTGCTGGCGCTGGACCGCGCCGCGCAGATCACCGCGGGCAACCAGATCGCGGCCAAGAAGCTGTCGGTGCGTGAAGCCGAAAGCCTGGTCAAGAAGATCGGTGCCGAATTCAACCTGGTGCCCCAAAAACCCAAGAAGGAAAAGTCGCGCGACATGAAACGCGTGGAAGAAGAACTGTCAGACCTGCTGATGGCCGCCGTGGAAGTGCGCGTCAAAAAGCGCGTGAAGCGGGCAGGGCGCATGGAGGACATGGGCGAGCTGGCCATCCAGTTTGGTTCTCTGGAAGAACTCAACGGCCTGATCGAGCGCCTGCGGGGCTGAGCTGCCCTCGTTTTTTGGCCTCGCGTGGATGGGCCAGCCGCAGGGCTTGCGCCCGCCTTGCGCGCCCGCGTTGACAGTCTGCCGGGCCAGACTGTGAACTTTGCCACGCGCCGGGCCGTTGCCTGGGGCTGAACCCCTCGGCCTGCGCAGCCAAGCCGCCTACACTGCTGCGCTGCAGGGCGGCCGCAAGAAGCGTCGTACTGCCTTCTTCCAGCCCCGGCCATGCACCACCTCTTCATCCATTGCACCGCCTTGCCTGCACCCACAGCGTGCCGGGGCGGGGTACTGCCTGCCACCGCGGGGGCATGGGCATGACGTTGCGCCTGCCCTGGCCGCTACCGGCCTTGCTGGCCTGGGCTGCGGCCTGGCTCTTGTTCATGGTGTTACAGCCCCTGGTAGCGCCACTATGGGCCCTGCTGCTGCCTTGCCTTTTGGGAACGGCTGCCAGCGTGTGGGGCGAGAGCTGGTGGCGGCGCGGCCTCATCGCTGCCGGGTTTCCGCTCTCGCTGGCCCTGGTGGGCGGGGTGGCGTTGCCCGCCTGGGCCTGGCTGGTTCCGCTGGCCTTGCTGCTGCTGGTGTACCCGCTCAATGCTTGGCGCGATGCGCCCGTGTTCCCCACGCCGCGCCACGCTTTGAAGGCGCTGCCTGCCCAGGCTCCGCTGGCACCTGCTGCCCGGGTACTGGATGCCGGTTGCGGCCTGGGTGACGGCCTGCTGGCGCTGCGCTCCGCCTATCCGCAGGTGGCGCTGGATGGCATCGAATGGAGCTGGCCGCTGCGCGTGGCCTGCGCGTTGCGCTGCCCCTGGGCCCGGGTGCGCCGCGCTGATATGTGGAAGACCGACTGGAGCGGCTACCAGATGGTGTACCTGTTCCAGCGGCCCGAAAGCATGGCCCGCGCCGCCGCCAAGGCCCAGGCCGAGATGGCCCCCGGCACCTGGCTGGTGAGCCTGGAATTTGCCGTGCCCGGCGTGTTGCCCCATGCCCAGTTGCGTGCTCCTGGTGGCCGTGTGGTGTGGATTTATCGCCTGCCTTTGCGGGGCCAGAGTAAGTGAACGCTATGGCATTGGTGCTTTGCCAGACTCACTGTGCAGCCCTTTGGAGGGGCCCCTAGGGTTGTAGAAAAGTCACAGCGGTTTGATACATTCCCACTTGGCGACATTTGCCAACATAACTTCCAGAAAACTCACAGTTTGAGGGGACTGCCTGACACGCTTGCGCACCGGGAGGGGGCGCACCGTTGCACCGATTCACCTTTCACCGCTCGCAACCCGTACCTTGTCTGCCGGCTTTGGTGCGCGCAGCAGGGCTGGCGTCAGCTTTGGCTGGTAGCGTGCGGTGGGGGCTGCAGGGCTTTCTGACATCCCGTACATCGTTCTTGTAGGAAAAAAATGAAATCTCTTGCGCACTTTCGCCCCCGTCTGCTGTGGGTATTGACCTTGAGCGCGGCCTTGACCGGTTGCGCCAGCATGCAAAGCCACGACAAGCTGGCCAGCGATGTGCAGTCGGCAGGCCGCACCGGCGGCATTCCTGCAGCCTTGGCCCAGCTGGAAGCCTCTGCCAAGTCCGAGGACGATAAGACCGCGCTGCTCTACAACCTGGAGCGGGGCGAGCTGCTGCGCATGGATCGCCGCTACGAAGACAGCACCAACGCCTTCTTGCTGGCAGACATCAAGGTCAAGGAATGGGAAGAAACCGCCAAGACCAACCCTTCCAAGCTGATGGGCACGGTGGGCGCTGCGCTGATCAGCGAGCGGCTCAAGAACTACGAAGGCCAGGACTACGAAAAGGTGTGGCTCACCACCCGCCTGGCCATGAACCGCGTGGCCGTGGGCGACTTTGAAAACGCCCGTGTCGACATCAAGCGCACGCACGAACGCGAGGCCATCATTGCCGAGTTCCGCTCCAAGGAAACCCTGGCGGCTGAAGAAGAAGCCAAGTCCAAGGGCGCCGCGGCAGGCGGCAAGGAGCTCAACGGCTACCCCGTGGAAACCTTGAACGATCCCGAAGTGCTGGCGCTGAAGAACGGCTACCAGAACGCCCTGAGCCACTACCTGGCGGGCTTCATGTACGAAGTGCTGGGCGAGTCTGGCCTGGCCGCTCCCGGCTACCGCAAGGCGATTGAGCTCAAGCCCGAAACCGGCGTGCTGGAAGAGGGTTTGCGCGGCCTGGACAACCGCACCAGCTTCACCTGGAAGCGCCGCCAGCGCATGACGGACGTGCTGTTCGTGGTGGAAGCGGGTGATGCGCCCGCCCGCAAGCCCAAGGCGTTCACCATCCCCGTGCCCACAGGCCGTGGCATGGTCACTGCCAGCATTTCCTACCCCGTGATTGAGCCCTCGAAAGACCCGCTGCTGACCACGCTGTCGGCCGCAGGCACCGACCTCAAGCTGGAAAAAGTGGTGGACGTGAACGTGATGGCCCGCCGTGCCCTGAAGGACGAAATGCCCGGCATGGTGCTGCGCGGCGTGACCCGTGCCATCGCCAAAGGCGTGATGCAGAACGAGTTGCAAAAGCGTGGCGGTCTGGTGGGTGGCCTGATTGGCGCTGTGGCCTCGGCTGCGACCGAGGTGGCCGATGACCGCATGTGGCGCATGTTGCCCGGCCGTGTCTACATCGCCCGCGGCTACCTGCCTCCGGGTGAGCACGTCGTCACAGTGAACGGCCGTGCGCTGCCTGACCCCGTCAAGATCGACGGCCAGTACGCTCTGGTGCCCCTGCGCCTGTACGAAAACACCGTGCTGATGGGTTCCGTCGCGAGCCTGGGCAAGCTGGCTCCCGCCAGCGCCGCGCCGGTAGAGGCTGCCGCTCCAGCGGTTCCTGTTGCCAAGCCCGCGCCACGCGCCAACACCCGCCCCGCCAAGCCTGTGGCCAAGTCCCCCGTAGCAGCGCCTACACCGGCTGCCAAGAACTGATGGGCACCGACCCTCATACGATTTGCCTGAAGGAATCTTTTCAATGACCAACCGCATCCTCCTGAGCGCCCTGTGCGCTGCCTGCATGGGCTTGGCCGGCGCTGCCGGCGCCCAGCAGCACGACCCCGCAACCCCTGCCGCCGTGGCCGCGAAAGTGGCCCTGCGCGGTGAAGCCAACGGCATCGCCGTGCGTGAAATGCGCCTGGTGCGCAAGAACGACATCCTGTCGGTGCAGGCCGACCTGTCCAGCTCTGTGCGCAGTGACCGCACCCTGTTCTACCGCTTCAAGTGGCTGGACAACGTGGGCAACCAGGTGGGCGATGGCGAGTCGTGGAAGCAACTCACCGTGCTGGGCCTGGGCCAGCAAACCATCAAGAGCGTGGCCCCCACAGGCGCAGCCGTGGACCTGCGCCTGGAAATGAACGTCGAGCCGCGCTGAAGATATGAAGCTCCCCCTGAGTCGCTGCGCGCCTTCCCCCTCTCTCACGCTGCGCGTGGGAGGGGGACGCAGCCAGCGCGGCGGGGCGGCGCGGCCAGCAAAGGCCCTTGCGCGGCTGCCTGCGGCGGGGGAGCGCCAGTTTCAAGAGCCTCCGGTAGTGTGAACCGCCCTGTCTTATGAAAGATATCAAAACCATGACCAAGAACACCTTCCAGCGCACCGCGCTCATCGTGGCCTTTGCTGCCAGCACCCTGGCCTTGTCGGCCTGCCAGAACCTGTCTTCCCCTACTGTGCGTTTTGACCGCCAGGTCAACTATGGCGACGCCAAGGGCGTGGAGCTGGTGACCAACGAATTCGGTTCGTCCGACCTGCAGATGATTGCCGAGAAGATGACCGGCAGCCTGCTCGAAACCGGCATCTTCCAGGGCCGCCCCACGGTGACCATCTCCACCGTCAAGAACAAGACCAGTGAGTACATCGACACGACCAACGTGATGAACTCGATCCAGACCGCGCTGGTCAAGTCGGGCAAGGTGCGTTTCACCCGCTCCATCAACGAAATGCAGCAAGGCGTGGATGAGCTGCAGCGCCAGAACCAGAGCGGCCTGTACAAGCAGAACACCACCGCCAAAGTCGGCCAGATGACGGCGGCCAAGTACCAGCTAGAAGGCGAGCTGACCAGCATCGTCAAGCAAAACAACACCACCAAGGACGTGTTCTACAAGTTCACGCTGAAGATGTTTGATGTGCAGGAAGGCACGATCGAATGGCAGGACGAGAAAGAAATTCGCAAAACGAGCAAGAAGTGACGGAGCACACCATGCAACGCAGAACCACCTTGCACACGGCCCTGGCCGTGGTCGCCGCCACCACGCTGGCCTGGGGCAGCAGCGCCCTCGCGCAAAACGCGGCCCCCAAAATTGCCGTGACCGATCTGGCCTACGCACAGCGCGTGTCGGAATATTTCGTGGCCGGTGCCTACCAGCGCAGCGCCCAGATGAGCGCCCGCAGCAGCCAGGGCGGCAGCCACAGCCATGGCATGTACGGCGGTGGTGGCTCGTATTCGGGCAGCCAGTCGGTGCAGGCCTCCGAGCAGGCCAGCGGCACCTACGTGGCCGGCACCTACAGCTACATCGAACAGCGCGAGCTGGGTGGCTACACCAACGACATCAAGGGAGCCTTGCTGCAAGGCACCTACTTCCGCCTGGTGCAGGGCAAGGGCTTTGACGCGGGCACGCCGCAGCCTTCCAAGGCTGAGCAGGTGCTCAACCAGGTGCAGGGCGGCAAGATGGCCACGCCCAAGGCGCAGCCCCAGGTCACCGACGTGATCGCCCGCATCAAGAAGGGCGAGTTCAACGGCGCCGACTACGTGCTGTTTGGCGTGGTCTCCAGCATCGATTTCACCGATGCGCTGCACCCCATCCAGGGCACCAGCAACGCCACACGCCAGTACGGTCTCCAACTGCTGGCCGACTTCTCGCTGATCAACACCAAGACCTACGAGATCAAGGCGGCGTTCTCCGCCCAGGGTGAAGGCAACGACACCAAGATCCTGTCCACCCGTGGCGACATTGCTCCGCCCAATCGAGCCAAGGTCATCCGCGAGACGTCGCAAAGCCTCGCGCAAGACGTGTACCTGCAACTGGCCAACCAGCTCGGCTACACCGACGCGCACCTTTCGCGCGGTGTGCGTCCACCCCAGCCCATGGGGTACCCCGCTGGTGGTGGCCAGGCCCAGCCTGTGCCAGTGCCGCAGCAGCCTGAACAGGTGCTTATCCTCAAGTGATGGGCGGGGTAGGCCGGGTTGCACAACGTGGGCATGACCTGCGCTACTGAGGTGACCCAGCCCCACCGCCCCGGCGTTGCCCAGGCCAGCCTTGTGCTGGCCTTTTTTCTGGCTGCGCTCAGCCTGCAAGCCTGCTCGGTTCCGGGGCCTGGTGCGCCAGCCAGTGGCGCTGAACGCTTCTCTGCGCAGCGCTTGCCAGGGGCACACGGTGAGGCGCTGTGGGCCCTGCAGCGGGGCCCGCTGGTGCCACCCCTGCGCTACCGCGTGGTGGTCGTTCCTGGCTCGGGCTGCGCCGGTATGGGGCCCTTCGCTGATCGCTACTTTCGGGGCCTGTTGCACGCGCAGGTGACTGTGCTGCACAAGCCGGGCGTACACCCTGCAGATACCACGCCAGCGGCCGATTGCCCCGCGCGCTTTGTGCAGGCCGATCACCTTTCTGCATGGGCCAACCACGCGCGCGCCGCGCTGCAGCAGGTCACTGCTGTGCAAGGTCACAGCCATGCCGACGTGCCGTGGTTGCTGGTGGGTATTTCGGAAGGGGTGGAATTGCTGCCTTCCCTGGCAGCCAGCGCAGGCGCTGGGCTGGCGGGCCTGGTGATGATGGCCGGCAGTGGGCTGGACCCGCGCGATGCCGGCCAGATGCAGGCCGAGCGCCTCGGGCATGCAGCAGACTGGGCTGCGCTGGGCCGTGCCCAGGCCGGGCCTGGTGCGGACACGCAGGTGGTGCAGGGGCGCAGCCTGCGCTACTGGCGCGACCTGTGGCAATGGCCCGTGCAACAACCCTTGCTGCAGGGCCCATGGCCCGTGCTGCACGCCTGGGGTGATGCTGATGAAATGGTGCCCCCCGCCGCCTACCAACAATTTGCCCAGCGTGCCCAACACCGCAGCGCACCCTACTGCGCGCTGCGCCTGGCCGGTGCCAACCACGGCCTGCAGGCGGGTGAAGTGGATGGCTTGCAGCAGGTGTGGGCCGCTGTGGAGGGATGGGGACGAACACCCCAGCGCGGGCTGTGCGCCAGCGTGACCTTTCGTTGACCCGATTCTCACAGGCCCTATACTCGCCCCGTTGGTGCTCGTGCCGTTATTGCAACGGCACAGTTAAACGGGAATCAGGAGAGCGCGGCCCACCACGAGTCGCCCTTAACCTGAGCTGCCCCCGCAACGGTAAGCGAGAGAAGGCTGCATGCCTTCAGCCTGCTTCGCATGTCCACTGGGTTCTGACAGCCTGGGAAGGATTCGCAGGAACATCTCGCCAGCCCGGAGACCGGCCGACAAGCGGGTGAGCCACGTGCCCACCCATTTCACAGAACCTGCGGGGAGGCAGGGGTCTGGGTCAGTCCGGGTCGTTTTCATGTTGAATTTCCTTGTGCTGGCGATGGAGCCAGCGGCGCAGCATTTGGCGGGTCATGGTGCATCCATGGGCAGCTGGGGCTGGCGCCGGCCATGACGGTCGGTACCGTCTGGTTTGTGGGCGCGGGCCCGGGCGATCCGGAGCTCATCACCGTCAAGGGCCGCTCCCTGATTGAGCGGGCGGGAGCCATCCTGTTTGCCGGTTCGCTGGTCAACGAGGCCGTGACCCGCTGGGCACCGCCCGGCTGCACCATTGCCGACAGCAAGGACATGACGCTGGAGCAGATGGCCGCGTGGCTCATTGCCCAGGCGCAGCAGCACGCGGTAGTCATCCGCCTGCAGACGGGAGACCCTGCCTTGTATGGCGCGCTGATTGAAGTGGTGCAGCCGCTCGATGCCGCCGGGGTGCCCGTGCGGGTGGTGCCTGGCGTGTCCTCTGCCATGGCCTCGGCCGCTGCGGCGGTGGAGAGTTTCACGCTGCCCGAAGTCACGCAGAGCGTGATCTTCACTCGCGTGGAAGGCCGCACGCCCATGCCCGAAGGTGAGTCGCTGGCCGAGCTGGCGCGCCACCACTGCACGCTGTGCATCTTCCTGTCCATCACCCTGCTGCACAAGGTGCAGGAGCAACTGCGCGCCGCGGGCTGGGCCGATGACGCCCCCATGCTGGTGGTGCACAAGGCCAGCTGGCCGGGTGAGGAACTCATCATCCGCGGCACCTTGGCCGACATCCGCCAGCGCTGCCGCGACGCCAAGGTGGTCAGCCAGGCCATGGTGATTGCCAGCCCCAACCTGGGTGCGCGCCACTGGCCCACGCTTGCCAAGTCCAAGCTGTACGACGCCAGCTTCACCCACCGCTTTCGCAAGGCCAGTGTGCCTGCCACGCCCACGGAGACTTCCTGATGCAAACCCCAGCCACGCCCCTCGGTACACACCACGGCGCACGCCACGAAGACACCATCCTGCTCATCGGCCACGGCTCGCGCGAGCCCGAGGGCAACGACGAAATCCACCGCTTTGTGGCCCAGTGGCGTACGCGCCAGCCCGGCTGGAATATTGAGGTGTGCTTCATCGAATTTGCCGCCCCTAGCCTGCATGATGGCCTGCAGCAAGCCGGGCGTAACGCGCGCCGCGTGCTGGTGCTACCGCTCATCCTGAATGCGGCAGGCCACGTGAAGATGGAGATTCCCGAAGCCATCGAACACGCCCGCGAGCACTGCCCCGGCACTGAGTTTTTGTACGGCCCACACCTCACCGCATGCGACCCCATCCTGGATGTGCTGCGCCGCAACCTGCGCAAGTGCATGAGCGAGCTGGACATGCCCGACCCCACCACCACCGGTGTGGTGTTGCTGGGGCGTGGCTCGTCTGACCGCCAGGCCAATGGCGATGTTGCCAAGATGGCCCGCTGGCTGATGGAGGAGACGGACCACGAACTGGTGGACCTGGCCTTCACCGGCATCACCTGGCCGCGCCTGGAGCGCGCCGTGCAGCGGCAGGTGATGTTGGGCATGAAGCAGGTGGTGGTGTTGCCGTACTACCTGTTCACCGGCACGCTCATGCAGCGCATTGCCCGCCAGGTGGATCACCTGCGCCAGCAGTACCCGCAGGTGCGGTTTGCAGAGGCCTCGTACTTCGGGTTTGAAAAAGAAATCTTTGCCCTGCTGGAGCAGCGCGTGGCCGACCTGCGCGCGGGCGTGCCCGACGCCAAGCTGCCCTGCGATGGCTGCAAGTACCGCGAGATTGCCCACGACCTGGGCCATGGGCACAGCCACGAACACACGCATGCCCACGCACCGGCCACAGAGGCGGTGGTGCATGTGCACGGCCATGGGCCTGCGCATGATCACGAACATGCCCATGCTGCCCATGCTGCCCATCAACCCGTCCACGCAGAGGGGCAGCCTGCATGAGCACCATCAACACCGTCACCGAACAGCTCACGCGTGCGGGCCAGGCCATCGAGCACGATAGCTTTGCCATCATTGACGCAGAGGTCCAGGCGCACAGCTACACCGCAGAGCAGTGGCCCATCGTGCGCCGCATGATCCACGCGAATGCGGACTTCGATTTCAATGGTCTCACGGACTTTCACCCGCAGGCCGTGCACGCTGGCATCACCGCCATGCTGCGCGGCGGCACCCCGGTGGTGGCCGATGTGGAAATGATCTGCTCAGGCCTGTCCATTCCGCGCCTGGCGCACTTTGGCATGCACACCCACCAGTTCATCTCAGATGCGGACGTGGTGCTGCAGGCCCAGCAGCAAGACACCACCCGTGCCGTACAGGCCATGCGCAAAGCCCACCGCCTGGGCTTGCTGCAAGGGGCTATCGTCGGCATTGGCAACGCACCCACGGCGCTCATCGAGCTGGCCCGCCTGATTGCAGAGGAGGGCGTGCGCCCGGCACTGGTCGTGGGCATGCCAGTGGGTTTTGTGTCTGCCGCTGAATCCAAGGACCTGATTGCCGCGCAGAACGAAGTGCCCTGGATCGTGATCCGCGGCCGCAAGGGCGGATCCACGCTGGTGGTGGCTGCGTTGCACGCCTTGCTGGCCCTGGCGGAGTCGCGCCAGAAGGCGCTGGTGGCGCAGGCGACCACGCAGGCCGCACAGACTGCACCGTTGGCGCAAACGGGCCTGCACGCGTGAAGGCACTGCGGCCATGATGGAAAAAACCGTTCGCCGTGGCACCCGCACCGGCTTCACCACCGGGGCCTGCTCTGCGGCCGCTGCGCGTGCGGCCGTGTTGGGCCTGGTGCACGGCGCGGTGCCTGAGGTGGTGGATTGCCTGTTGCCCAACGGCGATACGGTGCGCTTTGCAGTGAACGACGGGCGCTGCGATGTGAGCACCCCCGATGCCACAGCCCCTGCCACCGCCCATGCCATGGTCATCAAGGACGCAGGCGATGACCCTGATTGCACCGACAAGGCCCACCTCACTGCCGATGTGCGTGTGCTGCCCGGCGAGGCCGGTGTGGTGCGCCTGTGTGGCGGCTTTGGTGTGGGCACCGTCACCATGGCCGGGTTGGGTCTGGAGGTGGGTGGCCCCGCCATCAACCCCGTGCCCCGCCGCAACATTGAAGACAACGTGCGCGGTGCAGGGGCACCGCTGCTGACCCATGCGGGGCTCGAAGTGACCATCTCCGTGCCCCAGGGCGTGGAGATGGCGCGCAAGACGCTCAACGCCCGTCTGGGCATTCTGGGCGGCATCTCCATCCTCGGCACCACCGGCATCGTCAAGCCGTATTCCACCTCGGCCTACCGCGCCAGCGTGGTGCAGGGCGTGCAGGTGGCGGCCACGTTGGGCCACGGTGTGGTGGTGCTCACCACCGGCGGGCGCACCGAACAGTTTGCGATGAAAGAGCGCGCTGGTCTGCCCCCCGCCTGCTTTGTGCAGATGGGCGACTTCTTGCGCTACGCGCTCGACGAAGCCGTGGCCCAGGGCCTCACTGAAGTCGTCATTGGCGGCATGGTGGGCAAGCTGACCAAAATCGCCCAGGGCGAAACCATCACCCACGCCAACCGTGCTGAGGTGGACACCGAACTACTCGCCCAACTGGCCGCCCGCATTGGCGCGCCGCCCGAGGTGTGCGCCGAGATTGCCTCCGCCGAAACCGCCCGCTTTGCCGCCGAGCGCATGCAGGCCCTGGGCCTGGCCACGGCCTTCCATGAAGCCCTGGCCCAGGCCGTGGTGCGCACCCTGATGGCCCCGGACCGCTACGGCGGCAAGTTCCGCCTGCAGGTGCTGGTGTGCGACTTTGACGGCCAGAAGATGGCCGAAGCCGATTCAACTCTTTTCCCACCGACATGACCGACCCTCAACCTTGCCGAGTGATCGGCGTGCTGGACGATGGCGCTGCCAGCCTGAGCCCTACCGCACTGGCCCTGCTGCGCCGTGCCGATGTGGTGGTGGGCGGCAGCCGCACGCTGGCCCTGCTGGACGACGACATCGCCCCCCACGCCCAGCGCCGTGATTTGACGGGCCAGCTCAGCGCCGTGCCCGGCTGGATTGCCGCCGCGCGGGAAGCGGGCCAAACCAGCGTGGTGTTGGCCACGGGCGACCCGCTGTGCCACGGCATTGCCAGCTACCTGGCATCGCGCCTGTGCATTGAGGCGGTGGAGGTGCTGCCCAATCTATCGACCGTGCAGCTCGCCTGTGCCCGCCTGGGCCTGGCCTGGCAGGATGCGCGCATTGTGTCCGTGCACAGCAAGGATGCGGGCGAATGGCATGTGGGGGCCGAGCCCGGCCACGGCCTGTATGCCCTGGCGCAAAGCCTGCGCCAGCACGACCGCCTGCTGGTGCTCACCAGCCCCGACAACACGCCGGACCGCATTGCCCGCCTGATGGTGGCCGAAGGCCTGGGCGACGACTTCCAGATGGCCGTGGCCGAGCGCCTGTGCACGCCCGACGAGCGTGTGGTGGCTGAGCTGTCACCGCACGACGCCGCGCAGCAGACCTTTGCCGACCCCAACGTGGTGGTGCTGGTGCGCAGCCAGGTGCGCCCCCAGCCCGTGCGCATGGGCCTGGCCGACAGCGCCTACCACCAGCGCCAGCCCGACAAAGGCCTCATTACCAAGCAAGAGGTGCGTGCCGTGTCGCTGGCCCGCATGCAACTGCGTGCCGACAGCCGCGTGTGGGACATTGGCGCGGGCAGCGGCTCGGTGGGGCTTGAAGCCGCGCGCCTGTGCCCGCAAGGCCATGTGTGGGCCATCGAGAAAAACGAGGCTGACTTCGCCATTGCAGGCCAGAACGCCCGCGCTTTTGGCGTGAGCAACCACACGCTGGTGCACGGCAAGGCCCCTGAGGGGCTGGATGCGTGGCCGGATCCAGACGCTGTTTTCATCGGCGGCTCAGGCGGCGAGCTGCAAGAGCTGATCGCCCTGTGCCTGCGCCGCCTGCGCACGGGCGGCTGGCTGGTGATGAACTTTGTCACGCTCGAAAACCTGGCCAGCGCCACCCAAGCGCTGCAAGCCCAAGGCGCGGTGTGGGATGTGCTGCAACTACAGGCCGCCCGCAGCAAGCCCATCCTGCACATGCACCGCATGGCGGCAGAAAACCCGGTGTGGATCGTGTGTGCGCAGCGCGGCGAGGGCAGTGCGACGCCAGCCGCGTCAGCCGTGCAAACCGCGCAAGGGGAGGGCGCATGAGCGAGACCATGCTTCAGAATACCTCTGCACTGGGCCGCCTCATCGGCGTCTCCCTCGGCCCCGGCGACCCTGGCCTCATCACCCGCGCAGCGTGGGCGCAGCTGCAGCGCACCGACGCCGTGTGGACCTACCCCGCGCGCAGCACCAAAACGCCCAGCTACGCGTTTGACATCGTGCACCGCGCCGGGCTCACACCGCCCGCGCAGCACCAGACGCTGCTCTTCCCCATGACGCACGACGGCGACAAGCTCGCCCGTGCCTGGATGCGCGCCGCCGAAACGGTGCTGCCCTGGCTGCTGGCGGGGCAGGACGTGCTGTTTCTGGTGGAGGGCGACGCCAGTACCTATGCCACCTTTGGCCACCTGGCCCGCACCGTGCAGGCGCTGGATGCGCGCATTGACGTGCCGGTGATTGCAGGCGTCAACGCCTTTACTGCCGCTTGTGCCGCCCGCGGTATGCCCCTGGCGGAGCAGGACGACACCATTGCCATCGTGCCCGCTGCCTACGGTGTGAGTGCGGTAGACCGTTTGCTCACCGACTTCGACACCCTGGTGCTCATGAAGGTCAAGCCGCTGATGGACGACCTGATCAACTGGCTGACCCTGCGCGAGCTGCTGCCCCACACCCAGTTCATCGAGCGCGTGGGTGCGCCCGACGAGCGCAGCGTGAACGGCTTGGACCTGCCCGCGCTGCGCGGCACCAAGGTCAGTTACCTCTCGCTCATGATCGTGAAGAACCCGCACCGTATACGGGGTGAGCGCATCAAGGGCTGCCTTAAAAAGACATCGCCTGCGCCGTTGCCTGCTGTGGATGGCAGCGGCCTCTCTGCCGAACAGGAAACCGTTGAATGACTGCATCCTCTGTATCACCCACCGTGGTGCTCTCTGCCCCCGTGAACCCTGAGCAGGAGGCCCGCGTCTGCATCGTCGCCATCACCCGCCACGGCGCGGCGCAGGCTGCCCAGCTGGCGCGTGACTTGCCCGAGGCCCACATCTGCACCGCCGCCAAGTTTGCGCAGGCGTTTGACGGCCTGCCCAACCCCGTGCGCGCCTACGAAGGTGCCCTGCGTGACGAGATGGCCCCGCTGTTTGCGGGCTACGACCAGTTGGTGTTTTTCGTCTCGCTCGGTGCTGTGGTACGCCTGATTGCACCGGTGCTGAAGTCCAAGGACGAAGACCCCGGCGTGACGGTGGTGGACGATGCGGGCCAGTTCGTCATCCCGGTGCTCTCCGGCCATGTGGGCGGCGCCAACGCCATGAGCGAGCGCATTGCCGACTTGCTGGGCGCGACGCCCGTGCTCACCACCGCATCCGATGTGGGCAAGACCATTCCCGTGGACATTCTGGGCCGCCACCTGGGCTGGCAGGTGCAGGCCCCCAAGATCAACATCACCCGCGTGTCGGCCCATGTGGTCAACGGCGAGCCCATTGCCCTGGTGCAAGAGGCGGGCAGCACCCGCTGGTGGACCCGGCCCACGCCGCTGCCCGCCAATGTGGAATGCCTCACCGCGTTTGCGCAGGTGCGGCCCGATCACCACAAGGCCGTGCTGTGGGTCACCCATGCTGATGTGCCCGACACCCTGTGGGCCGACTGGGCCGAGCGCCTGGTGGTGTACCGCCCGCCCGTGGGGCAGACTGCAGACGCCACCACGGCCTGAGCCATGTCTGCGGTAGCAAGCCAATCATCCGCGCCAGTGGCACCAGCCCTGGCCATCGGCCTGGGCTGTGACCGGGGCACGCCCCTGGCCACGGTGCAGCAATGCCTGCAGCAGGCACTGGCGCTGGCTGGCGGCACGCTGGCCGATGTGGCGGTGCTGGCGAGCATCGAAGCCAAGGCCGACGAAGCCGCTTTTTTGCAACTGGCCCAGCAGCACGGCTGGCCCTTGCGGTGGTACAGCGCCGCACAACTGGCGGCGGTGCCTGTGCCCAACCCCTCGGCTACTGTGCAGCGCTACATGGGCACCCCCTCGGTGAGCGAGGCCGCTGCCCTGCTGGCTGCACAGGCCGATCTGAGCGCCCTGGTGGTGGAAAAGCACAAATTCCGCGGGCCCGATGGCAAGAACGCCACCGTGTCCATCGCCCGCATGGCCGCTGCGCCCTCCACCCCTTTTTCACCCCTGTCCGTTTCTTGAAAGGAAACCTCCCATGCACATCGAAATCGGCATCATCTCCCCCGAAAAGCTGGCCTACGCAGGCGTCGCGGCCAAGGCCCTTTTGGGCACCCATGCCCTGGGCCTGCTCAAAAGCCCCACCGCCTGGCTGCGCACGGCGCTGGCAGCGTTCTTCTTCAGCGTGCTGATGCAGGCATGGTACCTGCCCGTGGGCCCGTCGGAGCTGCACCTGGTGGGCGCCATGCCGGTGTACCTGCTGTTCGGCTTCATCCCCACGCTGTTTGGCTTTGGCCTGGGCCTGCTGGCGCAAGCCCTGGTGTTTGAGCCGCAGGACATGGCCCACCTGGCCGTCAACTTCCTGAGCCTGGCCGTGCCGCTGGTCACCGTGCACCACACCCTGGGCAAGAAGATGCAAGGCATCAGCGTGGCCAATGTGCTCAAGCTCGACGCCGTGTACTACGCAGGCGTGACCCTGATGGTGGGCTTCTGGCTGTCCATCAGCAACGATGCCGCCCCGGTGGCTGACTGGGCTCTGTTTGCGGCCTCGTACACCAGCCTGGTCGCTGTGGAGCCACTGCTGACCATCGGCCTGGTGGCCCTGGCGGGCCGTCTGCGTGGCAGCCGCGTGGGTCAACGCCTGCTCGCCGCCTGCATTGACGAAGGCCTGCTGCGCCGCGCAGCGCCTGCAGTGGCGTCTGCTTGATCTGCACAAGGGCTGACCCCATGACCGCAGGAAAAATCATGCTCGTGGGCATCGGCCCCGGCAGCACCGAGCACATGACGGCGCGCGCCCGCGCCGCCATTGCCGAGGCCGACACCATCATCGGCTACGTCACCTACATCAAGCTGGTGGCTGACCTCATCGAGGGCAAGGAGATCATCCGCAAGTCCATGACCGAAGAGCTGGATCGCGCCATCGAGGCGCTGGAGCGCGCCCGCCAGGGCAAGAAGGTGGCGCTCATCTCTTCGGGCGATGCAGGCGTGTACGGCATGGCCGGGCCTACGTTTGAAGTGCTGTTCCAGGCCGGGTGGACACCGCCCGCCGTGGACGAGAACGGCGTGCCCGAAGCAGGCGGCATTGTGGTGGAAGTGGTGCCCGGCGCCTCGGCCCTCAACAGCTGCGCGGCCCTGGTGGGCGCGCCGCTCACGCACGACTTTTGTGCCATCTCGCTGTCGGATTTGCTCACGCCCTGGCCCACCATTGCGCGCAGGCTGGATGCCGTGGCTTACTCCGATTTTGTGGTGGCCCTCTACAACCCCAAGAGCGGCCGCCGCACGCGGCAGATTGTGGAAGCGCAGCGCCTTTTCCTGCGCCACCGCAGCCCTGATACGCCCGTGGCCATCGTCAAGAGCGCCTACCGCCGCCGTGAGCGCATCGAGTTCACCACGCTGGCGCACATGAGCGATGCCGACATCGGCATGCTCAGCACCGTACTCATCGGCAACAGCAACACCGTGGTGCAAAACGGCCTGATGGTCACGCCACGCGGCTATGCCAACAAATACGACGTGCAGGCGGGCGGCACCACGCGCGAGGGCGAGCGCCCTGGCCGGTCGCTCTCCACCGGGCTCAACGGCTGGCTGGAGAATCTGTTTGCCGACCATGCTGCGGGCGACAGCATCGAAGCCCTGGCCCAGCGCCACCGCCTGCCGGTGGAATACATCCGCGACACCCTTGAAAACCCGCTGGAAGCCGCAGCGCAAGATGCGCCCGAGGAGGTCGATGCATGAACACCGAGAGCACCGACACCACGAACGCGGCTGTGGCCGCCGATGCAACGCCCTCCGAGGTCGTGCGCCCCAAGATCAGCGACTACCGCCGTCACCTGCTCATTTGCACCGGCCCCCGCTGCACGCAAAACGGCGAGGCGCAAGACCTGTTCGACAGCTTGGGCGCCAAGTTCAAGGCTGCGGGTTTGAACGATGGAGAACTGCGTGTGAAGCGCAGCCGCGTGGGCTGCTTTGCGGCCTGCAAGGGCGGCCCGGTCATGTGCGTGCAGCCCGATGGCACCTGGTACTACAACGTCACCCCCGCCAACATGGACCGCATCATCACCGAGCACCTGGTGGGCGGGCAGCCAGTGCAGGAGCTGGTGTTTCACCAGGGGCCTACCGGGGGGTGATGGGTTGCTATTTGTTTTGTAGCTTCTAGCGCTTATTGCATAAGCGCTAGTGGTCAATTTGGCTGGTGGCCACTCTCTGCGCGTTCAGCGCGGCCGGTGCATCTTGAACAACTGCTCCGGCCCCACGGTGAAGTAATCGGCAGGGCCGCCTGCGCGCAGGATGTGGCCTGCGCTGGCCGTGTCGTACACGCCGTCTTTCAGCAAGGCGGTGTCGATGTGCACGGCCACCACCTCGCCCAGCACCAGCCAGGTGGGCACCTGCACGCCGTCGGCCCCTTGCAGTTGCAAGACCTGCGTGCGGCGGCATTCCAGGGTGACGGGGCTTTCGGCCACGCGTGGCGGGCGCACCTGCGTGCTGGCCAGGGGGGTGAGGCCCGCCAGCTCAAATTCGTTTACCTCGGGCGCGACGGCGGCGCAGGTCTGGTTCATGGCCTCGGCCAGATCGCGGGTGGCCAGGTTGCACACGAACTCGCCGGTTTCCTCGATGTTGCGCAGCGTGTCTTTGGCGCCGATGCTGGCAAAGCCCACGATGGGCGGCACGTAGTTGAAGGCGTTGAAGAAGCTGTAGGGCGCCAGGTTGAGCGCGCCCTGTGCGTTGCAGGTAGAGATCCAGCCAATCGGGCGCGGGCCGACGATGGCGTTGAACGGGTCGTGCGGCAGGCCGTGGCCCTTGCGGGGTTCGTAGCTGTGCAGGGTGCGTGCGGTCATGGGTTGCTGTCCTTGTTCCATGCGATCATTTTGCTATTAAAAACATAGCTTCTTGCGCTTACTGAATGAGCGCTAGAGCCCGATTCTGCTTGAAGGTTGGCTGCGCTGCCGCCGCGTGCCTCATTTGCCCTGGCGCGCCAGCCACACGCCGGCCACGGCCACCACCATGCCCACCAGGGCAAGGCCTGACAGCGTTTCATCAAACAGCGCCCAGGCGATGAGGGCTGTGGTGGGTGGGGTCAGGTAAAACAGGCTGGCCACGTTCACGGCGCTGCCCCGGCCAATCAGCAGGTTCAGCAGGCTGACTGCGCCCACCGACAGCACCAGCACCAGCCAGCCCAGGGCAAACATGAACTGGCCCGTCCACTGGATCTGCATGGTTTCAGTCAGGCTGGCGAGCA
This sequence comes from Acidovorax temperans, assembly GCF_028596105.1. NCBI lineage: Bacteria > Pseudomonadati > Pseudomonadota > Betaproteobacteria > Burkholderiales > Comamonadaceae > Acidovorax > Acidovorax temperans. The sequence goes on along the minus strand of NZ_CP117193.1, from coordinate 4,416,098 downwards.
CGGCCATGGCGGCCACGCAGGGCAGGTACTGGATCACCGAGCCCGAGCGCAGGTCAAACGCCGGGCAAAAGCGCTTTTGGTACAGCGTGCCGCAGGTGATGCCCACCAGCGCCACCACAGCGGGCAGCAGCATGGCCAGCAGCGCCTGGCTGGGCACGGAGGCAATTTTTTGCGCCATCACCAGCGCCACACCCGCAAAGCCCAGAGCCAGACCGCACCACTGCGCAGGCCGCACCCGTTCGCCCAGCAACAGCCCGGCGGCCAGGGCGGTGAGCAACGGCTGCAACCCCACCACCAGCGCCGTGATGCCCGAAGGCAGGCCGTGGCCAATGGCGGTGAACACCCCGCCCAGGTACACGCCGTGCACCAGCAGGCCCGATACCGCAATGTGCAGCCACTGCCGCGCACTGCGCGGCCAGGGCGCGCGAAACCACCGGGCCACCGCCAGCATCAGCACCGTAACGATGGCAAACCGCACCGCCAGAAAAGTCAGCGGCTCCACAAACGGCAAGCCCAGCTTGGCGCCGATGAAGCCTGTGCTCCACAGAGCCACGAACAGCAGGGGGTAGGCGGTGTCGCTCAGGCCAGGGCGGGGCGTGCTCTGCACAGCGGAAGAATTCATGGGGCGGGCCAATCAGGAAGAAGCCATGGAAACGACGATGGGGGCGAGGCCGTCCCACGTGCGCGGCGCTGGGGCTTTTTGCCGCGCATTGCGTACTCTGCCACGCCTGGGCCGCCTGCGCAGGGCAGGGGTCACGGGTGGCTTTCCTCGCGCGCCTGCCTCAATGCGGCCCAGGAGCAGCTCGCCCCCGTCTTGGTGGTGGGCGGCAGGTCGTCGAAAACCCGTTGAAACTGCTGCCTCAGCGCAACGTTGTTCGGTTTTGCAGCAACGCCAGCGGCCCGTTTGCCGATCAGCCCCCTCGGCATGCGCAACAACGTGCGGATACCGCCCGCCATGAACGACACGCGCTCCCCGCTTTCAGAACCAGAGGTCACCTCCAGCGAATTGGAGCGCCTGCGTGCCGCAGTACACCGGGCTGAGCAGGCCGAGCGCTTGCAGCGCGCCCTGTTTGCCATCTCAGAGCTGTCCAGCTCCGACCTGGAAATGCCCCACATGCTGCAGCAGTTGCACGCCATCGTGGGCTCGCTCATGTACGCGCGCAACCTGTTCATGGCGCTGTACGACGAGGCCAGCGACAGCCTGGACTTCATCTACATGGTGGACGAAGCCACCCCAGACCAGCCCCAGAGCGGCCAGCGCATCCCCATGGCCGACTACGCCCAGGCGCTGACCTGGTACCTGGTGCGCGACGGCCTGCCCCGGCGCGGCTCGATGCAGGCGCTGGCGCAGCAGGTGCCCGGCCCCTTGCGGGCGCGTGGCGCCCATGCGCAGGACTGGCTGGGCGTTCCCCTGCGCGAGGGCCGCCACGTGCGCGGCGCCCTGGTGGTGCAAAGCTACGACGAGCCCAATCGCTACGGCCCCGAAGAACAGGCGCTGCTGGAGTTTGTGGCCAGCCACGTGCTCACCGCCGTGCAGCGCAAGCAAAGCCAGCAGGCGCTGGAGCAGGCTGTGCAGGTCAGCACCGCCGAGCTGGCCCGCGCCAATCAGACCCTGGTGGCCGAGGTGGCCCGCCGCCAGCGTGGCGAGCGGCTGCAGGCCGCCCTCTACCGCATTGCCGAGCGCGCCAACGACATGGGCAGCATGGACGACTTCTACCGCGCTGTGCATGACACCGTGGGCGATCTCATAAACGCCCGCAACTGCTACATCGCCCTGGTGTCGGAAGACGGGCAGGCGCTGGAATTTCCCTACTACGTGGACGAGCAGGGTGGCAAGGGCATCAGCCGGCGCATGGGCCGGGGGCTGACCGAATACGTGCTGCGCACCCGCAAGCCGCTGCTGGTGAGCCGGGCCGAGGCCGATGAGCTCATTGCCCAAGGTGTTTTCCAGACGGTAGGGCCCCGTGCCAATTCCTGGCTGGGCGTGCCGCTGGTGTGCGACGGGTGGGCGCTGGGCGTGATTGCGGTGCAAAGCTACCAGGCCGACGTGGCGTATTCCGACCGCGACCGGCTGCTGCTGAGCTTTGTCTCGCACCAGATCGCCAGCAGCCTGGTGCGCCGCCGCACCACCGATTCATTGCAACGCGCCAATGCCGAGCTGGCGCAGCGCGTGGCCGAGCGCACAGGCCAGCTGCAAGAGCAGATCGCCGTGCGCGAGCGGGTCGAGGCCCAGCTGCAGCACCAGGTGATGCACGATGCCCTGACCGGCCTGCCCAACCGCAGTTACCTGCTGGAGCGCCTGACCTGGCTGCAGGCACGCCTGCAGCGCCACGAGCATCGCCGCTTTGCGGTGATGTTTGTGGATGTGGACCGCTTCAAGCTCATTAACGAAAGCATGGGCCACCATGCGGGCGATGCGGTGCTGCAAGAGGTTGGGCGGCGCCTGCTGGCCACCCTGGGTGATTCGGACATGATCGCCCGCGTGGGCGGTGACGAGTTTGCCGTGCTGCTGAGCAACGCCCAGACGCTGGAAGCCGCCATGCGCTCGGCACGGCGCATGCTGCAGGTGCTGGACGAGCCCATGGTGGTGGAGGGTAAGCAGCTGTTCGCGTCCGTCAGCATCGGCATCATGATGTGCGACCAGCCGGCCGCTGCCCCCACCGATTTGCTGCGCAACGCCGACACGGCGATGTACCGCGCCAAGCTCAATGGCCGGCGCCGGTTTGAGCTGTATGACGCGCACCTGCACAGCGATCCCTTGCGCGTGCTGACCATCGAGAACGCTTTGTGGTCTGCCCTCAAGCAGCGCCAGTTTGTGCCGCACTTCCAGCCCATCGTGTCGCTCAAAGACGGGCAGGTGCTGGGCTATGAAGCCCTGGTGCGCTGGCAGCACCCGACCGAGGGCTTGCCAGGCCCGGCCGACTTTTTGCAGGTGGCCGAAGACAGCGGCAGCATGGAAGCCATCGACTGGCAGATTTTTGCCGCTGCCAGCCGTGCCATTGCCGCCCAGACCGACTTCACCGGCTACCTGGGCCTGAACGTGGCGCCGCGCCACTTTCGCAACCCGCACTTTTGCCAGCAACTGCTGGACATGCTGAAAGCCGCTGGCCTGCCGCCCTCGCGCCTGTGCCTGGAAATCACCGAAGGCGCCCTGATCGACGACCCCGAGCGCACCTGCGACCTGCTCAACGAGCTGCGCAGCCACGGCATGTCGCTGGCGCTGGACGACTTTGGCACCGGGTACTCGTCGCTGGGGTACCTGCACCGCTTCCCGCTGCTCACGCTCAAGATTGATCGCAGTTTCGTCGCGCCCCTCACCAGTCCCACCGCCCACCAGGGCAGCGCCAGCGCCGCCGTGGTGCGCGCCGTGGTGGCGCTGGCGGGCTCGCTGGGGCTGAGCGTGGTGGCCGAAGGCATCGAAACCCAGGCCCAGGCCGATGCCCTGTGCGCCCTGGGTTGCCACTTGGGGCAAGGCTTCTTGTTTGCCAAACCAGGGCCATTGCCTGCTTCTTCGGCCTGATTCCATTTCTAAGAGCGGCTAACAAAACCCTTCTGGCGTCGTTGCCGTGTCTTGTCGTACTACCCGTACTGCCTGCGACGCGGCGCCTAGCCAGAACCGCTGCGCTGGGTTTTGTTATCCGCTCTAAATCACCCCTGACGTTGTTGCTTCGTCTTGCCGTGCTTTAGCACTGTCTGCGGCTTCGCGCCTGGTCAGGAATGATTTGGAAATGGAATGGGAGCCAGGTGACCGCTACCGCTGCCCCAAAAACTGCGCCGGGGGCTGCCCCACCGACTTGCGCACCATCGCACTGAACGCGCTGGGGCTGTAGCCCAGCTCGGTGGCGATCTGGCCCACAGGCATGCGGCCCGCCGCCAGCGACACCGCCTTGGCCAGAATCACCTGCTGGCGCCACTGCGTGAAGGTGCTGCCCAGCTCGGTACGAAACAGCCGCGCCACCGTGCGCAGGCTGGCGCCCGTGTCTTGCGCCCAGGCCTCCAGCGTGGTGTGGCGCGTGGGGTCGGCCAGCACGGCTTCGCACAACTGGCGCAGGCGCTTGTCGTGGGGCAGGTCCACGCCCAGCTTCACGGGGGCTGCGCGGGCCAGCTCGTCGCACAGCAGGGCGCTCAGGTGGCGTTCGCGCAGCAGCGTGGCTGCGTCGGGCGGTGGGCCGTCGTCGGGGGTGGTGGGCATTTCGCGCACCACGGCGCGCAGCAGGTCTGAGGCTTCCAGCACCCGGCACTGGCGCCACGCTGCTTGCTCGGGCGGTGCAGTGCGCAAACCCAGGGCCGGGGGGCCGCAGCGCCCGCGCGGCTGGTGAAAGTACAGCGTGCGCATTTCGGCGTCTTCCACCATCGTCACGGCATGCTCCATGCCCGGCGGTATCCACAGCGCGCGCGATGGCGGCACGATGTAGGTGCCCCGGTCCACCGTGAGCTGGATCACGCCGGTGGTGGAAATTGCCACCTGTGCCCACGGGTGGCTGTGCGGCATCACCCGCGTGTCGGCCCGCAACTGGCGCACCTTGGCGCGCACCGGGCGCTGGGCCGTGGGCACAAACAGGTGCGGGGTCAGTGAATCGACATACGCCACCGGGCGCCGTGCGCGGCGTGGCGCTGGTGCGCTGGAGGTTGTTGCAGGTTTTGGCATGTTTGCGATAGTAATTGACCGGCTATCGTCAAACTGCCGAGCCCGGCGTGCCTAAGATCAACCCCATGACCTCTGCATCCTCTGGCACTTCATCCGGCGCCGTGCCGTTTCGGCAAGACGCCCGCACCATCGGGCTGGTGGGCCTGGCCCATGGCAGCTCACACTTCTTTCACATGCTGCTGCCCCCGCTGTTCCCGTGGCTGATTGCCGAGTTCGGCTTCAGCTATTCCGAACTTGGGGTGCTGGTGTCGGTGTTTTTCGTGATCTCCGGGGTGGGCCAGGCCCTGTCGGGCTTCCTGGTGGACCGGGTGGGCGCGCGGCCCGTCATGTTCTTTGCGCTGTCGAGCTTTGCGGCCTCTGGGCTGGTGGCTGGCACGGCCCAGGGCTATGGGGGGCTGGTGGTGGCTGCCGCCCTGGCCGGGCTGGGCAACGCACCCTTCCACCCGGTGGACTTCACCATCCTGAACAAGCGCGTATCGCCCCAGCGGCTGGGGCATGGCTTTGCGGTGCACGGCATCAGCGGCAACCTGGGCTGGGCCACCGCGCCAGTGTTCATGGCAGGCATTGCCACGGCCACGGGTTCATGGCGCACAGCCAGCCTGTGCGGCGCGGCGTTTGCGCTGCTGGTGCTGGCCATCATGGTGATCAACCGCGACGCGCTGGACGACCGCCAGGGCGAATGGGCCCACCAGGCCAAGGGCGCCGCCAGTGCGCAGGCTGCCAAGCCCGAGCATCCCATGGCCTTCCTCAAACTGCCTTCGGTGTGGCTGTGCTTTTCGTTCTTCTTCTGGAGCACCTGCGCCCTCAGCGCCATCCAGAGCTTTGCCAGCCCCGCGCTGCAATCCATGTACGGCCTGCCCTTGAGCGTGACGGCCATGGTGGTCACGGGCTACATGCTGTGCGGCGCCGCCGGCATGGTGGCCGGGGGCTTCCTGGTGGGCCGCGTGCAGCGGCTGGAAAAAGTGATTTCGGTGTGCCTGCTGGCATCCGCCGTGTTGCTGGTGGTGGTGGGCGCCGGGGCCAGCTGGCTGCCGGGCCTGGCGGCCGTAGTGGTGGCTTCCATCGCCGGTCTGGGCACGGGCCTAGCAGGCCCCTCGCGCGACATGCTCATCAAGCGTGCCGCGCCACCCGGCGCCACGGGCCGTGTGTACGGCACCGTGTACTCAGGCCTGGACCTGGGCTTTTGCCTGGCCGCCCCTGTGTTCGGCGCCATGCTGGACCGGGGCATGACCTCGGGCATCTTCTTCGGCTCTGCCGCTACGCTGGCGCTGAGTGTGGTGTCTGCGGCATTTGTTGGTGTGGGTCTGGTGGCACGGATGGCGCGGCCAGCGGCGGTGACGGCGGGGTGAGGGTGTGATTGGGGGGGCTCGTTTTGCGCCCCCTTCGGCACCTTCGTTGGTGATGTGCTCGCTATAGTTGGGAGGCCGGTTTCGGCCAGGAGCAGTCGGTGAGAATGGTTGCCCGGATGGCAGCTTCAGGCTGGCTGCCGACGTGCACGGTGGGTGTGGCGTCAGTCGGCTCTCGACCCCAAGCCGTCTTCATATTCACGGTTGGTTGCACGAGGTGCTTCGATCTTCGACGTCCAAGACCGTCCACACATTGCGCCCGACCACTTCTCATCGCCCGGTAAAAAAGGGCCTCCAACGAGGCCCTTGCACTCCATCAGTCGGCATCCCGCGCCCGCGACTCGCGCGCCTTGCGCGCCCAGTAGCGGGACTTGGCCGCGTCGCGGGCCACGCCTTCGCCGCGTGCGTACATGACAGACAGGTTTTGCTGCGCATCGGCATCGTCTTGCTCGGCGGCCTTCGTGTACCAGTGCACGGCCTGCTTCTTGTCTTGTGCCACGCCCTCGCCGTCGTCATAAGAAACCGCCAGGTTGAACTGCGCGCGCACATGGTTTTGTGCAGCCGCCTTGCGGTACCAGGCCACGGCTTGCTGGTGGTCTTGCGGCACGCCTTCGCCTTCGTCGTACGCTACCCCCAGGTTGTATTGCGCGTCAGAGTCGCCCTGGTCCGCCGCCTTGCGGTACCACTGGGCGGCCATCTGGTGGTCCTTGGCTACGCCTTCGCCCTTGTCGTACGAAACGCCCAGGTTGTACTGGGCCTTGGCCAGCCCCTGGTTGGCGGCCTTGGTGTACCAGAAGACGGCCTGTTTGTAGTCTTGCGGCACGCCTTCGCCGTCGTCGTACGAAACGGCCAGGTGGTATTGCGCATCGGCATGGCCTTGCTCGGCGGCTTTGCGGTACAGCGCGGCGGCCTTGGCGTGGTCTAGCTGAACGCCTTTGCCAAAGTCGTGCATCAGCCCCAGGTGAAATTGTGCCTCGGGGTCGCCTGCCTGTGCGGCGGGCTGCAGTTCTTTGGCCGCCAGGGCGAACTGGCCCCGGTCGTAGGCGCGCACGCCTTCGGCGGTGCCAGCCCAGGCCGCGCCGGCCAGCAGCGCGGCGCCCAGGCAGGCCGCAGAAATCCAGGGAAGAAAACGTGAATGTTGGAAGTGCATGGTTTGAAGCGGCTTGGCGCTCCTCGCGCTGCCGCGTTGTTGTGAACGATGTGAACGCCCTGGTGTTACCACTAGCGCACGGTGGCAGGGCCCTGTGGCTGCGGCGTGGTGGAAGTGTGCCCGCGCCGTGGCGTGGCGGCACAGCGGTTGCCAACCGTTACATGCGCAGAAGCGCCCTGTGTTGCCCGGGCGCAGCGCACGGCGTGGTTTGACGTGCATGGATGTGCTCCCTACGATGGCCCTTCTTCCCGCACCCCGGAGCCGCGCCCATGCCTGCACCCCATTGGATTCACTCTGCCGCCACGCGCTGGGCCTGTACCGGAATCGCGCTGGCCGCCGCCGCCTGCGCACCCTTGTCGCCCAAGCCTGAGAAAACGTCAGAAGCCCCGCCCGTGGCTGCGGCCTGCCCACCGGCGCTCGCGGCCCTGGCCCGCTGCCTGGCGGGGCAGGATTCTGCGGGGGCCTACTACCTTATTGCCATGCCCCACCAGTGGAACGGCCACCTGGTGCTGCACGCCCACGGTGGGCCAGCTCTGGGTGCGCCTCGGCCCGAACGCTCGGCGGCAGACCTGGAGCGCTGGGCCATCATGGTCAAGGCCGGTTATGCATGGGCGGGCAGCACCTTCCGCCAGGGCGGCGTGGAAGTGCGCGCTGCGGCGGAAGACACCGAACGCCTGCGGCAGATCTTTGTGGGCCATGTGGCGCAGCCGCGCCGCACCATCCTGCACGGGCAGTCGTGGGGTGCCAGCGTGGCGGCGCGGGGGGCCGAGATGTTCACTTCCACAACCCAAGGCCAGCGCCCATATGACGCCGTGTTGCTCACCAGCGGTGTGCTGGCAGGGGGCTCGCGCTCGTACGACTTTCGCACCGACCTGCGCGTGGTCTACCAGTACCTCTGCAACAACCACCCCCGGCCCACTGAGGTGCAGTACCCGCTGAACATCGGCCTGCCCGCTGATGCGACCCTGACCCCGACCGACCTGGCTGTGCGCGTGAACGAATGCCTGGGGCTGGACAAGCCCGCATCTGCCCGCACGCCAGAGCAACAGCGCCGCGTGAAGGTGATCACCGACGTCATCCGCATTCCGGCCAGCTCCATCCAGGGCCACATGAATTGGGCGACGTTCCACTTCCGCGACGTGGTGCAGCACCGCACCGGGGGCGCCAGTCCGTTTGGCAACGAAGGCGTGCGCTACCGGGGTTCTGGCGACGATGCAGCACTGAACGCCGGTGTGCTGCGCTACCGTGCCCACCCGGCAGCGCTGGCCCGCTTTGCGCAAGACACCGACCCCACCGGCCGCATCCCTGTGCCGGTGCTCACCGTCAAAGGCATCGACGACGCGACCGCGTTCGTGGAACTGGATGCCGCATTCAAAACCACGATGGAGCAGGCGGGCACCAGCGGCCACCTGGTGCAGACCTTCACGCGGCATAGCAGCCACAGTTACCTGAGCGACCCGACCTATCCCACGCTGATGGCGGCCCTGCTGCGCTGGGTGGAAGAGGGCACCCGGCCCACGCCCGCCAGCATTGCCAGCCAATGCCCGGCGCTGGAGGCCACCTTTGGCAAGGGCTGCGCTTTTGTGCCGGAATACCGCCCCGCTGCGCTGAACACCCGCGTGCCCGAGAGGGTGCCGCAGTGATCCATCAACCGCCGGGCACCTGCACCACCCGCGTGCCCGCAATGGCATAGGGCCGTGCGCCTGCGGGCAGGGCGTTGGCGTGCGTGCCGGTGAAGGCGCCGAAGGCGGGCAGCACCAGCAGCCCTGGTGGCCCTGGCTGCCATGCAAAACAGGGTAGGCGCATGCGGTCCCGCGCCGGGCCGTGCAGCACCACCGAGGGGTGCAAATGCCCCGCCAGCACGGTGTTCCCCGCTACGGCCTGCGGGTGGTGCGCTGCCTGCAAGGGCACGCCAGGCACTGGGGCCCAGGGCTCTTCCTGCAAGGCAATGTTCAGGTCAGCGGGCGGGGTGCCCGCATGGCGGTCGTGGTTGCCCAGCACCAAGTCCATGGCCACTTGCGCGTGTCGAGCCCGCCAGCCGCGCAGTTGCTGCCACAGGGCGGGTTGCGCGCCGCTGCGCGCATGCAAAAAGTCGCCCAAAAACACCAGCCGCTGTGCGCCGGTGGTGGTGAGCAACGTATCCAGCCGGGCGATGTTGTCGGCCGTGGTGCCCGTGGGCACGGGCTGGCCCGCATGGCGAAAGCTGGCTGCCTTGCCAAAGTGCACATCGGCCACAAACAGGCTGCGGGCCTCGGGCCACCACACGGCGCGCCCTGGCAGCAGCCACAGCAGCGTGCCGCAGGGCAGCGTCAGGGGGCACGCGCCCGCTGGATTGGCATGTGTGGGCGGGCTGGGCGTGTTGGTGGGCGATGTCAGGACAGCCATGGAGCGCCGAGCATACCGACGGCGGTGGCCATGTGTGCCGGGGTGGCCCAATGGCCCCGGCTGCAGGGTCAGAACCCGTGCCGCCCCCGGCGTGGGCGCTTGGGGCGGGCGCGGGCGGGCAGATCGGGCGCATCGCGGTGCAGGTCCCAGTGGGTGGTGTCGCGCGTTGGTGCCAGGTGCGTGCCCATGGTGTTGTCTGCGGCCATTTCCAGCGCCTGCACCATGCGCTCCAGCCGGTCGCCCAGGCTCTCTGTGCTCAGCCGCTCGCGAAAGCGCTCCACCATCAGCGGCAGGGCAAAGGGCGTGGGGCGTTCCAGCGTGTGCACGGACAGTTGCTGGCCCTTCATGCGTTGCAGGGTCTGGGCCAGGCGGTCCATGTCCAGTTCCTGCACCAGCAGCTCGGCGCGGGCCTGGGCCAGCAGCAGGTTGTCCGGGTCGTACTGCGCGAACACGTCGTAGTAAAGGGACGACGAGGCTTGCAATTGCCGGCTGCTGCGCTGCTCGCCCGGGTGGCTCTGGAAGATGAGCCCGGCGATGCGCGCAATTTCGCGAAAGCGCCTGCGCGCCATTTCAGTGGCGTTCAGGCTGGCCAGCACCTCGGCTTCCAGCCCTCCCTCCATTCCTTCCCCCAGCGTGCTGTGCGTGGCCGCGCCAATCAGGTGCGGCAGCAGCGCGGGCCAGTCCACTGGTTTGGCTGACAGCAGCTCCAGCCCGTAGTCGTTGACGGCAATCGAAAATGTGTTGGGCACCTGCTGCGAGGCCCTCCATGCCAGCAGGCCCGCCAGCCCCAGGTGCACCAGCCGCCCCGCCAGCGGGTACAGGTACAGGTGCCAGCCCTCGCGCGTGTGCAGCACCTCGGCCACCAGGCGGCTGGGTGTGGGCAGGGCCGACCACGCATCCTGCAACGCCAGCAAGGGCTGCGCGCAGCGCATCTCGGGCGATGCGAACACGCCGCGCTCGGCCTGCTCCAGCTGGCGCAGCATGGCATCGGCCAGCGTGTTCGACAGCGGCATGCGCCCGCCGTTCCAGCGCGGCAGCGCAGCGCTGCCTTTGGGGGCCGTGCGCACATAGGCCGTCATCTGCTGCGTGCGCACCAGCTCCAGCAGGCGGCCGGCAAACATGAACACATCGCCGGGCTTGAGGCGCGCGATGAAGCTCTCTTCCACCGAGCCCAGCTTCCCGCCACTGACGAACTGCACCTGCATGCTCGCATCGCTCACGATGGTGCCGATGTTGCTGCGATGCCGCCGCGCCAGCCGCGCATCGGGCATGCGCCACACGCCGTCTTCGTCGGGCACCACGCGGTGAAAGTCGGGGTAGTTGGCCAGTGATGCGCCGCCCTGGCGCACGAACTGCAGCGCCCATTGCCAGTCGTTGTCGGCCAGCGTGGCGTAGGCTGGGGCACGGCGCACCTCGGCCAGCAGGGCATCGGGCACAAAACCTCCGCCGAGTGCGATGGTCACCAGGTGCTGTACCAGCACATCCAGCGGCGCGCGGGGCGTGTGGCGGTCTTCAATGCGGCCTTCGGCCAGCGCCTGGCGGGCAGCGGCGGCCTCCACCAGTTCCAGGCTGTGCGTGGGCACCAGCGTGATGCTGCTGGTGCGCCCCGGCGCGTGGCCGGATCGGCCCGCGCGCTGCACCAGCCGCGCCACGCCTTTGGCCGAGCCGATCTGCAGCACCTGCTCCACCGGCAAAAAGTCCACGCCCAGGTCCAGGCTCGATGTGCACACCACGGCTTTCAACGTGCCAGCCTTCAGCCCCGCCTCCACCCAGCCGCGCACCTCGCCGCTGAGCGAGCCGTGGTGCAGGGCAATGGCGCCCGCCCAGTCGGGCCGCGCCTCCAGCAATGCCTGGTACCAGCGCTCGGCCTGCGAGCGGGTGTTAGTAAAAACAAGCGTCGATGCGCTGGCCTCGATGGACTGCACCACCTGCGGCAGCAGCGACAGGCCCATGTGCCCGGCCCAGGCAAAACGCTCCACGCGTGCGGGCAGCAGCACCTGCACCTGCAGTGCTTTGTCGATGCGGCCCTGCACCAGCAGCGGCTTGGCGCGGCGCGGCGCACGCGGGGGCAGGGTGGGCACCAGGGTGGCCAGTGCTTCGGGCAGGTTGCCCAGCGTGGCCGACATGCCCCACACCAGCAGGCGCGGGTTCCAGCCCGACAGGCGCGCCAGCGCCAGTTGCACCTGCACGCCGCGTTTGTTGCCCACCAGCTCGTGCCATTCGTCCACCACCACCAGTTGTACGTGGGCCAAGTGCTCGTGCGCGTCGGCGCGGGCCAGCAGCAGCGACATGCTTTCGGGTGTGGTCACCAGCACGGTGGGCAGGCGCCGGTCTTGCGCGGCGCGCTCGCCGCTGGCGGTGTCGCCGGTGCGCAGGCCGCTGGTCCAGTGCGGGGCCAGGTCGGGCAGGGGCTCTTGCAGGGCGCGCAGCGAATCTGCCGCCAGCGCGCGCATGGGCGTAATCCACAGCACCGTGAGGGATGGGGCCTTGATTGCTTCTTTTTTAGGAGCTGCTTGCGCAATATCTACGGGCGCTAGAGCCGAAAAATGCTCCAAAGCGCCGAGCCACACGGCGTACGTCTTGCCCGCGCCGGTGGTGGCGTGCAGCAGGCCCGAGCGGCCCTCGGCCATGGCCTGCCACACCTGTTGCTGGAAGGCAAACGGCTGCCAGCCCCGCGCGGCCATCCAGCGCTTTGCGGCCCCTTCGCTCATGCGCTGCTTTCTGGCAGCAGCGCGGCCAGCGTCTGCAAGGTGTCGGCCTCGGCCACGGGTTTGTCTTGCCGCCAGCGCAGCATGCGCGGAAAGCGCACGGCAATGCCGCTTTTGTGGCGCGGGCTCTTCGCAATGCCTTCAAAGCCCAGCTCGAAGACTTGCGTGGCCTCCACGCTGCGCACGGGGCCAAAGCTCTCGCGCGTGGTCTTGCGGATGATGGCGTCCACCTGCGCAATCTCGGCGTCCGTCAGGCCCGAGTACGCCTTGGCAAAGGGCACCAGTTGCCGGTTGGCGTCGTCGGGCGGGCCGTTCCACACGGCAAAGGTGTAGTCGGTGTACAGGCTCGCGCGCCGCCCGTGGCCGCGCTGGGCATAGATGAGCACCGCGTCCACGCTCATGGGTTCGATCTTCCACTTCCACCACACGCCCACGTCTTTGGTGCGGCCCACGCCGTAGTGCGCATCGCGGTGCTTGAGCATGAAGCCTTCGGTGCCCAGGCTGCGCGCGGCCTCGCGCTGGCGGGCCAGGTCTTGCCAGTCAGCGCCTCGCAGCAGCGGGCTCGGGCGCAGCGCAACCGCAGGGGTTTCGCCGATGGTGGTGGAGGGCGGCTGCAGCAAGGCCTCCAGATGCGCTCGCCGGGCTTGCTGGGGCTGCTCGCGCACATCGTGCCCTGCGTGCTCCAGCAGGTCATACGCCACCAGCACCACGGGCAGTTCGCGCAGCAGCTTGGGCGTCAGCGTCTTGCGGCCCAGGCGCTTTTGCAGGTCGGCAAAGGGGCGCGGGGCGGGTTCGCCGGGCAGCCACACGAGGATTTCGCCGTCGATCACCGTGCCGTCGGGAAGGCTTTGCAGCGCGGCGCTGGCCAGTTCCGGGAAGCGGTCGGTCACCAGTTCTTCGCCACGCGACCACACCCACACGGCCCCGGCACGCCGCACGATCTGCGCGCGGATGCCGTCCCACTTCCATTTCACCTGCCAGTCCTCCACCGGACCCAGCAGTGCGGGCATGTCGGCCACTGGCTGGCTGAACGGGTGCGCCAGAAAGAAGGGGTAAGGGTGACCGGCAGCGCCATCGGTGGCTTGGCCTGCATCGCCTTCGGCCGGTGCCACCAGTGCGGCGTAGTCGGCGGCCTGCGGCTGGCGGCCGATTTGCGTGTAGCCCATCAGCCGGTGGGCGATGCGCTTGGCGTCCAGCCCGCTCACGGTGGCCAGTGCCTGCGTGACCTGCAGGCGCGACACCCCCACCCGGAAGTTGCCGGTGATGAGCTTGAAGTACACCAACCGCTGCTCGGGTGCCAGCCGGTTCCACTGCGCGCGCAGGTGGGCGTCTGCTTCATCGGGCGGCAGGGAGCGCAGTGGCAGCAGCTGCGCCATCCACTCGGCCAGCGGCACATCAGCGGGCTCGTCGGGCGGGGGCAGCAGCAGGGCGATGGTTTCGGCCAGGTCGCCCACGGCCTCGTAGCTTTCGTCAAACAGCCATTCGGGCAGGCCGGCGGCCTCTTGCGCCAGGGCTTTGAGGCGTTTGGTCGGCACCATCTGGCGCGGCTTGCCGCCCGCCAGAAAGTACACGGCCCAGGCCGCATCGCCGGGTGCCGCCACGCGCAGGTAGGCCACCAGGGCGGCCAGCTTGGCCGACTGGGCGGTGGTGGCATCCAGCGCCTGGAAGAGGGCGGCGAATTGCTTCATGGCGCGGCCTCGGCGGCGGAGGCGCTGGCCGGCTGCTCGGCCGCAGCGCCCGTGTCGTCTTCGTTGTCGTCCCCACCGTACTCGGTGGCGAACACCTGCGCATCCAGCCCTTGTTCGCACAGCCAGCGCACCATCACGTCGGTGCTGCCGTGGGTGACGATGATGCGCTCTGCCCCCGTGGCGCCAATGGCCTTTTGCAGGCCGGGCCAGTCGGCGTGGTCGCTCATCACAAAGCCGCGGTCCACGCCCCGGCGGCGGCGCGCACCGCGCACCAGCATCCAGCCGCTGGCAAATGCGTCGGAATGTTCGCCAAACCGCTTGAGCCAGGGCGTGCCCGCAGCCGAGGGCGGGGCCAGCACCAGGGCGCGGCGCAGGTCGGCCTTGGTGAGTTGCGGGTCTGTTACGCGGTGCGTGGGCGGCAGGGGCACACCGGCTGCGCGGTACACGGCGTTGAGCGGCTCCACCGCGCCGTGAACCACGATGGGGCCAATGCTGCTGTCCACCCCGTGCAGCAGGCGCTGTGCTTTGCCAAACGCATAGGCGTAGAGCACGCTGGCCTTGCCTGCCGCCGCATTCGCGGCCCACCAGGCGTTGATATCGGCAAACAGCACGGGCTGCGCTGGCCAGCGGTAGATGGGCAGGCCGAAGGTGGATTCGGTGATGAAGGTGTGGCAGCGCACGGGCTCAAACGGGGGGCAGGTGCCGTCGTCTTCGAGCTTGTAGTCGCCCGAGGCCACCCACACCTGGCCTTCGTGTTCGATGCGCACCTGGGCCGAGCCCAGCACATGCCCGGCCGGGTGCAGCGACACCGTCACACCCTGGTGCGTGATGGCTTCGCCGTAGGCCAGGGTCTGCAGGGTGATGTCTGCGCCCAGCCGGTTGCGCAACGTGCCCGCGCTGTCGGTGTGGGCCAGGTAATGGGCCGAACCGCGCCGGGCGTGGTCCGAATGCGCGTGGGTGAGCACGGCGCGTTCCACCGGCCGCCAGGGGTCGATGTAGAAATCACCCGCTGGGCAGTACAGCCCCTCTGGGCGCAGGACGACAAGATCGTTGGGCATGGTGACGGGGCGCAGCGCGCAGCCGCGCGGGGCATGGCCGGGCAAGGCTGCAACCGGCCAGGCCATCGTAGCCGCCGCTGCGCCGCCGCGTGTGGGCCAGCGCCGATTCTTGGTGAAGGTGCGCGGATATGTACGCGAACAGGTACGCGCACAGCCCCCGTGGGTCCCTCGCTTGCCTCAGGCGGGGGAGGGAGTCTGGTTCGCGGCGTTTATTGGCTGTCAGCGGCCGAGGCAGCGGCTTCCGTGCGCTGCGTGGCTTCGGCCAGGCCAGCCTTGATCTTTTCGGCCTGCGCGGTGGCCTGCTTGGCTTGCTCGGCCTGCAACTTGGTGGCCGTGACGGCGGTGGTGGCCACCTCGGCCCCGCAGGCGGTGAGCACGCCGCACAGAAGGACCAGGAAAGCGCTGCGGTGCAAGCTCAGGGGGGTCATTCGTAACTCCGTGGAAAAAAGCGGTGTGGATCGTGCTGGAGATTTTTGCTACTGTTTTAATAGCTGGTTGCGCAATCAGGATAAGCGCTACAGGGTGTTTTGGTGCATAAGCCCTGCACGCCGCTCGCCCTGCGCTGTGCAGTGTAGCCGGGGCCGCAGCGCAGCGGTGGCGCCTACCCCAGCGTGGGTTTGCGTGCAATCAGCTACCGGACCAAGACACACTCTTGCCACACTGGGCGTGCAGGGGCTTGGGCGCCGGGGCGGGCTGCCGCATATTCAGCGTTCCTTTCATTCAACCCTCCTTACCAAGGAATTGAGGCTATGCAATTCAAGCGCTCTGTGCTGGCGGCGGCCACCGTTGCCCTGGCAGCCAGTGTTCTGCCCGCCATGGCAAAACCGTTCAAGTGGGCTGGTTCCAGAGATATCCAGACCATGGACATCCACTCGCAAAACAGTGCCCTGGGCAACGGCATCCACGGCGCGGTGTACGAGTCGCTGGTCATGTTCAACAGCCGCACGCTGAAGGTGGAACCGGTGCTGGCCACCTCGTGGCAGCAGGTCAGCCCCACGCAGATGCGCTTCAAGCTGCGCCAGGGCGTGAAGTTCAGCGACGGCTCGGCCATGACGGCCGATGACGTGGTCTATTCGCTGCAACGCGCGATGAGCAAGACCTCCACCTACGCCATCTACACCCAGGGTATGGACCGCATTGCCAAGGTGGATGGCGAAACCATCGACATCTTCTTGAAGAACCCCAACCCCGTGCTGCTCAACCAGCTGACCGAGCTGCGTATTATGAGCAAGGCCTGGGCCGAGAAGCACAACTCGATGGAGCCCAAGGACATCAAGGGCAAGGAAGAAACCTACTCCCACCGCCACGCCATGGGTACCGGCCCGTTTGTGCTCAAGGAATGGGTGCCCGACCAGAAGATCGTCTTCACCGCCAACCCGCACTGGTGGAACGCGGGCAAGACCGAAGGCAACGTCACCGAAATCACCTACACCCCCATCAAGTCCGAAGCCACGCGCATTGCCGCGCTGCTCTCGGGCGAGGTGGACATGGTGCGCGACACCAGCATCCAGGACCTGGCGCGCATCAAGGCCAACCCCCAGCTGAAGGTGATGGAGATGGTGGAAAACCGCACCGTGTACCTGGCGCTGGACCAGTTCCGCGACGAGCTGCCCGGCAGCAACATCAAGGGCAAGAACCCGCTCAAGGACCTGCGCGTGCGCAAGGCGCTGTACCAGGCCATCGACACCGCCGCGCTGCAGCGCGTGACGATGCGGGGGCTGTCCAAACCCACCGGCGCCATCGTCTCGCCCCTGGTCAACGGCTGGACAGAAGCCGTGGACAAGCGCCTGCCTTTCGACGCCAATGCCGCCAAGGCACTGTTGGCCGAGGCGGGCTACAAAGACGGCTTTGAGGTGGACTTTGCCTGCAGCAACAACGCCATCATCCAGGACGAAGAGCTGTGCCAGGCCATCACCTCGATGTGGTCGCGCATCGGCGTCAAGGCCAAGCTGCGCACGCTGCCCGCCGTCACCTACTACCCCATGGCCCAGCGGCACGAGGCCAGTATTGCGCTGCTGAGCTGGGGCGTGCCCACGTTTGATGCGCTGTACACCCTGCAGTCGCTGGCGCGCACCAAGGCCACCGGTGCCGATGGCAGCTACAACCTGGGCCGCTACAGCAACCAGCGCATGGACTACATCGTGGACCGCGTGAAGACCGAAACCGACCTGCCCGTGCGCAACCGCCTGCTCACCGAAGGCCTGCAACTGCACAACGACGAGGTGGTTCACATCCCGCTGCACAACCAGATGCTGGCCTGGGCCATGAAGAAAAACGTGGAGCTGGTGCAGCGGCCGGACAACCGCATTGACTGGCGGCTTATCAAAGTGAACTGAGGCTGTAGTCCACGCAGCCTTTGCGGCGTGCGCTGCCCCGACCAGCGCACCCGTGGAACCGGCTCTGCCGGGCCACCGGGTGCGTCCCCTTGGGGGGAAGGCGCCGAAGGCGACTCAGGGGGGCTCTCAATACTCTGGCTGCAGCATGATGATCGCCATGCCTGCCAGCGCCACCAGCACCCCCGCCACATCCCACGCAGTGGGGCGGATGCCGTCCACCGCCCACAGCCAGGCCAGCGCCACCCCGATGTACACCCCGCCATAGGCCGCATACACGCGGCCCGCGCCAGCGGTGTCGTGCAGGGTGAGCAGCCAGGCAAACAGCGCCAGGCTGGCCGCCGCTGGCAGCAGCAGCCACACCGGCTTGCCCTGCTTGAGCCACAGCCAGGGCAGGTAGCAGCCGACGATTTCGGCCAGGGCCGTGGCGATGAAAAGCAGCAAGGTCTTCATGGAGGAACAGGGGGAGCAGGGAGCGCGTGGAGAGAGGGGGCTGCGCTGCGCACCCGCAGCGCAGGCTCAGCGGCGCGCTTTTTTGGTTTTGTACATCAGCGAATCGCCCTCGCTGATCAAGGCGCCGATCGTGTGGTGGCGCTTCGGGTCGAACTCTACCAACCCGTAGGAGAACGAAATGTCGTAGCCCCGCGCTTCGGCTTCGTTGGTGGCGTCCAGCGCCTGCTGCAGGCGTGCCATGGCGCTTTCGGCCGCTGCTTCGCTGTGGTTGGTGAGCAGCACCAGAAACTCGTCACCCCCGAGCCGCGCCACCACGTCCGAGCCACGGAATGCCTTCATCAGATGCTGCGCAAACGTGACCAGCACCCAGTCGCCCTCGGCATGGCCCAGCTGGTCGTTCACCTGTTTGAGGTGGTCCAGGTCAATGAACACCAGCGCCGCCGGTATGTTCTGGCGCGTGCACAACTGCAGGCTGTGTTGGGCCAGCATCATGAAACCCCGGCGGTTGGACAGGCCGGTGAGTTCGTCCACCGTGGCCCACTCGATGGCGGAAAACTCCCGCTCCACCATCAGGGCCAGGTCCACCAGCATCTCCACGTCTTCGTCGCTGAAGGCGCGGGGCTTGGAGTCGATGATGCACAGCGTGCCCAGCTTGCGCCCGCCGGGGCCGCGCAGGGGGCAGCCCGCATAGAACCGCACATGCGGTGGGCCGGCGACCATGGGGTTGTCGCAAAAGCGCTCGTCTTGCAGCGCATCGGGGATGACAAAGGCGCCGTCGCCCAGGATGGCGTGGCCGCAAAAAGAGATATCGCGCGGCGTCTCGCTCAGCTCCATGCCCGCGCAGGATTTGAACCACTGGCGGTTTTCGTCCACCAGGCTGACCAGCGCAACGTCCACCCCGAACAAGCGCCTGGCCATGCGCGTGAGGCGGTCAAACCGCTCCTCGGCGATGGTGTCCAGCACATTGAGTGAGCGCAACTCCGCCAGGCGAGCATCCTCATCCGGCGGGATATCGGGGGTTTTCAAGGCAGTTCCTCCTGGCCCAGACTGTAACGCGTGTGCGCCAAAAGCGCATGTCCTGGGCTACGCGACAGCAGGGTTGATGGGCAGAGTGCGCACCCGCCATCAGCCTTGCAGAAAAATAGGCCTCTAGCGCTTGCTGGATAAGCGCTACCAGCTATCAAATCAGGAGTGAAAGCGGGGTGGCAGCGGCCCTGTGGTCACAGCGCAAAGATTTTCCCGGGGTTCAGGATGTTCTTCGGGTCCAGCGCGCGCTTGATGGCGCGCATCATGTCCACCGCGCCTGCGCCGGCTTCGTCCAGCAAAAAGCCCATCTTGTGCACGCCCACACCATGCTCGCCGGTGCAGGTGCCGCCCATGGAAAGGGCCCGGGCCACCAGCTTGTGGTTCAGGGCTTCGGCGGTGACGCGTTCTTCGGGGATATTCGGGTCCAGCAGGTAGCCGAAGTGGAAGTTGCCGTCGCCCACATGGCCCACCAGGAAGTAGGGCAGGCCGCTGGCCTCGGCCTCGTCCACCGATTCGAGCAGGCAGTCGGCCAGGCGGCTGATGGGCACGCAGGTGTCGGTGCTGATGGCTTTGCAGCCGGGGCGGCTTTGCACGGCGGCAAAGTAGGCGTTGTGCCGCGCCGTCCACAGCCGGGTGCGCTCTTCGGGGGTGCTGGCCCATTCAAAGGCATTGCCGCCAAATTCGCTGGCGATGTCCTGCACGGTTTCGGCCTGCTCCTTCACGCTGGCGGGCGAGCCGTGGAACTCCATCAGCAGCATGGGTTCCTCGCGCAGGTTGAGCTTGCTGTGGGCGTTGACCATGCGCACGCTGTGGCGGTCGATCAGCTCCACGCGCGCAATCGGCACGCCCAGCTGAATGATCTGGATGGTGGTGCGCACGGCCGCTTCAATGCTGGGGAAGGAGCAGATGGCGGCGCTCACTGCTTCAGGCAGCGGGTACAGGCGCACCGTCACTTCGGTGATCACGCCCAGCGTGCCTTCGCTGCCCACCATCAGGCGCGTGAGGTCGTAGCCCGCGCTGCTCTTCTTGGCGCGGGTGCCGGTGCGGATGATTTCGCCGCTGGCCGTGACCACTTCCAGCGCCAGCACGTTCTCGCGCATGGTGCCGTAGCGCACGGCGTTGGTGCCGCTGGCGCGCGTGGCGCACATGCCGCCAATGCTGGCGTCGGCGCCGGGGTCGATGGGGAAGAACAGGCCGGTGTCCTTGATGGCCTCGTTCAATTGCTTGCGCGTGATGCCCGGCTGCACCGTCACCGTGAGGTCATCTGCGTTGATGCTGAGCACCCGGTTCATGCGGCTCACGTCGATGCTGATGCCGCCCTGCACGGCCAGCAGGTGGCCTTCGAGCGAGGAACCCGCGCCGTACGGAATCACCGGCACTTCGTACTGGCTGGCCAGCTTGACGGCATCGGCCACATCCTGGGTGCTTTCAGCAAACACCACGGCGCTGGGCGGGGGCGCCTGCAGCGAGCCTTCGTCGCGCCCGTGCTGTTCGCGCACGGCCTGGGCGGTGGAGCACTGCGCGCCGAAGCGGGCCTGCAGCGCATCAATGAGCGCCTGGGGCACGTCGCGCAGTTGGATTTGCGGGAGCAGGTGGGCAGCGGCGGTGGGGGCGTTCATGGGCTTGTCTCCTGGAGGGCAATGAAATGATTCTAGGACGCTTGCCTCATAGCGGCTGAACGCATGTCTTTCAGCGCCACGCTGGTCTGTGCTGCGGGGAGTAGAGCTCGCAACCGCTCTGGGCATGGGTGTGCACAGGCATGGTGTGCCAGTGTGGTGCATCCAGCTTGTATACCAGTTGGCACGGAACCTGCGTAAGTGCAGGCAATGACCACCGCCAACGACATCAGCAACCGCATCATGGAAGCCGTGATGGCCCAGAAGCTCGCCCCCGGCTCACGCCTGGGCGAGCAGCAACTGGCCATGCTGTTTGACTGCAGCCGAACCATCGTGCGCGAGGCGCTGACCCGGCTGTCCACGCGCGGCATCGTCACCGTGAGTGCGCGGCGTGGCTGGTATGTGGTGGAACCCTCTGAACACGAAGCACGCGAGGCCTTTGAGGCCCGCCGGGTGATTGAGCTGGGCCTGTTGCACCAGCTCAAGGCCAAGGCGCTGGACAAGGCCGCGTTGCGCCAGCTCAAGCTGCACCTGCAACGCGAAAAGGCCGCCCTGGCAGGCACCGATGTGGGGCTGCGCACCTACCTGCTGGGCGACTTTCATGTGTGCCTGGCCGAATGCCTGGGCAATGCCCTGCTGGCCGACACGCTGCGCGACTTCACGGCGCGCACCACGCTGATTGCGATGCTCTACCAGTCATCGCACGATGCAGCGCAGAGCTGCGAGGACCATGTGCGCATTGTCGAAGCGCTGGAGGCCGGGGACATTGCCCGCGCCGAGTTGCTGATGGCCGAGCACATCGGCACCGTGCAGGCTGCCTTGCGCCTGCAAGCCAGCACCGACCCGCTGGCTGGCCTGCGCGATGCGCTGGCACCGGTGGGTCCTGTGGCGTCTGTTTCTTCCGCTGCCTCGGCACAGTCTGCGCCTGATATGCCCGGCAAGCCTGCCGCAACGGCTACACCCGCCAAGCGCCGCAGCCGCACCCGTTCACCCTCCCGTTCCACCCCTTCGCCGTCGGACGACGGTTCTGCCTACCTAGGAGCCTTGCTATGACTGCCTCGCTGAGTTTTTCTGCTTCTGTCCGCCTGGGCGCACGCCGCCGCACCCTGGCCCTGCTGGCCGCTGCCGGTGTGGGTGCTGCGCTGCTGGCCCCTGCCGCCCACGCCCAGAACGCGCTGGACAACATCCTGAAAGCCAAAGAGATCAAGATCGCCATCCCCACCGACTACCCGCCCTACGGCTTTGTCGGCACCGACCTCAAGCCCCAGGGCCTGGACGTGGAAATGGCGAACCTCATTGCCGCCAAGCTGGGTGTGAAGGTCGAGCTGATCCCCGTCACCAGCGCCAACCGCATTCCTTACCTGCAAACGCAAAAGGCCGATTTGGTCATCTCCACCCTGGGCAAGAACCCTGAGCGTGAGAAGGTGATCGACTTCACTGCCGCCTACGCCCCGTTCTTTCAGGCCGTGTTTGCGAGCAAGAGTCTCAACATCAAGAGCTTTGCCGACCTGACGGGCAAGACCGTGGCCGTGACGCGCGGCGCCATGGAAGACCAGGAGCTGGCCAAGGTGGCCCCCGCTGGCGTGGACGTGAAGCGCTTTGAAGACCATGCCGCCAGCATCTCGGCCTTTGTGTCGGGCCAGACGCAGGCCATTGCCACCAGCGCTTCTACCGCCGGCACCATCATGGTGAAGAACCCCAACCTGCAGACCGAGTTCAAGCTGCTGCTCAAAGACAGCCCCAACTTCATCGGCGTGGCCAAGGGCGAAGACAAGCTGCGCACCCGCGTGAACGAGATCATTGCCGAGGCCAAGAAGGCCGGTGACCTGGACAAGCTGTCGAACAAGTGGCTGGGCCGCCCTGCGGGCGACCTGCCCCAGTAAGCAGGCACGACGATTCCCATCCATTGCACAGGGCTGCTGCGTGACAAGCGTCGCAGGGTTTGCCCACCATGCTGATTCAACTGGACTTTTCTGCCGTGCTGGCCTCGTGGCCGCTGCTGGTGCGCGGCGTGGTGTGGACCATTGGCCTCACCATCGTGGGCACCGTGCTGGGCCTGCTGCTGGGCACGGCCTGCGCATGGGCGCGCGCTCGCAACCTGGGTCACCGGCCCACCGCGCTGCGCTGGGCCGTGGCCAGCTATGTGGAGCTGGTGCGCAACACGCCCTTCATCGTGCAGCTGTTCTTCCTTTTCTTTGGCCTGCCTGCGCTCGGGCTCAAGCTCTCGCCCGAGTTCGCCTCAGTGCTGGCCATGGTCATCAACCTGGGCGCGTATTCCGCCGAGATCATCCGCGCAGGCATTGAGGCCACGCCCCGTGGCCAGATCGAAGCCGCGCACAGTCTGGCGCTCACGCCCGGCCAGACCTTCCGGCGCGTGGTGCTGCCGCCCGCGCTGCAAAAGGTGTGGCCCGCCATGGTCAGCCAGATCATCATCGTGATGCTGGGCTCTGCCGTGTGCGGACAGATCTCCACGCCCGAGCTGAGCTATGCCGCCAACCTGATTTCGAGCAACACCTTCCGCGCGTTTGAGGCGTTCATCCTGGCCACGGCCGTGTACCTGTTGCTGTCAATGGCCACCCGCCGCCTGCTGATGTGGATGGGTGCACGTTTTCTGGTGGGGAGATAAGCCATGGTGGAGTTTTCAATATGGGACATCCTGCGCAACCTGCTGATGGCGGCGCGCTGGACGGTCACCCTCTCTCTCATCGCCTTCATCGGCGGCGGCCTGGTGGGCCTCATGCTGCTGGTGGCGCGCCTGTCCAAGGTGCGCGGCGTGGAGCGTGCCGTGGGCGCGTATGTGCAGGTGTTCCAGGGCACGCCGCTGCTCATGCAGCTGTTCCTGGCGTACTTTGGTATTGCGCTGTTCGGCATCAAGACCTCGCCGTGGACGGCGGCGGCCGTGGCGCTCACGCTCTATACCAGTGCCTACCTCACCGAGATCTGGCGCGGCTGCGTAGCGTCTATCCCCAAAGGCCAGTGGGAGGCGGCGCAGAGCCTGGCGCTGAACTTTGCCGAGCAACTGCGCCATGTGGTGCTACCCCAGGCACTGCGCATTGCGGTGCCGCCCACGGTGGGCTTTCTGGTGCAGGTCATCAAGGGCACGGCGCTGGCCTCGGTGATCGGCTTTGTGGAGCTGACCAAGGCAGGCAGCATGATCTCCAACGCCACGTTCCAGCCCTTCCTCGTCTACGCCTGTGTGGCGCTGTTGTACTTTGCCCTGTGCTTCCCCGTGAGCCTGGTGGCGCAATCGCTTGAAAGGAAACTCCATGCCAACCGCCGTTGAAGCCACACCTGCCGCCGCCGCTGCTCCCGCGCATCCGCACGATGGCATCCTGGTCGGCCCACCGCCCATCGTTGACATCACCGCGCTGCGCAAGTCCTACGGCACCAACGAGGTGCTCAAGGGCATCGACATGAAGGTGGCGCGCGGTGAGGTCATCTGCATCATCGGCAAGAGTGGCTCGGGCAAGAGCACGCTGCTGCGCTGCGTGAACGGGCTGGAGGAGTTTCAGGAAGGCGCCTTGAGCGTGAACGGCAAGAAGTTGCTGCACGATAACCCCGCCGCCATGCGTGAGCTGCGCCAGCAGGTGGGCATGATCTTCCAGAGCTTCAACCTCTTTCCGCACCTCTCGGTGGGGCGCAACATCATGCTCGCGCCCACGCTGGTGAAGACGTGCAGCGCGCAAGAGGCTGAGGCCCAGGCGCGCAAGCTGCTGCAGCGCGTGGGCCTGGCCGAAAAGTTTGACGCCATGCCCGACCAGCTCTCGGGCGGGCAGCAGCAGCGCGTGGCCATTGCACGCGCCCTGGCCATGGAGCCGCAGGTGCTGCTGTGCGACGAGATCACCTCGGCGCTGGATCCTGAGCTGGTGGGCGAGGTGCTGCGCGTGGTTGAGTCGTTGGCGCAAGAGGGCATGACGCTGATGATGGTCACCCACGAAATGGCGTTTGCCCGCAAGGTGAGCGACCGCGTGATCTTCATGCACCAGGCGCGTGCACGAGGAAGGCACGCCTACGCAGCTGTTTGGCAGCCCGCAGACGCCCGAGCTGCAGCAGTTTTTATCTTCATTGCACGACTGAGCGCGGGCATTGCTGTCGATGTGCCGCCAGTGCAAAAAAAGCCCGGACGTCCACCACCGTCCGGGCTGTTTCATGAATGGGCATGGGCAGCGCACATGCCCGCGTGATCAGGGCTAGGAGCCTGTTGAATTCGGAAATCGTCGGCGGCACATTGACCTCAGCGGTCCATTTTGGCTTCGCCGCTCCAAGCCGTACAGGCTCCTAGGTCATGACTTGAGTGCGGCTTCGAACTCTTCGCGCGAGAGCATCTTGTCCTGGTTCTTGTCCAGCGCCTCGAAGCGCTCGCCAATCGCCGGGAAGGTCGATGCCTCCTGGGGGCTGAGCATGCCGTTGCGGTCGGTATCGGCGCGATCAAAAGCCGCCGCTGCGCTGCTGGTGGTGGTCTTGCCGCCGCCAAAGGTGGCCTGGGGTGCGGCGGGGTTGCTGCTGGCAGGCCCGATGACGGACTTGGAGGCTTGGGACGGGCTGCTGGTGCTGCCGCTTTGCGCCTGCACGGCGCCTGCGGTGCCAAACGTCAGGGCGGCAAACAGCAAGACGCTGCTGGCTTCGAAATGGTGTGCCCAGGTGCGAGCGTGGGCGGGTGCAGTTCGTTGCGTCGTCTTCATGGATGCAGAGCTCCGGAAAGTTGAACAAGCCTGCATTGCAGCGCAGCATGGGCATGCAGGCCAGCACTTTTGCCGGCTGTTGCCCCCACCAACATTTGCCAGCGCCGTGTAACGGGTTCTGCGGCGGTGTGTGGTGGGCGTGTGAGTCCTTGTGACGAGGGATTGATGCTAAATTGGCCTGCAGCGCATGCTGGATAAGCGCAGGCAGCTATCAATAGCGTAGCAACATGGTTGGCGCCAAGGGCAGGGCCGCAGGGGCACAATCGGGCTTTCTTTCCACACCGGTGCTGCCATGACCCAAGCCCCCAAAGCCCTTCAAGCCCTCGCAGCCGTGGCTGTGCTCGTGGCAGCGGCCGCGTTGCTCAACCCGTCTGCCGAACGCCACCGCAGCCAGATTCAGAAAACCCTGGCCGAGCGCAGTCCGCTGGCGGGTGCCCTGGGCCTGGGTGCGCTGGCGGCGTTTGTGTCCAACTACCATTCGTTGGGCGTGGCGTCGTACACGAGCATCCGGGGGCGCACCGTGTCCGTCGGCTTCATGGGCATGGTGTTCGTGCTCGATTCGCACCAGGACCTGTGAGCCCGCCAGCGCCGCACTCTCATTCCCTACCCCCTTCAGGAGTTATTGCATGGGCAACCGCCTCACCGAAATTGCCACCCGCACCGGAGACGCCGGCACCACGGGCTTGGGCAACAACCAGCGGGTTTCCAAAAACAGCCTGCGCATCCACGCCATGGGCGATGTGGATGAGCTGAATTCGCACATCGGCCTGCTGCTGTGCGAGCCACTGCCCGAGGCTGTGCGCGAGCTGCTGGTGCAGGTGCAGCACCAGCTGTTCAACCTGGGCGGCGAGCTGTCGATTCCGGGCTTTGAACTGCTCAAGAAAGACGCCGTGCTGCAACTGGACGAGGCGCTGGAAGAGCACAACGCGGCCCTGCCGCGCCTGCGGGAGTTCATCCTGCCTGCAGGCACCCGCGCGGCGGCGCAGGCCCATGTCTGCCGCACCGTGGCCCGCAGGGCCGAGCGCGCCGTGGTGGCGCTGGGCAATGAAGAGACGCTCAACGATGCGCCGCGCCAGTACCTCAACCGCCTTTCCGACCTGATGTTTGTGCTGGCCCGCGTGCTCAACCGCATGAACGGCGGCGACGACGTGTACTGGAAAAGCGAGCGGCTGGCGCGGCAAGAGGCATCAGAATAATTCCGCAAATGCCAGTAAGGCCCAGGGCTTGGTGAAAGGCCTGGGCTACAGCATCAAACCACCATGGGCGTGGCTGCGCCATCCATGGTGAGCACCACCCCGGTCACGTAGCTGGCGCGCCCGGATGCCAGGAACAGCACCACGTCTGCCACTTCTTCGGGCCGCGCCAGGCGCCCCAGGGGCACCTTGCGTGTGGCCTGCGCCAGCGCTTCTTCCTCGGAAATATGGAGCATGCGGGCGGTGGCCTCCATGCCCGACTGCAGGCGCTCGGTGTGCGTGGCGCCGGGGTTGACCGCGTTCACGCGCACACCCATGGGGCCGTAGGCCGCAGCCATGCCCGCACTCACCAGCATCAGCGCCACCGCGAGCAGGCGCTGGCGGCCCTGGATGTGCATGGAGGCCACCCGGGCGCGGTGGCGCTTCCACCACCTGGGGCGACGTGCGGCGCTAGGGCGTATCGGTGCCGGTGTCCTGGGCTTTGTCCGACGGCTGGAGTCTGACCGTCGCCCCTTCTGTGGACTGGTTTGGCGAGAAAAGTGCCAGCAACGGCGAGTCCCGCGTCTGGGGTGCCATGGTGTCGGGGGTGAAGCAGTGTGGCTGCGGCAACCGCTTGGGAGTGGGCCTGGGGGTCTATGACCAGATTGAGAAGACCAGCGTCTTCCCGGTGGTGATCGTGGACTGGCGCCCGAACGACCGCTGGCGCTTGGTCAATCCGCTGCCCAGCGGACCGACCGGCGCTGCGGGGCTGGAGCTGGACTACCGCAGCGTGCGTTTTCGGTTGAATGACCGTGCCTTGGCCCCTGGGGGTGTGGGTGAGGAAAGCGGGGTGCCGCTGTTCTTGCGCGTCACGCGCAATCTAGGCCCGCAAATGGCGCTGAACCTGTACGGCGGTGCCGTGGTGGGCGGCAAGCTGCGGCTGGAAGATGCCTCCGGCAATTTGATCAAGAAGCAGAGTTTCAAGACCGCCCCGCTGATCGGGGTCTCTTTGGTGGGGCGTTTTTAGGCGCCAGAGCGACTGGCTGAGGTGAATCACGCCACCCCGTGCGCTGGTTGCACGGGGTGGCGTTTTTCATTCAGTTCGATGCGTATGCCCTGTCTTTCTGGGACGGCCGCAGTGCTTTGCCTGCACATGCCCTCGCATGTCTGCCTTGCGGTGCGTTGCAACGGCGCGCCGTTGACTTTGGATGGCTGGCGGGGCATACCACAGCCCTGTTGCCCACAGTGGAGGTGGGTTTTTATCCATGTTGAAAATGGATCGAATCAAAAAGTTCCTGATGAATTATTTCATTTTGGTGAACATTTAGTTCCGAGATAGGCGATTTATTGATCGGGCCCCATAAAGATTGAACTTTCTGCTGATTTTCGCGTTCGAAGCAGCATGGACAAAGAAGACGCGAGATACCAAACCCTGGAGCAGCTTCACGAGCGGCGCAAGCAAGTCATCCGACTGCACAAACGGGGCATCAAAGTCATGGAACTGGTGCAGATGTCGGGCTTGAGCTACCCGGCTGTGCGCAAGGTGCTTGATCTGTTCGAGCAAGGCGGCTGGCCAGCCATCAAACCAGCCGGTCGTGGTCGCACGAAAGGCGATGCCCGATTGCTCACGCCCGAGCAAGAAGTCCACATCCAAAAGACCATCTGCGACAAACGTCCCGAGCAATTGAAGATGGACTTCTTCCTGTGGAGTCGCGCCGCCGTGATGCAGCTTATCGAACAGGAATGTGGCTTGAAATTGGGTGTGCGCACCGTGGGCAAATACCTGGCACGCTGGGGTTTCACCCCACAAAAGCCCATCAAGAAGGCATACGAACAACGCCCCGAAGCCGTCAAGGCCTGGCTAGATGAACACTACCCGGCCATCGAGGCCAAGGCCAAGGCTGAGGGCGGCGAAATCCACTGGGGCGATGAGACCGCACTGGTCAACACCGATGTACGCGGCAGGAGCTATGCACCAGCAGGTGAGACACCCGTGGCGTTCACGGTGGGCAGCACACGCCAGAAGCTGTCGATGATCGCCACGGTGACCAACCGGGGCAAGGCACGCTGGATGATCATTGACGAGGCCTTCAACAGCGACAAGTTGATTGAGTTCCTGGAGGCCTTGATCAAGGACGCGGGCAAGAAGGTGTTCCTGATCCTTGACAACCTGCGTGTACATCACAGCAAACCGGTCAAGGCGTGGCTGGCAGAGAGAAAGGAACAGATCGAGGTGTTCTACCTGCCCAGCTACAGCCCGGAACTCAACCCAGAAGAGCGTTTGAACGCCGACCTCAAGCAGGCCATGGGCAAGCGGGTCCCGGTCAGAACAAAGGCAAAACTGCGCGATGCGGCCAACGAACACATGGCCATGCTGGAGAAGTCACCCGAGCGGGTGATGAGCTACTTTCAGGATCCCCGCGTCAAATATGCCGCCGCTTGAGACTTCATGGGGCCGGAGCAATATCTCCGTACTAACCCTAGATACAGTCACTCCCATCGATGAGCGACACGTTCAACTGCCACTCATCGACGCAGGTCGAAACCGGCAGCTTCCGTGAAAGTGGGCCGCCGGGGCCGGCATCTGAATGTTGATCTGTAAGACAGGATTTTGATCATGAAGAACTTCCGCACTATCGCCGCTCTCTCCTTGTTTGCTCTTGGCTCTGTGGCTGCCCATGCCCAATCTTCCGGTGCCTTTGGCGACAACTCCAACTACCCTGCTGCAGCATCCACCGCCAGCGCACTGACCCGCCAAGCCGTGATCGCTGACTTGCAAGCAGCGCGTGCCAATGGCGGCATGCCCCACGATGCAGAGGGTTCTGACGTGGCCAACAGCGCTGCAGCCGTGAACAGCGCCCGCAGCCGTGCTGAAGTTCGCGCCGAAGCCATTGCCGCCCACAAGGCTTACCAGACCGTTCAAGGCGAACACTGATCCCTGGCCGCCGCAGGCGGCACATGGCAAAACAAAGCCCGCAGACCTTTCGGCCTGCGGGCTTTGTTGCATGGTGCGGCAGGGGCGGGCCCCAGCGCGTCAGCCTTTGGGTGCGAGCACAGCCATGGTGATGCGTGACACGCAGGTCAGCTCACCCGCATCGTTCACCATGTCGATTTGCCACACTTGTGTGGTGCGGCCAATGTGCACCGGGCGGGCCGTGCCGGTGACCCAGCCGCTGGTAGCGGCACGCAAATGGTTGGCATTGATGTCCAGCCCCACGGCGCGGTGGCCCTCGGGGCTGGCATAAAAGGCGCCCATGGAGCCCAGGGTTTCAGCCAGCACCACGCTGACTCCACCGTGCAGCAGCCCGAAAGGCTGACGCGTGCGCTCGTCCACCGGCACGCGGCCCCGCAGGAAGTCGTCGCCCACTTCCGTCATTTCAATCCCTAGGTGGCTCACCGCAGTATTGGCACCGCTGGTGTTGAGGTGCTGAACAGAGATGGGTTTTTTCCAGATGGACATGGTGTGCAAGGCTCCAGCGAGGTAACGAAAAGACGAGGGCCGCGCGTGACGGGCGCGGGGTGGTGCAACGATTATCGGCAGGATCTGAGAGCCTCTTTGCTGACTCTGCGGTGCACGCGGGCAGCAGCCCTCAGCGCATTGAGCCTGTTTCCACGTACTTCTGATGCCAGGAGAGCGCCTCACCCAGCAGGTGGGGCGTGTGCTGACCCAGCGCGCCTTTGCGCGCGCGTGCGAGATAGTCGCGCAGGGCGGGGCGGAAGTCGGGGTGCGCGCATTTTTCAATGATGATTTCCGCCCGCTGTGTGGGCGAGTGCCCGCGCAGGTCGGCCAAGCCTTGTTCGGTGACCAGAATCTGCACGTCGTGCTCGGTGTGGTCTACATGCGAGGCCATGGGCACGATGCAGGAGATGGCGCCGTCCTTGGCCAGCGAGGGCGTCATGAAGATCGACAGGTAGGCATTGCGTGCGAAGTCGCCCGAGCCTCCAATGCCGTTCATGATGGCCGAGCCCATGATGTGCGTGGAGTTCACGTTGCCGTAGATGTCGGCTTCGATCATGCCGTTCATGGCGATCAGGCCCATGCGGCGGATCAGCTCGGGGTGGTTGCTGATCTCCTGCGGGCGCAGCACGATGCGCTCTTTGTAGAACTCGATGCGGTCATTGAAGTCCTGCATCGCGGCGGGGCTCAGCGACAGGGCCGTGGCCGAGGCGCTGGCCAGCTTGCCCGAGCGCAGCATGTCCAGCATGCCGTCCTGCAGCACTTCGGTGTAGGCGGTGAGGTTTTCGAAAGGCCCGGCGTTCAGGCCTGCCAGCACGGCATTGGCAATATTGCCCACGCCCGACTGCAGCGGCAGCAGGTCAGCGGGCAGGCGGCCCAGCTTCACTTCTTGCTGCAGGAAATTGATGATGTGGCCGGCAATGCGGTTGGATGTGTCGTCGGGCGCGGCATACACCGAGTTGCGGTCGGGCTGGTGGGTTTTGACCACCGCAATCACCTTGGAGGGGTCACAGCGCATGTAGGGCTCGCCAATGCGCTGGTGCGGCTCCGTCATCTGGATGGGCCTGCGGTTGGGCGGAACATCTGTGCCGTAGTAGATGTCGTGCATGCCCTCCAGAGCCGGGTTGTGCCAGGTGTTCACTTCCAGAATGATCTTGTCCGCCTGGTCGAGCCAGGTCTTGTTGTTGCCCACGGATGAGGACGGAATCAGGCGCCCGTCGGGCAGCACCCCCGCCACTTCCACCACCGCCACGTCCAGCTTGCCCAAAAAGCCGAACCACACAAACTGGGCCACGTGCGACAGGTGGATGTCCACGTACTGCATTTGCCCGGCATTGATCTGCTTGCGGCAGGTGGGGTCGGACTGGTAGGGTAGGCGCATATCGATGCCGTCCACCTGGGCCAGCGCTCCATCCAGCTCGGGGGCGGTGGAAGCACCCGTCCACAGCCCGATCTTGAAGGGCTTGCCCTGCGCGTTTTGCTGCTGGATATGCCGTGCCAACGCCTGCGGCACCGCCTTGGGGTACCCCGCCCCGGTGAAGCCGCTCATGCCCACATGGGCCCCTGCGGGGATCATGGCAGCCGCTTCGTCTGCGGTAACGATGCGCGAAAGAAAGTCTGGGTACAAAACCCGGTCGGCAAGTGACATGGGAGAGAGCGAAGAAAGGGTGGGGTAGAGGGCAATCGACCGGTGCTCGCATCGCGCGAGCACCCGTGTGTCGCTTCAGAGAAGCGGAATGCTAACAAAATGCCTTGCCGCGCTTTAGGGTTAACCCGGGTCTGTCGGTCAACCCTTGGCACTTGCCTCAATGTCGATGTGGAGCACAACGTGCTGCCCGGCACGGGCCTGCCTCCGTCCAAGAAGGCTGCCAAGGAAAAGAGGGCCCAGAAAAAAGCGCCCTGAGATCGGGCGCTTGGGGCATGCCTGCCGCGCACGCGGCGGCAGGCTGAGAGAGGCTCAACCCTTGCGGTTGAGCAATGCGTACAGAATGATCGCGCCGAAGGTGGCGGTGCCGATGCCGCCCAGGGCAAATTCACCAAACTTCAGCGTGAAGTCGCCCGTGCCCAGGATCAGGGTGATGGCCGCCACGATGAGGTTCTTGTTCTGCGAGAAGTCCACCTTGTTGTCCACCCAGATCTTGGCGCCCGCCACGGCGATCAGGCCGAACACCACGATGGAGACACCACCCATCACCGGCAGCGGAATGGTCTGGATCAGCGCGCCAAACTTGGGCGAGAAGCCCAGCACCAGAGCGAACACGCCAGCGAGCAGGAACACCGCGGTGGAGTAGATCTTGGTGGCGGCCATCACGCCGATGTTTTCTGCATAGGTGGTCACGCCCGTGCCGCCAGCGCTGCCGCTGACCATGGTGGCAATGCCGTCGCCAATGAAAGCGCGGCCCATGTAGCGGTCCAGGTCCTGGCCGGTCATGGCTGTCACGGCCTTGATGTGGCCCAGGTTCTCCGCCACCAGGATGATGGCCACCGGGGCGATGAGCAGCATGGCGCTGCCGCTGAACACAGGGGCTGCAAAGTTGGGCATACCAAACCAGGGCGCATTGGCCAGGGCCGACAGGTCCATGGGTTTGCCCAGGCCCATGCCGTTGGTCAGCACCGCATAGACGATGCTGGCGGCAATCAGCCCCACCAGAATCAACAAACGCTGCACCATGCCGCGTGTGAGCACGGCCACCAGGCCCACGCACACAAAGGTGACGGCCTGCATCCAGCTGTCGAAGTTGCTCGCGGCCATGTTCTTGATGGGGATGCCTGCCAGGTTCAGGCCGATCACCGCCACCACCGAGCCCGTGACCACGGGGGGCATGCAGCGCTCAATCCACCGGGTGCCAATGGCCTGCACCAGTGCGCCGATCAGCGTGTACAGCAGGCCGCAGGCAATGATGCCGCCCAGTGCCACGCCGATATTGGCGTTGGCACCCTTGCCCGCGTAGCCCGTGGCGGCAATCACCACGCCAATGAAGGCAAAGCTGGAGCCCAGGTAGCTGGGCACCTTGCCGCCGGTGACCAGAAAGAAGATGAGCGTGCCCAGCCCGCTCATGAGAATGGCCACGTTGGGGTCGAACCCCATCAGGATGGGGGCCAGCACCGTGGCGCCGAACATGGCAATCACGTGTTGCACACCCATCACCGCTGTTTGCGGCCACGGCAGGCGCTCGTCCGGGCCAACGACACCGCCTTGCTGCAGCACGTCGGGGCTTTTGACTTTCCAGTCCATCAATCCCATGGTGTATTCCTTGTAAAAATTCGTGTGCTGGATGCTAGTGGATTTCTGCCCGTTGTTGTGCCGCGTGACGGCGCTGCCTGGCAGGCGGGTGGAGCCTGGGGCGCGCGGACAGCCGTTAGGATGCGAGGCGTTGCGCCCGCTTGGGGCGTGAGATGAGTCATCTGCCACCCTGCCCGCCATGAAGCCCACCCCCTTGTGCCCCTCTTGCCGCCTGCCCATGGAGGCCCATCGGCTCGACGGCCACGACCATGGGTTGGGCCATGGCGTGGTGGAGCTGGACATTTGCTTTGGCTGCCAGGGCATCTGGTTTGACCACCGCGAAAACCTCAAGCTCAGCCCCCAGGCTGTGGTGGAGCTGTTCTCGCTGCTGCACCAACACCGCACGGATGAGCGCCGCCCCCTGCAGCGCCAGCTGGCCTGCCCGCGCTGTGTGCGCCCGCTGGCGCAGTCGTTCGACGTGGTGCGCAGCGGGCGCTACATGGTGTACCGCTGCGCGCAGCAGCACGGGCGCTTCAGCGCGTTTTCGTCTTTCATGGTCGAAAAAGGCTTTGTGCGCCACCTCACGCGCGCGGAGGTGGATGATTTGGCCCGGCGCGTGGACGCCATCTACTGCACCGGCTGCGGCGCGCCGGTGGACATTCGCAAAGACCACGCCTGCCCGCACTGCCGCGCCGCGTTCTCGCTGATTGACCCCGAGGCCGTGAAAAAAGCGCTCGAAGGCTACCGGGTGGCGGCGGCGCCCGCTGCCGCACCCTCCGCCCCCGACCTGGCCGACGCCTTGGTGATGCTGGAGCGGGACCGCAACCGCGCGCAGCGCGAACAGCAGAGAAAACGCTTTTCCGGCGAAGCGGAAGATTCCATCACTGGCGACCTCTTCGCTGCCGGAGTGGCCGTGGTGGTGGGCATGCTGATGGGCAAGTGACTGCCCCGGTCTTTTGACAGGTCCTCAAGCCTTGGCGGGCTTGCGGCTGCTTTTGCTGGCCTTCTTCTTGCCCGAGCCCGCTTTCTTGCCGCGCAGGTGCAGCCCCCAGCTCACCAGCACCCAGAGGTAAGACGCCAGCACCGAATACGCCGCGATGGCGGGCAGTGACAGGGACGGCGCGGCGATGGAGCGTGGGTTGCTCAGTGTTTCGAGCAGCTGCTTGGTGCCTGCGCCCAGCACCGGGACGGCCTGCGCCGTGCCAGGGCGTGCCATGCGGGCAGCCATGAAGACGAAGAACTCCATCAGCAGGGCACCCACCAGGTAGCAGGCCAGCAGCGCCATCAGGTACGAAAAAGACCGACGGTCGCCTTTGGCAAGGAACACAACGGCCGACAGCAGCACCAGTGCGGGCAGCAGCAGGGCCACGGCGGGCCAGGCAGACATGAGGGTGGGCATGGTAGTGAAAGCGGTGAAGTAAGGCGAGGAAGACCGAGGGCAGGGCGGCGGAACCGCAGCGCAACGGCCGGGCAGAAGCCCTGCCCGCGCGGCTGCCGATCATAGTGGCCCGTGCGCGCCGCCTTCGCGGGCTACCGCGCCCTCAACGTAACCGGGCTTTACCAAGTGCCAGCCGGGCTGGCCCTTCAGCGCCCCGGCCTGGCAGCCGCCAGGGCCGTGCCCAGCCGTGCCAGCGGCGTTTGCCACGCCGGTGTTTTGCCGGTGAGCTGCCCCACGATGGCCGCCTTGAGCGGCGGCAGGTGCCGCGCGCCTTGCAGCACCGCTTGCCGCAGCAGGCGGGGCAGGGGGCGGGCGTCGGTGTACAGCCGCACGATGGCGTTGGTGCCTTGATAGATGGGCCAGGCGTGCAGGTGGTGGGCGCGGGCATAGGGCGCCAGCGCGGCGGCGTCGCCCAGGTCCTGCCCCCGCTGGCGCGCGGCCTCTAGCGCTTGCGTCAACCGCTCCACCCCCGCCAGGCCCAGGTTGTAGCCATGGGCGGTGACCGGGTGCATCCCCACTGCGGCGTCGCCCAGCAGGGCGCAGCGCGGGCCGGTGAAGCGCTGTGCGTACACAGCGACCAGCGGGTAGGCGTGGCGCTGCTCGATCAGCTCCATGTCGCCCAGCCGGTGCTGGAACTGCGCCTGCACCTCGGCCGTGAATGCGGTGGGCTCCAGCGCCATCAGGCGTGCGGCGTCGGCGGCCTGCGCCGTAACCACGACCGAGCACTGCGGGTGGCCCGCATCGTCGTCCGGCAGGGGCAGCACCGCGAGCGTGCGTTCGTAGCCAAAGCATTCGTGGGCGGTGTCTGCGTGGGGCTCGGTGTGGCGCATGCGGCAGACGATGACGGTGCGCCCAAAGTCGGTCATCTGGGCGCCAATGCCCAGCTGGCGGCGTGCAGCAGAAAAGCGGCTGTCGGCCGCCACCACCAGCGGTGCGCACAGGCGCTGGCTGGCCTGGCCGGGGGCGGCAGCGTCGGTGTAATCGACTTCTGCGTGCGTAGGCAGGGTGGCCACCCGGTGCACTTGCGCACCCGGCACGATGCGCACGCCCGGCGTGCTGGCGGCCACGCCATAGGCCGTGCGGCGCAGGGCGTGGTTGGGCACGATGAAGCCCAGCGGCATCGATGGCGCTGGCGTTGCGCCAGCGCCGTGCGCCACCTGCAATTGCATGGCGCTGTGTGCGCCCACCGGGCCGTCGTGCACATGGGCGGCGCGGATGTGCCCAATCTCGCTGGCGGCCAGGCCCGCCCACGAACCCAGGCGCTGCAAGGTGGCCACGCTGGGGTGGGTGAGCGCGATCTCGCGGCCGTCGGGCGCGGGCTGCTCCAGCGTGGCGGCGGGGTTCTGGTCCAGCACGGTGGCGGTAAAGCCCGCTTTTGCCAAAGAGATGGCCAGCGACAGGCCCGCTGGCCCGGCGCCCACGATGAGTACGTCGCTGTGCATGTGCATGAAAGGGGGTGCGATTGGCGCAAAAAAAAAGAGCAGGCATTGTGGGCCGGGGTATGCGGCCGCGCCTTGCAATGCATCAAAGGGGCCCTGAAAAACACTGTGGTGCGGGTGCACGCCGTTCACCCGCAAAGCGTGGCATATGTAACGCAACGTGATGTGACGGAGTAGTGTTTCCCTCCCAAGGCATCCATCTGGTGTTACAAAAGGCGACGCGTTGCATACCGTAGGCGAAAGATACGAACGGTTGCAATTGCCTGGGGGTGGGAAGTCGTTGTGCGCGGGTGCATGGAACAATGGCGCGCCGTTCTGACAACAACATCCCACCGCATCACGGTGAGCGCGCCCTGCCATCACCACCGTGGCAGCGGCAGCACCTGTGGCGGTGCTTATTTCAACGAGGGAATCAACATGAAAAAAATGACGTACATCGCCCTGGCGTGCGCACTGGCGCTCACCGGCTGCGTGACCACCGAGGGGGGCTCGGCCAGCGGGTTGTCGGCCGTGGCTTCGGCCTTGAACACCACGGGTGCCTTGGGCTCGGGCGGGTCCAGGACGGAAAACCAGGTCGGCGCGGCGGTGGATGTGTTCAAGGCTGTGACAGTCTCGGACGAGGAGCTCAAGTCGGTGGCGCTGCAGTACCGCGCCTATGGCGATCGCACCGAGAAGCTGGCGCCGCCTAACAACAAATACTCCCAGCGCCTGGAGCGCCTGACGCGCAAGCACGTCAATGAAGACGGCCTGAATCTCAACTTCAAGGTGTACCTGAGCAAGGACGTGAACGCCAACGCCACGGCTGACGGCTCCATCCGCGTGTATGCAGGTTTGATGGACATGATGAACGACCAGGAGCTGCTGGGCGTCATCGGCCACGAAATCGGCCACGTCAAGCAAGCCCACACCATGAGCGCCATGCGCACCGCCTACATGGCCTCCGCTGGCCGCAAGGCTGTGGCGGCCTCCAGCGGCACGGCAGCCAAGCTGGCCGATTCCGAACTGGGCGCGCTGGGCGAAAAGATATTCAACAGCCAGTTCTCGCAAAGCCAGGAAACCGAGTCGGACGACTACGGCCTGGCCTTCATGCAAAAGCACAAGTACAACGTGAAGGCACTGGAGTCGGCCTTCCGCAAGCTGGCGTCGCTCAGCGGCAAGCAGGGCGGGCTCGACCAGATGCTGTCCTCCCACCCCGATCCAGGCTCGCGTGCCGACCGCATGCGCGACAAGACGGGTGGCAAAAAGTAATGCTATTGAAATGATAGCTGCTGGCGCTTTCTGCATAAGCGCTAGAGGCCAATTTCATTCAAAGAGCCCCGCACTGCGGGGCTCTTTTTTTGTGGTGCGCCCAGCATGGGCGCACACCTGCGGGTGCAAGTCCTGCTGCGAGCTGGTCACAGTGAGCAAAGTGAAGCGCAACTGCATGAGGGTGACCGAATGTGGGGAGGAAGCGTGGAGCGTAAATCGTGAGCCGATGAACAAGAACCGCATAGAAGGCGCTGCCGAGCAGGGTGAGTGGGCCATTTACCACGAAGCTCTTGTGACCAAGGCTTGGGCGGCGTAGATGCGGCGGTTGTGCGATGAAGGTGTGCGACCCTTACCTGGGGAGATCTCGCCTTGTGCCTGAAAGGGTGACGGTTATGCCGTAGCGAGAAGTCAGCAAAGGTCGTAGTAGTGCAAGTCCGAAACCCGAAGGGGAGGTGTGGCGAGCACGAAGGGCCGAACGAGAGTGAGTGAACGAGGACACGTGTGATGTCAAAGGCCATGCGTCAGATGCCAGGGCGACCTGGGCGGGTGAGCGCAGCGCACGGTGAAGCCGTGCGTGATCTCATCAGCGACGAAGCCAGCGGCCCGCCGCGTGAACACCCGGACACAGGGTCGGCAAGGCAGCCTGCAGGCACAGGTGGCTTGCTGGAAGCGGCGCTGACGAGACAGAACCTGCAACTGGCGTGGAAACGGATCAAGGCCAACAAGGGCGCAGCCGGGGTGGACGGGCTCGACATCGAGCAAACCGCCCAGGTGATACGCCAGAGATGGCCCGACATACGCCAAGCGCTGTTGCAAGGGCGCTACCGGCCCAGCCCGGTACGCAAGGTGATGATTCCCAAACCTGACGGCAGCCAGCGCGAGCTGGGCATCCCGACGGTGCTGGATCGGCTGATCCAGCAGGCACTGCTACAAGTGCTGCAGCCGCTGATAGACCCCACCTTCAGCGAACACAGCTACGGGTTTCGTCCCGGTAGGCGTGCACATGACGCAGTCAAGGCTGCGCAGACGTACGTCCAATCGGGCAGACGCGTGGTGGTGGACGTGGACTTGGTCAAGTTCTTTGACCGGGTCAACCATGACATCCTGATCGACAGGCTCAAGAGGCGCATAGACGACGCTGGCGTCATCCGGCTGGTGCGAGCGTACCTGAAAGCCGGGATCATGGATGACGGGGTGGTGGTCGAGCGCCATCTGGGCACGCCGCAAGGCGGGCCGCTATCCCCATTGCTGGCCAACGTGCTGCTTGACGAAGTAGACAAGGCGCTAGAGGCGCGGGGCTGCAGCTTTGCGCGCTACGCTGACGACTGCAATGTCTACGTGGGCAGCACCAAGGCCGGCGAGCGGGTGATGGCCTACCTCAGGAAGCTATACGGCGGCCTGAAGCTTGAGGTCAACGAAGCCAAAAGCGCGGTGGCCTCAGCCTTCGGGCGCAAATTCCTGGGTTATGCGCTGTGGGTGGCCAAGGGCAAAGAAGTCAAATGTAAGGTGGCCGCCAAGCCGCTGCAAAACTTCAAGGCCCGCATCCGGCAACTCACACGCCGCTCGGGCGGGCGCAGCATGGAGGAGGTCGTTGACAAACTGCGGCCCTACCTGCACGGATGGAAGGCGTACTTTGGGTTGGCGCAGACACCCGGGGTCTGGCGGGAGCTGGACGAATGGCTGCGCCACCGACTGCGAGCCATCCAGCTGCGGCACTGGAAGCGATCCAGGACGATCTACCGGGAACTCAAGGCACTGGGGGCGTGCGACGATGTGGCCAACCAAGTGGCGGGCAACTGCCACCGTTGGTGGCGCAACAGCAATGGAGTCATCAGGCGCGTGCTGACGATTGCGTACTTCGACTGGCTGGGAGTGCCCAGGCTGTCCTGACCTCAAACTCTCGAACCGCCCGGTGCGGACCCGCATGCCGGGTGGTGTGGCAGGGGCGCCTCCTATCAGGGAGGCCCCCTATGCCGATCCGCCGCGCGGCACCAAGGTAACCCCCTGCCTGCCAGAGGCCCCGGCCAGCCGTCAACCGCGTGACTGCGCAGGGTGGCTACTTCACAGCGGCGCTGCTACGCTGGCGGCATGGAGACAAAACACCTTCCCCACGGCCGGGGCACATCGGCCCAGGGCACCACGCCGCCCTACGTTCCGCAAATCCGCCTGTACCAGCAATGGTTGCACGCAACCCGCGGCCTGCAGTTCGACAGCTACGACGCGCTGTGGCGCTGGTCCACCACCGAGCTAGATGCCTTCTGGCAAAGCGTGTGGGATTACTTTGACCTGCAGTCGCCCACGCCCCACACGGGCGTGCTGGCCAAAAACACCATGCCGGGGGCGCAGTGGTTTCCGGGCGCCCAGGTGAACTACGTGCGCCAGGTGATGCGCCATGTGGATGCGGCGCACGCCGCAGGCGTGCCCGCCATCATCAGCCGCAATGAAAAAGGCAACCACCGCGAACTGCCCTGGCCCGAGCTGCGCCGCCAGGTCGCGTCGCTGGCGCTGCACCTCAAAGCCCAGGGCGTGCAGCCGGGCGACCGCGTGGCGGCTTACCTGCCCAACGTGCCCGAGGCCATGATTGCCTTCCTGGCCACTGCCAGCATTGGCGCAGTGTGGAGCATCTGCGCGCCCGACATGGGCACGCACGCGGTACTCGACCGCTTCCGCCAGATCGAGCCCAAGGTGCTCATCAGCGTGGACGGCGTGAGCTACGGCGGGCGCGACCACGACCGCACCGGCGTGCTGGCCGAGTTGCGCGCCGGGCTGCCCAGTCTGCAACATGTGCTGCTGCTGGGCAATCTGAATGCTTCAATTTCCATAGCTGGTTGCGCAAGCTGGGTAAGCGCTACAGCCCGAAATGATGCAGAAACTGCGGCATTTGAGCCCATGTGGCTGGCGTTTGACCACCCGCTGTGGATCGTCTATTCCAGCGGCACCACCGGCCTGCCCAAGCCCATCGTGCACGGTCATGGCGGCAGCATGCTGGTGGCGCTGCAATTGAAGGTGCTGCACAACGACATTGGCTGCAGCTATGAGGCCAACAGCTTTGGCGAGCGCTACCACTGGTACAGCTCCACCGGCTGGGTGATGTGGAACGCGCAGATGAGCGGCCTGCTTTCGGGCACCACCTGCGTCATCTTTGACGGCAACCCCGGCGGCAGCAAAGAGCACCCCGACTGGGGCGTGCTGTGGCGCTTTGCGGCCGAAACCGGCGTGACCTTCTTCGGCGCGGGTGCGGCATTCTTTGCCAACTGCATGAAGGCGGGCATCACGCTGAGTGACTATGGTGACCTCACGCGCATCCGCGCCCTGGGCACCACCGGCTCGCCGCTGTCGCCCGAGGTGCAGCAATGGGGCACGGCGCAGTTCCGAATCATCCGTGGCATGGCGGGCGAGACGCCCGCCACCGCCGGGCTGTCCACGCCTGCGCAGGCAGGCGTGGAGCCGCAGCCCGACGTCTGGTGGAACAACATCTCCGGCGGCACGGACTTTTGCGGCGCCTTCATCGGCGGCAACCGCGAGATGCCCCAGGTGCCGGGCGAGATGCAATGCCGCAT
Organism: Acidovorax temperans; assembly: GCF_028596105.1. Classification (NCBI taxonomy): domain Bacteria; kingdom Pseudomonadati; phylum Pseudomonadota; class Betaproteobacteria; order Burkholderiales; family Comamonadaceae; genus Acidovorax; species Acidovorax temperans. The sequence continues at coordinate 4,375,468 of NZ_CP117193.1, read as the reverse complement.
GCTGGGCGCAGCGGTGGAAGCCTGGAACGCCGAGGGCCAGCCGGTGACGGACGAGGTGGGCGAGCTGGTGTGTGCGCAGCCCCTGCCGTCCATGCCGCTGTACCTGTGGGGTGACAAGGACGGTTCGCGTTACCTCTCGAGCTACTTTGACATGTACCCGCCAGGCCACGGCCGCCAGCCCGGTGGTGGCGACGGCCCCGCCAGCATGGGCGCGGTGTGGCGGCATGGCGACTGGCTCAAGATCGGCGCCAACGGCGGCTGCACCATCTATGGCCGCTCTGATGCCACCATCAACCGCCACGGCCTGCGCATGGGCACGAGCGAGATCTACAGCGCTGTCGAGGCCTTGCCCGAGGTGCTGGACAGCATGGTGGTGGACCTGGAATACCTGGGCCGCGAGAGCTACATGCCCCTGTTTGTGGTGCTGCGCCCCGGCCAGGCGCTGGATGAGGCCCTGCGCGCGCGCATCAACGCGGCGGTGCGCACCGCGCTCAGCCCCCGCTTTGTGCCCGACGACATCTTTGCCGTGGCCGAAGTGCCCCGCACCCTGAGCGGCAAGAAGCAGGAACTGCCCATCAAGAAGCTGCTGCTGGGTCAGCCCATCGAGAAGGTGGTGAACAAGGACGCGATGGCCAACCCCGGCTGCCTGGACTGGTACGTGGCCTTTGCGGCCGAGCGGGCGCAGACCTTGCCTGCGGCCTAGCCGTACGCTGGGACCCAAGGCGTATCGACTGGCTGTGGTGACGAAAGCCGCGCCGGGCGTGGGGCAGCGGCTGGGGGGCTCGTCCTGCTGTTAACCTGCAGGGTGGCCGCCTGAAACCCGCTGCGCCGTCATAGATACCGGGGCGTTGGCCACCTGCACGCCCATAATTGAACTTTGCTTTGACTGTGCTCCACAGACGCACTTCCCATGAACACACCCCAGCACCCCAAACGTTTTTCCATGATCCGTGAATTCCATCTGGCGGACTGGTTCACCCTTGGCAACGCGGTTTGTGGCGTCGGGGCGCTGTTTTCAGCCATGTCGTACCTGGCCACGCAGGATGTGGTGCACATCTACTTTGCCGCCGCCCTGGTGCTGGCGGCGCTGATTTTTGATGTGCTGGACGGCCGCATCGCCCGCTGGCGCCAGAAAAGCTCGGCCATGGGGCGCGAGCTGGATTCGCTGGCGGACGTGATCTCGTTTGGCGTGGCGCCCGCCATCATTGCCTACGGCTGCGGCATGCAGGGCCTGTACGACCGCGTGGTGCTGGCCTACTTCGTGGCCTGCGGGGTATCGCGCCTGGCGCGCTACAACGTCACGGCCGAAACCCTCTCGGGCGATGATGGCAAGGTGAAATACTTTGAGGGCACGCCCATTCCCACCTCCATCGTGCTGGTGGGCCTGCTCGCGCTGGCCGCTGCCCAGGGGGCCGTGGGCCCTGACCTGTGGGGCGGCAAGGTGGTGCTGGCGGGCTTCACGCTGCACCCGCTGGTGCTGCTGTTTGCGGCGTCCGGCTCGCTGATGATCAGCCGCATCCGCATTCCCAAGCTCTGATTTGCTATTGAAAATATAGCTGCTGGCGCTTGTTATATAAGCGCTAGAGGCTATTTTTGCTCAATTTTCAGCAGCATCAGGCAGCCGTGGGCTTGCGGTTCACCAGCACAATGCCCACCGCCACCAGGCCCAGCGCCGCCACCAGGCCTGCGGTGATGGGCTCGCCCAGCCAGCCCGCGCCAAACAGCAGCGCAAACACCGGCGTCAGAAACACAAACGAAGACATCTTGGTGGCCGGGTAGCGCGCCAGCATCCACATCCAGGCCAGGTAGCTTGCAAACGCCCCCACCAGGGCCTGCACGAGGAGCGATGCCCAGGCAAACGCGCTGAAGTCCCACGACCAGGTCTCGCCCAGCGCCAGCGACAACAGGGGCAGCAGGGCGGTGCTCACCGCCACCTGGTAGAGCAACTGGTGCTCTGGCGCCACCCGGGCCAGGGCCGTGCTGCGGATGACCACCGTGGTCAGTGCCCACATCAGCCCCGCCACCAGCCCCAGCGCATCGCCCAGCCAGGCCAGCGGGTGCGCGCCTGCAGCGCCGCCTGCCAGCCCGTCGCCCAGCGCCAGCCCCACGCCCACAAACGCCGCCGCCAGGCCCAGCCATTGCCAGGTGTAGAGCCGCTCGCCGGGAATAAAGCGCGGCAGCAGCAAAGCCACCCAGAACGGTGAGCTGTACAAAAACACCGTCAACCGCGAGGCCGAGGTGTATTGCAAACCCACGTAGATGCACGCGAACTCGCCCGCAAACAGCGCCCCGGCCAGCAGGCCGGCCCGCCAGCTTCCCTGCGGGGCTGCAGCGCCAGGGGCGACCCGCCCGCGCCACAGGCACCAGGCGCCGATGGCCGCCGTGGCCATGGCAAAGCGCACAAAGGCCTGGAACACCGGCGGCACCTCGGCCACCGTGGCCTTGAGCAGCACCTGCTGGAACCCCCAGAACATGCAGCAGGCCAGCAGCAGGGTGATGGCGAAGGAGTCGAGGTGGGCTTTGCGGGTGGGGCTCATCGCTTGATTATGGTCAAGTGACAGCCGCGCCGCTTCGGGTTTCAATAGCGGAATGCCCCACGCCCCTTCCAGCCCCGACACCCCAGGCACCGACACCGCTTTGCAGGGCTGGCGTCTGCGCCTGTACACCATCATTTTTGAAGCCGACACGCGCGCGGGGCGGTGGTTTGATGTGGCGCTGATCGTGCTCATCCTGGCCAGCGTGGCCGTGGTGGTGGCTGACAGCGTACCTGCCCTGCAGGCCCGTTGGCACCAGGTGTTCTGGGCCGCCGAATGGGTGTTCACGCTGCTGTTCACCATCGAATACGTGGCGCGCCTGCTGTGCGTGCGCCAGCCACTGCGCTACGCCACCAGTTTTTTTGGCATCGTGGATCTGCTGGCGCTGCTGCCCACTTATCTGGCGCTGCTGCTGCCCGAGGCCCATGTGCTCATCGACGTGCGTGTGTTGCGGTTGCTGCGCATCTTCCGGGTGTTCAAGCTCACGGCGTACATGACCGAATACAGCAGCCTGGGGCAGGCGCTGCGGGCCAGCCGCCGCAAGATCACTGTGTTTCTGACGGCGGTGCTCATGATCGTGCTGGTAATGGGCACCCTGATGTACGTGGTGGAAGGCCCCAGCAACGGGTTTGAGTCCATCCCCACGGCCGTGTACTGGGCCATCACCACCATGACCACGGTGGGCTTTGGCGATATCACGCCCAAGACGGACATGGGCCGCTTCATCGCCTCCGTCATGATGCTGCTGGGCTGGGGAACGCTGGCCGTGCCCACGGGCATCGTGACGGCCGAAATGGCGTCGCAGCGGGGGGCGGCGCCGCAGGTGCCCACCACCCGCACTTGCCCCGAGTGCCTGAGCGAAGGCCACCTGCCCGAGGCGCGCTACTGCCTGCACTGCGGAGCGCATTTGTCGCCCTGGCAGCGCGAGGGTGCCTGAGCGTCCATTCCAGGGCAACTTCTGATGCAAGCGAATGTGAGCGGTCGCCCCGCCGTGCACCGCCGGGCCATGCGCTGCCGCTACACTCAGGCCTTTGGGTTGCGCCCGGTGGTGCAGCCATTGAACCTTCCCCTCCATGGCCACTGAAACGGCGGCGCAATCCCGCACCAGTTTTGACCTCAAAAGTGCTTCACTGCCCGTGGTGGCGGTGGTGCTCAAGACCACGGACGCGGCGCAGTTTGCCGTGGACCTGGCCGAGCGCGTGGCCGATGCGCCCGGTTTTTTCGACTTTGACCCCGTACTGATCGACCTTGCGCCCGTGCGCGAGGCCGAAGAACCCATCGACTTTGCCGCCATTGCCGAGCAACTGCGCCAGCAGCGCACCTTGCCCGTGGCTGTGCGTGGTGGCAGCCCCGCCCAGATGGAAGCCGCCCGCGCCGCAGGCCTGGCCGCCGCACCCGATGCCCCACCGGCCCGTGCAGAAGCCCCCGCCCCCGTGGAAGTGGTGCGTGAAGTGATCCGCGAGGTGGAGGTGGTGCGCGAAGTGCCCATGCCCGGCCCCGGCACGGTGGTGGTGGACAAGCCCTTGCGCTCAGGTCAGCAGGTGTATGCGCGCGGCGCCGACCTGGTGGTGATGGCCGTGGTGAGCTTTGGCGCCGAGGTGATTGCCGACGGCAACATCCACGTCTATGCCCCGCTGCGCGGCCGCGCCATTGCTGGCGCCCGGGGCAACACCGAGGCCCGCATTTTCAGCACCTGCCTGGAGCCGCAGCTGGTTTCCATTGCAGGCATCTACCGCACCACAGAAACCGCCTTGCCCGACAACGTGGCAGGCAAGCCCGCCCAGGTTCGCCTGGACGGTGAAAAACTCATCATTCAGCCTCTGGCTTGATGGGCCCCATCCGATTCGTATCAACCCACTGAGAACTAACAAGACATGGCCAAAATCGTCGTCGTGACCTCCGGCAAAGGTGGCGTGGGCAAGACCACCACCAGCGCCAGCTTTGCCTCCGGCCTCGCCCTGCGCGGCCACAAGACTGCCGTGATCGACTTCGACGTCGGTCTGCGCAACCTGGACCTCATCATGGGCTGCGAACGCCGCGTGGTGTATGACCTGATCAACGTCATCCACGGCGAGGCCAACCTGAATCAGGCCCTGATCAAGGACAAGCAGTGCGACAACCTGTTTGTGCTGGCCGCCAGCCAGACCCGCGACAAGGACGCCCTCACGCAAGACGGCGTGGGCAAGGTGCTGTCGGACCTGGCCGGCATGGGCTTTGAATACATCGTTTGCGATTCGCCCGCCGGCATTGAAAGTGGCGCCCTCATGGCCATGCACTTTGCCGACGAGGCGCTGCTGGTGACCAACCCTGAGGTGTCCTCCGTGCGCGACTCCGACCGCATCCTGGGCATGCTGGGCAGCAAGACCAAGCGCGCCATCGAAGGCGGCGAGCCCGTCAAGGAGCACCTGCTCATCACGCGCTACAACCCCAGCCGCGTGGAAGACGGCCAGATGCTGAGCCTGGAAGACATCCAGGACATCCTGCGCATCAAGCTCATCGGCGTGATTCCTGAATCTGAAGTGGTGCTGCAGTCGTCCAACCAGGGCACGCCCGCCATCCACGCGCAGGGCAGTGATGTGTCTGAGGCGTACAAGGACGTGATCGACCGCTTCCTGGGCCAGGAAAAGCCCCTGCGCTTCATCGAGGCAGAAAAGCCCGGCTTCTTCAAACGCCTTTTCGGGAGCAAATAAGCCATGGCTTCGTTCCTCTCCTTTCTCCTGGGTGAGAAGAAAAAAACCGCCAGCGTTGCCAAAGAACGTCTGCAGATCATCCTGGCGCACGAGCGCAACGGCCGCAGCGCCGCCGAGCCCGACTACCTGCCCGCCCTGCAGCGCGAGCTGGTCGCCGTGATCTCCAAGTACGTGAAGATCAACCCCGAAGACCTCAAGGTGCAACTGGAGCGCCAGGACAACCTGGAAGTGCTCGAAGTGAAGATTGAACTGCCCGACACCGTGCGCTGAACGCCGAACCCCGTCAGGCTCCAGGCCCGCCCCGCAGCCCTGCGGCGCGGGCTTTTTTGTGCCGGTGCTGCGGTGACTGGCCTGACAATTGCTTAAAAAATCAGGGTAAACCCTATATCAATGGGTAGAGAGCATTTTGGTGGACACAACCTGGAAACTCAGCTGGCAGCGTGCCAGCAACCACGAAGGCTTCACACGCGGGGCGCGGGCGTTTTTGGCGCTGGCCGTGGTGCTGGCCTACGGCTGGTGGGCCGATTGGCAGACCGAGCTGATGCCCGTGCTGCTGGGCGTGATCGCCAGTGCCCTGACCGAGACCGATGACAGCTGGCGCGGCCGCTTGCGCGCGCAATTGCTGGCCATGGGCTGCTTCACCCTGGTGGCGCTGGCGGTGTGTGCCACGGTGTCGTGGCCCTGGGTGCTGATGGGCGTGATGGCGCTGTCGGCCTTCACCTTCACCATGCTGGGGGCGCTGAGCGAGCGCTACCGCGCCATTGCCTTTGGCTCGCTGGTGCTGTTCATCTACGAAGCGCTGGCCGCCCACACCAGCCGCGACGCGGCCGTGGTGGCCACGCCCCTGATGCTGGGCGGGGCCGCCTGGTATGGCGTGGTGTCGGTGCTGTGGAACGCGGTGATGCCCCGTGCCCCCGTGCGCTATCGGCTGGCCAAGCTCTATGCCATGTTGGGCGAATACCTGCGCCTGAAGGCCCTGCTGCTGGAGCCCGTGCGCGACGAAGACCTGGAGCGCCGCCGCATGGCGCTGGCCCTGCACAACGGGCGGGTGGTCGATGCGCTCAATGCCACCAAAGAAAGCCTCATCAGCCGCATGGGCCGGGGCACGCCACCGCTGTGGCTGCAAACCGCCATGCACCAGTACCTGGCCGCACAAGACGTGCACGAGCGTGTCAGCTCTTCGCACGAGCATTACGACCTGCTGGCCCAGTCGTTCTTTCACAGCGACGTGCTCTACCGCTGCCAGCGCGTGCTCACGCTGCTGGGCGAGCAGGCGCTCAAATTCTCGGTGGCCATCCAGCAGCAGACCGAGCCCGTGCACTCGGGTGTGACCTCGCGCGCCATCGAGGACATGGAAGCCGCCCTGGCCCACCAAGAGGCGCTGGAACGCGAGCACCCCAACGCCGCGCAGGCCCGCCCCCTGCGCTCGCTGCGCGCGCTGGGCCACAACCTCACCGCGCTGGCGCGCGTGTTTGCCGGTGCTCTGACACTGCCGCCTGAGGCGCCGGGCGCCGCCGCTGTGGACTACAGCCTGTTTGACCGTGAGCCCCGCACCCTGCGCGACGCCTGGGACCGTATCCGAGCGCAGTGCCGCCCCCAGTCGCCCTGGCTGCGCCACAGTGTGCGCCTGAGCTTGTCGCTCGTGGTGGGCTTTGCCGTCATGCAGGCCACCGCCGACCCGCACGGCTACTGGATCTTGCTGACCATCGTGTTCGTCAGCCAGCCCCAATACGCCGCCACCCAGACCCGCCTCATGCAGCGTGCCAAGGGCACGGCGATGGGGCTCGCGCTCGGGTGGGCGGTGATCCAGCTGTTTCCGGGCGAGCTGGTGCAGGCCGCATTGCTGGTGCTGGGTGGCGCGGTGTTTTTTGGGGCGCGGCACACCCGCTACACCCTGGCCACGGCGGCGGTTACGACCTTGCTGCTGCTCAGCTTTTACCAGATGGGCGCGGCCAGCGGCGTGATCTCTGCGCGCCTGCTCGATACCGTGGTGGGCTGCGTGATCGCGGCCGTGGCCTCGTGGCTGGTGCTGCCGTCGTGGCAGTCGCGCCACTGGCCCCGGCTGGCCGCCCAGGTGCTGCAGACCCAGGCGCTGTACCTGCGGGAGATCCTGGCGCAGTACCAGGGCGGCAAGTGCGACCACCTGGCCTACCGCCTGGCCCGGCGCAATGCCCACAACGCGGATGCCGCCCTGTCCAACTCGTACAGCGCCATGCTCAAGGAGCCCTTGCATGTGCGTGGCAATGCCGAGGTGGTGGGGCATTTCCTGTGCCTGTCGCACACCCAGCTCAACTACCTGTCGGCGCTGGGCGCCCAGCGCGGTGGCGCAGCCGCTCAGCCCATGGACGAGGCCACGCGTGAGCTGGCGCAGAGCCTGCTGGCATCCCTGCAGCAGCTGGCGCTGGAACTGGAGCGCGCGCAGCAGTCCGGCCGGGTGCGCAACACCCACAGCGCCCCGGCGGTGGCCCAGGTGCTGCGCGAGTGGGGCACGGTACCGGCAGCGCCCAGCGCGCACAGCCTCATGGCAGCGCAGCTGCAGCTGGTGGGCAAGGTGTTTCCGCAGCTACAGGCGCAGGCGCGCCAGCTGGTGACCACGGAATAGGGTTGGCGGATTACGGCGCGGGAGTCGTGCCGCAGCCAGATCAACGTGCGTGCTTGGCGAACTTGCCCGCAAAAGCCTGGGCAATGCTCAGCCCGCGTTGCCCTGCGACCAGCGTCGCGGTCTGCCCGGCGGCGATGGTGCCGGGCCCCTCTACCGCCAGGTAGTAGCCGCAACAGCCCGCCACCGCCATGGCGCGGCCGGCCTGGGCAAAGCCCATCACGGCGTTGAACTTGAAGCAGGGCTCGCGCGGCGCCGCCACGCGCAGCACGCAGTCCGGGAAATGCCACTCGTCGCCCACAAACACCTCATGCTCCAGTGGGCCGTCAATGGTGAGGTTCTCGCCCATGAAGCCCGGTGGCAGCGCTTCGTCGAACAGGCTCACGCCCCGCTCGCGGCGCTGGGCCTGCCAGAACGCATAGTGCGCGGCGGGGTAGGCATACACCGCCTTGGTCAGGCCGCCGTGCACGCTCAGGTCGGCCTGCTCGTCCCCCGCCAGCCCCAGCGGGCCCACGGCCACGGGGCCGGCGACGGAGGTTTTGCCGATGGCGGTGAGCACCGACCGCTCGCCCACCTTCAGGCGCCGGGCGGTGCCAACGTTCACGTGGCGTACGACGATGGCGGGCGCCGTCATAGCGGGTGCTCGGTGTAGAACTTGCCGCCGTGGTACAGCAGGGGCGATGCGCCCTCGCGGTGCTCGCAGCGCTCCACCTCGCCCACGAAGATGGTGTGGTCACCCTCTTTGTACTGGCTGCGGTTGAAGCATTCAAACGTGGCAGCAGCGCCGGCTAGCAACGGGGCGCCGTTGATGCCGGGGCGGTGTTCCACGTCGGCCCAGCGGTCAATGCCGCGCGTGGCAAAGCGTTCGGCCAGGGCTTTCTGGTCAGCAGCCAGCACATGGATGGCGTAGTGCGAGCCATTGGCAAAGGCGGGCATGCTGCTGGCGCCGTGCGACAGGCTCCACAGCACCAGCGGGGGCTCCAGCGACACCGAGTTGAACGAACTGGCCGTGAGCCCCACCAGCTCGCCCGCTGCATTGCGGGCGGTGACGATGGTCACGCCCGTGGCAAACATGCCCAGCGCGTTGCGGAATTCGCGCGAGGAGAAGCTGGGCGGCAGTGCCAGGGCAGGGCGGGGCAGGGGGCTGTTCACAAAGTTCGGGCGCGGGGCCGGCGTCAAAGGGGGATGGAACTATTATGGAGTGCCACCTGCGCGCGCGTGCGGCGCAGGCAACCCGGCACTCTTTTTTGTATGGCTTTGCTTCCGACTTTCTCAATCCTGGGCTCCGGCCCCACGGTGCTGATGCTGCACGACGCCGACGGCGATTACCTGACCTTTGCCCCCCAAGTGGAGATGCTGGCCAGCGCAGGCTACCGCGCCGTGGCGTGGAACATGCCCGGGTATGGGCACAGCGCACCGATTGAGCCCTACACCTTCAAAGGCCTGGCGCAAAGCTGCGTGGCACTCATCGAGGCCCTGCAGTGTGGCCCGGTCACCCTGGTGGGCCACGGCATGGGTGCCATGCTGGCCCTGGAAGTGGCCGTGCGCCGCGCCGAAGTGGTGAACCGCCTGGTGCTGTGCGCCGGGGGGCCGGCGCTGGATGCCCAGGCCGTGCAGGACTGGCTCGCCCCGCGCGAGCGGGCGCTGGACGCCGCGCAGCAGCCGGGCGGCAGCATGCAGCAGCTGGCGCAGACCCTGGTGCCCCAGTGCATTGGCCCTGGCGCCTTGCCCGAAGGCGTGCGCCTGGCCGAACACGCGCTGGCGCAAGTGCACCCCGCCACCTACCGCCGCGCCTTGCAGGCCATGCAGGGCTTTGACCGCTGGGCCCGGGCCTGGGTGAATGTGCACACCCCCACGCTGCTGCTGGGGGGCGATGCCGACCACTGCACCCCACCCGCGGCACTGCAGGCGCTGGCCGAGTTGATGCCCGACGCCCAGCACCTGAGCCTGCCCCACATTGGCCACTGGCCGCAGCTGGAAAACCCCGAAGCGTTCGACGCGGCACTGCTCGACTTCCTGGCCAAGCAGCGGGTGCTGCATTGAACGCCGCCGCACCAACGCCAGCCCCCGCATCTGCCGTGCGCTGGCTGGGTTTCACCTTGCTGGCCGCAGGCTGTGTGGCCGCCGCGTGGTGGGGGCCTGCCCAACTGTGGCCCACCACGGCGGCGCCCGATGGGGTGTATGGCCGGGCGGGCGATGGGCCCTCGTGCCTGGCGCTGCTGTCTGCCCAGGCTGAGAAGGGGGCCTTGCAGGCCGACGTGCCACGCCCGGCCAGCCCAGCTTCCCCGCCGGTCACTGCGGTCGCAGAGCCTTTTTTGCCCGAGGTGGCCGAGGCCGCCTGCACCACGCTGCTGCCGCGCTTGCCTGGGCTGTCGCGCGCGCAGTGCGTGGCCACCCGGTTGCAGGCCAGTGGTGCCTTGTCGCGCCAGGGGGCACCGCTGTATTGGCGGGATGTGCCGTCGCACGCCGGTGCTGCCGCTAAAGGCCAGCCCGCTGCAGAGCCGCTGCGCGTGCTGGTGGTGGGCGCCATGCATGGCGACGAGCTCACCGCCGCATCGCTGGCCCTGCGCTGGATTGGCATGGCGGCGGCCGAGGGGGCGGCGGACGCGGGCGAGCCAGCGCCCGTGCACTGGCGCTTCATCCCCGTGCTGAACCCCGACGGCCTGCTGGCCCCCAAGCCCACGCGCGTGAATGCGGGCGGTGTGGACCTGAACCGCAACTTCCCCACGCCCGGCTGGGCCGAGGAAGCCCCGGTGTACTGGGAAAAGCGCACCCGCAAGGACCCGCGCCGCTGGCCCGGCCACACGCCGCTGTCCGAGCCCGAATCGCGCTTTTTGCACCAGCAGATGGACCAGTTCCAGCCGCAATTGGTTGTCAGCATCCACGCGCCCTACGGCGTGCTGGACTTTGACGGCCCCCACGATCCGCCGCTGCGGCTGGGCCGCCTGCGCATGGACAAGCTGGGCGTGTTCCCCGGCTCGCTCGGGCATTACGGCGGGCTGCACCGGGGCGTGCCGGTGGTCACCATCGAGCTGGAGCACGCCCTGCGCATGCCGCCCGATGCCGAGGTGCGCGCCATGTGGCGTGACCTGCGCCACTGGATGAACACCCGGCTGCTGGAGGGCGCCGACGCTGTGGCCGGGGTGAAGCCACCTGGCCTGCAGCGTTGATCAGGGTGGAATTTGCATGAAATCGGGCTCTGGCGCTGATGTAGAAAGCGCCAGCAGCTCTTATTTTGGTAGCAAAAAGTGCGCAGCCTGTGCCACGGCCTGCGCATCTGCCTGCACCGCACCGGGCGGCCCGCCCTTGCCCCACAGGGCGCCGCCCCAGGGCATGGACAGGAACTTGGCGCACAGCTCTACCGAGTCGATCATCGGCTGGGCCTTGGCGCGGTCGCCGCTGGTGGTGATGAGGAATAGCGACTTGGCGGCCATTTGTTCCTTGAAGGGCAGCCCGGGCACGCGCATCCAGCCGCTCCAGTGATCCAGATAAGTCTTGAGCGGCGAAGGAATGCTGAACCAGTACACGGGCGACACGAACACGATGTGCGTGGCCGCCAGCGTGGCGTCGAGCAGGGTTTTCAGATCGCCCTCGGGCGCGGGGTAGGTGCCCACGGTGTGGCGCAGGTCCACAAACGGCGGCAGGCTCATGCGCGCCAGGTGGTGCCAGGTTTGCACCGTGCCCGCAGGCAGCGCAGCGGCGGCCTGCTGGGCCAGCCATTCGGTGTTACCCAGGTGGCCGCTTTCGCGGGTGGAGGTGGTGAGAAAGAGGTAATGCGGTGTGGTGTTCGACATGCCGCCGATGGTAGCTGCGGCATGCCGGGTGCGTCGTCGCTAGGCCGCCACGGTGCCGCGCACCGCGCGCGGGGCCTGCACGCCCAAAAAGCCGAAGTTCATCGCGGGCACTTCGCCGCTCAGCAGCTCGGCCATGGCCTTGCCCGAGCCTGCGCCGTGCGTCCAGCCCAGCGTGCCGTGGCCTGCATTCACCCACAGCTTGCCCACGCGGGTCTGGCCGATGAAGGGGATGTTGGTCGGCGTGGCGGGGCGCAGGCCCGTCCAGTACTGGGGGTTGCCGCCTTCTTCGGGTGTGCGGGTGTCGCACACGCCGGGCAAAATTTCGGCAATCCGGCGCGACAGCATGTGGCAGCGGGCGCGGGCCACGGGGCTGTCCAGGCTCATGTCAAAGCCGCCCAGCTCGATGGTGCCGGCCACGCGCAGGACGTTGCCCAGGCGGCTCATGGCGATCTTCTTGCCGTCGTCGATGGTGGAGACCATGGGCGCGCCTTCGGGCCTCAGCAGCGGGAAGGTGGCGCTGTAGCCCTTGCCGGGGTAGATGGGCAAATCCACGCCCACGGTGCGCAGCAGCGGCGCGCTGTACGAGCCGCAGGCCACCACAAAGGCATCGGCCTTGAGGATGAAGTCTTTTTGGCCGCTAGCGCCCGTGTTGCGAGCGATAACAGCTACAGAATCAATAGCATCACCAATCTTGTTCAGGCGCAGCACATCGTGCCCGTACAGGAACTGCGCACCCCGCGCGGCGCAGCGGCGGGCCAGTTCTTGCGTGAACACGCGGGCGTCGCCGCTTTCGTCGGTGCTGGTGTAGGTGCCGCCGGTGATCTTGTCGCCATAGGCCTTGAAGGCTGGCTCGATCTTCAGCAGCTCATCGCGGCTGACCAGGCGGCGCTGCACGCCGAATTTGCGCATCAGCTCCACCGCGTGGCCTGCGGCGTCAAACGATTTCTGGTCGGTGTAGAAGTGGGCGATGCCGCGTTCGAGGCGGTTGTATTCAATGCCGGTGCTGGCCACCAGGTCCTTGAGGGCCGCGTGGCTGTAGGCGCCCAGCGCCACAATCTGCTGCACGTTGCGCTCAAACGCCGTGTCGTTGCACTGCGCCAGAAACTTCAGGCCCCAGCGCCATTGGTCCCAGTCGAACTGCGGGCGAAACAGCAGCGGTGCCTCTTTGTCGAACATCCACTTGAGCGCCTTGAGCGGCGCTTCGCGGTTGGCCCACGGCTCGCAATAGCTCACCGAGATCTGTGCCGCGTTGGCAAAGCTGGTTTCAAGGGCAGCGTCGGGTTGGCGATCGACGACGACCACCTCATGCCCGCGTTCGAGCAGGTGCCACGCTGTGCTGATGCCGATGATGCCGGCGCCGAGGACAATGGTTTTCATGAGGGCGCAGTGTGCGGCACATTGCGCTGAACAAAAAGCAAAATTAAACTTAATCAAAATTCATCAGGGCAGCTAATGTTGGGCCGCCTGTTTTCCGTCCCTTTTGCAGCGTTTCAGCCATGAGCACTTACGACCCCGCCGCCCTCGAATGCCTTGCCGCCATCGTGGAGGAGGGCGGCTTTGAGCGCGCCGCCCAGCGCCTGAACGTGACCCAATCCGCCGTGTCGCAACGCCTGCGCGCGCTGGAGGCGCAGGTGGGCTCGGTGCTCATCGTGCGCAGCCGCCCGCTCAAGCCCACCAGCGCGGGGCAGTTGCTGCTCAAGCACACCAAGCAGCTGCGCCTGCTGCGCGCCGACCTGGAGCGCGACCTGCAGGAGCTGGCCCCCAGCGCCCCGGGGGGCTCACGCGAAGACGAGCGCATCTCCATCGCCATCAATGCCGACAGCATTGCCACCTGGGCCATGGGCGCGCTGCACGACCTGGTGCGCCAGCGCCTGCCGCTCGAAATCATCACCGACGACCAGGATTTCACCCAGGAATGGCTGCGCTCGGGCCAGGTGCTGGGCTGCGTCACCACGCTCAAGCAGGCGCTGCGCGGCTGCAAGATGGTGCCGCTGGGCGCCATGCACTACGTGGCGGTGGCCTCAGCCGACTTTGCCCGCAAGCACCTGCCCCAGGGGCTGACGCCGCACAACTTTCGCGATGTGTCGTTTCTGTCGTTCAACCGCAAGGACGATATGGCCGCCGAATTCGTGGCGCGCACCTTTGGGCTCAAGCGCGTGGCGCTGAACCACCTGTTCGTGCCCAGCACCGAAGGGCAGATGCGCGCCGTGTCGGCAGGCTGGGGCGTGGGTGTGATGCCCGAACTGCTGGCCCGGGGCCCGATTGCCGATGGCAGCCTGGTGGATTTGGTGCCGGGGCATTTCCTGCCCATTCAGCTGTACTGGCACTGCTGGAATCTGGAGTCGGAGCTGCTGGACGCACTGACGGAAGCCCTGAAGGCGACGGCGGCCAACACGCTGGTGACCTGAGCGGCTGGCCTGCACTGGCTCGCATCCGTACGCATGGGTCTGTCGGCGAAACGACGGTAAAGACGTGAACGTAGTAGTTGTAATGCAACTACTGCATTTGTTTTTTTACCGTAATGGATAAGATGCGTGCCATGTCGACGCCGCCCACCAAAGTTTCTTTCAAAGAGCAGATGCACCTCGCCCGCGAGGAGGCCATTCTGCAAGCCACCTGCCGCCTGCTGGGCGAAAAGGCGTATGACGCCATGACCATGGACGACGTGGCCAACGCGGTCGGCATCGCCAAGGCCAGCCTCTACAAGCACTTCAGCAGCAAGGAAGAGTTGTGCAGTGCAGCCATGGTGCAGATTCTGGCGAGAGTGCGTACTTACCTTGATGGGCTTGCCGCAGAGATGCCACCCGTGGAAAAGCTGCAGGCGCTGGTGCGCTGGTCGCTGGAGCGGCTCATCACCAACGAGATGCCACTGCTGCCCAGCCGCAACTCCAGCCTGCGCGCCGTGCTCATGGCCAACAAGGATTACCTCAATGGGCTGGTCACTGTCAGCGACCAGATCGGGGAATGGATCGTGCAGGCCCAGGGCCAGGGCGTGATCAACCCCACCTTGCCGCCCCTGGTGGTGCTGTACACCCTGTACGCCCGCGCGTGCGATCCGGTGGTCACCTTCCTCAAGGATGGCGGCCAGTACTCGGACGCCGAGATCGTGGAGTTGGTGGTGCGCACCTGTTTTGACGGGCTGTCGGCACGCTGATCCTTGGGCCGCCGCATGGCGGCTGCGTTCTCGCACCGGGCAAAAAAAAGCCCCGCCAGGGCGCAATGCCAGTCAGTTAAGCCCGCAGGCGGCTTGATCCAGTAAAAGGGAGCGTGTTCAACACGTTCCCTTTTTTCTTGATGAGCCTGCTTGCAAACGCCTTGCGCCAGACCCTGCCCCGAGTACCTGATCGCATCGAGCAGCTCAGCGCGTTGATAGACCCCACCTGGATCGCACAGGCGCTGGGGACCAGCGGCAAGGCCTCCATCCGCCGGCGCAAGCTGCCTGCCGAACATGCCGTGTGGCTTGTGATCGGACTGGCGCTGTTTCGCGACCGGCCACTGTGGCAGGTGGTGCAGCAGCTGGATTTGAGCCTGGATGGACAAGCGCCGCCCGCACCGAGCGTCAGCGTGCAAGCCCGCCAGCGCCTGGGCGAGGAGCCTCTGGCCGAGCTGTTCGCTCTACTGACCCAAGCCTGGAGCCGTCCTGCGGTGAA
Source organism: Acidovorax temperans (assembly GCF_028596105.1). Lineage (NCBI taxonomy): Bacteria > Pseudomonadati > Pseudomonadota > Betaproteobacteria > Burkholderiales > Comamonadaceae > Acidovorax > Acidovorax temperans. The sequence continues at coordinate 4,360,201 of NZ_CP117193.1, read as the reverse complement.
TGTGCGCCAGCCACTGCGCGTACTGGCTGTGGATGGTGTGGTCTGGTCGGCGCCGGACACCCCTGAGAATCGAGTCGAACTGGGCAGCTGCAGCAACCAGCATGGCCTCTCGCCCTGGCCGCAGATCCGCGCCACTTGCCTGATGGACACACACAGCCACGAGATGCTTGATGCCAAGCTCGGCGCCATGGACTGCGGCGAATTGAGCCTGGCAGCGCAGTTGCGCGGCGAGGATCACTCCGTGACCCTGTTTGACCGAGCGTACTTCTCGGCAGCGTTCCTGTTGGACTGGCAGGCTGCGGGTACGCAGCGCCACTGGTTGATGCGCGCGCGGGACAATCTGCGCCATGAGATCGTCCAGCAACTGGCGCGCGGCGATGCGCTGATCCGCATGCCGGTGTCCCCACAAGCGCGCAAGGCACACCCGCATCTGCCCAGCCACTGGCAGGCACGCCTGATCGAGGTGAGCGTGGGTGGACGGCTGCGCCGCTTCATCACATCCTTGCTGTGTCCCCGCACGCATCCGGCGCAGGAGCTGGCCGAGCTCTACCGCCAGCGTTGGGAGATCGAGTTGGGGTTCCGGGAGATCAAGCAGACCCTGCAGGAGGGTGAGCCGGTGCTGCGCAGCAAGCAGCCCGCGCTGGTGCGCCAGGAGCTGTGGGGTGTGCTGATCGCCTACACGCTGCTGCGCCGCTGGATGCGCGAGATGGCAGCGCACGTCCAGGTCGAGCCCCAGCGCATCAGCTTCCACACAGCCAGCTACGCCATCGTGAACTTACTGGCGGTCCCCAGCCTGGACTCTGCCGGCACCTTGCCCAAGCAGTTGGCAGCCCTGTTGGCGCAATCGCGACACTTCGTGCTGCCGCCACGCCGCACTGGGCGCAGCTTCCCAAGGGTCGTCAAAAAACGCGCTTCCAAATTCCCAACAAAAAAAATGCCAGTCAGCTCTTAACTGACTGGCATTGGGCCAGGGCGGGGCTTGATGCGGCGCGGGGCCGTCGCTTAGCGAACGATCAGCAGCGGCACCTTGCAGTGGGCCAGCACTTGCGTAGTGACCGAGCCAACCACCAGCGTGGCCAGTGCGCCGTGGCCGTGGGAGCCCATCACCAGCAGGTCGAACTTGCCGGTGTCTGCCACCTTGGCGATGGTTTCGCCCACGGGGCCCACCTTGTACATGCACTTGGCTTCCACGCCATGGCGGCCGAGGAACTTGGCCACCGGCGCCATGATCTTGTCGGCTTCTTCAGCGTGGTAGCTGTCCACCACTTCCTTGCCCAGGGCAGCGCGTGCGCGGGTGGGCAGGGGCGACTGCACTGTCAACACCGTGTAGCTGTGGCTGGTGCCCAGCAGGTCTTCGTGGGTGGCCAGATAGGCAAGCATCTTCTTGGTGTAGGCGCTGCCGTCGACCGCAAGCAGAATGTTCATGGAAAGCTCCAGGTTGATGTTGTTCAGACTAATGCGCGCAGGCGGTTGTTGTCTTGACCTGGGTCATATTTTTCGTCGTGCGCCGCCAAAAGACCTTCGTAGAAGTCAGAGGCCTTTGCTTCCGATCATACGGTGAGGCACAGCTGGCTCTGAAAGGTGGCCTGTTCCCCCTTACGGGCATACCCCAGCGGGTTCGCCACCACCCGGCATTGCCAGGCTTCCTGGGTGGCTGGGTCGGTGCCGCTCACCGTGTAATCGCTGGGCGCATGCAGGTGGCCGTGCAGCCAGAGTTGCGCGTGGGGCAGCAGGTGATCCAGTGCGTTGCAAAAGCCTGCGGTGCCGGGCACCAGGCCGTAGCGCGGGTCTGCGCTGCGCAGGCTGGGGGCGAAGTGCGTGACGGCCACGGTGGTCCCTGCGAATGGCGTGCTCAGCGCCGCTTGCAACCATTCCTGGCAAGCCAGGGCTTGCGCGCGCATGGATTCGGCCAGAAATGCTTCGCCGCTGCGGGTACCGCCGGTTTTGCGCAGGTAAAAGTTGGCAGCCCTGAAAGCCTTGTCGCGCAGTTGCAGGCGCCGGGTGAGCGAGTCAGTTTGTTCGTGGTCAGCCAGCGCGTCAAAGTCGCTCCAGAGCGTGGTGCCCACAAAGCGCACCTGTTTTAGCACCAGGGTTTCGCGTTCCAGCCAGGCAATGCCCAGCTTGTCGCAGGTACGGCGCAGCCGCTGGTGGGCTTCGTCGAAATCTTGCGCGTCGTATTCGTGGTTGCCCGGCACGAAGAGCACGGGTGTGGGCCACGCACCCCACTGAGGTAACGGTGAAAACCGGGCCAGGCCGAAATCTTCATCGCCCAGCTGGCCGCCTTCCTGGTAGGAACCAATGTCGCCCGCCAGCACCAGTACATCGGCGCCCGGTGCGGGCTCTGGCACAAAGTGGGGATGGGCTTCCAGGTGGAGGTCGGACAGCAGCTGAATCTTCATGGGTGCAGTGTAGGCCGTGAGGGCTTTTGGACAGGTTCTCAGGCGTACTGTGGGCCTGCGGGTGTTGTCAGTCACGAAACATGCTGCGGGCTGATCGGGCCAGGGCGTGCAGCAGCCACTCCATGGCCTTTTCCTGCGGCCCGCGTCGGCGCCACAGGGCATCCACGTGCACGGCAGGCACATTCAGCGGCAGGGGACGTTGCACCAGTTTGTCGGCAATGCCCGTCACCGGGATGAAATGCCGCGGCAGCACGGTCAGCAGGTCTGAACCCACCACCACCCGGCCCGCCGTGAAGAACTGGTTCACGGTGATAACCACCCGCCGGGTGCGCCCCAGCGAGGCCAGTGCTTCGTCAATGAAACCAAACGGCCGACCGGAAAAGCTGACCAGCATGTGCCGCGCTGCGCAGTAGGTGTCGAGGCTCAACTCGCCCGTGGCCAGCGGATGCCCCTGGCGCATCACACACATGTACTCGCCGTCGTACAGGCGGCGGCTGTCATAGGCCACGGCCCCGCCCGCTTGGGCGCGGGCAGTCAGGTCGGCCAGGGCTGCAGGGAAGTAGCCCACGGCCATGTCGGCAGACTCTTCGTCCAACAGCCGCCGGGGGTCGCGGGTGGTAAGCGGCAAGACCCGCACGGAGATGCCCGGCGCCTCGCGTTCAATGATTTGCACCAGCGGCGGCACCAGCGTGGCGGCCGTCGCGTCGGCCATGGCCAGCACAAAGGTGGATGTGGCCGTGGCGGGTTCAAAGTTGCCGGGCGCCAGGGCCTCCTGCAGCAGCGCCAGCGCATCGCGCACGCTGGGCCACAGGGCCAGCGCCCGGGGGGTGGGCTCCACCCCCTGGCCGCTGCGCACCAATAACTCGTCTCCCACCACCTCGCGCAGGCGGCGCATGGCGTTGCTCACGGCGGGCTGGGTGATGGAAAGCTTGTGCGCTGCCTTGGTCAGACTGCGCTCCGCCATCACTTCATCGAACACGCGCAGCAGGTTCAGATCGAGCGAGCGAAAGTTCAGATGCGAGGTCATCTTTCAATCATCACTGATATGAATGTAGAAAATTCAAAATATAAATTTGAATAGATAAAGGGTAAACCCTAAGATTCACGCATTCGCCCGGCAATCTCGCCAAAAGCGTTTGAAAAGGGACTACCAAAATGACCAGCTTCGCACACGTTGATTACCCCACTGAACACCCTGGCGTGGTTCGCGCTGAAAACGCCGCCGCCGCCATCAAGGACATTGCGCACAATTTCGACGGTGCGCGCGGTGCTGCTTCGTTGCTTCTGGCTGCGGTGGTTTCAGCGCTGATGGTGGTGGCCAACCAGGTGATCGACACCTGGAGCGAAGGCCACCTGCTGGCCGCTTGGATGGTGCTGTGGGTGGTGGCGTTTGCCGCTTTGGCCCTGCTGACCCTGCCCGCACGCCGCATGGCCGTTGCCCTGCGCGCTGGCACCCAGGCTTGGGCTGAGCGCCGTCGCCGCGCTGCCGAAGACGCACGCACATGGCAAGTGGCGATGCAAGACCCACGCGTCATGGCTGAACTGAACCACGCCATGGGCATTGCCACCGTGCAGGACGTTCGCCGCTACTACTGATGCATCAGGAAGGGCCGCACCAACACTGCCACTTTCTGTAAAAAGCCATGGTCGCCTAGAGCGTTCATGGCTTTTTTCATGGGCCCGTGGAATCGAGCCGAAACGCCGAGGCCGGGTCTTCCCCACGGAGTTCAGCGCTGCCCGGATAAGGTTTCAATTTGCCATGAAAAAAAGCTGACCCACCGCACGGTGGGTCAGCTTTTTGGCTGGGCAGCCCACAATGTGGGCTACCTTGAATCGACCGATTTCTTAGGCCGCTAAACGCTTTTCGAGTTGAGCCTTGGTGTCCAGCAGCGCTTGAGGGAGGTGATACGCCAGCTGCTCGAAGTGGGCCGTGTGCAGCTTGAACTCTTCGGCCCAGGCGGCCTTGTCGATGCTGGTCACTGCGGCGAACTGCTGGGCGCTGAAGTCCAGACCCGTCCAGTTGATCTCTGCATATTGTGGTGCCACGCCGAACATGGTTTCCTGGCCTTGTGCCTGGCCTTCGATGCGGTCGATCATCCACTTGAGCACGCGCATGTTGTCGCCATAACCCGGCCAGACGAACTTGCCGGCTTCATCCTTGCGGAACCAGTTCACGCAGAACACCTTGGGCAGCGCCTTGCCGGTGGCGGCAATTTGGCCTTCCATGTTCAGCCAGTGCTGGAAGTAGTCGCTCATGTTGTAGCCGCAGAAGGGCAGCATGGCAAACGGATCGCGGCGCACCACGCCTTGGGCGCCAAAGGCGGCAGCGGTGGTTTCAGAGCCCATGGTGGCAGCCATGTACACGCCTTCGGTCCAGGTGCGGGCTTCAGTCACCAGCGGCACGGTGGTGGAGCGGCGGCCGCCAAAAATGAAGGCGTCGATGGCCACGCCGTTGGCATCGTCCCACTGCGGGTCGAGCGCTGGGTTGTTGGTGGCAGCCACGGTGAAGCGCGAGTTGGGATGGGCGGCCTTGGCGCCGGTTTCCTTGGCGATCTGGGGCGTCCAGTCCTTGCCTTGCCAGTCGATCAGGTGATCGGGCAGCTTGCCCGTGTCCTTTTCCATGCCTTCCCACCACACGTCGCCGTCGTCCGTCAGGGCCACGTTGGTGAAGATCACGTCCTTGTCCAGGCTGCGCATGCAGTTGGGGTTGGTGTGCATGTTGGTGCCGGGGGCCACGCCAAAGTAGCCCGCCTCGGGGTTGATGGCGTACATCTTGCCGTCGGCATGGGGCTTGATCCAGGCGATGTCGTCGCCGATGGTCGTGACCTTCCAGCCCGCAAAGCCGGCCTCGGGCGGCACCAGCATGGAGAAGTTGGTCTTGCCGCAGGCGCTGGGGAAGGCGGCTGCCACGTGGTACTTCTTGCCTTCGGGGTTGGTGACGCCCAGGATCAGCATGTGCTCGGCCAGCCAGCCCTGGTCGCGGCCCATGGTGGAGGCGATGCGCAGGGCCAGGCACTTTTTACCCAGCAGCGCGTTGCCGCCGTAGCCCGAGCCGTACGACCAGATTTCACGCGTTTCGGGGTAGTGCACGATGTACTTGACCTTGGGGTTGCAAGGCCAGCTGGTGGAGTCTTTCTCGCCAGCGGCCAGGGGCGCGCCCACGGTGTGCATGCAGGGCACGAACTCGCCATCCACGCCCAGCACGTCGTACACGGCCTTGCCCATGCGGGTCATCAGGCGCTGGTTCACGGCCACGTAGGCGCTGTCGGTCAGCTCCACGCCAATGTGGGCGATGTGGCTGCCCAGCGGGCCCATGCTGAAGGGCACCACGTACATGGTGCGGCCCTTCATGCAGCCGTCGAACAGCGGCTGCAGCGTGGCGCGCATTTCAGCAGGGTCCATCCAGTTGTTGGTGGGGCCGGCATCTTCCTTCTTGGCCGAGCAGATGTAGGTGCGGTCTTCCACGCGGGCCACGTCCGATGGGTCAGACCAGGCCAGGAAGCTGCCGGGGCGCTTGGCAGGGTTGAGCTTCTTGAAGGTGCCAGCCTGCACCAGTTGGTCGCACAGGCGGTCGTACTCTTCCTTGGAGCCGTCGCACCAGTAGATGCTGTCGGGCTTGCACAGGGCTGCCATATCGGCCACCCAGGCCAGCAGGCGCGGGTTTTTGACGTAAGCGGGGGCGTTGAGGTTCAGGCCCTGCATGGTGGGTGCGTTCATCGGGAGCTTCCTAAGTTGAAAAAACGGTTTTCCAAAGGAAGCGAACCGGGCGGTTCACGACGGCAAAGACCTGGCGCAATTGCGATGCTGAGCGCTGCCTTTGAAAAAACGGCTTTTCGACGGAGAGCTCCGCAAATGCCGCCTTCACAAGCACTTGCAGGCCCTGCGCCTGTGCTCAGTCGGCGGGCAGAACATGCGAAGGCCCCACGGGTTGGAGGCGTCTCCACGCATTCCGCGGGTCGGCTGGGATGACGATTTTATGAATCTGCCGCCAATTTGTCTGTCAGACTCGGGTCAAAACAATGCAAAAATTGCATGGGGTTATGCGTGATTATTGCAGCCGCCCCAGCCAGCCCTTGTCTTGATCAGCGGGCCAGAGTGGCGTTCCATCGCTCAAATCCGGCCTTGCGCAGGGCGCATGCGGGGCAGGTGCCGCAGCCGTAGCCCCAGGCGTGGCGCTCTTCGCGCACCCCGTGGTAGCAGGTGTGGGATTGCTCCAGCACGATGTCCACCAGCGCGTCGCCGCCCAGGGTGCGAGCCAGGTCCCAGGTCTGGGCCTTGTCCAGCCACATCAGCGGGGTCTCGATGGTGAAGCGCTGGCCCATGCCCAGCGACACCGCCACCTGCAAGGCCTTGAGGGTGTCGTCACGGCAGTCGGGGTAGCCCGAGAAATCGGTCTCGCACATGCCCCCCACCAGTGTGTGCAGACCGCGCCGGTAGCCCACGGCCGCCGCGAGCTGGAAGAACAGCAGGTTGCGGCCCGGCACGAAGGTGTTGGGCAGGCCTGCAGCGGTCATCTGGATTTCGGTCTCGCTGGTCAGGGCCGTGTCGCTGATGTGGCCGAGCACGCTCAGATCCAGCATATGGTCGTCCCCGAGCTTGCTGCTCCACTGCGGGAACTGGCTGCGCATGGCTTCGAGCACCGCGTGGCGCGCCTGCAGTTCCACATGGTGGCGCTGGCCGTAGTCAAAGCCGATGGTCTCGACATGCGCAAACTGGCTCAGCGCCCACGCGAGGCAGGTGGTGGAGTCTTGTCCGCCAGAGAACAAGACAAGTGCGTGGCCAGAGCGCATGGGGGGAATCCTTCTGAAAAAGCGGGGTGCAGACGAAAAAAAACCCCGCAGTGCGGGGCTTGTGGGATGGGCGTGGGCAATGCCTCAGGCCATCTTCACGGCGATGAATGCCAGCAGGAACATCATGATGCCGCCCACCACAGGGAGCACCACGGGCATGGCGGAGACCACGTTTTCCACCGGGTCAGACGATGGCTCGGAAGAGTTGTGCGAGGTGTGATCCGACATGGTGATTGCTCCAATGCTGAAAGTTGGCCGATTCTAGCGGTTCTGCCACGGGGTTGCGTTGTGCCGCGTGGCGCTCACATGAGCGCGGCTTCCATGCCGGCGGTGCGCAACTGGTCCAGCACCTGCTTGACGTGGGATTTGCCCCGCGTTTGCAGCACCAGCTCAATTTCCACATTCTGTGCGGCCAGCATGGTGAAGGCGCGCTGGTGGTGTACTTCCTCGATGTTGGCGCCTGCGTCTGCCACCGTGGCGGTGATGCGCGCCAGCACGCCGGGCACATCGCGTGCGCTGACCTTGATGCGCGCCAGGCGCCCCGAGCGCACCATGCCGCGCTCGATGATGGCCGCCAGCAGCAGCGGGTCGATGTTGCCGCCGCACAGCACCAGGCCCACGCGCTTGCCCTGGAAGCGTTCGGGGTAGCGCAGCAGCGCTGCCAGCCCTGCGGCGCCCGCGCCTTCCACCAGGGTTTTCTCAATTTCGAGCAGCATCAGCACGGCCTGCTCAATGTCGCCCTCGTCCACCAGCACCAGGTCATCCACCAGGCGCTTGACGATTTCCTGCGTGATCTTGCCCGGCGTGCCCACGGCAATGCCCTCGGCGATGGTGGATGTGCCCTGCGGGTGGTGCGTGCCCTTCACCGCGTTGACCATGGCCGGAAAGCGCGCAGTCTGCACGCCGATGATCTCAATGCCCGGCTTGATCGCTTTGGCGGCTGTGGCCACGCCCGAAATCAGCCCGCCGCCGCCCACGGCGATGACCAGCGTGTCCAGGTCGGGCACGGCCTGCAGCATCTCCAGCCCCAGCGTGCCCTGGCCCGCTGCCACCGCCTCGTCGTCGTAGGGATGCACAAAGGTCAGGCCCTGCGTGTCAGACAGCATGTAGGCGTGGGCGCGGGCCTCTTCCAGCGTGTCGCCGTGCAGTACGACTTCGGCGCCAAATCCCCGCGTGCGTTCCACTTTCACGCCGGGTGTGAAGCGCGGCATCACGATGACGGCGCGCAAGCCCAGGCGCTGCGCGTGGTAGGCCACCCCTTGCGCGTGGTTGCCTGCGCTCATGGCGACCACGCCATGCGCTCGCTCTTCGGCCGTGAGCAGCGTGAGCTTGTTGCAGGCCCCGCGCTCCTTGAACGAAGCGGTGAACTGCAGGTTCTCGAACTTGAGGAACACCTGCGCGCCCACGATCTGCGAGAGCGTTCGGGATTCCACACACGGCGTGTCCAGCACCTGGCCTTGTAGGCGCAGTGCGGCATCCTGGATGTCTTGAAGGGTGATCATGTGCGGCATTGTGGCAATAAATGTCGCACGGCGAGGTCCATTTTTGCGGTACACGCCTCACGCCTACATTCGCTGCACTGGCGGGTGGCGATGAAAAGTAACAAGGCGTATCGTCGCGAGACATTGCAGCAGCCAGGGCCGATGTCCCGGAAAAAGCCCGAGCGCCAGGATTTTTAGACCATGCACCCAGAACGCCAGCGCAAGATCCGTGAGCTGTTCGACGATTACATCGAGATGTACGCCGCACGGGACGACCGGCTCACCGCGCGCTTCAGCCAGAGCGTCACCGGATACTCCGGCAGCGACAGTCGGCTGATCCGTGACCGCGAGGAATGGGTGCGCATCACACGGCAGGACTTTGCGCAGGTGCCGGGCCGCATCCGCATCGAAATGCTCGACCTTGCACTGCAGGACCTGTGCGACGACGTCGTTGTCGCGACCGCCTGTTTCCACATCCACCTGCCCAGTGCCGTGCATCAACTTGCCAAGGAGGTGGCGCGGCTGGTGCTGGTCTTCCGTCTGGAAGGTGCTGATTGGCTGATCGCGCACTGCAGCTATTCCATCCCCTACCAAAGCGTGCAGGATGGTGAGGTGTTCCCCCTCCAAAGTCTGAAGGAGCAAAACAGTGCATTGCAGGCCCTGGTTGCCGAGCGCACCCAGGCGTTGCAAGAAAGCCAGGACCTGTACCGCCTGCTCACCGAAGACGCGCAGTACGTGCTGTGGCGCACGGACAGCCAGCTCGTCCTCACCTACATCAGCCCGGCAGACGAACGCCTGCGCGGCTTTCGGGCCGACGAGGTGGTGGGCCGCCATGTGTTTGACATGTTCAACGAAGAAGGCGTGGCCGTGCTCAAAGCCATGATCGCGCGCCGCGTGCAGGAAGAGGCGTCCGGCACGCCGGTCGGGTTTCTGAACTTCGAGGTGCAGCACCGCTGCAAGGACGGCCGCCGGATCTGGGGCGAGGTGCTGTCCAAGCCCGAGCGAAACGCGCAGGGCGAGATCATCGGCTACCACGGCATCACCCGCGAGATCACCGAGCGCAAGCGCCTGGAAGAACAGGTCCACCAGCTCGCCTTCTACGACCCTCTGACCCACCTGGCCAACCGCCGCCTGATGCTGAACCACCTGGAGCAGGCCATGTCGGCCAGCAAACGCAGCCAGCGCCATGGCGCTCTGCTGTTCCTTGACCTCGACAATTTCAAACCCCTCAACGACACCCATGGCCACGGTGTGGGCGACCTGCTGCTGATCGAAGTGGCCGAGCGCCTGAAAGCCTGGGTGCGCGAAGCCGACACCGTGGCCCGCTTTGGCGGCGACGAGTTCGTTGTGCTGCAGAGCGAACTGAGCACGCAACCCGGCGAGGCCGCCGAACAGGCGGTCGCCATCGCGGAGAAGGCCCGCACCCGCCTGGCCGAGCCCTACGTGCTGCAGTCCGCGCCCTCCGCCCCGTCCATTCGGCATGAATGCACCGCCAGCATTGGCGTGGCGGTTTTCCGTGGGCGTGATGAAAGCCAGAACACAGTGATTGACCGGGCCGACGCGGCAATGTACCGGGCCAAGGAAGAGGGCCGTAACCGGATCCAGTGTGCGTCGGGCCCTGCCGCTGCGGGCTGATCTGCACACGGGCGGCGGGCACACGCCATGCGTGGTGGGTTTTTCAAAAATGATAGCTGCTGGCGCTTGCTGTATAAGCGCTAGGGATGTCCTGCATAACCCTCGCGAGTCGGTGGTAGTGCGGATCGGGATCGGCTGCAATGCGTCTTTTTGCAGCCAATAGCCGGGCTATTGGCAAGAAAAGCAACGCAGCGGACTGCCCGAGGCCGCGCTATCACGGACCGCAGGGAGTTATGCAGGACATCCCCAGAGGCCATTTTGATGTAAATCACCACGCCCTGTGCATCAGCGGCGTCTTTTCGCTCACACCACCCGGTTCCACTCCAGAGCCCGGCTCTTCCAGTGCGCCTCAATCGTCTGCGTGAAGTCCGCGCGCACCAGTTTTGCGCGGCTCTCCAGCCAGTCGGCGTTCTCGCGCCGCACCACGATGCCTTCGAGGTGGCCCTGGCGGAACTGGCTGTCGTGGGCGTGCACCCAGTCGCGCAACTGGTCCAGCGTGACTTCGCCTGCGTACAGGCGCGGCACGGTCTTGAAGCCCATCTCTGCGGCCCAGGCGTTGCGGCGCGTGGTGCTCCAGAAGCGCTGCTCCTGGCGGTCGTACACGTCAAACAGCATCCACCAGTCGGGCAGGGTGGCGTAGTCGAGCGAGTGGCGCGCGGCGCACCATTCGCCGAAGGCCACCAGGTGCGTGCCCAGGGCGTCGAAGAGCTTGTCTTCGTGCGCGGCCAGCCAGGGGCCCAGGCGGGCGAACTGGCCGTGGAAGGGCTGGGGCAGGTACTGGCCCCGGTTCTGCGCGCGCAGCACGCCGTCGGGCGAGACCGAAAAGCCCAGGTTGGCGCCGTCGAGCTTTTCCTCCAGCACCACGGGGCCGCTGAGGAGGTCCTCGGCCTCGGCGGGCAAGAGCACTTTGTCGTCGCGCGGCGCGCCGCAAAATGGCCCGCAGCGCTTATGCAGAAAGCGCCAGCAGCTATGTTTTTAATAGCTAATCCTTCAGCGTAAGGCGGCGCGCCAGCTTGTGCAGGTTGCTCGCGTCGATGTCCAGCGCGCGGGCGGCGCCCGCCCGGTTGCCGCCGCGGCGGGCGAGGGCGGCCTGGATGCACTGGCGCTGCAGGCGCACGGCTTGCGGCTGCTCGGTCACCAGGTCGGCAAAGACGGCTTCCACAGCCAGGGTATTTAGAGCGGCTAACAAAACTCTTCTGGCGTCGTTGCTGTGTCTTGTCGTACTGCTCGTACTGCCTACGACACAGCGCCTAGCCAGAACCGCTTCGCTGAGTTTTGTTAGCCGCTCTTATCACCATGGATGGGTATCTTGAACGATGAATAGTGATGGTGAAAATGACCGTGATGCCTGCAAGCCTCTGATTCATAACGCATGGTGCGGTGGCCTGAAGCTTGCGATGGAAGGGTGTCCCATCGGTGTGGCGCGTGCGCTTTGGCGCACCACCCGCCGTGCCCGTTTCAACACCCCAGGAGTCCTTCCGTGAACATCGACAAATTCAAGCACCAGCATCTCGACATCCTGCGCAGCATCGATCTGCTGCGGCAGTTGACCCACGCCGGGGTGGAGCGCAATGCGGCCGAGATCGCGCAGCGCATCGTTGCCATGAGCAGCACCATCAAGCTGCATCTGGCGGTGGAAGACCAGGCGCTGTACCCCGCCCTGCAGCGCAGCGGCAATGCCAGCCTGGCGCGCATGGGCCGCCAGTATCAAAGCGACATAGTCAAAGCGACATGGGCCCGATCGCCAGCGCCTACGACGCCTTTGCGCGCCGCTGGAACACGGCCGAAAGCCTGCGCACCGACGAGAAGGGCTTCCGCGCCGAAGCCAACGTGGTGTTGCGCAAGGTGTACGAACGCATGCAGCGCGAGGACCACGATTTCTATCCCCGCATCGAGGAGCAGGAGGCCGTGCACGCCTGACAGCGCCGCGCCCGCGCGCATTGCTTTCGCCGGCCTGTGGGCCGGCTTTTTTTACCCTCGCTTACCGGTGCGTTTGTGTTGGGTCAAACTACCTATGGTGTTTGATGGGTATCGTGGACACCATAGGTAGTGTTTTTACTCCGTTTCGTAGATTGGTCGAACCCATGGCATCCACCCTTGTTACCTTGCCCCGCGAGGTCGTTTTGCGCAGCGGTCAGCGCGTTCCTTTTGACGCAGAACGCATCCGCGCCGCACTGGCCAGCGCAGGCCAGGCCTCGGGTGAATACGGCGCCGAAGAAGCCGCGCTGCTCACCGCGCAGGTCACCAAGGTGCTGATCCACCGCTTTCATGGCGAAGCGCCCACGGTGGAGCAGATCCAGGACGTGGCCGAGCAGACGCTGATCGCCGCCAACCACCTGGCCACCGCGCGCGCGTACATCGTCTACCGCGAGCAGCACGCCACGCTACGCGCCGACAGGCAGACGCTGGTGGATGTGGAAAGCTCCATCAACGAATACCTCACGCGGGCCGACTGGCGCGTGAGCGCGAATGCCAACCAGGGCTACTCGCTGGGCGGGCTGATCCTGAACGTGGCGGGCAAGGTCACGGCCAACTACTGGCTCTCGCATGTCTACATGCCCGAGATCGGCGAGGCGCACCGCAACGGCGACATCCATATCCATGACCTTGACATGCTCAGCGGCTACTGCGCGGGCTGGTCGCTGCGCACACTGTTGCACGAGGGCCTGAACGGCGTGCCCGGCAAGGTGGAGGCGGGGCCGCCCAAGCACATGAGTTCCGCCGTGGGGCAGATCGTCAACTTTCTGGGCACGCTGCAAAACGAGTGGGCGGGTGCGCAGGCGTTCTCTTCGTTCGACACCTACATGGCGCCGTTTGTGCGCAAGGACGGCATGGACTACGCCGCCGTGCGCCAGTGCATCCAGGAGCTGGTCTACAACCTCAACGTGCCCTCGCGCTGGGGCACACAGACGCCGTTCACCAACCTCACCTTCGACTGGACTTGCCCCGACGACCTGCGCGAGCAGGTGCCTGTGATCGCAGGCGAAGAAATGCCCTTCGCTTACGGCGATCTGCAGGCAGAGATGGACCTCATCAACCGCGCCTACATCGACGTGATGACCACGGGCGATGCCAAGGGCCGCGTGTTCACCTTCCCCATCCCCACGTACAACATCACCAGGGACTTTCCTTGGGAGAGCGAGAACGCAGAGCGGCTGTTTGACATGACGGCCAAGTACGGCCTGCCGTACTTCCAGAACTTTGTGAACTCGGAGCTGGAGCCCAACATGGTGCGCTCCATGTGCTGCCGCCTGCAGCTGGATTTGCGCGAACTGCTCAAGCGCGGCAACGGCCTGTTCGGCAGCGCCGAGCAGACGGGCAGTCTGGGCGTGGTCACCATCAACTGCGCACGCCTGGGTTACCAGCACGCGGGCGACGAGGCGGGCCTGTTTGCCGCGCTGGACCGCCTGATGGAACTGGGCAAGCAGAGCCTGGAGACCAAACGCAAGCTGATTCAGCGGCTCATGGACCAGGGCCTGTTCCCCTACACCAAGCGGTATCTGGGCACGCTGCGCAACCACTTCAGCACGCTGGGCGTGAACGGCATCAACGAGATGGTGCGCAACTTCACGCACGGCCGCGAAGACATCACCAGCGACTTTGGCCACGCGCTGGCCCTGCGCCTGCTCGACCACGTGCGCGAACGCATGACGCAGTTCCAGGAAGAAACAGGCCACCTCTACAACCTGGAAGCCACGCCCGCCGAGGGCACGACCTACCGCTTTGCCAAAGAAGACAAAAAGCGCTGGCCCCACATCTTGCAAGCGGGCACGGCCGAGCAGCCGTACTACACCAACAGCTCGCAACTGCCCGTGGGCTTCACCGACGACCCGTTCGAGGCGCTGATGCGGCAAGAGGCGCTGCAGTCCAAATACACCGGCGGCACCGTGCTGCACCTGTACATGGGCGAGCGCGTCTCCAGCGGCGCCGCCTGCCGCGAGCTGGTCAAACGCGCGCTCACCAACTTCCGCCTGCCCTACATCACCGTCACGCCCACGTTCTCCATCTGCCCCACGCACGGCTACCTGGCGGGCGAGCACCCGTTCTGCCCGCGCTGCGATGAAGAGCGGCTGGCCGCCAAGCGTGCGCAGCTGGCGGCGTAGTACAAGCCAAATAGGCCTCTAGCGCTTATCCATCAAGCGCCACCAGCTATTGTTTTTGAAGCAACCTCATTCCCAACCACCCACCAAGGAGTTTTGCCATGACCCACGTTTCCACCACCGAGAACACCGCCCTGGCCGCCGCCGTGCAGTTGACCGACGCCGAACGCCAGCCCTGCGAGGTGTGGACCCGCGTGATGGGTTACCACCGCCCCGTGGCCAGTTTCAACACCGGCAAGCAGGGCGAGCACCACGAGCGCCAGTTCTTCAGCGAGCGCGGCTGTGCCCGCTAACCCCAGCCCTGCCCCGGCGCACACGCTGCGCATTGGCGGCATCACGCCGCTGACCACCATCGACTTCCCCGGTCGGCTGGCGGCCGTGCTGTATTGCCAGGGCTGCCCCTGGCGCTGCAGCTATTGCCACAACCCCGAACTGCTCGACGCCACCACGCCCGCCGAGATGGACTGGCCGCAGGTGCTGGCCTTCCTGCGCAAGCGCCAGGGCTTGCTGGACGGCGTGGTGTTCTCGGGCGGAGAGCCCACCCTGCAAGCGGGCCTGCCGCAGGCGCTGGAAGAAGTGCGCGCCCTGGGCTTTGCCACGGCCCTGCACACCGGCGGCATGTACCCCGAGCGCCTAGCCGCTGTGCTGCCCCTGCTCGACTGGGTGGGGCTCGACATCAAAGGCCCAGAGCACCGCTATGCCGACATCACCGGCGTGCCGGGCAGCGGTGCCCGTGCGTTTGAATCGCTGACCCTTTTGCAGGCCAGCCCCGTCGCGTTTGAATGCCGCACCACCTGGCACGCCGGGCTGTATGAGGCGCAAGAACTTCAGGCCCTGGGCGACCAGCTGGCTGGCCAGGGCGTGCGCCACTGGGCCGTGCAGGTTTGCCGCCGTGTCCCCGGCGCGCCCGATGTGACGCCCTCGACCGTGGCGGCCCCGGTGGGGGCGCAAATCCCGCGTTTTGAGGTTCGGGGCGGCCAAAGAGGGGCTGTTGGGTAAAAAAACTGGCCTCCGATGGCTGTTTTTTTGCATTATGAGAATCCATTGCAAAAAAAGGGCATTTAGACAGCCCGGCGCAAGCAGAATCGGAGACCATTCGAATTTGATCGCTGTCGCTGGTCTGTTTTGCGGGCCGGTGGCTTTTCCACTCCTGTTCCTCGAGACAAGTCATGAGTACACAGCAACCCTCCATCATCTACACCCTGACAGACGAAGCGCCACGCCTGGCCACTGCGTCTTTCCTGCCCATCGTTCGCAGCTTTACGGCCCCGGCGGGTATCAACGTGACCGAGAGCGACATCTCGGTCGCAGCACGGGTGCTGGGGGAGTTTCCGGAGTACCTGAAGGAAGAACAGCGCGTGCCCAACACGCTGGCCGAACTGGGCAAGAAGACCCTGCAGCCTGATGCCAACATCATCAAGCTGCCCAACATCTCTGCTTCGGTGTCTCAGCTCAAGGCGGCCATTGCCGAGCTGCAGTCCAAGGGCTATGCGCTGCCCGACTATCCCGACCAGCCCAAGGACGACAAAGAGAAGGAAATCAAGGCCCGCTACGGCAAGTGCATCGGCTCTGCCGTGAACCCCGTGCTGCGTGAAGGCAACTCCGACCGCCGCGCCCCCAAGGCCGTCAAGGAATACGCCCGCAAGAACCCCCACAGCATGGCCGAGTGGAGCCAGGCTTCGCGCTCGCACGTCTCGCACATGCACGCTGGCGACTTCTACCACGGCGAAAAGTCCATGACGCTGGACCGCGCCCGCGACGTGAAGATGGAGCTGATCACCAAGAGCGGCAAGACCATCATCCTGAAGCCCAAGGTCAGCCTGCTCGACCGCGAAGTGATCGACAGCATGTTCATGAGCAAGAAGGCCCTGCTGGCCTTCTACGAAAAGGAAATCGAAGACGCACGCAAGACCGGCGTGATGTTCTCGCTGCACGTGAAGGCCACGATGATGAAGGTGTCGCACCCCATCGTGTTCGGCCACTGCGTGCGCATCTTCTACAAAGACGCATTCGCCAAACACGCCAAGACCTTTGAAGAGCTGGGCGTGAACGTGAACAACGGCATGGTCGATCTGTACACCAAGATCGAATCGCTGCCACAAAGCCAGCGCGACGAGATCAAGCGCGACCTGCACGCCTGCCACGAAAACCGCCCCGAGCTGGCCATGGTCGATTCCGCCAAGGGCATCACCAATTTCCACTCGCCCAACGACATCATCGTGGACGCTTCCATGCCCGCCATGATCCGCAACGGCGGCAAGATGTGGGACGCCAACGGCCGCCTCAAGGACGTGAAGGCGGTGATGCCCGAATCGACCTTTGCCCGCATCTACCAGGAGATGATCAACTTCTGCAAGTGGCACGGCGCGTTCGACCCCAAGACCATGGGCACCGTGCCCAACGTGGGCCTGATGGCCCAGCAGGCCGAGGAATACGGTAGCCACGACAAGACCTTCGAGATCCCCGAAGACGGCGTGGCCAACATCACCGACCTGGCCACCGGCGAAGTGCTGCTGAGCCAGAACGTGGAGCAAGGCGACATCTGGCGCATGTGCCAGACCAAGGACGCCGCGATCCGCGACTGGGTGAAGCTGGCCGTCACCCGCGCCCGCAACTCCGGCATGCCCGTGGTGTTCTGGCTCGACTCGTACCGTCCGCACGAGGCGCAGCTCATCACCAAGGTGAAGATGTACCTGCACGAGCACAACACCACCGGCCTGGACATCCAGATCATGAGCCAGGTGCGTGCGATGCGCTACACGCTGGAGCGCGTGATCCGTGGCCTGGACACCATCAGCGCCACCGGCAACATCCTGCGCGACTACCTGACCGACCTGTTCCCCATCATGGAACTGGGCACCTCGGCCAAGATGCTGTCCATCGTGCCTCTGATGGCTGGCGGCGGCATGTACGAAACCGGTGCAGGCGGCTCGGCTCCGAAGCACGTGCAGCAGCTGGTGGAAGAAAACCACCTGCGCTGGGATTCGCTGGGTGAATTCCTGGCACTGGCCGTGTCGCTGGAAGACCTCGGCATCAAGACCGGCAACGCCAAGGCCAAGGTCCTGGCCAAGACGCTGGATGCCGCCACCGGCAAGCTGCTGGACAACAACAAGAACCCCAGCCCCAAGACCGGCCAGCTGGACAACCGCGGCAGCCAGTTCTACCTGGCCCTGTACTGGGCGCAAGAGCTGGCCGCACAAACCGAAGACGCCGAACTGGCCGCCAAGTTTGCGCCTCTGGCCAAGCAGCTGGCTGCCGACGAGCAGAAGATCGTGGACGAGCTGAACGCCGTGCAAGGCAAGCCTGTCGATATCGGTGGCTACTACATGCCCGACGTGAGCAAGCTCGACGCCGTGATGCGCCCCAGCCAGACGTTCAACAACGCACTGAAGGCCGTGCTGGGCTGACGAGCAACTGGGCGTCTTGAGGGCTTGCGGGCCCTCAACGTCGAGTTTTCAGCCTGAGAGGCGCTGCTTGCAGCGCCTCTTTTTCATGGTGGGTGCTTGTTTCATTGGGCCGCTGCCGCACACACCCGCAGCACTTCAGAACCATACGCCTCCAGCTTCTTCGCGCCCATGCCGCTGATGCCCTGCAGGTCGTCCAGCGAAGCGGGGTTGCGCTCGGCAATGGCTGCCAGCGTGGCATCGTGGAAGATGACGTAGGCGGGCAGGTTGTGTTCGCGGGCCACCTCGGCGCGCCAGGCCTTGAGGTTGATGAAGCGCACCTGCGCGTCTGGCCCCAGGTTGGCAGCGGCGGCGGGGGGAGCGCTGCTCTTGCGTGTGCGCTTGGGCGCGGCGGCCGAGACGGATTCGCGCAGTTGCACCGGCACCTCGCCCTTGAGCACAGCGCGTGAGCCATCGGTGAGGCACAGCGTGTCAAAACTCATGCCGCTCTCGAGCATCACCTTTTGCAAGCCCACCGCGCCGGTAGCAATCAGCTGGCGCAGCACGCCGCGCAGTTGCGGCTCGGTCAGGTCCGCGCCAATGCCGAAGGTGGAGAGCTTGTCGTGCCCGAACTGCGCCACCTTGTCCGTCTTCTTCCCCCGCAAGATGTCCATGATGTGCCCAGCACCAAAGCCGATGCCGCTGGCCTGGTGCACGCGGTAGATGGTGGACAGCAGCTTGCGTGCGGCGTCCGTGGCATCCCACACCGCGGGCGGGTTCAGGCAGTTGTCGCAGTTGCCGCAGGGCGTGGAGGCTTCACCAAAGTAGGCCAGCAGCCGCACGCGGCGGCAGTCGGTGGCTTCGGCCAGGGCCAGCAGGGCATCGAGCTTGCCGCGCAACGCCTGCTTGAACTCCTCACCCGCCGGGCTCTCGTCGATCATGCGGCGCTGGTTCATCACGTCCTGCAGGCCATAAGCCATCCAGGCGTCGGCGTTCAGCCCGTCACGGCCCGCGCGGCCGGTTTCCTGGTAGTAGCCTTCGATGTTCTTGGGCATGTCCACATGCGCCACAAAGCGCACATCGGGCTTGTCGATGCCCATGCCAAACGCAATCGTCGCCACCATCACGATGCCTTCCTCGCGCAGAAAGCGGTCCTGGTGGTTCTGGCGCACCTTGGTATCGAGCCCCGCGTGGTAGGGCAGGGCGTTGATGCCTGCATCGCTCAGCGTGGCCGCCAGTTCCTCCACGCGCTTGCGCGACTGGCAATACACCACGCCCGCCTCGCCCGAATGCTCGCGCTCGATGAAGCGCAGCAGCTGCGTGGTGGCATCCTTCTTCTCGACGATGGTGTAGCGGATGTTGGGCCGGTCAAAGCTGCTGATGAACAGGCGCGCATCCTGCAACTGCAGGCGCTCGATGATGTCTTCGCGCGTGAGGGCATCGGCCGTGGCCGTGAGTGCAATGCGCGGCACCTGCGGGTAGCGCTCGTGCAGCAGCGTGAGCGCCCGGTACTCGGGCCGGAAGTCATGGCCCCACTGGCTCACGCAATGCGCTTCGTCGATGGCAAACAGTGACAGGTTGCCGCTGTCGTACAGGCTGTCGAGCAGGCCCAGAAAGCGCGGCGTGTTCAGCCGCTCGGGCGCGGCATACAGCAGCGTGATCTGGCCGGTTTGCAGCCGCCACTCCACGTCCTGCGTGGCGTCAAAGTCGAGCGTGGAGTTGAGAAACGCCGCATCCACCCCCGCTTCGTGCAGCGCACCCACTTGGTCGTGCATCAGCGCGATCAGCGGCGAGATCACGATCGTCACCCCGCGCCCTTGCTGCTGGCGCACGATGGCTGGCACTTGGTAACACAGCGACTTGCCGCCGCCCGTGGGCATGAGCACCAGCGCGTCACTGCCCGCAATCACATGCTCAACGATGGCCTGTTGCGGGCCGCGAAACTCCTCGTAGCCAAAGACATCCTGCAAAACCGATTGGGCAGGCGACAGCGCGGAAGATGGACGGAAAGACAAGCGGTGACTCTGAATTTGATAGCTATCAGCGCTTATAAATAAAGCGCTAGAGGCTAATTTGACTGATATTTCTTGGCGGGCGTGCCGCTGGCGAAGCGCGTATTGTGCGCCGGGTGCTACGCCCCGCGCGGCGGCGTCTATCACCGCCGGGCCGTGGGCTCGTCCACCGGGGCGCGTCGGCGGATACGGCAGCGCTGCTGGGCAAAGCGGCTGACGTAGCCTTTGCCTCCTGCATTTCGCAGGATCTCGCGGCTGATGGTGCTGGGGCTGCGGCCTAGAGCGCGGGCAATGGCCCGCAGGCTTTGCTTTTGCTGCAGCCCCAGTGCAATCGCGTGGCGCTCCGATTCTGTGATCTGCTCGTAGGTTCTTTTGCTCATGGAGGCCTTTATTCTGAAGGGGGTGTTGCACTTCAGATTTGAGGCCGCCAAGCGCTAAGGGCCGAAAAGGCTTGAAATATCGCGCTGCCGGCCAGTCAGACCCTCACTGCGATGAAGCTCCATTGCGCGCTCCGCCGCCGCTCTGCCCTTGCGTGCAATAGCTTTGCAGCCCGTGCACACCATCGACCCGGACTCATGCATGGCTGCCAAGGCCCGTCCTGGTATTGCTTGTGGCTATATCCATATCCCCAGTCGTCAGTTCATTTCGCAAATTGCGGCCACTAGACTTGAATTGCGCAAATACCGGCCGTCACGCCATGGCCCCCCACGGGCCGGCGCAACTGCCTGGCGGCAGGCGCATTCGCACACGCGGATGGCAGCCCGCAGCTGCTTACCCGTCAAAATAATGAAAGAGACTGTCATGAAAAAAATCACCTCGCTGCGCCGCCTCGCGGTGGCCCTGCTCGTTTCGGGCGTGTCGCTGCACGCGGCCGCCCAGGCTTATGCCGACCGCACGATCCGCGTGGGCCACCAGGCCCAGCCGGATGCTCCCATCTCGCAAGCCGCACGCAAGTTCGCCGAACTGGTGGCCGAAAAGAGCGGTGGGCGCCTGAAGATCAAGGAATTCCCCGCCTCGCAGCTGGGCAACGAAGCCCAGCAGCTGGGCGCGCTGCGCGGCGGCACGCAGGAACTCTTCATCCCTACCACCACTTCGCTCGCGTCCGTGGTCAAGGAATTCGGCCTGCTGGACTTCCCCTTCCTTGTCTCCACGACGGCGCAGGCCGAAGCGCTGCTTGACGGGCCTGCTGGCGCCGCGCTACTCGAGCGGTTGCCCGCCAAGGGTCTCATCGGCCTGGGGTACTGGGAGAACGGCTTTCGCAACGTCACCAACAGCGCACGGCCCATCCAGAAGCCAGAGGATTTCGCAGGGCTCAAGCTGCGGGTGATCCCCAACCCCGTGTTCATCGAAGCCTTCAAGGCCTTGGGTGCCAACCCGACGCCGCTGCCCTTCGGCGAGCTGTACGGCGCGCTCGAATCGCGGGCCGTGGACGGCCAGGAGAACCCCTACGTGCTGATCGACACCTCGAAGTTCTATGAGGTGCAGAAGTTCGCCAGCAACACCAACCACGTCTACAGCCCGCTGATCGTGCTGGCCGGCAAGCCTTTCTGGGACAAGCTCTCCGACAGCGAGCGGCAGATCCTGCAGGCCGCCTTCAAAGAGGCGCAGGCCTACCAGCGCGCGCTCAGCCGCCAGGCGACCACCGCGGCGATGGCGGAAGTGAAGGCCAAGGGCATGAAGATCAACGACGTAAGCCCCGCCGAGTTGCAGCGCATGGAGGCCGTGGTGCGCCCCGTCACCGACAAGTTCGCCGCCACGTACGACCCGGCGATCACGCGCGGCTTCTTCGCCGAACTGCAGAAGATCAAGCAGAAATAACCAACAGGCGCGCCCGGTCGCGGCGTGCAAGCGCGCTTCGGCCGGTCTGTGCGCGTGCACGGATGTGCGCACTGGCCGGTGGCTTCGGCCTTTCTTAAAAACCATAACAACACAGCGACCTTCGCTCAGGGGACGATCTCGTGCGAAAAATCATCGACATCTATTGCGGCATCTTCGAATTCCTGATCGCGCTCATGCTGGCGCTGATGGTGATCCTGGTATTCGGCAACGTGGTGCTGCGCTACGGCTTCAACTCCGGCATCGCGATCTCCGAAGAAGTGGCCCGCTGGCTCTTCATCTGGATCACGTTCCTGGGCGCCGTGGTGGCCCTGCGAGAACGGGCGCACCTGGGCGTGGACATGCTGGTGTCGCGGCTCCCCGTGGCGGGCAAAAAGCTCTGCCTGGCGGCCAGCTACGCCTGCATGCTCTACATCCTGTGGCTGTTGTATGAAGGCAGTCTGGCGCAGGTGCGCATCAACTGGGACACCGAAGCGCCCGTCACCGGCGCCTCCATGGCCATCGTGTATGCCGCCGGGGCGGTCTTCGCCGTGTGTGCTGCCCTCATCTTGCTGACGGATGGCGTCCGGCTGCTGACAGGCCGGATGTCGGTGGACGAGCTGGTGGCCATCCAGGAGTCCGAAGAAGCCGGTGCCCTGGCCCAGGCGCTCGGTCCGCACGGGTCGCTAGGCGCGCCCGGCACCTCTCCCGCCGCCCCCGCTGGTGGCTCCCAACACTCCACACGTTCCTGATCATGACCATCGCGGTTTTTCTTGTGTCGCTGCTGCTGGCGATGGCCATCGGCATGCCTATTTCCTTCGCGTTGTTGGCCAGTGGCGTGGCCCTCATGTGGCAGTTGGACCTGTTCGATGCGCAGATCCTCATCCAGAACCTGATCGGCGGGGCCGACAGTTTTCCGCTGCTGGCCGTGCCTTTCTTCATGCTGGCCGGCGAAATCATGAATGAGGGCGGGCTGTCCAAACGCATCGTCAACCTCGCGCTGTCGCTGGTCGGCCACGTGCGCGGCGGCCTGGGCTACGTGACCATCATGGCCGGTTGTCTGCTGTCCGCGCTGTCCGGTTCGGCCGTGGCTGACGCGGCGGCGCTCACGGCACTGCTGCTCCCCATGATGGTGAAGGCCGGGCACGACAAGGCCCAGGCTGGCGGCCTGATTGCAGCCACAGGCATCATCGGCCCGGTCATCCCGCCGAGCATCGGGCTCGTCATCTTCGGCGTAGCGGCCAACGTGTCCATCTCCAAGCTGTTCATGGCGGCCATCGTGCCGGGCCTGCTGATCGGCGGTGCTTTGTGGGTGACCTGGGCCTGGCTGGTGCGGCGTGAAAAGATCCAGCCGCCGCCGCGCAAGTCCATGCGCGAAGTCCTGGCCGCTGCGCGCGAGGCCAGCTGGGCGCTGCTGCTGCCGGTGATCATCCTCGTCGGCCTGCGCATGGGCGTGTTCACGCCGACGGAAGCCGCCGTGGTGGCCGCAGTCTATGCCTTCGTGGTGGCGACCTTCGTGTACCGCGAACTCACGCCGCGCCAGCTTTACCGCGTCTTCGTGGGTGCTGCCAAGACCAGCGCCATCGTGATGTTCCTGATCGCCGCCGCCATGGTCAGCGCCTGGCTCATCACCGTGGCCGACCTGCCCTCCAAGGTGGTGGGCCTGCTGGAGCCCTTCATGGGCAACAAGATCCTGCTGATGGCCGCCATCATGGTACTGGTGATGGTCGTCGGCACGGCGATGGACATGACGCCCACCATCCTGATCCTCACGCCCATCCTGATGCCGGTGGTCAACGCGGCGGGCATCGATCCGGTGTATTTCGGCGTGATGTTCATCATCAACAACTCCATCGGCCTGATCACGCCCCCCGTGGGCGTGGTGCTGAACGTGGTGGCCGGTGTGGGCAAGATGCGCATGGACGACGTCACGCGCGGCGTGATGCCCTTCATGCTGGCCGAGTTCGCGGTCATGTTCCTGATGATCTTCTTCCCCATCCTGGTCACGGGGCCTGCGCGCTGGTTCCATGGGTGACGGCTGACGCCGGGCGCACGAGCCTGCGCCGGTCGACGGGAGCGCTGCGGCGCCCCGGGCTCACGGCCTGAAGACTCGCAAGAGGTCTTCAGGCCGTTTCTTCTTGGTTGGCGCTCGGGTCGGAACGGGCGCGGGCCGGACGCCAAAAAAAAAGGGCCGGACCGCCAGGGCCCGGCCCGAAGGACCGCGGTATCACCGGCCGGGCGGCTCGCGATGCTCGTCGCAGCAAACCGCCCGCCAGCGATGCCGCGTCGAGGTCTGGCCGATGCCGGGATTGAAGGTGTTGGTCGGGTCCAGGCTGCGGTAGAAGCCCTCGAGCACCGGGCCTGCGCGGTAGATGTGACCGACGTTGTGTTCGGCCGGGTACTTCGCGCCGCGCGCGTCCAGAAGCGCCAGCACGCGCTCCTTGAACTGCGCGCAGTCCACGCCCTTCTTCACCAGGTATTCCTGGTGCATCACGTGGCAGAAGAAATGTCCGCAGTACATGGGCTGCTGGACCTGCGCGGCCAGCTCCGGCGGCAGGATCTCGAACCAGTCCAGCGCATTGCGCGGCAGCGCGATGTCCAGCGCCACCACGTCTTCCACCGTGTCGGCATGCACCGCCCGGTAGCGGTTGGTGGCGTTGCCGACGGCAAAGCGGTTCAGGAAGGCCGCGCCGGCCTCCTCTTCATTGCATTCGAAGAAGCCTGCCTCCGGGCGTTCGGCCATGAAGGTCTGCAGATAGGCACGCGTTTCCTCGATGCCCGCGTCGCTTACCTTCAAGAGCAGGTGGTGCGCGTAGCGGTCGCGAAAAGCGTTCATGCGCGCAGGCAGGTGTTCGGGCATCCAGTTGGCGAGCCGCTGCAGCTGGCGGTCGGCCAGGTTCCGCCCCAGCCCGCAGCGCTCGGCGAGCGCGTCGAAACGGCTCTTGAGCGCGAAGGCCAGCGGCACGCGCGCGGTGCCCAGTTTGCGGATGTAGACGAACAGGTCCTTGCCGTAGGTGCGGCTCAGATCGTAGGCCGAGCGGTGCATGTACTCGGCCGCCACGGGCAGGGAAGCGAAGCGGGCCAGCATGTGGCGGCGCAGGTCCGCGAGGTCGCGCGGCTGGTTGGTGCCGATGTAGAACACGCGGGTGTCCGTATCCGCCGCGAAGGTGTCCAGGCGCAGCGCGAAGACGGCGATCTTGCCGGCGGAGCCCGAGGCCTCGTAGAGGCGGCGCGGGTCGGCGTTGTAGCGTGCAGGCTCGCTGGAATCGATGTCGCGCACATGCTGCGAGTACTCGCGGTCAGAGGCCATGCGGCCGGGTTCGGCCGGCAGGTCGTCGCGAGCGAAACGGCCACTCTCCAGGTTGGCGAGGATCTGCTCGGGATCGTCGCCGAGTGCCATGCCCAGGTGGTTGACGAGCCGCAGTTGGCCGTCCGCGTCGATGCAAGCGAAGAGCGAGAACTGCGTGAAGGCAGGACCGCGCCGGATGAGCGAGCCCCCGGAGTTGTTGCAGATGCCGCCTGTCACCGAGGCGCCGATGCAACTCGACCCGATCACGGAATGCGGCTCGCGGCCCAGCGGCTTGAGCCTGCGTTCGAGCTGTTCGAGCGTGACGCCGGGCTGGGCCAGCACCTGCTCGCCGCGCTGCAGCAGGTCCACCTGCTTGAGCCGCAGCATGTTAATGAGCACTACCGGGCGGTCGTAGCCGCCCTCCATCGGTGTGGAGCCGCCCGTGAGGCCTGTGTTGGCGGCCTGGCAGAGGATGACGGTGCCGGCGGCGTGGCAGGCCTTCAGCGTGTGCCACAGCTGCGTCAGGCTGCCGGGGCGCACCACGGCCAACACGTCGCCGCCGCCGTAGCGAAAGCCGCTGCGGTAACGGCGCGTGGACGCATCGCCCGTCAGCACATGGCCGCCGCCGACGATCTCCTTGAGTCGGGCCAGCAGGTCGGAGGGTGCCAGGGCGGCGGCCGGTGGCATGGCCGTCATGCGCGGACGGGCGCGCCGTCGACCAGCCGCCAGAGGCCCAGCGGGTTGGCCTGCTGCAGCGCCTCGGGCAGCAGGGCGTCGGGCAGGTCCTGGTAGCACACGGGGCGCAGGAAGCGGTCAATGGCACTGGCGCCCACCGAGGTGAACATCGCGTTGGAAGTCGACGGATACGGCCCACCGTGCACCATGGCATGGCACACCTCCACGCCGGTCGGGAAGCCGTTGACCAGCAACCGGCCGGCCCTGCGCTCCAGTACCGGCAGCAGGCGGCGGGCGAGCGGATGGTCCGCGTCTTCAAGATGCAGGGTGGCGGTGAGCTGGCCTTCCAGCTGCTCGGCCACGGCGATCAGCTCATCCGCGTCCTTCGCTCGCACCACCAGCGATGCGGGGCCGAAAACCTCGGACGACAGCGCAGGCTGCTCCATCAAGGTACGGGCGTCGGTGGTGAACAGCGCGGCCTGCGCGGCGTTGTGTAAGGTGCTCGCCGTCTGGCCCTCGGCCACCCGCTGCACGCCTGGCGTGGCGGCCATCGTCTCCACGCCACTGCGGTAGGCGCCATGGATGCCAGCGGTCAGCATGGTCTGCGCGTTCTTGCGTTCCAGGGCCTCAGCTGCGGATTGCACGAATCGGTCCAGATCCGGCCCGTCGATGCCCAGCACCAGGCCGGGGTTGGTGCAGAACTGGCCGGCCCCCATGACGAGTGAGTCGGCAAAAGCCTGTCCGATGGCGTCAGCGCGCTGCGCCAGGGCGGCGGGCAGCAGAAAGACCGGGTTGATGGCGCTCATCTCGGCATAGACGGGAATCGGCTCGGGCCGGCGGTTGGCGATGGCCACCAGGGCCAGGCCGCCTTGGCGCGAGCCGGTAAAGCCCACGGCCTTGATGGCGGGATGGGCCACCAGCGCCTCGCCGATGCTGCGGCCGGCGCCGATCAGCAGCGAGAACACGCCTTCGGGCAGGCCCTGTTCGCGCACCGCGTTCTGGATGGCACGGCCCACCAGCTCGGACGTGCCCAGGTGGGCGCCATGCGCCTTCACCACCACGGGCGCGCCGGCGGCGAGGGCCGAGGCCGTATCGCCCCCAGCCACCGAGAACGCGAGCGGGAAGTTGCTGGCGCCGAACACCGCCACGGGGCCGAGCGGCACCTTGGCAAGCCGCAGGTCCGCGCGCGGCATTGGCTGGCGCTGCGGCTGGGCGGGGTCGATGGTGGCGCGCAGGAAATGGCCGTCGCGCACCACGCTGGCGAACAGACGCAGTTGGCCGACGGTGCGGCCGCGCTCGCCCGTCAGGCGCGCCATCGGCAGGCCGGTTTCGGCATGGGCGCGCTCCAGCAGCGTATCGCCCAGCGCCATGATGTTGTCGGCGATGGCCTCCAGGAAGGCCGCACGGCGTGCCAGCGGCAGCGCGCGATATTCGTCGAACGCTGCCGCGGCCAGGGTGGCGGCGCGGTCCACGTCGGCGGCCGTGCCGAAGCCGAACAGTGGCTCGGCGATCTCGGCATTCGTGGCGGGGTTGAAGGCCCGCTGGCCTCCGTCGGTGCCGGCGACCGCAGAGGCACCGATCAGCATCTTGCCCGTGAGGGTCGTGGTCATGGTCATGGCGGACTCGTTGTGAAAAAGAAAACGGGACAACCACCGGGAGCGCCGGTGGCGGTATTGCCGCCCGCACCCTGGGCGGGCACAAGCGCTCACATCGCTGCTTCGATCAGGCGGGCGTAGTCGTCCGCGCTCGCTTCGCGCGGGTTGGTCTTGTGGCTGTGGTCGGCCAGCGCGCCGGTGACGATGCGTTGCGTCAGGTCGGCCGTCACGCCCATCGCGCCCAGGCCGGCCGGGAGCCGGAGCCTGCGCGACATGTCCTGGATCGCATCCTCCACCGACACGTGTACCGGCAGGCCCATGGCCTGAGCCAGGCGGTCGATCTTCTCGTCGCGCACGACCGTGTCGGATTCGCGGTTGAAGCGCACCACCGCCGGCAGCAGCACCGCATTGAGGGTGCCGTGGTGCAGGCGCGGGTCGATACCGCCCAGCGAATGGCTCAGGCTGTGCACACAGCCCAGGCCTTTCTGAAAGGCCAGCGCACCCTGCAGCGATGCGCTCATCATGTTGGTGCGGGCCTCGATGTCGCTTGGCTCGTGGAAGGCGATTTCGATGTTCTTCCAGGCGCGGCGCAGGCCGTCCAGGGCGATGCCTTCGGCGGGCGGGTTGAAGCTGGGCGCGAGGAAGGTCTCGATGCAGTGCGCCACGGCGTCCATGCCGGTGGCGGCCGTCAGGCCCGGCGGCAGGCCCACGGTCAGCGCCGGGTCGCACAGCGCCACCTTGGGGATGACGTAGGGCGAGATGATGCCCACCTTGCGGCCATCGTCCAGGATGATGATCGCGCCGCGCCCGACCTCGCTGCCCGTGCCCGCCGTAGTGGGAATGGCCACCACCGGCACCGTGGCCGCCGTGATGCGGGCAAGCCCGCCCTCGATCAGCGCGAACTGGCGCAGCGGCCCCGGATGGCGGGCCGACACGGCCACGGCCTTGGCGAGGTCGATGGACGAGCCGCCACCCACGGCGATGATGCCGTCGCAGCCTGCTTCATGGAAGCTTGCCACCCCTTCGCGCGCCGCCGCCTCGGTGGGGTTGGAGGGCGTGCCGTCAAACACGTGAAAGTGCGGCAGGTCGTTCACGGCAAGGATGCGCTCGATCAACCCCGCCGCAACCACGCCCTTGTCGGTGATGAAGAGCGGCTTTTTGAAGCCGAGTGCCTGGCACACCTGTGCCAGCTCAGCGGCACTGCCCGCGCCGAAGCGGATTTCCGTCACGTAGTTGATCATCGCCATCGTTTATCTCCTGATATCAAGAATTTTCATATTCATCCGTCAATCGCGAAAGTCTATGAGTGAGGCGACGTCGAATAAACTAACCGTTATCGATATAGCTATAACTCCAAGTCAATGCAGAGCCCTTACAACCTCAACTCTGTGATGTCGCGTCTGCATGCCAGGCAGCTGCGGTTGCTGATCGCGGTGGCGGAGCAGGGCTCGCTGCTGGCGGCGGCGGACCGCGTGGGGCTGACGCAACCCGGGGCTAGCAAGGCGTTGAAGGAGCTGGAGTCCACGCTCAACGCGCCGCTCTTCATGCGCACCAACCGCGGGCTTGTGCCTACGGAAGCGGGAACCTGCGCGGTGCGCTTCGCGCGGCTGATCCAGTCCGACATCAGCCACTTGCAGCAGGAGCTGAGCGCCATCGCCAGTGGCGC
The DNA here is from genome assembly GCF_028596105.1 of Acidovorax temperans. Classification (NCBI taxonomy): domain Bacteria; kingdom Pseudomonadati; phylum Pseudomonadota; class Betaproteobacteria; order Burkholderiales; family Comamonadaceae; genus Acidovorax; species Acidovorax temperans. The sequence goes on along the minus strand of NZ_CP117193.1, from coordinate 4,331,361 downwards.
AGGTGGCCGCATTGCCGTAGGCACCATCATGGGCGCAGTGCCGCTCCTGACGCGGGCGCTCACGCAGCTGATGGACCAGCAGCCGGACATCTCGGTGGAGATCGTCGAGGACACCAGCGAAAGTCTGCTCGCGCTCATCGACCAGGGGCGGCTGGACGCGGCCATCTGCCGCTCGTCGGTCAGTCCCAAACCCCACCTGTACGACACTGTCGTGGTCAAGGATGAGTCTCTCGCCGTCATCGCGCACCAGGCGCATCCGGCGGCGGGCCTGGCATCGATCACGCTGGAGGATCTGTCTGCCAGCCGCTGGGTGGTGTACCGCGCGCACATGCCAATGCGCCGCACGCTGGAGCGCGAATTCTTCGAAGAGAACCTGTCATTTCCGACGCATCTGATCGAGACCACATCCGCGCTGGCCACGCTTTCGCTGCTGAGCCACAACCCCAATCTGGTGGCCCTGGTGTCGGACGACGTGGCCGACTACGTCTGCCAGCACGGCATGGTCGCCCGCCTGCCGCTGCGGCTCAAGTCGCGCAGTGAGCCGTACGAACTCATCGCGCGGCGCAACGCGCACCGCCATCCGGCGCTGACGCTGCTGATCGATTCGCTGCTGGCCTTGCGTGCCGTTGCCGAAGAGGCCCCAGCGGCGCCCTGAATCGCCGCTTCTTACAATTGCGCCATGCAGCAGATCACCTACACCCGCGCCCAGCAGCTTCCCAACATCCTCGCCCAGCGCATCGTCATCCTCGACGGCGCCATGGGCACCATGATCCAGCGCTTCAAGCTGGGCGAGGCGCAATACCGGGGCGAGGGCTACACCGGGCCAGACGGTGCAGGTGACCGGTTCAAGGACTTTCCCCGCGATGTGAAGGGCAACAACGAGTTACTGAGCCTGACGCGCCCTGACGTGATCCGCGACATCCACGAGCGCTACCTGGCCGCTGGTGCCGACCTGATCGAGACCAACACCTTTGGTGCCACCACCATCGCGCAGGAAGACTACGGCATGGCCCACCTGGCGCGTGAGATGAACCTGCGCTCTGCCCAGCTGGCGCGCGCCGCCTGCGACAAGTTCAGCACGCCCGACCACCCCCGCTTTGTGGCTGGTGCCCTGGGCCCCACGCCCAAGACGGCCAGCATCAGTCCCGATGTGAACGACCCTGGCGCGCGCAACATCGACTTTGAGCAACTGCGCGCGGCCTACTACGAGCAGACCGAGGCGCTGGTCGAAGGCGGCGCCGACGTGCTGCTGGTCGAGACCATCTTCGACACCCTGAACGCCAAGGCCGCGCTGTTTGCCATTGACGAATTCTTTGAAAAGAGCGGCGAGCGCCTGCCCCTCATCATCAGCGGCACCGTGACGGACGCCTCCGGCCGCATCCTCTCCGGCCAGACCGTCACCGCCTTCTGGCACAGCGTGCGCCACGCGCGCCCGCTGGCCATCGGCCTGAACTGCGCTTTGGGTGCCACGCTGATGCGCCCCTACATCCAGGAACTCAACCGCGTGGCCGAAGACACCTTCATCAGCTGCTACCCCAACGCTGGCCTGCCCAACCCCATGAGCGACACCGGCTTTGACGAGACGCCCGAAGTGACGAGCCGTCTAGTGCACGAGTTTGCTGCCGAGGGGCTGGTCAACATCGTGGGCGGCTGCTGCGGCACCACGCCCGACCACATTGGCGCCATTGCCAAGGCGGTCGAGAAAGTGCCTGCGCGCAAGATGTTTTACCCGGCCGAAGTTTGAGAAAAACCGGGTTTGTAAGAAAATACGGCCCCAGCGCTTGATCTGCAAGCGCTGCTAGCTATCAAAATAATAGCTACCATCCCCCGGCCAAAGGGCCTTGCCGCTGGGGGCTGCTGCAGGCGCCTTCACGGGCGGCGGCAGTCCGGGGTGCCGCATGGGCGGCACCTTGTTGTTTGTGCTTCGCTGGCCCCCACCGCCTTGATCCATGCTCTCCACTGCTGAAACTCCCACTGCCGCCGCCTTGCCTGTTGACGCGGACGCGGCCACGCTCGCTGCCGATGCTGCGTTGGAACGCGAAGCCACCAAGCTCGAAAAGCGCCTGGTGCGCCAGGTGGCCCAGGCCATTGGCGACTTTGGTCTCATCGAAGACGGCGACAAAGTGATGGTGTGTGTGTCCGGCGGCAAAGACAGCTACGGCCTGCTCGATGTGCTGCGCATGCTGCAGCAGCGCAACGGCAACAAGTTCGAGCTGATCGCCGTCAACCTCGACCAGAAGCAGCCGGGCTTTCCGGCCCATGTGCTGCCCGAATACCTGACGAAGGTGGGCGTGCCCTTTCACATCGAAACGCAGGACACCTACAGCGTCGTCAAAGAGCACATCCCCGAAGGCAAGACCATGTGCAGCCTGTGCAGCCGCCTGCGCCGGGGCATTCTGTACCGCGTGGCCGATGAGCTGGGCGCCACCAAGATCGCGCTGGGCCACCACCGCGACGACATGCTGCAGACGTTCTTCCTGAACATGTTCTTCGGCGGCAAGCTCAAGGGCATGCCGCCCAAGGTGCAAAGCGACCGGGGCGACCACCTCATCATCCGCCCCCTGGCCTATGTGGCCGAGAGCGATCTCACCCGCTGGGCCGAGATCCGCAACTTCCCCATCATTCCCTGCACCCTGTGCGGCAGCCAGGAAAACCTGCAGCGCAAGCAGATCGGACAGATGCTGCGCGATTGGCAGCAGCTCTACCCCGGCCGCATCGAGAACATGGCCGTGGCGCTGCGCAACCTGGTGCCTTCGCACTTCATGGACCCACGCCAGTTCGACTTCAAGGGCCTGGTACCCAACGGCGTGGCGGATGCCGATGGCGACAAGGCCTTTGACGCCGAAGAACTTCCTGCGCAGGCCGTGGGCATGCTCGGCGGCTTGCCGCTGATGCCCCGCTGAACCTGACCTCTGACGATTTTTAGATTGGGCCACCCCATGACCACGCTCAAAGCCCCCGAACTCCTCCTGCCCGCTGGCTCGCTCGACAAGATGCGTGCCGCCTACGACTTTGGCGCCGACGCGGTGTACGCCGGCCAGCCGCGCTACAGCCTGCGCGCGCGCAACAACGAGTTCCGCCTGGAGCAAATCCGCCAGGGCATTGACGAGGCGCACGCGCGCGGCAAGAAGTTCTTTGTGACCAGCAACCTGATTGCGCACAACGACAAGATCCGCACCTACCTGCGCGACATCGAACCCGTGATCGATTGCAAGCCGGACGCCTTGATCATGGCCGACGCGGGCCTGATCATGATGGTCAAGGAAAAGTGGCCCGAGCAGGTGGTGCACCTCTCGGTGCAGGCCAACACCACCAACTGGGCGGCGGTGAAGTTCTGGCAGAAGATGGGTGTGGAGCGCATCATCCTCTCGCGCGAACTGAGCCTTCATGAAATCGAAAAAATCCGCCAGGAATGCCCCGACATGGAGCTGGAAGTGTTTGTGCACGGCGCGCTGTGCATCGCGTACTCGGGCCGCTGCCTGCTCAGCGGCTACTTCAACCACCGCGACCCCAACCAGGGCACCTGCACCAACGCGTGCCGCTGGAACTACGCTACGCACGACGCCGACATCGACCCCACCACGGGCGAAGCCATTGCGCAGAAGATGGAAGGCGACTTCAACTTCGAGGCCGCGCAGCAAAAGGCCGAGCAATCGTTCTCCACCACCGGCAGCGGCCAGCGCCACCCCAAGGCCGACAAGGTGTACCTGATCGAAGAAGCGGGCCGCCCCGGCCAGCTCATGCCCATCATGGAAGACGAGCACGGCACCTACATCATGAACAGCAAGGACCTGCGCGCGGTGGAACATGTGGCCCGCCTCACGCAGATCGGCGTCGATTCGCTCAAGATCGAAGGCCGCACCAAGAGCCTGTACTACGTGGCCCGCACCGCCCAGGTCTACCGCCGCGCCATCGACGACGCGGTGGCAGGGCGCCCCTTCAACCCTGAGCTGCTGCTGGAGCTCGAAGGCCTGTCCAACCGCGGCTACACCGGTGGCCTGCTGGAGCGCCGCCCCAGCAACGACTACCAGAACTACCTCAGCGGCCACTCCGTCACCCAGCGCAGCCAGTACGTGGGCGAGGTGCTGGGCACCGAGGGTCTGGCCGAAGCAGGCCTCAGCGGAGACTGGGTACAGGTGGAAACCAAAAACCACTTTGCCGTGGGCGACCTCATCGAAGTGGTGCACCCCAGCGGCAACACCACCGTGCGCCTGCAGGAAATGCGCAACGTGGAAGGCCAGCCCGTGCAGGTCGCCCAGGGCAGCCCCGTGCGCGTGTGGATTCCGCTGCCTGCGCGCTACAGCGGTGCGCTGCTGGCGCGCGTCGTCGAATCGCAGCCGCCTGCCGCAGTGGCAGAGCCGGCTCTCGCTGTCTAAAGTGCTTGTAGGTATTGCTGAGAACGTTTTAGGCAAAAATGCCTTCAGCGCCCTACCCATAAGCGCAATCAGCTATTTATTTGATAGCAAATCGACGGGGCGGTTGCCCGCAGCCTGACCCGCCCCAGCCCCCTGTTCACCGGGGCCGATCGGGGCCAGAATGCGTGCAGTTCCCACCGCCCGGCCCGATTGCACATTGCACAGGCGCCGGTGGCTGGTGGGTCATGCCACTGTTCATCGCTCCACCATGTCCATCCAGATGGATCCCCCCCGCAGCCCTGTGCCCGCCGTGGCGCAGGCGCTGGCCGAAGCCGCCTTGCAGCGGCAAAACATGCTGCTGGGCGCTGACAAGGGCATCTCCGGCGCAGGGGCCCCCGGCACTGGTAATCCCACGGGCGGTGTTCCACCCTTACCCACCCCAAATCCCGTCGCCCCTTTGGCACCCCCGCCCTTGCCCGAAGGCGCTAGTGATCCGGCGCTGGCGGACCGCGTCAGCCTCTCACCCCGCGCCAGCCAGGCGCTGCAGGCGCAGGGCCAAACATCCGCCGCTGCACCGCCCACTGGGGCGGCCCCGCCAGGGCGGGGCGTGGCGGTGCCACCAGCGGCCATCCCTACCCTGGCTGCTGCGGGTGCCGGGGGCGTGACGGGTGCCGCGTGGCCTGCCAGCGGGGTGTCGCCCGCCATGCGGGGTTTGTTGGATGCACTGGTGCAGCAACTGACCCCCGCTGCCCAGCGTGTGGTGGCGGTGCAGCCCTGGGGTGCGGGCCTGGGGGGCGCTGGCGGCCTGCCCGCAGACCCCGACCTGCCCCCGTTGCAAACCTGGCTGGTAGGCCAGGGCCTGTTGCACACCGAACAAGGGCCACGCGCATTCACCGCCACGCTGCGGGTGCCTGCTGCGTGGCTGCAGAGTTTGCCCGCCGCTTCGTCACCCTCCAGCCCCACGCCATCGGGCACGCTGCAGGCGGCTTTGGCGGGGCGCAGCCAGGCGCTCACCAGCGGGCTTTTTGCGCTGGTGCTGCAGCCAGGTGTGGGGGCGGGTGAGCGAGCGGCCGCCACCAGCGCCCTGTTGTCGCTCGAATTGGCCCCCTGGCAGGGCGCCGCCGCGAGCGTGGTGTACGGGCGCGACCAGCTCCAGGCCCGCAACGACCCGTGGCTGCAGATGCTGGCGCTGCAGGCCAGCGGCTACGGGCGCGAGGAGGAAGAAGCTGACCAGCGCCGCCGTGCGCGCGGCCATTGCGACACGCCCGGTTGCCCCTACGCAGGCCGTGCGCCCTGTGAGCAACCCTTTTGCCTGGCCATGCGCGTGGTGCCCGTGCAGTCTGTGCCTCCAGTGGGCGGGGTGTGATACGGATTTGCCTTCACCCGTATCACGTCGTTGGTTCGCCTTGCCGTGCTACAGCACTGTCTGCGGCTTCCCGCCTAGTGATTCGGCTGAATCCAAAACCGTAACAATCCACCTTGGTGTGCCCATGCCATGGACATAAAAAACCGCCCCGTGGTGGGGGCGGCTTTGCCGGGCGCTTGTGGCGCACCTGGATTCGGGGCGCTGGCGGTGGGCCAGCGCTGCGAAAAATCAGACCAGGGCAGGCCTCATGGATACAGGCCGCGCATTTCGCGGGCGTGCAGGATGCGCTGGCAGGCCACGATGAAGGTGGCAGTGCGCAGGCTCACCTTGTGCTCTTGCGCCACCTGCCAGATGCCCGCGAAGGCCTCTTGCATGATGCGCACCAGGCGGGCGTTGATCTCGTCCTCGCTCCAGAAGAAGCTGGAGAAGTCTTGCACCCATTCAAAGTAGCTCACCGTCACGCCGCCCGCGTTGGCGATCACGTCGGGCAGTACCAGCACGCCCTTCTCGTTCAGGATGTCGTCGGCCTCGGTGGTCGTGGGGCCGTTGGCGCCTTCGATCACCATCTTGGCCTTGATCTGCCCTGCGTTGTCCTTGGTGATCTGGCCTTCCAGCGCAGCGGGGATCAGGATCTCGCAATCCACGCCCCAGAACTCTTCGGCTTTCATCACTTCGGCGCCAGCAAAGCCGCCCACGCCGCCACGGGTTTTCACATGCGCCAGCAGCGCGGGTACATCCAGGCCCTTGCTGTTGAAGATGGTGCCGGTGTGGTCTTGCACAGCCACCACCTTGGCACCCGCTTCGGCAAACAGCTTGGCCGCAATGCCGCCCACGTTACCAAAGCCCTGCACGGCCACACGGGCGCCCTCCAGTGCCAGGCCGGTCAGCTTGGCAGCTTCCACACCCACGGTGAACACGCCACGGCCTGTGGCTTCCACGCGGCCCAGCGAGCCACCGATGTCCACCGGCTTGCCGGTGACCACGCCGGTGGCGGTGGCTCCCACGTTCATGGAGTAGGTGTCCATCATCCAGGCCATGATCTGGCCATTGGTGTTGACGTCAGGTGCCGGGATGTCCTTGGTGGGGCCGATGAGCAGGCCGATCTCGCTGGTGTAGCGGCGCGTCAGGCGCTCCAACTCACCCTTGGACAGCTTCTTGGGGTCCACGCGGATGCCGCCCTTGGCGCCGCCGTAGGGCACGTTCACCGCCGCGTTCTTCACCGACATCCAGGCCGACAGGGCCATGACTTCAGACAGCGTCACGTCCTGGTGGAAGCGCACACCGCCCTTGCCGGGGCCGCGGCTCAGGTTGTGCTGCACGCGATAGCCTTCGTAATGTGCGATGGTGCCGTTGTCCAATTCGATCGGCACGTCCACGACCAGGATGCGCTTGGGGCGCTTGAGTGTTTCGACCCAGCGCGCGAGGCTGCCGAGGTAAGGGGTGACGCGGTCTACCTGCTGCAGGTAGTTGCCCCAGGGGCCGAGGTGGTCTGCCTGCAGGTACGAAGGCAGCGGATGCGCAGATGCGGCGGGTGTGCCAGAGGGATTCGACATGGGAATTTCCTTGTGGGATCGATTCAAGCCGCGAAGCTTATGCCTGTGGTCGAGCGGTGTCTAAGGCCAGTGTGTATGCCCCTTATGCGTTCGTTGCATAACCGCAGGGGCGCCAGGATGCGGTTGTTTGAGTCAAAACAAAAACGGCACTTTTGTGCGGTTTTGCAGAGCGGAGGAGCAACGCTGGCGCCAGATGCCTGCTTTTGTGGCTTGTGCTTCATATTTGGCCGATAAACTCGACCGCCAAAGCGCTCCCTCGGCACCGTCGCACTCCAGCGCACCAGCCGCTCCTCTATTCAACAAGGTAAGCCCATGAGTTTGAACTGCCCCGCCTGCGCCACCGAAAACCGCGAGGGTGCCAAGTGCTGCAAAGACTGCGGCGCCCCGCTGGTGCAACACTGCCCTGACTGTGCTGCGCCCTGCAAGCTGGGGGCCAAGTTCTGTGGGCAGTGCGGCCATGCGTTCGCCACGGCAGCGGCTGCGGCAGCCGCTCCAGTGGCAGCAACTCCTGCCCCAGCACCGGTGGAGGAGCTGGATTTCGATTTTGATATGGACGGCCCCGCCGACCCCGAGGCCGACACCCGCCCGGCCCCGCTGGAGCCTTCGCCCGACAGCCCTTCAGATGAGGTGGATCTGCTGCTGGATACCCCCGCGGAGCCCGCTGCGCCCGCGCAGGACACCACTCTGGGTGCGGTCGCTGGCGCTGGCGCTGTCGCGACCACTGCGGTGGAGGTAGCGGACGTGGAGGAGACTGCTCCTGCTCCTGCTCCAGAGCCAGAGCCAGAGCCAGAGCCAGAGCCAGAGCCAGAGCCAGAGCCAGAGCCAGAGCCCGTCGTGCTTGCGCCGCAGGCCGCCGCGCCCAGCGTGCCAGAAGGTGACGCGTCGCCTCTTTCAGTAGCCGCACCCGTGCCTGCCCCTGAAGCTGCGCAAGCCCCTGCCGTACCAGTCGCTCCAGTGATCCCTGCTGCGCCAGAGGCGCCTGCTCCCTCGGCTCCGCCATCCAAAGCCCCGGCTCCAGCGCCCTGGCCTTTGCCGCCAGAGCCTGCAGCGCCCGAAGCGCGCGGCTCGGCTGCCAAATATGCAGCGCTCGGCCTGGGGGGTATCGCCGTGGTCGCCGGGCTGGCCTGGTGGTTGCTGGGCACCAAGCCTGCGGTCCCATCGGCCAGCGTGCAGCCACCGGCGGCGCAGGTCAGCCCTGCGGCACCGGCCGATGCCAGCCCCGCAGTGGTGCCACCGGCACCGGTTGCGCTCCCCGGCGCCGCGGTAGAGCCGCCGCCCCCGGTGGCACCCGTGACTGCTGGGCCTGCCGTGGCGTCGCCCGCGGTGGGCAGCGCTGCGGCTCCAGCCCAGGCGGCACCAGCTGCGCGGCCCGCACCCAAGACGGCCGACGCAGCGCCAAAGCCAGCCCCCAAGCCCCGCGCCAATGCGCAGACTCAGGCGCCCGCCGCCAACGAGCCGCCTTGGCAGCATGACGGCCCGCGCGGCCCCGCACCGGCCACGCTGTCGCAGCCCAGTGCAGCGCCAGCCCCCGCGCCTGCGGGCGAAGGCCTGGGCCCTTTGCGTGCAGCCCTGCGCCAGTGCGACAGCCAGGACAACATGCTGAGCAAAGGCGTGTGCGTGGTGCGTGCGCGCCACCAGCACTGCGGCAGCAACTGGGGCAAGGTGCCTGAGTGCCCTATGAGCAACCGCAACAACGACCCCTACAGCAACTGATCGGGTCGAGATCACACAACGGGCCCGCTGCTGCGGGCCCGCCATGCATACCAAACCAACCGAGGGAAAAACCATGAGCCAACCACTTGTCCGAGCGGACAACCCGTATTCCATTTTTCGCCTGCCCGAGGCACTGACCTGCTGGCCTGCCGTCTCGGTGATGGCGGCCTCTTTCCTGGTCGCCGCCCTGGTGTTTGCGCTGGGCGGTGCCCTGGCCCGCCTGTGGATGGGGTTCACGGTGCTGCTGGCACTGGTGGCCATCGTGGTGGGGCTGGCCGGCATCAGCGGCGCTGGCGCCTGCTTGTCAGACCTGGCGCGCAAGCGCCCCTACCGGGGTCTTGTGGGCTACTTCATCGCCGGGTTGCTGTGCCTGCCCAAGCTGCTGGGCGCCGGGCTGCTGATGATGCTGGCGGCGCTGGCCCTGTTCCTGGCCCTGGCCGTGGTGTTTTTCATCTGCAAGATCCCGGTGCTGGGCCCCTTGCTGCTGGTGGTGGTGGTGCCCGTGGCCGTGCTGGCGATGGCCGCGCTGATGCTGGCGCTGTACGTGGCCTCGTCCATCGTCGGCCCCGCGCTGTGGGATGGTGAGCGCGTGATGCACTCGCTGTCGATCACCTGGCACATCACCCGCAAGTACCCGTTTGCCGCCATCGGCAAGATCGTGGGCGGCATGCTGCTGTCGGCCATCTTTGCTTCGATGCTGTTCGGCCTGATCACCTCGGCCTCGTTCACGGTGGGCGGTTTGTTTGCTGCCGTGGTCGGTATGGGCGGCGACTTTGGCGGTGGCATGGGCTATGGGATGCGCCACGGCATGGGTGGCGGCTTCAATCCGCTGGCCGTCATGATGGGCGGCGCCTCGGGCCACGTGATGGGCGCGGGCGTGGGCTTCAGCCTGGTGTTTGCGCTGGCTTCGGCTTTCGTCTTCTTGCTGCCGCTGATGGTGGGCGTGCTCACCTGGTGCGAGTTTTCTGAAAAGGTCGATCTGGACAGCATTCGCCAGGCGGCCGATGAAAAGCTCCAGGACATGAACAACAAGATGGCCGACCTGAAGGAAAAGGCCCAGGTGCAGGCTGCCGCTGCGGCGGCTGCGGCCGCAGCCGCCACGCAGAAGGCGCCTGCTGCGAGCCAGGATGCAGAACAAGCCCCCGCTGCCAAGCCTGCTGCGTCTGCCGCGCCCTCAACGGTGGTAGCCACCGCTTCCCCCGCACCAGCGGCGCCCGCTGCACCGGCTTGCCCCCAGTGCCACGGCACGGTGCAAGCCGGTGACCGTTTCTGCGAACACTGCGGCCACAAGCTGGTGTAAGCCGTTGCCGCCACCACCCAGCGGGGGGTGTGGCGGTCCTGTCTGGGGGCGTCTTGCCCCCGGTCACTCCACCGTGAAATGCTCCAGCGCCGAGTCGCCCGCGGGGTAGCGCAGCTGCAGCCCTTTCAGCACTTCGCGCACCAGTGTGGCGATCATCAGGTTGCGGTGTGTCTTGGAGTTGGCTGGCACGATGGTCCATGGCGCCCAAGGCGTGTGCGTGGCCGCCAGCAGCATTTCGTACGCCTTCTGGTACTCGCTCCACTGCTTGCGTGCCTCGATGTCGCTCATCGAGAACTTCCAGTGCTTGGCCGGGTCGTCCAAGCGTTCCTGCAGGCGTTCGCGTTGCTCCTCAGCGCTGATGTGCAGCATGAACTTGAGCACGATGGTGCCGGTGTCCGTGAGCATGCGCTCGAAATCGTTGATGTGACCAAAGCGCTGGTGGTGTTGCTCCTTGGTGATCCAGCCGTTGACCGCGGGCACGAGCACATCTTCGTAGTGGCTGCGGTTGAACACCGTGATCTCGCCGGCCTTGGGCACCTTCTGGTGAATGCGCCACAGGTAATCGTGGGCACGCTCTTCCTCGTTGGGGGCCGCCCAGCCCACGGCGTGCACACCCAGCGGGCTCATGCGGCTGAACACGGCGCGGATGGTGCCGTCCTTGCCCGATGTGTCCGTGCCCTGCAGGATCACCAGCAGCTTGTAGCGTTTGTCGGCGTAGAACAGGTTCTGCAGTGTGTCCAGCTCCTGCGCGATGGACTCTGTCATTGCCTTGTCCTTGAGCTTGTCGCCCAGCGAAAAAGGCTTGGCTGACGGATCGAAGTCCGAAAGCGATACCGTGCGCCGGTGCTTGCCGGCCTTGCGCCGTTCAGGCAGGGCGTTGGCTTGCGTTTCATCGTTGTGCAGCGGCGCGTCCGGCTGCCATTGCGACCAACGCTCGGCCAGGTCTTTGTTGTTGCTGTCAAACGGGTGGTTCATGCGGACTCCTTCGGGGCCCATGGTAAGCCAGAGGCTCAGTCATTACCCTGGAAACCCAATTTCTCAATGCTATTAAAAATATAGCTCCAACGGCATGGCTGGTTGGCGTTAGCACCTGATAAAGCTCTCATCAAACTGTCTCGGTCTGCAGTGCCTGGTTGTCATTCATCAGTGCCACAAAGCGCCGCGCCCCCAGGCCCAGGGGCCGCTCTTTGGACCACACCACGTCCACCCACAGCGCAGCGCCGTTGCTCAGGTTTTCAAACGGCATCTCCACCAGTGTGCCTGCCGCCATGCGGGGCTGCACCAGGGCCCGCGGCTGCCAGCCCCAGCCCAGGCCTGCTTCGATCAGGCCCAGTGCGGCCAGGTGGTTGTCGGTGCGCCAGTGGTGGCGGGCAAACACAAAGCGCGGGTCGGTCTGGCCCAGGTCGCGGCTGGCCACCACGATCTGGCGCGTGGTGGTCAGGTGTTCCTCGCGCAGCATGGCCGCCTCGGGCGCTGCACCGCGTGCCTGCGCGGCGGCGCGGGCGGCCACCAGCACCGGGTGCTGCGGCGCCATCACGGCCACCAGGGTTTCGGTGCCCACTTCCTGAAACCCCTCGCGCCCGTCGATGCTGGGGCGCTCAAACACCAGCGCCAGTTGCGCACGGCCACTGTGCAGCAGCGCCAGTGCATCGACTTGCGGGGCGGTCAGCACTTCCACCTGCAGCAGCGGGTATTCATGCGCCAGCGCGGCCAGCGGCGCCGTCCAGCGCGAAGCCAGCAGCTCGGGCGCAATCGCCAGGGTCAGTCGTTCTTCCAGCCCCTGCGTCAGCGCCAGGGCCTGGGCGTTGAGCTGCTGCAACTGCCCGGCCAGCAGCCGCGCCTGGGGCTCCAGCGCCCGGGCGGCGGCGGTGGGTCGGGGCTCGCGCCCGCTGCGGTCAAACAACTGCACGGCCAGCTCGGCCTCCAGGTGGGCGATGGTCATGCTCACGGCCGAAGGCACGCGCGACAGCGCTCGCGCAGCGGCCGAGAACGAGCCATGGTCCAGCGCCGCGAGGAACACTTGCACGCTGTCGGAAGAAAAAGCCATGGTCGCAATTATCAGAAAAACTGAAACAAGCTGACTTTATATATCAGCAGTGCACACATAAAGTCGCCCCATGCCTTTCACCCAGACTTCTCCCGCCGCCCCCGGTACGCCAGCCCCTCAGGGGCTGCAGGGCCCGTGGCGCCGCGTTCTTTATGTCACCTTGTATGAACTGATCGCCATCGCGGTGGCCACGGCGGGGCTGGCGCAGCTCTCCGGGCAGGGCGCAGGGCACTCCAGTGTGGTGGCAGTGGCCGCGTCGGCCATTGCCGTGCTGTGGAACGTGGTGTTCAACTGGGCCTTTGAGCGCTGGGAGTCGCGCCAGACAGTGCGCGGGCGCAGCGTGGCGCGCCGGGTGGCGCACGCCATCGGGTTCGAGGGCGGGCTGGTCTTCACGCTGGTGCCGCTGTTTGCCTGGTGGTTCAAGGTGAGCCTGTGGGAGGCCTTTGTGATGGACCTTGCGCTCATCGTCTTCTTTCTTTGCTACACCTTTGTCTTCAACTGGGCGTTTGACCGCGTGTTTGGGCTGCCTGCTTCGGCACAGGGCGCGGTGAATTCGCAATCCGTGGTGTCTTAGCACGCGCTATATAAAAAAGAGCTGCCAGTGCTTGCATATCAAGCGCTGGCAGCTCTTTGTCACTTTGACCAACACAGTGGCGTCGCCGCTTGGCCGCCACTGCGGACCGTTTACTTGCGGCCGGTGAAGATGAAACCGGCTGTTTGCGATGGCAGCAGCCCCATGGCGAGCAGCGTCCCACCTTCGTAGTAGGCCACGCCTGAAACGGTTGCACCGTTGCCCAGGGCGCAGTTTGCTCCCGAGAAGGTGATGCGCAGGTCAAAGATGTTCTTGCCGCTGCTCCGCGGCGTGACGGGCCCACTGGCGCTGCACCCGAGTGATGACGGCGAGGTAATGGTGCCGGTGGCAGAGATGGTGACTGTTATCGACTGCACCGGTGCGCCCGTGCTCACGCCGGAGCCCGTATATGTGCCGGCCAGTGCGGACAGTGTGGCTGGCTGGTCGTACGCGGTCGAATAGATACCCGCAAAGGTGACGCCGCTGGGAAGCCGGATATTGGTCTTGGTCTTGGCGGTGTAGGTGCCGCTGTAAGTGCTCGACGCGATTTGTCCGGAGCGGAGATCGAATTCCCGACCCGAGCCCGTCAATGTGCCACCTGAGGAAGTAGTGTTGCCTTGCAGAGCGCCGTAGATAGCCCCGTTGCTGGTGTAAACGCCCCAGGTTTCACCGTTTTCCAGCACGGCCAAAGCAACGTCCCAGCCGGTGGAGGACTTGCCCGTCCAGAAGCCCTCCACGCTTGTAGCGGCAGGTGGTGGCGCGGGAGTGGATGAGTCGTCGCTGCCACCGCCACAGGCTGTCAGCAGTGTTGCTGCTATCAAAGCCGAATACCCTGCCAGTCGAAACTTCGTTGTCATCGCTGCTCTCTTTTCAGTGTTGGCGAGCAAGGCACCGTGCCCCACTCTGTTACGCACTGTAGCGTAAAAAGTCGTAAATGGACTATTCCGAATCGGGGTAAAGCATGCACGGGTGCCGATCACTGTCTATCACCCGCGTTACCAGGCCCTTCGGGAGGGGCTGGCTGCACTGCGAAAGAAAGCTGGTCTTTCGCAGGTGCAGTTGGCCGAGCGGTTGGGGGTGGGGCAGTCATTCGTATCCAAGATAGAGCGCGGCGAAAGTTACGTGGACGTAATGCTCTTCGTTGATTGGTGTCGCGCTTGCGATGTCCCCCGTGCGGGGCCAGAACTGGACAGGTTGACAGGAACCTGAGCCGGTAGAATTGTCGGCTCCCAAGGAGCGTTGCAGCGGCCCACCGGATGAACGGTGGCACCGTCAGGCTTGGGGCCTTTTCTTCGCAACGACGCTCACCTGTTTTTCCACTGTTTCTGCACAGGTGAGCCCTATGTCTGCTATTTCGCTGCCCCCCATGAAACTCTCTGGCCTGGAGCCCGTCTCCATCGGTCAGGACACCCTGTTCGTCAACGTGGGCGAGCGCACCAACGTCACCGGCTCCAAGGCGTTTGCGCGGATGATTTTGAACGGCCAGTACGAAGAAGCCCTGGCCGTGGCGCGCCAGCAGGTGGAAAACGGCGCGCAGGTCATCGACATCAACATGGACGAGGCCATGCTCGACAGCAAGGCCGCCATGGTGCGGTTTCTGCAGCTCATCGCGTCAGAGCCCGACATCGCCCGTGTGCCCATCATGGTGGACAGCTCCAAGTGGGACGTGATTGAAGCGGGCCTGCGCTGCATCCAGGGCAAGGGCATCGTTAACTCCATCAGCATGAAAGAAGGCGTGGAAGCCTTCAAGCACCAGGCCAAGCTGGTCAAGCGCTATGGCGCTGCGGCCGTGGTGATGGCGTTTGACGAGCAAGGCCAGGCCGACACCTTCGCGCGCAAGATCGAGATTTGCGAGCGCGCGTACCGCATCCTGGTGGACGAAGTGGGCTTCCCGCCTGAAGACATCATCTTCGACCCCAACATCTTTGCCGTGGCCACCGGCATCGAAGAGCACAACAACTACGCGGTCGATTTCATCGAAGCCACGCGCTGGATCAAGCAGCACCTGCCGGGCGCCAAGGTCAGCGGCGGCGTGTCCAACGTGTCGTTCAGCTTCCGTGGCAACGACCCCGTGCGCGAGGCCATCCACACCGTGTTCCTGTACCACGCTATCAAGGCCGGCATGGACATGGGCATCGTCAACGCGGGCATGGTGGGCGTGTACGACGACCTGGAGCCCGTGCTGCGCGAACGCGTGGAAGACGTGGTGCTGAACCGCCGCCCCGATGCGGGTGAGCGCCTGGTGGAGATTGCCGAAACCGCCAAGAGCGGCGCCAAGGACGAGAGCAAAAAGCTCGAATGGCGCGGCACGCCCGAGCACCCCAAAACCGTCAACGAACGCCTGACCCACGCGCTGGTGCATGGCATCACCGACTTCATCACCGAAGACACCGAAGAGGCCTACCGCGCCATTCTGGCCAAGGGCGGCCGCCCGCTGCACGTCATCGAAGGCCCGCTCATGGACGGCATGAACGTGGTGGGTGACCTGTTTGGCGCGGGCAAGATGTTCCTGCCCCAGGTGGTGAAAAGCGCCCGCGTGATGAAGCAGGCCGTGGCCCACCTGCTGCCCTACATCGAAGAAGAAAAGCGCCAGATGGAAGCCGCTGGCGGCGACGTGAAGACCAAGGGCAAGATCGTCATCGCCACCGTCAAGGGCGACGTGCACGACATTGGCAAGAACATCGTCACCGTCGTCTTGCAGTGCAACAACTTTGAAGTGGTGAACATGGGCGTGATGGTGCCCTGCCACGAGATCCTGGCCAAGGCCAAGGAAGAGGGCGCGGACATCGTGGGCCTGTCGGGCCTCATCACTCCGAGCCTCGAAGAAATGCAGTACGTGGCGGGCGAGATGCAGAAAGACGAGCACTTCCGCACCAAAAAAATCCCGCTGCTCATTGGCGGCGCCACCTGCTCGCGCGTGCACACGGCCGTCAAGATCGCCCCGCATTACGAAGGCCCCGTGGTGTACGTACCCGATGCCTCGCGCAGCGTGAGCGTGGCGCAAAGCCTGCTGGGCGATGGCGTAGAGAGCTACGTGGCCGAGCTGAACGCCGACTACGACAAGGTGCGTACCCAGCACGCCAACAAAAAGGCCACGCCCCTGTGGCCCCTGGCCAAGATCCGCGCCAACAAGACGCCGGTGGACTGGTCAACGTATCAACCCGCTGTGCCCCGCGCGCTGGGCCGCCGCGTGTTCAAGAACTTCGACCTGGCTGAGCTGGCCAAGTACATCGACTGGGGCCCGTTCTTCCAGACCTGGGACCTGGCTGGCCCGTACCCCGCCATCCTCACCGACGAGGTGGTGGGCGTGGAAGCCACACGCGTGTTTGCCGATGGCCAGGCCATGCTCAAGAAGATCATCGAAGGCCGGTGGCTCAGCGCCAGCGGTGTGATGGCCCTGCTGCCCGCCAACAGCGTGGGCGACGACATCGAGTTCTACACCGACGACACCCGCACCGAGGTGGCCATGACCTGGTATGGCCTGCGCCAGCAAGCTGAAAAGCACACCATCGACGGCGTGACTCGCCCCAGCCGCTGCCTGTCTGACTTTGTGGCCCCCAAAGACAGCGGCATTGCCGACTACGCGGGCCTGTTCGCCGTGACGGCCGGGCTGGGTGTGGAGAAGAAGGAAAAGGCGTTCATTGACGCGCTGGACGATTACTCCGCCATCATGTTCAAGAGCCTGGCCGACCGCCTGGCCGAAGCCTTTGCCGAATGCCTGCACCACCGCGTGCGCACCGACCTGTGGGGCTACGCAGCGGGCGAGCAGTTGAGCAACGACGACATGATTGCCGAGAAGTACCGCGGTATCCGCCCCGCCCCCGGCTACCCCGCCTGCCCTGACCACAGCGCCAAGACCGACCTGTTCCGCGTGCTGAACGCTGAAGAAATCGGCATGGGCCTGACCGAAAGCCTGGCCATGACGCCCGCCGCCAGCGTGAGCGGCTTCTACATCGGCCACCCCGACGCGGTGTACTTCAACGTCGGCAAGATTGGCGAAGACCAACTGCACGACATGGCCCAGCGCCGGGGCATGGACGAGAAGGTGCTGGAGCGGTTGCTGGCACCGAATTTGTGATGCTATGAATTGGATAGCTGCCTGCGCTTATGGGACGGGCGCTGCAGCTATTTTTTATAGACGCTTCTTGCCAGAGGCTGGTAGATAAAACCCAAGCCATAGCTTTTGGTTTGTATTTCTGAAAAACATCTTTTAATTTGTTTTTTGGATATCAGAAAACGCACTATAGTTTGTATTTTGAAAATACAATCCAAAGTATGTTTTTTGCCGAGACTAATCTGTGCCCATGGACGACACCTTCACCGTTCGCACCACTGAACAGTTACCGCAGCTTCTAAAAGCCTTTCGCAAGAATGCGGGCTTGACCCAGGCGGATGTGGCCCTGCGCCTGGGCGTGACGCAGCAGACGGTGTCTGCCCTGGAGCGCAACGCCGAGGCTGTGAGCGCCGAGCGGCTGATGCGCTTGCTGAACATCCTGGGCGTGGAGTGGGTATTGCGCACCCGCAGTGCCTCCCCAAGCGAACCATCAGCGCCGGGCGACGGCGCCCACTGGTGAGCGCCATGGCCAGCCAGCAACGCAGCCGCAAGGCGCTGGGGCTGTGGATGAACGGCCACTTTGTCGGTACCTGGAGCCTGGAAGCTGGTGGCGACGTGCTGCAGTACGACAGCCAATGGGTGCAATCGCCCCAGCGCCGTCCCCTGTCACTGTCTTTGCCCTTCACGCCGGGCAACCGCCCACACAAAGGCAACGCAGTGCGTTTCTACTTTGAGAACCTGTTGCCCGACAGCAAGGACATTCGCGAGCGGGTAGCGCGCCGCTACCAGGTAGGTGCCACAGACGCCTACACCTTGCTGCGTGAAGTGGGGCGGGACTGCGTGGGGGCGCTGCAAATCCTGCCCGCGGGCGATGAGCCGCCCACCGACCTGCGCGTGCAGGCTGAACCCATGAGCGACCACAACGTGGCCCAGCGCATCCGCACCCTGGCCCAGCCCGGGGCATTGGGCGATGCGGGCATGGCCGATGATTTCCGCATTTCGATTGCAGGGGCGCAGGAAAAGGACGCCTTGCTGTTCTGGCAAGGGCGCTGGTGCCGCCCCTTGGGGGCCACACCCACCACCCACATCTTCAAACTGCCCCTGGGGCTGATCGGCAACCTGCAACTGGACATGCAGCATTCGGTAGAAAACGAATGGCTGTGCGCACAGTTGCTGGCCGCCTATGGCCTGCCAGTGGCACCGTGCGAAATACTGCGCTTTGAAGACCTGAAAGTGCTGAGCGTGCAGCGCTTTGACCGGCGCGTATGGAACGGCGACACGCTGCTGCGCCTGCCGCAGGAGGACATGTGCCAGGCCACCGGCACATCGCCCGTGCTGAAGTACGAGGCCGACGGTGGCCCGGGGGTAGAACGCATCATGGCCGTGCTGGATGGCTCGGCCCAGCGCGAGCGTGACCGCTTTCACTTCTTCATGGCGCAGTTGCTGTTCTGGATGCTGGGCGCAACCGACGGCCACGCCAAGAACTTCAGCCTCTTCCTGCACCCTGGCGAAAGCTTCGAGATGACGCCCCTGTATGACGTGCTCTCCGTCTACCCCCTGCTGGGCGAAGGGCCCGGCAAGCTGTCGCCCCACAAGGCACACCTGGCCATGGCGGTGCGGGGCAAAAATGCGCACTGGCATCTGAACAAGATCCTGCGCCGCCACTGGCAAGACGTTGGAACGCGCTATGGCATTGCATCACCCAGCGGGCTGACGGTGGATGCCCTGATCGCCAAAGTCGTTCAGCACACCCCGACTGCGGTGCACAGCGTGCAGCAAAAGCTGCCGCAAGGCTTCCCGCAGCAGGTGGCGCAGTCCATATTTGATGGCCTCATCCAGGCCGCTGAGCGCTTGGGGCGGGTGTATGGGTGATGAAAAGCGGCTCTCGGGCGTGCTTGGCGACAGGCGCATGCGCCAACTTAGCGATCACCTTGATCTCACACGGAATGCCGGGTCTGATGGAGCAGGACGCTTCCGTGTTGGTAATTGCTATTAAATTACTAGCTGCTTGCGCTTGATAGATAAGCGCTAGGAGTGAATTTGACTAAAAAGACGAAAGCCCCGCATGCGGGGCTTTCCATTTGGTGCATCTTTCAGCTTGTTAGCGTCCAGAGCGCATATCCCAGTGATTGAGTGGTTGCGATTGTAAACCAATCTGTTACAAATGCCCTTCGGAATTCACAATGAGGTGACGAATGGCGATATCAGGAGCGTATCGGTTGGCGTTGGACTTGGGATCCACGTCGTTAGGTTGGGCGATGTTTCGGTTAGGCGAAGACGGGAGCCCCACCGCCATCATTCGTTCAGGCGTGCGCATCTTCAGCGATGGTCGAAACCCCAAAGATGGCTCCTCTTTGGCCGTGACCCGCCGCGCTGCCCGTGCCATGCGCCGCCGCCGTGACCGGCTGCTCAAGCGCAAATCCCGCATGCTGGGCCAGTTGGTGCGCCACGGGTTTTTTCCGGCGGACGAGGCGGCGCGCAAGGCGCTGGAGCGGCTCAACCCCTATCAGCTGCGGGCCAAGGGCCTGCGCGAGGCGCTCACCCCCGGCGAGTTTGCACGGGCCCTGTTTCACATCAACCAGCGCCGTGGCTTTCAAAGCAACCGCAAGACCGACCGCAAGGACAACGACAGCGGTGCGCTCAAACAAGCCATCCACCAGTTGCGCGAACGCATGACGGCCAGCGGTTGCCAGACGGTGGGCGAGTGGTTTTGGCAAGTGCGCATGCAGCAGCGGCCCGAAGGGGTGGCCAAGCAGGGCGTGCGGGCACGCTACCGTGAAACGCCCTACACCACCGATGAGGGCAAAAAGCGCATCGACAAAAGCTACGACCTGTACGTGGATCGCGCCATGATTGCGCAGGAGTTCGATGCGCTGTGGGCGGCACAGGCAGCGCTGCAGCCCGCGCTGTTCACAGAGGTGGCGCGGGCCGACTTGCGCGACACGCTGCTGCACCAGCGCCCGCTGCGCCCCGTGCGCCCTGGCCGCTGCACCTTGCTGCCCGATGAGGAGCGCGCACCGCTGGCCTTGCCCAGCACACAGCGCTTTCGCATCCTGCAGGAGGTGAACCACCTGCGCCTGCTGGATGGCACGCTGAGCGAGGTGCCGCTGACGTTGGCCCAGCGCGATGCGGTGGTGGCGGCGCTGGAGGCCCATAGCAAACGCAGTTTTGATCAGTTGCGCAAGCTGCTGAAACTGTCGGGGTCTGTGCGCTTCAACCTGGAGGATGCCAAGCGCACTGAACTCAAGGGCAACGCCACCAGCGCAGCCCTGGCGCGCAAAGATCTGCTGGGTGCGGCGTGGGCGGGCTTTGCGGCGGAGCTGCAGGACGAGATCGTCTGGCAGATCGTGAACGAAGAAGGTGAGGGCACGCTGATCGCCTGGCTGCAGCAGCACACGGGGGTGGACGAAGCCCGTGCTGAGGCGATTGCCAACGTGGCCCTGCCCGAAGGCTATGGCAGCCTGAGCCGCAAGGCGCTGGCGCGCATCGTGCCGGAGTTGCAGCGCGATGTGGTGACCTATGACAAGGCGGTGCAGGCCTCCGGGTTTGCGCACCACAGTGACCTGGGCTTTGACTTTGACCACGACAGCGACGAAGTGGAGCGGGTGGGCGAGCGCACCATCGCATCCACCGGCGAAATCAAGCCCGTGTATGCCTTCAAAGAGTTGCCCTACTACGGCCGCGCACTGCAGCGCCATGTGGCCTTTGCCAAAGACAAGCCGCGCAACGACGAAGAGCGCTACGGCAAGATTGCCAACCCCACGGTGCACATCGGCCTGAACCAGGTGCGCGTGGTGGTCAACGCCTTGATCCGCCGCTATGGCCGCCCGGCAGAGGTTGTGGTGGAGCTGGCGCGGGACTTGAAGCAAAGCCGCGAGCAAAAGCAGGAGGCGCAAAAGAAGCAGGCCGACAACCAGCGCCGCAATGCCCGCATCCGCGAACGCGTTGCCGAGACCCTGGGCATCAGCACCGAGCGCGTGCGCGCCAGCGACATCCAGAAATGGATCTTGTGGGAAGAGCTGAGCTTTGACGTGGCCGATCGACGCTGCCCCTACAGCGGTGTGCAGATCAGCGCCGCCATGCTGTTGAGCGAACAGGTGGAGATCGAGCACATCCTGCCGTTCTCGCAGACGCTGGACGACAGCCTGAACAACCGCACCGTGGCCATGCGCCAGGCCAACCGCATCAAGCGCAACCGCACGCCGTGGGCCGCGCGGGCTGACTTTGAAGCGCAGGGCTGGAGCTATGAAGGCATCTTGCAGCGCGCCGAGCGCATGCCCCTGCGCAAGCGCTACCGCTTTGCGCACGATGGGTACGAGCGCTGGCTGGGAGAGGACAAGGACTTCCTGGCCCGTGCGTTGAACGACACGCGCTACCTGTCTCGTGTAGCGTCCGAATACCTGCGGCTGGTGTGCCCCGGCAGAGCTACCCGGGTGATTCCGGGGCAGATGACAGCCATGCTGCGCGCCAAGTTTGGCCTGAATGATGTGCTGGGGCTGAATGGCGAAAAAAACCGCAACGACCACCGTCACCACGCTGTGGATGCCTGCGTGATCGGCGTGACAGACCAGGGCTTGCTACAGCGCTTTGCCCAAGCCAACGCCCAGGCCCGCGAAGGTGGCTTGACCCGCCTGGTGGAGAGCATGCCCCTGCCGTGGGACACCTACCGCGACCACGTGGAGCGCGCCGTGCGTCACATCTGGGTGAGCCATAAACCCGACCATGGCTTTGAGGGCGCGATGATGGAGGAAACCTCTTACGGCATCCGCAAAGACGGCAGCATCAAGCAGCGCCGCAAGGCCGATGGCAGCGCAGGGCGTGAGATCACCAATCTCATCCGCATTGCAGAGCCTGCACAGCCAACGCGCCACGGTGTGGATGCTGAAGGGCGGCCATTGCCTTACAAGGGCTATGTGGGCGGCAGCAACTACTGCATTGAAATCACCCGCAATGCGCAGGGGAAGTGGGAAGGCGACGTGATTTCCACCTTCAAGGCCTACGGCATCGTGCGGGCCGGGGGTTGGGCGCAACTGCGCAATCCCACGCAGGGGCAGAACGGGCAACCGCTGGTCATGCGGCTGGTGATTGGCGACAGTGTGCGGCTGGAGGTGGAGGGGCGAGAGCAGACGATGCGTGTAGTAAACATCAATGGCAATAACGGGCAGATGTTCATGGCCCCGGTCCACGAGGCCAATGTCGATGCTCGAAATCGAGACAAGCAAGACGCCTTTGCCTACACATCCAAGTACGCAGGCTCCATGCAAAAGGCCAAGGCAAGGCAGGTCACCATCTCTGCCATGGGTGAGCTGCGCGACCCCGGCTTTCAGGGCTGACCCCCATGGTAGGCCGCATCGTCGAAATCGCAGACGACCGGCGGCACCTGTTTGTGCACCGCGGCTTCATGGTGGTGAAAGACACCGAAGGCGAGCGCAAAGAGCTAGGGCAGGTGCCGCTGGATGACATTGCCGCCGTCATTGCCAACGCCCACGGCCTGACCTACACCAACAACCTGCTGGTGGCACTGGCAGAGCGCGGTGCGCCTTTTGTGCTGTGTGGAGCCAACCACAACGCCATAGGCATGCTGCTGACGTTGGATGGCCACCATGTGCAGGCCAAGCGCATCGAGGCCCAGTGGGCGGCTGCGCTGCCCTTGCACAAGCGCCTGTGGGCAGCCGTCGTCAAATGCAAGCTGGAGCAGCAGGCCGCAGCGCTGGAGGCCGCAGGCGCACCCACGGCACCGCTGCAGGCGCTGGTAGGCAAGGTCAAAAGCGGCGACCCCGAGAACATCGAAGGCCAGGGGGCGCGGCGTTACTGGGGCTTGTTGTTTGGCGCAGAGTTTCGGCGCGATCAGGACGGGGACGGTATCAACGGGCTGCTGAACTACGGCTACACCATCCTGCGCTCGGCCACGGCGCGTGCCGTGGTCGCTGCGGGCCTGCATCCCAGCATTGGCCTGCACCACAGCAACGATGCCAATGCCATGCGCCTGGTGGATGACCTGATGGAGCCGTTTCGCCCGATGGTGGATTTGAAGGTGTGGCAGCTGCATCAGGCTGCCGAGTCGCATGTCACCCCGGACACCAAGCGCGCTTTGGTGCGCGTGCTGTACGACGACATGCCCACGGCTGCAGGCGTTACACCGGTGATGGTGTGCATGCAACGCCTGGCCACTTCACTGGCCCAGGTGTACTTGGGCGAACGCACCAAGCTGGACCTGCCCTTGCCCAGCTTGCCTCTCTCGCTGGCGGGCAGTTTTGAGGCGGACTGAACTCCACCAACGCCAGCCCATTGCTACACCATGTTGTCTGGATACCGACTTATGTGGATGGTGGTCATGTTCGATTTACCCGTGATGGAGAAGGCGGAGCGCAAAGCTGCCACGCAGTTTCGCAATGGCCTGCTGGATCTGGGTTTTGAAATGAGCCAGTTCAGCGTGTACATGCGCTTTTGCACCAGCCAGGCGCAGGTAGACACCCTGTGCCGTGCCGTAGAACGCGCCTTGCCACAGGGCGGCAAAGTGAATATCTTCCAATTCACCGACAAACAGTACGAACGCGCCATCACCTACCACGGGCGCAGCAAACAGCCGGCACAAAAAGCACCGGATCAATTCGACCTCTTCTAGCAAATGGCGCGGTTTTCTAGTCTTCTGAAAGCGAAAACTTCTTTTGTTATCAAGAGGTTATCGCGATCAGAGTCTAGATCACTGGGATATGCGCACTGGCCGGAACCTCTTGCTCGTGGCGGTGCTTATCGGGGTGAGTCTAGATCACTGGGATATGCGCACTGGCCGGAACCGTTGCCATCTGCTGGCCCTGTTCGCTTCGAGTCTAGATCACTGGGATATGCGCACTGGCCGGAACCCAGGGCTTGCAGCAAAACCAGCGAATCCAAGTCTAGATCACTGGGATATGCGCACTGGCCGGAACAGTTCCAGGCATCGTTTGCCGCGGCTCAGGAGTCTAGATCACTGGGATATGCGCACTGGCCGGAACGCAATGGCCCTGGTGGCCTTCATGGCGGTAAGTCTAGATCACTGGGATATGCGCACTGGCCGGAACGGGGGGAAACTGTCGGCGCGGTGTCACAAGAGTCTAGATCACTGGGATATGCGCACTGGCCGGAACTGATTTCATCAACCCCTAGGACCTAAACCGAGTCTAGATCACTGGGATATGCGCACTGGCCGGAACAGCGGCGGGCAACGGTTCCGCGAAGCGGGAAGTCTAGATCACTGGGATATGCGCACTGGCCGGAACGGCAGCAACATTGCCGCGATGGCCTCCAGGAGTCTAGATCACTGGGATATGCGCACTGGCCGGAACAAAGGGCAGGTGCTCAATCCCGGAGGACGAAGTCTAGATCACTGGGATATGCGCACTGGCCGGAACAAAAAGACATGGGTCCATTACTACGAGGCAAGTCTAGATCACTGGGATATGCGCACTGGCCGGAACATCCGGCGAGGTCGTTGTCATCGAAGGAAAAGTCTAGATCACTGGGATATGCGCACTGGCCGGAACGCCCGCGTGGATATGAAACCATGTTCGGGTAGTCTAGATCACTGGGATATGCGCACTGGCCGGAACCGCAAGGGCCGCCCAATGCTGACAATCAACAGTCTAGATCACTGGGATATGCGCACTGGCCGGAACAGGCGGTGCCCGCGGGCAGCGGTCACAATCAGTCTAGATCACTGGGATATGCGCACTGGCCGGAACGGCATCGCCAAGATGTGGCCGGACGACGATAGTCTAGATCACTGGGATATGCGCACTGGCCGGAACCCGTAGCGTTTGGCTACGTCGGCCACCTGAAGTCTAGATCACTGGGATATGCGCACTGGCCGGAACTCCGCTACCTCACGGCAGCCTGCCGGTACGAGTCTAGATCACTGGGATATGCGCACTGGCCGGAACGACAACTCTGCTCTCGCTGATTTTGATGTAAGTCTAGATCACTGGGATATGCGCACTGGCCGGAACCGCCGAAAGGCTTTCCGAACCAAGCGCAGCAGTCTAGATCACTGGGATATGCGCACTGGCCGGAACACAGCAACACCCTGAAAATTAACCAAAGGAAGTCTAGATCACTGGGATATGCGCACTGGCCGGAACCATTCCGCGTGCCACATCCATCTTGTCGTCAGTCTAGATCACTGGGATATGCGCACTGGCCGGAACTGCTGCACCTCAAAAACGTGCAGCGCATCCAGTCTAGATCACTGGGATATGCGCACTGGCCGGAACCCGCGTGCACAACTGGATCAAGCGCGGAATAGTCTAGATCACTGGGATATGCGCACTGGCCGGAACTTCACGGCTTGCACCAGCGCAAAGGCCAGGAGTCTAGATCACTGGGATATGCGCACTGGCCGGAACTTGAGAACTTGGTTGGTCAAGAAGCCAATCAGTCTAGATCACTGGGATATGCGCACTGGCCGGAACAGCAATGAACGCCAAAGAACTTTCCCAGCGAGTCTAGATCACTGGGATATGCGCACTGGCCGGAACGTAAGTCTTGCCATCCTCACGCTGGTGCGGAGTCTAGATCACTGGGATATGCGCACTGGCCGGAACGGGCCCTCCAGGCCATCCGACAGTCGAACAAGTCTAGATCACTGGGATATGCGCACTGGCCGGAACACATAGGTGGCCTTCATCGCAAATCCAAGAAGTCTAGATCACTGGGATATGCGCACTGGCCGGAACACCACTCAAGCGGGCATCGCGACGTCTCAGAGTCTAGATCACTGGGATATGCGCACTGGCCGGAACGAATCAATCGCGGCATGGCAGGAGCGCATGAGTCTAGATCACTGGGATATGCGCACTGGCCGGAACGTATCAAGCTGGCGAGCTTCGCAGTCGATGAGTCTAGATCACTGGGATATGCGCACTGGCCGGAACGCTGCGCTTGGCTGATGGCGTCATCCAGGAGTCTAGATCACTGGGATATGCGCACTGGCCGGAACATGTGGGCGTCAGGGCCGTCAGAATGTAGAAGTCTAGATCACTGGGATATGCGCACTGGCCGGAACTCTACTGCCGGGATGGCCGCTGGCGGCCAGAGTCTAGATCACTGGGATATGCGCACTGGCCGGAACAAGCCATGGCGACTGTCGGTGGTGTGCGTGAGTCTAGATCACTGGGATATGCGCACTGGCCGGAACTTCGATAGCCATGGGTGGCGATCAGTGCACAGTCTAGATCACTGGGATATGCGCACTGGCCGGAACTGGATGTCAGAGTTGAAGGCGTCGAGGCGAAGTCTAGATCACTGGGATATGCGCACTGGCCGGAACTACTGCGCCAAGGAGCTGGGCGTGTCGCACAGTCTAGATCACTGGGATATGCGCACTGGCCTAGCAGAATGGCGTGGCATATGAGCTATTGTTTTTCAGCCCTACGGCAACCGCGCCACCACCTTGATCTCGAACTGGAACCCATTCAGCCAGCTCACCCCCATGCCCGTCAGCGTGGGGTAGGGCGCCTCGCCCCAGAACTCGGGCACCACGCTCCACACGGTCTCGAAGTTCGCCTCGGGGTTGACCACGAACATCGTCACGTCCACCACGTCGTCAAACGTGCAGCCCGCAGCGTGCAGCACGGCGTTGAGGTTGCTGAATGCCAGGCGCACTTGCGCGGTTAGGTCGGGCTCGGGCGAGCCGTCTTCGCGGCTGCCCACCTGGCCCGAGACAAACAGAAAGCCGTTGGAGCGCACGGCGGGCGAATAGCGGTTGCGCTCGTACAGCGCCTGGCGGCCTGCGGGGAAGACAACGTCACGGGTGGGCATGGAAGGTTCTTTCAGGGAAGAGTGGTTGGTGATCCAGGCACTGTAGAAGGGCGCGCTGTTCCGATAAACAGGCTGATCTGCGCAGCACTGTTCTTCATTGCCAAACAATGGGCCGCGCTGTGCCCCCATCGCCATGGACCGTTTTGATGCCCTGCAGGCCTTTGCTCGCGTGGTGGAATCGGGCAGCTTCACCAAAGCCGCCCACACCCTGCGCATGAGCCGCACCACCGTGACCCTGCTGGTGCAGCAGCTCGAAGCCCGCCTGCGCGTGAAGCTGCTGCACCGCACCACGCGCAGCGTGCAGCTCACCGCCGATGGCGCGGCCTACTACCCGCGGGTGGTACGCCTGCTGGCGGACCTTGAGGATGCGGACGCGAGCCTCTCCAGCGCCGTGGCTGCGCCCCGGGGGCGGCTGCGGGTGGATGTGCCCAGCCCGCTGGCCAGCCTGGTTCTCATCCCGGCGCTGCCGGCCTTTCATGCGCAGTACCCCGACATCCAGCTCCACCTGGGCGTGAGCGACCGCGTGGTGGACATCGTGAGCGACCAGGTGGACTGCGTGGTGCGCGGCGGCACGGTCACCAACCCCTCGCTCATCGCGCGCCATGTGGGCGACCTGGCCCTGCGCGTGTATGCCGCGCCCAGCTACCTGCAACGCTGCGGGGCACCGCAACACCCCACCGAGCTGGAAGGGCCGCACCACCACACCGTGGGCTTTGTGTGGGCCCGCACCGGCAAGCCCCTGCCCTTTGCCATGCGCCGGGGCCACGAGCAGGTGCAGGACCAGGGCCGCTATGTGTGCGCGGTGGACGATGGCAACGCCTACCTGGCTGCAGGCCTGGCGGGCCTGGGTGTGCTGTGGTTGCCCGACTACATGGCGAAGCCGCATCTGGCCGGGGGCACCTTGGTGCCGCTGTTTGCTGACTGGCAGATGGACCCCATGCCCTTGCACGTCGCCTACGCACCGCACCGCCACGTCAGCGCCAAGCTGCGCGTGTTCATCGATTGGGTGGCGGCATTGATGGCGGAACACGCGCCGCTGTAAGCCCAAATTGCTATTAAATAAATAGCTGTTGGCGCTTGTTGGGTAAGCGTTTGAGTCGGTTTTGTTGCAGAAGTGCTTCCCTGCCGGTGAGGGAGCGCGGCTTTGCGGCGCCTCCTCCTACACCGGCCCAAAGGCGTGCGGGGGTATGGTGAAACGCCTTCCAAAGCCTGCCCATGCTGATCCCCAAAGTCGTCCTCGTAGAAGACAACACCACCATTCGCGAAACGCTGGTTTCTGCGCTGCAGGAGCTGGTCGGGGCGCGCGTGGTGGCAATGGCCGATGGCGCCCAGGAGGCCCTGGCAACCCTGCGCCAGGTGCCGTGGGATGTGTTGGTGCTGGACATGTTTTTGCGCGAGGGCACGGGCCTGGAGGTGCTGGCCCAGTTGCCCGGCGAACTGGCGGGCCGCAAGGTGTATGTGCTGACGAACTACGCCACCGCAGATTTGCGCGAGGCCTGCGTGCGCTTGGGGGCGGATGCGGTGTTCGACAAATCCACGGAGCTGGATGAGTTCTTCGCGGCCTTTCTGGCGTGATGCTGTGGGGTTGGTCTGGTCAACCGCAGGCGGCTTTGCGTTGGGGCACAGGGCGCTGGCCGCTTTCGCATTCGCTCATGTAGTTCTCCAAGGCCAGCAGGGCCCGCCCGTCGGGGGTGGGGCCGTGCACGGCCACCACTTGCTCGCCCGATGCGGTGGTGTAGCACTCGCCACGCACCAGTCCGCGTTGTGCCAGCGCGTGGAAGAGGTCGATATCTTTGGGGTCTTGCAAGACCATGGGGTGTGCGGAGCTTGCGATGGCCCGCAGCAGCTTGGTTTCCATGGTGAACTTTCATTGGCCGCTGGTGCGCGGCGAAACTGAAATCCAAAGCGTGTTGCCAAGGCGCTCAAGAAGCGAGAGTCCACTCTACGCGCATCGTGTGGAAATGAATGTGTGAAAACGTATCTTGATTGTTAACTTCGAGGATGCGCCGGGCCCTGGCCCCGGTGCCACGGGGTGTGCCGCAGGGGCCTTTGCCAATTCACCAGCGCAGCAGTAGTGGCATGCCCGCCCAGGTTTACAGCGCGGCGTAGACCAAAGTGGGGAACAGTTCGCACAGCATTTCCAGCTGCCCCGGCGCCTGCGTGAGCAAGATGGCGAACAGGTCTTGCGCCGGATCGACGAAGAAAAACGTGCCGCCCATGCCGCTCCAGCTGTAGTGCCCCGCACTGCCGGGCCGCGTGGCGCCGCCCGTGGCCAGGCGCACCGCCACACCCAGTCCAAAACCGTAGCCTGCGGGCAGGATGGTGCCCGCGCGCGGCAGGGTGCCGAGGTGGTCGGCGGTCATGAAGTCCACCGTGGCGCTGCTGGCCAGGCGCACGCTGCCGGTGGGTGTGTGCACCGTGCCGCGCCCCAGCATCAGTTGCAGGAAGCGGGCGTAGTCGGCAGCGGTGGAGACCAGGCCCCCGCCCGCCGATTCAAACACCGGGGGCTCGGCCACGTCGATCAGGGTGACGCCCGCGCCGGTGAGCGGGTCGCGGGCAAAGGGCTCGGCCAGCCGGTGGCGGCTGGAGGCGGGCACGCTGAAGCCGGTGTCCTGCATGCCCAGCGGCTCAAAAACGCGCCGCTGCAGCACCTGGCCCAGCGGGGCGCCTTCAATCACTTCAATGATGGCGCCCAGCACATCGGTGGCGCGGCTGTATTCCCAGCAGGTGCCGGGCGGGTGCAGCAGGGGCAGGGGGCCGAGCGCGGCCGCCAGTTGCTGGTTGCTGTGCCTGCGCGAGCCCACGCGGGCGTTGCGGTACTGGTCGGCAATGGGGCCGGTGTCCCAGGCGTAGCCCAGGCCTGCCGTGTGGCGCAGCAGGTCGTGCACGGTGGCTTCGCGCGCGGCGGGCGCCAGGGTGCCGGTGGCGGCGTCGTACACCTGCTGCCCTTTGAAGGCGGGAAGGTAGCGGGACACGGGGTGCGCCAGCAGCAGGCGCCCTTCCTCCATCAGCATCAGCGCCACCAGCGAGGCGATGGGCTTGGTCATGGAGTAGATGCGAAACACCGTGTCTGGCGCCATGGCGGGCACGGCGAGCCCTGGCTGGGCTGGGTTTGCGGGGCGCTGCAGGCCCACGGCTTCGTGCAGCACCGTGCGACCCCGGTGCTGCACCAGCGCCACGGCGCCGGGCAACACCCCTTGGGTGACCAGATCAAGCAACACCGTGCGCACGCGCGCCAAGGCGGAAGGGTTCATGGGCAAGGCTCCCTCGGGCTGAAAGATGCCCCATTTTGCCGATGTGGCGGTGCGGCACAAGGCTGCGCCCAGGTTGACCCTGGCTTTGTGGGTTTGATACCAAAATGGGCTCTAGCGCCCATTCAGAAAGCGCAGCCAGCTATTGTTTTGATAGTGCTTCTGAGGGGCTTGCTGGCGCGGCCGGGGGTGGCGCCATCTCCAGCTGCATCATGATCATGTTGACCAGCGTCTGCACCGTGGGCCGGCCGGTCTCAATCACATAGGTGGCCGCGTCGCGGTACAGCGCATCGCGCTGGGCATACAGCTCGCGCAGCTTTTGCAGGGGGTTGTTCACCTGCAGCAGGGGGCGCGTGCGGTCGTGCTTCACGCGCTTGAAGATCTCTTCGGGCGAGGCCCGCAGATACAGCACATTGCCAAAATCGCGCAGCACCTGGCGGTTTTCCGGGCGCAGCACGGCACCGCCGCCGGTGGACAGCACCATGCCGCCGGGCCGCGCAGTCACCTCGGCCAGCACCTGGGCCTCGATGTCGCGAAAACGCGCTTCGCCTTCGGCTTCAAAAAACTGGCGGATGCTGGTCTTCAGCACCTGTTCCAGCTGGTGGTCCAGGTCAATGAATGGCACCTTTAGCCGCTGGGCCAGGTGCCTGCCCACGGTGGATTTGCCCGAGCCGGGCATGCCGACCAGTGCACAGCGAATCTGCATAAATCTCCTGTCTTGCCCCAACGGAACCAGGGCCCAAGTTTACGGCCCTGGGTGCTGCGGCGGCCCCAGGGCAGCGCGCTGTAAAGCCGCCGCATGCACTGGCACCGCTAAAACAGGTGCTTACAAGCTTTACGGAACAGCCGCTGCACAAGCCGCTGGGCCTGTGTACCTTTAGGCCATCGGGGTGCCGCCATCCATCAAGCGCCCCAAAGCAAAGGAAAACCATGCAGAAAAACACCGTTCTCACCGTACCCGCAACCCCTGTGGCAATGCCCGGCGCTTCTGCCGCTGCTGCCGGCGTCGCTTCTTCCAAGTGGATGTGGGTGGCCATTGGCGGCCTGGGCGCTTGCGTGGTGGCCTTGGCCACCGTGCTGGTGGTAGAGCGCCGCAGTGCGCCGCCTACCGAAGCCGCCATGGCGCAGACCACGCCCGCGGCCCTGGCTGCGCCTGCCGGGGCGTCGTCGCTGCAGTCTGCACCGGGGGGCGCGGCCCCTCTGGCCAGCGCCCCCCCGCAGCGTGGCGCAGCACCATCCCCCGCCTGGCCGCAAACCCCCGCAGCCCGTGGCGATGTGGCCCGCCAGCCCGCGGGCATGCCCGTGGCGCAGCGCGCGGCCAGCATTTGCAGCACCTGTGGCCGTGTGGAATCGGTCCAGGCCATTGAGCAGGCAGCGCCCGCCACCGGCGTGGGCGCCGTGGCCGGTGGTGTGCTGGGCGCCGTGGTGGGCAACCAGATCGGCAAGGGCAACGGGCGCACCGCAGCCACGGTGCTGGGCGCGGTGGGTGGCGGCTACGCCGGCCACGAGATTGAAAAACGCACCCGCACTCAGACCACCTACCAGGTGCGCGTGCGCCTGGAAGACGGCAGCAGCCGCGTCTTCACCCGCTCGCAACCGCCTGCCGTGGGCACCCCAGTGGTGCTGCAGGGCAAGGGCTTCCGCGTGGCCGACGAGGGCACCATGCCGCAGGCGCAGCAGCCCCAGCCAGCGCCCCAGTACCAGACGGTTTCGCAGCCCGGCTACGTGGCCATGCAGCAGTGAGTACGCTGACGCGGGGTTAGAACCCGGCCGCCGCCTTGCGCAGGCGCATGAAAAAAGGGAGCCCATGGGCCAATGCCAGTAAGTTAAGCAAAGGCCCTTCGGGGTCTTTGTTGTTTGTACAGTGCAGGCTTGATCAATTGAGCTTTGGCCATAGAGGTCAAGCGATAGCCAATGCTGCTGCAAGAGTACCTGAACGATACCCATGAGTTTGCGAGCCCCGAACAATGGGGTGTCGTTCAAAGCAACATACCCCAGCAGTGGATTGAACAGGCCTTGCAGATGACGGGTGTAGCCACGCTGCGCAAGCGGCGACTGCCCATGGAGCAGGCACTTTGGCTGGTATTGGGTGTGGCCTTGCTTAGAGACCGCTCCATCGTGAACGTGGCCGAGGTACTGGAGCTGGCACTGCCTGGGCAGCACAATGAACCCATCAGCTCCAGCGCGCTGAGCCAGGCGCGCCAACGGCTGGGCAGTGAGCCCCTGCAATGGCTGTTTCGCCACACTGCTGCCCATTGGGCGCACCAGCAGGCCGCTCGCCACCGCTGGCAAGGCTTGGCGCTGTACGCATTGGATGGCGTGGTCTGGCGTACCCCCGACACACAAGACAACCGCCAGCACTTTGGTTGCCAGCGCAACCACGCAGACCACCAAAGTCCCTTCCCCCTGGTGCGCATGGCCTGCTTGCTCGATGCCAGAGCTCGTTTATTGGTAGATGCCAGCCTGGATGCCTACGACACCAGTGAGTACGCATTGGCTGAACGCTTGTGGCCGAAGTTGCCGCCTGACTCGCTGGTGATTGTGGACAAAGGGTTTTACTCGGCAAGTCTGCTGTGGCCGCTGCAACACCGCCAGGGACGTCACTGGCTGATCCCTGCGCGTGCCGGACTCAGGGGCGAGGTGGTGCAAACGCATGGCCCTGGCGATGTGAGCTTGCGCATGAAGGTCTCGCCCCAAGCTCGCAAGAAAGACCCCGGCTTGCCGCTCACGTGGGAGGTGCGCGCCATCACCCGTGAACTCGATGGCAAACCCAGAACCTTGTTCACGTCCCTGATGGATCCGGCACGCTACAAGGCCGAGGAGGTGTTCGCGCTGTACCACGAACGCTGGGAGATTGAGCTGGCCTATGGAGAGATGAAGACGGACATGCTGGGCCAGGCGATGACGTTGCGCAGCCAGCAACCCGATGGGGTCAAGCAAGAGCTGTGGGCAACCTTGCTGATGTACAACCTGATCCGCTTGGAGATCACGCGCATCGCAGACGAGGCCAAAGTGCAGCCCTGTCGCATCAGCTTCATCACGGCGCTGCGCTACATCGTGGATGAGTGGCTGTGGAGTTCAGGATCACACACCCCTGGGGCCATCCCGGCCAAGCTTGCGGCCATGAGAAAGAACATCCGCCGCTTCGTGCTGCCGCCTCGCAGATCCCACAGGCGGTATCCGCGTGAGGTTCGTATGACCAAGACCCAGTATCCCGTCAAAAAAATGCCGCTCAGACTTAACTGAGCGGCATTGGCCCATGGGCTCCCTTTGTGTTGGGCAGCGTTGCCGCCGCTTATTTCTCGACGAAGGCGCGCTCCACCACGAAGTCGCCGGGCGTGCTGGTGTTTCCTTCTTCAAAGTCGCGCTTTTCCAGCATGACCTTCAGATCAGCCAGCATGGCGGGGCTGCCGCACAGCATCACGCGGTCGGTCAGCGGATCGAGCGGGGGCAGGCCGATGTTGGCGGGGAAGGTGCCGTTTGCGATCAGGTCGGTGATGCGGCCCTGGTTGCGGAAGGGCTCGCGCGTCACGGTGGGGTAGTAGATCAGCTTGTCCTTGACGATTTCGCCCAGGAACTCGTGGTTGGGTAGCTCTTTTTCGAACAGGTCCTGGTAGGCCAGCTCGTTCACTTCGCGCACGCCGTGAACCACGATCACTTTTTCAAAGCGTTCATAGGTTTCGGGGTCGCGCACGATGGACAGCCAGGGCGCCAGACCGGTGCCGGTGCCGATCAGGTACAGGTTCTTGCCGGGCAGCAGGTAGTCGATGAGCAGCGTGCCCGTGGGCTTCTTGCCGACGATGATGGTGTCACCCACCTGGATGTTTTGCAGGCGCGAGGTCAGCGGGCCGTCGGGCACCTTGATCGACAGGAACTCCAGGTGTTCTTCCCAGTTGGGGCTGGCAATGGAGTACGCGCGCAGCAGCGGCTTGCCATCCACCTTCAGGCCGATCATGGTGAAATGGCCGTTGGAAAAGCGCAGCGCGGGATCGCGCGTGGTGGTGAAGCTGAAAAGGCGGTCAGTCCAGTGGTGAACGGTCAGGACGCGTTCTTCGAGAAAGGCACTCATGGTTTCTTGCAAAGATGAGAATCGGGGGAGCCACCGCCAGACGCTGGCGGACAAAGGAGCTTGGCTGGCGCGTGTACAGGAGGCCGCAACGCCTTTGGCTAGCAGGTAAACCCGTTTATTGTCAGGCAAACGGGTGCGCAGGTACATTGTCGGCCCTCAAGCCTTTGATTCAAACGAAAGAAAAGTCATGCCCTTATGCACCGCTTTGCTCAGAACCTGGGCACCCCTGTTGGGCCTGAGCCTGCTGGCTGGCCCGGCGCTGGCCCAGGGCACCTACAAGATCGGTGAAATCAACAGCTACAAGGCCCAGCCCGCATTTCTGGAGCCCTACAAGAAGGGCATGGAGCTGGCCGTGGAGCAGGTCAATGCCAGCGGCGGCATTGCCGGGCGCAAGCTGCAGCTCATCGTGCGCGACGACAACGCCAACCCCGGCGACGCCGTGCGCGCGGCGGAGGAGCTGCTGGCGCGCGAGAAGGTCGATGTGCTGATGGGCAGCTTTCTCTCGCACGTGGGCCTGGCGCTGACAGACTTTGCCCGCCAGAAAAAGGTGTTCTTCCTGGCCGCCGAGCCGCTGACCGACAAGATCGTGTGGGAGAGCGGCAACCGCTACACCTTCCGCCTGCGCGCCTCCACCTACATGCAGGTGGCCATGCTGGTGCCCGAGGCCGCCGCGCTCAAGAAGAAGCGCTGGGCCATCGTCTACCCCAACTACGAATACGGCCAGTCGGCCGTGGCCACGTTCAAGAAGCTGCTCAAGCAGGCCCAGCCCGATGTGGAGTTCGTGGCCGAGCAGGCTGCGCCCCTGGGCAAGGTGGACGCCGGCAGCGTGGTGCAGGCCCTGGCCGATGCCAAGCCCGACGCCATCTTCAACGTGCTGTTCGCGGCCGACCTGGCGCGCTTTGTGCGCGAGGGCAACACGCGCGGCCTGTTCCAGGGCCGCGAGGTGGTGAGCCTGCTCACCGGCGAGCCCGAGTACCTGGACCCGCTCAAGAACGAAGCCCCCACCGGCTGGACCGTGACCGGCTACCCCTGGTACGGCATCACCACGCCCGAGCACCAGGCGTTTTTGAAGGCCTATCAGGACAAGTACAAAGACCACCCGCGGTTGGGTTCCGTGGTGGGTTACACGGCGATCCAGTCGCTGGCGGCAGGCATGCGCAAGGCGGGCGGGGCCGATACCGAGAAGCTCATCACCGCCTTCCGGGGGCTGGAGCTGACCTCGCCCTTCGGCCCCATCCGCTACCGCGCGGAAGACCACCAGTCCACCATGGGCGCCTTTGTGGGCAAGACGCGCAATGAAGGCGGCAAAGGCGTGATGGTCAACTTCCGCTATGCCGATGGCGCCAAGTTCCAGCCCAGCGCCGAAGAGGTCAAGAAGCTGCGCGCAGCGGACTGATACGGCGCAGCTCAACGCATGGAAGCGGGGTTCTCCAGCCTGATCGGCCAGCTGCTCAACGGGCTGGCCGGTGCGTCGTCGCTGTTCCTGGTGGCAGCGGGGCTGTCGCTGATCTTTGGCGTCACCCGCATCGTCAACTTTGCGCACGGCTCGTTCTACATGCTGGGGCTGTATGTGGCCTACACGCTGGTGGAGCGGCTGTCGGGCAGCCTCGGCTTCTGGCCCGCGCTGCTGCTGGCGCCGCTGGCCACTGGCGTGCTGGGTGCGGTGGTAGAGATGGCGCTGCTGCGGCGCATTTACCGCGCTCCGGAGCTGCTGCAACTGCTGGCCACCTTTGCGCTGGTGCTGGTCGTGAAAGACGCGGTGCTGTGGGCCTGGGGCCCTGAAGAGCTGTTTGGCCCCCGTGCGCCGGGGCTGGAGGGCTCCGTCAATGTCCTCGGGCGGCCGTTCCCTGCGTACGACCTGCTGTTGATCGCCATTGGCCCCGTGGTGCTGGGCGCCCTCTGGTGGCTGCTGCACCGCACGCGTTGGGGCACGCTGGTGCGCGCCGCCACGCAAGACCGCGAGATGGTCGGCGCCCTGGGCGTGAACCAGGCCTGGCTGTTCACCAGCGTGTTTGCCCTGGGCGCGTTGCTGGCCGGGCTGGGCGGGGCTCTGCAGCTGCCGCGCGAGCCCGCCAGCCTGGAGCTGGACATGCACACCATTGGTGCCGCCTTCGTGGTGGTGGTGGTGGGTGGCATGGGTTCGCTGCCTGGCGCCTTTGTGGCCGCGCTGCTGATTGCCGAGTTGAAGGCGCTGTGCATCTGGATCGGTCTGGTCGAGGTGGGTGGCGTGGCCTTGTCGTTCTCCAAGCTCACTCTGGTGGTGGAATTTGTGGTGATGGCCGTGGTGCTGGTGTGGCGCCCCTGGGGCCTGATGGGCAAACCGCAGGCAACCGCCCGCGTCGCGGGCGATGCCGAAACCCCGCTCAAAGCCGCAGGCCCCGCCGCCCGCACGGCGTGGCTGGCCCTGCTGGCCGCGCTGGTGCTGCTGCCCATGGCCGCTGGGGCCTGGCCCTATGCCACCGTGCTGGCAGCCGATGTGCTGGTGGCAGCCCTTTTTGCCGCCAGCCTGCATTTCTTGATGGGGCCTGCGGGCCTGCATTCGTTTGGCCACGCGGCCTACTTTGGCCTGGGCGCCTACGCCGCAGCGCTGCTGGTGCGCGCGGCGGGCCTGCCCATGGAAGCTGCTTTATTGCTGGCGCCGCTGGTGGCGGCCCTTGGCGCGCTGGTGTATGGCTGGTTCTGCGTGCGGCTGTCGGGTGTGTCGCTCACCATGCTCACGCTGGCGTTTGCACAGATCACCTGGGCCGTGTGCTACCAGTGGGACAGCCTGACCGGTGGCAGCAACGGCATCACCGGCGTGTGGCCTTCAGACTGGTGGGCCGAAGGCGCGCGCTTTTATTGGCTCACGCTCACCCTGGTGGCGCTGGGCGTGCTGCTACTGCGCCGGGTGCTGCTGGCGCCGCTGGGTTACGCCCTGCGCGCGGGGCGCGATGCGCCGCTGCGCGCCGAGGCCATCGGCATTGATGTGCGGCGTGTGCAGTGGATCGGCTTTGTGCTGGCGGGCGCGCTGGCGGGCCTGGCGGGTGCGCTGTTTTTGCTGGCCAAGGGCAGCATTTCGCCCGAAGCCCTGGCCGTGGCCAAGTCGGTGGATGGCCTGGTGATGGTGCTGCTGGGCGGCGTGCAAACGCTGGCGGGCCCCCTGCTGGGCGCGGGCGCGCTGACCTGGCTGCACGACACCGTGGCGCGCAACACCGACTACTGGCGCGCCTTGCTGGGCGCCACCATGCTGCTGCTGGTGCTGGCCTTCCCCCAGGGGCTGGCCGGTTTTGCCCAGGCCTGGTGGGCCCGCCGCAGGGGGGCTGCATGAGCGCGCCGCTGCTGCAGGTGACGGGCCTTTCACGCGCCTTTGGCGGCGTGCAGGCCGTGGATGGCGTGGGCTTTTCGCTGCTTGAGGGCGAAATGCTGGCCCTCATCGGCCCCAATGGCGCGGGCAAGTCCACCACCTTCAACATGGTGGGCGGGCAGTTGCGGCCCGATACGGGTGACGTACGGCTGGCCGGGGAATCACTCGTGGGCTTGCCTCCGCGCACCATCTGGCGCCGGGGCGTGGGCCGCACCTTCCAGATCGCCGAAACCTTCCGCTCTTTGACGGTGGTGGAAAACGTGCAGATGGCCTTGCTGTCGGCAGACCGGCGCATCCTGCACTGGTGGCGGCCCGCGGCCGCCCACCGGCGGACCGATGCGCTGGCCCTGCTGGAGCGCGTGGGCATGCAGGCCCAGGCCGACCGCCCCTGCAGCGCCCTGGCTTATGGCGATGTGAAACGCGTGGAGCTGGCCATGGCGCTGGCCCACGGCCCGCGCCTGCTGCTGATGGACGAGCCCACTGCGGGCATGGCCCCGGCCGAGCGCCTGGCCTTGATGGCGCTGACCCGCCAAATCGCCCGCGAACGCCGCATGGGCGTGCTGTTCACCGAGCACAGCATGGACGTGGTGTTTGGCCAGGCCGACCGCGTGCTGGTGTTGGTGCGCGGCCGCCTGCTGGCCGAAGGCACGCCCGAGCAGATCCAGGCCGATGCGCGCGTGCAAGAGGCCTATCTGGGCGCGGGCTTTGATGTGGAGGCGACCGCATGACAGAAAACGCCTCCGCGCCACTGCTGCAGGTGCAAGGCCTCAACGCCTGGTACGGCGCGGCGCAGATTCTGTTTGACGTGTCGCTGCAGGTGGGGCGTGGTGAGGTGGTCGCCCTCATGGGCCGCAACGGCGCTGGCAAATCGACCACGCTCAAGGCCCTCATGGGCATGGTGGCACGGCGCGGCGGTGTGCAGTTTTTGGGGCAAGACATTGCGCGGCGCGAGCCGCACGAGATTGCCCGCCTGGGCCTGGGCTATGTGCCCGAAGAGCGCCGCATCTTCACCGACCTGTCGGTGATGGACAACCTGGAGGTGGGCCGCCAGCGCCCGCGCCGCTGGCCCGACGGCACACCCGCCCCCGAGTGGACGCCCGAGAAGCTGTTTGCACTCTTCCCCAACCTGGGCGAAATGCCCCTGCGCCCCGGCGGGCGCATGAGCGGTGGCGAGCAGCAAATGCTCACCGTGGCCCGCACCCTCATGGGCCAGCCGCTGCTGGTGCTGCTCGATGAACCCTCAGAAGGCGTGGCGCCCCTCATCGTGCAACAAATGGCCCGCACCATCCGCGCCCTCAAGGCGCAGGGCGTGAGCGTGCTGCTGAGCGAGCAGAACCTGCCGTTTGCCGAAGCGGTGGCCGACCGTGCCTACCTTATCGAACAGGGCCAGGTGGTTCACGAAGGCCGCATGGCCGACGTAGTGGCCAACCCCGACGTGCGCAAGAACTGCCTGGGGGTGTGAGCGAGCCGCACGCCTTGCGCCCACCGGGGTTCATGTCCAGCGCATCAAGGCTTTGGGGATGTGCCGCAAAGGCGCTTTACCTGCACGGTTTGCAGCGTGCAGTTTCATGCATTGTTTTGGCCTCTGGCGCTTGGCGACCTCAAATCTGAAGTGCAACACCCCCTTCAGAATAAAGGCCTCCATGAGCAAAAGAACCTACGAGCAGATCAAAGAATCCGAGCGCCACGCGATTGCACTGGGGCTGCAGCAAAAGCAAAGCATCCGAGCCATCGCCAGGGCTCTGGGACGCAGCCCCAGCACCATCAGCCGGGAGATTCATCGCAATGCAGGGGGCAATGGCTACGCCAGCCGGTTTGCCCATCAGCGCAGCTGCAAGCGGCGCATTCACAGCCGCCCCCAGCCCAAGCTGCACCGCCAGGGGGCTTTGTACCGCCTCGTGTGCGACCATCTGCACCTGCACTGGTCGCCTCAGCAAATTGCCGGGCACCTCAAAAAACTCCACCCCCACGACAGGCGCGCCAGAGTGTCACACGAGAGCATCTACACCTGCATCTACGCCCACCCCCGGGGCGAACTCAAAAAGGAGCTGGTGTCCTGTCTGCGCATGGCCCACGCCAAGCGCTGGCCCCGCTCCAAGGGCAAGGACCGGCGTGGGGAAATCCAGGACTTGCTGAGCATCCATGTGCGCCCACCGGAAATAGAGGACCGTCGGCTTCCAGGCCACTGGGAGGGCGACCTCATCAAGGGGGCGAACAACGCCAGCGCCATTGGCACCCTGGTCGAGCGCACCACGCGCCTGGTATTGCTGGTCAAGCTACCCCATCCCAATCCAGCGACAGCCGCGCATGTGCTGCAGGCATTCAGCGACAAGCTCAATGGCGTTGCCAGCCCGATGCGCCAGAGCCTGACCTACGACAGGGGCAGGGAGATGGCCGAGCACGCCAGACTCACCCAGAACACAGGCATGAAGGTGTACTTCTGTGACCCCTACAGCCCTTGGCAGCGGGGCAGCAACGAGAACACCAATGGGCTGCTGCGCCAGTACTTCCCCAAGGGTACGGACCTCAGTGGCTACACCCAGGAGCAGCTTGATGCGGTGGCCGATGAACTCAACGGGCGGCCCAGGATGACCCTGGGTTACAGCACGCCCTTGGAGGTCTATGCCCAGCACCTGCATCGCTTGAGCCAGCAGCCTGAGTCTGTGGACTGAGCGATAACAGTAAATGTTGCACTTGGACTTGAATCCGCCCTTATTGGGTAAGCGCAAACAGCTATTGATTTAGTAGCAAATACGGTCAATGCTGCGTGTGGTGCAGCCCCCGGCGCAGTTGCACCGCCTCGGCCACGTGGTCTGCTCCAGTGTGCGTGGCGCCCGCCAGGTCGGCAATGGTGCGGGCCACCCGCAGGGTGCGGTGGGTGCTGCGGGCCGACCAGCCCAGCCGGTTGGCCGCGCGCTGCAAGAACTGCAGGGCGTCGTCCTGCAGCATCACCAGTTCGTCCATGCCCTGGCCCTGCAGCGCCTGGTTGGGGTGGCCTTGCCGCGCCAGCGCGCGGGCCCGGGCGCGCTCCACCCGCTCGCGCACGGTGG
Organism: Acidovorax temperans; assembly: GCF_028596105.1. Taxonomy (NCBI): domain Bacteria; kingdom Pseudomonadati; phylum Pseudomonadota; class Betaproteobacteria; order Burkholderiales; family Comamonadaceae; genus Acidovorax; species Acidovorax temperans. The sequence goes on along the minus strand of NZ_CP117193.1, from coordinate 4,290,894 downwards.
CGCTGGCCTCGCCCGCCGGGGCGCCCACCAGTTGCTCGGCGGGCAGGGCGGGCACCTCCACGTGCAGGTCGATGCGGTCCAGCAGCGGGCCGCTGAGCTTGCCCTGGTAGCGCGCCACCTGGTCGGGCGTGCAGCGGCAGGCCCGCTGGCTCGACCCGAGGAAGCCACAGGGGCACGGATTCATGGCCGCAATCAATTGAAACCGGGCCGGAAACTCGGCCCGCTGCGCCGCGCGGGCGATGGTGATGTGGCCGGTTTCGAGGGGCTCGCGCAGTGCCTCCAGCGCGGCACGGGGGAATTCGGGGAGTTCGTCCAAAAACAACACACCCTGGTGGGCGAGCGAGATTTCGCCGGGCCGGGGCGGCGAGCCTCTGTTGATTCCATTAATTTATGAGACTTCATGTGGTAGTTCCCCACTGAGCAACGCATTGATACACTACTAGTTGATGAGAAGGGCTACACGGTTTTCTATGACTGATCACGAAATTACAATAGTTGATGTGACTGAATCAGAGAAGGGTGTGCGCAAGATTCCGATGAGCTATCGCTCGGTGACAGGGCGGGCCCAAGCGTCAGGCGAAACCGTCCCTTATGAAAGCACTCTTGAGCGTGATTTCGCCTACTTGGCCGACTTTGACGACGAAGTGGACACAATCATCAGCCAGCCTTTGTGTATTCGCTACCGCGTGAACAACGGTCGCTTACGTCGGTACACAGTGGACTTTCTGCTGAAATTTCGGCCGCAGGATGGGCTGCGTAGGAGGCGTCCGGGGTTGTACGAGATCAAGTACCGCGAAGAGTTGCGGGATCGTTGGGGCGAACTGGAGTTTGGGTTTAGAGCGGCAAGGCAGTTGTGCCGCTCCCGAGGCTGGAGCTTCCGGGTTGTGACCGAACGGCAGATCCGAGGCCCCTACCTCGAAAACGTCCTTTTTCTTCGTGGCTTTCGCACGTACGACGACAACGCTGGCTTGGGCCTTCGCTTGCTGGAAACGTTGGAGGAACTGCAGGTCACCACTCCGGCGATTTTGCTTGCGGCGGCTTTCCAGGACCTAGAGAACCGTGCAATGGCGGTGGGAGTGATGTGGCGCCTCCTCACCATGGGCTACATCGGTGCCAACCTGGCTTTCCCGCTCAACATGGCATCAGAAATTTGGTTCGAAGAGGTGCTCAATGACGACTCAGATGCCGCTTGAGACCGTTACGGCCTTCGACGTCAGACCCGAGGCCACAGTTGCCTACAAGAACGAGTTGCATCGCGTCTGCGCCGTGCTGTCACTTGATCGGGTGATCATTCAACACGTGCAGAGTGGACGGACAGAAAGTGTATTGCTGGACCACTTGAGACATCCGAGCACTGTTCTGGAGCTTTCTGCCGAAAAGGCGGAGCCGTTACCAGCACTGGAGGCTTTTTCCCAGGCTGAGCAGGACTTGGCAAAGAAACGCCTGGAACAGCTTGGCGAGTTGATTGGCAAGGACTCGCGAACACGCGAGGACGTTGCGCGCGTTGCCACGACGATGGATCTGAGCACTGCCTCTGTGTATCGGCTTATCAAAGACTACGAACAGGCGGGTTCCCTCGTCGGGCTCATTCCAGGGCAGCGAGGGCCGAAGGGCCCGCGTCTTCCTGAGCGAGTAGAAGAGATCATTCGAGACATCATCAATGAACTCTATCTTCAGGACCAGAAGCTCAAAGTGGTGGATGTGTTCCAAGAGCTTGAGGAAAGATGCAAAGCGGAGAAGCTAAAGCTGCCGCACATCAATTCTGTGAGAAACCGGATCAAAAAAATACCGGCCAAGGAGGTACTCAGAGGGCGCGGCTATTCGCAGGAGGCTGACAAATTCACGCCTACGCCAGGTGAGTTTCCGCCAACAAGAAACGTTCTTGGGGTCGTGCAGATCGACCACGTACGCCTGGATATTACGGTGGTCTACTCTGACACGCGTGAACCATGGGGACGACCCTGGCTCACGTTGGTAATAGACGTTATGACCCGCATGATTGTTGGGTTCTATTTGAGTATGTCTGCACCTAGCTCAACCTCCGCTGGGATGGCGCTTGCGATGGGCATGCTTCCCAAGAAGGACTATCTCGCAGATTTGGGGCTGAGTGGTTCATGGCCGGTGCAGGGCAAGATTCACAAGGTGCACTGTGATAACGCCAAGGAGTTTCGTGGGGCGGTTTTGGAGCATGCCTGCCATGAACAGCGCATTGACACTGAGTTTCGCCGTGTCAAAACCCCTCGCTATGGCGGCCACATTGAACGGATGATCGGCAACGTCAACATGATGCTTCAGAAGAAGCCTGGAACGACGTTCTCGAATCCGCAAAAACGGGGCGACTATGACTCGAAGAAGAAGTCTGCCTATACGCTGCGTGAACTCGAAGTCGAGATCGCTGATTGGATCGTCAACCACTACCACGTGAGCAAACATGGTGCGTTGAAGAAGCCTCCGATCAAGGCGTGGGAAGAAGCGATCTTAGGTACTAGCAAGACGCCGGCTTGCGGTCTCCCTCAACTGATCACCAATCCAGAAAAGCTAGTCTTCGACTTTCTGCCGCAGGATACGCGGGTCGTGAGCCCTACGGGGATTCGCATCAACAAAGCTGACTACTTCTCAGAAGTGTTGATCCCCTGGATCAACTACGCTGATCCCAAAACCGGCAAGAAAAAGAAGTTCGTCATTAAGGAGCACCCGAGGCGCCGCAATGCGATCTGGTTCCTGGATCCGCAAACGAGGCAGTACTACAGGATTCCCCAGTTCCCGCCTCCACCCGATACCGACTACGAGAACCAGCTGACTGGTGAGGAGTTCTCTGCTCTGAGGTCGCGCGATGACGCGGTGGGCAAGGCGATGGAGGATACGGATGCCAAGGCTGGCTATCGTCAGCGCTCCAAAGAGCGCGAGGCGGCTTCAGTTGCGTTGACCACCACTGCCAGAAAGGCTGCCCGATCAGGGAAATCGAACCAGGCGGGCAAAAAGCCTACCAAGCCAAAGCAGCCTGATCGCTCGCAGATCGAGGACCGCATGCTGGGCGGAGTCAACACTGCTCCTGACCCTTCGGAGGCGTTCTCTGGATTCTCCAACGCGCCTGTCATGCCTTTCACTACACGTAGCTGATGGACTTCGAACATCTTCATCCCGATGCACGTGCGGTATTGCAGTCTTCTCTGGAGGACCGACTCGAATTTGTACGCAGAGACCGATTCATTGAGTATCCGGCCGCTGAAGCGATTTTGCGAGACCTTGCGGACGTGGTGGCCTATCCTCGCGTGCAAAGGCCACCATGCCGTGCGGTGATTGCGGACAGCGACAACGGGAAGACCTCGTTGACCAGCGAGCTGATAAGACGCAATCCCGTGGTCCTGGATGCGACAGGGAACCCCATCACCAAGGTTTTGTGGGCAGAGTGTCCGCCGGCACCCGATGAGGGGCGCCTGTTCAGTTCCATCCTCACAGCCTTGGATGTCCTCCACCGGCCTGATGCCGCGCCTGAGCGATTGGAGGCGATCGTCTCACAGGAGTTGATCGCTCACCAGACAAACACTCTAGTGATTGACGAGTTGCATGCAATGCTCAATGGCACAGCGCGCAATCAGCGATTGTTTATGGCAGCTCTCAAGCGGCTCTCCAATACGCGCAATATTTCCGTAGTCTGTTGTGGCACGCAGGAGGTCACGCGAGCGCTTGCAACTGACTCTCAGTTTATGACCCGGTTTCAGAAGCTTGCCTTGCCTAGATGGCAAGCCAATGAGGATTTCCAGCGTTTGTTGGTCAGCTTCGAGATGTTTGTTCCGTTGCCCAAACCGTCTGGCCTCAGTCAGGGCAAGTTGGTCCAGCTGATCTACATGAAGTCTGCTCGCACCATTGGATCCGTGCGGGCAATCGTGCGGGCAGCCGCAGAAATGGCCTTGCGCGAAGGAGAGGATCGCATTACATATGCTCTGCTGGACAAGGCGGTAGCGGGACTCGTGGAGCGCCTTCTCAATGGTGGGCGTAACGATGGTGCAATCTGATGCGCAGGTCGTGCCCCACCCGGACGAGGTGTTGGGCTCACTGCTGGCCAGGCGGGCGTGGCGTGCCGCGCATGGCACTGCATCGTTCGCGAAGTCCATGGGACTGCCGTGGGACGTTTGGTGTCGCGACATTGACCGCAGTATCAATGTACTGTTTTTGAACAAGGTTGCAGAAGGCTTGGGCATCGAGCGCGAGTGTGTGCGGACCATGACGGTCAACACCTTCCTTTCCAAGTGCGGTGTCCCGGTGCAAGCCATCGGCTTCGAGCCTTGGATCACTTATGTCGGCCTTGTCCGATGGAAACGTATACGCTACGGCCAGATGTATTGCTGCAGATGTCTAGATTCCCCGGACAGGTATCTCTGCAGAGATTGGCGCATTTCCACAAATTGGCTCTGCCCCGCGCACTCCCTTCCCCTTCAGGACTGTTGTCCGGAGTGTGGAAAGCCGTTCACGCCCTACCGCGATGATGAACTGGTGTTGGCACGTTGTGGACGATGTACCACCAGTCTTGCTGGGCACGATCTGCAACCTGTTTCAGATGAAGAACTTGAGTTGCATCGCCACATCCAGAGCATCTGGAACGATGCGCGCACAGGTAGGCCTGGGCCCCTATGCGCTTTGTACCGGCATTTGAGCGAGGTTGCCGTATGTGATCCGCGATTTGCACTCGCGGGCGAGCACTGGAGCTACTGGCGCACTTGGGAGCGCGCAGCGCTACTGCGCAGTCAGGAGGGTGTCATCGTGCGTTTGGCGTCCCACCCTTCACGGGGCGCTCTGGTGTGGTGTGGATATAGCCTGGCATGTGATCTGAGTGCTAGGCCCAAACGGAGGACTGCCTCGATGCCAATCGATCCCCAACGGCGCGCGCAGCTACTTCTTGATATGGCGCGCAGGGTACGCTGGCCGCGCCGTTCGCGAGCAAGGGTATCCCGATAAATATGGATGACAGCCAGTATTTGGGCACTAAGCTTGCCAAATCCAATTGTGGTCAGTGTGAGCGCGCTATGGACAAGGCGCATCGTGTTCACCTGGGCGTCGGCTATTGCTCAAATTGCTATCCACGGATTTTTCCGGTCCGCACTTGCCATATCTGCGGAGGCACGGCGCGCAGCCATCGTGCTGAGGAGCGACCTGTCTGTCGCCGTTGCAGGCTGAAGGAGCAGACATGCCTGCGTTGCGGGAAGCCTACGCCTCGCGCTGCACTTCGCGTTGGCGACCACGCCGCTTGTGCTGCGTGCGCGAGGTACTTCCGGGCGGCCGAACCCTGCCAAGTATGCGAGAAGCCCGCTCAGCGCCTTACCCGGATCACTGGACTGGAAGCTCTCGGCCGCATGTGCGATCGGTGTGTCCGCGAGCAGACCTGTGCGACATGCAAGTGGTGCGGAAAGCACCGTACCGTGTTCCTCGTACTGTTGACCCGAGAGCCTGTATGCAAGAGGTGTGCCGCGAACCTGGACGCAAGTCACGCCTGCCCTGACTGCGGGACCATTGTGGGTGGAGCGGGTGTCGCGCGCTGTCTTACTTGCGGTATCAAGAGGTCGAACTGGGTGAAGGCACAGGCTGCCATTGATCTGATGAGCGACGAACAGGCGCAGCACTTGACGTTGTCCTTTGTTGGGTGGGCGAACGAAAGCGGCCGACACAGCAAACTGGCTGCAGGCTTCGCTCGCTATGCTCAAGCTCTGATGCGTATCGACAATGCAGTTCTCGCGTCGGGAGGTGTCATTGATAGCGCGTTCCTGCAGAAGCTGTTCACGACGGAGGAGATCCGGTCGATGGGAATTCTGGCGCAGTACATGACCGAAACAGGACTGTTGACCGCCAACAACCAAGAACGGCTTGAAGCCTCCCTCCAAAGACTCGTCGAGCGCCAACTGCAAGAGGTCGTTGGGAAGTCGTGGGAGATGGATGTGAAGGGGTTTCACCGCTTCATGCAGGCCAAGGAGAAGCCGCTGTCGTTGCGGAGCGTCAAGGTCTATCTGAATGTGGCGATCCAGCTTCTCCAGCACAGCAAGGTTAATCGCGCCGCCGAGTTGTCAAATGCAGCGCTGGAGAAGTACCTGAGAAAGTCACCGGGTTCGACGGCATCCGCGAGCGCATTTGTCTCCTACCTTCGCGCAACTGGTGTAGTAGCGTTGCATCTTCAGAAGAAGGCGGGTCAGTCGCCGACGGTGGCGCATCGCGCCAAGGAGGTGCGCAGGATTCAGGACCGTCTTGAGTACGTGGTTCAGCGCCACGAAAGGTTGCCGCTGATTGCGAAGCTTGTTTCCTTGTTGTTCGGAGCCAGGCTTGAGCACGTGCTTCAGTTGCGCATGGACCAACTGGCGGTGTCTGCGTCAGGAACAAGGGTGTTTTTGAAGGACGAGTGGGTCGATGCACCTGAGGAGGTCGCGGCACTCGTGCATGAAATGGCAGCAGGGTCCTCGCCGACGCGAGAATCCGGTGAGAGATGGGTGTTTCCCGGTCGGATGGCTACGGATCATTTGAGCACTGCAGCAGTGCAGTATCACCTGAACAAGCTCAATCAATGAGCCTCAAGGCTGAGGTATGCCCGCAAGCTGCTCCATCTTGTGGAGGACGAGCGACGGTTTCACCATCCCATAGCGGTGATTGACCGTGCACGTGGTCAAGGCATTGTGATTGATCGCGAGATCTTTAGGCTTCCAGGCACCACTGTTCAGAACGGCTTGCTTCAAGAGCGTGTCCAAGGTGGCTACGGGCAAGGACGCGTTTTCTTGCATTCGCACGAGGAGCGCTCGATGGTGCTTTTCCCCCCGGGATTCGGTTTCCAACCAATAGAACCGTTGTCCATCAGCTCGGGTCAATTCGACTACCCAGCACATTCGAGGCCGTTCTTCGACGACGGCCCACGGCCGGTCCACGCCTCCGATTTTTGCTGGCAATGCACAGTAACTGGCTGACGGGGTCTCTACTGGATTTACGAGGCTATAGTGCGTAAACGAGAGCAAGTGCTTTTGTTGAACCATCAACTGAAAACACTCCGCCAATGCGCGAAACCGGTCTTCAACCCGCGCCTGATCTTCGCTGCTAAATGATCCGGGGGGCGCCTCACCCTGACTACTGCGCGCTCCGGTTCCGACCCGTTTCTTGGGTGGTGTTCGCTTGCGCTTCGGCTTGCCTGGGTCGTACAGTATGGTCCGCGTAGAAATGACCCGGCGACGTAAAGGCTCCAGGTCACTCCACGTGTCCTGGATGGCCAAATGCACTGCTCTCCCCATAGGCCGCACGTCCCCTGGCCTGGTAATGGAGGTTGACTCATCTTCATCTTGCTGTGTTTTCTGCTCTGGCTCGACCGCGCCCGTGGGCGCTTCGGGTTCAGCTTTCGGGATGATCTGCTGAGTCAGGCGAGTGATTGGGTATGGAAGCTTGGGGAACTGCGCATCGTGAATCCACAACGCGAGTACTCCTCCGCCGGGAAGCGGCTCGCCCATGAAGGAAATTCGCATTTCCTGGTTCTGCCATGGAGGCCAAGCCTCGATCCATGGTGAGTCATCAAGAGCTCGAATCGCGTTAACAATATTGACGTAGATCGCGGCGGCCCGGGTGAGCGCGTGAGGGGCGGTCTGAAAGAGTGCAATCGCACGGCATGCGACATTGCTCAGACTCACGAGAGGTTCTATTTCGAAGTCGCCTTCTTCCGTAACCCGGGTGGTCTCCAAGTTGACCAACTTGCCGACCTCGTTGGACCAGCGTCCACCCACGAGGGCGTTGGCCAATTCCGTGGTGATTCCGAAAAAACGGCGAAAAATTTCGTAGCAGGGGATGTAAATGTCCAATCCGGATTCTGTCTGGCCGTGGAGGACGGGCATTCTCCCTACGTTGATAGCTTTTCCGGCAGCGTCAGTTCCCGCCAGCGGTAAGCCTTTGGAATCGCTGGATGGATTCGTGGACAAACCCAGGGCCCCTAGCGTGGTCAGTTGCCATGTCTGCTCGGGCAGGATTGCATCTCGTACTTGAACCCAGTTCTGGAGGTCGTCCGGCTGAATAGTCCTATCTCGCCAAAAGGAGCCGAGGATCAGACTGGGGATTGACCCTGCAGCCTCGTCGATCACCAAAAATTTGATTGAACCGTCTTCTCGGCGCGCATAGATGGCGTCCCCTGTCGTCAGCTCTTCCATTTCGGCGAGATAGACCATCACACGACGTGTTTGTTGGTCCAAGGGAGACGGATACCTTCGGCCCGTGGCGATCAATCGGTACAGGCGCCCATCAACTGGGAAACTATCAAATTTAGTAAAACTCACGCGATAGCAGCGCCCTCGCGCAGGGCGTTTTGGGTGGCGAGACAACCACACTGGCAATCAGCATGGCCTATCCATAAACTGGGCGGTCTCAAATCTGAAGTGCAACACCGCTGGTTGATATTCAATGAATGGTAGCGGAGCTTTTCTCGGCGATAGCAGCCATGAATCGCTGGAAGGCCTGATAGGGAGAATCCCAGCCAAGCGTCTGCCGAGGACGGTTGTTCATCAGATCGGCCATGGAGTCCAGCGCATCCTGGTCATGCACGCTCAGGTCTGTGCCCTTGGGCATGAGCTGGCGCAGCAGCCCATTCGTGTTCTCACAACTGCCTTTTTGCCAAGGGCTGTGCGGATCACAAAAGTACACCCGCATGCCAAGGGCTTGGGCGAGTTCCTTGTGCCGGGCCATCTCCTTGCCCTGGTCGTAGGTGAGCGTCTGGCGCATCGGCTGTGCGATCTGGCGCAGCTTGTTGGTGAACGCGGCCAGCGCACTGTCTGCGGATGCGTCAGGCATCTTGCACAGCAGCAAGGCGCGTGTCGAAATCGATCATCCGGATCTGCCACCGGCGCTCAAGGCGACGGCGGCTGAGGCCATAGCCGCGTTGTGGCAGCAGGCCACGGCTGCCGCGCGCAACGAACTCGCAGCGCTGCGCCTGGAGGATCAGGCCGCGGTCGAGCAAGCCCAGGGGGAGGAAACCCGGGCCCGCCAGGCGGCAGCAGAGGCACTGGTCAGCGTCGAAACCCTGCGTCCGCAACTGAGCGCAGCGCAGGAATCGCTCCAGCAACGGCAAACCGACCTGGAGGCCGAGCGGCGTGCCCATGCCGGCGCCGTGGCTAGGCTGCAGGAGTTGCAGCGGCACCTCGAGGAGGCGCGCCAACAGCAGGAGCGGGTTCGGGCGGATTTCAGCGCCGAGTTGGGCAAGGTGCGGGAGGCGGTTGCCGTCGCGAACGGTCGAGCGGATGCCGCAGAGCGGCGCGCGCTGCTGGAGATCGACCAGGAGCGTCAGGCCCGGATCAAGGTCGACAAGCAGCTCGAGGCGCTGCGCGGCCAATTGGCGCAGACCGAAGGCCGCCATCGCGAGAGCCTGTTGGCGCAGGCCGACGCCGTCACGCGGCTGCGGGTCAAGGCCGATGCGGCCGAGGATTCGCAGCGGGAACTGACGGCCCGCAATCGCAGCCTCGTTGATGATCTTCAGGCGACGCGGGAACGGCTCGCGGTGGCGCAGCAAGAGGCAACGCAGTGCCGAGCCGAAGCACAGACGCTGCGTGCGCTGCTGGAGCGGCTCTCGCCACCGGAACCGGTGCCAGAGGCGCCGGCCTCGAAGGTCGCCAAGCCCGGCGCGCGAAAGGCACGATAGACAAATGAATGCGGCGTACGCGCCGGCCTGGACTCACGAGTCGGCAGCCGCGGCCGCCTTGCGCAGGGCACGCAGTTCCAGGCGTGCAGACTCGCGGATTTCATCCCGGTCCAGTTCGACGGCGGTGTCGTCGACCCAGGTTTCCCAGAGGCTTTCGAGCCAGGCCTGCCGGGTGCTGAACGCTTCGACGGCGTAGTCGAGCCAACTGGCATACCCAGGGGGCGGTGGTAACGGTTTTTGAATGGTGAAGAGGAATTCTCCTTGGTGGTGTGCTGCAATGCTGAGATCATCCGAGGGGACAGACGGTGTTTCGGCAAGTCGGGCCGGAACAGCCATTTTGGGGCCATGGACTCGCAACGAGGAAACCCACAATGATCGGCTGGTGGATAGTTGTCGCGGCCCAGACGCCCGAGGAGCGCGACCGATCTCTCGATCGCAAGGAAGCCGTGCTGGCCAACTGGGAAGTTGGTCCAGGCGGCATTGATTGGCTTCAGCAACTCGTCAGAGAAGGCAAGGCCACCTGGCTGGCCTTCAACGGCTATCCGAACCGCTACACCGCGAAAGCGGGCGATGTGCTGCCGCTGCTGGCTGGTGGTCCACCGGCGCACCGAGGCCCCGCGATCATCGGTGACGACTACGTCATGCCGGCGAACTGGAAGGGCGACGCGATCTTCCACCCGGACAAGATCGCAACCTGTCCGCCCGACCAGCCACTGACCATCGATGCCTGGGATCTGTCCTGAGACCTCCTGCAGGCCCATGAAATAACGTCCACGCAGTTGAGCACGGCATTTCGCTCCCGGACCTCATCACGGCCGATCAAGCGTCGACGTAGCCGGTTGTTCGGTGTCGCGGAGCGTTTCAGGAGGAAAATCATGGGCATGACCAAGAAGGCAAGTCAACAGAAGGTCCCGCACCCCGCTTCGCGGCCGCAGGTTCGCGGCGTCTCGACCCGATCCCGAATCGATGAGCATGCGCTGGAGAAACTGCTTGAACGGTTCGATCCAAAGCTGCACGGTGGAGAGGTGATGGCTTGGCATCCTGTTGGGGTTGAGGTGTTGCCATGACCACAAAGGAGGAGCGCCGCGATGCAATGGCTCAGGCGCTTGCAAACACGCGGATTGCGGGCCACGAACCCTAGCCGCGATTTCTGGCGGACGTCGCGGCGGTGGTTGAGGGCACGATGACGTATGACCAGGCCGTACGTGCCAGCGCGGCAAGGGCTCGAAGTCGCAATGGATCGGAGCCGCTCGGGCCCTCCAAGGCATAGAGAACCGCTTACGCGAGGATCGAGAGGGGGCCGATTCCGCGTGGACGAGCGCGGCGTGCATAAGCCAACTGTCTTTAATGACTTTGACGCTTATGAGCTAAAACTGGCCGTATCCTGGCTTAGCCTCCGTTAGATCGCAGTATTTGGGGGTGACGCCTGCAATCATGGCGACAATGTCAGGAGAGAACTTGCAGTAGAGCCTCACTGGATTGTTCCAGACGCCAAGTACTGTTGATCCCTACTTAGCCCTCTGGCAGATGCCGTAACGCATTTTCCAGGATAGGTAGGCGGCAGAAATGCCTGGACTCGTGGCAATGCTCTGGGTGCAAGACCCCATCAAGATCCAGAGTATGCGCATGGCATATCTCCTTAGTCACCGACAGTCAATCAGGCGGTTCAGTGCACGTCTTGCGATGTGCCTTTACGCACCGCAGTTTCCGCTGCCTCCCGCAGGATTTCGCGCCCGCCATTCGCAGCGATACCAGCTACAACAACGCCGAGGATGAGGTCTGGGATGTTGGTCCCCAACCACATGACCAAGATTCCGGAAAGCACGATGGCCCCATTGACGATGGAGTCGTTGCTTGTGAAGATGGCAGAGGCCTTAAAGTTCACGTCGTCGCCGCGATGGCGTCGTAGTAACCGCAGGCAGATCAGGTTCAAAGCTGCGTTGGCGGCGGCCATCGCCATCATCGCCGGGCCCACAGGCGCCTCGCCGCCGGAGAAGCGGCGCAGAACCTCCACCAGTAGTAGAACGGCAAGACCAATCAGAAGCAGGCCTGAAAGGCGTGCCGCCCGGACCTTCACCAATGCCGCCCGCCCAACCGCGTACAAGCTGACGGCATACACAGAAGCGTCAGCAAGGTTGTCGAGGCCTGCGCCCATCAATGCCGTGGACGAGGCCCAAACCCCAAATCCAATGCCTGCGGCGGATTGCCCTAGGTTGATAAGCAGCACCGTCAACAGGATTTTGCGGTCCGTCGCGTTACTCGCATCGAGGCCGCCCAGTTCGTCGTCATCAGTTTCTGCCATTACCCGCTCCTTCACTCTATAGTGACCTATAGCGACGTTGACCGGGACGCTGTCAAAGGGATCTGCGAGAGCGCCCCGCGCAACTCGGTCGCGTCCAGGATTTCTGACAAAACCCGTGGCGCAGCGTCACGGAGATAAAGAACATACAGCGGAACGCCGTTGCGTCCGAGAGATGCCAACGCTGCTGTGATGGCGGGATCGCGCAGTGTCCAGTCGGCCCTCAGCAGCACAACTCCTCTGGCGGCTAGATCGGCCAGCACCTTAGGATCCTGCAGCACTGTCTTCTTGTTGTACTGACACGTGACGCACCACGCCGCAGTGAAATCGACAAACACCGGTTGCCCGTTGGCCAGCAGTTTTTCCACACGGCCCGGCTCCCAGGCCTGCCAGTCCACGTCTCTTACTACAACCGAGCGTTCCGGCCGCCCGCTAGCGATCTGCCCAGCAAGCAACCAAACAAATCCCGTCGTCCAGGCCAGAGCGATCATGCCTACGACCAGTCGCGCTTGACCAGACAGGCCTAAGCTCCATACAAGCATTGCCGTGGCGATCAGCAGTACCAAGAGCGCGCTTACCGCATCGATCCCACTTTGCTGTCCCAGCACCCAGGCAAGCCATGCGACTGCGGCAAACATGGGGTAGGCCATCAGCTTGCGAAACGTGACCATCCAGGGGCCAGGGCGCGGCAGCAGGCGCGAAACGGCCGGCACCCAACTGGCCACGAGATACGGCAAGGACATACCTAACCCCAGCGCCGCAAAGATCAACAATGCTTGCGCGGCAGGCAGTCCTATTGCGAACCCCAGCGCCGCGCCCATGAACGGCGCGGTGCAAGGAGAGGCCACCACCACCGCAAGAACACCGGAGAGCAAGGAGTTCAGTATGGGGTGGCTGCTCTGCAGCGACGCTATGCGCGAGGGGAGAAGTTGGCGAAACTCGAACATTCCAGCCAGGTTCAGGCCGATTAGTGTGAACAGCACGGCCAGCGTCGCGACGACTCCAGGAAGTTGCAACTGAAAACCCCATCCTAGCTGTTGTCCTGCCCCGCGAAGCCCTACGACGAGCAAGCCCAGAGCCGCGAATGACGCAACGACGCCGACGGCATACGCCGTCCCATCCAGGCGACGTGCGCGCTGGCTTGTAGCATGTTGGGTAAAGCCAAACACCTTAATCGCAAGCACCGGGAAGACGCAAGGCATCAGGTTGAGTATCAGGCCGCCGAGCAGAGCACTCAGCAATGCGGCCCAGAGCGTGAGTCTGCTGCCTGAAGCCGCAGCCGCTGCGTTGTTGCGCAGAGCCTCCTGCAGAGCCGGCGGGATAGTGGTCGCAGCGCTGACCGCAGGCCAAGCTCCTTGCACTTGCGCGTCGATGCTCCAGCCATCGTTTCCGTGAGTGAGCACAATGGGCATCACCTGTGGACTGTGACTGCGCTGAGGCGACAGGGGAACCCGAGCCGTCCACACCTCGCCATCCCATGCTTGGGTCCATTGTGCTGAAGTCTCGATGACCTCCGCGGTTTCAGGGAAAAACTCCAGAGGCTTTCCTTTGAGCGCTGCGGGCAATCCGCGTACCTGAAGCCGCAAGGCAGCGCCCTCGATGGTCACAAATGCCGGTCCCGCCAGCTCTTTTGGCTGTGCGGCGAAGCTCGCCTTAAACGCGGAACCGTGCAAGGCCGTCGCGCTCCTGGCAGGAATGGAAAGAGAGAACTCCCCCTCCTCAGGGACACACTCCTTACGGCAGACCAGCCAGCGTGCCTTGAGCTTGACGACCAGCGCTGCGCCGACCAGCGAGGGCTTGAAGTCGGGCGCGATAGTGAGCGGCACCGGCAGCAGCACCGTATGCTCGTAGCCGTAGTTGATCAGCGTACCGATCGGATATTTGCGCGGAACCGGCCAGGCAATCTCACCGGCACTCACACCCGCCGGCAAATCCCATTCGAGGCGGGTAGGCAGGCCCGAGTCGCCCGAGTTCTTCCAGTACGAATGCCACTCGGGTTGGTGCGCGAGCTGCAGGCCAACCCACACGGGTTTGCCGGGCTCCACACCATCAGGCGCATGGGCCAGCAACTCGGCGCGAGTGCGTTCGGTCACCACCACACTTTTGCCCCCACCTTGAGCCCATGCCACACCACTGCACAACAAGAGCAAAAGCGTGAGGAGAGTGGTGGAGATCAAGGCAAGGCGCGCAAACATGAATCAAGGGGTAGATGCGGTGGCGGGATGCGCACCGTCTAGCCGGACTATAGGTGCTCCTCAATGCAAAACAGACAGCAGCCTGGAGTTGCGGGAGGGTTCTACATCTCTCGCTTGACTCTACTTCTACTAGAGGGTTTCCAATGCTCGCCGGAGCTTTCTGGAGACAGAAATGAACACGAGAGAATTGCCACTCATAGACGCTGCCGTTCGCTACGGGAGCTATCCGCTGGTTGTTGGGGCGACGGCCGTGGTACTTTTCGGCGGTCTGGCTGCTGGGTGGCCGTACTTCCCGACAGTGCCGCTGATAGTCGCTGCAGCGCTGGCCATCGTCGCGCTGCTGGAGCGGAAACTGCCCTTTCACGCGGCCTGGAAGTGGGACCAGGGGTCTCCTCGTTTTCAGTGCAATAAGTGACGGTACGAAAAGCTAGCACTGGCGCGGAGGTGGTGTTGGTAGATCGTTGATTTCATTGACTTTCCTGTTCGCTTTGTAAACGGGTATGGTGGCCTCCCACTTTTGAGGTTCACGATGCAGGGTTGGCACACAACGTTTTTGGGGATGCGTGGGCTCCCCCGCGATATCAGCGACTTCGAGATGAAGGCATTTTTCACCTTCGATGGTGCCGAGCGCGACGCAATCAATGCACGCCGAGGTGATTCCCACAAGCTTGGTCTGGCGCTCCATATTGGTTTCCTGCGCATGAGTGGGCGTTTGCTCGGTGCCTTTCGGGTAATTCCAGTAGCCTTGTGGCGCCACCTTGGCAACGAGCTTGGCATTGCAGCACCAGAAGTCGCCTCGCTGAGAGCCATGTATGAACGCGGGCGCACGCTATTCGATCACCAACAAGTAGCCTGCACGGTCCTTGGATTCCAGTGGATGAGCGAGCACCAGCGCCGCTCACTGGTACGTGAACTGCGCGACGAAGTGGCGCGCTGCGCCGACCGCGATCAGCTACTCGTGCGGGCGCGTCAATGGCTGTACAAGAACAAGCTGGTGATCGTGCACGAGCGGGCAATTCGGACACTGATTGCGGCGGCACTTGCCCAGCTTGAAGTTGAAACAGGCACCGCCATCGCCGCCAGCGTTGATCCAGCAACACTTGATCGCTGGCGAGCCTCAGTTTCAGAGCTGCGCCCAGATGGACAAACCCAGCAGAGTTGGCTATGGGCTGCACCGGCGAAACACTCAACCCGCCAAATCAGCGAGGTACTGGAGCGCATCGACCTGCTTTACACGCTGGACGTTCATAAGCACCTGGCAGACATCCCCGATCTCATCTTGCGCCGCTACGCGCGCCGACTTGTCTCCAGGCCGCCCTCAGCCGGAGCCAAGATCAAAGAGCCAGCGCGCACCGTGGAGGTCGCATGCTTTCTTCGGTATTGCCTGTTCACCACCACAGACCAGTTGATCCTTATGGTGCAGCGCCGGATCGCCGATCTGTGGCGTCAGGCTGCCGCCGATGTCCCCGCTACCGTCAATTGGGCCGCAATGTACAAAACGCTGCTCGGCGAACTTGTTGCCTTGAGCGCGCAAGGTGCGGTGCCAGATGCTGAGTTGCGTGCCCGTCTTGAAGCCTTGATCACCGAAACCCAGAAACGCAAACCACCGAGCAGGGCCTCCCTGGTCCGCGAGGGATTGATTGATGGAATTCGCCCCGTGCGGTCGTTGCTCGTCGCCATTGCAAAGCTGCCCTGGCAGGCCACCGGCGAGCATCCTGCCATCGAGTACCTTGCCAAGCTGCAAGCTTTATATCTCAAAGGATCCAGAAAGCTGCCAGTTGAAGTGGTGGCACCAAGTCTGGGAATGATCTGGCAGGTTTCGATCTCCAGCCCAGACCGGGAACGGGCGTTTCAGGCGTTGGAGGTGGCCACCCTGTTTGCCCTGCGCCGCGCGGTGCGCAATGGCTCGGTCTGGATTGAGCACAGCCTGAGCTTTCGGGGTCGTGCGCGCTTGTTCTTCACGGACGAGCGTTGGCAGGCAGAGTCCAAGAAACACTATGCCCGTCTATCGTTACCCAGCAAGGCTGCCACTTTCTTGAAGCCTTTGCTGGCCAGAGTAACTGCCGGTGTCGATGCGGTGGCCGCTGCAGCCCGCAGTGGCGTACTGCGCGTGGATGATGAACTCCATTTGTCGCCATTGCCCGCAGAGGACGAAGACCCAGAAGTGACCAAGCTGCGCGCGGCTTTGGATCACCGCATCGGTGAGGTTCAATTGCCGGAAGTGATTCTGGCCGTTGACGCCCAGGTGCGCTTTAGCTGGATCATGCTCGGACGTGAGCCGCGCTCTACCGACGAGCTGCTGATGGTCTATGCCGGCATCATGGCCCACGGCACCAGTCTGACTGCGGTCGAATGCGCGCGCATGATTCCGCAATTGTCTGCCACCAGCATTCGCCAGGCCATGCGCTGGGCGCGGGACGAACGGCGTCTGAGCCAGGCCTGCCAGGCTGTGCTGGAATTCATGCAGCGACACCCGATTGCCGCCACCTGGGGGCGGTCCGATTTGGCATCTTCTGACATGATGAGCATGGAGACCACCAAACGGGTGTGGCAAGCCCGGCTTGATCCTCGGCGCAACACACCTTCCATTGGAATCTACTCCCATGTAAAAGACCGGTGGGGCATCTTCCATGCGCAGCCCTTTGTGCTCAATGAGCGCCAGGCGGGCGTGGCCATTGAAGGTGTCATCCGCCAAGAAAAGCTGGAGACAAGCCAGCTTGCTGTGGATACCCATGGCTACACCGACTTTGCCATGTCACATGCCCGTTTGCTTGGTTTTGATCTTTGCCCGCGGTTGAAGGAACTCAAACAGCGCCACCTCTTTGTGCCACGCGGCACCAAAGTGCCCGCAGAAATCGCTGCGGTGTGCGAAGCCAATGTCGACGTCGCTTTGATCGAAAAGCATTGGGATAGTCTGGTGCACCTGGCAGCCTCGGTCATGAGCGGACATGCCAGTGCGGTGGCAGCTCTTGCGCGGTTCGGTTCTGCCGCCCAGGGCGATCCAATCTATGAGGCTGGCGTGCAATTGGGGCGGTTGCTGCGTACGGCGTTTTTGGCTGACTACTTTGTCAAGGACGCTTTCAGGAACGAGTTGCGCCGGGTGCTCAATCGGGGCGAGGCTGTTAACGCCCTCAAGCGCGCCATTTATACCGGCCGGATCAGCCCGGCGCAGGCCAAACGTGTCGATGAAATGCAGGCTGTGGCCGATGCGTTGAGCCTGATGGCCAACATCGTGATGGCGTGGAATACCTCACAGATGCAGGCGGTCCTGGATCGCTGGTCGAACCGCCGCCAGGTCATTCCACCGGAACTGATCGGGAAGATTGCGCCCACCAGGCTGGAGAGCATCAACTTGCGGGGTGTGTTTCGCTTCCCGGTTGACCGCTATGCTGACCAAATCCTGCCTTCGCGGCCAAATGCATCGATAACTGGCACCAATGGATGAAACCGACCACGGTTTGACGCCACGAATCGCAGATTTGAAAGTGAACAGGAAAGTCAATCAAATCAACGATCTACCAACACCACCTCCGCGCCAGTGCTAGCTTTTCGTACCGTCACTTATTGCACTGAAAACGAGGAGACCCCTGGTATGGCAACTTAGTGTTGGGTGAGGCCTATGGCGCGGGAGAGTTTCTGCAAGTTGAGAGCTACAAGAATTTAAGGCGATGGGCTAATGAAGTTCTTCAACGCCCTGCCGTCCAGCGTGGTCGAAAGGTCAACCGTACTTGGGGCAAGCTTTCAGATCAACTACACGAACGTCACGATGCAACGGACTTTGACCTCAAAACTCAAGACAAACTGGCACCTCCAAGTACCACTTGAAACGTGTGTGCTAAATGAACAAAAACCATGCTTCTAGATACCCCAATCTGTGATTTTGGCTGGCTGCTCCGGACTTCACTCTTAAGGCCCCCGATGGCTGGCGTTACCCCATAACGGTAGACAATTTCTATAGTATGAGTTGGAGTGAGTAGCACTTTGTACAGATCGATTTATGCAGCTTGCTTTTGGTCATCGACCGTGTAATAAAACGTGCAATGACTGAGAAAAATTGGTCTAAATAATGAGCTAAGTTTTAACCAGAGAACCTCTGATTAACAGAAAAACAGGCTCGTCAAAATCCCATATGAATCAATGACTTATTGGTGTTTTTGATAAACGTGTAATATTTCGTGTAATTGGGTCAAAAGTTGTGTTTCGCAACTTTTCCAAGGTTTAGTGCACTTTTGCTACGTTTGTGAGCCATCTTACTTCCCAAACGTTACACGTTACGAATAGCAAGCGAACTAAAACCTGTGGAAGTTCAAAGCTACATGGGAGGGGCGTCCAGATTCTGGACGGTTCAGCATTGAGTTGATCAACTTATTGGAGTTGAATAAGCAGGTCAATTTCCAGCGCAGGAGTAGATTTTGCAATTGGCGCTTTAAACAAGCAGGGGAAAAGTTAGGGAAATCCTGCAAAACTTCCCCCGATGTTTGGTAGGAGTCAGCAGGCGATGGCAATCTCACGGCCATGAAGCAAAGCAGCCTTGATCTGAGCCTGAGTACCAAGAAGACCCGCAAGCAGGAGCTTCTTGCCCAGATGGATCTGGTGGTTCCCTGGGCTGCGTTGGTCGAGCTCATCACGCCGTATTACCCCGAAGGCAAGAACGGTCGCCCACCCTTTGCACTGGAGACCATGCTGCGCATCCACTGCATGCAACAGTGGTTCACCCTGTCAGATCTGGCGATGGAAGAAGCCTTCTTTGACACCCCGATCTACCGAGAGTTTGCCCAGCTCGATGCCCATGGACGAATACCGGATGAGAGCACCATCCTGAGGTTTCGCCATCGGCTGGAGAAACATAAGCTGGCCGATCAGATTCTGGCCACCGTCAATGATCTGCTGGCAGCCCAGGGCTTGCTGCTCAAGGCCGGAACAGCCGTGGATGCCACCTTGATTGCAGCACCGAGTTCCACCAAGAACAAGGGCAGAAAGCGCGATCCAGAGATGCACTCCAGCCAAAAGGGCAACGAGTGGCACTTTGGCATGAAGGCCCATATCGGCGTGGACGCGGACTCTGGGCTGGTGCACACCGTCATCGGCACCTCGGGCAACGTGTCTGATGTGGTGGAAGGCAACAGTTTGCTCCATGGTCAGGAGACAGACGTCTTTGGGGATGCGGGCTACCAAGGCGCACACAAGCGCCCCGATGCCAGCAAAGACGTCACTTGGCATGTGGCGATGCGCCCAGGCAAACGCAAAGAGCTGGACAAAGAGAACAACCCCGTTGATGCGCTCATAGACCAAGTGGAGAAGATCAAGGCCAGCATCCGGGCCAAGGTGGAACACCCCTTCAGGGTGATCAAACGACAGTTTGGCTATACCAAGGTGCGTTACCGGGGGCTCAAGAAGAACACGTTGCAGCT
Organism: Acidovorax temperans; assembly: GCF_028596105.1. Lineage (NCBI taxonomy): Bacteria > Pseudomonadati > Pseudomonadota > Betaproteobacteria > Burkholderiales > Comamonadaceae > Acidovorax > Acidovorax temperans. Next base: position 4,271,349 of record NZ_CP117193.1, on the reverse strand, counting down.
CAAGACGCTGTTTGCACTATCGAACCTGTGGATGGTGCGCCACCAACTGCTGGCGGCGCAGGGATGAGTGCGTCTGCAAACAGGCCAGAGGCCGCAAAAGCGGCGCGAATGACCAGAAATGGCGTGAGAAATGGCGCGAAGACGCGAGCAAAACGGCTGCAATTGCGCCATCTAAAAAAACGGACCGGTAGCACTTACTAATCCGAGTTGTTCAGGACATCCTTAGACGCTTTGCTTAGTGCGCGAATCAAAAAAATTTTTTTGAGACCATGCACTGACATCGAACTGTGACAGCCCTAATTATTCGAGCTCAATTTTTAAAGTCGAACTGTTGTAGACCAGTAGCCTATAAAATTAAAAACGTGGAATTTACAGTGCGATTGAATTTGCTTTAGCTATGAAAACTTTAAATTGGTGACATAAATTTTCAATGTATTTACTTCAATCATGGGGGGACACCCTACATTTGATAGTCGAGTTGTTAGCGACCGCTGCATTTGCGTTGTCTGGACTGATGAAAGCTGCGGGTAAAAAGCTCGATGCGGTGGGCATTTGTGTTGTGGCTTTTCTGGCAGCTTTTGGAGGTGGCACCTTGCGCGACTTGCTGCTTGATCAACGCCCGTTTTTTTGGGTGCAACATACCGAAATGCTTTGGGGCGTATTGGCCTTGTGCGTATTTGCTATGGTCTTCATGCGACAGCGGCATTTTGAAGTAACTGAAAGAACAATACTCTGGCCCGACGCGCTGGGCTTGGGACTATTTACTGCGACGGGAGTTCACCTCGCCTTGCAGTCACTCATGCCGCCAGTAGTCGCCGTCTTAATGGGCCTGATCACGGGTGTTTTTGGTGGTGTGCTGCGTGACATGGTTTGCAATGAAATTCCCACGGCTTTCAAAGACCACCGCCCCTACGCGGTGTGTTCTTTTGCTGGTGGCTGGACTTACGTGGTCCTTTGGACATTAGATGCTCCAGACTGGATGGCCTTACTGGGGTGCTTATTTGTTACTGTGTGCCTTCGCGCACTGGCACTGTGGCGCAACTGGCAACTGCCGGCTTGGCGGGCTTGAATGTTAAAAAACTATAACCAATGATGAGGTTGTTTAATTTTTTAGAAAATCACCAACTAAGTTAAGAAAAAAAGCAGTAGAGAGCCGCAAGACCCCTACTGCTTATTATTTTGAACTCTAAATGTTGCCAGCAGCAACTGCATGCAAGTTCATTGAATATCCTGATTTCTTTGCTGCAGCTTTGACGATGGTGTCTGACACCAGCTCAGCTGTCACGGCTGATAACGTCCAACCCAAGTGCCCATGCCCGGTGTTGTAAAAAACATTGGGAGTTCTACCTTGACCCACCCGAGGCATCATGTTGGGCATCATAGGGCGCAAGCCTGCCCAAGGCACTACAGAGCGTGTGTTAACGCGGGGAAAACATTGTTCCACCCATTCAATCAATGGGCGGATGCGGTCTGCGCGAATGTCACGGTTCACGCCATTGAATTCGGCAGTGCCTGCAACGCGGAAACGGTTGAGGCCTAAGCGGCTGGTGACCAACTTGGTTTCGTCATCCAGTAAGCTCACGGTGGGGGCACCCAATTGACTTTCTTCATCGTTCAAGTTGACGGTGATGGAGTAGCCTTTGACGGGGTAGATGTTCACGCGATCGCCTAGCTGAGCTGCAAAGTCACGGCTGCCCACTCCTGCACACACCACCACGCTATCAAAGGTATGCAGGCTTGGGGTGGCGTCTTGTTGTGTCACGGTGATGACAGCTTGTTGGCCATCGCTTTGAATCGACGTCACATCTTGACCATACAGCGTGTGCACGCCGAGTCGTGATGCCGCATTTGCTAGTCCATTGGTGAATTTGTGAATGTCTCCCGTGGAATCGCTCTCAGTGAAGTAGCCACCGTAGTAGGTGCCTGCCAATGTCGGCTCGATGGCTTTCATTTCAGCTGGGGTCACGGCATAGCGAGGTAGGCCCCCCTTGGCCAGCATGACTGACACTTTGCCTGCATGGTCGAACCCTTTTTTGTCACGGTAAATGTGCAGGATGCCTTCCTTCTTCAGGTCGAAATCAATGCCTTCTTCCTGCGCCCAAGTAAACAAGTGTTTGCGGGCTGCGACTGCTAAGCGAGCTGTCTCAACCGTGTTGCGCTCGTAATGGGGCATCGCAGCAATGAACTCTGCAAACCAGGAGAGTTTGTGCCACGTAGGTGCTGGGTTGACCAGCAGCGGCGCATCACTTTTGAGCATCCACTTTAGCCCTTTGAGGATGGTGGACCAATGCGTCCAAACTTCTGCATTAGATGCAGAGAGTTGCCCTCCGTTTGCGAATGATGTTTCCATCGCAGCATAGCGATGGCGTTCAAACAAGGTAACGGAAAAGCCGCGTTTTGCCAAGGCATAAGCTGTTGTGACGCCCGTGATGCCGCCGCCAATAACTGCGATTGTTTTCATAGTGAATGAGCTTTCAAAAACGTCAAAGTGTTGAGCACCAACAAGCCCTGTGCATGGCTGGTGCACCCCCTCTGTTTAGAACCTGAGAGATTCGTGGTCCATCGTGTTCAATGCAACCACTTGCTCCTGCGGTGTGCCGGGTGACTAAGACCAGCAACTCTTCAGAGATATCAACGATTCAAACCGGTCCTTTTGCCTGAGAGTTTCCGGGGTGGTTGCTCCTTCGGCGTCGCGATTTAACGCGATCTCTCCCGATCTGAATTTCATAAAAAAACTACGCCAGAAAGCGCTCAGTCAACGCGACCCAGAACGCAGCACCCACAGGTATGTTGCGGTCTTCAAAATCGTAATTGGGGTTGTGCACCATGCAGGCCCCGTGACCTCCGTTAGTTGCATCGCCATTCCCGATGAATAGATAGCTGCCTGGCACTTTGTCGAGCATGTAGGCGAAGTCTTCACTGGCGGTGAGCGGTTCAGTTTGGAGCACCACGTTATCTGCGCCTACCAACGCCACCGCCACTTCGCGGGCTATTCCCGTCTCAATAGGGGTATTGACCAGCACCGGGTAACCGGGCAAAAACTCGACTTTTGCGGTCACGCCAAAACTTTTCGCCTGTAACTCAACGAGCTCCACAATGCGATTGCGCAACAACTCTCGCACATCCCGATCCAGCGCCCGTACGCTAAGCTTTAACGTGGCGTTTTGGGGGATGACGTTGTTGACCACACCCGACTGAAAAGAGCCGACCGTGATCACGGCCATGTGCAGTGGGGGTACGTTGCGTGAAACGATGGTTTGTAGCGCCATGACAATTGCCGAACCCGCAACGACCGGGTCAGCACTCTGGTGCGGCATGGCACCATGGCCGCCTTTACCTTCAATGTGCACCAGAATGTTTTCGCTGGACGCCATGGTTGCGCCTTCGCGCAATAACAACTGACCTGGCCGAAAGCCCGGCAGGTTGTGCATGGCAAAGATTGCGTCGCAGGGGAAGCGGTCAAACAGGCCGTCTTCAATCATCTTGCGCGCCCCCCCAAGCTTTCTTCAGCGGGCTGAAAGATCAAATTCAGCGTGCCATCAAACGTGGTGGACTTTGCAATATGTTCGGCCGCAGCCAGCAGCATTGCGGTGTGTCCGTCGTGGCCGCAGGCATGCATCAAACCCGCATGGCAACTGGCATGGGGCAGCCTCAGTCCTGATCGGTGTGCGTTTGCAGCCAGGCAAGTGGCGGCATGCCGACGCGGTGGGTGAAAGCGCGGGTAAGCGCTACAGCGCTGGCGTAACCCACCATGGGCGCAATGGACTTGAGCGGCTTGCCTCGTTTGAGCAAACCCTTGACTACTGTGATGCGCCAGGCCGTGAGGTAGTCGAGCGCGGTCAGGCCCGACACCTCTCGAAAGTGATTGGCAAAGCGTGCGCGCGACATGCCTGCGGTTTCGGCCAACGATTCCAGCGTCCATGCATGGCCGGGCCGGTCGTGCATGGACGTGACCGCTTTGGACAAACGTGGGTCGCCCAGCGCCGCCAGGATGCCGGTGGTGACCGATGAAATGTCAAGCAGGTGGCGCAGCAACAAGATGAGCAGGTATTCCATCAACAGGTCCAGCGCAGCTTGCCGACCACACTTTTCGTCAAAGGCTTCCTGGAACAACAGGTCCAACGCGGGTGAAAGACTGGACGACTGGTTCAGCGGAATCACCAGCACCTCGGGCATGGCAGAGATCAGCGCGCCTCGGGCCTCGTCGCCCAGATCGACAGACGCACACACCAGGTCAACACCGTCGGCGCTATCGGGCACCAGCCGGTGGGCAGAACTCTGCGGGAAAAACAACAAACTGGGCTCTTCAACCCTGCTGGCGCGCCCATGCCGGTCGATCACGCTCATGGTGCCCCTGCGCATCAAATGCACATGGCCCACATGAGCTTCGGCCTCAAAGGCGGAGATCTGGCACAGGTTGCCCGAATAGAACACGCGTGCGCTGGGCACCGAGCGGGCAAACAAAGGTGAAAGTCGGTCCATGGCGGCGCTTGATACTTTGGGTATGCTTTCTTGTACTTTCAGTGATTATACGTATCGCACAATTCACTGGTGCATGTCGCACAGCCATTCAAAACGAGAGTTTCACCATGACACGTATCGCACCTGTATCACTTGCCCAAGCCGACGCCACCACCCAAGCCACCCTCAACGGCGTCAAGGCCAAGCTCGGCATGGTACCCAACCTGTTTGCCACCTTCGCCCAGGCTCCAGCCGCCCTGAACGGCTACCTGGCTTTCTCCGACGCACTGAGCAAAGGCCGCTTGAGCGCCGCCCAGCGCGAGTTGATCGCATTGGCCGTGGGCCAAACCAACGCTTGCCAGTACTGCTTGTCTGCACACACCCTGATCGGTAAAGGTGCTGGTTTGTCGGAAGCAGCCATCCGCGCAGCCCGAAGCGGCACCGCCGAAGGCGAACAAGACAAGGCCTTGGTTGAGCTGGCCATCAAAATCGTCCGTCAGCGTGGCGTGTTGGCCGACAGCGATCTGGCCGATGCCGCAGCAGCGGGTGTGGACCATGGCCTGGTCATCGAAGTCACCGCCAACGTGGCCCTCAACGTGTTGACCAACTACACCAACCACATTGCCGACACCGACGTCGACTTCCCAGCCGTGCCAGTCGCCCTGTAAAGCCCAGCCTCGCTGACAAGCGGGGAACGCCAACGGCCACCTCCTGGTGGTCGTTGGCGCAGGTGGCCGTGTTGCTCCTGTTGGCACACAGATGGCCTTCACTCCTGCGGCCAAGCTCGCCCTCATTGACGGCAACAACTTCTACGTCTCCTGCGAACGCGTCTTCCAGCCCTGGCTGCAAGGCCCTGGGCATCAAGTTGTGCGCGCCTTATTCCAGCTGCGCGAGTCATCCATCTCCTCGCTCATCCCCACCATGCCCCAAGGCAAACCAGCGGGCGTGCCCTGCGTGCAACTTGACGAACAAATGCGCTGCAAAGTTTTTGGGCAACCCGAACGGCCCGCGATGTGTGGGCAACTGCAAGCGTCGGTGGAGATGTGTGGGGATGTGGCCGATGGCGGGGTGCACGCCCGGGCTTGGCTGATGCGGCTGGAGGAATTGACGCGGCCGGGGTGAGTGCGGCCTCATCGTTGGCAGCCCTTTACGCCCAGTCACCAACAAGTCATCCCCCCGCCCCGCTTGCCGCTAAGCTGAATCCCTTTTGCTGACCTGCGGAGCACAGCCATGGCGTTTGAGATTCCTTCCTTAAAAGATAGCGTTCACCCCGATGAATGGCAGCTGCGGCTGGGCTTGGCCGCGTGTTACCGGCTGGTGGCGCTGTATGGCTGGAGCGATCTGGTGTTCACCCACATCAGTGGCGTTACCCCATAACGGTAGACAATTTCTATAGTATGAGTTGGAGTGAGTAGCACTTTGTACAGATCGATTTATGCAGCTTGCTTTTGGTCATCGACCGTGTAATAAAACGTGCAATGACTGAGAAAAATTGGTCTAAATAATGAGCTAAGTTTTAACCAGAGAACCTCTGATTAACAGAAAGCCAGGCTCGTCAAAAATCCATATAAATCAATAATTTATAGGCAAAAACGATAAACGTGTAATAAACCGTGTAATAAGCCAAAAGTTACATAATGTAACTTTTCTGAGGTTTAAAGCACTTTTGATGTGTCCTATAGCATTTTACTCGGCAAATGATGAGCCAATCAAAAGGCAATCAAACTAGGAGCCAAGGGAAATCAAGGTTTGGTGCAGTAGTGAGACGAAAGTAGGGTGCATTGATCGAGTTCAATTTCGGGAGTCGAACTCAACGAAATGAGAAGCATACGAAGTGAAAACCGTGGAATTGACTGTGCGATTGCTCGCACTTCATATGCTGCTCATTAATTTCTTGTCTGATCAACTTACTTTGCTTGCCGTAAATCTGCCGAACCGATGTATTCTTTGAACTGCTTGCACCAAATTAGCACACTCGTTACGTCTTCTGGGTTTTGCGTTGGCAGGAGATAGAAAGCGGCACCATTAGGCTTTTTAAGCCGGCTAACTTCAATTTGTTGAACGCTAAATTCATCGTTGTCCTTGATGGCAGATTTGCTACTGATGTAGACATGGTAGTCAGGGCCTGGGCTGGATCTAAAGTTCTCGCTTGATTGCAAAAATAATTGATTTCCTACCTTTATGACAGACCACTCGCCAGAGGAGTTGTGGATTAAATCCTGCCCCTTTGCTGTTTTGTCAATCTGTCCTCGTTTGATGAGTTCGCCTTCGATTTTTTGGTGATCGTCAAATCGCACTCTTAGGTCTTGAGCATGACCACGAATTGCATCTAGCAGCTGTGCATTTGCATTTGGCACTGTGCAAAGAAGTATGAAACTTAAAAGTAGATGAAATTTCATAGCAATGATTACTCCGCTAGCTCCAACGAGTGAAGGACTGACTTGAGATCTGGCCCGGAATAATGCGGGCGAGGTGTCAAAGCCTCAAACGGCAAACCTTGTCGATTGACCCAGTGCGTTGTAAAGCCAAACCAAGTAGCACCTAGTGCATCCCATGCATTGCTTGATACGAACAGAATTTCATCTTTGTTTACGGGAATCGTCTGTTGCACAAGTCCATAGCTTTCGGGCGATGTCTTGAAAAGGCGTATTGAATCTACTGATATGACTTGATCTAAGACATCTTCCATGCCCGCGCTCTTGACAGCTGATGCCAGCATGTCCACGCTGCCATTAGAGAGGATGGCAGTCGTAACACCACTAGCTTTGATTTTCTGAAGGACTGCCAAATTTTCAGTAAACGGGGTCAGGTGAGCGTATTGCTGCATCAGTTTTTCTACCTGATCCGATTCACGATTTAGTTTCAGTCTGTCTAGGGTGTACTCCAATGACAGGCGTGTCAGCTCCCAAAATGGACGGAAGTATTGACTGCCAGATGCGTTGTGCGGATCAGACTGCGTAATCAACCTTGTGTACTCAATTTGCTTGTCGCGCCACTTCACCGCAATGTCAGCCCCATGGCTTGGGTAGAGCTCTTCAGCTAATACTTGGATGGAGTAAACATCAAACAATGTGCCGTAAGCATCAAAAACAACTGCTTTTATAGTCATGAAAATTTCCTAGTTGGGAATCAAACTACTGTCTTTGCATCTTGACCAAACAAAATGGATTTGGCGTTCTGGTCCACAGTAGGCGCGGTATTGATCGACTTTGCGATGTCATAGGCCTTTTGTGTTGCCGGACGACTTCCAATCCGTTCAAACCATGAAGATAGGTAGGGGAACTGGCTCATGTCTTGTCGTTGGCGTTCGTGTGGGACAACCCATGGATAGGAGGCCATGTCGGCAATAGAGTACTCACCGCAAATGTATTCGCGACCATCTGATAGATGCTTATTCAGCACGCCATACAAGCGTGATGTTTCTTTGACATAACGATCAATGGCATACGGCAGTTGCTCTGGTGCGTACTGGACAAAGTGATGGTTCTGACCAGCCATTGGGCCTAGACCACCCATTTGCCAGAAAAGCCATTGCAGGCATTCATTTCTTCCACGTAAGTCCTGAGGGATAAATTGTTTCGTCTTGTCTGCCAAGTACAAAAGAATGGCACCCGATTCAAAAATGGCAATGGGTTCGCTTCCACCAACAGGTGTGTGATCTACGATGGCCGGTATGCGATTGTTGGGCGCAATTTTCAAAAAATCAGGAACGAATTGTTCGCCTTTGCTGATATTGATTGGTTTGATGTTGTAGTCAAGACCTGACTCTTCCAAGAACATCGTGACCTTGTGGCCGTTAGGTGTGGTCCAGTAATAAAAATCAACCATGCCTCACACTCCAGAGGCTTTCAGGCGCTCGTTAGATGGGAACAGCTTTTTGCGTGCGTCTTCATCCATTTCGGTTTTGAAAGCAAACTTGGTCTTCAAGGCTTCTGCTCGTTGCGCCGCAGGACGTGCGTTGATTTCATCAAGCAAGCGTTTAACGTGCGGCAGTTTTTCCCAAGCATCAGCACCCAATACAAAGGGGACGACGCGAGCCCAGCCCCATACCGACATGTCCACTATTGAGTAATCATTGCCCATCATGTACGGCTGATGTGCCAAGTGGTCGTTGATGAGGTTCCAATGACGCCATGCTTCAAAGTCATAGCGGTTCACTGCGTATTCTTTGGGCTCTGGAGCGAAGTGCTTGAAGTGGACAGCCTGACCACAGTAAGGGCCAATACCTGTGGCTACAAACATCAGCCATGAATACATCTCAGCTTTGTTCTTTGGCGTCCCTACAGGCACAAACTTGCCAATCTTTTCGCCCAAATAAAGCAACATCGCATTGCTATCAAAAACTCGAATGTCGTCGTCAAGCATGGCTGGCGTCTTCGCGTTCGGGTTGATGACCTTAAAGCTATCTGAGTGCTGTTCGCCTTTACGTGTGTCGACAGGAATGAGCTCATAGGGCTCTCCTGTCTCTTCAAGGTACAGGGCAATCTTTAAAGGGTTGGGCGAAGGATGGAAATAAAACTTGATCAAGATGAACTCCTTTTTGCTTATGAATGAAAAACTTAAATGAATGCCAGCCAAATCCCGAGTGGCAGAAAAGCCAGACTCAGTAAATGTCCAACGATGACTGTGGAAGCCACCTTGTTAGGCTCCACCTGAAATTTGTCTGCAAGCATGAAATTGAAGACTGCCGATGGCAAGCATGCAAAAAGGATCAATGCCCCACGCTCTAGTCCTTCCAATGGAATGAACCAAAGGGCCAAAAGTACAGCAGCAAGCCTGATGATCAAAATAAGCACGCCTGAGCGAACACCTACCCATGCGTCCGCCACTTGACTGCTGGCAAGTCTTGCTCCGAGTGACATCAACATCATCGGGACCAGTACACTGCCAATCATGGTGCAGGATGTTTGAACCCACTCCGGAAGTGTTATCTGCAATTGAGAACTAGCAACACCCAATACGGTTGACCAAACAAGTGGGTTGGCATAAACCATCCGCCAGTCAACTTTGCCGCTCATCACGCCAGCACCAAGCGTGAAATGCAGGATATTAGAAATCACCAACAAAACGACCGCGGGAGCCATGCCCTCGGGTCCATAGGCAAGTGCAATCAAGGGAATGCCAATTGGACCAACATTAGTGAACATGGCACACGGCAAAAATGCTTGCACTGATGCGCCTGAGAATTTTGCGAATGGCCAAGCGATCAGGCCAGTCAGAAGAATCAACACGATCGATGCCCCAGTGAAAGACATGGCAGAAATGGGATCGAATGATTTAGCGGACAACGAGATAAAAATCAAAATAGGCAGTGCGATGTCCACCACCAGTTTGTTGGCTCCCCCTAGGTCCGGTTTGACGCGTCGGCTGTAGAGAAAACCAACCAGCACAAGGGTAAAAATTGGCAGCGTGATGGATGCGATTTTTGAAAACATGTGCCCTCACTTGTTACGTGAAAAACTAGAACAGATTGCAGTATCCTGCACTTGGTGCAACAATTCGTACATATAAATTTGCAATTCGTACAAATGGACGCTCCGCGCTTAGATCGACTCACCGCCTTGCTTGAGGGACTTAGTCCGAAAGTAACCTTGGCAACTAAGCCAGACGGGTTTTCGCTGCACATCATCAAGACGGGGACATCTGATCATCCAACCGACAGTTTCTCGGGTATTCAGCAGGACGCCTTGTCATTGTTGGTTTGCCCTGCGGCGAGCTATTTTGAGAATCTTCTGCAAGCAGATCAGCAGTGCTGCATGAGCTTTGATGTTGTCTTTGATGGGCCAATGGGGCCTAGCTTCTTAGCGGAGCAATCTAAGCCAATCTCAATCGTCATGAAGGATGCTGATCCATCGTTGGTGCAAGTCATGATGCTGATTGCAAACGAAATGCAGGCCAGTCGTTGTGGACAACCCTTCTTCATGAATCGGGCAGGCGATATTTTGTTGGTTAGCTTGATGCGACACCTGACTTCTCGACCACAACAATCCACAGGGTTGTTTCAGGCTTTGTCAGATCCGCGGATTGCTAAAAGTTTGGTAGCGATGCATTCCAAGCCAGCCCATCCTTGGACCTTGGAAAGTTTGGCTAACTTGGCTGGAATGTCGCGAACATCATTTGCCAATTACTTCAAGGAAGTGATGCAGGTATCACCAGGAAAGTATTTAGAAAACTTGAGGTTAGCTATTGCGCGGCAATTGGTTGACACCGGTATCGGGTTGAAGCAAATTGCAACGCGAACTGGTTATTCCAGCCCATCAACATTATCTAGGGCGCTGGGTCGCGTTGCTTAGATGACAAATTGGCGTTACCCCCAAACAGCATAAGCCACAAGGGCTTTGTTGCACAAACCAGCCCCATTGCACTGGTAACCTCGGCGCATGAATGAACCCCAAGGGCCTAAGACCCGCTACAAGACCACCAACTGGGCTGCGTACAACGCCGCACTCAAGGTCAGAGGGGCGCTGACGATCTGGCTGGACAAAGACATGCAGTGGTACGCACCTGCCAGTGGCAAACGGGGTCGCCAGCAGACGTTCACGGATGCGGCCATCCAGTTTTGCCTGAGCATCAAGTGCCTGTTTGGCTTGGCACTGCGCCAGAGCCTGGGACTGATTCAGAGCCTGCTGCGTCTGGCGGGGCTGAATTGGCGGGTTCCCGATTTCAGCACCATCAGTCGCCGTCAGAGGACGCTGCAGGTGCAGCTTCCTTACCAGCGCAGCGCCACAGCGCTGGATTTGCTGGTGGACAGTACGGGCATCAAGTTCCTGGGTGAAGGGGAATGGAAACGCAAGAAGCACGGAGCCGAATATCGGCGGCAATGGCGCAAGGTGCACCTGGGCATTGATGCCCACACGCTGGAGATTCGGGCCATTGAAGTCACAGACAACAGCGTGGGCGATGCTCCCATGCTGCCCGAACTGTTGGCCCAGATACCGCTCGATGAGCCGGTGGCAAGTGTCGGTGGGGATGGAGCCTACGACACAAAGGGGTGCCACGCGGCGATAGCGCAAAGAGGTGCGCAGGCGGTGATTCCCCCGCGCAAGAATGCAAGGCCTTGGAGACAAACGCTGGAGGGAGCGGGCGGGCGCAACGAAGCCCTGCGAGCTTGCCAAAGGCTGGGGCGCCGTATCTGGAAGAAGTGGAGCGGTTATCACCGAAGAAGCCTGGTGGAAACCAAGATGCATTGCTTCAAGCGCTTGGGCGAGCGGGTGATGGCGCGAACGTTTGAGCGCCAGGTCACAGAACTGCATGTGCGGGTGGCTTTGCTCAACCGCTTCACACAACTTGGGCGCCCGGCAACGGTGCCTGTGCCTGCTGTGGGGCTTTGTTGCACAAGTCGGAAGGCAGACGAGATTACCCCAGCCCCAGACGCAGCTATGCCATGGCACCCACGGGCACCGTGCTCGGGCGCCCGAGTTGCGTGAAACGGTTGAGCAGAGCCACACGCACATGCAACTCCACCACCTGCCGCTCAAACGTGCGCGCCATCACCCGTTGGCCCAGGCGTTTGAAGCAGTGCATCTTGGTCTCCACCAGACTTCTGCGGTGATAGCCGCTCCACTTTTTCCAGATGCTGCGCCCCAATCTGTCACAGGCTCGCAGCGCTTCGTTGCGCGCATGCGCTCCCACCAGGGTCGCCTTCCACGTCTGGGCGTTCTTGCGCGGGGGGATCACCGCCTGCGCATTTCGCTGGGCAATCGCCGCATGGCACGCCTTGGTGTCGTAGGCACCGTCCCCACTGACGCTGGCAATCGGCTCATCGGGTGGTATCTGCTCCAGCAACTCGAGCAGCATGGGCGCATCGCCCACGCTGTTGTCGGTCACCTCGATGGCCCGGATCTCCAACGTGTGGGCATCAATACCCAGGTGCACCTTGCGCCACTGGCGCCGGTACTCGGCACCGTGCTTCTTGCGTTTCCATTCGCCTTCGCCAAGGAACTGAATGCCGGTGCTGTCCACCAGCAGTTCCAGTGCGGTGGTACTGGCTCGGTAGGGCAGTTGTACCTGCAAAGTCTTCTGGCGTCGGCACACGGTGCTGTAGTCGGGCACCCGCCAGTCCAGGCCTGCCAGACGCAGCAGGCTTTCAACCATGCCCAGGCTTTGACGCAGGGCCAGACCGAACAGGCACTTGATGCCCAGACAGAACTGGATGGCTGCGTTGGAGAAGATGTGCTGGCGCCCGCGTTTGCCGCTGGATGGGGCGTACCACTGCATGCCTTTGTCCAGCCAGATTGTCAGCGACCCTCGGGCTTTGAGCGCGGCGTTGTACTCTGCCCAGTTGGTGGTCTTGTAGCGGGCCTTGGACCCCTTCGGTTCACTCATGTCTCGAGGCTACCAGCTCAGCGGACTGGCTTTGTGCAACAAAGCCCAGCCGAACTGGAAAGGGAGGCTGAGCTGCTCAGTGATCACTTTATCCGTTGGCTGATTTACGCCGGCATGTTCGCTACAGGCACTGAACGACAACGCAGATGGTATGGTCTGTGCGTTCTGACTCGTCAAGGATCGGCCAATGGATCGTTTGTCTAATTTGCTCTCGCGGTTCGGCGTGCGGGCCAATCTGTTCTATGACGGCGACCTATGCGGCTCTGCATCTTACGATGGCGCCGAGCGGCGAGGTTATATCCATCTGCTTCAGGCCGGCAGCGTGACGTTGCTTGGTCCCGATCGCAAGGATTTGCAGCTCACTCGCCCTAGCTTGATTTTTATGCCACGCCCCGCCAAGCATCAATTGTTTGCGGGTGAGTCCGATGGCGCAAAGTTGTTGTGTGCTTCCATGGAGTTTGAGGGCGGAATTGATAATCCTTTGTCGGCTTCATTACCGGACTGTTTGGTGCTCGCACTCGATGATCTGCCCATGCTGGCAGACACGTTGGAGTGGATGTTCGCCGAGGCGGCAAATGTGCATTGTGGAAGGGAAGCCGCGCTTGAGCGCTTATTTGAGCTCCTAATCATTCTGTTGCTCCGTTACCTGCTCGATCATCACCAGTTGCGCACCGGAATGATGGCTGGACTGGCCGACATGCGGCTTGCCCGATCGCTTTTACAGATGCACAACTCCCCGGAACATGCCTGGTCAATAGCAGAGCTGGCCAGTGAGTCAAATATGTCACGCGCTGCGTATGCCGTGCATTTCAAGAGTGTCATCGGACAGACGCCTGCTGATTATTTGTTGAGTTGGCGAGTTAGCCTGGCTCAGAAGCTGATGCGAGAAGGGCGCTCGATTACGCTGATTGCAGCTCAAGTCGGCTACGAAAGTCCTTCGGCGCTGTCTCGCGCATTTAGACGCAAGACGGGGTTGAGCCCTCGTGACTGGTTGAAAGATCTGGCGGGGGAAAATGACGGCAAAAAGGCCTAAGGCATTACTGCCTTAAGCCATTGAAAAAATTATGCATTAATTTTACGTTTTTCCAGTTCAACCAGCGAATGGCCTGCCACAAATATCGAAACAGCAAGCAACCCTAAGTCTTTAAGCAGAAACTGACCTGGCGCAACGGAAATCGCCGGAAACCCTAAACTAGGCTCAATGACGCCCGGAGTGGAAAACATAAAGCTAAGGGTTGTGAAGAACAGGCCTGCAGACAGAGCGCCTCCTACCACGGATAGTTTGGGTGACAGCATGCGGCCTGCGATCAGAGTGCCGATCGAAATCTCTAGTATGCCGAGCAGGCTGGAGAACATGTCGACCGAAAAAATGCTATACACCCATCCCAAAAGCGGGCTGTTGCTCACCAGTGGAACCAGGCCCTCGGCCTCGTAGTGGGTAAATTTCATGCCGCCGAACCAGAAGTAAATAATAGCGAGAGCCAAGTACGCGCCATAGATACCTAGCCCCATAGTTTTGGTTCCAAGCGTTAAGTGGGCCTGTACGCTGGACTTCGAGTTTTCAATGCCTATGGTTTTCATGTCTGAGCTTCCAGTAGTGAGTGAGAGTGTGTTGGCTGCCGAACGCCGTATGCGTTGGCGATGAGATGATTATGGCTGGCATCTCTAATCAAGAGGCATCAGAAAGTATTGATTTCAGTGCAGATCGTCTTGGGCGGTGCAATTCGCGATGAAGGGATCGCCGTGGAGAGCGATGAGTGCACTATTTCGATAAAGGAGTCGTTTTACATAGGTCGATGAAGCGCGTTGCGGCATCGCCTACTGTCATTTCTCAAATCTGACTATGGGGCTTGGGGCGAAGGGCGGCACTGACTAGGCTTAGAACAGCTACCAACTAGCCGCGCGGCCGCGATGCACAAAGAATGGTAACTGAGCCGTGAGTGCGGTGGGCGCCCGCATTTATTTCCAAACCCTACAGATACATCGATCTTCGACTTCAACCGGGCAGATAGCTGTTGCAGCAAGCCTATCAATCGACTTTGACGTGTTAAAGAGGATAGGTTTTCCAGGGTTGGGGAACAGCATGCCCTGCAGAACGACACACGTCACTTTTGTTAAATTAATAAGTTAGCTACCTATTGGGCAACGGATAGGCGTTTTAACCGCATGAGGCCAAGTATCGCACCGCGGAAGCGCCATCAAGCCGGCTGAGACACTCGATTTTCCCGCCCAGGTGTCAGGTTCACCACCAGGGTTTGGCGTTCAGGAGAGTGATTTGCGGCGCTCGGCGTGTACCGGGCGCAGAGCCAGTTCGCGGCAAGTCAAAATCGCCGCTTTGTTCATTCACCAACTGATGCGCTGATCGACCTCAAAGTCCGGTGCCGGTTGCGCCGCTAGGTCCCAGTCTGCTGGCTCGGTTTGCGCCCCGTCATCCATCTGCGCATCACTACAGTCATCCCACAGCGGTGGCCCGCGCGCCGGGGAGATGCGGGGTGGCTCTGAATCTGCCCCGATGTGGTCCAGGATGTGCCGGATGTCAGCGCTGTGCGTAATGAACGCGATGATGCGCATATGCCCGCCACACAGCGGACACAAGAGGGGGAACACCTCGTAGATGCGGGCGATCAGCACCGCCCACAGGTAGTGCGCTGCACGCTTGGGCAGCACCGGCTCGCTCTGGGATGGCAGCGCGCTGCTCATCGGTACCACACCAGGCGCGCACTCCCCCGTGCTGATCGACGCGCCCAGCACGGGAGCGGCTTGCGCCGGTGTCGCCAGCGCCGTCACCGCAGCCCTGAGCGGCGAGTTGGGTGCCAACACGCCAAAATAGCGGTGCCGGTGGGTGCGTGGCGGGGGAACCAGCGCGGCAATGCGGTCGATCAGCTCCAGCGGTGTGAGGTGCAGCTCATCAACCTTGGCACCGCGCTTGTCGCTGGTGGGTTCGCTGCGCTGCTTGCCGCAGCGGTACACCAGTTTGCTTCCCTCTTTGCGCAGCCTGTCCATCGCAAAGGGTGGGCGGGCGCAATAGCGCAAGAGCCGCTCAAGGCCTGGACGGTCGTGGGATTCAATGCACACCCCGGCATCCACCGAGAAACCGCTGTGTTTGTACCCCAGCATCTCTTTTGCCTCGAAGTTCTCCAGCTGCCCGCGGCCCACAAAGGCGCGCAGGATACGTTTTTGCAGTGTGGTCTGCACTTGTGCCACGGGTGTCGCATCGATGCCGGTGGCAGGGTGGAATACGACACCTGACGCAGAGACTTGCATTGCGGCATCAGCGCTGCCCTCGCCTGCCACTTCCTCAAACACCCCGTCCACCACACAAACGTGGAAGTGGACGTGTTCATTGAGGCTGGAGCCGAATCGGTGAATGAAGGCGATGGCACCGATGTGCAGGCCTGCCTTGTCCATATGGGGGTCTCCTCGTTTTCAGTGCAATAAGTGACGGTACGCAAAGCTAGCACTGGCGCGGGGGTGGTCTGGGTAGACCGTTGATTTCATTGACTTTCCTGTTCGCTTTGTAAACGGGTATGGTGGCCTCCCACTTTTGAGGTTCACGATGCAGGGTTGGCACACAACGTTTTTGGGGATGCGTGGGCTCCCCCGCGATATCAGCGACTTCGAGATGAAGGCATTTTTCACCTTCGATGGTGCCGAGCGCGACGCAATCAATGCACGCCGAGGTGATTCCCACAAGCTTGGTCTGGCGCTCCATATTGGTTTCCTGCGCATGAGTGGGCGTTTGCTCGGTGCCTTTCGGGTAATTCCAGTAGCCTTGTGGCGCCACCTTGGCAACGAGCTTGGCATTGCAGCACCAGAAGTCGCCTCGCTGAGAGCCATGTATGAACGCGGGCGCACGCTATTCGATCACCAACAAGTAGCCTGCACGGTCCTTGGATTCCAGTGGATGAGCGAGCACCAGCGCCGCTCACTGGTACGTGAACTGCGCGACGAAGTGGCGCGCTGCGCCGACCGCGATCAGCTACTCGTGCGGGCGCGTCAATGGCTGTACAAGAACAAGCTGGTGATCGTGCACGAGCGGGCAATTCGGACACTGATTGCGGCGGCACTTGCCCAGCTTGAAGTTGAAACAGGCACCGCCATCGCCGCCAGCGTTGATCCAGCAACACTTGATCGCTGGCGAGCCTCAGTTTCAGAGCTGCGCCCAGATGGACAAACCCAGCAGAGTTGGCTATGGGCTGCACCGGCGAAACACTCAACCCGCCAAATCAGCGAGGTACTGGAGCGCATCGACCTGCTTTACACGCTGGACGTTCATAAGCACCTGGCAGACATCCCCGATCTCATCTTGCGCCGCTACGCGCGCCGACTTGTCTCCAGGCCGCCCTCAGCCGGAGCCAAGATCAAAGAGCCAGCGCGCACCGTGGAGGTCGCATGCTTTCTTCGGTATTGCCTGTTCACCACCACAGACCAGTTGATCCTTATGGTGCAGCGCCGGATCGCCGATCTGTGGCGTCAGGCTGCCGCCGATGTCCCCGCTACCGTCAATTGGGCCGCAATGTACAAAACGCTGCTCGGCGAACTTGTTGCCTTGAGCGCGCAAGGTGCGGTGCCAGATGCTGAGTTGCGTGCCCGTCTTGAAGCCTTGATCACCGAAACCCAGAAACGCAAACCACCGAGCAGGGCCTCCCTGGTCCGCGAGGGATTGATTGATGGAATTCGCCCCGTGCGGTCGTTGCTCGTCGCCATTGCAAAGCTGCCCTGGCAGGCCACCGGCGAGCATCCTGCCATCGAGTACCTTGCCAAGCTGCAAGCTTTATATCTCAAAGGATCCAGAAAGCTGCCAGTTGAAGTGGTGGCACCAAGTCTGGGAATGATCTGGCAGGTTTCGATCTCCAGCCCAGACCGGGAACGGGCGTTTCAGGCGTTGGAGGTGGCCACCCTGTTTGCCCTGCGCCGCGCGGTGCGCAATGGCTCGGTCTGGATTGAGCACAGCCTGAGCTTTCGGGGTCGTGCGCGCTTGTTCTTCACGGACGAGCGTTGGCAGGCAGAGTCCAAGAAACACTATGCCCGTCTATCGTTACCCAGCAAGGCTGCCACTTTCTTGAAGCCTTTGCTGGCCAGAGTAACTGCCGGTGTCGATGCGGTGGCCGCTGCAGCCCGCAGTGGCGTACTGCGCGTGGATGATGAACTCCATTTGTCGCCATTGCCCGCAGAGGACGAAGACCCAGAAGTGACCAAGCTGCGCGCGGCTTTGGATCACCGCATCGGTGAGGTTCAATTGCCGGAAGTGATTCTGGCCGTTGACGCCCAGGTGCGCTTTAGCTGGATCATGCTCGGACGTGAGCCGCGCTCTACCGACGAGCTGCTGATGGTCTATGCCGGCATCATGGCCCACGGCACCAGTCTGACTGCGGTCGAATGCGCGCGCATGATTCCGCAATTGTCTGCCACCAGCATTCGCCAGGCCATGCGCTGGGCGCGGGACGAACGGCGTCTGAGCCAGGCCTGCCAGGCTGTGCTGGAATTCATGCAGCGACACCCGATTGCCGCCACCTGGGGGCGGTCCGATTTGGCATCTTCTGACATGATGAGCATGGAGACCACCAAACGGGTGTGGCAAGCCCGGCTTGATCCTCGGCGCAACACACCTTCCATTGGAATCTACTCCCATGTAAAAGACCGGTGGGGCATCTTCCATGCGCAGCCCTTTGTGCTCAATGAGCGCCAGGCGGGCGTGGCCATTGAAGGTGTCATCCGCCAAGAAAAGCTGGAGACCAGCCAGCTTGCTGTGGATACCCATGGCTACACCGACTTTGCCATGTCACATGCCCGTTTGCTTGGTTTTGATCTTTGCCCGCGGTTGAAGGAACTCAAACAGCGCCACCTCTTTGTGCCACGCGGCACCAAAGTGCCCGCAGAAATCGCTGCGGTGTGCGAAGCCAATGTCGACGTCGCTTTGATCGAAAAGCATTGGGATAGTCTGGTGCACCTGGCAGCCTCGGTCATGAGCGGACATGCCAGTGCGGTGGCAGCTCTTGCGCGGTTCGGTTCTGCCGCCCAGGGCGATCCAATCTATGAGGCTGGCGTGCAATTGGGGCGGTTGCTGCGTACGGCGTTTTTGGCTGACTACTTTGTCAAGGACGCTTTCAGGAACGAGTTGCGCCGGGTGCTCAATCGGGGCGAGGCTGTTAACGCCCTCAAGCGCGCCATTTATACCGGCCGGATCAGCCCGGCGCAGGCCAAACGTGTCGATGAAATGCAGGCTGTGGCCGATGCGTTGAGCCTGATGGCCAACATCGTGATGGCGTGGAATACCTCACAGATGCAGGCGGTCCTGGATCGCTGGTCGAACCGCCGCCAGGTCATTCCACCGGAACTGATCGGGAAGATTGCGCCCACCAGGCTGGAGAGCATCAACTTGCGGGGTGTGTTTCGCTTCCCGGTTGACCGCTATGCTGACCAAATCCTGCCTTCGCGGCCAAATGCATCGATAACTGGCACCAATGGATGAAACCGACCACGGTTTGACGCCACGAATCGCAGATTTGAAAGTGAACAGGAAAGTCAATGAAATCAACGATCTACCAACACCACCTCCGCGCCAGTGCTAGCTTTTCGTACCGTCACTTATTGCACTGAAAACGAGGAGACCCCGGCAGGTTTCACATGCGGGATCGAGGAACTCGACGATGCGCACCTTTGCGGCGGCTGGGCCGTAGGTGGGTGAATGGGGGCGAACGAATATTGAATCCGGCTGGGCCGCCAGTTCGACCAGCCGCCGCTCCTCCAGCCAAGAGTAGCCAAACATCGCCGCCACGAAAGCCAACACAAGTGCGACTGCGCTGGCGGTCATGATGCTGTGCCGGTTCATGCGCGCACTCCCTGGCGATGCGCCGCGACCAGCAGGCCAATGATCAAGGTGAAGGCGAGCAATGACATCAGCGGGATGGTGAGGAAGCCGATCAGGCGCAGATCCACGTCCGCACAAGACATGCCCTTGCTGCAAGGCTGCAGGTTTTCCGGAATCCAGCCCGTGTGCAGCAGGAAGTGATAGCCGGCCGCCAACCAGCCGGCCGCGGCAAGAAGCAAGCCTGAAAGCACGGCTCCGGCGTCCTGGCGGTACACCCCGACACCCAAGACGGCAACCAGCGGAAACATCCCGATCCGCTGGTACCAGCACAGCACGCAGGGCTGCAGATGCATCACCTCGCTGAAGAACAGACTGCCGAGGGTAGATGCCAGGCTGACCAGCCATGCGAGCAGCAGCAAGGTCCATGCGGTATGAGGCAGGGCACGTGCAGCACCAGGGGTAGCGATCGCTTGTGCGGTAATCAGGACGACTCCTTCAAATGAAACAGGATGAGTTCGATGGCCGGTTTTTGGTTTGTGAACTTGCCTTTGGGCTGGGCAGAGTCTTGGCAGGCCACCTTGTTCAGCTGGGTGCCGTTTGATGCAGCCAAGGGTGAAGAAGGGGTCACTTTCCAAGGCTCCATGCTCATCCTGTTGTTGCTCACCATCGCAATGACCGCATGGAAGGGCTTGGAAGACATCATTGAAGGCCCCAACCGCTGGACCTGGGTAACGCTAGGTCTGACTGCCGCCACCTTGCTGGTGGCAGCCCTGCGTTTCACCCCGCAGGCAGGAGGCTTGGAACTGGCCATCACCGGCCGTTTCTTTGGGGTGGCTGCCTGCCTTTGGGCCGTCTGGCACTACGCCAGCGTATTGGAGGCAGATGACCGCCAAGCCTGGCTGTGGGAGGCCTGGCGTTTTGTGAAGCAGATTTTTGGTCTGCTGGTCGTGGGCGTGTTCATTGTGGGCGTCATTCGCCAGCTCATCCGCCCCGAATGGATTGAGACCCTGGCCGGGAGCAACAGCACCACGGCCAATATGGTCGCAGTGGTCTTTGGCGTGTTCATGTACTTCCCGACGCTCGTCGAGGTGCCGGTGGCCAAGATGTTCCTGGACTTGGGCATGCACCCTGGTCCGCTGTTAGCCTACCTGATGGCAGACCCGGAGTTGAGCCTGCAAAGTATCCTGATGGTCATTGCCGTGATTGGCCGCAAAAAGACCTTTGCCTATGTGAGTCTGGTGGCGCTGTTCAGCGTGATGGCGGGGTTGCTGTACGGTTCCTGGGTAGACGGTATGTCAGCCATGCGCCTCGTAGTGAGTATGTTGGCATTTGTTGCCGTGCTCGCTGCGTTGTTGCTGGCTCTCCACCGTCGCCAGACTGCCGCCGCGGGTTCTTGATGATTTCTGTTTAAGCAAGGAAAACAAATGCTGAAAATCAAAATTCTGGGTTCGGGCTGCGCCAACTGTAAAAAGCTGGAAGCCGTGGCGCGCGACGCCGCGACCACCTCTGGCGTGGAGGCAGACTTCGAGAAGGTCACAGACATGCAGGCCATCCTGGCCTACGACATCCTGTCCACGCCAGCACTGGTCATCAACGACAAGGTGGTGGCCAGCGGCCGCATACCGACCAAGGTCGAAATCCAGCAGTGGCTGGCCGCCTGAGTTGGCGCTTTTGCTGCCAAGAGTTGTCCACAAAAATCGTGGATAAACATGGGGATAACGGTACTGGATGCACCGCTATCCCTGACGCAATGCTGTGTTGCGCTGTGATGCTGCAAAAAAAAATAGAAGGCTAGCCATGCCCAACATTCCCAAATGGAGTCACAGCCTCAGTGTGCGTAACCCACGCCTTGATGAGCAACACATCATCTTGATAGAGCTGTCCAAGGAGCTGGTCGAGCTTGTGGCCCGAGGCCCTTCAACTGACGAGCCCATTCACAGGCTACTCAAGGAGTTTTCAGACTACGCGAGGCGTCATGACGAGTTGGAGGAAGGACTGCTGGCTGCCAACGACTGCCCCACATTGGCAGAGCATCGACGGGTGCACCGTGCCGCAGAGGCTGAACTGGACCGGTGGATGGCATCCGCATCAACCGAATCGCTGGACAGAACAGCCCTGGTGGCTTACTTCCAGGGCTGGATGGAGCATCACCTGACCGAGACCGATATGCCTGTGAGTGGCTACATGCACGATTGAAACATGTCAGGTGGCCAGGCGCCTTTGATGAGCGAATGCTCAGAGTGTGTTGCTGGATTTCGAATGTCTCAGATCAGCCTTAAGCGGAAGGCCGTCCCGGCACTTCGAAAGTCAGCTCCTGGCCGATAGTACTCATTCGACAGGAAAATTCGGATGTCAGCAACCACTGCAGAACAGACCTACGGCGTGACGGCTTGAGGCTGGGAGCCGCCGTTCACAGGTCTGTTGATGAACGACTGAATCGATCAAGTATCGGACGCGAGGCGGCTTCCGAAAAATGACGCAGTCATGGTGGTTAGTTGTGGACAGCGGCATCAATAAGGATCATCTGTCAGCGGTCATCGGGCCGCCACGTGGAGGCACTTAAATGGCGGTTGACGAAATTAGAAAATAGCACCAAACTCGCGTTGACGAATTTTGAGAAGTGCACAAATGAAGCCCCAGCCACCATCCTCGTTTAAGCCTCAGCTCACCGTTGATCGCCTTCAAGCAGTGTCGAACTGGTTGCTGGAGGAACTCTACGCTACCGAAGATGATTTGAGTCGTCCGACGGACAGTGGCTACACACGGGGGTGCACCACTTTTGGTCGCCAGCGCAGTCGTCTCATGTCCGAGGCCGCTTCTGGTAAGTATCCCTGGCTTGGTCTTTGCAATGGGGGCAATGACCTTGTTTTCACGATCGGTGACGTTCCTTGCCGGTTTAGCAATGACGACCCTTCCAATCCCTCCAAGGATGCCGTGCTGACCTCTAACCGGTATCAGCTTGACTTCATGGAGTTTGCCGTTCCTGGCGAGCCTGTCCGTTTTTGTTTCGTCATTGACCGGGGTTACAACGGCGCTGCTGAGCCTCGCGTGGTGTTCTTGGGCTTTACTGCTACCAATGAGGTGGCTTGTCGCTGGGTCTCGGACACCGTCCGTATGTTGCGTGTTGAAGGGGTGCAGCCGTTGGCTCCGTCTGTACCCGTGGCTAAGCCTCAGGTGGGGCCGAAGCGTCGCGACAGCGGTGAAGGCGATGGCGCCACTGAAGCTGTGCAATGAGCGAGTTTATTGGGACCAATCTCCGACTCATCCGCCTTTTTCACGATCTGTCTCTCACAGATCTGGGAGAGCGGGTCGGTGTTTCTAAGCAGTTCCTGAGCCGCATCGAGACAGGCTCGGAAGTCGCATCTGCCCAACTGGAAACATTGTTAGCGGAAACGTTGGATGTACTGCCCGAGTTCTTCTACCGAATCGACCCGAATCCCATCGTCGATGAGCAGTGCCACTTTAGGCGTCAGCTGACGACCAAGGTCGCGTTGCGCCAAGTGGCTCGAGCGCGCGGAGAGATGCTGAAGCGGTTGGTCGGTGTTTTGGATGAACATGTTGAATTGCCGCAGTACAAGGTAGGTGAAGCCGACCCGGAGTCTTCCGAGAGCATTGAGTGCGCGGCCGAGCGTTTTCGGTCGATGTTTAGCTTGGGTCTTGGGCCATTGAGTAGCGTCACGCGGATTGCTGAGAACGCTGGCGCCGTCGTTGTTCGGGTGCGTGGTCTTGCGCAGGAAATTGATGCGGTGTCCTTTGCCACGAAGCGGCCATTGATTGCATTGAATGGCGATGGACGCTCGGCGTGCCGTGAGCGTTTTGGCATTGCCCATGAGCTTGGGCACTTCTCGCTTCACATTGGTGTCCTGACAGGAGACCGTCTAACGGAAACACAAGCCAATCGCTTTGCGAGCGCCCTATTGTTGCCGAGGACCACCTTCGCGACCGAAAGTCGAATAGCTATGCGAGGCAGTCGTCTCAATTGGCAGGGCCTTTCTGAGCTCAAGCTCCGGTGGGGCGTCTCAAAGGCCGCCATTCTTTTTAGAGGGCGTCAGCTTGGACTCTTTTCAGAAGACCAAGCTCGGGCAGGGTATGTGGGACTCAACCGGCATGGTGAGGCACTGAAGGAGTCGGAAGACCATCTGATTCCGAACGAAGAGCCGGAGGTGCTTGCAGAGGGATTGAAGGTCATGAGGGAGCATTTCGGTGTCCCTCAGGCTGCTGTTGCTAGAGAGATGAGGGTGCAACCGCAGCTTCTTCAGACGCTCCTTGATCAGCCCCAAGCCGAGCCCACCGCGAACGTTGTGTGCATGCTCAACCCGCCACTACGCAGAGTTGGTGTTGCCTGAGTCCTGCCACCGAGCATTCTGCAATGCCTGACAGGCCTATCGCTGGCTCTCCAATCATCTGCTCGATCGAAATCATAGGGAGAGTATTTCAGCCTTAGTCGTGACAAAACTCTGTTGAACTGCCTTGCCGTTGGCGAACGGCATTCGGAAACGCTCTGCAGTCGGCGGCTTCATCGACCAAAGGACAGCTCAGGGTAGGAAGCGTCGGGACGCCAATGGAGGGCGTGATCGTGCGAGGTAGGCATCCTAGCTCACGTAGAGACTCCGTTTCATGGAATTCTCTACTTCCGATTGGCTCAGGTTTTCAAGGAGGCTTCAACTTGCCAAGCAGACGCGTTCCCTCCAGAACGATTGGAAGCGTCACTGCTTCAGCTGCTTGCGTGCTTCCTGAGCAATCGCGCGGCATTCTTTTTGGGTGCCTTAAGTCCACGTCAGACGAGATGAGGCTCGAGGACTGACGTTGTGGAGCAAATTATTAAGCGTTTACTACCGCGCGTTAGAGCGACGTAGAGGTTACGTGCATCCATCTTCTCCGGCTCAAGAATTACTGCATTCTCTGCCTCAAGCCCCTTTAACAGGAGGGTACTCCCAACGGCGCGCCGTGGCATGGTGCGCGGCGCGTGTCGATATCTCTCACGCTCCTTAACTCCCGCGGCAGTCAGAGAAACATCGTCAGTAACGCTCTTCAATGCTTTTGCACAGAGTCGCACAATGTCTGGTCGAAAAACATAAGTGTCTTCGGCTTTCGCCATAGCTTCAAGCATCGAGCCTGCTGCAGCTGGACTCGGATTACGTAGATACTCAAGAGCTATTTCCTCAAGTGGTGTAGCGGCGGTTCGGGTTCTCCCACTTAAGTGACTCCTCGTGCGCGTAACCAGGGACTGGGGAGATAGTCCTGACATCAGGTTGCTGAAGTAATCTACTGCTTCGTCTAAGCAGCCGTCGCTGCCAGCGCGAAAAGAGGAGCAAAAAGCCATGAAATCCTTCATGTCGAGCGCTTCCACCATCTGTGCTCTGCACCTTGCGGCAGCTTTCCACTGCCCCTTCTTGTCGGGGCCGTCTCCGATTATTAGAGTGCTGCCGGTCGCATACTTTTTCCGAGCAGCAGCAAGGCGCGCTTCAGACTTCTCTGTGTCCGTTCCCTCCAGAGGCACCCAAGTTACCTCCCGTGGCGCATTGCTCAAGTCAACAGACTCTCTCCTTAGCAAGGCTGGTCGTACTACGTTGAGAAGCCAGTACCCGAGGTCCGGGCATTCAGCCCTGATCCAGCGCCACGGCTTGGACAGCGTGGGAAGTGCTGGAAATGACGGCTGAACGTTGTCTCTCCAACTGACTACAGGTCCAGAGAAGGAAAAAATACCTTGCAGCGGATCGCCGAGCACCGCAGTCGGGAGGCGCTCCGCAAGGGCCTCCACCATGGCATGCTGCGGTAGGCTACAGTCTTGGTACTCGTCGACGACCACTCTGGAATAGGTAGCGTCGATGATGTCATCGAGGTGCCCCGCCGTCAGCATCTTCACCGCAGCACGTCGAATGGCTGCATAGTTGGCACCACTACCCCGCACGCTGAGTACGCTGTCCGAAAGGCCGGACCTAGCGGGAAAGCTCTGAACCAACCGAATCGCCCAACTGTCCAGCGTGGCAACCCGGGCACGTTCAGATGGGATACCGGCATTTCGGATGCGCTGTTCAAGCGCAGCACGACCTGCGTTGGTGTGCGTCAGGACCAGTGCAGGCTTTACGCTCGACCACTGTTTGAGCGTAGAAGTGATTAGCTGCGTTTTCCCACAGCCCGCAGGAGCCTTCAGACTACCGAGGCGCTGCGCAAACAGGTCAACTTCAGGCTCTGACATGCGCATGCCTGAAGAGTTTCTTCATGATGCCATTGAGCACCTCGTCAGAGGAGGATAGGTAAGGTCCGACTACTTGGGCCCCGACCGCTTCCATCTTGGCAATGGACTTGAACCAGCCCTTGCGACCAGGTCCTTTCTTCGTGTCGGCAGACGAAAGCTTTGCAGCCCGGCCGAGCAGGAGACGTTCGTCATCTTCCCATGCCGAATCCCCATCCACGATGGACATGAAGTGTGCGAGATCGAACGCCCCCTTCGAGACTTCGTCGATTGCCCCGTCAACCAGCTCCTCGGAGTTGAGCCTGATTGCAAGTTTCACTAAGGCATCCACGCCATGGTCTGGCAAATAGCGAAACAGCGCTTGTTCCAAGGCGTCTTCTTCTGGCCAGTGGAACACTTGTGCGCCGACATCGGTAGTTTTCTTCAGCTCTTCTGGAGGGATCGGGACATCGTTATCAAGAAACACCTTTGTCTCGTAGCCCCAGTTTGCGAAGATGCGGCCCCGTTCGAGGATGTATGTAGGATTCCGGCCAGTCGCGTCCACGAAGGCAGTCGCACAGGAATAGGCAGAAGGTTTCCCTTTTGAGACGTAGTACCGGTCGACTCCCCTTAGTAGCCCAATTTCACTTGCTCCTTCGCAAACCACCACCGTCCTAGCGAGGAAGGCCTCTGGATAAGTGCGGGCAGTTCCTTGTATCGGGTCTACGCTACCAATGGTGCGAATCGCGTGTTGCCCTTTCCTGTCGCGCCTCACCACATGCAACTGGTCGCCACTGAGCTCCCTTACCGCCACAGCGGAGTGTGTTGTCATGAAGACCTGCAGTTGCGGCTCCACATCTGGCTCCAGAGTCTCCTTTGAGCCCACGGAGTGCAGTAATTTGATTATCCGGTGAGGCTCAAGCCCGTGCTCGACCTCATCAATCAGGAGGGTGCTAGAAGCCGAGGCGACTGAACGGTGCAAGCTCGCGAGCAGCAAGCGGGTAGAACCCGTCCCGAGACTCCGCAGAGGCACTCCATCCTCCGTGTGAAGTGAAATGGCTCCGTCTGAGAAGGAGAGTGCGCCCGAATCAATCAGGGCTTGTGCAGACTCACCTACGTCAATCCCAACCGCGTTGGCATTCATCGTGACCAACGCCAGTACGTCTCCGAGTTGTGCTCCAGCACGGTCACCAAACGCGAGCCGGGCGCCACGCGCCGCAGTGACTAAGTCTGTGCCAACAGAGAGTTTTGTTTCGCAGAGCTTCCCAAGTACTGAGTTTCGAGACCAAGAGAGATGAGACGTCGCGTGCTCGCCAATTCGGCTGGGCGCGAGCAAAGCACGGTCCTTCCAAGCAAGTTGACGTTGTCTCGTGTCCCCGCGCGTGCGCTCTGAAAACAGGCTGCGCTTGGGGTCCAAGTCTGACTCGACGCGAAGTTCGCACGTCAGCACAACCTCCAGACCTTCGGCTGGCTCGTCCTCCACCGATTGCGCTTTCGAATCAAATCCTCGGAGCACCTCACCCAGCATATCAAGGTCCTTCAGATGCTCCGGAAGTGCCCCAAGAGTTACGCGGATGACGATTGGGTTCTCGACAACAAGGTTGTGGAAATCGGAGTCAGTGAAGTCAATTGTTCTTCGAAGGGACAGACACGCGTCAATCGCTTCCAGGATCGTTGTCTTTCCGCTATCTCCAGGTCCAATAAAGCAATTCACCCCAGAGCTAGGCGCCCAACAAAGCCTCTTGATGCTTCGGAAGTTCTCAATTTCGAGGTATCGGATTTTCGCCATTGCTGAGTGGTCAAGGTCGTTGCGAGATCGAATGCTTTGGATTGTGAGCGCAGTGTCTCGTTTTAGGAGAGAACAAAGGTTAGACGCTGAGCCAGACCACAATCACAGGAACGTATTCTCCACCCGCGCAACGACTCCTTCCGCGCAAGACGATACCTGTCGATATGGGGTAAACACTGCGCCCTGACACCTCTTCATCAACCTTGAGCGTCAGCCTCTGACCCCATTGCAGCCAATCAAACCCCTAAGTGCATGTAATCTCTTCCAATAATTGAAAAGACAAAAAAAGACCGCGCCATGACAGCTTCTGCCCAAATTGACACCACCAGCTTGCTGACCATATTGGGCGTTGTCGCAGCGGTCTGGGCACTGATCTCCCCTGCTAGCAGGCTTCGGCTTCGCTTCTGCATGGCCTGGTGGGATTGGGTGATCGGTGGCATCGTCTTTCTCCTAATCCACTACCTGGTATTTTCCCCCGCCCTGGAAAGGCTCGGGCTCTACTACAGCCTCGGGCCATGGAAATGGGGGCTCGATAGTTCGAGCGCGGTCTACCTGCTCCTTCTCGCCGTAGTCTTCTACTTCTTCTGGCGGACGAGATTCCCCATGCTGATCCGGGGAAGAATCCGCGTCTTTCGCGAATTGATTGAGAACCTGCATCTCACTAAACGCTATGACGAACTGGTGCTGCTGATCGAACCGCAGTTGCCGAAGCTGATTCTCCTGACCAGATATCAGCCGCTGATTGCTGGCTGGGTCGACCGTCTCGACCCACCCCACATGGACATGGCTGCACTCCTGCGCGGGGAAGCACCCCGAGCACGGCCGGCTTGGCGGCAGCGCTGGAGTAACGCATTGCAATCTTCGAAATCCTGGATCTTGGCGCGTGACGAAACCAGCACACAGGCCCGCGAAGTTCTCTTGAATCTGCTCACTTCTCCTGAGCTCACCACCTATCTGGCCGTGGCTCATCCACACTTTTGCCTCAAGCTCCTTGAAGCTGATGAGGCGATACGCTCTGACTTCGTTGAACACTACTTGGATGCTTTGCTCGAAGCGCCGGGGAGCCGTCTTTATGTGGAGCTGAAGAACAATCAGAATTTGAATGGTGGTAGTCGCTTGTACCTGCCGAAGAACAATCGACTGCTCCATTTCTTTTTTTCCGACTCCGCTTCGGCGATGAAGAATGGTCTTGATAAGGCCATTGGAGAAGCGGTGCGCCGGCGTCTTGATGAAGACCGCAAGCTGGCCGAAAAGCTCAACGAATCATTGGGTTCCTACTACGACGGGGGACGATTCCGCTGCCCGATCAATTCTGGAATAACGCTCTTCGAGATCATGGTCCACGAGGGCATCCACCAGGGTCTGCAAGACCATATGTGGCTGCACTATTTCATGCACTTCGCGGAAAAGATCCTCAAGCAGATGCCAATGCCGCCTACCGAAGATGCCTACCAAGAGTGGCCGACGCCATTTCACTATCTTCTATACCGCTTAGTCAGCGTCGCCACCGATTGGGCTGAACAGTGTGCACACATTGATGACGCAGAGATCCCAGAGGCCACGCGCAACGCCGATGGCTTTGACCGGCACTTCATTTCCAAAGAAGCTACCAAGGTGCTGGGTTCAATGTTGCAAGACATCATTCCAAGTGAAAAGATCACCGCATCGTTCAAGACCTATTTGCTGGAGGTGACCATTCGCAGTCATAACAAACTGCAGAAAAATCGTGAACTGCTTGACGTCGCATCCTCGCTCAGGACCGCCGTGATCCGGGGCGAAGACCGTCCTACAGATACATCTTATCGACTTGAGCTTCGGAGTGTGTTTGACCGTATGGACCACAGGATGAGACACGAAGCAGCGCAGTTCGAGGAAGCCCTTGACAAGTCTGGAGCGCTGTTTCCATGAGCAGCCTTTGTAACGTGGCGCCTGTGGCCTGCTACCAAGCGTCAATGCCGGTTCGACGGACTGCTTTCGGTGACAGTGGTCATTCAGTGATGTACACGTGGATGGTGGCTCTCAGCCTCAGGCAGCCGCTGGCGAAAGACCGCTCATGGCCGATAGTACGCGTTCGATGGTCAAGTCTGGATGACGGCAATCGCTGCAAACCAGACCTACAACATGGCAGCTTATTCAGCTCACGCTCTAGCCACCGGCACATCCTCCCACCGCGTCGTGTACTGCGGCGTGCGCCTCTCCTGCTTCATTCCCCAATCCTTGCCCTTGTCCGTCCCCCCCGTGGCACCTGAATGCACGGTGCCCTTGCCATAGCGTTGGTTGAGCGTGTCCAGTGCCACCATCAACTTCGTGCGGTCACGGTGGTCTTCCTCTTCCAGATCCAGCTCACCCTGCAGCACATTGCCCGGCACCAAGTCCAGCAGCATGACCCCTGCCTTGGCCATCTTGTAGCCCGGCTCATAGATGCGCCGCATGCCAGCAGCTGCTGCCCAAACCAGCTTGCCAGTGTCGGCCGTGGGGCGGCGCAGCGGCACGACGATGCTGCGGTTGAATCGGGGTCCTGGGCGGAAGGGGGATGTATGGCAGAACACCAACAGTTGACTGGCCAAGCTGCCCTGCTTGCGCAGCTTCTCTGCTGCACGGCTAGCGAACTCGCTCACGGCCTCCACCAGCGGCGCCAGCTCTGTCACCGCTTGGCCAAAGGATCGGGTGCTGGCAATTTCTTTCTTGGGGACGGGTGCATCATCCAGGTCAATGCACTGCATGCCCTGCAGCTCGCGCACAGTGCGCTCCAGAACTACACTCCATCGCCTGCGTACGGTGGCCGGGTCTAGCCGGGCAAGGTCCAGCACGGTGTGCACACCACTCTCGTGCAGCTGTGCAGCAATCTTGCGGCCCACGCCCCAGACTTCTTCCACCAGCGTGGCGGCCAGCACATCGTCCAGGTCCTGGGCTGGTAACGCCGTCAGGTTGCAGACCTGGGCCAGCTCGGCAGGGTAGCTGCCCGGTTTGCGCTCTGCGGTCTTGGCAATGTAGTTGGCGAGTTTCGCCAACGTCTTGGTCTGGCCAATACCCACCCCGCAGGGAATGCCCACCCACTGGTGGATACGGTCGCGTATGGCATGGCTGCGTTGGGTCAGGTCGCCTCTCACGCCCTGCAGCCCGATGAACGACTCATCAATGCTGTAGATTTCCTGCGTAGGACCCAGCCCCGCTGCCAGGCTCATCATGCGATCGCTCATGTCGCCATACAGCGTGAAATTCGCGCTCAAGGCCACCAGGCCGTGCGTTTCTTCCATGTGCCGGATCTGGAACCACGGTGCCCCCATCTTGATCCCCAGGGCTTTTGCCTCATTGCTGCGGGCAATGGCGCAGCCATCGTTATTTCTGAATGACCCTAACTGTTAGTAGGTATTTAGTCGTTGATTCTTCAACAAGAATCAAGACTAACAGTTTTGTACGTAATAAGGCTCAATTCGAGCACGCTCTGAGTCGTTGAAGTAGGAGGCCCAGCGCCACCCTGATCGACGCAGGACGACCCTCAAGAGCCGCTCAGAATTTCTGGCCCAGCGCCGGCAGTGCAGCGGTTGCAGTCGGTCACGGCAATTTTCGAATGATCGCTTGTCGAGTACAAACCGACCATCACACTTCCAGCGGCGCATGGTTCTGTGCTTCCTTTAAGCCTTGCGGTAGAACCAGCTTCATCGCGAAGAAGCACCAACATTCAGGTGCTACGACAGCACATGGGCCCCATAAGGCGCAAAGCCACTGACGTTCTCATTCACGTCCAATGATCTGCCCACATACGGAAACGCGCGCTGCGGGCAATCCGGGCGCTCGCACACCTTGCAACCCATTCCGATCGGTGTCGCTGCGTCGGGGTCGGCAAGGTCCAGCCCCTTGGCATATACCAAGCGAGGCGCATGGCGCACATCGCAACCCAGACCGATAGAGAACATCTTGCCAGGTGCTCCGTATCCGCGCGATGGGCCGCTTGTCACCGTGCGCGCAATCCACAGGTAAGTCCGGCCATCGGGCATGCGTGCCAGTTGTGGAAGCACCCGCCCGGGCTGCGCAAAGGCTTCGTAGACATTCCACAGCGGGCACGTGCCGCCTGTGCGGCTGAAGTGGAAGTGCGTGGCCGACTGGCGCTTGGAAATGTTGCCGGCCCGATCCACCCGCACAAAGAAAAAAGGCACGCCAGGGTCGGTGGGACGCTGCAAGGTGCTCAGCCGGTGGCACACCGTTTCAAAGCCCACCGCGAAGCGCTGGCCCAGCAGGTCGATGTCATGGCGCAGCGTTTCCGCCGCACGTAAAAAAGACCCATAGGGCAGCAGCAGTGCCCCGGCGAAGTAGTTGGCCAGTCCGATGCGGGCCAACTGCACGGTGGAACTGTCTCCCGCGAATGGTGCAGCCCGGGTCAAACTCTCGATCGATGTGTCTGCCTCTAGCAGCGCAAGCTGGGTCGCCATCTGAAAGGCCTGCTGCCCGGCGTCCAGCGCACGCGACAGGCGTAGCGTTCGGCCGCGCGGGTCAAACACACGCTTGCCTGCGGCGACGTCATCACTCACCACGATGCGCACCCGGTGCTGCTCCAGCAAGCGCTGCGCCAACCACGGTGCCAGCGCAGCGCCTTCAAGCCCTGCCTGTTCTGCCAAGGCCTCTGCGGCGCGGTCCAACGCATCAAAGTGGTTCCGGTGCGCGAAGAAGAAATCCCGCACGGCTTCGAATGCCGTGGCGCGTACGGCGGGGGCCACCGACGTGGCGTCCGTGCGGTCATCACCCATGCGCAAGGCCATGGCTTCAAGTTGCGCAGCCGCATCCAGATTGCGGCGGTACAGCGCCACGATGGCACGCCCCAGGGCCGGCATCTGGGTCGCAACTTCCTTCAGCTCGGGCAGGCTGACCGGCTCTGGAGCATCCGCCAGCGCCTCGCGCAATGCAGCGATCAGGCGCGCCTCCTCGTCTTCTGAAAACTGCTGAATGTCCACGCCCAGTGCCCGGTTCAGCTTGAGCAGCAAGCTGACCGTGAGCGGACGCTGGTTTTGTTCCACCTGATTCAGGTAACTCGGCGAAATACCCAGCGCGTGTGCCAGTGCGATCTGCGACATGCCGCGCTCTGATCGCAGCCTGCGCAACTTCACTCCCATAAACGTCTTTGCCATCACTTGCCTTTCACACGCGAATTTTTCACAAAACATTCGCAAATTTCGCAAAACCAGCCACTGCCGTTCGCAACAATTCGCCCTTTTAGCCCTGTTGCTCTGGATGTATTTTGCGTAAATTGCGAATCATGACAACACCCCCTGGAACTGTTGAGTTGCGCGAGCTGGTTCTGCCCGTATACGCCAACCACCACGGCACGCTGTTCGCGGGCCAGGGTCTGCAGCTGATGGCCAAGGCGGCTTTCCTCGCGGCCCGCGGACTCGCTCGCCGTGAGGTCGTGATGGCCGGCGTGACTGGCGTGCAATGCCTTGCGCCTGTGCCTGTGGGCTACCAGCTCACGCTGCAAGGCTGGGTCAGCCGTGTCGGTCGCAGTTCGATGACGGTCTGTGTGCGCGGATTGGCAGATCGCCCGGATGTGCCCGCAGAGCACGTCCTCACGGGTGTGTTCGAGATGGTCGCGGTGGACTCCACCGGCCGTCCTGTCGCCATTGATTCTTCCTACCTGAACCCGGAGACCTCGCATGAACACCACAACCACTGAGCCCACGGCCACCACCCCGTTCAAGCCGAAAAAGTCGGTCGCCCTGTCGGGCGTCACTGCGGGCAATACCGCGCTGTGTACGGTTGGGCGAACCGGCAACGACCTGCACTACCGAGGCTATGACATCCTGGACATGGCGGAGACTTGCGAATTCGAAGAGATTGCCCATCTGCTGGTGCACGGAAAGCTGCCGACACGCGCTGAGCTCAAGGCATACAAGGCCAAGCTCAGGGCCCTGCGCGGCCTCCCGGGTAGCGTAAAAGCAGCGCTTGAACAACTGCCGGCGGCAAGCCATCCCATGGACGTGATGCGCACCGGCGTGTCGGCCCTGGGCTGTGCACTGCCCGAAAAAGACGACCACAACCTGCCCGGTAGCCGCGACATTGCCGACCGTCTAATGGCCAGTCTGGGCAGCATGTTGCTGTACTGGTACCACTTCAGCAACTCGGGCCGCCGCATCGACGTAGAGACGGACGACGACTCCATCGGGGCCCACTTCCTGCACCTGCTGCATGGCGAAAAACCGCCGGCAGACTGGGTGCGTGCCATGCACACCTCGCTGAACCTGTATGCCGAGCACGAGTTCAACGCCAGTACCTTCACCGCACGCGTGATTGCGGGCACAGGCAGTGATATGTATTCGAGCATCGCGGGTGCTATTGGTGCGCTGCGTGGCCCCAAGCACGGCGGCGCGAACGAGGTGGCTTTCGAGATCCAGAAGCGCTACGACAGCCCGGACGAGGCAGAGGCCGACATCCGTCGCCGAGTAGAGGCCAAGGAAGTGGTGATCGGTTTTGGTCACCCGGTCTACACCGTGAGCGATCCGCGCAACGTAGTCATCAAGGGTGTGGCCAAGCGACTGTCGGACGCGGCTGGCTCCACCAAGATGTACGACATTGCCGAGCGGCTCGAGGCGGTGATGTGGGAAGTCAAAAAGATGTTCCCCAACCTCGACTGGTTCAGCGCCGTGAGCTACCACATGATGCAGGTGCCCACCGCCATGTTCACCCCGCTGTTCGTCATTGCGCGCACCAGTGGCTGGGCGGCACACGTGATCGAGCAGCGGGTGGACAACAAAATCATTCGCCCCAGCGCCAACTACACCGGGCCGGAAGACCAGACATTCGTGCCCATCGAGGCCCGCAGCTAAAAAACCATAGCAGCTCGCGCTTACCAATCAACCATTTCAGACCATATTGCCTTGAAATCTTGATGTAACAAGCGCCAGCAGCTATCAAAAAAAGAGTGAATCCCGCGAAATGATGAACACCGCCCACCGCAAGCCGCTGCCCGGCACAGCCCTGGATTACTTTGATGCACAGGCTGCCGTCGATGCCATAGAACCCGGTGCCTGGGCCCGGCTGCCCTACACCGCCCGCGTGCACGCCGAGAACCTGGTGCGCCGCGCCAACCCGGCACAGCTCAATGACTTTCTGGGCCAGCTGATCGGACGCAAGCGCGAGATCGACTTCCCCTGGTTTCCGGTGCGCGTGGTGTGCCACGATATCCTGGGCCAGACGGCACTGGTTGACCTGGCCGGGCTGCGCGATGCGATTGCGAAAGAAGGCGGCGACCCGGCTGCCGTGAACCCGGTGGTGCCGGTGCAGCTCATCGTGGACCACTCGCTGGCCGTGGAGTGCGGTGGCTACGATCCCGACGCCTTTGCCAAGAACCGCGCCATCGAGGACCGCCGCAACGAGGACCGCTTCCACTTCATCGAGTGGACGAAGAAGGCCTTTGCCAATGTGGACGTGATCCCGGCGGGCAACGGGATCATGCACCAGATCAATCTGGAGAAGATGTCGCCCGTCGTGTACGTTCAGGATGGCGTGGCCTTCCCCGACACCTGCGTGGGCACCGACAGCCACACGCCGCACGTCGATGCGCTGGGCGTGATCGCCGTGGGCGTGGGCGGGCTGGAAGCCGAGAACGTGATGCTGGGCCGCGCCTCGTGGATGCGCCTGCCCGACATCGTGGGCGTCAGGCTCACCGGCAAGCGCCAGCCTGGCATCACCGCCACTGACATTGCTCTCGCGCTGACCGAGTTTTTGCGCAAGGAAAAGGTGGTCGGCGCCTACGTGGAGTTCTTCGGCGAGGGCGCGGACAGCCTGTCGATCGGCGACCGCGCCACCATCTCGAACATGTGCCCCGAATACGGCGCCACCGCCGCGCTGTTCTTCATCGATGCGCAAACCACGGCCTACCTGCGCCTGACCGACCGCAGCCCCGAACAGGTGCAGTTGGTGGAAACCTACGCCAAGGCCGCTGGTTTCTGGGCCGACGACCTCAAGACTGCCGAGTACGAGCGCGTGCTCGCGTTCGACCTCTCCAGCGTGGTGCGCAACATGGCCGGCCCGAGCAACCCGCACCGCCGGCTGCCCACCTCGGCGCTGGTGGACCGCGGCATCGCCGGCGCCATCAAGCTCGAAATGGCCCGCGCCGAGGAGGCCGAGGGGCTGACGCCCGATGGCGCCGTGATCATCGCCGCCATCACCAGCTGCACCAACACCAGCAACCCGCGCAACGTCATCGCCGCCGCGCTGCTGGCGCGCAATGCGCGCCGCCTGGGGCTGGCGCGCAAGCCGTGGGTGAAAACCTCGCTCGCGCCCGGCTCTAAAGCCGTGGAGCTGTATTTGAAGGAAGCGGGCTTGCTGGCCGACCTGGAGGCGCTGGGCTTTGGCATCGTCGCCTTTGCCTGCACCACCTGCAACGGCATGAGCGGCGCGCTGGAGCCGAAAATTCAGCAGGAAATCATCGAGCGCGACCTGTACGCCACCGCCGTGCTCTCGGGCAACCGCAACTTTGACGGGCGCATCCACCCCTATGCCAAGCAGGCGTTTTTGGCCAGCCCGCCGCTGGTGGTGGCCTACGCGCTGGCGGGCACGGTGCGCTTTGATATTGAAAACGACGCTTTTGCCGTGGTCGATGGCCAGCCCGTGCGCCTGAAGGATCTGTGGCCCAGTGACGAAGAAATCGATGCCATCGTGGCCCAGGCCGTCAAACCCGAACAGTTCCGCGCCGTGTACGAGCCGATGTTCGCGCTTCGCGTGGACGATGGCACGCGCGTAAGCCCGCAGTACGACTGGCGCCCCCAGTCCACCTACATCCGCCGCCCGCCTTACTGGGACGAGCAAGGTGTGGGCGCGCTGGCGGCCTACCCGCGCACGCTGAAAAGCATGCGCCCCCTGGCCATCCTGCCCGACAACATCACCACCGACCACCTGTCGCCGTCCAACGCCATCCTGGCCGACAGCGCGGCCGGCGAGTACCTGGCCAAAATGGGCCTGCCGGAGGAGGACTTCAACTCCTACGCCACGCACCGCGGCGACCACCTCACCGCCATGCGCGCCACCTTTGCCAACCCGCAGCTCGTCAACGAGATGGCCGTGGTCGATGGCCAGGTGAAGAAGGGGTCGCTGGCGCGCATCGAGCCCGAGGGCAAGGTGGTGCGCATGTGGGAGGCCATCGAGGCGTACCTGAACCGCCGCCAGCCGCTCATCATCATCGCCGGGGCCGACTACGGCCAGGGGTCGAGTCGCGACTGGGCCGCCAAGGGCGTGCGGCTGGCGGGGGTAGAGACGGTGGTGGCCGAGGGCTTCGAGCGCATCCACCGCACCAACCTCATCGGCATGGGCGTGCTGCCGCTGGAGTTCAAACCCGGCGTGAACCGCCTGACGCTGCAGCTGGACGGCACCGAGACCTACGACGTGGAAGGCCAGCTCACGCCGCGCGCCGACCTCACGCTGGTCATCCACCGCCAAAACGGCCAGACCGACCGCGTGGCCACCACCTGCCGCCTGGACACCGCCGAGGAAGTCTCGGTGTACGAAGCGGGCGGCGTGCTGCAGCGTTTTGCGCAAGACTTTTTGGCATCGAATCAGGCCTGAGCCCTTACCAGGCAAGCGCAAGCAGCTATCAAAATGGATATGACCCAGCACCTTCCCCAAATACGCATTCCCGCCACCTACATGCGTGGCGGCACCAGCAAGGGCGTGTTTTTCCGTCTGCAAGACCTGCCCGAAGCCGCGCAGCAGCCCGGCCCGGCGCGCGACAAGCTGCTGCAGCGCGTCATCGGTAGCCCCGACCCCTACGGCGCGCAGATCGACGGCATGGGCGGCGCCACCTCCAGCACCAGCAAGTGCGTGATCCTGTCAAAGAGCACACGGCCCGATCACGACGTGGACTACCTCTACGGCCAGGTGTCCATCGACAAGGACTTTGTGGACTGGTCGGGCAACTGCGGCAACCTGTCCACCGCCGCTGGCGCCTTTGCCCTTCACGCGGGCTTCGTCGATGCGGCGCGGGTGCCGCAAGACGGTGTGTGTGTGGTGCGTATCTGGCAGGCCAACATTGGCAAAACCATCATCGCCCACGTGCCCGTGGCGGGCGGACAGGTGCAGGAAACCGGCGACTTCGAGCTGGACGGCGTGACCTTTCCGGCGGCGGAAATCGTGCTGGAGTTCATCGACCCTTCGGACGATGGCGATGAGGGCGGGGCCATGTTCCCCACGGGCAACCTGGTCGATACGCTGGATGTGCCGGGCGTCGGCACCTTCCAGGCCACCATGATCAACGCGGGCATTCCCACCGTGTTCGTCAACGCCGCCGACATCGGCTACCAGGGCACGGAGCTGCGCGAGGACATCAACGGCGACCCGGCGCAACTGGCGCGTTTCGAGCAGATCCGCGTGGCCGGGGCGCTGCGCATGGGCCTGATCCAGACCCCCGAGGAAGCCGCCATACGCCAGCACACGCCCAAGATCGCGTTCGTCAGCCCGCCCAAGGACTACACCGCCTCCAGCGGTAAAACCATCGCGGCGGCGGATGTGGACCTGCTGGTGCGCGCCCTGTCCATGGGCAAGCTGCACCACGCCATGATGGGCACCTGCGCCGTGGCCATCGGCACAGCGGCAGCCATACCCGGCACGCTGGTGAACCTGGCCGCCGGTGGCGGCGCACGCAACGCGGTGCGCGTCGGCCACCCCTCGGGCACGCTGCGCGTGGGCGCCGAGGCAAAACAGGACAACGGCCAGTGGACGGTGACCAAAGCCGTGATGAGCCGCAGCGCCCGCATCCTCATGGAGGGCTTCGTGCGCGTTCCGGCGGGCTGTTTTTAAGGAAAATTGGCATCTAGCGCTTATCCAACAAGCGCTAGCAGCTATCAAACCAATAGCATCTAGATCGGCAATCCATGAACACAAAGCAGCGACTCAAGCAACTCGTCGAGGCCCGCAGCGGCCTGATCGTCCCGGGCGCGTTCAACGCGCTCTCTGCCAAGGTGATCGCCGACCTAGGCTTCCAGGCCATCTACGTCACCGGCGCGGGCGTCACCAATATGTGGTTCGGCATGCCGGACCAAGGCTTTATGGGCCTGCATGAAATTGCCGACCACACGGCACGCATCCGCGACGCGGTCGATGTGCCGCTCATCGTCGATGCCGACACGGGCTTTGGCAACGCGCTCAACGTGGTTCACACCGTGCGCACGCTGGAGCGCGCCGGCGCCGACTGCATCCAGCTCGAAGACCAGGTGGCGCCCAAGCGCTGCGGGCATTTCAGCGGCAAAGAGGTGATTTCCACCGAGGAAGCGGTGAGCAAGATCAAGGCCGCCGTCGATGCACGGCGCGACCCCGATTTCCTCATCATGGCGCGCACCGACGCCGCTGCTACGCACGGCTTCGAGGCCGCCGTGGAGCGTGCGCAGAAGTTCGCCGAGGCGGGCGCGGACATCCTGTTCGTGGAGGCCGTCACCAAGGCCGAGGAAGTGCGCGCGCTGCCGCAGCGCCTGGCCAAGCCCCAGCTCATGAACATGGTGATCGGCGGCAAGACCCCCATCTTCAATGCCGACCAGTTGGGCGAGCTGGGCTTTGGCATCGTGCTGTACGCCAATGCCGCGCTGCAAGGCGCCGTGATGGGCATGCAAAAAACCCTGACCACGCTGCGCGATGCCAAGGAAGTGCGCGAGGACAGCGGCCTGGTGACGCCCTTCGCAGAACGGCAGCGGCTGGTGAACAAGCCCGCATGGGACGCGCTGGAGCAGCGCTACACCTGAGCGTTCCGCGCAAACTGGATGAAGGCCTGCAGATAGTCCGTGTCCCTGTCCTGCTCACGCGTTCCCAGGTGAATCTGCTTGGCGATGCCGTGTCGGCCCAGCTGGACGGGCACCACATCCATCTTCTCGGCATACTCCAGTGCAAGCCAGCGCGGCAACGCTGCCACTCCGCGGCCACTGGCCACCATCTGCAGCATGATGTCCGTGGTTTCGATGGTCTTGTGGCGGCGTGGTGCAATGCCCGCCGGGGCAAGGAACTGCGTGTACACGTCCAGCCGCTCGGGGCTGACCGGGTAGGTAATGAGCGTTTCGCTCACAAGCTGGGCAGGCTTCACATGGGCCTGTTGCGCAAAGGCATGGTTTCCAGCAACCACCAGCACCTGCTCGTAGTCGAACACCGGCTCGAAATGCAGGCCGGGCTTGTGTAACGGGTCGGGGGTCACCAGCAGATCGATCTCGTAACCGAACAGCGCACCGATGCCCCCGAACTGGAATTTCTGCTTCACGTCCACGTCCACATCTGGCCAAGTGGCCAGGTAGGGCGAGACGATCTTGAGCAGCCATTGGTAACAGGGGTGGCATTCCATGCCAATGCGCAGGGTACCGCGCTCGCCCTGGGCGAACTGCCGAAGTGTGCTCTCTGCCTGATCCAGCTGCGGGAGCACACGGTTGGCGACCGCCAGCAGGTACTGCCCCGCCTGTGTGAGCCGCAGGCTTCGACCCTCGCGCAGCCAGACATCGGTGCCCAGTTGCTGCTCCAGCTTTTTCATGCTGTGGCTCAGGGCTGACTGCGTGAGGTTCAACACCCCGGCAGCCGCGGTCAGCGACCCCTGATTCTCTACCTGCTGGACGATGCTGAGATGGATGCGTTCTAGCATTCTTATGAAATCAGTTCATTGAACCATGAGATAAGACCATTTTACTTCATGGATTGATCGCCCTAGCATCCGCTCCTTGATTCGCTTGTCTCTGTCGCCATCCATGAAACAAACAACGCAATGCCCACTGCGTGTCGTCGCAGTCTCCGGCGGGCTGCAGCGCCCGTCCAAATCGGCAGCGCTGGCCGAACATCTCCTAGCACTGATTTCGGCTGAAGTCCCATGCCGCCCACATCTGACGGAAGTCGGAGAGCTGGCATCGCAGCTTTCGGGCGCGGTCCGAAGGTCCGAATTACCACCGGCGGTGGAGCGAGAACTGATGGCGGTCGAACAGGCCGACGTGCTGGTGGTGGCCACGCCGGTGTATCGCGGCTCCTACACAGGTCTGTTCAAGCACTTCTTCGACCTCATCCACCAGGACGCATTGATCGACACGCCCGTGTTGCTGGCGGCAACCGGCGGCAGCGAACGGCATGCGCTGGTAATCGATCACCAGTTGAGACCCCTGTTCAGCTTTTTCCAGGCGCGCACCTTACCGCTGGGTGTCTACGCGACCGACAAGGATTTTGTGGACCAGCGATTGCGGGATGAGGCGCTGCTGGACCGAGCCCGGCTGGCAGTGCGGCGGGCACTGCCGCTGATCACAGAGGCACGTCACGCCAGTCCGGTTCTGGCCGACGAACTGCTGCTCGCCTGACACAAGCCCCACTCCACTTGAACATTTGAATCGCCCCATCGCCATGCACGAAGAATTTGCCTTTCACATCAACAGCACCCGCTTTGATGAAAACTACCAACCCTCAAGCAGCACGCGCCTGACCACGAACTTTGCCAACCTCGCCAGGGGTACCAGCCGGCAACAGAACCTGCGCGACACGCTCAGGATGATTGACAACCGGTGCAACGAACTGGCGCATTGGGACAATCCGGCAGGAGACCGCTACACCGTCGAGTTGGAGATCATCTCCGTCGAAATGTGCTTGGACGCGCAGGCAAGTGCCAGCGGCTTCCCCTTGATCGAGATGCTCAAACCCTGCATTTGGGACGGGAAAGAGAACAAGCGAATCGATGGCATTGCGGGGAACAACTTCTCCTCGTACGTGCGCGATTACGACTTCAGCGTGTTGCTCCCGGAGTACAACGCGGATCGCGCGGAGTTCGGGCTGCCGGTCAACTTTGGCGATCTGCATGGCAAGCTTTTCAAACAGTTTGCCAACTCCAGCGAGTACAAGGCCCGCTTTGGCAAGCCGCCTGTAATCTGCATCAGCGTGTCCACCAGCAAGACCTACCTGCGGACCGACAACCAGCACCCCGTACTGGGTGTCGAATACGAACAAAGCGAACTGTCTTCCACAGACCACTATTTCGCAAAGATGGGGATGCAGGTTCGCTTCTTCATGCCCCCCAATGGCATTGCACCACTGGCTTTCTATTTCCAGGGCGACCTCTTGGCCGACTACACCAACCTGGAGCTCATCGCCAGCATCAGCACCATGGAAACCTTTCAAAAGATTTATCGCCCCGAGATTTACAACGCCAACTGCGCAGCGGGGAAGCTCTACCAACCGAGCTTGAAGAACCAGGACTATTCATCGACGCAAATCGTCTACGACCGGGAGGAGCGCAGCCAGTTGGCTGTGCAGCAAGGCAAGTACACCGAAGAGCACTTCATCAAACCCTACAAAAACGTGCTCGAACAATGGACCCGCCATTGCGCGCTATGACCCGTACCCTCTTTCTTGAAAGGACCCCCTGATGTTTGAATCCTCCATCGCCGGCAGCCTGCCCAAACCCGCCTGGCTTGCTGAAACCCACAAGCTTTGGCCCCAGTGGAAGGCAGAGGGCGACGCGCTTCGCCAGGCCAAGGCTGACGCGACCCTGCTCTGGATCAAGGCGCAGGAGGACGCCGGCCTGGACATCGTGTGCGACGGCGAGCAGTCCCGGCAGCACTTTGTGCATGGGTTCCTGGAACAAGTCGAGGGCATCGACTTCGAGAACAAGGTGAAGATGGGCATTCGCGACAACCGGTATGACGCGATGGTCCCGCAGGTCGTGTCGAGCCTGCGCCTGAAAGGCCGGGTACATGCCTTTGAAGCCCAGCTAGCGCGTGCGCACACGAAGAAGAAGCTGAAGTTCACGCTACCCGGCCCGATGACCATCGTCGACACCGTTGCAGACCGTTTCTACGGCGACAAGGTCCAGATGGCCTTCGCGTTTGCTGAGCTGCTGAATCAGGAGGCGCTGGCACTTCAAGCCGACGGCGTGGACATCATCCAGTTTGACGAACCCGCCTTCAATGTCTACATGAATGACGCCGCAGACTGGGGGGTGAAGGCGCTCGAGCGCGCGGCGCAGAGGCTGACGTGTACGACGGCCGTGCACATCTGCTACGGCTATGGCATCAAGGCCAATACCGACTGGAAGAGCACCCTGGGCGATGAGTGGCGCCAATATGAGTCTGTGTTACCCGCACTTGCCCGCAGTAGCATCGATCAGGTGAGCCTGGAGTGCATCCACTCCCATGTTCCGCCAGAGCTGATGAAACTGCTGGTCGGCAAGGACGTTTTGGTCGGTGTGATCGATGTGGCCAGCGATGTGGTCGAGACACCCGAGGAGGTCGCAGACACCATCGGTCGGGCGCTAGAGTTCGTGCCAAAAGAGCGATTATTCCCGTGCACGAATTGCGGCATGGCTCCGATGGCACGGCACGTGGCTTGGCGTAAATTGGAAGCACTTGCAGCGGGCACGAGACTCGCAAAGGAGCGACTCACCACGAAGTGAGTCGACCAACCGTTTTCAGGTATCTCTGATAACTGTCAATTGTTGGATTTCTCATCGCTGCTCAGAAGCCAATGTCTGTCGTCTCCATGAGCAGTCATTGATTGAGATAGCCCCCTGAAACTCCGGACCCGTCCTATCGCTTATCTTTGAAGATAGGAGTAGGACTGTGAGTACGACTAGGCATACGGACACTGTTGAAGTCATCTTGAAAGACCAGCGCCGCAGGCGCTGGTCCCCCGCGGAGAAAGCAGCGCTGGTGCGGCGCACCTACGAACCGGGCATGAGCGTGTCGCTGGTGGCACGCCAGGAAGGTGTTGCAGCCAGCTTGCTGTTCCAGTGGAGAAAGCTCGATCGCCAAGGCGCCCTGACGGCCGTCAGTGCCGGCGAGGCCGTGGTGCCGGCATCGGAGCTGGCCGCAGCCCGGGCCGAGATCGCCAAGCTGCAGCGGGTGCTGGGCAAGAAGACCCTGGAGAACGAGATCCTCAAGGAAGCCGTGGAGTACGCCGCTGAAAAAAAGTGGATTGCGCGCTCGCCCTTGTTGCCCGGGGACGACCAATGAAGACGGTCTGCCGGGTGCTGGGCGTGGCGCGCTCGCATGTGTACGAGCTGCATGACCGCAGCGAGGACTGGCGCGATGGCCGCAAGGGGCGCGCGCCAGCGGGTGATGCACAGTTGCTGGCCGAGATCAGGCAGCAGATCAGCGATCTGCCGAGCTACGGCTATCGACGTGCCTGCGCCCTGGTCAACCGCCAGCG
Source organism: Acidovorax temperans (assembly GCF_028596105.1). NCBI lineage: Bacteria > Pseudomonadati > Pseudomonadota > Betaproteobacteria > Burkholderiales > Comamonadaceae > Acidovorax > Acidovorax temperans. The sequence goes on along the minus strand of NZ_CP117193.1, from coordinate 4,227,657 downwards.
CAGTACACAGGGCAGCACACGGGTCAATCCCAAGCGCGCCTACCGCGTGATGGAGCAGGCCGGACTGCTCTTGCCCAAGGCACCTCGACGGCGCCAGTCCAGCAGAACGCACGAGGGCAAGGTAGCGGTTGGACACAGCGATCTGCGCTGGTGTTCCGATGGGCTGGAGATCAAGTGCGACTCGGGGCAGACGGTGACGACCACGTTCGCCAAGGATTGCTGTGACCGCGAAGTGATCGCCTGGCGTGCCTGGGAGGGCAAGGGGCTGCCGGGGGAACCGGTGCGCGAGATGCTGATCGAGGCAGTAGAGAAGCGCTTTGGATCGGTGGAGGCGGTGCCCGTGGATCACCGACTGGAATTCCTCAGCGACAACGGCAGTGCGTACATCGCCGCAGACACACGTGCGGTGGCGCGTTCACTGGGACTCAAGCCGATCAACACCCCGGTGTGCAGCCCGCAGAGCAACGGCATGGCCGAGAGCTTCGTCAACACGTTCAAGCGCGACTACGTGGCCCGCATGGACCTGAGCGACGCGGCCACGGTGCTGGCGCAGTTGCCGGACGCCTTCGAACACTTCAACGAGGTACATCCGCATTCGTCGTTGAAAATGCGTTCACCCCGAGAGTTCCGGCGGCATCAGGCCGCCCAGGCACGCCGCTCACCCGTCAAGGACGCGGCGTTACGTTGCGAATAGGACGGGTCCGGGAATACGGGGGCAAGATCAAGTTAAACGACCGCTATCAGCCTCAAACTGCCGCTCGGGTTCTCACATCAGTTGGTCGCTCTTGGCCGAGTGCAGTCTCCCATCTCATAGGTCAAGACCAACTAACGTAAAAATTATTGCCACCAACCAGAGCGAACATGACTAAATGCCTGTGCCTTTGGGTTGAAGAATCGAGACCACCTTCCCCGTGGCCATGCCCTTGAGCAAGGCCACTTCATGGACAAGCACTTGATTGATCGACGCAAGCTTTGACAAGTCCGCACGCGTCTCAGCGAGTTCCTGCCTTAGAGCGCGGTTTACCTCGCGCTCATGAACCAGTGCGTCATGCTTGGCGTCGCGCTGGGCGCGCGTCGCCTTGCCCACCAGGCCTCGAATTTTCTCGGCGAGGTCAGGGTATGTGTTGTGAATCAGTCCAGGGGTGACTTCAGCCAACTTGGCAACCGCAGAGATGGACAGCTTGCCTTGGTCAGCCTGCAATTGCACAATGGCCCGTTGAATTTCATCAACAGTTTTCTTTCGACTACGAGCCTTGGGATCATTCATTTGAAGCTCCGCTCAAATTTGACGCACACGACGCTTGTGGGAGCACCCCGAGATCCACCATAACCTGGCGCGCCCATTGAACGTCACGCTCAGCGCGTTGCTTGACCGCTGGTCCCGCATCGTCAATGGCCAGCAATTCGTTTTGTTGGTCATAGATACCTCTCCAGACGTCCGCAAACGACTGATCAATCACACCGTTCTTACATCCCACACATCGGGTTGTTTCATACAATCCCGCGCCTCCACATCCTTTTTCCTGGGCCAAGCACCACCCGTGGCCGGTAGCACGGATGTGAACTTGAGGCGCCGTCTCCGCCAACAATGCCGTGCGACTTTTCAAGGCAATCGCGCGCACCTTTTTGATTTCGTGCCCGGCTCCGCCGCTCAAAGGCTGATCCCCAAGCCAAGACTCAATCAAGTCCACCTTGAAGTTGGTCATCTCCTCCAGAACTTCATCGAACAGCGATGCATCCTGCATTGGGTTGGACGCATACAACTGGGTCATGCTCATGCTGGAATGTTTGAACTGCCATTTGAGGAATACAAGCGAGGAGCGCCCCATGCGCGACTCCACAATATTGCGCGCGTAAGTTTTACGGCATTGGTGCGGTGCCAACTGCCAGTCCGTTCCGGCAGCCATGGCCAATCGTCGGAATGAGACCTTTGATCCACCATTGGATAGCGCATCAACGTGGTATCCAGCCGATTCACTCTGACCAGACATGCTGGTGCATAGAAAAAGCTTTCTGACGTCTCGCTTTGCCTTTGCCAATCGCAGCATCCGATTCGTCAAATCCTGAGGTGTTGGATTGCACTCCAGTTCCGCAACTTCAAGAGCCATCTTTTCTTGAAGCGGCTTTGCATAGCGGTTCATCAGATCCAAGACTTTGACTGTGAGTTCGGGGATCAAGAATTCGACCTTGCCTTTTCCTGTCTTATGCTCGGTGGTAGCGACCCAGTGGAATTGAACGCCGTCTCGCACTTCGCTTCGCCATGACCCAGACTCGACCCCAATCGCCTCCTCATTGCGCATGCCACTGGTTATCGACAGGACGTAAAGTGCAGCATCCCGAATGCGGATCAACGCAGGATTTCTAAACTGAGGTTGCCCCTGAATTTCGGAGTGCTTAGCCCGGGTTTCATGCGGCGTTCTTGCGCTGAGCCGCCAGCCAGCGTTGCTCGTATTGCATGGGGCTGAGATAGCCCAGCGCCGAATGCAGACGAGAGTGATTGTAGAAGGCCATCCAGTTCAGAATGGCTGTCCTGGCCTGCTCTCGGGTGGCAAACCTTTGCCCCAGCACGCAAGCCACCTTCAGATGGCCCCAGAAGCTCTCCGTGGGCGCGTTGTCCCAGCAGTTGCCCTTGCGGCTCATGGATGAACTGATACCCCAGGCCTTCATCGTGGTCTGGAACTCATGGCTGCAGTACTGGCTGCCGCGGTCGCTGTGGAAGATCAGCCCCTTGGCTGGCCTGCGGCGCCAGCAGGCCATCAGCAGCGCGTCTTTGACCAGGCTGGTCTGCATGTGCGGCTGCATGCTCCAGCCCACCACCTGGCGGCTGTGCAGGTCAAGCACCGCAGCCAGGTACAGCCACCCCTCATCGGTGGGGATGTAAGTGATGTCGCCGCTCCACAGCAGATTGGGCGCCTCGGGGTTGAAGCGCCGCTGCACGAGATCCGGCGCCACCGGCAGGTGGTGCTTGCTGTCGGTGGTAACGACGAACTTCTTCTTGGTGCGCGCCTTGATCCCGTGGCGCTGCATCAGCACGCGCACACGCTCTTTGCCCACGCGGATGCCCCTGGCCAACAGCTCCTTGTGCATGCGGGGCCAACCGTACTCGCCTTTGATCTCCGCGTGAATGGCACGTATGTGCGCCAGCAAGGCTTCGTCGCTCTGAAACCGGCTGGGGCAATGATCAGGTTCACCCTGACCTCGCTTCCAGTTGAAGTACCCGCTGGTGCTGATCTCCAGCACCTCGCACATCAGGCTCACAGGCCATGCCTTGCCGCTCATTTGCCGGACCCAAGCGTACTTTGCAGCACATCCTGCGCAAAGTACGCTGCGGCTTTTTTTGCGATGTCGCGCTCCATCTTCAGGCGAGCCACCTCGGCCCTCAAACGCGCAAGCTCCATCTGTTCGGCTGTGACCACCGGGGCCTTCTGGCTCGGCACAACACCGCCCAATTGCCCCTTGGCATCCAGGCGAACCCAGTTGGACACATTTGATGACGGGATGCCCAGCACCTTGGCCACCACCGCCCCAGACTGCCCGGCCTTGACCTGCCTGACAGCCTCCAGTTTGTACTCCAGGGTGTACTTGCCACGTACCTGCTTGTCGACCATTTCTTCGCTCCTTTCCAGCATTGTGGTCATGAGCTAAGAACTCCACTTTTCGGGGGCAACCTCAGGCCAAGTAAATCTGTGGTGTTACGCTGACTTCCAGAGATTCCATTTGCGCATCAATATGCGTACTCATGATGTAGAAATGGACGGAGGGGCAATGTCACTTTGGACGCTTAGCAGCTCTTCATGGCAACGCAGCAGCTTCTCCCCAAGCTCCCGCTGAACTTCCCCGTCTGACAACCCCGTCGTCCCCTCGCAGGCGATGAGGTTCTCCCGGCAAGCCTCAGGCCAGCCCTCCAGGTCATCATCCAGCGCAAGCCACTGCCGAGGCTTTCTGCGCATGGCATCTTCGAGCACCTGCTCGCCCCGTGGCATGCCCCGGAACATCGCCAGATTCCAGGGGTCTGCGCCGTGCACCCGCTTGTGATACGTCCCGCGAATGAAGCGTGAGCGCAAGGAAAGAGGGAGTCGTTTGAGGGTTGAGCTGTAACCCGGCCGGATGCACCAGGTGCTGCTGAGCACCAGCGCTACGCTGGGGTAAGGATCCAAGGCAGCTTCCAGGATTGGCACCCACTCGAACAAGCTGCGCCCTGGAGCTTCGTACGGGCTCATATAGATCCCTTTGTGGGGATGCCACAGCACCTGCTCGTGGTGCACCACTCCGTCAAGATCCAGGTACAGCACCACGTCCGCGCTGCGCGGAGTGGACATGGGCAAGAAGGGAGAGGAACCGGTACGCACAGCGTTCACCGCCCCTGAGGAGCTTCCATGCTCTGCAAGTAAGCCAGAACAGTGTTCAATCCACCTTCGCTTTGCATGAGCAATGCAGGCGTTCCCACAAAGCCTGTGTTGTGTGAGCAAACCCACTGCTTGCAGGCTTGTTCATCCCCGCCCACATTGGCAGTCAACGCCTGGTAGATATTGATCAGGGTGAGAGCACGCTGCCCGCTGGGGGTGTCGCCTTGAAGCTCTGCCAACCCCTGCTCCATCGCTGGGACCGTGCTTTGGTCCAGGCCCAAGGTTTGGGCCAGTCCTGTATGGGAGAGCCGGAGAAGTGCTCCGGTGCGCAGTGCACTGTGGGCCAAGACTTGGTTACCGGTCATGCGCATCGACTCTCATCTTTTCCCCCATGCGGGCCAGTGTATCAAGGGGTTTCTACATCCAGGTGGTGTTCAAATCACCGGCCTTTTTGATGCACCAGATTCTGTGACTATTTCTGTCCGTCGCCCCGCCCTTGTTCTTGCGTTGGCGCTCTTTGTTTCCCTGCCCGCCCTGGCCCGTGGTTACTTCAATGACCCGGCGCCGCTGATCGTTCCCCACCCTACGAGCTTTGCCGAGTGCCGGCAGTTTTTTGCGGAGGGAAGACCTCCTGTGGTGGCACCTCGCCCTGCTCTGCGTGAGCTTTGCTATGAAGCGTTTGCCGTGCTGCACAGTGGGGAGACCAAGACGCCGGTCTATGTGGCGCAGCGGCTCAACCGCAAGAGCATTGAAGATGCGGATGAACGACGAGCGGACAAGTTCTTCGCAGATGCACGCCTTCCAGCAGCGGAGCGTGCAGAGTTGGAGGATTACAAGCGTTCGGGGTATTCACGCGGACACATGGCCCCTGCAGGAGACATGCCCACCCCCACTGCCATGGCGCAGAGTTTTTCTTTGGCGAACATGGTTCCCCAGAACGCGCAGCAAAACGGAGGTTCCTGGGCCAAGATTGAGCAGGACACGCGCAAGTACGTGCTGCGTTCCAAGGGGGATGTGTATGTGATCACCGGGCCGGTGTTTGAGTCCAACGCACCAACGATTGGGGAAGGCCGGGTGTGGGTACCGCGTTATCTCTTCAAGCTGGTGTACGACGCAACCACGGGCCGCAGCTGGGCGCATTGGCAAGAGAACCGGGAGGGGGAGCGGGTCTCGGCTCCCATCAGCTACCGGGAGTTGGTGCGACGCACGGGAGTGGAGTTTTTGCCGGGGCTGGGCAGGTAGCAGTACCGAGCCTCTGCCACGGGCGTTGTCAGGGGCGGCGGCGGTCAGTTTTTTTCATCCGCTGCAAATCTCTTTCGAGTTTTTGGTGCCAACGACTGGCCATTGGACCAATGAACGCCACAAAGAGGACAAGTCCGGCCGAAATCAGCGAGAGCGTGAGGTAGGTGTGGCCGTTCATGATTCATTCCTGCGTCGCACCAGTCTAGCTGTTTGGGCGGTGAAGGTCACGCCATCCTACGCTAGTGCATGTGGATTACCCCGGGGTCGCTGATCGCACTATGTGCCTTGGGGAATATGAAGGAGGAGACAATCCTCCTGCCAGCCTTTTAGAGGCCATCCCCTGGGGAGTCTGCATGCCCATCCTGTTCCTGGACTTTGACGGAGTTTTGCATCCAGAGCACTGCCATGAGTCCAAGCATTTCTGTTGTCTGCCCGTGCTGGAAGACGCACTGCGACAGGCACCGGAGTGGCAGGTGGTGATTAGCAGCACCTGGCGGCTGCAAAAGTCGCTAGCAGGCCGTTGAAAAATCCTTCGCCGCCGCCCGTGTGGGCCGCTACGATCTGAAGCCATCCAAGAACGACCCAGACAAGAAAGATGAGAGGCAACCAAGACTTCCAGGGGGCGATGTTCAGCTACATCAGCCTTGAAGAGCGCGTGCCAGCGGCACACCCGCTGCGCAAGTTGCGCGCCGTGGTCGATGCGCTGCTGGCGACGATGCACAGCGAGTTCGAAGCGGTGTATGCCCGCCGCGGGCGCCCCTCGGTGCCGCCCGAGATGCTGCTCAAGGCCTTGCTGCTGCAGATCCTGTTCTCCATCCGCAGCGAGCGCCAACTGGTCGAGGCGGTCAACTACAACCTGCTGTACCGCTGGTTCGTGGGCCTGAACATCGAAGACAAGGTCTGGGACCACTCCACCTTCAGCGCCAACCGCGAACGCTTGTTCAACGAAGACCTCGCCCGTGCCTTCTTCGAGCGCGTCAAGCTCAGCGCCCAGTGGGGGCGGCTTGCCAGCGACGAGCACTTCAGCGTGGACGGCACGCTCATTGAAGCCTGGGCCTCGCACAAGAGCTTCAAGCGCAAAGACGATGACAGCGACACGCCGCCCGGACGCAATCCCGAGGTGGACTTCAAAGGACAGGAGCGCTGCAACGACACCCACCAAAGGACCACGGACGCTGATGCACGGTTGTTCAAGAAGAGCGCGGGTGACAAGTCCCGCCTGTGCCACATGGGGCACATCCTCATGGAAAACCGCAACGGGCTGATCGTGGATGTTGAGATCACCCACGCCAGTGGCACCGCCGAGCGCGAAGCGGCGCTGGCCATGCTGGGGCGCCGGGGCAACAGGAACAAGCGGGCCACGGTCGGGGCCGACAAGGGCTACGACAGCAAGGCCTTCATCAAGGGCTGCCGCCGGCTTTTGGTCACGCCACACGTGGCGGCCAAGGACAAGCACTCGGCGGTCGACGCCAGAGTCACGCGGCACGAGAGCTACAAGACCAGCCTGAAGGTGCGCAAGCGCATCGAGGAGGCCTTTGGCTGGATCAAGACCGTGGGTGGTCTGGCCAAGACCAAGCTGATCGGTCAGGCCAAGCTCGCGGGCCAGGCGCTGCTGTGCTTTGCCACCTACAACCTGGTGCGCATGGGCAGTCTGGGTGGCTGGTGGGACGCGCATCATGCGTGAGCCATGGGATACGTGCGCCCGAAACGGGCAAAACGGCCTGCAAACAGGCCGAAATGGCCCTCGAATTTGATTCGTGGGCGCGTCTGGGCGACTTGCTTCTTCGAAATCCACGACCTTGATGCGTTCGAAGAGCACTTTTTCAACGGCCTGCTAGACCAACTGCGCAGCCGGTTTTCTGCAGACATCGCTGAGCGAGTGGTGGGTGAAACGCCCCGATTCAACACCTTGGTCGATCTGCCTTCCAGCCTTGTCGCCTACGAGCGGGAGGCCGAGTGCCAGGCATGGCTGAGAAGTAACGACGTGCCGTACCTGCCGTGGCTGGCATTGGATGACCGTTCTTGGCTGTTTCGGCCGTTTTGCAAATCGCTGTTCTTGTCGGATCGGAAGACGGGGCTGACCGCTGCAGCAGGTGAGCAGCTCAAGGTGAGAATGCACCAACTGCGCTGAAGCGCGGAGCGGCTCCTCACTTTAGGGGGCGTTCCGCGGTAGCGCTATAAACACTGCCTTCTCCTCTATCTACTGAAAACACATGAACCGCGCAGAACTCGTTGAAATCCTGGCATCCAAGAACGACCTGACCAAAGCCGCAGCTGCAGCGGTGCTGGAGTCTTTCATTGAAACGGTCCAAACCGCCGTCAAGAAGGGAGATGCCGTCCAACTCGTGGGCTTTGGTACCTTCAAGTCTGCCAAGCGTGCAGCTCGCACTGGCAAGAATCCGTCAACTGGAGCAGCCCTGAAGATTCCGGCATCCACCGTGCCCAAGTTTGTGCCCGGTGCCAAATTCAAGGCGGTGGTGGATCCCAAGGCAGCCAAACGCAAGGCGGAGAAAGCTGGCAAATAAGCTACGGGTTTCAAGCCCCTCGACATTGTTCGCAGCCGCCTGTGGCTATTGGCCTTAGGCGGCTTTGTTTTGCGCGCTTGGTGGGTAAAGCTCAAATTTCTGAGGCGCCCCGGTCCCGCAAAAACCAGCGCTGGATCTGGACGCAAGAGGAGCTAGCCATTACCCGAGTGCCATGAAATTCATCACTTGACTTCCTGACTGTTCAGCATCCGTGACTCTCCCAATCGACAGGCGCCGATTTCGGGGGGGGCAGTTTATGCAACCGGCTTATGGTGAAGTCGGCTCTGCAGCGATTGCTGCCGTTCACCTGATACATCCCAAAGACAGTACTCAGCCAAGGGCGGACGCCTGCGAAAGACCACAGCAAGGAAGTCTGCCAAAACGTCTCACACTCGAGGAGTGTCACCGCCGGAATCCTCGAACAACTCGGGTGTTCAAGACGACTTGCGTACGTATGATTCCCACTAGCCGTTGGCTGTCCGGGCCTGGCTGTACCCGTTTTGACAAACCCAGGGAGGAAGATGCACAACGTGCAGTTCGAGATTTCCAAACCCACCGACGATGGGGCCTTCGAAGACATGTGTGCCCGTATCTACGGGACTGTCTTCAATGACCCATTGCCGCAGACGAATGGGCGCCGGGGTCAAAAACAAGGCGGCATCGATGTGTTCGTCGATGCACCAGAAGGTCGGTTAGGAGTTCAATGCAAGAGGTACGCAGACGGAGCCCTAAAGCTCAAGCACATAGAGCATGAGGTCTCAGAAGCCGACAAGGCGAACGCCCCAATCGTCCGCCTCATCGTCGCTACCACTGCCACGAGTGATGCGGTGCTCCTGCGGGAAGTGCAGGACCTGTCCGATACCAGGGCGGCCAAGGGGCAGTATCCGGTCAAGGTTGAGTTCTGGCAGGACCTCTGCCGGCACATTCGCGGCAGTTCGAAGCTCCAGAACGACTACGCTCCAAATGCACCTGGCGCCATCTTTCACCGCTTGGATGAACAGAGCTCAGGGATTGAGGCGAACCTGCTCAGCATCAACTCCAAGCTGGAAGTTCTGACGGGCCTGCCCAGCGGCCGTGCCGACTCGGTCAACAAGTTCCTTACTTCGCAACTTGACGCCGTCAATGACGTGCTTCGAGCAGCAAGGTTCAAGGATGCCTTTGAAGACTTGCAGCGTATCGGCGCCGACATGTCACTTTTCGATGCTCACCAGCAGGCACGCTGGTACGTGCAGAGGGGTATCTGCACGTGGCATCTGGAGAGCGGTGCTGCTGCCGCCCCCGACTTCCTTCGTGCCTCCGAGCTGTATCCCGACGACGAGAAAATCGCAGCGGCGAAGGTCAGGGGCCTCCTCTTCACTAACAAGGTCGACGAGGCACTGGCCGCAGGGGATGAGGCACTCGCAAGGTATCCCGTATCAGTCCACGTCTGGATTGCCCATGCCAATGCCAGGATGGTCAAGGGGCACACCCTGGCGCTCGTTGATGCACCGGCCGCGATGCGTGACGACTGCGATGTGCTGCAGCTCCTTGCGTGGGCGCGGAAGAAGGCAGGAGACCTAGCTGGCGCCGTCGAGCTGAGCGCCAAAGCATTGGCTAAGCCGAACGCTGCGTTCTTTGTCAGGAACACGGCGCTGGTGCTGGCACTCGAGGCCGCTGCCTGCGACCCCGTAAAGGTCGCACATGGTCTGGTGGGCGAAGCGGCAATCGCCGCGCTCAGGCAGGCAGTCGAGGCGCTCACCCCGCGAAAAGACCACGTTTGGGCGGTGCAATCGCCGGGCTCAGTCGAAGACACGTTGGTGCACCTTGGCTACAGCTACCTTGTGCTGGGTGCGCCTAGTGAGGCTCTGGCCCTTGTCGAGGAGGCCCGACACGCCGGCGTGCTGACACCTCGGCTGAAACGCGTCGCACTAGAAGCCTATCGTCGACTGGACCGCTCAGACGAGTTGAGCAAATTTGGTCGTGAGTGGCTGGGAGACCTCGGGGAAGAGGCGTTGATTCTGGTCGCGGAGTATGCCTCTGATGTGGGCGATGTTCAGTTGGTCGAGGCCGTACAGGCGTTGGTGAATCAAAAGGGCTGCCAGCAGGCAGAGGTGCCGCACTTGCTGCGCGCTATGCGGTGGGTCGCTCTTTGGCGCTCGGGCACTGGCAAGCTGCAAGCGCTGACGGAGGTCAAAGCCGCGGATGTTGCGAACTCAAACAGCCTCGCCGTCATATGTGGCGGCGCCCGGATACTGCATGCGAGTAAAGATGAAGTGGCAGCCGATGCCGCGATTGAGAAGGCCTTCGCCCTGGTTTCAAAGGACACTGCTTCGGCAGAGCGACTCTTGCTCGCGGACCTGCTCTTCGCCACGGACAAGCTGGAGCTTGCCGCCAGTCAGTACGAGCTACTCGCCCCACGCGGCAAGCACTCCGAGCTCCACAACCGGTTGCTTCGCTGCTATGTGCGCACGGGTGCACTCCGCAAGGCGAAGGAACTAGTCTTGTCGTTTCCAGACACCTGGACAGGCGACGAACGAACTTTGAGTCTCGCAATTGACCTAGGACAACAGGCATCGGACTGGGAGTTTCTGGTTCCCCTTGCTGAGTTGCATTGCGAGCGGCTGCCACAGGAGGCCGGTGGCTGGCTGCTACGTCTCGCGCTCGACCTCAAGATGCGCAAGATGGCCCGATTCCACCATGCGCTTGAGTCGGTTCCGGCCAACTTATCAGGGCCACCAAGACTCCTTGCTCAGGTTGCGTCTCTTGAACTCCGCTTCGGCCGCAAAGAGACCGGCATGCTACGGCTGTATGGCATGTTTCGTCGCAACCTCGACGATGTAGATGCAGCCTCTGCCTACTTCATCGCCATCGTTGCCGGACCTGAAGAACTTCCATTCATGGAAGAGGAACTGATGGAAGTTCAGCCTGGGGCAGCCGTGATGCTCAAGAACGAATTGGGCGAGAGGGTGACACTGTCGCTGGACCCGGCGGGTTTGCCGGACCTCCCAGCCCGCGAAGGCATGGTCGCTCCGTCAGATGACATAGCCCGCAGCCTACTGGGCGTGGCCGTGGGCCAGAAAGTCTCTCTACCCGGACCCTTCGGAACCGAACTGCGCTTCGTTGTCGAAGGGGTGACAAGTACCTTCCGGCGGCTGCTTCACATCGCTCAAGCACGGGTCAACTCGCCTTTTGCTTCGGACCTGCCGGTGATGTCCGTGCCTGTCCCGAAGACAGACAAAGGCGTCGACTTCAGCCACGTTCACGCCATGCTGAAGCGGCAGTCCGAGCACTCACGACGAGCGCTTCAAGGCTACGCGGAAAGCCCCATCACGCTGGGAATTCTGGGCAAGCTGCTCGGGCGAAGCGTCGTCGACATAGTCTCTGGGTGGCCGTCTGACGCGCCTCCCTTGTTCGTGTGCGCTGGCACCAAGGAGCAAAGGGAGGCTGCTGTCGAACTGCTCCAACGGCATGACGCCGAGTATGTTGTTGACGCTGCGACAGTTGCCGAGCTGGCATCATTCGACTGTCTTGCCGCCCTGGCGGCGCTACCTCGTGTCTACATCTCTACGAAGGCCGTTGAGACTCTCGAAGCTCGACTCGAAGAGGCGAAGCTCGAACGCTCCGGCGGGCAGATGTTTGATGACAACGGCACAATGCGGTTTGTCGAGTATACGAACCAGGACAGGGAGCGGCAGACCGCATTCATTCAAAGCATGGTTGACGCGGTCCGACAGCACTGTGTGATGGCTCCTGCTTATGGCCCGGAAGAGTTTCCGGCAGACCTGGAGCGAGCGCAAGACGTTCTTGAAGACGAGGAACTTGCTGCACTGCTACTGACTGCGGAGAAGAACGCGACCCTGTTCACCGTTGACGGGCGACTCGCCCAGTTCGGCCTTGCATCGGCGAAGCTCAAGTCGGTGTGGCCGCAGGAGGTTCTCCGGTACGCCGGAGAACGAGGGAAGCTGACGCCCCAACAATGCACCTACGCTGTCGTTCGGATGTTTCTGCGGAATCGCAGCTTCGTCTCGCTAGGCCCGCACGACTTGGTATTCATGTGCTTGCAAGGAGGCTACGCGCTAACCGAGGGGCTTCAGCGGTTCAAGGACTACTTGTCCTCCAGTTCCACTGAGCTTGTGTCAGCGGTTTCTGTTGCGTTCGAGTTCCTCGAACTGCAAGCGCAGTACCCTACTCAGTTCAAGGCGTTTGCGGAGCTCATGGGTCACATCGTCGAAGCGATCCTTCGTCACCCGCACTGCAATCGTGAGGAAGTCTTGAAGGCTGCGCTTGATTTTGCAAGCGACATGGCACTCGAGAGTAACGGTACCTTCATCCCGTACTCTCTTGCCGAGGATTACAGGCAGGCGCGCATGCGTGTCTACGCCAAGGTCCTCCGGGAGGCGGTTGATGTCGCCGAACGGCTCGTCAGTTCACCACCGCGTCGACGGGCAATCAAGCTGCGTGCTTTGAAGTGTATGCAGTCTCCGTATCTCATGTTCGATGGTGAAGCAAGGGATCCTGTCGAGCCACCTATCCAGCGCGCGGACGCGGCGCGAGGAGAAGACTTCCAAGCCGGAGGTGGAACAACTACGTTAGGCAGCAGTCAGGCAGTGATGTTGCCCCTCGCCAACCAAGGGGATGACCGCGCTGAAGATTCGACAACTAAACAGGAGCAGCCGCGAAGCCAGCGGCCTGACGGTCCGCTTCCAGAATGAGTTATCTGGAAGTTGGTTGTCGTTTCAGGGATGGGAGTTGCCGCTCACGCCCACCTGGTCGAACGACTGCAACCAGCCTCAAGCTGACCACCCTGTACAAGTCCAAATGCTGATTTCCACCCTAGAACAGTGCAGGTTTGCGGAGAAATCTGTTCATTGCGCTCCAACGGCTTGATTGGGGTGGATTGGGGTCTGGTTCTGCGGATTTCCCAATCAAAATCGTTGATGCGTCGGCTGTTGAGCCCAATCCATTGGGGAATTTGCCGATTCATTGGGGGGTAGTTCGTCTGGTGCGAGAGCACTGATGTCGCTGAGAGGAGCAGCACCTCGCCCTGGACGACGTCTCCTAACGGCGATGACTGACCGCCCACTTGCCCGTGATTCGGTGATGCGGACTCACTAGAGTTGAATCTATGCCCGTAGTCGCACAGCCGTTTGCGCTGTCCATGCCATTCCCTGCAGTTGGCCCTCAGCCGCTGTTTCTCTGATTCGGCAATGCAATTGCGCTTCGGGCGCTTCCTTCTCCTAACCGTAGATTGATTAATGCCAACCGCACTTGAAGCGGGGACCGCTTACTATAGTGTCGCTTCTCGCGGCACTCGTTCATGAAGCAACTACGTTCTTTACCTCCCGAGGCTCGCCTCGCGGTTTCGGATCCGGAAATTCCGACGGTTCTGGAGTCCTCAACGCTCAAGGAACTGGCGGCTGCGGAAGTTATTGGTGCTGATGTTGATCGCCTGATGCGTTTGCGCATGGCTGTGGCCACGAGCAATCAGGAAGATCGGGCTATATACCTGTGTCCTGAGTGCTTCGTCCCTCTGTCCATTGTGTGCAGAAAAGACTGTCGCTCATTCTGGTTCAAGCACACTCTGGAAGATGGCCGGTGTAGTGCTGTGACACGTGGTGAATTGACTCGCGAAGAAATCAACGCCAGAAAATACAACGGCGCCAAAGAAAGCGTGCTTCACCGACAGATGAAGCAGTGGTTGGTCGAATCGCTGCACGCATCGGGCATGTTCACGGAGATCGCTCAAGAGAGACGCTGGAATGGTCCCGTTTCAGGTGCTTGGCGTCGCCCTGACGTGAGTGCCAAGTTGGGTAGTGTGGTCGTCGCTTTCGAGGTGCAACTGTCCACCACTTTTCTGGGCGTGATTGCAGAACGGCGCAGTTTCTATCTCCGTGAAGGCGGTCTGCTGTTCTGGGTATTCGCGAACTTCAATGAGGACGGACGCCGCCTCACGATGGACGACGTGTTTTACAACAACAATCAGAACGCCTTCATCGTCTCCAAGGCCACGTGCGAAGAATCTCGTGCCACGGGGAGGTTCGTCCTGGACTGTGCATGGGTAGAGCCAGGCTATTGGAACGCTGCCCCTCAGTTTCGTCGGGAGCGAGTGGCTTTTGACGAACTCACACTGGATTTGGAAAAGCAGCAGGCATACTTTTTCAACTACGCGGGCTCTGTGGCGCAGAGAGATGCCGACGAGACCAAGGAAAGAGCCAGTTGGCCCAGCCGATTCGAGAACTGGTGGCTTGACGTGGCAAACCGCCAGTCATCACTTGCGGACCAGGAGGACGAACTGCGCGGCTTCCCGAGCTGCGCTCCACGAGATTGGAACGATTGGGGCATGCTCTCGTTGTCCCCACTCCGCTTTTATGGCTCAGAACTGCGCCTGCCGATTGCTATGTTGGACTGCTTCTATTCGGCCAAGCACGGCAGGCCCATAGGCATCAAGCGCAAGCATTTGATTGAGATCGCTCACTATCTTGCTGAGTCCTACCCCCGGTATCTGCTGTGGTTCCGCAAGGCGCTTCAGGTCTATGAGCGCGGCGACCTGCTCGTAAAACAGGACAAGTCTGGGAGTTGGTTGAAAAGAGTGAAGGCCTACAAAAAAGATATGCGCATGAACCCAGAGAGGTATGGGTCCGACCAACGACATCAGATGCTTTTTGAGTTCTTGTTCCCCGAGTTGAAACCGTTGCCGGAGTGGCCGTCGGATGTGTTGCCGCAATGTTGAACCGGTACTCGACTTGCTGGCGATGTGCTGATCCCCGTATGACAAGCCAAGGGGCCTTTCGAAAGTAGCTGGAGGAAGTCTCTGCTGGGTTGCTTTTTTAGGCGCCGAGAAGGCGAGTGCGGGAGCCTTTCAGTCGTATAAATTATTGTGTAGTCGCAAAAATTATTGTAATTCACAGCCTCCGCCCACCAGCGCCACGGCGCTGGCTGTGTGGTGGGGCTGGCGCGTGGGGCGGCGGCCCCAGTCTTCCGGGCGGAAGCTGCCGGCCAGGCTGGCCACGGCGGCGCTCTCCAGCGCCTCGTCCACTTGCATGGCGGGCAGCAGCCCGGCAAAGCGCTGCGCCAGCATGGACTTGCCCGAGCCCGGCGGGCCCACCATCAACAGGCCATGGCCGCCAGCAGCAGCAATCTCCAGCGCGCGGCGCGCAGCCGTCTGGCCCTTCACGTCGGCCAGGTCCGGCCCGCCGGTAGGGCTGCGCGGTGGCTGTGCCTGCAGCACCGCCCAGCCTTCGCTGGGGGCGGGGGGCTCAGCGCCGGGTGGCAGAAAGGCCTGCACCACATCCAGCAGGTGGCGCGCACGCACCACCCGCGCGCCGGGCACCAGGGCGGCTTCTTCGGCGCTGCCGGGGGGCAACACCAGGCAGGCGGTGCTGCCTTGTGTGTGCAGCGCCAGGCTGGTGGCCAGGGCGCCGCGCACGGGGCGCAGTTCGCCGGACAAAGACAGCTCGCCCGCAAATTCATGCCCCGCCAGCCGGCTGGCATCGATCTGCCCACTGGCGGCGAGGATGCCCAGCGCAATCGGCAGGTCGAACCGCCCGGAATCCTTGGGCAGATCGGCCGGTGCCAGGTTCACGGTGATGCGTTTGTTGTTAGGAAAGTCCAGCCCCGCGTTCTGCAGGGCCGAGCGCACGCGTTCGCGCGCTTCTTTCACCTCCACTTCGGCCAGGCCCACCAGCGTGAAGCTGGGCAGGCCGTTGGCCAGATGCACTTCCACGGTGACAGAAGGCGCCAACATCCCCAGAAGGGCGCGGCTTTGCACCAAAGCAAGACTCATGAAGCGGTTTCTCCCCAGATGGGTGCGTTTGTGGGTGTTTTGGCGAGGGCTTGTGGGTTTTTGCATCATATGAGTGCGCTTCGCCCGGCGCGATCCCCGCCACTGTACTAGGGATTGTTGTAACCCAACGCAACCGCGCCCGGACCGCATGCGCAGGGCCTGTGGAGGCAATGGCACGGTCCGTGCTTAAAGCCCTTGTCCCTAACTTGTCCAACCGGAGGAAACATGAATCGCACTTCCATCAAGACCCTGGGCTTTGCCCTCGCTGCTGCGCTGCCCCTGTTGGCCAGCGCGCAACTCACGGGCAACGTCAGCCTGACCACCAACTACAAGTTCCGTGGCCAGGACCAGGACGCCAGCAAGGTCAAGGCCGTCAAGCCCGCGCTGCAAGGGGGTTTTGACTATACCTTTGGCGACAGCGGCTTTTACGTCGGCAACTGGAATTCCAGCGTGGACTGGCTCTCCGGCAATTCGCTGGAGATGGATTTCTACGGTGGCTACAAATTCAAGGCCGGTGAGGTGGACCTGGACGTGGGCGCGCTGACCTACGCCTACCCCGGCAACTCGCTGGGCAACACCACCGAGCTGTACGGCGCGGCCACTTACGGCCCCTTCACCGCCAAGTACTCGCACACCCTGTCCAATGACTACATGGGTTTTGCTGGCGCCAAGGCAGGTTCTGGTCTGAAGGGCCGCAACACGGGCTACGTGAATCTGGCATTCGCACAGGAAGTGGCCCCCAGCGTCACCCTGAAGGCATCGGTCGGCTTCACCCGCTTTGCCAGCGACATCAAGGACTCGGGCGTGCCCAACTACATGGATTACAGCGTGGGCGGTGCGTACGACTTCGGCAGCGGCCTGTCGCTGGGCGCTGCCGTGGTGGGCGCGAACAAGAAGGACTTCTTCGGTCCCGTCAACAAGTCGCGTGTGATCGTCACCCTGACCAAAACCCTGTAATTCGCTGCGGGCGCCTGGGGCGCCCGCGCTGGAGGAACTGAACATGAAAATGGTGACTGCCATCATCAAACCCTTCAAGCTCGATGAAGTGCGCGAAGCGCTCTCGGACATCGGCGTGCAAGGGATCACCGTCACGGAAGTCAAGGGCTTTGGCCGCCAGAAGGGCCACACCGAGCTGTACCGCGGCGCCGAGTACGTGGTGGACTTTCTTCCCAAGGTCAAGGTCGAGGCCGCCGTGGCCGACGACCTGGTGGACCGCGTGATCGAAGCCATCGAAGGCGCAGCCCGCACCGGCAAGATCGGCGACGGCAAGATTTTTGTGTCCCACCTCGAACAGGTGGTGCGCATCCGCACCGGCGAAACCGGTAAGGAAGCCCTCTGAGGCCCCGCCATACCCATCGGAAAGAAATGCCATGAAAAAACTACTTGCTTCTTTCGTCCTGGGGCTGAGCCTGCTGACTGCAGGCACCTTGTCCCTGGCCCAGGCGCCTGCTGCAGAGCCTGCCGCAGTCACTGCCCCCGCCGCTGAAGCGGCCCCCGCAGCCCCTGCTGCAGCCCCAGCCGCCGCGGCGCCAGCAGCAGCTGCCGAGGCTCCCGCCCCCGTGCCCAACAAGGGCGACACCGCCTGGATGATGGTCGCCACCATTCTGGTGATCCTGATGGTGCTGCCTGGCCTGGCCCTGTTCTATGGCGGCCTGGTGCGCAGCAAGAACATGCTGTCCGTGCTCATGCAGGTCATGGTCACGTTCTCGCTGATCACGGTGCTGTGGTTCATCTATGGCTACAGCCTGGCGTTCACCGAAGGCAATGCCTTCATCGGCGGGTTTGACCGGCTGTTCATGAAGGGCATCTGGGACAACGCGGCGGGCACCTTTGCCAACGCGGCCACGTTCAGCAAGGGCGTGGTGATTCCTGAAATCTCCTTCGCAGCCTTCCAGGCCACGTTTGCCGGCATCACCTGCGCACTGATCGTGGGCGCTTTTGCCGAACGCATCAAGTTCTCTGCCGTGTTGCTGTTCATGGTGCTGTGGTTCACCTTCAGCTACCTGCCCGTGGCCCACATGGTGTGGTTCTGGATGGGCCCCGATGCCTACACCGGCAAGGAAGTGGCCGACGCCATGACCGGCAAGGCTGGCCAGATCTGGCAATGGGGTGCGCTGGACTTTGCTGGCGGCACCGTGGTGCACATCAACGCAGCCGTCGCTGGCCTGGTCGGCGCCTTCATGGTGGGCAAGCGCATCGGCTACGGCAAGGAAGCCATGGCCCCGCACAGCCTCACGCTGACCATGGTGGGTGCATCCCTGCTGTGGGTGGGCTGGTTCGGCTTCAACGCAGGCTCGGCCCTGGAAGCCAATGGCTTCGCCGCCCTGGCCTTTATCAACACGCTGGTGGCTACGGCTGCTGCCGTGCTGGCCTGGTGCCTGGGTGAAGCGCTGATGCGCGGCAAGGCTTCGATGCTGGGCGCTGCCTCGGGCGCCGTGGCTGGCCTGGTGGCGGTGACGCCTGCGGCGGGCAACGTGGGTATCGGCGGTGCGCTGATCATCGGCCTGGTGGGTGGTTTTGCCTGCCTGTGGGGTGTGCATGGCCTCAAGAAGATGCTGGGCGCGGACGACTCGCTCGACGTGTTCGGCGTGCACGGCGTAGGCGGTATCGTGGGTGCGCTGCTGACTGGCGTGTTCAACTCCCCCGCCCTGGGCGGCCCCGGCTACGTGGCTGACTGGGTGACAGCTTCGATGGTGACAGCGGCCGATTACTCCATCGCCGCCCAGGTCTGGACGCAAGCCAAGGCCGTGTTGCTGACGGTGGTGTGGTCGGGCGTGGTGTCGGTCATCGCGTTCAAGTTGGTCGATCTGATGGTGGGCCTGCGCGTCTCGGAAGAAGACGAGCGCGAAGGTCTGGACATCACATCGCACGGCGAAACGGCGTACAGCCGTTAAGGGGGACCACCGGCTGCCGTGTCTGGTGGTGCGGCAGCCGCCCCGTTTTATTAGAGCCTGCTTACTATCTCTCAGGGGACCCCTGGGAGATAGTAAGCAGACTCTAAAGCGAGTCTCCTCAAGCATTGGGCCACCCCGGTTTGCCGCCGTGGTGGCCCTTTTTTGTGCCCGCTGCAAAGAAGCTGCACAGCCTTTGTTCAAAAAATTCATGCGCTGCGGGGGCTGGCTGCAAAGTCACACCCGCTACGATGCAGGGCATGGACCAAGCCCTTGCCCAGATCACCGAGCGCGTGCGCGCCGCCGTTGCAGACCAGACCCCCTTGCGCATCCGAGGCGGGGGCACCAAGGATTTTCATGGCCGTGGCCTGCACGGTGATGTGCTGGACACGCGCCTGCTGTCGGGCATCACCAGCTACGAGCCCAGCGAGCTGGTCATCACCGCCCGCGCGGGCACACCCCTGGCCGAGCTGGAGGCCGCACTGGCCGCCAAGGGCCAGTGCCTGCCCTTTGAGCCGCCGCACTTTTCCCCCGGCGCCACGGTGGGCGGCATGGTGGCGGCAGGCCTGTCGGGCCCCGCGCGCGCCAGCGTGGGCGCGGTGCGCGACTATGTGCTGGGCGTGAGCCTCATCAACGGCAAGGCAGAGCCGCTCACCTTTGGTGGGCAGGTGATGAAGAACGTGGCCGGGTACGACGTCTCGCGCCTCATGGCGGGTTCCTGGGGTACGCTGGGGCTGCTGACGGAAGTGAGCCTCAAGGTGCTCCCCGTGGCCCCGGCCGAAGCCACGCTGCGCTTTGAATGCAACCAGGCCGACGCCCTGCGCAAGCTGCACGCCTGGGGCGGCCAGCCCCTGCCGCTGAACGCCAGCTGCTGGCTGCAAGACGGTGGCGTGGGCACCCTGTATGTGCGCCTGCGCGGCGCCGTGGCTGCCGTGCAGGCTGCGTGCAAAACCATGGGAGGCACCCTTCTGGACAACGCCACCACCGCCCCAGACTGGTCTGCCTGCCGTGACCACACCTTGCCCTGGTTTGTCCAGCGCACACAGCAGCCCGACCTGGCCCTGTGGCGCCTGTCGCTGCCCGCCACCGCGCCGGTGCTGCCGCTGCCTGCAGCCGCCCAGCCGCTGGTGGAATGGCATGGTGCCCTGCGCTGGGTTCAGGCCCCCGCCAGTGCGGGCGATGCCCTGCGCGCCGCTGCCGAGGCGGTGGGCGGTAGTGCTTCTGTTTTTGTAGCTGCCAGCGCTTATCCAGAAAGCGCTAGCGGCCAATTTGATCCAAAGTCTGCCGCGCTGGCGCAAATCCACGCCCGCGTGAAGCAGGCGTTCGACCCCGCGGGCATCTTCAACCCGGGCCGCCTGGCCGCCGCCTGGTAAAGCGCGGCCCATGCGCCACCTGATCCATCTCACGGGCCACCACCGCACGGTCACCACCAACCGGGTGCTGGGCCTGTTGCTGGCCTTCAATGCAGGTGCCGTGAATGCGGGCGGCTTTCTGGTGGCGCAGATGTACACCTCGCACATGACGGGCTTCCTCTCGTCACTGGCCGACAACCTGGTGCTGGGCAACATGAAGCTGGTGCTGGGTGCGGTGGGCACGCTGTGGGCCTTCATGTCGGGGGCGGGCAGCACGGCCATTCTGGTGAACTGGGCGCGCCACCACCAGTTGCACGGCACCTACGCGCTGCCGTTGCTGCTCGAAGCCATCCTCATGCTGCTGTTTGGCCTGGTGGGGGCCATCACGCTGGGCTGGCGCACGCCGTTTGCTGTGCCCCTCACGGTGCTGCTGCTGGCCTACCTCATGGGCCTGCAAAACGCAGTGGTCACCAAGATGTCGTCGGCCCAGATCCGCACCACGCACATGACCGGCGTGGTGACTGACCTGGGCATCGAAATGGGCAAGATGCTCTACTGGAACCGCAGCGGCACCGCCCCTGAGCGCTATGTGAAGGCGAACCGCGACCGGCTGCGCCTGTTTGCCGGGCTGGCGGCCATGTTTTTGGTGGGCGGACTGGTAGGCGCTGCTGGCTTCAAGTACGTGGGCTTTATTTTTGTGTTGCCGCTGGCGCTGGTGCTGCTTACCTTGTCGCTGCCCCCTTTGTGGGCTGACCGGAACAAGCTGCGGCAGTTGCTGCTGCAGCGCCGCACCGGCCACCAGCCGGGCGACGCCAGCCCGTCCGGGCCCGATGCAGGCCCCTAGACCGCTGGCGCAACACCCCCCGATCTTTACCGTTATCTCCAGGCACGCTCCATGCAGACCCAACTCGCCCCCGAATACGCAGCCCGCCCCGACGGCCAGGAAGCCGAAGCCATCCTGCGCAAGTGCGTGCACTGCGGCTTTTGCACCGCCACCTGCCCCACCTACCAGCTGCTGGGCGACGAGCTGGACGGGCCGCGCGGCCGCATCTACCTTATCAAGCAAGTGCTGGAAGGCGCCGAGCCCACGCGCGCCACGCAGATGCACCTGGACCGGTGCCTGACTTGCCGCAATTGCGAAAGCACCTGTCCCAGCGGCGTGCAGTACGGCCACCTGGTGGACATTGGCCGCAAGATCGTGGACGAAAAAGTGCCCCGCCCTGCAGGCGAGAAGGCACTGCGCTGGGCACTGAAGGAAGGCCTGCCCTCGCCGCTGTTTGCCCCTGTCATGAAGGCCGGGCAAATGGTGCGCGGCCTGCTGCCCGAAGCACTCAAGGCCAAGGTGCCCGCCCCCCGTGACGCCGGGGCCTGGCCCACGCGTGAACATGCGCGCAAGGTCATCATGCTGGCCGGCTGCGTGCAGCCCGCGATGATGCCCAACATCAACACCGCCACTGCCCGTGTGCTCGACGCCGTGGGTGTGCAGTCGGTCATCGTGCCCAAGGCCGGGTGCTGCGGTGCGGTGAAGTTCCACCTCAACGACCAGGAAGGTGGCAAGGCCGAGATGCGCGCCAACATCGATGCCTGGTGGCCGCTGGTGGAGCAGGGCGGGGTGGAAGCCATTGTGATGAACGCCTCGGGCTGCGGTGTGACGGTGAAGGAATACGGCCACCTGCTCAAGGACGATGCGCAATACGCCGCCAAGGCCGAGCGCATCAGCGCCCTCACACGCGACTTGTCAGAACTGCTGCCTGCCATGCTGCCCGAGCTGGCAGCCAAGCTGCAGGGCCGTGTGAGCCAGCCTGACACCCTGTACGCCTACCACCCCCCCTGCACCCTGCAGCATGGGCAAAAGCTGCGCGGTGGGGTGGAGTCGCACCTGAACCAGCTGGGCTTCAAGCTGCGCGCCGCGCGCAACGAAGCGCACCTGTGCTGCGGCTCTGCGGGCACGTATTCGGTGCTGAACCCCGAACTGTCTCACCAGCTGCGCGACCGCAAGTTGGGCGTGCTGAACGAAGCCTTCGGCGAGCAGCCGCCGGACATGATCCTTTCGGCCAACATCGGCTGCATCACCCACCTGCAAAGCGGCACGGGCACGCCGGTACGGCACTGGGTGGAGGTGCTGGACGAAGCCCTGAGGCAGCGTTAGTCTGCTGTCAGGCGTCGCGTGATTGCGCGCCCTGGGCTACCCGGCGTGCCGTGGGCTCACTCCGCTCGATTGGCGGCCCGGATGCGGGTTGGCGTCAGCGTGGTGCATTTACACACCAAAAATGCGATCCTCGATTGCAAAAAATGACGGAAATGGTAAAGTTGAAACACTCGCTTACATAATTTCATACCCTACAACCCCTTGGAGCACAGGTTGTAGTTGACGCAGGAGATTTCATGAACGACCACCGCCATACTTGGACGTTGGGCCAGCGCTTGCTGTTGATCAACGGCGTGATGTTTGTGCTGCTTGCCGCTGTGGCGGTGGCCATCTGGTTCATGATGAGCCGCATCAGCGACGATGCGGATTCGGTGCGCACCGTCAACGTACCCCAGCTGCAGCGCATCTCGGAGATGGAACTGAACGTCACCCGCGTATCGCTGCAGTTGCGCCACGCCATTCTGGCGCGCAACGCCCAGGAACTGGAAGCCACGCTGGCCGATATTGCAGACAAGCGCAAAACCATTGCTGGAGCCATGGAAGGTCTGGGCCAGGGGATGTTCGATGACGAAGGTCGCCAGGCGTTCGTGCCCTTGCAAGGCTTGGTGAACGAGTTCTGGAAGGTGGGAGAGGAAAACCTGCGCCTCATCCAGGACGGCAAGAAGGATGAAGCGTTCGCCTTCCTGGTGGATCGCACCATCCCTGCGCGCAACAAAATTCTCACCGTGCTGGATAGTGAAAAAAAGCGCCAGAGCCAGCGCCTGTCCCTGACCATCAACGAGGTGAAAAGCCTGGCCGCTGCCGACCGCAACATCGCCGTGGCGGTGATGGTGCTGGTGATGGCCTGCCTTTCGGGCCTGGGGTTGTACCTGCGCGCGGTGGTGCGCGACCTGGGGGCAGACCCGCCCGACCTCAAGCGCGTGGCGCTGGCCGTGGCCAACGGTGATCTGGGTGTGGAGGTGCTGACCCGCGAGGGGGACAAAGCCAGCATCATGGCGGGCCTGCGCAACATGCGCGAGCGCCTCGCCGAAGTGGTGGGCACCGTTCGCCAGAGTGCAGAAAGCGTGTCTGCCGCGAGCCGTGAAATCTCTGCGGGCAACCACGATTTGTCCGCCCGCACCGAGCAGCAGGCCGCAGCGCTGCAGCAAACGGCCGCGTCGATGGACGAAATGGGCGCCGCCGTGCGCCAGAACGCCGAAAGCGCCCGCCGCGCCGACCAGCTGGCCCAGGAAGCCACCCGGGTGGCAGAGCAGGGTGGGGCGGTGGTGAGCAACGTGGTGCACACCATGAAGGGCATCCACGACAGCAGCAACCGCATCAGCAACATCATCGGGGTGATTGACTCCATCGCCTTCCAGACCAACATCCTGGCGCTGAATGCTGCGGTGGAAGCTGCACGCGCGGGCGAGCAAGGCCGGGGCTTTGCGGTGGTGGCTTCCGAGGTGCGCACCTTGTCGCAGCGCACGGCCACCGCAGCCAAGGAGATCAAGGAGTTGATCACCGCCAGCGCCCTGCAGGTTCACCAGGGAAGCACGCAGGTCAACGAAGCGGGCGCCACGATGACCGAGGTAGTCGAGGCTATCCGCCGCGTGACGGCCCTGATGGGTGAAATCAGTGCATCCAGCGAAGAGCAAAGCCGTGGCGTGCAGCAGATTGCCGAGGCGGTCACCGTCATCGATCAGGGCACACAGCAAAACGCTGCTTTGGTGGAAGAAATGGCCGCCGCTGCCAGCAGCCTGGAAAACCAGGCCGCAGCCTTGGTGCAAGCCATGGCCGTCTTCCGCATGGCGGGCGAAGCCTTGAGTCAGCCCAAGGCCATGCCTGCCCCAGCCTTTGCTCCTGCGCCTGCACGGGCTCCAGCCGTTCAGCGTGCGCCGGCAACTGCGGTGCGCCATGCTCCTGCTGCCTCACCAAAGTCCGCTGTGGCAGCGCCGGCCAAGGCCACGGCTTCTGACGACAATTGGGAATCGTTCTGACGCTTTGCTGAGGTGACCCGCCCGCTTCAAAGCGGGCGGCATGGTGCTGCAGCTGGCTCTGCGCACGTCGAAAGCGCTTGATGTGGTGACGCACCCTGCGGTGCAAGTGTGTCTGTAGCTTGCAGAACTGTCTGGTGTCCCCCGTTTGTCATCTCGCCCGCCTGATCCAGCGGCGGACCGGGGCAAGACTGGGCAACGATCTCAAACGGAAATGTTCCCTGCCTGATGGGAACAGTGGGTGTGCCGTAGAGGCCGCTTTGGCAACCTGGCTTACTGCTGCGCCGCCGCCCAGGCGCGGAACTCTGCCTCGGGCAGTGGGCGGCTGAAGCGGTAGCCCTGGAACAGGTCGCAGCCAGAGCGCAGCAACCGTTCTTGCTGGGCCAGGGTCTCCACCCCCTCGGCCAGCACGCGCAGGTCCAGCTGGTGGGCCATGGCCACGATGGCGTCGATCAGCACCGCAGGGCGTTTGCCTTGGCCGCTGTGCTCGGGGGCGTCGATGTCCATGGTGAACGAGCGGTCGATCTTCAGCACGTCAATCGGCAGGCGCTTGAGGTAGGCCAGGCTGGAATACCCCGTGCCGAAATCGTCCAGCGCAAAGCGCACCCCGTGGCGGCGCAGCTGGGCCATTTTTTCCAGTGTGGCTTCCAGGTCGTCCACCAGCACGCTTTCCGTCAATTCCAGCTCCAGCGCAAAGGCATCGATGCCCACGCGGGCGATCAGCGATTCAATGCGGCCGATGAAGTCCGCCTCACGGAACTGACGGGCACTCACATTCACGGCCATCGTCAGCTTCGTGGCCCACGGAGCGCAGGCGGGATCGTTTTGCCAGCGGTGCAGAGTGGTGGCTGCTTCTTCCAGAACCCAGTTGCCCAGGGGCACGATCAGGCCGCTGGCTTCGGCTTCTGGGATGAACTGCACGGGCGACACCAGGCCGCGACGCGGGTCCTGCCAGCGTACCAGTGCCTCTACACCGGCCAGGCGGCCGTGGCTGTCCACCTGCGGCTGGTAGTGCAACAGCAGCGGCGCGGGCTTGGCTTCCAACGCTCGGCGCAGGTCGCTGCGCAGCGCCAGGCGTTCACTGGCGGCTTCCTGCAAGGCATGGGCGAAAAAGTACACGCGGCTGTCGCCCGCATCCTTGGCACGGTGCATGGCGGTTTCTGCTTCACGCAGCAGCTCGGGTGCGTCGCGGCTGTCGTTGGGAATCATCACCACACCTGCCCCGGCAGACAGGTGCAGCACCTGTCCTTGCACCTCCAGCGGCTCGGCGATGGCTGCCAGCAAGCGTTCGATGGTGCGTGCAGCTTCGGCCGATGCCTGGTTCAGATCGCCTTGCAGGTCGCACAGCAGCAGGGCGAAGGTGTCACCATCCACCCGGGCCAGCCTTTGGCCCTGGCTCTGCAGCGCGCTCAGCCGCCGTGCCATGGTGCGCAGCACGGTGTCGCCAGCGGCCATGCCGAGCGAGTCGTTGATGGACTGGAAGGCGTTGATGTTGATGGTGGCCAGGGCTGCGCGGCGCGGTTGCAGATCGGCCGCTGCCAGCTCCTGCACGACTTGTTCGAGCAACGAGCGCCGGTTGCTCAGCCCGGTCAACGCGTCGAAATGGGCCAGTTGGCGGATTTCGGCCTCGGCCGCGAGGCGGGTGCGGATGTCGCGCACCGCCACCACTCGCACCTGGCGGTTGCCCAGCTGGCGGCGGCGTACGCTGCATTCGCAGGGGATGGTTTGCCCTTGTGCATCCTGCAGGTCCACTTCCCACACGCCTTCCATGCCCTGCGTGGTGCGCTGAATGGTGCGTTCCAGAAAGGGGGGGGAGACCCAGGAGAGCATGGCCGTGCCCACCAGCCCTCCGGGCGCAACGCCCATGAGGCGGTCAGCGGCCGCGTTCGCATCGGTGATGCGTCCGTTTTCGTGCAGGATGATGGCTTCAAAGGAGGCGTCTGACAGTTGCCGGAAGCGGGCCTCGCTTTCGGCCAGCGCCGTGTTGCGTGCCTGCAGTTCGCTCGCCATCTTTTCAAGGGCCTGGCCCAGGTCGTGGAAATCGCCACTGCCCTGCAGGCGTGGCAGGTGGGTGAAATCGCCTGCGCCAATACGTTCCATGCCTGCACGCAGCGCGGCCACGGGCCGCAGAATGCCCCAGCGCGCCAAGGCCAGCAGGCCCAGCGAACCAAGCAGCACGGCCATCGCCAGCACCACTGCCTGTGTACGGAGCTGGTTCCAGGTCTCTGCGGCCACGGGGCGCAGGTCATAGTCAATCCACAGCATGCCCTGGCGCGTGGCGCGCACTTCGCCAGACTGCAGGCCCATGGTGACCGGGGCCACTGCCGTCAGTCGCAGCTGCGCACGGTCCAGCGTCAAGAGCTCACGCTGCGCGCGGCGAACCTGCCGCACGGCGTCTTCGGTGTAGCCGGGTATGTGCTCGGTCGCGGTGCGGCCCTTCCAGGCAAAGCGGGTGGCCGCAATGACTTTGCCGTCCGGGCCCACCAGGGCGGCCTGGGCAATGGCAGGGTTCAGTCCCAGCTGCGAAACAATGCCCACCGTGCCGCTGCCATCGCTGCGGCGCAGAACGGTCTCCAATGCCCGCTGGGTTTCCAGCAGTTCCGCGTGCGCCGTGTGGTCGGCAAATCGCTGCAGGTCCTGGGCGTAATGCCGCTGTTGGTCTGCAATCAGAATCAAGGCCATCACCGCACTGGCAATGATGAGCGACAGGGGCAGCCACAGGCGCAGATTGAACACCCGCACGGTGTGCGTGGCGACTGCGGGCTCCGGGTGGGGCGCTGTCATGGGGTTGTGCCGCGTACGAAGCGGTCGTCGATCAGGTGGGTGGTGTCTACCCGCCTTTGCAGCAAGCCCTGTTCCAGCATGCCCAGCGCCATGCGCTGCGCCGAGGCGGCCAGCCGCGAGTCTGTTCCGCTCATCAGCGTGCGGTTGGCGGCGGCGTCTGGTAGCTCGATACCGCTGAAGGCTGCATCCATCTCTGTCGGGGTGAGGCCCAGGCGGGGCGCCATGCGCCGCAGCGCGTCTTCGCGCTGAGTGCGCAGGTGTGCCAGGGCACGTTCCTGGGCGGCCAGCAGTTGGGAGATGCGCTGGGTGCAACAGGCCAGCGCGTCGGTGCGCGCCACCAGCACGTCCACGATTTCACCGGGGATGGCGCTGCTGTCAAACAGCACCGGCGCTCCCTCGCCACGCAAGACCTGCAGCACCGGGTCGAAGGTCACGAGCGCGTCCACCCGGCTCTCGCGCCAGGCCGTCAGGTGTTCGTCCAGGGGCAGGGGCACTACGGTGATGTCGGTGGTGCGCAGCCCAGCCTTGGCCAAGGCTGCATTCAGCATGTAGGCACCCACGGCCGTTTGTTCTACCCCCACCTTGCGGCCGCGCAGGTCCGCCAGCCCGGCCACCCCGTAGCGGGCCACCAGCGCGTCGGCGCCCTGGGAAATGTCCAAGACCCAGATCACCTTGATGGGAATGCCTTCCTGGACGAGCGTCAGGGCTTCGTCCAGCGTCAGCCCCGCCATGTCGAGCCGGCCGGTGCGCAGCCCATCCATGCTCTGGGTGGTGGAGCCCAGCTCCACCAGGCGCAGGGGAAGGCCTTCGTGCAGGCCCAGGTCGCGCGCCAAGTACAGGGGCTCGTACCCCGTCCACGTGTTGGTGCCCACCGTCAGCGGGGCCTCATAGCGGGCGCCGCACGCGCTCAACAGCGCGGCGCAAGAGGCCAGGGCAAGTGCAATGCAAGTCCCCCGCCACCCGGAACGTTTGCCGGGGGAGTCAGCGGTGTGGGGCACAGCGGAATGCATTGCCCAATGGTAAGCGAGTGTGTCCAACCCAGGGCATATGTTTTGGCCAAAGGAGGGGGAACTCCTAGGTGGCAAGTCGCGCAGGTGCCCGCCTGCCATGCGCGACAGAAATCGCCTCGGGACCCTCTACAGGGAAATCTGGGATGATGCGGGGTTGTTTTCTCCGTCCGCTGCTGCAGCCTGCCTGCGGCCTGATTGCCACGACCATGTCTGCCGATTCTTCGTCCCCCTCTCCCGCTCCCGCATCTGTTGATGCCGCCGCTACCGGGGCCGGCCGTGCCCGCCGTGGCGGCAAGCGCCAGCGCCCCCGCAACCCTGCACCCGCGGCCACTACGCCGGATGCTGCCCCTGGCGTGGCCAAAGCCCCCCGCACTCCCCACCCCGTACTGGAACAACTGGCGGGCCTGTACCCCCACTTGTTTGGCGCGGTGTTCCGCCCGCTCAAGCGCGGTATCTTCCAGGACCTGCTGGCCGCCCACCCCGACGCGTTTGAGCGCGAAGCCCTCAAGGTGGCGCTGGGCATCCACACCCGTTCCACCCGCTACCTACAGGCCGTGGCCGCTGGCGAAAAGCGCCATGACCTGCAAGGCCAGCCTGTGGAAGCCATGGCCCCCGAACATGTACACCACGCCTTGCTGGAGGTGTACCGCCGCCGCAAGAACCAGAAGGGCCGCCCCACCGAAGACCTGCTGCCCAAGCTGCGCAACCGCATCATTGCGGCGTTCGAATCCTCGGGCCTGACCCGCGAGGCCTACACCGAGCTGGTGGTGGGCCGCGACGACGCTGCCAATGCCATCCTCGAAGAAGCCTTTGCCGAATGGGCCGCCCGCAACGCCAAGGCTGAAGCCCTGCTGCGCGCCTTTGAAGCCAGCGGCAGCACGCTGGAGCAGTTTGCCGATATGTACGGCATGGATCCGCGCAGCACCGGCCAGCAACTCGAACGCGCGCGCAAATTGGCCGCTGCCGCCCAGGGCAACCCATCCGCCAGCGCCCCGGCGGTGTAACCACGCCACAGCACTGCCATGCTGCTGACATCACGGTGTCAGCAGCCACGCGGCACCATGCCAACCCTGTGAATAAATACAGGGAGTTGGAGTGTCCTCTTTCATCGCACCCCAGGCGACCACCGTGGCGGCTTTTCGCGTTGCCGGGATCGCCGTGCGCACCACCAATGCGGCCGAGGCCGACCCGGCCAGCGCCCGCATCGGCCCGCTGTGGGACCGTTTCTTCAGCGAAAGCTGGCAACACAAGCTGCCCCCGCCCGGCGCCGATGGTCGGGTGTTTGGCGTCTACAGCGGCTATGCCTCAGACCAGCATGGCGCCTTCGACGTGACCGCCGGTGTCGCGGCGCCGGCAAACCATCAGGCTTTGCAGGGCGCCACCACGGTGGACATTGAAGCCGGCACCTACCTGGTGTTTGAAGCCGAGGGCCAGATGCCCCAGCTGGTCATCGACGCCTGGGGCGCCGTGTGGCGCTACTTTGCCAACCACCCGCAGGTGCAGCGGCGCTTTGGCACCGACTTCGAGGCCTACTCGGGCCCGTACCATGTGGCGCTTCACATTGGTGTGCGGGGTGATTTGCTATGAAATATGTAGCTAATGGCGCTTGTTGCATAGGCGCTAGAGCCTGTTTTTGCTCAAAACATGCGCCGCGCTGACCGCCTGTTCCAGATCGTGCAGCTCATCCGCGGGCGGCGCCTGTCCACCGCCGCCTTCCTGGCCGAGCGGCTCGAGGTCTCGCAACGCACCATCTACCGCGACGTGGCCGACCTGCAGCACCAGGGCGTGCCCATCGAAGGCGAAGCGGGCGTGGGTTACCGCCTGGGGGCGGGGTTTGAGCTGCCCCCGCTCATGTTCAGCCAGGGTGAGGCCAACGCCCTGGTGGCCGCTGCCCGCCTGGCGCAGGCCTGGCTGGACCCGGGCCTGGCGCGCGAGGTGGAAGGCGCCTTGGGCAAGATCCTTTCGGTGCTACCCCCCGCAGCCCGGCTGGCAGCCGAAGCCCAGGCGCTGTACGCACCCCTGGTGGGGCTCGACGCCCGCGCCCAGGCCACCCTGCAGGCGCTGCGCGAGGCGGTGCAAAGCTGTCATGTGGTGGAAATTGATTACGCCGATGTGCAGGGCCGCCCCAGCCTGCGCCGGCTGCGGCCGCTGGGCTGCTTTTACTGGGGCAAGGTGTGGACCCTGTCAGCCTGGTGCGAGCTGCGCAACGACTTCCGGGGCTTTCGCATCGACCGCATCGCGGCCTTCACGGTGCTGCCCGAGCGCTTTCGGCAAGAGCCCGGCAAAACGCTGGCCGACCTGCTGCGCCAGGTGGAGGCAGAGAGGGACGGGGTGGCCGCTGGAGTGCGTGGCTGCACCGGGGGCAGAGAGAAGTTCTTGAAGGGGCGCGCAAGGAGTGAGGGCCCAATCCGGGAAGGGGCCGAAGCGGAGTTGGCTTTTCAGGAGCAAGCGTTTGATAACCAAGTTTTTCAGAACTTGATACACAAGGCATTCCGAAGAATTTGATTCCGAAACAACACAATATCAATTGAATGTTAAAAACTAGAGGCTGTTGTTACACAAAGACAACAAATCTAGTTTTTCGGTGCTCAATGCCAATCATCAATTGGCCGTACAAAAAGTAAAACCGTTATGATCGCGCGGCGTAGTCTCCCTTCTAGTCGAGAGAGAAAACCGCATTGCGCTGAGCTGAAGATCTTCAGCCTATATATCGATTTCTAATAGCGATCTCGTTTTTGATTCATTCACATGAAAAATAAAGCCAAACTTTTTTTATCATCTATTTCTCTGGCCGTGCTTGCCGCATGCGGTGGAGGTAGTGGCGACGAAAATCAACCTGCACCGGTTAATCCAACACCGGTTAATCCAACACCGGTTAATCCAACACCGGTTAATCCAACACCGGTTAATCCAACACCAGTTAATCCAACACCAGTTAATCCAACACCAGTTAATCCAACACCAGTTAATCCAACGCCCGCTGAGCCTGTGGCGCTAACAGCAAACTGTAGTGGGGCAATACCATCCAATAGTATGGTTGCCATATCTGCTAATGGAGATGTTGCCAATGCAAGTTTCACGGTTACTGGCAGAGATCTGAGGGTTAGCTTTTCTGGGTCCCGTGTTGCTTACGAGCGCCAATTCACGGATGGAACCCTATCCGTCAAATCAAATAATGGCAGCTGCCTTTTCAACGAAACAACCTCTAGCGGACGCTCTGTAGCTTTGGCTAGTCATCGGCTTGGGTACGCATTCCACCCTGTGAGCAAGATCCCTGTACTCCTCTTGGGAGACATTCAGACGGACGTTGCAGACGCGGCTGGCACGTATTCGATGGTCAGGTATCAAGTGGATCAACCACGAAATGGTGGGGCGCCAGCTCTACGCACCAGTTATGCCACTTTTGTTATTCAAAATAATGGCAGCTGGAGTTTTTATAAAAATGGAGGAACAAGCTCCGCCTTGACAGCCACAGGTACTCTTGAAAAAGACACAGCATCCAATCGAATTCTGTTCGTAACTGGAAGTGGAAGTTCTCGTGTGGTAAGAGGCACTGTTTTTGTGTCAGGGCAGGGAGATTCTAAGATTCTGGCGTTTGCTGAGAATGATCCTGGCGATGCAGAGGGCTCTGTCAGTGGCTTGTTTATCGCGGCGTCTCAAGTAGCAACTTCATCCTTCGGAAATCTTAACAACGGTGCATACTCTACCTATAGTACCGATGGAGTGTCTGATACGCTGACCCTGAACAGCACAACGATTACACCTCTAGGAAAATCTCCTATCAGCATATCGCCTGACCAACCAATTGCAGGGCTTTACACAGCGAGGAGTAATAATTACTTTATGGCGCGATCAGGATTATTTGCAGTAGTTTCCAATGAAACAGGCATTGATTCCGGGGGCTATATCGAAATTGGCGTGATCCCCAAAAATTAATGCAAACTGTTTCGTCATCGCTCTGAGATGACGAAGCTTAGACCCAGAGAAAGCCGCCTCAACTGGGGCGGCTTTTTGCCATTCAGCAATAGCAGCTTGTGGCCGAAAGCAGCAGTTGGGCCGGAATCGTCTCGTGAGTGGCGCGGCGACACAGAGTGTGCCTTCTTAACCTGCTAGCGCAGCCTCAATATCCGCCGCCAGCTTCTTCGGCGCGTCCTGTGGTGCGTAGCGGCGGATCACCCGGCCGTCTTTGCCGACCAGGAACTTGGTGAAGTTCCACTTGATGGCTTTGCTGCCCAGCAGGCCGGGGGCTTCGGCGGTGAGCCATTGGTACAGGGGCGAGGCGTTGGCGCCGTTCACGTCGATCTTGGCCATCATCGGAAAACTCACGCCGTAGTTGAGCTGGCAGAAGCTGGCAATCTCGTCGTTGCTGCCGGGGTCCTGGCTGCCAAACTGGTTGCAGGGGAACCCCAGCACCACCAGTCCGCGCTCTGCATAGGTTTGGTGCAACTGCTCCAGCCCCGCAAACTGGGGTGTGAAGCCGCAGGCGCTGGCGGTGTTCACGATCAGCAGTACCTTGCCCCGAAACTGCTCCAGCGCCACGCGCTGGCCTTGGATGTCCTGGGCGTCGAATGCGTAAATGTCTTGGGGCATGGGCAAGTCTCGGTGGGATGAACAGTGGGGTGACTGCGCCCATCGTATCGGCGCCGCTTTTTCTGCGGGTGCGTCAGGCTTTTCGGGGCCAGCGCAGCGTGGCCAGCAGGGCGGCCGACACGATCAGGCTGCCGCCCAGCACGGTGCGCGCGTCCAGAGCGGTGTCCGTCAGCAGCACCGACGACACGCTGGCAAACACCACTTCCGACAGCATGATCAGCGCCGTGGTGCCTGCGGCCAGCCGTGCGGCGCCGAATTGCAGCGCGTAGTTGGTCAGCAAAAAAGCGGCCGCCAGCAGCAGCGCCAGCACCACCCAGCTGGTGGCTGGGGCGGGCAGGGCGGGCACAAAGCCCACCAGCAACCCCGTGCAGGCGCTGGCCGTGGCCATGAGGGCGCCGCCGCCAAACATGGCCAGCATGCGGGATTCGCTGGGCAGCTGGTGCAGGCGGCGCAGGGTGACGTTGGTCAGCGCAAAGCAAAAGCCCCCGGCCAGGGCCAGCAGGTCGGCCCCTGACAAGTGGCCCATCATGCGTTCAATGGACGCATCCGCAGGCACCAGCACCAGGGCCACGCCCGCAAATGCCATCACCAGCCGCACCACGGCCATGCGCGTAGGGCGCTCGCCCAGCACGCGCCAGGCCAGCAGCACCGACCAGGCGGGCATCAGATAAAACAGCAGCACCACCCGCACCACGTCGCCCACCGTCACCGCCCAGTTGAAGGCCACATTGGTCAGGCCCGACGACAGGGCCAGCAGCCACAGGGCTGGGTGCTGCAAGGTGCGCGCGAGCAAGCCAGGGCGCGCCAGCAGCAGGCCACCCACGGCCAGCGCGTACATCAGTGCCGTAGCCCACAGGGGGTGCAACCCGGCGCCGTGCAGTTGCCGAAACGGCCACCAGGAAACACCCCAGACGAAGGCGTTGAACACAAGCGCGAGGACGGGTAAAAAGTTATGCATCAAATTGGTCGCCAGCGCTTATGGGGCAAGCGCCAGCAGCTATCAAAATTGAAGTGATTGGCGAGCAAGCCTGCGCCTGCGGCGGGCTCATGCCCTTGAAGGCCAACCCGTATCAGTGGTGGTGGTCCTGCCGCGCAATGTGCAGCAGGTGTTCCACCTCTTCGCTGTGGCGATGGCAGTTGCTGATGTGCCAGCGGCGGATCAGCCACATGGTGCCCGCCACCACCAGGCCAAACGCGGTGATGGCGCCGAACACCGACAGCCCCAGCTTGAGCGACAGGCTGTAGAACGCGCCCAGGCCCAGGATGCAGGCCTGTTCGTTGAAGTTTTGCACGGCAATCGAACGCCCCGCGCCCATCAGGTTGTGGCCCCGGTGCTGCAGCAGCGCATTCATGGGCACCACCAGGTAGCCGCCCAGGCCGCCGAGCAAGATCAGAAACGGAATCGCCAGCCAGATGTTGTTGATGAACACCATCAGAATGAGCAGCAGCCCCATGGCAATGCCCAGCGGGATGACCTTGGTGGCCGCATCGAGCCGCATGCGCATGGATGCCACTACCGCACCCACGGCCGTGCCAATGGCCACCACGCCCGTGAGGGCCGAGGCCTGCGTGGTGTTGTAGCCCAGCGCCACAGCGGCCCAGGCCAGCACGATGAACTTGAGGTTGCCGCCTGCGCCCCAGAACAGGGTGGTGGTGGACAGCGAAATCTGCCCCAGCTTGTCGCGCCACAGGCGGTTGTTGCAGGCCCAGAAGTCGGGCAGCAGCGCCAGTGTGTTGGCCAGCACGTTGCGCGAGGGGTTGGTGCGTAGGGGGCGCATTTCCACGCCGGTGTGCGGAATGCGGGTGTTGAACCAGGCGGCCACCATGTACACGAGGATCAGCGCAGCAATGGCCGATTCGGCAGCGGTGTCTACGCCGGTGTCGATCAGGGGGATGTCAATGCTCAGCAGCAGCACCGACAGGTGCTGCCCCACCAGTTGCCCGCCCAGCAGCACGCCCAGGATGATGGAGGCAATCGTCAGCCCCTCGATCCAGCCGTTGGCCTTGACCAGTTGCGATGCGGGCAGCAGCTCGGTCAGGATGCCGTACTTGGCGGGCGAGTAGGCCGCCGCCCCCAGCCCCACCACCGCGTAGGCCATGAGCGGGTGCGAGCCAAACAGCATCATCAGGCAGCCCACCACCTTGATGGCGTTGCTGATGAACATGACTTTGCCCTTGGGCAGCGCGTCGGCAAAGGCGCCCACAAACGGGGCCAGCACCACGTAAAACAGCGCAAACATGGGCACCAGGGCGGCGCGTTGCCACTCGGGCGCGCCTTCGGTGCGCAATAACTCCACGGCGGCCACGAAGAGTGCGTTGTCGGCCAGCGAGCTGAAAAACTGCGCCGACATGATCGTGTAGAAACCGCGCTTCATCGGAGGGCTTGTGGCTGCATCAGCGGCGCTGATGCCCTGGTAAAAGTAGAAAACCGTGGCAAGTGACCGGCGGTTATAAGAGACCGGCGGTTATATCACGCGGATAAACGGCGGCAGTGACAGAATCCGGGGCTGTTCACCCGGTTAAACCCCCATGCCACGCCCTATCCAAGCCCACATCCACACCGCTGCCCTGCAACACAACCTCCAGCGCGTGCAAAGCGCCGTGCCCGATGCCAAAGTCTGGGCCGTGGTCAAGGCCAACGCCTACGGGCACGGCATTGAGCGGGTGTTTGAAGGCCTGCGCGCGGCCGATGGCTTTGCCCTGCTGGACCTGGCGGAGGCCGAGCGCGTGCGCGCCCTGGGCTGGCGTGGCCCCATCTTGCTGCTCGAAGGCGTGTTCGAGCCGCGTGACCTGGAGCTGTGCTCGCGCCTGGGCCTGTGGCACGCGGTGCACTGCGACGAGCAGATCGACTGGCTGGCCGCCCACAAGACGCAGGTGCCGCACCGCGTGTTCCTCAAGATGAATTCGGGCATGAACCGCCTGGGCTTCACGCCTGCCCGCTACCGCGCAGCCTGGGCGCGGCTGAACGCGCTGCCGCAGGTGGATGAAATCTCGTACATGACGCACTTCAGCGACGCCGACGGCCCGCGCGGCATTGCCCACCAGATGGCTGCCTTCAACACTGCCACGCAAGACCTGCCCGGCGAGCGCAGCCTGAGCAACAGCGCCGCCACGCTGCGCCACGCGGCCGATGCCGGGGTGCGCGCCGACTGGGTGCGAGCCGGCATCGTGGTGTACGGCAGCGCGCCCGACTACCCCGAGAACACCGCCGCCCACTGGGGCCTGCAGCCCACCATGACGCTATCGACCCGGCTGCTGGCGACCCAGCAACTGCAGGCGGGCGACACCGTGGGCTACGGCTCGCGCTTCACGGCCGAAGGGCCGCTCACCATCGGGGTGGCCGCCTGCGGCTATGCCGACGGCTACCCGCGCCACTGCGACACTGGCACGCCGGTGCTGGTGAACGGCGTGCGCACCCGCCTGGTGGGCCGCGTGAGCATGGACATGATTACCGTGGACCTCACCCCCTTGCAGCAGGCCGGTGTACCCGTGGGCATGAGCAGCGAAGTCACGCTGTGGGGCCGCGCCAGCAATGGCGAAGTGCTGGGCATTGACGAAGTGGCCCGCGCTGCGGGCACCGTGGGCTACGAGCTGATGTGCGCCCTGGCCCAGCGGGTGCCCGTGGTGGTGGACTGATACGGCTTTGCCTTCAAACGTACCACGCTGTTGGTTCGCGCAGCCGTGCAAACCGCCGCACTTATAGTGCGGCCCCATGACCGCCCGCCGCTCCCCACGCCGCCGCTGGACCTCTGTGCGCCTGACTGCGCGCGATATGGCCCACGACCTTGAGCGACGCCACAGCCTGCGCTGGCATGGCCTGTGCATTGGCACCCTCACGCTGCTGGGCATGTTGCTGGCCTCCTGGTTGCAAAAGCAGGCGGGCGTGCACCTGCTGTCGGTGCGCTACGCCATCACGCTGGCTGTGGGCTATGGCATTTATCTGCTGGTGCTGCGCTGGTGGGCTGCGCGCCTGCTTGACGAGCAGGACCACGGCAGCGCCGATGCAGGCGATGCCCTGGATGTGGCGGTGGACGTGGCCGACCTGGCCCGCTCCGTGCCCCGCAGTGGCGGTACCCGCGCGCCCGAAATGCCCCGCATGAGCGATGTGGCCGACAGCGCGGAATCCAGCAAAGGCCTTGGCGACCTGGCCAGCGGCGCGCTGGACGGCCTGGGCAGCGCCGATGAAGGCGCCGTGGTGATCATTCCGGTGGTGGCCATCTTTCTGATCGGCGCTGCCATTCTGGCCGGTGCGGGCGCGCTGGCCATGCTGTTCTTCAGCTGGGACGTGCTGCTGGCCGTGGCAGTGGAGCTGGCCTTTTCCGTGGCCGCCGTGCGCGTGGCCACCCGGGTGGAGCGCGAAGGCTGGCTCACCGCCGCCGTGCGCCTGACCTGGAAGCCCCTCTTGGGCGCGCTGCTGTGCGCCGTGCTGCTGGGCGCCACCATCGACCACTTCCTGCCGCAGGTGGATTCGCTGCCCGAAGCGGTGCGGATGCTGCAGGGTGGCTGAGGCGGATTCCGCCCCTATGCAGATAAAAATGGCCGATAGCGCCCGCCCATCAAGCGCAGGCAGCTATTGAAAATGTAGCGTTTTGGATCGTCCGCCAATCCCGTAGTGGAGGCAATGTTCATGGACATTGCCTAGGATGCTCGGCACTGGAGGCCTGCCTTGCTGTTCAAGTTTTTCGAAAAAAGCGTTCCCTGTTACCCATCCAACGAGCCCGCGCTGCCGCCCCGGGGGTTTTTGGCCTTCGTCTGGGCCTGCGCGCGCGGCGTGCGCGGCTATGTGGTGGCGATGGCCGGGCTGTCGGCGCTGATTGCCGTGTATGAAGCCCTGCTGTTCGCCGTGCTGGGCCGTGTGGTGGACTGGATTGCCGCCGCCACACCCGCCACCCTGTGGGCTGAGCGCGGCAATACGCTCACCTGGGTGGCTGCGGTCATGGTGGCCAGCATTGCGCTGGTGGCGTTGCGCACCAGCGTCAAGCACCAGGCGCTGGCCATCAACCTGCCGCTGCGCCTGCGCTGGAACTTTCACCGCCTGATGTTGGGCCAGAGCATGGCCTTTTATGCCGACGAGTTCGCCGGCCGCATCACCACCAAGATCATGCAGACCGCGCTGGCCGTGCGCGACATGATCTTCACCACCACCGACGTGGTGGTGGGGATGGGCGTGTACCTCATCACCATCTTGCTGCTGGCCTGGGGCTTTGATGCGCGGCTGTTGCTGCCGTTTGCGGGCTGGCTGGTGTGCTACGGCCTGGTGTGCTGGTACTTTGTGCCCCGGCTGGGCAAGGTCAGCCGCGACCAGGCGGACGCCCGCGCCCTCATGACCGGGCGCATCACCGACGCATACACCAACATCGCCACCGTCAAGCTGTTCTCGCACACCCACCGCGAGGCCGAATTTGCCCGCGCTGCCATGGATGCCTTCAAGCTCACCGGCTACGCGCAGATGCGCCTGGTGAGCCGGTTTGAAATCGTCAACCACGTGTTGGTAGTGGGCATGATTCTGGGCGCCTGCGGTACCGCGCTGTGGCTGTGGACGCAAGGCCAGGTGGGCGCGGGCGCGGTGGCCGCCGTGACGGCCATGGCCCTGCGCGTGGCCGGCCACGCCCACTGGGTGATGTGGGAAGTGACCACCCTGTTTGAAAGCGTGGGCACCATCCAGGACGGCATCAACACCCTGACCCGCCCCCGCCAGGTGGTGGATGCCCCTGGCGCGCAGCCTCTGCGTGTGACGCAGGGCGAGGTCCGCTTCGAGCAAGTGCGCTTTGCTTACCAAGATGGGGGCCGCCCGGTGATTGACGGGCTCAGCCTCACCATTCGCCCCGGCGAGCGCATTGGCCTCATCGGCCGCTCGGGCGCAGGCAAGTCCACCCTGGTCAATCTGCTGCTGCGCTTTCATGACATTCAGGGTGGGCGCGTGCTGATCGACGGGCAGGACATTTCAAAAGTGACGCAAGACAGCCTGCGCCACGCCATCGGCATGGTCACGCAAGACACCTCGCTGCTGCACCGTTCCATGCGAGACAACATCCTCTACGGCCGCCCCGATGCCAGCGAGGAAGAGCTGCACGCCGCCGCCGAGCGCGCCGAGGCCGCAGCCTTCATCGACACCCTGACCGACCCGCAAGGTCGCCGGGGTTATGAAGCCCATGTGGGCGAGCGTGGCGTGAAGCTCTCGGGCGGCCAGCGCCAGCGCGTGGCCATTGCCCGCGTCATGCTCAAAGACGCGCCCATCCTGCTGCTGGACGAAGCCACCAGCGCGCTCGATTCGGAAGTCGAAGCCGCCATCCAGCAAAGCCTGGACGGCCTCATGCAGGGCAAGACCGTGATCGCCATCGCCCACCGCCTCTCCACCATCGCCGCGATGGACCGCCTCATCGTGATGGACGGCGGCCGCATCGTGGAAGAAGGCACCCACGCCCAACTGCTGGCCCAGGGCGGCATTTATGCGCGCCTGTGGGCGCACCAGAGCGGGGGCTTTCTGGGCGAGGCGCAGCGCATGGAGTAGCCAGCCGCCGCCCCGCTGCTCGTCAGCGGGTGGCGAGTGCGCGGTGCGCTTGGGACTGCACGGCGGCAGTCATGCGGGCCAGGGCCTGCACGTTCAGCCGCCAGTATTGCCAGTACAGCGGCACATCCACCGGCTTGCCCGCCATCAGCTCGACCAGCGTGCCGGCGTGCAGGTGGCCTGCCACCATCAGGTCCGGGGCCATGCCCCAGCCCAGGCCGGCCTCAGTGGCTTTGACAAAAGCGTGTGCCTCGGGCAGCCAGTGCACGGGCGGCGTGAGGGTGCGGCGGGTGATGCGGCGCACATAGCGGCCCTGCAGCGCATCCTTGCGGTTGAAGACCAGCATGGGCGCGCGTGCCAGTGTGGTGGCTGTCACGCCCGTGGCAAAGAAGCGTTGCATGAAGGCCGGGCTGGCCAGCGCGCGGTAGCGCAGGGTGCCCAGCGGCAGCACCTGGCAGCCCTGCACCGGCTGGGGGTCGGCCGTCACGGCGGCCATCACGCGGCCTTCGCGCAGCAGGTTGGCCGAATGGTCCTGGTCTTCCACATGGATGTCGAAGGTGATGGAAGGGTCTTCCCCCGCCTGCGCCATGGCGGCCGGGAACCAGGTGGCCAGCGAGTCGGCATTGACGCCGATGGCCAGGCGCGTGGTGCTGCGCGGGCCCCCGCCAATGGCGGCCAGGGCATCGGCCTCGCTCAGCGCAATTTCGCGGGCGTGGCGGTACAGGGCCTGCCCGGCTTCGGTGGCAGTGCAGGGCGTGGCGCGGCGCACCAGTACCTGGCCCACACGCTCTTCCAGCAGCTTGATGCGCTGCGACACCGCAGAGCGGGTGATGTGCAGCAAGGCGGCTGCGCGCTCGAAGCTGCCTTCGTCGATGACGGCAGAAAACGCATTGAGCTGGGCCGAATCGAGCTGCATGGCTGGTTAGCAATTTTGACGGATCGTTAAAAAGTATAGCTGGCATGACTGTGGTGCAGTCGCCAGAATGCAGGCCATGACCACCACTGCTTTCGTTCACGGCTTCAGTTCCACCGCCATGCTCATCATGGCCATTGGCGCGCAAAACGCGTTCGTGCTGCGCCAGGGCTTGCGCCGTGAACATGTGTTGCCCGTGGTGGCGCTGTGTGCTTTGTCAGACGCCGTGCTACTGCAGGCCGGGGTGTGGGGCATGGGCGGTGTGCTGCTGGCGCGGCCCGAGTGGGGGCAGTGGATGCGCTGGGCGGGTGCCTTGTTTTTGCTGGCCTATGCCCTGCAAGCCGGTGCGCGGGCACTGCGGCCGGGCCAGCTGCTGGTGACGGCGGGCGGGCCGGGCAACAGCCTGCGCAGCACGGTGCTCACGCTGCTGGCCCTGACCTGGCTCAACCCCCATGTGTACCTGGACACCGTGGTGCTGCTGGGCACCATGGCAAGCCCCTACCCCACTTGGGGGCGGGCGGCCTTTGCCACTGGCGGGGCCTTGGCCAGCGCGCTGTGGTTCACTGCCATCGGTTTTGGCGCACGCTGGCTGGCGCCACTGTTCGCCTCCCCCCAGGCGTGGCGGGTGCTGGATGGGGTCACTGCGGTTTGCATGATGGCCTTGGCATTTGCGATGGGTCTAAGCTAAGAACGATAAGTTCGTTACAACGCCCTGTGATTTGGTTCATAGTGGGGGGATTGATTGATCTGGAGTGATCCCCCATGCGTTTCAAAACCCTTTTGCTCGCTGCCGCCCTGGCCACGGCCCTGCCGCTGACCGTGCAGGCCAAAACCTTCCGCTGGTCCCGTTCTGTGGACATTTCTTCGTGGGACATCCACGCCCAGAACGTGGGCGTGAACAACACCATGCACGGCGCGGTGTACGACACGCTGGTCGAATACAACAGCAAGACCTTCAAGCCCGAGCCGTCGCTCGCTACCGAGTGGAAGCTCATCAAGCCCACACAGCTGCGCCTGACGCTGCGCAAGGGCGTGAAGTTCAGCGACGGCAGCGAGTTCACGGCCGACGATGCCAAGTTCTCGCTGGAGCGCGCCAAGTCCAAAAGCTCCAACTTCGCCGTCTACACCCAGGGCATTGACCGCGTGGAAAAGGTCGATGCTTACACCATCGACATCCATTCGGACCTGCCCAACCCCGTGTTGGTGAACCAGCTCACCGAGCTGCGCATGATGAGCAAGGCTTGGGCCGAAAAGAACAAGTCGGTCGAGCCCAAGGACATCAAGACCAAGGACGAGAACTTTGCCCACCGCAATGCGCTGGGCACTGGCCCCTACCAGCTCAAGCAGTGGACGCCCGACCAGCGCGTGGTGCTGGAGCCCAACCCGCATTGGTGGGGCAAGGGCAAGTACCCCACCAACCTGACCGAGATCGTCTACACCCCCATCAAGGCCGATGCCACGCGCACGGCGGCGCTGCTGTCGGGGGAGGTGGACTTTGTGATCGACCCCAGCCTGCAAGACCTGGCGCGCATCAAGCAGACGCCCCACCTGCAGGTGCAGGAGGGGCCGGAGTACCGCACCATCTTTCTGGGTCTGGATCAGTTCCGCGACGAGCTGCCCGGCTCGGACGTGAAGGGCAAGAACCCGCTGAAGGACCTGCGTGTGCGCAAGGCGCTGTACCAGGCCATCGACATCCAGTCCATCCAGCGCGTGGTGCTGCGCGGGCTGGCCCAGCCCACGGGCACGCTGATTGCCAACCAGGTGAACGGCTGGACCAAGAAAGCCGACGTGCGCTACCCCTATGACCCCAAGGCCGCGCAAAAGCTGCTGGCCGATGCGGGCTACCCCAACGGGTTTGAGGTGGACTTTGCGTGCAGCGCGGGCCGCTACATCAACGACGAACAGCTGTGCCAGGCGATCACCTCGCACTGGGCCAAGGTGGGCGTGAAGGCCAAGCTGCGTTCGCTGCCTTTTGCCACGTACTTTCCGATGATCCAGCGCAACGAAGCCAGCATCTATCTGCTGGGCTGGGGCGTGCCCACGTTTGATGCGTTCTACAGCCTGCAGTCGCTGGTGCGCTCGCCCGGCGCGGGCGGGGACGGTAACTTCAACCTGGGCCGCTTCTCTGACCCGCAGATGGATGCGCTGATCGAGCGCATCAAGAAGGAAACCGATGCCACCACGCGCAACCAGCTGATCGAGCAGGCGCTGATCAAGGAGCATGAGCTGGTGTCGCACATCCCGCTGTACAACCAGGTGATTCCGTGGGCGGGCTCGAAGAAGGTGGAGATCATCCACCGCGCGGACAACCGCATCGACTGGCGCTATCTGAAGGTGAATTGAGAGTGACAACCCCCTGAGGCACTTCGTGCCTTCCCCCTTCTCTCGAGTTGCTGCGCAATTCGGGAAGGGGGACGCCGCCAGCGCACGCACGCGCAGCGCTGCCTACGCAGCACGGCGGCCCTTGCGCGGCGGCCCTCGCCTCGGCCCCGCCAGTTTCAAACACCGCGCATCCAGACGGCGTTGATGTGGTGATCCAGCAAAAACTCAGGCCAGTGCGCGCTGCACGGCGGGGCGCTGCAACATGCGCTGGGTGTGCGCGTGCACCTTGGGGAAGAGGGCAATGTCCACCCCGTCGCTCTGCAGCCAGCTGGCCACGGTGAACAGGTAGCCATCGGCCACCGAATACTGGTCGCCCAGCACCCACGGGCCTTCGCTGAGGTAGTGGGTTTCGATGAGCTGAAAGCAGTCGGTCATGTTCTGCGGCACCTTGCGCTGCATGGCGGCCTGGGCCTCGGGCTCGTCGGCCCAGCGGCTGGCGCGGGGGCGGTGGGCGTGGGCTACGTGCACGGTGGAGGCGAGGTAGCTGTGAAACTCCTGCATGCGCGCAAAGCCGTAGGGGTCGGCAGGGGCCAGCCCGGCTTGCGGGAAGGCTTGCGCCACGTAGGCCAGCAGGGCGGGCGTTTCGGTCAACGTGCCTTGGGGCGTGACCAGCGCGGGCACCCGCCCCTTGGGGTTGATGGCCAGGTACTCTGGCGTGCGCTGCTGGCCTGCCGCAAAGTCCACGCGCACCAGCTGGTGCGGGGCAGCAGCCTCTTCCAAGGCGATGCGCACGGCCAGCGCACAGGTGCCAGGGGTGTAGTACAAGGTGAGTATGGCAGGGCAATCGCATCTAAAAGTGCGCCTTAAACCCGGCGACACTGCAGCGCTTGAGTCACTTGCCAAACGCTGTTGAGATGAGCCTGCTGCAACACCTGCAAAACATCCCCGATCCCCGCGTGCAGCGCACACGCCGCCACGAACTGCAATCGATCCTGGTAGTGGCTCTGTGCGCCACCATCGCAGGCGCAGACAACTGCGTAGAGATGGCCGAGTTCGGCCAGCAGCACCAAGACTGGTTTGAGCGCTTGGTGCCGCTGCCCTCGGGCATTGCCTCGCACGATACCTTTGCACGGGTGTTTCGCCTGCTCGATGCCAAAGAGTTGGAGCGGGCCTGCCAACAATGGCTCGCCCAGGTAGCAGGCAGGGTACACGGCACGGTGGCCATTGACGGTAAAAGCGTGCGCGGCAGCAGCAAAGCAGATGCTCGCAGGCCACTGCACATGGTCAGCGCCTGGGCGGCAGACATGGGACTGCTGCTGGGCCAGTGCAAGGTCGATGGCAAGAGCAACGAGATCACTGCCATTCCCGAGTTGCTGCGCTTGCTGCACCTCAAAGGCTGCATCGTCACCATCGATGCCATCGGCTGCCAAAAGAGCATCGCCGGGCAACTGCACGAGCATGGCGCGGACTATGTGCTGAGTCTAAAGGGCAACCAGCGACACATGCACCAAGTGGTGCAAAAGCACTTTGAAGTGCAGGGTAGCCAGGAGCGGTTCGAGGAGAACACCTATACCGAGAGCTGCAGCGGGCACGGGCGCCAGGAACTACGCAGCTACCGGCTCAGCCCTGTGCCTGGGGCGTTACAGCGAGCAGCAGCCCACTGGCCGGGGCTGACCAGCGTGGTGCAGGTCGTGCGCAGGCGCCAGCAAGCGGGAAGCGAGGCCAGCGAAGAAGTCAGCTATTACCTGAGCAGCTTGCCAGCGCACACGCCCGCGAAGGTGCTGGCGCACAGCATCCGAGCGCACTGGAGCGTGGAGAACCAGTTGCACTGGAGTTTGGACGTAGCGATGCGCGAGGATGCGGCGCAGTCATACAAGGATCAAAGTCCGCACAACCAAACGGTGCTCAGACGCAT
This sequence comes from Acidovorax temperans, assembly GCF_028596105.1. NCBI lineage: Bacteria > Pseudomonadati > Pseudomonadota > Betaproteobacteria > Burkholderiales > Comamonadaceae > Acidovorax > Acidovorax temperans. The sequence goes on along the minus strand of NZ_CP117193.1, from coordinate 4,183,375 downwards.
GGCGCTGCAGGTGCTCAAGAATGACACCTCGGTGAAGATCGGCTTGCAGGCCAAGCGCAAGCGGGCGGGGTGGAGTCTGGGTTATTTGGAACTCCTCTTGGGCATCTCCGTTTAGATGCGATTGCCCTGGTGAGTATGGTGGTTTGCTATTAATTTAATAGCTGCTTGCGCTTTATGGATAAGCGCTAGAAGCTATTTTTTTAAAAGAATCAATACAGCCCGCGGGTGCGTGCCATCAGCCGCACCAGCCCCAGCAGGGCATCGGTGTGGGGCGTGGGGGTGCTGGTGATCTGCCCCAGCTCGCGCACTGCGCCCACCAGGGCGTCAATCTCCAGGGGTTTGTTCGCTTCCACGTCCTGCAGCATCGAGGTCTTGAACGCGCCCAGCTTGCGCGTAACGGCGTGGCGGTCTTCGGGTTGCTGGTCGATGGGCAGGCCGAGCTTCTCGCCGATGGCCTTGGCTTCCAGCATCACCGCGCTCACAAAGCCGCGCACCAGGTCGTCGTCCAGGATGCGGTCGGTGGTGGCGCCGGTCAGGGCGCTGATGGGGTTCATGGTCAGGTTGCCCCAGAGCTTGAACCAGATGTCTTTCTGAATGCAGTCCGACACCTCGGCCTGGATGCCGCCGCGCTGCAGACTGTCTGCCAGGGCCAGCAGGCGTGCGCTGTGGCTGCCATCGGGCTCGCCCAGGATGAGCCGGTCGCCAAAGTGATGGCGCACAAAGCCCGGCGCATCCAGCGAGCAACTGGCATGCACCACGCCGCCCAGCACGCTGCGTGCGGGAATGGCCTGGGCAATCACGCCCCCCGTGTCCACCGATTCAAGCGCGCGACCCTGCGCCGCGCCGCCAACACCGTCAAGGAACCACCACGGCACGCCATTCATGGCGGTGAGCACGACGGTGTGCGGGCCCAGCAGCGGCGCAATGGCGCGTGCCACGTCCGGCAGGCCGGGGGCCTTCACGGCGATGACCACCAGGTCTTGCACGCCCATGGCGGCCGGATCGCTGTGGGCGGTGACGGGCACCTGCGCCAGCGTGCCGTCGGTGCGCCGCATGCGCAGGCCCTGCGTCTGCAGGGCGCGCAATGTCTCGCCGCGCGCCACCAGGCTGACCGGGTGGCCCGCCTGCGCCAGGGCCACGCCCAGCCAGCCGCCAATCGCACCTGCGCCGTAGATACATGCTTTCATCGTCATAGAGTCGTTATGGACCGAGGAGTGGGTGAACAGGGGGTGAGCGTGCAGCGCTGTCAGTAGCCCAGTGGCCGCACCGCTGGGGTGGCGGTTTCCGTGCGAAAGCGCGCCAGCAAATCCTGCGCAGCGCTGACCAGCAGCATGGTGTCCACGCCCACGGCCACAAACAGCGCGCCGGCCGCCAGCCACTGGCGTGCCTGCGATTCGGTGGTGGCCAGAATGCCCGGCGCCTTGCCCGCGCGCAGGATGCGCGCAATGCCGTCGTGGATGGCCGCCTGCACCTCGGGGTGCCCTGGGTTGCCCGGGTGGCCCATCGATGCCGACAGGTCCGCCGGGCCGATGAACACGCCGTCCACGCCGGGCGTGGCGGCAATGGCGTCCAGGTTGTTCATGGCTTCTACCGTCTCGGCCTGCACCAGCAGGCAGATCTGCTGGTTGGCCTCGTGCACGTACTGCGGGTACGCCTGCCAGCGCGACGAGCGGGCCAGCGCGCTGCCCATGCCGCGCACGCCCTCGGGCGCATAGCGCGTGGCGCGCACCAGCTGCTGGGCTTGCTCGGCGGTGTCCACCATGGGCACCAGCAGGGTCTGCACGCCCAGGTCCAGGAACTGCTTGATGAGGGCGGTGTCCCCCACTGGCACCCGTGCGACGGGGTGGGGTGGTTGCGCCCCCGGCGGCAGGGCGCTGGTGGCGCTGGCCGCACTGGCTATTGCCTGCAACTGGTGCAGGATGGAGCGCAGGTCGTTGGGCGCGTGTTCGCCATCGACCAGCAGCCAGTCATAGCCGGTGCCTGCCAGGATCTCTGCGCTGTAGGCGTCGGCCAGGCCGAGCCACAGGCCAATCTGTGCCTGCCGCTGGGCCATGGCCTGTTTGAAACGGTTGGTAGGTGTCTGCAATTTGCGCTCCATGGGTCTTTGCCTAGACCGCCATCGTACGGGCTGTGGCGCGCGCTTGCTGGCGTGGCCGCTATAGTCGGCTGCCCTTGCATCGGGGGCTCCCCTTTCCTATCGCCATGGCCAAAGACAAAACCACGTTTACCTGTACCGAATGCGGCGGCACCAGCCCGCGCTGGCTGGGCAAATGCCCGTCCTGCGGCGCCTGGAACACCCTGATCGAGCAGGTGGCCGAGGCCGGGCCGGGCAAGAACCGCCTGAGCGCACCGCAGGGCTATGCCGGCCTGGCCCATGCCCAGCCGGTGATGCCCCTGGCCGCCATCGAGGCGCAGGATGTGGCGCGCACCCCCAGCGGCATTGAGGAGCTGGACCGCGTGCTGGGCGGCGGCATCGTGGAAGGCGGCGTGGTGCTGATTGGCGGCGACCCTGGGATTGGCAAATCCACCCTGCTGCTGCAGGCCATGGACGCCCTGCAACGCGCGGGCCTGCCCGCGCTGTACGTCACGGGCGAAGAAAGCGGCGCGCAAGTGGCGCTGCGCTCGCGCCGACTGGGCATTGACGGCAGCCAGGTGCAGTTGCTGGCCGAAATTCAGCTCGAAAAAATCCTGGCGACGGTGGACGCCACGCAACCCGCCGTGGTCGTCATCGACTCCATCCAGACCACCTACTCCGACCAGCTCACCAGCGCGCCGGGCTCGGTCGCCCAGGTGCGCGAATGCGCAGCGCACCTCACGCGCATGGCCAAGGGCACGGGCATTGCCGTGATTCTGGTGGGCCATGTGACCAAGGAGGGTGCGCTGGCGGGCCCGCGCGTGCTGGAACACATGGTGGACACGGTGCTGTACTTTGAAGGCGACACGCACAGCCAGTTCCGCCTGGTGCGCGCTATCAAGAACCGCTTCGGCGCCGTGAACGAAATCGGCGTGTTCGCCATGACTGAAAAGGGCCTCAAGGGCGTGAGTAACCCCAGCGCCATTTTTCTGAGCCAGCACAGCGAGCCGGTGCCCGGCAGCTGCGTGATGGTGACGCTGGAGGGTACGCGCCCCATGCTGGTGGAGATCCAGGCGTTGGTGGACAGCGGCGGGCCCAGCCCCCGGCGCCTGTCGGTGGGCCTGGACAAGGACCGCCTGGCCATGCTGCTGGCCGTGCTGCACCGCCACGCCGGTGTGGCCTGCATGGACCAGGACGTGTTTGTGAACGCTGTGGGCGGCGTGCGCATCAGCGAGCCTGCGGCCGATTTGGCGGTGATGTTGTCCATCACCAGCAGCCTGCGAGGCAAGGCGCTGCCGCGCGGCTTTCTGGCATTTGGCGAGGTGGGGCTGGCTGGTGAGGTGCGCCCCGCGCCGCGCGGCCAGGAGCGCTTGAAGGAGGCTGCCAAGCTGGGCTTTTCCGTGGCCGTGGTGCCCAAGGCCAACGCGCCCAAAAAGCCCATCGAGGGACTGACCATTCACGCGGTGGAGCGGGTGGAAGAAGCCATGAACGTGGTGCGCGGCATGGGCTGACAGGTCTGACAGGCCGCGCCGCCTGCGGGTGCGCCGCTGTACGCACTCTCCGCAGTGCGCGCAGCCGCCGCCCATACGACAATGGCGCCCATGAATTTGCGCAATATTTTTGTCCCCGCCGGGGTCATCGGGCTGGTGCTGGTGGGCTATGCCTCCGCAGGCTGGCCGGGCGTGGCGGCCGTGGTGGGCGGTCTGGTCATGTGGGCCTTGCTGCACTTCACGCGGCTCATGAACGTGATGAAAAAGGCTGCCAACCGCCCCATGGGGTATGTGGGCAGCGCCGTCATGCTCAATGCCCGGCTCAAACCCGGCGTGAACCTGATGCACGTGATGGCCATGACGCAATCGCTGGGCGAGCGCCTGTCGGCGGAAAACGCCCAGCCCGAGGTGTACCGCTGGACGGACGGAACCCAATCGCACGTGACCTGCGAATTTGCGAACGGCCGCTTGCAGAAGTGGACGCTGGAACGCCCGCAGGCCGAGGCTGAGGCCGAGTAAGCCGCCCAGCCATGTGGCGCAGCGGCCCCGCGCCAGCCTGGCAGCCTCGTAAAATCCGGGGCTTGCCAACCCACAGCAACCCCAAAGGACAATCATGAGCCCCGTAGTTCCCTCGATGGCCGATCGCGACGGCAAAATCTGGATGGACGGCCAGATGGTCGATTGGCGCGATGCCAAGATCCATGTGCTGACCCACACGCTGCACTACGGCTGCGGCGCTTTTGAAGGCGTGCGTGCCTACAACACCGACAACGGCCCGGCGATCTTCCGTTTGCAGGAGCACACTGAGCGCCTGTTCAACAGCGCCAAGATCCTGCGCATGAAGATCCCGTTCAGCCAGGAAGAGGTCAACGAGGCGCAAAAGGCCGTGATCCGCGAGAACAAGCTCGAATCCGGCTACATCCGACCGCTGACCTGGGTGGGCGACAAGAAGCTGGGCGTCAGCCCCAAGGGGAACACCATCCACCTGATGGTGGCCGCCTGGGCCTGGGGTGCTTACCTGGGCGAAGAGGGCATGAAGCGCGGCATCCGCGTCAAGACCAGCAGCTACACGCGCCACCATGTCAACATCACCATGACGCAGGCCAAGGCGGTGAGCAACTACACCAACTCCATCCTGGCCAACATGGAAGCCACCGACGAGGGCTACGACGAAGCGCTGCTGCTCGACAGCTCCGGCTTCGTGTCTGAAGGCGCGGGCGAGAACATCTTTGTGGTCAAGAACGGCGTGATCTACACGCCCGACCTGTCGGCCGGGGCTCTGAACGGCATCACCCGCAACACCATCTTCCACATCGCCAAGGACCTGGGCCTGGAGATCGTGCAAAAGCGCATCACGCGCGACGAGGTGTACATCGCCGACGAAGCCTTCTTCACTGGCACCGCCGCCGAAGTCACCCCCATCCGCGAGCTCGATCGCATCGAGCTGGGCAAGGGCGACTACGTGGGCAGCCGTGGCCCCATCACCGAAAAAATCCAGGCTGCGTTCTTTGACATCGTCAACGGCCGCAATCCCCAATACGCCCACTGGCTCACCAAGGTTTGATCATGTCCCAAGCAGTTGTAGAAGTTCTGGCCAAGGACCTGAACGCCCAAGGGGCCGTGTTCTGCCCCAATCCCAAGGCCGACATGAAGCTGTGGAACAGCCACCCCAAGGTGTACATCGACGTGGCCCACCATGGCGAAGGCAAGTGCCCGTACTGCGGCACGGTCTACAAGCTCAAGGCCGGCGAAGTGTTTGCCGGTGGCCACTAAGCTTTTTCAATGACCGCTGCTACGCACCCCGTGACAGATTTTCAGGACAGCGCTCTCAGGGAGCGCTGTCCTGCTTTGGCGCACATCACGGCGGTGATCGTGACCTTCAACAGTGCCCACTGTGCCGAGGCCCTGGGGGCCCAGCTGCGCGGCTGGCCGCATGTCACCATCGTCGACAACGGCAGCGCCGACGGCACGCCCGAGCGCATGCGCACCGTGCTGCCGCAGGCGCAGATCATCGCCCTGCCGCAGAACATGGGTTTTGGCGTGGCCAACAACCGCGGGTTCCAGGCGGCGACCACGCCCTACTGCCTGATGATCAATCCCGACTGCGCCGTGCGGTCGGACGATGCCCAGGCCCTGTTCGACACGGCGCAGCAATGGCCGGATGCCGCCATCGTCGTGCCCCAGTTGGTGGGCAGTGATGGCCGATTGCAGGTCAACTACGGCTGGGTGCGTGACTGGTGGTCGTCCAAGGGGCCGGCGGCCGAAGGCGTGACCTGTGTCGGCAATGCCTGTGGAGCGGCCATGCTGCTGCGCATGGACCAGGCCCCGGCCGAAGGCTGGTTCGACGAGCGCTTCTTCCTCTACTACGAGGATGAGGACATGTGCCTGCGCCTGTTGCAGGCCGGCAAACCGGTGATCGTGCAGCCCGCCGTGCGTGTGGCGCACTCGAACCGCGGCTCGGTGCGTGGCCCGCGTCCGCTGCGCGTGGAGTATGGGCGTGGCTACCACCATGCGCGCTCCAAAGTGCTGTTTACGGCCAAGCACCAGGGGCCCCAGGCGGCGGCGGCGCACCGCCTGCAATCGCTGACTGGCGCGCTGGCGCTGCTGGCGCTGCGCATTGTGGCCCCGTCGCCCAAGCATGTCTCGCGCCTGTGGGGGCGTATTCGCGGCCTGTGGGGCGCGCCCACCCATTACTGACAAAAATTTCACATGGCAACTTTGACCATTGGCATCCTCACCATGAACGAGGAGCGTCGCATTGCGGCGTGCATCGACAGCGCGGCATTTGCCGACCAGATCATCGTGGTCGACAGCGGCAGCAGCGACGGGACGGTGGAGATCGCCACGGCAAAGGGTGTGGAGGTCTACAGCTATCCCGATTGGCAGGGCTTTGCCGTGCAGCGCAACCGCATCCTGCAGCATGCCACCGGGGACTGGATTTTCTTTCTCGATGCCGACGAGGTGGTCACGCCGGCCTTGGCGCAGGAAATGCGTGCCATCGTCGATGCGAATGTGGAGTGCGTGTGGGAGGTGGCCTGGGAGCAGATTGCCTATGGCCAGTCGCTGGGCCGCATGCGCAGTTCGGGCGGGATCCCGCGGCTGTTCCCGCGGGCGCAGATCCTGCAATTCGAAGGCGTGGTGCACGAAGGCGCGAAGCTGAAAGACCCGGCGCTGCCGGTGCGCCTGCTGAAACAGCGCCTGCCGCATTACTCGCGCGAGACGATTTACGGCAGTCTGCAGAAACTGGCCCAGTATGTGCAGTTGGGCGCCTACAAACGCATGCAGGCCGGCAAACGCGGGGGCGTGCTGCGTGGTATGGGGTCAGCGATCGCCAACTTCATTCGCCTGTATTTCTTCCACCGAGGATTTTTGTGCGGGCGTGCGGGGTTTTTGCACAGTTTCTTTGTCGCCCTGGAGTGCTTTTTCCGATATGTTGCGCTCGAGATTGATCGAGATTTTCTGGAGCAAGCCAAAAAACGTGGCTAAGTGAATCCAAGTATGTCGATCAATAATTTGAGTTTTTTGCAAAACAGTGCAGTTTTTTTATTTTTTGCATTGTGCCTGTCTTTGCCGGGCGGATATTCGGTCGGCGCTTTGGTCGCTGTACTGGCGGCCTTGTGTGCTATTCCCACATGGCGTAAGAAAAAAATAGATGCCGATACCAAGTGGTTTCTATTTTTTTTCTTGGCCGTGGGGCTGCTATGGAGCCACTCTTTTGATGGATGGTGGACCTGGAGCAGCAACAACGATGCTGGGCTGCGGTATGGTTTGGGAGCGTTGTGTGTGGTCGCCAGCAGCGCAATTTTTGTCAACACCAAGTTTCTTCGATGGGGGCTGATCGTTGGTGCCCTAGGGGCCGCGGTGTTGGCGATTTTTCAGCACCAAACCGTCGGTCGTGCTGAGGGATTTACGAATGCAATTCGTTTTGGGGATATTGCCCTTTCCATCGCATTTGCTTGTGCTTGTTTCGCGACGTTGAGAAATCAGCCGAATTGGGAACGGTCGTTATTGGTCGTGGGGGCGATGGCCGCATGTCTAGCTTCGTTGCTCTCCCTGTCGCGTGGGGGGTGGTTGGTGCTGGCAGTTTTTCCCATGTTATGGATTTTGTTTGTAGAAAAAATGCAGACAAGAATCAAGTTGGGGTGCGGCTTGATGGTGGGTGTGGCGCTTATGTGCTGGCTGGCATTTCAAGTGCCCACTATAGAGGAACGGGTGCAAACTGCCTCGAAAGAAGTGCAGCATTATTTGGACAACAGTGGGGGACAAGCGCAAACGTCCGTGGGTGCGCGCCTCGAGCATTGGCGACTGTCTTGGCGTTTAGGGCTGGACAAACCACTGACAGGTTGGGGTGACAAAGGCGTCAAAGAAGGCAAGCGTGCCTATGTGGAGCGCGGGGACACCCATCCGGATATGCTGGAAATGGCACATTCGCACAATGAGTTTTTAGAAATGTGGTCACGCCGTGGCGCGCTGGGCGTGCTGATGCTGTTGGGGATTTATGCGGTGCCTGCGTTTATTTTCTATCCCACACCGCGACGGTTGACCAAGGTGGCGTTGCCGGATAAACAGCACTATCTGGCTTTGCGGATTGTCGGTTTGTCCGTGCCCGTATGCTATGTGGTCTATGGATTGACGGAGACTTTTTTTGATCTCAGCATAGGCCATATGTTTTATATATTCTCCATGGTGTTTTTCTTCTCTGCTATGAAATCTCTGGAGATGAAAGTCAAAAATGCCTAAGCCGCAAGAGTTTTCAGATATTACGCTGTGCCTCACCATGGGGGGGCGTCCAGATTTGCTGGAGCAGTCTTTGAAAAGCATTCAGGAGAAATGGCAGTTTGCGCAGGTGGTGGCCATCAATGATTTTGCAGATCCACGCTGTGACTATGTTTTTAAGTCCATCTATCCGAATGGTGTCCTGCTGTCTGACGGCATCAAACGCGGGCACCATGGCGCGATTGATAAACTGTATGCTGGCATCCAGACGTCCTATATTTTTCACACCGAAGATGACTGGATTTTTCCTGATGAAATTTCATTTGAGAAAATCAAGGGATTCTTGGATGCCAATAAAAAAGTGACGTCTTATTGCTTGAGAAATCCCGCCGAATTTTTGCAAGAGACAGAACGAAATAAAATAAACGCAGAGTCTGCACAAGACGTTGATTACTACAATCTAAGTCATGTGCATCCAGAATGGTATGGCTACAGCTTTAATCCCCATTTGATCAAGATAGAAAAAATAAGAAATATTGGCTATTTTGTTCGATTCAAAAAAGAACGCCATGTTTCTGAGCATATGAAGAAGCATGGGCACTTTGTGGCGTATGCCACGCAAAGCCTGTGTACGCACATTGGCGAAGGCGTGAGCATGGCCAACCCCAACGCCAATAAAAAGAAATCCAAGATCCGTGTTTGGCTGCGCCAGCAGATCAATCGGATCAAGGCCTTTGTGTCAAAGGCTTAGGTGTCGCATCCCGGACGATCATATGGTCGAATGTGAAACAGGTGCGGGTGGGTGTGATGCCACTCTTTTATGGCCTGCATCGGCGTACTGCTCTTGAGCGCTGACTGCGGCAACTGGTGGTTGTACAGGGCTACATAGCGCAGCAAGGTCTGCTCCATGTCTTCGCGGCTTTTGAACCGGTGGGTCTTCAGAACGTCCGCAATGCGGCCGTTAAACCGCTCCACCATGCCGTTGGTTCTGGGCGTCCTGGGCTTGGTCAATCGGTGCTCTATGCCCAACTCTCGGCACAGTTGATCGAATTCATGGTTGCCGCTGGGTTCGCGTTCCTTGCTGGCAAACAGACGGTCCGTGAACTCTTTGCCATTGTCGGTCAACAGCTTGTTGATCCTGATCGGACAAGCCTTGTGCAACGCCTTGAGGAAAGCCTGTGCACTGGCTGCGGTGTTGTTGGACTTGAGCTGCACAAACACCCAACGCGTAGCCCTATCTGCCCACCGATTTGTATGAGTTCTGCAACCAGCGCTGTGCATTCCCTTTCCCTCAAGACCCGCGGCGAGCTCTGGCTCGCGCGTGGCCTACACTTGTTCTACTCCCTTTGGCCACGCCGACTCGAAGACTGCACTGCGCCCGCATTCGTGCTGTACGACATTCCTGCTGCCCAGGGCATTTCGCCACCAGCTCCCTTGGCCGAGCCCCCCGTGCCCATTCCGCCCATTGTCTGGGCCTACTGGAACGGTGCCGCGCCACCTGCGTTGATTCAACGTTGCTTCGACAACTGGCAGCGCACCAACCAGGGGTTCAGTCTTCGCATACTCAATGAAACCAGCGTGTTGGACTACATCCCAGAAATTCCGGCTGCTCTCGATAGTGCATCGCATGCGAAACGCGCCGACTGGATTCGTCTGGAATTGCTGCGCCGTTACGGAGGCATCTGGGTGGATGCCAGCAGCATCCTTACACGCTCCCTGGACTGGGTGTTGACGCAGTACATACGCACACCCGCTGAATTCATGGGCTTTTACCTGGAGCGCCATACCCGTGATGCTGCTTACCCGGTGGTGGAAAACTGGTTCATGGCAGCCCCGCCCGGCAGCAGACTGATCGTAGACTGGCAACATGAGTTCACGACCGAGGTCATCCACCGCAGCGGTCAAGAGTACATCGACCATTTGAAAGACAAGGGAGTATTTGAAACTGTGCGCCAGCACATCGACCCGCCTGACTACCTCAGCATGCACTTGGCACTGCAATACATCTTGCACAGCCGTGGTGGCTATCGGTTGGCCCTTGCTCGTGCAGAGGATGGGCCTTTTCGCCTGCATGTGCTGGGTCGCTGGGGACGCACGCCGCTTAAGTTGCGCTTGCTGTTTTCCCGAGTCACCGGCGATCTGCCCCCTCTGATCAAATTACGTGCGCCTGATCGCAAGCGCCTGGATCATTACCTGGATCGTGGTCTGTACGTTCGCGGCAGTGTCGCTGCGCGTTACTTGGTGGGCGAGTGAGCGCAAAGCAATTGCGGCACATCTGCATCAGAGCGAGAGCCAGCGAGCCCGCCTCTACAGATTGCTTTGGCTGCAACCGAGGCTGCAGCCAGCCGCCACTCTCGGGCCAGCAACGCCATCAGCCGCGCCGCTGGCACTGGCCTGGCAGCCCCCACCCCTTGCCCTGCCCACAGCGATAGGTGGCTGGTGCGCCCCTGCGCGGCCGCCGCGCGGCGCAGTGCGCCTGTCAGTGCGTTTTGCACGGGGTAGGCGGGCACGCGGTCTTCCTCGGCGGCGAGAGACTCCATCATCGCGTTGACAATGCCGCGCGCCGGGCGGCCCGAGAAAACGCGCGTGAGCCGCGTGTCGGTGTCTTGGGCCAGGGCCAGGGCCTGCCGGTACGCGGGACCGATGCCGGATTCAGGGCATGCCAGAAAGGCCGTGCCCATCTGCGCGGCCTGCGCGCCCAGCGCCTGCGCAGCAGCAATGCCCCGGCCGTCCATGATGCCGCCCGCGGCAATGACCGGGATGTCCACGGCATCCACGCACTGCGGCACCAGCGCCAGGGTGCCTACCTGGCTTGCCGTGAAATCACCCAGGAACGTGCCCCGGTGGCCCCCGGCTTCGGTGCCGCTGGCACACACTGCATCGGCCCCCACACCGGCCCAGGCGCGTGCCTCGGCCACGGTGGTGGCAGTGCCCACCACCAGGCAGCCGGCCACATGCAGGCGGGCCACCTGGGCGGCGTCCAGAATGCCGAAGGTGAAGCTTGCCACCGCCGGGCGCAGGGCCACCAGCACCTCGAACTGGGCGGCAAAGTCCTCGCACCATTGCGCGGGGCGCTGGGGCTGCAGGCCCAGCTCGGCGTACAGCGGCGCCAGGCGTTCCATCGCCGCTTGCACAGTGGCTTCGTCGGGGTTGGGCGTGGCTTGCACAAACAGGTTCATGCCAAAGGGCCGGTCGGTTTGCTGGCGCACTGCGGCAGCGGCTTCGGCCATGGCGGCGGGCGAGCGCATGCCGCAGCCCAGCATGCCCAGGCCGCCCGCTGACGAGACCGCTGCGGCCAGCGCGGGCGTGTCAGAACCTGTCATGGGGCCCTGGATGATGGGCAATGCAATGCCAAGGCGCTGGAGAAGTGAAGAATTCATGGGCAGGCTCTTTCGAAGGGCGGGCGGGGTCAGGGCGATGAAATCCAGGCGGCCGTTGGCTGCTGTGTGCCTTGCAATGAGGCCAGCAGCGCATCCAGCGCGGGCGACTGGTAGCCGCGCCGGCGCACCAGCACCGTGTCGCAGGTCTGCAGGGGTACCAGGCGCAGGGCCGGGGGTTCGCGCATCAAGTCCCATACAGCCTGGGGAACCACACCCGCGCAGCGCCCCGCCGCCACGCAGGCGATGATGGCGTGGTACGACGCCAGTTCCAGCACCAGGGGTGGCGTGCCGCGCGCGCTGAGCATCCATGCCTCGCCAATGTGGCGGTAGGTACAGCCGCGTGTGAAGGCGGCCAGTGTGTGCAGTTGCAAATCGGCGGGGCTTTGCACCGGTGGGTGGTGTGCGGGCAGGGCCAGCAGCAGCGATTCTTGAAACACCGTGGTGCGTTCCACCGGCGTATCGGTTTCCAGCCCAGGTGGTGGCCAGGCGACCAGGGCGGCATCGAGCGTGTGGGCGGCGACTTGCTCCACCAGTTGTCGGGAGGGTCCGGTGGACAAGTCCAGCACCACGTCGGGCCACCGGGCATGCAGTTGCGCCAGCGGCTGGGGCAGGCGCGCTGCGGCCGTGCTTTCCATGGCGCCCAGGCGCAGGCGCCCACCCGGCTGCTGCGGGCGCACGGCCTGGCGGGCCTCTTCGGCCAGGGCCAGCAGGCGGTCGGCGTAGCCGCGCAGGGATTCGCCAGCCGGTGTGAGCACCATGCGCCGCCCCTGGCGCAAGAACAGCGGCGTGCCCAACTGCTCTTCCAGCTGCTGAATCCGCGTGGTCACGTTGGACTGCACGCGGCCCAATTGCTCTGCCGCGCGGGTCACGCTGCCTTCGGCCGCCACGGCCTTGAAGATTTCGAGTGCGGTGAAATCCATCCAAACGTTCTTTTTAAAAGATGGTTTTCTAAAAATATATCTCTTTGGAGAATAATAAGCGAGACATCCCGCATTCCCTCTGCCTTCGTGGAGCTCTTTTTCATGCCGAACCCCTCCCCGCCTCCGGCCCCGCGCGCCCTGTCTGACCGCCCCTACGTGGTCGCCCTGGCGGGCATGGCCGCGTTGGCGGCGGCCATGGGTATTGGCCGGTTTGCCTTCACGCCGCTGCTGCCCATGATGCTGAGCGATGGCGTGATCACCTTGGTGGACGGCAGCTGGCTGGCCACGGCCAACTATGTGGGCTACCTGCTAGGGGCTCTGGCGTGCATGGCGCTGCCCTGGGTGGCGCCGAAAGCACGCCAGCGCTGGCACCCGGCACGCCTGGCCCGCTGGGGGCTGGCGGCCACGGTGCTGCTCACGCTGGCCATGGCGTTGCCCTTGCCATGGGCCTGGGCAGCATTGCGGTTCGGTGCGGGGGTGGCCAGTGCGGTGGTGCTGCTCAATATTGCCGCCTGGTGCATGTTGCGCCTGGTGGCGCTGGGACAACCCGCGCTGGGCGGGCTGATTTTCAGCGGGCCGGGCCTGGGCATTGCGCTCACGGGCTTGTCGGCCAGCGCCATGGTGGCGTGGCATTGGCCTGCTGCGGCGGGCTGGGCGGTGTTTGGCCTGCTGTGCGTGGGGTTGTGCGTGCTGGTGTGGCCGGTGGTACAGGGCCTGCCGCAGGCGGCTGCTACCGCCAGCTCCGCACCCGTAGCCAACCCCCCCGGCCTGGGGCCCGCAGCACGCGGCGCGCTCACGCTGGCCTATGGTTTGGCGGGGCTGGGCTACATCGTCACCGCCACGTTTTTGCCGGTGATTGCACGCGCAGCCTTGCCTGCTGGCTCGGTGTGGCCCGACTTGTTCTGGCCTCTGTTCGGCATGGGCGTGGCCATGGGGGCCGCCCTGTCCACGCGCGCGCCAGTGGCGTGGGACCGGCGCTGGCTGCTGCTGGTGGCTTATCTGCTGCAGGCGGCTGCGATTGGTCTGAGCCTGGTGTGGCCCGGCGTGGGCGGGTTTGCGCTGGGCAGCTGGTTGCTGGGCCTGCCGTTCACCGCCATCACGTTCTTTGGCTTGCAAGAGGCGCGCCGGGTGTGGCCTTCGGCGGGAGACAGCTTCACCGGGCTGCTCACCGCCGCTTACGGTCTGGGCCAGATCATCGGCCCGCCCATGGTGGCCTGGACGCTGCACCGCGCCGCCACGCCCAGCCAGGGCTTCACCCAGGGGCTGGTGGCGGCTGCGGCGGCCCTGGTGCTGGGCGCCGTGTTGTACGCGGTGATGGTGTGGCGCTGGCCTTTGCGGCCCCGTTGAGTTCGCGTGGCGGGCTTTATTTCGTCAGCGCCAGCGGCAGGCGCAGCACAAAACAGGCACCGCCACCGGCATGGTCTTCGCAGTGCACGCTGCCGCTGTGGCGCCCGGCGATGGACCGCACCAGCGCCAGCCCCAGGCCCACGCCGCCCGAGCGTTCGCTGGCGCCGGGCAGGCGGTAGAAGGGCTCGAAGATGCGTTCGCGCTGGTCCAGCGGCACGCCTGGGCCCCGGTCGCACACACGCACTTCGGCCAAGGTGCCGCTGCGCAGCACCTGCACGGTGATTTCGCCCGTGCTGTAGCGGCGCGCGTTTTCCAGCAGGTTGCGAATGGCGCGGCGCAGCAGTTTGGAGATGCCGCGCACTTCCAGCCCTTCTGGCACGGCGCTCACGTCCAGGTCCGCGTCCACGCGGGCGCATTCTTCGGCGGCCAGGCCGATCAGGTCCACGTCTTCCACGGTGCCCACATCGGCCTCGCGGGCGTCCAGGCGGCTGGCCAGCAGGATTTCATCCACCAGTTGGTCCAGCTCGGCAATGTTGCGCAGGATTTCAGCACGGAAGGTGGGCGAGGGCGTCTGCCCCCCCATCAGCTCCAGCCCCATGCGGATGCGGGTAAGCGGCGAACGCAGTTCGTGCGAGGCATTGGCCAGCAGGGACTTGTGTGACTTCACCAGCGTTTCGATCCGCTCGGCCGACGCGTTGAACTGGCGTGCCAGGTCGGCCACTTCGTCCTGCCCGGTGTCCGGCACGCGCACCGACAGGTCGCCTTCGCCAAACTTCTTCACGCTGCGCTGCAGGGCTTCCAGCCGCAGCGTCAGCCGCCGGATGACAGGGTACACACCCAGGGCGACCGCCACGCCCATGATGCCCAGCATCCACACAAAGCCAAAGGGCGGGCGCAGCCAGAAGGCCACTGTGCGGTCGGGCCCGCCACCGGGAGGGCCTCCGGGCGGTTGCATGCCGTGGGCCCGGCGTTCGCCACGGCGCTCTTCGCGACGGTCTTCGCGCGGGGGCTTGGGGCCCAGCTCCATGGTGTACTTTTCGCCCGTGTCGGTCTGGATGCGAAAGTTGATGCCTTCGCCCGGTGGCCCCGGTTCGCGCAGCGCATAGCCGCGCACCACTGCCTGGCCGTCGGGGCCGCGCAGCACCATCTCGCGCCCGGGCGCGGTGGGCTGGTTCAGGCTGTTTTCCTCCACCGCCACGCGCCACGCCCAGCCCACGGCCAGTGTCAGCACCGCCATGCCGACCACCACGGTCAGCCAGATGCGCAGGGACAGGCGCCGGGCGAAGGGGTTGGAGAGTTTCACGGCTCAGTCTTGCTGCTTGGCAAACACATAGCCCACACCGCGCACGGTGAGGATGCGGCGCGGGTTTTTGGCATCTGCCTCGATGGCGGCGCGAATGCGGCCCATGTGCACGTCGATGCTGCGGTCAAACGCCTCCAGCTCACGGCCGCGCACCGCCTCCATGATCTGGTCGCGCGTCAGCACGCGGCCCGCGCGCTCGGCCAGCGTGACCAGCAGGTCGAATTGGTACGAGGTGAGGTCGGCTACCTGCCCGCCCACGGTGACGGTGCGGGCGTCGCGGTCAATCTCCAGCGAGCCAAAGCGCAGCGCGGGCGTGGCGGCGGGGGTGCCGCCATCCGTGCGCCGGCGCAGGATGGCGCGGATGCGCGCCAGCAGCTCGCGCGGTTCAAACGGCTTGGGCAGGTAGTCGTCAGCGCCCAGCTCCAGGCCGATGATGCGATCCATGGGATCGCCCTTGGCGGTGAGCATCAGCACCGGCACCTGGGCGGCGGGGCCTTGCAGCGAGCGGATGCGGCGACAAACCTCCAGGCCGTCCATGTCGGGCAGCATCAGGTCCAGGATGACCAGGTCGGGCAGGGGGCCAGCCTCGGGGCCCTGCAATTGGGCCAGGCCGCTTTTGCCATCGGCCCGGTGGGTCACATGCAGACCCGACTGGCCCAGGTATTCACCCACCATCTCTGCGAGGCGGGTGTCGTCTTCGATCATCAGCAGTTGCGAGCTCATGGTGTGGTGTCTAGTGGGTGCGGTGGGGTGCCAGTTCGCCCGATCGTGCCCTGGGGGCGTGCAGTGCGCTTGTCGCTTGTGTAAAGCTGCCGTAAAAGCCGGGCTGTGTTGTTGCAGTAATTGCTATACAAAATATAGCTGCTTGCGCTTTTATATCAAGCGCTGGTGCCTGTTTTGACCTTGGATGCCAGCCACACCAGCAGCAGCACCGGCACGCCCAGCAAGGCGGTGGAGGTAAAGAACTGCGCGTAGCCAAAGGCATTCACGTAGTCGCCCGAAAAACCGGCCACAAACTTGGGCAGCAGCAGCATCATGGAGCTGAACAGCGCGTACTGCGTGGCCGAATAGCTCACGTTTGTCAGGCTGGAGAGGTAGGCAATGAACGCGGCCGACGCCACGCCCCCGGCCAGGTTGTCGGCCGACACCACGGCAATCAGCGCCGTCACGTCGTGCCCGTGCCCGGCCAGCCAGGCAAACAGCAGGTTGCTGCCCGCGCTCAGCAGCGCGCCCAGCATCAGGATGCGCATCACGCCAAAGCGCATCGACAGCACCCCGCCCACAAACGCGCCCAGCAGCGTCATCACCACGCCGTAGATCTTGGTGACGGTGGCGACTTCGGCCTTGGTGTAGCCCATGTCCACATAAAACGGGTTGGCCATGATGCCCATCACCACATCGCTGATGCGGTACACGGCAATCAGCGCCAGGATGAGTGCCGCGTGCCAGCCGTAGCGGCGCAGAAAGTCGGCAAACGGCTCCACCACCGCACCTTGCAGCCACACGGCCAGGTTTTTGGCGGGGGGCAGTTGCACGCGGGCGGGCTCGTTCGAGAACAGCACCGTCACCATGCCCACCACCATCGACACGGCCATCACCAGGTAGGCCATCATCCAGGCGGCGTTCTGGTAGGTGGCGGCCTGGCCCAGCGCGGGCAGCACTTCCGAGCGGTCGGCAATCCACAGCACCCCGGCACCCGCCCAGATCATCGCCAGCCGGTAACCCGTCTGGTACGACGCGGCCAGCGCTGCCTGGTGATTCGCGTCGGCTGATTCGATGCGAAACGCATCCAGCGCAATGTCTTGCGTGGCCGAGCCAAAGGCCACCGCCAGCGCGCACCACACGATGGGGCCCAGCGCGTCGCGCGGGTCGCTCACGGCCATGCCCACCAGCCCTGCCACCACCAGGCACTGCGACAGCAGCAGCCAGCTGCGTCTCCGCCCCAGCCAGCGCGTGAGCAGCGGAATCGGCAGCCGGTCCACCAGCGGCGCCCACACCCACTTGAAGCCATAGGCCAGGCCCACCCAGCTCAGGTAGCCAATAGTGCTGCGGTCAATACCCGCCTCGCGCAGCCGAAAGCTCAGCGTGCCCAGCACCAGCAACAGCGGCAGCCCGGCCGAGAACCCCAGCGCCAGCATGCGCAGGCTGGCAGGCTCCAGGTACACGCGCAGGGTTTGCAGCCAGCTGGGGCGGGGGGTGACAGGAGGCGGGGTGGAGGCCGAAGGGGAGGCTGGGTGGGACGCGTCTGACATGGTGAATGCGGGTTTTTGTCTATTATTCCTGCATGTGCTTTTTGTGCCCCCCTCCTTCTGTTGCGCCTTCATCGCCATGGTCCGCGCGCCGTGGCTTTTTGCTGGCGGCTGGCAGCGCCGCTGTAGCGCCCGCGCTGGCCCAGGTGGAGGTGGGTTCGGCCTCGCCCCTGCGCAAGCTGGTGCCTGCCGAGACACTGGAGCGCTCGGCCGCGCAGCAATACCAGCAGATGCTGGATCAGGCCCGCGCCAAGCGCGCCCTGGCGCCCCCCGAACACCCCCAGCTGCAGCGGCTGCACGCCATTGCCAAGCGGCTCATCCCGTTCACCGCCCCCTGGAACGAGCGCGCTGGCCAGTGGCGCTGGGAGGTGAACCTGATTGGTAGCCAGCAGATCAACGCCTTTTGCATGCCCGGCGGCAAGATCGCCTTCTACACCGGCATCCTCGACAAGCTGAAGCTCACCGACGACGAAGCCGCCATGATCATGGGCCACGAAATGGCCCACGCCCTGCGCGAGCATGCCCGCGAACGGCTGGCCAAAACGCAGGCCACCAACCTGGGTGTGCGCCTGGGCGCACAGCTGCTGGGTTTGGGCGACCTGGGCAACGCCGCAGCGGGCCTGGGCGCGCAGCTGCTCACGCTCAAGTTCAGCCGATCCGATGAAACCGATGCCGACCTGGTGGGGCTGGAACTGGCTGCACGTGCAGGCTACCTGCCCGATGCTTCGGTGAGCCTGTGGCAGAAGATGGGCAAGGCCTCGGGCAGCCAGCAGGCGGGGCTCGCGTTTTTGTCCACCCACCCCTCGGGGCCCGACCGCATCCGCGAGTTGCAGCAAAACGTGCCCAAGGTGCAGGGCCTGTACCAGGCGGCGCGCAAGGCGGGCTGAGGCGGTTTAGAACAGGTTCTTACTGGTCTTCTGCCAGCGTGACGCGGTTGCGCCCGTTGTCTTTGCTGGCGTACAGCGCCTGATCGGCACGGGCGGTGGCGGCTTGCAGGTCGTCCAGGCGCCGCACGCTGCTCACCCCGAATGACACAGTCACGCGCACCTGGGTGTTGGTGTCACTCACCCTCAGTGTGAACGCTTCTACGGCCTCGCGGATGCGCTCGGCCGCTTCCAGCGCGGCGGTGGGCGAGGTGCGCGGCAACAGTGCCAGAAACTCTTCGCCGCCCCAGCGGGCCAGCAGGTCGCCTGCGCGCATGTTCTGGGTCATGATCTTCGCCGTGGCCTGCAGCACCTGGTCGCCCACGGCGTGCCCGTGCGTGTCGTTCACCTGTTTGAAGTGGTCGATATCGCACAGCAGCAGGGCCACGGGTTCCTGGGTACGCTCGCACACTGCCAGCGCGTGCCGGGCCTGGCTCTGAAAATGGCTGCGGTTGTACAGGCCGGTCAGGCCGTCCAGCGTCGCCATCTTGAGTAGCTTGCGTTCGGCAATCACGATGGTGCGCCGGTAGTGGCCCGCCAGGGCTGCCGACAACGCAAACGCAATGCAGATGTGGATCCAGTTGACGATCTGCTGGCCCTTGCCGGTCAAGGGTTCCAGCGGGCCAAGGTGATTGCACAGCGCCCACAGCCCCAGGTAGTAGGCCAGCAGCGCCACCACAAACGGCACCGCATAGCGGCCCGCATTGGCCACCACAATGGCGGGCACAAACAACAGCAGGTAGTAGTGAAAGCCGCTTTCCCAGCCAATCAGCAGCGAACCCAGGGCCGTGTGCGCAGCCACCTCCAACCAGATCAGAGTGAGCCCCCAGGCATTTTTGCGGTGCCGGATGAGCGCGTAGGCTGTCAGATACAGCGCAATGCTGCCCACATTGACCAGCGTGAGCGGCCACGACCCCAGCCACATAAACAGCGCGATGTAGCCCACATCAATGCACGCTGCGGTGAGCACCAGCCGCCGCACCATGGCCCAGTAGGCTTTACCCGCCAGGCTGGAGCCGCGCGGCGTGGCGGGGCTGGACCATGCCAGGTCGGCAGACGGCAGTGCAGCAGAGTTCATGGGATCGGCCCTGTTAGCCCGGCGGGCGTCGGAAATCGTAATTATGCTTACAAATTGATACTTGGGGGTGCTATGCGCTCCAAAGAGTCCTGCGCGCGTTCGGTGCACATGCGGGCAACCCGCCAGGGGCTTGAGTGAACGGCGCAGGTTATTGGAGTTTTGCTATTAAAGTAATAGCTGCTGGCGCTTTTATATCAAGCGCTGGAGGCCATTTTCATTAAAACTCCCCCAGCCGCTGGCGCAACGCGGGGTTGCCCTTGAAGTGCGTCGCTACGAATCAGGTGTTGCCCACGTAGGGGTTGCTGCGGCGCTCGCGTCCGAAGGTGCTTTCGGGGCCATGGCCCGGAATGAACACGGTCTGGTCGCCCATGGGCCACAGGCGCTGGGTGATGCTGTCGATGAGCTGCTCATGGTTGCCCTGCGGGAAATCGGTGCGCCCAATGCTGCCGGCAAACAGCACATCGCCCACAAAGGCGCGGTCGATCTGCGGCGCATGGAACACCACATGGCCCGGCGTGTGGCCGGGGCAGTGGCGCACATTCAGCGTCTCGTTGCCCACTTGCACCGTGTCGCCATCGTGCAGCCAGCGCGTAGGCGTGAAGTGCTGCGCGGGCGGAAAGCCGAACATCGCGCTTTGCTGCGGCAGCCCGTCAATCCAGAACTGATCGCCCGGGTGTGGCCCCACGATGGGCAACTGCAAGCGCTGGGCCAACTCGCCCGTGCCGCCCGCATGGTCGATATGGGCGTGCGTGAGCCAGATCTGGCCCAGCGTGAGCCCCAGGCGATCCACCTCGCCCAGCAGCACATCGAGGTCGCCCCCCGGGTCAATCACGGCGGCCTGGCGCGTGGCATCGCACCACACGATGGAGGCGTTTTGCTGGAAGGGGGTAACGGGAACGGTGAGGTAGTGCAGCATGGTGGTGATTATTGGTGGTTGCCAAGCCTGTATGTCTCGTTGTCTGAGAACCTGTTCAATATCTTTTTGGAGATTGCATTGGAGTGCAATCGGGACGAGTGGATGCTTCGGGTGCGCCGCATGGGCTGGTGCCCATGCAAGCAGCCGAGGCGTCCAATCGCCCGATTTCACTCCAACCCTTCGGGCAAGTGTCTTGCCGCGCGGTCTGCGTTGTTGCACCGCTTGCCAATAGCACGGGCTATTGGCTGCGCGCTGCGCCTAGCAGCCCATCCCGGCAAGGCACTTGTGCAACTCCAAAAAGATATTGAACAGGTTCTGAAAACGAGTGCGGGCCCAAAGCCCCTATTTTTAAGCGGGAGTGGGCAGTGCTCTGGAGAATCCGACCATGTCTAAACCTTACCTTTTCCTGGCCGTGGCCATCCTCTGCGAGGTCATCGCCACCAGCGCCATGAAGTCGTCACACGGCTTCACCAGGCTGGTGCCCAGCATCTTCACCGTGCTCATGTATTGCGTGTCTTTCTATGCGCTGTCCCAAACGTTGGCTGTCATCCCCACCGGCATCGCCTACGCGATCTGGTCAGGGGTGGGCATTGTCCTGATCTCACTGGTTGGCTGGATCGTTTTTCAACAAACGCTGGATGCCCCGGCGCTGATCGGCATGGGTTTGATATGCGCGGGTGTCGTGGTCATCAATGTCTTCTCCAAGGCCACTGCGCACTGAGATTGAGGTGTGGGTTGTCGGCTTCAGGCTGATCTCCGACACTCGAACCTAACGCCTGAAAGTTCGCGTGTTGCGCAACTGGTCATTGGCCGAGCAGGGTCTCAAGCGACCGCTTTGTTGCTCAGACCGGTCACTCTATTGATGCGAGCCGGGCAAGGTAGCAGGAGCAACTGATCACACCAAGGATGAATTGGTTCTCCCGACCCGCTGCGGTCGGTGTTGATGTAGGCAACGATCCCAGAAAACCGTCCGAGAAACCGGGGGAATCCCACCCCGGATACTTGGCGGCACGGCTTATCGGAACCATTGCGAAGAGCATCCGCAGTTGGCCCGCGGGTCCGAAACACGTAGCCAAGGTCTTCTCAAAGAATTAGATCGGCCAGAACCATAGAACGTCCAAAAGCATTCTCTGGTGTGGTGACCTCATGGCTGCACCGAGCAGTGCGAAGCTGCCACATGAGCCGCTCAGTGCGATGCCTCGTAGTGTGCAAGCGGCTCATTACCATTTAACGCAACGAGCAAATTTTCAGCAGCGCGCAACTCGATAGCGAGACGGACCTTCTTCACAGCCGATCCGATGTGGGGAGTGAAGACGGTGGAGGGGTGTTGCAAGAGTTCCGGATGAATCTGGCGAGGGCGATCTGCAAGCAGCCAGTCCTCCATCTCATAGACATCGGCGGCGTATGCACCCAGGCGCTCGTCCTTGAGCGCCCGTGCCACGGCAGCCTCGTCCACAACCGAGCCTCGCCCAATGTTGACCAGGATCTGCCCCCGCCGAACACCTTCAAGCATGGTGTCATTGACGAGGTGACGCGTTACGTCCAGCAGCGGAACGGCCAGAATGACATAGTCGGATTGCGACAGGGCCTCACCCAGGCTCACCATGGTCAGGCGTTCGTCATCACCATGCGGGTCCACGCCCAGCAGTTGAGCGCACCCGAAGCCACAGAGACGGTCCACAATGGCCCGCCCAACGGCGCCAAGTCCGACGACCGCCACTATCGAGCCGTGCAACCCCATTCCGTACAGCTGGGGACGCCATCCTGCGTAGCTCTTGCGAACACTGAAGTCACCTGCCAGCACATGGCGCGCGGCGGCGATGGCCAGCCCAATGGCGAGTTCTGCCGTGGGTTCTGTGAGCAGGTCAGGAACGAAGCTCACGCTGACACCGGCTTGCGCACATGCCTTGAGGTCAAAGTTGTCATACCCCTTCAGGGCGCAAGCGATGGTCTTGAGCCTGGGAGCGTGCAACAGGGTTCGCTGATCTACCCGGTCAGGCATGAAAGCCATCATTGCGTCGGCATCCTTCAGATGACGGTGGAGCTCGGCCTCGCTCCACGGCTCAGGACCGGGATTCATCACCACTTCACCAACCTGCATAAGACGCGCCAGTACCTCTTCATGAATGGGCTGCGTCACCACAATTTTCGGCATCATTACC
Source organism: Acidovorax temperans (assembly GCF_028596105.1). Taxonomy (NCBI): domain Bacteria; kingdom Pseudomonadati; phylum Pseudomonadota; class Betaproteobacteria; order Burkholderiales; family Comamonadaceae; genus Acidovorax; species Acidovorax temperans. The sequence continues at coordinate 4,160,817 of NZ_CP117193.1, read as the reverse complement.
TTCCTCTCTCTTTCTATTTCAGATGTTTGCGAAGCGCCGACCCAATGCCGTCGACCACGAGCACGCATATGAGGATGGACAGCAAAATGGCGGAGACTTCGTCGTACTTGGTCAGGCGCAGAGCCGCCATGAGTTCAAAGCCAATGCCGCCCGCACCCACGATGCCCATCACTGCCGATGCGCGAAAGTGATATTCCCATCGGTAGATGGTGATGTCCGCCAACTGGGGCAAAACCTGCGGTAACACAGCATGGGTGATGACCTGAAACCGGCTTGCGCCCGCGGCCTTAGCGGCCTCCAGAGGTTTCGGGTCCACGTGCTCTATGGCTTCGGCGTAGAACTTGGCCACCATGCCCGTGGAATGCAGGGCCAACGCCAGCACACCAGGCAATGCCCCAAAGCCCACGGCCGCGACGAACAGAATGCCCAGGATGATTTCAGGCACAGACCGAAATGCAGCCAAGATGGTTCTGACGATTCGCCCAACCACCGCATTCGGCGCGGTGTTGGGCGCCGCCACCAGGGCCAGCGGCAACGACGCCAGAACGGTCAGCGCCGTGCCTGCGATCGACATGGCTAAGGTGTCACGCAATGGAATGACCCAGTGCTCCCAGCGCTCGAAATTCGGCGGCACCATCTCAGAGGCCAACTGCTGAATGGCAGGAGCCCCTTCGATGAAACGCTGCGCGTCAAAGAAACCGGTGACAAACAATGCCAGCGTGCAAACGAGCAGGACTACGCAGGCTGCGCCCAGCCGTCTGAGTCGCCGCTGTCCGTCAATGGCAATGATGGATTCCAAGGCTACCGATGTCATTTCATGCGTCCCAGATCAAGCTTGAGAATTTGTGCGGTGTCACGCAGAACGTCGTAGGCCTTGTCATCGGTCGCGGCAAAGGCCTGCACACGGAATAACTTGAGAATCTCGGCGTCCTTCATCTGAAGAAAGGCGGCTCGGATGGCTTCCTTGAGCTCCGGCGTGAGATTACCTTGCATCGCAATGGGATAGTTCGGAATGGGTGCCGACAGTTCAAGTTGCACAATCTTGTTGGCATCCACCATGCCCTTTGCGATGAGGTTGTCCAGAATGGTTTTTGACAGAGCGCCGGCGGGAACCTGCCCTGCCTGAACAGCTCGGGCCACGGCATCGTGCGTGCCCAGGTGAACGGGGCGGTAGTCAGTCTCGCCGTTCAGTTGGTGGTTTTTAAGCAAGTGCGCGCGCGGTACAAGGTGACCGGACGTCGAAGCCTGATCGCCAAAGCCAAAAGGCTTTCCACGAACGTCAGCCAGGGTCTTGACCGGGCCGCCCGCCGTGGCAATGAGAACCGACTGGTAGGTCGGAGAGCCGCGCTCCACGCCAACGGCAAAAGGCTCAATGTTGGGCGCCTTGGACTTGGCCAGCACGTAAGAGAACGGTCCAAAGTAGGCCACCTCGATGCGGCCAAAGCGCATGGCTTCAATCATCGACGAGTAGTCCGTAGTCACCGTAATCTCTATTTCCTTCTTCAGGGTCTGTTCCAGGTACCGCTTCAGAGGCTGTGCGTTCTGAATGATGGTGGCGGCGTTTTCGTCCGGCAACAGTGCAACGCGAAGCTTGGAAGGATTTTTGCCCTCGGCATGGGCGCCAAGTGGCAACAGGGCGGCCAAAGTGGCGGCAGCGATAAATTGGAAACGGCGGCGATTCAGCACGGTAAAAACTCCTTGGATTGAGAGGGGGAATCAAATTGACTGCCCATGTTGGCAGGTTAGGAAGAACGGGACGGTTCGACAGGTGACGACTTCGCGTACAGGGCAGACTGGGCTTCTTCCGTCAACTGCGCTGCTGTCCCGTCGAACACCACCTGGCCCTGGCGAAGGCCCACAATGCGGTCGGCGAACATGCGCGCGAGGTTGACTTGATGCAGACTCACGATGGCCGTGAGTCGGTCTTTCTTGCAGATGTCGTGAAGCAGGGTCAACACACTCTGCGCGGTCGCCGGGTCGAGGCTGGCCACCGGCTCATCGGCCAGCAGCAGGCGGGGCTTTTGCACCAAGGCACGCGCAATGCCAATGCGTTGTTGTTGCCCACCAGACAAGGTGTCTGCCCGTGCTAGGGCTTTCTCAAGCAGGCCTACGCGGTCAATGGCCGCCAGCGCCTCCAGCTTGTCAGCCTTGCTCCAAGGCCACAACGACGCCAGAGATCCGCGGGTGGCGAGCTTGCCCATCAACACATTGGCCAGCACGCTTTGCCGCCCGATCAGGTGGTGCTGCTGGAACACCATGCCGCAGTGGCGCCGATGCTCAAGAAGGTTGCGTTTTGAGACGGTGCCGCCCGGCAGATCGGCCACCGACACCTCTCCGTCTGTGGGGCTAACCAAGCCATTGATGCTGCGCAGCAGCGTTGACTTTCCCGCGCCCGACGCGCCCAGCAGCACAAGGAACCCGCCATGCTGTACCTCCAGCGAGGTGGGCGCAAGCGCTGTGTGACCATCGGCATAGGTCACCGTGATACCCCGCAAGCTCAGATGGCTCTCGCGAATTGCAGTTTTCATAGCTCGGTTTCATTTGTTGTGGTGCGCTAGACGCACACCAGGACTCAAGTGGTCAGAAGTATCTCTCGGGAAAGAGGAGGTTCTGGAAGAAACAGCTTCAGTGGAAGCACAGCTCAAGTCTGGGTGACCAAGATGTCATGAATATGAAACTTTCATCCCTAAAAATGAGGGCACCCATAGATCACATCAATGTCTGGACTCAGCCTCCTCGCAGCCTTGAAGGCCTTTGACGCAACGGCCCGAGCCGGCAGCATGACCGCTGCCGCGAGAGTGCTCGCTATTCAACAACCGACTGTTTCTTCACACATACAGCGCCTGGAGGTCGACTTCGGCGTGGAGCTTTTTCATCGGCGCGGGCGGCGGCTTGAACTCACGTCCTTTGGACGCACTCTGTTGGACTACACCCGGCGTACCTTCAGTGGCGAGGAAGATGCGCACGCACTGCTCGCTGCTGCGAAAAATCAATACGTAGGGCGACTGGTCATCCATGCCATCGGGCCGCACAACGTGCTGCCCGTGTTGAAGCTGTTCATGAAACAGTTCCCCCAGGTCAACGTGGCTGTTGGCGTAGGCGACTCGCGAACCATCACTGAAAAGATTCTTGACTACCAGGGAGACGTGGGCATGGTGCTCAATCACGTCGCTCACCCAGATCTATTTGGCGCGGCTTACCGTACCCAGCGATTGGTGATATTCGGCAACACCCAACACCCACTCGCGCAACGGGCCACTCTCAAACTGCGTGATCTGCAGGGTCAGAGGTTCGTCATCCGAGAGGAAGGATCGACGACCAGACGCGTGTTTGAACAAGAACTAAAGGAGCGAGGCGTCGAGGTGCAGGTGGCTCTGGAGATGGGCAGCCGCGAGTCCGTTCGAGAGGCGGTGGCGGAGGGGCTGGGCCTAGGCGTCGTGGCGGAAACAGCCTACAGGCCGGATCCTCGCCTTGTTAAGTTAACTATTTCAGACACCAGCATGGCGACACAGGTGCACTTCATCTGTAGAAAGGAGCGGCATCAAGCTCCTCTGATCTCGACCTTCCTGGGTTTGGCGCATAGCGTAAGTCAGAAAATTGCCTAGGGCAACGCTGATTAAGGTCCACCGTTGAGGGGGGTCAAACGTTATCCGCAGATGAAGCAGCAGACCCTGGCAATGGCCGCAGATCAAGACAACGGATTCGAGCATTCGCGCAAACCCACCCGACGCGAAGAGTTCTTGCGGACCATGCAGACAATAGTGCCTTGGGCCGCCCTGTGCCAGGTGATAGAGCCGCACTACCCCAAGGCCGGCAACGGCCGCCCGCCCATTGGCCTTGAGCGCATGCTGCGCATCCATTTTCTTCAGCACTGGTTCAACCTGGCCGATCTGGCGTGCGAGGAGGCTCTGTATGACAGTGCCAGTCTGCGCCGCTTTGTGGGCATTGACCTGGGCCGCGAGCGCGTGCCCGATGCCACCACGCTGCTGAAGTTTCGCAAACTGCTCCATGAGCACAAACTGGGCGAAGCCCTGTTTGCCAAGGTAGGCCAGCAATTGCAGGAGCGCGGCTTGAAGGTCAACACCGGCACCATCGTGGATGCCACGATCATCGCAGCGCCCAGCTCCACCAAGAACGCCGACAAGGCGCGCGACCCCGATATGCACCAGACACGCAAAGGCCAGCAATGGTATTTCGGCATGAAGCTGCACATTGGCGTGGACAGCCAAAGCGGGCTGGCGCACAGCGCCGTGGTGACGGCGGCCAACGTGCATGACAAACACCCTCTGCCCGATCTGCTGCATGGCAATGAGCGGCGCGTGTACGGCGACTCGGCCTATGCCAGCCAGAAAGCACTGATAGCGAGCAAGGCCCCCAAGGCCAAGGACTTCACCAACCAGCGCACCCGCCGTGCAGGCGAGGTGGACGAAGTTCAGCGGGCCAAGAACCGCAACAAATCGCGGGTGCGCGCTCGGGTCGAGCATGTCTTTGCGGTGGTAAAGCGCCTGTGGGGATTCACCAAGGTGCGCTATCGCGGGCTGCAAAAGAACGCCACGCGTGCGTTCACGGCCTTGGCGCTGGCCAACATCTACCTTGCCCGAGGGCGCCTGCAGGGACAGGTGCGCCCGTAAGGGTCCGAAGGGGGCTCAAAGGCTCCCGAAACAGGCCCTGTGGGGCAAAGCACAGTATCTTTGCGGGCCATTTGGCATTCAAATGGCTGTGCGATGGATATGACGTTACTTGTTCAGCATTGCCCTAGGTATGGAACTTGGATTCCATGCAGCCGTGGGGCATGGGACCGAGGGGCAACTGTTCGCCTGTAGGCCGACTTAAGTTAAGGGTTGTAGGACGCCCGTAATCGCGCGGCGATCCCATCTTGACTGCGGGGCGCGGTCGTGTATCTGAATATGCGCTGTCAGGCTGACTGCCAGCGGTATGGCAGCAGCTCGCCGATCTGGGTGGCGGGCTGCATGGGCAGGCGTGCCATGACATCGCGCAGGTAGGCGTAGGGTCGTGCCCGTTCATGGGGAGACGTGTGCTAGACCATGACTGCAGCTCCCTCGATACCGGTCATCGATGCTGCCGCGCTGCTGGGTGAGCCAATGACAGCTTTGTGCCAGGCACCGTGAACTCAGGTCACGGCCGCGACCGACAGCAACCGCTGCATGAGCGACCTTCAAGCTGCTTTAACCAATATCGTCTCCCGACCCATCGGGGTCACCCGCCAAATACCACGCCTTTTTGAGAGAGCTGCAACAGGCTGACGCGACCTGGTCGCAGTTGTGACGGCTCTCTTGTCAAATCGCACCGCCATGTCGCGTTGGCGCAGTGGATGTTTTGAATCTGTATTCCTGCAGAGCCGCTGCGTTGGAGCAAAATCACCCGCGATAACCAACCGAGCATGACCCATGATCACAGAAATCGCTGAATTCAAGATCCGCCCCGAGGACCGCACGGCTTTCCTGGAGGCCATCAACCGGGCTGCTGTGGCCTATCTGGCCAAGTCAGAGGGCTACCTGGGCCACTCGATCTACGCCAGCCAGGAAAGCCCCGGGCGCGTGGTGCTGCAGGTGCAATGGGCATCTTTGGAAGCCCACACGGTGGGCTTTCGCCAGTCGCCCGCGTTTGCCCAGTGGCGCGAAGTCATTGGCCCGTTTTTCCAGTCGCCGCCCAATGTTGAGCACTTCGACGACGTGACAGCTCCGTAAGCTGGCCTGTCAATCGTCGTTGTGTGAGTTCTGCCAGCCGCTGGCTTCAGGCTGCAGGGCATGCATGAAAAAAGCCCCTGCCGGTGCACACCGGCAGGGGCTTTGACGTTTGGGCCTTGAGCGCGTGGGCGATCAGAGGCTCTTGAGCGGCACGACGTCCTTGCCCTTGAAGGTGTAGACCGTGACCGCCGACGACTTCAGGTCGTGCTTGGCGTCGTACGAGAACTCGCCTGTCACGCCAGCGTACTTGCCGTTGGCGATGGCCTGCACAACCTTCTTGGTGTCGGTCGATTGGGTGGACTCGATGGCGGCAGCCAGCATGTGCATGCCGTCGTAGAAAGCGGCGGCGTAGGTCAGTGGGTCGCGCTTGTACTCGGCGCGGTAGCGCTGTGCAAACTTCTGGCCCTTGTCGCTGCGGTCCAGCATCGAGCCACCCTGCGTGCAGAAGGTGTTCAGGTCACCAGAGATTTGCGACAGGTTGGCTGTTTCGGAAGAGCAGATACCGTCACCGCCCAGCAGTGGGCCGGAGATGCCCAGTGCGCGCATTTGCTTGAGCAGCGGGCCGCCCTGGGGCGAGTAGCCACCGTAGAACACGGCATCGGCCTTCGATGCGCGGATGTTGGTCAGGATGGAGCTGAAGTCTGTGGCCTTGTCGGTGGTGAATTCAGAGGCCACCACTTTCACGCCCAGGCGCTTGGCTTGTTCGGTGAACTCGCGCGCCACGCCCTGGCCGTAGGCGGTGCGGTCATCGATCACGGCCACGGTCTTGATCTTCAGGTCCTGGGCGGCGTAGGTCGCCATCTTGGTGCCCAGCTGGTTGTCGCTGGCGCCGATGCGGAACAGGTTGTTGTAGCCCATCTCGGTGATCTTGGGGTTCGAGGCCACGGTCAGCACCACGATGTCCGAGTCGTTCAGCACGCGGGCTGCGGGCATGGTCACGCCCGAGTTGTAGGGGCCCATGACGAACTTGATCTTCTTGTCGGACAGAGACTGGGCAATCTGCACGCCTTGCTTGGGGTCTGCGCCGTCGTCGTTGATGTCCAGTTCAAACACCACGGGCTTGCCGTCAATCTTCACGCCCTTGGCGTTGATTTCCTTGATGGCCAGCAGAACGCCGTCGCGGTTGTCCACGCCGTTGGCGGCCTGGGGGCCGGTCACGGGGCTCATGAAGCCCACGCGGATACGTTCTTGTGCCTGGGCCGTCATGGCGGCCAGACCCAATGCCAGTGCGGTCAAGCTGAATGCAATTTTTTTCATGGTGATGTCCTAAAGAATGAGTAGAGATGGGGCGCGAAGATCACATGCACCTGGTGCCCCGTCAGGCGCTGGAGTTGGATGGCTGGCGTTAGCGCACAAGAAAACCGTTTCTCAGCGGGTCTCGGGCGTCCAGTACCCAGTTGCAAAACCCTGCAATGTAGGCGGTGCCAGAGATTTCAGGGATGACCGCATCAAAGTCGCCCACTTGGGTTTCGTGCATCACGCGGCCTTGGAACACGGTTCCGATCACGGATTCATTGACCAGCACATCGTCCTTACCCAGCAGGCCGCGCAGGTAAAGCTGTGCCACGCGCCCGCCCGTGCCCGAGCCGGTGGGGGAACGGTCTACCTCCCGGTCTGCAAACACGCAGCAGTTGGCCTGTGTGGAGCCTGGATGGCGCGGGGCTCCATCAATGATGGTGCCGTAGATGTGGTTGATTTCCGGGATGTGCGGGTGCACCACCGGGAAGGCGGCGTTGGCGGCGGCTTTCACCTCAGCGCCAAACTGCTTCAGGGTGTCGATGGAAGACTCGCGGATTTCGAGGCCGTGGGGCTGGGCGCTGGTGTAGAAGTAGAAGGCGCCACCGTAGGCAATGTCACCCGTCACCTCTCCAAAACTGGGCGTGGTGACTGTGACGTCGCGCCGGTAAATGAACGAGGGCACGTTGACGAAGCGCACGCCGTTGGCATGGGCTCCATCCCACTGCACAAAGGCTTCGATGAAGCCGCAGGGCGCATCGATGCCCACCCGTGTCTCGGGCTCGGTGCGTTGCACCCAGCCCAGCTCGACCGCCGCGGTGGCCAGGGCGATCACGCCATGCCCGCAGTGGTCGCTGTATCCCTCGTTGTGCAAAAAGATGACGCCAAAGTCTGCTGTGGGGGAGACGGGTGGCGTGAGGTAACCGCCGTACATGTCGGCGTGCCCACGGGGCTCGAACATCAGCGCCTGGCGGATGTCATCGGCATGCTCCAGCAGCCACGCGCGGCGTTCCACGATGGAGTGGCCGGGCAGCTTGGGCAGGCCCGAGGTGACGATGCGAAACGGCTCTCCGCCGGTGTGCACTTCCACAGTGCTGATGGTGCGTGTGATCTGCATGGTGAGTGTGGGGTAGTGCCGCAGTGATGTCAGGCGATGCCCAGCGACGCCAGGGCCGCGCGCGCGGCTGCCAAGTCCCATGCCGCGGTGCCTACGCTCTTGAAGACAAACGCCTGCGAGCGGTCGGGATCTTCGCGCACGAGCTGCGCCAGAGCGTGCACGCGGCTCCACTCCACGCCAGCGCGCAGCAAGTCGCCAGCCTCGTGGCGTGCGCCAGCCGGGTCGTCGGCGTACAGCACGCTACCGTCCAGCGTGGTTTTGCCGATCTCGGCCATTTCGGGTTTGAAAGCACCTACGCCCACCACGACCCGGCCGGCCTGTGGCGGCTCGTCGTACACCGGTTCAGTGGCTGTGGTCAGGGTGATGACGGCATCAACGCCTTCAGGGATTCCTGCAGGGCAAGCCCGTACCGTGGCGGACCCTGCAAACCCGGCGCACAGCGCCTGGGCGGTGGCGACCTGGCGGCTACGGACCCACACGGTGCAGTCGGGGTACAGGTCTTGCAGAGCTTGAATGTGGTGCCTGGCTTGCACGCCAGTGCCGATGAGCAGAACCTGCCGGGGTGCGTGGCCCAGCAGCCGATGGATGGCGACCATCGATACGGCCGCAGTGCGCCGCCCGGTGACCACGGGGCCGTCTAGCTGGCACAGCGGTTGGCCGGTGGCGGCTGCGCACACGGTCACGATGCCGTGGATGGTGGGCAGCTTCAATGCAGCGTTACCAGGGTGCACATTGACCAGCTTGTGGATGCCAATGTCGTGCGAGGTGGCTGGCATGCTCAGCATCACGCCGCCTTGGCCCATGGGCACCACCATGCGCTCGGGGCTCAGGATCTTGCCCTCGCGGTATTCCACGGCAGCTGCTTCAATCGCCTTCGCCAGCGCAGCAAAAGGCAGTGCCTGTGCGGTGGCCTTGGCATCGCACACGGGCAAACGGTGGGTGGGCGAAGCCGTGGAAGTCGAGGCGGTCATGGGTGGATCCGATCTTGGAGGGCGGCGGCAGCTTGAAGTCGTGCCGCGGTGAAGCGTCACAGGGGCGCTTCAGTGAATCAATGGCAAATTGGTTTTTTAGCACCCACTTGGGTCAGGTCAGCGTTTTACGGCTTGCTGCGCGTCAAAGTGGGTCAATTGCGGCAGGTTGTGGCGAAGTTCGCTTGAATTTTGGGCAAATTGTCATGATTCGGTGACGAAGCAATCCCTAGGGTTAGTCCCTAAATTAGCGGATGTTTCGCCACAGTGATGGCGCTACTGCAGAAAATACATTGGTCTGAATGGTGACTTCTTTCTACAATTTTTCAAAGCAGATCGGAAAAATTGGTAATGAGTATTGACCATTCAGCGGATGAATTTCGACCCAGGCAGATTTACGAGCAGGTGGCCGAGCGCATACGCAGTTCGATCCTGAGCGGGGCTTTCCCGGCAGGATCGCGGCTTCCGTCCGAGCGGGAACTGGCACAACGGCTGGGTGTGAGCCGCCCTGCGGTGCGGGAAGCCATTGGGGCGCTGCAAAACCTGGGTTTGGTGGTCACTCGCCATGGCTCGGGCACCTATGTCACGGCCCAGGGTGGGGATGCGGGAGACACGCAGACGCCAGGCGGGCCGTCAGACTTCAGCCCGCTGAGCATTCTGGACGTGCGTTTGCTGTTCGAACCGGCCTTGGCCCGACGTGCAGCCCGCGGCGGCAAGCGGGATGCAGCCGCCGAGGAATATCTGCGGCGCATGTCAGAGGTGCGGGACCTGAGCGACCCGCAGCAGCAAGCTTTGTGGTCGGAGTGCGACCGGCTGTTTCACCGGCAGATTGCCCTGATGGGTGGTGACGCCCTGTGGGTCAAAATGGCCGACGAAATCGCCCGCAGCATGGACCAGTCCCTGTGGCGCAGGCTGTGCGGCGACGGCATTTGCGACCCCGAGCGCATCCCTCTGTATGTGGCCGAGCACCGGCTGATCTATGAAGCCATCGTCACCGGCGACGAGGACGCCGCCGCTTTTCTGGTGGAGCGCCATCTGCAGCGCGTGCGCAAGGACATCTCCACGCGCGAATAGGTCGCGTCAGAGGTTGCTGGCTGCCAGCACCTCGGACATGTCGGTCAAGCCCTGCAGCACTTTTTCAATACCGTCCTGGCGCAGCGTAAGCATGCCGGCCGCCAAGGCGGTCTGGCGAATTTCTGCGGCCGAGGCGCGGCGGCGTATGTGCTGGCGGATGGCTTCGTCACTGAGCATCAATTCATGGATGCCCATGCGCCCGCGGTAGCCGTGGCCCTCGCACTCCTGGCAACCCACGCGGCGCCAGAGCTGCAATTCGCCAGAACCCGCACCGTAGTTCTTGCGCCAGCGCTGAACCAGCGCCGCACGGCCTTCGGGGCTGTTGCCCGAGCCGCTGGGCAGGTACTGCGATGCCATGTCCAGCAGCGTTTCGTCGTCTGCCACCACGGGTTCGCGGCAAGCCTTGCACAGGCGCCGCACCAGGCGCTGCGCAAGGATGGCGAGCAGCGAATCCGAGAAGTTGAACGGGTCCAGGCCGATCTCCAGCAGCCGCGCAATGCTCTCGGGTGCCGAATTGGTGTGCAGGGTAGAGAGCACCAGATGCCCTGTGAGCGATGCTTCAATCGCGATGCGCGAGGTCTCCTCGTCGCGCATTTCGCCGATCATGATGACGTCTGGGTCCGCGCGTAAAAACGTGCGCATGGCGGCCGCGAAGGTCCAGCCGATGCGCGGGTTGACCTGCACCTGGCGCAGACCACTCTGGGTGATTTCGATCGGGTCCTCGGCCGTCCAGATCTTGCGGCCAGCGGTGTTGATGTCGCTGATGACCGAGTGCAGCGTGGTGGTCTTGCCGCAGCCCGTAGGCCCCACCACCAGCACCAGGCCGTAAGGTTTGCGCACCATGTCACGCATGGCCTTCAGGTTGGCAGGTGTGAGCCCGATGGCATCCAGCGGCAAGGGCTTGGCGCCTGCCAGCAGCCGCAGCACCACATCCTCCAGACCGCGCGAAGTGGGCACCGTGACGACTCGCAGCTCTACTGGTGGGCCACCGAAGCGAGAGAAATCGATCTTGCCATCCTGGGGCTTGCGGTGCTCCGAGATGTCCATGTTGGCCATGATCTTGATGCGTGCCACCAAGGCATAGCGAAAGCGCGCGGGCAATTCCAGGTGGGGCACCAAATCGCCATCAATGCGCAAGCGAATGCGCACATTCAGGGGCGCGGGCTCGGTTTCGATATGGATGTCGGAGGCACGGTGGGCAATGGCTTCGTTGATGACCGAGTTGATCAGCCGCACCAGCGTGTTGTCCGATTCACTCACCACATCGGTATCGGCCGTCTGGCTGTCTGGGGCCGAGTCGTTCAGGTCCTGTGCCAGTTCTTGCGATGTGGCGCGTGCAGTGGGCGGTGGGCGCACGCCGTCTTTGGCTCCGCCAGCGACGATTTTTCCCCGTGGTGCATCAGAGGCATCGCCTGGGTGAACGCTGTAGGCTTTGGCGATGGCAGGAGCCAAGGTACCCGGCGCAGCTTTGATGGGAATCAGCCGCCGTTGGGTCAGAAAGCGCAGCTCGCTGAGCAGCATCCGGTCGTACGGGTCGGCCATGATTAGCGCCAAGGATTCATCGCGCACCAGCAGGGGCAGCACCGATTCGCGCTCAGCCACGGTGCGGGGCACCAAGGCCAGGGCGTCAGGCTCTGGCTGCAGGTGGGTGGGGTCGACCATGTACTCGCCCAGCCAGGTGGAAATCACTTGCCGCAATTGGTCCTGGCTCAGGTCATGCTGCTCCACCAGGATCTGGCCAATCGGGCGTGCGTTCCCTTTGTCCCGTTCCTCTTGCTGGGTCTGCAAGCTGCTGGCCAGCGCGGCCGGCGTGATCAGCCCGGCGTGCAGCAGCGCCTCCCCCAAATGGCGGGCCTTGCCGATAGCCGGGTGCGGCGTAGAAAGCAGCATCCACAAGGCATCGGTGCTTGGTGGCTGGATGCATTGGGGCAGTGAGTCCTCAGTGTCTTTGGGGTAGGGCATGGCAGAGGGTCAGAGCGCGAACTCGTATTCCACAGTGATGGGCGCGTGGTCTGAAAACTTCTCGCCCTTGTAAATGGACTCTGTGCGCGCCAGTGCCGCCATGGCGGGTGTGGCCAAGTGGTAGTCAGTGCGACATAAAACCTGCATTTCTGATTGTCTCGCTGCGACATCTGAATGCCGGCGCGACCCATGTTTTCGTTCCCGGTACGCGGTCGTTCAGCTCGACCTCAAGGCCGCACGGAGTACCGATTCAGTCGATGGGTGATTTGTCTGGGGCCATGGTGATTCCTTCCAGTCGCTCGCAGTGCGCCACGAAGCGTTGCAGGTTGCCCGAAAGGCGCTTTTTCTGATGGTGCACCAGATAGAAGCGGCGAGTCAGGCGAGGCAACGTGGTTCGCAGAACGACCAGTCTGCCGAGTGTCACCAGGTCCTGCACCGCGCACAGCGACAGGCAAGCCAGCCCGAGGCCTTCGGCGGCCGCCTGCTTGATGGCTTCGGTGCTGCCCGGCTGCATGTCGCCGTTCAGGTGGTGAAGGTGCGGCAGCAACACGTGCTCCACGGCCTCGCGCGTGCCGGAACCCGGCTCACGGAGCAACCAGCGTGCCTGCCGCAAGGCCTTCAACGGAACGCGTGCCTGCACGCCCTCCTGCACCAGCGCATGCGTCGGTGCAGCCACGATGACCAACTCGTCCTGAAGCCATGGCGTCACTCGAAGCTCAGCCTCGTGGCAGGGCCCTTCGATCAGACCGATGTCGACCTCCAGGCGGGTCACGGCCGCAGCGATGTCGCGCGTGTTGCCGATGACGACATCCACTGCGGCACCGGGCCACGTCCTGCTGTAGCCGGCGATCAGCGCCGGCAGCACGTAATTGCCGATCGTCGTGCTGGCACCAACGCGAAGGCGCGTGACCAGCGGCGCGGTTGCAGCTCCCGTGCTGCCGAGCCCGAACTGGCTTTCGATTTCCTGCGCGCCGTCGAGCAATGACCTGGCTTGCGGCAGCAGCGCACGGCCGTTGTCGTTCAGAAGCAAGCGTTTGCCAATGCGGTCGAACAGTTGGGCACCGAGAAGGTTCTCCAGTTCGTTCAGCGCGCCGCTGGTCGCCGACTGCGAGAGCGCGACGCGCTCACCGGCGGCGGTGGTGCTGCCGGTGTCGGCCACGGCCGTGAAGATCAGAAGTTGACGCAATGTCAGGCGCATCCAAACGCTTTCGTTACCTGTTCGATGGCTAGGTTATAGCGGAAGTATCCGTTTGCCGGATAGATCGAATCGGTTCAAAGTTCGTCTATGCCTTCAGAAAACGACGCGATGGAGAAAACGATGCACACCGCCACTTCCGCAGCCCACCTGACGCACACCCCTGCAGCGATGCACCGTGTACGCCTGTTGGTTCCTGGCCTCGCACTCACGGGCGCCCTGGCTTTCGCGTCGATCCAACTGGGCAGGATCGGCTGGCTGCAGTCCAACGGCATCAGCGCGCTGACCCTGGCCATCGTGCTGGGCATGGTGGTCGGCAATACCGTCTACCCCCGCATAGGCGCCGCGGCCGGCGCTGGCGTGACCTTTTCCAAGGCCAACCTGCTGCGCCTGGGCATCATCCTGTACGGCCTGCGCCTGACCTTCCAGGACATCGGCAACGTCGGCTGGACCGGTGTCGCGATCGACGCCACGGTGCTGTGCAGCACCTTCGGGCTCGCCTGCTTCCTCGGCACCCGGGTCTTCGGGCTTGATCGCAAGACGGCCATGCTGATCGGCGCCGGCAGTTCGATCTGCGGTGCGGCGGCGGTGATGGCGGCCGAACCCGTCGTGCGCGGTCGCGCCGAGCAGGTGATGGTCGCGGTGGCCACGGTGGTGGTGTTCGGCACGCTGGCGATCTTCCTGTATCCGGTGCTGTATCACCTGGTCGCGCAATTCCGGCTGTTCGACCTGTCGCCCACCGCTTACGGCGTGTTCGCCGGATCGACGATCCATGAGGTGGCACAGGTGGTCGCCGCCGGTCGCGCCGTCAGCGAGCAGGCTGCGAACACCGCCGTCATCGCCAAGATGGTCCGCGTGATGATGCTGGCGCCGTTCCTGATCATCCTGTCCGCCTACCTCTCCCGCTCCAGTGCCAAGGACGCCGATGCTGCCGATGGCACCGACGAAGCCAATGCCTCGCCACGCGGCGGCATCGTGATTCCCTGGTTCGCCCTCGGTTTCGTGGCGGTCGCCGGACTCAACTCGCTCGCATTGCTGCCCCATGCGGTGGTGACGCAGGTGATCGACATCGACACCGTGCTGCTGGCCATGGCCATGGCAGGTCTTGGCCTGACGACGCACGTGTCGGCCATCCGCAAGGCCGGCATCAAGCCGCTGGCGCTGGCGGCCGTGCTCTTCGTCTGGCTGGTGTGCGGCGGCTTCGCCATCAACGCGGGCATCACTGCACTCCTCAACTGACAGGGCGGACCTGGAATAAATCGCCCCCGCCATTCGTCCATCCATTCAGACAACCGAAAGAATCTCATGAAACTCCGTCCTCTCGCACTTTCGCTGTGCCTCGCCCTCTCGACACTCGCCTCGATTCCTTCGACGGTCACGGCACAACCTGCGCCTGTCGCAGCGTCCGCAAGTGCGACGCAGCGCTGGACCTTCGACGGTGCCATCCACAACAACTCGCTGGCGCTCAGCCCGGACGAGGGCACGGCCGTGGTGTCGTACAGCGAACGCCCGGACGTCGTCGTCTACAACCTGAAGACCGGCAAGGTGCGCAAGGTGCTGAATGGCTTCGTGACGCCACGCAACATCGTGTTCGCGCCGTCTGGCGAGTTCTTCTATGTTTCGGACAGCAGCCTGGGCACCGTGGCGAAGATCGCCACGTCCAGCCTGAAGACGGTCAGCAGCCTGCCGGCAGGCCCCGGTGCCTTCGGCACCGTGCTGAGCAAGGACGGCGCCACGATGTACGTGAACAACCAGGCCGCCAGCACGGTCACGCGTTTCGATCTCGCAAGCGGCGCACCGCGCGCCGTCATCACCGGCTTCGCGCAGCCGCGCCAGGGTGTGCGCCTGAGTCCCGACGGATCGGCCCTGTACGTCACCAACTTCATGGGCGACAAGATCACCATCGTGAACACGGCGACGAACAAGATCGACGGCGAGATCACCGGGTTCAACAAGCTGCGCGCGATCTCAGTCACCGCCGACGGCAAGACGCTCTTCGCGGCGAACAGCGGCAGCAACACCATCGCGGTCGTCGACCTGGACAAGCGCGCCATCGAGTCGACGATCGCTGTCGGCAAGGACCCGTACGGTGCCGCGCTGTCGCCCGACGGCAGGCGCGTCTACGCCGGCAACCTGGGCGACAACTCGCTGTCCGTCATCGATGTCGCGAGCAAGAGCGTGGTCGCCACCATCACCGGATTCAAGGAGCCGCGGCAAGCCATCGTCTTCACGCGCGACGGCAAGACGGCCTATGTGCTGAACGAAGACTTGGGAATCGCCAAAGTGGACTTGGCGAGCAACCTTGTGGAGGCGACGCTGGCTGCGCCTGCGGCAAAGATGCAGAAGGCCGCGCCGTGAAGAAGCGCTCGCGGACTACCTGAAATCGCCTGCAGGACAAGCAATCTTCGCCAAGTGGGGTTGGCAGACACCCTGAATAGCCACTGTATTTCAGTAGTGTCCGGTTAAAAGTTGAACAAATTCAACTGGTTAGCGATGGGTGTCTCAATGGATTGGGATCGGTCGGCCTGCAAGGCGCATGAAATCTGGGTTTTCTCAAAAACTGACACTGACAAGATCTGTAGACATGTGTAGAGCGAAGCATCGAGATGAAGCTCCTTCTTGACGATGGCAATGAGCACGTAGGTGGACACGGCGCACCAGATCTGTGTCTTGACGGCGTTCTCGCTAGTACCCAGGAACCGCTTGATACGCAGGTGCTGCTTGATCCATTTGAAGAACAGCTCGACCTGCCAGCGACTTTTGTAGAGCGCGGCAATCGACAAGGCTGGCAGCGTCGTGTTGTTGCTCAGAAAGACCAGCGTCTTCCCCGATTCGGGGTCTTTGAATCGGATGCGCCGCAGGTGCTCAGGGTACTTCTTGGCCGAGTAATGGCCGTTGAGCATTACGCGCTGGTCGCAGATGATGCCTGTGCTGCGATTGACGGGATCGGAGTACACGCGCCGAGCATCCATGCCCGCTTTGGCTCGGGTGACGAAGAATGCGCCAGCCTGATGCATGGCATACAGGCGAGCAAAGTCGACGTATCCACGATCCATCACGTAAAAAGCGCCCGCCTCGACAGGCAGGATGTCGAGTACGTTGACGTCGTGGAGTTTGCCGTCGCTGATGTGAATGAACGCGGGAATGGCACCGCGCAGGTCCAGCAGCGTGTGCAGCTTGATGGCGGCCTTGGTCGAACGAAACGGCGCCCAGTCGAACAAGCTCAGGCACAGGTCGATGGTGGTGGCGTCCAAGGCGTACACACTGGCATCGAGATCGAGCACCGTTGGCTCTTGGGCATACAGGGCTCTGGCCCGCACGATCAGCCGCTGCGCCAGCGCATGGTAAATCCGCCAGTCGCGCGAGTTCAGCGCATCGGCCAACGTCGAGCGTGCTGGGGGTGCCTTCAAACCCATGTGAAACAGCTTGCCACGATTGGCGGCCAGGCAGGCTTCGATGTCGCGCAGCGATTCGCGCCATGTGAGCTGGGAAAACGCCATGACGCGAAACAGGTCCGCGCATCCCAGGGTGCGAACACCTGCATCGCCATCGTGGCGGTCGATGATGCGCGAGAAGGTCTTCCAAGGCACGAACTCCATTACCTGTGCGAACAGCGTCTTGCCCACATTCATGCGCCACTCCGGGTTGTTGAAACCCGCGAGCATCGCAAATGAGCTAAACGAAATTCAAATCGTGGACACCCATGAATCCTCTGAAACCCGCTTCAATACTGGCGTTGCCGCCCTTCAGCATCAAATAAGCCGGACACTACTGACTGTATTTATCTAACAAACGGAGACAAACCATGAGATCAGGTCGCGAAGCCACACCCACCGCGCAGCACGACGCCAAGCGCGCTCCATCCCGTCGGCGCTTCGTCCAGGGCGCCGGTCTTCTCGCGCTGGGTGCGTCGCCGCTCGCCGCGCTGGCGGCTGGTCGCGATACTGGCGAAGGCGTGACCTTTGCCGACGGACCGCGCCCCATGGTGACGTACCCGCAAAAACGGCCGCTGATTCGCGTTCACACCCGGCCGCCGCATCTGGAAACGCCATTCTCAGTCTTCAACGAAGGGCCGATCACCGCCAACGACGCTTTCTTCGTGCGTTACCACCTGGCCAACATCCCGCTGGCGGTCGACCCTGCTACCTACCGGCTCACCGTCAAGGGAAAGGTCAACACGCCGTTGAACCTGTCGCTGGCCGAACTGAAGGCACTGGCCGAGCCGGTGGAGGTGGTGGCGGTCAACCAGTGCTCCGGCAACAGCCGCGGGTACTCGTCGCCGCGCGTCTTCGGCGCACAGCTCGCCAATGGCGCGATGGGCAATGCCCGATGGGTCGGCGTGCCGCTGCGCAAGGTGCTCGAGAAGGCGGGTGTGGCTGCAAGTGCCCGCCAGGTAACCTTCAACGGCCTCGACACGCCGGTGCTGCCCGCGACCTCGGACTTTCGCAAGGCGCTGGACATCGAACACGCGCTGCAGGACGAACCGATGCTCGCTTGGGGCATGAACGGCAAGGACCTTCCGTTCCTCAACGGCTACCCGGTCAAGCTCATCGTGCCGGGCTACTTCGGCACCTACTGGGTCAAGCACCTCTCGGAAATCGAGGTCATCGACCATGTGTTCGACGGCCACGACGCGCTGTTCATGACGACCGCCTACCGCGTGCCCGACAACGACTGCCAGTGCGTGGCACCGGGTTCCGCAGCGGCGAAGACGCGGCCCATCTCCACGCTGCCCGTGCGCAGCTTCATCACCAGCGTCCAAGCCGGTGGCATCCTGCCCGCCGCCCGCTCGATCGAACTCAAGGGAATCGCCTTCGATGCCGGTGCCGGCATCAAGACGGTGGAAGTCTCCATCGACGGCGGCCGGAGCTGGAAGGCGGCGACGCTCGGCAAGGATCTGGGGCGCTTCTCGTTTCGCGAATGGCGGGCGCCGGTGAGCTTCGCGAAGATGGGCCGAGCCGTGCTCATGGTCCGTGCGACCAACCAGAAGGGCGAAGGCCAGCCCGCCACGGTGGACTGGAATCCGGCGGGTTACCGCCGCCATGTGGTCGAGTCCACGCCGGTCACCATCGCCTGAGGACACGCCATGAAAACCCCCACTTTTTTGGTCCGTGCCGTTCTTGGCTGCTGCGTGTTGATCGCGTTCAACGCGTTGGCCGCGCCGCCCGACATCAAGCTGCAGCCCGACACGTCGAAGCTGCGCCCCTCGAAGCTGCCGGGCTACGCCATCGCGATGCAGAAATGCGCGATCTGCCATTCGGCGGACTACGTCAACTACCAGCCACCCGGCATGACGCAGACGCAGTGGACCGCCGAGATGGCCAAGATGCAGCACACCTACGGTGCGCCGATCAGTGACGACGAAGTCAAGCAGGTGGGTGCCTACCTGGCGGTCGCCTACGGGTCCGCGAAGGCCACAGACGCCAATGTGATCGCCGCCTCCACACCCGCGCCAGCGTCGCCCGCTCCGCCAACGTCACCGGGTGCTGCGGCCACGCCACCAGCCGGTGGCGCGAGTGTCAACGTCCAAGCGCTTCTTGCGAGCAACGCCTGCCTGAGTTGCCACGGCCTGACCCAGAAGATCGTCGGTCCGGGCTATCACGACGTCGCCGAGAAGTACAAGGCCGATCCGCAGGCGCAGTCAAAGCTGGAGGCCAGCATCCGTGGCGGCAGCGTCGGCAAATGGGGCAGCGTGCCGATGCCGCCTTTCGCCGCACTGAAACCCGAAGAGGTGAAAGCGCTGGCTGCGTTCGTCTTGAAGCAATAAGCACGCCCCCGATCGCTGCAGCGAAGACTCCGGCAACGACCAAAACCCCCACGAGATTAAAAAAATGACCCCCACGAATCGCCGCTTTTTCATCTTCCAAGTTGCCGGCGCGGCAACCGCGCTGTCCGTCTCCGCCGCCCACGCACAGTCCGGCGGCCCGAAGCTGGCCGAGACCGATCCTCAGGCCGTGGCGCTCGGCTACAAGGAAGACACCACCAAGGTCGACGCCAAGAAATTCCCCAATCACGCGGCCAGCCAGAACTGCGCGAACTGTCAGCTGTTTCAAGGCAAGCCCAAGGAAGCGACGGGCGGCTGCCCGCTGTTCGCCGGCAAGCAGGTCGCTGCCGCGGGCTGGTGCAGCGCATGGAACAAGAAAGCGGCATGAGCAGCGGCTTCGTTCGTGCGGGCATCCTCGGGTTGCTGGTCGCAGGGAGCACGTTGACGCAGGCGGCCGACATGCACGCGCACGGTATGAAAGCCGAGGGCGTCGTGCCTCCCAGCTTCATGGCCAGCACGGCCAAGCCCTTCGATGCGCTGATGGGTGATGCCATGGCCGTAATGGACCACGACATGCGCACCGCACCCATGAACGGCCAGCCCGCGCACGACTTCATGACCATGATGATTCCCCATCACCAGGGCGCCATCGACATGGCCAAGTCGATCCTGCTCAACACGCAAGACCCGGAAGTGCGCAACCTCGCGCAGGGAATCATCACCGAGCAGGCCAACGAGATCCGGCTGATGCAGGCTTGGCTCGCACGCCACGCATCACCCGCCAAGTAGTCGCTCCAGACACGTCGAAGAAGGACCTTTCATGAATTCACTCAAACCCCTTGTCCTTGCCACGGCGCTGGCCGTTGCATCTTTCGCGGCGTCGGCAGCTTCCAATCCCGGCGACCGCGTCTACACCGCAGACCAGAACACCAACACGGTGTCGGTGATCGACCCGAACACCAACGCATTGCTCGGCCAGATCAAGCTGGGCAACCAGCGCCCCGACGTGCTGTCGCCGATCTACAAGGGCGAGATCAACGTTCACGGCCTCGGTTTCTCGCCCGACCACCGCACGCTGGTCGTCATTGCCAACGGCTCGAACTCGGTGACCTTCATCGACACGGCGACCAACAAGGTCAAGGGCGTGACTTACGTCGGCCGCTCGCCGCACGAGGCCTTCTTCACGCGCGACGGCAGGGAGGTCTGGGCCGTGGTGCGCGGAGAGAACTACATCTCGGTGATCGACGCGAAGACCTTCAAGGAAAAACGCCGGATCGAGACCGCGCCGGGCCCCGGCATGGTGCTGTTCACGCCGGACGGTGGGCGCGCCTTTGTGGTGTCGAGCTTCACGGCCGAAGTGGCCGTGGTCGACACGCGCGCGTACAAGATCGTGAAGCGTATTCCGGTCGTGAGCCCGTTCTCGCCGTTCCTGCAGTTCACGCCGGACGGCAAGGAAGTCTGGATGGGTCACAAGGACGTCGGCAAGGTCACGCGCATCGACGTGAAGTCGATGGCGGTGACCGGCGTGATCGACACCGGCTTCATCACCAACCATCTTGGCTTCGCCAAAACCGCGCGCGGCACGCTGGCGTACGTCGCCGTGGGTGGCGAGAACGTCGTGAAGGTCTACACGACCGATGGCGAGGCGAAGCTGCTCAACACGATCGCGACCGGCGCGCTGCCGCATGGCGTCTGGCCATCGGACGACGGCACGCGCATGTACGTCGGACTGGAGAACGGCGATGCGGTCCAGGTGATCGACACCGCCAGCGACAAAGTCATCGCGGCGGTGCCGATTGGACAGGCTCCGCAGGCGTTGGTCTACGTTTCGAACGCCGTACCGTCGGGCGCCGGCACGGACAACCTGAAGCCGCTGGCGAACGCGGCGCCGGTCAACATTCCGCTCATGCCCGATTCCGGCGACGCCAAGGGCTTCGTGGTGGCACGCAATTTCGGTGTGGTCGATGCGCTGGAACTGTTCCTCTACAAGCTCAAGCCGGAGACGGTCTACAGCATCTATGTGGGCGATCAGAAAGTGCCCGTCGCCAGCTTCAAGACCAATCCGATGGGAATGGCCGACGGCACGGCGATCGGCGAAATCCGCGAGGTCACTCGTCTGCAGTCGGAAGCCAATCCAAAAACCGCATCGATCGTGGTCATCGAAGGCGATGGGCCGATGGATCCAGCCAAGGTGGTTCTGCGCAGCCCGATGTGATCGAAGGCCCTCGCATCTTTCGTTATGTCGTGCGGCAAGACCGCGGCGGGTCGCCGAATCCTTTTCACGGCTGGTGCTCCCTCGCGGTGTGCAAGCCGCAGATTCGTCGCTCGGCACGTGTCGGCGACTGGATCGTCGGCCTGCGCAGCCGCCACAACGACCAGCTCATCTACGCGATGCGCATCGATGAAGTCATGGCGCTGGGCGACTACTGGGCGGACCCGCGCTTTGTCGCCAAGCGACCTGGCGGCGACGGCCCCCCGGACAACTTCTATCGGGCGATGGCGAACGGCTCGATGAAGCAGGTGGCCAACACGTTGCATGACGACAGCGAGGCCGCGCGAGACATTGCGGGCCTCAACGCACTGGTGTCATGGCATTTCTGGTACTTCGGCGACCAGAGCCCACCGCTGTCGACCGAACTGGTGCACTTGGTGCATTCGGGCCAGGGGTACGCGCTGCACCGGCGGCGTCGAGCGGATGACGTCGCCGTGCTGCAGCACTGGCTGGACCACTGGCCGATGGGCCGCAACGGAAATCCCGTCGATGCCTGGCCCCTCGGGCGCCAAGACTACTTGCGCACTTCGAGCTGGCTGTAGACCGCCTCCGCGACCCGCAGCATTTCGGACTTGCTGTCGCCTGAAGAGATGGCGTAGCCGAATTCCTTGTCGACCCAGTAGAAGACATTCACCGGGCCATCCTGGCCGAACTTGAAGGCCGTCTCGCGTCCGGCGTCCTCGCGAGTGACGTACAGCGTCAGACGCTCGCCCTTTGCGCCGCCGAACATGAACTGCGCCACCGGCCCCTTGTCGCCCGGCAGCAGCCGCCCGCCGATGAGCTCGTAGCCCAGGGCGCGCAGGTCGGGCGGCTTCACTTCGGTGCCCATGCGCTTGGTCAGCCAGGTGACGAGCGCCTGCTCCTGGTCGGCGCCGACCTCCACCGGACGACGCACGTCCGGGCTGTAGACCACGTGGGCCACGGCCGCGCGGTGGGCAAAACCATTGAGCGTGCCCGCCCGCGCCGCGGCCAGCGTGGCACTGCGCTGCAGTTGCCCGTCGTAGGCGCCACGGCCCCACCAGGCCGACCCGGTGCTGACGACCGCGATCGCCACGCCGGCTGCCAGGGAGCGCCACGGCCATTCCTGCCAGCCCGCCCCCGGCGCCGGCTTCAGCGGCAGGCGCAATGGCAAGGGCTCGGACAGGACCGGGTCGAGCATCTGCTTGAGCGCCAGGTTCTGGGCGCGCCAGTCGTCCACGCGCTGGCGTTCGGCCGGGTGGGCATCCAGGAAGGCATCGATCTCTACATGCCGCGCAGGGTCCAGAAGCTGATCCGCAAAAGCGTGCAGATCGGCTTCGGTCACCGGCTTGATGCCGTCGGTGGAAATGGGTTTGAGTGGGGGAGAGTCCATGTCACTTGATCCTGCGCAGGGGCGCGGCAACTTGGGCTGATGGCGCGCGGCCTTGCAGTTCCTGTCGCAGCTTGTCACGGCCGCGCGCCAGGCGGGACATCACCGTGCCGATGGGCACGCCGAGCACTGCGGCGGCTTCTGCGTAGCTTAGTTCTTCGACTGCGATGAGCAGCATCACCTCGCGTTGCTCCACAGGCAACCGCTGCAGGACACGGTCCAGATCGCGGACCTCGATGCCGTCGGACTGGCTGGCTCGTTGTGGGATTTCGGGCAGGTCGTCGCCCGCGCTGTCCTCGGGTCGGCTGCTCCTGGCGCGTACACCGTCGATGAAGTGGTTGTGCATGATGCCGAACATCCAGGCGCGGATGTCGCCGCGTTTCTGCCAAAGCGAGAACCGGCTCCACGCTCGCTCCAGCGTGTCCTGCACTAGGTCGTCGGCCCGAGCGGTATCTGCCACCAGCCCTCGCGCGTAACGGCGCAGGCTGGGAATGCAGGCGACGATCGAGGCTTCGTCCTGTGTGCGCATGGGATGAAGCGTCGTGCTCTCTGCGGTTCTGGTCGATCAGGGCTTGATGACGTGCCAGACGTTCTTGAAGTTGTCGCCGGTCATGTCGCCGGCCTTCATGTCGGACTTGTACAGGTACACCGGCTTGCCCTTGTAGGCCCATTGCTTGGTGCCGTCGTCGCGCGCGACGATGGTCATGTCGCCTTCAGGCTTCGCGTCCGCTTCTGCCATCAACGGCGGCCACAGTCCGGCGCACGGGCCGTTGCAGGCACTCTTGCCGCTGCCCGCCGTGTCGTTGTCGAAGGTGTAGAGCGTCATTCCGCTGGTGTTGACCAGCATGCCGCCGGCCGTCTTCACGGGAGCGGCCGCCTGGGCGAGGCCGGCGGATGCGGCGGCGATGGCGAGAACGAGGGTCGAGACGAGGTGCTTGTTCATGGGAGTCCTTTGAAGGAAGAGTGGAGAAGACACTGCATAGACGCACGGCGGTGGCTGTCTATTCCACTGAGTTTCAAAGTTTTTCGGTGAGTCGAGCGACCTGTCAGAGATCGAAGTCGTAGTCCACCGTGATCGGCGCGTGATCCGAAAACCTCACCGTCTTGTAGATGGAGACTTCGCGCGCCAGCGCCGCCATGCCGGCTGTCGCCAAGTGATAGATGCTGGTGCAAAAAACCCACATCCTTTGATTCATCTTACAGGGCGAAGTCGTACTCAACGGTCAAAGGCGCATGATCTGAAAACTTTTGGTCCTTGTAGATGGCGGCAGTCCGAGCTAGTGCTGCGATTCGCTCCGTCGCCAAGTGATAATCCAGCCGCCAACCCACGTTGTTGGCATACGCCTGGCCCCGGTTGCTCCACCATGTGTAGGCCGTGTCGGTTGTTGCAGGTTGTAACTGACGGTAAACGTCCACCAACCCGCCGCCTTCGCCACTTGTGTCTAACAGTTTTGTCATCCAGGCACGCTCTTCCGGCAGGAAACCGCTGTTTTTCTGGTTGCTGCGCCAGTTCTTCAGGTCGATGTTCTGGTGGGCAATGTTCACGTCGCCGCACAAGATGAACTCTCGCTGTGCCTTCAGTTGTAACAGATGGGGGTAGAACTCGGCCAGGAAGCGGAACTTGGCCTGCTGGCGTTCCTCGCCGGAGGAGCCGCTGGGGAAATAGGCGCTCACGATCGACATCTTTCTCGATGGCGTGTCAAAGCGCAGCTCTACATACCGGCCTTCGGCGTCAAATTCGGGCGAGTTGTAGCCCACCACCACTTCCGAAGGTTCGTGGCGCGTGTAGATACCCACGCCTGAATAACCCTTCTTCTGCGCAAAATGAAAGTGGCCTTTCAGCCCCGCCAGCACTTCGAAACGGGTGGCAATATCTGCAGCCTGGGCTTTGACCTCCTGCACACAAATACAATCCGGCCGCGTGGTGGCGATCCAGCTCTCCACGCCTTTGCTGGTGGCGGACCGAATGCCATTGAGGTTGAGGCTGGTTAATTTGAACAAGGAATTTCCCATGGTGGATGTTGGCGTGCAGGCCCCGAACGACGGCGTTTTGGCGCAGGATTTCGTACGTTTCGCCGTTGAATCGGGCGTTTTGCGGTTCGGGGAGTTCAAGACCAAGGCAGGTCGGATGAGCCCGTATTTCTTCAATGCGGGCCTGTTTGACGACGGAGCCAAGCTGGGCCGTCTCGCAGAATTCTATGCAAAAGCCCTGTTGGCCAGCGGTATCGAATTCGACATGATTTTTGGCCCCGCCTACAAGGGGATTCCGCTGGCCGCCACGGTGGCTGTGGAGCTGGCCCGCCTGGGGCGCAATGTGCCCTTTGCCTACAACCGCAAGGAAGCCAAGGACCACGGCGAAGGCGGCACGCTGGTGGGCGCGCCCCTCAAGGGCCGGGTGTTGATCGTGGACGATGTGATGTCGGCAGGCACTGCTGCGCGGGAGTCCATCGCCCTGATCAAGGCGGCCGGGGCCACACCGCACGCCGTGGCCATTGCGCTGGATCGCCAGGAGAAAGCCACCGAGAATGGCGTGGACGTGGAGCACAGCGCGGTGCAGTATGTGCGCAACCAGCTGGGTATGCAGGTGTGTGCCATTGCCAAGCTGGCAGATTTATTGCTTTATCTCTCCAAAAACGGGGGGGCGGAGATGCGCATCCATCACGAGCGGGTCTTTGCATATCGCCAAAAATATGGCGTGACTGAAGGATAAGGAACTTGAAACAATGGGCTGCAAGTGCAGGGGGCGTAGCGCTGTGGGCAGGGCTCACTGCGTTCGCCTATGCACAGGCGCCTGCCGCAGGGCAGGGTATCTACACCTGCGTTGACAAGCATGGGCGCCGCATCACGGCGGACCGTCCCATTCCAGAGTGTCTCGACCGCGAGCAGCGGGAGTTGAGTCCTTCGGGTATCACTCGCCGGCAGATTGGCCCTTCACTGTCCGACACCGAGCGTGCGGCCCTTGAAGCCCAGCAGCGCAAAGAGGCTGAAGAGCGCGTGCGGGCCATCGAAGAAAAGCGCCGCGAGCGTGCGCTGGTGGCTCGTTATCCCGACAAAGCCACCCACGACATTGAGCGCAATGCTGCCCTGCTGATCGTGGACGAAGTGACCGCCACCGCAGAGAAGCGCATTGTGGAACTGCGGGAGCAGCGCAAGAAGCTGGACGTGGAGATGGAGTTCTACAAAAAGGACCCCAACAAGGCGCCCATGCCCTTGCGTCGCCAGATCGGTGAGAACGAAGACGGCGTTGCCGAGCTGCAGCGCTTCATCGCCGGCCAGGAGCAGGAAAAGCGCAAGGTGCACCAGAAGTTCGATACCGAACTGGCCAAACTCAAAGTGCTGTGGGAAATCCACAAACCCGTGGTTCTGCCCGCAGCCTCTGGCGTGCAATCTGGCGCGGCTTCCACCGTTCGCTGATTGCGCACAGCCCAGCAAAAAGCCCCTCTGGGATGAGACCCGAGGGGCTTTTTCAATGGTGCGGCGAGGCTGGGGCTCAGGTGCGCCCCAGCCCTATGCACGGCACTCAGGCCGACAGCTTGGCCCGCAGCAAATCATTGACCTGCTGAGGGTTCGCCTTGCCCTTGCTGGCCTTCATGATCTGGCCCACCAGTGCGTTGAATGCCTTGTCCTTGCCTGCGCGGAACTGGGCCACGTTGTCGGCGTTGGCGGCAATCACCTCGTCGATGATCTTCTCCAGCGCGCCGGAGTCGTTCATCTGCTTGAGGCCCTTGGCTTCGATGATGGCGTCCACATCGGCCGACTCGCCCGTCCACAGCGCGTCAAACACCTGCTTGGCGGCGTTGTTGGAGATGGTGCCGTCGGCAATGCGCGCAATCATGGCGGCGAGTTGAGCGGCAGTCACCGGCGCAGACTCAATGCCGGCTTCGCCCGCATTCAGGCGGCGAGACAGCTCACCCATGATCCAGTTGCTGGCCAGCTTGGCCTGGCCGCAGGCCTTGGCTGTGGCTTCAAAGTAGGCGGCCATGGCCTTGCTCTGCGTGAGTGTGGTCGCGTCGTACTCGGGCAGGCCGTAGTCGGCCACAAAGCGGGCTGCCATGGTGCGGGGCAGCTCGGCCATCTGGGCACGCTGCTCGTCAATCCAGGCTTGCGAGATCTGCAGTGGTGGCAGGTCTGGGTCGGGGAAGTAGCGGTAATCGGCCGCGTCTTCCTTGGTGCGCATGGCGCGGGTCTCGCCCGTGTCGGGGTCGAACAGCACGGTGGCCTGCTGGATGGCGTGGCCGTCTTCGATCTGCTCGATCTGCCAGCGGATTTCGTAGTCAATCGCCTGCTGCATGAACTTGAACGAGTTCAGGTTCTTGATCTCGCGGCGCGTGCCCAGCGGCTGGCCGGGTTTGCGCACCGACACGTTGGCGTCGCAGCGGAAGCTGCCCTCCTGCATGTTGCCGTCGCAGATGCCGATCCAGGTCACGATCTTGTGCAGCTCTTTGGCGTACGCCACGGCTTCTTCGCTGCTGCGGATGTCGGGCTCGGTCACGATCTCCAGCAGCGGCGTGCCCGCGCGGTTCAGGTCGATGCCGCTTTGGCCAATGAAGTCTTCGTGCAGCGATTTGCCCGCGTCTTCTTCCAAGTGGGCGCGCACCAGGCGCACGGTCTTCTTTTCGTCACCCAGAAAGAACGACACCTCGCCGCCTTGCACCACCGGGATTTCAAACTGGCTGATCTGGTAGCCCTTGGGCAGGTCGGGGTAGAAGTAATTTTTGCGCGCAAAAATGCTCTCTGGCGCAATGTGGGAGCCGAGGGCCAGTCCTAATTTGATAGCGCACTCGACGGCCTTGCGGTTCATCACTGGCAGGGTGCCGGGCAACGCCAGGTCCACTGGGCTGGCCTGGGTGTTGGGCTCGGCACCGAAGGCAGTGGGCGAGCGGCTGAAAATCTTGCTCTGCGTGGCCAGTTGGGCGTGGGTTTCAAAGCCGATGACGACTTCGTAACCGTGGATCAGTTTGGCAGACATGGATCTGTCCTTGCTATTAATAAGAGAGCTGTCTGCGCTTATCGTTTGCCGGGTTGAAGGATATTTGTCCCTGAAACCTATTGAAACCAAGCGCAGGCAGCTATGAATTTCAGAGTGGCCTGCGCAGGTGGAAATCGGTGGCCTGCTGCAGGCGGTGCGCGGCGTTCAGCAGCTGCGCCTCCTGGAAGTAGTTGCCGATCAGTTGCAGGCCCACGGGCATACCGCCCTCGCCAAAGCCTGCGGGCACGCTCATGCCGGGCAAACCGGCCAGCGATGCGGGCAGGGTGAAGATGTCGGCCAGGTAGTCGGCCAGCGGGTCGCTGCCGTGTTCGCCCAGCTTCCAGGCCACCGTGGGGGCCACGGGGCCAGCGATCACGTCGCATTCCTTGAAAGCGTTCTGGAAGTCGTCGGCGATCATGCGGCGGATCTTCTGCGCCTGCAGGTAGTACGCGTCGTAGTAGCCGTGGCTCAGCACATAGGCGCCGATCATGATGCGGCGCTTGACCTCGTCACCAAAGCCTTCGGCGCGGGTCTTCTTGTACATGTCCACCAGGTCGGTGTAGTCCTTGGCGCGATGGCCGAACTTTACGCCGTCAAAGCGGGAGAGGTTGGACGACGCCTCGGCGGGCGCGATGATGTAGTACACCGGGATGGACAGCTCGGTGCGCGGCAGGCTGATGGGCACGAGCTTGGCGCCGAGCTTTTCGTATTCCTTCAGGGCGCCGTCTACTGCGGCGCGCACATCGGGCGCCAGACCTTCACCAAAGAACTCAGCGGGGATGCCGATGCGCAGACCGTCGATGCTGTCGTTGAGCTTGGCACTGAAGTTTTCGGCGGGCACGTCCAGACTGGTGGAGTCGCGGTCCGGGTCGGGGCCGCACATGGCGGACAGCAGCAGCGCGCAGTCTTCGGCGCTGCGGGCCATGGGGCCGGCCTGGTCCAGGCTGGAGGCAAAAGCGATCATGCCGTAGCGACTGGCGCGGCCATAGGTGGGCTTGATGCCGGTGATGCCGCAGAACGATGCGGGCTGGCGGATGGAGCCGCCGGTATCGGTGCCGGTGACGGCCGGGGCCAGGCGTGCGGCCACGGCCACGGCGCTGCCGCCAGAGGAGCCGCCAGGGATGCGGTCGGTGGCCCAGGGGTTGCGCACGGGGGCAGGGGCATCAAAGCCCGCGGGGGCGACGGCCGAGTTTTCGTTGGCCGAGCCCATGGCGAACTCGTCGCAGTTGAGCTTGCCTAAAGTGACGGCGCCGGCTTCTGCCAGCTTGGTGACCACGGTGGCGTCAAACGGCGACTGGTAGCCCGCCAGCATCTTGGAGCCGGCGGTGCTGGGGAAGGCCTGGGTGACGAAGATGTCCTTGTGCGCAATCGGCACACCTTCGAGCGCGCCCGCCGTGCCAGCGGCAATGCGGGCGTCGGCTGCCTGGGCCTGGGCCAGGGTGGCGTCTTCGTTCAGGGCCACGTAGGCGCCCAGGTTCTGGTGGGCCTTGGCCCGGGCCAGGAAATGCTGTGCGGCTTCGACGGCAGAGAATTGCTTGCCGCGCAGGCCCGCAGCCAGTTCGACCACGCTCAGGTCGTGCAATGCGGTGGTGTTCAGGGTCATGGCGGGGCTCACTCGATCACTTTGGGCACCAGGAACAGGCCGCGCTCTACAGCGGGGGCGCTCTTCTGGTTGGCTTCGCGGTTGTTGGGCTCGCTGGCGATGTCATCACGCAGGCGCAAGGCCACCGGCTGGATGGCTGCCACGGGGTGGGCCAACGGCTCAATCCCTTGGGTATCCACAGCCCGCATTTGCTCCACCACGTCGAAAAAACCGTTCAATTGCGTGAGCATGCGCTCACTTTCTTGAGGGGTAAGCTCCAGTCGCGCCAAATTGGCGATGCGACCAATGTCCTGAGGGGTCAGTGCCATAAGGAAAGTATTTGTCGGGATACCAGATGTAAAGCTGTGATCCGGGTCATGCCGGAGGGAGTTATTCACAGGGGATGGGGTATTATCCCGGCTTTGCCGCATTACCCTTTTTTCAGCCGGTCATTGCGCGAAAAAAGCTATATTTGCCCCCCCCACTCCCTGACACACCCGGCGACGGCAGGCCGACGCGCATGCCGTGCCTGAGAGGATTTTTGAATGTTCGGAGCTTTCCGTCGGTATTTCTCCACCGACCTTGCCATTGACCTTGGCACGGCCAACACCCTCATCTTCGCACGCGACAAAGGCATCGTTCTGGACGAGCCCTCCGTGGTTGCCATTCGCCACGAAGGCGGCCCCCATGGCAAGAAGGTGATCCAGGCCGTGGGCCGCGAAGCCAAGGCCATGCTGGGCAAGGTGCCCGGCAACATCGAAGCCATCCGCCCGATGAAAGACGGCGTGATCGCCGACTTCGTGATCACCGAACAGATGATCAAGCAGTTCATCAAGATGGTGCATCCCCGCTCGGTGCTGACGCCCAGCCCCCGCATCATCATCTGCGTGCCCTGCGGTTCGACCCAGGTCGAACGCCGCGCCATCAAGGACGCGGCCGAGGCAGCTGGCGCCACAGCGGTGTACCTGATCGAAGAACCCATGGCCGCCGGCATTGGCGCTGGTCTGCCCGTGTCGGAGGCTTCGGGCTCCATGGTGGTGGACATTGGCGGCGGCACCACCGAGGTGGGCGTGATCTCGCTGGGCGGCATGGTCTACAAGGGCAGCGTGCGCGTAGGTGGCGACAAGTTCGACGAAGCCATCATCAACTACATCCGTCGCAACTACGGCATGCTGATCGGTGAACCCACGGCCGAAGCCATCAAGAAGAACATCGGCTCTGCCTTCCCAGGCTCGGAAGTCAAGGAGATGGAAGTCAAGGGCCGTAACCTTTCCGAAGGCGTGCCACGCAGTTTCACCATCTCGTCCAACGAGGTGCTGGAAGCCCTGACCGAGCCGCTCAATCAGATCGTTTCTGCCGTGAAGAACGCGCTGGAGCAAACCCCGCCCGAACTGGGCGCCGACATTTCTGACCGCGGCATGATGCTTACGGGCGGCGGTGCACTGCTGCGCGATCTGGACCGTCTGCTGTCCGAAGAAACCGGCCTGCCCGTGCTGGTGGCCGAAGACCCGCTGACCTGCGTGGTGCGCGGCTGCGGCATTGCGCTGGAGCGCATGGACCGTCTGGGCAGCATCTTCACCAGCGAGTAATTTCTCAGTGCCAGGGCCGCCCCGGTGGGGCGCTCTGGTCAATGCGGCATGATCGCTGATGCTTCAATGCTTTGTGAATCCACTGCAGTGATTCAACCCCTACGCGGCCATTCCTGAGCACTGCCCTCTATGCCCCTGGGAACCTTAGAGCGCAGTGCGCCCCCGTTGTTCAAGCAAGGCCCTTCGGCCTTGTCGCGTTTGGCCGCCTTCAGCGCCCTGGCCTTGTTCCTCATGGTGGCCGACACCCGTTTCCAGATCACAGGACCGGTGCGCCAGGCGATTGGCACGGTGCTGTACCCCGTGCAATGGCTCATGCTGCAGCCAGTGGAATGGTCTCGGCATGGCTCTGCTTACTTCCAGTCGCTGCAGTCGGCCCAGGCCGCGGCCGATGCTGCCGCCCAGAAACTTGTCGTGGTGTCGCAGCAAGCCCACCAGGCGGAGCAACTGGCCCAGGAAAACATACGACTGCGCAAACTGCTGGAGCTGCGTGACCGCCTGGACACGCCAGCGCAGGCCGCCCAGGTGATTTACGACACTGCAGACGCGTTCACCCGCCGCGTGGTCATCGACCAGGGGCAGGTGCATGGTGTGGAGCAGGGGGTGCCCGTCATGGACGAAGGCGGTGTGCTTGGGCAGGTCACGCGCGTCTTTCCGCTGGTGAGCGAAGTGACGCTGCTGGTAGACCGTGACCAGGCCATTCCCGTCCTCAACCTGCGCACGGGCGCGCGTGCAGTGGCCTACGGCGACCCTACGGCTGAGCATGGCGGCGGGATCGAGTTGCGGTTCATCCAGGCCAATGCCGACGTGCGCGAAGGCGACTTGCTCACCACCAGTGGTGTGGACGGAGTCTACCCACCGGGCCTGCCCGTGGCGCGGGTGGCCCATGTGGAGCGGCGTGCCGACTCTGCATTCGCCCGCATCTATTGCCAGCCCCTGGCCCAGGTGCAGGGGGTTCGCCATGTGGTGGTGCTCAAGCCGCTGACCGACCACCTGCCACCGCGCCCCCAGCCCGCCCAGGCAGAGCACGGCAAGAGGGCGCGCAAATGATGCAGCGCCGCCAGCCATTGCGTTGCGTACGCCCAGCCTGCACAGGGGAGTCCGCATGATCATGCCGCGTGGGCAGCAACTGCTGCTGCCAGTCAACCCCGCGTTCATTGCCGTCAGCCTGCTGATCGGCCTGGCCATCAATCTCGTGCCACTGGGGCGCTGGGTGTGGCTGCCAGATTTTTTGATGGTGCTGATCGTCTTCTGGGGCGTGCACCAGCCCCTGCGCACGGGCATGGGCGTGGCGTTTGCCTTGGGGCTTTGCATGGACGTAGGGCAGTCGGCCCTGCTGGGGCAGCATGCCCTGGTGTACACCGTGCTTTCGTACAGCGCGATTGCCATGCACCGCCGCCTGCTGTGGTTCAGCGGGCCAGCGCAGGCGCTGCAGTTGTTTCCGCTGTTTGCCTTGGCGCATGGCATCGAAGTGGTGCTGCGCTTGCTGGCCGGTGGCACATTTCCGGGGTTCTGGGTGTTGCTCGCGCCGGTGCTGGAAGTGGCCCTGTGGCCGCTGGTCAGTTGGGTGCTGCTGGCGCCCCAGCGCCGCCCCCCGGACCGCGACGAGAACCGCCCCCTGTGACCATGGCGAGTGCAGGCCAGCCACGACTGCCGTGCCCCGGACTGTGCACCGGTGCGGCCCCTGTTGCGCCCGTGCGGCGTGACCACGCCGGAGCGCGCCAGCCATGACCGAAATTCGCAATGTGGCGGCCGATGCCTCGCGCCTGCGCCTGCGGGTGCTGGCGGTGGGGCTGGTGGTGTTCCTGGCGTTCTGCCTGATCGTGGCGCGCCTGGTGTTTTTGCAGGTGGTGCGCCACGAAGACCTGGCGGCGCAGGCTGAGAGCAACCGCACGGCCGTGGTGCCCATCGTGCCCAACCGCGGGCTGATCCTGGACCGCAACGGCGTGGTGCTGGCCACCAACTACGCGGCCTACACGCTGGAGATCACCCCTTCGCGCGCCGCACCGCTCGAAGAAACCATTGACCAGCTCTCCAAGGTGGTGGACATCCACCAGCGCGACCGCCGCCGCTTCAAGCGGCTGCTGGAAGAGTCGCGCAACTTTGAATCGCTGCCCATCCGCACCCGGCTGACCGATGAGGAAGTGGCGCGCTTTGCCGCGCAGCAGTACCGCTTCCCTGGCGTGGAGATCAAGGCCCGGCTGTTCCGCAACTACCCCCTGGGCGAAATCGGCAGCCACGCGATTGGCTACATCGGCCGCATCAACCAGAACGAGAAGCAGCGCATTCAGGATGCAGACGACGAAGCCAACTACCGGGGAACCGAGTACATCGGCAAGCTGGGCGTGGAGCAAAGCTTTGAAACCGCCCTGCACGGCATCACCGGCGTGGAGCAGATGGAGACATCGGCGGGCGGGCGCGCCGTGCGCAAGCTGGCCAGCCGCCCTGCCACACCCGGCAAGAGCGTGATGATCTCGCTGGACATCAAGCTGCAGAAAATGGTGGAAGACCTGTTTGGCGACCGCCGAGGCGCTCTGGTAGCCATTGATCCGCGCAACGGCGAAGTGCTGGCGCTGGTGAGCAAGCCCACGTTCGACCCCAATCTGTTTGTCGAAGGCATTGACGTGGAGAACTGGACTGCGCTCAACGAGTCCATCGACAAGCCCCTGCTCAACCGCGCCCTGCGGGGGCTGTACCCACCCGGCTCCACCTACAAGCCCTTCATGGCGCTGGCCGCGCTGGAGCTGAACAAACGCTCGCCCAGCATGATCGTGAACGACCCCGGTTTCTACACCTTCGGTGGCCGCACCTTCCGCAGCCACGAAGGCGGCCTGGGCGCGCTCGACATGCACCGCGCCATCCAGTTCTCCAGCAACACCTACTTTTACTCGCTGGCCGTGGAGATGGGCGTGGACGCCATCCACGATTTCATGAAGCCCCTGACCTTTGGGCAGACCACGGGCATTGATCTCAACGGCGAGGTGCGCGGCACCTTGCCCAGCACCGAATGGAAGCGCAACACCTACAAGCGGCCTGAGATGAAGCGCTGGTTTCCTGGCGAAACCGTCTCGCTGGGCATTGGCCAGGGTTACAACAATTTCACCATGCTGCAATTGGCCGTGGCCCAGGCCACCCTGGCCAACGGTGGCACGCGCTACACGCCCCACCTCATCAAGGCTGTGAAAGACACAGTGACGGGCGAGCTGAGCCCAGTGCCCCAGCCACCTGGCCAGAACCTGGGCTACAAGCCCAAGAACGTGGAGATTGTGCGCAACGCCCTGATTGCGGTGAACAAGGGCGGCACGGGCACCCGGGTGTTTGCGGGCGCGCCATATTCTTCTGCCGGTAAAACGGGCACAGCACAGGCCGTGAGCCTGGGCCAGAACGTGAAGTACAACGCCAAGCTGCTGGAAGAACACCAGCGCGACCACTCGCTCTATGCCGCTTTCGCCCCGGCCGAGGCGCCCGAAATTGCAGTGGCGGTGATTGTGGAAAACGCGGGCTTTGGTGCCGCCCACGCCGCCCCTATCGCGCGGCGCGTGTTCGACTACTGGCTGCTGGGCGATTACCCCAGCGAGGAAGACATCGCGGCCGTGCGCAAAGGCCAGGCGTCTGCCCCCCTGGGCAAGCCGCGCAAGGCGGCAGACATTGTGCTGCCCACTCCCTGAGTTTTGCTATCAAATCAAGAGCTGATTGCGCTTGTGGAATAAGCGCTAGGGCCACTTTTTGCATAAATTCTGGGGCAGTGCCTGTGGCTGTGCAGGGCTCTGTGGCAGAGCCCGCTCCCCGCATCTCCCAGCCTGCGCCACAGCATGGGCGCGCTGTGGCGCAGTAGCCAGCGCTCTCGCTCAGGGCTTCTCTGGCTGGGCTGCCGGGGTAGCTGCCGCACTGGCAGGTTGCAACTGGCTCACCACCAGCGCGGTCACGATCAGGGCCGCCCCTCCCACGCCTGCCCAGCCCAGGCTTTCACCCAGCAGGAACCAGGCCGTCAGCGAGGCAAACACGGGCTCCAGACCAAACACGATGGCGCTGCGCATGGCGTCCACGCGCTGCTGGCCCCAGGCCTGCAGGCTTACCACCACCACGCTGGCCAGCAGGCCCAGGTACAGCAGCGCCAGCCAGGCGGTGCTCTCCAGCCGGGTGAGGCCGGGCAGCCAGTCCATGTGACCATCGCGCCCCCACAGCAGCGCGGTGGATGCCACGCACATCACCAGCGCCTGCGCGGCTGCCATGCGGGTGGCGCGTAGCGGTGCGGCGCTGGTGCGGCGCGAGCATTCTTCCAGCGCCAGGATGTACAGCGCGTAGAACACCGTGCTGGCCAGGGTGAGCGTATCGCCCAGGTTCCACGGTTCGTTTTCATGGAACATCAGTGCCATGCCCGCAAACGCCATGGCGCACGCAGCCCACAGTTGCCAGCCGTAGCGGCGGCCCAGCGCCAGCATGGCAATCAAGGGCACCACCAGCACATTCAGCCCGGTCACAAACGCGTTGCGGTTGCTGCTGGTGCGCGCCAGCCCTTCGATCTGCAGCCAAAACGCGAGGAACAGCAACAGACCCAGCGCCGTGCCCCAGCGCCGTTCATGGCGGTGCATGCCCAGCCACAGGGGCAGCAACACCACCAGCGCAATCGCAAAGCGCAGCCAAATGATCTGCAGCGCATCGAGCTGCGCCGACAGCAGCTTCATGGCGGGGAAGGTGGTTCCCCACACCACGGTGACGATGAGCAGGGCGATCAGGCCCGAGCGTTCAGTGCGCATGGCTAACGACTCCAGAACAAAACCAAAAAGAAAAAGGCCCCCGGTTGCCCGGCGGCCTTGTGGCTGGTGCACGGGCTAAGGGCTAGTGGCTGACCTGGCCCAGGAACGCGCGGATGCGGTCGTTGGCCGGGTTGCTGAAGAACTCCTTGGGGGGTGCGTCGTGCGCGATGCGGCCCTGGTCGAAGAACATCACGCGATCGGCCACCTCGCGGGCAAAGCCCATTTCGTGGGTCACGACGATCATCGTCATGCCACCGCGCGCCAGGCTGCGCATCACGTCCAGC
The DNA here is from genome assembly GCF_028596105.1 of Acidovorax temperans. NCBI lineage: Bacteria > Pseudomonadati > Pseudomonadota > Betaproteobacteria > Burkholderiales > Comamonadaceae > Acidovorax > Acidovorax temperans. Next base: position 4,124,995 of record NZ_CP117193.1, on the reverse strand, counting down.
ACTTCCTTGACCATTTCGGGGTCGAGTGCCGAGGTGGGCTCGTCAAACAGCATCACCTTGGGCTGCATGGCCAGAGCGCGGGCAATGGCCACCCGCTGCTGCTGTCCGCCCGACAGTTGCCAGGGGTACTTGTGGGCGTGGTCTTGCATGCCCACGCGGCGCAGCAGCTGCATGGCCTCTTCGTTGGCCTGCGCGCGCGGCGTGTGGCGAATGCGGCGGGGCGCCAGCGTCACATTGTCCAGCACGCTCATGTGGCCGAACAGGTTGAACTGCTGGAACACCATGCCCACTTCACAGCGCTGGCGTTGCAGCGCGGCCAGGTCGTCGCACACATCGACACCGTCAATGGTGATGCGCCCGCTGTCGTGGGGCTCCAGCCGGTTGATCGCGCGCAGCAGTGTGCTCTTGCCGGAACCGGAGGCACCGATGATGACCGTGACCTCGCCCGTGTGGAACACGGTGGACACGTCCTTGAGCACCTGGTGCGTGCCAAACGACTTGCACACGCGCTCGGCCACGATGTAGGGCTTGGGTTGGGCGTTGGGGTTCATTGGTTGCGGCCCTCCACGTCAAAGCGGTACTCGACCGCGTTCGAGATCTGCGTGACCAGCGTGGTGAGCAGCAGGTATGTGACGGCCACCGTGGTCAGCGTGGCAATCGGCTGGAAGGTGGCCGACTGGATGCGGTTGCCCACATTGGTCAGCTCCACCACGCCGATGGCGTAGGCCAGCGAAGAATCCTTGAGCAGCGCCACAAAGTTGCTCACCAGCGGCGGCAGCGAGATCTTGAACGCCTGGGGAAACACCACGTCCAGGAACACATGCGTGCGGCCCAGGCCCAGGGCCTTGGCGGCCTCGGTCTGGCCGCGTGGCACGGCCAGCAGGCCAGCGCGCAGGGCTTCGGCGTTGTAGGCGCCTACGTTCAGACCCAGGGCCACCACGGCGGCGGCGAAGTCGGGCAGGTTCAGGCCCGGCACCAGCACCGGCAGGGCAAAGTACACGAACAGGATTTGCACCAGCAGCGGCGTGCCGCGGATGGCCCAGATGTAGAAGCTGGCAACCCAGCGCACAGCCACCCAGCGGGCAGTGCGGGCCAGAGCCGCCACGGTGCCCAGCACCAGGCCGACTGCGCCACTGACGAGCGTGAGCCACAGGGTGGTGCGGGCGCCATCAGAGAAGGCTTGGGCGTTGGAGCCAATGGGCTCGGGAAGGAACGAGAGCACTTGGCCCAGGAGCGACAGGGCCAGCACCATGAGCACCAGCGCGGCGATAAGGGTGGCATTGCTGCGTTGCTGGCGGGACCAGGTTTGCGGCCAGAGGGCGATAAGCATGAATGAAATGACCGTTCGGTCTCAGTTCTGGATCAGTTCAGCGGCAGACTCTGCGCACCGAAGGTGCCGAGTGTGCCAGCAAAAACAAAAGGTGCGCAGGGGGCAAGCCCCCTGCGCACCTCGGGGTGTCTGCCAGTGAAGGGCGGCATGTGCAGCACGCCAATCCCTCATCTGGCAGCCCCTTGTGCTTGCAGATCAGTTGCAGCGCACGTCTTCGTTGAAGTACTTCTTGGACACGGCGGCGTAGCTGCCATCGGCCAGCACTTCGGCGAAGGCCTTGTTCCAGGCTTCGGTCAGGCTGGTGTTGCCCAGGGCCATGGCGGGGGCAATGCGCTCGATGAACAGCATGTCGCCCAGCTTGAAGCCGGCCTTGGCGTTCTTGGCAGCGGCTTCCTTGGCCACGAACTTGTCGCTCACCCAGGCGTCCACGCGCTTGGAGATCAGGGCGCGCTGGGCATCGGTGTCTTGGGGGAAGTTCTTCACTTCCTTCACGCCCGCGAGCTTTTGCACGTTCGTGAGGTAGCTGGTGCCGGTTTGCACGGCCACCACCTTGCCAGTCAGGTCCGCAGCGGTGCGGATCTTGGCGTCCATCGCCACGATTATGCCGCCCGAGCAGTAGTGGGGGGTGGCAAAGGTCACGGCCTTGGCGCGCTCTTCGGTCACGCCGTGCGAGGCGATCACGACATCCCAGCGGTTTTGGGCCAGGCCGGTCAGCAGGGCGTCAAAGCCCAGGGTCTTCCACTCCAGCTTCAGGCCCATCTTCTTGACGACCAGTTCCGCCACTTCGACTTCAAAGCCCGTCAGCTGGGTGCCCTTGAAGTAGTTGAAGGGGGCGAACTGGCCTTCGGTGGCGATGATGATCTTGCCGTCTTTCTTGACTTCGTCGAGCGTGCGGGCTTGGGCGACGAAGGCGGCGCACAGCGCCACAGCGGTAACAACGGTCTTCAACAGTTTCATGGCAAGGTCCTGCAGGGGTAGTTTCAGGTACAAAAAAATCCGACATGCAGGTGGGCAAGCCGGAAGCGGAAAACACAACCATCGCGAGGGGCGATGGGCCTGTTCATTAAATAGAAATAATTATAGGACGCCCGTTCTTTTGAAGAACACGCAGGACAACCCTAGTGTTGCGCGGGCGTCCAGCGGGTTTTTGAGCGGCGTCAGCCCACCGCTTGTTCAGCGCAGGAACGCGTCGTACCCCGTCTTCAGGATCAGGCTGCTCACCACCACGATGAAAATGCCGCGCACAAAGCCGGTGCCATGCTTGACAGCCATGTGCGTGCCGGCCATGCTGCCCACCACATTGGCGATGGCCAGCGTCACCGCGTAATGCCACCAGACATGGCCCTTGAAGGCAAACAGCGAGATGGCCGCGATGTTGGTGGCGCAGTTGAGCAGCTTGGCCGAGGCCGAAGCGTTCAGGAAGTCATAGCCCAGCAGGCGCACGAACAGGAAGACGAAGAAACTGCCGGTGCCCGGGCCAAAGAAGCCGTCGTAAAAACCAATGCCCAGGCCCACCAGGCTGGCCACCCACACCTCGGCATTGCCGCTGAAGCGGGGCGCGTGGTGGCGGCCCAGGTCTTTCTTGGCCAGGGTGTAGGCCAGCACCGCCAGCAGCACCAGCGGCAGCACCTTGCGCAGGAAGTCGGGCGACAGGGCCGTGACCGTCCAGGCGCCTGCAAAGGCCCCGGCAAAACCCGCTGCCGCTGCGGGCAGCAGGGCGGCCCAGCGCATTTCCACACGGCGGCTGTATTGCCAGGTGGCCATGGCGGTGCCCCACACCGACCCGGCCTTGTTGGTGCCAAACAGCGTGGCTGGTGCTGCCCCTGGGAAGGCAGCAAACAGGGCTGGGGTCAGGATCAACCCGCCGCCGCCCACAATCGCATCAATGAAGCCTGCCAGGAGCGAGGCGAGGGTGATAAAAAACCATTCCATCGCCCGATTTTCGCACCCCTGCTGCTATGACCTTGGTAGCAACGCGCTGGAACTGGCGACAGCGCTGCGCAGGTGCAGACAAAAAAAAGCGCTGGGATCGCCAGCGCTTCGAAAACTTTGCGTACCTCGTTGGGTGCTTATCTTGGTAGTTGGTTTAAGGGTTGTCTCCTCGATCCCCTCATCTGGGACGCCTTGGAGCCCCGTGAGTGGTTGCACTGTAACCCCTGCACTTCCGTGGTGCATTGGGAGTTTCCCGAGGAATGGAGCAGTGCACCAAACGGGGCGCAGCGCTGGCACGCCTTGTGCAAACCCCCGAAAGCAACGGAGGTAGCAACAGATGAACCACAGCGAGAAACTTGCCATCGCCGCGCACCTGCATGTGCTGCTGCGGCGCAAGACGGGCCGCGTGACAGACACCGAATGGATGGCCAGCAACGGCACCTATGCCCGCGAGATCGCCCGCTTCGCCCGCGAACGCGCCGTGTTGGACCAGGCCCCCGAGCTGATCGAGTGGGCCGACCGCCTGGATCACTGCATGCAAGACACCTTGGCGGCTGAGGTCCGCCGCAGTGCCCGCGAGGCCGAGGCCGCCCGTGCAGCAGAGCGGGCTGCCGCACCGTCGGCGCACACTGCGGCCACGGGGCATTCGCAGGCGCGGCGTTATGTGGGTGGCATTCGCTGATCTGGCGCGGGGCTGAACAGCCCGGCTGTGGCAGCCGGCCCAGCAATTGAGTATCGCCCTGTGTATGCGTTTGGACTGACGAGTGCGCGAGGCTGTGTCAGCCGCCCGCACGTTGCGCCTCCACCATCCACTGCGCGGCCCGCTCGGCCATCATCAGCGTGGGCGAGTTGGTGTTGCCGCTGGTGATGGTGGGCATGCCCCCTGCGTCCACCACGCGCAGGCCTTGGATGCCGCGCACACGCATCTGGCTGTCCAGCACCGCCATGGGGTCCTGGTCGTGCCCCATTTTGGTGGTGCCCACGGGGTGGAAGATGGTGGTGGCAATGTCGCCCGCCAGCCGCGCCAGGTCTTCGTCCGTCTGGTACTGGGTGCCGGGCTTCCATTCTTCAGGCTGGTACTTGGCCAGCGCGGGCTGGGCCACGATGCGGCGCGTGACGCGCAGGCTGTCGGCGGCCACTTTGCGGTCTTCGGGGGTGCTCAGGTAGTTGGGGGCAATGGCGGGCGCGGTACGGAAGTCGGCGTTCTTGATCTGCACCGTGCCCCGGCTGGTGGGGTTGAGGTTGCACACGCTGGCCGTGAAGGCCGGGAAGCTGTGCAGCGGCTCGCCAAAGGCATCCAGCGACAAGGGCTGCACGTGGTACTGGATATTGGGGTGCACATGCTCGTCGCTGCTGCGGGTGAAGGCGCCCAGTTGCGACGGCGCCATGCTCATGGGGCCGCTGCGCTTGAGCACGTATTCGAGCCCGATCTTGGCCTTGCCCACCAGCGAGTTGGCCATGGTGTTGAGTGTGGGCACGTTCTGCACCTTGTAGACCGAGCGGATCTGCAAATGGTCTTGCAAATTGGCACCCACGCCGGGCAAATCGAGCACTACGTCAATGCCGTGCTGGCGCAGCAGCGCTGCGGGCCCGATGCCCGAGAGCTGCAGCAGCTGCGGCGAGTTCACGGCGCCCGCGCTCAGCACCACCTCGCGGGCGGCGTGGGCGGTCACCATCTCGTGGCCGTCCCACACCTTCACGCCGGTGCAGCGGCGGCTGCCATCGGCCTGGGTTTCGATGATGAGCTGCGCCGCCTGTGCGCTGGTCCACATTTCAAAGTTGGGCCGCCCATAGCAGGTCGGGCGCAGAAAGGCCTTGGCCGTGTTCCAGCGCCAGCCGCTTTTCTGGTTCACCTCAAAGTAACCCACGCCCTCGTTGCTGCCGCGGTTGAAGTCGTCGGTGGCGGCAATGCCGGCTTCCTGGGCGGCTTGGGCAAAGGCGTCCAGCACATCCCAGCGCAGGCGCTGCTTTTCCACGCGCCATTCGCCGGTGCTGCCGGTGGCTTTGTTGCCGTGCAGGCGTTTGAAGTTTTCATTGACGCCCTCGGGTTGATCCAGCCGCCAGTGGTCTTCGTGGCGACGGAAGTGGGGCAGCACGTTGTCCCAGCGCCAGCTGTCATCGCCCGTCAGCTGGGCCCACTGGTCGTAGTCGCGCGACTGGCCGCGCATGTAGATCATGCCGTTGATGCTGCTGCAGCCGCCCAGCGTCTTGCCGCGCGGGTAGCGCAGGGTGCGGCCGTTCAGGCCTGCGTCGGGCTCGGTGTGGTAAAGCCAGTCGGTGCGGGGGTTGCCAATGCAGTACAGGTAGCCCACAGGGATGTGGATCCAGTGGTAGTCGTCTTTTCGCCCCGCTTCCAACAGCAGCACGCGGTAGCGGCCACTGGCGCTCAGGCGGTTGCAGAGCAACGCGCCTGCAGTGCCGCCGCCAATGATGATGTAGTCAAACTGGGTGTCGCTCATGGATGGGTCGAAAACGGATTGGTAACCCGCCCCATTGTGCTGAGCGCCCACCGTCTGTCGATGGGGTAAATGCTTGTTGCTATCAAATAAATAGCTGATTGCGCTTGTTTAATAAGCGCTGGAGGGCGTTTTGATAAAAATTACATCTGCTCGCTGGAAGAATGTGCGAAGGGCAGCACGCGGCTCCGCTACCATGCTTGACTCTGTCGTTCACCCTCATTGCCCGCCCGGCGGCCCGCACCGCCCTCACCATGACCATTGACAGCGTTGCCCCCCGCATCGTCCGCACCGACACGCCCGATGGGCCGTGCGCGCAGCCGCAAGGGCGCTGGGGCGCGGCCGAACTGGGCACGCGGGCGCAGTGGAAGCTGCTGCGCCGCCAGCTGCAAGACAACGCCCCCGCCGCCACTTTGGGGTGGGATTTGCGCAGCCTGCAGTGGCTGGACCATGTGGGCGCCCAGCTGCTGTGGAACCACTGGGGCCACGCCTGGCCCGCGCGCCTTGAGTTGACGGACGTGCAGCGCACCCTGCTGGAGCGCGTGGCAGAGCTCACCATCACCAATCCGCCCGCACCTGCGCCCTGGCGCCTGTTTGACGAGGTGGACCGCCTGGGTGCGCTGGTGCTGCACGGGCTGGACCACGCCCGCCATATCGTGCAGATGGTGGGCCAGCTGGTGCTGGATTTGCTGCGCCTGGCGCGCAACCCCCGGCGCGGCCCGTGGCGCGATGTGTCGGGCCACCTCTACCGCATGGGTGCCACGGCCCTGCCCATCACCGCGCTGGTGGGCTTTTTGATTGGCGTGGTGCTGGCCTATCTGATGAGCCTGCAGCTGCGCCAGTTCGGGGCCGAATCATTCATCGTCAACATCCTGGGCATCTCGCTCATTCGCGAGTTGGGGCCCATGCTGGCGGCCATTTTGGTGGCGGGGCGCTCGGGCTCGTCCATCACTGCGCAGATTGGTGTGATGCGCGTGACCGAAGAGCTGGACGCCATGCGCGTCATGGGCATTCCGCACGGTTTTCGGCTGGTGATGCCGCGCACGCTGGCGCTGGCGCTGGCCATGCCGCTCATCAGCGTGTGGACCACGCTGGCCGCGCTGGCCGGGGGCATGCTGGCGGCCGACATCACACTGGGCATCTCGCCTTCCTACTTTGTGCAGGCCCTGCCCGCCGCAGTGAAGGTGGGCAACCTCGGGCTGGCGGTGGCCAAGTCGGTGGTGTTTGGGGCGTTCATTGCCCTCATCGGCTGCCACTGGGGCCTGCGCGTCAAGCCCAACACCCAGAGCCTGGGCGAGGGCACCACGGCCTCGGTGGTCACGTCCATCACCATGGTCATCATCGTGGATGCGGTCTTTGCCGTGGCCTTCCGCAACGTGGGGATCTGAGCCATGGCCACCACGCACCCGCCCCTGTTTGCCACCCCCGACGCCATTGCCGTGGCGGCGCACACACCTGTCCACGAACCGCCCATCGTCGAAGCCAAGGGGCTGTGGACGGTGTTTGGCAAAGGCACCGAAGCCTTTGCCGTGCACCAGGACCTGGAGTTCGTCGTTCAGCGCGGCGAAATGCTCTCACTCGTCGGCGGCTCAGGCACCGGCAAAACCGTGCTGCTGCGGCAGATTCTGGGGCTGGCCCAGCCCACGCGCGGTACCGTCACCGTGCTGGGCCGCCCGGCGTCTGAAATGGGGCGCGAAGGCGCTGCCAGCCGCGTGGGCATGCTGTTCCAGCACGGCGCGCTGTTCTCTGCCTTCAACGTGCTTGACAACGTGGCCTTTGCCCTGCGCGAGCAAGGCACCCTGCCTGAAGAGCTGGTGCGCTCCGCCGCCCTGGTCAAGCTGCAGATGGTGGGCCTCAAGCCCGAGCACGCCACCCGCATGCCCGCCGATCTGTCGGGCGGCATGGTCAAGCGCGTGGCCCTGGCCCGCGCGCTCATCATGGACCCACCCCTGCTGCTGCTCGACGAGCCCACGGCGGGGCTGGACCCCAGCAGCTCCGACGACTTCTGTGCCCTGGTGCGCGAGTTGCGCGCTGCCCTGGGGCTCACCGTCATCATGGTCACGCACGACCTGGACACCCTGTTTGCCCTCAGCACCCGCGTGGCGGTGCTGGCCGATAAAAAAGTCATCGTCACCGGCCCACCGCACGAGGTGGCGCATTTCAAGCACCCGTTCATCGAACACTTCTTCATGGGCGAACGCGGCCAGCGCGCCATGGCGCCGTTGCAGCAGCCTGCACCGGCAGCCACGCCAAATGCCGCCGCGCCCTCCAAGGAAACCTGATGGAAAACAAATCACATGCCCTTGCCGCAGGCATCTTTGTCATTGTCGTGACGGCGTTGCTGGCGGGCCTGGCCATCTGGCTCACCCGCGACAACGCCAACTACGACCTGTACGAACTCACCACCCGCGAAGGCGTCAGCGGCCTGCAGCCGCAAGCCACCGTGCGCTACAAAGGCGTGGCCGTGGGCAAGGTGCAGCGCATCGGGTTCGATCCGCAGGTCAGCGGCAACGTGCTCATCCGTATCGCCGTGAACCATGACGCCCCCGTCAGCCCCACCACCTTTGCCACCCTGGGCTACCAGGGCGTCACCGGCCTGGCCCACGTGCTGCTGGACGACGCCGCCCAGCCCTTGCCCCAGTTGCCCCCCGGCCCCAGCGGCCTGCCGCGCCTCACGCTCAAACCCTCGCCCTTTGGCCGCATTGCCGAGCAAGCTCCCAACATCCTGGCCCAGGTCGAAGAAGCCACCCGCCGCATCAACCAGCTGCTGGGCGATGAGAACCAGCAGCGCATCACCCAGGCGCTGGGCAACATCGGCCAGGCGGCGGGCAGCGTCAATACCCTCACCCAGCGGCTCGATGCCACCTTGCAAAACCGGCTGGACCCCGCACTGGCCGCGCTGCCGCCATTGGCCGAGGATGCGCGCCACACGCTGAAATCGCTGCAGCAGGCGGGCACCAGCGTGACGGCCATGGCCAACGACATCCGCACCACCACCCAGCGCCTGAGCGCCGAAGGCGGCGCCATCGACCAGCTCACCCACGGCGCGCAGGTGATGGCGGCAGCGGCCGACAACTTCAGCCGCTCCACGCTGCCCAGCATCAACCGCGCCGCCGACGAAACCGGCCGCGCCGTGCGCCAGATGGGCCTGGCCGCCAGCGCCGTCAGCGACAACCCGCAACTCTTCATCTACGGCAGCGGCCGCCTGCCCCCCGGCCCCGGCGAGCCCGGCTTTGCCCCGCCCCTGGCCCACCCCTGACCGACAAAGGCACGCGCCATGCACACACCCTTCGCACGTTCTGTCATGAATGCTATTGAAAACATAGCTGCTAGCGCTTGCTACAAAAGCGCTGCAGCCACTTTTTGCCTGGTATTGCTGGTGGGCTGCAGCGCCTTGCCAACGCCGCCCAATCGCCCTGTCTCGTACGACTTTGGCCCGGGGCTGACCGGCCTGCCGGCCGCCGACCGCCGCGCCAGCCTGCCGCCCATTGCGCTGGCCGACGTGGAGGCGACGGGCCTGTCAGAAAGCAGCACCGCCGTGCTGTACCGCCTGAACTACGCCGACGCCCAACAGCTGCGCCCCTACACCCTGGCCCGCTGGACCCAGCCGCCCGTGCAACTGGTGCAGCAAGCCCTGCGCGCCCAGCTGGGCCTGCGCCGCCCCGTGCTGCAAGACGCCGATGCCGCCGCCCAGGCGCGCGACACCGCACGCGGCGGCAAACTGCCGGCCGTGCTGCGCATTGAACTGGAAGAATTCAGCCACCTCTTCACCAGCCCTGCCGAAAGCACCGGCCTGCTGCGCCTGCGCGCCACCCTGGTAGACCCCACCCCCGCAGGCGAAACCCTGCTGGGCCAGCGCGTGTTCATCGTGCAAAAGCCCGCGCCTACCCCTGACGCCGCGGGCGGCACCCGCGCCCTGGCGGCTGCTGCGCGGCAGGTGGCGGTGGAGATTGATGAATGGGTGGCGCAGGGCGTGAAGTAAGCGGCGCCCTTTGCCTGCGCTGGGCGCGCCCCGCGTTCAGGCGGCCATGAAGCCCAGGTCGGTGGGGTAGTCTGCCCCGCCAAAGTGGCTCAGGTTGGGCAGCACGCCCGCCAGTTCGGTGTTGCTCACACCAAACCATTTGGCCAAGGTGGCCGCGTACTGGTCTACCGACGTGCTGGGCAGCAGGCGGCCCTGGCCCACGTGCCATTGGTCTGCGGCATCAGCGGTGTTGGTGACACTGACCGGCGGAGCCTTGCCATAGAAGGCCTTGCCTTTGACTGCGCCACCCACCATCAGGTGGTGGCTGCCCCAGCCGTGGTCAGAGCCGTCGCCGTTGGAGGTGAGGGTGCGGCCAAAGTCCGATAGGTCACATGGAGTCAAGTCTTGTCTTTTGCCTGACTCGAGCAAAACCTGGCACCTCTCAACGGCAGATTGAAAGGTGAAGTCCCGCACAGGCCAGCTTGCAGCTATCAAAAACTCCTAGATTGATAGCTGCCAGCGCTTATCCCTCAAGCGCTAGCAGCCCATTTGATTCAACCCCCACCAAGGCCAGCAGGCTCCACCCCCTGCTGGCCTTTGTCTTTGCCGGGCTCGCATCCACGCTGGCCACCAGCACCCAGGCCCACCACACCATTCAAACCCTGGCAGGCACCGCCACAGAGCAGCGCACAGAGCAAACCGCCAGCGGCACCAACCGCCTGCAAAGCCACTGCCACACGCCCCCGGCGCCCAACCCCCGCGCAAGTGCAGTGGTGTGGCAACGACTCATCACCGGGGCGGGGAAGCAACCCTTCTTGCAAACTCAGTTTGCTCTCAAATTGGTAGCTGCTGGCGCATGCTGAAAGAGCGCTGGAGCCACTTTTGATTCAAAGTCTGCGCGGGTTTGCCTGTCTCACTCTTGCGGCAGCCCATCAAACTTCGCCACCAAAAAATCCACCAACGCCCGCACGCGCGCAGGCACGAAGCGGCCGCTGGGTAGCAGGGCTTGCAGGGGGTAGGGCGGGGTGTCCCATTCGGGCAGCAGGCGCACCAGGGGGCTGTGCTGCAGTTCGTGGTGCAGGTAGGGCACGGATTTGTAGATGATGCCGTGGCCTGCGATGGCCCAGTCGCGGGCCAGGGCGGCGTCGTCGGCGGTGCGGTTGCCTTTGACGCGCACTTCGGTCCATTGCCCGTCGCGGCCAAAGCGCCAGGTGCGGGCGGGGCGGCCTGCGATGTGGAAGGCGATGCAGTTGTGCTGCAGCAGGTCTTGCGGGGCGGTGGGCGTGCCGTGGCGCGCCAGGTAGGTGGGGGCGGCCCACAACATGGGGCGGGTGGTGGTAAGGGGGCGGGCGATGAGGCGCGAGTCGGCCAGGGGGCCGTAGCGCAGGGCGACGTCGACTTCGTCGCGGGTCACGTCCAGGGGCGTGTCGCTCACGCTCAGGGCCAGCTCCACACCGGGGTGTGCGGCCAGAAATTCGTCAAACCAGGGCAGCAGCATGTTGCGTGCCAGGTCGGACGGGGCGGCCACGCGCAATGCACCCACCAGGGTGCCGTGGTGGGCGGTGGCCATGCTTTCGCCTTCGGCCAGCAGGTCGAATGCGCGCTGGGCGTAGTCGAGCAGGATCTGCCCCTGGGCGGTGAGGCGCATGGCGCGGGTGGAGCGTTCGAACAGGCGCGAGCCCAGCTGCCCTTCCAGCCGCTTGAGGGCGGCGCTGGCGGCGGCGGGTGTCATGCCCAGGGCACGGGCAGCAGCGCTGAGGGTGCCGGTGCGTGCGGTGTGGATGAGCACATGCAGGTCGGCCAGGTTTTCGATTTTCATAAGCGCTGGATGGATGAGGTTTGGGATGCAAGCGGGCGGCGTTATTTTCAATTCAAATTTGAAATTGAACACATTCAAGGCAACCTTATCAATGGAGGGTTGCTTGTCTACAGTGCCTGCATGGCTTGGGAGGGGCCCAGGCTGATGATGAATATGCAAGCGCCCGGTGCGCGTGCTTGTGATGCAACGAAAGGACTGTGATGAAAGCCGTTGGATACCGTGCAAACTGGCCTGTGGACCATGCCGAGGCGTTGTTGGATGTGGAGCTGCCTGCGCCGGTGCCGGGCGCGCGCGATGTGCTGGTGCGGGTGAAGGCCGTGTCGGTGAACCCGGTGGACACCAAGGTGCGCAAGGGCTCGCAGCCGCCCGAGGGTCAGGTCAAGGTGTTGGGCTGGGATGCCGTGGGCACGGTGGAGGCGGTGGGCGCGCAGGTGTCTCGCTTCAAGGTGGGTGACCGGGTGTACTACGCGGGCTCCATCACCCGCCCTGGGGCCAACAGTGAGTTGCATGCGGTGGACGAGCGTATCGTGGCGCTGGCTCCCCAGTCGCTTTCTGATGAGCAGGCTGCGGCCCTGCCGCTGACCACCATCACGGCCTATGAGTTGCTGTTTGACCGCCTGGGCGTGGCCAAGGGCGGTGCCGCGGGGCAGACGCTGCTGGTGGTGGGCGGCGCAGGCGGGGTGGGCTCCATCCTGATCCAGCTGGCGCGGCAACTGACGCAGCTGCGTGTGGTGGCCACGGCCTCGCGCCCCGAAACGCGGCAGTGGTGCCTGGACCTGGGGGCTCATGTGGTGATTGACCATTCGCGCCCCCTGGCTGCGGAGCTGAAGGCAGCGGGGGTGGAGGGTGTTGAGCTGGTGGCCAGCCTGACGCAGACACTGCAGCACTATCCACAGATCATCGAAGCCTTGAAGCCCCAGGGACGCCTGGGTGTGATTGATGACATGCAGGGGCTGGACGCGATGCCACTCAAGAGCAAGGCCTTGTCGTTGCACTGGGAGCTGATGTTTACCCGCCCCATGTACGAAACCCCCGACATGGCTGAGCAGGGCGCTTTGCTGGCCGAGGTGGCTGCTCTGGTGGATACGGGGCGTATCCGCTCAACCGCAAGTACCAGCTTTGGCACCATCAACGCGCAGAACTTGCGCAAGGCGCATGCGTTGATTGAGTCCGGTAAAGCCCATGGCAAGGTGGTGCTGGCGGGGTTCTGATGCCGCAGGGGCATGTCGCACTGCGGCCACCAGGTTGAAAAAACGCCCGGAGCACTGGCGTGGTCCGGGCGTTCGCATGGCCGATGCGTGCAAGCACGGCGCCGCGTCAGGTGCCCATGAACCCCAGGTCAATGGGGTAGTCAGCCCCGCCAAAGTGGCTCAGGTTGGGCAGCACGCCCGCCAGTTCGGTGTTGCTCACACCAAACCATTTGGCCAAGGTGGCCGCGTACTGGTCTACCGACGTGCTGGGCAGCAGGCGGCCCTGGCCCACGTGCCATTGGTCTGCGGCATCAGCGGTGTTGGTGACACTGACCGGCGGAGCCTTGCCATAGAAGGCCTTGCCTTTGACTGCGCCACCCACCATCAGGTGGTGGCTGCCCCAGCCGTGGTCAGAGCCGTCGCCGTTGGAGCTGAGGGTGCGGCCAAAGTCGGATGCGGTGAACGCGGTCACCTTGTCGGCCACGCCCAGCTCCACTGTGGCGTCATAGAAGGCGCTCATGGCATCGCTGACGCGCTTCATCAGGGTGGGTTGCTGTGAGATGAGGTTGTCATGCAGGTCAAACCCGCCCAGCGACACCATGAACACCTGCCGCTTAGTGCCCAGCGTGCTGCGCGCGCCAATCAGGCGGGCCACCATCTTGAGCTGGTCGGCCAGCGAGTTGTTGGTGGGGAAGGCTGTGGCCAGTGTCACGCCCGCCAGCCCGGCGGTGATTTGCGATTCAGCCGTGACGGCGCGGGTGGTGACGCGGTTGTATTCGTTCTCCAGCACCTGCGGGCTGGTCTGCTGGATGAGCGCGGTGAGCGCCCCGCGCACGGCCGAAGAGCCGTAGACGTTGCCCTTGACGCCGTTGATGGCGATGGCCCCGCCCGTGCTGACCTGGTAGGACAGGGCCGAGTCGCCCGAGAGGAACACCGCGTTGCCGGTGACCGAGATGCAGGTGAACAGCGAGTTGCCGTTGGACGACAAAGCCAGGTCGCCCAGGTTGCCGCCCCAGCCCACGGTGGAACCTTCGGGCGACGACGACTGCCACACCGATTGCTGGTCGTTGTGCGAGAACAGCTTAGGCGGCAAGGGGTACAGCGCGCGGTTGCTGCCGCTGTACTGCACTCGCGTGAGCGGCACCACCAGCGGCCCCACGTTGAGCTGCACGGCCGCCTTGCCCGTGTTGAACAACTGGGCCATGCCCGGCATGGCCGGGTGCAGCGCGTATTGGCGGCCACCGGCCAGGGGCACGGCGGGGGTGAGCACGGTGTTGGCCAGGGCCGCCTTGGCTATAGCAATGCCGCCGCCTGCCTGGCCGGCGCCACCGCGAATGGCTGCGTACCGGTTGTAGCTGTCGTCGTCGTACGTGACAACGGTGTTGGCGTAGTCGTTGCCGCCGTACAGAAACACGCACACCAGGGCCTTGTAATCGGTGGCGGTGAAGGCGGCGGCCTCGCTCATGGCGGCAAGGTTCAGGGCAAAGGGCAGGGCGGTGCCTGCCAGCCCCAGTTGGGTGGAGCGGCGCAGAAAAGCGCGGCGCGTGTGCAGGTCGGGTTGGATCAAGTGCATGGGCCTTCTCGCTGGGGCTGCGCCGTTATTTCTGGATGAGGTACTCGGCCGAAGCCATGACCAGGAGGATGGCCGCAGCAATGCGGTTGAGCTTCACGGCCTCGGTGCTGGCGGCGGTGACGGGCGTGGCCTTGAGGGCATCGGCAATGAGCTTGACGGTGGCGGCCGACAGCTGCCCGGCGCACATCAGCAGGTTGATGCGCGCGACCAGCGCATCGGCGTCGGTCACAATGGCCATCTCGTTGGGGTAGGTGGTCCTGATGTCGTAGCCGTTGTTGGTATTGCTCGCGTTCTGGGGCACGTCAGGGGCGTTGGCGTAAATGCCGTTGCGGATTACGCCCTGCATGTAGTTGAGGTAGCCGCCCACGCTGCTTTCGTTGACCAGCTGAAATTCCGGCGCCACTTGCCGGGCCGCGGCCAGGGCGGTGGACGGCGGCACATAGCCTGGGCGGAAGAAGTTGAACACCGAGGGCGAGCGCAGCGGGCTTTGTGACAGCCGCGTGCCGGGGTTGCTGGTGTCGCCAATCTTCCAGTAGCCGTATTGAGAGGTGGCGCCAAAGGTGCGCGCCCACTGCACCAGCCGCAGCATGGGCTCGCGCAGCTTGCCAAAGCCGGGCTGGGTCAGGCCTGCGGGGCTGCGGGCTTCTTCGTCCATGAGGATGGCCATGACCACCGTCTTCATGTCGCCCCGCACGCCCGCACCGTTGTTGTTGAACGCTGCGGCCACACGCCCCACGTAGGCGCTGGATGGGTTGCTGGTGACCAGCCGCTGGATGAGCTGCTTGCCGATGAAGGGGCCCACGTTGGGGTGGTTGAACAGGGTGTCGAGCGCCGTCTTCAGGGCCGCTGCGCCCGGCGTGTTGGCCGCGATAGTCGTGCCCAGGAAGGTTGCGGGCAGGGTGGAGTGCAGTGACTCCTTGAGCGCCATGGGCAGGCGCGTGAAGTGCGTACTGGGCACCACCCGCGTGCCGCCGGGCACGGTGGTGGGCTGGTTCTGCGACTGGTCGTAGTCGTACCCGGTGAACACGCGCGCCAGGTTGGTCACATCGGCCTGCGTGTAGCTCTCCAGCGGCTTGCCGGTGCCGTCGGTTTTGGGCGTGCCGTCCTGGTTGAGCTCGACGAGGCCAATCGTCATGAGCTGCAATATCTCGCGTGCGTAGTTCTCGTCGGGCTGGCGGCCGGTGGCTGCGTTTTCCTTCTGGTTGCCCCGCGTGTTCAAGTAGTACCCCATGGCGGGGTTGAGCGTCACGTCCTGCAGCACCTGCCGGTAGTTGCCAAACGCATTGGCCACCAGCTGGTCCCAGTAGTGGGCCATGGCGTGGCTGCGCCAGTTCAGGTCCAGCCCGTTCAGCGACACCACGCAGATCTCTGACAGCGCCAGGGCCACGCGTTTGCGCAGCCCGTCGGTCGAGGTCATGAGCTGGCTCCAGATCATGTGGTCGGCCGGGTAGGACTGGTCGTAGAAGTTGCTGGTGTCAGACACCGTGGCGTAGCCCCGCTCGTTGAGCCAGTCCCACCCCCGGGTGCCCAGCGGTGCAGCGAACTGGGCATTGATCCACGCGGCGTAGCCAACGCTGCGCACCGTGGCAATTTCGCTGGGCGAGGCGCTGAACTGGGCCTGCAATAAAAAACGCGCCGCTTCCTGGTCGGAGGCAGCGCTGCTGTACGGGCTGGGGGGTGCGGGTATCGGGGCTGGCAGTGGCGTGGGGTCGCTGGGGTCCGCCGCGCCCGAGCCGCCTCCGCAGGCCGCCAATGCGGTGCTGGCCAACGTGGCTGCCAGGGGGGCCAGCGGTGGGGTGGGTTGCGTGCCGGATGCAGTGCCCACGGCAGCGCTCGCTGCCGTGGGTCCGCTCCCCTCCTCTTCCTTTGCCGCCAGTGCGCGCAAAGGCTCCTCGTGGGTATTTGTCATGTTGTGAGCAACCGTGGAAATGCGCTCGAAAGTGTAAGAAGCACCTTCGTCTTCTCTTGGCGCAATTTGTGAGCAATCGATACGGTCGTTACAGGGTCGCGCCCATTCCCCTGCGCTGCCTGGGCCCCTGTGTTGCAAAGAGGTGCCTCACTGTCGCGCTGCGCCTACAGCCGGGGGGGCGCGTCCTGCACCGCCGTAGGCCAGAGCCGACGGGGCCTGCCTTGCGCGGACTACGCCGGCCACGCGGCTTGTTTTCTACAGTGACTCCATCGCCGCAGCATGTATCTCACGCATTTCGGGTGGGTGGCTGGGGTGAGTTGAACTGAGGATGCGAACCATGAATGAAGACACCATCAAGGGCAACTGGAAGCAATTCAAGGGCAACCTGAAAGAGCAGTGGGGCAAGCTCACTGACGACGACTTCGACGTGATCGACGGCCGCCGCGAACAGCTGCTGGGCAAGCTGCAAGAACGCCAGGGCCTGGCCCGCGAAGCGGCTGAAAAGCAGATCAGCGACTGGCAAGCCCGCCACCCAGCCTTCCGTTTCAACGACTGACCTGTTCAGTCCTTCGGGCGGCGCGTCTGCCGACCTTGTCCACCACACCTATTGCACATTGAGGAGAAGACCATGAAATTCACACGCACACTGATCGCCCTGTCCGCTGCAACGTTGATGGCCACCTCGGCCATGGCCATGGAGCCCGCTGAATACAAGGCAGCCAAGGACCAGATTTCTGCCGACTACAAGGCCAACAAGCAAAAATGTGACGCCCTGCAGGGCAACGCGAAGGATGTCTGCCAGAAGGAAGCCAAGGGCGCTGAAAACGTGGCCAAGGCCGAGCTGGACGCCCGCTACAAGCCCAGCGACAAGGCTGCTTACAAGGCCCGCGTAGCCAAGGCCGATGCCGACTATGAAGTCGCCAAGGAGAAGTGCGACGACCTGAGCGGCAACGCCAAGGACGTGTGCGTGAAGGATGCCAAGGCCGCGCATGTGAGCGCCAAGGAAAACGCCAAGGTGGCCCGCGCCGTTGCCAAGCCCGCCGACAACACTGCAGCCAAGCAGGCTGACGTGGCAGAGGCCCGCAAGGACGCTGCCGCCGAAAAGAACGAAGCCAACTACAAGGCCGCCAAGGAACGCTGCGATGCCCTGAGCGGTGACGTCAAGTCCAAGTGCGTGGACGACGCCAAGCGCGTGCACGGCCAAAACTGAACGCGCCACTGACCGTGGGGCAGGTGGCCGCAGCGGTGCCTGCCCGCCCCAGCCACCGGGGTGAAATGGTTACGGGGGCCTGCCAATGGCAGGCCCCCTGATGTGCGTCAAAACCCCAGCCCGTGTTCTGCCTAAGCTGCCGCCTTTTGTCACCAACGAGGAAGAACAATGGCTGCACTGGAATGGTCTGACGCGCTGGCGCTGGATTTGCCCCTGATGGACGACACCCACCGCGAATTCGTGGATTTGCTGGCCCAGGTGGAGCAGGCCGACGACGCGACCGTGGTGCAACGCTGGCAGGAACTGGTGGACCACACCGAGCACCACTTCGGCCAGGAAGACGCCTGGATGGTGGCCACCCGATTTGCTTCCGGCAACTGCCACACCACGCAGCACAAGGTGGTGCTGCAGGTGATGCGCGAAGGCATCGTGCGGGCCGAGCAGGGCGACCTGCAGCCGATCCGCATCATGACGGGCGAGCTGGCCCAGTGGTTCCCCCAGCATGCGCAGATGATGGACGCCTCGCTGGCCCTGCACCTGCGCCGCGTGGGTTTTGACCCGGCCACCGGCGTGGTGCATGCCCCTGATGCATTGCCCGCCGAACTCATCCAGGGCTGCGGCAGCACCCACAGCTGCGTGGATCACCCCGAAAAAGAGCCCGCCGAGGCCGCCTGAGTTTCTTTGGATGCTATTTAAGGTATAGCTGCTGGCGCTTATTACACAAGCGCTGTAGCCCTAAGAGCGGCTAACAAAACTCAGCGAAACGGTTCTGGCTAGGCGCCGCGTCGCAGGCAGTACGCGTAGTACGACAAGACGCGGCAACGACGCCAGAAGAGTTTTGTTAGCCGCTCTAAAACACCTCTAAACGCTTTCAGCGCCTTAGCGGCAGCAGCATGGCCGCCATCCACCACGACAGATCGCGCAGCGCCCGCCGCAAGGGGGCCGTGGCCGGGCGGCGATAGGCGCTGCGCAGCAAGGCCTGTTTGGCGGTGTTCAGCGCCCGCCGGTCTTGGGCTTGCAGCGCGTGCAGCAGCCGCTGGCGGTGGCGCTCCAGCCGCTGCGCCTCGGTTTCCGTCAGGCCCGCGCTGGCTGGCGTGGGCGGGGCCAGGCTAGCGGCTTCGTTCATGGCGCTTCTTTGGGTGCAGCAGCGGGTATGGCCGGGGGCGTGCTGCGCTGTGCAGGCGTCAGCCCATACCAGTTCACCTTGCGGGTCAGCACCATCACCGCAGTCAGCACCAGGAACAGCGCCACCGAGCCCACGGCCAGCGCCGTTTGCTCCAGTTGCAGCAGCACGTACAGCAGGCCATACAGCAGGCCAATGCCCAGGCCCAGCGGCAGCCCCCGCGCCAGCCCGCCCAGCATGTGGCTGGCGTAGTAGCCCAGCAGCAGCACACAGGCGGTGGCCGCAGCCAGGTACGACCAGCCAAAGGGCAGGTGCTCGGACAAGCTCACCAGCAGCAGGAAAAAGCTGCACAGCGCCGCGCCCACCAGCAGGTACTGCACCGGGTGCACGCGCAGCCTTTTCGTCGCCGCGCCGTCCCAAGACGAAAAAGCGGCCCCCTCGGGGGGCAGCGACCCGCGCAGCGGTGGAGCGTGGGGGCCATTTCCCATCAGCTCAAACAGGCCCACGGCCACAAAGGTCAGGGCGATGAACAGCAGGCCGTATTTGGTGGCGCGGTCTGCCAGGGTGTAGGGGTTCACCGGGTCCACAAAGGCCACGCCAAAGCTGTCGGCGCAGTCGCGCGGTGTGGTGCCTGCGGGGGCGTACTCGGTGGGGGCATCGTCGTAGCTGCCTGCGCAAATGCGGCGGCCGGCCTGCACATCCTGCTGCGCCGTGGTGGCCAGCGATGACAGGCGCCACTGGGCCGTGAAGCCCTCGGGCCCCAAGGTGCGCTCTGATGGCAAAAAGCGCCCGTTGAACGAGGGGTGGGGCCAGCTGCCTGTCATCTTCACATCGGTGTTGCCGCCCAGGGGCACGATGGACAGGCGCTCGGTGCCCACCAGTTCCAGGTCCAGCGCCAGCGTCAGGGGCTCGGCCTGGCCGCGCACGCCTTCGGGCAGCACCGCGTGCAGGCCGCGGCTGTAGGTGGGGTGGAAGGTGCCGGGCTTGAGGGCCAGGGCCTGCTCGCCCAGCGACACCTGCGCCGTGCGAATGCCCCGCGCATCGCCCACGGCCACCATCACGATGGGGGCGCCGCACTGCAGGCGCGAGCCCTTGACCGTGCTGTGCGCCTGCAGGCTGGCCAGCCCCGCCCACTGCGCGGTGAGGTGCGTCTTGAGGTTGAAGGTGTTGACCTTGTGCAGGCCCCGGGCGCGCTCTTCCATGCCCACGCTGGATCGCACGTGCAGCTGCTCGGGCATGGCGGTGAGCAGAAATTCGCGCCGCTGCTCGGTGGTGCGGTGCTCCTCGCCCTTGCCGGTCTCTGCGTCCCAGCTTTCCACGCAGGCGCTGTGGATCATCGGGCCCATCAGCGTTTGCGGGCCGGCCAGGCTGTCGGCCACGCTCTGGGCTGTGAGTGTGCGGTAGCGCTGGCGGTCGCGCACCACGTCTTCAATCTGTGCCAGGCCGATGAGCAGCAGCACGAACACGGCGCCCAGCGCGGCCAGTTTGGTGATCAGTGGGTGTTTCAAAAGACTCCTCCTTGGGTTGAATGTGGAGCGAGTTTTTGGCCCGTGCGTGAGGTGCCCATGAAGTTTGTGAAGCGGGCGTGAAGTGGTGAACGCACGTGGCTCAGCCACGGCAGCACGCGCTGTGTGCAGCGGTGTTGGCCTACCGCCCGCCGTGGCGGTGGCTGACGCCAAACCGTCATACAGCCGCGATAGCCTTCGCTGGCAACCAACCACCGCCAAAGGTGCCCCATGTTTTCCAAACTGTTCGGCTGGACCCATTTGTTTGACGCTCTGCTGGATGACCTGTTCGACGAGCGTCGATGGGGGCTCGATCTGCCCCGGCAAGATTGCCTGGGCACCGAGGAATGCTTGGCCCTGGCCGCGCAAGACGGCGTTTGAGCCCAGCGCCTGAGTGGGCGCGCAGCGGCGGCGCTCAGCGCCCCAGGTTCAGCGTGACGCGCAGGCCCGGCGCCGTGTTGCGCACCTGCATTTGCCCGCCGTGCAGCACCATCACCCGCTGCACAATCGCCAGCCCCAGGCCCGAGCCACTGCGCTCGCCACCCGGCCGCGCAGTGGTGAAGAAGCGCTCGCCCAGGCGCGGCAGCGCGTAGTCGGGCACGCCGGGGCCGGTGTCCTGCACGGCCACCGTGGCCCCGTCCAGCTCCACCCGCACCGTGCCGCCTGCGGGTGCAAAGTCAATTGCGTTGTCCAGCAGGTTGCCAATCGCCAGGGTGATGAGCTCTGCCTCCCACGGCCCGCTGTGGCCCTGGCCGGTGAGCTCTAGCGTCACGCCGCGCTGTGCTGCGCGGCCCTGCGTGTGGGCGATGGCGGCGGCGGCGCAATCGTGCAGGGCCACGGGGGCGTTGCCCTCGGCGTGCTGGCGCTGCTCCAGCTTGCTCAGCTCAAGCAGCCGGTCAATCAGCCGCTGCAGGCGTTCGCTTTGCTGCACCACCTGCGTCGCAAATTCAGCGCGGTCTGCGGCGGGCAAGTCGTCCTGCAGCAACTCGCCCGCGCCGCGAATGGCAGCCACGGGGCTTTTAAGTTCGTGCGTGAGGGCGCGCACGTAGCCTTCGATGTAGTCGCGCCCTTCCAGCCGCACGCGCATGCGGTCCATGGCGCGGGCCAGGTCGCCCAGCTCGCCGGGCACCTGGGGCACGGCCAAGGGCTGGGCAGGCAGGGCACCGTGTTCGCTGTCGGCCGGGCCTTGCACGCTCAGGGCGTAGTCGCGCAGGCGGCGCACGTTCCACACCATCCACAGCGTCACGCCCACACCCACGGCGGCTGACAAGGCCAGCAGCAGCAAGCCGCCCATGAATACCTTGCGCTCGGCCCGGTCGATAAAGCGCTGCACCGTGCGCGTGGGCTTGGCCACCGTCAGCACCCCGGCAATGCGCTCGTCCACGTAGATGGGCGCAGCCACATGCATCACGCCGCTGGTGTCGTCGCCCGCCACCTCGCGGGTGGACCGGGCCCCGTACTCGCCGCGCAGCGTGCGTGCCACGTCGCGCCACTGTGAATAGTCGGCGCCCACCGCCTGGTTTTCTGAATCGAACAGCACGCGGCCCTGGTGGTCCGTCACGTACACGCGAAAGTCGAGCGACTGTTTGGAAAACCCCCAGATGCCCGCATCAATGGGCCGCGTGGCGTAGTGCCGCACCCGCTGGGCAAAGCGGCTTTGGCTGGCGTCACGCGCCAGCTGCCCGCTGGCCAGATCGTCGCTGGCCACCTCGGCCAGCAGGTTGGCCGTGTCCACCATCATGTCTTCCATCACCTCGCGCACGCTGGGCTTGATCTCGGCCATGAACACGCGCAGCACGAAGAACGCGGCAATGCCGTTGATGAGGAAGAAGGCGAACAGCAGGCGGATGCCCAGGCGCATGGGTGTACAGCCATTCAATCAAAAATGATAGCTGCTGGCGCTTGCTGAATAGGCGCTGGCGGCTGATTTGGATTAAACATCAAGGCAGTAGCCCATGCCCCGGTGCGTGCTGATGTACTCGCGCCCGGCATCCACCTCGCGCAGCTTGGCGCGCAGGGTTTTGATGTGCGTGTCCACCGTGCGGTCGGTGCTTTCACTGTCGTCGCCCCAAGCGGCGGCCAGCAGGGCGTCGCGCGCGTGGATGCGGCCTGCGCCGCGCAGCAGGTGCGACAGCAGACGGTATTCGCGGCGCGTGAGCGGCAGGGCCTGGCCGTGCAGGGTGATGCGCTGGCCGGTTTCGTCGTCTACAAAAGGCGTGGCGGCCACGGCGGCGGGCGCAGGCATGGCGGCGCGGCGCAGCAGGGCCTTGATGCGGGCGGCCAGCTCGCGCGGGCTGAAGGGCTTGGCCAGGTAGTCGTCGGCGCCCAGCTCCAGGCCCAGCACGCGGTCCAGCTCCTCGCCCCGGGCGCTGAGCATCAGCACCGGCGTGGCCTGGCGCAGCCGCAGGGCCGCAGCGGCTTGCCCGTGGCGCACGTCGCGCAGCAGGTCCAGTCCATTGCCATCGGGCAGGCCCACGTCCAGCACCAGCAAGTCAAACGGGTGGCGCTGCATTTGCTGGCGTGCGTCCTGCACCAGCAGGCAGTGCGTCACCTGCAGGCCGTCGCGCTCCAGCGCATAGGCCACGGTGCGGGCGATGGCGGGGTCGTCTTCGAGCAGCAGCAGGCGGGTGGACATGGGCGGTCAGCGCGCAATGAGGACCGGGAAAATCTTGCCCAGCCCGTCCGTCATCACCTCCACCGCCAGTGCGGCCAGGATCAGGCCCATCAGCCGCGTCATCACGTTGATGCCGGTCTTGCCCAGCACGCGGGCGATGGGGTCGGCCAGCGAGAAGCACACGGCCGTGGCCAGGGCAATGACCACGCCGTAGCCCACCAGCGCGGCGTGCTGCCAGAAGGTCTGGGCGCGGTCGGCATAAATCACCACGGTGGACATGCTGGCCGGGCCGGTGAGCAGCGGAATGGTGAGCGGCACCACCGCAATGCTGCTGCCTGCGGCGGCTTTTTCGGCGCCTTCTTCGTATTCATTGGTGCTGGGCTTAGCCTCGGCGGGCTGGGCGTTGAGCATGTTCATCGCGCTGATGAGCAGCAGCATGCCGCCGCCCACCTGAAAGCTCTGCAGCGAGATGTTGAAGAACTCCAGAATCTGCAACCCCAGCAGCGCACAGGCCGCAATCACGCAGAACGACGCAAACGCCGCCGTGCGGATGGTGCTGCGCCGCTGCGCCGCCGAAAAGCCCTGCGTGTAGTGGATGAAGAACGGAACGATGGCCAGCGGGTTGACGATGGCCAGCAGGGTGATGAGCGGTTTGAGATCCATCAGCGGTCTCCGAAAACAAAAAAGGATGAAAGCAAAGGGCGGCAGCGCAGGGCGACAGCATGCACCGTGCCAAGGTCGAGCCCGGTGCTGGTGTTTACGCCAAGGCGGCCCATGAAACGCCGTCTGCTGCAAGAATGGCGCATTGGAACAGTTTTCAGGAGCAAACACATGGGTCAATTTGTCGATTTGAAATCTGCCGACGGTTTTGTGCTGCCCGCCTGGGTGGCGGAGCCCGACACCAAGCCCCGGGGCGCGGTGGTGGTGCTGCAAGAGATTTTCGGGGTGAACTCCCACATCCGCGCGGTGGCCGACCGCTTTGCCGCGCGCGGCTACCTGGCCGTGGCGCCCGCCACGTTCCACCGCGTCAAGCCCGGTGTGGAGCTGGGCTACACCGCCGACGACATGCAGGCTGGCATGGAGCTGAAAGCCGCGGTGGAGACACTGCCCGCCCCCGGCGTGATGCCCGACATCCAGGCCGCCATTGACTACGCCGCCCAGCGCAGCGGCCGCAAGGTGGGCATTGTTGGGTTTTGCTGGGGCGGGCTGCTGACATGGCGCGCCGCGTGCACGCTCACCGGCCTGTCGGCGGCCGTGCCTTACTACGGCGGCGGTATGACAACCCCTGAGGAAGCCGCCCGCCAGCCCAAGGTGCCCGTGCTGGCCCACTTTGGTGAGCGCGACCACTGGATTCCGCTGGATAGCGTGCAGGCCTTTGACCGCGCCCAGCCCGGCGTGGAGGTGCATGTGTACCAGGCTGACCACGGCTTCAACTGCGACCAGCGCGGCAGCTACGACGAGGCTGCCGCCCTCACGGCCCGCGACCGTACGCTGGCGTTTTTCGACAAGCACCTGGGCTGAGCGCCCCAGGCATGGCCCGCAGCCTCCGCGCTGCGTGGCTGTGCGCGTCAAAGCACGGTGGGGCATTGCATTCAACCGGGGGGCGCTATGGCCAGCTGCATTGCAAAATTCAAGCCTTTTAGGCCTCTAGCGCTTTTGCAGAAAGCGCTGGCAGCTATTTATTTGATAGCGTTTGCCAGCGCAGCCCAGGCGGCCGACTACACCGGCCCCCTGTTCGACGCCCACCTGCACTACAACGAAGAGGCCTGGAACGGCACGGCAGGCCCCCACCCGCCCGCCGATGTGCTGGCGCGCATGCAGTCCAGCGGGGTGCGGGCCATCGTCGCCAATTCGCGGCCCAATGCGGGCTCGCTGGCGCTGGCGGCCCTGCCGCAGATGCGCGAGGCAGGCATTGGGGTGGTGCCCTTTGTGCGCCTGTACCGCAATCGGGCTGAGGGCCTGTTCACCCTATTTTTGCCAGATGCGTTGCGATCCCCAAGGGCCAGGCGCTAGGCGCCAAGTGCAGCTGGGGCGCCGCCCCAGCGAGACTTGGCAACGCCGCGAATGGCCCTTGGGGGCGCAACCCGAAGGGAACGAGGCCAAAGCCACGCCACTCGTCGTTGCACTCCTAGGCCGCCCCAGCGAGACTTGGCAACGCCGCGAATGGCCCTTGGGGGCGCAACCCGAAGGGAACGAGGCCAAAGCCACGCCACTCGTCGTTGCACTCCTAGCCAAGGCCCCGGCCTTGGCGTCGTCACGCGCCTAGATTGGCGTGGCTTTGGCCTCGTTCGCACTGGCAAAAATAGGGTGAACAGGCCCTTACACCGGCTGGCCCCGCGACGAATCCATTTACGACATGGTGCTGGCCGAACTGGAGCGCGGCACCGCAGCGGGCCCGTACCGCGGCATTGGCGAATTCCACCTGTACGACAGTGCCGACGCCAACGGCCCCGTGGCCCGCAAGCTGATGCAACTGGCCGAGCAGCGCCGCCTGGTGGTGCTGGCGCATGTGGACGATGTGGCGATTGACCTGCTGATGGCGCACACCGCCAGCCAGGGCCAGTCGGTGCGCCTCATCTGGGCCCACACGGGCATTGGCGGCGTGCCGGTTGCGCGGGTCGATGCGCTGCTGGCCCGCTACCCCGGCCTGGTGGGCGAGCTGTCGTACCGCCCCGGACTGGTGTGCGATGGTGGGCAACTGTGCCCCGAGTGGCGCGACCTGCTGCTCAAGCACCCCACCCGTTTTGTGATTGGCTCAGACACCTGGGGCAACCAGCGCTGGCAACACTACGAGGCGCAGATGCGGGACTACCGCACCTGGCTGGGTGGCTTGCCTGCCAATGTGGCCCAGCGCGTGGCCTGGGGCAATGCAGCGGCGTTGCTGGGGGTGTCTGTCGTCAGCCCAGACCGCAAGAACTGAGTGCAGCGGCCGCAGCGTCCGCTCAGGCTGCTGCAAGCCGTGGCTGATCGTGCCCCATCGCAGGGCGGTGCAGCGGCGCTGCGGTGTCAGCCACCTTGAAGGTGGACGCAGCTTGCGCCAGCCGATAGGCCTGCTCCCGCAGGCTTTGCGCGGCAGCGGCAGACTCTTCCACCAGCGCGGCGTTTTGCTGGGTGGCCTGGTCGAGCTGGGCGATGGCGTCGTTCACCAGGGCAATGCCGTCAGATTGCTCGCGGGCGCTGGCGGCGATGTGCGCTATCACCTCCGTCACCCTTTGCACCGAACTCACGATGTTCTGCATGGCGGCCCCGGCGTTGTGCACAAGCTGCGTGCCTTGGCCCACCTTCTCCACGCTGCTGGAGATCAGACCCTTGATTTCCTTGGCCGCCTCGGCGCTGCGTTGGGCCAAGCTGCGCACTTCGCCAGCCACCACGGCAAAGCCACGGCCCTGTTCACCGGCGCGGGCGGCTTCCACGGCAGCGTTCAGCGCCAGGATATTGGTCTGGAAGGCGATGCCATCGATAGTGCCGATGATGTCCGCAATGCGGCGCGAGCTGGTGTGGATGTCTTCCATCGTCTCCACCACCTGGGCCACGATGCTGCCACCTTGCGATGCCACTTCAGCCGCAGAGGAAGCCAGCGTGCTGGCGGTGCGGGCGGCCTCTGCCGACTGTTGCACGGTGGCGGTGAACTGCTCCATGGACGACGCTGTCTGCTGCAGGTTGGCGGCCGTGTGTTCGGTGCGCGACGACAAGTCTTGCGTGCCCCCGGCAATCTGGTCGCTGGCGCTGGCAATCTGGTCGCCCGCACTGCGGATCTGTCCGATCACCGAGGCCAGCGAGTGCTGCATGTCTGCCAGGGCGCGCAGCAACTGACCGGCTTCGTCGCTGCGGGTGCTGACCACCTCGGTGGTCAGGTCGCCATGGGCAATGGTGTCGGCTACAGCCACTGAATCGCTCAGCGGCAGGGTGATGCTGCGCGTGATGGTGACGGCCAGCACCATGCCCAAGCCAATGGTAATGGCGCCCAACGCGATCAGCCAGTAGCGGGCCTTGTCGTTCGCGGCCTTGATGGGCGCGGCAGATTCGTCCAGTGCCTTGCGCTGCATTTCCATCAGCGCTTCCACGCGGGTCATGTACTGCTTGGCTGAAGGCACGAAGCGCGATTCCAGCAGTGCATCGGCCTGTTCACTGTGCCCGTCGCGGCGCAGGCGGATCACTTCGTCGCGGGCTTCGGTGTAGTTGCGGCGCAGCGCGCTGATGTCGCTGAACAGAGCGCGCTCTGCGTCGGTCTGCATCAAGCCTTCGACCTTTTTCTGAATGTCGGTGGTGGTGCTGGCCGAGAGCTTCTGCTCTTCTGCAAAATAGGTCGACAAGGACGCATCGCTGCTTTTGGCAATGGCCGTGGTGCGGCGTACGGCCGTGTGGATCAGGCGGTACCAGTCGCTGATGAGGCGTTCCTTGGCCAGCGGTTGTTCGATCACGGCTTGGGTGGACACGGAGGCGGTGTGCAATTGCCACACTCCCAGCAAGGTGCCCAGCAGCGACAGGGCCAACAGCAAGCCAAAGCCCAGGCAGAGGCGTTTTCCAATGGCGATTTGATTCATGAGGAGGGATTGATTGAAGTGCGCGGTCGAGATTACCCAGCCCCCGGGGTGCGGCTTGACGAGCGTCAAACGTTGTTGCGTTTGTTAACCTTTTGGCACAACGCTGACAATACGGGACGCGTTTGTGTGGGTTGCTGCCACACAAAATTCGGACACCGTGCGGGTAATGCATCGCGTGCCAAATCGCTGGGATTTGTGATCTGGCGGCGGCCCAGCGCTCTCACATGCTGCGCTGGTGAGGGCGGGAGAGCGGCGAGTTGATTTCCACAGCGGGCAGCTGCCTTGCGTGCCGCGTGAGGTGTGGTTGCGCTGGTTCTGTGGTCGCAAAACGGTCGTGGCTTGCGCGTCACAGGTTCCAGCCTGGAGTGTCGATCTACATCGACGCATATGTGTGTCTGTGGCGTCGGGGCTTTACAGGCGAGGGCTTCTAATGGCGCACTTCTTCGGGGGACGCGCTGAAGCTTGCCCGGAGGGCCCTGCAGCCCAAGCAGGACCAGGAGCGGCGAACAATACTCCTCTGGCGTCGTTGTTACGCCTGTCGTACGACTTGCACGCCGCTCTTCGAACAGACGCTTATTGCCGGGTGCGCGAGAGGTATTGCTTGCGCCAGAACAGCGCCACCAACGCCACAGCGATGGCCAGCATGGACGCCACCGCCCACCAGAAGCCATCGGCCTTATGGATGAGCGGAACGAACTCGAAATTCATGCCGAAGATGCCCGCGATCAGGTTCAGTGGCAGGAAGACGGCGGTGAGCGCCGTGAGGGTGCGCATGATGTCGTTGGTGCGATTGCTTTGCACCGAGAAATGCATCTGCACCGCCGTTTCGGTGCTTTGCTCCAGCCGGCGCACGTGGTGCACCACGCGTTCGATGTGCTCCAGCACGTCGCGGCTGCGCACCTTCAGCAGGTCCAGCTCCCGCGCACCGGCGGGTGTATCGGGCGGGGCCCAGGTTTCCAGCGTGTCGATCCAGTCCTGAATGGCACTGCGCTGGTCTTCGCAGATTTCGTCCAGGTTGTGCAGCGCCATGCGGGCATCGAGCAGCGAACTCCAGTTCACAAACCGGGCGCGCGGCTTGAGCAGCTCGGTCTGCCAGTGGTCGAGCTGCCGGGTCAGGTCCCGCCGCAAGTCCAGGTAGCCGTCCACCATGGTGTTCACCAGCCGCAGCATCAGGTCGGCCGGGCTGGCAGGCAAGCGCGCGCCCGGCGTGGGCATGCGGCCTTCGCGCGGGTCTGCGGGCGCAGCGGCCAGCAGCCGCGCCGCATAGGCTTCCCGCACGGCGCAGTCGGCCGGGTGCACGGTCAGCAGCACTTGGTCCAGCAGCGCAAAGCCAACGGGGTTGGTGTCGATGCGGCGCAGCACCAGCGGGCCAGACCGCTTGGCCGGGTGGGCGGCGTCGGTGGGCGATGGCTCGTCAGGGGGGGCTGCGTGCGGGGTGGTGGCCAGGCGCCTGAACACCAGCAGGTCGTACTGCGAGGTGTAGTCGTAGCGCGAGGGCAGCTGTGCGTTGAGCAGGTCCGACACATGCAGATCCACCAGCTGCATGCCGGCGAGCTGTTGCAAGGCGGCCTGCAGGGTGGGCAGCTGTTCCTGGAAGGCGGCACGCGCGCAGGCCAGCCACAGAAAGCCGCTGGCGGGCGGCGCCTCGGGAAGCTCCGACAGTTCGGCCACCCCCGTGGGCTGGATGTGGAAGATGCGCAGCGGCCGTGCGCCCGCTGCGCTGCTGGGTGAAACGGGCGGTTGCCGCTGTTCCTGCTTCACAGAACTGCTATTACTTTTGTAGCAATCGCGCCACGTCGCGGGCAAAGTAGGTCAGCACGCCATCAGCGCCCGCGCGCTTGAAGGCCAGCAGGCTTTCCATCATCACGGCGTCGTGATCCAGCCAGCCGTTGGCGGCGGCGGCCTTGATCATGGCGTACTCGCCGCTGACCTGGTAGGCAAAGGTGGGCACGCGGAATTCGTCCTTCACGCGGCGCACGATGTCCAGGTACGGCATGCCGGGTTTGACCATCACCATGTCCGCACCTTCGGCGATGTCGAGGGCCACTTCGCGCAGGGCTTCGTCGCTGTTGCCGGGGTCCATCTGGTACACGTTCTTGTCAGCCTTGCCCAGGGCGCCACGGGTTCCCACCGCGTCGCGGAAGGGGCCGTAGAAGGCACTGGCGTACTTGGCGCTGTAGGCCATGATGCGGGTGTGGATGTGGCCTTGCACTTCCAGCGCCTCGCGGATGGCGCCAATGCGGCCGTCCATCATGTCGCTGGGGGCCACGATGTCCACGCCCGCTTCAGCATGCGTCAGGGCCTGGGCGGTGAGGATTTCCACCGTCTGGTCATTGATGATGTAGCCGGTCTCGTCCAGCACGCCATCCTGGCCGTGGCTGGTGTAGGGGTCCAGCGCCACATCGGTCATCACGCCCAGGTCGGGGAATTCTTTCTTCAGGGCCCGCACCACGCGCGGAATCAGGCCATCGGGGTTGCGCGCTTCCTGGCCGTCGGGCGTCTTGAGCGCGGGGTCAATGGCCGGGAACAGCGCCATCAGCGGAATACCTAGCTTCACGCAGTCTTCTGCCACGGGCAGCAGCAAGTCCAGGCTCAGGCGCTCCACGCCGGGCATGGAGCTCACGGCTTCGCTGCGCTGCGTTCCCTCATGCACAAACACGGGGTAGATCAGGTCGTTGACCGACACCGCATGCTCACGCACCAGGCGGCGCGTGAAGGCGTCACGGCGCAGGCGGCGGGGGCGGTTCTGGGGGAAGGGGGCAGAAGTAGGGAGGTGCATGGCGAAAATTGTGCCCTATCTGCCGGGCAAGGGCCTGATCTGCATCTGCAAGCGCGGAATAGGCACGCAGAAAGCCCCTTGGATTGGAGCAACTAATTGCGAGGGCTTGTAACTTTCTGTACTTAATGCTAAATTTGATTCCGGGCAGCCCTCTGCCTCCCGCTTTTTCCTCCCTGAGCGGGGCTCACTGGATGCTCCACGCATTCAGGGGCTTCTCAGCCCGGCCTTTGTGCCGGGCTTTTTTTTGCCCCGGCGGCTTTGAAAAGAGGGGCAAAACGCCACCCTGCCGCCGGGCGGCGGGCGGGGCGCTTAAACTGCCCGCATGCTCTGGGTAAAAGCCTTTCACATCGTCTTCGTGGCCAGCTGGTTTGCCGGTCTGTTCTATCTGCCACGCATCTTTGTCAATTTAGCCATGGTGGCACCCGATTCGGGGGCAGAGCGTGAGCGCTTGCTCCTGATGGCGCGCAAGCTGCTGCGGTTCACCACCATTCTGGCGGTGCCCGCCTTGGCGCTGGGGCTGTGGCTGTGGCTGGGGTATGGCATTGGCCTGCAAGGCCCGGGCAATGGGTGGATGCACGCCAAACTCACCATCGTTTTGCTGGTTGTGGGCTACCACCACGCCTGCGGCGTGCTGCTGCGCAAGCTGGCCAACGGCCAAAGCCAGCGCAGCCATGTGTGGTTTCGCTGGTTCAACGAAGCGCCTGTGGTGCTGCTGCTGATTGCGGTGGTGCTGGTGGTCGTCAAACCCTTCTGACAGGGACGGAGGCCTGCGCCGTTGCACAAGACCTCAGCCTGGCCTTTGGCGGCTATTTATGCCGTTTTGATCGTTTTTGCCAGTCTGTTCCCTTTTTCAGGCTGGCGCGCCCAGGGGCTGGAGCCCTGGATGTTTCTGGCGGCGCCGCTGCCTCCGCCTTATTGGACGGGCTTTGACGTCACGTCCAACCTGATCGGATACGCCCCTCTGGGCTTCTTGCTGGCCCTGGCCTTGCTGCGCACGGGCTGGACGCGCGGCGCCGTGTGCTGGGCCGCGCTGGCGGGTTCGCTGCTGTCGCTGGCCATGGAGTTCCTACAGATCTACCTGCCGCGGCGTGTCCCTTCCAATCTCGATCTGGTGCTGAATGCTGCGGGCACATGGCTGGGCGCCTTGCTGGCGGCGCTGTTGGAGCGCTGGGGGGCCATCGACCGTTGGAGTCTGTTCCGGGGCCGCTGGTTTGTGCCGGATGCGCGCGGGGCGCTGGTGCTGATGGCCTTGTGGCCTGCTGCGTTGTTGTTCCCCGCTGCCGTGCCGTTTGGCCTTGGGCAGGTGCTGGAGCGGCTGGAGGCGGCGATTGAGCAGGCGCTGGAAGACACTCCCTTCATTGACTGGATGCCCATGCGGGAAACCGTGCTGGAGCCGCTGTCGCCCGGCGGTGAAGCGCTGTGCGTGATGCTGGGCTTGCTGGTGCCCAGCCTGCTGGGCTATTGCGTCATCCGCCATGTGGGGCGGCGGGCGGTGTTTGCCACGGGGGTGCTGGTGATCGGGGTGGCGGTGACGGCACTGTCTGCGGCGCTGAGCTGGGGCCCCGCGCACGCCTGGGGCTGGCTGGACGAGCCCGTGCGCGTGGGTGTGTGGGCGGCCGCGGGCATGGCGGTGCTGTTGCTCATGCTGCCGCGCCGGGCCAGCGCGGCCGTGCTGCTGGTGGCACTGGTGTGGCACCTGGCCTTGCTGAACCAGGCGCCCACCAGTGTCTATTTTGCGCAGACCCTGATGCAATGGGAGCAGGGGCGCTTCATCCGTTTTTATGGCCTGGGCCAGTGGCTGGGCTGGCTCTGGCCTTATGTGGCGCTGCTGTATGTGCTGGTGCGCGTCTCGCGCAAAGACGCCCATCCCTAAAATACCCCCATGAGCGAACCCACCCAACCCACTTCCGCCGCGCCGGGCTATTACCAGCGCCACATCTTCTTCTGCCTGAACGAGCGCACCAATGGCGAAGACAGCTGTGCCCACCACAACGCCCAGGCTGGGTTTGACCACTGCAAGGCGCAGGTGAAAGCCGCTGGTCTGGCGGGCACCGGCAAAGTGCGTGTGAACAAGGCGGGTTGCCTGGACCGCTGCGCCGCGGGCCCCGTGGCTGTGGTCTACCCTGAAGGCACCTGGTACACCTTTGTGGACACCAGCGACATCGACGAGATCGTGGAGTCGCACCTGAAAAACGGTCAGGTGGTGGAGCGCCTGCTGGTGCCGCCTGAGCTGGGTCGGTGATTGGTTTTTTGATAAAAATGGGCTCTTCTAGCGAATGCTAGTGATGCACTCGATAAATGTCGTACGTCGAAATCGTCGTTTACAGACGTGCGGCGATTTCCATCACTACTATTCGCTAGAAGAGCCTAAAAATGGCCTCTGGCGCTTGATGAATAAGCGCGAGCAGCTATTAAAAACATAGCAAACGTGAATTCACAGACAGAACGACTGACGCTGCAAGGCCCTGCCGGTGCCATTGAAGTGACCCGCGACGCAGCCAGCGTGCCCGACGGCGGCGCACCTCGGGGAGTGGCGGTGATTGCCCACCCCCACCCCCTGTTCGGCGGCACCATGGACAACAAGGTGGTGCAAACCTTGGC
Source organism: Acidovorax temperans (assembly GCF_028596105.1). Taxonomy (NCBI): domain Bacteria; kingdom Pseudomonadati; phylum Pseudomonadota; class Betaproteobacteria; order Burkholderiales; family Comamonadaceae; genus Acidovorax; species Acidovorax temperans. Next base: position 4,092,449 of record NZ_CP117193.1, on the reverse strand, counting down.
CCGTGCCTTTGTGCAATGCGGCTGGACGGCGGTGCGCTTCAACTTTCGCGGCGTGGGCGCCACCCAGGGCGTGCACGATGAAGGCCGGGGCGAGCTGCAAGACCTGCTGGCCGTGGTGGAGCAGGTGGCCCCTGCGGGTGACGGCGCGCAACCGCTGGCGCTGGCGGGCTTCTCGTTTGGCGCATTCGTCACCAGCCACGCGCTGGCCACACTGTGGCCCCAGCGGCACATCGACCGCGCCGTGCTGGTGGGCACGGCCGCCAGCCGCTTCACGGTGGCGCCCGTGCCGCCCGAAGCCCATCTGCGCACGCTGGTGGTGCATGGCGAGCAAGACGACACCGTGGCCTTGTCCGCGGTGATGGACTGGGCGCGCCCCCAGACACTCCCTGTGACAGTCGTGCCCGGAGGCGGGCATTTCTTTCACGGACAATTGCCGCTGCTGAAAAATCTTGTGGTCAGGCACCTGCAGTCGGCCCTCTGAAAAGAGATCGGCCGCGCTGGCGGAACCTCTGTGCGCCGGCTGACTCTGCCCAAAGCCTTTTGCAGCAGCGCGTGCTGCTGCATCGATCCTACTTCTCCATCCTCTCAGCCGTTGGCTGCATCTCTGAACGCTCCATGAAACGAATCCTGCCCGCCCTGCGATCCCTGGCCCTTTTTGCTGCTGTTGCCCCCGCCGCTTTTGGCGCCCTGGCGCAGCAGGTGCCCCAACCCCCGGAAATCGCAGCCCGTACTTACATGCTGGTGGATGTGACCGCCAACCAGGTGCTGGCGGCCAAGGACATCGACGCGCCGGTGGAGCAGGCATCGCTGACCAAGCTGATGACGGGCTACCTGGTGTTTGACGCGCTGCGTGCCAAGAAAGTGACGCTGGACCAGAAGCTGCCCGTGAGTGTGCGCGCCTGGAAGATGCCCGGCTCGCGCATGTTCATCGACCCCAAGATGCAGGTGTCGGTGGACGACCTGCTCAAGGGCATGATCATCCAGTCGGGCAACGACGCCACCGTGGCGCTGGCCGAAGGCGTGGGCGGCACGTATGAAAACTTCGTCAAGCTGATGAACGACCAGGCCAAGGCCCTGGGCATGAATGGCACCAGCTACAAAAACCCCGAAGGCCTGACCGAGCCCGGCCACGTCACCACCGCGCGCGACCTGAGCGTGCTGGCCAGCCGGTTGATGAAAGACTTCCCGGAGTACATGCACTACTACTCCACCAAGCAGTACAGCTACCCCGGCACGCCTCCCTCGAACGGCACCAACCGCAACATGCTGCTCTTCCGTGATCCGACGGTGGACGGCCTCAAGACGGGTCACACCGCAGCGGCTGGCTACTGCCTGGTCGCCACCGCCAAGCGCGATTTCCCCAACGTGGGCCAGCGCCGCCTGCTGTCCATCGTTCTGGGCACGGCCAGCGAGAATGCGCGCGCCAACGAAAGCCAGAAGCTGTTGAACTGGGGCTACACCGCCTTCGATGCCGTCAAACTCTTTGAAGCCAACACCCCCGTGGCCACGCCAGCCCTCTGGAAGGGCGCTGAGAACGTTCTGAAGATCGGCCGTCCCGAAGCCATCGTGGTGACGGTGCCCTCGGGCAGTGCTGGCAAGATCAAGACAGAAATCTCGCGCCCAGACCCCCTGGTGGCTCCATACACCAAGGGCCAGGCTGTTGGCTCTTTGAAGGTGGCGCTGGGTGAGCAGACCTTGGCCGAAGTGCCTCTGGTTGCGCTGGAGGGGGTCGAGCAGGCAGGCTTCCTGGGCCGCGCCTGGGACGCCATCCGTCTGTGGATCAAGTGACCCCACAGTCGCATTGGCCAAGGAGCAAGCGCATGGCGCAGCGCCCAAACTGCGCCGCACTTGCCTCTTGTGCGCTAGCCTGATACATTAGAAGGCTTTTCGGAATTTCCGAAGGGATTCACGTTTTCGCTTTCACGAAGCAAATTCACGTTTAGGGACGTATTTCATGCCAACCATTAATCAATTGGTCCGTCAGGGGCGCGAGGTCGAAAAGACCAAGTCCAAGAGCCCTGCGATGGAAAACTCTCCACAGCGCCGTGGCGTGTGCACTCGCGTGTACACCACGACGCCTAAGAAGCCTAACTCCGCTCTGCGTAAGGTCGCCAAGGTGCGCCTGACCAACGGTTTTGAGGTGATCTCCTACATCGGCGGTGAAGGCCACAACCTGCAAGAACACAGCGTGGTGCTGGTTCGCGGCGGTCGTGTCAAGGACTTGCCAGGTGTGCGTTACCACATCGTGCGTGGTTCGCTGGACTTGCAAGGCGTGAAAGACCGCAAGCAAGCCCGCTCCAAGTACGGCGCTAAAAAGCCAAAGGCTAAATAATTAGCCAGAGCCAAAGGCCAAGTAAGCCCTGGCCCTTTCGGTCTGAAGAATTTTCGGTGCTGTTTTTCCGCGTGGCGCGGAGGTGCAGCGTAGTGACCCCAAACGCAGGTGTTCTGCGCGGGTCGAGTAAGTGGGAGTCCTTCATTGGCTCTCGCGGTGTCTGAAAAGATGCCAACTGAAGCAAAGATAGAGGTAAAAAATGCCACGTCGTCGCGAAGTCCCCAAACGTGAAATCCTGCCGGATCCAAAGTTCGGTAATGTTGAGCTGTCCAAATTCATGAACGTGATCATGGAAGGCGGCAAAAAGGCGGTTGCAGAACGCATCATTTACGGTGCCCTGGAACTGATCGAGAAGAAGCACCCCGATAAGGACCCTCTGGAAGCCTTCACCGTTGCCATCAACAACGTGAAGCCCATGGTGGAAGTGAAGTCCCGCCGCGTCGGTGGTGCCAACTACCAAGTGCCTGTGGAAGTGCGTCCTGTCCGCCGTCTGGCCCTGTCGATGCGCTGGATTAAGGAAGCCGCCCGCAAGCGTGGTGAAAAGTCGATGGCCCAACGTCTGGCCAACGAGCTGCTCGAAGCCACCGAAGGCCGTGGCGGCGCCATGAAGAAGCGTGACGAAGTGCACCGCATGGCCGAAGCCAACAAGGCATTCAGCCACTTCCGCTTCTAAAAAGCGGATTTGTCCTGATATCGGCCCAAGGCTGCTGGCGTATTTGCCTGCAGCCTTGTGTCGATTTCAGGCAGTCACAAAATTGACGGGCTTTCTTGCCAGTATGGCAGCCCGACACCCTCCCCAATACGACCCATCAAGGATCCACCATGGCTCGCAATACCCCCATCGAGCGCTACCGCAATATCGGTATCTCGGCCCACATTGACGCTGGCAAGACCACGACCACCGAACGTATTCTGTTTTACACGGGCGTGAGCCACAAGATTGGCGAAGTGCACGATGGCGCTGCCACCATGGACTGGATGGAGCAAGAGCAAGAGCGTGGTATCACGATCACCTCGGCTGCCACGACCTGCTTCTGGAAGGGTATGGACAACACCTACCCCGAGCACCGTTTCAACATCATCGATACCCCCGGTCACGTGGACTTCACGATTGAAGTGGAGCGCTCCATGCGCGTTCTGGACGGCGCTTGCATGGTGTACTGCGCAGTGGGTGGCGTGCAGCCTCAGTCCGAAACCGTTTGGCGCCAGGCCAACAAGTACAAGGTGCCACGTCTGGCCTTTGTGAACAAGATGGACCGTACCGGTGCCAACTTCTTCAAGGTCTACGAGCAAATGAAGTTGCGCCTGAAGGCCAACCCCGTGCCCGTGGTGATCCCAATCGGCGCTGAAGACACCTTCACCGGCGTGGTGGACCTGCTGAAGATGAAGGCCATCATCTGGGACGAAGCCTCGCAAGGCATGAAGTTCACCTACCAGGACATCCCTGCTGATCTGGTGGAGTCCGCCAAAGAGTGGCGCGAAAAGATGGTTGAAGCTGCTGCTGAAGCCTCTGAAGACTTGATGAACAAGTACCTGGAAGAAGGTGACTTGAGCGAAGCTGAAATCAAGCAGGGCCTGCGCACCCGTACCATCGCTACGGAAATCCACCCCATGCTGTGCGGCACCGCGTTCAAGAACAAGGGCGTGCAACGCATGCTGGACGCCGTGATCGACTACCTGCCAGCACCTACGGACATCCCTGATGTAGCTGGTACCGATGAAGACGAAAAGCCTGTGACGCGCAAGGCCGACGACAACGAGAAGTTCTCTGCGCTGGCGTTCAAGCTGATGACCGACCCCTTCGTTGGTCAGTTGACTTTCGTGCGCGTGTACTCTGGCGTGCTGACCAAGGGCGATACCGTCTACAACCCTATCAAGGGCAAGAAGGAACGTATCGGCCGTATCGTGCAGATGCATGCTAACGAGCGCCAGGAGGTGGAAGAAATCCGCGCCGGTGACATCGCTGCCTGCGTGGGTCTGAAGGAAGTGACCACCGGCGAAACGCTGTGTGATGTGAATTCGCAGATCATCCTGGAGCGTATGGTGTTCCCTGAGCCTGTGATTTCGCAGGCCGTGGAGCCCAAGACCAAGGCTGACCAAGAAAAGATGGGTATCGCTCTGGGTCGTCTGGCCGCAGAAGATCCATCGTTCCGCGTGCGCACCGACGAAGAATCGGGCCAGACCATCATTTCCGGCATGGGCGAGTTGCACCTGGAAATTATTGTGGACCGCATGAAGCGCGAGTTCGGCGTGGAAGCCAACGTGGGCAAGCCTCAGGTGGCCTACCGCGAAACCATCCGCAAGACGGTGGAAGAAGCCGAAGGCAAGTTCGTGCGCCAGTCCGGTGGTAAGGGCCAGTACGGTCACGTCGTGCTCAAGATCGAACCCAACGAAGCCGGCAAGGGCATCGAGTTCGTCGACGCGATCAAGGGCGGTGTGGTGCCTCGCGAGTTCATCCCAGCGGTGGAAAAGGGTATCCACGAAGCCGTGACGCAAGGCGTGCTGGCTGGCTATCCCGTGGTGGACGTCAAGGTTACTCTGCACTTCGGTTCGTACCACGATGTGGACTCGAACGAGTTGGCGTTCAAGATGGCTGCTATCTTCGGCTTCAAGGAAGGCTGCAAGAAGGCCGGTCCCGTCATCCTGGAACCCATGATGGCTGTGGAAGTGGAAACGCCTGAAGACTACGCTGGTACGGTGATGGGTGACCTGTCGAGCCGCCGCGGTATGGTGCAAGGCATGGACGACATCCCAGGCGGTGGCAAGGCCATCCGCGCTGAAGTGCCGCTGTCGGAAATGTTCGGCTACTCGACTGCGCTGCGCTCGGCCACACAAGGTCGTGCTACTTACACGATGGAGTTCAAGCACTACTCTGAAGCTCCTCGCAATGTGTCGGAAGCCATCATGGCTTCCCGCGCCAAGTAATGGCGTCTTTGGTCTAACAGCCAAACTGGCTGCTAGCGCTTGTGCTGCAAGCGCTAGCAGCTATCAAATTCATAGTATGTCTGCGATGCGGTGCCGCCCTGTGGCCGGTGCGGGTCGAATCAGCAACCGCATGCAGACGTTAAACCCGGCACCGGCATAGCTCTTTGGAGAAAAAAATGGCAAAAGGTAAGTTTGAACGCACCAAGCCCCACGTCAACGTGGGCACGATCGGTCACGTGGACCATGGCAAGACGACCCTGACGGCTGCTATCGCAACCGTGCTGTCTGCCAAGTTCGGCGGCGAAGCCAAGAAGTACGATGAAATCGACGCAGCGCCCGAAGAAAAGGCACGCGGCATTACCATCAACACTGCCCACGTTGAATACGAAACCGCTAACCGCCACTACGCTCACGTGGACTGCCCCGGCCACGCTGACTATGTGAAGAACATGATCACTGGCGCCGCTCAAATGGACGGCGCCATCCTGGTGTGCTCCGCCGCTGACGGCCCAATGCCCCAGACCCGTGAACACATCCTGCTGGCTCGCCAAGTGGGCGTGCCCTACATCATCGTGTTCCTGAACAAGTGCGACATGGTGGACGACGAAGAGCTGCTCGAACTCGTCGAAATGGAAGTGCGCGAACTCCTGGACAAGTATGACTTCCCAGGCGACGACACCCCCATCGTGCGCGGCTCCGCCAAGCTGGCTCTGGAAGGCGACAAGGGTCCTCTGGGCGAACAAGCCATCGACAAGCTGGCCGAAGCTCTGGACACGTACATCCCCACGCCTGAGCGTGCAGTGGACGGCGCTTTCCTGATGCCCGTGGAAGACGTGTTCTCCATCTCCGGTCGCGGTACCGTGGTGACCGGTCGCGTTGAGCGCGGCATCATCAAGGTCGGCGAAGAAATCGAAATCGTGGGTATCCGCGAAACGCAAAAGACCACCTGCACTGGCGTGGAAATGTTCCGCAAGCTGCTGGACCAAGGTCAAGCTGGCGACAACGTGGGCCTGCTGCTGCGCGGCACCAAGCGCGAAGACGTGGAACGCGGCCAAGTGCTGTGCAAGCCCGGCTCGATCAAGCCCCACACCCACTTCACCGCTGAAGTGTATGTGTTGAGCAAGGACGAAGGCGGCCGCCACACTCCCTTCTTCAACAACTACCGTCCTCAGTTCTACTTCCGTACGACTGACGTGACTGGCGCCATCGAGCTGCCAGCCGACAAGGAAATGGTGATGCCTGGTGACAACGTGTCGATCACTGTGAAGCTGATCAACCCCATCGCCATGGAAGAAGGTCTGCGCTTCGCTATCCGCGAAGGCGGCCGTACCGTGGGCGCTGGCGTGGTTGCCAAGATCATTGCTTAATTTTTAAGCAAATCAAGGAGACACCATGTCCAAGCAAAAAATCCGCATCCGCCTGAAGGCGTTCGATTACAAGCTGATTGACCAGTCCGCTGCCGAGATCGTTGACACTGCCAAGCGCACCGGCGCCATTGTCAAGGGCCCCGTGCCCCTGCCAACACGCATGAAGCGTTTCGACATTCTGCGTTCGCCTCACGTCAACAAGAGCAGCCGCGACCAGCTCGAAATCCGTACGCACCAGCGTCTGATGGACATCGTGGACCCCACAGACAAGACTGTGGATGCCCTGATGAAGCTCGATTTGCCTGCCGGCGTCGACGTCGAAATCAAGCTGCAGTAATCCCCTGAAGGTGGGCTCGCCAGGGCTCGCCTGATGGTTTGTAACGCGGACTTGCTTGAAAAAGCAGTCCGCGTTATACTTTAGGGCTTCGCCTTCTTTGCGCATGCAGAGGGGCGAGGTTTTATTAACCTTCTTTCACGCGCTGGCGCGCAAACGCTGAGGCCAATTGAAGTCACAGCGGTGAGAGTTTTGGAGAAACAAATGAGTCTGAGCAACTCCCTGGGGTTGCTGGGTCGCAAGGTGGGCATGATGCGTCTGTTCACTGATGATGGGGACGCAGTGCCTGTCACAGTGGTGGATGTTTCTAACAACCGCGTTACCCAGGTCAAAACCCAAGAGAACGATGGCTACGTGGCCCTGCAGGTCACGTTCGGTTCGCGCAAAGCTTCGCGTGTGACCAAGCCAGAAGCCGGCCACCTTGCCAAGGCAGGTGTGGAAGCCGGTGAAATCATCCAAGAATTCCGCGTGACTGCTGAAACTGCTGGCAAGTACGCCGCAGGTGCTGCTGTGCCCGTGGCGGACGTGTTTGCCGTGGGCCAAAAGGTCGACGTGCAAGGCACTTCGATTGGTAAAGGCTACGCCGGTACCATCAAGCGCCACAACATGGCTTCGCAACGTGCGTCGCACGGTAACAGCCGTTCGCACAACGTGCCAGGCTCGATCGGTATGGCACAAGACCCAGGTCGCGTGTTCCCTGGCAAGCGCATGACAGGTCACCTCGGTGATGTCACCAAGACCACGCAAAACCTCGATGTCATTCGCATCGACGAAGCGCGTCAACTGCTCTTGATCAAGGGCGCTATTCCTGGTTCCAAGGGTGGGTTCGTGACTGTGCGTCCCGCTGTCAAGGCCAAACCTGCCAAAGGAGCGAACTAATGCAGCTCGAACTCCTGAATGACCAAGGTCAGGCTGCTTCGAAGTTCGAAGCACCAGAAACCGTGTTCGGTCGTGAATACAACGAAGATCTGGTGCACCAGATCGTGGTGGCCTACCAGGCCAACGCCCGTCAAGGCACTCGCGCTCAGAAAGACCGCGAACAAGTTCGTCACTCTACCAAGAAGCCTTTCAAGCAAAAGGGTACGGGTAACGCACGTGCTGGTATGACTTCCTCGCCTCTGTGGCGCGGGGGTGGTCGGATTTTCCCGAACATGCCTGACGAAAACTTCACACAGAAGATCAACAAGAAGATGTACCGCGCTGGCATGTCTGCGATTTTGTCGCAGCTGGCCCGTGAAGGCCGTCTGGCGGTGGTCGATTCGCTGAAGCTTGATTCCCCCAAGACCAAGGTCCTGGCCGACAAGTTCAAAGCGATGAACCTGCAATCGGTGATGGTGATTGCCGATGAAGTGGACGAAAACCTGTACCTGGCCTCGCGCAATCTGGTGAACGTGCTCGTCGTTGAGCCGCGTTATGCAGACCCCGTGTCGCTGGTGCGTTTCAAGAAAGTGCTCGTCACCAAGGGTGCAATCGACAAACTCAAGGAGATGTTCGCATGAGCACACTCAAGTTTGACGAAGGTCGTCTGATGCAAGTGTTGGTCGCTCCCATCGTGTCCGAAAAGGCCACCATGGTTGCTGAAAAGTCCAACGCTGTGACATTCAAGGTGCTGCAGAACGCTACCAAGCCTGAGATCAAGGCAGCTGTTGAACTGCTGTTCAAGGTCGAGGTGAAGGGCGTTTCCGTGGTGAACACCAAGGGCAAGACCAAGCGCTTTGGCAAGACTGTGGGCCGTCGCGACAACGTGCGCAAGGCTTACGTTCGGCTGAAGGAAGGTCAAGAGCTGAACCTGTCCGGGGAGGCTGCGTAATCATGGCCGTTATCAAGATGAAACCTACCTCGCCCGGCCAACGTGCTGTGGTGAAGGTTACCCGTGACCACCTGTACAAGGGTGAAGCTTACGCGCCTCTGCTGGAGCCTCAGTTCCAGAAGGCTGGCCGCAACAACAACGGTCACATCACGACACGCCACAAGGGCGGTGGTCACAAGCACCACTACCGCGTCGTGGACTTCAAGCGCAACAAGGACGGCATCGCCGCCAAGGTTGAGCGCATTGAATACGATCCAAACCGTACGGCCCACATCGCTCTGGTGTGCTACGCCGACGGCGAGCGTCGTTACATCATCGCTCCCCGTGGCCTGGAAGTCGGCGCAACCCTGCACTCTGGTTCGGAAGCCCCGATCCGCGCAGGCAACACGCTGCCTATCCGCAACATCCCTGTGGGTTCGACCATCCACTGCATCGAGCTCAAGCCCGGTGCTGGTGCTCAGATCGCTCGCTCGGCAGGTGCTTCGGCTACGCTGCTGGCCCGTGAAGGCATCTACGCCCAAGTGCGTATGCGTTCCGGCGAAGTGCGCAAGATCCACATCGAATGCCGCGCCACCATTGGCGAAGTAGCCAACGAAGAACACAGCCTGCGCCAACTGGGCAAGGCCGGTGTGAAGCGCTGGATGGGTATTCGTCCTACGGTTCGTGGCGTGGCCATGAACCCTGTGGATCACCCTCACGGTGGTGGCGAAGGCCGCACCGGCGAAGGCCGCCATGCAGTCGATCCTTGGGGCAATCTGACCAAGGGTTATCGCACCCGTAACAACAAGCGCACACAAGTCATGATTGTGTCGCGTCGCAAGAAGTAAGGGGTAACAGATGACTCGCTCTCTCAAAAAGGGTCCATTTGTTGACCATCACTTGCTGGCCAAGGTCGAAAAGGCCGTCGCCACCAAGGATAAGAAGCCAGTGAAGACCTGGTCGCGTCGCTCCATGGTTCTGCCCGAGTTCATCGGTCTGACCATTGCCGTGCACAACGGCAAGCAGCACGTGCCTGTCTACGTCACCGACCAGATGGTGGGCCACAAGCTGGGCGAATTCGCCCTGACGCGCACCTTCAAGGGTCACCCCGCTGACAAAAAAGCGAAGAAGTAAGGAACGACCATGTCTGAAACACGTGCAGTCCTCCGGGGCGTCCGTCTGTCGGTCGACAAGGGCCGTCTGGTTGCGGACCTGATCCGCGGCAAAAAAGTGGACCAGGCTCTGAACATCCTGAACTTCACGCAGAAAAAAGCTGCGGGAATCGTCAAGAAGGTTCTGGAGTCGGCAATCGCCAATGCAGAACACAACGATGGCGCTGACATCGACGAATTGAAGGTCAAGACCATCTACGTCGAACAAGGCACCACGCTCAAGCGCTTCACCGCGCGCGCCAAAGGCCGCGGCAATCGCATCAGCAAGCCCACGTGCCATGTGTACGTGACGGTTGGTAACTGAGGCCAAGGAAGACTATGGGACAGAAAATCCATCCTACCGGCTTCCGCCTTGCGGTTAGCCGTAACTGGGCCAGCCGCTGGTACGCAAGCAACCGTGACTTCGCCGGCATGCTGGCTGAAGACATCAAGGTGCGTGAGTACCTGAAGGCCAAGCTGAAGAACGCGGCCGTCTCGCGCATCCTGATCGAGCGTCCTGCCAAGAACGCCCGCATCACCATTTACTCGGCACGTCCTGGTGTGGTGATCGGCAAGAAGGGCGAAGACATCGAGAACCTGAAGAAGGAACTCGCGTCGCGTCTGGGCGTGCCCGTCGCAGTGAACATCGAAGAAGTGCGCAAGCCTGAAATCGATGCCAAGCTGATCGCCGACAGCATCACCCAGCAGCTCGAAAAGCGGATCATGTTCCGCCGTGCCATGAAGCGCGCCATGCAAAACGCCATGCGTCTGGGTGCCCAAGGCATCAAGATCATGTCGTCCGGTCGTCTGAACGGTATCGAAATCGCTCGTACCGAGTGGTACCGCGAAGGCCGTGTGCCACTGCACACCCTGCGCGCTGACATCGACTACGGCACCTCTGAAGCCAAGACCACCTACGGTGTGATCGGCGTCAAGGTCTGGGTCTACAAGGGTGACACTCTGGGCCGCAACGATCTGCCAGCCGTGGAAACTCCACGTCCGGAAGAAGAGCGTCGCCCACGTGGCCCACGCCGTGATGGCCGCCCAGGTGGCGACCGTGCCGGTGCAGGCCGTGGTCCCCGTCGTCCAGTAGGCGCCAATGTGGCTCCCGCTGACGGTAGCGACAAGCCCGCCGGTGCCGGTGGCGCTGATGCAACCGCCGTTAAGCGCGTTCGCAAGACTGACGCGCCCGCTACAGCAGCGGACGGCAAAGGAGAATAAAGATGCTGCAACCTGCTCGCCGCAAATACCGCAAGGAGCAAAAAGGCCGTAACACCGGCGTCGCAACACGAGGTGCCTCGGTTGCGTTCGGTGATTTCGGTCTGAAGTGCACCGATCGTGGCCGTCTGACGGCCCGCCAGATCGAAGCTGCACGCCGTGCGATTTCTCGTCACGTCAAGCGTGGCGGCCGTATCTGGATCCGCGTGTTCCCGGACAAGCCAATCTCTACCAAGCCCGCAGAAGTGCGTATGGGTAACGGTAAGGGCAACCCCGAGTACTACGTGGCCGAAATCCAGCCCGGCAAGATCGTGTTCGAAATCGTTGGTGTGCCTGAAGAACTGGCCCGCGAAGCGTTCCGCCTGGCTGCTGCCAAGCTGCCGCTGCGCACCACGTTCGTCAGCCGTCACATTGGCTCGTAATTCAGGAGAACAAGCAATGAAGACTACTGAACTGCGCCAAAAAGACGTTGCCGGTATCGAAGCCGAAATCAAGTCCTTGCAAAAGGCCCATTTCGGTCTGCGTATGCAAAAGGCTACCCAGCAGTTGGCTAACACCAACACGCTGCGTACCACTCGCCGCGCCATCGCCCGTGCAAAGACCATTCTTGCTGAAAAGCAAGCCGCCAAGTAAGGAGCCGACATGACGGAAGCTAAAAAATCCCTCAAGCGCACCTTGATTGGCAAGGTGGTCAGCGACAAGCGTCAAAAGACTGTGACTGTGCTGGTCGAGCGTCGTGTGAAGCACGAGCTCTACGGCAAGATCGTTGCGAAGTCGAGCAAGTACCACGCCCATGATGAAAATGGCGAGTACAAGCTGGGCGACGTGATCGAAATTACCGAAAGCCGTCCTCTGTCCAAGACCAAGAACTGGGTTGCTACCCGCTTGGTGCAAAAGGCCAGCCTGGTTTAAGCCTTAATGGCTTGAGGCAGCTAAGCCCTTTCAAAACGGCCCACAATGTGGGCCGTTTTGCTTTGTGGGGCCGCTTTCGATGCCCCGGCGATTCGCTCAAGGAGAAGATGCAATGATCAAGATTGGTGACAGCCTGCCCGCAACCACGCTGATGGAGTATTCGGAAGTCGAAGGCGAAGGCTGCAGCATTGGCCCGAACCCCGTGCCGGTAGACAAAGCCACTGCTGGCAAGACCATTGCCCTGTTTGCTCTCCCTGGAGCGTTTACGCCGACCTGCTCGGCCAAGCATGTCCCCGGCTATCTGGAGAAGGCCGCCGAGTTCAAGGCTGCGGGCGTGGATGAAATCTGGTGTGTCAGCGTGAACGACGCCTTCGTGATGGGTGCCTGGGCGCGTGACCAGAAGACCGAAGGCAAGGTGCGCATGCTCGCCGACGGCGATGCAGCATTTGCCAAGGCGACGGGCCTGACCCTGGATCTGACTGGCAAGGGCCTGGGCCTGCGCAGCAACCGCTATTCGATGCTGGTGCGCGACGGCAAAGTGGTGACGCTGAACGTCGAAGCGCCCGGCAAGTTCGAGGTGAGCGACGCTGCTACCTTGCTGGCCCAAGCCAAGGCTTGAGCGTTGAGCAAAGGCGCCTCACGATGCGTGGGGCGCTGGAGAGGAAAAAGGTGGCTCAGGCCACCTTTTTTTATGGGCGGCTGCCGGGGCGCATGAATGCTCGCCTAATATGCTATGAAAAACAGAGCTGTCTGCGCTTGCTGCAACTGCCTTTCATGCTCATTTGGCCAGTCGAATAGTGGTGCAAGTTGGGTGCCTGACACGCCGGGCTGCGCAAGCCGCAGCCATCAACCCCAAGTGGTGGCGTGCTGGCACACGCATGGGATTGTTTCTTGATGAAGTCCGCACGATCATGTGCTGTGCCACAGAGCTTGCCAAGCCAGACTTCTTTCCCAAGCCCCAGACCAGCGTGGGCGCCATGGCACTGGCTGTGCCTTTGAGCGGATCGGCGGTGTGATCTCGATTGGTAGATCAACCCAACTCCACCACCTCAGTCGATTTCCACTTTGAGGTAGTGCGCGCCTGCAATGGGGCTTTGGTAATAGGGGGGGATTTCCTCAAACCCCAGGTCGGCATACAGCGCGCGGGCGGATTCCATGTCGTCCAGTGTGTCCAGCAGCACGCAGGCGTAGCCGGCCTGGCGGGCGCAGTCGAGCATGGCCTCGGCCAGTTCGCGCCCCAGACCAAAGCCCCGGAAGGCCTTGCGCACGTACAGGCGCTTCATCTCTGCGGCGTTGGGGTAGTCGGACGTGTCCAGGGGGCGCAGCGCACAGCAGCCGGCAATCGCGCCTTCCACCTCGGCCAGCAGCAGTGCGCCGCGTGGTGGGGCATAGTCGCCGGGCAGGGCGGCCAGCTCTTCGTCAAAGCCTTGAAAACACAGGTCGATGGCAAGGCTTTGGGCGTATTCGCGAAAGATGTCGCGCACCAGCTCCATGTCGCGGGGCGTGCTGGGCTGGCGCAGGAGAACGGCGGGCTTTTCCAAGGTACGAAGCGGGCAGGGAAAAACTGCAGTTTAGCGAAGCTCTCCGGGCTGTCGAAGACCGGTGAGTAAATGCTCTTAAAAGCATAGCTGCTAGCGCTTTCCATATGAGCGCTAGAGCCACTTTTGATCAATTTTCATCTGCCGCGATGAGGATGCAGCTTCGGGCGCGCCAGGAAACGTTGCAAGGTTTTGCGATAGCAGGTGGGCGTGCAAAGGCGATGCTGATCCCCTCGCCCTGCTTCTGGCCAGAACCCCGGGTGCCACCAGTCGAACGGTGCCGCTTCACACCGCGCCCAGCCCCGCCACCCACCACGCCAGCGCTGCGCAGGCCGCCAGCACCAGTGCAGCAGCCACGCGGGTGAGTGCGTTGTCGCGCGATGCAGGCACGCTAGTGGACAAGTCTTTGTCGCCATGCAGCATGGGGCGCACCAGGATTTTGCGGCGCACCAGCGTGTAGTAGGCGATGGCCAGCAGGTGCAGCACCACCAGGCCGATCACGAGATATTGCCCCACGTCGGCATGGAACCAGGTGGCACGGCCCACCCATTCGCCCGACACGAAGCGGGTGAGCGGCCCGGAAAAGGCAATTTCGTCGTCGCTGAGCAGCCCGCTGACCACCTGCGCTATCAGCACCCCCAGCAGTGCCAGCACCGACAGCGCCCCCAGTGGCGAGTGGCCTGCGCTATCGGCCTCGGCACTGCTGCCTCGCAGGTAGCGCCACAGGCGGCCGGGCGTGGGCACAAAGCAGGCAAAGCGCGACCAGCGCCCGCCCACCAGGCCCCACACCAGGCGGAACGCCAGCAGCGCCAGCACCACATACCCCAGCCGGAAGTGCCACACCATGGCGTTGCCGCCCACCTTGGCAGTCACCACCAATGCCACCACGCTGGCGGCCAGCAGCCAGTGGAACAGACGGGTGGGCAGGTCCCAGATGCGAATGGTGTGGGTGGGCATGAAGACTCCGTGGCCGGGTTGAGAAGCCCGATTGTGCGGCAGGACGGTGACTACGGGGCTAGCGCGAAGCCGGGGCGCCGAGGCTGCCGCTCAGGCACTGTGGCGGGCCCTGCAAATGTCAACCGCAGCAGGCATACTGCGCACGGGACGGCCACGGCCTCCCGCCCACAACAACCAAGGAAGTCCCACCATGAAAAAACTTGCCGCGTTCATCGTTACCGCCGCCGCAGCCGTTTTGTCGGCCCCGGCCTCTGCCCAGTTCGCCAAAGCCGAAGACGCCATCAAATACCGCCAAAGCGCGTTCTTCGTGATGGGCCAGCACTTCAGCCGCATCGGTGCCATGGCCAACGGCAAGGCACCGTTCGATGCCAAGGCTGCGCAGGAAAGCGCTGACATCGTGGCGGTGATGTCCAAGCTGCCATGGGAAGCCTTTGGTGCGGGCACCGACAAGGGCGCGCCCACCAAGGCATTGCCTGCGATCTGGTCTGAGCAAGCCAAGTACAAGGAGCATGCTGACAAGCTGCAGGCCGAAGCCACCAAGCTCGCCGCCGCCGCCAAGACCGGCAACCTCGACAATCTGAAGGCCTCGTTCGGCGCGACTGCAGGCACCTGCAAGGCGTGCCACGACGCGTTCCGCTCCAAGTAATTGGCTGGTGGCTCGTTGGTGCTATTGAAAAGATAGCTGCTGGCGCTTGCCCAGAAGGCGCAAAAGGCCCATTTCGTATGAAATGGGCCTTTTGCTTTTTGGTGCGGGGAAGTGCTGGGCTATCAGCTTTCAGCCAGCAGCTTTTCAATCAGCTGGTGCAGGGCGGGGAAGTCCGGGGCGCCCACGTAGCTTTTCACGATCTCGCCGCGCTTGTTGACGATGTAGGTGGTAGGCGTCAGGCGCACATCGCCCCAGGCCTTGGCCACCGCGCCGGTGTTGTCAATAGCGACCTTGAAGGGCAGCTTGCGCGTTTCGGCAAAGTTCACCACGTAACTGGGCGGGTCGTAGCTCATGGCGACCGCAATGGTGTCAAACCCGCGGCTGTTGAACTTCTGGTGGGTTGCGATGATTTCGGGCATCTCTGCCACGCAGGTGGTGCAGCTGGTAGCCCAGAAGTTCACCAGCGTGACCTTGCCGCGCAGGTCGGCCGTGGTCTGGCTGGAGCCGTCGAGCAGCACAAAGGTGCTCTCGGGCGCGGCGGTGCGGCCGGTGTCCAGGTACACGTAGGCGCCCACTGCCGCAAACGCCGCAACGGCCACGCCGGCCAACCAATGCTTCATACCCATGATGTCCTCTTGTTCACAAAGGCCGGCGGCTCCTGCGCAGGGGCCCCGGCGTTCAGTGCTGGGGTGTGCGTGTCGCGCCCCAGGGAATGCTGTCGATTGTCCGTGATGTTGGTGAGTCCACCCACCCCATGAGGTCAACATCCAGCGAATGGGTGGAGTCGTGTCGGGGGCAGAAAGTTCAGCCTGGCCCCCGGGCTGCTGCCGATAATGGCTGCATGAAAACACGATGGATGGTTGTTGCCAGCGCAGCGCTGGCCGTGGCCCTGGCCGCTTGCAGCCCGGCGCTGAATTGGCGCAGTGTGGCGGTGCCCGAGGCGGCCCTGCAGGTCATGCTGCCCTGCAAGCCCGACAACGCTGTGCGCACCGTCGAACTGGCGGGCGCGCCGCTGGCACTCTCGCTGCTGAGCTGTGATGCCGATGGCGCGACGTTTGCCGTGTCGTACGCCACGCTGACCGACCCTGCGCGCGCCGGGGTGGCACTGGAGCATTGGCGTGCCGCCACGCTGGCGCGCATTGGCGTGGCGGTGCCTGCCGCCAACGCGCCCGCTTCCGGCGCTGCTGCGCCTGCGCAGATGCAGCCCTTTGTGCCCGCAGGCGCTATGGCGTTGCCCCAGGCCGTGCGCACCACGGTGCAGGGCCAGCGGCCCGATGGCACTCCCGTCACCGCCCATGCGGCGTGGTTTGCGCGCGCGCTGGGCAGCGAGGTGCGCGTGTACCACGCGGTGGTGTTTGCCGACAAAGCGCGGCCCGCCGTGGCAGACACTTTTTTCGCCGGGCTGGAACTGCGTTGAACCTGCCAACGGCCCTGGCGGTTGACCTGGGTGGCTGGCTCAGCGTGCAACGGGGCGCTTTTCACCTGGGGCGTACAGCAGCCGCGCGCCATAATGCTTGGCAAACCGCCCACCCATGAGCACCAGCATCCTTCTCATTGCCCACGCCCCCCTGGCCCATGCGCTGCGCGAGTGCGCGCTGCATGTGTTTGCCGACTGTGGCGACGCCGTAGCCGCACTGGACGTGCCGCCCCATGAACCGCCAGAACAGACGCTGGCGAATGCGCGCGCCTTGCTTGCAGGCCTGGCCACCGAGTCCACCCTGGTGCTGACCGACGTGTTTGGTGCCACGCCCTGCAACGTGGCCCAGCGCCTGGTGGACGGCGTGAACTCCCGCCTGGTCACCGGGGTCAACCTTCCCATGTTGCTGCGCGCGGTCAGCTACCGTGCCGAAACCCTGGATTCCCTCGTCTCCCGCGCTGTCGTGGGTGGCACCCAGGGGGTCATGCAGGTGGCCATCGCCGCACCACAAAACCAGATCCGACGCCCTATCCATGATCAAGACCCGTACGACCATCAGCAATAAGCTGGGCCTGCATGCCCGCGCCTCCGCCAAGCTCACCAAGCTGGCGGGCAGTTTCCCTTGTGACGTGTTCATGAGCCGTGGCGACCGCCGCATCAACGCCAAAAGCATCATGGGCGTGATGATGCTGGCCGCCGGCATGGGCACCGAAGTGGAAGTGGAGACCAGTGGCGAGCGCGAGCAGGAAGCCATGGACGCGCTGCTGGCGCTGATTGCCGACAAGTTTGGCGAGGGGGAGTGACCCCCGCCCAGGCCCGCCAGCGCCGCAGGGTGGGCCGCACACAGGAGACCTCTGAATGACTTTTTCCATCCATGGCTTGGCCGTTGCCCGGGGCATTGCCATTGGCCGCGCCGTGCTGGTGGCGTCCAGCCGGGTGGATGTGGCGCATTACTTCATCCAGCCCGAGCAGGTGGCTGCCGAGATCGAACGCGTGCGCCAGGGCCGCAACACGGTGGTGGACGAGCTGCAGCGCCTGCAGGCCGACATGCCTGCCGACGCCCCGCACGAGTTGGGCGCGCTGCTGGATGTGCACCTGATGCTGCTGCAGGACGAGGCCCTGGAAGAGGGCGTCAAGCACTGGATTACCGAGCGCCTGTACAACGGCGAATGGGCGCTGACCACCCAGCTGGAGGTGATTGCGCGCCAGTTCGACGAGATGGAGGACGAGTACCTGCGCGAACGCAAGGCCGACCTGGAGCAGGTGGTCGAGCGCATCCTGCGCTACATGAAGGGCGTGGCCAGCCCTGTGGCGCCCCCCGTGAGCCAGCGGCGCAAGACGCAGCAAGACCTGCTGCTGGACGACACGGTGGACGTGCCCCTGGTGCTGGTGGCGCACGACCTGTCGCCCGCCGACATGCTGCAGTTCAAGCAAAGCGTATTTGCCGGCTTTGTGACGGATGTGGGTGGCAAGACCTCGCACACCGCCATCGTGGCGCGCAGCATGGACATTCCGGCCGTGGTGGGCGCACGCGCAGCCAGCCAGCTGGTGCGGCAGGACGACTGGGTCATCATCGACGGCGATGCCGGCGTGATGATCGTGGACCCTTCGCCCATCATCCTGGCCGAGTATGGTTTTCGCCAGCGTCAAGGCGAACTGGAGCGTGAGCGCCTGGCCCGCCTGCGCCACACCCCGGCCGTCACCATCGACGGCCAGAAGATCGAACTGCTGGCCAACATCGAGCAACCCGACGATGCCCCCGCCGCGGTGAAGGCTGGTGCGGTGGGCGTGGGCCTGTTCCGCAGTGAATTTCTTTTCATGGGCAAAACTGGCAACCTGCCGGGCGAGGAAGCCCAGTACCAAGCCTACCGCCAGGCGCTGGATGGCATGCAGGGCCTGCCCGTCACCATCCGCACCATCGACGTGGGCGCGGACAAGCCGCTGGACAAGGGCCACAAGGACAGCTACCTGAACCCTGCTCTGGGGCTGCGCGCCATCCGCTGGAGCCTGGCCGACCCGGCCATGTTCCGCACCCAGCTGCGTGCGGTGCTGCGCGCGGCGGCGCATGGCAAGGTTGAGCTGCTGTTTCCCATGCTGGCGCATGTGTCGGAAATCACCCAGACGCTGGCCCAGGTGGACTTGGCCCGAGCCGAGCTGGATGCGCGTGGCGTGGCCTACGGCCCTGTGCAACTGGGGGCGATGATCGAAATCCCCGCCGCAGCGCTCATGGTGCGCACCTTCTTCAAGTATTTCGACTTCCTGTCCATCGGCACCAACGATCTGATCCAGTACACGCTGGCAATTGACCGTGCTGACGAGTCCGTGGCCCACCTGTACGACCCGCTGCATCCCGCTGTGCTGCGGCTGGTGGCCGACGTGATTGCCGAAGGCCACGCGCAGGGCAAGGTGGTGTCGGTGTGTGGCGAAACGGCAGGTGATGTAAGCATGACGCGCCTGCTGCTGGGCCTTGGGCTGCGCAGCTTCTCCATGCACCCCGCGCAGATTTTGGCCGTGAAGCAAGAGGTGTTGCGGGCCGACACCCGCAAGCTGGCCCCTTGGGCGCAGCAAGTGCTGCAGGGCGAAGTGCCAGCCGCGTGATGGCTGGCGACGCCCAAAGCACTTGAACTGCTATATTTTTAATAGCTGCTTGCGCTTGATTTGAAAGCGCTAGAGCCACTTTTGGTTCATAGTGAACCGCGCTAGCGCGCCCGCATGCCCATCACCGCAGCGCTGATGATCATGGCCGTGGCCAGGCCAATGCTCCAGCTGAAGCTGCGGCCACTGACCACGATCAGCAGCGCGGTGGACGCCAGCGGTGTGATGTAGCTCAGGATGCCGATGTGCCGCGCATCGCCCAGCTTCAAGGCCTTGTCCCACAGGTAAAACGCGCCGCCCAGCGGGCCCAGGCCCAGCACGGCCAGCAGGCCCCAGTCGCGCACCTGCAGCGCCACGCTGGGCTCCAGTAGTACATGGCATAGCAGCGACAAGGCGCCAGAAACCAGTCCGAACAAGCCAATCGCCGTGGTGGGGAAGGCTTTGACGCGCTTGGTCATCAGCGAATAGGTGGCCCAGATGAACGCCGCCGCTGCTGCGGGAATGTAGCCCCAGGCCAGGGTGCCACTCAGTTCACGGCCGCCCACGATGGCAATCGCCGCGCCGCCAAACCCCAGCAGGGCCGCTACGACATGCGGCACCCGCAGCGCCACGCCGGGCAACACCACCGGGGCCAGCACCACGATGAACAGGGGCCACAGGTAGTTGACGAGGTTGGCCTCCACCGGCGGCGCATGCCGCAGCGCGATGAACAGCAGGAAGTGGTACGCAAACAGGCCATAAACGCCCAGTGCCAGCGTGCGCATGGGAATGCGCCACTGCGACGGATCGCGCAGCACAAAGGGCCAGGCCGGCACGCTGCCGATGATGAGCGTGATGCCGGTGAGCAAGAAGGGCGGAATGTGCGTGAGCGACACGCCCAGCGAGGCGAGAGAGGCCCACAGGGCAATGGCGCCCAGGGCGTAGAGATTGGCTTGCAAGGGAGAAGAAGACATGCGCTGACTGTATGCGCTTTGCATGGCACTCCATCGTCGTGCAGCACCGGAATATCGTCGCGCTGCGATGGTTGCGGCGGCCGTGGCGGGCGCGCTCAGCCGTGCTTCGGGGTCATTTGGCTTTTGGTGCCTGCTCGGCCAGCGCGTCGCGGCGCAAGGCGGCCGTCAATGCCGAAGGGGACCGGTATCCCGTGGCGCTTGCCACCGCTGCCACCGGCATACCGCTGGCCCGCAGCAGCCGCGCGTGGGCCAGGCGCTGTTGGCGCAGCCACTCGATGGCGCCCAGGCCCAGCTCATCGCGGCAGCGCGCGGTGAACTGGCTGGGGCTGAGGTGCACACGCCGGGCCAGGTCGGCCACGGTGATTTCCTGGTGCCATTCGCGCGCTGCCCATTGCTGCAGCCGCTGCCAGTCAATGGCACGCCGGCGGGAGTTGCCAGAAGCGGAGGGCGCGCCAGTGGGCAGGCTGTGCGCGGGCGAAGGTGGTGTGCCGGAGCCACCTGCCAGCCAGGCCTCCAACAGCAGCGCCGGTCCATGGGCCTGCGCCAGGGGGCGCCGCAGCTGCAGTGCATGGGCCAGGTATTGCGCGAGCGGATGTGTGTGAGAGGGTGGAGTAGCTGCGCGCTGCAGGCACTGCGCCCAGCCGGGTTGGGTGCTGTCCAGCACTAGGCACAAGCTGCCTCGTTGGGCTTCAAAGTCGTGTCGCGCACCGGGCCCGATCACGCAGCCTTCGCCCTGGGCTACGCGCTGCCCTCGGCCTTCAATCTCCAGCTCCAGTGCGCCCTCCAGGCCGAAGAGCACCTGGAAGTGATCGTGGCTGTGGCTGCCGGGCGAAGGCCCGTAGCGCCGCAGTGACAGGGCATCTGCGGCGGCGGGTTGCATGGCGGTTGGGTCGTGCTGCGGCCGGGCTTACACGCCAGCGGCGTGGGCCTGCTGGTCGGCGTGGTAGCTGCTGCGCACCATGGCGCCCACGGCGGCGTGGCTGAAGCCCATCTTGTAGGCCTCTTCCTCGAACATCTTGAAGGTGTCGGGGTGTACGTAGCGGCGCACGGGCAGGTGGCTGTTGCTGGGGGCGAGGTACTGGCCAATCGTCAGCATGTCGATGTTGTGTGCGCGCATGTCGCGCATCACCTGCAGGATCTCTTCGTCCGTCTCGCCCAGGCCCACCATGATGCCGCTCTTGGTGGGCACGTTGGGGTGAAGTTCCTTGAACTTCTTGAGCAGGTTCAGGCTGAACTGGTAGTCGGAGCCGGGGCGCGCTTCCTTGTACAGGCGCGGCGCGGTCTCCAGGTTGTGGTTCATCACGTCGGGCGGCGCGGCCTTGAGGATTTCAAGGGCGCGGTCATCGCGGCCGCGGAAGTCGGGCGTGAGGATCTCGATCTGCGTGCTGGGCGAGAGTTCGCGAATGCGCTGGATGCACTCCACAAAGTGGCTGCTGCCGCCATCGCGCAGGTCGTCGCGGTCCACGCTGGTGATCACCACATACTTGAGCTTGAGCGCGGCAATGGTGCGTGCCAGGTTCAGCGGCTCGTCCTTGTCCAGCGGATCGGGGCGGCCATGGCCCACGTCGCAGAACGGGCAGCGGCGCGTGCACTTGTCACCCATGATCATGAAGGTGGCCGTGCCCTTGCCAAAGCATTCGCCAATGTTGGGGCAGGAGGCTTCTTCGCACAC
The DNA here is from genome assembly GCF_028596105.1 of Acidovorax temperans. NCBI lineage: Bacteria > Pseudomonadati > Pseudomonadota > Betaproteobacteria > Burkholderiales > Comamonadaceae > Acidovorax > Acidovorax temperans. The sequence goes on along the minus strand of NZ_CP117193.1, from coordinate 4,070,643 downwards.
CGTGTGCAGCTTGTGTTCGCGCAGGATTTCCTTGATCTCGTAGAAGCGCGTGGTGGGGCTGCCCGCCTTCACGCGAATCCAGTCGGGTTTCTTCAGCACTTCGCCTTGTTCGACCTTGATCGGAATGCGCGACAGCTTGGCCGCAGCCTTCTGTTTGGCCAAGGGGTTGTAGGCTTCGGTGGATTGCGCTTCGCGGACGACTTCAGGAGTGCTCATGGCGTGTGGGGCGGCGTGGGGGGAATCAGGGTGCCAGACGGATGCTGAGCTGTTGGCCCAGCACCTGCGCGGCTTCTTCCCAGGTGGTCGAGACCCCGATTGTAGAAAGGTCCACGGTTTGCAAACCTGCGTAACCGCAAGGGTTGATCCGGCGGTAGGGCTCCAGCTCCATGTCCACGTTGAGCGCCACGCCGTGGTAGGTGCAGTGGCGGCTCACCTTGATGCCCAACGCGGCGATCTTGCCCAGGCCGGTGAAGTCGGGCTCTGGCACAGCGGTGCCTTCGCGTTTTTGCGGGCGCTGCGGCAGCAGGGCGTGGCTGTGGGGATCGTCCAGCCGCACGTAGATGCCGGGCGCACCCGCGACGCGGTGACCGGTGACGCCGAAATGGTCCAGCGTGCGGATCACGGCTTCTTCCACGCGGTAGACGTACTCTTTGACGTAATACCCGGCGCGTTGCAGGTCGATGAGCGGGTAGGCCACCACCTGCCCCGGCCCGTGGAAGGTGACCTGCCCGCCGCGATTGGTGGCAATCACCGGAATATCACCTGGGTTCAGGATATGATCTGTTTTGCCTGCCAGGCCTTGTGTGTAAAGCGGTGAGTGCTCACAAATAAGTAGCAAATCAGGGCTGTCTGGCGTGCGTGTGGCGGTGTAGTCCTGCATGGACTGCACGGTGGCCGCATAGTCCACGCGGCCCAGAATGCGCGTCTCGATGGCCATGGCTTACAGGGCGTACTTCACCAGAGGGTGTGAGGTGAGCGCGCGGTAGAAGTTGTCCAGATGCTCGCGGCTGGTGGCCGTGATGGTGATCGTCAGGCTGATGTATTTGCCGCTCGAGCTGTCGCGCTGAGCGATGCTGGCAGGGTCCAGAAACGGGTCGTGGCGCTGCGCCAACGCTGCCATCTGCAGAAAAAAGTCATCCGTCTTGAGCCCCATGACCTTGACCGGGAACAAGCAGGGGTATTCGATCAGCGAATCTTTGCGATGGTCTGGGGTGGCGCCATCCTGGCCGTTGGTAGAAGGGGGCACGGAAGATGTCATGGTCAGTAGTGCTTCGTTTTTGGTAGCGGGCAAGGCTTTTAGCTTCAGCCTTTGCGCTCTGGTCGATAGCGCCGCATTGTGCGCCAAGGTGCCCGTTTCGCTGCTTATTTCAGGCGCTGGAAGCGATGGTTTCTCGTTGGTGCATCACCACAAGGGGGAGGGGCAACGCACCGCATTTGTGCCCGCCATGTGGAATTTTGCATGCACCAACGGGTTTTTACTTATAATTAGAGGCTTTGTAAAAGTTGCGGTCTTTAACGCGGACGTCATTCACCGATGAAAACAATCGCGCCAGAGACCGAAACTGAGGCTGAAGATTCTGATTTCAAGCCCCTGACAGCGCAAGAGGCTGAGCAGTGGCGGCGTCGCAATCCGCCGGTATCGCCATGGAAGGTGGTGCTGGGGCAGTCGCTGGTTGGAGTGGTGGTGGCGTTGATCGCCTGGATGTGGACTCAAGATGTCCGCGCGGGTTGGTCGGCTGCCTATGGTTCCTTGGCGGTAGTGGTTCCTGCGGCGCTGTTTGCGTATGGCGTTTTGCGCCAGAAATCAGCACCTCGCCCGGGCCTTGTCATGCTGGGATTCGCTGGGTGGGAAGCAGCCAAGATCGTGCTCACAATTGCACTGCTGGCTGCTGCGCCCCGGGTGGTACCAGGTCTGAACTGGCTCGCTCTGGTGGCGGGGTTGGTGATCACAATGAAAACGTACTGGGTTGCGCTGATGGTGCGGCCCGGTGTTCGAAAAACCGATTGATATAGAGAAGAGTAGTCCGATGGCCGCAGAAGCGCATGCCCCGACCGCAAGTGAATATATCGTTCACCATTTGCAGCATTTGCAGAACATTCCGCAAAAAGCCATTGTTGACTTTTCGGTGGTCAACATCGATTCTTTGATCACCGCTCTGGTGGTTGGTTTCATTGGCTTGTTCATTTTGTGGCTGGGTGCGCGCAAGGCCACTTCCGGTGTTCCTGGTCGTTTCCAGGCTGCTGTGGAAATCCTGGTGGAAATGGTGGACACCCAGACCAAGGCCAACATCAAGAATGCCAACAGCCGCAAGTTCATTGCTCCGATGGCGCTTACTGTGTTCGTCTGGATTTTCATGATGAACGCCATGGACATGCTGCCCGTGGATCTGCTGCCCGCCATCTGGACCAAGATCTATGCTGCGATGGGCCACGATCCGCACCACGCCTACCTGCGTGTCGTGCCCACGGCTGACTTGTCCACCACGCTGGGCTTGGCCGTTTCCATTCTGTTGCTGAGCCTGTACTACAGCGTCAAGATCAAGGGCGCCGGTGGCTGGGGCCATGAGCTGGTGAGCGCGCCGTTCGGCTCTAGCAAGAACCCTCTTTTTGCCGTGATCCTGGGTCTCATCAACGTGACCATGCAGATCATTGAATACGTGGCCAAGGCGGTTTCGCATGGCATGCGGTTGTTTGGCAACATGTACGCTGGTGAGTTGGTGTTCCTGCTGATCGCCCTGATGGGTGGCGCTGCTGCAATGTCGCTTCCTGGTGTGCTGCTCCCTGTGGGGCACGTCATTGCGGGTTCGCTCTGGGCAATTTTCCACATCTTGGTGATTACCTTGCAGGCGTTCATTTTCATGATGCTGGCGCTGATTTACCTCGGCCAGGCACATGAGGCCCACTGACCCTTTGTTTCGTTTTCGTTTCCTTTCTCTTTAACCTTTCTTTTTTCACTCAGGAGTAATCATGGAAAACATTCTCGGCTTCGTCGCTCTGGCTTGCGGTCTGATTGTGAGCCTCGGCGCTATCGGCGCTTCGATCGGTATCGCTCTGATGGGTGGCAAGTTCCTGGAGTCTTCTGCTCGCCAGCCTGAACTGATCAACGAACTGCAAACCAAGATGTTCATCTTGGCCGGTCTGATCGACGCTGCGTTCCTGATCGGTGTTGCTATCGCTCTGCTGTTTGCTTTTGCAAACCCCTTTGCCGCTACGTTCCTGGCCAGCGTTCCAAAGTAATTCCCGTCAACGCCATCTCTTAGAAAGGTGTTGCCGTGAGTATCAACGCGACCCTGTTCTTTCAGATCATCGTCTTTTTCGTGCTGGTGTGGTTCACGATGAAATTCGTGTGGCCGCCCATCACCAAGGCGTTGGATGAACGAGCCCAGAAAATCGCCGATGGCCTCTCTGCTGCCGAACGTGCCAAGACCGAACTCGCCGCTGCTGACCAGTTGGTGAAGAAGGAATTGGCTCAAGCCAGCAATGAGACGGCCTCGCGTCTTGCGGACGCCGACCGCCGTGCCCAAGCCATCATCGAAGAAGCCAAAGCCCGCGCTACGGAAGAAGCCAACAAGATTGTGGCTGCTGCCCAGGCCGAGGCTGAGCAACAGACGGTGCGAGCACGTGAAGCCCTGCGCGAGCAGGTGGCCGCGTTGGCTGTCAAGGGTGCCGAGCAGATTCTCCGCAAGGAAGTCAATGCCGGTGTCCATGCAGACTTGCTTAACCGCCTGAAGACCGAGCTGTAAGGGGACAACATGGCTGAACTCGCCACCATTGCTCGCCCTTACGCAGAGGCCTTGTTCAAGGCTGCCACTGCCAGCGCGGGTGTTGATCTGGACAGCACGGCTGTCTGGCTCGACGAGCTGGCGGCGATTGCCGCCACCCCCGAGCTTCGCCAGCTGGCGGACAACCCCAAGGTAACGGCAGACCAAGTGTTTGCCGTTTTTACGGGCGTTGCGCGTTCTGCGCTGCCCGACATGGCCAAAAACTTCCTGCGCACCATCATCGACAACGGGCGTATCAACACGCTTGGTGAGGTGGCTGCTCAGTATCGTGCCCTCGTGAATCGCCGCAGCGGCTCCTCGGATGCTGTCGTGTACAGCGCATTTCCTCTGGACAGTGCGGCATTGGCAGATGTGGGTGGAGTGCTGGAAAAGCGCTTCGGCCGCAAGCTCAATCTCACCGTGAAGCAGGACGAGTCCCTCATCGGTGGCATTCGCGTAGTGGTGGGTGACGAAGTGCTGGACACTTCGGTCAAGGCCCGTCTTGAACAAATGAAAGCGGCCCTCGTCGCGTAATAGCGCTGCGAGGACTTAGCGAAACAAAGAAAGAAGGAAAGAGTCATGCAACTCAATCCCGCAGAAATTTCTGAACTCATCAAGAGCCGCATCGAAGGGCTGGCCGCCAGCAGCGATATCCGCAACCAGGGCACCGTGGTGTCTGTGTCTGACGGTATCGTGCGCGTTCACGGCCTGTCGGACGTGATGCAAGGCGAAATGCTGGAGTTCCCTGCCACCAAGGACGGCCAAGCCTCCTACGGTCTGGCTCTGAACCTCGAGCGCGACTCCGTCGGCGCCGTGATTTTGGGTGAGTACGAACACATCTCCGAAGGCGACACCGTCAAGTGCACGGGCCGCATTCTGGAAGTGCCCGTGGGCCCCGAGCTGGTGGGCCGCGTGGTGAACGCGCTGGGTCAGCCTATCGACGGCAAGGGCCCCATCAACGCCAAACTGACCGACGTGATCGAGAAGGTTGCTCCTGGCGTGATCGCACGTAAGTCTGTGGACCAGCCTCTGCAAACCGGTCTGAAGTCCATCGACTCCATGGTTCCTGTGGGCCGTGGTCAGCGCGAACTGATCATTGGTGACCGTCAGACCGGCAAGACCGCTGTGGCCATCGACGCGATCATTTCGCAAAAGGGCCAGGGCGTTACCTGTATCTACGTGGCGATCGGCCAAAAGGCTTCCTCGATCAAGAACGTGGTGCGTGCTCTGGAGCAAGCTGGCGCGATGGAATACACCATCGTCGTGGCTGCTTCCGCTTCTGAATCCGCAGCGATGCAATACGTGTCGGCCTACTCTGGCTGCACGATGGGTGAGTACTTCCGCGACCGCGGCGAAGACGCCCTGATCGTGTACGACGACCTGTCCAAGCAAGCTGTGGCCTACCGCCAAGTTTCTCTGCTGCTGCGTCGTCCACCAGGCCGCGAAGCCTATCCTGGCGACGTGTTCTATCTCCACAGCCGTCTGCTGGAACGCGCAGCCCGCGTGAATGCTGATTACGTCGAAGCCTTCACCAAGGGTGAAGTCAAGGGCAAGACCGGTTCGTTGACAGCGCTGCCTATCATCGAAACGCAAGCCGGTGACGTGTCTGCATTCGTGCCTACCAACGTGATTTCGATCACTGACGGTCAGATCTTCCTGGAAACCAGCCTGTTCAACGCCGGTATCCGTCCCGCCATCAACGCCGGTATCTCGGTGTCGCGCGTGGGTGGTGCTGCTCAGACCAAGCTGGTGAAGAACCTGTCCGGCGGTATCCGTACCGACTTGGCCCAGTACCGTGAACTGGCTGCTTTTGCGCAGTTCGCTTCCGATCTGGACGAAGCCACCCGCAAGCAGCTGGACCGCGGCGCCCGCGTGACCGAGTTGCTCAAGCAGGCACAGTACAGCCCCCTGTCCATCTCGTTGATGGGCGCAACGCTGTTCGCTGTGAACAAGGGCTTCATGGACGATATCGACGTCAAGAAGGTTCTCAGCTTCGAACACGGCCTGCACCAATTCCTGAAAACCAGCCACGCCGCATTGCTGGCCAAGCTGGAACAGGCCAAGGCCATGGACAAGGATGCTGAAGCCGAATTGACCGCTGCCATCGCCGCGTTCAAGAAGACGTTCGCTTAATCCGGACGAGGAGCCATCATGGCAGCAGGCAAGGAAATACGCGGCAAGATCAAATCGGTGGAAAACACCAAGAAGATCACCAAAGCCATGGAGATGGTGGCCGCATCCAAAATGCGCAAGGCGCAGGACCGGATGCGTGCAGCTCGTCCCTACAGCGAAAAGATCCGCAACATTGCAGCCAACCTCGGCAAGGCCAACCCTGAGTACACGCATCCGTTCATGCAAGTGAACGATGCGAAAGTGGCAGGCGTCATCGTGGTCACCACGGACAAGGGTTTGTGCGGCGGCATGAACACCAACGTGCTGCGCACGGTGACGACCAAGCTGCGTGAACTTCAAGCGGCAGGCATCTCTGCGGAAACCGTAGCCATTGGCAACAAGGGCTTCAGTTTCCTCAACCGGGTGGGTGCCAAGGTGGTTTCGCATGTGACAGGTCTGGGCGATACGCCCCATCTGGACAAGCTGATTGGCCCTGTGAAGGTGCTGCTGGACGCCTATGCGGAAGGCAAGATCAACGCGGTGTATCTGAGCTACACCAAGTTCATCAACACCATGAAGCAAGAGTCGGTGGTGGAGCAACTGCTTCCGCTGTCGTCCGAGCAGATGCAGGCTGACAAGACGGAACATAGCTGGGAATACATCTATGAGCCGGACGCACAAACCGTGATCGACGAGCTGCTGGTGCGCTATGTCGAGTCGCTGATTTACCAGGCAGTTGCAGAAAACATGGCGTCCGAGCAATCGGCGCGCATGGTGGCCATGAAGGCCGCAACGGACAACGCCGGCAGCGTCATTGGTGAGTTGAAGCTGGTCTACAACAAGACGCGTCAAGCAGCGATCACGAAAGAACTTTCGGAAATCGTCGCAGGCGCCGCCGCTGTGTAAGCAGCTCGACATACAACATTATTGGAGCGAAAAATGGCTCAAGTGCAAGGCAAGATTGTTCAATGTATCGGCGCTGTGGTGGACGTTGAGTTCCCACGCGACCAGATGCCCAAGATTTACGATGCTCTGAAGCTGGAAGGTTCGGCTCTGACGCTGGAAGTTCAGCAACAGCTGGGCGACGGCGTGGTGCGTACCATTGCCCTGGGTTCGTCCGACGGCCTGCGCCGTGGCCTGATGGTGACCAACACTGGCAACCCCATCACGGTGCCCGTGGGCAAGGCCACCCTGGGCCGCATCATGGACGTGCTGGGCACACCCATCGACGAGCGTGGTCCCGTGGGTCAGGAACTGACGGCTTCCATCCACCGCAAGGCTCCTGCGTACGACGAACTGTCGCCATCGCAAGAACTGCTGGAAACCGGCATCAAGGTGATCGACTTGGTCTGCCCGTTCGCCAAGGGCGGTAAGGTGGGGCTGTTCGGTGGCGCCGGTGTGGGCAAGACCGTGAACATGATGGAACTCATCAACAACATCGCCAAGGCCCACAGCGGTCTGTCGGTGTTTGCTGGTGTGGGCGAGCGTACCCGCGAAGGGAATGACTTCTATCACGAAATGGCCGATTCTGGCGTGGTGAACCTGGAGAAGCTCGAAGACTCCAAGGTGGCCATGGTGTACGGTCAGATGAACGAGCCCCCAGGCAACCGTCTGCGCGTGGCCCTGACCGGTCTGACGATTGCGGAATCTTTCCGTGACGAAGGCCGTGACGTGCTGTTCTTCGTGGACAACATCTACCGCTACACGCTGGCCGGTACCGAAGTGTCCGCTCTGCTGGGCCGTATGCCTTCCGCCGTGGGCTACCAGCCTACGCTGGCCGAGGAAATGGGCCGCCTGCAAGAGCGTATTACGTCCACCAAGGTTGGCTCGATCACTTCCATCCAGGCCGTTTACGTGCCAGCGGATGACTTGACCGACCCTTCTCCTGCAACCACGTTTGCTCACTTGGACTCCACCGTGGTGTTGTCCCGTGACATCGCTTCGCTGGGTATCTACCCTGCCGTGGATCCTCTGGATTCCACCAGCCGCCAGCTGGACCCCAACGTGGTGGGCGAAGACCACTACGCGACGGCCCGTGCTGTGCAGGGTACCCTGCAGCGCTACAAGGAACTGCGCGACATCATCGCCATTCTGGGCATGGACGAACTGGCTCCAGAAGACAAGCTGGCCGTGGCCCGCGCTCGGAAGATCCAACGTTTCCTGTCGCAGCCTTTCCACGTGGCTGAAGTGTTCACGGGCTCGCCCGGCAAGTACGTTCCGCTGTCGGAAACCATCCGTGGTTTCAAGATGATTGTGAACGGCGAATGCGATCACCTGCCAGAACAAGCGTTCTACATGGTCGGTACCATCGACGAAGCCTTCGAAAAGGCCAAGAAGGTCGCCTGATTGTCCGAGGGCTGAGCAACTGAGTTGTTCAGCCCCCTGTAGCAGTCAAGCCCCCACCTTTTCCTAGGAGCAATGATGAACACTATCCACGTTGATGTGGTCAGCGCCGAAGAGTCCATCTTCTCGGGTGAAGCACGTTTTGTCGCTTTGCCCGGTGAAGCTGGCGAGTTGGGCATTTACCCCCGCCATACCCCGCTGATCACCCGCATCAAACCCGGTTCGGTGCGCATCGAAACAGCAGACGGCAAAGAAGAATTTGTTTTCGTGGCCGGTGGCATTCTGGAAGTTCAGCCCAACTGTGTGACGGTTCTGTCCGACACCGCCATCCGCGGCAAGGATCTGGACGACGAAAAGGCAAATGCCGCCAAGGCAGCTGCCGAAGAAGCGCTCAAGAACGCCAAGAGCGATCTCGATTTGGCCAAGGCCCAGTCAGAACTGGCTGTGATGGCCGCCCAGATTGCTGCTCTGCGCAAGTACCGCCAGAAGAAGTAATTCCGCGCTGCGGAGTCGTACTCAGAAAACCAGGCCAACGCCCAATGCCAGTCAGTTAAGAGCTGACTGGCATTTTTTTCGTTGGGAATTTGGAAGCGCGTTTTTTGACGACCCTTGGGAAGCTGCGCCCAGTGCGGCGTGGCGGCAGCACGAAGTGTCGCGATTGCGCCAACAGGGCTGCCAACTGCTTGGGCAAGGTGCCGGCAGAGTCCAGGCTGGGGACCGCCAGTAAGTTCACGATGGCGTAGCTGGCTGTGTGGAAGCTGATGCGCTGGGGCTCGACCTGGACGTGCGCTGCCATCTCGCGCATCCAGCGGCGCAGCAGCGTGTAGGCGATCAGCACACCCCACAGCTCCTGGCGCACCAGCGCGGGCTGCTTGCTGCGCAGCACCGGCTCACCCTCCTGCAGGGTCTGCTTGATCTCCCGGAACCCCAACTCGATCTCCCAACGCTGGCGGTAGAGCTCGGCCAGCTCCTGCGCCGGATGCGTGCGGGGACACAGCAAGGATGTGATGAAGCGGCGCAGCCGTCCACCCACGCTCACCTCGATCAGGCGTGCCTGCCAGTGGCTGGGCAGATGCGGGTGTGCCTTGCGCGCTTGTGGGGACACCGGCATGCGGATCAGCGCATCGCCGCGCGCCAGTTGCTGGACGATCTCATGGCGCAGATTGTCCCGCGCGCGCATCAACCAGTGGCGCTGCGTACCCGCAGCCTGCCAGTCCAACAGGAACGCTGCCGAGAAGTACGCTCGGTCAAACAGGGTCACGGAGTGATCCTCGCCGCGCAACTGCGCTGCCAGGCTCAATTCGCCGCAGTCCATGGCGCCGAGCTTGGCATCAAGCATCTCGTGGCTGTGTGTGTCCATCAGGCAAGTGGCGCGGATCTGCGGCCAGGGCGAGAGGCCATGCTGGTTGCTGCAGCTGCCCAGTTCGACTCGATTCTCAGGGGTGTCCGGCGCCGACCAGACCACACCATCCACAGCCAGTACGCGCAGTGGCTGGCGCACATTCACCGCAGGACGGCTCCAGGCTTGGGTCAGTAGAGCGAACAGCTCGGCCAGAGGCTCCTCGCCCAGGCGCTGGCGGGCTTGCACGCTGACGCTCGGTGCGGGCGGCGCTTGTCCATCCAGGCTCAAATCCAGCTGCTGCACCACCTGCCACAGTGGCCGGTCGCGAAACAGCGCCAGTCCGATCACAAGCCACACGGCATGTTCGGCAGGCAGCTTGCGCCGGCGGATGGAGGCCTTGCCGCTGGTCCCCAGCGCCTGTGCGATCCAGGCAGGGTCTATCAACGCGCTGAGCTGCTCGAGGCGATCAGGTACTCGGGGCAGGGTCTGGCGCAAGGCGTTTGCAAGCAGGCTCATCAAGCAAAAAAGGGAACGTGTTGAACACGTCCCCTTTTTACTGGATCAAGCCGCCTGCGGGCTTAACTGACTGGCATTAGGCCCAGGCCGGGTTTTTTTTGGTCTTGAATTTCTTTAGACCCTCGTCAATGAAGACCTTGATGGGGAAGACGAGGGTTGCCTTGAGCGGGCTGAAGTCTGAAGGTAGCTCAGTTGCCGCCACAATAAGGGTTGTCTTCAAGATGACTTGGGCGCATCTGAATCGTGCAGCATTCGCCGGGCCCTCGCAGCTTGTGCAAGCCGAATGGGCCGCCCGGGGCATCAAGACGTCTGCCGCCCTTGGGGGCCTTGCTCGCCAGAGTTCTGCCAATTTGAACAGGTCAACTAATCCTCTATCTGGACAACCGTCGCATGCCACGTACCAAACTACCTGTGTCGCCCCACGGTGGCTCGCCCGATGAGACGGAAGCCATGTTCTATGAAGCCCTGCAAAAGGGCGATGTAGATCTGCTGATGTCTTGCTGGGCAGAGGATGACGAAATCGTATGTGTGCATCCTGGCGGTTCCCGCTTGATGGGTGCCGCAGCGATCCGTGCAGCGTTTGAGGGAATGTTTGCGCAGGGCAGCATCCGGGTGACGATTTCCCAGGTCCACCGTGTGCAGTCGGTTTCCAGTGCCGTGCACAACGTGGCTGAGCGGGTGGAAATCATGCTGCCTGATGGGCTACACGCAGCGTTTCTGATTGCCACCAATGTCTATCACCGTACGTTGGAGGGATGGCGTCTGGTGGCTCACCATGCCAGCACGGACGGCTCGCCGGAGGGTATCTCCGGTACTGAAACTTCGCAGTTGCTGCATTGAACGGTGTGGCGCAGGTTGCTGATGGTTTTGGGATATGAATAAAAAGTGGTTCTACCGCCCGTTGAATAAGCGCTAGCAGCTATGAAATATGTAGCACCTTGGTGGCTCCCTGGAGGTCAGATGCAAACCATCTGGCCTGCGGTGTTTTCGCGACGCACGCATGGCCCCGCGCCGGTTTTTCGACGTGAACGCTGGACAACGCCCGACGCTGATTTCATTGACGTGGATTTCTTGGCGGGTGGCGAAGATCGCCCACCTGCTGCGCACCCTGTCGAGACTCCGATGCTGGTGGTTTTTCACGGGCTGGAGGGATCTTCACGCAGCCACTACTGTCAGGCATTTGCTGAAGTGGCCCAGGAGCGGGGTTGGGCGTGTGCATTGCCCCATTTTCGCGGCTGCAGCGGTGAGCTCAACCACGCCCCGCGTGCCTATCATTCAGGCGATTACGAAGAGATTGCCTGGATACTGGCCCAGCTCCGTGCCCGCCATCCTGGGCCGGTGATTGCTGCTGGTGTATCGCTGGGCGGCAATGCTTTGCTGCGCTGGGCTGCGGAGGCTGGTTCAGACGCATCGAGTCATGTGAAGGCCGTGGCGGCGATTTGCTCTCCCTTGGATCTGGCGGCCGGTGGCCACGCCATAGGTCGCGGCTTCAATCGCCAGATCTACACCCGCATGTTCCTGCAAACCATGGTCCCCAAGGCATTGCGGAAATGGGAGCAACATCCTGGTCTTTTCGACCGGGACGCGCTGTTGGCCGCGCGTGATCTCTACGCTTTTGACAACGTCTTCACCGCGCCTGTGCATGGCTTTCGCAATACCGAAGACTATTGGCATCGCGCATCTTCCAAGCCACTCATCTCCCACATTCGGGTGCCCGCCTTGGTGGTGAATGCGCTCAACGATCCGTTTGTGCCTGCAAGCAGCCTGCCCCGGGCCGGGGAGGTGGGGCCATGCGTGACGCTGTGGCAACCCAGCCACGGTGGTCATGTAGGTTTTGCGCAAGGCCCGTGGCCTGGGCATGTGCGTGCGATGCCAGATGCTGTAAGCGCTTGGCTGACAGCGCAACTGCCCGGATGAAAGGCACAATTCGGTCATGGATGACATCGTCAAACAAGCATTGGCCAAATGGCCCAACGTACCGGATTGCTACGGATGGCTGGGGCTGGATGCGCGAGGTCGCTGGTTCATGCGCGACGACGCTGCCCAGGCCGCTGGAGATTTTCCGCAAAGCCGTGGTTCGTGGCTACGGCACGAAAAACTCATTGATTTCATCGGCCGCAATTATGAAAGCGACGACGAGGGGCAGTGGTTTTTTCAGAACGGACCGCAGCGCGTGTACATCGAGTTGGAGTGCACTCCGTGGATCTGGCTGGTTTTGCCGGACTACCGCTTGCAGTCCCATACCGGCTTGCAAACCAGTGCGGAGGAATGTCTTTTGGACGAAGAGGGGCGTTTGTATATCGCTTCGCCCCAAGGGCTCGGTTTGGTGCACTCGCAGGATATGGTGCTGGCTGCGGAAGCGGTAGAGCAAGGAGTCTGGGTGCCCCGTGATGTGGTGTCTGCCGACTTGCCAGCGCAGTACGGCTTTGTTCGCAGCCCTGCGAGGTCACAGCGACGTTAAGTTCCAGCAGCTGCGCGCAGAGATCTGACGCTGGCTGCTGATCGTGATGTGTCTTTAGAAAAATGGCTGGCCGTGGCATGTTCGGCATCAGCCAATAAAAAAGCCGGTGCAATGCACCGGCTTTTTTTGATCAATAGACTTGGGTCGCCTTAATCACTTGGCCTCTGCAGCAGCAGGCGCAGCGGGTTCCTCGAACTTGGCACCTGCTGCATTGCCCATGTAAGCCACGGCACGTGCAATTTCTGTGTCATTGAAATCACCACCGCCTTGTGGCGCCATGGCACCCTTGCCCTTGAGTGCGGATTGCACCAGCGCTTCAAAACCAGTCTTGATGCGCGGGGCCCAGGCTGCCGCGTCTGCCAGCTTGGGTGCGCCTGCAGCGCCCGTGGCGTGGCAAGCAGCACATTGGCCCTTGTAAACCTCTTCGCCTGCACGCAGGGGGCGGTTGGCGTCGCGCACTTCCACCATGCCTACTTTCTGGATGCGCTCAGCCAAGGCCTTTTCAGGGTTGGACGCGCCCGGTGCGGGCTTGTTGCTGGACGAGACGTACAGCACCAGGCCGATGATGGCAAAGATCGGCACCACGAACGAGAGGAATCCCGCCACGAGTAGTTGCTTAGGGGTCTTGATCGGGCCTGTATGCGCTTCTTCGTGGTGGTTGTCGCTCATGACGTCCTCTGGAGTTTCGGGGGCTTTGATGAAATCAACCTTAAATTATATCTACAGGCTGCGGAACTTTGTCCCCCATCAAGGCTTGGCGCTTGATGTCTCGTCGGTCCAGCCGCCGCCAAGTGCCTTGAATAACGACACCTGGTTTTGCAACTGGCTCAACCGGACTTGCACTACGCCCTGCTGGGTACTGAACAGAGACCTTTGCGCATCGAGCAAGTCCAGGTAGCTGGCCACACCATTTTGGTAACGCAGGTCTGCCAGCTTGAAGCGGATGGATTCTGCTTCGGCTTGCTTGCGCTGCGCTTCTAACTGCTCTGTGAGCGAGCTTTGGCTGGCGAGCGCGTCCGCCACTTCTCTGAACGCTGTCTGGATGGCTTTTTCATACTGGGCAACGGCTACGCTGCGAGACGCCTGAGCGCTCTCCAGATTGGCCTGATTGGCGCCCGCATCAAACAATGGCAGCAACAGTGAGGGCGCTAGGGTGAAGCCCCAGGAGCCGTTCTTGAACAGACCGGACAGTTCTCCACTCGACGTTCCGGCTTGGGCTGTCAGTGAAATGCGCGGGAAAAACGCGGCTCGCGCTGCACCAATGTTGGCATTGGCGGCGATCAGCTGTTGCTCTGCCTGGCGGATGTCAGGACGCTGCACGAGCAGATCGGAGGGGAGGCCCGCAGGCACGGTCTGCATGGATGGCGCTGCGTTCAGGTCACTGCGTCCGAGGGTAGCGCGGATGTCTTCGGGCAAGGGTTGGCCCAGAAGCAAAGCCAGCGCATTTTCATCCAGTGCCCGCTGGCGCTGCTGCTGGGCCAGCGTGGCCCGCGCAGCTTGCGCCAAAGATTCGGCCTGCCGGTAGTCGAGCTCGGACGCAGCACCAGAATCCAGCCGCAGTTTGGTCAGGCGAACCGACTCTTCGCGGGTAGCCAGAGTGCGTCGAGACAGTTCCAGCAATTCTTCTTCGGCCAGCAAGTTCAGCCACCCGTTGGCGACGGAGCTGATCAGGCTGACCTGGGCCGCATTGCGGCCTTCTTCGGTAGCCAGGTACTGCGCAAGCGCCTGTTCCTTCAAGCTGGCCACCCTGCCGAAGAAGTCCAGCTCCCACGCAGTCACAGCCAACCCAACGCTGAAGTTGTTGGTGATGTTGCCTGTGCCGGACGCAGGCGCGCGTGAGGCGTTGGCCGCCAGCCCCACAGCTGGGTATTGCGCAGCACGACGTACCTGGAACTGGGCTCGGGCTTGCTCTACGTTGAGGCTTGCAATGCGCAGGTCGCGGTTGTTGTTCAGCGCCAGCTCAATCAACTGCTGCAGCCGTGGTTCGGCAAAGTAGGTACGCCATGATGGCAGCGTGGCAGGACTTTCCGAAGCGGTCACGTTGGGGAAGCCCGTGGGTACGGGCGCGGCGGGGCGCTCGTACATTGGGATCATGGAGCACCCCGTCAGCAGGGTGACCAGGGCCAAAGCGAGATGTGTGATTTTCTTAGTCATGGTTTCCAATTCCGGCTTCTTCTGCGTGGCGGCGGTTCATCTCCTGCTGGCGTGCGCTGCCTTTGAACAGGCTACGCACCACCACGAAGAACACCGGAACAAAAAACACTGCCAGTACAGTGCCCGTGACCATGCCACCCAGCACACCGGTGCCGATGGCGCGCTGGCTGGCGGAGCCCGCGCCGCTGGCGATGGCCAGGGGCACGACACCCAGGCCGAATGCCATCGAGGTCATGATGATGGGACGGAAGCGCAGATGAGCGGCTTCCAGGGCAGACTCGATGAGCCCCTTGCCCTGTGCCTGCAGGTCTTTCGCGAACTCGATGATCAAAATGGCGTTCTTTGCCGACAAGCCGATGATCGTGATCAGGCCCACCTGGAAATAAACGTCATTGGCATAGCCGCGCATGAGGGTGGCCAGCAGAACACCCAGCACACCGAGTGGCACCACCAAGATCACCGCCAGCGGGATGGACCAGCTTTCGTACAGGGCCGCCAGGCAGAGGAACACGGCCAGGATCGCGAAGCTGTAGAGGATCAGCGACTGTGAGCCTGCCAGCTTTTCTTCGCGTGACTGTCCGGTCCACTCGAAACCAAATCCTGCCGGCAGTTGGCCAGCCAGCTTTTCCATTTCAGCCATGGCCGCGCCAGTGCTGTAACCGGGGGCGGGGCTGCCCGAGATGCGCATGGCCGGATAGCCGTTGTAGCGCACCGTTTGCTGGGCACCTTTGACCCACTTGGTGGAGGCAAAGGCTGACAGTGGCACAGGCTTGCCCTGGGTGTTGCTGGCGTTGAGCTTCAGCAAGTCGTCCGGCTGCATGCGCGCGGGTGCGTCGGCTTGCACCACCACACGCTGCAGGCGCCCCTGGTTCGGGAAGTCGTTGACGTAGCTGGAGCCCAAAGCAGTGGACAGCGTCGAGTTGATCGCATCGAAGGTGACGCCCAGTGCGTTGGCCTTGTCGCGGTCGATGTCGATTTGTAGTTGCGGGGCATCCTCCAGCCCGTCTGGCCGCACCTGCGTCAACACCTTGCTCTGCGAGGCCATGCCCAGCAACTGGTTGCGTGCATTGACAAGTGCCTCATGGCCTGCGCCGCTACGGTCTTGCAGACGGAAGGTGAACCCGCTGGCATTACCCAGCTCTGGGATGGGCGGTGGGCTCAAGGGGAAGATAAATGCATCGCGAATGCCGGACAAGCCGCCAAACGCGCGGCCTGCGACATCTTGTGCAGACTGGCCAGGGCCATGGCGTTCACTCCAGTCCTTGAGTGTCACGAAGGCCAACGCGGCGTTCTGTCCCTGACCGGAGAAGCTGAAGCCCAGAACGCCCACCATGCTTTGCACTTCGGGCTGCTTCAGGATGAATTGCTCCACCTGTTCCATCACAGCCAGCGTCCGCTCTTGCGTGGCGCCGGGCGGGAGCTGCACGTTCACGATGATGTTGCCCTGGTCTTCGCTGGGCAGGAAAGACGTGGGCAGCCGCATGTAGACCACGGCCACAGCTCCCACGATGGCTGCGTAGATCACAAGGTAGCGAACCGCACGCTTGAGCATGCGGGCCACCCAGCCTTCATAGCGCTTGGCGCCAGAGGCGAAGCTGCGATTGAACCAGCCAAAAAAGCCGCTCTTTTCGTGGTGATGGCCTGCTTCGACAGGTTTGAGCAGCGTGGCACAAAGGGCCGGCGTGAGCGACAGAGCCATGAATGCCGAGAACCCGATGGAGGCCACCATCACGGCCGAGAACTGGCGATAGATGTTGCCTGTGGAGCCTGCAAAGAAGGCCAGCGGGACGAATACCGAGATCAGCACCACGGTCACGCCGATGATGGCGCCTGAGATTTGGCGCATGGCTTTGCGCGTGGCTTCCAGCGGGGACAGCCCTTCCTCGCTCATGATGCGCTCGACGTTTTCCACCACGACGATGGCATCGTCCACAACGATACCGATTACCAGCACCATGCCGAACATGGTGAGCACGTTGATCGAGAAGCCCAGGGCCAGCAAGGTGGCGAAGGTGCCCAACAACGCGATGGGAACCACGATGGTGGGGATGACGGTGTAGCGCCAGTTTTGCAGGAACAGGAACATCACCAGGAACACCAGGGCGACGGCTTCGAGCAGCGTCTTGGCCACCTGGGTGATAGAGATATCCACGAAGCGCGAGCTGTCGTAGGGAATGCTCCAGCTCATGCCTTCTGGGAAGTAGCGCGAGAGCTCGTCCATCTTGGTGCGGACTGCTTTTGCGGCCTCCAGCGCATTCCCACTGGGCGACAGTTGGACGCCAATACCTACGGCGGGTTTGCCGTTCAGTCGCGCAGCGGTAGCGTAGGCTTGGCCACCCAACTCCACGCGCGCCACATCCTTGAGGCGAACGGTGGAGCCATCGGCGTTGGCCCGAAGAATGATGTTGGAGAACTGCTCGACGGTAGACAGCTGCCCGCTAACGACCACGGTTGCTGAGATGCCCTGGCCAGACAGGTTGGGCAGATCACCGATGGTGCCGCTGGCAACCTGCGCGTTCTGCGCCCGGATGGCGGCAGTGATCTCCGCGGTGGAGATGTTGAAGCTCAGCATCTTTGCGGGATCGATCCAGATCCGCATGGCACGCTCTGTACCGAAGAGCTGGGCTTGCCCAATGCCTTGCAGTCGCTGCAGCTCTGGCACCACGTTGCGGGAAGCATAGTCACCCAGAGCGACGGTATCGGTTTCGGGGTTGCTGGACGAAAGCATCGTGAACAGCAAGAAGTTGGACCGCGACTTGTCCACGCGCACGCCTTGTTGCGTGACGGTAGAAGGCAACCGCGGAGACGCGCGCGACAGGCGGTTCTGCACATCCACTTGCGCCAAGTCGGCGTTGGTTCCGGGTTGGAAGCTCAGGGTGATGCTCCCAGAACCATCGGCCTGGGCCACAGACTCCATGTAGATGAGCCCTGGCGACCCGTTCATTTCACGCTCGATCACGGAAAGAACGCTGTCCTCCAGCGTTTGCGCAGAAGCGCCCGGGTAAGACGCGTTGATAACGATCGAAGGCGGTGCAACCGGGGGATATTGCGAGATGGGCAGCTGCGTGATGGCAACGCCCCCCAGCACCATGATGAACAGTGCAATCACCCACGCGAAGATGGGACGGTCAATAAAAAACTTGGCCATGTGTATGCCTCTCAGGGCTTAGCGGCGGATGCGTCGGCGGCAGGCGCAGGTGCTGCTGCTTGGCTCGGTGCTTGCCAAGGGACCGCTTTCACGGGCGTGCCAGGTGGAAGCATTTGCAGCTTCTGGAAGCCGTCCACCATGACTTTCTCGCCCGCCTGTAGTCCTTCGCGAACAATCCAACGGTTGTTCTTCGCCGCGCTGATCTTGACTGCGCGCTGGCTGACTTTTCCGTCTTCAGCGACTACGTTGACGATGTCCCCTTGCTGTGTGCGTGTCACGGCCTGCTGCGGAAGGGTGATGGCATTGCTGGCCTGGGCTTGCTCCAGCTTGACCCGTAGGTACAAGCCGGGTAACAGTTCACCCTTGGGATTAGGCACCTCTGCGCGCAAGGTGATCTGGCCTGTGGTGGAGTCCACTGTCAGGTCTGAAAACAGGAGTTTTCCAGGGTGCTCGTACTCAGTTCCATCGCTCAAGATCAAGCGCACGCTCGCTGCGTCTTTACCCTCGGCACGCTTGAATTGGCCGCTGGCCACGGCTTTGCGCAGCTGAAGAATGTCGTTGGCAGATTGGGTGAAGTTGACGTAGACGGGGTCAATTTGCTGGATGACAGCCAGAGGCGTCGCCTCGCCTTGACCTACCAGCGCACCTTCTGTCACGAGGGCCCTGCCGATTCGGCCTGAAATCGGTGCTGTGACCGTTGCGTAACCCAAGTTGATGCCTGCGGTACGCACCGCTGCCTTGGTTGAGGCTACGTCTGCCTGGGATTGTTTGACTGCAGCCTCTGCGTTGACGAAATCTTGCTTGCTGATCGCATTGGCTTCGACCAACGGACGGTACCGTTCCAGCTGCGCTTGTGTTTGTGCCAGGCTGGCTTCTGCCTTGGCTTGGTTGGCCTTGGCGCTGTCCAAGGCTGCTGCGTAGGGGGCTTCATCGATACGGAACAGGGTTTGTCCCGCCTTCACGTCGCTGCCCTCGTTGAACATCCGTTGCTGCAAGATGCCTGCTGCCCTGGCGCGCACTTGAGCCACCCTGGAGGCCTCCACGCGCCCCGGCAACTCGGTGACCAGACCCACATCGCCTGGAGTCGCCGTGACAGTACCCACTTCAACGGCAGGCCTCTGTCCTGCAGCGCTGGGTGCCGTTGGCGCTTCCTTGGTGCAGCCAGCCGCTATCAGCGCGGAAGCGAGCATGCCGACAACAAGCCGTGCTTGCATGCGAGGTGGATGGTGTGGTGTGGATGGCGCGTCATGCAAGCTCTTCATGGAATTCCTTTGAAGCTGGAGCGAGGGCAGGTCGATCATTTCAGAAGCCGAAGAAGATGACCACAGTAGATTGCAGTCGAACGAAAGCCCGACGGATAAGGTGCGGGATTATACATACAATCGTGAATGTATAATTGAATGGTGACCGCGGATTTTCGGGTTGCCGTTAAAGAAATGGATGGTGGAGATGGCGCGCAGGACCAAGGAAGACGCAGCTGCGACACGCAATGGATTGATTGATGCGGCCGAGCGTGTGTTTTGTGAAAAGGGCGTGTCGCGGGCTTCGTTGAGTGACATTGCCTCGGCGGCGGGGGCGACGCGCGGGGCGCTCTACTGGCACTTCAAAGACAAGGTCGATCTGTTTAACGCCATGATGGATCGCGTGACGCTGCCTTTGGAGGAGGGCTGTGCTCAGTTCTCGTGTCTTGCGAGTGGCGATCCTGTGGGGCGTCTGCGTTCGGTGATGGCGTTCGTTTTGGGGGTTGTGGCATCGAATGCCCAGGCCCGGCGTGTGTTTGAAATTGCCATGTACAAAGTTGAGTATGTGGAAGAGATGGCTGCTATCCGGGATCGGCACATTGCTGCGTCGGGTGCTTTCACGGCGCAGCTTGCCAAAGACTTCGCTTTGGCGGCTGAAGTGAGTCCATTGCCGGTCTCTCTGTCTCCGCATGAGGCTGCGGTTGCTTTGCATGCTCTGTTTGATGGGCTCATTCAAAACTGGATCTTGTGCCAGGGGGCGTTTGATTTGGTGAAGGTGGGTGCGAGTGCGACCGACGCCTTTTTGTTGGGCCTGGGTCTCAAATGGTGTGATGGCGCGGTTTGATGTTCCAGTGTCGTTGTTGTTGTGTGCTTGCGTGCAATAATGTTGGGCTTGCACGTCAATTAGCGCGGCTGTAGCTCAGTGGATAGAGTATTGGCCTCCGAAGCCAAGGGTCGTGGGTTCGATCCCCGCCAGCCGCGCCAAATCTTTTGTCTTTTCGCCGATTTTTGTGGGTGTTGATGAAAGTCGTGCTAGAATTCGAAATTCTTCGGAGGGGTGCCCGAGTGGCTAAAGGGGGCAGACTGTAAATCTGTTGGCTTACGCCTACACTGGTTCGAATCCAGTCCCCTCCACCAAATTTAGTGAGTGGCTTGTCAGTCTGACGAGCTTCGCAGAGGCTGAAAAGCCAATGCGGGAGTAGTTCAATGGTAGAACCCTAGCCTTCCAAGCTAATGACGCGGGTTCGATTCCCGTCTCCCGCTCCACTTTTTTGGTTCTTTGGTTTTTCGTCTGTCATTATTTTTTGTGATGATCAGATTTGCCCATGTGGCTCAGTGGTAGAGCACTCCCTTGGTAAGGGAGAGGTCGCGGGTCCGATTCCCGCCATGGGCACCATTTGAAGGTGCGTCCGGTTCTGGTTGCGCCGAGATCCTGTTGTTTTGAGATAGATATTTTTCGGAGTCGGAAAAATGGCAAAAGGAAAATTCGAGCGTACCAAGCCCCACGTCAACGTGGGCACGATCGGTCACGTGGACCATGGCAAGACGACCCTGACGGCTGCTATCGCAACCGTGCTGTCTGCCAAGTTCGGCGGCGAAGCCAAGAAGTACGATGAAATCGACGCAGCGCCCGAAGAAAAGGCACGCGGCATTACCATCAACACTGCCCACGTTGAATACGAAACCGCTAACCGCCACTACGCTCACGTGGACTGCCCCGGCCACGCTGACTATGTGAAGAACATGATCACTGGCGCCGCTCAAATGGACGGCGCCATCCTGGTGTGCTCCGCCGCTGACGGCCCAATGCCCCAGACCCGTGAACACATCCTGCTGGCTCGCCAAGTGGGCGTGCCCTACATCATCGTGTTCCTGAACAAGTGCGACATGGTGGACGACGAAGAGCTGCTCGAACTCGTCGAAATGGAAGTGCGCGAACTCCTGGACAAGTATGACTTCCCAGGCGACGACACCCCCATCGTGCGCGGCTCCGCCAAGCTGGCTCTGGAAGGCGACAAGGGTCCTCTGGGCGAACAAGCCATCGACAAGCTGGCCGAAGCTCTGGACACCTACATCCCCACGCCTGAGCGTGCAGTGGACGGCGCTTTCCTGATGCCCGTGGAAGACGTGTTCTCCATCTCCGGTCGCGGTACCGTGGTGACCGGTCGCGTTGAGCGCGGCATCATCAAGGTCGGCGAAGAAATCGAAATCGTGGGTATCCGCGAAACGCAAAAGACCACCTGCACTGGCGTGGAAATGTTCCGCAAGCTGCTGGACCAAGGTCAAGCTGGCGACAACGTGGGCCTGCTGCTGCGCGGCACCAAGCGCGAAGACGTGGAACGCGGCCAAGTGCTGTGCAAGCCCGGCTCGATCAAGCCCCACACCCACTTCACCGCTGAAGTGTATGTGTTGAGCAAGGACGAAGGCGGCCGCCACACTCCCTTCTTCAACAACTACCGTCCTCAGTTCTACTTCCGTACGACTGACGTGACTGGCGCCATCGAGCTGCCAGCCGACAAGGAAATGGTGATGCCTGGTGACAACGTGTCGATCACTGTGAAGCTGATCAACCCCATCGCCATGGAAGAAGGTCTGCGCTTCGCTATCCGTGAAGGCGGCCGTACCGTGGGCGCTGGCGTGGTTGCCAAGATCATTGCTTAATTAGCGTGTTCGTAGGGGTATAGCTCAATTGGCAGAGCGTCGGTCTCCAAAACCGAAGGTTGTAGGTTCGATTCCTACTGCCCCTGCCACTTGAATGTGGCTCAAACAAAGCCCGCCAGGATCTGGCGGGCTTCGGTGTCTTGTGTGATGCCGTGTGAAATGAAGTGGAAATATTAAACATGGCTGCCTCACAGGTTGAAACCGTCAGTTCGGGTGCAGACAAGGCGAAGCTCTTTGCTGTTGCTGCCTTGGTCGTTGCTGCTGTTGCCGGCTTTTATTTCTTGGCAAAGCAAGGTGTCTATGTTCAATGGGGCGTCTTGCTGGTTGGCTTGGTGGCAGCGGCAGGCGTATTCCTGATCTCCGAGTCCGGTCGTCAGTTTGTTGCTTTCGCCCGTGATGCATGGCGCGAAGTCAAAAAGGTGGTGTGGCCTACGCGCAAGGAAACACTGCAGATGACTGCTTATGTGTTTGCCTTCGTTGTCATCATGGCGCTTTTTCTGTGGTTTACGGACAAAACCCTGGAATGGGTTTTTTACGACCTCATTTTGGGATGGAGAAAGTCATGACAATCGATGCTGTGATGGTAGATGGTGGTGCTTCGGCGCCTGCGGCGTCTTCTAATCCTGATTTGCGCTGGTATATCGTCCATGCCTATTCAGGCATGGAGAAGGCTGTAGAGCGCAATATTCTTGAGCGTATTGGCCGCGCAGGAATGCAAGACAAGTTTGGTCGCATTCTCGTTCCCACCGAAGAGGTGGTGGAGATGAAAAACGGCCAGAAGAAAACAACTGAACGCCGACTGTTTCCGGGCTATGTCTTCGTCGAGATGGTCATGGATGACGATACGTGGCACTTGGTAAAGCACACCAACAAAGTGACGGGTTTTGTCGGCGGTGCGAAGAATCGCCCTGCCCCGATCTCTGAAGAAGAGGTGCAAAAGATCGTTAGCCAGATGCAGGAAGGCACTGACAAGCCTCGCCACAAGATCGAATTCATGGTGGGTGAGTTGGTTCGTGTCAAAGAAGGCCCATTCACTGACTTCAATGGTTCGGTGGAAGAGGTCAATTACGAGAAGAATCGTCTGCGTGTGTCGGTGATGATCTTTGGTCGTTCGACTCCTGTGGAATTGGAATTTGGTCAGGTTGAAAAAACCTGATCTGAAAGTGGCCCTCGCATTTTTCGGCTCAATGCGAGGATTTGTTTGATGAGTCGTTAACCCCGGGGAGCCGGTTTTCGTACGCGACGGTGCACGAGAGCTGGCGTTACAACCCGCAAGGAGCAAAACATGGCGAAGAAAATCGTCGGTTTTATCAAGCTGCAAGTTCCAGCTGGTAAGGCCAACCCATCCCCACCAATCGGTCCTGCACTGGGTCAACGTGGTCTGAACATCATGGAGTTCTGCAAGGCGTTCAATGCCCAGACCCAGGGCGTTGAGCCAGGTCTGCCACTGCCCGTGGTGATCACTGCGTTTGCCGACAAGAGCTTCACCTTCATCATCAAGACGCCACCAGCGACGACCTTGATCAAGAAGGCCATCAAGCTCGAAAAGGGTTCTTCCAACGCGCTGAAGACCAAGGTAGGCAAGATCACACGCGAACAGCTCGAAGAGATCGCCAAGACCAAGATGAAGGACATGAATGCTGCTGACGTGAACGCCGCTGTGCGCACGCTGGCTGGTTCTGCTCGCTCGATGGGCGTGACGGTGGAGGGTTTGTAAATGGCCAAGTTGACTAAAAAGCAAAAGGCCCTGCAGGGCAAGGTAGACAGCACCAAGCTGTACGCTTTCGCTGATGCCGTGGCTTTGGTGAAGGAAGCAGCTACTGCCAAGTTCGATGAATCCATCGACGTGGCTGTGCAGCTCGGCATCGACGCCAAGAAGTCTGACCAAGTGGTGCGCGGCGCTGTGGTGCTGCCCAACGGCACAGGCAAGACAACTCGCGTTGCCGTGTTTGCACAGGGTGCCAAGGCTGAAGAAGCCAAGGCTGCCGGCGCTGACGTGGTTGGTATGGACGACCTGGCTGCCATGGTCAAGGCCGGTGACATGCCTTTCGACGTGGTGATTGCTGCTCCCGACGCGATGCGTGTGGTGGGTACGCTGGGTCAAATTCTGGGCCCACGCGGTCTGATGCCTAACCCCAAGGTTGGCACAGTGACTCCCGACGTTGCCACGGCTGTGAAGAACGCCAAGGCTGGTCAGGTGCAGTTCCGTGTCGACAAGGCCGGTATCGTGCACAGCACCATTGGTCGCCGTTCGTTCGACAACGAAAAGCTCCAGGGTAACCTGGCTGCGTTGATCGACGCGCTGAACAAGGCCAAGCCTGCTTCGAGCAAGGGTCTGTACCTGCGCAAGGTGGCTGTTTCCTCCACGATGGGCGTTGGCGTCCGCGTGGACACACAGTCCATCGCAGCGTAATTGCAAGAAATCTTCGGGTCTTTCGCGAGGCCCGATGTGGTGGGCTGGGAGTGCTGCACAAGAACTCCCAGGCCATCCAAGACCGTTGGTGTGCGCTGCTGCACTTAATCCGTTAGAGGGCCAACGCAGATGGCGATCCCGCTGCAGATGGAATTCGTTCCGAAACAGTTGGTCGCTGCAACAAGAGCGTGCATGAGGGTGAAAACCTGATTGCGCAAATGAAGGAGTAGACCTTGAGTCTTAATCGCAGTGAGAAAGAAGCGGTCATTTCTGAAGTGACCAGCCTCGCCGCAAAAGCTCAAACGCTTGTGATCGCGGAATACCGTGGCATCACGGTCGCCGACATGACCAAACTGCGCGTTGAAGCACGCAGCAAGGGTGTGAGCCTGAGTGTTCTGAAGAACACCCTGGCCCGCCGTGCTGTGGCTGGCAGCCAGTTTGACGTGGTGGCCGACCAGATGACTGGTCCCCTGATCTATGGCTTCTCCGAAGATGCCGTGGCCGCCGCCAAAGTGGTGGCCGATTTCGCGAAGACCAACGACAAGTTGGTGATTCGCGGCGGTGCTTTCGGTGGCAAGGCCCTGGATGTCAACGGCGTTAAGCAACTGGCCAACATTCCTTCCAAGGAAGTGTTGCTGGCCCAGTTGTGTGGCTTGCTTATGTCGCCTATTTCCCGCACCGCAGTGGTGTTGGGTGCCTTGGCGGCGAAAAAAGGCGAAGGCGAAACTGCCGCTGCTTGATAGCAGTGCAGTCACGTGTTAACCAATTGTTAGGAAATCAAAATGGCATTCGATAAAGACGCATTTCTGACCGCTCTCGACAGCATGACGGTCCTGGAACTCAATGACCTGGTGAAGGCCATTGAAGAGAAGTTTGGCGTGAGCGCTGCAGCCATGGCTGCTCCTGCTGCCGCTGGTGGTGGCGCTGGCGCTGCTGCTGCTGAAGAAAAGACAGAATTCAACGTGGTGCTGACCGATGCTGGCGCCAACAAGGTTTCCGTCATCAAGGCAGTGCGCGAAATCACTGGTCTGGGCCTCAAGGAAGCCAAGGACCTGGTGGACGGCGCTCCCAAGAACGTCAAGGAAGGCATTGCCAAGGCAGATGCCGAAGCCGCTGTCAAGAAGCTGGTGGAAGCCGGCGCCAAGGCCGAACTCAAGTAATTCGGTTCCTTTCAAGGGCTGGAGTGCTCCTCAAGGGCCTCCAGCCTTTGGCGCTTTCAGAGCGCACTCGAAAACCGGCTTGGCTCTTCATTCAAGGGCCTTGCAAACAGCCCAGGTTTTCGAGTGTCTTCTGACAACCCCGACAGCAGAAGATACCTTGGTTCGGGTGATGTGCAACGCATCGCCGTCCGCCATGGTTGGTAGTGGCCAACCGCCAAGCCCGCACAGGAACGCACCTTGCGGGTCAGTCGTCGAAGACCCAGGACTCATGTCTTTGCCCGGAGATCTCATGGCCTATTCTTACACCGAACGCAAGCGAATTCGCAAAAGTTTCGGCAGCCGCGATAGCGTGCTCGAAGTTCCTTACCTGCTGCAGATGCAGAAGGATGCGTACACCGCTTTCTTGCAGGCTGATACGCCCCCCCAGAAACGAACCATCGAAGGGCTTCAGGCCGCTTTCGACGCAGCTTTCCCTATCGTCTCTCACAACGGTTTTGTGGAGATGAAGTTCATTGAGTACAACTTGGCCAAGCCTGCCTTTGATGTACGTGAATGCCAGACCCGTGGTCTGACGTTTGCGTCGGCCGTGCGTGCCAAGGTGCAGCTCATCATTTATGACCGCGAGTCTTCGACTTCGCAGTCCAAAGTGGTCAAGGAAGTGAAAGAGCAAGAGGTCTACATGGGCGAAGTGCCCCTGATGACTGACAAGGGCTCGTTCATCATCAACGGCACGGAGCGCGTGATCGTGTCCCAGCTGCACCGTTCGCCAGGCGTGTTCTTCGAACACGACAAGGGCAAGACGCACAGCTCGGGCAAGTTGCTGTTCTCCGCCCGCATCATTCCTTACCGTGGCTCGTGGCTGGACTTCGAATTCGATCCGAAGGACATCCTGTACTTCCGCGTGGACCGTCGTCGCAAGATGCCCGTCACCACGCTGCTCAAGGCGATTGGCCTGAACCCCGAGTCGATCCTGGCGAACTTCTTCGTCAACGACAACTTCCGCCTGATGGACAGCGGCGCACAAATGGAGTTTGTGCCCGATCGCCTCAAGGGTGAAGTTGCCCGTTTCGACATCACCGACAAGAGCGGCAAGGTCGTCGTCGCCAAGGACAAGCGCATCACCGCGCGCCATACGCGCGAGCTGGAGCAGTCTGGCACGACCCACATCAGCGTGCCCGAAGACTTCCTGATTGGTCGCGTCGTGGCCCGCAACATTGTGGATGCGGACACTGGCGAAATCATCGCCAAGGCCAACGATGAGCTGACTGAAGCCCTGCTCAAGAAGCTGCGCTCCGCTGGCGTGCGTGACCTGCAAGTCATCTACACCAACGAACTCGACCAAGGCGCCTACATCTCGCAAACCCTGCGCATCGATGAAACGGCCGATGAGTTCGCTGCGCGCGTGGCCATCTACCGCATGATGCGCCCCGGCGAGCCGCCGACGGAAGACGCCGTGCAGGCCCTGTTCCAGCGCCTGTTCTACAACCCGGACACGTACGACCTCTCGCGCGTGGGCCGCATGAAGTTCAACGCCAAGATCGGCCGCGACGAATCCACGGGCCCCATGGTGCTGTCCAACGAAGACATCCTGGCCGTGGTCAAGATCCTCGTGGATCTGCGCAATGGCCGTGGCGAGGTGGACGATATCGACCATCTGGGCAACCGCCGCGTGCGCTGCGTGGGCGAACTGGCTGAGAACCAGTACCGCACCGGCCTGGCGCGTATCGAAAAGGCTGTGAAGGAACGTCTGGGTCAGGCTGAGCAAGAGCCGCTGATGCCCCATGACCTGATCAACAGCAAGCCGATCTCGGCTGCTCTGAAAGAATTCTTCGGCGCATCGCAGCTGTCGCAGTTCATGGACCAGACCAACCCTCTGGCCGAAATCACGCACAAGCGCCGTGTGTCCGCTCTGGGCCCAGGCGGTTTGACCCGTGAGCGCGCAGGCTTTGAGGTGCGTGACGTGCACGTGACCCACTACGGTCGCGTCTGCCCTATCGAAACGCCTGAAGGTCCCAACATTGGTCTGATCAACTCGCTGGCTTTGTACGCCCGCCTGAATGAGTACGGCTTCATTGAGACGCCTTACCGCCGCGTGGTGGACGGCAAGATCACCAACGAAATCGACTACCTGTCGGCCATTGAAGAAGGCAAGTACGTGATCGCCCAGGCGAACGCGCAGCTCGACAAGGATGGTCGCCTGACGGGTGATCTGGTGTCTGCCCGTGAAAAGGGTGAATCCATCCTCTGCAGCGCAGACCGTGTGCAGTACATGGACGTGTCTCCTGCACAGATCGTGTCGGTGGCTGCCTCGCTGGTTCCGTTCCTGGAGCACGATGACGCCAACCGCGCGTTGATGGGTGCGAACATGTCGCGTCAGGCGGTGCCTGTGCTGCGTCCCGAGAAGCCCCTGGTCGGCACGGGCATCGAGCGCGTGGCGGCGGTGGACTCCGGCACCGTGGTCACGGCCAACCGTGGCGGTGTGGTGGACTACGTGGACGCCACCCGCATCGTGGTGCGCGTGAACGACGCTGAAGCGGTGGCCGGTGAAGTGGGTGTGGACATCTACAACCTCATCAAGTACCAGCGTTCCAACCAGAACACGAACATCCACCAGCGCCCCATCGTCAAGAAGGGTGACAAGCTGGTCAAGGGCGACGTGATTGCGGACGGCGCTTCGACCGACTTTGGCGAAATCGCCATCGGCCAGAACATGCTGATCGCGTTCATGCCCTGGAACGGCTACAACTTCGAAGACTCGATCCTGATCAGCGAGCGCGTGGTGGCTGAAGACCGCTACACCTCGATCCACATCGAAGAGCTGGTTGTGATGGCCCGCGACACCAAGCTGGGCGCCGAGGAAATCACACGCGACATTCCGAACCTGTCGGAGCAGCAACTGAACCGCCTGGACGAGTCCGGCATCATCTACGTGGGTGCTGAAGTGCAGCCTGGCGACACGCTGGTGGGCAAGGTCACGCCCAAGGGCGAAACCACGCTCACGCCTGAAGAGAAGCTCTTGCGCGCCATCTTCGGCGAGAAGGCTTCGGACGTGAAGGACACCTCGCTGCGTGTGGACCAGGGCTCGTCGGGCACCGTGATCGACGTGCAGGTGTTCACCCGTGAAGGCATCCAGCGCGACAAGCGCGCCCAGCAGATCATCGACGATGAACTCAAGCGCTTCCGCCTGGACCTGAACGACCAGCTGCGCATTGTGGAAGCCGATGCGTTTGACCGTATCGAAAAGCTGCTGACTGGCCGCGTCGCCAACGGCGGCCCACAGAAGCTGGCCAAGGGCACGAAGATCGACAAGGCCTACCTGTCGTCGGTGGAGAAATTCCACTGGTTCGACATTCGCCCTGCCGAAGACGAAGTCGCGACCCAGCTCGAATCCATCAAGAACGCGCTGGAGCAAACCCGCCACAGCTTCGACCTGGCTTTTGAAGAAAAGCGCAAGAAGCTCACGCAAGGCGACGAGCTGCCTGCGGGCGTGCTCAAGATGGTCAAGGTGTACCTGGCCGTCAAGCGCCGCTTGCAGCCTGGTGACAAGATGGCTGGCCGCCACGGTAACAAGGGTGTGGTCTCCAAGATCGTTCCGGTCGAAGACATGCCTTACATGGCCGACGGCACCCCTGCCGACATCGTTCTGAACCCGCTGGGCGTGCCTTCGCGGATGAACATTGGTCAGGTGCTGGAAGTCCACTTGGGCTGGGCTGGCAAGGGCATTGGTCAGCGCATTGGCGACATGCTGCAGCAAGAAGCCAAGGCTTCTGAACTGCGCGCCTTCCTGGAAGAGGTCTACAACTCGCGTGGCCGCAAGGAAGACCTGTCGCAGCTGTCGGACGAAGACCTGATGGCCATGGCGCAGAACCTGACGGCCGGCGTGCCTTACGCAACGCCAGTGTTCGACGGTGCTTCGGAAGAAGAAATCAAGGACATGCTGAAGATTGCATACCCTGATGACATCGCCGAACGCAAGGGCCTGACGCCTACCCGCACGCAAGCCTATCTGCACGACGGCCGCACGGGTGACCGCTTCGAGCGTCCCACAACCATCGGCTACATGCATTACCTGAAGCTGCACCACTTGGTGGACGACAAGATGCACGCCCGCTCGACTGGTCCTTACTCGCTCGTCACGCAGCAGCCGCTGGGTGGTAAGGCGCAGTTCGGTGGCCAGCGTTTCGGGGAAATGGAAGTGTGGGCGCTGGAAGCGTACGGCGCCGCCTACGTGCTGCAGGAAATGCTGACCGTGAAGTCCGACGACGTGGTGGGCCGTACCAAGGTGTACGAGTCCATCGTCAAGGGCGAACACGCCATCGAAGCCGGCATGCCGGAATCGTTCAATGTGCTGGTCAAGGAAATTCGTTCCCTGGGCCTGGACATCGAACTCGAACGCTCCTGAACAGGATCGGGATTATTAAAAAAGTGAGCTGCTAGCGCTTGTTGATAAAGGCTTTGCGTATGTTTAAGCATCCAAAGCCCCGTGTATCAAGCGCTGGTAGCTATGATTTTTGACGAAAAGGAAAGAGTCACATGAAATCGCTACTCGACCTGTTCAAGCAATTCACGCCGGATGAGCACTTTGACGCCATCCGCATTGGCATGGCCTCGCCCGAGAAGATCCGTTCGTGGTCTTTCGGTGAAGTGAAGAAGCCCGAAACCATCAACTACCGTACGTTCAAGCCCGAGCGCGACGGCCTGTTCTGCGCCAAGATTTTTGGTCCCATCAAGGACTACGAATGCCTGTGCGGCAAGTACAAGCGCCTGAAGCACCGCGGCGTGATCTGCGAGAAGTGCGGCGTTGAAGTCACACAGACCAAGGTGCGCCGCGAGCGCATGGGCCACATCGATCTGGCCGCGCCTTGCGCCCACATCTGGTTCCTGAAGTCGCTGCCATCGCGTCTGGGCCTGGTGCTGGACATGACCCTGCGCGACATCGAACGCGTGCTGTACTTTGAAGCCTACGTGGTGACCGACCCCGGCATGACCCCGCTGAAGAAGTTCAGCATCATGTCCGAGGACGACTACGACGCCAAGCGCAAGGAATACGGCGACGAATTCATCGCCAAGATGGGCGCTGAAGGCATCAAGGACCTGCTTGAATCCATCGACATCGACCTGTCGATCGAGAAGCTGCGCGGCGACCTGACCGGCTCCGAAGTCAAGGTCAAGAAGAACGCCAAGCGCCTGAAGGTGCTCGAAGCGTTCAAGAAGTCTGGCATCAAGCCCGAGTGGATGGTGCTGGAAGTGCTGCCCGTGCTGCCCCCGGACCTGCGTCCGCTGGTGCCGCTGGACGGCGGCCGTTTCGCCACATCCGACCTGAACGACCTGTACCGCCGCGTCATCAACCGCAACTCGCGTCTGCGCCGCCTGCTGGAGCTGAAGGCCCCTGAAATCATCGCCCGCAACGAAAAGCGGATGCTGCAAGAGGCTGTCGATTCGCTGTTGGACAACGGCCGCCGTGGCAAGGCCATGACCGGCGCCAACAAGCGCGCACTGAAGTCCCTGGCTGACATGATCAAGGGTAAGTCGGGCCGCTTCCGCCAGAACTTGCTGGGTAAGCGCGTGGACTACTCCGGTCGTTCCGTGATTACCGTGGGCCCAACGCTCAAGCTGCACCAGTGCGGTCTGCCCAAGCTGATGGCGCTGGAGCTGTTCAAGCCATTCATCTTCTCGCGCCTCGAAGCCATGGGCATCGCGACGACGATCAAGGCCGCCAAGAAGGAAGTCGAATCCGGCACCCCCGTGGTGTGGGACATTCTGGAAGAGGTCATCAAAGAGCACCCCGTGATGCTGAACCGTGCGCCTACGCTGCACCGTTTGGGTATCCAGGCCTTTGAGCCCATCCTGATCGAAGGCAAGGCCATCCAGCTGCACCCCCTCGTTTGCGCGGCCTTCAACGCCGACTTCGACGGTGACCAGATGGCTGTTCACGTGCCGCTGTCGGTGGAAGCGCAGATGGAAGCCCGCACGCTGATGCTGGCCTCCAACAACGTGCTGTTCCCCGCCTCGGGCGAACCCTCCATCGTTCCTTCGCAGGACGTGGTGCTGGGCCTGTACTACGCCACCCGTGACCGTATCAACGGCAAGGGCGAAGGCCTGGTGTTTGCTGACACCGGTGAAGTGCAGCGCGCTCTGGACGCCGGCGAAGTGGAACTGGCCGCCCGGATCACCGTGCGCATGACCGAGTGGACCAAGGACAAGGAAACGGGCGAATTCGTGCCTTCGACCTCGCTGGTGGAAACCACCGTGGGCCGTGCACTGCTGTCCGAGATCCTGCCCAAGGGCCTGCCGTTCTCGTACATGAACAAGGCGCTCAAGAAGAAGGAAATCTCGCGCCTGATCAACGTGTCCTTCCGCAAGTGCGGTCTGAAGGAAACGGTGGTGTTCGCCGACAAGCTGCTGCAAAACGGTTTCCGTCTGGCCACGCGCGCTGGTATCTCCATCTGTATCGACGACATGCTGGTGCCTCCACAAAAGGCCAGCATCATCGAGCGCTCCGAAAAGGACGTGAAAGAGATTGCACAGCAGTACGCCTCCGGTCTGGTGACTTCCGGCGAGCGCTACAACAAGGTGGTGGACATCTGGGGCAAGGCCGGTGACGAAGTCTCCAAGGTGATGATGGCCCAGCTGTCCAAGCAGAAGGTGGTGGATCGCCACGGCAAGGAAGTGGACCAGGAGTCCTTCAACTCCATCTACATGATGGCCGACTCCGGCGCCCGCGGTTCTGCAGCCCAGATCCGTCAGGTGGCTGGTATGCGCGGTCTGATGGCCAAGCCAGACGGCTCGATCATTGAAACGCCTATCACCGCGAACTTCCGCGAAGGTCTGAACGTGTTGGAGTACTTCATCTCCACCCACGGTGCCCGTAAGGGTCTGGCCGACACGGCGCTGAAGACCGCTAACTCCGGCTACCTCACCCGCCGTCTGGTGGACGTGACGCAGGACTTGGTCGTGACCGAAGAGGATTGCGGCACTGCCAATGGTTCGCTGATGCGCGCCATCGTTGAAGGCGGTGAAGTGATCGAATCGCTGCGCGACCGTATTCTGGGCCGCACGGCAGCGGAAGATGTGCTGCACCCCGAAAACCGCTCGGTGCTGGTGCCTGCCGGCACGATGCTGGAAGAAGACCTGATCGAAGAGATCGAGGCTGTGGGCGTGGACGAAGTCAAGGTGCGCACGGCGCTGACCTGCGAAACCCGCTACGGCCTGTGCGCCAAGTGCTACGGCCGCGACTTGGGCCGCGGTGGTTTGATCAACCTCGGCGAAGCCGTGGGTGTGATCGCTGCCCAGTCCATCGGTGAACCCGGCACGCAGCTGACCATGCGTACCTTCCACATCGGTGGTGCCGCTTCGCGTGCTGCCATCGCTTCGAGCGTGGAAGCCAAGTCCAACGGCGTGATCGGCTTCAATGCCACGATGCGCTACGTGAGCAACACCAAGGGCGAGCTGGTGGTGATTGCACGTTCGGGTGAAATCATCATCCAGGACGAGCATGGCCGCGAGCGTGAGCGCCACAAGGTGCCTTACGGTGCGACGCTGACCGTGAAGGCCGACCAGGCCATCAAGGCCGGCACGATTCTGGCCAACTGGGATCCGCTGACCCGACCCATCATTACCGAATTCGCCGGTCAGGTGAAGTTCGAGAACGTGGAGGAAGGCCTGACAGTGGCCAAGCAGGTCGACGAAGTGACCGGCCTGTCCACCCTGGTGGTGATCGACCCCAAGCGCCGTGGCGCTGCCAAGGTCGTTCGCCCACAGGTGAAGCTGATCGACGCACAAGGCCAGGAAGTGAAGATCCCCGGCACCGACCACTCGGTGACGATCGGCTTCCAGGTGGGCGCTCTGATCCAGGTGCGCGACGGCCAGGACGTGGGCCCCGGCGAAGTGCTGGCCCGTATCCCTGTCGAAGGTCAGAAGACCCGCGACATTACCGGCGGTCTGCCCCGTGTGGCCGAGCTGTTCGAAGCCCGTACGCCGAAGGACAAGGGCACGCTGGCAGAAATGACCGGCACCATCTCCTTCGGTAAGGAAACCAAGGGCAAGGTCCGTCTGCAGATCACCGACCCCGAAGGCAAGGTGTGGGAAGAACTCGTGCCCAAGGAAAAGAACATCCTGGTGCACGAAGGCCAGGTGGTCAACAAGGGCGAATCGATTGTGGACGGCCCCGCCGACCCACAAGACATCCTGCGCCTGTTGGGTATCGAAGAGCTGTCGCGTTACATCGTGGACGAAGTGCAGGACGTGTACCGCTTGCAAGGCGTGAAGATCAACGACAAGCACATCGAGGTGATCGTTCGCCAGATGCTGCGCCGTGTGGTGGTCGAGAACGTTGGCGAGTCGAACTACATTGCCGGTGAACAGGTCGAGCGCTCCGAGATCCTCAACACCAACGAGGCACTGCAGGCCGAGGGCAAGATCCCCGCGACCTACAGCAACTTGCTGCTGGGTATCACGAAGGCCTCGCTGTCGACCGACTCGTTCATCTCGGCCGCTTCCTTCCAGGAAACGACCCGCGTGCTGACCGAAGCGGCGATCATGGGCAAGCGCGACGAGCTGCGCGGCCTGAAGGAAAACGTGATCGTGGGTCGCCTGATTCCTGCCGGTACGGGTCTGGCCTACCACCAGGCGCGCAAGGCCAAGGAAGCCATGGACGACGCCGAGCGCCGCGCCATTGCCGAAGCAGAAGCCGCCGAAATGGCCGCGACTGCCGACGACTCCGAGGTGGAGAGCAGCGCTTCGGCGTCTGACGCCGCTGCCGACTAAGCCCTTGGGCTTTGTCTGAAAGCGCTCCCGTCCTGCCGCTAGGTGGGCCGGGAGCGTTTTTTATTGGAACCGTCTTTCTCTTTTTCTCTGTGCTTTGGCTATTGGTGCCATGGCCCGCCAGGGCCGCGCATTGCCTTGTTTGTGCCCTGTATGTGGTCGTCCCCCCTGTTCTGGATCTTGGTTGCGGTGATGGTGTTCTGGGCGCTGGGCGCTTACAACCGCCTGGTGCGCCTGAGGGCTGCAGTGCAAGCGGCTGATACCCAGTGGCAGGAGGTGCTGCGCCGCTGGGTACAGACGTCACAGGCCTGGCGGGCGGCTGCCCCGGTGCAAGCTGCTGATTTGGCGGACGGCGCTGCCTTGGCGGCGACTGAGCGGCTGGAGCACGCGAGCCAGGTGCTGGAAGCGGCCCTGGTGGCCGCCCAGACGCAGGGTGGAGGGCGCCTGCCCAGCCACACGGAATGGGATGCTTGCCGCGCCTTGCTGGCGGCTGGGACCGACATGCTGGCCAACGCTGGCGGCACCGAGGGGGCAGAGATGGCGCCCTGGCGTGCGCAGGCTGCCGATTTGCAGGCCGTGACCACCATCGCCGCGCGCAATGCGGAGGACGCCATGCAGGCATACCAAGCGGCCATTGGCCAGTTCCCCGCCAGCGTGTTGGCGCAGGTTTGTGGCTTTGGTCCAAGGTAGCGGCGCCTCTGGCGCTACCGGCGAGCTGACCGCCCCTCTTTTTTGAAGCTGTTGCACACTGCTGCGTGCTGACTTGTCACTGGACTCCTTGATGAACCCCTCTGCCCCACGCCCCGCCCGACCCTCCCCCCGACCTGCGGCGCCGCGTGCCCAGGCCGCCGCTTCGCGCTCGCCCGCCGCCGCGTCCGGTGCGCCAGCGTCTGCAGCGCCTGCGGGCACCGGCGTGCCCTTGTGGCAGCAGCTGATGCTGGTGTGCCAGGCGTTGCAGGGCATTCGCGGAGGGCAGTCGGGTACGGCGGTGATCGAGGGCGTGGAACCGCGTCTGCGCCCCGGTGTGCAGGCGCTGTTGTTCCAGGTGCTGCGCAACCTGGGTCGGGCCGATGCACTGCGCAGCCAGCTCGTCGCCCGCAAGCCGCCCCCGGCGGCAGACGCGCTGCTGTGCACGGCGCTGGCGCTGGCGTGGGACCCGCAGGCCGCGCCCTATGAGCCCTTCACCTTGGTCAACCAGGCGGTAGAAGCCGCCAAGCGCGGCCAGGCCACGCGGGGGCAGGCCTCCTTCATCAACGCCTGCCTGCGCCGCTTTTTGCGTGAGCGTGATGCACTGGTGGCCTCCACCGACGGCGACCCCGTTGCGCGCTGGAACCACCCCGCCTGGTGGATTCGCCGGTTGCAGCAAGACTATCCGGCGGATTGGGAACGCATTCTGCAGGCCAACAACGCACATGCGCCCATGGCGTTGCGGGTCAATCAACAAAAATGCACTCTGGCGCAATACCAGCAAGCGCTAGCAGCTATCAATTTAGAAGCAAAAGTGGTGGGGCCGCAGGGCCTGGAGCTGGCACAGCCCGTGCCGGTGCAAGTGCTGCCTGGGTTTGCTGACGGCTGGGTGTCGGTGCAAGACGCTGCTGCCCAGCAGGCGGCGCCCCTGGTGCTGCAAGGGCTGGATTTGACGCAGCCCTTGCGCGTGCTGGATGCCTGCGCTGCGCCGGGTGGCAAGACTGCGCATCTGCTGGAACATGCGCCCGCGGGCTCGCCGCTGCAGGTCACGGCGCTGGAGGTGGATGAAAAGCGCAGTGCGCGCATCCATGACACGCTGGCGCGGCTGGGCTTGTCGGCGCAGGTGCTGGTGGCCGATGCGTCGCGCCCCCAGGACTGGTGGCAGTCGCAGTGCGGCGGAACCCCCTTTGACGCCATCTTGCTGGACGCGCCTTGCACCGCCTCGGGCATCGTGCGCCGCCATCCTGACGTGCGCTGGTTGCGGCGCGAATCGGATGTGGCGCAGCTGGCGCAACTGCAGCGTCAGATTCTGGAAGCGCTGTGGCCGTTGCTCAAGCCGGGCGGGCGCCTGCTGTACTGCACCTGCTCGGTCTTCAAGGCCGAGGGCGACTTGCAGATCCAAACGTTTCTTGCACACAACACCAACGCCCAGTTGCTGCCCTCACCAGGCCATTTAATTCCAGGAGTGGGGGAAAAATCCGGGCCTGTCCGGGACAATCCGGCAGGTGACCACGACGGTTTCTTTTACGCCCTGTTGCAAAAATCGGCCCATTGAGTCCCTGGTGATTCGCTGGCTGCGCTTTGTCGTGTGTTGCTGGGCCCTGTGGTGGGCCCCCGGCGCAGCTGTTTTTGCGCAGCAGGACGCTGGCGAGGCGCAGGGCTTGCGCATAGAGCGTGCAGAAGACGGCCTCTACCTGGGCGCGTCGTTCGACTTCACCTTGCCCGATCTGGCCGCGGATGCCTTGCACAAAGGCATTCCCATGTTTTTCGTGATGGAGGCCCAGGTTCGGCGCGACCGCTGGTATTGGTCGGACCGTGTGGTGGCCGAAGCCACGCGCTACCTGCGCCTGAGCTACCAGCCGCTCACGCGCCGCTGGCGGCTCAGCACCTCGTCGGTGCCGTTCACCAACAGCGGGCTGGGCGTGGTGCTGGGGCAGAACTTTGACGAGCTGGACGAAGCCCTGTCTGCCATGCGGCGGGTGATTCGCTGGCGCATTGGAGATGCTGATGTGCTGGAGCCCGACGCCGCGCACACGGTGCAATTGCGCTTCCGGCTGGACATGTCCCAACTGCCGCGGCCTTTGCAGATTGGTGCCGTGGGTCGCTCGGACTGGAGCCTGCTGGTGTTCCGCAGCCAGCGGCTACCTTCGCGCGCGAAGCCTTAATCCCGCTTTTTTCTGAGATGCCTGCTGTGCCGGACGCTTCCTCCGCCCCCCCATCCGCCTCCGCTGAAGCCGCCAGCCGCGCCTCGGTCGCCGTGCGCTGGGCTGTGGGCGTGGGCGCCGCCATCATGACGGCCATTGGCCTGGTGCTGCTGTTCCTGCTCACACTCGCCACCAACAACCGGGCGCTGTACGAGCGCAACTACGCATGGCTGTTTGGCGTCAACGTGCTGGTGGCGGCACTGCTGCTGGGGGTGCTGGTGTGGATTGGCGCCCGGCTGCTTTTGCGTTTGCGCAAGGGGCGGTTTGGCAGCCGCCTGCTGGTCAAACTGGCGGCCATCTTTGCCTTGGTGGGGCTGATGCCGGGGGTGCTGATCTATGTGGTGTCGTACCAGTTCGTCACGCGGTCGATTGAAAGCTGGTTTGATGTGAAGGTGGAAGGCGCGCTGGTGGCGGGGGTGAACCTGGCGCGGGTGTCGCTGGAGTCGCAGGCCGCCGACATGGCCGCCAAGACGCGCGCGGCCAGTGCCCAGGTCGCGCAGGGCTCATCCGCCACCGTGGGGCTGGCGCTGGAGCGCATCCGCGACCAGCTGGGCGCCACCGATGTGGTGCTGTGGAATGCCGCGGGCCAACCGATTGGCAGCGCGGGGCAGTCCCGCTTCAGCCTCAATCCCGAGCGGCCCAGCACCGCCTTGCTGCGGTCGGTGCGTGAGCAACGGGCTGTCACCCAGATCGAGGGGCTGGACGATATTGCCGACCCCAACGCCGTGCAGATGGCCCGTGTGAAAGTGCTGGTGCTGGTTACCAACCCGGGGCTGGGCCTGTTGACCGAACCCCGGTTTTTGCAGGCCACCTTGCCGTTGCCCCCCGCGCTGGTGTCCAACGCCATCGAGGTCCAGGAGGCCAACCGCCAGTATCAAGAGCGTGCGCTGGCGCGGGACGGCCTGCGCCGCATGTATGTGGGCACGCTCACACTCAGCCTCTTCCTGGCGGTGTTTGGCGCGGTGCTGCTGGCGGTATTGCTGGGCAACCAGCTGGCGCGGCCGTTGTTGGTGCTGGCCGAGGGCGTTCGGGAGGTGGCTGCAGGCAACCTCAGCCCGAAAGCGGCCTTGCAGGGCAAGGATGAACTTGGTGGTCTGACCCGGTCATTTGCCATGATGACGCAGCAGCTGGCCGATGCGCGGGCGGCGGTGGAGCAAAGCATGGTCAAGGTCGATGCTGCCCGCTCGAACCTGCAAACCATTCTGGACAACCTCACCTCCGGGGTGATCGTGCTGGGGGAGGGCGGGATCATCCGCTCCTCCAACCCCGGCGCCACCCGCATTCTTCGCGCACCCATGGCGGCGTACGAAGGCCGGCCATTGTCTGAAGTGCCTGGGTTGGCTGATTTTGCGGCGGCGGTAGAGCGGCATTTCCTGGCGTTTTTTGGTGACCGCGACCGCCACGGGCTGGACCACTGGCAGCAGCCTTTCGAGTTGCATGCATCGTCTGCTGGTGCGGGTCAGCACGCGACTAGCCTGGTGGCGCGGGGCGCAGAGCTGCCCGATGGCGCGCAATTGTTGGTTTTTGACGACATTTCAGAGATTGTTTCCGCCCAGCGCGCACAGGCCTGGGGCGAGGTCGCGCGCCGCCTTGCGCACGAAATCAAGAACCCGTTGACCCCCATCCAGCTGTCTGCCGAACGCCTGGAAATGAAGCTGTCGGGCAAGGTGCCGCCTGCAGAACAGGCCATCCTGGCCAAGTCGGTCAAGACCATCGTGGACCAGGTCGATGCGATGAAGCGCCTGGTCAACGAGTTCCGCGATTACGCGCGGCTGCCAGCGGCAGAGCTGCAGCCCCTGGACCTCAATGCCTTGATCGCCGATGTGCTGCATCTGTACGGCGAAGAAAACGCGTCAGTCCCCGTGAAAGCCGAGCTGGACCCGCGTTGTCCTCGCATCGCAGGCGATGCGCAACAGCTGCGCCAGGTCGTGCACAACCTGCTGCAAAACGCCCAGGACGCCACCATGCAGGCACGGGCAGAGGGCAAGGAAACAGAGCCTTTCGTTCGCATCTCGACCCGGTTGAGCGAGTCCTCGGGGCGGGTGCGGCTCAGCATTTCAGACAGCGGCACGGGCTTTCCTGCCCACATCCTGCAGCGTGCCTTCGAGCCCTATGTGACCACCAAGGCCCGGGGCACAGGCTTGGGTTTGGCGGTGGTGAAAAAGATCGCAGACGAGCATGGCGCCCGCATTGATCTGTCCAACCGCATGGAAAACGGCGAGTTGCGCGGCGCGCAAGTGTCGCTATCATTTGCCCCAGAAACCGCGGTGGTGTCTTAGTCACCCTCCGCACAACTCCTGCGGACTGTGTTAGTGCACACCTCGGGTGGTCGGGAAGTTGGCACCGGTGCTTGCGCATGGCGCCAACGGATCGTGGCCTCGGCACAGCCCATCCGGGCTGCAGTCCAGACTCCCGCCCAAAAGAAGCTGTGCAGAGAGTCCCATCGTTACCGCACGGCAGCATTCCTAGGCGCTTCTATACACATGGCAAATATTCTGGTGGTCGACGATGAACTTGGCATTCGCGACCTGTTGTCTGAAATCCTGAACGACGAGGGCCACAGTGTGGACCTGGCGGAAAACGCCACGCAGGCCCGCGCGGCCCGCCTCGCCAACCAGTACGACCTGGTGCTGCTGGACATCTGGATGCCCGACACCGATGGCGTGTCCCTGCTCAAGGAGTGGGCCGCCGCCAGTGTGTTGACCATGCCTGTGATCATGATGAGTGGCCATGCCACCATCGACACAGCGGTGGAAGCCACG
Source organism: Acidovorax temperans (assembly GCF_028596105.1). Classification (NCBI taxonomy): domain Bacteria; kingdom Pseudomonadati; phylum Pseudomonadota; class Betaproteobacteria; order Burkholderiales; family Comamonadaceae; genus Acidovorax; species Acidovorax temperans. The sequence continues at coordinate 4,030,915 of NZ_CP117193.1, read as the reverse complement.
CGCATTGGCGCTTTCTCCTTCCTGGAAAAGCCCATCACCATGCAGAAGCTGCTCAAGGCGGTGGAGCAGGGGCTGGCACGCAACCACGCGCGCCCGGCCGCTCCTGCCGCGGCAGCCCCCGCCGTCATGCAGGCGTCGGTGGATCCGAACGTGACCACATTCGCTGCCATCACCGTGCCTGTGGGCGTGGATCCCGGCCCGCATGCACACCAGGGCTTTGATCTGGATCGTCCGTTGCGAGAAGCGCGTGATGGCTTTGAAAAGGCGTACTTCGAGTTTCATCTCGCGCGTGAAGGCGGCTCCATGACCCGTGTGGCCGAGAAAACAGGCCTGGAACGCACCCACCTGTACCGCAAGCTGCGCCAGCTCGGCGTGGACTTGGGGCGCGGCAAGCGCAATTAATTTTCAGAAATTCCGTTTTACTGGAAATTCTCTGGTTATAATTTGAGGCTCAGGCCCGGTAGCTCAGTCGGTAGAGCAGAGGATTGAAAATCCTTGTGTCGGCGGTTCGATTCCGTCCCAGGCCACCATCTTTCTTTCTCAGACGATCCCAAGTCAGCTCAGAAGTCCTTGTAAATCAAGGGCTTAGCCCGAAAAGGCGGCTCAAGCGGTATCGTTTAATCTCACAAAATCCTGTTCTTGCGTGTACCCAACGGTGTACCCCAGACTGCTTTTCAACCGCAGTCATTTTTGGGTACACCATGGGTCAACTCAACGAGCTTCAGATCAAGGCGGCAGCGCCGCGTGACAAGGAATATTTGCTGGCGGACGGCGATGGTCTTTACCTTCGCGTGCGGCCGACCGGCAAGGTGTGGGTCTACCGCTACAAGCAGTTCGGCAAAGAAGCCAAGCTGACCCTCGGCCACTACCCGGTGGTCTCGCTCGCGGCGGCGCGCAAGAAGGCGCGCGCCGAGGCCGAGAAGCGCGCTGACGGTATCGATCCCCGAGAGGCGCGGCGTGTGGAAGAGGAGCGCGAGCGCGTTTCTCGTCTGAACACCTTCGAACTCACGGCCCGCGCTTGGCACGCTCAGGCGAAGAAGGATCAGGAATGGTCGGACGGCTATGCCGTCAAGGTGATGCGCCATCTGGAACTGCACATCTTTCCGTGGATCGGCGCACTGGCGATGGAAGCCATTGCCCCCACGGAAGTGGTCCGGTGCCTGCACCGCATCAAGGAGCGCGGCCATTTGGAGACGGCGCAGCGGGTGCGCGAAGCGGTGCAGCACGTGTTCCAGTATGCGGTGGATGTGGGGACGCTGGGGGCGGGGCAAAACTTCGTGAACAAGCGCACCGGCGGTTTGCCGGCGCCGCGTGCCCGCCACTACGCGGCCATTACCGATCCACAGAAGCTGGGGCAGTTGCTGCGAGACATCCAGGCCTACAGCGGCAACGTCATCACCCGTGCGGCCCTGCAGCTTTCGCCGTTGCTATTCCAGCGCCCCGGCCAGTTGCGCCTCGCGCATTGGGAGGACGTGAACCTCGACCAAGCCGTGTGGCGTTGCCCACCGGAGAAGATGAAGCTGCGGGAATGGAAGAAGCGCGACAGCCGCACGCCGACCCACCTCGTGCCATTGCCTACCCAGGCCGTCGCTATCCTGCGGGATCTTCTCCCGCTGACCGGCCCCACCGGACCGATCTTCAAGAGCATGGCCAAGCGCTCGGAGAAGACGCGCTACATGAGCGACAACACCGTCAACAGCGCCTTGCGAACGCTCGGCTACGACACGAAGGAACAGATCACGGGGCATGGCTTCCGTGCCACGGCGCGCACCCTGATCCGCGAACTGCTGGGCTGGGACCGCGAGGTGATCGAGCGGCATCTGGCGCACGTGTCGGACGAGGAGCTGGGCGGCAGCTACGACAGGACGACGCACTTCGAGCAACGCCGCCGGATGATCCAGGTCTGGGCGGACCTGCTGGATCACCTTGCTGCGGGCAAGCCGGTGGGGCCGGTGCGCGACCTGCGTCAGACCGACCCGGTGCCGCAGGAACTCAAGGAATGCTTTGCCTCGTTTGCAAGTGCTGAAAACGGGGAGGGCTTTCTGGCTGAGGCGTAGCCGTCCGATAGCCTGCTGGATCGTCGATCCATGCCTGAAGCTCGAAGCTGGACCACGCGGAAGCCCGACCTCCCAGGTGAACCGGGGCAGGAAAGCGCCCTTCCGCAACACGTCGGTAGATCGTCGAGCGGCTGAGAGCAGAGATCCGCATCACGTCGCGCAAGCGGTAGTAGGCGGGCGGAGCCTTGGAGGTGTTCGGCTTGGGGAGGGTCTGGTGGAAGAGCATGGCGATTCCTTATCGGGCAATGCCGAAAGGATGCGTCTCATCAAGGCCCAGACCAACCCAGGGGAGAGAGGCTAAGCGTACGCGGTACGAAAGTAGGGCATCCGCAGCCACGTTTACGACCACTTGCGCGGAGCCGTTGACCCAACGCCCAAGCGCCAATGACAGCAACCTGAGCCGTCTGCGAGAAAAAGGCCTACGGTGCTGCTGTGGTCTGTATGGCCGCGGGCCGGGCCTTACGCTTCTTGATCGTGTCTGCGCTTCGCTTCTCGATCTGCCCACGCCATGTTTCCAGCGCCATGATGTCGGCGAGGAGTTCATCAGGTTCCGGAATGGCGACGCCACCCATGAGCGCTTTGTCGTGCGCATAGTTGGAGCACTTCGCCATGCCCGCATTCACCTGGGCGTAGTCGTCATCCTCGACCACCACACCTACCAGCCGCTGGGTCTCGACACCTGTAAGCGCACGGTCATCCCACCCTTGAGGTTCACGACGTAAGCGGCAACGATGGTGTCCACCAAACGAGTGAACCGACCCCCAAACCTTGGACAGTTATGGTTTCATGCGGGCGCCGCGGCGGCCTGCGTCCTGTACGCCACTGGGCTCAGGCCTCCGAGCCCGATCTTGATGCGATCCACGTTGTAGTAGCGAATGTAGTCGTGAAGGGCGGCCTTCAACGTCTCGGTCGTGTCGAACTTGTTGAGATGGAACAACTCGCACTTCAGCGTTCCGAAGAAGCTCTCCATGGCTGCGTTGTCATAGCAGTTGCCCTTCCGCGACATGCTCTGAACGACCCCGCTTTGATGCAGGCGTTGGCGGTACGCGGGCATGCGGTACTGCCATCCTTGGTCCGAATGCAGGATCGGTCGCTGGCCTGAGTCGAGCCGGTTGAACGCCTTGGTGAGCATGTTCTTGATCATGACCGGCAGTGGACGCTCTGCAATCTCGTACGACACGATCTCGCGGTTGTAGAGATCCATCACCGGCGACAGGTACAGCTTCTGGTTGTTCACCTTGAACTCGGTCACATCGGTCACCCACTTCTGATTGGGCTCATCAGCCGTGAAGTCGCGCTCCAAGCGGTCCGGGGCCGTCTCGGAAGCTGCGCCGTCATAGGCCTTGTAGCGTTTTGGGCGGACCAGCGACTTCAACTGCATCTCGACCATCAGCTTTTGGACCGTCTTGTGGTTGACGACGAGACCTTGCTGGCGCAGCTCAGCGGTGACCCGTCGATAGCCATATCGGCCTTTGTGACGGTTGAAGATCTCGCGGATCTTCGCTTTCAGGTCGCAGCGTTTGTCACCCGTGCGGATAGCCTTCAGCTGGTAGTAGAAGCTGCTGCGCGCCAGCTCAGCCGCGCGCAGCAGATCGGCGAGAGGGAAGTGCGGCCTCAACTCGAGCACGATCAACGTCCTTTCACGGGCGCCGAGCGCGACTTGGTTCGAGTCAAGGCCTGCACTTTTTTTAGGTAAGCATTCTCCGCGCGCAGTTGCTGGAGATCGCGTAGCAACTCTTCGCGGCTGCGTTGGTCGTTCGTCACCGCCTCGCGGTCATCGTGCCTGCTCGGCGGCTTGCTCATCCTCGTCTGTTCCCATTTCCAGCCAGGCTGCAAAGCTGCTGCCCCATGAGCGGCGTACAACCGGCTCCACTCCGCTACCAGGTCGAGGCGCCGGATGTTGAAGAGGGCCGCAACCTGCCTACACGACAGACCCTTATCCTGCATCCGGCGCAGGACCTCGAGCTTGAAGTTCAGATCGTAGATGACGCGCCTTTTCGCCACCAGACCAGCTTTCCCATTGGCCTCGTACGCGGCGATCCACGCCCTCAGCGAATCAACGCCGACGTCGTGCGCGCTGGCGGTGGCGCGCAAGCCGCCAGCGCCCTTCCGGTAGGCCGTGACGGCAGCAAACTTCTGTTTCTCTGTGTACCTGGTCACTTCGATTCCTCGAATTCGTCCAGGTTTCGGGGGTCAGATCACGAGATAGGTGGACACCATGAACGAAGCCAAGAACAAGACCCGTCGGCGCCACAGCGCCGAGCTCAAGCAACAGATCCTGGCCGAGTGCGCCCAGCCCGGTGCATCGGTGGCCAGGGTTGCGCTCTCGCACGGCATCAACGCCAACGTCGTGCACAAGTGGCGCCGACTGGCCCATGCCCCCAGCACAGATGTGCAAGTCCCCACCTTCGTGCCGGTGGCGCTGCCTGCGCCCAGTTGCGCGCCGGCCCCGGACATCCGCATCGAGTTGCGCCGTGGCGCCACAAGCGTCTCGCTGACGTGGCCGGTCGGTGCTGCCGAGCACTGCGCAGCCTGGATGCGGGAGCTGCTCAAGTGATCCGCATCGATGCCCTGTGGCTGGCCACCGATCCACTGGACATGCGTGCCGGCACAGACACCGCTGTGGCCCGAGTGGTGGCCGTCTTCGGTGCTGCGCGCCCGCATCACGCCTACCTGTTTGCCAACCGGCGAGCCAACCGCATGAAGGTGCTGGTGCACGACGGCATCGGGGTGTGGCTGGCAGCACGGCGCCTGAACAGCGGCAAGTTCGTCTGGCCTCGTGAGGGTGCGTTGACCGCCACGCTCAGTCGCTCGCAGTTCGATGCGCTGGTGCTGGGCCTGCCCTGGCAGCGTCTGGGCGATGGTGGCGTCATCACCGTGATCTGACTGGCCTGTGCGCAAGCACTTGCCAATTGGGGCATGCGCCGATGGTGCGGCTGCACCGGCGCTGGCACAGTCCTGCCCATGGTGGTCGATCCGCAATCGCTGGAGAGTCTGAGTGCAGAACAACTGCGCGAGCTGACCGCTCGGCTGATGGTTCAGGTTCGCCACCAGAGCGCGCTGCTGGACAAGCTCACCCACGAGAACGCGCTGCTCAAGCGCATGAAGTTCGCCGCCCAGTCCGAGCGATTCAACCCCGAGCAGAAGAGCCTGCTCGAAGACGAGATTGAAGCGGACCTGGCGGCCGTGGCCAGCGAGATCGACGCCCTGGCGCAGACGCAAGCACCGGCCACCTCCGAGAAGAAACAAGCCAAGCGGCTGCCCTTGCCAGCGCACCTGCCACGCCGCGAGATCCGCCACGAACCCACGTCCACCAAATGCGCGTGTGGGTGTCAGATGAAGCGCGTGGGCGAGGACGTGGCCGAGAAGCTGGACTATGTGCCCGGCGTCTTCAGCGTCGAGCGCCACATCCGCGGCAAGTGGGCCTGCGCCCGGTGCGAGACCATTCAACAGACACCGGTCGACGCGCACGTCATCGACAAAGGTATCCCCACCACCGGCCTGCTGGCCCAGGTGCTGGTGGGCAAGTACGCCGATCACCTGCCGCTGTACCGGCAGGAGGCGATCTTCGGCCGCGCCGGCCTGGCCATCCCGCGCTCGACCCTGGCGCAGTGGGTGGGCACCTGCGGGGTGCGGCTGCAGCCGCTGGTCGATGCACTGAAGACCGAGAGCCTGGGCCACCGGGTGCTGCACGCCGATGAGACACCGGTGGCCATGCTCAAGCCCGGCGAGGGCAAGACGCACCGCGCTTACCTCTGGGCCTATGCGCCGGGGGCCTTCGAAGGCATCAAGGCTGTGGTCTACGACTTCTGCGAGTCGCGCTCGGGCGAACACGCCCGGCGCTTCCTGGGCCACGGCACCGACAAGGCCTGGAAGGGCAGCCTGATCTGCGACGACTTCAGTGGCTACAAGGCGCTGATCGCCAGCGGCGTGACCGAGGTGGGTTGCCTGGCCCACGCAAGACGCAAGTTCTTCGACCTGCACGCGGCCAACCAGAGCCAGATCGCCGGATTCGCGCTGCAGCAGTTCGCCCGGGTCTATGAGATCGAGCGCGGGGTCAAAGAGTTGGACACCGAGCAGCGGCAAGCCGTTCGGCAGCAGCAGACCCGGCCGATCCTGGACGCCCTGCATGAATGGATGACGCTGCAACGGCGCCAGGTGCCCGACGGATCAGCAACCGCCAAGGCGCTGGACTACAGCCTGCGGCGCTGGGATGCGCTGACCCGATTCGTGGATGACGGACAACTGCCGGTGGACAACAACTGGATCGAGAACCAGATCCGGCCCATTGCCATCGGTCGCAACAACTGGCTGTTTGCCGGCAGCCTGCGTGCGGGCCAGCGAGCGGCCGCCGTCATGAGCCTGATTCAGTCGGCCCGCATGAACGGGCATGACCCATACGCCTACCTCAAGGACATCCTCACGCGACTGCCCACGCACAAGGCCAGCCGCATTGACCAGCTATTGCCGCACCGCTGGAAACCCGCCGACGCCTGATCATCAGCCTCTGTGGACCTGTGTTTGCCGGACGCTTACCGACACCTTTGCGGAAGCGAAGGATGACCTCACGCAGCAGCACCTCTTCGACGGCGCGCTCCCACGCCATGCGCAAACGGAAATAGGCTTCAACGGTCAGTCTCCGGCATTCCTGTTCTTCGCCGTCCTTGTGGAGCTTGGCGACGGTTTGATGCTGGGCCTTCAGGGCACCGATCCGCTTGCTCGCGGTTTTTCCCTCGAACGGCAGATCCGGATCGGCAATCCCAAAACCTTCGGCGCGCCGGATCAGGCTTTGGGTGGCAATCGAGACGCCAGCCAGTTTCGCCTCCTCGGCGAGCAGGCACAGGAAGTAGATGTCATGGGTGAATACGATGACTTGGCGTTGTGCTGCCTCGACGGCCAGGCGCCTCGCGACACGCTCGCGCCGGCGGTGGTCGAGGGATGACACTGGATCATCAAACACGATGCCGCCCTTGCCCCCGCTCAGTCCCACTTCGGCCAGAAAGGAGCCGATCGCGATTGCGCGTTGCTCCCCCTCGCTCAGGATGTCGCCCGGACTGCGGCTTTGCGGCAACTCCAGCTTGAGTTTGTGCAGGGCTTTGCCCCGGTCCGAACGGCTCTGCAACGTCACGCGCAGTGTCCCAACGCCCAGCGCCTTGAACTCGCGGTTCAGCGCCTCGGCCAATTCCTTGGATACCACCTTTTCCGCCAGTTCCGATGCCTTCAACGAGATGGCGTTGGTCTTCACGGCCGATAGACATTTCGTGAGTTTGGCTTGATGGGCGAGCCGAGCGACGGCCGTGACGACGGCATCCTTGACCTGGCTAAGCCGCACCCGTGCATCCAGTTCCACGAACTGCTTTTGCAAGGCTGCTCGGGCCTTCTCATCCGAGGCCTTCTCCAGGGTCTCGGCTTCGGCATTCAGCTTGTTCGCCAACGCCTGAAGCCGCTCTGCCGGATTGACCAGGGCCTGATCGAGGCTGTCCCACTGGTGCGAGAGCACGGCCGCTTTGATGGCCTCCTGGCGAGCCGTCAGAAGAGGCTCGAAAGCCTTGGCATCGGTGGCAAGTTGCGCGTCCAGGGCTTCGATCTCTCCATGCGTCACATCATCGAGGTTCAGCGTCAGGATCTGTGCAATGAACGGCTTGTATTCGGCGTACAAAGCGACACGGCGTGCCTGGGATGTTTTCTCCGCTTCTTGTTGAATGAAGGCTTCGAAGCGCAGCAAGCGGTCAGCACCTTCGGCGAGAGGTTGCTGGCAAAGGGGGCAAGGAGCTTCCGCGCCCAGCTCGGGAAACGCCTTGTCCGGATGGGATTCGACCGCGAACTTGCGAGCTGCATCGAAAAGTTCGCGCCATGCCTCGCCGCCGGTGCCCGGCAGCAAATTCTCACCTTCCTTGAATTGCTTCGCCGCGAGCGCGGCCGCAGCCTGCGCCGTGCGATAGCTGTCCGCCAGGCCTTTCAGTTTGGCGACAACGGCTTGATCTACCAGCGCGCCTTTGTTGGACGCATTCGTCGCGATGGCCGCCACACGACGGGCACGCAAGCGCAGTTGAGTGGCTTTCTCCTTCGGGTTGTTCTCCTTCAGACTTTTGTCCAGGGACACATGCTGGGCAAGTTCCTCCGGGGTCAACGTAGCGAGTGCATCGATCTGGGCTTGGGTCGTTTTGGCAGAAAGAGACGCGATCAGCTTGCCGACGAGCGTGTCGCCCTGCAGGGGCGCGAACGCCGTGAGATCGGCGGCGGAATGTGCATACTCAGTCTCTACCGCCGCCTTGAGCTGCTTGCAGATCTTCGCCAGTCCCTCGAACACATCAAGCCCGTAGGGCACATAGGAAAAATCGTCCTCGCTATCGAGGTACGCACGAGCGCAGCGCGAGTCGAAAATCGCAAACGATGACAGCGCAGCCGGAGCCGGCTTTCCATGCACCCAGTGTGCATCCTGCGCAACTCCGTCGATGGCAATCTGGAAGATGGCTTCGGGGTTCCCGGCCTTGCCTGCAGGCAGATTGGCGTTCGGATGAATCGGTTCCGTCCGGTCGCGCGCACGACATGCGCGTTTGAGCACGCGCGAGTATCCCGATTTGCCTGAACCGTTATCGCCATAGATGACTGTCATCCCGGAAGCGCCGAAAGGCAGATGCTGATTCTCCGCAATCGCATTGACATGCCGCATGTTCTTCATGGCATGCAGTTCAACGTGGGTTGTCACTTTTACCGGAGCTGGAATCTGCTCGGCTGTGAGTGGCTGGGGCTTGCGGTCCTTGGGGTCCGGAATGCCATGCGCGGCCTTGAGCAACGCGAACAGGTCGTCCTGGTCTTCTATCGTGAGCGCTTGCTTGGCCAGCAGGCGTGCCACGGCATCGCTCTGCCAGGCAGGCAATCCCTTCGTCCAGTCCAGTATTTCCTGCAGTATCGACATGGGTCTCCTCCAGTCGTCGCTGTCTTACCGTCCAGAAGGCACCCACCTGATTGCGGAATGGCGTAGAGCGACGTTCGATGTTTCAAGTAGAAACATTATGGTGTCCCGGCGTTCCGCCGTCGGGCTCGCGGGCTGCGCCCCGCGCTTCGTGCCGAATCGCGGCCATCCGGCTTTGATCCCTGACACCTCCGGCCCTTGAGGCCTGCGCGCTGCGCTTGCCAATGCAGGTGTGGTGTGTGGTGGGCTGGCTTGCTGGTCCCCTTCATCCTTGCACACCGTTCTCGCGCTCAAGGTCTACGCGTGCCTTGCACGCTGGCGTCCTGTCGGCCGTCTTCGAACCTGTGACCGCTGCGCTGCGGCGTGCCGGGTGCCGGTTCCGGGCAATTCCGCCCGAGCAACCGGAGATCGTCATGAACGACAAATCACACGTTTCGCTGGAACAACACGTCTGCCTGGTCTGCGGCGTGGCTTTCGACACCGGCGCCATCCTGCTGGACAAGCGCCTGCGCGCGAGCCTGGAGCGCCACACGGCGACCGGCTGGGGCCTGTGCGCCGAACACCAGAAACTGGCCGATGATGGCTTCGTCGCGCTGGTCGAATGCGATCCGCAGCGCAGCGGCTCGCCGGCGAGCAACGGCAACCTGAAGCCCGAGCAGGCGTATCGGACGGGACGGCTGGCCCATCTCAAGCGCGAGGTGTTCTCCAGGCTGTTCAACGTGCCGATTAAGGACAAGCAGGCTTGCGTCTTCGTCGAGCCAGGCGTGATTGAGCAGTTGCAGTCGATGGTGGCGTCGGCGGCGGATTGATCGACCGCTGACACCATCGGTGCGTCGTCTCGCGGGACGGCGCACTTTTTTTGCTGCGCCTGGTGTCGATGACTCCGCGCCTTCGGCGCTGCGCGCTGCGCTTGCCCTCCAGGGGATCGGCCAGTGGCCCATCCCCGCCGCGCTGCGCTTGGCGCCCCTGCAAGCCCGCCGAACCGGCTGCGCCGGATCGGCCACCCCACTGAACAGCCGAAGCGCACCCCGCACACAGGGGCGTGCAGTGGAGGCCGGTCTATGCCCGGCCTGGGTGACTTCTGTCCTCCCGCTCGAACGTGTTCTCTCCGGTGGCGGGACCCGCCACCTGCGCGCCGCCCTTGGCGGCTTGCCTGGCCTCTGCGGGTGCTCCTTCCGTCAAGGGCCGCTACGGCGCCCGTGTCCTCGGCTTCGCCTGCGGGCCGCGCCAGCGCCTTCGCTTCCTCCCTTGACGGCGCACCCGCGCCGGCCCCAGCCGGCCCTCAAGGCCGCGAAAGCGCTTCGCGGCCCCTGCGGAGCCCGAACTTCCAAGGAGAGCGCCTATGCAGAGCACCGAGTGATCCACCCACCCCTGTTTCTTTTCTTTCCATTCCTGTTGAACGTCCCCGAGAGGGACAAGGAGTCATCATCATGAATACCGTTTCCCATTCCGAATCCCAGGCCCTGCATGCCGTGGCCGCTGCTGCCGCTGCAGCAGCGGCAGGCGAAGCCATCACCTTCCCGGTGGCCGCGCCCTATGAACTGCACCTGATCGCACTGTCCAAACTGCGGCCCTCGGCGCGCAACGTGCGCAAGAGCGGCGGCACCGCGATTCCCGAACTCGCGGCTTCCATCGTCCGGGTCGGGCTGCTGCAGAACCTCACCGTGATCGCAGCGCCCGATGGCGAGCACTTCGAGGTGGTCGCGGGCAAGCGGCGGCTGGCGGCATTGAAACTGCTTGCCAAGCGGCACAAGCTCGGGAGGGACCATCCGGTGCCCTGCCTGCTGGTGCCCGATGCGTCGGCGCGCACCGTCAGCCTCACGGAAAACGTGCACCGCGAATCCATGTCGCCGGTGGATGAACTGTTCGCATGGAAGGCGCTGGCGTCGGAAGGGCGGGCGCTGGAAGACATCGCGGCGGACTTCGGCGTCACGCCGCTGGTGGTCCGACGGCGGCTGAAACTCGCCAACGTCTCGCCGCGTCTGCTGGCGGACTACCAGCAGGGGTCCGTCTCGCTGGAGCAGTTGATGGCACTCGCCATCACAGACGACCATAAGGCCCAAGAGGCTGCGTTCTATGAAGCCCCGCAGTGGCAGCGCAGCGCGGAATCGCTGCGCGATCACCTGACCTGCGAAGAGATCGACGCCAGCCGCGATGCGGTGGCGCGCTTCGTGGGGGTGGAAGCCTACGAAGCGGCGGGCGGCGGCATCCGGCGCGATCTGTTCTCGGACGAGCAGAACGGGGTGTTTCTCACCGATGCCGGGTTGCTGGACTCTCTTGCGCGGGACAAGCTCAGCGCCGTGGCCGAATCCGTGCGGGCCGAAGGCTGGGGCTGGGTGGAGGCCGCCCCGCGTGCCACGGCAGCGGAACTGCATGGCTTCCAGCGGGTGCGGCCCACGCGCCGGGAGCCGGGCAAGGCCGAGGCCAAGCGCATTGCCAAGCTGGAGGCCGAGCAGAGCCGCATTCAGGACAAGCTCGACGACGAGGACGCCGACCTGTCCGACGATGGTGTGCAGGCGCTGCACGAGGAGCTGGACCGGCTAGGCGATGAACTGGACGCCATCGAGCAGACCTTGATGGTGTACGCGCGGGGTGTGGTGCCGGTGGCCGGGGCCGTGGTGTCGGTCGATCACATGGGCGCGGTCGTGGTGCATCGTGGGCTGCTGCGCGAGGAACAGGCCAAGGCGTTGCGGGCGCGGGAGCGGCAGGAGGCCGGGGGGACGGCCAGCGAAGGCGCCAGCGGCGGCGCAGATGCGGAGGATGCCGAACCGGCCAAGCCGGGCATTTCGGAGAGGCTGGCGAAGCGGCTGAGTGCGCACCGCACCGCCGCCTTGCAGGCTGAGGTGGCCCGGCATCCGCACATCGCGCTGGTGGCCGTGGTGCATCAACTGGCGCACCGCGTCATCCTCGGCGGCTATGGCGGCACGCCCATCAACATCACGGCATCCGCGCAGGACAGGCTGGTGCAATACGCGCCGGACGTGGACGAGGCCCCAGCGGCGGTGGGCCTGCGCGAGGTGCGGGAGGCCTGGGCGGCACGCCTGCCCGGCAACCCGCAAGCGCTGTTCACCGAACTGCTGGCGATGCCGCAAAGCGAACTGCTGTCGCTGCTGGCCGTGTGCGTGGGTTACACCGTCTCGGCCATCGCCTCGCACGAAAGCGAGGTTCCCGCTGCCGCGCTGGCGCAGGCCGTGGGCCTGGACATGCACGGCTGGTGGACGCCGACCGCTGCGGGTTACTTCGATCACGTGTCGAAAGCCAAGGCACTGGAGGCGGTGCAGGTGTTCGCGCCGGGCGAGGTTCACCGGCTGGCCAAGCTCAAGAAGGCGCAGATCGCCAGCGAGGCCGAGCGGCTGGCGGCGGGGTCGGGGTGGCTGCCGGTCATGTTCAGGCAACCGGAGGCGGTTGCCGCCGTAGAGCAGGCCGGGGTTGACGCGGATGCGGACAGCGTGGAGCTTGACGCAGACGAAGGAGCGCATGCCACGGCGTGAATCGGTGCCCCGGCTTCGGCCGGGGCTTTCCGGTCTTGTCCCGCGCCTCGGCCTGCGGTCTCGGCGCGGCGCGCGCGGCGGGTGTGCCGCGCGCGTTTGAACTTCTGGATTCCAGCGGGCTTTGCCCGTGCCTCCTGGCAAGGCGCCTCGCCGTGTGGTGCGCGGGCTTGCGATCGGCCTTGCTGCACCCGGTTGTGCGTGAGGGCGCTGTCCTCGATGCTGGCAGGGCGCAATCGCCGTGATCGACGGTGGCTCGCCGACAGGCCGGATGCCATGCTGACTTCTCTGCCGCTGCTTTCTTCCTCTCTGCTGTCGGGCCGATGCGGCGGGGCGTTCTGCCCTGTCCCTGGACTCTCTGGTCAGCCGGCTTGGCGTTCGGCGGGGCCGAACCCATGCCGGAAGGCGGTTGCCGTGTGGATGTTGCCTGTGCTCGTGGTCCTTTGCGAGGCGTTGGTCCGCTCCCACGGCCTTGTCTTTGAGCGTGAATCCTGGCGCGGGCACGGCACCCCTTCTCTTCGCTGCCGCTGCGTTGCGGTGCGCCTCGGGCTTGTTCGCCGCAACCGGCCTGCCCAACAAATTTCCCCTGCGCTGCGCGCATTCCTCGCGAGGCAAATTTCCCGGGCCTGCCGGTCCTCCACGTTGTTTCGGCCCTTCGCTGCGCTGCGGGTGCGGCGCGCCCGGCACCTTGCCTGACCGGATCACCGCACAAGGCCGCGATGGGCGCGGACCTGGCACCACCTCGAAAGGAAATCATCATGAGCACCATCGGCAACTTCACCGTTTCGGGCAACGGCTTCACTGGCACGGTTCGCACCCTGACCTTGAACGTCAAGGTCCGCATCGTGCCCAGCGACAAGGGCAGCGAGCACGCCCCGGACTACCGCATCGTCGCGTCGGCGGGGCTGGAGATCGGCGCGGCCTGGAAGAAGGTCAGCAAGGCCGACCGGCCCTACCTGTCGGTGACGCTGGATGACCCGTCGTTCCCGGCGACGATCTACGCCCGCTTGGTCGAGGGCGAGGACGGCACGCACAACCTGATCTGGACGCGCAGCAAGGGCGACTGATTGCCGCCCCGGCGCCCCGCTTCGGCGGGGCGCCTTGTTGCGTTCGGCATCGACCTGGCGTCTCGCTCGGCGGTGGCGGGCGTTGTGTGGGGTGTGCTGGATGAAGTGGCTGGAGTTTCCCGTGGCCGTCGTAAAGATGATTTTGCTGCCTTGTGCTTTGACGGGTCGTCGTAAAGGCGTACAGCCGATTTCACTCTTCGTCGGGTTTCGGAGAAAGAGGTTCTGCGGTTCAACGATTCCGTGCGTCTCCGGCGATGCCGGACCGCGCTCTTGTGCTGCGCATCGAGCCGCCAGGCGTCTCGACCCATTCGGGCGCCGATCGCTGACGCCTTCGCGCCTGCGGCGCTGCGCGCTTCGCTTGCGGAAAACCGTGGCAGGCTGAGGGTGTGTGTGGGGCTGGCTAGCTGGTGAGCCCATCGTGCCACGGCGGTCTCGCCGTCAAGGTCTGCGCGTGCCTTGCACGCTGGCGGCCACCTTGCAGGATGGCCGTCTGCGAACCCTGACTGCTGCGCTGCGCCGTGACCCGGAGGGCTCGGGCAATCCCGCCCGGCTTCCTTTCGGAGATCCATCATGCAACTCGCATCCCGTTTCGCTCATCATTCCCCGTCGCTGCGCAGTAGCTCGCCGCTGACCGACGACCAGATCCGCGCGGTGGCGCCGTCCATCTTCGCCTTGGACAAGCACGCGAGCCGGTCCGACCGCTACACGTACATCCCGACCGGCGAGGTGCTGACCGCGCTGCGCAGGGAAGGCTTCGAGCCGTTCATGGTCTGCCAGACGCGCGTGCGGCAGGACGACCGGCGCGATTTCACCAAGCACATGGTGCGGCTGCGCCATGCGCGGCACATCGGCGATGCCGAGGCCAACGAGATCGTGCTGCTCAACTCGCACGACGGCACCAGCAGCTACCAGCTGATCGCGGGCTTGCTGCGCTATGCGTGCAGCAACGGACTGGTGTTCGGCGACACGTTCTCGGACGTGCGCGTGCACCACAAGGGGCAGATCGTGGACCGCGTGATCGAGGGCGCCTACGAGGTGCTCGACGGGTTCGACCTGGTGCGCGAACGCCGTGACGCAATGCGTGCGATCACGCTGGATGCCCAGGAGCAGGCGATCTTTGCGCGGGCGGCGCTGGCGCTGAAGTACGAGCCCGATCCGGTGCGGCCGGCACCGATCACCGAGACGCAGGTGCTGGAAGCCCGGCGCAGCGCCGATGCGCGTTCCGACCTGTGGTCCACGTTCAACCGGACCCAGGAGAACCTGCTGCAGGGAGGCATTCCGGGACGCAGCGCGACCGGGCGCCGGATGCGCACGCGGGCGGTGCAGGGCATCGACCAGAACCTGAAGCTCAACCGGGCGCTGTGGATGCTGGCCGAGGAGATGCGTCGGCTCAAGGGCTGATCATTGATGCGGTGCGCTCGCACCGCTTGACGTCTCATCGGGAGGAGTGCGCTGCTTCAGTGCTCCTTCCTCGACGAGTCGCTCATAGCTTTCCCGCAGCATTTCACGGAACCGGGCATGCTCTTCCTTGCAGGTGCCCTCCATTTCCTTGAAGCCGGTATCGATGGTGGATTCAGGGTGTTGAATCAATCGAATGGTGTCGCGCCCGAACCAACGCGAGTTCCATTTCGGTGTGATTTCAAGGACCAGGCCATCATGATGTAGCTTGAACTCCGCGTAGACCTTCGTGTGCCCCTGCACAAACTCGTAAATTTGAATCTCTGCGCTGTTTCCGAAATGAGAAATGGTGCCCCGTACAAGTTTGAAGTCCTTTGGAGGGAAGATTCCGCACAGCCTCTTTTCCGACATACCACCGTCAATGGTGTTGCCTGATGCCTGCAATGCCAGTGTCATCGATGAGTCGTTGGAAAGATTCATCTCCTCTAGGTTCACGATGCCTTCGAAGAAGTTGCTGAAGTAGCCGTGCCAAAGCTCCGTCTTGTAGTGCCACGCGACGATACGATCCGCATAGCGCTTGAACGTCTCCTCGTCGCTGGCATGAACCTTCAGCAGTGTCAGGAGGCCGGTGACCAACGCAACCAAGGTGACCAGCACGCCGACGAAGAGCTTTGTTTTGGTCAAAGCGCCTTCTGACAGACCGAAGCGCCACCATTTCTTGTTCTTGGGCGTCGCGCGAAGGGAACTGGGCTTTCGCAGTTTCTTCTGCGGGATACGCAGGCTGCTCTTGCGATTGCTGTGCATCTGTATCGCAGTCAATTGCCGGGTAGCCGGGCCTCGGTTTCAAGAATGAGTTCCCCCGCACTACGCCCCAGTGCCCGTGCGATTTTCAGGATCACCGCCAGCGTGGGCATGTGCTCGCCGCGCTCGATCTTGCCCATGTGCGAGCGTTCGATGCCGGCCAGATGCGCGAGGGTTTCCTGGGCGATGCCTTCCTCCGTGCGGATCGCGCGCACGGCTGCGCCAAAGGCCAGGGCCGGCGCGGCCTCGAAGGTCGTTGCGCCGACGGGTCTTCCACGCTGGATTCCTCGCTTTGCTTGCATCGCAGCAAGCGTCGCGATGGATGCCTATTAAAACCACGTTAAAGATAACTATTTTTCACCAATGCACGCGGGACGGACCTAGAATTCCCGCTTATGCAAAGGCAGGCACAGCGCTCACCCATGCCCCACGGTATGCCCGGCCTAGAGGCCGGCCCTCTTTGACTCCTGGAGCTTCCATGGCCTTTCTGACCGATGAGCAGCGCCGCCGGATGCTGGCCAACGGTGTTGCCAGGGCGCGCGGCGAAGACAGCGATCCGTATCCGGTGGTCAAGCTCTACACGCCGGATGCCGGCGCTGCCTGGGTGCTCACGGCCCTGGCCGCCGATGGCGACCTGGCCTACGGGCTCATCGACGCGGGTACCGGGTTCCCTGAGTTGGGCGAGGTGAGCCTGGCCATGCTGGCCGGCATCAAGGGTCCGAAGGGCCTGCCCGTGGCGGTGGAGCCGCAGTACCGCCCACGCAAGACCTTGTCCGCCTACGTGGCGGACGCGCAGCGCGACGGCATGATCACAGACTAAGGGCCACTGGTTTCCGGCGGATACGCTCGGATGCCGAAGTTACCGCGCAGGCGCACCGCGCTGCGCTGCCCCGACGGGAAAGCGGCCCACACCGGCCTGATCCATGGCAGCTTGCCATCTTCAACCGAAGGAGCTTGCCGCCATGACGATGCACAGCGATCTCACCCCCGCGCCCTGGGCTGCCTCGGCCGCCTACCTCTATGCGCTGGACCTGGATGGGCCGACGCTGGCATGGGAGTATCTGCGCCGGCATCCCGGCTACCGCGTGGCCTGGCTCGGCGCGCCCCGCAAGCGGCGCGCCGCCATCGCACCACGCTGGGGCTTGCGATGTCGATCTTGATCCGCGCCTGGATGCGCGCGAGGCGCATCCGGTCTGGATCGGCGCCGAAGACCGGTTGCCGCACCTGCGCCTCGCGCAGGTGCGCGGCAGCGTGGGCGATGGTCCGGTCTTCGGCCTGTGGCGCATCCGTGGCCGCAAGCACCTGCTGCATGCGGGAGCCGATCTGATTCTTTGCGCACTGGACGGCCGGCAAAGGTTGCAGACCAGCGTGTCTCCCGCCTTGGCCGAGGGCTCGGCTTGCCGACTCTCCCTGCCGCCTGGCGGCGAAGCCGCGGCGGCCTCCGCCGCGCTGCAGGTCTTGCGCGGCGAACACCACGCACCGGCCTTTCGCCATGTTTCGCGCATGGACCTGCTGCACATGCGCGGCCTGCAGGCACTCGATGCCTTGCAGGCCGGCTGCGGCCACCGGGAGATCGCGGAAGCGGTCTTCGGCGCCGATGCCGCTGCCGGCCGCTGGCACGCCGACAGCGACCTGCGCGCCCAGATGCGCCACATCCTCTCCCGTGCGAAGGCCTTGATGGCGGGCGGCTACCTCCGGCTCGCTGGCGTGCGCCCCGGTTAGCGCCTGCCCACGGAGACGAGACTGGCCACCGAATCTCCCTTCGCAGCCCACCCCCCTTTGCCCAGACTGCCTCCATCGGGCCGCGAATCGTTTGCGGCCCATCCACCGAGATGGAGGCCTTCATGGCAGCAGGACATTCGATCCCTTCGCGCGGCGCGGCAGCGGCTGCGCCGCAGCCCGCCCCTGCGGTGCCGGCTGCAGCCGCAAAACCTGAATTCCTGACCACCGACGAGGCAGCCGCGCTGCTGCGGCTGTCGCCGCGCACGCTGGAGAAGCACCGCGTGCTGGGCGGCGGACCGCGCTTTCGGAAATTCGGCGCGCGCGTGGTCTACGCCATGGCGGACCTGCGCACCTGGGCCGACAGCCACACCTACGGTATGACCTCGGACCCCGGCTACGTGATGCGGGATTCGGTGCGCTGAGCGGAAATCGAAGGTGTCTGCCATGTCCCGGCGCTCCAGCGAACGCGAACAGCTCGCGCTGTTCCGCGCGCTGCCGGGCGACGACATGGCCCTGCGCGACGCGCAGGACCTGATGGCCTATCCCTTCTTCAGCCTGGCCAAGTCCCGGCGCACCGTGCCCATCCGCTTCGATGCCGGTGGCGTCTCGCTTACCGTCGAAGGCGTGCCCGAGCACGGCATCGCCACCATCTGGGACGCCGACGTGCTGATCTGGGCCGCCAGCCAGATCGTGCAGGCGCGCGATGAGGGCCGGCCCACCTCGCGCCTGATGGCCGCCACGCCCTACGAGATCCTGCGCTTCGCCCAGCGCGCCACGGGCCGGACCGAATACCTCGGGCTGCGCGCATCGCTGGACCGGCTGCAGTCCACCACGGTGCTCACCTCGATCCGACAGGCCGGCAAGCGCATGCACCGCTTCTCGTGGATCAACGAATGGCAGGAGCACGTGCGGCCCGATGGCCGCTCCGACGGCATCGAGCTGATCCTGCCGGACTGGTTCTATTGCGGCGTGATGGACGACGCGCTGGTGCTCACGCTCGATCCCGCGTACTTCCGGCTCACTGGCGGCATCGAGCGCTGGCTGTACCGCCTCGTGCGCAAGCACGGCGGGCGCCAGCGCAACGGGTGGCGCTTCGACATGCGCCACCTGCACCAGAAGTCCGGCAGCCTGCAGCGCTACCGCGACTTCGCGCTGCACCTGCGCGGCCTGGTGCTGCGCCAGGCCTTGCCGGGCTACCGGCTCGCCATCGAATGGGCCGGCCGCACCGAGTGGCTGACCTTCCGGCCCGATCCCGGCACACCCGACCGGGGCGACTTATTCACAGCACCTGTTGAAGAAGCTGTGGATAGCGCGGGGACGGACTCGGGAGATCACCGGCGCGGGAGTCGGGAAATCGCCGACGCCGCCATCGGGAAATCACCGGCGCAAAACCTTCCGCAAGCCGCGCCCTGCAACGGTTTGGGCCTTCCTTAACTTTTATCCAAAACAAGGACTAACTCTATGAATAAAAGATGGGGCGCCAACACCGCTGCGCAAAAAACAGGCAGTCTCGCATCCGGTGTATCTGAAAACAGCTTCCCAGAAACTCCGGCCAATGGGGTTGGCAAGGTCATCGCGCTGCTGAACCAGAAGGGCGGCGCAGGCAAGACCACGCTGTCCACGCACCTGGCCGGCGAGTTCGCCAGGCAGGGAAGGCGCGTGACGCTGATCGACGCCGATCCCCAGGGCTCGGCCTTGGACTGGGCACAGCGGCGCCTGCAGAGCGCCCAGGGGCGGCTCTACGGGGTTTTCGGGCTGGCGCGCGACACCCTGCACCGGGAAGTGCCCGAGATCGCCCTGCAGGCCGACTACGTGGTGATCGACGGCCCGCCCCGGGTCGCGGCGCTTGCGCGCTCCGCGCTGCTGGCCGCCGACCTGGTGCTGATCCCCGTGCAGCCCAGCGCCTACGACGTATGGGCGACGCAGGAGATGGTGGGTCTCATCACCGAGGCACGGGTGTTCCGGCCTGCGCTGCGCGCGGCCTTCGTCATCAACCGGCGCGTGGTCGGCACCGTGATCGGACGCGAGGCGCGTGCCGCGCTCGCGGATCAGCCGTTTCCAACGCTGCACGCCGACATTGCGCAGCGCATCGCGTTCGCCGACTGCGTGGCGGCGGGCAAGCTGGTGTGGGAGGTGTCGCCGAAGGGCGCGGCCGCGCGCGAGATCGCGGCGCTCGCACAGGCCGTGCAGAACGTGCAGAACGTGCTCGGCGATGCACTGGAAGAGAGCAGGGAGGTGCTGCGATGACAGGCACCGCCGATTCCCCGAAGCGGCGCCGCGCGCCGATCGGCCGCCGGCCTGCGGCCGATCCGGCCACGGCCTGGGTGCATCGTGAAGATGCCGCCGCTGCGCAGGCCAAGGCGGCGGTCTTCACCGCCCGGCTGACCATCGACGTGACGCCAGCGCTGCGCGGACGCATCAAGGTGATCGCGTTCCAGCGCGGCGTCACGGCCGCCGACATGCTGCGCGAACTGCTGGAGCGTGAATACCCGGAGGCACGGCCATGATGCCGGCGCGGGCACCTGGCATGCAGGCCTCGGCGCGGGCGGCGCTGCCGCCGCGCTTCACTCCTATGCGCGTGTCGCTCGCTTTCGTCGAGCACCGCGTGAACGTCTACTTGCGCTTCGGCCGGCCCGTGCGCGAAACCGTGCTGGACCGCTGGCGGCGCGCCGCGCTGTTCGCGCCGGGCGCGGTCTGCTGTCGCATCAAGTGGTTGGGCAACGACTACGGCACGGCACTGTGGCAGCTCATGGTGCTGCAGGCGCCCATGTCGTTTGATGACGCCCAGCGCGTGGCCGGCGTGTCGCCCGGCGCGCGCATTCTGCTGCGCGCCGATGGTGAACCGGCCGTCAAGGCGGTGCTCGCCGCCATCGATGCCATCGAGACGGACGGCATTGATCCGTGCGTGGTGGCCACCATCTACTGGCGCATGGTGGGAAACCGGCTGGCGGCACGCCGGCCGCTACCGGCGTATACGGCAGAGCGCCATGCGGCGCATCTCGCGCGCGAGGCGCTGCGATGACGCCGCGCATGTCTCGGGCGGCGCTGCTGGCCGTGGCAGGTATCGGCCTGGCGGCGCTGTGCGCGCCGGCCCTGATGCAACCTTCCGCGCGCATCGTCTACAACCCCAGCGCCAGCGTGGCGCGCGGCTGGTACCGCATCGCATCGCTTGCCCATCCCGGCTCGCTGCCGGTTGGCAGCATCGTGCTGGTCCGGCTTCCCGCCAGTGTGGCCACGTTCGCGGCGCAGCGCGGCTACCTGCCTGCGGGCGTGCCCATCCTCAAGCGCGTCGGCGCCGTAGCGCCGCAGCCGGTGTGTGTTCGGGGGCGCATCGTGCACGTCGATGGCGCTGTCGTCGCAACCGTGCTCGCGCACGACGGCGCGCATCGGCCTCTGCAGCCGTGGGCGCCATGCCGCGCACTGGCCGAGGGCGAACTGTTCCTGCTCAGCGACACGCATCCGGCCTCGTTCGACAGCCGCTACTTCGGGCCTGTCGATGCGTCCGCCGTACTCGGCGTTGCGCGGCCACTGTGGACATGGGGTGCACCATGAGCCTGTCGCCAGCCATGCACCGGCCGTGCGCCGATGCTGCATCCATCCGTGCGTCAGCCTTGCCGCCGAACTGCAGGCGAAGCCGCGCTTCGCCTGCACTCCAACGTGCAGGGATCCCGGCGCCAGCGTGCAGCGGACGCTGCACCCGCGCGGCCTTACGGGCTGCGCTGCGTGCCCCGTGCGCGGCTGGCGGCTCGCCGGAGCCGGGAGCGGATGCGGGGGCGCAGGCGGAGGGCAAGAGAAAAGGACCGGCACGTCTTCGCCCGCCTGCCCAGTCTGCACGTGGGTTGGGCACGGCACCGCGCCTGCGGCCGCGTGTGCCGTGCGGGAGCCGTTTCGCCATCGCTGCGGGCTGCCTGCGCGTGCCGTTCCCGATGCACTGCGCCCTGATGCGCTGGAGGTTCCACCATGGCATCCGCTGACGAAGACCACTTCCGCGTCCGCCCGAGCCCGCCCAAGGCGCGCTCCGGAGCGAAGCCGAAGGGCTTCGTGTCGCAAGTGCTCAAGGCCGTCTCCAAGTCCGGCGCCAAGGCCTCGGGCGCACGCGGCGCGCGCCCGGCATCGACCTTCGGCCGGGGCCGCGTGGCCGCTGGCATGGCGGGCCGCGGCCTGGGCGCGAACGCCCGGCGAGTGGTCATCAAGTCCCGCTTCGTGGTGCTCAGGCGCGCCGGCGCAACCGCCGTCTCGGCGCACCTGCGCTACATCGAGCGCGAGGGCGTCACCCGGGACGGCCAGAAGGGCCAGGCCTACGGTGCCGACACCGACGCGGCGGACCTCAGGGGCTTCGAGGAGCGCGGCCGGGGCGACCGCCACCAGTTCCGCTTCATCGTCTCGCCCGAGGACGCCGTGGACCTGGAAGACCTCAAGGGCTTTACCCGCCAGCTCATGCAACGCATGGAGACCGACCTGGAGACGCCGCTGGACTGGGTGGGGGTAGACCACTGGGATACCGACAACCCGCATACCCACATCGTGCTGCGGGGCTGGATCGGCAGCGGGCGCCAGGGCCGCGACCTGGTGATCGCGCCCGACTACATGGCCCACGGCATGCGGCTGCGAGCCAGCGAGATCACCACCGAATGGCTGGGCCCGCGCACCGAGGCCGAGATGCGTCGGAGCCTGCAGCGCGAGGTGGACCAGCATCGCCTGACCAGCCTGGACCGGCAACTGCAGCGGCAGGCCACAGTGAACGTCGTGGACCTGACTGAGGCGCCGGGCACTGCCCAGGGAGCGCAGCGCCAGACCCTGCTGCGCGCGCGACTGCAGCGGCTCGAAGCGATGGCTTTGGCCGAGCGCATCGATGCCAACCGCTGGCAGCTCTCGCCCAGCATGGAACAGACCCTGGCCGCCATGGGCGAGCGCGACGACATCCTGCGCACCATGCACCGCGCCATGAAGGGTGAGCAGCGGGAGCTGGTGACGGACCCGCCGGCGGATGCACCCGTCATCGGGCGCATCGCGGCCAAGGGCCTGGACGATGAACTGCACGACCGGCCCTATCTGGTGGTCGATGGCATCGACGGCCGGGCGCACTACCTGAAGCTGCCGGCCGGCACCGATCTGGCCGAGCTGCCCATCGACGGCATCGTGGAGGCCAGGCCACCTGCGCAGGTGAGGGCCGTGGACCGCAAGATCCTGGCGGTGGCCAGGGACGGCATCTACACCACGGCCAGCCACCAGGACCAGCTCGCGCAGATGGGCGACCGCGATCCGCAGGCCACGGCCGAAGTGCACGTGCGCCGGCTCGAAGCGCTGCGCCGCAGCGGCATCGTGGAGCGCGTGGCTGATGGCGTCTGGGCCGTGCCGCCAGATCTGCTGCAGAAGGCCCGGCAGCACGATGCGCACAAGGCCGCAGGGCATGCCATCGAACTGCGCTCGCACCTGCCTATCGAGCAGCAAGTCAAGGCGATGGGCGCGACCTGGCTGGACCGCGGTTTGGTGGCGGACGACGCCAACAGCCGACCGGCCGGGCAGGGCTTCGGCGCGCAGGTACGCGAGGCCATGGACCAGCGTGTGGACTTCCTGGTCCGGCAGGGGATGGCCGAGCGTCGGGGCCAGCGCGTCATCCTGGCGCGCAGCCTGCTGGCCATCCTGCGCGACCGCGAACTGGCCCAGGTGGGCCAGGAACTACAGCAGCAAACCGGCAAGGCCTGGCGCCCGGTGCAGGACGGTCAACTCGCCAGCGGCGTCTACCGCCAGTCCATCCAGCTCGCCAGTGGCCGCTTCGCCATGCTCGACGACGGCATGGGCTTCCAGCTGGTGCCGTGGAAGCCCGTGATCGAGCAGCGCCTGGGACAGCAGCTCAGCGCCGTGGTACGGGGATCGTCGGTAACCTGGAACCTTGGTCTTCAGCGCGGCGCTTCTCGTTGAGTCGGTCGTCTCGTGGATCGTTGTCAATCCGTGATGGCTCGAACTCGCCGTGTTGCGTTAACCCGGATATTTCGCGGCCACCATGCACATGGTCACGAGGCCGAGCGCGAGAAGCGTCATCTGGATTCTTCCTGCTCCTTTAGCAATCCGTTGGAACGGATTACATTGGCGGCTCGGCGAATGTGCTGCGAAAGCGCCGAAACCGCCTGATCCACATCACGGGCCATCGCGGCTTCGAAGATTGCCTTGTGCTCCTCGTGCACTTCGACAGGAAGTGGGCCTTGCGCACCGGACAACCTGCGATAGCGTTCGGAGTTGTGAAGCAAGATTCCTCTGAAGTTCGCGAGCCATTTGGACGGAGAGGCGGCCACGAGCGCGTTGTGGAATTCCTGGTTCCTCGTTTCCCAAGCGTCGAAGGCCTCTACCGGATCGGCTTCGAGCCACTCCTGCGCCCGAGCCAGTCGACGGAAACTGGTGACAAGCTGGTCTTCCCAGTCGCCGCCACCGAGTTGGATGCTCTCGACGAGGGCCGTGGTTTCCAACGTGATGCGTGCGTTCGTCAGGTCGTCGAGATCGCAAAGCGACATCGGGGCGACCTTGAACCCCTTCTGCCCTTCGGCGACGACGAAATGCTCTCCAATCAGGCGCGTTAATGCTTCGCGCAGCGTGCTTCCGCTGACACCCAGCGACGACTTGAGCGTTTCGAGGTGGAGCTTTGATCCCTGGGGGTAGCTTCCCTTGATGATCCGGTTGCGAAGGGTGGCATAGGTGGACTCGATGGCGGTTGAGGCTTTTCGCCTTTTCGGGCCGAGGTCGGGTTCCGCTGCTGGCCCTTCGGCCAGCTTTGCCGACTCAACCAATCGAGTCAGAACTGCTTGATCTTGCTGTGTCATGGTTTTCGTTTCGTTGTTTGGCCGCTATCGGCATTTTCCCGGTTGTGCGATCAACGGATGGAGTGGCCCCCTGTACGCGCGATGACGCAGGCCGCAAGACCGCTCCGCATGGTCGCCGTGGGTCGGTCCGTGCCACCCGAGGTCCGCCGTAGAAGCCAAAGCCGCCGCATGCCACACGCCGCGTCGCAGGACCAGCGTGCCGGCAGCCACACGAAGCAGCGGCAACGGCCGCCCACATGCCGTTGAAGCCTCGGGTAGCCAGACGGGCGGGCATGTGCTCTGAGTTGGCCACAACGCGGGGTTGCCGGTCTGCTCGTTCCCATCCGACTGAATGTCTGTGCCGAGAGGGTTCTTCCCCGGCTGATGCGCCGCAGCGCCTCTGCACTTCGGCGGAACCCCACTGAATGCCAAGTTGGCCCGTCGTTGGACTCTAGGCGTGAAGTGGAGGGTCGTCATAGGGTTATCCCTGTAGCTGAAAATTCGAGCATGCATGCAAAATCGTCTCATTGAAAGAATAACGTTATTTATTGAAAGTGACGACATGCTGATTGAAAAAAGACGCTTACGTATGGAGGCAATAGTGCCCTGCGGCGCTCATTCATGCAACCACATTGCGGCGATCGGAGGCAGCGCGCTGCCTCCGGCCGACTGCTGGGTCGCACCGCACCTGGAGTCCCGCAGATGACGAATGCAAACGCAGAAGTCGGTCGCATGGTGCGAGCCGGCAGCATCGACACCAATCTTCATGACGTCGGCGCCGGCAAGCCGGTCCTGCTCGTTCATGGTTCAGGCCCTGGCGTGACCGCCTGGGCGAACTGGAGAACGGTCATGCCCGAGTTGTCCCGGCGCCGGCGCGTCATCGCACCGGACATGGTGGGCTTCGGCTTCACGGAGCGGCCGCAAGGGATTCGCTATGGCCTCGATACGTGGGTCGAGCATCTGGTCGGGATTCTTGACGCCATGGAACTCGACCGTGTCGATTTCGTGGGGAATTCGTTCGGAGGCGGCTTGTCTCTGGCCTTTGCCATCCGGTTTCCGCACCGGGTCCGCCGGCTGGTGCTGATGGGATCAGCGGGCGTGAGCTTCAAGCTCACCGATGGGCTGGACGCCGTGTGGGGCTATGAGCCGTCCGTGCCCAACATGCGCAAGGTCATGGACTACTTTGCCTACGACCGAAGCCTCGTTTCCGATGAGCTGGCGGAACTGCGCTACGGCGCGAGCATCAGGCCCGGCTTCCAGGAGGCCTTCGCGTCCATGTTCCCCGCCCCGCGGCAGCGATGGGTGGATGCGCTGGCCAGCCCCGATCAGGACATCCGGGCGATCCGGCATGAAACGCTGATCTTGCATGGCCGTGACGACCGCGTGGTTCCCCTTGAAACGTCGTTGCGCCTGAACCAGCTGATCGAGCCCTCGCAGTTGCATGTCTTTGGAAGATGTGGCCATTGGGTGCAGATCGAGCAAAACCAAGGCTTCATCCGTTTGGTCAACGACTTCCTCGACACGGAGGACTGATCTCAAGACCGAAGCGCTCATTGATTTCGAAACCGCGCAATCACCCACCACCCACCCATCCACCACCATGAAACGTGAGGAGACAATGAATCACACCGACACCTCCCCTATCAAGCTGCGCAAGAACTGGAACGCCCGCGAGATGCAGGCGCTCTTTGACGAGCGCGCCGGACGTATCGACCCGCGCATCTATACGGATGAAGACCTGTACCAGATCGAACTGGAGCGCGTCTTCGGCAGGTCGTGGCTTCTGTTGGGGCATGAAACCCAGATCAAGAAACCGGGCGACTACACCACGAACTATATGGGCGAAGACCCCGTCTTGGTCGTGAGGCAGAAGGACGGCAGCATCGCTGTATTCCTGAACCAATGCCGCCACCGCGGCATGCGCATCTGCCGCTCGGATGCCGGCAACGCGAAGGCTTTCACGTGCAGCTACCACGGCTGGGCCTACGACACGGCGGGCAACCTGGTCAACGTCCCCTTCGAGGCTGAATCCTTCCCTTGCCTGGACAAGAAGGAATGGAGCCCCTTGAAGGCCCGGGTCGCGACCTACAAGGGCCTGATCTTCGCCAACTGGGACCACGACGCCCCGGATCTGGACACCTATCTGGGCGAGGCGAAGTTCTACATGGACCACATGCTCGACCGTACCGAGGCCGGCACCGAAGCCATCCCGGGTGTGCAGAAGTGGGTCATCCCCTGCAACTGGAAATTCGCCGCCGAACAGTTCTGCAGCGACATGTACCACGCCGGCACGACCTCGCATCTGTCCGGCATCCTGGCCGGTCTGCCGGACGGCGTTGAGCTGGCCGATCTCGCTCCGCCGACGGTCGGCAAGCAATACCGTGCGCCGTGGGGCGGACACGGAACCGGTTTCTATATTGGAGAACCCAATCTCCTGCTCGCCATCATGGGGCCGAAGATCACCAGCTACTGGACCGAAGGCCCCGCCTCTGAAAAGGCGGCCCAGCGCCTGGGCAGCGTCGAACGCGGCTCCAAACTCATGGCCGAGCACATGACTGTGTTTCCCACGTGCTCCTTCCTTCCAGGCATCAACACGGTTCGGACATGGCATCCACGCGGGCCGAACGAGGTGGAGGTGTGGGCGTTCACGGTGGTCGACGCCGATGCTCCCGACGACATCAAGGAAGAGTTCCGCCGCCAGACGCTGCGCACCTTCTCCGCTGGCGGGGTGTTCGAGCAGGACGACGGGGAGAACTGGGTCGAGATCCAGCACATCCTGCGCGGCCACAAGGCACGCAGCCGACCGTTCAACGCGGAGATGAGCATGGGCCAGACCATTGACGACGATCCGGTCTACCCCGGGCGCATCAGCAACGTCTACAGCGAGGAAGCGGCCCGCGGGATGTATGCCCAGTGGCTGCGGATGATGACCTCGTCTGACTGGGCCGCGCTGAACGCCACACGCTGAATCACGACACCTCACGCCGCAAAGTCGCGCTGGCCAGGAGCCGCGTCCGATTTCGGGCCGAGGCCGATTTAGCGACCCTTCTTCGATTTGAAATTATCAAGGAATGACCATGCTTGATTCCGTCAAGAGAGCCGACGTCTTTCTCCGTAAACCCGCGCCGGTGGCGCCCGAGCTGCAACACGAAATCGAGCAGTTCTACTACTGGGAAGCCAAGCTGCTCAACGATCGCCGCTTTGAGGAGTGGTTCGCCCTGCTGGCGGCTGACATCCACTACTTCATGCCGATCCGCACCACGCGGATCATGCGGGACGCACGCCTGGAGTACTCGGGCACCGGCGAGTACGCGCACTTCGACGACGATGCCGCGATGATGAAAGGCCGGCTGCGCAAGGTCACATCCGACGTGAGCTGGTCGGAGAACCCCGCTTCGCGCACCCGGCACCTCGTGAGCAACGTGATGATCGCCGACGGACCGGTAGAAGGCGAGTACGAGATTTCCAGCGCTTTCATCGTGTATCGCAATCGCCTGGAACGGCAACTCGACATCTTTGCCGGCGAACGCCGCGACACGTTGCGCCGCAACAAGACCGAGACCGGGTTCGAGATTGTCAATCGGACCATCCTGATCGACCAGAGCACCATCCTGGCGAACAACCTCAGCTTCTTCTTCTAGGGCGGGTCATGGCTTGGACGTACATCATGCGGCAGTCCGACCTGCCGCCAGGCGAGATGCAGCGCCATGAAGGCGGCCCCGAGCCGGTGATGGTCTGCAACGTCGACGGGGAGTTCTTCGCCGTGCAGGACACGTGCACGCATGGAAACTGGGCGCTATCGGATGGCTATCTGGACGGTGGCGTCGTCGAATGCACGCTGCATTTCGGCAAGTTCTGCGTTCGAACCGGAAAGGTGAAGGCGCTGCCAGCCTGCAAGCCGATCAAGGTGTTTCCCATCAAAGTGGAAGGCGGCGACGTGCATGTCGATCTTGACGCCGGCGAGGTGAAGTGATGGCGACGCATGTGGCGATCATCGGCAATGGTGTGGCGGGCTTTACGACCGCGCAAGCCCTGCGTGCTGAAGGCTTTGAGGGGCGGATCTCGCTGATCGGGAACGAACCGCATCTGCCCTATGACCGACCGTCTCTGTCCAAGGCCGTGCTCGGCGGCAGTCTTGAGCATCCGCCCGTATTGGCGGAAGCCGACTGGTACGGCGAGGCGCGCATCGACATGCTGTCCGGCCGAAGTGTCACCAACCTGAACGTGGACGCTCGAACGATCAGCCTAGACGATGGAAGCACGTTCGCTGCAGACGCCATAGTCATCGCCACGGGCAGCCGGGCA
Organism: Acidovorax temperans; assembly: GCF_028596105.1. Classification (NCBI taxonomy): domain Bacteria; kingdom Pseudomonadati; phylum Pseudomonadota; class Betaproteobacteria; order Burkholderiales; family Comamonadaceae; genus Acidovorax; species Acidovorax temperans. Next base: position 4,002,367 of record NZ_CP117193.1, on the reverse strand, counting down.
CGAACGCTTGCGTTGCCTGGCAGCCAACTGACCGGCGTTGTCACGCTTCGCACCTACGACGACGTGCGGCCGCTGTGCCGTGGCTGGACGCCTGCAACGCGACTGGTGATCGCAGGCGGCGGATTGATCGGCTGCGAAGTCGCGACGACGGCGCGCAAGCTCGGCCTGGCGGTGACGATTCTGGAATCCGCCGACGAACTGCTGGTGCGTGTGCTGGGCCGGCGCATCGGCGCCTGGCTGCGCGGCCTGTTGACGGAACTCGGCGTACGGGTCGAGCTGGGAACAGGCGTGGCCGGCTTCTCTGGCGACGACCGGCTCGAAGAGGTACTGGCCAGCGATGGACGCCGCTTCGCCGCCGACAACGCGCTTGTCTGCATCGGCGCCGAGCCCGAGGATCAACTCGCGCGTCAGGCGGGCCTGTCCTGCGACCGGGGCGTCATTGTCGATGACCACGGCGCGACGCATGCCGAAGGGGTATTCGCAGTCGGCGATGCGGCCAGTTGGCCGCTGCGCGATGGCGGCAGGCGTTCGCTCGAAACCTACATGAACGCGCAGCGCCAGGCCGCCGCGGTGGCAGCGGCCATTCTGGGAAAGCATGGATCGGCGCCGCAGGTGCCCGTGTCCTGGACGGAGATCGCCGGGCATCGGATGCAGATGGCGGGCGATATCGAAGGGCCGGGCGAATTCGTCTTGCGCGGCACGCTGGGGGATGGCGCGGCGCTGCTGTTCCGGCTGCGGGACGGAAGGATTCAGGCCGTCGTCGCGGTCGACGCGCCGCGTGACTTCGCGATGGCGGCCCGATTGGTGGAAGCGCGTGCAGCCATCGAGCCGGCGCGGCTGGCAGATTTTTCAAACAGCATGCGCGATCTCGTGCGTGCACAACAAGGAGACTCAGCATGAAACTCAAAGGTGAAGTGGCATTGGTGACGGGCGGAGGCGCCGGACTGGGGCGAGCGATCGTCGATCGCTATGTCGCAGAGGGCGCCCGCGTCGCGGTGCTGGACAAGTCGGCAGCAGGCCTGGAGGAAATCAGGAAGCGCCACGGCGATGCCGTGGTCGGCATCGAGGGCGATGTTCGGTCGCTCGACAGCCATCGTGAAGCCGTGGCGCGCTGCGTCGAGACCTTCGGAAAGCTCGATTGCCTGATCGGCAACGCCGGCGTTTGGGACTACCTGACCCAACTGGCGGACATTCCCGACAACGGCATCTCGGAAGCCTTCGACGAAATGTTCGCGATCAACGTCAAAGGCTACATCCTGGCCGCCAAGGCCGCGTTGCCCGCGCTGTACAAGAGCAAAGGCAGCGCGATCTTCACCGTGTCGAACGCTGGCTTCTACCCTGGTGGCGGAGGCGTTCTCTACACCGCGGGCAAGCATGCCGTGATCGGCTTGGTCAAGCAGCTCGCGCATGAATGGGGGCCTCGCATCCGTGTCAACGGCATCGCCCCTGGAGGGATCCTCGGCAGCGACCTGCGCGGGCTCAAGACGCTGGGTCTGCAAGACCAAACCATTGCGACGATGCCACTGGCCGACATGCTGGGTCCTGTCCTTCCGACCGGGCGGGTGGCCACCGCCGAGGAATACGCCGGAGCCTACGTGTTCTTCGCCACGCGCGCGGATACCGTCCCGCTCACCGGCAGCGTGCTGAACTTCGACGGCGGCATGGGTGTGCGCGGCTTGTTCGAAGCCAGTCTTGGTGCGCAGCTCGATAAACACTTCGCTTGATAAAGGAGAAATGACATGAGCATTCAAAGACTGGGCTATATGGGCTTCGAAGTTGCGGATGTGCCGGCATGGCGCTCCTTCGTTACCAGCAAGCTGGGGGCGATGGAAGCCTCCGCCAACGAGGCGGAGGCCACGTTCCGGATCGACTCGCGCACCTGGCGGCTATCGGTCAGCAAGGGCACTGCGGACGACTACCTGTTTGCCGGCTACGAGGTGGACAGCGAGAAAGGACTGCAAGAAGTCAAGGAAAGCCTGGAGGCCCACGGCGTTGCTGTCAAGGTCGAAGGTCGGGAACTGGCCGCCAAGCGCGGTGTGCTTGGGCTTATTTCCTGTAGCGACCCGTTCGGCAACCGCGTCGAGGTCTACTACGGCGGCACCGAGCTGTTCGAGCGGCCGTTCGCTTCACCCACCGGCGTCACGGGATTCCAGACCGGCGACCAGGGTATCGGTCACTATGTACTCAGTGTCCCGGACGTGGACGCAGCGCTCGCCTTCTATACCAAGGGGCTGGGTCTCCAGCTTGCCGACGTCATCGACTGGACGGTCGGCGAGGGGATGACCCTGACCGTCTACTTCCTCTACTGCAACGGCCGCCACCACACTTTCGCATTTGGCAAGCTGCCCGGGCCGAAGAAGCTCCATCACTTCATGCTGCAAACCAACAGCATGGACGACGTTGGCTTGGCCTACGACAGATTCGATGCTGAACGCGCGATCGTCATGACGCTCGGCCGGCATACGAACGACCACATGGTTTCGTTCTACGGGGCCACGCCTTCGGGCTTTGCGGTCGAGTACGGCTGGGGTGCCCGTGAGATGCCCCCCCGCTGGTCGGTCGTGCGCTACGACCGCATCAGCATCTGGGGGCACAAGTTCCAGCCGCCCGCATGAACCGCCAGCCTGGCTGGACGCTAGGCTGACCCCCCCGCTCGCACCCGCATATGCCGTCGATCCCGAGCGGCAGGGCAGCGCACACGGAAATCGCAGAAGACATGAACTGAGGAGAAATATCGAATGAGCAAACCGGATACGGTGCTGACCAGTGCGGTAAGTGAAGCCGCCAACCTGCTGTACGAGGCGGCCCGGACCGGGGTGGCCGTGGCGCCGGTACGCAATCTGATCGGCGAGAGGGATCTCGACGCGGCCTATGCGGTGCAGGAGATCAACACCCAGCGGGCGCTGGCAGCGGGGCGGCGCCTGGTGGGACGCAAGATCGGACTGACCTCCGTGGCCGTCCAGAAACAACTCGGGGTTGGACAGCCGGACTACGGCATGCTGTTCGCCGATATGGCACGAACCGAGGGTGAAGAAGTCTCCCTCAAGGACGTGCTGCAGCCCAAGGTCGAAGCCGAGATCGCCTTTGTATTCGGCCGTGACCTCGAAGGTGATCAACTGACTGTGGCTGACCTCTTTCGCGCCATCGAGTTCGCGGTTCCGGCGATCGAGATCGTGGGCTCGCGGATAGCGAACTGGGAGATCCGCATCACCGACACCATTGCCGACAACGCCTCGTCGGGCCTATATGTGCTGGGTTCCACGCCGAAGCGGCTAAGTGACTTCGATGCGCGCCAGGCAGGCATGGTGATGGAACGGCAAGGCACGCCGGTGTCCTCTGGCGCAGGGTCGGCCTGCCTGGGTTCGCCGCTCAACGCAACGCTCTGGCTGGCCAAGGTCATGGCCCGGGCCGGTCGTCCGCTGCGTGCTGGCGATACCGTGCTTTCCGGTGCGCTGGGGCCGATGGTCGCCGTGGCGGGGGGCGATGTATTCGATGTACGCATAGCCGGACTTGGATCGGTGACCGCCGCCTTCGCGAAGGAATAAGTCTGTGCGAACGATCCCATTCACTGCCGGGGTCATCCCGGTCTCGCGCATACAGCAGCAGGCCTTGCGACCCGACGCGATGGCGAACTGATTCCAAGGAGCATCACCATGACCCGAAAACTCAAGGCTGCCATCATCGGCAGCGGCAATATCGGCACCGACCTGATGATCAAGATCCTCAGGCATGGCCAGCACATCGAAATGGGCGCCATGGTCGGCATCGACCCTGCCTCCGACGGCTTGGCGCGCGCGCAGCGCATGGGCGTGGCCATCACCCACGAAGGCGCCGAAGGCTTGACGCGCCTGCCGGTGTTCGCCGACATCGACGTTGTGTTCGACGCCACCAGCGCCGGCGCGCACGTGAAGAACGACGCCCTGCTGCGCCAGCACAAGCCCGGACTGCGCATGATCGACCTGACGCCGGCGGCCATCGGCTCCTATTGCATCCCGGTGGTCAACGGCGAGGCCCACCTTGACGCCAACAACGTCAACATGGTCACCTGCGGCGGCCAGGCCACCATTCCGATGGTGGCGGCGGTGTCGCGCGTGGCCAACGTGCACTACGGCGAGATCGTCGCCAGCATCTCCAGCAAGAGCGCGGGCCCCGGCACGCGCGCCAACATCGATGAGTTCACCGAAACCACGTCGAAGGCCATCGAGGTGGTCGGCGGCGCGGCCAAGGGCAAGGCCATCATTGTCCTGAATCCGGCCGAGCCGCCGCTGATCATGCGCGACACGGTCTATACCCTGAGCGACTTCGCCGACACCGACAAGATCGAGGATTCGGTGCAGCGCATGGCCGCCGCGGTGCAGGTCTACGTGCCCGGCTACCGCCTGAAGCAGCGCGTGCAGTTCGACCGTATCGAATCCGACCGGCCGATTCGCATCCCCGGCGTGGGCGACCGTCTCACCGGGCTGAAGACCTCGATCTTCCTGGAGGTCGAAGGCGCCGCCCACTACCTGCCGGCTTACGCCGGCAACCTGGACATCATGACCAGCGCCGCGCTGCGCACCGCCGAGAAGATGGCCGAGCGCTTGCTCGCCACCCTGGTTGCCTGAGGACACTTCCATGACACAGAAGAAGATATACATCTCTGACGTGACGCTGCGCGACGGCAGCCACGCCATCCGCCACCAGTACAGCGTTGAGAACGCCAGGACCATCGCCCGCGCGCTGGACGAGGCGAAGGTGGACTCCATCGAGGTCGCCCACGGCGATGGCCTGCAGGGCGGCAGCTTCAACTACGGCTTCGGCGCCCACACCGACCTGGAGTGGATCGAGGCCGTGGCCAGCGTGGTGAAGCACGCGAAGATCGCCACGCTGCTGCTGCCGGGCATCGGCACCATCCACGACCTGAAGGCCGCCTACGACGCCGGCGCGCGCATCGTGCGCGTGGCCACGCACTGCACCGAAGCCGACATCTCCAAACAACACATCGAGTACGCCCGCCACCTGGGCATGGAGGCCGTTGGCTTCCTGATGATGAGCCACATGAACACCCCGCAGGGCCTGGCCAAGCAGGCACAGTTGATGGAAAGCTACGGGGCAACCTGTTGCTACGTGGTCGACTCCGGCGGCGCCTTGTGCATGGATGACGTGCGGATGCGGTTCCGCGCCTTCAAGGACGTGCTCAAGCCCGAGACCGAAACCGGCATTCACGCCCACCACAACCTGAGCCTGGGCGTTGCCAACAGCATCGTGGCCGTGGAGGAAGGTTGCGACCGCGTCGATGCCAGCCTGGCCGGTATGGGCGCTGGCGCTGGCAACGCGCCGCTGGAGGTGTTCATCGCCGCCGCGGAACGCCTCGGCTGGGCTCATGGCTGTGACTTGTACAAGCTGATGGATGCGGCCGACGACATCGTGCGCCCGCTGCAGGACCGCCCGGTGCGGGTGGACCGCGAGACGCTGGCGCTGGGCTACGCCGGCGTGTACAGCAGCTTCCTGCGCCATTCGGAGGTGGCGGCCCAGAAGTACGGCTTGAAGACCGTGGACATCCTGGTGGAACTCGGAAAGCGCCGCATGGTCGGCGGCCAGGAAGACATGATCGTCGATGTCGCGCTGGACCTGCTCAAGCTGCAGAAGCACGAGCGCATCCATGCAGAGCCGGTTTCCAGCGAGGCGGGATGACGCCGTCAAGGGCACGATCATGGACACTACCGGACTGGAACGCAACGCGGCCAACCATGCGCCGCTCACTCCCCTCGTCTTCATCCGTCGTGCGGCCGAAGTTCACGGTGACCGCACGGCCATCGTCTATGGCAACGTGCGGCGCAATTGGCGCGAGACCTGGGCCCGTGTGCGGCGCCTTGCATCGGCCCTTCGTCGGCGTGGCATCGAGCCCGGCGACACGGTGGCGGCTTTGCTGCCGAACACGCCGGAGATGATTGAACTCCACTTCGCCGTGCCGTTGGCTGGCGCGGTGCTCAATGCGCTCAACACGCGTTTGGACGCAAACAGCATCCGCTACATGCTCGAACACGCCGAGGCACGAGTACTGCTGGTTGATCGCGAGTTCGCGCCGCTGGCCGACGAAGCCATCCGAGGCTGCGGGCAGTCGCTGCTCGTGGTGGATGTGGCTGATGCATCGTTTGGCGGCGAGCCGGCCGCGAGTGCCACAGTCGACTATGAAACGCTGCTGGCAGACGGCAACGAGCGTTTCGACGGTGTGCCCATCGCTGATGAATGGGATGCGATCTGCCTGAACTACACGTCGGGCACGACGGGCCGGCCAAAGGGCGTGGTCTACCACCACCGCGGGGCGTACCTCAACGCGGTGAGCAACATCCTGGAGTGGGATCTGCCGAGGCATCCCGTCTACCTGTGGACGCTGCCTCTGTTTCACTGCAACGGCTGGTGCTTTCCCTGGACCATCGCCGCGCGGGCCGGCGTCAATGTCTGCATGCGCAGGGTGGATGCGGAGAAAGCGCTGGCACTGATCGCAGAGCATCGCGTGACGCACTACTGCGGCGCACCGATCGTGCACAAGCTGCTGGCCAGCGCTCCCGCATCCTGCCGCGCGCACATCAGTCATCGGGTACATGCCATGGTGGCAGGCGCCGCGCCGCCTGCTGCACTGCTGGCGGAGATGTCGAGGATGGGCTTCGAACTGCGGCACGTCTACGGCCTGACGGAGGTCTATGGTCCCGCCGCCGTGTGCGAGCCGCAACTCGAATGGGATGGTCTCGATCCGGACGAACTGGCGCGCCTGAACGCCCGGCAAGGGGTGCGCTACCACTTGCAGGACGCCGTGGATGTGGTCGATCCAGAGACCATGGCGCCTGTGCCGGCGGACGGCGAAACGATTGGCGAGGTGGTTTTCCGCGGCAACATCGTCATGAAGGGGTATCTGAAGAACCCCGGAGCCACTGCGGATGCATTCGCCGGGGGCTGGTTCCGCACCGGGGACTTGGCGGTCAAGCATCCAGACGGCTATCTGAAGGTCAAAGACCGCAGCAAGGACATCATCATCTCCGGCGGCGAGAACATCTCGAGCATCGAGGTCGAAGATGTGCTGAGCCTTCACCCGGCAGTGCTGATGGCTGCGGTCGTGGCCTGTCCTGACGCGCACTGGGGCGAGACGCCCGGTGCTTTCGTCGAGCTGCTTCCCGGCGCCTCGGTGTCGGCGGAGGAATTGCGAGATCACTGCCGCCTTCACCTAGCCGGATTCAAGTTGCCGCGCCGATTCGAGTTCGGTGAATTGCCCAAGACGTCCACCGGCAAGGTCCAGAAGACCGTGCTGCGCGAAAAGATCAAGGCGGTGCACGCAATCGACGTTTGATCTGCCTTACGACAGTCTGCGCCAACGCTTCAAGTCAAGGCCGGCTTGCAGACGGAATGCAGGTCCGCGTCATTCAAACAGGTTCATCAGCATCGCTCTTTCGAAGCGATATCACACAAAGGAGGCACCTTATGTCAAAGCTGTTCTGGATGCGCATTGCATCCGCATTCTCGATGATGCTCACCCTGACCGCTCACGCGCAATCGGCCGACAAGAAGTTCTGGGCGCACGTCGGCCCGGTCGGGGTTCAGTTCAATACCGATACGCGACTGGTTGTCGCGGGCGCCCCTGTCAATGGCGCCAACGCCGATGCCAAGAACAATGTTTCGCTGGGCGTCGAGATAGGCTACGAAGTGGCTCCGTCCGTCATCGTGTCGCTGACCGCGGGCTTGCCGCCGACCACCACCTTGATCGGAAAGGGCGGCCCAGTCGATGGCTTGCAACTGGGCCGAGTGAAGTACGGTCCTGCGGTGCTGTCCGCGCACTATCACTTTGACGCCGGTTCGTTCAAACCCTATGTGGGAGCCGGCATCAACTACACGGCCGTACTGGAGTCCAAGGACGGTGCGGTCGCGGAGCTGGACGTGAAGAGTGCATGGGGCAGCGTGCTGCAGGTGGGGGTCGATGTGCCACTGTCCAACGGATGGGGGCTCTTTCTCGATATCAAGAAGATCTACGTGAAGACGACGGCCAGGGGCACGGTTCCTGCGTTCGGTGGCCCACCCGCGGAAGCCTCGATACGCCTGAACCCGCTGCTGGTCCATGCCGGCATTAGCTGGCGCTTCTGATTGGTTCCATTCAGATGGACGGACTCCATTCTCATTTGACCTCCCTCCCGGTCGTGAGGGGCGTGCGGCAGCGCATCCGAGCCTTGGGTGCGGCGCTTCTCTTCGCAGTTCTCGTGTGCAGCGTGTACGCGGCAGAGAAAGAAATCGTCGTTGCCCAAGTCGCGCCTTTCAGCGGTCCTGTGTCGTTCTACGCACGAGAAACTCAGTTGGGCGCGGCGGCCTATTTCTCAGCTGTCAACGCGAAGGGCGGTGTGCGTGGGGCCAAGATTCGCTTTGTCACCAGAGATGACGGATTGGATCCAACAAAGACCGTTGCGTTGTTTCGCGAGGTGGCCGGGGGCGAAGCGCCGGTCTACTCGCCTTGCAGCATTGATCATCCTTCTTGTGCACGTCGCGACTCTTCAATCACTTTGTCAGGGCAGTAGGCAATGTTCAAAGCCATCCTCATCGAAAAAGACGAATCCGGCTATCGCGCCACCTTGCGTGACATAGACGAAGGAATACTGTCGCAAGGCGACGTGACCGTGCAGGTTGAGCGCTCTACGCTGAACTATAAGGATGGGCTCGCCATCACTGGCAAGGCACCCATCGTCAAGCGCTTTCCAATGGTGCCAGGCATCGATCTATCTGGCACGGTGATCAAAAGTCAGCACCCGCGCTGGCAGTCAGGTGACCGCGTTGTGCTGAATGGCTGGGGCGTTGGTGAAGCGCATACGGGCGGTTTGGCACAGCGTGCGCGTTTGAGCGGCGATTGGCTTGTCCCGCTACCAGATGCGTTCACACCGGCGCAGGCGATGGCGATCGGGACTGCCGGCTACACCGCGATGCTGTGTGTGCTGGCGTTGGAACGGCATGGCGTCAAGCCCATAGATGGGCCTGTGGTGGTCACAGGCGCCGCAGGTGGTGTCGGCAGTGTTGCGGTGACTTTGCTCAGCCGGCTTGGCTATGCGGTAGCAGCGGTAACCGGGCGGCCACAGGAGGCCGATTATTTGAAGCAACTCGGAGCCAAGGAGATTCTGGCGCGGACTGACTTCAGTGCGCAGGGAAAGCCGCTGGAAGCGGAGCGCTGGGCAGGAGCCGTTGATACTGTCGGTAGCCACACGCTGGCCAATATTTGCGCGCAGATGAAGTATCGCGGCACTGTGACCGCCTGCGGGTTGGCCGGAGGCAGGGATTTTCCGGCGACGGTCGCTCCGTTCATTCTGCGCGGCGTGACGCTGGTGGGTATTGACAGTGTGATGTGCCCTCTGCCAGAGCGCCTGCTGGCTTGGCAGCGATTGGCGCGCGACCTTGATGTGACACAGCTGGCGTTGATGACGCGTGAGATTGGTCTCGGCGAGGCCATTGCCACTGCCTCCGAATTACTCGCCGGGCAAGTCCGTGGTCGCGTTGTGGTGGACGTAAACCGCTGACACAGAAGGCGCGAGAAGAAAGTCGGAGAAGGCCTTATCACGAGGCGACCGAAATGGGGTCACCAACATGCAGATTGGGTAGTCGCAGAATAGGTTCCCCCGAAGCATTGGTGAAGGTTCAGGGTGTGGACTTTTGAGTTTTTGATCTAAGGGGGAAAAGTGCGTGATCGAACTTCGCCACCTGCGCTACTTCATCGCTGTGGCGGAAGAACTGAACTTCACTCGGGCGGCCGAGCGCGTGCACATCGACCAGACGCCGCTGTCGCGCGCTGTGCGCGACCTGGAGGATGAACTGGGCGTGCAGCTGTTCGTGCGTAAGCCGCGCCAGCTGCTGCTGACCCCGGCTGGGGCGCGGCTGCTGGAGGAAGCGCGCAAGCTGTTCATCCGCTTCGAGCGGACCAAACGCGCTGTGCGCCAGACCCACTCCCTCTACCAGGCACCGCTGCGCATCGGCGTGGCCGATGGGATCTCGCAGCCTTTGCTTTCGGAGTGCTTCCTTCGTTGGCAGAGCGTTGCACCGGAAGTGCCGCTGGAGTTGATCGAGATGCGGGCGCGCGAACTGGCGGCCGCCTTGAAGCACGAAGATCTGGATATCGGCTTCTCGTTTGGCGTTCCCGAAGATGACGCGATCGCCCAGCGGCCGGCATGGAGGTACCGGCTCATGGCGATGCTGCCCTGTACCCATGAACTGGCTTCCCGCTCGGTGGTCTCGCTGCGGGAACTGCTGGCGTTTCCGCTGCTGTCGTGCAGTGAAGACCGCCTGCCGGGCATGTTTGCGCAGATGCGCGATATCGTGCGCCGCCACACGGAGCAGACCACCGTCGCCGACGTGGCATTTACAGCGCAGGGCTATGTCACCCGCATCGCTGCTGGCGTGGGGGTGGGACTTGCGGATGCGGGCCATGCCCAGACCTTGCATCGCAGCGACGTCGTGGTGATCCCGCTCGCGGAGGAGGAGCAGATCGTCACCTACGTGCTGCACAAGCATCAGCGCTTCGGCATCGCGGGGCCGGTGCAACGTTTCCTTACCCACGTCAGCACTCTGTCATAAACGTTACGCAACCCGGTGCTCCAGGGCATGGTCGCCTCTCCATCGGCCTTGGACTGTATGGCTCGCAGCGGAGATGCTTCATAGCCTGCGAAGCCGCGGGCCACCATGTCATCTGCTCCCAGGATTCCAGCCAGCCACCTGCGTTTTCTCTGACGCATCCGCCAGCCTGCGCTGCGCTACGCCCAGATGGGTGGCCTGTGCGACGCATCAATTCCAAACTCCTGCGATGCGTGCTGTGGGCACGCACGCACATGGCGCGCGCAGGCGCCGAAGGAACCAGCGGGCATGGCATCTCGATCCTATATCGGCGAGCACGGCGCATCCAGCGGGCACACGGGCATCCTGTTCGGCCAGATCGCGGCTGTCACGGCTGTTGCCCTGGGCGGCGTGTGGGCCGCCACGCAGTGGAGCGCACACGCGCTGGGCTACCAGGCGCGCTTGGGGCCGCCGTGGTTCTTCGCGGCGGATGTGCCGGTCTACGAACCCTGGAAGCTCTTCGAATGGTGGTACTGGTACGACGCTTATGCGCCAGAAGTGTTCTTGCGCGGAGGTGTCATCGCGGCGTCTAGCGGGTTGCTGGCCACGGGCGTGGCCATCAGCATGGCGGTATGGCGCTCGCGCATGGCCCGGCGCGTTACCACTTACGGCTCGGCCCGCTGGGCCGAGCACGAGGAGATAGCCAAGGCCGGGCTGACCGGCCCGGCAGGTGTCTTTCTGGGACGTGCGCCATCGAAGGAGGGCAGTTACTTGCGCCACGAGGGCCCGGAGCACGTGATGGCCTTCGCGCCCACGCGCTCGGGCAAGGGCGTCGGTTTGGTTGTGCCCACGCTGCTGTCCTGGCATGGCTCGGCCGTGATCCATGACATCAAGGGCGAGAACTGGCAGGTGACGGCCGGCTGGCGCTCGCGCTTCTCGCACTGCCTGCTGTTCAACCCGACCGATGCGAAGTCGGCAGCGTACAACCCCCTGCTCGAAGTGCGGCGCGGCGCGCACGAGGTGCGTGATGTGCAGAACATTGCGGACATCCTGGTGGATCCCGAAGGCGCGCTGGAGCGGCGCAACCACTGGGAGAAGACTTCGCACGCGCTGCTGGTCGGCGCCATCCTGCACGTGCTCTACGCCGTGGAAGACAAGACCTTGCGCGGCGTCGCCAACTTCCTGTCCGATCCCGCGTGCCCGTTCGAGGTGACATTGCACCGGATGATGACCACGCAGCATCTGAGCGATCAGGTGCACCCCGTCGTGGCCTCGGCCGCGCGTGAGGTCCTCAACAAGAGCGATAACGAGCGCTCGGGCGTGCTGTCCACCGCCATGAGCTTCCTGGGCCTGTACCGTGATCCGACGGTGGCCGAAGTCACCTCGCGCTGCGACTGGCGCATCGCAGACCTGATCTCGGCCGAGCATCCGGTGTCGCTGTACCTGGTGGTGCCGCCCTCGGACATCAGCCGCACCAAACCTCTGATCCGGCTGATCCTCAACCAGGTGGGCCGGCGCCTGACCGAATCGCTGGACGGCTCGGACGGCATCGCGCGGCGCCACAAGCTGCTCTTGATGCTCGACGAGTTTCCTGCGCTGGGCCGCCTGGATTTCTTTGAGTCGGCTTTGGCTTTCATGGCGGGCTATGGGCTGCGGGCCTTCCTGATCGCGCAATCGCTCAACCAGATCGACAAGGCCTATGGCCCGAACCACTCCATCCTCGACAACTGCCACGTGCGCATCGCGTTTGCCACCAACGACGAGCGCACGGCCAAACGGATCTCGGATTCGCTGGGCACCGCGACCGAGTTGCGTGCGCAACGCAACTACGCGGGGCACCGGCTCGCACCGTGGCTGGGGCACCTGATGGTGTCGCGCCAGGAGACGGCGCGCCCGCTGCTCACGCCCGGCGAGGTGATGCAACTACCGCCCGACGATGCGGTGGTGATGGTGTCGGGCCACCCTCCAATCCGTGCGAAGAAGCTGCGCTACTACCTGGACCGCAACTTCACGGCCAGAGTATCGCCAGCACCGGTCCTCGCGGGTGGGGTCTATGCGGATCGGCCCGTGGTGCGCCTGGACGACTGGAGCACGCTGCCCGTGCTTGTGGTTCAGTCAGCTGCAGGGGCCGGCGACGCTGCCGGCCTTGCCGACGAGGGCGGCCACCAGCTCAAGCCGGAATTGGAGGTGGTGGAGAAACCCATGCATGAGCCCGATGCCGGCGACCTGATCCTGCTCGACGACGAGCGCGATGACGATGGCGCGCCGCTGCTGCCGCGTGATTTCGACCGCCAGTTGGAGCGCGACTTGGTGCGCACTGCGCGTCTGGCCGCCCTGGACCCTGACGACGGGATCGCCCTATGACCCGCGCTCGCCTGAATATCTTCGTTGAGCCCGAGCATGCGAAGCGCCTGGAGGACTTCGCCGCGCACCGCGGGGTTTCGAAGTCGTCGGTGATCGCGGCAGCGCTGGCCTCGTTCCTGTCGCCCGATGCCATGGACCAGCGCGAGGCGGCCATGGCCAAGCGCTTGGACCGGCTCTCGCGCCAGTTCGACCGACTGGAGCGCGACCAGTCCATCCTGATCGAGACCCTGGCGCTGTACCTGCGCCATTACCTCACCCTGGCACTGCCGGTGCCCGAGCACCAGCAAGACGCCCTGCGCGCGCAGGGGCGAGCGCGCTATGCCCAGTTCATCGAACAGCTCGCGCGTCACATCCAGCGTGGGCGCAGCCTGGTGCGCGAGATCCATGAGGAGATGGGCCCGTCGGAGGAGGCTGCGCCAGTTGGAAACGAAGGCAATGGGGAGGGTATCGCATGAAACGCATCGACGGTTTGCCTGGCGATGAACCCGCTCAGCGCCGCATTCGCATGCTGCGCACTGCCATGGGGCAAGAGATCGCGGAAGCGCTCGAAGATCCTGAGGTGGTCGAGGTGCTGCTGAACCCGGACGGCTCGCTCTGGGTAGACCGGCTGGGCACCGGCCGCTCGCCCACGGGGCACGTGATCCCGCCGCCGGTGGCCGAACGCATCATCCGTCTGGTTGCCGCTCACGTGCGCGCCGAGGTGCATTCTGGCGCGCCGCTGCTGTCGGCCGAACTGCCCGAGACGGGCGAGCGCTTCATGGGTGCCTTGCCGCCCATCGTGCGTGCGCCGTCCTTCGCCATCCGCAAACGGGCGCTGCGCATCATGACGCTGGCCGACTACGTGGCCGATGGCGTCATGACCGGTGAACAGGCGGCCTTCCTGCGACAGGCCGTGCGGGAGCGCCAGAACATCGTCGTGGCCGGCGGCACCAGCACCGGCAAGACCACGCTGGCGAACGCGCTGCTCGATGAGATCGCGGTCACCGGCGACAGGGTGCTGATCCTCGAAGACACGGTGGAGCTGCAATGCCGCAGCGACGACTTTGTTGCCATGCGCACCGAACCGGGCGTCAGCACGATGGCCGACCTGGTACGCGCCACGCTGCGGCTGCGGCCGGACCGCATCGTGGTGGGCGAGGTGCGGGGCGCCGAAGCGCTGGACCTGCTCAAGGCCTGGGGCACCGGCCACCCCGGCGGCGTCGCCACCGTGCATGCGGGCTCGGCCCATGGCGCGCTCACGCGTCTCGAACAGCTCGTGCAGGAGGTCAGCGTGACCGTGCCGCGCGCACTGATCGCCGAAGCCGTGCACGTGATCGTCTTCATCGCCGGACGCGGCCATGCGCGCCGCGTGCGCGAGATCGTGCGCGTGATCGGCCACGGCAGCCAGGGCTACCAGCTCGATGCCTCTCTGGGGCCTGCGCTCCCCTCTATTTCCACACCACCGTCATCCACCACAGGAGAACCGACATGACGATTCCGCGTCTATCCGTAAAGCCGTATCTGCCAGCAGCGGCTCTGGCCGCATTGCTTCTGGTCGTGGCGCTGCCCGCGCACGCGGCCGGCTCCAGCATGCCCTGGGAGGCGCCGCTGCAGTCCATCCTCGAATCCATCCAGGGGCCGGTGGCCCGCATCGTGGCGGTGATCATCATCATCGCCACGGGGCTGGCGCTGGCCTTCGGCGATACCTCGGGCGGGTTCCGCAAGCTGATCCAGATCGTCTTCGGGTTGTCGATCGCCTTCGCGGCGTCCTCGTTCTTCCTGTCGTTCTTCTCGTTCTCGGGCGGGGCGGTGCTGGCATGAGCGCGCAGGGGATCGCTCCTGGGTTCGAGGTGCAGGGCTTTGAGGTTCCTCTTCACCGTTCGCTGACAGAGCCCATCCTGCTCGGCGGCGCGCCGCGCACGGTGGCGATCGCCAACGGCACGCTGGCCGCCGCCGTGGGCCTCGGGCTGCAGCTGTGGATTCCGGGCCTGGTGCTCTGGATCGCCGGCCATTCGCTGGCGGTCTGGGGCGCGCGCATGGATGCGCAGTTCATGGCCGTGTTCGCGCGGCACATCAAGCACCGTCCCTTGCTGGACGTGTGAAGGAGAGGCCGCTATGCTGAACCTCACCGAATACCGCCAGCGCCCGGCGCTGCTGGCCGACTGGCTGCCCTGGGCCGGCTTGGTCGCACCGGGTGTCGAGTTGAACAAGGACGGCTCGTTCCAGCGCACGGCGCGCTTTCGCGGACCGGACCTGGACAGCGCGACGCGGGGTGAACTCGTTGCCACGTCGGCGCGGCTGAACAACGTGCTGCGCCGCCTGGGTTCGGGCTGGGCGCTGTTCGTGGAAGCCGAGCGGTGCGAAGCCGCGGACTACCCCGAATCGTCCTTCCCGGAGCCGCTGTCATGGCTGGTGGACGAGGAGCGGCGCGCCGGCTTCGAGGATGCCGGGAGCCATTTCGAGAGCCACTACCACCTGACGCTGCTGTACCTGCCGCCGGAGGAATCGAGGGCGCGCGCGGGCCGGCTGCTGTACGAGAACCGCAAGACCGAAGGCGTGGACTGGCGGGAGCGTCTCGAAGCCTTCGTCGCCGAGTCCGAGCGCTTCCTGGGGCTGCTGGAAGGCGTGATGCCTGAGATCGGCTGGCTGGACGATGCGCAAACGCTGACCTATCTGCATGGCTGCATCTCGACGGCCCGGCATCCGGTGACCGTGCCCGAGGTGCCGATGCACCTCGATGCGCTGCTGGCGGACCGTCCGCTGGTGGGAGGGCTCGCGCCCATGCTGGGCGATGCCCATCTGCGCGTGCTGACGATCCGCGGCTTCCCGACCTCGACCTGGCCAGGGATCCTCGACGACCTCAATCGCCTGGGCTTCGCCTACCGCTGGAGCACGCGCTTCCTCTGTTTGGACAAGGCAGAAGCCGAGAAGGAACTGGGCCGCCTGCGCCGCCAGTGGTTCGCCAAGCGCAAGAACATCGTCGCGCTGCTGCGCGAGACGATCTTCAACCAGGAGAGCCCGCTGGTCGATACTGACGCGAGCAACAAGGCGTCCGATACCGACGCGGCGCTGCAGGAACTGGGCAGCGACCAGGTGGCCTTCGGCTACGTCACCGCCACCGTGACGGTGATGGACCGGGATGCTGCTGCCGCCGATGAGAAGCTGCGACAGGCCGAACGCGCGATCCAGGGGAGGGGCTTCGTCACCATCCCCGAGACCTTGAACGCCGTGGAGGCCTGGCTGTCCTCGATTCCGGGCAACGTCTACGCCAATGTGCGCCAGCCCATCATCTCGACGCTGAACCTCGCGCACCTGATGCCGCTGTCGGCCGTGTGGGCCGGGCAGGAGCGCAATGCACACCTCGACGGGCCGCCGCTGATCGTGACGCGCACCGACGGCGCGACGCCGTTCCGGCTGGTCACGCACATCGGGGACGTGGGCAACACGCTGCTGGTCGGCCCCATCGGCATGGGCAAGTCGGTGCTGCTGGCGACCCTGGCGCTGCAGTTCCGGCGCTATCCCGGCTCGCGCATCCTGGCCTTCGACATGGGCCGTTCCATTCGCGCCACCGTGCTGGGCCTGGGCGGCGATCACTACGACCTGGGCACGGATCCGGAGGATGGTGGAGCGATCGCCTTCCAGCCGCTCGCGCGCATCGACCGGGAGGGCTACCGCGCCTGGGCGGCCGAGTGGATCGAAGGGCGGCTGCTGCAGGAGGGCGTGGCCGTGGGGCCGCCCGAGAAGGATGCTGTCTGGTCGGCGCTGAACAGCCTGGCCAGCGCCCCGGTGGAGCAGCGCACGATGACCGGCCTGTCGGTGCTGCTGCAGAGCAACGCGCTGCGCCAGGCGCTGGCGCCCTACGTGCTGGGCGGCGCCCATGGGCGGCTGCTCGATGCCGATGCCGACCGGTTCGGCACGGCGGACGTGCAGGGCTTCGAGATGGAGGAACTGATGCCCAGCAAGGCCGCGGTCATGGCCGTGCTGGGCTACCTGTTCGCACGCTTCGGCGAGCGCTTCGACGGCGCGCCCACCCTGCTGATCCTCGACGAGGCCTGGCTGTTCCTGGATGACCCGGTGTTCGCGGCGCGCATCCGCCAGTGGCTCAAGACGCTGCGCAAGAAGAACGTGTCGGTCATCTTCGCCACGCAGAGCCTGGCGGACATCAAGGATTCCGCGATCGCGCCCGCGATCATCGAAAGCTGTGCGAGCCGCATTTTTCTGCCCAACTCGCAGGCGACCGAGCCACAGATCCGGGTGATCTACGAAGGGTTCGGGCTGAACAGCCGGCAGATCGACATCGTCGCTACGGCTCAGCCCAAGCGCGACTACTACTACCAGTCGCGGCTGGGCAATCGTGTTTTCGAGCTGGGCCTGGGGCCGGTGGCGCTGGCCTTCGCCGGGGCATCCACGCCAGAGGACCAGCGGGCCATCGATGCGGTGGTCTCCGCAGCCGGTGTGCCTGGCTTCGCATCGGCCTGGCTGCGCCATCGTGGCCTGGACTGGGCCGCCGATCTCATCCCTTCGTTTCCTTCACCACTTCAGGAGAACACGCCATGAAGAAGACTTTGCTTTCCCTCACCGCTGCCGCGCTCTTCGCGGCGGCTCCGGCCGCGCATGCGCAGTGGGTTGTGATCGACCCCACGAACCTCGCGCAGAACATCCTCACCGCCGCCAACACGCTGGAGCAGATCAACAACCAGATCCAGCAACTGCAGAACGAGGCCCAGATGCTGATGAACCAGGCGCGGAACCTGACCGGGCTGGATTTCAGCGCCTTGTCGCAACTGCGCTCGGCGCTGTCAGCGACGAACCGGCTGATCCGGCAGGCGCAGGGCCTGGCGTTCAACGTGCAGCAGATGGAGGTGCAGTTCAGCGAGCTGTATCCCGAGTCCTTCAGCGCTTCCGTCACCAGTGCCCAGATGGTGTTCGATGCGCGCAGGCGCTGGACCAACTCGCTGGAAGCGCTGCGCACCGCGACCCAGGTGCAGTCCCAGGCGGTGCAGAACTTCGCGGCGGACGAGCAGGCGCTGGCGGAGCTCGTGAACCGCAGCCAGTCCGCCGTGGGCGCGCTGCAGGCCATGCAGGCGACGAACCAGTTGCTCGCCTTGCAGTCCCGGCAGGCGATCCAGGCGCAGCAGCTGCAGCTCACGCAGGACCGGGCCGTCGCGCTGGAGCAGGCACGGCAGGTGGCCGTGCACGAGCGGGCCCGGGAGGTGCGGCGCCGCTTCCTGGGCAGCGGCACGCCGTACACGCCCCAGCCGGTGAATTTCTACGGCAACCCGTGAGGACACCATGAACAGACTTCTTGCCCTTACCGTAGCCCTCACGCTCGCTGCGTGCAGCAAGCCCGACCCCGTCGAATCGGTCGAATCGCTGGTCGCCAATCCCGAGCGCCTGAAGGAACTGCGCGCCGCCTGTAAGGCAGATCACGCCAAGGCGGGTGATGCGCAGTGCAACGCGGTGGCCGAGGCGACGCGCCAGCGCTTCATGCGGCCGACGCCCTCGCCGTACGCGAACGACCCCGTGAAGCCACCGCCGCCGCCCGCGTCGCCACCGGCGGCGAAGGACGGACCGCCGTGAACGACGTCTCGGTCATCGACCGCTTCCTGGACGTCTTCTCGCGCTACATCGACTCGGGCTTCGGCCTGCTGGGCGGGGAGGTCGCCTTTCTCACCGCCACCTTGGTGGCGATCGACATGACCTTGGCGGGCCTGTTCTGGGCCATGGGCCACGCCTCGGGCCAGGGTGACGACGTGATGGCCAGGCTCATCAAGAAGGTGCTCTACGTGGGTGCCTTCGCCTACATCCTGGGCAACTTCAACCGGCTCGCGGGCATCGTCTTCAACTCCTTCGCGAGCCTGGGCCTCACGGCCTCGGGTTCAGGCCTGTCGCAGGGACAACTGCTGCAGCCCGGACGTCTGGCGCAGGTGGGCATCGACGCGGGCCGGCCGATCATGGCGCAGCTCAGCGATCTGACGGGCTTCCCGGAGGTGTTCGCCAACCTCGACGTGATCGCCGTGCTGTTCCTCGCGTGGCTGGTGCTGATCGTGTGCTTCTTCGTCCTCGCGGTGCAGCTTTTCGTGACACTGATCGAGTTCAAGCTGACCACGCTCGCGGGCTTCGTGCTGGTGCCCTTCGCGCTCTGGAACAAGACCTCGTTCCTGGCCGAGAAGGTCCTGGGCAATGTGATCTCGTCCGGTATCAAGGTGCTGGTGCTCGCGGTGATCGTGGGCATCGGGACGGGGCTTTTCAGCGAGTTCACCGTGGCGCCAGGTGCGGACCCCAGCATCGATCATGCGCTGGTCATCATGCTCGCGGCGCTGGCCATGTTGGGCCTGGGGATCTTCGGGCCGGGGATCGCGACCGGGCTGGTGTCCGGCGCACCGCAGCTCGGCGCCGGGGCCGCAGCCGGGACAGCCATCGCGGCAGCGGGACTCGCTGTGGCCGGCGGAGCCGCCGTGGCGGGGGCGGGCTCCGCCGTCGCCGCGGGAGCCCGCATGGCGCCAGGAGCTGCGCGCGCGGCCATCGGCGGCGGTGCAGCGGCCGCGCGTTCGGCTTCCGCGTTGGCCAGCGGCGCCAAGGGCGCCTACCAGGCCGGCGCGGCCGCATCAGGCGGGGGGGCGGTTCGCGCAGCCGGTGCTGGCGTTGCCCATGTGGCGAAGGCCGGCGCCGCAGCTGTGGGACAGCGCATCGCTTCCGGTGCGAAGGCGGTCAAGGACCGCGCAGTCAACTTCGTGGCCGATACGGCGGCGCCGGCCACCGCTTCCGCAGCCAGTGCCGAGGTCGAGGCCTCGCCGGCTTCTGCCTCCGAACCCGCCTGGGCGCAGCGCATGCGCCGCAAGCAGCAGGCGACCCATGCGGCCATGACCACCGCGCACGTGCTGCGCTCGGGCGACCACGCGGGCGGCGGGACTGGCCCCAGCCTGCGCGACGACTCCAGTTCTTGACTTGAAAGGAATCTCCATGCGTTTCAAACGCCCCCTGGTGCGGTATTCGGACAGCCCCGTGCCTGCCACGCCGTACCAAGCTGCCGGCCAGGTGTGGGACGAGCGCATCGGCTCGGCCCGGGTGCAGGCACGGAACTGGCGGCTCATGGCCTTCGGTTCCTTGTCGCTCGCGTTGCTGATGGCTGGCGGCCTGCTGTGGCGCTCGGCGCAGTCCATCGTCACACCGTACGTCATCGAGGTGGACCCAGCCGGGCAGGTGCGGGCGGTGGGAGAAGCCGCTACGCCCTACAAGCCCAGCGACGCGCAGACGGCGCACCACCTGGCGCGCTTCATCTCGCTGGTGCGCTCCCTGTCCATCGATCCCATCATCGTGCGGCAGAGCTGGCTCGATGCCTACGACTACACGACCGACCGGGGGGCGGCCACGCTCAACGACTACGCCCGCGCGGCCGACCCGTTCTCGCGCGTGGGGCAGGAGTCCGTCACGGTGCAGGTCAACAGCGTCGTGCGCGCGAGCGATTCATCGTTCCAGGTGCGCTGGGCCGAGCGGCGCTACGTCAACGGCGCGGCCGCCGGGCTGGAGCACTGGACCGCTGTGCTGTCCATCGTGCTGCAGACGCCTCGTACCGAGGAGCGGCTGCGCAAGAACCCCCTGGGCATCTACGTCAACGGGCTGTCGTGGAGCCGTGAACTCGACGCCTCGCAAGGAGCAAAGCCATGAAGACACATTTGCACAAATCCGTACTGCCGGGGATCCCGCTGGCCGCATTCATGTTCCTCGTCGGCTGCGCCACGCAGGGCAAGCCGCCGCCGGTGATCTCGCTCGATGAGCCGGTGGCCGTTACGGCACAGCCGCTGCCCGACCCACCCAAGCCGATGGAGGTGGTTGCCGTGCCCCAGCCGCTGGCGCTGCCAGCGCAGTTGAAGCCCTTGCCGGAGATCGCGGAAACCAGGCCTGTGCCCGAATCGGCCGACGAGAAGATACGGGTGTCGCGCGCGAACGAGGAAGCGCGCGTGGCGCCCACGCGCGAGGGCTACGTCAATGCGATCCAGGTCTGGCCGTACAGCGACGGTGCGCTGTACCAGGTCTATGCGGCGCCAGGCCGCGTGACGGTGGTCTCGCTGCAGGCCGGCGAGGAGCTTGTGACAGTGGCCGCCGGCGACACGGTGCGCTGGATCGTGGGCGACACGTCCAGCGGCAGTGGCGATGCGTTGCGCGTCAACGTGCTGGTCAAGCCGGTGCGCTCGGGTTTGAAGACCAATCTGGTCATCACGACCAACCGGCGCACCTACCTGATCGAACTGACCTCGACCGAGAAGGTCTGGATGGCCTCGGTGTCCTGGGACTACCCCAAGGACCGCATGCTGGCCCTGCAGCGACAGGCGCACGCAGCGCAGGCGAGCGCGCCGGTCGATACCGGGTTGTCGCTGGAGAAGATCCGTTTCCGCTACGCGGTCAGCGGCAGCAATCCGTCGTGGAAGCCGCTGCGCGCCTTCGACGATGGCGAGAAGGTCTACATCCAGTTCCCGGCGGGCATTGCCCAGGGCGAGTTGCCGCCGCTGTTCGTGATTGGCGCGCAGGGCGACGGGCAGTTGGTGAACTACCGTTTCCGCTCGCCGTACTACGTCGTGGACCGGCTGTTCGGCGCGGCCGAACTGCGCCTGGGTGCCGACAAGGGCGACGTGGTGCGCATTGAACGCACCGATGGTGTGTCCGCTGCGTCGGCTTCGGTGCAAAGGGACTGACTATGAGCCAGGACGACACTTCCGGAATTGCCGCGCCGCCGGCGGGCAAGGTGGCACCCGAGGCGGTGGCGCTGCGCGCCCAGCCGCGCCCGGTGATGCGCCTGAACCGGCGCATGCTGGCGGTCCTGGCCGGTGGCGTTGCCGTGGCCGTGCTGGGCGCCACCATGTGGTCATTGCAGCCGCGCCAGCGTGGCGCCGGTGAGAACACCGAGCTTTACAACGTGGATCGCGTCTCGCGCTCCGATGGATTGAGCCAGCTTCCGTCCGACTACTCGAAGCTGCCGCCCTCGGTGCCCGAACTGGGGCCACCGTTGCCGGGCGATCTGGGGCCGGCCATCGTGAGGTCGCAGTCGCCGGTGGTGGCCAGCTATTCGCCGCCTGGTCATGACCCGGCTGCCGCCGAGCGCGATGCGTTGCGCAAGGAGGCCGATGCGGCGGCGGCTTCGTCGGTGTTCTTCCGGTCGGGCAACCAACGCGCGGCTGCGGTACCGGCGCAGGTCGCTGCGGCGCCAGCTTCCCGCCTCGCGGGCTTCGACCCGTTGGAGGCTGGTCCGGCTTCGACGGCCGCGCAGGCAGATCCGACAGCGGTGCAGAACCGGCAGGACCAGAAAGAGGCTTTCCTGAAAACCGGCTCCACGGAGACCCGCAATTCCGGCAGCCTCAAACTGCCGGCCTCACCGTACCAGGTGATGGCAGGCACGGTGATCGCGGGCGCGCTGGTGACGGGCATCAAGTCGGACCTGCCGGGTGACGTGATCGCCACCGTGACCGAGCCGGTCTACGACACGGCCACGGGGAAATACCTGCTGATCCCGCAGGGCTCGCGCATCCTGGGCAAGTACAACAGTCAGGTGAGCTACGGTCAGAGTCGCGTGCAAGTGGTGTGGAGCCGGGTCATCCTGCCGGACATGTCCTCGTTCCAGTTGGACAACCTCGTGGGCACGGACCCGGCCGGCTATGCCGGCCTGGAGGATAGTGTGGACTGGCATTGGGACCGCGTGTTCGCCGGCGCAGCGCTGACCACGCTGCTGGGCATCGGAGCCGAGCTGGCGGCACCCGAGAACCGCCAGGATGGCAACCGGGTGGTGATTGCCGGGCGCGACGGCCTGCAGGACAGCGTGAACCAGGTCGGACAGGAGATGACCCGGCGCAACATGAACATCCAGCCGACGCTGACCGCGCGGCCGGGGTTGCCGGTGCGCTTGCTTGTGAGCCGAGACATCGTATTGCGACCCTACCAGCCGCTGTTTTTCCAGAGGGGAGGAAGTCAATGAGCAAGGCAGGCCATCGCCTGAGCCTGGGGCCGATACCGAGGCCCGATGCGGTCAAGCTCACGATCACGCTGTCGGCGGAGCTGAAAGCGCAGCTCGATGCTTACGCGGAGGTGCATGGACGGATGCACCAGGCACCGGTGGATGCGGTGGCGCTGATCCCGCACATGCTGGCGGCGTTCATCGCGCGGGACCGGGGATTCAAGTCGAGGCTGAATGGCAAAAACCCAGCGGCCAAGGCTCAGACGCCTGCGGCGTGAGCTGGCTTGTTGTTTTCTGGCGCTGGCCACCATCTAGAATTTCGCCTATGGGGGGTGTTGATGCCCTCCAGTGGAAGGTGGCGTCGCCTCCCACCTGGGCGGTGTGTGCGCCCCCCGAAGAAGGATGCAGGGTAAGCACATCAAGCGATAGCACACGGAACATAGATAAGCGGGTGGGAGGTGCAGGTGCCTCCCTGGGGTACGGCCTGATCTCCGGGATCGCGGCCTTGGCTTGCTTATGCTGAGAGCCATCGAACGAACTGGAGATTGTCATGAGCGTTGCAGCAGTCGCACCTGTACCCGAGCTGGAATCCGATCCGAAGGCCGCGGTGCGAGAAAACGAAAAGAAATGGGGCAAGCCCCTGATGGATGCCGGCTGGACCTGCATTCCCAGCACCATCATCCTGCGTCAGCAGGCGCTGGGCCTGGACCCGGTTGACATGAATATCGTGCTGGTGATCGCGGCGCACTGGTGGAAGGCCAATCAGCTCGCATTTCCGTCCAAGAAGCTGATCGCCGACACGATCGGCAAAGACCCGACCACGGTGCGCCGGCGGCTGGCAAAGTTGGAAAAGGACGGAATGATCGAGCGCATCCTGCGGCCGCAGCCGGGCGGGCGCCACAACTCCAATGAGTATCGACTGACTGGCCTGATTGCTGGGGCGGAGCCGCTTGCGAAGGAGGAAATCGCCAAGCGCGCCGAGGGCAAGACTTACCGGAAGGCGCGTGCGGTCAAGAAGGGACTGGGCCTCGTGTCCGTGGTCAAACCATGATCGCATGGAGGCCATTCGTCCATGAGGGCACGAACTACGACCTGTCCCACCTGCACCCCTTCGTGCATACGTTCGAGCAGGCCGCACAGGCCGGCAAACCGGCGCGCGTTTATCCGGTCCAGGTGATCTTCAGCCTGCATTGCTTCACGCGCGGCGCGGACGGGATTGAGGACCCGAAGGGGCCACTGGGGTACGCGGATTCGCGCGAGACGCGCGTCTTTGATTTCGGGCGCTACGCACAGTCCCAGCAGTTGCCCGAGATCGTGCGTGCCTTGCCCACATCACCGTGTTTCCACACGGACCACGGCAACTTCTTCACAGTGAGGCTGCTCAACGCGGCGACTGGACAGGAGGACACCTACGAGGTGTACTTCACCGCCTCGCGGTCCAGCTCGAAGGCTGTCCCGTTGAACCTGTTCGTGCAGAGCGCCTACGTGCGCGACAGGCTGCATACCAACAGGCCGTCGCGCAAGAAGATCGGGTTCTTCGTGATCCTGCACAACACGCTGAACGGCCGGCCGATCAAGGCGCCGAAATGAAAACGCCCTCCACAGGGGAGGGCGTTGGAAAAAATCGGACCTCTTGGCTATCCCTACGCTTGGGTGGGGGCCCCTTACGGGGTGGGATCAACGCACAGCTTTCGCTGCTCCGTTCATACGCTGATGCATCGATGATAGCGCATCGGGGAGGACCACGCAACCGCCTCTGGGGGGCGCGGACGCCCGCCAGGGCGCTTGCCGGGGTTCGCCGCCGCCCTCTCTGGTGGCCCGGCATGCCCTCCGCTGGGATGCCCTTCTTCAGGGTACACGGACCGCCTGAATCGTGAGACAATCACATCCAGACTCGTGGTTCGATTCCACAGTTCCTCTTGGTTGGTCTGGTGTACCCAACGATGTACCCAGAGAACAGGAGAGATGAGAAAAGCTAGTGTTGGCACGGGTTGCGGACGATTTTTCGAACCAGTCCCAGGCCACCAAATTGAAAAGCCCTTGATCTCTGGTCAGGGGCTTTTTGCATTGCGCCTTCGGCTGGTGCTTCGATCCAAGCCACCCTTCAAAGCGCTCGCAATCGTGGCGCTTGCCGCGCACGTTTCCGTTTTCAAACTGCTTCAGGCCGGCGCAATTGGCGCGCTGGTCTGCATTCCCCCCGCTTCAAGATGGCTCTCCTGCAAGACGTCACCCTCGGCATCGACTTCGGTACCTCCAACTCGGCCATGTCCGTGCGCCAGGGGCAAGGCGCAGCGCGCATGATTTCGCTCGAAGGCGATGCCCGCACCTTGCCCACCGCCCTGTTCTTCAACGCGGAAGAGCACCGCACGCACTTTGGGCGGGATGCGATTGCGCAGTACCTGGAAGGAACCGAAGGCCGCCTGATGCGTTCGCTCAAAAGCCTGCTGGGCAGCGCGCTGCTGCAGGACAAGACGGCGGTGCACCAGCAGTTGATCAGCTACCAGGACGTCATCAGCCTGTTCCTGCGCATGCTGGCCCAGAAGGCGCAGGCCGATCTTGGCGGTATGCCGGGGCGTGTGGTGATGGGTCGCCCGGTGCATTTTGTGGATGATGACCCCGTGCGCGACCAGCAGGCCGAAGATGCGCTGCGCCAGGCGGCTGTGGATGCAGGCTTTGAAAACATCTCCTTCCAGCCCGAGCCGATTGCGGCGGCGCTGGATTACGAGCAGCGCATTGACCACGAGGCAGTGGTGCTGGTGGTGGACATTGGCGGGGGCACCTCGGACTTCACCGTGGTGCGCCTGGGCCCCGGCCGCATGGGGCGCGCTGACCGCCTGGACGATGTGCTGGCCACCACCGGCGTGCATGTGGGCGGTACGGACTTTGACCGCCGCCTGAGCCTGGAGCTGTTGATGCCGCTGCTGGGTTTTCGGCACCTGGGGCCCAGCGGGCGCGAGGTACCCAGCCGGGTGTTTTTTGACTTGTCCACCTGGCATCTGATCCAGTGGCTTTACTCACCCAAGGCGCTGCGCGACGCCCAGGCTTTGCGCACTGACTACGCCGACCAGCGATTGCATGCGCGTCTGATGACGGTGCTGAACGAGCGCTTGGGCCACAAGCTGGCCAACGCCATGGAGCAGGCCAAAATCGCCGCATCGGTGAGCCATGCAGATGCGCCCATCCCGCTGGACTGGATCGAACCTGCGCTGGCGTCCTGCGTCACGCCCGAGGGGCTGGAGCAGCACCTGGACGGCCCGCTGGCGCAGGTTGTGGCTTGTGCCCAGCAGTGCCTGCAGCGGGCAGGTCTTGAGGCGGCAGACCTGCATGCGATTTATCTCACCGGGGGCTCGTCGGCTTTACGGCCCTTGCGCGATGCGTTGCGCAAAGCGTTTCCCGACACTGCCCAGGTGGAGGGAGACTTGTTCGGGGGCGTAGCCATGGGGTTGGCTGTGGCCCCTTAGTTTGCTATCAAAAGAGAAGCTGCTTGCGCTTGCTGGATAAGCGTTAGCGCCGCTTTTTTCTTATAACCTCATCGGCCATTGAGCTGACCGGCGCGCGCCTGCCGATGGGGCTCGGCCTATGCGCCTGTCTCCCTCAAGCGTTGTCGTCGCCTTCGCCATCGCGCTTCCATTCCAGCGCGGTGTCGTACAGGGCGTTGCGCGATGCACCGCTCACTTCGGCCGCCAGCCGCACAGCGGTTTTCAGGGGCAGTTCCTTGAGTAGCAGGCGCAGCACGCGCAGGCTTTCGCCATTGCCATCGCTGGCCACCGCCACCGGGTGCAGCAGCACCACAAATTCTCCCCGTGCGCGTTGCGCCCCTCCTTCCAGCCAGGCCGTCAAAGCGTGGGCGGGCTGGGTGGTGATTTCTTCAAACTGCTTGGTCAGTTCACGGGCCAGGGTCACAGGCCGTTCGCCCAGCGGGGCCAGCGCCTGCGCCAGTTCCTGGATGCGGTGCGGGGCCTCCAGCAGCACGACGCAGCGCGGCTCGCCCGCCAGCACCTGCACCGCAGCGGCGCGCTCGGCTTGCTTGACGGGCAGGAACCCTGCAAACACAAATCCCCCCTGTTCAGCGCTGTGGGCCACGGCCCCTGCGGCGCTGAGGGCCGTGGTGATGCTGCTGGCTCCTGGCAGCGGCACCGAGCGCAGCCCTGCCTCGCGCACGGCCTGGGCCAGCCTGGCGCCGGGGTCGCTCACGCCGGGCGTGCCTGCGTCGCTCACATACGCCACGCGTTGCCCTTGCTGCAGCCGTTGCACCACCTGCTGGGCTGCCTCGGCTTCGTTGTGCTGGTGCACGGCCAGCAGCTGGTGTGCGCTTTTATCGATGCCGTAGGCCCGCAGCAGGGCCTGGGTGTGGCGCGTGTCCTCGCAGGCCACCGTGTCTGCGAGTTGCAGTACGTGCAGCGCGCGCAGGGTGATGTCGGCCAGGTTGCCAATAGGCGTGGCGACGACGTACAGGGCGCCCTGCGGATAATGCTGCGCTGCGGCCGCATCGCGTGCGGCGGCCAGTGCTGTTGCGAAAGATGCGCTCAATGAAATTCCTTGGAAAAAGGCCCGCCCCCACGGGCGCTGCGGCAAACGCCACCACCCGCCAACGCGGCAATGCTGCCGAAGACCGGGCGCTGGCGTATCTGCAGGCGCAAGGCTTGCAGTTGCTGGAGCGCAATTATCGAACGCCAGGGCGGGGAGGGGGCGAGATCGACCTCATCCTGCGCGAAAGTGACGGTACGGTGGTGTTTGTGGAAGTGCGCAGCCGCAGCAGCAATGCCTTTGGCGGTGCGGGCTCCAGCATCGGTGCAATCAAGCAGCAGCGGGTGGTGTTTGCCGCACGCCACTACCTGCTGCGCTACGCATCGCCGCCGCCATGCCGCTTCGATGCGGTCCTGATCGAGGGACAGGTGCAGTGGATCAGGGCGGCGTTTGATGCGCAGTAATCCCGCGTGGCAGAGGCCGTGGCGTGCACCGTGCATCTCTGTGCTGGTGCAAGGTCTGGGGCGGCAGTAGCGCTGGTAGCCCATGCCCGGGGTGCGTTGCCGCCGGCGCGGGCACTGGTGCTGGCTGCAGGCGCTGGGGCTTGCTGCGAGGCAACCCTTTGCTACAAAAGCGATAACAAGCGGCGGGTATCATCGGGCCCTCATGCTTGAGCAACGCATCCAACAACACTTCATCGACAGCGCCGATCTGAAATACCAAGCGGCGCAAGTCTTGAGCCAACCCATCGCCGCCGCCGTCCATGCCATCCTGGCCTGTGTGACCAGCGGTGGCAAAGTGCTGGCGTGTGGCAACGGCCCCTCTGCCGCCGAAGCGCAGCAGTTTGCTGCGTTTTGTGTGGCGGGGTTTGAACGCGACCGGCCCGAGCTTGCGGCCATGGCGCTGACAGCAGACAGCACGCTGTTGACGGCTTCGGCCAGTGGGCTGGACATGTCTTCCCAGCAGTTTGCCCGGCAGGTGCGGGCCCTGGGCCAGGCGGGCGATGTGCTGCTGGCGCTGTCGGTGTCGGGCAACGACGCCAACTTGCTGGCGGCCACAGAAGCCGCCCATGAGCGCGACATGACCGTGATCGTGTTGTCGGGTCGCACCGGAGGCCGTTTGGCAGCTGTGTTGCGGGAGACAGATGTGTTGATCAACGTACCCCATGACCGCGCTGCGCGCGTGCGCGAAGTGCATGCCCTGGTGCTGCATTGCATCAGCGATGGCGTGGACGCCCAATTACTTGGTGACCAGGAGATTTCTTGATGAAGCAGACCTTGAACCGCACCCTTTGTTCTTTGCTGGCCGCCGCTGCGCTGGCTGCCGGCCTGTCGGCTTGCGCACCCCTGGTGGTGGGCGGCGCCGTGGTGGGCACCATGATGGCGGTGGACCGCCGTACCACCGGCACGCAGGTGGAAGACGAGGGCATCGAGCTGCGCTCGGCCAATCGCCTGAGTGAGCTGCTGGGCGACCGTGGTCACGTCAACGTGACCAGCTTCAACCGCCAGGTGCTGCTGACGGGCGAAGTGCCCAGCGCTCAAGACCGTCAACGGGTCGAGCAAGTGGTGCTGGGGGTTGAGAACGTCCGCTCGGTGGTGAATGACTTGGCGGTGATGCCGCCCACCAGCCTGGGGCAGCGTTCCAACGACACTTTCATCACCGGCAAGGTGCGCGCCAGCCTGGTGGATGCCAAAGACCTGTCTGCCAGCGCCTTCAAGGTGGTGACTGAACGCAACGTTGTCTACCTGATGGGGCGTGTGACCCAGCGCGAGGCGCAGCGTGCGACCGAGATTGCCCGCGGCGTGAGCGGTGTGAGCAAGGTGGTGCGCGTGTTTGAAATGCTGACAGAAGAAGAACTGCGCAACATCACTCCAGCCCCAGTGGTGCAAGACGCACCCCCTGCGTCGACTCCCCGCAACTGATCGCTGGAGAGATGTGTTCGCCGGCCCCTGAGGGTGGCAGGGCGGCGAGCGTAATTTCATCTTTGGGGGAGGCACACATCCTCCGGGGTGGTGTGCCTGCAGGCTCCGCGCTTGCGGAAGTTCAGCGCGGGCCTTGGGGCTGATCTTTACTTGAGCCGCTTGATCAGGCTGGACGTGTCCCAGCGGTTGCCGCCCATTTTCTGAACGTCGGCGTAAAACTGGTCCACCAGCGCAGTCACAGGCAGACGCGAGCCGTTGCGCTTGGCTTCATCCAGCACCAGCCCCAGGTCCTTGCGCATCCAGTCAACGGCAAAGCCGAAATCGAACTTGTCGTCCACCATGGTCTTGCCACGGTTGTCCATCTGCCAGCTCTGGGCGGCACCTTTGCCAATCACATCCAGCACCTGCTTCATGTCGAGCCCTGCGTTCTGCCCGAACGCAATGGCTTCGGAAAGCCCTTGCACCAGGCCTGCAATGCAGATCTGGTTGACCATTTTGGCCAGTTGACCGGCGCCGCTGGAGCCCAGCAAGGTGAAGGCGCGCGAAAACGCCATGCCGACAGGTTGCGCTGCGGCAAATGCGTCGGCATCACCTCCGCACATCACCGTCAGCATGCCGTTTTGTGCACCGGCCTGGCCGCCCGAGACGGGGGCATCCACAAACTGCAAGCCCTGAGCCTTCGCGGCGGCATACAGCTCGCGCGCCACCTCGGCCGAGGCCGTGGTGTGGTCCACAAAGATGGCACCGGGCTTCATGCCTGCAAAGGCGCCGTTACTGCCCAGCGTGACCGAGCGCAGGTCGTCGTCGTTGCCGACGCAGCAAAAAACGATATCGGCGCCAGTGGCTGCTTCTCGCGGCGTAGCCGCACTGCGCGGCGCCGGGGTGGCGGCAAATTCCTCGCACCATGCCACGGCCTTGGCGGCAGTTCGGTTGTACACGGTCACCTCATGGCCGGCCAGGGCCAGGTGCCCAGCCATGGGGTAACCCATCACCCCGAGGCCTAGGAAAGCGACTTTGCGGCTGGCAATGGATTCGTAAGAGCGTGGGTTGGTGCTGGGCATGGTATGGCTCGGGAGGTCAAAGAAAAAACGCCTGCCTTGCGAACGGATTCCAAGGGCAGGCGCCGGGGTGGGAGTGGGGCGCGCCGCAGCGCAGGGGCTCAGACGATAGCGAAATGCTCGGTGCCCGAAGCCAGGTCAGGTGACCTGGCGCGCTGGCTGTTGAGCTTGATCTGCAGGCGCAGGTCGTTCAGCGAATCGGCATTGCGCAGTGCGTCTTCGTAACTGATCACATTGGCTTCGTACAAGTCAAAGAGCGACTGGTCAAACGTCTGCATGCCCAGGTTGCGGCTCTTCTTCATGATTTCTTTGATTTCCGAGACTTCACCCTTGAAGATGAGGTCGGAAATCAGGGGCGTGTTGATCATGATCTCCACGGCCGCCGCACGGCCTTTGCCGTCCTGCTTTGCCACCAGGCGTTGCGACACCATGGCGCGCAGGTTCAATGACAGGTCCATCAGCAGCTGAGCGCGGCGCTCTTCAGGAAAGAAGTTGATGATCCGGTCCAGTGCCTGGTTGGCACTGTTGGCATGCAGCGTGGCCATGCACAAGTGCCCGGTTTCCGAGAACGCGATGGCGTGTTCCATGGTTTCGCGGTCGCGGATTTCGCCCATCAGGATCACGTCCGGGGCTTGGCGCAGGGTGTTCTTCAGGGCCGCTTCCCAGCTGTCGGTATCAAGCCCCACTTCGCGCTGCGTGACCACGCAATTCTTGTGCGGGTGCACAAATTCGACAGGGTCTTCCACGGTGATGATGTGGCCGAACGAGTTTTCGTTGCGCCAGTCCACCATGGCCGCCAGGGTGGTCGATTTGCCCGAGCCTGTGGCACCCACCATGATGCACAAGCCGCGCTTGGTCATGGTGATTTCCTTGAGCACCTGGGGCACGCCCAGGCCGTCAATGGTGGGCAGCGTCAATGGAATCGTACGCAGCACCATGCCCACTCGGCCTTGCTGCACGAACGCATTGACCCGAAAGCGGCCGATGCCTGCGGGCGAAATGGCGAAATTGCATTCCTTGGTGCGCTCAAAGTCCGCCACCTGCTTGTCGCTCATGATGGCGCGCGCCAGTGTGAGCGTGTGGGTGGGGGTCAATGGCTGCGGCGATACCTTCGTCACCTTGCCATCGACCTTGATGGCGGGCGGGAACTCCGCCGTGATGAACAAGTCGCTGCCGTTGCGGCTCACCATCAACTTGAGCAGGTCATTGATGAATTTACTGGCCTGATCGCGTTCCATCCGAAATCCTCTCTGGCGTCATTGTCACCCGCTGGTGCGGATGTGATTTGTACTTCTTACGTGCCGTTATTTTTGGTAGTCGCTCAGGCGGGCACTGACCACACGCAAGCGCAGCGACAGTTTACGCGCCAGCAGGGCTACCAGGCTGGCCGCCAGTTGGGGGTCCTTTGACATCATTTCGTCCATGGCTTCAGCGCTGAGCACTGCAATTTCGCAGTCGGTCAACGTGGTGCAGGCCGAAAAGCGGATGCCGCTGTCCAGCAGGGACATCTCGCCGAGGATGTCGCCAGGGCGGGTTTCTGCCAGGCGCAGCTGCTCACCCCAGGGCTGAACGCGGTCCACCGCGATGGTGCCCGTCAGCAGCACCACCATGAAGTTGCCGTATTCGTCTTGACGAATCAGGTCGCGGTTCGATGGCACCGACGCAAATTCAAAGAAGCGCTCCATGCGCTCCACAGCGTCCTTGTCCAGGTGTGCCATGTACTTGTCTTTGGCCCACAAGCCTTGCAGCAGCTTGCCGCCCCGGCTGGCAGGTAGCCGCTTGGCGCCCACTTCTACCGCACGGGCTTCCCAGGGCACCAGCATGGAATCGTCCACGCCCTGGCCGGCGAACGCGGTGGAGAAGAGCATGGAGTCCGTGCTCTCGTCCTTGGGTTTGTTCACCAATGTTTTAGAACGCAGAAGGCCAAGAATGCCTTTCATAAGTTGCTCCGGTCTGCGGCAGGATGTGCCGCCAAGTGTGTTCGGGTGGGCTGGCGTGGGTGCCTGTCAGCCTGGGAAGTTTTCAGGGATCTTGGCTTTGCTGCGCGCTTCAGCAGGGCTGATGATGTTGCGGCGCACCAGATCCGTCAGGTTCTGGTCCAGCGTCTGCATGCCCACGCTGTTGCTGGTCTGGATGGTCGAATACATCTGCGCCACCTTGGCCTCGCGGATCAGATTGCGGATGGCACTGGTGCCCAGCATGATCTCGTGCGCAGCCACACGGCCCGAGCCGTCCTTGGTTTTGCACAGGGTTTGCGAGATCACGGCCTGCAGCGATTCCGACAGCATCGCGCGCACCATTTCCTTTTCTTCAGCCGGGAACACGTCGATGATCCGGTCGATGGTCTTGGCGGCGCTGGAGGTGTGCAGCGTGCCGAACACCAAGTGGCCTGTTTCGGCAGCGGTCATGGCCAGGCGGATGGTTTCCAGGTCGCGCATTTCGCCCACCAGAATCGCGTCCGGGTCTTCACGCAGCGCAGACTTCAGAGCTGCCGCAAACGACAGCGTCATCGGCCCCACTTCGCGCTGGTTGATCAGGCACTTCTTGGATTCGTGCACGAACTCGATCGGGTCTTCCACCGTGAGGATGTGGCCGTACTCGGTTTCGTTCAGGTAGTTGACCATGGCGGCCAGCGTGGTGGATTTGCCCGAGCCCGTGGGGCCGGTCACCAACACCAGGCCACGGGGCTTGAGGGCCAGGTCGCCGAAGATCTTGGGCGCGTTGAGTTGCTCCAGCGTCAGGATCTTGCTGGGAATGGTCCGGAACACGGCCGCCGAGCCGCGGTTCTGGTTGAATGCGTTGACGCGGAAACGGGCCAGGCCTTCGATTTCAAACGAGAAGTCAACCTCGAGAAATTCCTCGTACTGCTTGCGCTGCGCGTCGTTCATGATGTCGTACACCATCGCGTGCACGGTCTTGTGGTCCAGTGCTTCCACGTTGATGCGCCGCACGTCGCCGTGGACTCGAATCATGGGTGGCAATCCCGCGGACAAGTGCAAGTCGGAGGCCTTGTTCTTGACGCTGAACGCCAGCAATTGGGTGATGTCCACGGGGTTCCCTCTATCGTTTGGTACGCTTGGCGGCCATTATGACCACGATTGCCAACAACCTTCAACAAGTGAACGACCGCATTTCCCAGGCGTGCCAGGCCGCCGGGCGTGCGCGTGAAACGGTGTCCTTGCTGGCGGTTTCCAAGACATTTGGGGCCGCCGCAGTGGCCGAAGCCGCCGCTGCCGGCCAGCGGGCGTTTGGAGAGAACTACATCCAGGAAGGCGTGGACAAGATCCTGGCGCTGCGTGAGATGGTGCCGTATGCGTTGCAGTGGCACTGCATTGGCCCCATTCAGAGCAACAAGACGCGCCTGGTGGCCGAGCACTTCGACTGGGTGCACACGGTGGATCGTCTCAAAATCGCCCAGCGCTTGTCAGACCAGCGGCCCGCGCATCTGCCGTCGCTGAACGTTTGCATCCAGGTCAATGTGGATGGCGGCGACAACAAAGCCGGTGTGCCTCCCGAAGAAGCTTTGGAGTTGGCCCTGGCCGTGGCAAAACTGCCACGGTTGCAGCTGCGCGGCGTGATGAGCATTCCCGAGCCTTATCCCGAATTTGCCGCGCAAAAGGCAGTGCATGAAGCCGCGCATGCGCTGTTCGAAAAAATCCGGGCGGCTCTCGCGGCATATGCAGATATGCACAGCGCTCCATGGGACACCCTGTCGATGGGCATGACCGCCGACCTCGATGCCGCCATCCATGCGGGCAGCACCATGGTGCGCGTGGGCACGGGTGTCTTCGGTGCGCGCACCTACCCGGCTGCTTGAAAGAGTCCCCGGCCGGTCAGCCCGGTAGCGTAAAACGCGCCACGCAGTCGAGCGCAGCCTGTACGTCGGCAGCGTTCACGTCCAGATGCGTCACCCAGCGCAGGCGCGACTGCCCGCCGTACAAACTGCTGGTCACCCGGATCTGGTGCTGCGCCAGCCAGGCGGTGAATGCCGGTGCCACATCGGCCTGCACATCGGTGAACAGGATGTTGGTCTGCCAGGGGTGCACCGTGATGCGCCCGCGCAGAACCGGGTGGTTTTCACCCACGGCACGCAGGCCTGACGCCAGCGTGTGCAAATTGGCGTGGTCTTCTGCCAGACGCCTGACGTGGTGCTGCAGCGCGTAGTGGCCCGCCGCTGCCAGCACGCCAGCCTGACGCATGCCGCCCCCCAAAATCTTGCGCGTGCGGCGTGCCTGGCGAATAAAGGCCGCGCTGCCCAGCACCAGTGAGCCCACGGGGGCGCCCAGGCCCTTGCTCAGGCATACCGATACCGAATCAAAGTGGCTGCACAGCTCGCGCGCTTCCTGGTACACATCGGTGCCGCGGCGCGCTGCATTGGCCGTGGCTGCATTGAACAGGCGCGCGCCATCCAGGTGCAGTGCCAGCCCGCGCTGGCGCGCCAGTTGGGCCACCTCGGCCACGTACTCGGGCGGTAGCACCTGGCCGCCGGTGGTGTTCTCCAGCACCACGAGGCGGGTGCGTGCAAAGTGCGGGTCGTCGGGCTTGATGGCGGCGGCGATGTCGGCCAGGCGCAGTGTGCCGTCGGGCTGGGTTTCGACCGGCTGCGGCTGGATCGAGCCCAGCACCGCCATGCCGCCCG
The DNA here is from genome assembly GCF_028596105.1 of Acidovorax temperans. Lineage (NCBI taxonomy): Bacteria > Pseudomonadati > Pseudomonadota > Betaproteobacteria > Burkholderiales > Comamonadaceae > Acidovorax > Acidovorax temperans. The sequence continues at coordinate 3,967,441 of NZ_CP117193.1, read as the reverse complement.
CTTCCCAGCGGTAGGTGTGCCAGCTCTGCCCCACGATGGCCTCGTCACCCCGCTGGCAGTGGCCCCACAGGGCGATCAGGTTGGTCTGCGTGCCGGAGGGGGCGAAGAGCGCTGCTTCAAAGCCCAGCAGCTCGGCCGCGTGCTCCTGCAGGGCATTCACCGAGGGGTCGTCGGCAAACACATCGTCGCCCAGCGGGGCCTTGAACATGGCTTCCCGCATGGCTGGGGTGGGCTGGGTCACGGTGTCGCTGCGAAAGTCGGGCATGGCGGTCCTGCGGATAAAAAGGGCATCGTAACGCCCTGCGTACATCAGGGCTGGCGCAGGTCTTTCGCGCTCTCTGCGTGCTAAGCTGACTCGTCTAGCCCGCCCCGTGCCGGGGCGGCATTCCTGTTGATGGAGAGGTTTACATGCCCGGACTGCTGCCCGATGTCGATCCCGACGGCCTGCTCGAATTCTCGGTGGTCTACACCGACCGTGCGCTCAACCACATGTCCAAGCGCTTCACCGGCGTCATGCAGGACATCCTGGCCATGCTCAAAGAGGTCTACCACGCCCATACCGCCGTGCTGGTGCCCGGCAGCGGCACGTTCGGCATGGAGGCCGTGGCGCGCCAGTTTGCCAACCAGCAAAAAGTGCTGATCGTGCGCAACGGCTGGTTCAGCTACCGCTGGAGCCAGATTTTTGATGCCGACAAAGGCCTGGGCGGCGGGGCCGTGGTTTGCAAGGCGCGCCGTCAGGGCGATGGCGCGCAGGCCCCCTGGGCACCTTGTCCGGCCGAGGAGGTGGCCGCCACCATCCGCGCAGAAAAGCCCAAGGTAGTGTTCGCGCCGCATGTGGAAACCTCCAGCGGCATCATCCTGAGCGACGACTACATCCGCACCGTGAGTGCTGCCGCACACGAAGTGGGCGCGCTGTTCGTGCTGGATTGCATTGCTTCGGGCGCGATGTGGGTGGACATGCAGGCCACAGGGGTGGACGTTTTGATCTCCGCCCCGCAAAAGGGCTGGAGCAGCAGCCCCTGCTGCGCCATGGTGATGCTGAGCGAACGCGCCCGGCAAGCCATTGAAGGCACGCAAAGCTCCAGCTTCGCGTGCGATCTGAAAAAGTGGATGCAGATTGCCGAGGGCTATGAAAAGGGCCAGCACGCGTACCACACCACCATGCCCACCGACGCGCTGGTTCGCCTGCGCGACGTGATGGCGGAAACGCGGGCCTACGGCTTTGAAAAAGTGCGGCAGGAACAGATGGACCTGGGCTCCAAGGTGCGTGCCCTGCTGGAGTCGCGCGGCTTTCCCAGCGTGGCGGCAGACGGCTTCAAGGCGCCCGGCGTGGTCGTGAGCTACACCAGCGACCCCGCCATCCAGAGCGGCAAGAAATTCCTCGAGGTGGGGCTCCAGACGGCTTCCGGCGTGCCCCTGCAGTGCGACGAGGGACCAGACTTCAAGACCTTCCGCATCGGCTTGTTTGGGCTGGAGAAGTGGCACAACGTCGATCGCACCGTGGGGCACCTGAGCGCCGCGCTCAACAAGGTTGCAGCTGCTTGATGCCTGGGATGCGCTGGATGGAGTGGCAGCCTTCGCATGCAGGGTAGCGAGCGCGTTGAGCACACCGCTGGGGCTGTGGAAACCCCGGCGCATGTAGCGCTGCGCCGGGCCAAGCGCCAAGCGCTGGCGCTGCTGCTGGTGGTCACAGCCGTATTTGTGGCTACCAGCCTGGTGGAGCGCGGCCTGCTGCTCAACTGCATCAAGGCCATGGCCGAGGCCGCGATGGTAGGGGCCCTGGCCGACTGGTTTGCCGTGGTGGCTTTGTTCCGCAGGCCGCTGGGGCTGCCCATCCCGCACACAGCGGTGATTGCCCGCAACCAGGAACGCATCGGGCGCAACCTGGGCACCTTTGTGCGCGACAAGTTCCTCGACGTGCCCTCGCTGGTGGCGTTGATTCGCAGGCACGACCCGGCTGAGCGCCTCTCGCAGTGGTTGCTGGCCCCCGGCAACGCGGCCTTGCTGGGCCAGCAGGCGGTGCGCCTGGCGTCTGCCGCGCTGGAGACGGTGCAGGATGCGCAGGTGGAGCGCTTCATCCAAAAGGCGGTGCGCACCCTCATTGGGCAACTGGATCTGTCGCGCGCCCTGGCGGCGGTGCTGGGTACACTCACGCACAACGGGCGCCACCAGGCGCTGCTGGAAGAAGTGCTGCACAAGCTCGTCGAGTGGCTGCAGAACCCCGAGACGCGTGAATGGGTGGCGCAGACCATCGTGGCCTGGCTGAAGAAAGACCACCCCCGCACTGAAAAGCTGCTGCCCACCGACTGGCTGGGCGACAAAGGCTCTGCCATGCTGGCCCGGGCGCTGGAGACCCTGATGTCCGAGGTCGCCGCCAACCCCCAGCACACGCTGCGGGCCCAGTTTGACGGCGCGCTGCAGCGCTTTGTCGAACGCCTGCGCCACGACCCCGAGTGGCTGCGCAAAGGCGAAGAAATCCGCACCTATCTGCAAACGGATCCGACCGTGGGTGAGTATGCGAAGACGCTGTGGGTGGACCTGCGGGCCGCATTGCAGCGCGATCTTGCCGACGCCGATTCCGTACTGGCGCGTCAGGTGGTCAAGCTGGGCGTGTGGTTGGGCGAATCGTTGGCGGCCGACCCGGCGCTGCGCCAGTCATTCAACACGCGAATGGAAGGCTGGGTGCAAGGCCTGGCGCCGGATGTGTCGCAGTTTGTGGCGCAGCACATCCAGGACACGGTGCAGCGCTGGGATGCCGAGCAGATGTCTGCCTTGATTGAGTTGAACATTGGCAAGGACTTGCAGTACATCCGCATCAACGGCACCGTGGTGGGCGGGCTGATTGGCTTGGTGCTGTTCGGGCTGTCTCATGCCCGCGAGATTGCGCGGGCCGTGGCCGGTGGCTGAGTGGTTGTGAAGTGTTTGCTATTAAAAATATAGCTACCAGCGCTTGTTGAATAAGCGCTGGAGCCACTTTTTATCACTTAAAAAAGCCGAAACACCAGCGGCATCAACACGGCCGCCAGCACCACCTGTAGGCCCAGTGCCAGCCCGGCATAGGCTCCGGCATCGGCATTCACCTGCATGGCGTGGGCGGCGCCAATGCCGTGGGAGGCTGTGCCCAGCGCAAAGCCGCGCAGGGCCATGCCCTCAGCGTCGGTGGGCAGGCGCATCAGGCCAAACAGCCAGCGGGCCGACAAGGCGCCCACCATGCCGGTCAGCGCAGCGAATACCGCCGCCAGCGCGGGCACGCCGCCAATCTGCGCGGCCACGCCCATCGCCACCGGGGCAGTGACGGATTTGGGGGCCAGGGACATCAGCACATCCCCAGGCAGACCCAGTGCCCAGCCCAGCCCCACGGCGCTGGCTGCCGCTGCGGTGCCCCCTGCCAGAGAGGCCAGCACCAGCCGCCCCCAGCGTGCGCGCAGGGCGGCCCGGCGCTGCCACAGCGGCCAGCCCAAGGCCACCACGGCGGGGCCCAGCAAGAAGTGGATGAACTGCGCGCCCGCAAAGTAGGTGGGGTACGCCGTGCCGGTGGCCAGCAACACCCCCGCCAGCACCGCCACCGAGAGCATCACCGGGTTGGCCCATGGGGCATGCCCGGCACGCAGTGACACCGCCTGTGCCAGCACATACACAGCCAGTGTTGCCGTCAATCCGAACAGAGGGGCCGACGACAGGTAGACCCAGAGTTCAACGAAGTTCTGCATGCTCACTCGCCTTGGGCTGCAAAAGGCGCAGCACCCCTGCCGTGACGGCCATGCCCACCCAGGTGGACACCACGATCACCGCCACCAGCTGCAGGCCGTGCGCACTCAGCAGGGCCAGATGCGTCATCACCCCCACGCCCACGGGCACGAACAGCAGCGACAGATGGCTCAGCAAAAAACCGGCCGCCGGTGCCACAGCCGCCTGCACGGGAGACCACCGCAACGCCAGCAGCAAAAGCACCATGCCCACCACCGGGCCTGGCACGGGCAATTTCAGGAAGTGGGAGAGTGCCTCGCCTCCCGATTGCATGAGCAACAAGAACGCCAGGCCTTGCAAGGGTCGCATGGGCAAGCGTCAGAACCGGGGCAGGTCCGGGTGCTTGATCTGCCCGCCGCGCACCAGCATCTTTCCGTACTCGGCGCACCGGTTCAGCGTGGGAATCACCTTGCCGGGGTTGAGCAGACCGGCCGGGTCAAACGCATGCTTGAGCCCGAACATCTGCGCGTTTTCCTCGGTGGTGAACTGCACGCACATGCTGCTGAGCTTTTCCACGCCCACGCCATGCTCGCCCGTCACCGTGCCGCCCATGGCCACGCTGGTCTCCAGGATGTCGGCGCCAAACAGCTCGCAGCGGCGCAGCTGGTCCGGGTCGTTCGCATCGAACAGGATCAGCGGGTGCAGGTTGCCGTCGCCCGCGTGGAACACGTTGGCGCAGCGCAGCTGGTACTTTTTCTCCATCTCGGCAATGGCCAGCAGGATGTCGGCCAGGCGCTTGCGCGGGATGGTCGAGTCCATGCACATGTAGTCGGGGCTGATGCGGCCGCTGGCGGGGAAGGCGTTTTTGCGGCCGCTCCAAAAGCGCAGGCGTTCGGCCTCGTCGCGGCTCACGCTGATGGCGGTGGCGCCTGCCGCGCGCAGCACCTCGCTCATGCGGCCAATTTCTTCTTCCACCTCTTCGGGCGTGCCGTCGCTTTCGCACAGCAAGATGGCTTCGGCGCTCAGGTCGTAGCCGGCGTGCACAAAGTCTTCCACGGCGGCGGTCATGGGCTTGTCCATCATTTCCAGGCCGGCGGGGATGATGCCCGCCGCAATCACGGCGGCCACGGCGTCGCCTGCTTTGCGCACATCGTCAAAGCTGGCCATGATGCAGCGCGCCAACTGGGGCTTGGGCACGAGCTTGACGGTGACTTCGGTGGTCACGGCCAACATGCCTTCGCTACCGATCACGGCGGCCAGCAGGTCGTAGCCGGGGGTGTCCAGCGCCTCGCTGCCAAATTCCACGGGCTCGCCTTCCACCGTAAAGCCCTTCACCTTGAGCACGTTGTGCACCGTGAGCCCGTATTTCAGGCAGTGCACGCCGCCCGAGTTCTCGGCCACGTTGCCGCCGATGGTGCAGGCGATCTGGCTGCTGGGGTCCGGCGCGTAGTAAAGGTTGTACGGTGCCGCCGCCTCGCTGATGGCCAGGTTACGCACACCGCACTGCACCACGGCCGTGCGGCTTTCGGGGTTCACTTCCAGAATGCGGTTGAACTTGGCCAGCGACAGCGTCACGCCCATGGCATGGGGCATGGCCCCGCCCGAGAGGCCCGTGCCCGCTCCGCGGGCCACCACGGGCACCTGCAACTGGTGGCAAGTGCGCAGCACGGCCTGCACTTCGTCGTACGTTTCGGGCAGGCACACCACCAGCGGGCGCTGGCGGTAGGCGGTCAGGCCGTCACATTCGTAGGGGGTGGTGTCTTCAGCGTTCCAGAGCAGGGCGTGGGCGGGTACCACGGCAGACAGGGCCTGCACCACACGGGATTGCAGCGCCTGGCGCTCGGCAGGGGAGGGGTGGGGTGTTTCGGTGATCACCTGCGCACTGTAACGCGGTGTACCGCTGCTTGGGAGGGATCCCGTTTTGAAGTTTTGTCACGCGCTGTGTGACAAAAGCGCTCGGAAGGTCTTTAGAGCGGCTAACAAAACTCTTCTGGCGTCGTTGCCGCGTCTTGTCGTACTACGCGTACTGCCTGCGACGCGGCGCCTAGCCAGAACCGCTTCGCTGAGTTTTGTTAGCCGCTCTTATAGCGTGGCCTTGAGCCACTGCGCAAAGGCCGAACACTCCCAGCGCTCCATGGCGCCCGTGCGCCAGCACAGGTAGTGGGCGTGGGGGCTGGGCGCTTCGATGGGGAGCAGGCGCACCAGCGTGCCGTGGTCCAGCCAGGGCGCGCCCAGCTTCAGGCGCACCAGGGCCACGCCCATGCCGGCAGCGGCTGCGTCGCACATCAGGCCAATGTCGTTGAACTGCGAACCCTCGCTGGGCTCTGCCCAGTCCAGGCCGCTGACCGAAAACCAGGTGCGCCAGGGCTCCAGCGGGCTGCGCAGCAGGGGCAGGCCCTCCAGGTCTTCCGGGCGCTCGAACGGGCCGTGTTCGCGCACAAACGCGGGCGATGCCAGCGGCGTGACCACGTCGCGTGCCAGCTCGATGTGTTCCACATCGGCGTAGTGGCCGGGGCCAAAGCGCACCATGAGGTCGGCGTCTTCCGCCACCACGTCCAGCAGCGGGATGGACACCTGCAGCGCCAGGTCGATTTCGGGGTACGCCTCGGTGAACTGGCGCAGCCGGGGAATGAGGATGGTGCGGGCGAAGGTGGGCGTGACGGCCAGCTTCAGCCGCCTGCGCCCCGGCGCCGAGGCCGCGCCTGGAAAACGCTGCAGCGCGCCCAGCCCCTCGCGCACATGGGCCAAGTAGGCGCTGCCTTCGGTGGTGAGCGAAAAATCTGCCCGGCCAAACAGCCGCACGCCCAGAATCTGCTCCAGCTGCTTGACCCGGTGGCTCACCGCGCTGGGCGTAACGCACAGCTCGTCCGCCGTCAGCGTCACGCTGCGCAGTCGGGCCAGTGCCTCAAAAGTAAGCAGGCACTGGATCGGCGGGATGCGCCGTGCGTTGCCTGCCTGGAAGGCCAGGGCGTTGCTGCTCACCGGGGGCTGGGCCATGCGGCGGGGTGTTGCGCCGCTGCTTAGCGGAAGACCACAGTCTTGTGGCCGTTGAGCAGCACGCGGTGTTCGCTGTGCCACTTCACGGCGCGGGCCAGCACCTGGCTTTCGGTGTCTCGGCCCCGGGCTGTCAGGTCTTCCACCGTGTCGGTGTGGTCTGCGCGGGCCACGTCCTGCTCAATGATCGGGCCTTCGTCCAGGTCCGCCGTCACATAGTGGGCCGTGGCCCCGATGAGCTTCACGCCCCGGTCGTGCGCCTGGTAGTAGGGCTTGGCGCCCTTGAAGCTGGGCAGGAAGCTGTGGTGGATGTTGATGGCGCGGCCTGCCAGCTTGCGGCACAGATCGTCGCTGAGCACTTGCATGTAGCGGGCCAGCACCACCAGTTCGGCGCCTTCGGCTTCGATGATCTCGAACTGCTTGGCCTCGGCCTGGGCCTTGGTGGCCGCAGTCACCGGGATGTGGTGGAACGGCACGTTGTAGCTGGCGGCCAGTTGGTAGAAATCGCGGTGGTTGCTGATGATGGCGCGGATGTCCACCGGCAGCAGGCCCGATTTCCATCGGAACAGCAGGTCGTTGAGGCAGTGGCCTTCCTTGCTGACCATCAGCACCGTCTTCATCGGCTCGGCCGTGGTGTGCAGGCTCCAGCGCATCTGGTGGGGCTCGGCAAAGGTGGCCAGGCGGGCCTTCAGGGTGGCGTGGTCGTGCTGGTCGCAGGCAAACTGAACGCGCATGAAGAACAGGCCTGTGGCGTTGTCGTTGTACTGGGCAGCTTCTTCAATGTTGCCGCCGTGTTCCATCAGGAACCCGGACACGGCGTGCACCAGCCCCAGTCGGTCGGGGCAGGACAGGGTAAGGATGTAGGCTTGGGTCATAGGCGCCCGATTGTCGCAGCACCGGCGCCAGTTTGCTGCGCAAGGCCTATGGTGGGCGCCCGCCAATGGCGCCCTTTTGCGTTGCGTCACTGCAATTGCTGGCGCAGTGTCTCGCAGTGGTCGGGCCCTTCGCGCCAGGGGGAAGCCCACACCAGGTCGGCATCGGCCGGAACGGTGCGCGCAATCGCCTGGGCCATCGCGTCGTCCGCCGGGGCGGGGGCTCCATCACTGGGCGGCGGCGCCTTGTGCTGCATGGCAATTACGATGCGCGCAGTGAGGTCTTTGGGGAGGTGCACTGGTACCCCCGCTGTGCGCAGCACATGGCCGGCGCCGGTGATCAGCACCGTCGTCTGGCCATATTGCCGCTGGGCCTCTACCAGGACCTGGGCCATGCTCTTGTCGCGGGCAATCTGGATGCGCGCCATGGCGGGCACCTGGGTTTCCGCCAGCAGGCGACAGTGCCCCTGGCGAATGGCCTCGCGCTGGCGCTCCAGGGCGGGGGGCGTCAAGACCAGGTCCAAGGTGTCATCGCGCATCGCGCTGCGGTTTTGTGTGCGGGGCAGGTTGCCCCCCAGCACCGGTACGCCAGCCCGCACGGCTTCCATGATGGCCGGGGCATAGGCGGCCCAGGGCCAGGCTGCGTCGTTCCAGCGCAAAGCGTTCTGCACCTGGGCGGGAGTGGCATCTGCCGGCAGGGCGGCAGTGCTGGTGCCACGTTCTGCCATCTCCAGCACCACGGCCCCCAACTGGTTGCGGATGGCCAGCCACTGCACGGCAGCGTGCTGCATGCGCTGGTGCTCAGGGTCGTCGTGCTGCTCGCCCAGCAGCAGCACCTCAGCGGGCAACACGGTGCGCAGCACCAGGGGCCATTGCTCCCCCTCGGCCACCGGGGGGCGCTGGGCGCAACCTGCCAGGGCCAGGCCCATCAGCAGGGCCAGCGCGGTGCGGCGCGTTGAAAGAGGGAGAAGAGGCAAACGGAAGGACATAAAGCGCATGCGCAAATGCTAAGCGCTTGCTTTGGTGAATGTGCGAGTGCGGGTCTTGACCTTGGTCAAGACTTGCTGGGCAGCCCATGCCTACACTGCGCCGATGCGAAATTCCCCGTCCCTCACAACCAAGCTGCTGGCGATGGGTGCAGGCTTCCTGCTCGTGGCCCTCAGCTCTATTGGACTGACCCTGTGGGTGACCTGGAAGCTGGAAGGCGGTGCCGCGGCCGTGAACGAGGCGGGGCGGCTTCGCATGAACATGCTGCGCATGGTGATGGTGCTGCAGACCGAGCCGGTGCAGGCCGTGCAGCAGCATGCCAAAGAATTTGACGCCAGCCTGGAGCTGCTGCGCACGGGCGATCCGTCCCGCCCCCTGTTTGTGCCATGGAGCGATGAAACCCGCCCCCGCTTCGACGCCATCCGACTCAACTGGGCCCAGCTGCAGCAACAGTGGACGCAGGAGCCCCGCCCCAGCCGGGACCAGGCCCTGGCGCAGGCCGACCACTTCGTCAGTGAGGTGGATCGGTTTGTAGAAACCATTGAGGTGCAGATCGCGGGCTGGACGGCCGGGCTGCACCTGTTTCAGCTGTGCATGATGGCCCTGGCCATTGCTGCGGCCGTGACCTTCATGGCCGTGAGCTATCTGCTGGTGATCAACCCCGTGGCCCGACTGCAAGGCGCGCAGGCGCGTCTGCGCCAGGGTGATCTTTCTACCCGCTTGCCGGTGGACACCGATGACGAATTCGGCCAGCTGTCTGCTGGCTTCAACCTGATGGCGCATGCGCTGCAGGCATCGCATGAGGGGCTGGAGCAGAAAGTGCAGGAAAAAACGGCCAGCATTGCCGTGCAGAACCAGCGGCTCGAAGCCCTGTACGCCGTGAGCGCCCTGGCCTCGGATGCGGCCAGCCTGACGGAGCTTGCCACTGCGTTTGTGCGCCAGGTCCGGAAAGTGGCCGGGGCCGATGCGGTGGCCGTGCGCTGGTCTGACGAAGCCAACGAGCGCTATGTGTTGCTGGCCAATGACGGCCTGCCCCGGGCCATGGCGGAAGAGGAACATTGCCTGCACACGGGCTCTTGCCATTGCGGCCAGCCCCAGGAACAGGCGCGCACCCGCGTCATCCCCATCACCCCCACATCCATGGTGGCGCTGCCCCATTGCCGCGAAGCCGGGTTTGAGACGATGGTGACCATTCCTGTGCAAATGCAGCAGCGCGTGCTGGGCGAGGTGGACCTGTTCTTCCGCTTCCCGGTGGCGTTGAACGATGATCTGCGCGAGTTGCTCGAAGCCATGACGCGCCACCTGGCCAGCGCCATGGAGGGCTTGCGTGCCACGGCCCTGGAGCGGGAAGCCGCCGTGGCGCAAGAGCGCAGCATGATCGCGCGGGAGCTGCACGACTCCATCGCGCAGTCGCTCGCCTTCCTCAAGATCCAGACCCAGCTGCTGCGCGATGCCGTGGCCAAGGGCGACGCCGCCAAGCGTGATCGCAGCATCGACGAACTGGATGTAGGCGTGCGCGAGTGCTACAGCGATGTGCGCGAGTTGCTGGTGCACTTTCGCACCCGCACCAGCGAGGAGGACATCGAGGCTGCGCTGCGCGCCACGCTGTCAAAGTTTGAGCACCAGACGGGCATGGCCACTTCGCTGTCCATGGCAGGCCACGGCGTGCCCCTGCCGCCCGATGTGCAGATCCAGGTGCTGCACATGGTGCAGGAAGCCTTGTCGAATGTGCGCAAGCACGCCAAGGCAACGCGGGTGGAACTGCGGGTGGAGCGCCATCCGCGCTGGCGCTTTGAAGTCCAGGACGATGGCATAGGCTTTGAGGTAGAGCAGGTTCCGCCCGATTCCTTGCACGTAGGCCTGGGTATCATGCGCGAGCGCGCCCAGCGCATTGGCGCGGTGGTGCAGGTGCAGTCGCACCGCGGGCATGGCACACGCGTGTGCATTGAGCTGCCCAGCAACCCCAGGCCACTCGCACCAGCCAATGCTGCCGCCAGCCCGACCCAGGCCGCGCCTGTGGGTGCCGCGCCCATCGCCCCCCATTCGCCCGCCCCCCTTCAGGAGCCATTGACGTGACCCAGCCCGCTGCCGCCGCCCCCGTGACCTTGCTGGTGGTGGACGATCACACCTTGTTCCGGCGTGGCCTGATCGCCCTGCTGGGGCAGGATGCCGGCCTGCATGTGGTGGGCGAGGCGGGTGATGCCGCCGAGGCCTTGAGGCTGGTGCCCACCTTGCAACCCGATGTGATCTTGCTGGACAACCATCTGCCCGGCGTGATGGGGGTGGACGCCATTCGCGGCTTGCGTGAAGTGTCTCCACGCTCGCGCGTGCTGATGCTCACGGTGAGCGAAGACTCGCAAGACCTTGCTGCGGCGTTGCGCAACGGCGCCCAGGGGTATCTGCTCAAAACCATTGACGGCGATTTGCTGGCGCAGGCCATTCGCCGTGCCGCGCAGGGGGAGCCTGTGGTCAGCCCGGAACTCATGGGCAAGCTGGTGGCGGCCTTCCAGTCGCAAGGGGCGCCTTCGGCGGCCAGCCCGACGCCTGCGCCGGAGGTGGTCGAAGCCTCTGGCAGCGCCGCGTCTGACAGTGGCACCCCTCTGTCCCCGCGCGAAGAAGAAGTGCTGCGCGAGATTGCGCGCGGTATGAGCAACAAGGAAATCGCACGGGTGCTGGACATCGCCGAGACCACGGTGAAGATCCATGTCCAGCACATCCTGCGCAAGCTCGGCCTGACCTCGCGCGTGCAGGCGGCGGTGTACGCATCCGACCGCCAGCGCGCGGAATAGCCGCCACGCCCCGACCTTTCATTCCTTGGCAATGAGCCCCTGCGGGGGCTCTTTTCATTTCTGCTATCAAAAAAAGAGCTGGTGGCGCTTATCCATAGGCACTTTCAGCCCATTTTTGCTTGAAATTCAGATGTGCCACATCTTCGTCACGGTGGCGTTCTACAACCAGCGGTGCGGTCAGCCCCTTCTGCGGCAGACGGGGTAGTAGTTCTTTCGAACGATGCGCTTGCACGGTGACTACTACCTCTGCCGTGCTGCACATGGTCTAGCGAAGGATGGGCAAAACCCTCGGTAACGCGGACGATACCTCCCATACGAAAGAGAGGAACAGCGCAATGGTTAACGAAACCCTGCCCCAGGGCGCAAGCCCCCAGCGCACGCGACAGGCTTGGTCGGTGCTCATCGTCAGCACCTTCGCCTTCACCGTCTGCTTCATGGTCTGGATGATGTTCGGCGTCATCGGCATCCCCATCAAGAAGATGCTCAACCTGAACTCCACGCAGTTCGGGCTGCTCATGTCCATGCCCGTGCTCACCGGCTCGCTGGTGCGGGTGCCGTTGGGCATCTGGACGGACAAGTACGGCGGCCGCATCGTGATGGCCGCTGTGATGGCTGCCACCGTGCCCGCCATCTGGATGATGGGCTACGCCACCGAATACTGGCACTTCCTGACCATCGGCCTGTTCGTGGGTCTGGCGGGCGGCTCCTTCTCGGTGGGCACCCCTTACGTTGCCCGCTGGTTCCCCAAGAATCGCCAGGGCACGGCTATGGGTATTTATGGCGCAGGCAATTCGGGCGCGGCCGTCAACAAGTTTGTTGCGCCGGTCATTCTGGTGGCCTTCGGCTGGACCATGGTGCCCCAGGTGTACGCCGCCATCATGCTGGGCACGCTGGTGCTGTTCTGGCTGTTCAGCTACAGCGACCCTGCCCATCTGGTGCCCAGCAACGTCAAGTTCACCGACCAGCTCAAGGCGCTGAAGGACCCCAAGGTGCTCAAGTACTGCCAGTACTACAGCATCGTGTTCGGTGGCTATGTGGCCCTGTCGCTGTGGATGGTGCAGTACTACGTGGGAGAGTTTGGTCTGGACATCCGCGTGGCCGCCTTGCTGGCTGCCTGCTTCTCGTTGCCCGGCGGCGTGCTGCGCGCCATTGGCGGTATGCTGTCTGACAAGTACGGCGCCCACAGCGTGACCTGGTGGGTGATGTGGGTGAGCTGGATCTGCCTGTTCCTGCTGAGCTACCCCCAGACCGATTTCACCATCGCCACCGTCAACGGCCCCAAGACCTTCCACATCGGCCTGAACGTGTACGTGTTCACCGGCATCATGTTCCTGCTGGGCATTTGCTGGGCGTTTGGCAAGGCCAGCGTGTTCAAGTACATCAGCGACGACTACCCCCAAAACATCGGAACCATCAGCGGCATCGTCGGCCTGGCTGGTGGCATGGGCGGGTTCGTGCTGCCCATCATGTTCGGTGCGCTGATGGACCTCACCGGCATCCGCTCCAGCGCTTTCATGCTGATGTACGGCGTGGTGTGGGTCTCGCTCATCTGGATGTACTTCACCGAAGTGCGCCGCGCCCCCGTCATGGGTGCGCAAGGTGCCGCGCAAGCCGGCAACCGCTGATTTTTTCGAAGGAAACCTCACCATGTCTGCCACCACCACCAGCGGGCGCCAGGGGCGTCTGCTCACCATCTGGGCACCGGAGGACAAGTCCTTCTGGGAGCGCGAAGGCGAAGCCATCGCCAAGCTCAACCTCTGGATCTCGGTGCCTGCGCTGTTCCTGGCCTTCGCCATCTGGCAAGTCTGGAGCGTGGTCGCTGTGAGCCTGCCAGGCCTCGGCTTCAAGTATTCGACCAACCAGCTCTTCTGGCTGGCCGCAGCGCCTGCTCTCTCGGGCGCCACGCTGCGCATCTTCTACTCGTTCATGGTGCCGCTGGTGGGCGGCCGCCGCTGGACAGCCATCTCCACCGCCTCGCTGCTGATCCCGGCCATCGGCATTGGTTTTGCGGTGCAGGACAACACCACGGCCTACCCGACCATGCTCATCCTGGCGCTGCTGTGCGGGCTGGGTGGCGGCAACTTCAGCTCCAGCATGGCCAACATCAGCTTCTTCTTTCCGAAGGAGCGCAAGGGCTCGGCACTGGGTGTGAATGCGGGCCTCGGTAACCTGGGCGTGTCGGTGGTGCAGTTCCTGAGCCCTCTGGTCGTCACGGCCGGCATCTTTGGAGTTTTTGGGGGTGAACCCCAGACCATCGTCAAGAACGGCCAGACCGTGCAGGTGTGGACGCAGAACGCCGCCTTCATCTGGGTGCCATGGATTGCCCTCACGGCCCTGGCTGCCTGGTTTGGCATGAATGACATTGCCGACGCCAAGGCCTCGTTTGCTGCACAGGCCGCCATCTTCAAGCGCAAGCACAACTGGCTGATGTGCTTGCTGTACCTGGGCACCTTCGGTTCGTTCATCGGCTATGCCGCAGGCTTCCCGCTGCTCATCAAGAGCCAGTTTCCCAATGTGAACCCTCTGGCATACGCGTGGCTCGGCCCATTGGTGGGTGCGGTGGTTCGTCCCTTTGGTGGCTGGCTGGCGGACAAGCTCGGCGGTGCTCGCGTCACGCTGTGGAACTTCATCGTCATGGCCATCGCAGTGGTAGGCGTCACCGTGTTCTTGCCATCGGCTGGCAATGAAGGCCACTTTGGCGGCTTCTTCGTGTGCTTCCTGGTGCTGTTCCTCACCACCGGCATCGGCAACGGATCGACCTTCCGCATGATCCCAGTCATCTTCCTCACGGAAGCCATGCGTGGCGTGGACAAGAACAACGCCGCCGCCGTGGCCCAGGCCAACAAGGAAGGCAACACCCTGGGCGCTGCCACGCTGGGCTTTACGGCTGCGATGGCTGCCTACGGCGGGTTCTTCATTCCCAAGAGCTACGGCAGCTCGATCGCACTGACCGGCGCCCCACATGCCGCGCTGTGGTGCTTTGCCGCCTTCTATCTCGTGTGCATTGCCGTGACCTGGTGGTACTACGCGCGCAAGCACGCCGAAATGCCTTGCTGATGGCCGTTTGACCCATCTGCACCCCCTATAGAACAAGGAGCCCCCGATGAGCCATTTTCTTGATCGCCTCACGTACTTCTCGCAACCCCGCGAGACATTTGCACAAGGCCACGGCGAAACCAACGGTGAAGACCGTACCTGGGAAGATGCCTACCGCGACCGCTGGGCACACGACAAGATCGTGCGCTCCACCCACGGTGTGAACTGCACGGGCTCTTGCTCGTGGAAGATCTACGTCAAGGGCGGCATCGTCACCTGGGAAACCCAGCAGACCGACTACCCCCGCACCCGCCCCGACCTGCCCAACCACGAGCCCCGTGGCTGCGCACGCGGCGCCAGCTACAGCTGGTACCTGTATAGCGCCAACCGCGTGAAGTACCCCATGGTGCGTGGCCGCCTGCTCAAGCTCTGGCGCGCTGCCATTGCCCTGGCCAAGAGCCCGGTGGACGCCTGGGCCAGCATCGTCGAGAACAGCACTTCGCGCAGCGACTGGCAAAAGCAGCGTGGCCTGGGCGGCTTCGTGCGCAGCACCTGGGATGAAGTCAACCAGATGATTGCTGCGGCCAATGTCTACACCATCAAGAAGCACGGCCCCGACCGCATCATCGGCTTCTCGCCCATCCCTGCGATGTCGATGATTTCCTACGCAGCCGGTTCGCGCTACCTGAGCCTGATTGGCGGCGTGTGCATGAGCTTCTACGACTGGTACTGCGACCTGCCCCCCAGCAGCCCGCAAACCTGGGGCGAGCAAACCGACGTGCCCGAGTCGGCCGACTGGTACAACAGCTCGTACATCATTGCCTGGGGCTCGAACGTGCCCCAGACGCGCACGCCCGACGCGCACTTCTTGACCGAGGTTCGCTACAAGGGCACCAAGGTCGTGTCCATCACGCCCGACTATTCCGAAGTGGCCAAGCTGGGTGACTTGTGGATGCACCCCAAGCAGGGCACCGATGCGGCCGTGGCCATGGCCATGGGCCATGTGATCCTGAAAGAGTTCTACTTCAAGGACGGTGGCAAGGGCCGGAGCAGCTACTTTGACGACTACGCCCGCCGCTACACCGACCTGCCTCTGTTGGTGGTGCTCAAGGAAAAGACGCTGCCCGACGGTCGCAAGGCCATGGTGCCTGACCGCTACGTGCGCGCCAGCGACTTCCCCAACAAGCTCGACCAGTCGAACAACCCTGACTGGAAGACCGTGGGCTATGACGAGCTGGGCCAGGTCACGCTGCCCAATGGCTCCATCGGCTTCCGCTGGGGCACCGACGGCCGCCCCGACCAGGGCCTGTGGAACCTGGAGAACAAGGACGCCCGCACGGGCAATGACGTCAAGCTCAAGCTGTCGGTGATCGAAGACGGCGAGCAGCCCCACGACGTGGCGGATGTGGCCTTCCCTTACTTTGGCGGCGTGCATGCCCCCAACTTCACCGCCAACGACCAGGGTGGTGACGTGATGGTGCGCCGCGTGCCTGTGAGCCATCTGGAGCTGGACGGCCATGAAGTCCAGGGCCGCGTGATGGTGGCCACGGTGTTCGACCTGCTGGCAGCCAACTACGGCATCGACCGTGGCCTGCCTGGTGAAGAACCTGGTGGCAGCTATGACGCCGATCGCCCCTTCACCCCTGCATGGCAAGAAAAGATCACCGGTGTGCCGCGTGAGCAGATCATCACCGTGGCCCGCCAGTTTGCCGACAACGCCCACAAGACGCATGGCAAGTCCATGGTCATCATCGGCGCGGCCATGAACCACTGGTACCACAGTGACATGAACTACCGCGGCATCATCAACATGCTGATGCTGTGCGGCTGTATTGGCCAAAGCGGTGGTGGCTGGGCGCACTATGTGGGCCAGGAAAAGCTGCGCCCGCAGACCGGCTGGACGGCCCTGGCCTTTGCGCTGGACTGGATCCGCCCACCCCGCCAGATGAACAGCACCAGCTTCTTCTACGCGCACACCGACCAGTGGCGCTACGAAAAGCTGGGCATGGAAGAGATCCTTTCGCCGCTGGCCGACGCCCGCGCCTACCACGGGGCCCAGATCGACTACAACGTGCGCGCCGAGCGCATGGGCTGGCTGCCTTCCGCGCCCCAGCTCAAGACCAACCCCATGCAGGTGGCCAAGGACGCTGCTGCGGCGGGCATGGACGCGAAGGACTACGTCGTCAAATCGCTCAAGGACGGCAGCCTGACCATGAGCTGCGAGGACCCAGACCACCCAGACAACTGGCCGCGCAACATGTTCGTGTGGCGCTCCAACATCCTGGGTTCGTCGGGCAAGGGGCATGAGTACTTCCTCAAGCACCTGCTGGGCACCACGCACGGTGTGCAGGGCAAAGACCTGGGCAAAGACGAAGCCAAGCCCGAAGAAGTGCAGTGGCACGCGAATGCGCCTGAAGGCAAGCTGGACCTGCTGGTCACGCTCGACTTCCGCATGAGCACGACCTGCCTGTACTCCGATATCGTGCTGCCCACGGCCACCTGGTATGAGAAGAACGACCTCAACACCAGCGACATGCACCCCTTCATCCACCCGCTGTCCACCGCGGTGGACCCTGCCTGGCAAGCCAAGAGCGACTGGGAGATTTACAAGGGCTTTGCAAAGGCTGTGAGCGAGGTCAGTGTGGGCCACCTGGGCGTGGAAAAAGACGTGGTGCTCACCCCCATCATGCACGACACGGCCGGCGAAATGGCCCAGCCCTACGGCGTGCGCGACTGGAAAAAGGGCGAGTGCGAACTCATCCCTGGCAAGACTGCTCCGCAGATCACGGTGGTCGAGCGCGACTACCCGAACCTGTACAAGCGCTTCACCGCTCTGGGCCCCTTGATGGACAAGGTGGGCAACGGTGGCAAGGGCATTGGCTGGAACACGCAGACAGAAGTGGGCCAGCTGGGCGACCTGAATGGCCGCGTGAAGGAAGAGGGCGTGACGCAGGGCATGCCCCGCATCGTGACCGACATTGACGCCACCGAAGTGGTGATGATGCTGGCGCCTGAGACCAACGGCCATGTGGCCTGCAAGGCTTGGGAAGCCCTGGGCAAGCAGACGGGCCGTGACCACGTGCACCTGGCACTGCACCGCGAAGACGAGAAGATCCGCTTCCGCGACATCCAGGCGCAGCCGCGCAAGATCATCAGCTCGCCCACCTGGTCGGGGCTGGAGAGCGAAAAGGTCAGCTACAACGCCGGCTACACCAACGTGCACGAGTACATCCCATGGCGCACCCTCACCGGACGTCAGCAGTTCTACCAGGACCACCCTTGGATGCGCGACTTCGGCGAAGGCTTTGTCAGCTATCGCCCACCGGTGCACCTGAAGACGCTGGAAGAAGTCGAAGGCAAGAAGCCCAACGGCAACAAGGAAATCCAGCTGAACTTCATCACGCCGCACCAGAAGTGGGGCATCCACAGCACGTATAGCGACAACCTGATGATGCTGACGCTGAACCGGGGCGGCTCGGTGGTGTGGCTGAGCGAAGACGACGCCAAGAGCGCCGGCATCGTGGACAACGACTGGGTGGAACTGTTCAACGCCAACGGTGCCATTGCGGCCCGTGCGGTGGTGAGCCAGCGTGTGAACCCCGGCATGGTGATGATGTACCACTCGCAAGAGAAGATCATCAACACCCCCGGCTCCGAGATCACTGGCACCCGTGGCGGTATCCACAACTCGGTCACGCGCATCGTGCTCAAGCCCACCCACATGATTGGTGGCTACGCACAGTACAGCTACGGCTTCAACTACTACGGAACCATTGGCACCAACCGCGACGAGTTTGTGCTGGTGCGCAAGATGGACCGCGTGGACTGGCTGGACGACGAAGTGTCTGACACCGGCGCACACGCCTGAGCCCGCAAGGAGAAAACACGATGAAAATTCGCGCACAAATCGGCATGGTGCTGAATCTGGACAAGTGCATTGGCTGCCACACCTGTTCCGTCACCTGCAAAAACGTCTGGACCAGCCGCCCCGGCATGGAATACGCCTGGTTCAACAACGTGGAAAGCAAGCCCGGCATTGGTTACCCCAAGGAATGGGAAAACCAGGACCGCTGGAACGGCGGCTGGGTGCGTAACCCTGACGGCTCCATCGCGCCCCGTCAGGGCGGCAAGTGGAAGCTGCTCATGCGCATCTTCGCCAACCCCAACCTGCCGCAGATCGACGACTACTACGAACCCTTCACGTTCGACTACGACCATCTGCAGTCGGCGCCTGAAAGCAAGGCTGCGCCCACGGCCCGCCCGCGCAGCCTGATTACCGGCAAGCGCATGGCGAAGATCGAGTGGGGCCCGAACTGGGAAGAAATCCTGGGCGGCGAGTTCAGCAAGCGCAGCAAGGACAAGAACTTCGACGATGTCCAGAAGGACATCTACGGCCAGTTCGAAAACACCTTCATGATGTACCTGCCGCGCCTGTGCGAGCACTGCCTGAACCCTGCCTGCGTGGCATCGTGCCCCAGCGGCTCGATCTACAAGCGCGAGGAAGACGGCATCGTGCTGATCGACCAGGACAAGTGCCGCGGCTGGCGCATGTGCGTGAGCGGCTGCCCCTACAAGAAGATCTACTACAACTGGCAGTCGGGCAAGGCCGAGAAGTGCATCTTCTGCTACCCCCGCATTGAGGCGGGCCAGCCCACCGTGTGCTCGGAAACCTGCGTGGGTCGTATCCGCTATCTGGGTGTGCTGCTGTACGACGCAGACCGCATTCAGGAAGCCGCCAGCGTGGAGCGCGACCGCGACCTGTACCAGGCCCAGCTCGACATCTTTCTGGACCCTAACGATCCAGACGTCATCAAGCAGGCCCGCATCGACGGCATTCCCGACAGCTGGATGGAAGCCGCCCGCAACAGCCCGGTCTACAAGATGGCCGTGCAGTGGAAGGTGGCCTTGCCGCTGCACCCCGAGTACCGCACGCTGCCCATGGTCTGGTACGTGCCACCCCTGTCGCCCATCACGGCCGCAGCCAACGCGGGCCATGTGGGTGTCAATGGCGACATTCCCGACGTCTCGCAACTGCGCATTCCGGTGCAGTACCTCGCCAACCTGCTCACCGCTGGCGACACCGGCCCCGTGGTGCGAGCCCTGGAGCGCATGCTGGCCATGCGCACCTACCAGCGCGACAAGCACGTCGAGCAACGCCAGAACCTGGCCGTGCTGCAGCAGGCGGGCCTGTCGATGGCCGAGGTGGAAGAGATGTACCACGTGATGGCGATTGCCAATTACGAAGACCGCTTCGTGATTCCGACTGCCCACCGCGAGTACGCCGAAAACGCTTTCGACATCCGTGGCGGTTGCGGATTCTCGTTCGGCAACGGCTGCTCGGACGGCGCGACCGAAGTCAGCATGTTTGGCGGCAAGAAGCCACGCACCATCCCGATCAAGGCCACGGTCTGAAGCGGGCGCAAAAAGGAACCACCATGTTCAAGAAGAACCCGACCTCTTTGCGACTGACGCTGCGTGCACTGGGCTACCTGCTGAGCTACCCCGATGCACAGCTGCGCAGCGTGATGCCTCAGCTCGTCGATGCCCTGCGCTCCGAAGGCGCCTTGACCAGTGAGCGCATGTCTGAAATCGAAGCCGTGTGCCAGCACCTGGCGGCGCTCGACCCCCTGGAAGTCGAAGCCCGCTATGTGGACAACTTCGACCGGGGCCGCCAGACCTCGCTGCACCTGTTTGAGCATGTGCATGGCGACTCGCGCGACCGTGGCCCGGCGCTCATCGATCTGATGCAGACCTACGAAAAGGCGGGCCTGCAATTCAACGCCGACGAGCTGCCCGATCACCTGCCCGTGGTGCTGGAGTTTGCCTCCACCCAGCCGCCCGAAGTGGCCAAGGAATTCCTGGGCGAAATGGCCCACATCCTCAATGCGCTGTTCAGTGCGCTGGTGGCTCGCAACAGCCCCTACGCCAGTGTCATCGCCGCCGTGCTCGAAGTCTCGGGCCAGCGCGTGCAATCGGTGGCGCTGACCCCCGAGCCCGAAATGGACGAGGTCTGGGCGGAGCCCGAAGCGTTTGGGGGTTGCAGCACCCAGGGTCAGTCCAAGCCTGACCAGCCGCAACCCATGCATTTTGTTCGTACCCCCCGCGCCGAGCGGGCACCAGAAGGAGTCTCCGTATGACCGCCTGGCTTGATACCCTGTTGTTTGGCATCTATCCCTATATTTGCCTGGCCGTGTTCTTCATTGGCAGCTGGGCGCGGTTTGACCGCGACCAATACACCTGGAAGAGCGACTCCTCGCAGCTGCTGCGCACCGGCAGCCTGCGTTGGGGCAGCAACCTGTTCCACATCGGCGTGCTGTTCCTGTTCTTCGGTCACACCTTCGGCATGTTGACGCCCCACGTGGTGTACGAGCATTTCATCAGTGCTGGCAACAAGCAGTTGATGGCCATGGTCTCCGGCGGTATCGCTGGCGTGCTCGCCTTTGTGGGCGTGACCATCCTGCTGCACCGCCGCCTTTCAGACCCACGCATTCGCGCCACCTCCAAGACCAGCGACATCGTTCTGCTGTTCCTGCTGTGGCTGCAACTGGCGCTGGGCCTGGCCACCATTCCGCTGTCTGCGCAGCACCTGGATGGTTCCATGATGATGAAGCTGGCCGAGTGGAGCCAGCGCATCGTGACCTTCCGCAGCGGTGGCGTGGAGCTGCTGGCTGATGCGGGCTGGATCTTCAAGACCCATATGTTCCTGGGCATGAGCATCTTCCTGATCTTCCCGTTCACCCGTCTGGTGCACGTGTGGAGCGGCTTTGGCACGCTGGCCTATGTGCTGCGCCCCTACCAGGTGGTGCGTGCACGCCGCATGAACCTGCCCGCAGGCCATATGCAGTCGCAAGACCGCCGCGCCTGAAACCCACGATACCCAAGGAGCACACACCATGAGCGGATGTGGAACCGGGAGCTGCGGCTGCAGCTCCACAGAAAGCAGCCAGGCGAGCGCGCCCGCCAGCACGCTGACACCAACGCAGGCTGCGGCCTATGAGGCTCTGGCGGCATCCATGGTCGATGCCCCTGTGCAGTCGGCGCCTTCATCCGCGCCCAGTGCCGGGGCTGCCCCTGTGGCTCGCGTCAACGGCGTGCCGTTGAACACGCCCAGCGAATGGCTGGACGAGGAAACGCTGCGCCAGCGCGCCTGCACTGAATTGCTGCGCCAGGCGGCGCAGCAGGCAGGCTTGCTGTCTGCCCACGATGCTCCGGGCGTCGAAGGTGCCACCAGTGCGGAAGCATCGAATGCCATTGAGCAATTGCTCGACCGCGAGCTGAACATCCCCGAACCCTCGCTAGAGGCTTGCCGCCGGTACCACGAGGCCCATCCCGCCGCCCACGCGCAAGGCGAACGCGCCCATCTGCGCCACGTGCTCTTTGCCGTCACGCCAGGCGTGGACGTGAAGCAGCTGCGTCTGCGGGCCGAAGCCCTGTTGATCGAGCTGCGCTGTGCTGATGATGGTGGCGCCAAGTTCGCGCAAGCGGCTGCTCAGTGGTCCAACTGCCCCAGTGGCCAGCAAGGCGGTGACCTGGGCTGGCTCACGCGGGCCGACTGTGCCCCCGAATTTGCCCGCGAAGTCTTTGGCGGAGCCGAAGTGGGCGTGCTGGCACGCCTGGTGCACAGCCGCTTTGGCCTGCATGTGGTGGAAGTGGTAGCCCGCGATCCAGGCCAGCAGCCTTCCTTTGAGGAAGTGCGCCAGGCCATTGCCCTGACCTTGCGCCAGCAAGCCTGGGTGAACGCTTTGCGCCAGTACCTGCAGTTGCTGGCTGGTGCAGCCACGGTGGAAGGGGTGATGCTGGACGCGGCCGACACGCCGCTGGTGCAGTAAGCCCTGGCACCTTTGCGGATGACACCATGCCTGATGAACTGCTAGACCGCCTGCGTCGTTTTCACAACGATGCTTTTCCGCAGTACCGCGAGCAGTTCCAGAACCTGGTGGATGAGGGCCAACACCCCACCACCTTGTTCATCGGCTGTTCGGACTCGCGCCTAGTGCCCTATCTGCTGACGGGTGCCGGGCCGGGGGAGCTGTTTCTTGTGCGTAACGTCGGTGCCTTTGTGCCACCGTACGACGGCTCGCATGGCCACCACGGCACTACAGCCGCCATCGAATTTGCCGTGCTCAACCTGCAGGTGCGCCGCATCATCGTGTGCGGCCACAGTCACTGTGGGGCTATCAAGGCGATGTATGGTGAGGTGTCGCCCGAGGCCCCCAACCTCAACCGTTGGCTGGATCTGGGGCGCGAGGCCTTGCTGCCGGTGCAGCCAGGCCCCGAGGCCCTGCGCCGCACAGAACAGCGGGCCGTGGTGCTCCAGCTGGAACGGCTGATGGAGTACCCCATGGTTCGCAGTCGCGTGCAGTCGGGGCAGATCAGCCTGCACGGCTGGCATTTCGTGATTGAAGATGGGGAAGTCCACGTTTTTGATGTGCAGACGGGCGGTTTTGTGCCCGCATCGCGTGCCGACAACAGCGGCACCGGGCCCTACCACCCCTATGTGGAGCATGACGGCCAGGTGCTGCTGGACTAGCCTTTGCCGCCCTGGCGTGTTGCCAGGGTGGTGGGGCGTTGCTTTTACCCCTTCTTGATGGAGCGCAAGGCCGCCGCCAAGGGAACCTTGAATCATTCCGAGCCATGAAGCGCGAAACTCCCCCCTCCCTTACCCCCTCCATCTCCCCCCTGCAGCCCATCAGCCTGGATGTGCTGCGCGAGAAATACCTCAAACCCGGCGAGAGCAGCGTCGAAGACCTGTACAGCCGCGTGGCCCGTGCCCTGGCCTCTGTCGAGGCCCCGGCCCTGCGTGAAAAATACGAAGCCCTGTTCCTGGCCAACCTGCATGCGGGTGCCATCGGCGCCGGTCGCATCATGAGTGCAGCGGGCACAGACATCCAGGCCACGCTCATCAACTGCTTTGTGCAGCCCGTGGGTGACTGCATTCAGGGCGTGGACGAAGAAGGCTACCCCGGCATTTACGAAGCCCTGCGCGAAGCGGCCGAAACCATGCGGCGCGGTGGCGGCGTGGGCTATGACTTCTCGCGCATCCGCCCACGCGGCGCTGAAGTCAAAGGCACCCACTCCATGGCGTCGGGGCCCTGCAGCTACATCAATGTGTTCGACCAGTCCTGCTCCACGGTCGAAAGCGCGGGCTCGCGCCGTGGCGCGCAGATGGGCGTGCTGCGCATCGACCACCCCGATGTGAAGGAGTTCATCACCGCCAAGCGCACGCCTGGCCGCTGGAACAACTTCAACGTGTCGGTGGGCGTGTCCGATGCGTTCATCGAAGCCGTTCAGGCCGATGCCCCGTGGGAGCTGGTTCACCGCGCGCGGCCGGGCGCGGCCCTGCAGGCGCAAGGCGCCCACCAGCGCGCTGATGGGCTGTGGGTGTACGCGACCGTGCCTGCGCGCGAGTTGTGGGACACGATCATGAAGTCGGCCTACGACTTTGCGGAGCCCGGCATTTTGTTCCTGGGCCGCATCAACGAGGACAACAACCTCCACTACTGCGAAGACATCGCCGCCACCAACCCCTGTGGCGAACAGCCTCTGCCATCGTACGGCTGCTGCGACCTGGGGCCCATCATCCTGACGCGTTTTGTGCGCAACGCTTTCGGGCGGGGCGGTGCCGCAGCGTTTGACTTTGAAGCCTTTGAACGGGCCGTGGCCTTGCAGGTGCGTGCGCTTGATAACGTGCTGGACGTCACCTTCTGGCCCCTGCCGCAGCAGCGCGACGAGGCCATGGCCAAGCGCCGCATTGGTGTGGGCTTTACCGGCATGGGCAACACGCTGGCCATGCTGCAACTGCGCTACAACGCACCCGAAGGCCGCGCCATGGCCGCCCGCATCGCCGAGCGCATGCGCGACGCGGCGTACGAGGCATCGGTGGCGCTGGCCCAGGAAAAGGGCGCGTTCCCCAAGTTCAATGCAGATGGCTACCTGGCCCCTGGCACCTTTGCCAGCCGCTTGCCTGCGGCTCTACAAAAAAGCATCCGCAAGCATGGCATTCGCAACAGCCACCTGCTGTCCATCGCGCCCACCGGCACGGTGAGTCTGGCCTTTGCCGACAATGCATCAAACGGCATCGAGCCACCGTTTTCGTGGATGTACAAGCGCAAGAAGCGCGAGGCCGATGGCAGCACCAGCGAATACGCGGTGGAAGACCATGCCTGGCGCCTGTACCGCGACGGGGGCGGTGACGTCAACGCGCTGCCCGACTATTTTGTGTCGGCCCTGGCCATGTCGGCCCAGGACCACATCGCCATGATGGAAGCCGTGCAGCCCTTCGTGGACACGGCCATTTCCAAGACGGTGAACATCCCGGCCGACTACCCGTACGAAGACTTCAAGGACCTGTACCTGCATGCCTGGCGCGCACGGCTCAAGGGCCTGGCCACCTATCGGCCCAACGCCATCCTGGGCTCTGTGCTGGAAGTGAGCACGCCCGCCCCGGCACCGGCCGCCGCAGCCCCGGCACCGGCCGCCGCAGCCCCGACGCCTGCGCCCGCAGCGCCCGTGGTGGACCCCATGCGCACCGTGATTGAAAGCCGCCCCAAGGGCGGCCTATCGGCCGTGGCCGAGAAGGTCGAATACTGGACGCAGGAAGGCCACAAGACGCTGTACATCATCGTCTCGTTCCTGCCTGTGCCCACAGGCGTGGGCAACCACACAGTGGACCGCGCCATCGAATTCTTCATGCCCGTGGGGCAGAGTGGCGAGTCGCAGCAGTGGATCACCTCCAGCATGCGGCTGCTGTCGCTCGCAGCGCGCGGCGGCTTTCTGGAGCGTGCCTTGTCGGACATGCGCAAGGTGGCGTGGGACCGCGGGCCCGTACGCTTGGGCACGCACCAGCGCGCCGATGGCGCCATGGTGCCCATGTGGCACGACTCGGAAGTGGCTGCCATCGCCTTTGCCGTGCAAAACATTCTGGCCCGCCGCGTGGCCGAGCCGCAGCAGCAATCCCTGCCGCTGGACGAGCCTGAAGCGCCCGCTGGCATGCCGCCTGCCATGGCAGGAAAGAAGTGCAGTGAATGCGGCGCGCACGCCGTGATTCGCAAGGACGGCTGCGACTACTGCACCCAATGCGGCCACCTGGGTAGCTGCGGATGAATGCCCCTCGCCCCACCATCCCGCTGAAGGTCGCGTCAGGCAAGCCCTCCAAAGAAGCGCTGGCGCAACTCGACAAGCACTGGCGCGTGCAATACCTCATGCTGGCCCCCCACCGGCTGAGCTTCTTTCTGGCCATGGTGGTGCTGGTGGCGTCTGCGCTGTGGTGGGGCGCTGTGCAGGTGGACCGGGCCACGGGCTGGCTGGGCTTGCCCTATGCCTCGGGCTACGCTGTTTCACCCACGCTGGTGCATTCGGCGGTGATGGTGCTCGGCTTCATTCCGCTGTATTTCGCAGGCTTCCTGTTCACCGCTGGCCCCAAGTGGCTGGGGGTGGATCCACTGCCCGTGTCTGCCGTGCGGCCCCCGCTGTTGCTGCAAGCCCTTGGGTGGTTGCTGTGGCTCGCCGGTGCGCATTTGCATGCTGCTTTGGCACTGGTCGGCCTGGCGCTGGCGTGCGCCGGGCTCGCGTGGATGACCGTGCAGTTCTGGGGCCGGGTGCGGCTGAGCCAGGCGGAAGACCAGCTCCATGCCCGCGTGATCGGCTTTGCCTGCGTGCTGGGCACTTTGAGCGCGGCGGGCGTTTGGGTGGCCATGCTGCTGCAGGCCCATACGCTGGCCCGGGTGTGGGTGTTTTGCGGCCTGTGGGGCTTTGTGGTGGTGGTCTATGT
Source organism: Acidovorax temperans (assembly GCF_028596105.1). NCBI lineage: Bacteria > Pseudomonadati > Pseudomonadota > Betaproteobacteria > Burkholderiales > Comamonadaceae > Acidovorax > Acidovorax temperans. The sequence continues at coordinate 3,941,306 of NZ_CP117193.1, read as the reverse complement.
CACCGTGGCGCACCGCATGATTCCTTTCTTCACCTCCAGCGCCATGCCGCTGGTGCAGGCCTGGCGTCCGTTCTGGGTGCTGTGGCTCATGCTGGCCGCCGCGGGCATGCAGGTGCTGGCTGCGTGGCTGGAGTGGGGCGGCATTGCCGCCAGCCCGGCGGGGCCCGCATGGGCGGTGGTGCACGGCACGCTGCAGGTGCTGGTGGGCGGTGTTCTGGTGTGGCTGGCGTGGGTGTGGGGGCTGGTGCAAAGCCTCAAGAACAAGCTGTTGGCCATGTTGCACATTGGATTTTTGTGGCTGGGCGTCGCCTTCTTGCTGGGTGGCCTCGCGCAGTGGCTGGCGGTGGGGCTGGGCCTTGGCAGCCTGGGCCTGGGCGCACTCCATGCGTTGTCGATGGGCTGCTTGGCGTCGCTGATGCTGGCCATGGTCACGCGGGTGTCGTGTGGCCACGGCGGGCGGGCTCTGGTGGCCGACCGCATCGTGTGGTCGCTGTTCTGCCTGTTGCAGCTGGCCACCTTGCTGCGCATTGCAGCCACCTTGCCTGTGTGGCCAGCGGGCGCATTGCCTTGGTTGTTGCTGGCCAGCGCCAGCGTGTGGCTCATCACCATGGGGGTGTGGGGTGGGCGGCTGGCGCGCTGGTATGGCCGCTTGCGCCCCGATGGGCGCCCCGGCTGACCCCTGGACGAAAGGACTTCCTCATGTCTGTCATCCCTTGGCCCTTGGATCCCGTGCGCGGCGGTGGCCGCCGCAGCACCGGGGCACTCAAACATGCCATGATCGAACACATGCCCAGTGCCGATGACACCGCCGGTCTTGCAGCGGCGTTGATCCAGTCCCGCCAGACCATCTTGCCCAAGCGCCTGGGGGCGCCGGGCCCCAACGTGGCCGAGCTAGCGGCCATCCTGCAGTCGGCCGCCCATGCGCCAGACCACGGTCAGCTCACGCCCTGGCGCTTTGTGCTGGTGCCCGACACCTCGCGCACGCTGCTGGCCGATGTGTTTGCCGAGGCCCTGCTGGAGGGTGACCCCGACGCCGCGCCCGAGCAGGTGGAGCAGGCGCGTGAAAAGGCCTACCGCTCCCCCGTGTTGCTGCTGGCCATCGTGGATGGCGAGCGGGGCGATGCAGACATCGAGGTGGCCGAGCGTATGGTGTCGGCCGGCTGCGCCATCCAGAACATGCTGCTCATGGCCACTGCCCAGGGATATGGCTCGGCGCTGACCAGCGGCAAGGCCCTGAAGGCTTCGAGCCTGCGTGCGCTGTTCCGGCTGGCTCCGGGGGAGCAGGCGCTGTGCTTTGTGAGCATTGGCACCGTGGTCTCGCGCAAGGGCGCACGGCTGCGGCCCACGGCCAGCAGCTACGTGAGCACGCTGGACGAACACCGGGGCATACTGCCCGGCTTCTAAAAACAGGTTCTAACCCATTGATTGATCGCACTTCAAAAGACTACCCATGGACATCTCCAGCTTTGACGATTTGCTGCACGCCGCGCGGCTGCAACCCGAGCCCCAGCGCCTGCTGTTTGTGTTTGTCGGCGTGGAGCTGCCCGATGACGCCACCCCGGCCCAGCGTGCGCGCTTTGAGCAAGGGCAGGGCGGTGCGCTGGTGCCCCTGATGTGTGTGGACAAGACCCCACAGGAGCTGCCATCGTTTGCCGCCCTGGTGACCGAAGCCCAGCAGTTCACGGCGCCGGGGCATGACTGGGTGATGGTGTTTGCTGCCGCCATGTCGGGCACGCTCAACCAGGCCCCCACCAGTGCGGACGCCGAAGCCCCGCTGCAACGCATGGTCGATTCCATCAAGCGTGGCGCCATCGAGGCCTTCATTCCGTTTGACCGCCAAGGGCACCCCGTGCGCCTGGGCTGAATCAGGTCGCGGCATTCTTCTGACGACCTGCAACTCCACCTGTCCACTCACATGGCCACGTCCGCCGGCTTGCCCGGATTCAACACCCCCGCCGTAGGGTTCGAGCAGCCCTTCGCGATGCTGGAGGCTTGCCACGAGCGCGTTGAGCGCACCCTGACCCTGCTGTCGCGGCTGCGCTCCTACCTGCGTGAGCAGGCGGTAGATGATGCCGCCCGCCAGGCGGCCCGCGACGTGCTGCGTTACTTCGACATTGCTGCGCCCTTGCACCATGAAGACGAAGAACTGCACGTATTTCCGCTGCTGCTGGCGCGGGGCGCACCATCGGTGGTGGCGCTGGTGCGGCAGCTCCAACAAGACCATGTGCACATGGCGGCCGATTGGGCCGCCGCCCGGGGCGCTCTGGCGGCTCTCGCCGATGGCAGCGCTGCGGGCCTGAGCGCTCAGGACGAAGCGCTGCTCGAGCAGTTTGCCCAGCGCTACGGCCAGCACATCCAGGCAGAAGAAGGCACCGCCTACCCCAGCGCACAGGCCCTTTTGGGCGAGGGCGACCTGCGCACCATGGGGCTGGAGATGGCGGGCCGCCGCCGCGCTTCGTAAATAATTACTACTGAATTGATAGCTGGTAGCGCTTTGTGTATAAGCGCTGGAGGCACTTTTGGCTTGAAATAGGCCATCCACACTCCCTCTTAGGGTGGACGGCTTCGGTTGGCAAGACTGCCTCGCCACCGGCCCCGGCAGCGCGATACTCGGCAGCTTGCTCTTTTCTGCGCTCTTCCCGCCCCCGATGTCTGTGAAATTTCTGCTCCGCGTTGCGGGCACCCTGCTGCTGGCCTGGGCCGCTGCGGCTGCCTGTGTGGCGCTGCACACCCCGCTGCCCTGGATGCTGGGCCCCCTGGTTGCCACGTCCGTGCTGTCCATGGCCGGTGCGCCCACCGAAAGCTGGGGGCCGTTGCGCAATGGCGGGCAGTGGGCGATTGGCGCCGCGCTGGGCCTGTATTTCACGCCCGAGGTGTCGGCGCTCGTGGGCAGCCTGTGGTGGGCCATCGTGCTGGGCATTGGGTGGGCGCTGCTGCTGGGCTGGGGCTTTGGCGCGTGGCTCTACCGCCTGCACGCGCCCCGCATGCACGGCGTGCCCGCTTCGATGCTGCGGTCTACCAGCTACTTCGCAGGGGCGATTGGGGCCGCGTCTGAGATGACCCTGCTTTCCGAGCGAGAGAACGCCCGCACCGATCTGGTGGCCGCCAGCCACAGCCTGCGCCTGCTCATCGTCACGATCACCATTCCATTTGCCCTGCAGTGGAGCGGCCTGCAGGGGCTGGACATTCTGACCCCCACCGTGCGCGAGGAGAGCTGGCCGGGCCTGGCGCTGCTCGCCTTGCTGACCGGCGCGGGTGCTTTGGTGATGGACCGCCTGGGCCGCGCGAACCCGTGGTTCATGGGGGCGATGCTGGTGTCCATGGCGGTCACCATGGCGGGGCTGCATCTGTCGGCAGTGCCGCAAGCGGTGGTCAATGCCGCGCAGCTCGTGATCGGTGTCAGCCTGGGCGTGCGCTTTCGCGCGGAATTTCTGCACACGGCGCCGCGCTGGCTGGCTTCAGTGGCCGTAGGCACGTTCGGTTTGATGGGCATTTGCGCAGCATTTGCCGCCGTGCTGGCATGGGCCACGGGGCTGCCCTGGGTCACGCTGCTGCTGGGCACCTCCCCCGGCGGCATCACCGAGATGGCCATCACGGCCAAGGTGCTGCAACTGGGTGTGCCCGTGGTCACCGCGTTTCAGGTGTGCCGGCTGATTGCCGTGCTGATGCTGGTTGGGCCGATGTACCGCAGGATCTACCCGCCAACGAAGGATGGTTCTGCAACCTGAAAAAAGAACCGCCCTCGTTGACACTGGCGCGCGGTCGTCGCGCAGGACGACAAGCAAGGGCCGCCCCGCAGCAAGGTCGTCGTCCCCCTTGGGGGAAGGCGCGCAGCGCCTCAGGGGGGATTCAATGCACCACTACAGGGTTTTGTGCCAGGCCAGCATACCGATCCAGCGCGTCTTCCACTTCTTCCTGCGTGGGCGTGTCGCGCTGCCAGGCCAGGATTTGCTGCTGGAACATCTCTGCCCAGGAGCCATCCAGGTACACCTCCTTGCCCGAGCGCTTGTCCACGATTTCAAAGCCGTGGCGCGCCAGTTGGGGGCGGGGTGGTGCCGTGTCGTTGAGCGCCTGGGTTGATGTCTCCACGGCGTCGGGCAGCATGTGGACCACCACAAAGGATTCAGAGTCGTAGAGCATTTGCATGGTGTTACCCCGGTCGATACCCAGGTCAGATTGCAGCGGTTGCGCAGAGTTCAAGGGGGAAGCCCCTGAACCTTCTTCCTGGGTCGCAACCAGTATTTCATGAAATCCGCAGGTGCGCGGCCTGGCAGGGCTTTTTTGCAGGGGTGGCGCGCGGGCGCAACAGGCCTTTGAACAGGTTTTTTGAACAGGCTCTCAGGGCGGGCTGCTGTTGCGCAGGCGCAGGTCGGCAAAGTCGCCATTGGCCTGGGTGATCTTGATGCGCACGGGCAGGTAGCCCATGTCCGGGGCCAGCCACAGCTCGGCCTTCTGGTCGTAGTCGCGCCGGGGCAGGCGTTGTAGCTTGAGGGCGGGCAGCGTGCCTGCGGGCAGGTTCAGGGTTTCGGTGGCTTCCACGGTGAAGGTCCAGCGGTCGGCGCCGGTGGCGCTCACGGTGGTCAGCGTCAGCTGGGTGCCGGGCACAAAGCGGTCGGGCGTGGCGGCCAGAAGGCCGGCCAGCTGGATGAAAACGCTCAGGCGGTCTTGTGCGCCAGGGCCAATGGCGGCTTCGGGCGTGTTGGCGCTGAAGGTGACGCGGCCGCGCTGGTAGTCGAAATGGGCGGCGCGCTCGCTGCGGTTGCGGTCGCCAAAACGCTCGGGCTGCAGGCCCTGCGTCGTCACCAGGCCGGTGCTGCGCTGGGTGCGCGAACCCACTAGGAATGCGCTCACTTCCTGCCGCGCTTCGTAGCGGGCGCCATCGTGCTGCCACACCAGTTCCGCCCGGGCCTGGTAGTCAAACTTTTTGGCCTGCCCCGCCACGTCAAACGCCAGCTTGATGGGCGCAGGCAGGCGCACGGGGGGCGCAGCGGTGCTGGTGCCTTGCCCAGGGGTGCCGCCCGGCGGGGTGATGTCTACGCCCGAACCATCGGCCACGGGCAATGGGACTGTGGCGCTGGCAGCCGCCGCTGGTGCTGCGGCCACCGTTGCGGAAGCCTCTGGCGCAGGCGCTTCGGCAGCCGAAGCGGTGGTGCCGTCCGTCCCCTGTTCGGTGTTGCCCGTCGGCTCGGCCACCTCCGGCTCCGCTGTGGTCACGTCGGCGGGCTCGTTCGGTGCGGGGGCTGGCTCTGTGGTGGCAGGGCGCGTGGGCGCAGCCTTGCGCGGTTTGGTGGGCTGGGGCGGCGCAGCCGCAGGGGGCGCGGCGGCAGGGCTGGGTGATGGCGCGGGGGCTGCCGCTACCGCAGGCGGCGCTGCCACGCTGCGGGTGGTGAACACCTTGCCTGCTGGCGCAGCAGAGCCGTCCCAGGCCAGGGGCACGCCTTGCAGCACCAGCCAGTGAACGGCCAGCACCAAGGCGGTCAGGATCCACAGGGTGCGCCGTGGCATCAGCGGGCCCTGGCAGTGCAACAGGCCTGGGGCCAGGCGCAGCGGCTCATGCGCTGCCTGCGCCCAGGTCGGTGGAAAGCTGGGCGGCGGCAGCGCGCAGCGGCACCTCGATGGCGCCACCCCATTCCGGGTCGAACGTGGCCACCGAGCCCAGCGTGGTGATGCCCAGCGCCAGATGGCCGCCCGCATCAAACACCGGGGCGCAAAACGCGACGATGCCGGGCAGCAGTGTGTCCACCACCCGGGCCATGCCGCGCTCGCGCACATCGGCCAGCACATCCTGCGCCTGCTCCAGCGTGGCGGGCAGGTCCGTACGCCGCAGCTTGGCGGCCTGGGCCAGCTCCTGTTGCAGCAAGGGCGCCACGGCTTCGGGCGGCATGTAGGCAGCAAAGCAGCGCCCGGTGGCGGAAGACAGCAGCGGCATCACATCGCCCAGGCGCAGGTTGGCGGTGACGGCCTGGGGCGATTCCTCCCAGTGCACGATGGTGGGGCCATGGTTGCCCCACACCGCCAGCGCCAGGGTGTGGCCGATCTGCTCCATCCAGCCGGGCACGCGCTCGCGCGCCAGCCGCATGGCGTCCAGCCGCGCCAGCGATGCCAGCCCCAGCTTGAGCGCGGCGGGGCCCAGGTCGTAGCGCGCAGTGCGCGCGTCTTGCGTGACCAGCCCCAGGCGCTGAAAGCTCACCAGGTAGCGGTGGGCCTTGGCCGCGCTCATGCCGGCGGCAGCGGCCACATCTTTGAGCATGAGCGGCCCGCGCGCGCGGGTCAGCCCTTCCAGCAGGGCAAAACCGACTTCCACCGACTGGATGCCTGCGCGTTCTTTGTCCATGTGCACTAGAATTTGCGAGTTTTGTTTAGTTAAATCAATTTACCAAATCGTAATTTGGCCAGGGCTTCCAGCCATTCGGTTTGGTGCCTTGCCACTCTGAGAGACAAAGGTCCCCGCCACCATGAAACTCGCTACGTACAAAGACGGCTCGCGCGACGGCCAGCTGGTTGTGGTCTCCCGTGATCTGGGAACAGCCCATTATGCGACCGGCATTGCCAGCAAGCTGCAGCAGGTGCTGGACGACTGGAGCTTCCTCTCGCCCCAGTTGCAAGACCTGTATGACCAGCTCAACAGCGGCCGCGCACGCCACCCCTTCCCCTTCGATCCGGCCCAGTGCATGGCCCCGCTGCCCCGCGCCTACCAGTGGGCCGACGGCTCGGCGTACATCAACCACGTCGAACTGGTGCGAAAAGCGCGCAACTCCGAGGTGCCTGAGAGTTTTTACACCGACCCGCTCATGTACCAGGGCGGCAGCGACGACTTCATTGGCCCCTGCGACCCGGTGGTGGTGCCCAGCGAATCCATGGGCATCGACTTTGAGGCCGAGATCGCCGTCATCACCGGCGACGTGAAGATGGGCGCCACGCCTGAGCAGGCACTCGAAGGCATCCGCCTGGTGATGATTGCCAACGACGTGAGCCTGCGCAACCTGATTCCGGCCGAGCTGGCCAAGGGCTTTGGCTTCTTCCAGAGCAAGCCCGCCACCGCGTTCAGCCCCGTGGCCGTGACGCTGGACGAGCTGGGCGACGCCTGGGACAAGGGCCGCGTCAACCTCACCGTGCAGTCCACCTGGAACGGCCGCAAGGTCGGCATGTGCGACGCCGGGCCCGAGATGACCTTCCACTTCGGCCAGCTCATTGCCCACATTGCCAAGACGCGCAACGTGCGCGCTGGCTCCATCGTGGGCAGCGGCACCGTCAGCAACAAGGGCGTGGAGCAGAACGGCCGCATGGAATGGCCCAAGGGCTACAGCTGCATTGCCGAAAAGCGCTGCATCGAAACCATCCAGGACGGCAAGCCCACCACCGAGTTCATGAAGTTTGGCGACACCATCCGCATCGAGGTAAAGGGCAAGGACGGCGCCAGCATCTTCGGCGCCATCGACCAGGAAATTGCCGCACCCGGTGCTGCAACCTATTGATCCGGCACGGTTTATTGCAGAGTCCCGATGCCGTTCAACTTGAGCCCGTCGAGGGGCTTCGACACCTCAGCCCGAGCAAGGTTTACGAATAAAGCCTGCCGGATCAATAAGTTTTAAGTAGAAAGTGCCCCAGGCGCTTGCCTATCAAGCGTGAGCAGCTATCAATTAGATAGCAACTGGGGCGGCTGTCACCCTTGTGCGGCCAGGGGTGGGCAAAGGCGCTACGCTGCGCCTTTTAGCCCAAGGTCAGTTCATGCTCAATTTTGACTTTCACAACCCCACCCGCATCCTGTTTGGCCAGGGCCGCATTGCCGACCTGGACAAGCAGGTGCCCGCTGCCGCCAAGGTTCTGATCCTGGTGGGCGGCGCGAGTGCTGAAAAAAACGGCACCCTGGCCGAAGTGCGCGCCGCGCTCGGCAGCCGCCAGCACGCCACCTTCACCGGCATTGAGCCCAACCCCAGCTACGAAACCTCCATGCAGGCCGTGGCGCAGATCCGCGAAGGCGGGTTTGACTTTCTGCTGGCCGTGGGCGGCGGCTCGGTCATCGACGCCACCAAGTTCATCGCTGCCGCCGTGCTGTTTGAAGGCGGCGACCCCTGGGCGATTCTGGAAAAGTTTGGCCGCAACGTGCAGCGCGCCATGCCGTTTGGCGCCGTGCTCACGCTGCCCGCCACGGGTTCGGAGATGAACAACGGCAGCGTCATTACCCACCGCGCCAAGGGCGCCAAGCTGCCCTTCAGCAGCGAGCACACCTACCCCGTCTTCTCGGTGCTCGACCCCACCAAAACCTACACCCTGCCGCCCCAGCAGCTGGCCAACGGTGTGGTCGATGCCTTTGTGCACACGGTGGAGCAGTACCTGACTTACCCCGTCAACGCCCTGGTGCAAGACCGCTTTGCCGAAGGCATCCTGCACACGCTGATCGAGGTGGGCCCGCGCCTGCTCACCGCCACCGAGCCCGTGTACGACGACCGCGCCAACCTGATGTGGGCCGCCACCATGGCGCTCAATGGCTTGATTGGCGCTGGCGTGCCGCAAGACTGGGCCACGCACATGATTGGCCACGAGCTGACAGCGCTGCACGGCATTGACCACGCCCGCACCCTCGCCATCGTGCTGCCCGCGCTGCTCAATGAGCGCCGTGGCCCGAAGCGCGCCAAGCTGTTGCAGTACGCCGAGCGCGTGTGGGGCATCACCACCGGCAGTGAAGACGAACGCATCACCGCCGCCATCGAACGCACCCGTGATTTCTTTGAGAGCATGGGCATCCGCACCCGCCTGTCCGGCTACGGCCTGGGCGCGGAAGTGATCGACACCGTCATCACCCAGCTTGAAGCCCACGGCATGGTCAAGCTGGGCGAGCAGCGCGAGATCACGCCTGCGGTGAGCCGCCGCATCCTCGAAGCAGCGCTGTAAGCCAACGCCGCGATTTGACGCGCCGCAGTACCCGGCAGCCTTGGTTGGGGGTACGGTGGCGTTTTGGTTTTTTACAACCGGTTTTTGGAGCGGCTAACAAAACTCAGCGAAGCGGTTCTGGCTAGGCGCCGCGTCGCAGGCAGTACGCGTAGTACGACAAGACGCGGCAACGACGCCAGAAGAGTTTTGTTAGCCGCTCTTAGACTCCCCTGAACAAAGAAAGCGACCCCCATGGCACACATCCTCATGGTTCTGACGTCCCACGACCAACTGGGCAACACTGGCAAAAAGACCGGCTTCTGGCTGGAAGAGTTTGCCGCTCCGTACTACGTTTTCAAAGATGCTGGCGTGCAGATCACGCTGGCATCGCCCCGGGGCGGCCAGCCGCCGCTGGACCCCAAAAGCGATGACGAGAGCGCCCAGACGGACGCGACGCGCCGCTTCAAGGCCGATGCCGAAGCGCAAAAGCAGCTGGCCAGCACGGTGCCGCTGTCGAGCGTGAAGGCCGAGGCGTTTGACGCCGTGTTCTACCCCGGCGGCCACGGCCCGCTGTGGGACCTGGCTGAAGACGCACAGTCCATCGCACTCATCGAACAGACCTTTGCCGCTGGCAAACCGCTGGCGCTGGTGTGCCACGCGCCGGGCGTGCTGCGCCACACCAAGGCACCCGATGGGACCCCGCTGGTGAAGGGCAAAAAGGTGACGGGCTTTACCAACACCGAAGAAGACGCCGTGCAGTTGACCGACGTGGTGCCTTTTCTGGTGGAGGACATGCTCAAGGCCAACGGCGGCGTGTACTCCAAAGGCCCTGACTGGGCTCCTTATGTGCTGACCGACGGCACCCTCATCACGGGGCAGAACCCCGCCTCGTCCGAGGCGTGCGCCCATGCGGTGCTGAAGTTGCTGGGGTAACTCCGCAGCGCATGCCCTTCGCCTGCCAGCCGCATGGGTGCTGAATTTTGATGAAAATGGCCGCCAGCGCCCGTCAAATAAGCGCTGGCAGCTATTCAATCAATAGCGTTCTAGCCGGGCTGCGCGTTCTTCAGGCGGCGGCGCTGGCTTCCACTTCCACCAGGCAGTCATAAAACGTGGGCGCGCGGCCCAGGTCAGTCAAGGCCTGGCTGGTCAACTCGTTCACGTTGGTGCCGTTCAGCCCCAGCTTGCGCCACCAGATGCCCAGGCCGTTCACCACGCCGGGGCGGGCGCGGGTGGACACTTCGGCGTGGCATTCGTAGCTGCCCCGGTCGTTGAACACGCGCACGGTGCTGCCGTCGGCAATGCCGCGTGCGGCGGCGTCGTCGGGGTGCATTTCCAGCAACGGGCGGCCTTCGATGGTGCGCAGGCTTTTGACGTTGACGAAGGTGGAGTTGAGGAAGTTGCGCGCGGGCGGCGAGATCATGGCCAACGGGTAGCGGGCGTCGGTGCCCTGCAGTTCGTGGTTGGGAACGTGGTCGGGCAGGCCGTCCATGCCTTGCGCGGCCAGCCGGGCGCTGAAGAATTCGCAGCGGCCCGAGGGCGTGGGGAAGTGGCCTTCGGCAAATGGCGCATCGGGCACGCTCAGCGTGGCAAAGCCCTGGCGTTCGAGCAGGGCGTAGTCCACCGCGTTGCCAAAGGCCTGGCGGCACAAGGCCTCGTCGCTGTCGGTAAAGCAGGGGTCGGCAAAGCCCATGCGCGCCGCCAGGTCGCGGAAGATTTGGGCGTTGCTGCGTGCCTGGCCCACGGGGGCAATGGCGGGGCGGTTGAGCATCACGTCGGTGTGGCCGTAGGCCAGGTGCACGTCCCAGTGCTCCAGCTGCGTGGTGGCGGGCAGGATGTAGTCGGCGTAGTCGGCCGTGTCGGTGTGAAAGTGCTCCAGCACCACGGTGAACAAATCCTCGCGGGCAAAGCCCTGCACCACCTTGCCCGAATCGGGTGCTACTGCCACGGGGTTGCTGTTGTAGACCACCACGGCTTCGACCTGGGGGCCGAAGGTGGGCGAGGCCTCGCGCAGCAGGTCGTCGCCAATGGTGGACATGTTGATGGTGCGCGGTGTGCGCCCGGCCAGCAGGTCTGGGCGGTGCAGCGCGGCGCGATCCACCGGAAACTGGCCCGAGCTGGACAGCAGCAGCCCGCCCGCCCGGTGCCGCCACGCACCGGTGAGCGCGGGCAGGCAGGCCACGGCGCGCACTGCGTTGCCACCGCCGCGCACGCGCTGCATGCCGTAGTTCAGGCGGATAGCGGCGGGCTTGGTGGTGCCGTAGTCGCGGGCCAGTTGGCGGATTTGTTCGACCGGAATGCCGCACACCTCGGCCGCGCGTTCGGGCGGCCATTGCAGGGCGCGGTCACGCAGCTGCTCCCAGCCCAGGGTGTGCTGGGCGATGTAATCGTGGTCCAGCCAGTCGTGGGCGATCAGCTCGTGCATCAGCGCAAGCGCTAGGGCCGCGTCGGTGCCGGGGCGCAGTGCGATGTGTTCATGGCACTTGTCGGCGGTTTCGCTCTTGCGGGGGTCGATGCACACCAGCTTGGCGCCATTGCGCTTGGCCTGCTGGGCGTAGCGCCAGAAGTGCAGGTTGCTGCCAATCGAATTGCTGCCCCAGATGAGGATGAGCTTGGATTCGGCAAAGAACTCCACCTTCATGCCCACCTTGCCACCCAGCGTCTGCACCAGCGCTTCGCCGCCGGCGGACGCGCAGATGGTGCGGTCCAGCAGCGAGGCGCCCAGGTGGTGGAAGAAGCGGCGGTCCATGCTCTCGCCCTGCACCAGGCCCATGGTGCCTGCATAGCTGTAGGGCAGGATGGCCTCGGGGGCGCGGGCGGCAATGGCTTGCAGGCGCTGGGCAATGTCGCTTAGCGCTTCGTCCCAGGTCACGGGCGTGAACTGGCCGCTGCCTTTGGCGCCGCTGCGCTTGAGCGGCGTGAGGATGCGCTCGGGGTGGTAGGTGCGCTCGGTGTACTTGCTCACTTTCGCGCACAGCACGCCATCGGTGTGGGGGTGGTCCGGGTTGCCTTGCACCCGGGTGGCCACGCCGTTTTCCACAGTGGTGACCAGGCCGCAGGTGTCGGGGCAGTCGTGCGGGCAGGCGCCGCGAATGCTCAGAGGCGCTGCGGGTGTGGGGTTTTCGCTAATAAATGCAGACATTTGTTCGTGGCCGTCTGAAAATTCGACTGTAATGATTTGTGGACGCAAGCTCGCGACTTGCCCGCGCTGCAGCAAGGGCCGGTGTGGCGGTTATACGTTGCCCCTGACACAAAACCAACCCTCAACACCCACCATGCAACCCTCCGTTTTGAACCGCAGACAGTTTTCCCTAGGCATTGGCGCTACCGCGCTGGCCGGTTTCGGCGTGGCACGGGCCCAAAGCGAAGGCCGCATCGTGCTGGGGCAGTCTGCTGCATTTTCAGGCCCTGCCGCGCAATTGGGTATCCAGTTCAACCAGGGGGCCAAGCTGTTTTTTGACCAGCTCAACGCCGCCGGAGGCGTGGGCAAGCGCATGGTGGAAATCCGCACGCTGGACGACGGCTACGAGCCCGACCGCTGCGCAGAAAACACCCGCAAGCTCATCGCTGACGACGTGTTTGCACTGTTTGGCTATGTGGGCACACCCACCAGCCTGGCGGCAGTGCCCCTGTTCAACCAGGCCAAGGTGCCGTTTTTCGCCCCGTTCACGGGGGCTGAGTCGCTGCGCCAGCCGTTCAACCGTGTCATTTTCAGAAGACGACTGCACGGAATATCAGGAGTCGGCTGCACTGGTGGATTGCAGCGCGGTGTACAGGGCCGTCTTGCTCACCTTGAGCCGTGTAGCGGCCTCTCGGACATTAAGCCCGTTGGCGATGTGCTCCCGCGCTCGCTGCAACTTGTCGGCGGTGACAACCGGCTTTCGCCCGCCCTTCCTCCCACGAGCGGCGGCGGCAGTCAACCCGGCCTTGGTGCGCTCGCGGATCAAGTCGCGCTCGAACTGGCCCAGCGCGCCGAACACGTGGAAGATGAGCCGCCCGCCTGGCGTGGTGGTGTCGATGGCTTCCGTCAGAGAACGGAAGCCGACGCCTCGCGCTTCCAGCGCGCCTATCGTTTCGATTAGGTGCGGCATAGAGCGCCCGAGCCGATCCAGCCGCCAGACGGCCAGCACGTCGCCGTCGCGCAGGTAGGCCAGCGCATCAGCCAAGCCGGGGCGGTCGGCCTTGGCCCCGGAAGCCGTGTCCTCGAAAACGCGCTCGCAGCCTGCCTTGCGTAGCGCATCCGTCTGCAAGGCGGTGTCCTGTTCCGCCGTCGATACCCGCGCATAGCCGATCAGTGCCATTTGCCGCCTCTCTTGTCCGTCATTCCGTCCGCCTATCTTAATGTCCGACAACCCGTTGTGCAATAACTTTGCTGGACAGTGTCCGGCATGGCCGACTAATGATCGTTTGACGGACATTGACGGTAAGGCATTTTTGCATTACTATGTGAAGCATCAACCTTGATTGCGAGGGCAAACCACCATGACCACATTGACCGTTACCGCACGGGGACAAGTGACGTTTCGGAAGGACGTACTGCAACACCTCGGCATCAGGCCAGGCGACAAGATCGAGCTGGACTTGTTGCCAGACGGTCGGGGCGTGCTCAAGGCGGCACGGCCCGCAGGGACGATAGCCAGCTTTGTCGGCCTGCTCGCGGGCAAGACGCAGAAGGTTGCCACCATCGAAGAAATCAACGAGGCGGCGGCGCAAGGCTGGGCAGGTAAGCAATGAAGGTCGCAGTCGATACCAACGTCCTTGTGCGTGCGGTTGTGCGTGACGATCCCGCACAAGCGGACGTTGCCGCCGCAGTCTTGACCGACGCCGAGTTGATCGCGGTCGCGCTGCCGTGCCTATGCGAATTTGTTTGGGTGCTGCTGCGTGTCTACGGCTTCCAGCAAGCCGACGCGGCCAGCGCGATCCGGGCACTACTGGCCGCCGCGAATGTGGAAGTGAACCGGCCTGCCGTGGAGGCTGGCTTGCTGGTGCTCGACGCGGGCGGAGACTTTGCCGATGGCGTCATTGCCTACGAAGGCAACTGGCTTGGCGGGGAAACCTTCGTTTCCTTCGATAAGAAGGCGGTGGCACTTCTCACGGCGCAAGGGCAATCAACGCGCCTTTTGTGACGGACATGAGCATGAACGAATTCCGCCGACTGGCCGCGAAGATCGACCAACACATGCAGCAGCTTGCCGCCCAGGGTGTCAGCGAGGCCCATGCCATCATCAATCGCATGATGGGGTACGGGCCTGACCTGCACAGGATTTGGGTCGGCACATCCGATCAGCAGCTCATGGCGCTGTCCCGCGAGTTCCCAGGGTTCTACCGCTACGCCCGCATCATGGAAGAGGCATCCGAAGCCGAGCGCCGCAAGGCTTCGCGGCCCTATGACGGCATGGCCGAGTTCTCCGAACAGCACAAGCAAATGGGCGCGCAACTGCTGACCACGGCGGCCACGCTTGAGCGTGGCTACCAGGCGTTTCGTGCGAGCGGCAGTCTCCAAGACTTCCGGCCTCAGCTCGACGAGCTGGGCCGCCTGCATCGGCAATGGCTGTCCGACCTGGAAGCCTTCAAAGACTCGCTGCGCACGCAGGGCGCAGAACCCAAGGTGCTGGAATACGTGAACGAGGCTTTCGGCCGCCTGGCCGAGCGCATCAAGCAGCTTGCCGGTTGATCGCCGGAATTTTCGGCGGTTCCGGCTTTGTCGCGCCGTGCACAAGAGTTCTGAGCAATTCCGATCTCTCGCGGCGCTTCGTGCATAGAACTTCTGACCGTTCCCGGTCAGAAGTTCTATGCACACACGGCGGCCAGCCCAGTGAACTGGTGCAGTCGCCTTCTGAAAACGACAAACCGGCTGGTGTTCCATGTGCGGGCTTCGTACTACGACGAAACCGCGCTCATTGTGCGGCAACTGGTCAATCTGGGCGTCAAGAAGATTGCCGTGTTCCACCAGAACGATGCCTACGGCAAGGCCGGGCTTGACGGCGTGAACAAGGCGCTGGCCGAGCACAAGCTGCCCCTGGCAGGTGCCGCCACGGTGGAGCGCAACTCGGTGGACGTGGCCGCTGCCGTGGAAAAGCTGGTGGCCGCCAAGCCCGATCCGGTGGTGCAGATCGCCGCCTACGGCGCCAGCGCCGCCTTTGTGCGCGCCGCCCGCAAGGCAGGTTTCGGTGGCACGTTCTACAACGTGTCGTTCGTGGGCACGCAGGCGCTGGCCGACGAGCTGGGCAAGGATGGCGCCGGTGTGGTGGTGTCGCAGGTGGTTCCGTCGCCCTACCAGCCCTCGCGCCAGATCACCCGCGAGTTTCTGGATGCCATCAAAAAGGCAGGCGACAAGGTGCAGCCCAACTACTCCAGCATGGAAGGCTTTCTGGCCGCCCGCATCTTCACCGAAGGCCTGCGCCAGGCAGCAGCCAGCGGCAAGATCAGCCGCGACAGTTTCATCTCTGGCATGGAAGGCCTGGGCTCCCAGGTGATTTCGGGCTTCCCGGTGTCGTTTGGCCCGAATGACCACACGGCATCCAGCTTTGTGGAAATGTCGATGCTCACCGGCGACGGGCGGGTGAGAACCTGACACGCTGCGCAAGCACTGCAATCACCATTCAAGCCCGGCGCGAAAGTGCCGGGCTTTTTTTTTGGTGCGCCCAGCATGGGCGCACACCTGCGGGTGCAAGTCCTGCTGCGAGCTGGTCACAGTGAGTAAAGTGAAGCGCAACTGCATGAGGGTGACCGAATGTGGGGAGGAAGCGTGGAGCGTAAATCGTGAGCCGATGAACAAGAACCGCATAGAAGGCGCTGCCGAGCAGGGTGAGTGGGCCATTTACCACGAAGCTCTTGTGACCAAGGCTTGGGCGGCGTAGATGCGGCGGTTGTGCGATGAAGGTGTGCGACCCTTACCTGGGGAGATCTCGCCTTGTGCCTGAAAGGGTGACGGTTATGCCGTAGCGAGAAGTCAGCAAAGGTCGTAGTAGTGCAAGTCCGAAACCCGAAGGGGAGGTGTGGCGAGCACGAAGGGCCGAACGAGAGTGAGTGAACGAGGACACGTGTGATGTCAAAGGCCATGCGTCAGATGCCAGGGCGACCTGGGCGGGTGAGCGCAGCGCACGGTGAAGCCGTGCGTGATCTCATCAGCGACGAAGCCAGCGGCCCGCCGCGTGAACACCCGGACACAGGGTCGGCAAGGCAGCCTGCAGGCACAGGTGGCTTGCTGGAAGCGGCGCTGACGAGACAGAACCTGCAACTGGCGTGGAAACGGATCAAGGCCAACAAGGGCGCAGCCGGGGTGGACGGGCTCGACATCGAGCAAACCGCCCAGGTGATACGCCAGAGATGGCCCGACATACGCCAAGCGCTGTTGCAAGGGCGCTACCGGCCCAGCCCGGTACGCAAGGTGATGATTCCCAAACCTGACGGCAGCCAGCGCGAGCTGGGCATCCCGACGGTGCTGGATCGGCTGATCCAGCAGGCACTGCTACAAGTGCTGCAGCCGCTGATAGACCCCACCTTCAGCGAACACAGCTACGGGTTTCGTCCCGGTAGGCGTGCACATGACGCAGTCAAGGCTGCGCAGACGTACGTCCAATCGGGCAGACGCGTGGTGGTGGACGTGGACTTGGTCAAGTTCTTTGACCGGGTCAACCATGACATCCTGATCGACAGGCTCAAGAGGCGCATAGACGACGCTGGCGTCATCCGGCTGGTGCGAGCGTACCTGAAAGCCGGGATCATGGATGACGGGGTGGTGGTCGAGCGCCATCTGGGCACGCCGCAAGGCGGGCCGCTATCCCCATTGCTGGCCAACGTGCTGCTTGACGAAGTAGACAAGGCGCTAGAGGCGCGGGGCTGCAGCTTTGCGCGCTACGCTGACGACTGCAATGTCTACGTGGGCAGCACCAAGGCCGGCGAGCGGGTGATGGCCTACCTCAGGAAGCTATACGGCGGCCTGAAGCTTGAGGTCAACGAAGCCAAAAGCGCGGTGGCCTCAGCCTTCGGGCGCAAATTCCTGGGTTATGCGCTGTGGGTGGCCAAGGGCAAAGAAGTCAAATGTAAGGTGGCCGCCAAGCCGCTGCAAAACTTCAAGGCCCGCATCCGGCAACTCACACGCCGCTCGGGCGGGCGCAGCATGGAGGAGGTCGTTGACAAACTGCGGCCCTACCTGCACGGATGGAAGGCGTACTTTGGGTTGGCGCAGACACCCGGGGTCTGGCGGGAGCTGGACGAATGGCTGCGCCACCGACTGCGAGCCATCCAGCTGCGGCACTGGAAGCGATCCAGGACGATCTACCGGGAACTCAAGGCACTGGGGGCGTGCGACGATGTGGCCAACCAAGTGGCGGGCAACTGCCACCGTTGGTGGCGCAACAGCAATGGAGTCATCAGGCGCGTGCTGACGATTGCGTACTTCGACTGGCTGGGAGTGCCCAGGCTGTCCTGACCTCAAACTCTCGAACCGCCCGGTGCGGACCCGCATGCCGGGTGGTGTGGCAGGGGCGCCTCCTATCAGGGAGGCCCCCTATGCCGATCCTCATGGTGGGACAGGTGCGGCGTCAGTCCATGGACTGGGTATTCGCCAGCCCCTGCATGAACGCTTCACAGCGCCCCAACTGTTCCAGGCTCACGAACTCGTCGGGCTGGTGGGCTTGCTGGATGCTGCCGGGGCCGCACACCACGGTGGGGATGCCGGCGTTTTTGAACAGCCCGGCTTCGGTGCCGAAGGCCACCAGCGTGGTGCCGGTTTCGCCGCTCAGCCGCTGGGCCAGACGGGTTGCGGCGTCGTCCTTGCTGCCCAGAAAGCTCGGGATCTCGCAGATGGTCTCAAAGCCAAAACCTGCGTCTGGCGCCACCTTCTTCATCGCGGGCTCCAGCGACTTGGCATACGCCAGCACTTCCGCTTGCATCTGGGCGGCGTTGGCCGTGGGCAGGTCGCGGAATTCGTAGCGGAATTCGGCGTCGCGTGGCACCACGTTGTCGGCAATGCCACCGTGGAACTGGCCGACGCTGGCGGTGGAAAAGGGCACGTCAAAGCCTTCAAAGCGGGGCTCGTGCTGCTCAAAGCCCTCGGCCATGTCGCGCACGCGACCCACCACGCGGGCGGCCATTTCAATCGCGTTCACGGAGTGTGGGGTCAACGAAGAGTGCGCCTCTTTCCCGCGCACACAGCACTTGTAGCGGTACACACCCTTGTGGGCAATGGCGGGCACCATGAGCGTGGGCTCACCCACAATACAGGCCAGGGGCTTGATGCCGGCGTCGCGCAGGTCGGCAATCAGCTCTTTCACACCAAAGCAGCCCACTTCTTCGTCGTAGCTGAAGGCGAAGTGCACTGCGAACGGGGCCTGGCTGTTCAGGAAGGCTTCTGCGTGGGCCAGGGCCAGGCCGATGAAGGCCTTCATGTCGGCACTGCCGCGGCCGTAGAGCTTGCCGTCCTGTACCAGCGCGCTCAACGGATCCATGCTCCAGTCTTGCCCCGTCCAGGGCACGGTGTCGGTGTGACCCGAGAGGATGATGCCGCTGGGCTTGCCTTCGCCCAGCGTGGCGAACAGGTTGGCCTTGGTTTTGTCTGCATTGAACGTGAGGCGGCTGGTGACGCCCAGCTTGGCCAGCGTATCGCGCACAAAGTGGATGAGCTCCAGGTTGGAGTTCTGGCTGACGGTGTTCATGCGCACCAGGGTTTGTGCAAGTTCGAGGGCGTGGGCAGAGAGCATGGGCGGAACCAGGGCTGAAGGTGGAAATACCCGTCTCGGCAAAAGGTGGTCTGCCACCACTAGCGTGGCAGGGCTCTTGCTGGCGGGCTAGGGTCTGTTGAGAATCATTCTGAGATGCGTGAATGGATGTGTTGCAATAGGCGCATGAGCATTCGACGGGTACTGACAGACGAGCAATGGGCCAAGATGGAGCCGCACTGCCTTGGCAAGCCAAGTGATCCTGGACGCAGCGGCACCGACAACCGCCGCTTCGTTGAGGCAGTGCTGTGGATTGCCCGCACAGGCAGCCCTTGGCGAGACCTGCCGCCAGAGTTTGGCAAGTGGAACACGGTGTTCAAGCGCTTTAGAGACTGGCTCAAGGCCGATGTGTTCCAACGTCTGTTCGATGCAGTGAGCGAGCAGCCGGACATGGAATATGCGATGGTGGATGCCACGATTGTGAAAGTGCATCGGCACGGCCAGGGGGCAAAAGGGGGACTTCGGGCCAGGCCATAGGCCACTCGAGGGGCGGCATGACCACGAAGATACTGGCGCTGACAGATGCATTGGGCAATCTGGTGAAGTTCGTCTTGATGCCAGGGCAGCGCCACGACACCAAAGGGGTCAGAGAGCTGATTGCCGATGTGCGCTTTGATGCCTTGCTTGCCGACAAGGCCTTCGATGTGAATTGGCTGATCCAGGAGTTGGGCAAGCGCGGGGCGCAGGTGGTGATCTCGCAGATGCCGCGAAGGAGAGCGCCACTGGAGATTGACCGGGAGGTCTACAAATGGCGTCACTTGATCGAGAACTTCTTTGGCAAGCTCAAGGAGTTCAAGCGAATTGCAATGCGCAGCGACAAGACGGATAGCAGCTTCGCAGCGATGATCTATCTCGCGGCTGGGGTTATCAACTCTCGGTGATTCTCAACAGCCCCTAGACTGTGCGATCGTAAGGATGCATATCATGAACGTTATCGACTCCATCGTCACCCAGGCCGCGGGTATTGCAGCGGTGCGCCGGGATATCCACGCCCACCCCGAGCTGTGCTTTGAAGAAGTGCGTACCGCCGACGTGGTGGCGGGCAAGCTCACCGAATGGGGCATTCCCATCCACCGCGGGCTGGGCAAGACCGGTGTGGTGGGCATCGTGCATGGCCGCGACGGCGGCGCCTGCGGGCGTGCCATTGGCCTGCGCGCCGACATGGACGCCCTGCCCATGCAGGAGTTCAACACCTTTGAGCACGCCAGCAAACACCACGGCAAGATGCACGCCTGCGGCCACGATGGTCACACGGCCATGCTGCTGGCAGCGGCGCAGCACTTTGCCAAGCACCGCAATTTTGACGGCACGGTGTACCTCATCTTCCAGCCTGCGGAAGAGGGCGGCGGCGGGGCCCGCGTGATGATTGAAGACGGCCTGTTTGAGAAATTCCCCATGCAGGCCGTGTACGGCATGCACAACTGGCCGGGCATGCCCGCAGGCACCATGGCCGCCAGTGCGGGGCCGGTGATGGCATCCACCAGCGAATTCAAGATCACCGTGCGTGGCAAGGGCGGCCACGCTGCCATGCCCCACATGGGGGTGGACCCGGTGCCGATTGCCTGCCAGATGGTGCAGGCCTTCCAGACCATCATCAGCCGCAACAAGAAGCCGGTGGATGCGGGCGTGATCTCGGTCACCATGATCCACACCGGCGAGGCCACCAACGTGGTGCCCGACAGCTGCGAGTTGCAGGGCACCGTGCGCACCTTCTCTTTCGAGGTGCTCGACCTGATTGAAAAACGCATGCGCCAGGTGGCCGAGCACACCTGCGCCGCGCACGACGCGGTGTGCGACTTTGAATTTGTGCGCAACTACCCGCCCACCATCAACACCCCGGCCGAAGCGCAGTTTGCCCGCAAGGTCATGGCCAGCATCGTGGGCGAAGACCGGGCGCTGGACCAGGAGCCCAGCATGGGCGCGGAAGACTTTGCCTACATGCTGCAGGCCAAACCGGGCGCCTACCTGTTCATTGCCAACGGCGATGGCAGCCACCGCGAAATGGGCCACGGTGGCGGGCCTTGCACGCTGCACAACCCCAGCTACGACTTCAATGACGACCTGATCCCGCTGGGCGGCACGTTCTGGGTGCGGCTGGCCGAAGAATGGCTGGCGGCCCAGGCCAAGGCTGCCTGAGAGACCACCCCACCTGCCCTGCCGTTGACTGAAAGAACCGCTCCATGATTGGTATCCCCGAAGCCTTTTCGCCCACCTACGCGGTAGCCCGCCGGAAGTTTCTGGAGGCCGTCGCCGCAGGCGGGCTGGAGGTGGAGTCCCACACCCACCCGCTGGCCGGGCGTGACGGCGAGGTGCTGGCCATGGACGTGGCTTTGGACGGCCCCCGTGGCGCAGACAAGCTGTTGATGGTGAGCAGCGCCTGCCACGGGGTGGAGGGCTACTGCGGCAGCGGCGTGCAGGTGTTTGCGCTGCACGACGCCGAGTGGCGCGCCAAGGCGCGCGATGCTGGTGTGGCGGTGCTCTACATCCATGCGCTCAACCCGTACGGCTTCTCGCACATTCGGCGCGCCACGCATGAAAACGTCGATCTCAACCGCAACTTCCATTCCTTCACCGGGCCCTTGCCAGACAACGCTGCCTACCGCGAGGTAGCGCCCCTGCTGCTGCCCGACGTGTGGCCGCCCAACGCCGCCAACGTGCAGGCGGTGCAAACCTTCATTGCCGCGCGCGGCGAGTCCGCCTGGCAGGCCGCCATCACCCGGGGGCAGCATGAGTTTGCGCAGGGCTTGTTCTATGGCGGCACCGCACCCACCTGGAGCAACCAGACCTTGCGCCAAGTGCTGCGCGAACACGGCACCCGTGCGCAGCGCCTGGCCTGGATTGACCTGCACACGGGCCTGGGCCCGAGCGGCCTGGGTGAGCGCATTTACGCGGGCAAGGATGATGCCGCCGCCGTGCAGCGCGCGCGCCAGTGGTGGGGTGGCGGCGGTGCCACGCCCGTGACTTCGATCTACGACGGCTCATCCACCTCGGCCTTCCTCACGGGGCTGATGTGGACGGCCATTTATGACGAGTGCCCGCAGGCCGAATACACCGGCATTGCCATGGAATACGGTACCGTGCCGGTCACCGAAGTCATCCAGGCGCTGCGCGCCGAGCACTGGCTCAATATCCACCCCGAAGCCCCGGCCGAGCTGGCCGCACAGATCAAGGCCCAGATGCTGGCCGCCTTCTACACCGACACCGATGCATGGAAGGGCCAGATCATCAGCCAGGCGCGGCAGTCGCTGTTCCAGGCGGTGGATGGTTTGACGGGTTGTTGATAAAAAAGCCCTGCAGCGCTTATCTGGTAAGCGCGATACGCTATCAAAATATGAGCATTTTGGTGAAGGCCCATGCGTTACTGGCGCTGCCGGGGAGTGTCGTGTGGACGTCGCTCGCCGGCCGCAGCACTGGGCAGTGGCGGGCAGAGGCTCTAAGATGGCGCGGCTCATTTTTTGCGCTTTTTTGCATCCTTTCCCCATCCGATACGGAGACAACCGCATGTCCGACCTGAACGCCGCTTTTGAAGCCGCCGTCGCCAATTCCAAGAACCTGTCCGAGCGCCCCGACAACGCGACCCTGCTCAAGATCTACGCCCTTTACAAGCAAGCCACCGTGGGCGACAACACCGAGAAGAAGCCCAGCTTCTCCGACATGGTGGGCCGTGCCAAGTGGGACGCCTGGGAAAAGCTCAAGGGCACCGCAGCCGATGCCGCCAAGCAGCAGTACATCGACCTGATCACCGAGCTGAGCTGATCGCATTTTTCAAGGCGCCACCTTCCGTGGTGCCTTGCCCTCCAGCGGCCTGCGGGCCGCTTTGTTTTTGGGGCCGGCGTTTACCTGCCGGGCTGGTGCGGCGAAGCCCGATCCAGTGCCCACCACGCGGGCAGCAGGGCCCGCACTGCGGCGCGGCGGTAGCGGTCGTCGATCAGGAACACCACGCCCTGGTCCTGCTCGGTGCGAATCACCCGGCCCGCCGCCTGCACCACCTTGCGCAGGCCCGGAAATAGGTAGGTGTAGTCATACCCCTTGCCCGCGCCAAAGTGCCGGTCCATCGCGCGGCGCATTTCTTCGTTCACCGGGTTGACCTGCGGCAGCCCCAGCGTGGCGATGAAGGCGCCAATGAGCCGGTGGCCGGGCAAGTCCACCCCTTCTGAGAACGCCCCGCCCAGCACGGCAAAGCCAATGCCCTGGCCACCTTCCTGAAAGCGGTCGAGAAACGCCTGGCGGGCCGCGTCGTCCATGCCTGCGGTTTGCTGCCACTGGGGCACCTCGGGGTGGGCCTGCTGCAGCTGCGCCGCAATGCGCTGCAGGTAGTCAAAGCTGCTGGCAAAGCACAGGTAGTTGCCCGGCAGGCGCGCAAACTGCTCGGCCATCAGGTGGGCGATGGGGTCCAGCGACTGGGCCCGGTCGGCAAAGCGGGTGGACAAGTGCCCCACCGTGTGCACCGCCAGTTGCCCGCTGTGAAAGGGCGATTCCACATCCACCCAGCCCGTCTCGGGCGGCAGACCCAGAAGGTCGCGGTAGAACGCGGGCGGCGTGAGCGTGCCAGAAAACAGCACGCTGCTGTGCGCCGCCGCGTGGCGCGCCGCCAGGTGCGGGGCGGGCACCACGTTGCGAATGCACAGTGTGCTGGATCGACCCCGGCGCCCGTAGCGCGGCGGGGCGAGCGTCACGTCCAGCAGCGCGTGGCTGCCGAACTGCTCGGCCATGGCGGCGAAGTGCAGCGCGTCCAGGTACAGCGCCAGCACCGGGTCGCCGGGCAGCAGGGGCGCATCGGTCTGCGCCTCGGCCACCGCGCCAATGGCGCGCTGCAGCGCCTGCACAAAGGCCTCGGGCAAGGCAGGGTGCGCGCAGTACGCATCGACCTGGTCGCGGTGGATGGCGTTCCACTGCCGCTGCATTGCGTCCAGCGCCTTGCGCACGGCTCCGGTGGCGGCCGCGCGGGCGTCGGCCAGCGTGCCTTGGTGCAGCTCGGCGGTGTACATGCGGCGGGCGCGGTCGGGCAGGTTGTGGGCTTCGTCCACCAGCACGCCCACCTTCCAGCCATGCGCCACCGTCAGGGCATGCAGCATGGCGGCGCTGTCGTAGAAGTAGTGGTAGTCGGCCACCGCCACATCGCACCAGTGCGCCATCTCCTGCGCCAGGTAATAGGGGCAGATGCCATGCGCCAGCGCCGTGGTGCGCACGGCGGGGCCATCCCACAGGCGGGTGTGCTGCGCCAAGGCATGGCGCGCAGCAGGCAGCCGGTCGTAAAAGCCCTGCGCCAGCGGGCAGGATTCGCCGTGGCAGGCCTTGTCGGGGTGCTCGCAAACCTTGTCGCGGGCCAGCACGTCCAGCACGCGCAGGGGTGGGATCTGTTCGGGCGGAGCCAATTGGTCGTGCACACGTTCCAGCGCGTCGAGCGCGAGTGCGTGGCCCGTGCCCTTGGCCGTCAGGAAGAACACTTTGTCCAGCCCCTTGCGCGCGCTGGCCTGCAGCATCGGGAACAGCGTGCCCAGCGTCTTGCCGATGCCAGTGGGGGCCTGGGCCAGCAGGCAGCGGCCGCCGGTCTGGTTGCCATCCTGGCCTTGGCCCACGTTGCGGTACACGGCCACGGCCAGCTCGCGTTGCCCGGCGCGAAAGCTGCCGTGCGGAAAGGCCAGTGCGGCCAGCGCCATGTCGCGGGACTGGCGGTGCTGTTGCTCGCTGTGCGCCCAGGCGAGGTAGCGCGCGCACAGTGCCTCAAAGTGCGCTTGCAGGTCGGCGGCGGTGTGGGTTTCTACCAGCTCGGTCTCTTGCCCCGTGCCGGTTTGCACATAGACCAGTGCCACCTGCAGGCGCGTGAACCCCCGCGCCTGGCACAGCAGGTGGCCGTACACGCGGGCCTGGGCCCAGTGCAGTGCACGTTGGTGGGGGCGCACGCCATCCAGCTGACCCCGGTAGGTCTTGATCTCTTCGAGCTGCTGGCGGGCTGCATCAAATCCGTCGGCCCGCCCGCGCACCGCGAGCTGCTGGAACAGCCCGCTCAGCGGCACCTCGGCCTCGTAGCCATCGCCCCGGCGGCCTTGCACCAGGCGGTGGCTTTCCATGCCCTCCAGCGCGCTGGGGGCGGGGGTGAAGCGCAGGTCCAGGTCGCCCGTGCGGGCGGTGAAGGCGCACAGGGCACGCACCGAGACCGCCAGTGGGGCCGGAGTGGGAAGGGATGCGGTCATGCGGCCGCCGAGCCCGCAGAGTGTTCCACGTCGGGCGCATCCAGCCAGCGCACATGGCACACGCTGGCGGGTAGGCCATGTGCGTGGCAATACTGCAGCCAGCGGATCTGGTTGTCCTGCAGCTTGTCGCCAGGGCCTTTGACTTCGACCAGTTCGTAGCGCTGCTCGGCAGGGCGTGTGGGCCAGAACCGCACCAGGTCCGGCAGGCCGCTGCGGTGGGCCACCGGGGCTTGAAGCAAGCGCTCAAAAAAAAGGCGCAGGTGCGCGGCGGGAATACAGTGCAGGGCCAGCTCGAGCAGCGGCGCGCTCAGCGCCCCCCAAAACACATAGGGCGACTGCCGCCCGTGCTTGCTGGCAAAGCGCTCCCGGATGAGAGCGCGGTAGCGGCCATCGTTCAGCGTCTGCAGGCACTCGGCAAACAAGGCCGAGCGGCGCTCTGCAAAATCGGGCGCGCTCAGGTCGGCCGGTGCGGCTTGAAACGGGTGAAAGAACGCACCCGGCAGCGGCGCAAAAATGGCGGGCCAGCACAGCAGGCCGAACAGGCTGTTGATGAGCGCATTCTCGGTGTAGTAAACGGGCGCCTCATCGGTGTGCCAATGTGCGCGCAGGGCCCATTCCACCGACGTGGCCGGGCCGGGGTAGGGCAAGGCCAGCTCCAGCGGGGGCGGCAGGGTGCGGGCGCTGCGCGGGGGCTTGGCTGCGGGCGCGGCAGCACTGCCTGGCTGCGCTGCGGCACGCTGCAGGCGCGGCAGCATGCGCGCCAAGCGCTGGGCTTCTTCCTCGCTTTCGGGCGCGGCCAGCGCCAGCAGGGCCAGTGCCAGCGCGTCGGCATGGCGGCCCATGCGCTCGTGCACGCGGATGCGCCGGTGCCGTGCGCCGGGGTGCTGGCTGTGGGCGTAGGCCTGCTCTGCCAGTGGCCAGTCGGCCGCCTTTTCGCAGGCCTGGCCCAGGCGCATCAGCAGTTTGGCGCGGCGGCGTTCCAGCCAGGGGTTGGGGCTGGTGGCTTGCACTGCGGCGGCCAGAAGAGGCGCGCGTTCTGCGCCATCGTCCAGCGCCTGGCGCAGGGCGTGCAGCGCAAGGTAGTGATCCACATCGGCGCGGCATTGAAACGCCCTCGATTGCGCATCAAACGGCACCACCTCGTACTGGAACAGCCCCAGGTCGGCCAGTACGAATTCCGACCAGCTTTGGTGCAGGTTGCCAAAGAACATGAGCCGCAGCCGGGTGCACAGCGCCGTCACCCCTTGTGCCACGCGCCACACGGCTTCGGTGCTGGCGGGGTGCCACTGGCCGTGAGGCAGGGCGGTGGGGTAGTGCGGTTGCAGGGCTTGCAGCAGGGCGCCTTTGGTCAGCGATCTGGGCTGGGGCGGGTGCGGGCAGGTGGCGGCAAACAACGTCGCCACCTCGCGATGCGTGTGTGCCGCAAACAGCTCGGCTAGCGTCATCGGGGCCGCCGCATCCAGCCAGCCAAGGGCCAGCAGCGGTGCGGCTGCGGCGTGGATGTCGCCAATCTCTTCGTACGCCAGCTTGCCCGCACGAAACCACGGGCCGCGTCGCATCACCAGCCGCACCAGCAGCGCTTGGGCGGGTTCGGGCAGTTGCGCAAAGCGGGCGATGAAGTCCTGCTCCGGCGCGCCCAGCACGTCGGCATAGCGGGTGCGCAGCCAGTCGAGCGCACGCACAAAGTTGTGCAGGTAGTACAGGCGGTGCGGGGGCAGGGCGGTGGTGCCCAAAAGGCGGTCTCCGTCGGGGCTTGGCTGGGTCAGGCCGCGGGCTGCCAGCCCTTGGGCAGCCCGGCTAAGGGAGTCATGCCGTACAGGGGCTCGTCAGGCAGGCCCGCTTGCAGCGCTTCACGCGCAGACATCAGCAGGTTGTAGTCCACGCCGGTGGCGATGCCCATCGCTTCGAACATGAAGACCAGGTCTTCCGTGACGACGTTGCCCGAGGCTCCGGGCGCGTAGGGGCAGCCGCCCAGCCCGCCTTGCGATGCGTCGAACGTGCGCACACCCACGTCGTAGGCGGCCAGGCAGTTGGCCAGGCCCAGGCCGCGCGTGTTGTGCATGTGGGCTGCGCCTGCTTTGGTGCCCAGCTCGGCGCGCAGGCGGGTGAACAGGCGGCGCACCTGGGCCGGGTTGGCCATGCCGGTGGTGTCCGACAGGCCCACCTCGTCCACACCCGCTTCGGCGCATTGCACGGCCAGGCGGATCACCTCGTCCTCGGGTACCGCACCTTGCAGCGTGCAGCCAAAGGCGGTCGATAGGCCCACTTCAATCAGCGCATGCGGTGCGGTGGCAGCGCGCAGTTGCACCACGGCCTGCAGCTCCTGCACCATGGCGGCGGGTGTCTTGCGCACGTTGGCCAGCGAATGCGCTTCGCTGGCCGACACGGGCAGCGTCACCTTGTGCGCTCCGGCCTGCAAGGCGGCTTCGGCGCCGCGCAGGTTGGGGGCCAGCGCCATCACGGTGATGTGCGGGTGCTGGGCCACGGCATGGCGCACCACCTCGGCCACATCGGCCATTTGCGGCAGCAGCTTGGCAGGCACGAAAGAGCCGACCTCGATCTCGCGCAGGCCAGCGGCCACCAGCGCATCCACCCAGCGCAGCTTGTGTGCGGTGGGCATGGTGGTGGCGATGGACTGCAGCCCGTCGCGCGGGCCGACTTCGCTGATGAGAACGCTGGGGGCCATGCTGGGCACGTCAGGCCACCGAGGTGGGGTTGGGCGTGCCCAGCAGCTCGTCGAGCTGACCGCTGATTTCTGTTTCGATGCGATCCTTGAAGGCACTGAACAGGAAGCCGAGCTTGGCCGTCATGCCGAACTGCTGCGCGTCCACCACCAGGGTGCCGTTCACGCCTGCGCGGGTGAAGCTCAGGGTGTCCTGCGTGTCGCCTTCTTCGTAGGTGCATTCCATGTCGAATTTTTCCTCGGCCTTGCGGGCCCAGGCACGCGCCACTTCACGGGCACGGGGCAGGCCCAGGTGGTGGTCGCGTTGTATGTGAAGGTCAGACACCGGGTTTCTCCTTGGATGGGGTCAGAGGCTGAGAGTTTCTTGCAAGTGCCCGCAGCGCGGCGTGGCGCTCGGGCTGGGGCAATTGGGTGAGTTGTCGCACGGCATCATAAAACCGGGGCCAGTCGCGGCCCTCGCGCTCGAACAGGGCTTCAAACGCGGGCACCAGTTCGTCGTAAGCCGCCTGGGCCGCAAAGCTGGCGTTGTTGGCCTTGGCCACCCAGCGGTCGTAGCCCGCCAGCTGGGTGTGGGGCGTATTGCTGGGCATGGCCGCCAGCCACTGCGCACGCAGCTGGGCATAGTTTGCCCGAAAGCGCTGCATTGCTTCTGATTTGATAGCTGCCAGCGCTTGTGTATCAAGCGCTACAGCCTTATTTTGTTCATAAATGGCTTGCAGCTCGGCGCGGGTGGTGCGGGTCAGGGCGCGCCACTGGGCGCGGCGCTGCTCGCTGGTGGCCAAGGCGGCGCGGGCCTCGGGGGTGCTGTGCTCTGCCATCCAGCGGGCGCTGCCCAGGCGCTCCACCGCCGTGGCAAACGATTCGTTGAATACCGTGTGCCCCTGGGCGTACACCACCTGGTGCGCCAACTCGTGGAACAGCAGGCGCACAAAGTCGCCCTCGGGCCAGCCGATAAAGGTGCTCAGCAGCGGGTCGCCCCCAGCCCAGTTCATGTAGCCCAGCGTGGAGTAGGCGGGCACACCGTACACATCCACCTCCAGCCCCTGGGCGGCCAGCCGGTCGGCCTCGGCCTGCGCGTCGGCCTGGTCAAAGTAGCCCCGGTAGCCAATGCAGCCTGTCACCGGAAAGCACCAGGTGTGGAGCTTGAGGGCATCGGGCGGCGCGGCCACCACGTTCCACACGGCGGCGGGGCGCTTCAGGTCGGCATAACGGCGGTAGCTGGCGTTGTCGGGCAAGTGCAACTCCGTCACCGCAAAGGCGCGGGCGCGCTGGGCCAGTTGCAGGCGCGTGCGCAGGGCGGGCGGGGTGCCCTGCTGGGCAATCCATTCGTCCAGCGGCCGGGCGGCTTGCATGAGCTGTGCGTGGCCGTGGGCCGACTGCCAGTAGTAGCCCAGTGCATCGCGCGTTTGGGCGCAGCCCAGCAGCAGTGCGGGCAGCGCCAGCGCGCCAATCAGGGCGATACAGCGGGGGCGGGAAAAGCAAAAACGCGGGCGCATGATGTCAGAACAGGTGCTAAGGGTACGACATGGCGCGTCCTGGTGGGTGGGCGGGGTAGTCAGCAGCATGGCGCGACCCCTTCCTAGAATGGCCGCATGAACGAAGCCCTTTCACCCGACAGCGCGGCCCCCTTGCCCGAGGGCCTTTTTGCGGATGACGAAGCCTGCCCGCGCTGCGCCTGGTGCAAGGCCAGCCCGCTGTACCGCCACTACCACGACCACGAGTGGGGATTCCCGGTGGCGGACGAGCGGCGTCTGTTTGAAAAGATCTGCCTGGAAGGCTTTCAGTCGGGCCTGAGCTGGCTGACCATCCTGAACAAGCGTGAGGGCTTTCGCGCCGCGTTTGCCCATTTCGACGCGGAGCAGGTGGCTGCCTTCGACCAGGCTGATGTGGAGCGGCTGGTGCAGGACGCCGCCATTGTGCGCCACCGGGGCAAGATCGAGTCCACCATCAACAACGCCCGCCGCGTGCTGGAGCTGCGCCGCGAATTTGGCTCGCTGGCCCGCTACGTGTGGCAGTACGAGCCGACCGCGGCCGACCGGCCTGCGGTGTTGACGCTCGAAGCCGCGCGCACGCTCACGTCCAATGCGGCGTCGGTGGCCTTGTCCAAAGACCTCAAAAAACGCGGCTGGAGCTTTGTAGGCCCCACCACGGTGTACGCCTTCATGCAGGCCATGGGCCTGGTCAACGACCATCTGGAAGGCTGCCACGCCCGAGCCAAGGCGTTGCAGGCGCGCGCCGCCTTTGTCGTGCCGCGCGGTTGATCAGGCCCGCTGACCCTGTGCGTTGACCACCACCTCACCATCTTCCTTGGTGAACGCGCCTTGTTGCGGGGCGGGCAGGATGTCCAGCACCAGCTCGGAAGGGCGGCACAGCCGCGTGCCCAGTGGGGTGACGACGATGGGCCGGTTGATAAGGATGGGGTGCGCGAGCATGGCGTCGATCAGCTGCGCATCGGTCACGCCCGGCGCGCCCAGCTGCAGCTCGGTGAACAGGGCTTCCTTGGTGCGCACGGCGTCGATGACGGGTTTGCCGGTGGCGGCGATCAGCGCCTGCAGCGTGGCGCGATCGGGTGGCGTCTTGATGTATTCGATGACCTGGGGCTCCGCGCCGCTGTTGCGGATCATGGCCAGGGTGTTGCGCGAGGTGCCGCACTTGGGGTTGTGGTAGATCGTGATGTCAGACATGGTGTTGGAGCTGGTTCTGAGGGGCAGGCCGGGGCAGAAGTGTGCCATTGGTGCCTGCTGCCTGGCGGCCGGTCATTGCTGACCGCCCTTCGACTTTCAGCGCAGTGTCGTCGAGCGCTCACGAACCTATTGATCCGGCAGGCTTTATTCGTAAACCTTGCTCGGGCTGAGGTGTCGAAGCCCCTCGACGGGCTCAAGTTGAACGGCATCGGGACTCTGCAATAAACCGTGCCGGATCAATAGTTCGAGGTGGTCGAGCAGCACGAAGTCTGCGCCAGGCGTGGGTTCGGCGAACAAGGCCAGCTGGTTGAACTGGAGTGTGGGCAGGTCTGAGAAGAACTGCTGCGCTGCGTCCAGCACCAGGGCCTGTGTGCCTTCATCGACCAGCGACAACGGCCCCGTGAGCGGCATGTGAAAGCGGAACTCCTCTGCTGCGCGGCGCTGGGCCAACTCATCGCCAGACGGGCGTGCCGCGAGCGGCTGCAGTTGCGTGACGCAAGCGGCCGCTGCCGCGTTGATGGCTGCGTTGGCTGGGTGCGATGGCATGGGCACGAGTGCCAAAAAATCGTCGATGCGCTGCACCTGCATGGGCGGCATGGTGAAAGGCGTCAGGCGGCGCGCCACCTGCTGCACGGCGTGGTGCAGCGTGAGCCAGTCGGTGCCCGGTGCAAGGGCAAAGGGTGCTTTCAGCGTGGCATGCCAGCCATGGCGTCGCGGCGCTGCCGTCAGGCGCTGCAGGTCGGCAGGGGCCACACCATGGATGTCCAGCTGCGGCAGGGGTCGCAGTTGGGCCGCACAGCGCCCGAGCCAGTGGCTGCCGGCCAGCCAGCCCAGGGTGCCGGGGCTGGGGGCGAAGTACACCGCGTAACGGTGGGCGGTGGTGGCTGCCTGCGGGGTGGTGGATTCAGTGTTCATGGGGGTCTGTGGTGGGCGCCGTGCAGCTGCCCGCCTTACAGGTTCAGAAGCGATGCGGCTTCGCACGGGGCTGTGCGCCCTCACGCGCTTCAGTCGGCCTTGGCGGCATTCACCCAGGACAGGTCCAGCGGCCGGTCTTCAAATTCGGTGTTGAGCACCACGGTGCTGGTGGTGCGGGCCACACCGGCAATGGCCTTGATTTCATAGATCACGTCTTCCAGCGCCCGCGCGTGCGTGGTGCGGATCTTGGCCAGGAAGTCGTATTCCCCCGCCACGCTGTGCAGCTCTTCCACCTGCGGCATGGCCCGCAGCCGGGGCGCCACGTCACGGCAGTGGATGCCGCCGTCGTTGCGGATGGCCACGAACGCCGTGAAGTTCAAACCCACGCGCTCCGGGTCCACGCTGATCGAGAAACGGCGGATCACGCCCTTGTCCAGCATCTTCTTCACGCGCTCGTGCACCGCGGCGGTGGACAGGCCCACCTCGGCACCGACATCGGCGTATGAACGTCGGCCATCAGCCCCCAGGGCCGAAATAATTCTGGCATCGATGTCGTCTGTCTGAATATTTGCTTGCATTGGGGCCTGTTTCTGGTAAAAATTCCGAAAACCTCAAGGTTTCCATAAATTATTCGGTAAGGTGAAGAATATGCCGGCAAATTTCAATGTGCAAGCGCGTTCCCGTGGTTCCTGGGCGGTTGCCACGGCTCTGTTGCTGGTTTATGTGGTGTGGGGCACCACGTATTTCGCCACCAGCATCGCCCTGCAGACCATGCCCCCGTTGCTGATGAACGCGGTGCGCTTTCTGTGCGCGGGCGTGGTCATGTTGCTCATTGCGTTGTGGCAGGGCCATGCCTTGCCCACGGCGCTGCAGTGGCGCAACTCGGCGCTGGTGGGCGGGCTGATGGTGTTCTTGGCGATGAACTTCATCGGCTTTGCGCAGAAGCTGGGCATTGGCTCGGGCTTGATGGCCACGGTGGTCACCACCATGCCCATGTGGCTGGCGCTGTGGACGCGCTGGGGTGGCGAGCGTGTGCCCCTGACGAGCTGGATCGGCCTGGGCCTGGGCGTGGTGGGCGCGCTGCTGCTGGCGAGGGAGGGCGACTTCTCTGCCACCTGGGTGGGCGCATCGCTGGCTTTTGCTGCACCCCTGTGCTGGAGCCTGGGCTCCTACGCCTCACGCAAGCTCTCGCTGCCTGCACCGGCCATGGCGGCGGCAGCCCAGTGGTTTGTGGGGGGCGCGATGGGGCTGGTGGTGGCGCTGTGCGTGGAGCCCGTGCCCGCGCTGTCGCAGATCAGCGGCAAGTCGTGGGCTGCCTGGCTCTACCTGCTGGTGTTTGGCACCATGGTGGCCCTCAATGCCTACCTGTGGCTGCTGCAAAACACCACGGCCGCACTGGCGGGCAGCTATTCGTTTGTGAACCCGGCCGTAGCCCTGTTGGTGGGCGTGGCGCTGGGGGGCGAGCTGCTCACCGGCTGGGTGTTTGCGGCCTTGCCGCTGATTGCTGGCGCGCTGGGCTGCATTCTCTACGGGCCCATGGTGCTGGGCTGGTGGCAGCGCCGCGTGCTGCCCCGCTTGCGGGCTGCCTGTGCGCCCGCCGGTTGCCAGGAGCAGGGTTGATGCTATTGAAAATATAGCTGATGGCGCTTGATGGATAAGCCTTGGAGGCACTTTTTACTCAAAATTGAATCAGAGTGCATTTGCCTGGCTCCTAGGGCGTTGATCGGTATGCGCTGACACGCTTCCGCGCAGTTGCGGTTAGGCTAATGCTTTGGTTACCTCACCGAGCAACCTGCCATTCGGAGTTATGCGCCATGTTGTACAAATTCAAATCCCGCGCTGCGGCGGACCTCATCCTGCTGGAGCCGCACGGCCGGCAAATTTTGGAAATCATCGGCAAAACGCCGGGGCCCACAGGCATCGTGACAGCGGCGCAAATCCCCGCCGCCCTGGCCGCGCTGGAGGCCGCCGTGGCCCGTGATGAAGCCCGCCTGCGCGCTGCCCAGGCAGTCGCTCAGCAAGAGCCGGGTTCTGCTGATGCGAACCCGGCTGAAGACGAGCCCAACGACACCATCCACCTGCGCCAGCGCGCCACGCCTTTCATCGACCTGCTGCGCCGCAGCCAGCAAGAGGGCTGCGACGTGGTGTGGGGTGTGTAGCGGCTGACACGGTCTGACGCAGAGGGCTGCGTCAGCGCCCAATATCAATCGACCTTCGCGCCGGAGGCTTTCACCACCCCGGCCCATTTTTGGTGTTCGTTGTCGATGTGCCGCGCAAACTCGGCCGGTGTGTTGCCGCCAGGAACGGCGCCCTGGGCCATCAGCCGCTCTTTCACCGCCGGGCTGGCCAGTGCCTTGGCCGTTTCTTGCTGAATGCGGTTGACGATGTCTGCGGGCGTCCCGGCCGGGGCCAGCAGGCCAAACCAGGAACTCGCTTCATAGCCCTTGAGCGCCGCGCCACCGGCCTGTTCCACCGTGGGCACATCGGGCAGGGCGGTAGAGCGCTGGCTGCTGGTCACCGCCAGTGCCACCAGTTTGCCTGCCTTGATCTGCGCCATGGACGAGGGCAGGTTGTCAAACATCACATCGGCATTGCCCGCCACCATGTCCATCAGCGCCGGGCCCGAGCCACGGTAGGGCAGGTGCAGCATGTAGGTGCCAGTCATGCTCTTGAACAGCTCGCCCGCCAGGTGGATGGAGGTGCCGTTGCCGCTGGAGGCCATGTTCAGCTTGCCAGGGTTGGCCTTGGCCGCCTTGATGAACTCCTGCACATTGGTCACACCCAGGGCCTTGGCCTTGTCGGGGTTCATCACCATCACATTGGGCACAGCGGCCACCAGGGTGATGGGGGCGAAATCCTTGATCGGGTCGTAGGGCAGCCTGGCATACAGCGCGCGGTTGATGCCGTGCGTGCCCACGGTGCCCATGAGCAGCGTGTAGCCATCGGCGGGCGACTTGGCCACCACTTCGGCCCCCACGTTGCCGCCCGCGCCCGCGCGGTTGTCCACGATGAACTGCTGGCCGAACGCGCGGCTCAGCTCGGGCGCCATGGCGCGCGCCAGGATGTCAGTGGTGCCGCCGGGTGCAAACGGCACCACGATGCGCACCGGCTTGGTGGGCCAGCCCGCAGTGCTGGGCGCGGCTTGCGCGTGCGCGTTGCCCGGTGCCAGCAGGGCGGCAGCCGCAGCCAGCGCCATGGCGCCCATGGCCGTGACGGTGAGGCCCAGCGCCAGGGCCTTGCGGCGGCTGCGGGCCCGGCTGCGGGCCTGGATTTGTGCTCGGGAGCTGGCGGGGGTGCGGAAGTGGTGCTGCGATGTCATGGGGCCATTCCTTCTCGAATCGGGGGCGTTGCTTGTGCGATACCTTGTGCCCTCAGTTCTACGCGCGGGGGTGCTGCAAGGGCAGATGGATTACCCGAACACGCGGCCGCCAACCCATGAAAAAAGCCACCGGGCCGGGAGGCGCGGTGGCTGGTGTGGCTCGGGCAACTCCTGCCCATCGCAGAGCTTAGTCGGCGTAGGTGCCGGCGGCCTTGATCACCGCGCCCCACTTGTCGATTTCAGACTGCACAAACTTCTTGTGCTCGGCAGGCTCGATGCGCTTGTCGGTGGCGACCACGGCACCCAGGCCTTCTTGCTTCTTGATGAATTCAGGGTCTTTCAGCGCGGCCTTGATGGCCTGGTTCAGCTTCTTGAGCACGTCAGCCGGTGTGCCCTTGGGGGCGTACACGCCGTGCCAGATGGTCACGTTGAAGTCCTTCAAGCCCGACTCGGCCAGTGTGGGCAGGTCTTTGAGCGCAGGCGTGGTGAGGCGCTTGGTGGTGGTCACGGCGTAGGCCTTGACCTTCTTGCCTTCGATCTGGCTGGTGGTGTTGGTGGTCTGGTCACACAGCAGGTCGATCTGGCCGCCGATCAGGTCGGTGATGGCAGGGGCCGTGCCCTTGTAAGGCACAGGCGTCATGTCGATCTGCAGAGCGCTTTGGAACATCAGGCCGCACAGGTGCGAGGCAGAGCCCAGGCCGGCATTGCCCAGGTTGATCTTGCCCTTGTTCTGGTTGATCCAGGTGGACAGTTCCTTGTAGTTGTTGGCCGCCATGCTGGGCTTGGCGATCAGCGTCATGGGCACATCGTTGATGATGCCCAGGTATTCAAAGTCGTTCACCACGTTGAAGGCCAGCTTGCGGTACATCGTGGGCATGGTGGACATGCTGATGTGGTTGAGCAGCAAGGTATAGCCATCGGGCGTGGCGCGTGCAGCCTTGGCGGTGCCGATGGTGCTGCCTGCACCTGCCGCGTTGTCCACCACCACGCTCACGCCGCCCAGGGGCTTGCGCAGTGCTTCGGCCAGGTCACGGGCCACGCGGTCTGTGGGGCCGCCCGCTGCATAGGGCACGACCAAGGTCACCGTCTTGTCTTTGGACGGGAACTCTTGCGCTTGCGCACCGAAGGCTGTGATAACGGCAGTGGCGGCCAGCGAGAGTTTCAGCAATGTTTTCATGGATGCTCCTTTGATTAACGGCGCGATGATAACGAGGGCGTTTTTTTGGGGTAATGCGGGTTGTACGTAGCCGCCACGCTGTAATGTCTTTAACGAAAAATAGCTGCAGCGCTTTTGTGTCAAGCGCTGCAGCTATGTATTTGATAGCGTTTGCGCGGGTTATCCCTGACGCAGGCGGGCGTTTGCAGCCCGCCGGTTGGCGCTTCAGGTGCCCGGTATTTGTGGCAAATCAACAGCGCAGGCGGGGCCTGCGCTGTCACACCACGCGCAGTCAGCGGTAGCTGCGAGCGTCTTCAATCACCTTGCCATCGTTGGGCAGGGTGCCGGGCGGCACCATTTCCACATCGCCGCGCAGCTTGGTCACTTCGCGGATGGCGTCGCCCAACTGGTGGGCCAGGCCCTCGGCCGTTTCGGTGGTTTCCACCCGCAGCACCATCTGGTCGTTGGCCATTTCGCCGCTGACCACCAGCCGCGCGCGCTGCACCTGCGGGAAACGCTTGGCGATGGCGGCCACCTGACCGGGGTGCACGAACATGCCGCGCACCTTGGTGGTCTGGTCGGCACGGCCCATCCAGCCCTTGATGCGGGTGTTGGTGCGGCCCGTGGGGCAGGTGCCCGGCAGCACGGCAGACAGGTCGCCAGTGCCAAAGCGGACGAGCGGGTAGTCGGGGTTGAGCGTGGTGATGACCAGCTCGCCCACCTCGCCCTCGGGCACCGGGTCGCCCGTGCCGGGTCGGACGATTTCGACGATCACGCCTTCATCCAGCACCAGGCCTTCGCGGGCCGAGGTTTCATAGGCAATCAGGCCCAGGTCGGCCGTGGCATAGCACTGGTAACCCGCAATGCCCTGCTGCGCAAACCAGTCGCGCAGGCTGGGCGGAAACGCCTCGCCAGAGACCAGAGCCTTGGTCACCGTGGGCAGGGCCACGCCCATCTCGGCGGCCTTCTCGATGATGATTTTGAGGAAGCTGGGCGTGCCGATGTAGCCCGCAGGCCGCAGCTCGGCCATGGCATGCACTTGCTGTTCCGTCTGGCCCGTGCCGCCGGGGAAGACGGTGCAGCCCAGCGCGTGGGCGCCGGTTTCCATCATCGAGCCCGCAGGCACAAAGTGGTAGCTGAAGCTGTTGTGGATCAGCTCGCCGCGCCGAAAGCCCGCCGCATAAATGGCCCGCGCCATGCGCCAGTAATCGGGCCGCGTGCCCTCGGGTTCGTAGATGGTGCCGGGGCTGGCAAACACCCGCGTCATGCCCGGCCCAAAGCCCAGCGCGCTGAAGCCGCCAAACACATTGGTGGCTCGGCCCGCCTGCTGGCGCTCCAGCAGCTCGTGCTTGCGTGTCACGGGCAACTTGGCCAATGCCTCGCGGCTGGTGACCGCACCAGCATCCACCCCCGCCAGAATGCTGGCGAACGCGGGCGATGCCTTTTGGGCATGGGCGATCTGCTGCGGCAGCGCCGCCATCAAGGCCGCTTCGCGCTCAGCGGGGCTGCGCGTTTCCAGGGCGTCATAGAAGGTGCTCATGCCTGTGTTTCCTTGTGAGGTGGTGGTTTTGAATGAAATCGGCCTCTGGCGCTTATCCATCAAGCGCAAGCAGCTATCAAATTAAGAGTAATTTCGTCCAGCGTC
The DNA here is from genome assembly GCF_028596105.1 of Acidovorax temperans. Classification (NCBI taxonomy): domain Bacteria; kingdom Pseudomonadati; phylum Pseudomonadota; class Betaproteobacteria; order Burkholderiales; family Comamonadaceae; genus Acidovorax; species Acidovorax temperans. Next base: position 3,904,120 of record NZ_CP117193.1, on the reverse strand, counting down.
TGAAAAGGATGACTGCCCGGGGCGCCCGCGCTGCCGAAGGCCAGCGCACCCGTGGAACTGGCTTTGCCAGGCCACCGGGTGCGTCCCCCTGAGGGGGAAGGCGCGCAGCGCCACAGGGGGCACCCTAAGCAAGCCAGCGCTTGCGCCGCTTGTAACTCTTGACATCCTTGAAGCTCTTGCGCTCGCCGCCGCCCATGCCCAGGTAGAACTCCTTCACGTCCTCGTTGCTGGCCAGGTCGCTCGCGGCGCCGTCCATCACCACGCGGCCACTTTCCATGATGTAGCCGTAGTCCGCGTACTTCAGCGCCATGTTGGTGTTCTGCTCCGCCAGCAAGAAGGTGACCTTCTCCTTGGTGTTCAGGTCTTTGACGATGTTGAACACCTCTTCCACGATCTGCGGCGCCAGGCCCATCGAGGGCTCGTCGAGCAGCACCATGCTGGGGTTGGCCATCAGCGCGCGGCCAATGGCGCACATCTGCTGCTCGCCGCCCGAGGTGTAGGCCGCCTGCGAGGTGCGGCGCGTTTTCAGGCGCGGGAAGTAGTTGTAGACCTTCTCCAGGTTGGCCTCGATTTCGCCCTTGCTGGTGCGGGTGTAAGAGCCCGTCATCAGGTTCTCTTCGATCGTCAGGTGGGCAAAGCAGTGACGGCCTTCCATCACCTGCACCACGCCGCGCTTGACCAGATCGGCGGGCGACAGGTTTTCAATGCGTTCGCCGCGCAGCTCGATGCTGCCCTTGGTCACCTCGCCGCGCTCACCCTTGAGCAGGTTGGAGATGGCCCGCAGCGTGGTCGTCTTGCCCGCACCGTTGCCACCCAGAATGGCCACGATGCTGCCTTCGGCCACCTGCAACGAGACGCCCTTGAGCACCAGGATCACGTGGTTGTAGATGACCTCGATGCCGTTGACGTTGAGAACAATGTTTTTAGAGTCCATGGTGTTGCCTTCGCTGTGCCAATCCAAAGAGCTGCAAGCAATTCTTTGGATTGGCGGCTGTTCTGCGTGGGAGCAGCCGCTTTGTTACCAGCCATTGATACGGTCGCGGCCCAGAGGCCAGGAACGCCGCGCAAGGGCCTACGCCGGCCGCGCCGCCCCGCCGCGCTGGCGTTGTCCCCCTTCCCGCAGCGCGAAGCGCTAAGAGAGAAGGGGGAAGGCGCGCCAGCGCCTCAGGGGGATGACCTCAAGAGTTGCAATCAGCAGGATCGCGTCGTGTCATCTTCTTGTCGGCCAGGTACTTGTCCGCGCCTGCCTTGATCATGGGCTTCAGGATCTGCTCGTCGGCCTGGTACCAGTCAGACGAGAAGTTCCACTTTTTGCCGTCCCAGGTGTGCACGCGCGACCAGGTGGAGCCCATGTGGTCGGCGCAGCTGGTGGACAGCGGGCGCATCACATCGTTGAAGCCCAGTGCGTCCAGCTTCTTCTGGTCCAGGGCCAGGTTTTCCATGCCCCAGCGTACTTGTTCGCCCGTCATGACCTTGCCCTTGCCAAAACGCTCTTGCGCGCGGCGCACGGCTTCCACGGCCAGCATCTGGATGATCACGCCGCGGGTGTACAGCACCGAGCCCACTTCGTCCTTCGGCCCTGTGCCCTGGCCCTTGTCGTGCACGTGCTTCATGATGTCCTGGATCACCTTGGACTGGGTGCCGTAGCCGTTCAGAGCCAGCGCGTTGTAGCCCTTGGCGCCTTCGCCCACGTCACGCACATCGGGCTCGGCACCGGCCCACCACACGCCATACATCTTGTCGCGGGGGTAGCCAGTGGCCTGGGCTTCCTTCAGGGCGGTGGAGTTCATCACGCCCCAGCCCCACAGCAGCACGTAGTCGGGGCGGCTTTGGCGCACCTGCAGCCAGGTGGCTTTTTGTTCCACGCCGGGCGCGGTCACTGGCAGCATCTGCAGCTCAAAGCCATGCATCTTGGCGCGCTCCTGCAGCACCGGGATGGGCTCTTTGCCAAACGGGCTGTCGTGGTAGACCAGCGCGATCTTCTTGCCCTTGAGTTTGTCCAGACCGCCATTGACCTTGCCCAGGTGCTGGATCAGGATGTCGGCGCCCGTCCAGTAGCTGCCCATGAAGGGGAAGTTCCACTTGAAGGCCTGGCCGTCCTGCGCCACCGACAGGCCGTAGCCCAGCGTCATCAGCGGGATCTTGTCCACGGGGGCTTTTTCGGTCAGCGCAAAGGTGATGCCGGTGGCCTGGGGGTCAAACAGCGAGACACCGGGGCGGCTCTTCAGGCGCTCGTAGCATTCCACGCCACGGTCGGTGGCGTAGCCGGTTTCGCACTCTTCAAACGTCAGCTTCACGCCGTTGATGCCGCCATCGCGGGCGTTGATCATCTTCAGATAGTCCTGCTTGCCATTGGCCCATGGCACACCGTTCGGCGCGTAGGGCCCCGTGCGGTAGGACAGCAGCGGGAAGAACTGTTCCTTGGCCTGGGCCATGGCGCTGGTGGCCAGCGACGACGCACCGGCGGCAACCACTGCGGCGGCGATCACGATTTTGGAAAGCTTCATGGATGTCTCCTTTGGATGAATAGGGTGAAGCAAGCACGGGAACAAACTTGGCTACGTTTCAGGGCGCCACCGTAAAAACTGGCGCTACCCAGGCCGGGGCAGCCGAGCAAGGGCCGCCCCGCAGCGAGGGCTGCGTCCTCCCTCCCGCGCGCAGCGCGAGAGAGGGGGAAGGCGCGAAGCGACTCAGGGGGTGTTTCATGTCAGTGCGGGAAGGGCCACAGGCGCAGCTTCTGCTTGGCGGTGGACCACAGCTTTGCGAGGCCATGCGGCTCGACGATGAGGAACCACACGATCAGGGCGCCGAAGATCATCAGCTCGGCATGGGACACGCCCGCCGTCGAAATCTCGATGCCGAACAGGCCCAGAAAGGCAGGCAGAAACTGGTTGAGCACGATGGGCAGCACCACGATGAAGGCCGCGCCAAAGAACGCACCCATGATGGAACCCAGCCCGCCGATGATCACCATGAACAGCAGGCGGAAGGACACTTCGACCGAGAACGCGGCAGGCTCCCAGGCACCCAGGTGCACAAAGGCCCACAGCGCGCCGGCCATGCCGACGATGAAGGAGCTGACGGCGAAGGCGCTGAGCTTGGCGTATATGGGGCGGATGCCAATCACGGCGGCGGCCACATCCATGTCGCGAATGGCCATCCACTCGCGGCCAATGGCACCGCGCACCAGGTTCTTGGCCAGCAGGGCCACCAACACCAGGATGGCCAGGCAGAACACGTACTTGCTGGTGGCGCTGTCAATCGGCATGCCCAGCACTTGCAGGTTGGTCACGGACACCGAGCCCGAGTCAGAGTTGTTGGTGAACCACTTGATGCGCAGGAACATCCAGTCGCTGAAGAACTGCGCCGCCAGCGTGGCCACGGCCAGGTACAGGCCCTTCACGCGCAGGCTGGGCAGCCCGAACAGAATGCCGAAGAACGTGGCGCACAGCCCGCCCAGGATGAGTGCCGGAATCAGCGGCATGCCCGGAAAGCGCACAAAGAAGTTGTAAGCCCCATAGGCCCCCACGGCCATGAAGGCGCCCGAGCCCAGCGAGATCTGCCCGCAGTAGCCCACCAGGATGTTCACCCCCAGGGCGGCCAGTGCCATGATGACGAAGGGAATCAGGATGGCGCGGAAGATGTAGTCGCTGGCAAACGCAGGCACCACCAGGAAGGCCGCCGCGAGGATGAGCCCGATGGCAATGCGGTCCTGCGCAATGGGGAAGATCTGCTGGTCAGCGCGGTAGCTGGTCTTGAACTGGCCGTTTTCGCGGTAGAGCATGGTGTGTCTCCTGTTGTTCTTGTGGTGGGTTAGGCGCGATCAATGATCTTTTGCACGGGGGCGCACCTGCGGTGCCACGCGGAGCCTGCGGCCCCGCTGACAACGCGCGGTGCGCGTTGTGCCTCCTTCGAAAAATTATTGATCTCGTATGTCATACGCGATCAATAATTTTTTCTCCGAACAAGCCCTGAGGCCTGAAGAGAAGGAACACCAGCGCCAGCACATACGCAAACCAGATCTCGATGCCCCCGCCCACGAACGGGCCCAGGTACACCTCCGACAGCTTCTCGCCCACACCGATGATCAGACCGCCGATGATGGCGCCGGGCACCGAAGTCAGGCCGCCCAGAATCACCACGGGCAGGGCGCGCAGGGCCACGGTGGTCAGCGAGAACTGCACCCCGAGCTTGCTGCCCCAGATCATCCCGGCCACCAGGGCCACCACACCGGCCACGCACCACACGATCACCCAGATGCGGTTAAGCGGAATGCCGATGGATTGCGCGGCCTGGTGGTCGTCGGCCACGGCGCGCAGCGCACGGCCGGTGGAAGTCTTCTGGAAGAACACCGACAGCAAGGCCACCAGACCCGCAGCAATGGCGGCGGCAATCACGTCTTCCTTGTTGATCAGGATGCCGCCCTGGAACACGGAGTCCAAGGCGAAGATGGGCTCCTTGGGCATGCCCACGTCGATCTTGTAGATGTCGCTGCCAAACAGCGTCTGGCCCAGGCCTTCGAGGAAGTAGGTGATGCCCAGTGTGGCCATCAGCAGGGTGGCGCCTTCCTGGTTGACCAGGTGGCGCAGCACCAGCTTTTCAATCAGCCAGGCCACCACGAACATGATGGCGCCTGCGATCACGAAGGCGGCCAGGTTCGCCACGATGGGGTTGTCGATGCCAGTCCACTTCGGAATCCACTCGGCAAAGCGGGCCATGGCCAGCGCTGCGAACAGCACCATGGCGCCCTGGGCAAAGTTGAACACGCCTGAGGCCTTGTAGATCAGCACAAAGCCCAGCGCGACCAGCGAATACAGCATGCCGGCCATCAGGCCGCCGATGAGGGTTTCAAGAAAGAATGCCATGTTGTTGTTCTCAGAGTCTGTTCAAAGTCTTTTCATGGAGTACGTTGCCCCGCAAAGGCAGTGGGTGCAAGGCGTCCACCGCAAGCCGCACTTGTGTGCGGCGAGGATGGGCAACGCCGCAGACGCTGCCTTTGCGGGACAACCCGAAGGGCATGGCAACAAACGGCCACGCTCGTTGTTGCCCGCCTTGCCCAGGCCGCCAGCATGTGCCGCGGCGGGCGCCTAGATCGTGTCCGTTTGTTGTCATGCGTACCCCGTGAAAAGGCTTCGAACAGACTCTTAGTGCGATGTGCCCAGATAGGCGCTGATCACGTCTTCGTTGTTGCGCACTTCGTCAGGGCTGCCGTCACCGATCTTCTTGCCGTAGTCCAGCACCACCACGCGGTCGCTGATGTCCATCACCACACCCATGTCGTGCTCGATCAGCACGATGGTGGTGCCGAACTCGTCGTTCACGTCCAGGATGAAGCGGCACATGTCCTGCTTCTCTTCCACGTTCATGCCGGCCATGGGCTCGTCGAGCAACAGCACCTGCGGCTCCATGGCCAGGGCGCGGCCCAGGTCCACGCGCTTTTGCAGGCCGTAGGGCAGCTGGCCCACGGGGGTCTTGCGGAAGGCCTGGATTTCAAGGAAGTCGATGATGTGCTCGACGTATTCGCGGTGGCGGATTTCCTCGCGTTCGGCAGGCCCGATGCGCAGCGCCTGCAGCAGCAGGTTGCTTTTGATCTTGAGGTTGCGGCCGGTCATGATGTTGTCGATCACGCTCATGCCCTTGAACAGCGCCAGGTTCTGGAAGGTACGCCCGATGCCCATCTCGGCCACCTGGCGGCTGTTCATGTGGTCAAACGTCTTGCCCCGGAAGGTGATGGAGCCTTCGGACGGCGTGTACACCCCGTTGATGCAGTTGAGCATGGAGCTCTTGCCGGCGCCGTTGGGGCCGATGATGGAGCGGATCTCGTGCTCTTTGACGTTGAAGGAGATGTCGGTCAGCGCCTTTACGCCACCGAACCGGAGGCTGATGTTCTTGACGTCGAGGATGACGTCGCCGATCTTTTTGGTGCTCATGGGTTGCTTCCTGGCGCGTTCAGGCGGCGCTCTTGACGGGCGGGAAAGTCTTGGTGTCCATCAGCTTGAGCGTGGCGCTCACGCTGCCGGTGCGGCCGTCCTCGAACTTGACCTGGGTCTCGATGTACTGCTCGGTGCGGCCTGCGTACAGCGCATCGACGAGCACGCCGTACTTCTCGGCGATGAAGCCCCGGCGGACCTTGTTGGTGCGGGTGAGTTCGCCGTCGTCGGCGTCCAGCTCCTTGTGCAGCACCAGGAAGCGGCTCACCTGGCTGCCAGCCAGCATACTGTCGCCCGCCAGGTCGGCGTTCACCTTCTCGATGCATTCGCGGATCAGCTCGTACACCTCTGGCTTTTGCGCCAGGTCGGTGTAGCCGGCGTAGGGCAGGTTGCGGCGCTCGGCCCAGTTGCCCACGGCGTCGAAGTCGATGTTGACCATCACGCACACTTTCTCGCGCTTGTCGCCCAGGGCCACCACTTCCTTTATGTACGGGAAGAACTTGAGCTTGTTCTCCACATACTTGGGCGCAAACATGGCACCGTCGTTGGCACCGCCCATGATGCGGCCCACGTCCTTGACGCGGTCGATGATCTTGAGGTGACCGTGCGCATCCAGAAAACCGGCATCGCTGGTGTGGTACCAGCCGTCGGCCGTGAGCACTTCTGCGGTGGCTGTGGGATTCTTGTAGTACTCCTTGAGCAACCCTGCCGACTTGACCAGGATCTCGCCGTTGTCGGCCACCTTGATCTGCACCCCGCGGATGGGCACGCCCACCGTGTCGGCGCGGGCCTGGTTGTCGGGCTGCAGGCACACGAACACGGCGGTTTCGGTAGAACCGTAGAGCTGCTTGAGGTTGATGCCGATGGAGCGGTAGAAAGTGAACAGGTCGGGGCCAATGGCCTCGCCCGCTGTGTAGGCCACCCGCACGCGGCTGAAGCCGAGGTTGTTGCGCAGCGGGCCGTACACCAGCACGTTGCCCAGCGCGTACTTGATGCGGTCCAGCGTCCCCACGGGCTCGCCGTCCATCAGGGCGGGGCCCACGCGTTTGGCCACACGCATGCAGGCCTCGAACATCTTGCGCTTCAAGGTGCCAGCGTCTTCCATGCGGATCATCACGCTGGTCAGCAGACCTTCAAAAATGCGGGGGGGTGCAAAGTAGTAGGTGGGGCCCACTTCCTTGAGGTCGATGGTCACGGTGCTGGCCGATTCGGGGCAATTGACCACGTAGCCGCAGGCCAGCCACTGGGCGTAGCTGAAGATGTTCTGGCCGATCCATGCCGGGGGCAGGTAGGCCAGCACTTCTTCGCTGCTGGTGAGCTTGTCGAACTCGGCGCCTGCCGTGGCGCGGTCGAGCAGCGTGCTGTGGGTGTGCACCACGCCTTTGGGGTTGCCCGTGGTGCCGGATGTGAAGAACATGGCCGCCACATCGTCTGGCTGGGCCTTGGCCACCTCGGCTTTGAACCAGCCGGGGTTCTTGGCCACAAAGGCGCTGCCGGTTTCGATCAGCGAGTCCAGCGCATCCAGGCCTTCTTCGTTGTAGTTGCGCAGGCCACGGGGGTCGTCGTAGATGATGCGTGCGATCTGCGGGCACTGCTCGCGGATTTCGAGCAGCTTGTCCACCTGCTCCTGGTCTTCCACCAGGCAAAAGCGCACTTCGGCATTGTTCAGCGGGAAGATGCATTCGGCGGCCACGGCATCCTGGTACAGCGGCACCGGAATCGCGCCCAGCGACTGGGCTGCCAGCATGGTGGCGTACAGGCGGGGGCGGTTGGCGCCGATCACCACCATGTGTTCGTGGCGCTGCAATCCGGCCTGTTGCAGCCCGGCTGCCACCTTTTCCACCAGCTGGGCCAGGTCTGCCCAGGTGTGGGTTTGCCAGATGCCATATTCTTTTTCGCGCAGCGCCGGGCTCTGGGGCCTCTGGGTGGCGTGCTGCAACAGCAGCTGGGGAAACGTCGTCTTCATTCCGTGTCCTCTTTGATCGGTATCTGTCCCGGGTGCAACAGACCTTCTCAGCTGCCAGGTGCCGCCGCGAGGTGTTGCTCTGGCATAAATACTAGGACTGGCTTTGACGTTATTCTGTCTTTTGGACGACAATTTACGGGAAACTCCTCATCGGGTTAAACCCTCCCTGTCCCGTGACGTTGCCGGTTTTTGCCGGCTTTTGGGTGACGCTTGCCGGCATGAATCACGATTTGTCTTTGCATCAGCGCCGCCGCGCGCCCACTTCAGAGGAATTGAAGGGCATTCCGTGGCTGGCACAGCTTCAGCCAGCCGCGCGCACGCGCGCTGTGGCTTCCCTGTTGGTGGGTGATGCCCTGCCCGGTGACTTCGTGTGCCGCGTCGGCAAGCCCGTGACGTACTGGTTCGGGGTGGTGGAGGGGCTGCTCAAGATGAGCAGCGACAACGCCCAGGGCCAGACCATGACGTTCACGGGCGTGCCCCCTGGCGGCTGGTTTGGTGAAGGCACGGCCATGAAGCGCGAACCCTACCGCTACAACATCCAGGCGCTGCGCAAGAGCGTGGTGGCGGGCTTGCCCATTGACACGTTTCACTGGCTGCTCGACCACTCCATCGCGTTCAACCGGTTCGTGATGCACCAGCTCAACGAACGGCTGGGTCAGTTCATTGCCGCGCGCGAAATCGATCGCCTCACCAACCCCGATGTGCGCGTGGCCCGCAGTCTGGCGTCCCTGTTCAACCCGGTGCTCTACCCCGGCGTGGGCGAGGTGCTGCGCATTACCCAGCAGGAACTGGCCTACCTGGTGGGGCTGTCGCGCCAGCGGGTCAATGAAGCGCTGATGGCACTGCAGGCGCAAGGCGCCATTCGTGTGGAGTACGGCGGCGTGCGTGTGCTGGACCTGGCGGCGTTGCAGTCCAGCGTGTTTGTCCGCAGGGCCTCTACCAATGAAGACTGAGCGCCGATTGCTTGGATTCCGTAGGCTAGCTGCGAGGCAGGGCGATGCGTTGATTCGCTCGCGCCTGGTCTGCAATGGCCGGGGCGGTAGGTGCTTCCCATGCCCGGGCCTGGGCGTGTTCGCGGGTGAGGCGGAAGGTGTGCACCATCTGCGTCAGGCGCCCCGCCTGGTCCTTGAGGCTTTCGGCGGCGGCAGCGCCTTCCTCCACCAGTGCAGCGTTCTGCTGCGTCATTTCTTCCAGCGACCCCACGGAGTGGCTCACTTCGGTGATGCGCTGGCTTTGCTCCTGCGTGGCGGCGGTGATCTCGGCCATGATGCTGGAGACCTGCCGCACCGATTGCACCAGCTGCGCCATGCTGTCGCCCGCGTGGTTGACGAGCGTGGCGCCCGCCTGGACCTGCTGGGTGCTGTCGTTGATGAGCGCCTTGATCTCGCGCGCCGCGTTGGCCGCGCGACCTGCCAGGCCACGCACCTCGCTGGCCACCACGGCAAAGCCCCGGCCTTGCTCGCCCGCGCGCGCGGCTTCCACGGCGGCGTTGAGCGCCAGGATGTTGGTCTGGAAGGCAATGCTGTCGATCACGCTGGTGATGTCGGAAATCTTGCGCGAGCTGGCGCTGATGGCGTCCATGGTCTGCACCACCTGGGTCACCACTTCGCCTCCTTCTGCCGCCGCGGTGGATGCTTTGGCCGCCAGGCCGTTGGCCTGATGGGCGGCCTGCGCACTTTGCGCCACGGTGCCCGTCAGATCACCCAGCGCCTGGGAGGCACCTTGCAGGTTGTGAGAGGTCTGCTCGGTGCGGATGCTCAGGTCCTGGTTGCCTGAAGCCACCTCAGAGCTGGCCACCAAAATGGAGTCTGCTGCCTGCCCGATCTCGGCCACCAGGCTGCGCAGCCGGTCTTGCATGGCGGCAATCGCTTCCAGCAGCCGGCCGGTTTCGTCGTGGATGCGCACTTCCACTTGCGACGTCAGGTCGCCCCGGGCAATGCGCTCTGCCACCACCACGGCGCGGGCGATCGGTTGGGTGATGCTGGCGGTGATGCGCCAGGCAATCAGCAGCCCGAGTGCCATGGCTGCCACCACCAGCACGCCGCCGATCCAGCGCGCACGGCTCTGGATGGCTTCGGCCGACGCTGCGGCCTCGTCATTGAGCCTGTTTTGCAGCGCAATCAACTCGCCCAGCTGTTGCCGCCAGATCGATTCAGCCGGCGCGGCGCGGGTCATCAGGTTCAGGCTGGCGGTGACGGTGTCGCCATCGTCAGCTGCTTGAATCGCGCTCTCAATCTCTGGCTTGGCCTTTTGGGCTGCTGCCTGCACCTGCTGCAGCAACGCAGTCTCGGCGGCGCTGGCGGTGGCTGGGGTCATGAGTTGTGCGAGCTGCGCTTCCTGCTTGGCGTATTCCTGCAAGGTCTTGCGCACGGCCTGGATTTGCTCCTGCGCCTGCTTGGGGTCGATTTCGTTGAGCATGGCGCTGGAGCGGCTTTGAATGCCCAGCGAGCCCACGCTTTCCAGCATGCTGTTGACCAGCTTGGTCTTGGTTGCCCCTGCGCCGGTCATCTCCTGCATTCGGTTGTTGACCTGGTTCAGGGAAAGCTGGCCCACCGTTGCCATCGCAACCAGAAGCACCAGCAGGCAGCCAAACCCCAGGCCCAGGCGGGCGGAGATGGACAAGGATTTGAAAATAGAGGAACTCATGGTTTCTTTCGTGGCGCACACAGCAGGGCTGGTTGGCGCCGTCATGCCGCAGCAAAGCCCTTCTGGGGCGCTGTGGTGGTCATGCCGCACTTGGTGCGTGCAATCAAGTTTTGCTTGCTCGGGGTTCGCGGTGGCTGCGAGTGCTGAAGTCTAGAGAGAACCGGGTTTTTGCGTGATGAACCTTTCGGATGGACTCATGCCTTTGCGGCATGGAGATGTTGTTACAGGTTTTCGATTTGTATCGCGAACCGGCGGCGCTTGCAGAAAGTTGGGAAGATTGCCTGTGTGGATAACAAGGTCATCGCCAGCGCTTTCTGGTATTGGTTTTGGTGCTATGAAAATTGACAGCATAGTTTTCTTGCGCAGTGTGCGCGGACTCAGTGCAACAATGTTCGCCTGTGTACGGCCTTGTTACATCTTTGGGAGCTGCTCCATGCCTTCGCTGTCTCTGCTTTCGCGCTTGCATTTCCGTTGGCAAAGCCCCTTTGGCCTTGCCGCAGCGTTGGCTGTCGCCAGCTTGGCGGCGGGTTGTGCAGCCCCTGTTCAAGAACCACTGGAGCTGCGCGAACAAGTCGTTGCCGTGACTGCTGCACATGAGCTGCTGACGTTCAACGCTGCAAGGCCCGACCACATCCTGGAGCGCAGACCGTTGCAGGGCTTGCCGGCGGGTGACAAGCTGGTGGGCATCGACTTTCGCGTGGCGCGGGGTGTGCTGTATGCGCTTGGACAATCAGGGCGCCTGTACACGCTGGAGTTGGGCACAGGCCAGCTCACCCCCGTGGGCGCTGGTACACCGCCCGTGGCGTTGAAAGGCTCGGCGTTTGGTGTGGACTTCAACCCTGCGGCTGACCGGGTGCGGGTGGTGTCGAACCTGGGGCAGAACCTGCGTCTGCACCCTGACACGGGCGCCCAGGTGGATGGCGACAACTTGCGCCCAGGGCTGCAGTCGGACCCCTATCTTCGTTATGCGTGGAGTGATGTGAACCACGCGCGTGCGCCCGAGGTGGTCGCTGCCGCGTACACCTACAACCCCAACGACGGCAAGCTGACCACCAACTACGCCATTGACCGGGCCTTGGGGGTGTTGGTCATGCAGGGATCGCGCGAGGGTGAAACCCCCGTGGTCTCGCCCAACACAGGGCAACTGCGTACCGTGGGCTCCTTGGGCCTGGGGCCGTTGACGGATGCCTCCATGGACATTTCCGACGTGAACAACACCGCCTTGGCGGCCGTGCGAACGGCAGCCGACCCGAAGACGCGGCTGCACCTGATTGACCTGAAGACTGGCAAAGCCACGCTGCTGGGGGTGGTTGCTGACGGCAGCCCCCTGGTGGGCATGGCGATTGAGCCATGACGCAGTCGGGTGCTTGCTGGCGGTGGGCCGCGCGCGCCGTGGTCTGCTGGGCTGTCTTCAGCAGCGCGGGCGCATGGGCCGCCAGCGTGCAGGTGGATGTGGTGGATGAAGCGGGCCGCCCGGTGCACGGTGCGGTGGCGTTTCTGGAGTCTGCTGCCGCCAGTGCCCAGGCCAAGCCCCTGGCGGGGGCCGAGATGGCGCAGCAAGGCAAGCAATTTTTGCCTGACGTGCTGGTGGTACCGGTGGGCACTTCCGTGCATTTCCCGAACCGCGACAGCGTGCGACACCATGTGTACTCGTTTTCTCCTGCCAAAAAATTCGAGCTCAAGCTCTACACCGGCACGCCCGCCAATCCCGTGGTGTTTGACCGGGCGGGCGTGGTCACCCTGGGTTGCAACATCCACGACCGCATGGTGGGCTGGATTGTGGTGGTGGACACGCCGTACTACGCGCGGGCTGCCGAGGGCGCCGCGCAGGTGCAGATCAACGGCGTGCCGGCCGGCAACTACAAGCTGCGCGTCTGGCACCCCCGCATGGCACCGGGCGCTGCCGCCCATGAGCAACCGGTGGCAGTGCCTGCCACCGGCAATGTGCGCGCTGCGGCCAAGCTAGTAGGGTTGGCACCTTGATGTGGAGGATCCTCGGCCGTAGCCTGATCCTGCGCCTGGTGGAGGTGTCCCTGTTGCTGCTGCTGATCGTGCAGCTGGCCGGGTTTGCCGTGGTGCGCGCCGGCATCGAGCGCAACGCCCGCAGCCAGATTGCGCGCCAGCTCGATGTGGACGAAAACGTGTGGCTGCGCCTGCTGGAGCAAAACGCCGAGCGTCTGCGCCAGGGCTCGGCCCTGCTGGCGGCTGATTACGGGTTTCGGTCTGCGGTTCATTCTGGCGACGAGGAAACCATCCAGTCGGTGCTGGAAAACCATGGAGAGCGCATCGGCGCAGCAGCCACGGCGCTGCTGGATACCAACATGGTCTACCGCGCACTGACGGCTCCGTCGTCCGCCCAGGCCTTCATTCCCACTCTGGAGCAAGTGGCGCCGCAACTGGCGCGCAGCCCCCAGGGCAGCCAGATTGCCGTAGTGGATGGCGTGCCCTACCAGTTTGTGATGGTGCCCATGCGCGCGCCTGTGCTTATGGGCTGGGTGTTGATGGGCTTTCCGCTTGACCAGGCGCTGGCCGATGAAATGCGCCGGTTGTTGTCGGTGCAGGTGGCGCTGGTGGTGCAAGAGGCCGATGGACGAGTGACTGTGCCCGTGAGCACGCTGCCAGCCACCCTGCGTGACCAGATCGTTGCGCAAGGCGGTCAGGTGGATGAGATCGATTCGCCCGACGGGGTACTGCTGTCACGCTCCAGCCCTCTGCCCAGTGTCAATGGCCAGGTGCAAGCATTGCTGCTGCGGTCGGTGGACGCGGTGGTGGCACCCTACCGCCAGTTGCAGCTGCTGCTTGCATTCATTACCGCTGGCGGCGTATTGCTCTTTGCGCTGGGCAGTGGCCTGATGGCCCAGCGCGTGATCACCCCGTTGCAATCCCTCATGCGCGCCACCCAGAGCCTGTCGCGGGGTGAGTACGACACCCCCATGGAGCACACCCGCAGGCAGGACGAAATTGGCCGGCTGGCGCGTTCGTTCGACCGCATGCGCGTGGACATCGGCGCACAGCAAAAGGAAATCATGCGGCTGGCCTATTGGGACCGGCTGACAGGCCTGCCCAACCGCGAGCGCTTTCGTGAAACCCTGGTGCGGGCCTTGGAACCAGGCGCAGGCCAAGCCCCGCCGGTGAGCGTGCTGACGCTGGATCTGGACCGCTTCAAGCATGTGAACGACGTGATGGGGTACGCCTTTGGCGACCGTTTGCTGCAAGCCGTGGCGCAGCGGATGGCTGACCTGGTGACGTCGCCCGACGATATGGTGGCGCGCCTGGGGGGCAATGAATTTGCCGTGCTGCTGCGGGGCGTCGAAGCCCCTGGGGCGCTGGCGGTGGCCCAGCAGATCCTGACCTCGTTTGAGCAGCCCCTGGCCCTGCAGGACCAGACCGTGGACCTGAGCGCCGGCATCGGCATCGCTTGCTGGCCCGGCGATGCAGAAGACGCCGACATGCTGCTCAGCCATTCCGAAATCGCCATGTATGCCGCCAAGCGCAAGCTCAGTGGCGCGTTGCGCTACGACGCCTCCATTGATTCGAGCAGTGCCCAGAATCTGTCGCTGCTCACGGAGCTGCGCCGCGCGGTGGAACGCAACGAACTGCGGCTGTACCTGCAGCCCAAGGTGCCCCTGCACGGCCAAAGCGGCTGGGCGGCAGAAGCTCTGGTGCGCTGGCAGCACCCCCAGCGCGGCATGGTGCCGCCGATGGAGTTCATCCCCTTTGCCGAGCAAACCGGGTTTGTGCGCCAGCTCACCCTGTGGATGTTTGAGGAGGTAGCGAAATTCCTTGCCCAGCCCGCGCAGCAGAGCCGGGGATTGCGGGTGTCTGTGAACCTTTCCACGCGCGACCTGCTGGACCCCGATCTGAGCCACAAGCTGGCTACCCTTTTAGATCGCCACGGGGTCAAGGCGTCATCGTTTTGCCTGGAGATCACCGAAAGCGCCATCATGGACGACCCCGTCCGCGCCGAAGACATGCTCAACCGGTTGTCCGAGCAAGGCTTCAAGCTGTCCATCGACGACTTCGGTACGGGCTATTCGTCGCTGGCCTACCTCAAGCGGCTGCCGGTGGATGAGCTCAAGATCGACAAGTCGTTTGTGATGGGCATGGAGCAGGGGAAGGACGACGCGATGATCGTGCGCTCCACCATTGATCTGGCCCACAACCTGGGCCTGACCGTGGTGGCCGAAGGCGTGGAGACCGGCGGCATTCTGGAGCGCCTGCGCGCGCTGGCATGTGACGAAGCCCAGGGTTACCACATCAGCCGGCCGATGCCTGCGCAAGAATTTCTGGCGTGGCAGCAAAGGCAGGGGTAATCTTCGCAATGCCAGATGAGCAGGCGCCGCCCGGCGGCGACAATACGCCCAATGTCTTCATCCAGTTCCCGTCCACCCCAAAGCCCCGCCAGTGCCGCTGCGCCTGCTGAGGGCGCTTCCGCGCGGCCCGTGCTGCGCCGCCCCACCTTGTCGGCCAAGCCAGCACCTGCCGCACCGGCTCCGTCCAGGGCCTTTGCACGGCCTTCCGCAGCAGGCGCGGGGCCTGCTGCGGCGCGGTCCGAGCGCGCCATCGGCCCCACGTCTACTCGCACCTGGTCTGCCGATGCAGGCGGGCGGCCTGCGCCAGTGCTGCCTCAGCGGCCCCCGGCAGCACGCTCTGCAGCCCCCCGGCCTGCCGCTGCGCCGGCGGCGCGGCCCGCGTCGGCTGGTGGCGATACATCGCGCTTGAACAAGCGCATGGCCGAGCTGGGTTTGTGCTCGCGCCGCGAGGCCGATGACTGGATTGCCCAAGGCTGGGTCAAGGTCAATGGCAAGGTGGCGACCATGGGGCTGCAGGTCACCGCTGCAGACCGCATTGAGGTGGACAAGATTGCCCAGGGTTTCCAGGAGCAGCGCGTCACCATCTTGCTGAACAAGCCGATCGGCTATGTCAGCGGGCAGGCCAAGGATGGCCACACGCCCGCAGTGGCGCTGATCAATCCCCGCACCCACTGGCGCGAGGACCCCAGCCGCAACCGCTTCTCTCCGCCGCAGTTGCGGGGACTGGCGCCTTGCGGACGGCTCGATATCGACTCGGTGGGCTTGTTGGTGCTGACCCAGGACGGGCGTGTGGCACGGCAGATCATTGGCGAAGACTCTGAGGTGGACAAGGAATACCTGGTGCGCGTGGTCTACCAGGCACCGGGCCAGGCGGTGCCACGCCACCCCGGCGAGCGCTCTGCGCCGTTGCAGGAAATCGACGAGCGTGACCCTGTCAGCACCAACGTGCAGGCGGTGTTCCCCAAAGAGTTGCTGGAACGCCTGCGCCATGGCCTGAGCCTGGACGGTGAGCCGCTCAAGCCCGCCAAGGTGGAGTGGCAAAACCCCGAGCAGCTGCGCTTTGTCTTGACCGAAGGCAAGAAGCGCCAGATTCGCCGCATGTGCGAGCTGGTGGGGCTCAAGGTGGTGGGGCTCAAGCGCATCCGCATCGGCCGTGTGACCCTGGGCAACCTGCCTGTAGGCCAGTGGCGCTACCTGGGACCGCACGAGCGGTTTTGAGATTTTTTTTGCGGCCGCACGGGGTGCGGCACCAGGGGCGTTGCTAGCATGACCGCACCCGCCTGTTCTAAGAGCGGCTAACAAAACTCTTCTGGCGTCGTTGCCGCGTCTTGTCGTACTACGCGTACTGCCTGCGACGCAGTGCCTAGCCAGAACCGCTACGCTGAGTTTTGTTAGCCGCTCTAAGAGGCATCCCTTTCAAGGTGTTGTCCCTGCTCCCGCAGCAGTAACCTTCGCCCCACAGAGGGAGAACTGCGGATGTGGAAAGAAGTCTTGGAGAGGTTTGAGAGCCATGCGCCGGTGAGCGTGATGACCCGGGTGGCGTTGGAGCATGCCTTGCCGGCGTGCTGGGTGGATGAAGTGTTCCAGACCAGCCGCCAACGCCAATATCCACGCGAGTTGCTGTTCTCCAGCGTGGTGGAGCTGATGATGCTGGTGAGCCTGGGGCTGCGCCCCTCGCTGCACGCGGCGGCCAAGAAGATGGCGCAGTTGCCCGTCACGCTGGCGGCGCTGTACGACAAGGTCAAGCGCACAGAGCCCCAGGTGCTGCGGGCACTGGTGCAAGGCAGCGCGGCGCGCCTGCAGCCGGTGGTTGCTGCGGTAGGCAGCCAGCCCAGCCTACAGGGCTGGCAACTGCGCATTCTCGATGGCAACCATTTGCCAGCCAGTGACAAACGCCTGGCGCCACTGCGCTCGCACCGGGGAGCGGCCATGCCGGGCCACACGCTGGTGGTCTACGACCCCGACAGCGCCCTGGTCACGGACATCCTGGCCTGCGAGGACGCGCACGAGAGCGAGCGCGTAGGCGCGGCCACCTTGCTGCAGCAGGCCCAGCAGGGCCAGGTGTGGATCGCCGACCGCCACTTCTGCACCCGCACCCTGCTGCAGGGCTGGCAACAGCGCCAAGCGGGCTTTATCGTGCGTGAGCACGCCAGGCACCCGAAGTTGGACAATACCGGCCCCTGGAGCGAAGCCGTGCCAACAGAGACAGGGCAGGTGCGTGAGCAAGCCATTGAGCTGGCGGCCACCCAGGAGACGGTGCTCGCCCCGCCGTCCTGGCGCCGCATCGAGATCCAGTTGCAGGCGCCCACCGAAGCGGGTGACCAAAGCATTGCCTTGTGGAGCAACCTGCCGGCGAGCATCGACGCGGCCACCATTGCGCAGTTGTACCGCAAGCGCTGGCGCATCGAGGGCTTGTTCGGACGGCTCGAATCGGTGCTGCACAGCGAGATCCGGACCTTGGGCCACCCGCGTGCGGCGCTGTTGGGGTTTGCTGCAGCAGTGCTGGCGTTCAACGTGTTGGCGCTACTCAAGCGCTGCGTGGAGCAGGCGCACTGCGAGCGAGCGCCTGGTCTGGATGTCTCGACCTATCACCTGGGCGTGCATGTGGCCAGCGACTACCAGGGCATGCTCATCGCGCTGCCATCTGAGGTGTGGCAATCGTGGTGCGAGGCGTCAGGCGGGGAGGTTGCGCAGCATCTGCTGCGCTTGGCAAGGACGGTCAACCCGCGCAGTGTTGCCACGGCCAAGCGCGGCCCCAAGAAGGAAAAGCCTGGGGGATACGTGGCTGGCGCTGTGGCTCGCAAGCAGCTGTCCACCGCTCGTGTCCTCAAACAGGCTGCGGGGACAAGACCTTGAAAGGGATGGCTCTAAGAGGAGATGTCTGTGAGTGAAGAGAAATACCGGTTGGTCACCCGCAGTGACTTCGATGGCCTGGTGTGCGCCGTTTTGCTCAATGAACTGAACCTGATTGACGAGATCACGTTCGTCCACCCCAAGGACATGCAGGATGGCAAGGTTGCCATCACGTCGCGCGACATCACCACCAACCTGCCCTACGTGCCGGGTGCGCACCTGGTGTTCGACCACCACGAGTCGGAAACCGTGCGCAATGCAGGCCGCCGTGACACCAACCACATCATTGAGGCCCATGCCCCATCCGCGGCGCGCGTGGTCTATAACCATTACGGCGGCAAGGCCGCGTTCCCCCGCATCACCGATGAGATGATGGCGGCGGTGGACCAGGCCGACTCGGCCCAGTATTCGCGCGAAGACATCCTCGACCCGCAGGGTTGGGTGCTGCTGAACTACCTGATGGACTCACGCACCGGCCTGGGCCGTTTCCGCGATTTCCGCATCAGCAACTACGCGCTGATGATGGATTTGATCAAGTACTGCCGCGACCACACCATCGAGGAGATTCTGGAGTTGCCCGACGTGCAGGAGCGCGTGGCCCTGTACCGCGAGCATGCCGTCAAGGCCAGGGAGCAACTGGAGCGCTGCGCCATTGAGCTGGGCAACCTGGTGGTGCTGGACCTGCGCCAGGAAGAAACCATCTGGGCCACCAACCGGTTCACGATTTACGCGCTGTTCCCGCAGGCCAACATCTCTATCCACGTGATGTGGGGCCTGCAAAAGCAGAACACCGTGTTTGCCACGGGCAAGTCCATCCTTAACCGCAGCAGCAAGACCCATGTGGGCAACCTGATGCTGGAGTTTGGCGGTGGCGGCCACGCCGCTGCGGGCACCTGCCAGGTGGCCAACGAGAAGGCAGACGCGGTCCTCAAGATGCTGGTAGAACGCATCAACACCGACGGTTGAAGCTTGCTGCTTGCATATTGATCCGGCAGGCTTTATTCGTAAACCTTGCTCGGGCTGAGGTGTCGAAGCCCCTCGACGGGCTCAAGTTGAACGGCATCTGGACTCTGCAATAAACCGTGCCGGATCAATAAGAGCGGCTAACAAAACTCAGCGAAGCGGTTCTGGCTAGGCGCTGTGTCGTCGGCAGTACGAGCAGTACGACAAGACACAGCAACGACGCCAGAAGAGTTTTGTTAGCCGCTCTAAGTGGGGGGCTCGCCCCCTCTTGAAACCTTCACCCCTGCCCATAAATCACGCCTGCCGGGCTGGCACGCGTGATTTTTTTGTGCCCCCCGTTGTGCGATTCCATTCAAAAATTTACCGAGAGAGAACCCTCCCATGAGCAAGCAAACCCTGTCGTTCCAGGCCGAAGTGGCCCAGCTGCTGCACCTGGTCACCCACTCGCTGTATTCCAACCAGGAAATCTTCCTGCGCGAGCTGATCTCCAACGCCTCGGACGCCTGCGACAAACTGCGATTTGAGGGCCTGAACAACGCCGCGCTGTTTGAAGACGCCCCCAACCTCGAAGTGCGTGTGACCTTCGACAAGGCCGCCAAGACGCTGACCATCACCGACAACGGCATCGGCATGAGCCAGCAAGAGGCCATCGACCACCTGGGCACCATCGCCAAGAGCGGCACCAAGGACTTCATGGGCAAGCTCAGCGGCGACCAGAAGGCGGACGCCCAACTCATCGGCCAGTTCGGCGTGGGCTTCTACTCCGGGTTCATCGTGGCCGACAAGATCACCGTGGAGTCGCGCCGCGCGGGCCTGAAGCCCGAAGAAGGTGTGCGCTGGATCAGCAGCGGCACGGGCGACTTTGAGGTCGAAACCATCACGCGCGCCCAGCGCGGCACCAGCATCATCCTGCACCTGCGCGAGGATGCCGAGGAATACCTCAACGCCTGGAAGCTCAAGCAGGTCATCGCCAAATACTCCGACCACATCAGCCTGCCCATCCTGATGGAAAAGGAAGAGTGGAAAGACGGCGAGCTGATCAACCCCAACGATGAAAACGGCGGCCGCCAGCCCGGTGGCATGGTCAAGACGGGAGAGTGGGAAACCATCAACAAGGCCAGCGCCCTGTGGACGCGCCCCAAGAAGGACATCACCGACGAGCAGTACGCCGAGTTCTACAAGACCATCAGCCACGACCACGAAGCCCCACTGACCTGGGCGCACAACCGCGTGGAAGGCAACACCGAATACACGCAGCTGCTGTACATCCCCGCCAAGGCGCCGTTCGATTTGTGGAACCGCGACAAGAAGGCTGGCGTGAAGCTGTATGTGAAGCGCGTGTTCATCATGGACGACGCCGAAGCGCTGTTGCCCACCTACCTGCGCTTTGTGAAGGGCGTGATCGACTCGACCGACCTGCCGCTGAACGTGAGCCGCGAGCTGCTGCAGGAAAGCCGCGACGTGCGCTCCATCCGCGAGGGCTCGACCAAGCGTGTGCTGAGCATGCTGGAAGACCTGGCCAAGCACGACAAGCACACCACGGGTGAAGGCGCCGATGGCGTGACCGACGTGGTGAGCGAGGAAGACAAGGCCAAGGAAGGCAAGTACACCAAGTTCTATGCCGAATTTGGCGCGGTGCTGAAGGAAGGCCTGGGCGAAGACTTTGCCAACCGCGAGCGCCTGGCCAAGCTGCTGCGTTTTGCCTCCACGCAGAGCGATGCCGTGACAGTCTCCTTTGCCGACTACAAGGCTCGCATGAAGGAAGGCCAGGAGGCGATTTACTACATCACCGCCGACACGCTGGCCGCTGCCAAGAACAGCCCGCAGCTCGAAGTCTTCAAGAAGAAGGGCATCGAAGTGCTGCTCATGACCGACCGCGTGGACGAGTGGGCGCTGAACTACCTGCACGAGTTTGACGGCACCCCGCTGCAAAGCGTGGCCAAGGGCGCGGTGGACCTGGGCAAGCTGCAGGACGAGGCCGAGAAGAAGGCCGCCGAAGAGGCAGCTGAAGCCTTCAAGCCCGTGCTGGCCAAGCTGAAGGAAGCGCTCAAGGACAAGGCCGAAGACGTGCGCGTGACGACCCGCCTGGTCGATTCGCCTGCCTGTCTGGTGGTGCAGGACGACGGCATGAGCACGCAACTGGCCCGCATGCTCAAACAAGCTGGACAACAGGCGCCCGAGACCAAGCCCGTGCTGGAGGTGAACGCTGAGCACGCGCTGGTCAAGAAGCTGGACGGCAGCGTGCACTTCCACGACCTGGCCCACATCCTGTTCGACCAGGCCCTGCTGGCCGAAGGCGGCCTGCCGGAAGACCCGGCAGCCTACGTCAAGCGGGTGAACGCCTTGCTGGCCTGACAAGGGCCAAAATGGCTGCTAGCGCTTACGGATAAAGCGCTGGCAGCTATTGAATTGATAGTGCTTGTGGCCCCGGCGGCATGTGATGCCCCGGGGCTTTTTCGTGCTTGTGTAGCGGTGCCTCTGTCGGGCTTGTCGTGCTGGGCTACCCGCCCTGGTGGGAGGCCGGGTTTTCCAAAGCCTGTGCGTGGGCGCGCAATTGCTCCAGCCCTTGCTGGGCCAGTTGCTGCAACTCGGCGATGCAACGGTCGGTGGCTGCCGCATCCTGGGTCTTGGCGGCGGCTTCCAGCGGGCGGGTCAGCTCGCCCAGGGTGGACAAGCCGAAGCTGCCTGCCGTGCCACCCAGGTCATGCGCTTGGCGGCGCAGGGCTTCCCATTGGCGGGCCTGGGCGGCTTCGGTGATGCGTGCGACGCGCCGTTCGCAGTCCTGAACAAATTGTGCAATCAGCGGCAGCAGCCGTGCCGTGGTGATGGACTCCTGCAAATCCTGCAGCAGCGCCACGTCGAATACTGGTGCCCGCGCTGCAGCGGCTTCTGCGCTGGTCGGGCTGGTCGGGCTGGGTTCCGGGGCTGGTGGGGGCGGTACGGTGCCCGCAGCGTGATGGGCCGGTAATGCGCTCGCCGAACGTGCCAGCCAGCGCGACAGCGTCTGCCACAGCGGCGCCTCCAGCAGCGGCTTGGCAATGTGGTCGTTCATGCCACAAACGCGGGTTCGCTCCATGTCGGCCGGGGCGGCGTTGGCCGTCATGGCGATGATGGGCAGCGCTTCAAAACGGGGCAGGGCGCGCAGGGCACGCGTGGCGCTCAGGCCATCCATGACGGGCATCTGCATGTCCATCAGCACAGCGGCGTAGGTGTGGTCGGCTGCGCGGGTCAGCTGGTCCACGGCTTCGGCACCGTTGCGTGCCCGGTCCACCTGGAGGCCACCGGCTTCCAGCAGCCCCTGGGCGACCTGCAGGTTCACCTCGTTGTCGTCCACCACCAGCACACGCAGCCCTGCGGTCTGGCCCACGCCCAAGGCTGGGGGGCTCAGGGGTTGTTCCAGTCCCTCGTGCGCCCAGTCTTTGGCGGGGGCGCGTTGCAGGCGCGCCGTGAACCAGAAGGTGCTGCCACGGCCCGGTTCGCTGTGCACGCCCGTCTCTCCGCCCATGGCCTGCGCCAGCTGGCGGGCAATCACCAGCCCCAGGCCGGTGCCGCCAAAGCGGCGGGTGATGGAGCTGTCAGCCTGGCGGAAGGCTTCGAACAAGCCTTCCATCTGCTGCGCCGTCATGCCAATGCCGGTGTCTTGCACTTCGCTGCGCAGCAGCAGGTGGTACCCGTCTTGCTCGACCACGCGCAGGCGCACCACCACCTCGCCCTGGTGGGTGAACTTGATGGCGTTGTGCACGTAGTTGATGAGAATCTGCGAGAGCCGTTGGGCATCGCCCACGCAATGCTCGGGCACGTTATCGTCGACCTCCATGCGCAGCTGCAGCGAGTTGGCCAGCGCCTTGGGGCTGAGCAGATCGGCCAGGGTGCCCATGATCGACGACAGCGAAAACGGCTTGTGCTCCAGCTGCAGGTGGCCGCCGTCGATCTTCGAAAAATCCAGGACGTCGGTGAGGATGCCCAGCAGGTGGCGGCTGGCCCGTCGGATCTGCTCCACGCGCTCGCGCTGCTGCGCGGGCAGCTCGTCCTTCAACGTCAGCTGTGCCATGCCCAGAACGGCGTTGAGCGGCGTGCGGATTTCATGGCTCATCACGGCGATGAAACGGGCGCGTTCCTGCGCAGCCCGTTCTGCCGCCTCTTTGGCAGTGGCCATGGCGTGTGTCTGGCTCTTTTGCTCGGTCACGTCCATCCACACGCCGTGAAACAGCACGCTGCCATCCGCCAGCCGCCGCGCGGTGGCAGAGGTTTGCAGCCAGCGCGATGCGCCCTCGTGCTGCACCTCGGTGTCAAAGTCCAGCGGCTCAGGGTTGCGCAGCCGTTCCATGAACGCGGTCTGGATGCGCTGGCGCACTGGCCGAGGCACGGCATAGGCCTCGCCCACCGGCCCGCCGCTGCGCAGCAGCGCCAGTACCCGCAGCCCAGGCATCGCACCGGCCTTGTCGCTCACTAACAGAAACCGGCATTTGCCGTTGGCCTGCAGATGGAGTTGAAACACCACGCCAGGAATTGCGCTGGTCAGGTCCATCAACTGTTCCGAAAGCCTGCGCGCCTCCTCGCTGCGCTGCACTTGCGCCGTGAGCTGGTCCGCGCCCTCCATCGTGTTCTTGAAGACCTGCAACGCACGGGCCATGGTGCCCACCTCGTCGCGCCGGTCTGTGGCCGGAATCACATCGTCGTATTGGTGCTCTGTGAGCCGCTGCATGATGCGCGCCAGCTGGCTCACAGGGCGTGAAATCTGCGTCAACGCCACATAGGCCGACAGCACCAGAACCCCCGCCAGCGCCGCAGCCACAGCCGCGGCAATGCGCCACAGGGTTTTTTCCGTCGCCAGATTTTGCTCGTTCATGAGCGCTGAAAATTCGCCGTGCTAGCGGTTGCGAAAGGCGTCGAGGTCTTGCTTCAGTTCCAGCAGGGCTGGCTCAAACGCCTGGTACAGCAAGGTGGTCGCCGCCTCCTTGTACCCTTTGGTGGCCGCATCCAGCACCTGATCGCCTGCATCAAACACCTTCTGCGAGCGCGAGCGCAAACCCATCAGTTCGCGGCCCTGGTGCGGGATGTCCTTGGCAATGTCGTTGAGCTCCGTCTCGAACTCGCGCTGCAGGGTGCGCAGCCGCTGCGAGGCTTCGGCCGCCAAGGGGGCGGCGGCGCCCTGGGACGCGCTGTGCGCGGCATGCACTATCCGCTGGGATTCGCCCAGCAGCACGCCCGTGCGGCCAAAGCTCTGCGCCAACTCGGACTCCAAGGAGATCAGCGTGCGGTACTGCTCGTCCATCTGGCGCATGTGCACCATGGCGTAGCCGATGATGGCCATCGACACCACGCCCATCAGCCCCACCAGCAAGGTGATCTTGCCCGCCAGGGAGAGGTTGGAGAAGAGCGATTCGCGGGGCATGGGTGAAAGCGGTTCGAAGCGGAGTCTGGCCAGACAGTTGCGTGTGCCGTCTCCAGTCCAAGGCACGCACAGCATGGCTGTGTGCGTTCACGCGAACTGGCCAAAGGTGGCTGCCTTCGTTCACACTCGTGCAGCTTACGATACCCGCAGCGGCGGTGAGCCCTGCCACATGGCAAGCTCACTCACGAGGTCACAGTTTCGGTTTTCTGTGATGTACGGCTACCAGGTGGGCTCTTTGGTGGTGCCCACGCTGGCGCCCATTCTGGTGTGGCTGTGGCTAGACCGTCAGTTCGTGGCCAAGGTGGTGGTGCCTGCCTGGAAGCCCTCGGCGCCGGCCTCGCCATCGGCTGCCGATCCGTCCTGACCTGCGGGCGGTGTCGCGTTGGCGTCCACGGCGTCCAGGCGGTAGCCCATGCCGTAGATGGCGCCCACCACGTAACCGTTGGCAGGGGTTAGTTCCAGCTTGGTGCGCAGGCGCGACATGTGGGTGTCCAGCGAGCGTGAAGGTGCTTCGCTGGTTTCGCCCCACACCACTTCACGCAGGTGGGCGCGCGAGAGCAGGCGGCCTGCGTTGCGGAACATGAACAGGGCCAGTTCGTATTCGCGGTTCTTGAGCTCCACGGGCTGGTCGCGCAGCCACAGCGAACGCTTTTCGGGGTCGAACCGGTAGGGGCCGAACACCAGGTTGTCGCTCATGGCCTGGGGGTACGCGCGGCGCAGCAAGGCAGTGGTGCGGGCCACCAGCTCACCCATGCGCAGGGGCTTGGTCATGAAGTCGTCGGCGCCGCAGGACAGGGCTTCGATCACGTCTTGCTCTTCGCGGCGGCGGGTGACGAACAGGATGGGCAGGTGCCGCCCTGTCGTCTGGCGCACGGCGGAGACCACCTCGGGGCCTTCCATGTCGGGCAGGTGCCAGTCCACGATGAGCAAATCGAAGGTCTCGTGCCGGATGTCCTGCAGCAGCTGGGTGCCTGTCAGGTAGGTGTGGCAGACGTGGCCATGTTGCTCGGTGGTGGCTTTGATCAGCTCCAGCAGGATCGGATCGTCGTCGAGGGCGGCTATTCGCATGGCGTGGTCACAGCGCTGGGGCGCACTTTGGAGGGGTCAAAGAAAACCTTCTGATGTTGCCTCAGAACCGACGCCTGGTCGAATTTCTGACAATCGTTTGCACTCGTTGAAAAACGAAGTCAACAATCGCGCCACCGAAGTATCATTTGTGCGTTATTGTAAGCGCTTTGTTAAAAGTTAACAATCATATTTGCCATATATGGCAAATATTTTGAGATCACATGCGCAGTTCCATTCCCTCTTTCGGGTGTCTTCAGGCGTAAAGCGGCTCTTCGCCCATGGCTTCGATTTGCTCGTGCAGCATGTCCACCTGGCCGCGCCAGTAGTCGCTGCTGCCAAACCAGGGGAAATTGACGGGAAACACCGGGTCTTGCCAGCGCCGCGCGAGCCATGCGCTGTAGTGGATGAGGCGCAGCGTGCGCAGGGGCTCGATGAGCGCCAGCTCGCGGCGGTCAAAGCTGCGAAATTGCTCGTAGCCTTCCAGCAGCGCGCTGAGCTGCTGGGTGCGCTGGCTGCGGTCGCCCGACAGCAGCATCCACAAGTCCTGCACGGCAGGGCCCATGCGGGCGTCGTCCAGGTCCACAAAATGGGGACCGCCGCCGGGCTGGTCGGTAGGCGTCCAGAGGATGTTGCCGGGGTGGCAGTCGCCGTGCAGGCGGATCTGGCGCGCCTGGTTTAAGCCAAATTGGCCTCCATCGCCCGTGGATAAAGCGCTGCTAGCTATCAATTTAAGAGCGTTCTCGCAGGCGCCTTGCCAGGCCGATTGCATGTCCAGCGGAATGATCTCGTGGGCCAGCAGCCAGTCGCGCGAGTCAGCACCAAAGGTCTGCACGGTGAGCGCCGGGCGGTGCGCAAAAGGCTGCGCCGCCCCCACGGTGTGGATGCGCGCCAGAAAGCGGCCAATCCACTCCAGCACCTCAAAATCGTCCAGCTCGGGCCCGCGCCCGCCGCGCCAGGGGCTGACCGAGAAGGAAAAACCGCCATGCGTGTGCAGCGTGGTGCCGCCCAGCACCAGTGGGCCTATGGCGGGCACCTCGGCGGCGGTCAGTTCGGCGGCAAAGGCGTGTTCTTCCAGAATCTGGGCCTGGCTCCATCGCTCGGGGCGGTAAAACTTGGCCACCACGCGCTGGCCGTCTTCCAGCGTGACCTGGTACACCCGGTTTTCGTACGACGACAGCGCCATCAGTCGCCCGTCACCGTACAGCCCCACGCTGGCCAGTGCGTCCAGCACCACGTCGGGCGTCAGGGCGGCAAAAGGGTGTTGGGCGTTGGCGGCGGTGTTCGTCGCAGTGTCGTTGTGGGCGTGCATGCAGAGATTGTCGTCGCTGCCTGCCTGAAACAGGCACTCAATCGGGTGATTACGCCAGCAGACTGGCCATATGCCCAATACGCGGGCTGCCCTGGCCGCCCAGCACTTGCAGGTACACCGCCTGCGTCGCGGCACTGCCTTGGTGGTGCTGCACCACCAGCCAGGGCTGTGGCGGTGCCTGTACTGCGGTGCTGAACTGTTGCCAGGCCTGCACCAGCCGGTCGTTCAGGCCCTGGGCGCCCCAGTCAGCGTTGCGCTTTTTGACCTGTGCCGGGGCAAAGAACATGGTGGGGCGGGGGCCGGGCAGGTTGCCTGCGCCGCCCAGGTCTTGTACATGGCTGGCACCCACGGCGCAGCTGTAGGCAAGCCCTGTCAAATGCCGGTGGATGCGCTCGCGCAGCGCCACGCTGCCGGCAAAGTCCACGTACACGCTGGCCGGTTGGGCGGGCAGCTGTTCCAGTTCTTCGTAGGCCAGCACCCGGTGGTAGCAGCCCAGGCTTTCGCAAAACGCGCGGTTGGTGGCAGAGGTAAGCCCCACCACCTGGATGCCTGGGCGCTTGGCCAGCTCAAATGCCGTGCCGTAGGCCGTCTTGCTGGATGCGCTGGACAGCAGCACGGTGCTGGCGCCAAAGAACTGCTGGTCGGCCAGAAAGTCATCAATGAGCCACGAAGTGATGAACAGCGGCCGCAGCAGGGCCTGGATGTCTTCATTGAAGGGCTGGTAGAACGGGTCGGTGTTCGTGCGCAGGTAGTGGTTGTAGACCGCATGCAGCCCCGCGCGGTGCGGTGCGCCATCGCTGAAACCGGTGTTGCTCACGCGGTGCGGGGCCAGCACGGCATGGGTGGCCATGGGCCAGTAGCCATACAGGTGTTCGCCCACCGGTATGTCCGGGTGCCGCGACTCTTGCACCGTGCCAAAGCCCCACACCGGAATGATCCCCCAGCCCGCTTCACCCGAGGGGAAGAACTGCCAGTACTGCAGCATCTCGCCCATGGCCGCGTAGGTGATGTTGTTGCTGGTGAGGGCGAACCGGTCCACCTGGACGCGGATCTCGCCGTCTTGCAGCGCTGAATCAGCTGTGGTGCGCACAGCGGTGTCGGCCAGCTGGTTCTGGCGCACGAGAAGGGTGGTGGTGCTCATGCCCGCACGCTAAGGCAAAGGCGGCGCCGGCTCAAGTGCCGGGCGCCGCGTTGGCGACAGGCCACAGCGCGGCCAGCCCCGTTCTTGGAACCGGTGCTCAGCTGGCACCCGCCAGGCGCGCAAACGGCAGCGACTGTTTGACGAGGATGACGGTGCAGGGCGCGTCGCGCGCCACGCGCATGGGCACGGTGGCAATGAAGCGCTGGGTTTGCAGCCCGTGGGTGGCGGCGCCCAGGATCATCATGTTGACGTGGTTGCCCTCGGCGTAGCGCACCAGGGCATGGGCCACGTCGCTGGATTCGAGTACGTGGTAGCTCACCGGGTGCTCGGTCAGGTCCAGCGGTTGCGCCCACTGGCGCAGGCGGGCGTGGTGCAGGCGGTGCAGGGCGGTTTCGCTGCGGGTGCTGTCGCTGGTGCTGCTGGCCGAGGGCGACAGCACCGTGACGCAGGCCAGCCGCGCCCCCGGCCGGATGCCCAGTGAGCGCGCCACCGCTTCGCGCAGCGAGTACAGCGTGGCGTCCGTCACATCGCTGTGCGGCACCGCCACCATGACGATGGGGGTCTCTTCAATCTGCCGCGAGGGCAGCGGGCTGGGCTGGTAGTGCATGCCCGCCGCCCGCAGCCAGCGCTTGAAGTGAGTGCGAAACGGCGTGCCCTGGGTGCGGTGCCCTCGCTCGGTGATGCGCACCTGGGTGGGGTGGGCCAGGTCCAGGGCCAGGTGGGCGGCCGAGGGGTAGCGGCGCGCGGCTTCGGGCTCCAGGCAGCGCAGGATGATTTCCTGCAGCCACGGGGCCAGGTCGGGCCGGTGCTTGCGCGGCGGGGCGGGGGCCATCCACAGGCGCTGGCGCAGACCGCCCGTGGTGGTGGGGGCGCCAAACGGCAGCTCGCCCGTGGCCAGCTCGTACAGCATCACGCCAATGGCGAAGATGTCGCTGCGCGGGTCGCCCCGCACGCCCACCACTTGTTCGGGTGCCATCCACGCGGGCGAGCCCACGGCCTTGCGCTGCTCTTCGGCCAGCAGGTCGGGGAAGTGCGCGTGCCACGACAGGCCAAAGTCCAGCAGCACGGCATGGTTCTCGTGCGTGAAGAGCACGTTGCCGGGCTTGAGGTCGAGGTGGCAGGCGTTTTGCTGGTGCAGGCTGTGCACCGCGTGGGCCAGGGCGGTGCCCAGGCGGGCGATGAGTTCTTCGTCGGGCCGCTCGCTCGCGTCCAGCCAGTGCTGCAGGGTGTGGCCCTGCAGGTATTCCATGGTGATGTAGGGCAGCCGGTGCAGGTCGCCAGCGGCCACAAAGCGCGGCACGTGTGGCCCGGTGAGTGCGGGCAGTATTTGCAGCTCCACCTCAAAGCCCACGATGTTCTCGGCCCCGTCGCCCGCGGTCATGCGCGGGATCTTCATGGCCATGGGAAAGCCAGGGTCGGGCGCGCCGCTGGCGTATTCCACCCGGTAGATATGGGCCATGCCCCCTGCGTGGATGCATTCGCGCACCACAAAGCCGTCCACCACGGCGCCGGGTTCCAGCAGTTTCATCGGCCTACCTCCAGGCGGTGCGCAAAGCTTGCGGGCAAGGCGCCGCCAGTAGCGAGGATGGCGGCCGCTGCATCGGCTACGGCATAGGGCACCCGCTCAAAGCGCAGATGCCAGTGGTCGGTGTCCAGCAGCGCGTACATGGCGCGCGGGTCGCCGTCACGCGGCTGGCCAACCGAGCCCACCGTGCCCACCCACTGCCGGTGGGGCGGCACCGGCACCGGCACCCCGGCCGTGGGGGTGAAGCGCATCAGCCCCCGCCCGGTGCCCCGGTAGTACAGCGTTTGCTGGTGCACATGGCCGCAAAAGACATGCTTCACGCCCGGGTGCTTGGTGGCGGCTTCCAGGCATTCGGCGGCCACGATTTCGTTGTCTACATAGCGCCAGTTTTCGGGCGCTTCGGCGCTGGCGTGTACCAGCAGCACCCCGCCCACCTGGGCGGTGAGGGGCAAATGGGCCAAAAAGCTGCGCTGCTCGGGGCTGAGTTGTTCGTGTGTCCACAGCGCGCCCTGTGCGGCCATGCTGTGGGCGCCCTTGTCGGTTCCTGCGGGGGGCTGCACGGCAAAGGCGTCGTGGTTGCCGCCAATCACCGTGTAACCGGCAGCGACCAAGTCCATGGCCTGCTGCACCACGTAGGCCGGGTCGGCGCCATAGCCCACCAGGTCGCCCAGCAGGGCAAAGTGATCGGCGCCATGCGCGCGGGCGTGCTGCAGGCAGGCGTCCAGCGCCTGGCGGTTGGAGTGGATGTCTGACAAAAGGGCCAGTTTCATGGTGTTCTCCCCATGGCTGCATCATGCCCCAGGGCGAAGGGGCGCCGTCTACGGTTTTCTCCGGGGGCACCCCAAAAAGCACACCGCCGGTGCTCCCTGGGCGGGGGCACCGGCGGTGTGGGGTGGGCAGAGCCCGGGGCGTTACACCAGCGTGATGGTCACGTCGATGTTGCCGCGGGTGGCGTTGGAGTAGGGGCAGACCTGGTGAGCTGCGTCCACCAGGGCCTGGGCGGCGGCGCGGTCCATGCCGGGCAGGCTCACGGCCAGGCGGGCGGCGATGCCGTAGCCCTGGCCGACCTTGCCCAGGTCCACGCTGGCGTCGATCGAGAGGTCAGCAGGCAGGCTGATCTTTTGCATGCCGGCCACGGCCTTCATGGCGCCGATGAAGCAGGCGGAGTAGCCCGCAGCAAACAGTTGCTCGGGGTTGGTGCCGGTGCCTGCGGTGCCGGGGGGCGAGAGCTTCACGTCCAGACGGCCGTCATCGGTGCGCGATGCGCCGTCGCGGCCGCCAGTGGTGTGGGCGTTGGCGGTGTAGAGAACTTGGTCGAGCTTGGCCATGGTGTCTTCCTTTGAGGTGATGCCCGCAGCGCGGGACGGTGGTGAGAATCAGTGATGCAGGAGCAACGTAGGCAGGCGGCTCAGCGCTGGCTGAGCCGCTCGCGCAGGGTTTTGAGCTGGCTGGTCAGCGCCACCAGCTCGGGCAGGGTGCACTGGCTGCTTTCCAGCACGCAGTGCGGAATGCGCTCGGCCTGGTTGCGCAGGCCCAGCCCTTGGGGCGTGAGGGCGATGCGCACCCGGCGCTCGTCCTGCGCATCGCGGGTGCGGCGGATGTGGCCGCTGGCTTCCAGCCGCTTGAGCAGCGGGGTGAGCGTGCCCGAGTCCAGGTACAGGCGCTCGCCCAGTTCCGAGACGGTGATGCCGTCCTGCTCCCACAGCACCAGCATGACCAGGTACTGCGGGTAGGTCAGCCCGATGTCGTCCAGCAGGGGCTTGTACAGCTTGGTCATGGCCAGCGATGCGGAATACAGCGCAAAGCAGACCTGGTTGTCCAGCCGCAAGGCGGCGGGGCTGGGGCTGTTTTCGGAGGTGGGCGTGCGGGGCATGGGTTGAATTGTTGTGTTCAATTAAATTGTGTGCAATTTAATTGGTGAATGCCTGCGCTGCGGGCATGGGATTGCCACTGCTTCCGAATGGAGCTCTAAATGCTATGAAAAACGTAGCTAATGGCGCTTGCTGTGAAAGCGCTAGAGGCTGTTTTCGTCTAAATATTCCAAGGGCTACATCGGTGCCGCGCCCAAAAAAATGGCGGCCCGCAGGCCGCCAAGGGGCGCAGCACGGTTGCGCTGCGCGTGGGGGAAGGGGCGCGAGGGCGCCGCTCAGTACGTGTAAACGCCCTGGCCCGTCTTGCGGCCCAGGCGGCCTGCGGCCACCATTTCCTTGAGCAGCGGGCAGGGGCGGTACTTGCTGTCGCCAAACTCGGTCAGGTACACATCCATCACGGCCAGGCACACGTCCAGGCCAATCATGTCGGCCAGCGCCAGCGGGCCAATCGGCTGGTTGCAGCCCAGCTTCATGCCGGCATCGATGTCCTCGGGGGTGGCCAGGCCTTCGGCCAGCACGAAGAAGGCTTCGTTGATCATGGGCACCAGAATGCGGTTGACCACAAAGCCAGGCGCGTTCTTCACGGTGATGGGGCTCTTGCCCAGGGCCTCGGCCAGGGCCTTCACGGCGTCGTGTGTGGCGTCTGAAGTCTGCAGACCGCGAATGATCTCCACCAGCGCCATCATCGGAACGGGATTGAAGAAGTGCATGCCGATGAAGCGGTCGGCGCGGCTGGTGGCGGCAGCCAGCTTGGTGATGGAGATGGACGAGGTGTTCGACGCCACGATCACTTCAGGCGCCACGATGGCGTCCACCTGCTTCAAGATCTTGAGCTTGAGTTCGTAGTTCTCGGTGGCGGCTTCGATGACCAGTTGCGCGGCCTTCAGGTCGTCGTAGCTGGTCGATGTCTTGATGCGCGCCAGGGCCGCATCCTTGTCGGCAGCGGTGATCTTTTCCTTCTTGATCAGGCGATCCAGGTTGCCCGCCACCGTGGCCAGGCCCTTTTGCACGGCCGCGTCCGAAATATCCACCATCACCACACTGATGCCCGACACCGCACAGGCCTGTGCAATGCCGTTGCCCATGGTGCCTGCGCCGATGATGCCAACCGTTTGAATCGTCATAAAAAGAGCTTTCTTCCAAGTGAAACAGACGCCTGCATGGTAAGGGACGCGGTGGTGCGGGCCGTTGGAACCCCGGGAAAGTTCCTGAGTAAAAAGCACGGCCGTTCGGTTATCTTGGGGGCGGCCACTGTGCTTGGCCGGGGGAAGACACAAACATGTTCGACTACATCGTGGTGGGCGGGGGCTCGGCAGGGGCCGTGCTGGCAGCGCGTTTGACGGAGGACCCCGCCGTGCGGGTGTGCCTGCTGGAAGCCGGGCCGGCCGACCGCAGCGTGCTGATCCACTGCCCCGCAGGGCTGGCCGCCATGGCGCGGCTGGAGCTGAACAGCTGGCGCCAGAGCACGGTGCCGCAACCGGGGCTCAACGGCCGGCGCGGCTACCAGCCCCGGGGCAAGGTGCTGGGCGGCAGCAGCTCGGTCAACGCCATGATTTACGTGCGTGGCCAACCGGCCGACTACGACCACTGGGCCGCCCAAGGCAACCCCGGCTGGGGCTGGGCCGATGTGCTGCCCTACTTTGTGCGGGCCGAGCACAACGAAAGCATCCGCGGCCCCCTGCACGGGCAGGGCGGGCCCTTCAACGTGGCCGACCTGCGCTCGCCGCACCGCGTGAGCCAGAGCTTTGTGCACGCCGGGGTGCAGGCGGGCTACCCGCACAACCTGGACTTCAACGGGCCAGACCAGGAAGGCGTGGGCCTGTACCAGGTCACCCACAAGAATGGGGAACGCCACAGCACCGCCAAGGGCTACCTCACGCCGCACCTGGGCCGGCCTAACCTGCAGGTCATCACCGGCGCGCAGGCCACGCGGGTGCTGATGGAGGGCCGCCGTGCGGTGGGCGTGCAATACCGCCAGGGTGGGCAGCTGAAGGAAGTGCGGGCCGCGCGCGAAGTGCTGCTCAGCGCCGGGGCGCTGCTGTCGCCCCAGCTGCTGATGCTCTCAGGCATTGGCCCCGGCGCGCAGTTGCAGCAGCACGGCATTGCGGTGGTGCACGATTTGCCTGGCGTGGGCGAGCACCTGCACGACCACCCCGACGTGGTGCTGCTGTATGACGCGCCACACCTCAAGGACCTGTTCGGCGTGTCGGCCGTGGCGGCGGTGCGCATTGCGCGCGGTGTGATGGACTGGCGCCGCGCCCGCACCGGCATGCTCACCACCAACTACGCAGAGGCGGGTGGCTTCATCCGCAGCAGCGCGGCCGAGTCGGCACCCGATCTGCAACTGCACTTCGTCATCGGCAAGCTGGTGGACCATGGCCGCAAAACCGCGCTGGGCCACGGCTATTCATCGCATGTGTGCCTGCTGCAGCCGCGCAGCCGGGGGCGGGTGGCCCTGGCCAGTGCGGACCCCATGGCCCTGCCGCTGGTAGACCCGAACTTCCTGGCCGATGAGGACGACCTGCAGCGCATGGTGCGCGGGGTGCGCCGCATGCGCGCCATCCTGTCGCAACCGGCCCTGGCCGACCTGGGCGGCAAGGAGCTGCCCGTGTCTGCAAGTGCGCAGACGGATGCCGAGATTGCCCAGTTCATCCGCAGCCATGCCGACTCCATCTACCACCCCGTGGGCAGCTGCCGCATGGGCCCTGGGCCCATGGACGTGGTGGATGCGCAGCTGCGTGTGCACGGCGTGCAGGGGCTGCGGGTGGTGGACGCCTCCGTCATGCCCCGCATCACCAGCGGCAACACCAACGCCCCCACGGTGATGGTGGCCGAAAAGGCGGTGGACTTGCTGCGCGCCAGCGCCGCCTGAGGCTCTTGGGCCGCTTCAGCCGCGAAAGCGCCGCCGCGTCAGCGCCAGTGCCAGCCAGAAGGCCACCACCGTGGTGGCTGCCAGCACAACGGCGTGGCGCAGCGGCTGTTGCGGCCACTGGTCCATGAACAGCGGGCGCACCAGCTCCACTGCGTTGGTCAGCGGCAGCCAGTCCGAGATCGCGCGCACCAGCGGTGGCAATTGCTCGCGTGGGAAAAACACGCCCGACAAGAACATCATGGGCGTGAGCACCAGCGTGAAGTAGTACGTGAAAAAGTCATACCCCTTGGCCAGCGCATTGAAGATGAGGGCAATGCTGGAAAACATGATGCCCACGCCCAGCAGCACCGGCCACGCCACCAGCAACTTGGGGCTGTGGCTGATGCCCAGGGCCAGCATCACACCCAGGATGGCCGTCACGGTGAAAAGCGCCTTGAACGCCGCCCACAGCATTTCGGCCAGCACCACGTCGTCCAGGCTCACCGGCGCGTTCATGATGCCGTCCCAGGTCTTTTGCACATGCATGCGCGAGAAGGCCGAGTACAGCGCCTCGAAGCTGGCCGCGTTCATTGCGCTCATGCAGATCGAGCCGCTGGCCAAAAACAGGATGTAGGGCACCTTGGCATCGCCACCCGCGCCGCCCACGCTCACCTGCCCCACCAGCGCGCCCATGCCGTAGCCAAAGGCCACCAGCCACATCAGCGGCTCGGCAATGTTGCCCACCAGGCTGGGAATGGCCAGCTTGCGCCACACCAGCAGGTTGCGCAAAAACACCGGCCACCAGCGGGCCGACAACGCAGGCGGGCGCCAGACCGAAGCCGGTGCGGGCGGGCGGGGGCGCAAGGCGCTGGGCGTGGTATTCATGGGGCTATTGTGCGGCGTGCGGCAGAGCCTGTGGATGCGCTGCTGCGAGAGGCGCAGCAGGTTCTCAGGCTTTGCGCAGCAGGCAAAATCCAGGCCGACCCTGTTCAGCATGGTCCCGACTTCGTTTTCACAATCACCGTTTGAAGGCCCCGCCCATGACCACCCTCGGAACCCCCCTGTCTCCCCACGCCACCAAAGTCATGCTCCTGGGCTCGGGAGAGCTGGGCAAGGAAGTGCTGATCGCGCTGCAACGCCTGGGCGTGGAAACCATTGCGGTAGACCGCTACGACAACGCCCCCGGCCAGCAAGTGGCCCACCACGCGCGCACCATCACCATGAGCGACCCGGCCCAGCTCAAGGCGCTGATCGATGCCGAGAAGCCCCACCTGGTGGTGCCCGAGATCGAAGCCATTGCCACCCCCATGCTCGAAGAGCTGGAAGCTGCCGGTGTGGTGCGCGTCATCCCCACGGCCCGCGCCGCGCGCCTCACCATGGACCGCGAAGGCATCCGCGTGCTGGCCGCCGAAACGCTGGGCCTGCCCACCAGCCCGTACAAGTTCTGCAACTCTCTCGAAGAGCTGCAGGCTGCGATTGATGGCGAGAACGGGAAAGGGGTGGGCTACCCCTGCATCGTCAAGCCCGTGATGAGCAGCTCCGGCAAGGGCCAGAGCAAGATCGACGGCCCGGAAGATGTGAAGAAGGCTTGGGACTACGCCATGGCCGGTGGCCGCGTGAGCCACGGCCGCATCATCGTCGAAGGCTTTATCGACTTTGACTACGAAATCACCCAGCTCACCGTGCGTTCGGTCGGCGCCGATGGCCAGATCGTCACCAGCTTCTGCGACCCCATCGGCCATGTGCAGGTGAGCGGCGACTATGTGGAAAGCTGGCAGCCCCACCCCATGCACCCCGCTGCGCTCGAAAAATCGCGCCAGATCGCCAAGGCCGTGACCGACAGCCTGGGCGGCCAGGGTCTGTTTGGCGTGGAGCTTTTCGTCAAGGGCGAGCAGGTCTGGTTCAGCGAAGTCAGCCCCCGCCCGCACGACACGGGTCTGGTCACGCTGTGCACCCAGCACCAGAGCGAGTTTGAACTGCACGCCCGCGCCATCCTGGGCCTGCCCGTGGACACCAGCCTGCGCAACCCCGGCGCCAGCGCCGTGATCTATGGCGGCATGGAAGCCCAGGGCATTGTGTTTGACGGCGTAGACGAAGCCCTGCGCGTGCCCGGCACCGACCTGCGCCTGTTCGGCAAGCCCGAGAGCTTCGCCAAGCGCCGCATGGGCGTGGCCCTGGCGCGTGCGGCGGATGTGGAAACAGCGCGCAGCAACGCCAAGCTGGCGGCTGGCAAGGTCAAGCCGCGCAAGGCTTGAGGCTGTTTTTTAAGTGAAATGGGCCGCTAGCGCTTATTCAGAAAGCGCTGGTAGCTATCATTTTTGATAGTGTGGGTGGGTGTGCAGTCACCTGACGCCACGCTGGCGCCTCACTCCCGAATCTGCCGTCCCGTCAGCTTGAGGAACAAGTCCTCCAGGTTCGCAGGGCGGTGCAGCGTGCGCAGGTGGCCATGCTGGCCCAGCGCCTGCAACAGGGGCTGCGCGTTCTGGGTGTAGAAGAACACCGTCTCGCCGCTGATCTCCACGCGCGCGGCCAGGGCACGCAGGTGGGCGTCCTCGGCCAGCGCCACGGCGCCCACGCCGAAGACTTCGACCACATCGCTTTCCAGGTGCTCTGCAATCAGCTCGCGCGGCTTGCCTTCGGCGATTTTCTTGCCGTGGTCCAGCACCAGCAGGCGCGAGCACAGGCGCTCGGCCTCGTCCATGAAGTGCGTGGTCAGCAAGATGGAAGTGCCTTGTTGCAGCAGCAGTTGCAGGCGCTCCCACATCAGGTGGCGGGCCTGCGGGTCCAGGCCGGTGGTGGGCTCGTCCAGCAGCAGCAGGCGCGGGCGGTTGACGAGGGCGCGGGCCAGTGACAGGCGCCGCTTCATCCCGCCCGAGAGTTCGCCCGGCTTGGCGTCTGCTTTGTGCGTGAGCGCGGCAAACTCCAGCAGCTGGGGCACGCGCTCGTCCATGGTGCGGCCCTTGAGCCCGAAGTAACGGCCAAACACGCGCAGGTTTTCAGCGCAGGTGAAGTCCGGATCCAGCGTGTCGAACTGGGTGACCACGCCCAGCTGCGCCTTGATGGCCAGCGCATCGCGCGGCATGTACAGCGGCTCGGTCGCGCCCTCGGGGTAGAACAGCACGTTGCCGCTGTCGGGCGCCGTCAGGCCCAGGCACATGCGGATGGTGGTGGTCTTGCCCGCCCCGTTGGGGCCGATGACGCCAAGGCATTCGCCGGGGGCGATGGCAAAAGACACATCGTTCACCACCGTGGCGTCGCCATAGTGCTTGTACAGGTTCTGGGCAGCAAAGAGTTCGCTCATGCCGCCATTGTGGCGGCATTGGGGTTGCGTTGCTTCAGGGCTTGCGGAGAAATAGGCCTCTAGCGCTTATTGGATAAGCGCTGGCAGCTATTGAAAAGATAGCGTTTTGCGTGGGGCTGCTCAGCGGGGCGCCACCCCAGCACCGTGGGCGCGGGGCGGTAGTGGAGTGCGCAGCCTTTGAAACGGTGCAGCGCTTACTGGAAAGCGACTTCCGCAAAGCTGCGCAGCTTGCGGCTGTGCAGGCGGGCCATGCCTTCGGCTCGCAGCATTTCCAGGGCGCGGATGCCGATGCGCAGGTGCTGGTCCACGCGCTCGCGGTAGAAGTGGTTGGCCATGCCGGGCAGCTTGATTTCGCCGTGCAGGGGCTTGTCGCTTACGCACAGCAGGGTGCCGTAGGGCACGCGGAAGCGGAAACCGTTGGCGGCGATGGTGGCGCTTTCCATGTCCAGCGCCACGGCGCGGCTCTGGCTGAAGCGGCGCTGGGGCTGGTTGTCGGGCAGCAGCTCCCAATTGCGGTTGTCGGTGCTGGCCACGGTGCCGGTGCGCATGATGCGCTTGAGGTCGGCACCGCTCACGCCAGTCACGCCTGCCACGGCGGATTCAAGGGCGAGCTGAATCTCGGCCAGCGCGGGGATGGGCACCCACAGCGGCAGTTCTTCGTCCAGCACGTGGTCTTCGCGCACATAGCCGTGGGCCAGCACGTAGTCGCCTAGTTGCTGGCTGTTGCGCAGGCCCGCGCAGTGGCCCAGCATGATCCAGGCGTGCGGGCGCAGCACGGCGATGTGGTCGGTGATGTTCTTGGCGTTGGCCGGGCCCACGCCGATGTTGACCATGGTGATGCCGCTGTGGTCGGCCCGCACCAGGTGGTAGGCGGGCATTTGCGGCAGGCGCGGGGGCGGGGCGCCCAGCTCGTCGCCGGGCTCGGCGCTCAACCCCACACGGCGCGTCACCACGTTGCCGGGTTCGATGAAGGCGATGTATTCGCTATCAGGCTTGGCCATTTCTTCATGGCCCAGGCGCACAAATTCGTCGATGTAGAACTGGTAGTTGGTGAACAGCACAAAGTTCTGGAATGCGCGCGGCGAGGTGCCGGTGTAGTGGCGCAGGCGGTGCAGTGAATAGTCCACGCGCGGTGCGGTGAACAGCGACAGGGGCTGCGCCTCGCCGGGCTTGGGCGCCCAGGTGCCGTTGGCAATGCCGTCGTCCATGGCGGCCAGGTCGGGCAGGTCGAACACGTCGCGCATCAGGGTGCGGCGCTCTTGGCTCATCTGGCCTTCCACATGGTCGTGTTCGCTGAACGAGAAGTGCACCGGGATGGGCTGGTGGCTGGTGCCCACTTCCAGCTCCACGCCATGGTTTTGCAGCAGCAGCTGGAATTGCTCCAGGTAGTACGCGTGGTACAGGTCGGGGCGCGTCAGCGTGGTCTCGAACCGGCCGGGCCCGGCCACGAAGCCATAGGCCAGCAGGGCCACGTCGGGGTGGGGCTTGGCGCGGGCCACGGTGTCCGTCTGAATGCGCACATAGGGGTAGCAGGCGCGCACGTGGCCTGGCAGGGTTTCGCCAGCGACAAAGCGCTGCATGCTGTCGCGCAGCAGCCCGATCTGGTGGTTGTAGATGTGGTGCACCTGGGCCAGAGCCGATTCGGCCGTGGTGTGGCGGGTGGGGGCGATGAAAGCAGAGGATGTGGGGGCCATGGCGCTATTGTCCACAAGCTTTCGTGACAGGTTGTGGCAAGGGATGTCCTGCATAACTCCCTGCGGTCCGTGATAGCGCGGCCTCGGGCAGTCCGCTGCGTTGCTTTTCTTGCCAATAGCCCGGCTATTGGCTGCAAAAAGACGCCTTGCAGCCTATCCCGATCCGCACTACCACCGACTCGCGAGGGTTATGCAGGACATCCCACGCTGCCAGAATGGCGAGAGGCATCCGTGGGGTGCAGGAGCGGGCATGCAGGATTTGCAGGGTTTTTATGCCGCGCTGGCCGTGCTGGCCAGCGCTTTGGGCTGTGGGTTGTTGATGGGCATTGAGCGCGAACGCCGCAAGGGCAGTGGGCCGCACCGCGCTCTGGCAGGCGTGCGCTCGTTCACGCTGGCAAGTTTGACGGGCGCGGCGGCGGCGTTGTCGGGTTCGGTGGCCCTGCTGGGGGCTGGTGCCGCGTTTGTGGCCGCGCTGGGCGTGGTGGCCTATGCCCGCGACCGCTCGGAGAATCCCGGCGTTGCCACCGAAATCGCCCTGCTGCTGGCCTACCTGATTGGCGTGCTGTGCGCCAGTGACCGCCTGCTGGCCGCCGCCCTGGCGGTGATGGTGACCGGGTTGCTGGCACTGCGGGCGCCGCTGCACGAATTTTCGAGCCACTGGCTGCAGCCAGGCGAGGTGCGCAGCGGCCTGGTGCTGGCGGCACTGGTGCTGCTGGTGTTCCCGCTGGTGCCCAACCAGCCCATGGTGCAGGGTTTGCTGAACCCGCAGGTGGTGTTCCGCCTGGTGATCGTGCTGCTGGTGATCCAGTCGCTGGCGCATGTGGCGCGGCGGCTGATGCAGGCGCGCCAGGCCGTCGTGCTGTCGGCCCTGGCTTCGGGCTTCGTTTCCAGCACGGCCACGATTGCCAGCCTGGGCATGGATGTGCGCGCCGGCAAGGCGCCCGCCCGTACGCAGGCCGCAGGGGCTGTGTTGTCGTGTGTGGCCACGGCCCTGCATGTGCTGGTGGTGGCGGCCACGGTTCAGCCGCATTGGCTGCCGTACCTGGCGCTGCCTGCGCTGGCTGGGGCCGGGGTGGCCGCCATTTGGGGCTTGTGGCTGCTGTGGGGTGCGGCCGACCAGTCCACCGCCAAAGCGCCGCTGCAGGCCGATGCACCCATGTTCAAACTGCGCGACGTGGTGTTGATCACCCTGCTGCTCACAGGCATCCAGGTGGGCGTGGCGTGGCTGGAGCGCACCCAGGGCAACGCCGGGATGATGGCAGGCGCTCTTTTGGCCGCGCTGGCCGATGTGCACGCTGCCGCTGCGGCGGTGCTGATGCACGCCCTGCCCACCGAGCCCGAGGCCGTGGGCGTGGAACGCGCCCTGATGGCGGCGCTGCTGGTGCACGCAGTGAGCAAAAGCGTGGTGGCCTGGGTGAGCGGCGGCGGCGCTTACGCGCTGGCGGTGGCGCCGGGGGTGCTGGCGCACACGCTGGCATTCGTGGGGGTGCTGGTACTGCTTTGAGGCCCGCCAGGGCGGGGGCCGGATAATCCGGCCCATGACCTCCAAAGAAAACCAAGCCAGCACGGACTTCAGCACGCTGGCGCTGAGCCCTGCCACGTTGGCGAACCTGCAGCAGCTGGGCTACACCACGATGACCCCGATCCAGGCGGCCAGCCTGCCCCCTGCGCTGCTGGGCAAAGACCTCATCGCCCAGGCCAGCACCGGCAGCGGCAAAACCGCCGCGTTTGCCCTGGCCCTGCTGGCCAACCTCAACCCCCGCCGCTTCGCCGTGCAGGCCCTGGTGCTGTGCCCCACGCGCGAACTGGCCGACCAGGTGACTGCCGAGATCCGCCGCCTGGCGCGGGCCGAAGAAAACATCAAGGTCGTGACCCTGTGCGGTGGCGTGCCGCTGCGCGGACAAATGCTGAGCCTGGAGCATGGCGCGCACATCGTGGTGGGCACACCCGGCCGCGTGATGGACCACCTGGAGCGCCAGCACCTCACGCTCGAAGCGCTCAACACCCTGGTGCTGGACGAAGCCGACCGCATGCTGGACATGGGTTTCTTCGACGACATCGTCACGGTGGCGCGCCAGTGCCCCAAAGAGCGGCAAACCCTGCTGTTCTCGGCCACCTACCCCTTGGCAATAGCCAAGCTCAGCGCCCAGTTCATGAAGCAGCCCGTGCAGATCACGGTGCAGGCCCAGCATGCCGAAGGCAAGATCGAGCAGCGCTGGTACGAAGTGAAGAACAGCGAGCGCCTGCATGTGGTGTCGCAGTTGCTCAACCACTTCCGGCCTGAATCGTCAATTGCCTTTTGCAACACCAAGCAGCAGTGCCGCGACCTGGTGGGCGTGCTGCAGGCCCAGGGCTTCAGCGCGCTGGCGCTGTATGGCGAGCTGGAGCAGCGCGAGCGCGACCAGGTGCTGGTGCAGTTTGCCAACCGCAGCTGCTCGGTGCTGGTGGCCACCGACGTGGCCGCGCGCGGGCTGGACATTGCCAACCTGGCCGCCGTCATCAACGTGGACGTGACGCCCGACCCCGAAGTCCACATCCACCGCATTGGCCGCACCGGCCGGGGCGATGCCCAGGGCCTGGCGCTGAACCTGGCCAGCATGGATGAGATGGGCTACGTGGGCAAGATCGAGGTGCTGCAAGGCCGCGAATCCACCTGGTTCCCTCTGGCTGACTTGAAGCCCACGGGCAACGGCCCGCTGGTGCCACCCATGGCCACCATCCAGATTGTGGGTGGGCGCAAGGAAAAAATCCGCGCCGGTGACGTGCTGGGCGCGCTGACGGGCGACATGGGCTACACCCGCGAGCAGGTGGGCAAGATCAACGTGAACGACTTCTCCACCTACGTGGCGGTGGACCGGGCCATTGCCGCGCAGGCCGCGGCGCGCCTGAACAGTGGCCGCGTCAAGGGCAAGAGCGTGAAGGCGCGCCTGATCGAGGACGAGCGCGGCTGACATCTCTGGCGGCCGGCGCAGTCGTGGCGTTGACAGCTGCCCTGCCCGGTGGTCGCTACCATCGTTGCTCCTGAACCGTGGAGCCCACATGCACGCCCCTCTTGCGATCAAGCAACCCGCACGCTGGCGTGTCATCGTGGCGGGCATTTGTGCGCTCATCCTCACGGTGGGGCTGGCGCGCTTTGCCTACACGCCCATGCTGCCCATCATGCGCGAGCAGGCGGGCCTCACGCACTGGGCGGCGGGGTGGCTGGCCACCGTCAACTATGCCGGCTACATGGCGGGCACCTTGCTGGCAGCCTCTATCAACGACCTGGGGCGCAAGTACCTGATCTACCGCTGCGGTCTGGTGATTGCCGTGGTCAGCACGGCGGCGATGGGCTGGACAGACAGCGTGCCCGTCTGGTCCGTGCTGCGGTTTGTGGCGGGGTTTTCCAGCACGGCGGGGCTGCTGCTGGCGTCGGGGCTGGTGCTCAACTGGCTGATTCGGCAGGGGCACCGGCCGCAGCTAGGGCTACATTTTGTGGGGCTGGGCTTGGGCATCGCCGTCTCTGGCGTGGCGGTGGCGGCGCTGGTGCAGGGCTTGCCGTGGGACCGCCAGTGGCTGGGCCTGGGCTTGCTGGGCATTGTCTTTTTTGGGCCTGCATGGCTCTGGATGCCGCCCCCCGTGACTGTGCAGCCTGCAGCCGCCCAGGCTGCGCCCACTTCCACCACGCCGCCCCGGCGCTGGATGTGGTTGCTCATCGCCGCCTACTTTTGCGCAGGCTTTGGCTTTGCCATGGGCGCCACGTACACGGTGGCCATCTTGGTCAAGTTGCCATTGCTGGCCGACAAGGGCGGGTGGGTGTGGGTGATTGTGGGGCTGGCGGCAGCGCCGTCGTGCTTCCTGTGGGACCGCGTGGCGGATGCGGTGGGGCAGATCCGCGCGCTGATGATGGCTTTTGGCTTGCAGATGGTTTCCGTCCTCATGCCCATCGCCACCGATAACGCCTGGTTCAACGTGGGCGGCGCCATGCTGTTCGGTGCCACCTTTGTGGGCATCGTCAGCCTCACGCTCACCCTGATCGGGCGCTGCTTTCCGGCCAACCCGGCCAAGGCCATGGCGCGGATGACCCTCAGCTACGGCGTGGCCCAGATCATTGCGCCCGCCATGGCGGGCTACATCGCCACGGCCAGCGGCAGTTACCACGGGGCTCTGGTGGTCACGGCGCTGGTCATGGGCTGCGGTGTGGTGGCGTTGCAGGCACTGATCCATGAAGAAAAGCGTGCAGCCCAGGCGGCTGGCGCCCGTTGAGGGCGAATGCCGCCCGCGGCGCCTTCTCGCTGGCGGCACAATCGCACGCTCTACCTTGACGGACAAAGAGGCTTTTCTTGATCGCTGTATCGCAACGGGTGCGGCAAGCCCGCGTGGAAGTGGACGGTGCCGTGGTGGGCGCCATTGGCCCTGGTTTACTCGTGCTGGTGTGCGCCGAGCGGGGTGACACCGAAGCCGAGGCCGACAAGCTGCTGGCCAAAATTCTCAAGCTGCGCATCTTCAGCGACGACGCGGGCAAGATGAACCGCAGCGTGCAGGATCTGGACGGGCAG
Organism: Acidovorax temperans; assembly: GCF_028596105.1. NCBI lineage: Bacteria > Pseudomonadati > Pseudomonadota > Betaproteobacteria > Burkholderiales > Comamonadaceae > Acidovorax > Acidovorax temperans. The sequence goes on along the minus strand of NZ_CP117193.1, from coordinate 3,860,756 downwards.
GGCGCCTGTGGCGGCCTGCTGCTGGTAAGCCAGTTCACCCTGGCGGCAGATACCACCGGCGGCAACCGCCCCAGCTTCACCCAGGCCGCAGCGCCTGACGAGGGCCGCAGGCTGTACGACTACGCCGTGGCCCAGGCCCGCAAGCTGCACCCCGAGGTGGCCACCGGCCAGTTTGCGGCCGATATGCAGGTGCACCTGGTCAACGATGGGCCGGTAACGATACCGCTGCGAATGCCGCCAGCGGTTAATTAGTATCAATTTGATAGCTGTTAGCGCTTGTTGGATAAGCGCTAGAGGCCAATTTGGCTAAATAAGGCTGGTTTGCAGCGAAGCATTCGCCAGAGGCCGCAGTCGCGCATAGTCCAGAAGCTCTGCCAGCCGCGCGCCCTTGGCCTGCCACTCGTAGACCACGTTCTCCGCCAGCAGCACGTAATGCCATGGCGGGCCGCCGCGCTGCTCGGGTGTGAGGGCGTTGATGCGCTCACACCACGCCAGCGCGGCCTTGAGCTTGCGCTGCACGTTGGGGTGCGCGGTTTGCTGCTGGGCTTTGGTCTCCGCCAGGTACACCGCACCCGCCGTGCGCACCAAAAAGTCGGGCGAGTAGAACGCGGGCAAACCGTCTTCCTTCACATAGCGCAGCCGGGCAAAGGTGTGGCGGTTGTCGTGTATAAAGGCAAACACCGCATCACGGTGCTCCTCGGGCATAAACAGATCGGCAAACTTGAACACATCGGAAGTGCTGAAGTCCCGCGAACTGGTGTCCGCTACCAGCTTCCCGCAAAAGGCGTCCAACAGTCGCTCGTACGCAATCAGCCCCGGCGTCACCACCATGAACAGGCGGGTAAAGCGCGCATCGTCCCGCCCTCGGCCAGGGCGGCGTTTTTGTTCAGCAGCTGCCAGATCAACAGCGCCTGCAATACCCAGGTTTTACCCGTGCCGGTGGCCATCTTGAAGCAGTACTTGGGGTGCGCGTGTTTGGCCGCCGACACCTCCGCCAGCCGGTTCCCCGCCAGCAGCGCATCGGGCGCTACATGTTGGTACAAGGCCAGCAGCGTGGCCGCACCCAGCACCTTGTGCGCCACGATGGCATTCAGGATGGCTTGCTTTTGCCTGGCATGAAAATTCAGCCTGCTGCGCGCCGCCACCATGTCTTCGCCAAACCACCACCACCGCAGCAGCTCGGCGGCGCCATGTTCAAGCCCCAGCGCCAGCGCGTTGGTGCGGGTGGTAAGGCGGCGGAGAGGGCCAGGGGAAATTCGTTGTTCAAAGCCATGCGGCAATCCGGGTCTGCCTACAATTGTGGTAATTCAAGAAAGGAATGCAATGTCCACCATTTCTGTTCGCATCGACGAGGCCCTGGTTGATGCTGCCCGCGCCGCCGCGAAGGCGGAATTTCGCACTGTGCAGGGGCAGGTCGAGTTCTGGGCCAAGGTGGGCCGGGCCGCGCTGGACAACCCCGATCTGCCCGCCTCCTTCATTGCCGAAAGCCTGATGGGCCTGGCCGAGCCCCGCGAAGACGCCACGCCCTTCGTGCCGCGCAGCACCGTCGCCGGGCGCCCCGCATGAGCTGGGAAGTGCGCCAAACCCGGCGCTTTGCCCGCACCTACAAGAAGCTGACCAACGCCACGCTGATTGCCGACACCGACGCGGCGGTGGCCACCGTGGCGCAAGACCCCGATGTAGGTGAGCGCAAAAAAGGCGACCTGGCGCAACTGTGGGTGCACAAGTTCCGCAGCAACGGCCAGCTATACCTGTTGGGCTACACGCGCGAAGACGCTGTGCAGCTGGTTTATCTGGAAGCGCTGGGACCACACGAGAATTTCTATCGGGATGTGAAGCGCTGACACTTATTCACCAGTCTTCACGCAGCATCATCCACCATGGTCACCATTTCGGTTTCAAAGCCAAATACATCCACCATGTGCAGCGCGTCGGCATCGTTGGCGGTGTTGCCCGGTGGCTCTGTCAATCAATCGGTCTTCATCATGAGCAGGTCATTGATGAGGAGCTCGATGTTCTTTTTGATGGATCCCTCGGTCGCAAGGCGCACCCGAGTGGCACCCAAGGGCGAGTCGGAAAAACCAGCGGTAAACGGTGCGCGGATCAGCCGTGAGTACACCTCTTTGCCGGTTTTGGTATCGACGACGGTGTATTTGATGGATGACGTCACGGTCATGTCAAAACCAAAAGCAGGCTGTTCCAGTTGGTTCAGGTCAGCCGTCAGCCGGTATTTGCTGGCAGACAGTACGCGCTCGAAAACACCGGCGTTTGCCAAAGAGTCCTCCAGCGCGCTGCGGAAGGCGTCGCTGGCCACCTGTGAAACCCACAGCGGATTGGTTTCCCGGCCGCCTGTTACATCGGCTACGGCAATGGCGTTTTTCAAAGCGGCGGGCGCTGTGCGTTGGGTGGTGTAGACGCTCATGTTGCTGACCGCTGCGGGCGTGGCGCAGCCTGCCAGCAAGGCCAGCAGCACCGTGCTGGCTACCAAGTGAGGGATTCTTTTCGTCATGCTGCGCATTTCTTGGTGGTGGATGTCGCCTCGATCGCGTCGTATTCACCCTTCAGCCGTGACAGTTCCGCCTCTTGCTGCTTGGTGCCGCCCAGCGCGAAGAGCGCAGGCCAAAAAAGAATCATGCCGACGCCAGCGATCGCTTTGTCGTTGCTGGCAGCTTCATCCAACCGGCCAGTGAGTTGGTTGACGCGACCGCTGATGCGCATGGACTCTGCGCGCAGTTGATCGCAGTCGTAGTTGGCGTACTGCATGGGTGATACATAGCTGGATGCAACATCTTTGCCCGCCGTGGCGCAGGCGGTCAGGATGCCGCTGGCGACCAGAGCGGCGATGGATTTGCTGAAACGAATCATGAGAACTCTCCGGGGAAAACAGGTGACTGCCTTGGCTTGCGAAGGGCGGTAGTGCTTCTTTTTTCAATCGTTTAGACAACAAACGATTGAATTAATAGTACAACAAAGAGTTCAATGCAAATTCAACCGAAATTTAACGTTTCGGCATGGATCAGAAGTTGGAATTTGCCGAACGCCTGCAAGCGGCTATGCGCGCTGCGGGGCTGGAGCCGCGCCCGGCGGTGCTGCTCAATTTGTTCAATGCCAACTATTGGGGGCGATCCGTCACATTTCAGGCCGTGTCGCGTTGGTTGCGCGGTGAATCCATTCCGGCGCAAGACAAATTGATCGTGTTGGCCCAGGTGCTCAAGGTCGAGCCGGAGGTGTTGCGCTTTGGCGGCACGGTGCGCAAGTCGGTGCGGGAGCACCACCAGCGCTGGCAAGAGGGCGTGGGCTACCTGGAGCGTGAGACGTTTGACGCGTTTTTGCAGCTGCCCGCCCCGCAGCGCAAGCTGATCCGTGAAGTGATTTTGACGTTTGCCAAAGTGCACTCGCCAGATGCGAGCGCGCCCGCTGACCAGGCGGGCGATTGATGGAACTTCAAATTTGATAGCTGCCAGCGCTTGCCAGATAAGCGCTGGAGCCTGATTTGGCTTGTAGTCTGCTCACTGCCGCCAGAAGAACAGCCCGGCCATCACCAGCCCCGTGACCACGATGCCGCCACGCAGCCAGGGGGCGGGAATGCGCCGTGCCACGCGCGCGCCGCCGTAGCCGCCTGCGGTGGCGGCCACCATCATCATCAGCGCCTGGGGCCACTGCACCACGCCGCCTGCGGCGTAGATGACCACGGCAATGGCCGTGAGCAGGGCCGAGACCCAGTTCTTCAAGCCGTTCATGGCGTTGAGCTGCGTTTGCCCCAGCAGCCCGAACAAGGCCAGCAGCAAGATGCCCAGCCCGCCGTTGAAATAGCCGCCATAGGCCGCCACCGCCAGCACGCCCACCGTGGCCTTGGCGGTAGACGGCTTGCCGCCCGCCAGCATGGAGCGCAGTTGCGGGCCGAAGGCGAACAGCGCCGTGGCCGCCAGCAGCAGCCAGGGCACCACGCGGCGGAAGGTGGCATCCGGCGTGATGAGCAGCAGCGCCGCGCCCGCCGCACCGCCGATGAGCGACAGCACCACCAGCAGCCGCATCGACAGCCCCGGTGGCGGCGCGGTGTCTTCGCGAAAGCCCCAGGCCCCGGCGATGTAGCCGGGCAGCAGGGCCACGGTACCGGTGGCATTGGCCACCACGGGCGGCACGCCGGTGAAGACCAGGGCGGGCAGGGTGAGGAAGCTGCCGCCTCCGGCCACAGCATTGAGTGCACCGGCCACAAACGCGGCAGCCAGCAACAGGGCGCTATCGAACATGTCTTCTCCAGGGGCAGATGGGCGGTGGCGCTGCTTTGGCGCCAGATGGCTGGATCTTAGGAGAGTTGCCACCCGCCCCGGGCCTTGAGGCGGCGCAGCGGGCGTAAAGGTGTTTTGCTCAAAAAGGTGGGGATGCGGCCGGGTGCGCAGCGCCTTTTGAGCGGCTTCTTACACCCGCTGTTTGCCCAGCTTGCGGCTGAGGGTGCGACGGTGCATGCCCAGGCGGCGCGCGGCTTCAGAGATGTTGAAGTCGCTCTCGGCCAGCACTTCGTGGATGCGCTCCCATTCCAGGGTCTTGATGGAGCTGGAGCGGTTGGTCAGCTCTACCTCGGTGTTGCCTTCCTGCAGGGCAAAAGCGGCTTCGATGTCGTCGGTGTTGGACGGCTTGGCCAGGTAATGCCCCGCGCCGAGCTTGATGGCTTCCACCGCCGTGGCAATGCTGGCAAAGCCGGTCAGCACCACGATGCGCATTTGCGGGCTGTGCGCGTGCAAGGCGCGTACGCAGGCCAGGCCGTTGGCTTCGCCCTTGAGCTTGAGGTCTACCACCGCGTACTGCGGCGTGTGCACGGCCAGCAGTTCTTCCATGCGGGCGATGCCCTCGGCGTGCAGCACCTGATACCCGCGCCGCTCGAACGAGCGCGCCAGCGTGCGGGCAAACGCTTCGTCGTCTTCCACGATCAGCAGCTGGCGGTCAGTGTCCATGGTCTTCCGAGTCGGTGTCTTGCAGGGTGATGGCAGCCAGCGAAAGCGTGATGGTGACTTCGGCGCCGCCTTCGGGGCGGTTGCGTGCCACCACGCTGCCGCCCAGGGTGCGCGCCACGTTCATCGACAGAAACAGCCCCAGGCCGCCCCCCGGCCGCCCTTTGGTGGACTGGTAGGGCGTGCCGATGTGGCGGAGCACGGCGGCCGAAAAGCCGGGGCCCCGGTCGGTGACCACGATTCGCAACGCATCGGCATCGCACTGCGCCTGCAAGCGCACCCAGTGCGGCGATGCATCCCGGGCATTGTCCAGCACATTGAAAACCATTTGCTCCAGCGTGGCATCGGCCACCATGGGGCTGTCGCCTTCCAGCAGGTTGTCGTAGACGAAGGTGTCCACCGAGCGCGTGGCGCGCCAGTTCTGCACCAGGGTGTCGAGAAACTGGCGCACGGTGGTCTGGCTCGACGCTTCGCCGCGCGCCTCGCCGGCAGACAGCAGGATGCCGCTGACGATGGTCTTGCAGCGCTTGACCTGGGCTTCCATCTCGGCAATTTCTTCCTGCAGCACCGGGTCCTGCGTCAGCGCGGGGATGCGCTTCCAGTCGCCCAGGATCACGGCCAGGGTGGCCAGCGGCGTGCCCAGTTCATGCGCAGCGCCCGATGCCAGCAGCCCCATGCGCACGATGTGTTCTTCTTCTGCCGCCCGCTGGCGCACGGCGGCCAGGCGCGCATCGCGCCGGCGCAGGTTGTGGCTGATGCGGGTGATGAACACCACCACCAAAATGGCGTTGAGCATGAAGCACACCAGCAGGCCCAGCACGTAGGGGCTGGCCCAGCCGTCGCGCACATTGGTGGCCAGGGGCAGGGGCTGGCTGTGTTGCGCCAGCAGCACCACGCAGGCCGATGCCACCACCACGATGGACCAGATGTAGCCGCCGCGCAGCAGCATGGCCCCCACCGCAATCTGCAGCAGGTACAGGAACACGAAGGGGTTACCGATGCCGCCGCTCAGGTACAGCTGGGCGGTGAGGGCGGCCACGTCGATCAGCAGGCCGATGAACAGCTCCACATCGTGCACGCCCCGGCGCGTGCGCCAGCGCAGCAGGCTGGCAATGTTGAACACCACCATGCCCGCCACGATGGACAGCATGGCCTGCAAAGGCAGCGGCAGGCCCAGGCTGTAATGGGTGGCCTGGATGGTGAGCAGCTGCCCCACCACGGCAATCCAGCGCAGCTGGATGAGCTGGTGCAGGTTGCGCAGCCCGGCCGAGGTGTTGGCCGAACTGGCTTTGCTCACGGGCTGCTGGAGGGCTTTAGAGAATGTGCTGCGGTTCATGGGTGGTGTGGCTGCGATAGGCCGCACGCAGCCTGGATTCGTAGCGTGCCACAACCACCGCAGCCCCCACCACCATCAGTGCCAATCCAAACCAGGTCAGCGCATACACCAGGTGGCTGTTGGAGAAGCGCACCACCGTCAGCCCCTCACGCGGCCAGGGGCCGCTTTGCGCCGGGGGCAGGTCGGCTGACGCGAGGCTTTTGAGCGAGGGCAGGCCCGCGTCCACAAAGAAAGGCGCCGGGCGTGCCAGCTGCAGCGCCTGCGCAATGGCCGCTACATCGCGCGAATGCCAGCGCTGCTGCGCAGGGTCGTTGCTGCGCAGAAAGCCGCCGCCGGGCTCGCTCATGCGCAGCAGGCCCACCACGGTGGCGGGTGTGCTGGCAGATGTATCGGCACCTGCTCCGCCTTGCCAGCGCGCGCGTTGGTCCTGGGGCACAAACCCGCGGTTGACCAGCACCTGGGTGCCCTCGCTGGTTTGCAGCGGGGTCAGCACCCAATAACCGGCGCCGAGGGCTGTGGTGGCCTGGGTGAGCACGGTCTTGTCGGCCAGCCACTGGCCTTGCAGGCGCACGGGCTGGTATTCATATGCCGCAGCCGTCACTTCAGGCCATTGCACAGGCGGGGGTAAGGGCTGGGGCGGGGCCTTCAGGCGCTGGTCCACGCGCTCGATGAGGTCGAGCTTCCAGGACAGGCGTTGCACCTGCCATGCGCCCAGCGCCACAAAGCCCAGAAAAAGGGCGATGCCCACCGCAGTGAGCATCGCCAGAATCAGCGGGGAATGCGGACGCCGGGGCAGCGCTGCAGCGTGTGCCACGGCCAGCTCCCGCGTCAGGGCGCCGCGTGGTGTGCGCCGCCAGCGGCAGGAGCCTGCTGCCCGGCGGGGGCGATCTGCGGATGGTCGGGCATCATGTTCGCGTTCATGTGGAACATGACCCACAGCGTGCCCGCAATCGCGATGGCTACGAACACCACGGTGAAGATGGTGGACAGCATGGTCCAGCCGCCTTCGATCTTGCCGTTCATGTGCAGGAAGTACACCATGTGCACCACGATCTGCACCACGGCAAAGGCGCCCAGTACCAGCACGGCGGTGTTGCGGTCGGCAATCACCTTGGCCATGACCAGCCAGAACGGAATGGCCGTGAGGATGATGGACAGGATGAAGCCCGTCATGTACCCCGACAGCGTGCTGTGCGGGCCGTCGTCGTGGTGGTCGTCATGCCCGCCGTGGCCGTGGGCTGCGTGGGTTGTGTGTTGTGCGCTCATTTACAGCACCCCCATCAGGTACACAAAAGTGAAAACGCCGATCCAGACCACGTCCAGAAAGTGCCAGAACATCGACAGGCACATGAGGCGACGGTTGTTCTCGGGGATCAGGCCGTGCTGCTTGATTTGAATCATCAGCACCACCAGCCAGATCAGACCGAAGGTGACGTGCAGCCCGTGCGTGCCCACCAGCGTGAAGAAGGCCGACAGGAAGGCGCTGCGCTGGGGCGTGGCGCCCTGGTGGATCAGGTGGTAGAACTCGTACAGCTCCAGACCCAGGAAGCACAGGCCGAACAGCCCGGTAATGGCCAGCCACAGCAGGGTGCCGTTCACATCCTTTTGCTGCTTGCGCAGCATGGCAAAGCCGAAGGTGATGGACGACAGCAGCAGGAAGGCCGTGTTGATGGCCACCAGCGTCAGGTCAAACAGCTGCGCGCCGGTGGGGCCTGCCGCGTAGCTGCGGCCTAGCACGCCATAGGTGGCAAACAGGGCGGCAAAGATGAGGCAGTCGCTCATCAGGTACAGCCAGAAGCCCAGGGCGGTGCCGTTTTCGGGATGGGGCTCGTGCGCGAGGTGGTACTCGCGTGGGGCCAGGGCGCCTGCGGCGGCGCCAGCGTTAAGGCGAAGTTCAGACATGGCGGGCCAGTTGGAGTGTGCGAGCTTCTTCGGTGGCCTTCACTTCGGAGGCCGGGATGTAGAAGTCACGTTTGTAGTTGAACGTGTGGATGATGGAAGCCAGCAACAGCGCCGCGAACGACGCGCCCGCCAGCAGCCACATGTGCCAGATCAGTGCGAAGCCGAACACCAGCGAAAGGCCCGAGATCACGACACCCGCGCCGGTGTTGGCAGGCATGTGGATGGGCTGGAAGCCGGTGAGCGGACGCTGGTAGCCGTGCTTCTTCATGTCCCACCAGGCGTCAATTTCGTGCACCACGGGGGTGAAGGCGAAGTTGTAGGCAGGTGGAGGCGACGATGTGGCCCATTCCAGCGTGCGGCCGTCCCAGGGGTCGCCGGTCTCGTCACGCAACTGGTCGCGCTTGAGGTAGCTGACCAGCAGTTGCATCAGGAAGCAGCCAATGCCGGCCGCGATCAGGCCTGCGCCGATGGCGGCGATGATGAACCAGATCTGCAGGGATTGGTCTTCAAAGTGGCTGACGCGGCGGGTAACGCCCATCAGGCCCAGAACATACAGCGGCGTGAACGCGACCCAGAAGCCCACGACCCACAGCCAGAAGGAGCGCACGCCCCAGGTGCGGTCGAGCTTGTAGCCGAAGGCCTTGGGGAACCAGTAGCTGATGCCGGCAAACATCGCGAACACCACGCCGCCAATGATCACGTTGTGGAAGTGGGCGATCAGGAACAGGCTGTTGTGCAGCACGAAGTCGGCTGGGGGCACGGCCAGCAGCACGCCGGTCATGCCGCCGATGGCGAACGTCACCATGAAGGCCACAGTCCACATCATGGGCAGCTCAAAGCGGATGCGGCCCTTGTACATGGTGAACAGCCAGTTGAAGATCTTCGCCCCCGTGGGGATGGAGATGATCATGGTGGTGATGCCGAAGAAGGTGTTCACGCTCGCGCCCGAGCCCATCGTGAAGAAGTGGTGCAGCCACACCAGGTACGACAGGATGGTGATACACACCGTGGCGTACACCATGGAGGTGTAGCCGAACAGGCGTTTGCGGCAGAAGGTGGCCACCACTTCGGAGAACACGCCGAACGCGGGCAGCACCAGGATGTACACCTCAGGGTGGCCCCAGATCCAGATCAGGTTCACGTAGAGCATGGGGTTGCCGCCCAGCTCGTTAGTGAAGAAGTTGGTGCCCACGTAGCGGTCCAGCGACATCAGAACCAGCGCGGCCGTCAGCACAGGGAAGGACGCCACGATCAGCGCATTGGTGCACAGGGCAGTCCAGGTGAAGACAGGCATCTTCATCAGGTTCATGCCGGGTGCCCGCATCTTGATGATGGTGACGATCAGGTTGATGCCCGAGAGCGTGGTGCCCACCCCGGCAATCTGCAGCGCCCAGATGTAATAGTCCAGCCCGGTGCTGGCGCTTTGTGAGCCCAGGTTGGACAGTGCCAGCCAGCCGGAGGTGGAGAACTCACCCAGGAACAGGGACACCATCACCAGCACGGCGCCAGCGGTGGTCATCCAGAAGCTGAAGTTGTTCAGGAACGGGAACGACACGTCGCGCGCACCGATCTGCAGCGGCACGAGGTAGTTCATCAGGCCTGTGACCAGCGGCATCGCCACGAAGAAGATCATGATCACGCCGTGGGCGGTGAAGATCTGGTCGTAGTGGTGCGGCGGCAGGTAGCCCATGTTGTCGCCAAAGGCCATGGCCTGCTGCAGGCGCATCATCACGGCGTCGGCAAAGCCGCGCAGCAGCATCACCAGGCCCAGGATCATGTACATGATCCCGATCTTTTTGTGGTCGATGCTGCAGATCCAGTCGCGCCAGAGGGTGCCCCACAGGCGGAACTTGGTGATCAGCGCCATCACGGCGATGCCGCCCAGCACGACGGCAATGAAGGTCCACAGCACGATGGGCTCGTGCGCCATGGGCACGGCGTCCCAGCTCAGGCGGCCCAGTGCCCAGTGGGCAGGAGTTGCGTTTTCAGGGGTCATAGCGAGGCTCATTGACGGATGCTGGCGCCGGAGGTTGGGGCCGGTGCATTGCGGGTTTCAAGCGCGGCCACCACTTGGGCGGCGTTTTGTGCGGTGCACACGTCCTGGGGCAGGTTCAGGCCGGCAGCGCGCATGTACGCTTCTCCACCCAGGGAGTCGATGGCCATCATGTGGTGCATGCACATCTTTCCTTCTTCCACGCAGCGGTTGAGCACCTTGTCGTACAGGCCCTCTTCCACCGAGGCAAAGCGCTGCACGGGGTCGCGCTCGCTGGGCTTGGCCAGGTTCAGGTAGGTGGCCTTGTCCAGCGGCTTGCCTTCGGACTTGGCTTTTTGCACCCATTGGGCAAAGTCTTCGTTGCTCAGGCCGTGGAACTTGAACGTCATGCCCGAGAAGCCTGCGCCGCTGTAGTGCGACGACATGCCGTGGAACACGCCAGGCTTGTTGATCACCGCGTTCAGCTCGGTCTGCATGCCGGGCATGGCGTAGATCATTCCGGCCAGGTCGGGCACGTAAAACGCGTTCATGGTGGACGTGGCCGTGAGCTTGAACAGGATGGGGCGATCCACCGGCGCGGCCAGTTCGTTCACCGTGGCAATGCCTTGCTCGGGGTAGAAGAACAGCCACTTCCAGTCCATCGCCACCACCTGCACTTCAAGTGGCTTCACATCGGCGGGCACGGCGCGCTGCGCGTCGATGCGGTCCAGGGGGCGATAGGGGTCGAGCTTGTGGGTGCCGATCCAGGTGAGTGCACCCAGGGCGATGATGATCATCAGGGGCACGGTCCAGATCACCAGTTCCAGCGTGGTGGAGTGGTGCCATTCGGGGTCGTACTCGGCTTCGGTATTGCTCTGGCGGTATTTCCAGGCAAAGAACAGCGTGAGTGCGATCACCGGCACGATGATGATGAGCATCAGCAAAGTGGCGGTAATGACCATCTGGCCCTGTTGGGCGGCAATGTCACCAGCCGGGTTCAGGACAACGGCCTTGCTGCAACCGGCCAGGCCGGTTGTCAGTGCGATCGCTGCCAGACCGGCGGGCCTGCGGAGTTTTTGGGTGTTCAACATGCGAAGAGCGCGACAAAGGCGCGTTTAGGTGTAAACGCGAATGACTGAGGGTTCGCAATGTAGTACGGCTAGCGAATTTGTCGATTGGACATTTTGTCCAACATCAAAGGCGCACGACTGTTTTTCACTCTTTCGCAGGAGTCTTGATCTGTCGCAGTGCCGAAAACGCCCTGCGCAATCAGGGTTTTCCTACGCGCAGCCTAGCGAAACCTCACTTGTGGCGCGGCAGGGTGGCGTGTAGAACGGAGCCGTATCACTTGCTTGAGGAGCGTCAATATGTACAGCCCAGGTTCTGCGGCACTGCCTGTTCCAGGCTTTGAAAGTTCGGTCTCCCTCGCACGTGCCCACACCGACGAGGACGTCACCCCTGGTGAGATCGCGGTGGGGGTCATCATTGGGCGTTCGTCTGAATATTTCGACTTTTTTGTCTTTGGTATCGCCAGCGTGCTGGTGTTTCCCTCGCTGCTATTTCCGTTTGTGTCGCGGCTTGACGGCACGTTGATGGCATTTGCCATCTTCGCGCTGGCTTTTGTGGCCCGCCCGGTGGGCACGGCCATTTCCATGGCCGTGCAGCGGCGCTGGGGCCGGGGCACCAAGCTCACGCTGGCGTTGTTCCTGCTGGGCGCTTGCACGGCGGGTATGGCGTTTTTGCCCAGCTATGCCTCGGTGGGCAGCACGGCCATTGTGGCGCTGGTCATCTTGCGCATTGGCCAGGGGCTGGCGCTGGGCGGCACCTGGGACGGCCTGCCCTCGCTGCTGGCGATGAGCGCGCCCCAGGAACGGCACGGCTGGTTTGCCATGATCGGACAGCTGGGCGCGCCAGTGGGCTTTGTGCTGGCTGCCAGCCTGTTTGCCTACCTGTACGGCAGCCTGAGCACGGCAGAGTTTCTGGACTGGGGCTGGCGCTATCCTTTCTTCGTGGCCTTTGCCATCAACGTGGTGGCGCTGTTTGCCCGCCTGCGCCTGGTGGTGGGCCAGTCATACGCCGAACTGTTGCAGCAGCGTGAGCTGCAACCCGTGAGCGTGAGCCAGGTGGTGCGTGATGAAGGCGGCAATGTGCTGATTGGCGCGTTTGCCGCGCTGGCCAGCTTTGCGCTGTTTCACCTGGCTACGGTGTTCCCTCTGTCGTGGATCGTCATGTATTCCGAACAGTCCATCACCGAGGTGCTGAGCGTGCAGATTGTTGGCGCCTTCCTGGCGGCGGGGGCGATCATGCTGTCGGGCTGGCTTGCCGATCGCATTGGCCGACGCAATCTGCTGGGTTCCATGGCGGTGTTGATTGGCCTGTTCAGCTTTGCGGCGCCCTGGCTGCTGGGTGCAGGGTCTGCGGGCAACAACGTGTTCCTGCTGGTGGGCTTTGTGCTGTTGGGTCTGTCTTATGGGCAGGCTTCGGGCACCGTCACGGCCAATTTCTCGGCCCAATACCGCTACACGGGCGCGGCCCTGTCTGCAGACCTGGCCTGGTTGCTGGGCGCAGGTTTTGCGCCGCTGGTGGCGCTGGGGTTGTCGGCCAAGTTTGGCCTGGGCGCCGTGTCGGTCTACCTGCTGTCGGGTGCGGTGTGCACTTTGGCCGCGTTGCGTATCAACCGGTTAATTGAGCGGCGCGAGTCTTGAAAAGTGCCATCACCCGCCGCCTCTGGCGCGGCGGGTGGCAGGCCTTTTCCGGGCCTCTTCTTTGGACCTTGAGTTTTTCGGGTTACTTGGCGTACGGGTCCGCAAACCCCAGCTCTTGCATGATGGCGGTCTCGTAAGACTCCATCTCGTCCGCGTCTTCGGCACTGGTTTCGTGGTCCCACCCCTGGGCGTGCAAGGTGCCGTGCACCAGCAGGTGGGCGTAGTGCTCTTGCAGACTCTTGTTCTGCTCCACCGCCTCGCGCGCCACCACGGGCGCGCACAGCACCAGGTCGGCCGTCACCACAGGTTCCTGCGTGTAGTCGAAGGTGAGTACGTTGGTGGCGTAGTCCTTCTTGCGGTATTCGCGGTTGAGCTGCTGCCCTTCCTCGGTGCCCACAATGCGCACGGTGATTTCCGCGTCGCTCGACAAGGCGTGGCGAATCCAGCGCGTGACCTTGTGGCGTGACAGCACAGCGCGGTGTTCCGCCACGCCATCAAACTTGCCAAATTGCAGGGACAGCGAGAGTTGGTTCAGAGTCATATTGGCACCTGGCGCTTATCCAATAAGCGCAAGCAGCTATCAAATTAATAGTAAAAATAATCAACTACGCGCTGCCAGGGCCCGGCGGGGCGCATCGTACGCATCCACAATGCGCGCCACCAGCGGGTGGCGCACCACGTCGGCGCTAGTGAAGCGCGTGATGGCAATGCCTTTGACGCGCTTGAGCACCCGCTCGGCGTCGATCAGGCCGCTCATGGCACCCTTGGGCAGGTCGATCTGGCTCACGTCGCCTGTGACCACCGCGCGCGAGCCAAAGCCGATGCGGGTCAGGAACATCTTCATCTGCTCAGGCGTGGTGTTCTGCGCCTCGTCCAGGATCACAAAGGCATTGTTCAGCGTGCGCCCGCGCATGAAAGCCAGCGGGGCAATTTCAATGGCGTTGCGCTCAAACGCTTTTTGCACCTTGTCGTGGCCCATCAATTCATACAGGGCGTCGTACAGCGGGCGCAGGTAGGGGTCCACCTTCTGCGCCAGGTCGCCCGGCAAAAAGCCCAGGCGTTCGCCCGCCTCCACCGCCGGGCGGGTCAGCACAATGCGCTGCACCGAGCTGCGCTCCAGTGCATCCACGGCGCTGGCCACTGCCAGGTAGGTTTTGCCCGTGCCCGCAGGGCCAATGCCGAAGGTGATGTCGTGGGTGGCAATGTTCTGCAGGTACAGGCTCTGGGTGGCAGTGCGCCCGCGCAGGTCGGCCCGGCGGGTGCTCAGCACGATGGCGTCCTCGGGCGCGTCCAGCAGGTCGCTGTCGCCGGCCAGCATCAGCTGCAGGTGGTCTTCCGGGATGGGGCGCTCGGCAATTTCGTACAGCGCCTGCAGCAGCTCCATCGCCTGCGTGGCCTTGGCCTTGGGGCCGTCCACCTTGAACTGCTCGTGCCGGTGGGCAATGCCCACGCCCAAGGCCACCTCGATGGTGCGCAGGTGCGCGTCCGCCGGGCCACACAGGTGGGTCAGGCGGGTGTTGTTGTGCGGGAGGAAGGTGTGGCGCAGGATCACGCTGATAATTCCAGTCGGCAAAAAAGCCAATGACGGCAAAAACGAGGGCGCCACCCGCATCGGCATGCGGCGGCGCCAAAGGACTCCAATGATAGGCAAATTGACCGGCACCCTGCTGGAGAAGAATCCCCCCGAGGTGCTGCTGGACTGCCACGGCGTGGGCTACGAGGTGAATGTGCCCATGAGCACGTTCTACAACCTGCCCGCCGTGGGCGAGCGCGTCAGCCTGCTCACGCAGTTCATCGTGCGCGAGGATGCGCAACTGCTCTACGGCTTTGCCACGGCCCCGGAGCGCCAGGCATTCCGCGAGCTGATCAAAATCTCGGGCGTGGGCCCGCGCACGGCGCTGTCCATTCTGAGTGGCATGGGCGTGAGCGATCTGGCGCAGGCGATTTCGCTGCAGGAGGCGGGTCGTCTGGTGAAGGTGCCGGGCATCGGCAAAAAGACCGCCGAGCGTTTGCTCCTGGAGCTCAAGGGCAAGCTGGGAGCGGACATCGGTGCTGTGCGAGGTGCCGCCAACAGCGATGCGCAGGCCGACATTCTGCAGGCCCTCCTGGCTTTGGGGTACAACGACAAGGAAGCGGCGGCGGCGCTCAAGGCGCTGCCCGCGGAGGTGGGGGTGAGCGAGGGGATCAAGATGGCGCTCAAGGCGCTGGCGAAGTAGTGGATGGGATTCAACCAGAAGGGGATGACTGAGATGATGATGTATCGCGCTTTGCTTCAAGGTGCCGGACTGTTGGTAGTCTTAGCGGTGGCTGCCTGTGGCGGAGGCGGCGGCGACTCGCCAGCCGCACCGCCGGCCCCGTCCACGCCGGTGGCCCCGGAGCAGCCTAACCCGCCCCTCACTCCCGCACCACCTTCCGCACCGCCGCCGCCTCCCGTCACACCTGTGCCCGTGGTTACCGACCGCATCGAGGCGCTGGATACCGGTCTTCCCAGGCTGGCCCCCCAAATGTCGGCTACGGCGGTGGCGCGCCGCACGGGTGGGCCGGTCGCCACCCCCGTGAACCTCGGCCCGCTACCCAGCGCTCAAGGGTTTGAGAAAAAGGCCACCGAGCGTGCGGCGCTCGCCAAAGGCGCCCCGCAGCAGATCGGTGTGGCCCGCCCCGTGGCCGCCACCGCCAGGCCGCGCGATATGCTGGGCCAGCTCCAGTGGCAGGCCGTGGGCGGCGGCTTGCAGCGGGCGGCCGTCAGCTTCAAGGCCGAGGGCGCGCATGGCGTTCGGCTGGGGGTGTTGGTGCGCAATTTGCCGGCCGGCACCGTGCTGCGCTTTTATGCCCAGGCGGGCGGCGATGCCGTGCAGATCACGGGCGAAGAGGTGCTACGCACCATTCAGCGCAATCTGGACGCGGGTGACAAGGGCGATGCCGCACGCACCTACTGGGGGCCCGATTTTGGCGGCGCCGAAACCACGCTGGAATTGCAGGTGCCGGTGGCGGCACGGCTGGAAGAGCTGGATATCGCCGTGCCCACGCTCTCGCACTTCTTCGTCTCGCCCGATCAGGCCACGGCCGCGTCGTTTGCCAAGGTGGGCGAGTCGGGCAGCTGCAACATCGACGTGTCGTGCAAGGCCGAGCTCAATGCAGAAAGTCGCGCCGTGGCACGCATGATTTTCGTACAGGAAGGCGGCAGCTACCTTTGCACGGGCACGCTGCTCAACGACATATCGTCGAGCAGAATTCCGTACTTCCTGTCGGCACACCACTGCATTTCAACCCAGACCGTTGCGTCGACGCTGACCACTGACTGGTTCTACCGCTCCACGTCATGCAACACGGCCAGTGCCAACCCGGGCGCGCAAAAGGTCACCGGAGGCGCTGCGCTACTGTTTGCTGATTCGCAGACCGACACATCGTTCATGCGCCTGAACAGTGCGCCGCCTCAGGGCGTCGTGTACGCGGGCTCGTACTTTGGGCCGGTGACGCAGTCCTCGCCGGTGGTGGGCATCCACCATCCACGCGGTGACCTGCAAAAGACCAGCGCCGGGAGCGTTGAAGCGTTCAGTTACTGCAGCAACGAGCAATGTTTCCCCAGCACCCAGCAAGACGGGCGTTACTACTCGGTTGGCTGGGTGTCAGGCACCACAGAGGGTGGCAGCAGTGGCTCGGGACTGTTTTCAACCATTGATGCGAAACGCTACGTGGTTGGCCAGCTCTACGGCGGCGCTTCCAGCTGCCAGGCGCCTACAGGCCGCGATTTCTATGGGCGGTTCGACCTGCCGTTCCAACTGGCCATCAAGACCTGGCTGACGCCCGGTTTGTAATCAGCAATCCTCAACCGTGCGTGCAAGCCTGCCCGAATGACCATCCAGACCGACGACTTCACTCCCGCCCCCGCCAAGCGCGTGATCTCCGCCGCCCCCGTCTCGCCGCAGGAAGAGGCGCTCGAGCGGGCGCTGCGTCCCAAGCTGCTGCAGGAATACGTCGGGCAGGCCAAGGCGCGGGAGCAGCTGGAGATCTTCATCGGTGCGGCCCGCAAGCGGGGCGAGGCGCTGGACCATGTGCTCTTGTTCGGCCCGCCCGGGCTGGGCAAGACTACGCTCAGCCACATCATTGCGGCCGAGTTGGGGGTGAACTTGCGGCAGACCAGCGGGCCGGTGCTGGAAAAGCCCAAGGACCTGGCCGCCCTGCTCACCAATTTGGAAAAGAACGACGTTCTTTTCATTGATGAGATCCACCGCCTCTCGCCCGTGGTCGAGGAAATCCTCTACCCCGCGCTGGAGGACTACCAGATCGACATCATGATCGGTGAGGGCCCGGCGGCGCGCAGCATCAAGCTGGACCTGCAGCCCTTCACGCTGGTGGGCGCCACCACGCGGGCGGGCATGCTCACCAACCCGCTGCGCGACCGCTTTGGCATCGTGGCGCGGCTGGAGTTTTATACGGCCGACGAGCTGGCCAGCATCGTCCAGCGCAGTGCGGGGCTGCTCAATGCGCCCATGGACGAGGAGGGCGGTTTTGAAATCGCCCGCCGCTCGCGCGGCACACCGCGCATTGCCAACCGGCTGCTGCGCCGGGTGCGCGACTATGCCGAAGTCAAGGGCGACGGTCGCATCACCAAATCCATTGCCGACAAGGCACTGGCTATGCTGGATGTGGACCCGCAAGGGTTTGACGTGATGGACCGCAAGCTGCTCGAAGCCGTGATCCACCGTTTTGACGGCGGCCCAGTGGGGCTGGACAACATCGCAGCCAGCATTGGGGAAGAGGCAGGCACCATTGAGGATGTGATTGAGCCCTACCTCATCCAGCAGGGCTACCTGCAGCGCACGCCCCGTGGCCGCATCGCCACGCTGGCGGCGTTCCGCCACCTGGGGGTGGCGCCACCGCAAGCGGCCGGTGGGCTGTTTTCTGAATGAGCAAAAACGCAGCAACTGGCAGCCAGGGTGGTCGGGTGAATCGACGCTGGCTGGCATGGGCGCTGGGCGCTGCCGTCTTGCTGGCGGCGGTTGCCATGGGCGCAGCCACACTGCGCGGCCCGCAGGTTGATGCCCTGGTGGTTCCATCGGCGCCGCTGGTGCGCACGCTACAGTTTTCAGCGCGTGTGGCCACGTTGTCGCGGGTGGAGGTGGGCAGCACCGTCACCGGCCGTGTGGCCCAGGTGCGGGTAACGGAGGGAGCCGCCGTGCGCCAGGGCGATGTGCTGGTGCAGCTCGAATCCGACGAATTGCGCGCGGCTTTGACCCAGGCTGTGGCTTCAGAACGCCAGGCAAAGGCGCGGCTGGAAGGCCTTCGCAGCACGGGCCGCACTGCCGCGCAGGCAGCCCGGGCGCAGGCCGATGCCTCGCTGCAAGCCGCCAGCGCCAGCTTGGCGCGGGTGCAGCAGTTGGTGACCGAGGGGTTTTACAGCCCGGCGCAGCTTGACGAGGCACGCCGTGCGGTGGACGTGGCGCGGGCGCAGCATCTCAGCGCGCAAGCGCAACTGCAAGCCAACGCCGACGCGGGCACTGAGGTAGCCCAGGCCCAGGCCGAGTTAGCGCTAG
The DNA here is from genome assembly GCF_028596105.1 of Acidovorax temperans. Classification (NCBI taxonomy): domain Bacteria; kingdom Pseudomonadati; phylum Pseudomonadota; class Betaproteobacteria; order Burkholderiales; family Comamonadaceae; genus Acidovorax; species Acidovorax temperans. The sequence continues at coordinate 3,842,358 of NZ_CP117193.1, read as the reverse complement.
CCCAGGCGGCCACGGTGGCTGCACAGGCCCGCCTGGCACAAGCCACGCTGGTGGCCCCCGCCGATGCGCGCGTGCTGGTGTGTGAGGTGGAGCCTGGGCAGATCGTGCAGCCGGGCAAGGCCTTGCTCAGCCTGGCGCTGGCCGGGCCCACGCAGCTGGTGGCCCAGGTGGATGAACGCTTTCTGGAGCAACTGCAACTGGGCCAGCCGGCCTGGGTGGTGGCCGATGCCTTTGCGGGGCAGCGCTTTGCGGCCCGCGTGCTGTCCATCGCGCCGGCGGTGGATGCGCAGCGCGGCGCCATTGAGGTGAAGTTTTCGATTGAGCAGACACCTGCCTTTTTGCGCGAAGACATGACCTTGTCGGTGGAGGTGGAGACCGCCCGACGCGAGCGCACCCTGGTGCTGCCCCAGGCCGCTTTGCGCGGCCCGGCCGGTGGCGATCAAGCCAGCGTGCTGGTGCTGCAGGATGGGCGCGCCCAGGTACGCAACGTGCGGCTGGGCCTGCGCACGCTGGATGCGGTGGAGGTGCTTGACGGCCTGAAGGAAGGCGACATGGTGCTGCGCGGCAACGCGAGCTTGCAGGAAGGTCAACGCGTGCGTGCCCGCACGGCGCCATGGACCACTGCTTCGTCCGCGCCCACTCCGGCGGCCCAAGGCAATCAGGGCGGTGGCGCGGGCCCTGCGTTGACCGGCACCATGGGCCGTTGAGCCTGCCGCCATGTGGATCTGGCCTGGTTTCGAGTTCCGCGTGGCGCTGCGCTTCTTGCGCGAGGGGCGCATGCAGACCGTGCTCATCATCGTGGGCGTGGCTGCGGGCGTAGCGGTCATTGCCTATATCTCGGCGCTCATCAGCGGCTTGCAGGCCAACACCCTGGCCAAAACACTGGGTGCGCAGGCGCACGTCACGCTGCGCGCGCCGGACGATCTGGTCACCCCGGCCGCCCCGGCCGCCCCGGCGGCGCCGGATACTGCCGCGTTGACCGAAACCCAGCCGCGCGCGCAGCGCTTGCGTTCCGTAGCCAACTGGCAGGCGCTGGTGCCGCTGCTGGAAGGGTTGCCTGCCGTGGCTGGGGTTTCGCCCATGGTGTCGGGCTCGGGCCTGGCGCTGCGCGGCGAGGCATCGCAGGCGATTGCCCTTATGGGCGTGGAGCTGGACCGCTATGACCGCCTGGTGGGCTTGCGCGCCAAGGTCGTCAGCGGCAGTGCGCGGCTGGCGCCAGGGGAGGCTGTGATAGGCCGCGAGCTGGCGCAGGACCTGGGGGTGCGCGTGGGCGACCGCCTCTCGGTACAGACGGGCAGTGTGAGTGGAACAGTCAGCGACTCGGTGCGCGTGACCGCGCTGGTGGACCTGGGCGTGAAAGACCTGAACCGCCGCACCGTGATCGTGCCGCTGCGTGCCGCGCAAAGCCTGCTGGCGCTGCCCGGTGGCGCCACCCAGCTGGACCTGACCCTCAAGGACGTGTGGGTGGCCCAAACCCTGGCGCGAGAGCTGCAAAGCCAGTTCCCCTACAAGATCGAGAGCTGGCAAGAGAGCAATGCCCAGCTGGTGTCAGCGCTCAACGCGCAGTCCATCAGCACCTCCATCATCCGGGGCGTGGTGCTGGCGGTGGTGGTGCTGGGCATTGCCAGTGTGCTGGTGGTGTCGGTGGTGCAAAAGGGGCGCGAGATCGGCATCCTGCGCGCCATGGGCGCCACGCGGGGCCAGGTGCTGCGGGTGTTTCTGGTGCAGGGCGCTGTGGTGGGCGCACTGGGCTCGGTGCTTGGTCTGCTGCTGGCGGTGGCGCTGATCTGGGTGTTCACCCACTTCGTGCGCGGCTCGGATGGCCTGCCGCTGTTTTCAATTGCGTTGCCGCTGCCCATGGCGCTGCAGATCGCGCTGATTGCCTCGGTGTGCGGCGTGCTGGCGGCTGTGGCCCCGGCGCGGCGCGCGGCGGCGTTGGACCCGGCGCAAGCCATCCGCATGTGAGGCCTGGATGAACACTGCGGATGCTGCAGTACCTCCTGAGCTGATTGCGCTCGACGCCGTGCGCAAAAGCTACAACCTGGGCCGCCCCAGCGAGGCCGAGGTACTGCACGGTATCGACCTGCAGGTGCGCCGGGGCGAATTCATCGCGCTGATGGGGCCCTCGGGCTCGGGCAAGAGCACCTTGCTCAACATCCTGGGCTTGCTGGAGCGCATGACCTCGGGCAGCTTTCGGCTGGATGGCGAAGAAGTGCGGGGCCTGGACGATGCGGCCCTGACTTTGCGCCGCCGTAGCACGCTGGGCTTTGTGTTTCAGTTCCACCATCTGCTGCCCGCGTTCTCGGCGCTGGAGAACGTCACGTTGCCCGCCCTCATGGCCGAGGGCCGCGTCAGCACCGCCCACCGCGACCATGCCCGCAGCCTGCTGGACGCCGTGGGCCTGGCCCAGGCCATGAACAAGCGCCCGGCCGAGCTGTCAGGCGGCATGCAGCAGCGCGTGGCCATTGCGCGTGCGCTGGTCATGAACCCGCCGCTGGTGCTGGCCGATGAGCCCACGGGCAACCTTGACACGGCTTCTTCTGCCGAAGTGTTTGCCCTGCTGCGCCGCATTCACGCTGAACGCGGAACGAGCTTTGTGGTCGTCACACACGACCCGCGCCTGGCGGCGCGCTGCGACCGGCTGGTGGAGCTGATTGACGGCCGCATTGCGCGCGATGAGGCCATCGCCGAGGGTGTGGAGCCGGCACCGCACGGGTGAGTTAGACAGGGTAGATGCTATTAAGTTAATAGCTGCTTGCGCTTTATAGAAGAGCGCTAGAACCTGATTTGATTAAAAATGGCTTGGCGCGGCAAGCTGTGGGGCCTCAGGTGCCGGCTACTGCCGTGTCTGGTGCCTCGTGCGCCAGCCAGCCGCTGACGATCAGCACCTGCGCTGCGTAGTACGTGGACAGCACCCACACCGGGGCCCATGGCAGGGGCGTCACAAACCGGTCGGTCGCCAGCAAGGAATCGCTCAGCATGAAGCACCCCGCCCCCAGCGCCACCCGCAGTGCTGGCCCGCTGCGCAGCACCGTCGCCCGGCCCATGGCCTGCGCGGCCATCAGCGCAATCACCAGAACGTAGGCGGCCACCGGCACGCGCAGGGCCGGGGGCAGGCCTCCCGTCCATAAAAAGGCGTACATGCCCACGCCAATACCCAAGGTGGCAGCCAGCGCGCCCCGGTGGGGAAACCACACCTGCCCGCGTTTGAACAGCGCGACATAGAACAGATGCGCCACCAGAAAACTCACCAGGCCAGGGATGAAAAAGCCCTGGAACATGAGGAACACATCTCCCGCCAGCGATCCAGCCAACGCGGCAGCCAGCAGAAGCGAGGTTTTTGAATCAAATAGGCCTCTGGCGCTTGTTGAGTAAGCGCTAGCAGCTACTAAAAAAAGAGCAAAAATCATCGTCAGCGGTTTGAACAGCCAGTGCCATTCGGTGAACCCCAGCGCGCTGGTGGCGGTGGCCAGCGCAGCGCTTTGCAGCATCAGTGCCATCAGCATGCCGATGCGCCCCTGCATCACCGCGCCCAAAGCCCATTGCCCCACCAGCAGCACCGCAAACCAGATGGCGTTGTGCGCCAGTGGTGCGGTGTCGGCTTGCCATAAAAAAGCGCCCACCCCCGTGAGCAGCACCGCAAACTGCACCAGCGCAAACCACTGCACCGCGCGTGACATGGGCGGCTGAAAGATCTGCATCTGCGCCATGCTGAAGGCGGGCTTGGGAAAACGCTCCGCCACATCGGCGGGCCGCCAGCCCGGCGGCTTGATCCAGACCTTGAGCTTGTCTGCCCAACTGCGCGCATGCCAGCTGTCGTGCGCCAGCCCGGCGTACACCTGCGCGTTGGCCCACAGCGGATCCCAGCTGTTGAGCAGCCCACGTGTGCCGTACGCGCATCGGTCAAGCGCATCCTCCTCCTTGAAGGTGCCAAACAGCCTGTCCCACAGGATCAGGATGCCGCCGTAGTTCTTGTCCAGATAGGCATCGTTCACTGCGTGGTGCACGCGGTGGTTGCTGGGGCTGCAGAACCAGCGGTCGAACCAGCTGAGTTTGCCCACCTGCTCGGTGTGCACCCAGAACTGGTAGAGCAGGTCGATGAGCGCCACCACGCCAAACACCAGCGGCGGCACGCCCGCCAGCGCCATGGGCACATAAAAGACCCAGCCCAGCAGCGCGCCAGAACTGGTCTGGCGCAGCGCGGTGCTGAGGTTGTAGTCCTGGCTTTGGTGGTGCACCGCGTGCGCCGCCCACAACACGGCCGACTCGTGCCCCATGCGGTGCAGCCAGTAGTAGCAAAAATCGTAGAACACCAGTGCCAGCAGCCAGCCGGGCAGGCTGGTCCAGAACGCGTCGTCGCGCCACAGCGCGACATGCTCGAACACGGCGGTGTAGATACCGATGCGCAAGAGATGCGTGAACGCCGCGCTGGTCTGGCTCAGCATGCCAAGGCTGATGCTGCTGACCGCATCGGCCAGCCGGTAGGTGTTGCGCTGGCGCCGCCAGCCCACGGCCAGTTCGATGGCGATGAGCAGCAAGAAGACAGGGGTGGCGAGGACGATGATCTGGCTGGGGCTCATGGAGGACACCAAAATTGTCCGCCGATTGTTTCCCTGATCAGGTCAGCGCGCCTCTGGCATCAACCCTGATGATCCGCTCCACCACGCCTTGCGCCAGCCCACCCCGCACACCGATCATGAAGTCGTACAGGTTCACCGTCGGGTCGCAATGGCCGGGCACCAGCCACAGCATGCGGCCCAAGGCCGGCAGGCGGGCTTTGTCGCCCTCGGCATACAGGATGCCGTGCTCGTCACCCCCATTGGCGTAGCGCAGCGCCCGGTCTGCGGGCAGGTGGGCCACGGTGGGCAGGCCCGAGTCGATGGCGTGGCTCTTGTGGCCCGCGTCGCACACCGCGTGGGTGTCGCGCACGGAAATCACCTGGGTCTTGACGAACAGGGCGTGCTCGAACGCGGGCTGGGCCGGGTCGCGTTCGTTGCGGGCGTAGTCGGCGTCCATGAAGAGGAAGGAACCCGCCTGCAGTTCGCCATACACCCCGCTGGCCGCTTCGTTCACCAGTGTGCCGGTGCCGGAGCCCGTGACCAGCGGCACGGGCAGCCCGGCGGCCTCGATGAGGTCGCGCGTGTGCGCGGCTTGCTGCACGGTGCGCGCAATGGCCTCGCGCCATTCGGCAGCGTTGGCAAAGTGCTGGGCGCGGCCGTGTTAGGCCTGCAGGCCTGCAAAACGCAGCCGTGGGTGGCGGGCTACGGCCAGTGCCAGCGCCACGGCGGCGTCGCCCGGCGGCACACCGCAGCGGCCCTGGCCCACGTCAATCTCTACCAGCACATCCATGCCCGCGTCGCTGCCAGACTGCGCCATCGCTTCGGCCAGGCGCTCGATGCCCTCCGCGCTGTCCACCGCCACGCCCAGGCGGCCGCCCCGGCTGGCAAGGGCCGTGGCCAGCCGCGCCGCGCGGTGCAGCTTGGGCATGGCAATCACTTCGTTGGTGATAGCGATGTCCCGCACGCCGCCAGCGGCCAGGGCTTCGGCCTCTGACACTTTTTGTACGCACACGCCCTGTGCCCCGGCTTGCTGCAGCAACAAGGCCAGCTCGGCGCTTTTGTGCATCTTGGCGTGGGGCCGCCAGCGCACCTGGTGCTTGCGGGCGAAGTCGGCCATGCGCTGGATGTTGCGGTCCATGGCGTCCAGGTCCACCACCAGGGCGGGGGTGTCGATCAGGTCTACCCGCTGGCCGATGAGGGCGGCGAGGGCGTCAGGCGTGGTTTTCATCGCGTACGGCGTTGTCCAGGTGCTGTGTGTCGGCCCAGCCCACCAGGCTGAGGCCGTCGGGTGTCCAGAGCAGGCGGTTGATGGCCGCATTGCCCAGCTGCCAGGTGCGCGGGGCTTGAATGTCCTGTCGGGTGGCGGCGCGGTACAGCACGTCCAGCACGCCGCCGTGGGCCACCAGCACGATCTGCCCGCCCACATGCCGGGATGCCAGGGCGTGGGTGGTCGCGGTGATGCGCTCGCGCAGCGCGATCAGCGATTCGCCACCCTCGGGCGCAAAGGCGGGGTCGCGCTTGCGCCAGCGGTAGGCTTGTTCCGGCTCTTTGGCTTCCAGCTCTTCAAAGGTGTGGCCTTGCAGCACGCCAAAGCTGCGTTCACGCAGGCCCTGGTGGGCGGCCAGCGGCGCCTGTGTGGTTTCTGCGATGGCCTGGGCCGTGACCCAGGCGCGTTGCAGGTCACTGCTGTAGATGGCGTCGATGGGCTCATCGGCCAGCGCCAGGGCGGCCTGGCGGGCTTGCCACAGGCCCACGTCGTTCAGCGGAATGTCCAGATGGCCCTGGAGGCGGCTGTCCACGTTCCAGGCGGTCTCTCCGTGGCGGATGGCGATGATGCGGGTGGCGTCCATGCAATGTCAGGGCTGGGTCGGTAAGGGGATGCGCACCTGGCGCGGGCCTTGGGGGGGCTGGGGAAAGCCGTTGAGCGCGGCGTCGAACAGCACGCCGTACACCGCGGGGTCAGACACCCACACGTCTTCGTGCACGGCCGAGGTTTCGTACACCACCTCCTGCGTGCGCGCATCGCGCATCACGATGCTGACCACGCGCCGGTGCAGTGGGGCGGGTGCACCCACCTGCCACAGGCCGCTCATGCCCCAGCCGCTACGCCCGCCGTACCAGCCCCAGCCGCCAAAGGCCCAGGGCGGGTGGTCATCAAACGGGTCGCGGCGCGGGGTGAAGCCCGCCTGCGCGCCCAGTTGCACCACCCACTGGCCGCTTTCATCATTGCGCTGCAGCCCGGCGCGCGCCAGGGCTTGCTCGGCCAGCGCCAGGATGGGGTCGAACGAGGGTGTTTGCTGCGAAGGCAGGCGTTCCAGCCGGTACGTCATGGGCTGCTGGGCGCTGGCAGCGGCGGGCAGTCTGGAGAAGCTGCGCACATCGCCTTCCACCACGCGGTGGGTGGCGCACCCGGCCAGCACGGCCGCCATGCCCAGTAGCACGGCACATTTCTTCCATTGCAAAGTCATCATGGCAAGTCTCCTGAAACGGTTGCGGTGGATGGCTGCAGTGGTGCAGCGCGCGGGCTGGGGTGGCCTTCAGGGGGCGCGGCCGCCTGGCTAGGGATTCAAGCAGTCAGAGCGTGAAGCTGGGTCAAAGATTCCTCAACCGATCTGCACCACCTGCACGCCGGGCAGTGTGGGTGCGGGCGCAAACTCTTCCTTGTCAAACGCCTTGTCGCCGTTTTCGTCGGCCACGCCGGTGGCCCGGGCGTTCTTGAAGTCGTAGAGGCTGCCATCCAGCAGGTGCGATGGCACCACGTTCTGCAGGGCGTTGAACATGTTTTCGATGCGGCCGGGAAAGCGCTTCTCCCATTCGCGCAGCATCTCGCCCACCTGTTTGCGTTGCAGATTTTCCTGACTGCCGCACAGGTTGCACGGGATGATGGGGAAGTTGCGGTGGGCGGCCCAGCGGGCGGTGTCTTTCTCGGCCACGTAGGCCAGCGGGCGGATCACCACATGCTTGCCGTCGTCGCTCACCAGCTTGGGCGGCATGCTCTTCATCTTGCCGCCAAAGAACATGTTGAGCAGCAGCGTTTGCAAAATGTCGTCGCGGTGGTGGCCCAGCGCGATCTTGGTGCAGCCCAGCTCATCGGCCACGCGGTACAAAATGCCCCGGCGCAGGCGGCTGCACAGGCTGCAGGTGGTCTTGCCCTCGGGGATCAGCTTCTTGACGATGCTGTAGGTGTCTTCGTTTTCGATGTGGAAGGGCACGCCGGTGCTGGCCAGGTATTCGGGCAGCACATGCTCGGGGAAACCCGGCTGCTTCTGGTCCAGGTTCACCGCCACCAGGTCAAAGTGGATGGGCGCGCGGGCCTTGAGCTTGAGCAGGATGTCGAGCAGCGCATAGCTGTCTTTGCCGCCGGACATGCACACCATCACCTTGTCGCCTTCTTCAATCATGTTGAAGTCGACGATGGCCTTGCCCACCTCGCGGCACAGGCGCTTTTCGAGCTTGTGGGTTTCGCGTTCGATTTTCAGGCGGGCCGCGTTGGCCGTGGGCTCTTGCGGTGCTTCGGCCTCGTCGGTCCAGCCGGTGTGGGTGGAAGTAGGGATGGGGTTGTTGATCACTGCGTTCATAGGTTTACCACTGCCCCGTTTCCATGCGAATCGCCACTTCGCAGTCGTCAAAAATTTCCAGCTTGGCGATCTTCACGCGAACGCCCAGCACGCCGGGCAGCTGCATCAGGCGGTTGGCCAGCTTGCCGATCAGGCTCTCCAGCAAGTTCACATGCTCGGCGGTGCATTCGTCGATGATGATCTGGCGCACACGGCGGTAGTCCAGCACATGGCTGATGTCGTCGTCGCGCGGGGCCAGGGGCTGCACGCCCAGGCTCAGTTCGGCATCGACCTGGATGGGCTGGGGATCGATTTTTTCGTGCTCAAGGATGCCCAGGTTGGCATCAAAGCGCAAACCGGTCAGCGTCAGGATCTGCGTGCCAGTCATCTGGGAAGGGGTCTGTGTCATGGTGGGGGGCTCGTTCTGTGCGCAAGCGCCGGGCTCACATCAGGGAGAAGTCGCGTTCAAATTTCATCAGGTGCTGGCCCCCGTCCACCAGCAGCGTGGTGCCGGTGATGGACTGGTTTTCCAGCGCAAACTTCACTGTGGCAGCTACGTCTTCGGGCGTGGACGAGCGGCCCAGGGGGCTCAACGCGTGCAGTTGGGCGAATTTTTCGTCGCTCAGCATGTGACTGGTCAGCGTCAGGCCCGGGGCCACGCCCACCACGCGCACGCGCGGGGCCAGCGCCAGGGCCAGCATGGTGCCCGCCGCCTCCAGCGCCGCTTTCGAGAGCGTGTAGCTCATGAAGTCGGGGTTCTGGTTCCAGAGCTTCTGGTCCAGCAGGTTGACCACCGCGCCGCGTGCATCGGCTTCGCCCGCCGCCGCGCGGTCGGCCACATGTCGGTGCAACGCCTGGGCCAGCAGCACCGGCGTGGCCGTGTTGCTGCGCAGGTGCTTTTCCAGCGCGGCAAAGCCGAAGGTCTGCACATCGTCGTGCTCGAACAGCGATGCGCTGTTGACCACCGCGTCCAGGTGGCCAAAGTGCGTGATCACCCGTGGCACCAGGTTGCGTACGGCATCCTCGTCTTCAAAATTAGCATCAAAATGGGCGCTAGCGCCCGCCATATCAGCGCAGGCAGCTACGGTGTCGATAGCGTCCTGGGCCGAGGCACGGTAATGCACGGCCACTTGCCAGCCCCCGGCGGCCAATGCCAGGGCAATGCTGCGGCCCAGGCGCTTGGCAGCGCCGGTGACCAGAACGGTGCGAGGACGGGAGGTGGGGGACATGTGGTGGACAATGCGGGCCGTGACCCAAAGCCCCGACAGTTTAACGACCGCCCTTCACCAGTACATTGCCCAGGCCATTGCCGCCGAGGGCGGATGGCTGGGTTTTGACCGCTTCATGGCCTTGGCGCTGTACACGCCCGGCCTGGGCTACTACGCCAACGACTCCACCAAATTCGGCGCCATGCCCGAATCGGGCAGCGACTTTGTGACTGCCCCTGAACTCACGCCCCTGTTCGGCCAGACGCTTGCCGTGCAGGTGGGCGAGGCGCTGGAGCGCACCGGTACCGACGAAGTTTGGGAGTTTGGTGCGGGCTCGGGCGCGCTGGCGCTGCAGTTGCTGGATGCGTTGGGCGATCGGGTGCAGCGCTACACCATCGTCGATCTGTCGGGCAGCCTGCGCGCGCGCCAGCAGGCCAAGCTGGTGGCCCACGCGCACAAGCTGCGCTGGGTGGATGCGCTGCCCGAAAAGTTCAGCGGTGTGGTGGTGGGCAATGAAGTACTGGACGCCATGCCCGTGCAATTGCTGGCGCGCCACGGTGGCCAGCAGGGCGGTGTGTGGCATGAGCGCGGCGTGGTGGTGGCTGAAGACGGCAGTTTTGCCTGGGCCGACCGCCCAACGGCCCTGCGCCCGCCCATCGATATCGAAGGCCCACAGGACTACCTGACCGAAATCCACGCCCAGGGCGAAGGCTTCATCCGCATGCTGGCCGACCGGCTCACGCGCGGTGCGGCGTTTTTGCTGGACTATGGCTTTGGCGAAGACGAGTACTACCACCCCCAGCGCCACATGGGCACGGTGATGTGCCACCAGGGCCACCTGGCCGATGGCGACCCGCTGGTGGAGGTGGGCCGCAAAGACATCACCGCCCACGTCAACTTCACCGCCATGGCCCTGGCCGCGCAAGAGGCTGGTATGCAGGTGCTGGGCTACACCACCCAGGCGCACTTTCTCATCAACTGCGGTTTGCTATCAAAAATGGAGCTGCTCACGCAAGCAGAGCGGGCGACAGCGGCCAAATTGATCATGGAGCACGAAATGGGCGAGCTGTTCAAGGTGCTGGCCCTGGGCGCGGGCGATGCGTGGGAGCCCGTGGGGTTTGCGCGCGGAGACCGGTCGCACCGGCTCTGACCGCGCAGGCACCCCATGCTCCGCTGGCTCATCGTCATCTTCCTCGCGCTGGTGTTCATCAACGGCCTGTCGCCGCTGCTGCAGCGCCTGGGGCTGGGCCGCCTGCCGGGCGACTTCAAGTTCAAGCTGTTTGGGCGCGACTGGTTCATTCCGCTGGCCAGCACCGTGCTGCTCAGCTTTGTGGTCAGCCTGATTGCCAAGTGGGTGTGAGCGGAGTTGCAGGAGAGGCCTGAGCGCCCTCATCAGTGACGAGTGTCGAGGGCTTCAGTCCGCAGCGGCCTGCAGCGCATCCATGAATGCCTTGCGCCACCAGTGCACATCGTGTTCCTGGATGCGCGCCATGAGCTTCTGGTGGCGCGCCTGCCGCTCGGCCAGTGGCATCTGCAGCGCATGCTGGATGCTGTCGGCCATGCCCTGGGGGTCGTAGGGGTTGACCAGCAGCGCTTCTTTCAGCTGCTCTGCCGCACCGGCAAAGCGTGACAGTACCAGCACGCCGGGGTTGTCCGGGTCTTGCGCCACCACGTATTCCTTGGCCACCAGGTTCATGCCGTCGCGCAGCGGTGTGACCAGCCCCACGGCGGCGGCGCGGCACAGGCCCGGCACACGTTTGCGCGCCACCATGCGGTGGATGTAGCGCACGGGCATCCAGTCCAGCTCGCCATAGTCGCCGTTGACCGAGCCGCACAGGCCCTCCAGCTCCTGGCGCAGGTCGGCATAGGCGTGCACGTCATCGCGGCTGGGCGAGGCGATCATGATCATCGTCGCGCTGCCCCGGTTTTCGGGGTAACGGTCCAGCAGCTCGCGGAAGGCCCGCACGCGGTGCGGGATGCCCTTGGAGTAGTCGAGCCGGTCAATGCCCAGCAGCAGGCGCCTGCGCGAATACTCGTCGCGCATGTTCTCGTAGGTCTCCACCGCGTCGGGGGCGTGCGTGAGGCGCGTGAACTCGTCCACGTCGATACCGATGGGAAAGGACTGCACCACCACCGTGGCGCCGAAGGCGCGCACGCGCTTTTCGTCTACCGCTTCGGCGCTGCCTTCGTTGCGCACATAGCGCGTGAAATGCGCCACATCGGCCTCGCTTTGCAGGCCCACCAAGTCGTAGGCGAACAGCGACCGCATCAGCCACTCGTGCTGCGGGATGGCCGCCATGATGAGCGGTGGGGGCATGGGGATGTGCAGGAAGAACCCGATGCGCTGCTTGCAGCCCATGGCGCGCAGCTCGGCGGCCAGCGGGATCAGGTGGTAGTCGTGCACCCAGATCACATCGTCGTCGCGCAGCAGCGGCAGCAGCTTGCGCGCAAACATCTGGTTCACGCGCCGGTAGCCCGCGATGTAGCTGGCGTTGAAGTCGGCCAGGTCCAGCCGGTAATGGAACACCGGCCACAGCACGCTGTTGCTGTAGCCGTGGTAGTAGCTGTCGTGGTCTTCGCGGCACAGGTCTACGGTGGCCAGGGTGACGGGGCCGGCCTGGCGGGTGTGCAATTCGCCCTCGCCGGGCGTGCCGCCTTCGACCACGGTGCCGCTCCAACCAAACCAGAGTCCTCCGGTCTGGTTCAGGGCTTCACCCAGGGCCACAGCCAGGCCCCCGGCTGCGGGTTTGCGGGGATCGGCAAGGCGGTTGGAGATGACGACAAGACGGCTCATGGGGGAAGCATCCGTGCAGACCGCCCCCGGCCGCTGTCGGACAGCGCCTCAAATCACGCTGTCCCAGGGCGCCGACAGGCGCACGGCGGCGTTGATCACGCCCACCATGGAATAGGTCTGCGGGAAGTTGCCCCACATCTCGCGGGTGTCGGGGTGCGTGTCTTCCGACAGCAGTCCCAGCGGGTTGCGGGCGGCCAGCATGGTCTCGAAGATGGCCCGTGCCTCGGCCTTGCGGCCAATGCGTGCCAGCGCGTCGATCCGCCAGAAGGTGCAGATGTTGAAGGCTGTCTCGGGCTTGCCAAAGTCGTCGGCCGCTTCGTAGCGGCGCATGTAGGGGCCATCGCACAGGCTCTTTTCCATGGCCTCCACGGTGCTCACAAAGCGCGGGTCCTTGGGGTCGATGAGGCCCACCTCGGCCATCAGCAGCACGCTGGCGTCCAGCTCGTGCCCGCCAAAACTCTCGGCAAACGCCTGGCGTTCTTCGCACCACGACTTGTCGAGAATCTCGGCGCGCATGCGGTCGGCATGTTGCTGCCATTGGCTGGCACGGTCGGCCAGCTGCAGCGTGGCGGCGATCTTGGCCAGGCGGTCGCAGGCGGCCCAGCTCATCAGGGCCGACGAGGTGTGTACCCTGGCGCGCGTGCGCAGCTCCCACATGCCGGCGTCGGGCTGGCCGTACACACGCACGGCGTTGTCGCCCACCTGTTCCAGCCGCTTGAATTCGGCCAGGCCCGCGCGGTGCAGCAGGCGGTGGTCGTGGAAGGCCTGGGCCGCGCCCAGCACGATGTTGCCGTACACGTCGTGCTGAAAATGCTCGGCCGCCTGGTTGCCCACGCGCACCGGGCCCATGCCCCGGTAGCCTGCCAGCTGGGGCACAAAACGCTCGGGCAGGTCTTTCTCCAGCCCAATGCCATACAGCGGCTGGATGTGGCCGTCACCGCCTTCAACCACCACGTTGCTCAGCCAGCGCAGGTAGTCCTCCATCGTGCCCACCTCGGAGATGCTGTTGAGCGCGCGCACCACAAAAAACGCATCGCGCAGCCAGCAGTAGCGGTAGTCCCAGTTGCGGCCGCTGTGGGCAGATTCGGGGATGCTGGTGGTCATGGCAGCCACGATGGCGCCGGTTTCTTCGTACAACGACAGCTTGAGCGTGATGGCTGCGCGGATCACCGCGTCCTGCCACTCCAGCGGAATGGCCAGCGCGCGGCTCCAGCCGCGCCAGTAGGCCGTGGTCTCCTGCTCGAAGTGGCGGGCGGTGTCGGCAATGCCGTCCACCAGCGTCTCGTCGGCGCCCAGCAAAAAGTTGTGCTCGCGCGTGAGCACAAACGCCTGGCCCGACAGCACATGCGACACCGGCGCATCGGTGGACAGGCGCAGCGTCATGCTCTCGCCCACATAGCGAATGTGGTTGCTGCCGCGCGTGATCTCGGGGGTGGTCTGGCCCCAGTCGTAACGCACCTTGAGCGCCACCCGGATGCGCGGCGCGCCCTGGATGGGCCGCACCCGGCGCACCAGCGTCATGGGCCGGAAGTAGCGCGAGCGATTGTAAAAGCGCGGCGCAAAGTCGGTGATCTCGATGCCATGTCCCGCCTTGTCGAATAACTGCGTGCGCAGGATGGCGGTGTTCGGCTCGTACCACTGGTGGGCCGATGCCAGGTCTTCCACCTCGATCGCAAAGTGGCTGCCCTCATCCCCGGGCTGCAGCAGGGCGTTGAACACCGGGTCGCCATCAAAGCGCGGCAGGCAGCACCACACCATGCGGGCGTGGTCGTCGATGAGTGCGCTGATGGCGCAGTTGCCGATCATCCCAAGGTTGAGCGAGCCCGCTTGGGGGTGTGTGGTGGCGGTGTTCATCGTTCGCGCTCCAGCGTTGTGCGTGCAGACGACAGCCAGCCCCGCAGTGCGGCTGATGTCATGCAGCGGTGTTGTGCCATGGTGGGCCCTTCGCCCACCTTGATGCCCCAGCCGCCGAGTGCCTGAACGGCGGCAAAGCCGGCCTCGTCGGTAACGTCATCGCCCACAAAGACCGGCGTGCGGCCCGCAAAGGGGGGCTGCGTCATGAAGTCGATGATGGCCTGGCCCTTGTGAACGCCACGGGGTTTCACTTCAAAGACGCATTTGCCGCGCAGCAGTTCCACACCGTCCACCTCCCGCATGGCTTGCACCAGCGTGTCGTGGCACAGGGATTCGAGGTGGGGCGCCAGGCGGTAGTGCAGGGCGACGCTCACGCGTTTGGTTTCCACTAGCAGGCCGGGGTGGCGTGCGGCCAGGGCTTGGGCGGCCTGCAACACGGGTTCGAGGGCCGGTGGTGCGGTGGCGGGCACCGAAGTGTCAAAGAGGCGGTATTGGGCCCCATGTTCGCTCGCCAGTGGCAGGCGCAGCGGCGCCAGAAATCCGTCGATGTCGGCTTCGGGTCTGCCGGTCACGATGGCCAGTGCGCCACCCAGCTGGGCGTGCAACGATGACAACGTGGGAATCAGGCCCGATGCGATGCGCACCGCCTCAGGGCGCGGCGCCAGCTCGGTGAGCGTGCCATCGAAATCCAGAAAAAGCGCATGGGCAGTTGTCAGTGTAGGGAGCAGCTGCATGCGCTAAACCATAGCAGACGCCGCAATGCAGGCAAGGCCACCAGGGCGATTCAGGGCTGGTAAACGCGCGCAAGGTCTGCGACCGGTTGCAACTGGGGTGGCCGCAGATTGCCGCGCGGACTCTTGAAACCGCGCGCCTGCGGCGCCAAGTGCTCACCAAGCTTTTTGCCTTTAACTCTTGCTGCGCCATGACCGAAGCCCTGCACATCGTCTGCCCCCATTGCCACACCACCAACCGCGTGCAGAGCGCTGACCTGGGCAGCGCGCCCGATTGCGGCCAATGCCATCGGCCCCTGTTTGCAGGGGCGCCGCTGGAGCTGGATGCGACCAGCTTTGACAAGCATGTGGCGCGCAGCCATATCCCGGTGCTGGTGGACTTCTGGGCCCCGTGGTGTGGACCTTGCCGCCAGATGGCGCCCGCCTTCGCGCAGGCCGCCCGCGAGCTGGAACCCCGCGTGCGCCTGGCCAAGCTCAATACCGAAGACCAACAGGCCATCGCTGCGCGCTATGCCATCCGCAGCATTCCGACCATGATCCTGTTCCAGCAAGGGCGCGAGGTGGCGCGCATCTCGGGCGCGCTGGGGGCTGCGGACATCGTGCGCTGGGTGCGCTCGGTGGTGTGAAGCCGCGAGCCGCAGCGATTCGATTCTGCGGGGGCTGTCGGCTTCTCGCGTCTGCCGTGCACTATAAACTCGGCATGATTTATTCATGAACTTTTGTAGATTGCGTGAGTCGAACGTTCATGGAAAAAGAAGATGCACGCAAGCAGTCGCGGGAAGTGCTGCATGAACGGCGCAAGCAGGTCATTCGCTTGCATCGAAAAGGTGTTGGCGTGATGCAGATCGTTGAGCAAACCGGGCTCAGTTGGTCTGGGGTTAACACTGCACTGCGCCTGTTCGAGCAAGGCGGTGCGGCCGCACTCAAGCCCCACGCCAGGGGAAAGAAACCAGGTAGTGGACGCAGCCTGAGCACTGAGCAAGAGCGCGTGATTCGAATGACCATCATCGACAAACGCCCAGAGCAGATCAAGATGGAGTTCGCGCTTTGGAGTCGGCCCGCAGTGCGCGAACTCATTGAACGCGACCTGGGGATCAAGCTGTCTGTGCGGGCGGTGGGCGACTATCTGGCACGCTGGGGTTTTACACCGCAAAAGCCGATCAAGAAAGCCTACGAGCAGCGGCCCGAGGCCGTCCAGGCCTGGCTCGAAGATGAATACCCCACCATTGAGGCCAGAGCCAAGCGTGAAGGCGCAGAAATTCATTGGGGTGACGAAACAGCGCTGGTCAACACGGATGTGCGTGGCAGAAGTTACGCACCTGCGGGCCAAACACCAGTGACGCGCGCAGTCGGCGGAACGCGGCAAAAGCTCTCCATGATTGCCACCGTCACCAACCAGGGCAAAACGCGCTGGATGATCATTGACGAGGCGTTCAATTCAGACAGGCTGATCGAGTTCATGCAGGCCTTGATCAAGGAGTCGCAGGGCAAGAAGATATTCCTGATTCTGGACAACCTGAGGGTGCACCACAGCAAGCCAGTCAAGGAGTGGGCGACACAGCACAAACAGGACATTGAATTGTTCTACCTGCCCAGCTACAGCCCTGAGCTCAACCCAGAGGAGCGGCTGAACGCTGATTTGAAGCATGCGATTGGCAGCACGGTTCCGGTGCGAACCAAGGCCAAGCTGCGCGCAGCGGCGACTGAACACATGACGATGTTGGAGAACACACCAGAGCGGGTCAAGAAGTACTTTGGTGACAAGCATGTCGCCTATGCGGCCTCATGAATAATCCCCGCCGGATCAATAGGGGCTGTTGAGAATCAAACACAACGGCTCGGAGGGCTGTGATGCAATAGGCGCATGAGCATTCGATGGGTACTGACAGACGAGCAATGGGCCAAGATGGAGCCGCACTGCCTTGGCAAGCCAAGTGATCCGGGGCGCAGCGGCACAGACAACCGCCGCTTCGTTGAGGCAGTGCTGTGGATTGCCCGCACAGGCAGCCCCTGGCGAGACCTGCCGCCAGAGTTCGGCAAGTGGAACACGGTGTTCAAGCGCTTTAGAGACTGGGTTAAGGCCGATGTGTTCCAACGTCTGTTCGATGCAGTGAGCGAGCAGCCGGACATGGAATATGCGATGGTGGATGCCACGATTGTGAAAGTGCATCGGCACGGCCAGGGGGCAAAAGGGGGACTTCGGGCCAGGCCATAGGCCACTCGAGGGGCGGCATGACCACGAAGATACTGGCGCTGACGGATGCATTGGGCAATCTGGTGAAGTTCGTCTTGATGCCAGGGCAGCGCCATGACACCAAAGGGGTCAAAGAGCTGATCGCTGATGTGCGCTTTGATGCCTTGCTTGCCGACAAGGCCTTCGATGTGAATTGGCTGATCCAGGAGTTGGACAAGCGCGGGGCGCAGGTGGTGATCTCACAGATGCCCCGCAGGAGAGCGCCACTGGAGATTGACCTGGAGGTCTACAAATGGCGCCACTTGATCGAGAACTTCTTTTGCAAGCTCAAGGAGTTCAAACGTATCGCAATGCGCAGCGACAAGACGGATAGCAGCTTCGCAGCGATGATCTATCTCGCAGCTGGGGTTATCAACTCTCGCTGATTCTCAACACGTCCTAGGCCCCGTGGGGCTCTGGTGAAGGTGATGCACCGCTGTGCAGCCACTGCGCTACGGCTTCGATGCGTGCCTGGTGGATGAGCTGGCCTACCTGCGGGCCCACCAGGCCGTGGGCGGCGGCGTGGGCCGCAATGTCGCGCGTGACCACACTTTGCACAGCGGCTAGCACACCCAGCAGGCGTGGGCGCTGCGGGTAGGCGGCTTCCTCAAACCCCAGGCGGCCCCGCGCATCGCATTCGCAGGCCAGCAGCACATCGGCAAAGCGCTCGGGCTTGCGGATGGCGTCGCAGCGCTCCAGCAGGCGCACCAGTGCTGCCGCGCCCAGGTCGCCGCTGCGGTGGATGTTGCCGTGCTCGCGCGCCACCACGTCGGCGGTTTCGCGGCAGTCCACGGGCACGCGCAGGCGCTCGGCCACATTGCGCAGCAGTTTGGCGCTGCGTTCCTCATGACCAATGTGCCGGGGCAGCACATGCTGCGGCGTGGTGCCCTTGCCAAAATCATGTGCCAGGCAGGCAAAGCGCACCACCAGCGGCGCGTTCAGCCGGGCGGCCATGTCCAGCACCATCATCAGGTGCACGCCGGTGTCCACCTCGGGGTGGTGCTGGGGGGGCTGGGGCACGCCCCACAGGCGCGCCACTTCGGGCAGCAGCACCTGCAGCGCCCCGCACTCGCGCAGCACCTCGAACATGCGCGAGGGCTTTGCTTCCATCAGGCCACGCGCCAGCTCCTGCCACACGCGCTCGGGCACCAGGTGGTCCACCTCGCCATGCTCCACCATCTCGCGCATCAGCTGCATGGTTTCGGGGGCCACGGTGAAGTCGGTAAAACGCGCCGCAAAGCGGGCCACGCGCAGGATGCGCACCGGGTCTTCGCGGAACGAGTCGGTCACATGCCGCAGCAGCCGGGCCTGCAGGTCTTGCACGCCGTGGTATGGGTCGAATAGCACGGTAGCGCCCGTTGAATCTGCGCTGCTAGCTATGGAATTGATAGTGAGGTCGCGCCGGGAGAGGTCTTCTTCCAGTGTGACGTTGGGCGAGCTCTCCACCACAAACCCCCGGTAACCGCGCCCGCTCTTGCGCTCGGTGCGCGCCAGCGCGTATTCCTCGCGCGTTTCGGGGTGCAGAAACACCGGAAAATCGCGGCCCACCGGCAAATAGCCCAGCTCCAGCATCTGCTCGGGGGTGGCGCCCACCACCACCCAGTCGTGGTCATTGACGGGGCGGCCCAAAAGGCGGTCACGCACCGCGCCGCCAACCATGTAAATTTGCATGGGGCCGAGTTTATAGAGCCGGGCCCACCCTGCTGCTGTTGTGTGTAGCGCCTTTATCGTTCTGTCTGCCCATGTCCATCGCTTCTTCCCTCACCATCGCCCAGCCCAACCCCGACGGCAGCCTGCCCGTGCCTGCAGCGCCTGATGCTGCCGCCAATGCCGCTGCCGAGGCACTGCAGCGCGAAGCGCAATTGGAAGCGCTGCAAGCCCAGGTGGCGCAGTTGCAGGAAATTCTGGCCAAGCCGCTGACCGAGATCCTGGCCGAGCACGACAAGGCCAAGGAAGCTGCCGCCGCGTGGGATTCGTTCGGGGCGATGTGGATGCTGTCGCAGCGCGCCATGCGCCGGGTGGCGATGGACTTGGCCGCCCAGCAGGGCGTGAGCGAGCAAGAGGTGGTGGCCCGCGCCCTGGCCTATGCCAACCAGGTGCTCAATGTCGAAGACGAAGACCTGGGCGGCACCGTGGCCCCGGCGCAGTTGGCGCACATTGCGCGGCACAAGGCGTTTTTGCGCAAGCAGTTTCGGTAGGGCCGAACTGCAGCGCGCACACCCCGGACTTCAGCGCCCCAGCCGGTAGGGTTCTTCAAAGTCCAGAAAGTCTTTTTCCGCCAGCGCTTCGTCAATCCAGGCCTTCACGCCGGGCAGCTCGCGCACGCGCTGCACGTAGGCGGCGATGTGGGGCGGAACAGGCAAAGCGTAGGTGTGCAGGCGCATGCACACGGGGGCAAAGTAAGCGTCGGCCACGCTGAACTGGCCGAACAGCATGGGCCCGCCGTGCTCCTGCAGCAGTGCGCCCCACATCTCCACCAGGCGCTGCACGTCGGCGCGTACGCCGGGCTTGTCGCGCCAGATCAGGGCGCCGGTGTCGGCCAGGTCGGCCTCGATGTTCATGGGGCAGTGGCTGCGCAGAGCGGTGAAGCCGCTGTGCATTTCGGCGCACACGCTGCGCGCCCGGGCGCGGGCTTTTGCGTCGGCAGGCCAGAGCTGCTTGTCGGGCCAGGTTTCGGCCACGTATTCGGCAATGGCCAGGGTGTCCCACACCACCAGATCGCCATCGACCAGCACGGGCACTTTGCCGGTGGGGCTCACGGGGCCCATGGCGCGTTTGAAGTCGGAGTCTGCGTCAAAGCTGTCGAAGCGAACCAGCACTTCGTCAAACGCAATGCCCGCCTGCTTGAGTAGCACCCAGGGGCGCATGGACCAGGACGAGTAGTTCTTGTTGCCGATGTAGAGCTTGAGCATGGGGTTCCTGTCAGTCATTCCAGATGGAGCGCGTAGCAATGGATCCGGCCTGAGCTGCTTGACCCGTTCACTGAACGCAGTCGGTGTGCCGCGCACAGGTCGAAAAGCTCCACCTGAACGGATATTTCAAGTTCAAAGAGGCCGACTCGATGACCATGCTAGCGCAGTCTTTAGGTTGGCAGGGCTTGCCACTGATGATCATTTGCGCGGCCATTGATGCGCCCTCCGCATGGGCTTCCCACCGATCCCGGCTGGCGCCGGGTGTCGTCCGGCTGCTGTGTGGTTTTACACTACGCAGCATCGCCTGCCGCGCCTTGTCTAGGGCGTGGTTCCGCTCCCTCTTTGCAAATGACCATAATGGATTCTTCCCAGGCAGATTTTTTTGGCGACGGACAGTCCCCGTCTACGCACCATTCCCCTTCCACGCCGGAGGCCAGTCGTCTCAAGGTGTTGCCGCGTGGACGTGAAAAGCTCAGTCCCGCGCAACAGCGGTTCAATAAATTGCTGGCCCGTGTGGAAAACCTGGGCCGCCAGTTGCAGGACCTGCAGCAGCTGGCTGACAAGCTGCGGCCCCCTCATTTGGCGCGGATGGCGGAGCTAAAGCGCAAGATGGACGAGGCGCGCCGCGAGATGCTGGTGTTTCTGCACCAGCGTTTGCAGCGCAAAGGCTTGACGGCTGCGCAACAGAAAGCGATGCGCGAAATTTTGCAAAGCCTGTTGCCATCGAGCGGCCCCGTGGATGAGTCCGACCCTGAGTTGGCCGAACTGTGCTCTATCTATGCACCACCGCCTCTCGAAGACGACTTGGGTGACCAGGCCAATATGGTGCGTGAGCAGATGCTGGATATGGCTCAGAGCGTGTTGGGCAAAAACTTGGACCGGGAGGCGTTCAAGGGCATCGATTCGCCGGAAGAGTTGATGGAAGCGCTGATTCAGCAAGTGCATACCTTTCAGGAGGCAGAGGATGCGCGGCAGGCCGCGCGCCGCTCTCGCCGTCCTCCATCGGCCCGTCAGCTCAAGGCCCAGGAGCAGGCCCAGGATGCCAAGGCCGCGTTGCGCTCCATTTACCGCCAGCTCGCCAGCGCACTGCACCCCGACCGCGAGCCTGACCCCGTGGAGCGCGAGCGCAAGAGCGCGTTGATGAGCCAGGCCAACGCAGCGTATGAGCGGGGTGACCTGACGGCGCTGTTGCAGTTGCAATTGCAGGCCGAGCAGGTGGACGAGGCTCATATTGCCCAAATGGCCGACGACAAGCTGGCCGCTTTGTCGCTGCTACTCAAGGATCAGGTTAAAACGCTGGAAGGCGAATTGGGAGACGCAGAGATGCGCCTGAGCGTTGAGTTGGGCATACCCGTGGGCGCCCGGATGAAGGAGGCACTGCTCACGCGCCTGCTGCAGGAAGAGCAAGAGGAGCTGGCCGATGTCGTGTCGCAGATGCAGGACGACTTGGTGCGGGTGCGTGACGACGCACAGCTCAAGCTCTGGCTGCGTGAGCAGGCGGCACTGGCCCGCGAACAGGAGCGGGAGGAGGCCTTTTTGGCGCGCCTGGGCGGCGGGTTTTTCTGACCCGCCCTCCCAGATCCAGGGGGGATCACACGGGCCAGACCACGCCGTTGTCGTTCAGGATGGCGTCCAGCGGCAGGTCGAACTCTTCGGGCTCGAACTCGTCCAGATAGCCGTTGGTGAAGCCCAGCCCCACGGTGAAGGGTTTGGGCTGCAGCGTTGCCAGGGTGCGGTCGTAAAAGCCGCCGCCGTAGCCCAGGCGGTAGCCGCCAGCGGCGTAGCCCACGCAGGGCACAAACAGCAGCGTGGGCACGATCATTTCGGTGTCTTTGGGCTTGGGGATTCCGTAGGCGTCTGGCTCCATGGGGCAGCCGGGGTACCAGGCGTGGAAGGTGAGCGTCTTGTGCTCCTTGTTCACCACCGGCAGACCGATGCGACGGCGCAGGGGCTCGTCGAGCAACTCGCCGTCTTCCTTCCAGCGGTGCAGGGCTGGCAGGGGGTCGAATTCGCCCTTGATCGGCCAGTAAGCGCCGATCACGGTGTCGGGCCGGTTGACCAGCCAGATGCGCATCACCTGTTGTAACAAATCGGCCCGATGTAGGCGATCAGGCAGGTTGAGGCGTTCTTCAATCAATGCGCGCCGAAGGGCTGCTTTGTCCATCAGATAATTCCCCCATGCAATTGCTCAGAGCGATTTTGACACCCCTTGTGGCCGCCGCTGTGCTGGCCACTGCAGCGCCCCTTGTCCAGGCGCAAAACCGTGGCGACGACACCTTGCTGGAAATGCACCAGGCCTTCCGCAAGGGCGACCGCAAGAAGCTCGAACAGCTGCTGCCCGCCGCACGCGGCCACGCCCTGGAGCCCTGGGCGGCTTACTGGGAGCTGAAACTGCGCCTGGGCGAGGCCAGCCCGGCAGAAATCCAGGCCTTTTTGAAGCGCTACGCCGGCACCTACCAGGAAGACCGCCTGCGCAACGACTGGTTGCTGCTGCTGGGCCAGCGCCGCGACTGGGCGCAGTTTGCCGAGCAGCACCCCAGCTACCGTATGTCGGACGACAAGGAAGTGCGCTGCTATGCCCTGCTGATCGAGACCCTGAAAGGCACTGCACCGGCCACGGCCGCCGACGAGGTGCGCCGCAACTGGTATGCCCAGCGCGACAGCGATGACGGTTGCACCCATGCGGCGGGCGAGCTGTACAGCTACAAGCAGCTCACGGCCCACGATGTCTGGCGCAAGGCGCGCCTGGCGGTGGAAGCCAACCGCATGCGCTCGGCACGCGCTGCGGTGGAAATCGTCTCGCCTGAATCTTCGGCCCAGGTGAAGGAACTGATGGATTCGCCCACCAAATACCTGCAGGCCCGCGCCACCGCGCGCGGCCAGGTGCGCCAGGAGCTGGTGACGCTGGCGCTCATCAAACTGGCGCAGGGCGATGCGGACAACGCCGCCACGCAGCTCGACAACAAATGGAGCGTGCACCTCTCGCCCGAGGAGCGCAACTGGGTGTGGGGCGTGATTGGCAAGCAGGCAGCGCAGCGCCTGTCGTCCGATGCCGTCACCTACTTTGGCAACGTGACCAAGGACTCTGACCTGACCGACGACCTGCTGGGCTGGAAGGCCCGCGCAGCCCTGCGCGCCGGCCAGTGGAAGGTGGTGCGCAAGGCCGTGGAAGCCATGGGCGACGATGCCCGCCGGGACAGCACCTGGGTGTATTGGCATGCCAAGGCGGTGCTCAATGGCAAGCCCAGCGATGCCGAGCGCGCCGAAGCCCGCCAGGCGCTGGAGAGCATTGCCAGCCCCAAGGGCTTTTACGAGCAGCTGGCCCTGGAAGAGCTGGGCCAGCGCGTGGGGGTGCCCCCAGCGCCTGCGCCCCTCACGGCCGAGGAAAAGGCCGCTGCCCGCGCCAACCCCGCGCTCAACCGCGCGCTGTATGCCATCTTGCTGGGCATTCGCGGCGAAGGCGTGCGCGAGTGGAACTACGCCACCAACCTGCACACCCCTGGCGGCATGAGCGAGCGTGAACTGCTGGCGGCTGCCGACTTTGCCTGCCAGCGCGAGGTGTGGGACCGCTGCATCAACACCAGCGAACGCACCAAGACCGTGATCGACGTGACCCAGCGCTTCCCCATGCCGTTTCGCAATACGGTGGTCGAGCGCGCCCAGGGCATTGACCTGGACCCGGCCTATGTTTACGGCCTGATTCGGCAGGAAAGCCGCTTCATCATGGATGCCCGCTCGCATGTCGGCGCCTCTGGCCTGATGCAGGTGATGCCCGCCACCGCGCGCTGGACGGCCAAGAAGATTGGCCTGACCGGCTTCACGCCCGATCAGATCTCGGACCGCGACACCAACATCACCATCGGCACCGCTTACCTCAAGCTGGCGCTCGATGATTTTGCGGGCTCCATGCCCCTGGCTGCTGCCGCCTACAACGCCGGCCCCGGCCGCCCCCGCAACTGGCGCAACGGCCCGGTGCTGGACGCCGCCATCTGGGCCGAAAACGTGCCCTTTGCAGAAACGCGCGACTACGTGAAGAAGGTGCTGGCCAACACCACCAACTACGCTGCGTTGCTCACCGGCCAGCCGCAGTCGCTGCGCAGCCGCCTGGGCACCGTGGGGCCACGCGATGCAGCGTCTCCCGTGGTGAACGCCGACTTGCCCTGAGAGGCCAGCGGCGGGCGCGGAATGGGTTGCGGGCACTGACCGTGCCCAGTGTGAGTTTGCTATAAAAAGAGAAGCTGCTGGCGCTTGCTGCATAAGCGCTAGAGGCATATTTGATTCATAAAGAGGGAGGGCGCCATGGCGCGAGGGAAGCTGGCGGTTTTGGCCGCTGTGTTGGTGTGGTCGGTGGGCTTGCAAGCGCAGCCCGTGTACAAGTGGGTGGATGCCAACGGCAAGACGCATTACGGCTCGCAGCCTCCGGCGGATAAGGACGATGCCGCCCCGATGAAGCTGCAGGGCACCAATGGCACCACCACGGGCAGTGCGTCGGGCCCCGCTGGTTCAGGGGGCGGAAAGAGCACTTCGACCAAAGGGGTGGAGTACAACGCCGACGGCACCAAGAAGATTCCAGAGGGCGTCAAAGACATGGCCGAAGGGCTGCGCAAGTCGCTCGGCACGGTCGATAGCAAGCAGGTGCCCATGAACTGCGCTGTGGCGGTGAGCAACATCCACTACCAGGCTGACCTGATGCTGGAGGTGGGCCAGAAAAACGTGCGCGATGGCTACATGACCCAGGCGGCCTTCGACACCACGGCCCCCAAGATCCGCGAGGCCAAGGGCAAATACAGCGTGGGCGACTGCCAGTCGTCCAGCGGCAACAAGAAGTCGTTTTACCAGTGCATGTCCAGCAGCAACAACCACGTGACGGGCTGCGACCGCCAGTTCAAGCACTGAGCCCGACGGCCCCAGGCCAAACCTCCACCCAAACAGCCCGCCTTCGCGCCAATGCCAGTAAGTTAAGCAAAGGCCCTTCGGGGTCTTTGTTGTTTGTACAGTGCAGGCTTGATCAATTGAGCTTTGGCCATAGAGGTCAAGCGATAGCCAATGCTGCTGCAAGAGTACCTGAACGATACCCATGAGTTTGCGAGCCCCGAACAATGGGGTGTCGTTCAAAGCAACATACCCCAGCAGTGGATTGAACAGGCCTTGCAGATGACGGGTGTAGCCACGCTGCGCAAGCGGCGACTGCCCATGGAGCAGGCACTTTGGCTGGTATTGGGTGTGGCCTTGCTTAGAGACCGCTCCATCGTGAACGTGGCCGAGGTACTGGAGCTGGCACTGCCTGGGCAGCACAATGAACCCATCAGCTCCAGCGCGCTGAGCCAGGCGCGCCAACGGCTGGGCAGTGAGCCCCTGCAATGGCTGTTTCGCCACACTGCTGCCCATTGGGCGCACCAGCAGGCCGCTCGCCACCGCTGGCAAGGCTTGGCGCTGTACGCATTGGATGGCGTGGTCTGGCGTACCCCCGACACACAAGACAACCGCCAGCACTTTGGTTGCCAGCGCAACCACGCAGACCACCAAAGTCCCTTCCCCCTGGTGCGCATGGCCTGCTTGCTCGATGCCAGAGCTCGTTTATTGGTAGATGCCAGCCTGGATGCCTACGACACCAGTGAGTACGCATTGGCTGAACGCTTGTGGCCGAAGTTGCCGCCTGACTCGCTGGTGATTGTGGACAAAGGGTTTTACTCGGCAAGTCTGCTGTGGCCGCTGCAACACCGCCAGGGACGTCACTGGCTGATCCCTGCGCGTGCCGGACTCAGGGGCGAGGTGGTGCAAACGCATGGCCCTGGCGATGTGAGCTTGCGCATGAAGGTCTCGCCCCAAGCTCGCAAGAAAGACCCCGGCTTGCCGCTCACGTGGGAGGTGCGCGCCATCACCCGTGAACTCGATGGCAAACCCAGAACCTTGTTCACGTCCCTGATGGATCCGGCACGCTACAAGGCCGAGGAGGTGTTCGCGCTGTACCACGAACGCTGGGAGATTGAGCTGGCCTATGGAGAGATGAAGACGGACATGCTGGGCCAGGCGATGACGTTGCGCAGCCAGCAACCCGATGGGGTCAAGCAAGAGCTGTGGGCAACCTTGCTGATGTACAACCTGATCCGCTTGGAGATCACGCGCATCGCAGACGAGGCCAAAGTGCAGCCCTGTCGCATCAGCTTCATCACGGCGCTGCGCTACATCGTGGATGAGTGGCTGTGGAGTTCAGGATCACACACCCCTGGGGCCATCCCGGCCAAGCTTGCGGCCATGAGAAAGAACATCCGCCGCTTCGTGCTGCCGCCTCGCAGATCCCACAGGCGGTATCCGCGTGAGGTTCGTATGACCAAGACCCAGTATCCCGTCAAAAAAATGCCGCTCAGACTTAACTGAGCGGCATTGCGCCTTCGCGCGGGCTTTTTTGCGCTTGCCGCAGCGGCCTGGGGCAGCCGTTCAGGCGTTGTGCAGCGCCTCGCCCTGGCGCACGGCGGCGCCGGAGCGTTCCAGGTCCGCCACCAGGCTGTGCAGCCATTGCGCCTTGGGCTGGTCGGCAAAGTGGGCCTGGTGCAGCAGGCCGAAGTAGGGCGTGCCATCGGCCCACTGCTGTAGCGCGGGCACGGTGGTGTGCTGCAGTTCCAGCAGCTTGTACTTGAGCAACACCTTGGCGGCATACAGCGCATGTTTGCCGGGGCTGCGCACAAAGCCTTCCAGGCGTTTGCGCGCCGTGGCCAGGGCGCGGGGTGCATCGGTGAATACCGGACCGTGGCCGGGGATCACGGTGCGCGGAGCCAGCCTCTCGATCACGTCCAGCGTGGCGGCCACTTCGTCAAAGGCGGCTGTGCCCTCGATTTCCGGGAACACCACGCCGAAGCCGTTCTCCCACAGGGCGTCGGCAGAAATCAAGGTAGCGCTGACTGGCTCAAACAGCACCACCGAATGCGGGTCGTGCCCGGGCGCTGCATGCACCTCCCAAGCCAGCCCCGCCAAGGGCACCGTGGTGCCCGGCTGCAAGGGCGCATCGGCGCGAAAGCGGGGGCAGTCCTGGCCCGTGGGGGTGTAGCTCAGTGCGCTGGCGTCCCACTGCTCTACCAGCGCCATCTGGCCTGGCGGGATGTGGGTGGTGGCGCCGGGCCAGGCCGCCTGCAGCGCGGCGTTGCCACCGCAGTGGTCGCTGTGCAGGTGGGTGTTGAAGATGCGCTGAAGTGGCTGCGCGCCCAGCAGCCCTTGCACCAGGGCTAGGGTTTGTTCGCTGTGGGTGCAGTAGCCGGTGTCTACCACTGCGGCCCCCTCAGGGCCAATGCAGACCACGTTGTTGGCCGAGAGCCAGCCGCGCTCCAGCACGGTGATGCCGGGGGGCAGTGGGGCGGGAGGGAATGCAGTCATGGGGGCGGTAGGCAGGACAATGGCAACGGCTTCAGCGTACCGCACAGCGGGGCTGCGTGGGGCCTCCAAAACCCGTGATGGTCTTGTGGCCCTCGCCCGCGTTCAGGCAGTGGGGTTGCGCAACTCCCGCCGCAAGATTTTGCCCACGTTGGTCTTGGGCAGATCGTCGCGGAATTCGATGTACTTGGGGCGCTTGTAGCCGGTGAGGTTTTCGTGGCAGAACGCTGCCACGTCGTCCTCGGTCAGGGCGGGGTCGTTCTTGATGATGAACACCTTGATGGCCTCGCCCTGCTTCTCGTCGGGCACGCCAATGGCTGCGCATTCCACCACGCCAGGGCACAGGCTGATGACCTGCTCCAGCTCGTTGGGGAACACGTTGAAGCCGCTCACCAGAATCATGTCCTTCTTGCGGTCGATGATGCGGGTGTAGCCCTGCGCATCCATGATGCCGATGTCGCCCGTGCGCATGAACCCGTCGGCCGTGAAAGCCTTGGCGTTTTCTTCGGGTTGGTTGTAGTAACCCGTCATCACGTTGGGGCCACGGATGCAGATCTCGCCCGACTCGCCCTGGGGCAGGCTGTTGCCTGCATCGTCTTTGATGGCGATATCAATGCCCGGCAGGGGCAGGCCGATGGAGCCGGTGAACTCGGTATTGGTGACCGGGTTGTTGGTGCCGATGGCGCAGGTCTCGCTCATGCCCCAGCCTTCGATCATGGTGCTGCCTGTGACCTTCTGCCACTGCTTGGCCGTGCCTTCGCTGGCGGCCATCCCCCCGGCCTGCGACACGCACAGGTGCGAGAAGTCCAGTGCGCGGAACTGGGCGTTTTGCAGCAGCGCATTGAACAGCGTGTTCACGGCGGGCAGCATGTGGAAGGGGCGTTTTTTCAGCTCGGCCACAAACTTGGGGATGTCCCGCGGGTTGGGAATCAGCGTGAGGCTGGAGCCCTGGCGGATGGCCAGCAAGCACAGCGTCAGCGCGAAGATGTGGTACAGCGGCAGCGCGGCGATGCTGTTGGCCTTGGTCACATCGCCGATCTTGGCGAGGGCGGGGGTGAACCAGGCCTCGGCCTGCAAGGTGGCTGCCACGATGTTGCGGTGGGTGAGCACCGCGCCCTTGGACAGGCCCGTGGTGCCGCCGGTGTATTGCAAAAAGGCAATCGAATCGAGCGTGGCGGTGCTGGGCGCGAGGGTGCGCCGCTCGCCCAGGGCCAGGGCCTTCTTGAAGGAGACCACCTTGCGCCCGTTGGTCAGGGGCAGCTCGTACGCGGGCACCATCTTGGCCAGGTGGCGCACGGCGAAGGTGATCCATTTGCCAAACCAGAAGCCCAGCAGGTCGCCCATCGATGCCATCACCACATGCTGCACGTTGGTGTGGTCCACCACATCGGCCAGGGTGTGGGCAAAGTTCTCAAGAATGACGATGGCGGTAGCGCCCGAGTCCTTGAGCTGGTGCTCCAGTTCACGGGCGGTGTACAGCGGGTTCACGTTCACACAGGTGTAGCCTGCGCGCAGCACGGCCGCCATGGTCACGCCAAACTGCGGAATGTTGGGCAGCATGATGGCCACACGCGCACCGGGCTGCAGGCCCAGGCCTTGCAGGTAGGCGCCCAGTGCGCCTGACAGCCGTTCCAGCTCGCCGTAGTTCATCCACCGGTCCATGCAGACCGAGAACGGGCTTTTTGCGTGTTTGCGGAAGGACTCTTCCAGCAGGTGGGCCACAGAGCGGTACTGCTCGGGGTTGACGTCGTGCGGTACGCCCGGGGGGTAGCTCTTGAGCCAGATCTTTTCCATGCGCTTTCCTTGTGCTCGCCAGTGGGTGGATAGACAGATAAAACAGCTTCGGTCCCATTCTGGAGCGTGGAGGGCGCCAGGGGTTATCGGGCTTGTCCTAGGGTGCGAGGCATATCCGTCTCAAAGGCGACAGAAAAGCCCACAAACACAGGGGGCGGCGGGCACAGGCCTTCGTGCAAACTCAGGGGCTTCGGCTTGAATAGTCCTTTGTCTCATCGGGTCTTGTGCCCCCTTCTCATGATCGCGCGCCTTCAGACAACTTTCCTGCTCTTTGCGGTGCTATACGGCGCTGCCTGTTTGGTGTGTTGGTGGCCGCAGCAGCCCCTGTGGGCGGTGCTGATGGCGCTGCTGCCGCTGTGGGGGCTGGCGGCGGTGCTGGCTGTCGAGCTGGTGCTGATGCAGCGCCTCAACCGGCGCGATGCAGTGCCTTTGGCCACCGCAGCGCAGCTGCTTCGGGCTTGGTGGTATGAGGTGGGTGCGGCCCTGTTGATTTTTGGCTGGCGCCAGCCTTTGTGGTGGCGCAGTCCGCCCGACTGGTTGCCCGAGCAGCCTACCGGGCGCAGGGGCGTGGTGCTGGTGCATGGCCTGATGTGCAACCGGGGCGTGTGGCTGCATTGGCTCGGACATCTGCGCGCTGCAGGCCACGCGCATGTAGCCGTGAATCTGGAGCCCGTGCTGGGCTCAATTGATGGGTATGCCAAAGCCATTGATGAAGCGGTGCAGCGGGTGACCGAGGCCACCGGCCTGCCACCCGTGCTGGTCTGCCACAGCATGGGCGGCTTGGCCGCCCGGGCCTGGCTGCGCGCCTATGCGGCTGACGCGCGCGTGCACCGTGTGCTGACGCTGGGAACGCCACACACAGGCACTTGGCTGGCCCGCTTCAGCCACACAGAAAATGGCCGCCAGATGCGGATGAACAGTGCCTGGTTGCAGGCGCTCAAGGCCCAGGAGCCGCCCGGCCGGGCGAAGCTGTTTGTGTGCTGGTATTCCAACTGCGACAACATCGTGTTCCCCGCCACGGTGGCGGCTTTGCCAGGGGCGCAGCACCGGCTGGTGACCGGCGTGGCCCATGTGCAAATGGTGCTGGACCCCCTGGTGGTGCAGGCGTGCCTGCGGGAGCTGGAAGCCCCCGTGTCTGAGCTGCCTGCGCTTACGCGGTGAGCGCTTCCTCGCGCTCGTTCGCTGCAAACTCGGGCTGGCCTTTCAGCGCCTGGTAGATGGGCGAGAAGTCTGCCGCCGTCATGTCGAACAGCTGCTGGAAGCTGTCGATCACAAAGTAGGTTTGCTGGAACGTGTCGATCTTGTAGCGGGTGCGCATGGTGCGCGCCAACTGCAGCGGCAGGCGTTGCGGCTCGGGGCTCTGCACAGAGTACGGCAGTTCCCCTGAAGAGCTGAGGATGCCCGCACCATAGGCCCGCAGCCCTTCGCTTTCGCGAATCAGCCCGAACTCGATGGTGTACCAGTACAGCCGCGAGAGCATTTCGCAAGCGCCCAGCCCATGCGCCTTGAGACCGCCCTGGCCATAGCGTTGCACATAGTCTGCGAACACCGGGTTGAACAGCAACGGCACGTGACCGAACAGGTCGTGGAAGATGTCGGGCTCGACGATGTAGTCGAACTCCTCAGGCGTGCGAATCCAGTCGGTGACCGGAAACTTGCGGTTGGCCAGCAGGGTGAAGAACGGCACCTCGGGGATCAGCCCTGGCACGGCCACCAGTTCCCAGCGGGTGGCGCGGTAAAGCCGCTCGTTCACTTCATCGAAGCGCGGGATCCGGTCGCGCTCGCCCAGGGAGGGGAGGGCGTCGATGAACGCCTGGCTGGCCAGGCCCGGCAGCAGCCGGCTCTGGCGCTCGTACAGGCGCCGGTAGGTGTCGTGGTCGGCCTCGGTGTAGGCCGCGTAGTTCTGAGCGCAGGTGTAGTCTGCGCCCGCGCGGGCATAGTCGCCGCGCGGTGGGCGCTCGCTGGCGCCGTAGACAACGGGTTCAACGGCCATGGTGCCTCCGTTCGGGGTCAGGCCTTGTCGGCGGCAAGCACGCCACGGCGGATCTGGTCGCGCTCCAGCGACTCGAACAGCGCCTTGAAGTTGCCCTCGCCAAAACCGTCGCGGTAGTCGCCTTCGCGCTGGATGAATTCAAAGAACACCGGGCCCAGCATGGGTGTGGAGAAGATCTGCAGCAGCAGGCGGGGTGTGCCGTCAGCGGTGGTGCCGTCCAGCAAGATGCCGCGCGACTGCAGCTCAGGCACCGGCTGGCCGTGGCCTGGCAGGCGGGTGTCCAGCATTTCGTAGTACACGTCGTTGGGGGCGGTGGCCAGTGGCACGCCCGCCATGCCCAGCTTGTCCACCACGTCCAGCAGGTTGTCGCAGATCAGCGCGATGTGCTGGATGCCTTCGCCGTTGAACTGCATCAGGAATTCTTCGATCTGGCCGCCGCCCTGCTTGGACTCTTCGTTCAGCGGGATGCGGATTTTGCCGTCAGGCGCGGTCATGGCTTTGGAAGTCAGGCCCGTGTATTCGCCCTGGATGTCGAAGTAGCGGATTTCGCGGAAGCCGAACAGCTTTTCGTAGAAGTTGGCCCAGAAGCCCATGCGGCCCCGGTACACGTTGTGCGTGAGGTGATCAATCTCGTTCAGACCGTGGCCCACGGGGCGGCGGTCCACGCCTTCGATGAATTCGAAGTCGATGTCGTAGATGGACTTGCCATCTTCAAACCGGTCAATCAAATACAGCGGCGCGCCGCCGATGCCCTTGATGGCGGGCAGGCGCAGCTCCATGGGGCCGGTGGGGATCTCGATGGGCTGGGCGCCCAGTTCCAGCGCGCGGTTGTAGGCCTTGTGGGCGTCCTTCACGCGGAAGGCCAGGCCGCAGGCCGAGGGGCCATGCTCGGCGCCAAAGTAGGCCGCCTGGCTGTGGGGCTCGCGGTTCAGGATGAAGTTGATGCCGTTCTGGCGGTACAGCACCACGTCCTTGGAGCGGTGCTTGGCGACCAGCGTGAAGCCCAGCTTTTCAAACACCGCTTCCAGCGCACCGGGCTGGGGCGAGGTGAACTCGACGAACTCGAAGCCCATCAGGCCCATGGGGTTGTCCCACGCGGCGGTTTCTTTCAGGGCTTGGGCGGGCAGGGCGGCGTTCATGGTGTCTCCGAAAAATTGATGAATGTCACGCACTGTAGGCGCGCCATTCATCACGATTTCGGCGTTCTGGGCGCAGATTGTTTGCGCGAATGCATGAATATTGCGCGCGGTCAATGCGGCGCGCAGTGTTTTGCGATTGTGCGGTGTCAGCGCTGTGATTGCCGCAGCGCCAAGGCCGCTTCCAGCCGCAGTTGTTCCTGGGGGGTGAACAGCTGTTCGCGCAGTGCCTGCATCTGGCTGGGGTCATGGGCTTGGGCCTTGGCAGCGGCGTAGTCGTCCAGCTTTTGGTTCCAGGCGCGCTCTTCTTGGTCCAGGCGCGCCAGGGCCTGTGCGGCGTCGGTGCCGTAAGTGGCGCTGCGCAGCTGGTAGCGGGTGCGATCGTCCACGCCGCGCGTTTCAAAGTCTTGCGTTTGCGCCGCTGCGCCCAGGTGGGCCACGGCATGGGCGCGGTCTGCCCGCTGCTCTGGCGGCAGTTCTGCCTCGGTGTCTTTGAGTGCGCGGGCTTTTTCTTCTTTCGTTAGCCCGGTGTTGTGCTGGATTTCCAGGCGGGCCAGGGTGTAACGGTCCAGCGCCGATTCGCGCTCAAACAGGGCCTCATGTTCTTCCGGGGCGAAGTAGCGCTCGCGAAGACGCTCGCGTGCGTTCAGGCTGTTGCGCAGCGCCGTGGGGTCGTCCGGCCGGGGGGCTTTCAGCGTGCCCAGGGCCACGCGGTAGTCCACGTAGCGCTCCGCCAGGGCCAGCGCCCGGGTGGCCAGATCGGCGCCAAAGTGTTTGCGCACAAGCTGGCTGAGCCGGAGCTTGAGCTCTTCGGGTGTGGTGGCGTCGCCCGCGTCCAGCAGCATGGCTTCGATCTGGTAGCGCAGGTCCGGGGTGAGGAAGGGGTCGGCTGCGGTGTGTGGGTCCAACGGCAAACGGGTCGTCGTCTGCGGTACGCCGCTCGCGCTCGGTGCGGTGGCCGCGCGAGTCAACGCGCTTCCGCCACTTGGCAAGCCAGGCGGCGGGTCGGCCCGCCCCACCAGCCAAAGAACGATCAGCGCTGCGGCCAGCGCGGCGCCCCCGCCCACCACGGCAGAGATGCGCGCACGCCAGGGTGAGGGTGGGTTCATGCGCGCATGCCCTTCACAAACCCGCTTGTTGCAGGCGGTTGGCGTGCTGGCGGTACAGCGTGACGGGGTCTGCAGAGAACCAGTCTCGCAACCCCACCATCTGGTTCACTTCGTCCAGATGGTTCTGGCGGTAGTCGCCCAAATGCTTGCCCAAGCGGGACGAGCACGCCGACACCAGTCCGTCATTGGCCTCACCAAACGTCCAGCCCAGGGTGACCAGAAAGGCGTCGCTGGGGTCGAGCAGGTTGGTGGCCGTTTTGGTGCCCGTCCATGAGTAATAGCGCACGCCGCTGACCAGTTCAGCACCGTTGCCGCAGTCCGCCGGGATGCCTTGAGGAAATTTCTGGTTGAACTTGGCGGAGCCTTGGGTGGTGAGGGAATCCAGCGCTGCCGTGGGCATCTGCTGCAAGCCTGTGCCGCCAGAGAGCAGATTGATCATGCCGACCAGCGCGGTGGCGGCGGTGTTCGCTACCGTTTCGCTGACCGACCCTGCAGGCGCCACGCCGCGCACGATGTCTGCCACGCGAGAGCCCCGGTTCACGCCTGCCACCGAGGTGGCCGATGCCACGAGCTGGGGCGCCACGCCCGCCACATAGCGAATGGTGGGGCCACCATGCGAGTGGCCGATCAGGTTGACCTTGCTGGCCCCCGACAGGGCCAGGATGTTTTTCACCTGGGCCAGCAACTGCTCGCCCCGCACCTCCGTGCTGTTGGCTGCGGACACCTGCGCCACATACACCTTGGCGCCGCTTTGGCGAAGCGCATCGGGAATGCCATAGAAGTAGTCGACGCCCAGCACCGAGTCAAAACCGAACAGCCCGTGCACCAGCACGATGGGATGCCGGGTGGCGGTGTATCCGGTCTGTGCCTGGGCTGGTGGGCCCAGAAGCAGCAGGGCGGTGGGCACCGCGATGGCCAGGCCCTTGATGAAGCGTCCAAAGATTCCAGTCATGGTTGTCTCCGTTGTGATGTTGTTTGACGCCACCCACACCTTCCGGCAGAGCCTCCGCTCCCTCTCCGCCAGCCAGGCATTGAGCAGTTCTGCAGTGCCTGGGCGTTGAACCTGCTTCCAACCGCGCAAGGCTGCAATTGCAAAAAAGAACGGGCGTTCATTTTTGCGAGAACCATTGTTCTGGCGCCGCCCGCTCCCCACCATCAGGACATACCCGTGAAGAGAAAACACCTGCGTTTAGGTGCTTTTCGTTCATAAAATCTTGCGCCATGACCACCCCAGACGCACTCGACAAGCTCGACAAGGCCATCTTGCGATGCCTGCAAAAGAACGGCCGTGAGACTTATGACGTGATCGGTGCGGCCATCGGGCTCTCGCCCAGCGCGGTGCTGCGCCGCGTCAAGCGGCTGGAGGAAGCGGGTGTGATCGGCCGTTACGTGGCGCTTGTCAAACCCGAAGCCGTGGGACTGGGGCTCATTGCTTACTTGAATGTGCGCCTGGAAAAGCACACCGAGAGCCACAAGCGCAACCCCATGGATGTGTTCCGCGCCAGCGTGCAGACCTGGCCAGAGGTGGTGGAATGCTCGTCGCTCACGGGCGAGATGGATTACCTGCTGCGCGTGGTGGTGGCTGACATGGCCCACTACAGCCGTTTCATCATGGACACCTTGCTCAAGCACCCCAGTGTGCAGGATTGCAAAACCAGCTTTGTGCTGGACAGCGTCAAGGCTACGACGGCGCTGCCTGTGTGATGGATCGGGGCGCGAAGTCACGGGATTTCGCCACCCCTGTCTGCGCGGCAGGGGCGTAGAGAAAACCCTGTCTTGAAAGTGGGTGTCTGGGCCGTTAAGGTGCTTCGGCTGCTGTGGCAGCACCCGATCAGTGGCAAAGTCCGCTGGCGGCCAAGCGTCCTGGGTGGGTTTTTTGCTGCGTTGCAACAAAGTGCTGGAAATTATCAGGGAAAACCCTTAAAGTTCAGCCCATGATCGCTACCAAAGCCCTGCTCAAGGCATCCTGGCACGCCAGCACTGGCATGCTGCGCACCCGTAACAGTCATTCTTTGAAGGAGGCTGCTATGCCTTCCACGCCCCTGATGGTCCCCATTCGCTCTCTGGGCCCGTCTTCCCGCGAGCGCATCACTGCCCATTTGCTCAAACTGGAGCCCGCTGACCGCTACCTGCGCTTTGGCTATGCCGCCAATGACGAGCAGATCCGCCGCTATGCAGAGCAGCTCGACTTCAGCCGCGACGAAATCTTCGGCATCTACAACCGCCGCCTGGAGCTGATTGCCATGGCCCACCTGGCTTTCTCCGAGCACCCTGAGCACAAGCACTGCGCCGAGTTCGGCGTCTCGGTGCTCAAGCATGCCCGTGGCCGTGGTTTCGGCAACCGCCTGTTCGAGCGTGCTGTCATGCACGCCCGCAACGCTGGTGTGAACATGGTCTTCATCCACGCCCTGTCTGAAAACACGGCCATGCTGAAGATTGCGCGCAACGCTGGTGCCACAGTGCACCGCGATGGCTCCGAGTCCGAGGCGTATCTGCAGATTCCCCCGGCCAACTTCGACACCCGCATGACCGAAATGGTGGAGCAGCAGTTCGCCGAGGTGGACTACCAGGTCAAGAAGCAGGCCAAGCAGTTCTGGGACTTCCTGGCCGGCGTGCAAGAAGTGCGCCGTGGCGTGCAGCACGCGCGGCACCAGTCGGCAGAGTAAGCCGGCACAGCCCCCGCCCGGTACTGCAGTGGTGCATTGCCGGGCGTTGTCTTGTCAAGACAATCCGCTATCCTTGGGCCCTGTCCACCACAACTGCAAGTCCTGCAATCCACGACAGTGTCCGATCCACACCCCGATCGTTTGCCTGAAAAAGAAGACAAGCGCAGCTTTCTGCAAAAAGTGGCCGAGTTCATTCACCCCGGCCCCGACTCTGCGGAAGAACTCATCGAAACCCTGGCGGAAGCCGAAGACAACCAGGTAATCGGCGCTGACTCGCGCGTGATGATCGAGCGCGTGATTCGCATGGCCGACATGACCGCTGGCGATGTCATGGTGGCGTCTCCGCGCATGGACATGATCGACATCGATGAGACGCCCCATGCACTGCTGCGTTCGGTGATTGATACCGGCCACTCGCGCTTTCCGGTGTTCCAGGGGGAGCGCGAAAACATCATCGGCATCCTGATGGCCAAGGACCTGCTCAAGCTGCAGCGGTCCCCAGATCTCCACATCCGCACGCTGATCCGGCCTGCCGTGTTTGTGCCCGAGAGCAAGGGCCTGAACGATCTGTTGCGTGAATTCCGAGGCAACCGCAATCACCTGGCCATCGTGATCGACGAGTTTGGCCGCGTGGCGGGCCTGGTCACCATCGAGGACGTGCTCGAACAGATCGTGGGCGAAATCGAAGACGAATTCGACATTGCCGAAGACTCGGGCGACATTTTTGGTCTGGCCGACAAGACCTACCGTGTGAGTGGCGACACGCCCATCGATCGGGTCTCCGAAGCATTCGGGGTACCCATTCAGGGCAGTGCGCCGGGCGAGGACTTTGACACCATCGGCGGGCTCATCACGCATGAAATGGGCCGGGTGCCCAAGCGTGGCGAGCATCTGCAGTTGTGCGGGCTGCACTTTGTCGTGCTCCACACCAAAGGCGGCGCGGTGCGCTGGTTCAAGGTGTCGCGGGTGGACGACAGCGTCCCTGCCAATTGATGGGGGCCGTTCTGTACCCGCTTTCCCACTCCCCCGCATGGGGTTCCTGGGCGCGCATCGGCGCCATTGTCGTGGCAGCCCTGGCGGGCTTGGCGCAAGCCGCCTCGCTGGCACTGCCGGGCACCGGGCAGCCTGTGTGGTGGCTCCAATGCGTGTCGATGGTGGTGCTGGCGGGCTTGCTGCACCGGCTGCGGCCGACCTGGCGGCAAGGCGCCTTGCTGGGGTTTGCCTTTGCTTTGGCCTGGCTGTGCGGCACCTTCTGGTGGCTGTTCATTTCATTGCACACCTATGGCGGCTTGGCCGCGCCGCTGGCCGTGGCAGCCGTGGTGGCGCTTGCGGCGTTTCTGGCCATCTACTATGCGCTTGCTTTAGGGCTTTTTAGCCTTCTAGCGCCCGCCAATAAAGCGCTGGCAGCTATGCTTTTTGCAGCATTGTGGCTGCTGGCCGAGTTGCTGCGCGGCACCTGGTTCACCGGCTTCCCGTGGGGCGCAGGGGGCTATGCCCACGTGCAGGGGCCCCTGTCGTCCCTGCCGCGGGTGGTGGGGGTGTATGGCGTGGGCGCGATTTCGGCGGGGCTGGCCATGGCGCTGGTGCAATGCCGCTGGCGCGATCTGCGCCACTGGCGTACCTGGGTCGTAGCACTGGTGCTGCTGGGGGCAGGAGGTTTTGCCTGGGTGCAACGCCATTGCGCGGTAGAGCTGTGCCACACCCCGGCGCAGGCGGCGAAGGCGCCGCTGAAGCTGGCGCTGCTGCAGGGCAATATTCCTCAAGACGAAAAATTTGAACAGGGCAGCGGCGTGCCGCTGGCGCTGGCCTGGTATGCCGAGCAGTTGCGCAGCGAAACCGCTTCGCTCGTGGTGGCGCCTGAAACCGCCATTCCGCTGCTGCCCCAGCAGTTGATTCCCGGCTACCTGGAGGGGCTGCAGGCCCGCTACACCCAGGGCGATCAAGCGGCCCTGCTCGGCATACCGCTGGGCAATGCGCGCGAGGGCTACACCAATTCGGTGCTGGGCTGGCGCCCGGCTGCGGGGGCGGCGCCCGAGCCAGCCTACGTCTACCACAAGCACCATCTGGTGCCATTTGGTGAATTCATCCCGCCGCTGTTCAAGTGGTTCACCGAGATGCTGAACATTCCCCTGGGCGACTTCAACCGGGGCACGGTGGGGCAGCCCTCGTTTGAGTGGCAGGGGCAGCGCATTGCCCCCAACATTTGCTACGAAGACTTGTTTGGCGAGGAACTGGCAGCACGGTTTTTCGACCCCGCCCAGGCACCCACCGTGCTGGTGAACTTCAGCAACATTGGCTGGTTTGGCAACACCCTGGCGGTAGACCAGCACCTGCAAATCAGCCGCATGCGCGCCCTGGAGCTGGAGCGGCCCATGGTTCGCGCCACCAACACAGGGGCCACCGTCATCATTGACCACCGTGGGGTGGTCACGCATGCGCTGGAGCGCTTCAGCCGGGGTGTTTTGCGCGGCGAAGTGCACGGGCGCGGGCTGGGGGTGTCGGGTGGTGCTGCCATCACGCCCTTTGCCTGGTGGGCTTCGCGCTGGGGGCTGTGGCCGCTGTGGCTGCTTGCTGGCCTCGGTGTGGCGGCCGGCTGGCTGGGCAGGCGCCGCCGCACGCAGGCTCAGGCTTGATGCAGGTCACGCTGGCACGGGGAGCCCAACCAGCAATGAGGGTGTATACGCGCCAGTGGCCACGCTTACCTTGGATAATAGGGGCCCGCAACCAGGGGCTACGGTTGCACGAACGATGATTTGAGGCGGCCAAGCCGCCGTTCTGGAGCACGACTGAAAATGGCAGATTCCTTTTCCTACGAACAACTGATCGCCTCGGGCGAGGGACGGCTGTTCGGCGCTGACAGCGGGCGCCTGCCGCTGCCACCCATGCTGATGTTCGATCGCATCACGCACATCGACAGCGATGGGGGCGCGCACGGTTTGGGAAAGATCCGCGCGGAACTGGACGTCAAGCCCGACCTGTGGTTTTTCGCCTGCCACTTCCAGGGCGACCCTGTCATGCCCGGCTGTCTGGGCCTGGATGCCATGTGGCAGCTCATCGGTTTTTACCTGACCTGGCTGCAATTGCCCGGCCGTGGCCGCGCGCTGGGCGCGGGCGAAGTCAAGTTCACAGGCGAAGTTGGCCCCGACGTGAAGCTGGTGACGTACGAAATCGACATCAAGCGCGTTATCAAGCGCAAGCTGGTCATGGCCATTGGCGATGCCCGATTGCTGGCCGATGGCGAGGAAATTTATGTCGCCAACGACCTGCGTGTAGGTTTGTTCAAACGTGAGGAAGACGGCAAGGACGCAGCATGACCAAAAAGCGCGTAGTCATCACCGGCGCGGGCATCGTCTCGTGCATTGGCAACGATCTGGCCACCGTGGAAGCCTCGCTGCGTGCGGGCAAGAGCGGTATCAAGGCCGTGGAAAAGTTCAAGGAACTGGGTCTGCGCAGCCAGGTGGGCGGCGCGCCTGAGATCGACATCGAAGCGCGCATCGACCGCAAACAGCTGCGCTTCATGGGCGACGCGGCTGCCTATGCGCAGATCGCTCTGGAAGATGCGATCCAGCAGGCGGGCCTCACGCCCGAGCAAGTCAGCCACCCACGCACTGGCCTCATCATGGGCTCGGGCGGCGGCTCGCCCGCCAACCAGATCGAAGCGGCCGACACGCTGCGCGAAAAGGGCATCCGCCGCGTGGGGCCGTACCAGGTCACGCGCTGCATGAGCTCCACGGTGTCTGCCTGCCTGGCCACCAACTTCAAGGTCAAGGGCATCAACTATTCCATCACCTCGGCCTGCTCCACCTCGGCGCACTGCATTGGCGCGGCAGCCCAGCAGATCGCCTGGGGCATGCAGGACGTGATGTTTGCTGGCGGTGGTGAGGAGCTGAGCTGGGGCATGTCGCTGCTGTTTGACGGCATGGGTGCCATGTCCAGCAAGTACAACGAAACGCCCGAGAAAGCCTCGCGCGCCTACGATGCGAACCGCGACGGTTTCGTGATCGCCGGCGGCGGCGGTGCCGTGGTGCTGGAAAGCCTGGACCATGCCCTGGCCCGTGGCGCCAACATCCTCGCCGAAGTGGTGGGCTTTGGTGCCACCAGCGATGGCGAAGACATGGTGGCCCCCTCGGGCGACGGTGCCATTGCCTGCATGCAGCAGGCCATGGAAGGGCTCGACACCCCCATCGACTACATCAACACGCACGGCACTTCCACACCAGTGGGAGACATGCAGGAAGTGCGCGCCATGCGCGCGCTGTTTGGCGACAAGGTGCCGCCGTTCTCCTCCACCAAGTCGCTCACCGGCCACTCGCTGGGCGCCACGGGGGTGCAAGAGGCGATCTACTGCACGATCATGCTGAACAAGGGCTTCATCGCTGGCTCTGCCAATGTGGAAACGCCCGACCCAGCGCTGGGCGACATGCCCTTGGTGACGCAGACGCGCGATGCGCAGCTGAACACGGTGCTGTCCAACAGCTTCGGTTTTGGTGGCACCAACGCCAGCCTGGTGCTGCGCCGCTGGACTGGCGCTTGACGGACGGGGCGCTTTCCCGCAGCCCCAGGTAGACTGATAAAAAAGGGCGTTGGCTTTTAAAGCCAACGCCCTTTTTTTGGACTGCATCGGGGGAGCCCTGGCGCGCAGTGCATGCGCCGCGCCAGGGTTCATCGGCGGTCAGTACGCCAGGTTGAGCTGGAAGATCGCGGTGCTGCCGCTGACTTCATTGCCCACCAGCAGCAGGGGCTTGCCATTGGGCGAATCCTTGGCGGGAACGAAGGCCAAGCCTTCGGGGCCCAGATCGCCCACCTTGTCCAGTGCGGGTGGGGTGGCGGCGCCAAATGCAGTTGTCCAGTTTTCACGGGTGTTGATGTAGTCCACGCGCTTGGGTGTCTTGGCATCGGTGATGTCGAACACCAGCACGCCGCCCATGCGCTCCAGTCCCACGAAGGCAAACGTCTTGCTGCCGATGGTGCCCACAGCCAGGCCTTCTGGCTCTGGTCCCTTGGCAGAGCTGCGTGCATCCAGGGCAGCGGTGGCGTCATGGCCGCTGTTGAAGTAGGTCTTGCAGGCGATGTCGCGCTTGGCACCCAGCTTGCAGTCGTCGCTGGCCAGGAACTGCTCGATGGCTGCGCCCGAATCCCACACCTGCTTGCCCTGGGCATCCCAGATGGAGATGGAGCGGCCGCCGTAGGCATAGAGCTTGTCGTACATCAGGCGATTGCCTGCGGGGTCTACCTGACCTGCGGCGTTGTACCACTTGGGGCTGCCGTCGGCGTTGGTCTGGTAGCCCTGGGTCCAGGTCACCTTGAGGCGGCCGAGCTTGTCGTCGTCGCGGCAGGTCTTGGGGTCGCCGGCCACGGCGCCGCACCAGGCGAAGTTGGCTGGGTTGAGCAGTGCGCCGCCGTTGCCCTTGGCCAGGGCGATCAAGTGGGCGGGCAGGTCATCGTCAGCACGGCGCAGGAAGCCGTCCTTGTGCACCAGGTGCTTGACGCGCCACTCTTCCACGAAGCCCTTGGTCACATCGCCAGGGCCTTTGGCGCCGTTGCCAAAATAGGCTGGCGTGCCTTCGCCCCAAGCGCGGGCGTCGCCCTCGTTGGCGCTGACCAGGTAGGTCTGGCCGTCGCCCGCCTGGTAGGCGGCAATGGCGTCGGGCTGGTACATGCCCAGCACGTTGGGGGCGGTGGTGATGTTGATCACGGGGCTCTTGCCGTCGCTGTCGGCAAAGTCTAGGGCGTTGGCGGCCACGCCGTGGTCCTTGTAGCCCAGTGCCACGATGTCGGTGACGGCGGCCTTGGCGATGTCCACGATGGCCAGGGCATTGTTCTCTTGCAGGGTCACCCAGGCGGTCTTGCCATCGGCCGATACGGCAATGTATTCGGGCTCCAGATCCTGTGCCACCGTGGCGCGGCCCTTGCCGTCTGCTGTGGGGCCAAACAGGCGCACTCCCTTGGCCATCAGCTCAGCGGCGCGGCTGTTGAAGGCTTTGAAGTCGGCGGTGCGCACCACGGGCGCGCCGGGGTTGCTCACATCCACCATGCTGATGGAGCCTTCGGGGTCAACCTGGTAGTCATCGCTGGGCTCGGCTTCGTTGGCGACCAAGATGGTCTTGCCATCGGGCGTGAAGGTCAGCATGTCGGGCAGTGCACCGACGGGGGCGGAGCCTAGCAGCTTCAGGTCTGCGGCCTGGTAGATGGCGATGCGGCCAGCATCGGTCTTGGGCTTGGCCTGAATGGCGATGGCCACCAGCCCGTTCTTTACGGCCACGCTGTTGACTTCGCCGTTGGTCAGTACGGCTGCGCCGTTGACTTCCCCGACTTTCTTGGGGTTCTTGGGGTCGCTCAGATCCAGCACATCCAGCTTGCCTGACTGTGCATTGACCACGAAAGCGCGCTTGGAGGCTGCATCAAAAGCAGGAATTTCTGCCGCACTCTTGAGGAACTGCCCGGCAGAGTAGCCGCCAATTTTTTCGAGCTGCAGCGAGGCGGGGGTGCGTTCGGGCTCATCGTCGCTACCGCCACAGGCGGCAAGGGCGGCCACGGCCAGCAGGGAGATACCGAAAAGCTTGCGGTGAGAGGCGTTCAACAGAGGATTCATGTGGGGTAGTTGCTGGTGAGAGGGGCAAAACAGATCACGCTGGATTGAATGTCACCACCATGACGGTTTTGTGAATGTCATGGTGTGGCCTAAGGTGGCCTGCATCTCTGGTGTGCAGTGCGTGCCCTGGAGGCTGTTCCCCCGTCCGGGTGCGATGGGCGCCGTAAAATCGACGTTTGCGCAGTGCAAACTGCCCTCGATTCACCGGCGCAGGCTCCGCCTGCGGTAAGTCAGACACCATCCATGCTCACCTTCCAACAAATCATCCTGAAGCTGCAGTCTTACTGGGACGCCCAGGGCTGCGCCCTTTTGCAGCCCTACGACATGGAAGTGGGCGCAGGCACCTCGCACACCGCCACCTTCCTG
The DNA here is from genome assembly GCF_028596105.1 of Acidovorax temperans. Classification (NCBI taxonomy): domain Bacteria; kingdom Pseudomonadati; phylum Pseudomonadota; class Betaproteobacteria; order Burkholderiales; family Comamonadaceae; genus Acidovorax; species Acidovorax temperans. The sequence goes on along the minus strand of NZ_CP117193.1, from coordinate 3,799,489 downwards.
CGCGCCATTGGCCCCGAGCCCTGGAAGGCCGCTTACGTGCAGCCCAGCCGCCGCCCCAAGGACGGCCGCTACGGCGAGAACCCCAACCGCTTGCAGCACTACTACCAGTACCAGGTGGTTTTGAAGCCCGCCCCGGCCAACATCCTGGAGCTGTACCTGGGCTCGCTCGAAGCCCTGGGGTTTGATCTGAAGAAGAACGACATCCGCTTCGTGGAAGACGACTGGGAAAACCCCACGCTCGGTGCATGGGGCCTGGGCTGGGAAGTCTGGCTCAACGGCATGGAAGTGACGCAGTTCACCTACTTCCAGCAGGTGGGCGGCATCGATTGCAAACCCGCCACCGGCGAAATCACCTATGGCCTGGAGCGCCTGGCCATGTACCTGCAGGGCGTGGACAACGTCTACAACCTGCAGTGGACCGATACCCTGAAGTACGGCGACGTGTACCACCAGAACGAGGTGGAGCAGTCCACCTACAACTTCGAGCACAGCGACGCCGACTTCCTGTTCACCGCGTTCAACGCGCACGAAAAGCAGGCCAAGTACCTGATGGAGCAACAACTGGCGCTGCCTGCGTACGAGCAAGTGCTCAAGGCTGCGCACAGCTTCAACCTGCTGGACGCACGCGGCGCCATCAGCGTGACCGAGCGCGCTGCGTACATCGGCCGCATCCGCAACCTGGCCCGCGCCGTGGCGCAAAGCTACTACGAGAGCCGCGAACGCCTGGGCTTCCCCATGGCGCCGCGCGAGTGGGTGGAGCAGATGCCCAAGAAGGCTGCTTGAAGTGAACACCCCCCTGAGCCGCTGCGCGTCTTCCCCCCGCTCTCGCATTGCCAAGCAATGCGGGCAGGGGGACGCAGCCAGCGCGGCGGGGCGGCCCTTGCGCGGCTGCTTGCGCATGGGGCACGCCAGTTTTCAGGCATCGCTTGCGTAGCGGATGCCGTAATGAATGACGGAATAGAGCCGACAACATGACAACCCAAAACCTCCTCGTCGAACTGTTTGTGGAAGAGCTGCCCCCCAAGGCGCTCCAGAAACTGGGCGATGCCTTCGCCACCGTGCTGGGCGACCAGCTCAAGACCCAGGGTCTGGCCAGCGCCGCCTCGGTGATCACACCGTTCGCCTCGCCCCGCCGCCTGGCCGCCCATGTGACCGCCGTGGCCGACAAGGCCGCCGACAAGGCTGTGCAGCAAAAGCTGATGCCCGTGACCGTGGGCCTGGACAAGGACGGCAATGCCACCCCTGCGCTGCTGAAAAAGCTGCAAGCGCTGGGTGCGGATGTGTCCAACCCCACAGCCGCCGTGGCCGCCTTGAAGCGCGCCCAGGACGGCAAGGCCGAAGCCCTGTTCTACGACAGCGTGGTGCCCGGCGCGACGCTGCAGGCCGGTTTGCAAAAGGCCTTGGACGAAGCCATCGCCAAGCTGCCCATCCCCAAGGTGATGAGCTACCAGCTCGAAACCGATTGCGGCATGGACAACTTTTTGCCCGGCTGGACCAGCGTGAACTTTGTGCGCCCCGCCCACGGCCTGGTGGCGCTGCACGGCAGTACCGTGGTGCCCGTGAAGGCGCTGGGCCTGACGGCTGGCAACAGCACCACGGGCCACCGTTTTGAAGCCGCCGTGTCGCCCGTGGTGCTGGCAGATGCCGACAGCTATGCCGCCACGCTGCAAAAAGACGGTGCGGTGATCGCATCGTTTGCCGAGCGCAAGGCCGAGATCGCACGCCAGCTGGCCGGTGCCGCTGCCAGGGTCGGCAACGGCGCCCGTCCCATCGAAGACGAAGCCCTGCTCGACGAAGTGACCGCGCTGGTCGAGCGCCCCAACGTCGTCATCTGCCAGTTTGAAGAGCAGTTCCTGGGCGTGCCGCAAGAGTGCCTCATCCTCACGATGAAGGCCAACCAGAAATACTTCCCGCTGCTGGACGCCGCTGGCAAGCTGACCAACAAGTTCCTGGTGGTCAGCAACATCAGCCCCGAAGACACCAGCTTTGTGACCGGTGGCAACGAGCGCGTGGTGCGCCCGCGCCTGGCCGATGCCAAGTTCTTCTTTGACCAGGACCGCAAGAAGACCCTGGCCTCGCGCGTTGAGAGTCTGGGCAAGGTCGTGTACCACAACAAGCTGGGCACACAGGGCGAGCGCGTGGAGCGCGTGCGCGCCATTGCCAAGGCCATCGCACAGCAACTGGGCGACGCTCAATTGGTGGCAGACGCTGACCAAGCCGCGTTGCTGGCCAAGACCGACCTCGTGACCGACATGGTGGGCGAGTTCCCTGAGCTGCAAGGCATCATGGGCGGCTACTACGCCCTGAACGACGGCCTGGGTGAAACCGTTGCCCACGCCATTGAAGACCACTACAAGCCCCGCTTTGCGGGCGATGCGCTGCCCCGCAACACCGCAGGCGTGGTGGTGGCCCTGGCCGACAAGCTCGAAACCCTGGTCGGCATGTTCGGCATTGGCAACCTGCCCACCGGCGACCGCGACCCGTTCGCACTGCGCCGCCACGCGCTGGGCGTGATCCGCATGCTGGTCGAAAAGGACTTGCCGCTCAACTTGAACGCCTTGCTGGCCGGTGCCGTGCCCGCCTTTGGCGACAAGATCACCGACGCATCGGTGCAACTCGCCGACTTCATCTACGACCGCCTCGCAGGCAGCCTGCGCGAACAAGGCTACAGCGCTCAAGAAGTGGATGCCGTGCTGGCCCTGCGCCCGCAGCGTCTGGCCCTGGTGCAAAAGCAGCTGGCGGCCGTGCGGGCCTTTGCCGTGCTGCCCGAAGCACCCGCGCTGGCGGCCGCCAACAAGCGCGTGGGCAACATCCTGAAGAAGGCCGAAGTGGAAGGCCCCGTGGACGCACACGTGAACCCCGCGCTGCTGCAAGAGCAGGCCGAGAAGGATTTGTTTGCCGCCCTGCAGCGCTTTGTGCCTGAGGCCAATGCGCAGTTTGATGCGGGCGACTACACCGCCAGCCTGCAAACCCTGGCCGTGCTGCGCGCGCCCGTGGACGCCTTCTTTGACGACGTGATGGTGAACGCCGAGCAGATGGACGTGCGCATGAACCGCCTGGGCCTGCTCAAGATGCTGCACAACGCGATGAACCGCGTGGCCGATCTCTCGCGTCTGGCGGCTTGAGGCCCTGCGGCCCCATGCACATTTGTTGGCTCTGGTAGGCTGGTGCTGGTGACCTCGCAACGGAAGCAACCCATGAAACTCGCCATCCTCGACCGTGACGGCCTGCTCAACGCCCTGGGCGATGACTACATCACCTCGGCAGACGACTGGGTGCCCGTGCCGGGCGCGCTGGAGGCCATTGCACGGCTGAACCACGCGGGCTGGCATGTGGTGGTGGCCACCAACCAGCCCGGGCTGGGCCGGGGCTTGCTGGACGTGGTGGCCCTCAACGCCATCCACACCAAAATGCACCGGCAGATGGCGGCGGTGGGCGGGCGCATCGACGCCGTTTTCTACTGCCCCCACACGGCCGAAGAGGAATGCAGCTGCCGCAAGCCCGCCCCGGGCCTGCTGCAGCAGATTTGCGAGCGCTATGGCGTGGAGCCGCACGATGTGCTGGTGGTGGGCAACTGCCAGGCGCACCTGCAAGCGGGGGCCGCCCTGGGGGCCAAGTTGCACCTGGTGTGCACCGGCCATGCCGCAGGGCTGCAGCCGGGGCAGGCGTTGCCCGAGGGCTGGCCTGCGGGCATTCAGGTGCATGCCAGCCTGGCGCAATGGGTGGAGCAACTGTTGCCCGCAACGCCGCAGTCGCAGCCTGTTCCGGCACCGTCGGCGGTGGGTTGATACTATAAAAAATATAGCTGCTGGCGCTTGTATATAGGGCGCTGGAGGCCAGAAAGACTGAAAACTATGGCGCTGATCCGTTCCATCATCCACATGCTGTGGATGGCCATCACCGTGGTGCCCTACACCCTGGCCATCGTGCTGGGTTCGTTGTTCGGGATGCGCGGCACGTCGCTGTACCGCATTGCCCGCGCCTGGCTGTCGATTTGTGTGCACAGCGCTCGTCCGCTGCTGGGCATCCAGTACCGCGTCACCGGCATGGAGCACCTGCCCCAGGGCGAGAAAAGCGGTGCGGTGTTGCTGTGCAAGCACCAGTCCACGTACGAGACGTTTTTGATGCCAGCCATCATGCCGCACCCCCTGGCCTACGTGTTCAAGAAAGAGCTGCTGTACGTGCCGTTCTTTGGCTGGTCCATCGGTCGCCTGGACATGATCCACATCGACCGCAGCCTGCGCGCCAAGGCGTTCCACAAGGTGGTGCAGCAGGGCAAGGCGCTGCTGGCCAAGGGCACCTGGGTCATCATGTTCCCCGAAGGCACGCGTGTGGAGCGGGGGCAGAAGGGCCAGTACAAGAACGGCGGCACCCGGCTGGCCATCGACACCGGCGTGCCGGTGATTCCGATTGCCGTCACATCGGCCAAGGTGTGGCCCCGCAAGGCCTTCATCAAAAAGCCGGGCGTGGTGGATGTGTCCATCGGCCCCGCCATTGCCTCCGCCGGCCGCCAGCCCGACGAGCTGATGCGCGAGGTGGAAGCGTGGATCGAGGCCGAAATGCGCCGCCTCGACCCCGAAGCCTATCCCGCAGAGCCCCAGCCCCTGGCCGCGCCCGCACAGGGCGGCAGCGCCGACTGATCTCGCTTCACGCAACCCTGCCATGCGCCAGCACCCCGCACAACGCCACCCGCCGGTGCCCGCCGTTGACGGCCCCAGCGCATGGCGTGGCCCGCGCGTGGCGGCTGGCAGCCTGTGATGAAGCGCCTGGTGCAGTTGGCCCTGGATTTTTTTGACGCCTCGGCAGGGGCGCGTGGCACAGCGCAACCGCCCGCCGCTTCGCCTGCCCACCCGCGCAGCGGCACTCAGCCCAGCGTGCCTGGCCCCTCGGGTTTGAAGCCAAAAGTGCCTGCAAGGCGCACCCGCAAAGCGCCGCCAGCTCCTGAAAACATAGCAATTTCTGCGCTGCCCACGGCGCCATTGCCAACGTTGTTGGCCCCTGCTGAATTCCGCCACCCCCAGGCCAACCGCGAGGTGCTGCTGGGCGACGCCCTGGTGGCCTATGCCCTGCACCGCTCGCGCAGGCGCACCATTGGCTTCACCGTGGGGGCGGATGGCCTGGCCGTGCGCGCCCCCAGCTGGGTGGCCCTGTCGGCCGTGGACACCGTGCTGCGCCAACGCAGCGCCTGGGTGATGACCAAGCTGGTGCAGGCGCGCGAGCGCCAGCAGCGCCTGGAAAGCGGCCGCATTGTGTGGGCCGATGGCGTGCAGCTGCCTTACCTGGGCCAGCCCCTGCAGGTGGTGCTGGATGCCACGCAAAGCCGCAGCGGCCGGGGCGGGGCCCTGCATGCTGCCGCGCCCGACACCCCGGCGCGGCTGGTGATTGGCCTGCCGGCAGATGCCAGCGCCACGCAGATCCGCGATGCCGTGCTGGCCTGGCTGATGCGCGATGCGCGCCGCCACTTCACCGAGCGGCTGGACCATTTCGCGCCGCTGCTGGGTGTGCAGTGGACGAGCCTGCGCCTGTCCAGCGCCGAAACCCGCTGGGGCAGCGCCAAGGCCGATGGCTCCATTCGCCTGAACTGGCGCCTGCTGCACTACCGCCCCGCCGTCATCGACTACGTAGTAGCGCACGAACTGGCCCACTTGCGCGTGATGGACCACAGCCCGCGCTTTTGGAACACCGTGGCCACCGTGGTGCCCGACTATGCTGCGCTGCGCAACCACCTGCGTGAAGAGCCCGCGCCCCTGTGGTGATGGAGCGCTGCCGAAGCCACACCGCTTTTCAAGAACAAGCCCGATTGAACCGACTGAACGGAAAGGATTGCACCCATGACCTCATCTGCTACCCCCACCGTGATCCCCGCCGAAGGCTACGCCGGCGACGTCACCCCCCAGCAAGCCTGGCAGTGGGTGCAGGAAGGCAAGGCCGTGCTGGTGGATGTGCGCAGTTCGGCCGAAATGGAATGGGTGGGCCGCGTGCCCGGCGCCGCGGCTGTGCCGTGGAAGCAATGGCCCGGCATGGCCATGAACCCCGACTTTGATGCCCAGCTGCGCGCCGCCGTGCCCGCCGGGCAAAGCGCCGTGCTGCTGTGCCGCAGCGGCGTGCGCTCCATCGCCGCCGCCAAACGGGCTACCGAACTGGGGCTCACCGCCTACAACATTCTGGAAGGCTTTGAGGGCGACCCGGATGACAACGGCCAGCGCGGCAAAAAGGGCGGCTGGCGTTTTCGCGGCCTGCCCTGGCGGCAGGGGTAGGGGCATCTCCGCGCGGCGTTACCGCTCTGCAGAGATGGTCGTCCGCCGAAATCGCCTACTTGCCCATGCCTAGTTTTTCAATGATGGCCTTCTCGGTTTTCATGGTGTCCAGCGCGTACTGCTTGTAAGTGGCGCTGTCCATGTAGTAGGTGTCCATGTCGAACTTGGCCAGGGACTCCTTGTAGTTGGGCATGTCCATGGCTTTTTTGAATGCGTCATGCAGTGTCTGAACGACCTTGGGATCCGTGCCCTTGGGTGCCACCAGGCCAAACGGCGACGTTTGGATCAGGTTGATACCCGATTCCTTGAGTGTCGGCACATTCGGAAATTTGGCTGAGCGCTTGTCGCCCCAGGTGGACAGCAGACGCAGCTTGCCCTGCTCCACATAAGGCGCCCAGCCGGGCGTGTCAGCCACCGACATCACGTGTCCGCCCAGCACCGCCTGCAGCGACTCGGAGTTGCCCTTGAAGGGAATGTGGTTGAGCGTGACGCCTGCCTGCATGGCGATGTTCTCCATCGTCAGGTGCAGCGTGGTCAGCGGGCCCGGGGTGCCGTAGTTCAGTTTTCCGGGGTTTGCCTTCGCGTAGGCGATGTAATCCTGCATGGATTTGATGGGCGAGTCTGCTGGCACCACCAGGCCAAAGGCGTAACCGGCCAGGCCGATCACATACTGCAGATCCTTGGATGGGTCCCAGTCAATCTTCTGCGTGTACGGCAGGCGGAACACCGGCAGCGGGACCTGCGCCAGCGTGTAGCCGTCCGCAACGGCGTTCTGCATCATCTGAGCGGGTAGCACGCCGCCAGCACCTGGCTTGTTCTCGATGATGACGGGCTGGCCCAGGATTTTGGAGGCGTTTTCCGCAAGTACGCGGAATGGTATGTCGGTCGATCCGCCGGCCGTGAAGCCGATCATGACCTTGATGGGGCGGCTCGGGAATCGGTCAGCCTGTGCCAGGGCGGGGCCGGCCACGAAGCCAGCGGCCAGCAGCAAGGCCAGGGTGCGGCGGTGGATGAGAGGTGGGGTCATGGAGTGGTCTTCCAGTCAGGTCAGGTCGATGGCCCCGGTGCCCCAGTGTGGGCGGCCAGGGCCGTTGGTAGAAAATCAGGAGGCTGGGCAGGCGTTCGGAGTGCGCGAGCGCGAGGAGAACTTGCAGCCGTAGTGCGGGTGGGCCACCGTGGCGCGGTCCAGTACTTCGTCACCCTCGGGCTTGACACCCTTTTGGTCCCACAAGGCCATGGCATCAAAGGCCGAGGCCTGCTCTTCCACGGTGAAGTCGCAATGGGACACGCCGCGGATGGCGCGCTGCACCAGCCATTTGTCCGTGCCCTGCGCCATGGCGCGGCGCTTGTAGATCTGCTCCATGCTGAAAGGCACGTACACATCGCCCAGCGTGTGGATGGTCACCACCGGCACGTTGATGCGCGCGTTCGTCTTGGGGAACCAGCGCAGGCCGTCGCGGCGCAGACGATTGGCTTCGGGGTCGGCGCGCAGCCGGTAGGCCGTCTGGTTGAAGGATTGCTCGGTAGCGGTGAGCGCCGGATCGTTGTCGAACTGGTAAACGATGCCGGTGGTGTCGTAGCCTTCGCGGTTGAGGATGCCGTTGATCGTGCCATCGCGTCCGAACGTGCCCCATACCGTCGCGTTCATGCTGCCAGCAAAGCCCTCGTTGAACATGGGCCGCTCGCCGCCTGTGAGTTGCTTGACGATTTCCTTGTACTGGTCGCCCTGAGGGGTGGTCGCGGTCGGGAAGGTGGTGAACAGTGCGGAGCGAACCTTGGGGCCTTGTTCCGCCCAGTTGGGCACGGGCCAGGTGGTGACAGGCATGCCAGCCAGCTGCTGGGCCGCGATCTGCGAGGCGCCGAAGTAGTTGTAGAGCTCGGTATCGCCCAGCACGCCGCACATGGGAACGGACCCGTCGTAACGCACTTTGTTGTTGGCGGTCTCCTGCGTCTCGGCGTCCACCGCTGCGGCAGCAATGTGCCCGCCCATGGAGGTGCCGACAATGTAGGTCTTGGTCGGTGCCGCCAGCGTGCGGCCGTTTTGAGCTGCGATGCGCTGGAATGCGAGCGCGAGACCGTTCGTGTCCTCAATGCCAGCGCGCACGTCGTAGTAGTTCTTGGAGAAGCTGGACGCGCCCCAGGCGTAACCATTGCGGATCAGGTGCTCTCGGATCGGGGGGTCGCTGACGTTGACAGTGGGCCCTGTGCCGCCGTAGCCGTGGGCGTACATCACCAACATGCCATTCCAGTTCTTGGGCACTTCCACACGATATCCGGCGCCATCCAGCACACCCCACCAGCGATCGGTTTCCGGGGCGCCTGCCACAGCACTGAACGGAAGACGGGAGGGATCTGGCGAGAACTGGCGGCTGTCCTGCGCGCGCGTTTCCTCGGGCTCTGGCTGGGTGCTGCCTCCTCCGCATGCGGTCAATGCGAGGGTACTCAGCAAGGTCATGGTGGCGGCCCAGCGGCCGCGCGAGATAGTGAATGCCACAGCGTCAGTCTCCTTATTGATGATTTTGTAAATTAATTTCACCGTGCGGAATTAATGGTTTCAAGCATATCGGCACAGCACAATCAGTATCTGCGTATAGAAAATTGAACATTTATAGGGAAATCCCCAAAAGCACCATAAATATTACTGAAAAATAATTCCGTCAGAAGAAATTAATTGGAGTGAGCCATGGCGCGAACCAGACATCTTGACTTTGACGAAGGCGCAGACAGCAGTCGCTTTGTGACGGCGCTGGCCCGGGGGCTGGACGTGCTAGCCTGCTTCCATGTGGACGAGAAGTGGTTGACCAATGCCGAGATCGCTTCGCGCACGGGCCTGCCCAAGCCGACGGTGGTGCGCATGGCGTATACCCTGTGTGTACTGGGCTATCTGCGCCAGTCGCATGAGAGCGGCAAGTACGCGCTGGGAGACAGCGTGGCGGCGTTGGGTATCACGATGGTGTCCAATCTCAAGCTGCGGCGCATCGCTCGGCCCTACATGCAGGATTTGGCAAACCGCTATGACATCTCGGTATCGCTCGGTATCCGCAATGGTCTGTCAGTGCTGTACGTGGAGAACTGCAGATCCGGGGCGCCGCTGTCGCTGGGGTTGGATCTGGGCGCCCGCATCCCGATTGCGGAGACGGCCATGGGACACGCGCTGCTGGCCGTGATGGAGTCTCGCGAGCGCGAGCGACTCCTGGCCGAGATTTGTAAGGACGAAGGGGAGCAGCGGTGGCCCCAGGTGCTACAGACCATCAATGCGGGTTGTGCCCACTGGCGTGCGCGTGGCTTCACAGTTGTGGTGCGTGATTGGCAGACTGATATTGTTGGCGTAGGGGCCGCCATCCGCCAGCCCGACGGACGTGTTATCGCCTTCAACGCGGGGGGGGCAGCCAGCAAGTTCCCGCGCGAGCTGTTGGAGCAGGAGGTCGGGCCCCAGCTGGCGCGCATGGTCAAAGGGCTGGAGTCATTCGTGCGCAGCGACGAGGTTTGAGCGCGCCCGTCCCATCCCCGAATACGCCTGCAGAACAGCGCGTTTCCGCGCTGCCGCGAGGCCTGAAACGGTGCAGGCGGAGTTGTCAGGCCAAGGGTGGAATGCGCAGCTTCTGGCCAGGGTAGATCTTGTCGGGGTGGCTCAGCATGGGTTTGTTCGCCTCGAAAATCACGGGGTACTTGTTGGCGTCGCCGTAGAACTTCTTGGCAATGGCCGACAGGGTGTCGCCGCGCACCACGTCGTGGTACTGGGCTTCGGGCGAGGGGGCCGACACGGCCATCAGGTTGTCCACGTCTTTCACACTCGCCACGTTGCCGCAGCACAGGGTGACTTTTTCCTTGGCTTCCTGCGTGGGGGCCTGGCCTTGAACCACCACCTTGCCGCTGGCGCCGTCAAACGCCACCTGCACGCCCTGCACCCCCAGGTTTTGCGAGGCGATATAGGCCTCAATGGCGCGCGCAGCCTTGTCGTTCAGGTCTTGCAAGGGGGCCGGGTTGCTGGCCGCTTGCGCCGCTGCGGCCTCCACCTCTTTGCCGCCAAACAGCTTTTCACCCGCTTCTTTGATAAAACTGAAAAGACCCATGAGATACCTCCTAGTGCAGCCAACATTGGAAAGGCCACTGTAGACCGAGTGTGCGACAAATGGGTGTAGGCCAAGCGCGCATGAAAATTGTTGGCAATCACACGGTGCGGCTTGCAGCTTGCCCTGGCCTGCCGTGGCGGCCATTTCGTTCAGCGGGTGACAGTGCCTGTATCTTTGTGTACCCCCTGTGCAGGGGGCTTGGCAAAACTCGGGATAATCCGCGCCATGACATTTTTGGCCATCGACGTCGGCAACACCCGTCTCAAGTGGGCGTTGTACGACGCTCACCGCCCCGGCGCAGCGCTCATCGCGCATGGTGCCGAGTTCCTCGACCACATCGACCGCCTGGCCGAAAGCAGCTGGGCCCAATTGCCTGTGCCCACGCGCATGCTGGGCTGCGTGGTGGCCGGGGACGCCGCCAAGCGCCGGGTGCAAGAGCAGATGGAGCAAATGGTGCGCTGGGACGTGGAGCCGCAATGGGTGGTGTCGTCGGCTGAAGAGGCGGGGCTTACCAACGGCTACGACCACCCTTCGCGCCTGGGGTCAGACCGCTGGGTGGCGATGGTGGGCGCGCGCCACCATGTGCTGGCCCGGGGCCCGGCACGGCCCCTGGTGGTGGTGATGGTGGGCACCGCCGTGACGGTGGAATGCATTGATGTGGACGGCAAGTTCCTGGGCGGCCTCATCCTGCCGGGCCACGGCATCATGCTGCGCGCACTGGAAACCGGCACCGCTGGCCTGCATGTGCCCACGGGCGAGGTGCGGCCCTTTCCCACCAACACCAGTGATGCCCTGACCAGCGGCGGCACCTACGCCATTGCCGGCGCGGTGGAGCGCATGTACCAGCACCTGCTGCAGCACAGCGGCCAGGAGCCCGCCTGCATCATGACCGGCGGCGCGGGCTGGAAGATGGCGCCGAGCATGACCCGGCCTTTCGAGTTGGTGGACAACCTGATTTTTGACGGCCTGCTCGAAATTGCCTCGCGCCGCTTTGGCGCCTGAGGTGGTCAGCGGCAGGTAGCCGCTGGTAGTTGCTGGGGCGTGGGGCTTGCTCAGCTTTCCTCGTGCAGCTCGGCCCGCGCCATGGCCACGTGCAGCTCTTCCATCGCGTCTATCGGCTGGCAGGCTGCGGCGCGTTCATACAGCGCGGTGGCTTCGTCAATGCGTTCGTCGCCTTCGAGCATGACCAGGGCGTTGGCGTAGTCCACTATGCCAATGGCCGAGCCGGGTTGCAAGGCCAGCGCTTCTTCAAACAGCTGCAGGCCAACTTCTTTCTTGGCGCCATAGGTCATGCCGCCCACCATCGCCCCCACTTTGTCGATGACTTCTGCGTGGAAGGTGCCCAGCGCAATGCGCGCTTCCACATGCCGGGGCGACAGGGCTATGGCTTTTTCCAGCGATTCTTTCACCTGCTGGCCGAGCCCCTGCGCCAGGGCCTTGGCCACGCTGATGCCCTGGCAGTAGCGGCCCAGGGCGTAGGCGTTCCAGTACCAGGCGTTGGCGTGCTGCGCGTTGGCGGCAGCCTGTGCCTGGGCACGCTCGGCAATCTGCATGAACAGCCCGAGCCGCGTTTGCTCGCGCGGCTCCAGGTAGGTAGCGTACACCGCCGTTGCCTTGTTGGCAGCCGTGATGCCCGCGCCGCCTGCGGCCAGGCCAGCTTCTGCCGCCTTTTGAAACTCGCCGTTATGGAACAGCGCCCAGGCGTGCAGCACGGCGGGGTCCTGGGGCAGGGGCTCCGCGTCTCCCAGGTGCAGCTGGCTCCATTGTTGCTGCACACGGGTGGTATCCCAGGCGTAGTCGCCTGCGTGGGGGAAGGGGGTCCAAGGTGCCATGGGTGTCTCCGTCATGTTGTTGTTGATCGTGTGGTGGCGAGTCAGCCCGCCGGTGGGGCATAGGCCTGCGCCAGGGCTTGCAAATGGGCACGCTGCGTGGCTTCCAGGTAGGGCTCCAGCAAGTTGAGCACATGCCGCGCGCCGCGCAGCAGGGCATGGTGGGCGTTGCCGGGTTCCAGCGCATGGCGCGGGTCGCGCACGTATTCGTAGCTGAGCCAGTAGGTCAGTACCACCACCATGCTGGTAGCGGTGGTGGGCAGGGCCGCACGGGTCTCAGTGCCGGGCAGCAGCGCATGTGCTTGCTGCATGCCTTCAAGCATGGTGTGCACGGCCTTTTCCTTGCGGTGCAGCACCGCCTGGAAATGGGTTTCCAGGCGGCGGTTTTTGGACAGCAGGTCGTTGAGGTCGCGGTACAGAAACCGGTATTCCCAGATCAGCTCGAACAGGGTGTGCAGGAAGAACCAGGCGTCTTCCACGTTGTGCACGCTGTCGCTGGCGTGCAGCAGCCCATTCAGTGCCTCTTCGTACTGGTCGAACAGGGTGTTGATCAGCGCGTCTTTGGCAGGGTAGTGGTAATACAGATTGCCGGGGCTGATGCCCAGCTCGGCAGAAATGGCGGTGGTGGACACATTGGGCTCGCCGAACCGGTTGAACAGGTCCAGCGTCACTTCCAGAATGCGTTGCGCCGTGCGGCGTGGCGCTTTCTTAGCCATGGGAGTTGCCCTTTTCGCGCTGAGTGGGATGCGTCTGTGCCCACCACTCTAACGCAGCCCCATTTGCTGCGATGCAGCATTCACCGCAGCAATGCTTGGGGGTTTCCCGGCCGGTGTCGGCTTGGCTGCGTGCGGGCCTTGCGCGCTGGGCTTCGCGCAAGGCTGGGGTGGCCGCCTACTTGGCTGCAGGCTTGCGGGCGCGGGGTGCAGCCTTTTTGGCGGGCGTGGGGGGTGTTGGCTTGCCTGCCGTTTTGCCTGCGGCCTTGGCGACCCGGGCGGCCGGGGCCTTGCGGGTTTTGGCCAATTCCTCGGTCAATGCGTCGATGCGCTCGTTCAGCGCCTGCAGGTCGCGTGCGGTGGGTATGCCCAGCCGGCCCAGGGCCTTGGCCACGCGGTCTTCAAAAATGGTTTCCAGCTTGTCCCACTGACCGGCAGCACGCGAGCCCATCTCTGTGGCTGCGCTGGTCATGCGCTGGGCGGCTTCGGTGATTTTTTCCTCTGCCACCGTCTGGGTCTTGCGCTGCATGTTCACGCCTTCCTTGACCAGCGCCTCAAACACCTTGCCGCCTTCGGCCTGTGCCTTGGAAAACGCCCCCAGCCCCGCCAGCCAGATCTGCTGGGCCGATTCCTTTACGGCGTCGCTGAACGGAACGGCGCCGGATGCCATGTCTTCGGGACCGAAGGGGAAAGACTTCTTGCTTGCCATGTAGAGCCTCCTGTGGCGGTTGGTGAACAAACACATTCCACTGTACGGCGGGTTGGGGCGCATGGGTTAGGGGCGTGTGCCTAGAAAGCGGCGAGTCTGGCGGTGCCGAGTGGCGCACCCTGGCACAAATCCTGTTACAGGCCAGGGGCCATGGATGGGATAATCGCCAGCTTCGCCTGCAGGCGTATCAACACTGCCCATCCTATGATTTTGGTAACTGGCGGCGCCGGCTTCATTGGCGCCAACTTCGTGCTCGACTGGATAGCCAACGGCGACGAGCCCGTGGTCAACCTCGACAAACTCACCTACGCTGGCAACCTGCACAACCTCGATAGCGTGCAGGGCAACCCCCGCCACATCTTTGTGCAGGGCGACATTGGCGACACCGCCTTGCTCGAACGCCTGCTGGCCGAGCACCAGCCCCGTGCCATCGTCAACTTCGCGGCCGAATCGCATGTGGACCGATCCATCCACGGCCCCGAAGACTTCATCCAGACCAACGTCGTCGGCACTTTCAGGCTTTTAGAGGCTGCAAGGCAATACTGGCAAGCGCTGCCAGCTATCAAAAAAGAAGCATTCCGCTTCCTGCACGTCTCCACCGACGAGGTCTACGGCACCCTTTCAGCCACCGACCCCGCCTTCAGCGAAGACAACCGCTACGAGCCCAACAGCCCGTACTCGGCCAGCAAGGCTGCATCCGACCACCTGGTGCGTGCTTGGCACCACACCTACGGCCTGCCGGTGCTCACCACCAACTGCAGCAACAACTACGGCCCGCTGCACTTCCCGGAAAAACTCATCCCCCTCATGATCGTCAACGCCCTGGCAGGCAAAAACCTGCCCGTGTACGGCGACGGCATGCAGGTGCGCGACTGGCTGTACGTGCGCGACCACTGCAGCGCCATCCGCCGCGTGCTCGAAGCCGGGCGCCTGGGTGAGACCTACAACGTGGGCGGTTGGAACGAAAAGCCCAACATCGAGATCGTCAACACCGTGTGCGCCCTGCTCGACGAGCTGCGCCCCCGCGCCGACGGCCAGAGCTACAAGATGCAGATCACCTACGTCACCGACCGCCCGGGCCACGACCGCCGCTACGCCATCGATGCCCGCAAGATCGAGCGCGAGCTGGGCTGGAAGCCCGCCGAGACGTTTGACACCGGCATCCGCAAGACCGTGCAGTGGTACCTGGACAACCCTGAATGGGTGGCGCAGGTGCAATCGGGTGCTTACCGGGAGTGGGTGCAGAAGCAATACCAGGCCAACACCACGGCAGGGAGCGCCGCATGAACATCCTGCTCTTCGGTAAAGGCGGCCAAGTGGGCTGGGAGCTGCAACGCAGCCTGGCCGTGCTAGGCCGCGTCACGGCGTTGGACCATGACAGCACCGACCACTGCGGCGACTTTGCCAACCCCGAAGGCGTTGCCGCCACGGTGCGCGCCCTCAAGCCCGACGTCATCGTCAACGCAGCCGCCCACACCGCTGTAGACAAGGCCGAGAGCGAGCCCGAACTGGCCCGCCTGCTCAACGCCACCACCCCCGGCGTGCTGGCCCGCGAGGCCGCCGCCCTGGGCGCCTGGCTGGTGCACTACAGCACCGACTACGTGTTCGACGGCAGCGGCACCCGCCTCTGGGTCGAGACCGACACCCCTGCACCCTTGAGTGTGTACGGCCGCACCAAGCTCGAAGGCGAACAGCTGATCCAGCAGTCGGGCGCCAAGCACCTCATCCTGCGCACCAGCTGGGTGTACGCCGCACGCGGCGGCAACTTTGCCAAGACCATGCTGCGCCTGGCGCAAGAGCGCGAGCGCCTCACCGTCATCGACGACCAGTGGGGCGCCCCCACCGGTGCCGAGTTGCTGGCCGATGTGACAGCCCACGCCATCCGCCACCTGCAGCAGCGCCCGCAAGACGCGGGCCTGTACCACCTGGTGGCAGGCGGTGAGGTGACCTGGAATGGCTATGCAAAATTCGTGATTGAGCACGCCAGTAAAGCGCAGTCAGCTATCAAAATAGTAGCTAAAGAGGTCGCGCCTGTGCCCACCAGTGCCTTCCCCACGCCCGCCGTGCGCCCGCACAACTCGCGCTTGAATACGTCCAAGCTGCAAACCACCTTCGGCCTGACCTTGCCGCACTGGCAAGCCGGTGTCGAGCGCATGCTGACCGAAATCCTGTAAGCCCATCCGGACAGCGGCGCCCCTTGCGCCCTGCACCGATGGGCTGGCCCCTTGAGGACTTGCCCCATGACCCCAACCACCTCCCAGCGCAAAGGCATCATCCTGGCCGGCGGCTCTGGCACGCGCCTGCACCCGGCCACCCTGGCCATCAGCAAGCAACTGCTGCCGGTGTACGACAAGCCCATGATCTACTACCCGCTCAGCACCCTCATGCTGGCGGGCATCCGCGACATCCTCATCATCAGCACTCCGCAAGACACGCCGCGCTTTGAACAACTGCTGGGCGACGGCAGCCAATGGGGCCTGAACCTGCAATACGCCGTGCAAGCCAGCCCCGACGGCCTGGCCCAGGCCTTTGTGATTGGAGAGCAGTTTGTCGGCAACTCCCCCTCAGCCCTGGTGCTGGGCGACAACATCTTCTACGGCCACGACTTCCACGAGTTGCTGGGCAACGCCATGCAGCGCGAACAAGGCGCCAGCGTCTTTGCCTACCACGTGCACGACCCCGAGCGCTACGGCGTCGCCGAATTCGATGCCCAGGGCAAAGTGCTGAGCCTCGAAGAAAAGCCCCAGGCCCCCAAGTCCAGCTACGCCGTCACCGGCCTGTACTTCTACGACAATCAGGTCGTAGACCTGGCCAAGAGCCTCAAACCCTCCGCGCGCGGCGAATACGAAATCACCGATCTGAACCGCCTGTATCTCGAGCAAGGCCAGCTCAACGTCGAAATCATGGGCCGCGGCTACGCCTGGCTGGACACCGGCACCCACGAAAGCCTGCTCGAAGCGGGGCAATTCATCGCCACGCTGGAGCACCGCCAGGGCCTCAAGATTGCCTGTCCGGAAGAGATTGCGTGGCGCTATGGGTGGATTGATGCGGCTCAGCTGGAGAAGCTGGCCAAGCCGCTTGCCAAGAACGGGTATGGGCAGTACCTGCAACGAATTCTGAAAGAGACGGTGTACTGATGAAAGCAACGCGACTGGCCATCCCTGAAGTCGTCCTCATCGAGCCCAAGGTGTTTGGTGACGCCCGAGGCTTTTTCTTTGAAAGCTTCAACCAGAAGGCCTTTAACGAGGCCACGGGCACCAATCACCAGTTCGTGCAGGACAACCACAGCCGCAGCTCCAAGGGCGTGCTGCGTGGCTTGCATTACCAGATTCAGCAGCCCCAGGGCAAGCTTGTGCGTGTGGTGCGAGGGGCTGTATTTGATGTGGCGGTGGATATCCGCAAAAGTTCGCCCACCTTCGGTCAGTGGGTAGCTGAGGAATTGAGCGAGGACAACCACCGCCAGCTTTGGGTGCCGCCCGGTTTTGCGCATGGGTTTGTGGTGCTGTCCGAGATGGCGGAGTTTTTGTACAAAACCACTGACTACTATGCGCCGCAATTTGAGCGCTGCATTGCATGGAATGACCCGGATCTCGCTATTGACTGGCCGAATATGGGCATGGCTCCGTTGCTTTCCGCCAAAGATGGTGCTGGGCGAAAATTATCTAACGCAGATTGTTTTAATTAATGAATCCTCATGCCGTGCCGCCTGCATCATTGCAGGGTATGTTTCGTTCCTTGTGGGTGCATCGCCAATTAATTGCGCGTATGAGTCAACGCGAGATCATAGGTCGATATCGGGGCTCTACCTTGGGATTGGTCTGGTCATTCCTGACACCCTTGTTCATGTTGGCCATTTACACCTTTGTGTTTTCTGTGGTGTTTAAAGCCCGCTGGGGTACAGGGGAAGAATCGCGCACAGAATTTGCTGTAATTCTTTTTGCCGGGCTTGTCGTTCACGCACTTTTTGCGGAGGTCATTAACCGAGCACCCGGGCTGGTACTTGATAATGTCAATTATGTGAAGAAGGTGGTATTTCCTCTCGAAATTTTGCCGGTAATACAGTTGGTTGCCGCAACTTTTCATGGGCTGGTCAGTGTCGTGGTTTTATTGGTGGCAAAGTTTTTTTTGACGGGCTCTGTGCCCGTTACGGCGGTCTTTTTTCCGATAGTGATCTTGCCGTTGTTAATATTAATCATGGGGTTATCTTGGGGGCTGGCGTCGCTAGGTGTTTTTGCACGTGATGTGGGGCAGACGATTGGGTTGATTACATCCGTCATGCTTTTTATGTCACCAGTATTTTTTCCGATTCAGTCCTTGCCTGATTTTTTGCAGCCATGGATGCAACTGAATCCACTCACTTTCATTATCGAGCAGATGCGTGAAGTGCTTGTTTGGGGGCGTCAGCCTCAGTGGTTTGGTCTTTTGGTGTACGGGTTGCTCGCTCTAGCTGTGGCGTGGTTGGGTTTTGCTTGGTTTCAGAAAACACGTAAGGGATTTGCTGATGTCCTTTGATGCGATAAGCGATGCGCCGGTGGCTATTCGTGTCAACGCGCTGCACAAGTGTTTTCAAATTTATGCTACGCCGGGGCAGCGTTTGCGGCAGTTTGTTCTGCCCCGGTTTCGGCGTTGGTTGGGGTTGGATGCTGCTAACTATTACCGTGAGTTTTGGGCTCTGCGTGATGTTTCTTTCGAAATAAAAAAGGGTCAAACTGTCGGAATTATTGGGCGTAATGGCTCTGGTAAATCAACCTTGCTGCAAATGATTTGTGGTACCTTGCACCCTACCGAAGGAAATATTGAGGTGCAGGGGCGGGTTGCGGCGTTGCTTGAGTTAGGTTCAGGATTTAACCCTGAATTTACAGGGCGCGAAAACGTATTTTTTAACGCAGGTGTGCTAGGCCAAAGTGAAGAGCAGACTCGCAAAAAATTTGCTGATATCGAAGCCTTTGCTGATATTGGTGATTTTATGGATCAGCCCGTCAAGACCTACTCCAGCGGTATGCTTGTACGCTTGGCATTCGCCGTGATTGCTCATGTGGATGCAGATATCCTGGTCATTGATGAAGCCTTGGCGGTGGGAGATGCTTTCTTCACACAGAAATGCATGAGATTTCTACGTAGCTTCATGCAGCATGGCACCGTGCTTTTTGTCAGTCACGACACCGCTGCCGTGAAAGGTCTGTGCAACCACGCCATCTGGCTCGATAAAGGGCAGGTGCGCGAACAAGGTGACCCTAAAACTGTTTGCGAGCATTATTTACAGGCCTATTACGAAGCCCAGCAGGCTGACCAGGCGGCAGACGGCACGTTGTTGCCTGTTGCTGCCTCAAAGGGCGAAGCTGTTGACATCTCAAAAAGCCAGGCCTTCAAGCCGGCGGTGATGCGTTTCGACCAACGCCTGCCTTATTTGAATGCCAGCAACCTTCGTAATGATCTGCGCCTTTTTGAGTTCGATCCCGATGCTCCGTCGTTTGGAATGGGCGGAAGTCGTGTGGTGCGTGTGGAGTTGTGTAACGACCACGGGCAGCCTTTGGCTTGGGCTGTGGGTGGTGAGAATGTGGAGCTGGTGGTGGAGGCCGTGGCCTTGCAGCATTTGAGCAGCCCCATTGTGGGTTTTGTCGTCAAGGATCGACTGGGTCAAACCTTGTTTGGCGACAACACATTCATCGCATACGAGCACCGGCCATGCGAGTGCAAAGTTGGGCAGACCTTGTGTGCCAGGTTCCAATTTCAGATGCCCCGTATGCCTGTGGGTGATTACAGCATTACCATTGCCATCGCCGACGGCACGCAGCAAGAGCACGTGCAGCACCAGTGGATTTTTGATGCGATCACGTTCCGCTCCGAATCCACCAGCATCGCTGCGGGACTAGTGGGTATTCCCATGGCCCACATTTCCATGGATGCACGATAGCAATATTCCGTTGCTCTGAGCCTTATCTTTTTTCATGAACTTCATTACACCTGCCGCTCTACTGGAGCCTCAGCATTTTTCTGTGCCCGCACCATGGGCGGGGCATATTCCTTTTGCCTCCTGGCTTGTAGCGGTACAAAAACCAGAGACACTAGTGGAATTGGGTGCGTATTCAGGCATTTCGTACATGGCGTTTTGCCAGGCCATTAAAGAGCAGGGCCTGCCTACCAAGGCGTATGCTGTGGACACTTGGCTAGGCGACGCGCATGCCGGCGCCTACGGCGAAACCATCTACCAGACGCTACAGCGGGAGCACGATCCGCGTTATGCCTCGTTCTCGACGCTGCTGCGCATGACCTTTGACGAGGCTCTGCCGCAGTTTTCCAATGGCAGCGTGGATCTGCTGCACATCGACGGCTTGCACACCTACGAAGCGGTGCGCCATGATTTTGAAACTTGGCTCCCAAAAATGTCGCACCGCGGAGTGGTTCTTTTTCATGACACCAATGTATTCCGTGATGATTTTGGCGTTCACAGGTTATGGGCTGAACTTTCGGTACGTTACCCATCCATGCAGTTCTCCCACAGCAATGGATTGGGTGTGCTCCTGGTCGGGGCGCAGCAACCACCTGAGCTACTGCAGTTGTGTGGCGCATCCTCTGATGCAGCGACTGGACTCACGCCTGGGGCGGCTCGCCAAGTGTTTTGCATTTTGGGGGGGCGACTCGAGCAACTTGCCCAGGTACTGATACTGCAAAACCAGTTGCATGATGCTCGCGAACGCGAAACCCAGCTGGAGCAGGCGGGTCAGCAGCGCCACGAATGGATAGAGAACCTGGACAGGCAACTGCTTGATCTGCAGAACCAGCTGATGCATTCCCAGCAGCGGGAGGCAGAGTTGGAGCGGGCGGGTCAGCAGCGCCACGAATGGATAGAGAACCTGGACAGGCAACTGCTTGACCTGCAGTGGCGCAACACCGAGGCCGAGAAGGTTGTCGAAGCTGTCAACCAACTGCTGAACGTGCGTGATGCCGAAGTGCATGAATTGCGCCAACGGCTAGTGGTTGCCGATGCACAAGTGCAGGAAATTTATCAATCGCGAAGCTGGCGCGTGACAGCCGGCCTGCGTGCTGCCGGTAAGCTGGCTCGTCGTTGGGGTCTGGGCACCTTGGTGCGCCGTGCGCTCAAGGCAGCAGGATATGCTGTGCGAGGGGACTGGCGTGCGTTGGCTGGTCGCTTGGCTGCGGTGCGTCGCGAAGCTGTCCTGGAACAACAGTTGAGCATTGCCTCTGATGGCGCTCGACATGTCGGTGTGATGGCCACACCGCACACCCTATTTGTGGCGCATTTGCTGGCCCAGGCACTGCACAAGGCCGGAATCACTGTGGATGTGATGACAGAGCCGCCTGCGGAGGGTTTCGGGCTCGACGGGTATTTCGTTGTCTGCCCACAAATGTTCAAGCATCTGCCGCCTGGCGAGAAGCGCATTGTGTTTCAGATGGAGCAATCGGTAAGCCCTCGCTGGTTCACGCCTGAATACCTTCACACGCTTGAAAACTCTCTCGCTGTGCTGGATTACGCGCAGGCCAATCTTCAATTTCTGGAGAAGCGCGGCATTGCCTATCCGCACACGTTCTTGGTGCCTGTGGGGGGATTTGCAGGCTA
The DNA here is from genome assembly GCF_028596105.1 of Acidovorax temperans. Taxonomy (NCBI): domain Bacteria; kingdom Pseudomonadati; phylum Pseudomonadota; class Betaproteobacteria; order Burkholderiales; family Comamonadaceae; genus Acidovorax; species Acidovorax temperans. Next base: position 3,778,329 of record NZ_CP117193.1, on the reverse strand, counting down.
TCGTGACTACCTCCGACACAACAACCTGCAGCCTCAGGGTGTGGATGCGCCTTGTGATGTGCTTTTTTACGGTGATGCCAACGCCCCGCGCCGCCAGCAACTGCTTGAAGCCGTTGGCGAGCGTTTCCAGCTGCGTATTGTGGGGAACCTGTTTGGCCCCGAACTGCACCGTGCCATCGCCAGCGCTCGTGTGGTTGTCAACCTGCACTACTATGAGGGCGCACTGCTCGAAACCACACGCATCTACGAATGCCTATCGCTGGGGGTGCCGGTAGTATCAGAAACCAGCGCCGATCAGGCGGAGCACGCCGCTCTGGACGGTGCTGTGCGCTTTGTTCCCGTGGGCGACCTGCCTGCGCTGCTGCAGGCTCTTGATGAAGTGCTCCATGTCAGCTCCCAGCAAAGCGCTGCTGCCCAGTCTGATCGTGAGGCTGCCGTGGAGGCCTCACAGGCTCGCTTTGAATTCATGCTCTACCGGATGCTGCTAGCGCGGCGCTGGCTTGATTACACGCAGTTTCAGACACTCACGAGCACAACCCCCTTGCCTGGACCGCGTCTGGCGTTGAGTCTTCCCGAAACCACTGCGCGGCGCGCCATGTTCGTCAGCCATCAAATGCCTGGTGTGCAGGTGTTCGACGGTGTGCGCTACAGCCCTGGCTGGATAGGAGCAGCGCTCAGCTACAAATATTTGGCACAGCAAGCGCTGGCCGCCCAGTGGCCGCAGCTTGAAGTGATGGAGGACGATGTGCTCTTTTTGCCTGACTACGTCGAGCACAAAGCGGTGGTTGACGCCTACCTGGCCCAGCGCAGCGGTCAGTGGGATGTGTTTGTGGGCCTGATTGCCATCATGCACCCTGACACTCGAGTGCTGGGTGTAGAGCGCCAGGGCGGCCTGGTGTTTATCACCATCGACCGCATGATCAGCATGGTGCACAACATCTACGCTCCCACGGTATTGCGCCTGCTAGCCCAATGGGACGAGCGCCACGCCGACCCTGAGACCAACACCATCGACCGATACCTACAAACACAGTCGCAACTACGGGTCGTTACCACCTTGCCGTTTTTGGTGGGCCATCACGAAGAGTTGCATTCGTCGCTGTGGGGTATTCAAAACAGCCAATACGCGGAAATTATTGCGAAGGCTCAGTCCGAGCTGGAGGCCAAAGTGCGGGCGTTTGAGCAAAATACATCGTGCCACGGGGTGACGTAACCCGCTCCCGCAGCAAAAGATCTGGTTCGATGAAGGAGGGCTGGGGTTGTACTCGCTCAACTTTTTCGGCGGTTCCAACCGCCGCGGCCGGTATGTGACTTGCGTTACCGAAGGGCCAGCTCAGAAGTGAAATCGTAAGCTTGATAAAAAAACAGAGAATGGCGCGCAATGTTGACTGAGTTTGTTATTGCTTTGGCTTGGTGTCTGGTGATTCTTGCCTGGGTGCAGGGCACGGGTATAACTTTGTATGGGGCATTTTTCTCAAAAGCATGTGAGGCGGATCAGGAGTTGCCAGTGTTGCTGCGCATCTTCTTTCAGCAGGTCTTGGGGCTCACTGCATTCATCGGTGTTCTTGCCCTATTGGCGATAGGGCATGAAATGACCAGGGAGGCGCTTTGGCTGCTGTTTGGCATTTCTGGGCTGGCAGGGGGAGTTGCCTGTTGGCGGAGGATGAAAGTCAATACGCTCCGGGTTGAGCTTGTGAGCTTGCGCCCAGCCTCGGATATCTTTTTGCTGGTGAGCGTTTTTGTGATTCTCATGCTCCGAGCCTTTCAAGCGCCTGGCCATTGGGATGACGTGTCTTACCACCTTCCTCTCGCTCGCTTGTTTGTGGAGCATCAGGGGCTCGCGGTCAGCGAGCATCTGCGGTTCCCATATTTTCCGGCCAACATGCAGCTGCTATTCAGCGCCGGACTGTTGCTGTCTGGCGATGTATTGGCCCAAATGCTTGCGACTCTGCCTGTGTTCATCACCTTGATCGGCTTGGCAGGGGTTGCTCATTGGTTGCTGGGTTCCAGCGCTTGGGGTTATATCGCTGGTGTCCTCTACATCACCTTGGATCCAGTACGCCAGACATTGGGGTTTGCCTATGTGGACAACGGCTTAGCGCTTTTTTGCACGGCAGCACTTATTGGTGTGGCGGTGTGGCTGCGCCTCGGCATGCAGGGCAACCGCTGGCTGATTTTTTCCGGGCTAGTCGCAGGGGTTGCGGGGGGCATCAAATTGTTGGGTTTGGTCTTTGCTGCGGTGTTGAGCCTTGCTATCTTGGCCGCCAGCCGCAAGTGGCGGGCGCCATGGGTATTCGGGTTGATGTGTGCGGCTGTAGCCGGAGGTTGGTACTTGCGCAGTTACCTGCTGTCCGGTGACCCTGTGCATCCGATAGGTGGACCCGTGTTTGGCTTTCATTTGTGGAGCTTGGAGGATTTGGTGTCACAGCAGGGTGAGCAGTCCCGCCACGGGGTGCCAAAGCACTGGTACAACTTCTTTGCAGCGTTTTCGCATGCCCACCTTCAGGTTGTCTGGGTGGCGCTTGCTGCCATCGTGTTCGCGCCCCGTCTGCCAAGACCCGTGGTAATGCTCTGGGCTGTGTTGGTCATGTTCTGCCTCTTTTGGTTCAGCGTATCGCAAGTCAACAGATACCTCATTCCAGCGCTGCCAGTGGCATGCTTTTTGGCAGTGACTTTTGCGCTGGAGCTTTGGCGCACGACGGGATGGCCAGCGCTATTGACACACCGACTTCCCGTCCGGGGGGCGTTGCTGGGTACCATGGTTGCGTGGGTGGGGGTAGCTTCTGTCACTGTATTCCTGGCCGTGGGTTGGACGAGGCAACCTTCAATACAGGCGCAGCTCAACGCCCAACCGGCTTATTTGCTTTCCAAAAAAGCCGATGACGTCGCAGCGCAGTTTGGCCCGCAGATGATGAACGTAGGCTTTGAAAATGCTCACTACTTCTACAAAGGCCAACTCTTGGGCGACTGGTTTGGCAAAAATCGTTTTACAGACTACGCGGTCTATCAAGATGGCGGCTGGCGCATGCGGCCAGCCCAGGAAGTGCTGGCGCGCATGCAGAAAAATGGCGTCAACTTATTGCTCATTCACAGTGGCTCGTTTGCTTTCGACGCAGCAGACTACGGTGAACATTTCGAATTGCTGCTGAATGCAGGGCCTGGCTATCTCTATGCAAAAAAACCATCTTCAAACTGACGCCCAGGGCGGCGCCAAAGTGGCAGTCATCATTCCTTGTTACAAAGTAGTCAGGCATGTGCTGGGGGTTATTGAATCCATCGGGCCTCAGGTGCATGCCATCTACGCTGTGGATGATTGCTGCCCCGACGGGTCCGGCCGCTACATCCAGGCGCACTGCAAAGACCCGCGCGTGCGAGTGTGCTTTAACGCCGAAAACCAGGGCGTCGGTGGCGCTGTCATGGCGGGCTACCAGCAGGCTATCGCAGATGGCATGGATATTCTGGTCAAGATCGATGGTGACGGTCAGATGGACCCCGCCCTCCTCGACGATTTCATCGCCCCTATCATTCACGGAGAGGCTGACTACACCAAGGGCAACCGCTTTTTCGACCTGGAAGGTGTTCGCACCATGCCGCCGGTGCGCATTTTTGGCAATGCTGTGCTGTCCATCATGTCCAAGTTCTCTACGGGCTACTGGCATCTGTTCGACCCTACCAACGGCTACACCGCCATTCATGCCGCTGTGGCCAGTCGCTTGCCGTTCAGCAAAATCAGTCGACGCTATTTTTTTGAAACCGACATCCTGTTTCGCCTCAACACCCTGGGCGCGGTGGTGCTGGATGTGCCCATGCAGGCGCATTACGGCGACGAGGTCAGCGGCCTGCACATCCGCAAAATCGTGGGTGAATTTTTGGTGAAACACCTGCGCAACAGTGCCAAGCGTGTTTTCTACAACCACTACCTGCGCAACGTCTCCATTGCATCGCTGGAACTTCCGTTGGGCGTGCTCTTGTTGCTCGCGGCCGCCACCTATGGGGGGTACCACTGGGCACAGTCTGCCGCCGCTGGTTTGACCACGCCGGCCGGCACTGTCGTGCTGTCTGCCGTGTTGCTGTTGGCTGGGTTGCAATTTCTGCTGGCCTTTCTGGCCGCCGACATGGCAGCCTTGCCCACACGGCCATTGCATTTGACCCAAAGTGTGCGGCTGGGCCGCAAGCAGAAGGTGCCCCATGACGCCCTTTAGCCTAGCCGCCATCATTGGCACTGTGTTTATGCTGGCCGTGGGCCAGGTGCTGTTCAAATTTGCCGCCAACGGCATCGACATTGCCCAGAAGGGCTTCGTGGGCGCCGTACTGCTCAACAAGTGGCTGATCGTGGCGCTGGTGGTCTACTTTGTGGCCACGGTGCTGTGGCTGCTGGTGCTTCGCAAGGTGCCACTGAACCTGGCCTACCCGTTTGTGGCGTTGGCTTTCATTTTTGTGCCCGTGTTGGGGCACTATCTACTGGGCGAACCGCTGCGCCTTCAGTCGCTTCTGGGCGCCGCACTCATTGGTCTTGGTGTCTGGGTGTCGGTGCGTTGAAAGGCGATTGATCAATCATAGCCAGCAGCACGGGTCTGGTAGGGGGGCCGCAATTCCAATAGACCCACTCGCAATAGCGCTGCTGTGCAGGGGAGCGTCACACCCAACATGTCGTAGTACGAAAAACATGGTTCTATTATCGCCTCCGATCATTAGCCGACCATGTTCATAAGGTCATGAAGTGGCATACAGCTGGTTGATGGCAAGGTTCGCCAAGCGGAAGGGCCCCGCGATCAAGGGTCAAGTGGGTGGAGGAGAATGGGAACCAATGAAATTTTCTTTATCGCCCCCAAGCATTACTACTGTTGTGCATCCATGCCGCCCAGGAGGTTTGGTGATTTCTATTGTGAGTCACGGACACGGAGTTTCCGTGCAGGAGTTGATTTGGACGCTGGCACGTCTGCGTTCCGGAGTGATCTCGCGAGTTGTGTTGACGCTGAATTTGCCAGAGACCGATCCTGTGCCGCCGGCGGATGGTTGGCCGTTTGTTTTTCAAATAATCCACAATGCGCGCCCTGCGGGTTTTGGAGCCAATCACAATCGGGCGCTTGCGGGGGCAATGGAGCCTTTCGTGTGTGTGCTTAATCCAGATGTGAAATTGACTGAGTACGACCCTTTTGTCGATTTGGTGTGTTCGGCGGCCATGCCTGGAACGGGGTGTGCTTACCCTCTACAGATAGACGCTCAAGGGCGGCTGCAGGACAGCGAGCGTGCGTTGCCCACACCTTGGGCGCTTTGGCGCCGCCGGATTTTGGGGCTGCGCGAAACAAAAGTGGATTGGGTTAACGCCGCTTGCCTGGTATTGCCGCGGCCGGTGTGGCAAAAGTTGGGTGGTTTTGACGAGACATATTTCATGTACTGTGAGGACGTGGACCTGTGTCTGCGACTGCGGCTGGCAGGGTTGGCTCTGAAACGTTCGCCTGTTCAACTTGTGCACACTGGGCAACGCGCCAGCCACCGACGCTGGGCGCATTTCCGTTGGCATGTGCGTAGTCTTCTCCACCTGTGGAGTTCGCCTGTGTATAGGCGCGCATGCCAATTGTTACGAGCACAGGACGATGTCGCAGGTACCATCGGTCGCTCATGATCTTGTTGTCTTTGGTGGCTTTTGTCGTGGCGGCGCTGGCGGCGGGGCTCATTGTCCGGTGGATGGGAAGGCGCGCGTCCGTCTATGGCAACGGTATGCCCCAGCGCTTTCATCTGGGAGATGTGCCCCGCGTGGGAGGTGTCGCGGTGCTGTTGGGGATGTGCTGTAGTTGGGGGCTTGGGGTGGTGCAGTCGCAATCGTGGGGGGACTCTGGTTCTCTTCGGTTGGGCGGCTGGGTAGGGCTGTGGCTATTGGTGATGTTGCCGGCAACTGTTAGTGGTATTACCGAAGATCTGACCCAACGGCTAGCCGTGCGCTATCGACTCGCCTTCACCGGAATGTCGGGTCTGCTGACTATCGGCTTGTTGGATATGTCAGTGCCGCGTTTGGGCATTCCATGGCTGGACACCCTGTTGTTGGCTGCACCCTGGCTGGGTTTGTGCATTGCGCTGCTGGCTGTGACGGGGCTCCCCCACGCATTCAATATCATTGACGGTTACAACGGTCTGGCGGCTATGGTCGCCATCATCGTCTGTCTTGCGCTGGCCCATGTTGCGCTGCAGGTTGGGGACCGTGGGCTGGCTGCTCTGTTGGTATCGACTGCGGCTGCTACCGCGGGCTTTTTGGTGTGGAACTATCCACGTGGCATGCTGTTTGCCGGTGACGGCGGCGCTTATATCTGGGGGGTGGTGATTGCGTTGGCTAGCATCTCCCTGGTGCAGCGCAACGCAGAGGTGTCACCGTGGTTTCCCATGCTGTTGCTGATTTACCCGGTATGGGAAACGATTTTTTCCATCTACCGCAAGGCGGTGCGTGGTGTCTCTCCCGGCGTGGCTGATGCTTTGCACTTCCATCAGCTCATCTATCGCCGTATTGTCCGTGGCTTTTTCCATGATGACGAGTCCCGCCGGGTGTTGATGCGTAACAACCGAACCTCGCCGTACCTCTGGGGGTTCACGCTGTTGACCGTGGTGCCTGCGGTGCTGTTCTGGAACAACACGTGGCTGTTGATGGGCTTTTGCTGCCTGTTTGTGATCAGCTATGTATCCGCGTACCTGGCCATCGTGCGCTTCAAGGTGCCTCCCTGGCTGCGCCATTGAAAGCGTTTTCCGGGACCGCCGTTGGTTATCTGGTGAGTGTGGTCCAGGCCTGCGTGAGGTGTTTGACCAGATCCTGAGGGCGGTGCACCAGCGCATAGCCTTGTGCCCCAAACAACATGGGCAGGTACTGGTGGGCTTCGTGGTCAATCGTGACGCAAAACGGAATCAGCCCCGCAGCCCGTGCTTCCTGAATGGCGTGGCGGGTGTCTTCCAGGCCGTAACGTCCTTCGTACACATCAATGTCGTTGGGCTTGCCGTCCGTCAGTACCAGCAGCAGGCGCTGGCGTTCAGGGCGGGCCGATAGCCGTTGGGTTGCATCGCGCACCGCTGCGCCCATGCGGGTGTAGAAGCCGGGTTTCAAGGCGCCAATGCGGGTGTGTATCGCGTCGCTCCAAGGTTCATGGAAGCCCTTGATGTGCTGGATGCGCACATGCTGTCTGCGCACGGAGCTGAACCCCAAAATCTCAAAAGCGTCGCCCGTGCCTGACAGTGCTGAGCCAAAAACGTACAGAGCTTCGCGAATGACATCAATCACGCGGGCGTTTGACGTTGCGTAAGCGTCCGTGGACAGCGAAAGATCTGCCAGCAGCAGGGTTGCCAAGCTGCGTTCTGTCCGTTGGCGATGGGCGTACACCGGGGGGGTGTCGCTGTGGATGTTGCCGCCGCAGGCTTCGCTTTGGAAGCGTACCCATGCATCGATATCGATCTCGTCTCCACTGACCTGGGCTTTATGCCAGCGGGGTGCTGCTTGCAATATCTCCAGACGTCGGCGCACGCGGCGGGCCGTGGCTTGCAGATGCGCTGGGGGGCGATAGGGTTCTCCGGCGCGGGCCACCACGCACTGCAGCGCGCAGTAGTCGGGCCGCAGTTCGTTGCGGCGCCAGTCCCATTCTGGGGTTTTGGTCCCCGGCCCCAAGGGCAGGTCGTCCGCGCTGGCGCTGGGCAAATCCAGGTCAAAGCGCACGCGAGATGCAGTGGTTTGTTCCGACCGGGCCAGAGACAAGGTGTCCATGTCGTTGGCTGCGGCCGAAGCGTTGTCATCCGCAGAGTCGTCCGTGCCGCGATCCAGGCGTATCAGTTCACTCCAACTCGTCAGCGAGTCGGTCTTGGCGGCCAAAAGCATGGAGTTGCGCGATGGCTGGTGCTTGATATTGCGAGCGCGGCGGCGGTGCGCATCCAGAGGGGAGGAGGCGGGCTCTTCTTCCGATGTGCCGTTGGATGGTGTGGGCGTAGCGGCTGGCTCTGCTCCTCCCCCCGTTTCGCAGGCGTTCAGCCACAGCCACACGGGCGCGACTTCGCGCGGGGTCACGAACAAGGCCGTGTGTTCTTCCCCGCGCAGGGCAGCCTGTACTGCTGCTTCCCAGGGTGCGTCCTTGGCACGCAGGCTGCTGAGCAAAGGGCGCTGCGCCAAGTGCGCGGCCGTCAAGCGGTGGTGGCGTTCACGTAGCCCTGCGAACCGCTGCAGTGCGCGTGCGGTAGCAGCACGGTTATCGGCAATCCAGTCGCCCGTAGGTTCAAAAACAGAGGCCAGTGCAGCAAGCCAGAGGTACAGGTCGCGGTTCAGCTCTACAGAGTCGAATACGCTGATCACGGGGGGTAGCGCGAGTGTCTGTGCATCCAGTTCTGGCATGGCACTGCGCAGGCCCGAGCCTGCCACTTTTTGAAGCCAATGCCGGGGGCCACCGTGACGGCTGGCCGCCACCGGTGTTACCCGCACGGCTGCGTCGCCACCGCCTGCACGGTAGAGCAGCGAGATGCTGCGTTGCATGTCTTTCAGGGCCACTTGCACATGCGTGCGCTGCGGTTCTGCCAGATGGGTGATGGCGCGGTGCCACCATTGGCCAATCCACTCTTCCATCAAGAGGCTCCATCGCGCCGTTGGCGCAGCGTTTCTTTCACGGCATCCAGTCCAATCTTCCACTCCAAGGTGGGCGTGCGTCCTTGCTGCCCTTGGGTGGTATCGCAGGCAGTGAGGCACTGGCCACACTGCACGCAAGAAAACATCATGCGCTTGATATTGCGCGGATGCAGGCGCATGGGGCATCCGTGGTCGCAGGCGCTGCCACGGGGGCTGTCGCAAGTACGGCATTCACGGGCCCGGTCTCTGGCGAACGAGACGACCATGCCCTTGGGGTTGGCCATCCAGGCCAGGCTTTGAAACAGGCCCACCGCGCAGCCAAATCGGCAAAACAGGTGCCGCGCCAGGGTGAACTCCAGCGTGAAGACCAGCGTGCCTATTGCCAGAAACCGCATCTGGTTGGCGGTGAGCGTGCCGTGCCAGAGATTGCCCCAGATTTCGGCTGGTGGCAGCAGGTAAGTGAGCAGGGTGATCGCCCAGGCAAAGCCACAGACTAGGCAGGCGGTCAGAAAAAGAGGCCACCAGCGCGCGTTGGGTTGGCGTGTGGCGTGGGGGGTGGGGGAGTTGTCCCAGATGCTGAACTTGCCCGTTGCGCGGTGCAGCAGGTCGTTCAGAGTTTCCACCATCGAAAAGTGGGGGCACAGCCAGCCGCAATACAAACGACCATAGCGGTAGGCAATGCCCAGGAAGATGGCGATCAAACCCAGAGCGGGCAGAAAGCCGCGCCAAAGAATAGCCCAGCCGGTCTGCACTGCCGTGGCTTCACCGCGCAGGAAGGCATCAATGCCCAAAGACCAGCGCATGCCAAGAACCCACAACTGTGTTTCGTTGAGGTCAAAGCGCAAAAGGTTCAGCGCAGGAGCCAACAAGAAAAGCGCCATGAAGGAGCCTTGCAGCCACCTTCTGCGGCGCTGAAGGGGAATCCCGCTCCACAGCGCATGCAGTCCGTCAGGCGCTGTGTGGCACTCCATGGGAGTGCCGCCGGGAGGCTCGGTTTCAGTCCTCATCACCCACCACCGCACGCACCACCTCATCCAGTGCGAGGACGGTGTCCAGGTCATCGCTCAGCGCATCGACGACAGCGGCACGGCAGGCCTGGCGCAAGCCCATTCCGGCAGAAGCCAGCCGGGCTGCCATGACCAGCAGGCGGGTGCTGGCAGTCTCTTCCAGGTCGTGATCCGTCAGCCTGCGCAGCGCTTGGGCCAGTTGCACCAGCCGTGCGGCCACGGCGGGTGACGCGCGTCCCTCTTTTTCAAGAATGCTGCGCTCCACGGCGGGGGCAGGGTAGTTCAGCGTCAGCGCGGTGAAGCGCTGGCGTGTGCTGGGCTTCAGCCCCTTGAGCAGGTTTTGATAGCCTGGGTTGTAGGAGATGACCAGCATGAATTCTGGCGGCGCCTTGAGCTGCTCACCCGTGCGCTCGATGGGCAGAATGCGCCGGTCGTCTGCCAGCGGATGCAGCACCACCGTGGTGTCCTTGCGGGCCTCCACCACCTCGTCCAGATAGACGATGGCGCCCTCGCGCACAGCCCGTGTGAGCGGGCCATCCGCCCACACGGTGCTGCCGTTGCCAATCAGGTGACGCCCCACCAGGTCGGCGGCGCTCAGATCATCGTGGCATGACACGGTGATCAACGGCCGCCCCAGGCGCGCCGCCATGTGCTCGACGAACCGCGTTTTACCGCAGCCTGTAGGGCCCTTGATGAGCAGAGGCAGCTGCTGTGCGTGGCACTGTGCAAACAGGGCGCACTCGTCGCCTTGCTCCGCATAGAACGGCAGGCTGCTGCTTGCAGCTTGGGCTGCCGTGGCGGCTTCGCGCTGGAGGGTGGGGGTCGTCGTCATGGTCAGGCCCGTTGCAAGCGTGTGCTTACGCCAAGGGACAGGCTTTCTTCATCTGCGGCAGGGCCGATAAAGAAGCTGCTCAGGTAGGCCAGCAGGCCCAGCAGGAACATCACGCCACCCGCCACACGCACCCAGTAAAAGAACACCAGCTGGTCTTGCGTGGCCATGAAAGGCATGGCACCGGTGGTGGGCATGCGTTGCAGCCACACTTGCAAGATGCCGGCGCCGCTCAGGGCCAGCACCATGACGGCCATACCAATGCTCATGATCCAGAAGCTCCACATTTCCACACGCTGTGCACGCAGGGGGTTGGCTTCACGGCCACGCAGAATGGGCATGGCGTAGCTGATGATGGCAAGCACCACCAGAACATAGGCGCCGTAGAAGGCCAGGTGTCCGTGGGCTGCGGTGACTTGCGAGCCGTGGGTGTAGTAGTTGACGGTGCTGAGGGTGTGGATAAAGCCCCACACGCCAGCGCCCAGGAAGCCGATCACGGCAGTGCCCACGGCCCACAGCACAGCGGCCTGGTTGGGGTGTTCACGGCGGCGGCGTTGCACCATGTTGAAGGCGAACAACGTCATCATGAAGAAGGGGATGGGCTCCATGGCTGAGAACACGCTACCCACCCAGTGCCAGTAGCCTGGCAGACCGATGAAGTAGAAGTGGTGGCCTGTGCCCAGGATGCCGGTGATCAGCGCAAAGGCCACGATCATGTACATCCACTTGTCGATCACTTCACGGTCTACACCGGTGGTCTTGACCAGCACGAAGGCCAGCAAAGAGGCCATGATCAGCTCCCAGGTGCCTTCCACCCAGAGGTGCACCACAAACCACCAGTACATCTTGTCGCGCACCAGGTTGCTGGGGTTCACAAAGCTGAACAGGAACATCAGCGCCAAACCCCACAGGCCCATGAGCAGCACCATGGAGATGGCGGTCTTGCGGCCCTTGAGCACGGTCATGCTGATGTTGAAGAGGAAGCCCAGCGCCACCACCACAATGCCGAGCTTGGTCGGCAGGGGTTGCTCCAGGAACTCCCGGCCCATGGTGGCCAGCAGGTCGTTGCCCGTCATTTCGGCCAGCTTGGCGTAAGGCACCAGCAGGTAGCCGAGGATGGTGGCTGCGCCAGCTGCCAGGAAGACCCAGAACAGCACTTTGGCGAACAAGGGGCTGTACAGCTCGGTCTCGCTCTCTTCGGGCACCATGTAATAGGCAGCGCCCATGAAGCCGAACAGCAGCCACACGATCAGCAGGTTGGTGTGAACCATGCGGGCGATGTTGAAGGGGATCGCCGGGAACAAGAAGTCACCGATGACGTATTGCAGGCCCAGCGACAGACCGAAGACGATCTGGCCAGTGAACAGGCCCAGTGCGGCAATGAAGTAGAGCTTGGCTACCGCCTGCGACTGGTATTTGATGGTTGCGGGTTGCATAGGATGATCCTGAAGGGTTGGATATGACATCGCGTGAGGCGCAGGCGCTCACCCTTCGATGTTGGGAGGCCACTTCTCGGTGTTGATGCCGTTCGACCAGCGCAGGAACTCCACGAGATCGTTCAGTTGATCGTCGGTGAAGTTGAACTGCGGCATCTGACGGCGACCGGGGGTATTCGTCGGCATGGCCTTGATCCATCCCTTGATGAAGTCAGGGCCGCGGCGCTCATACACATTGCCCAGCTCTGGTGCGAAGTAGGCGCCTTCGCCCAGCAGCGTGTGGCAGCCGATGCAGTTGCGCGTTTCCCAAAGGTGCTTGCCGCGCACGACGGCCGGGGTCAATTCCGCGGATTTGGATCGCTCGGGAATCTTGGTTTCGGTGTGAAAGATCAGCGCCGCAAAAAGCAGTACGAAGAACGTGGTGCCTCCGTAGAAGATGTTGCGCGCCATCTGGCTGGTGAAGCCTTGGCTCATGGTGGGTTACCTCTCTGTAGTGGGACGAGGGATACGGTACTGATCTCTCACAGGTCCGGGGTTGATTTCTCTCAATAAGATTCATTTTGCGTGAATCTTTGTTTATCATACCCACACTCGAACGCCAAATCCAGCCTCTGTTACTTCTTCAACGTGGCTGGCTGGCGCGTCACCAAGCGGGTTACGCACCTTCTGTTGCGCAGAAGCGTGACCCATCCATGGGGAGTTCCCGGTGCCATCCATTCCATTGCCGCACGCTCCAGAGTCCGCGCCGCGCTTGCGCGGCGACCTGGGGGTGTGGTTGATCATCCTGGCCGAGCTGTTGACCTTCGGCATCTTCTTTGTGTCGTACGCGTTTGCGCGCAGCCGCGATGTGGCGGGCTTCAACGCAGCGCAGGCCACGCTGGACCTGCATTCCGGCGCGTTCAACACCGTGCTGCTGATCACGGGCAGCTGGTGCGTGGCCCGTGCCGTGCAGGCGGTGCGTAGCGATGCGCGCAGCGCCGGCCTGCGCTGGTTGCTGGCTGCGATGGCTTGCGGCGCAGGCTTTGGCGTGGTGAAGCTGGCTGAATACGCGGCCAAGCTGAACCAGGGCATCGACCTGACTTCCAACACCTTCTACACGCTGTATTTGATGCTCACCGCATTCCACTTCCTGCACGTGGTGGTGGCCATGCTGGCGCTGGGCTACCTGGCGCTGCGCTTGCAACGCGGCGCCTACGGCAGCCACGACAGCCATGCCATGGAGACCGGCGCTGCGTTCTGGCACATGGTCGATTTGCTGTGGATCGTGCTGTTTCCGCTGGTCTATGTATTGCGCTGAGATGGCTGCGAAGGAGAAAGCTGTGCACGAAACCCGCTGGTTGAATGCTGCCTGGGTGCTGCTGTTGGCCGCCACCGCCATCACCTATGTTCTGGGGGAGATGGGCCTCGTGTCGCAAGCAGGAGGCTGGTTCCTGGCAGGTCTGGGTGTCTTGACTGTGGTCAAGGGCGTCGTAGTCATCCAGGTGTTTTTGGAGATGCGCCATGCCCCCGCGCTGTGGCGCTGGCTGCTGCTGGGGTGGCTGGCGTTGGTGATCGCGCTGGTAGCGCTGGCCTACCTGTTGGGGCGGACGTGAGGTTCTCGGACGAAGCCCCTGCCGCCACATAGATTTGCTGACGATTTTTGGGGCGCTGGGCAGATCAGCCCCTGGGTGGATGGGCTTGCGCGCGCCAGCCTTCCGGGCGGGCGTGAATGCGGCACAATTGCGCCTCATTGTTTTCACCGGATGGCACGCCTCCATGACCGACCTTCTTTCGATTGCCCCCCGCGACAAGGCTGAAATTCTGGCCCAGGCGCTGCCCTACATTCGCAAGTTCCATGGCAAGACCATGGTCATCAAGTACGGCGGCAACGCCATGACCGACCCCGCCCTGCAGGCCGACTTTGCCGAAGACGTGGTGCTGCTCAAGCTGGTGGGCATGAATCCGGTGGTGGTGCACGGCGGTGGCCCGCAGATCGAAACTGCGCTCAACCGCCTGGGCAAGAAGGGCCAGTTCATCCAGGGCATGCGCGTGACGGACGCCGAAACCATGGAAGTGGTGGAATGGGTGCTGGCCGGTGAAGTGCAGCAAGACATCGTGGGCCTGATCAACCAGGCAGGCGGCAAGGCCGTGGGCCTGACCGGGCGTGACGGCGGCATGATCCGCGCGCGCAAGCTCAAGATGGTGGACAGCAAGGACCCCAACATTGAACACGATGTGGGCCAGGTGGGCGATATTGTCTCCATCGACCCCAGCGTCGTGAAGGCGCTGCAAGACGACGCCTTCATCCCCGTCATCAGTCCCATTGGCTTTGGCGAAAACAACGAGAGCTACAACATCAACGCCGACGTGGTGGCCAGCAAGCTGGCCGAAGTGCTCAAGGCCGAAAAGCTCATGCTGCTGACAAACACGCCCGGCGTGCTCGACAAGGCCGGCAACCTGCTGACTGACCTGACAGCCCGCCGCATCGACGAGCTGTTTGCCGACGGCACCATCTCGGGCGGCATGTTGCCCAAGATTGCGGGCGCGCTGGACGCCGCCAAGGCTGGTGTGAACGCCGTGCACATCATTGATGGCCGCGTGCCGCACGCCATGCTGCTCGAAATTCTGACCGAGCAGGCCTACGGCACCATGATCCGGTCGCACTGAGCGCGCACGCACCATGCGCCTGCTTCTGGTCGAAGACGATGTGATGGTGGCCAGCGGCATCAAGCTGGGGCTCACCGACGCGGGCTATGCCGTGGACTGGGTGGGCAGCGGCGAGCGGGCTGAGGATGTGCTGCGCAACGAATCGTTCGATGCGGCCATCATCGACATTGGCCTGCCGGGCATGGATGGGCTGGAGCTGACCCGGCGCTTGCGCCGCCCCGATATGCCCAGCCGCAGCATGCCGGTGCTCATCCTTACCGCGCGCGATGCCCTGCATGACCGGGTGCAGGGGCTGGACCTGGGGGCCGACGACTACATGGTCAAGCCCTTCGAGCTGCCCGAACTGCTTGCACGCCTGCGTGCGCTGCTGCGGCGCTCACAGGCCGCCACCACGGCGGTGCTCAGTTTTGGACCGCTGGAGCTGGACACCGCAGGCCGCCGTGCCTGCGCCCGCGTGGACGGGGTGGAGCACGTCATTGAGCTCGGGCCGCGCGAATGGACGGTGCTGGAGTACCTGCTCATCCACGCCCCCAAGCCCGCCAGCAAAGACAAGCTCTTGCAGGCCTTGACGGGCTGGGACAAGGAAATCACGCCCAACGCGGTGGAGGTGTATGTCTCGCGCCTGCGCGGCAAGCTGGAGCCGCACGGCGTGGCACTGCGCTCTATCCGGGGCTTTGGCTACCGGCTGGAACTGGCGCAGCAGGCCTGAAGCCGAGGAGGACTGCCCATGCCAGCACACCGTGAAGCCTGTTCGTGTTGGCATGGTCGCGCAGCGCTTCAAGGCCGCTGCAATCCTTGAGGAGGCATCGCTGCATGTCTTTCCATAGGCCACGTCCCGTAACCCGTCTTGGCTTGAGCGGGATGACCTCTGACTTGCGCAACCGCCTTCTGCTGCTGCTGGTGCTGCCGCTGTGCGTGCTGGCTGTGGTCGGCGTGTGGATGGATTACCGCTCAGCCGACGACGCTGCCAGCCGGCATGACCAGCGGCTCTTGCGCCTGCTGCCAGCGCTGGCCGACTCCGTGGTGGCGCCTTCCATCCATGAACATGGCGCGCCCCTGCTGCTGCTGGCCCCGCCCGTGGAGGACTTTTTGCGCCAGAACGCCGGGTTCGCGGGCTACAGCGTGCGTGACAGCGACGGCCAGTTGTTGCTGGGAGATGAGTGGGTGGATGGCGTGGTCCCCACCACCGCCCAGCCTGAATTCCATAGCCTGGAATATGGCGGCGTGACGTACCGGGTGGCGGTGCAGCGCGGGCGCACCGGGGCTGGGGAGCTGGTGATGGCGATTGCCGATGGTTCAGACCCCCGCCAGCAATGGGCTCAGCAGCTGCTCTTGCGGGTGCTGCTGCCCAACCTGGTGCTGGTGGCTGCCGCCGCGCTGGCCATCCACTGGGCCGTGGGCCGGGCTTTCAAGCCCTTGGTGGACCTGGCCGAGGCGGTGGCGCATCGTTCGCCGCGCGATCTCAGTCCCATCGACGAAAGCGCCTCGCCCACCGAGGTGCGTCCGCTGGTGCATTCGCTCAACCGCTTGTTTGCCCTGGTCAACGCGCAGGCGGAGGGGCAGCGCCGGTTTGTGGCCGACGCAGCCCACCAGTTGCGAACGCCGCTGGCAGGCCTGCAGGCACAGGTGGAAGCCTGGGCCATGATGGCCAAGGCGGCTGGGGTGGTGCAGGGTGATTCTGCTAATTTAGATAGAAAACAGCCTCTAGCGCCCGCCCACAAAGCGCAAGGTGCTATTGTTTTAGGAGTTGAGCAGATTGAGAAGCTGCGCAATGCCACCCGTCGCACTTCGCAGCTGGCGCACCAGCTGCTTGCCTTGTCGCGGGCCGATGAGCGCAGCATGGACGCGCAGCCGCTGCAGCGCGTGGATTTGAAAGACCTGTGCGAGACGCTGCTGGAAAACTTCCTCGACGCGGCCACCGGCAAGGGCCTGGATCTCGGGCTGGAAGTGCAGCCGGTGCACGTCACCGGCCACGGCTGGCTGCTGCGGGAGTTGATGTCCAACCTGGTGGACAACGCCATCAAATACACCCCGGCGGGTGGGGTGGTCACCATGCGCTGCGGGCAGCGGCTGGTGCCTTCGGGGGCATTGCGGGTGTATCTGGAAGTGGAAGACGACGGCCCGGGCGTGCCCGAGAGTGAGCGCTCTCGCGTCATGCAGCGGTTTTACCGGGTGCCCGGCGCGGTGGGCGAGGGCACGGGTTTGGGCTTGGCCATTGCCGACGAAATCAGCCGGGTGCACCGTGCAACGCTCACGCTGGACACGGGAGCGCATGGCCGAGGCCTGCGCGTGACGGTGCTTTTCCCCTAGTCATCGTGACCCAGCCGGAGTGCGGCTGTGGTGTACCGTCTGGCTGTGGGGGCTGCGCGCAGTCTCGCCGTCAAGGGCTGCGTTTGCAAACCATTTGCAAACCGACGGCGAACGGGTGTGCGAGAATCATTTGCACACAGGATTTACGCCCTGCCGCGCGCTTGAAGGCGCCCGGGTGTTCTTCCAGCCTACCGTGCTACCGGTCGCACTCCACCAGTCCGGGGCTCCGTCTACTTGGCCTGTGGGTCTTTCTCTTTGTTGTTTGCGCATGTCTGATACCTCGTCTCTGATTGAACCTGCCGACTCCGTTGACGCTGAAGAAGCGCCAGCGGCCCGCAAGCGGCCCAAGCCAGGCGAGCGGCGCGTGCAGATCCTGCAAGCGCTGGCGGCCATGCTGGAACAACCCGGCGCCGAGCGCATCACCACGGCCGCACTGGCTGCGCGCCTGTCGGTGAGCGAAGCGGCGCTGTACCGCCACTTCGCCAGCAAGGCGCAGATGTTCGAAGGGCTCATTGACTTCATCGAGCAATCCGTGTTCACGCTGGTGCAGCAGATCACCGGGCGTGACGTGCCTGCCCCCGACCAGCCTGCCGAAGTGGGGCTGCGCCAGGCCAGCCGCATCATCGCGCTGCTGCTGCAGTTTGGCGAACGCAACCCCGGCATGGTGCGGGTGATGGTGGGTGATGCGCTGGTGTTTGAGCATGAACGCCTGCAGCAGCGCATGAACCAGTTTTTTGACCGCATCGAGTCCACCCTGCGCCAGTGCCTGCGCACCAGCGGTTCAGAAACGCCCACCGTGCACGCCCAGGTACAGGCCAGCGTGCTCACCTCATTTGCGCTGGGGCGCCTGCAACGTTTTGCGCGCTCGGGCTTTCGCCGCAACCCGACCGAGCACCTCGACGCCAGCCTGGCGCAGATGCTGCATTGATGGGCTTGCGTTAAATAGGGCGCAGCGCCCGGTCTGCCTTTCCTTCCAAGCCCCACGCTCAACGGTGTGGGGCTTTTTTGTTGGGCGAGACCTGGGTGGGTGGCTCCGTGCTGGCGTTTTCCCTGCTGCACCGGGCGGGTGGGCGGCATAAACTGGTCACTGGGTTGACTCGCGCCCCTGCGCGCGGCCCCGTTCGCGCTTCGGTGTCACACAGGTGGCTGCAGAACAACAGGCTTTGGGTGTTACCTCTTTTTTTCGAGGGGGCTTTCCCCGAAGATCAAAAATGCTGCAAAATAGAACGAACGTTCGTTTTATTTGCACGCATGCCCGCCAAATCTGATTCTTCCGCTCCACGCGCCCCCCGCACCCGTGCCACCACTGGCCGGGCCATGCAAAAGGGCCCGCAGACCAAGGCGGCCATCGTTGAAGCCGCCCTGGGCCTGGCCACGCACATTGGGCTGGAGGGGTTGTCGATTGGCGCGCTGGCGGACATCACCGGCATGAGCAAGTCGGGTGTGTTTGCCCACTTTGGCTCGCGTGAAGAGCTGCAGATTTCCGTTATCCGCGAATACCACACGCGCTTCGAGCAAGAAGTTTTCTACCCCGCCATGTCTTCGCCCCGCGGCATCGCGCGTTTGAGCGCGATGTTCGACAACTGGATGAAGCGCACCTCCATCGAAATCGACTCGGGCTGCATCTACATCAGCGGCGCTGTGGAGTTTGACGACCGCACCGGCCCCGTGCGCGATGCGTTGGCGGGCTCGGTTATGACCTGGCACGCCGCCATGCGCCGGGCCATCACGCAGTGCAAGGACTGCGGCGAACTGCGTCCTGAAACCAACGAAGACCAGATGCTGTTCGAGATCCATGGCCTCATCCTGGCACTGCACTACGACGCTCGTTTCTTGCAAAACCCCGGCTCCATCGAGCGGGCCGTGATGGGTTTTCAAAACATTCTTGCGCGCTACCGCACCGAAGGTGCAGCAGCGCGGGCGGCATCGCCCGCCAAAGCCGCCCCGGCGGCACACCGACCTGCCGCTGCGCGGCGCAAAGTTTCCGTTTCAACGACCACCCCCTCCAAGGAGTAAACCGATGCCTACCTACACGCCGCCCCTGCGCGACATGCAATTCGTGATGCATGAAGTCTTCAAGGTCACCGATGAATTCAAGGCCATGCCCCAGCATGCCGAGGTGGATGTGGACACCATCAACGCCGTCATCGAAGAGGCGGGCAAGTTCGCCTCTGAGGTGATCTTCCCGCTGAACATCAGCGGCGACACCGAAGGCTGCGTGCTGGACAAGGCCACCCACGAGGTCAAGACCCCCACGGGCTTCAAGGAAGCCTATGACAAGTACGTCGAAGGCGGCTGGGCGGCGCTGAGCTGCGACCCCGCCTATGGCGGCCAGGGCCTGCCCTTCGTGCTGAACCAGTGCCTGTACGAGATGATGAACTCGGCCAACCAGGCCTGGACCATGTACCCCGGCCTGAGCCACGGCGCCTATGAAGCCCTGCATGCGCATGGCACCGACGAGCAAAAGAAGCTGTACCTGCCCAAGCTGACCAGCGGCGAGTGGACTGGCACCATGTGCCTGACCGAACCCCACTGCGGTACTGACCTGGGCCTGCTGCGCACCAAGGCCGAACCCCAGGCTGATGGCACCTACAAGCTCACCGGCAACAAGATATTCATCAGCGCTGGCGAGCACAGCATGGCTTCCAACATCGTGCACCTGGTGCTGGCACGCCTGCCCGATGCGCCCAAGGGCAGCAAGGGCATCAGCCTGTTTGTGGTGCCGAAGTTCAAGGTGAATGCCGATGGCAGCCTGGGCGAGCGCAACCCCATTTACTGCACGGGCCTGGAGCACAAGATGGGCATCCACGGCAATGCCACGGCGCAGATCGCCATCGACGGTGCCGTCGGCACCCTGGTCGGCCAGCCGCACAAGGGCCTGGCCGCCATGTTCGTGATGATGAACGCCGCCCGCCTGGGCGTGGGCAACCAGTCGCTGGGCCTGACCGAAGTGGCATTCCAGAACGCGCTGGCCTACGCCAAGGACCGCATCCAGATGCGCTCATTGAGCGGCACCAAGGCCAAGGACAAGGAAGCCGATCCCATCATCGTGCACCCCGACGTGCGCAAGATGCTGCTCACCGCCAAGGCCTACGCCGAAGGCGCCCGCGCGCTGCAGATCTACTGCACGCTGCTGCTGGACAAGGTGCACAGCCACCCCGACGAAAAGGTGCGTGCCGAGTCTGAAGAACTCGTGGCCCTGCTGACTCCCATCGTCAAGGCCTTCATCACCGACAACGGACATATCTCCACCAACCACTGCATGCAGGTCTTTGGCGGCCACGGCTTCATCAAGGAATGGGGCATGGAGCAGTACGTGCGCGACAACCGCATCAACATGATCTACGAAGGCACGAACACCGTGCAGTCGCTGGACCTGCTGGGCCGCAAGATCCTGGGCAACAACGGCGCCACGCTGAAAAAGCTGGGCAAGCTGATTGGCAAGCTGGTGGAAGAAGAAGGCGTGAACGAGAAGATGGCCGAGTTCATCAACCCGATCGCGATGCTGGGCGACCAGATGACCAAGTTCACCACCGAAATCGGCTTCAAGGGCATGCAAAACCCCGACGAAGTGGGCGCTGCCGCTGTGGACTACCTGCGCGTGGCCGGCCACCTGGTGTTCGGCTACCTGTTTGCCCGCATGGCCCAGGTCGCGCTGCGCGAAATTGCCGCTGGCAACACCGACCCGTTCTATGGCGCCAAGCTGCAAACCGCACGCTTCTACTTCGCCAAGCTGTTCCCCGAAACGGCGACGCTGATGCGCACAGCGCGCGCTGGCAGCAAGGTGCTGATGGACACCGATCTGGCCCTGGCCTGATCGGCGTCGGATGCGGATTTCAAGTCTTTTTGCCATGGAGCGCTTATGTATAAAGCGGTAGCAGCTATTGTTTTGGTAGCAAGTGCCTTGCCGGCCTGGGCGCAGATGACGCCCGAAGGCCTGTGGCGCAACATCGACGACAAGACCGGCGAGGCCAAGGCCGAAATCCGCATCCGTGACACGGGTGCGGGTGGGTTGCTGGGGGTGCTGGAAAAGCGCCTGTCCAAGGACGCCAAGCCGGACGATGTGTGCAAGGAATGCACCGATGACCGCAAGGACAAGCCGGTGCTGGGCCTGGAAATCATCCGTGGCGCCAAGAAGGCCGACGGCAAGGACGTGTGGGAAGGCGGCAAGATTCTCGACCCCGAGAACGGCCGCAACTACACGCTGCGCCTCACGCCCATCGAGGGCGGCAAGAAGCTGGAAGTGCGTGGCTCCATCGGGCCGTTTGGCCGCACGCAGACCTGGATCCGCATCCAGTAACCCCCATTCCCGTGGCCGCGCGCACCCCGGCGGGGTGGCGCCGCGCCCCAACAAGGAACCCAACCCATGTCCCGATTCCAAGTGAAAAAAGTCGCCGTGCTCGGCGCAGGCGTGATGGGCGCGCAGATTGCCGCCCACCTCGTCAACGTGAAGGTGCCTGTGGTGCTGTTCGACCTGCCTGCCAAGGAAGGCCCGAAGAACGGCATCGTCACCAAGGCCGTTGAAGGCCTCAAGAAGCTCAAGCCTTCGCCCCTGGGTGTGGCTGATGATGCGGCGCTGATCCAGCAGGCCAACTACGAAGAGCACATGCACCTGCTCAAGGAATGCGACCTCGTGATCGAGGCCATTGCCGAGCGCATGGACTGGAAGCTCGACCTGTACACCAAGATCGCGCCCCACGTGGCCAAGCACGCCATCCTGGCGTCCAACACCTCGGGCCTGTCGATCACCAAGCTGAGCGAAGTGCTGCCGGAGAGCATCAAGCCCCGTTTCTGCGGCATCCACTTCTTCAACCCCCCGCGCTACATGACGCTGGTGGAACTGATCAACACCCCCACCACCCAGCCTGAAGTGCTGGACCAGCTCGAAGCCTTCGTCACCAGCGGCCTGGGCAAGGGCGTGGTGCGCGCGCACGACACGCCTAACTTCGTGGCCAACCGCGTGGGCATCGCGGGCATGCTGTCCACGATGAAAGAGGTGGAGAACTTTGGCCTGACCTACGACGTGGTGGACGACCTCACGGGCAAGAAGCTGGGCCGTGCATCGAGCGGCACCTTCCGCACCGCCGACGTGGTGGGCCTGGACACCATGGCCCACGTGATCAAGACGCTGCAGGACAACCTGAGCCTGGAGACCGACCCCTTCTACGAAAGCTTCGGCACGCCCGCGGTGCTGAAGAAGCTGCTGGAGCTGGGCAACCTGGGCCAGAAGACCAAGGCCGGTTTCTTCAAGAAGGTTGGTCGCGACGTGATGCGCTTCGAGCTGGAAAGCGAAGAGTATGTGCCCGCCGGCCAGAAGGCCGACGAGGTGTACGCTCGCATGCTCAAGAAGCCCGCCGCTGAACGCCTGCGCCTGCTGCGCAACGCCGAAGGCGCGCCCGGCCAGTTCCTCTGGGCCATTTTGCGCAACAGCTTCCACTACGCTGCCGTGCACCTGGCCACTATTGCCGACAACGCCCGCGACGTGGACCAGGCCATGCGCTGGGGCTTTGGCATGAAGCAAGGCCCCTTCGAGCTGTGGCAGGAAGCCGGCTGGCTCGAAGTGGCGAAGATGATCCAGGAAGACATCGACGCGGGCAAAGCGCTGTGCAAGGCACCGCTGCCCGAGTGGGTGTTCAAGGGCCCTGTGGCCGACGCCGGTGGCGTGCACACCGCGCAAGGTTCGTGGAGCGCATCGCAAGGCAAGTTCGTGCCCCGCCGCCAGCTGCCCGTGTACGAACGCCAGATCTTCCCCGAGGCGCTGCTGGGCGAAACCAGCCTGCCCGACTGGCGCACCGCTGGCACCACCATTGCCGAATCGAAAGCCCTGCGCACCTGGACGCTTGACGAGGATGGAAGCCCCTTCGGTGGGCGGGTCCTCATCGCCAGCATCAAGAACAAGATGCACGCCATCAGCCCCGAAGTGATGGAAGGCTTGGCCGAAGCCCTGGAGCTGGCCGAGCGCGAATACGACGGCATGGTCATCTGGTCGGGCGATGCGCCTTTCAGCGTGGGTGCCGACCTCGAAGCCACCATGCCCGCCTTTGCCGTGGGCGGCCCCGACGCGGTGGAAAGCATCGAGCAGGAACTGCAAAACCTGATGATGCGCATCCGCTACGCGCAGGTTCCCGTGGTGGCTGCCATCCACGGCATGGCGCTGGGCGGCGGCTGCGAGCTGGCCGTGTATTCGGCCAAGCGCGTGGCGCACATGGAAAGCTACATCGGCCTGGTCGAAGTGGGGGTGGGCCTGGTGCCCGGCGCCGGCGGCCTGACCTACATCGCCCGCCGCGCGGCCGAGAACATGGCGGCCTCGACGAGCAAGGACATCCTGCCCTTCCTGACCGAAGGCTTCACCGCCGCCGCCATGGCCAAGGTGGGCACCAGCGCGCTGGAGTCGCGCAAGCTGGGCTTCCTGCTGGACAGCGACGTCATCGTTCCGCACAAGGACGAGCTGCTGTTCGTCGCCATCAACGAAGCCAAGTCCATGGCTGCCAGTGGCTGGCGTGCACCGCACAAGCGCCTGTTCCCCGTGGCGGGCCGCAGCGGCCTGGCTACCATCAAGGCCCAGCTGGTGAACATGCGAGACGGCGGCTTCATCAGCGCCTATGACTTCAAGATCGGCGCCATGATCGCCGAGGTGGTCTGTGGCGGCGATGTGGATGCGGGTTCAATGGTGAGCGAGGAATACCTGCTCACGCTGGAGCGCAAGGTGTTCTGCCACCTGATCGCCCAGCCCAAGACGCACGAGCGCATCCTGGGCATGCTGTCCACCGGCAAGCCTGTCCGCAACTGACCGCCTTCGCCGTGACGGACCACCGCCCCAACAAACTCCAGCGCTCGCTGATGCGTCTGGACGAAGCACCCGCCTTCATGCGGGGCTTTGTGCAGAACATCATCCTGCGCCGGGCCGTGCCTTTCACCGGCACGGCCGGGGTGAAGTTCGTGTCGCTCACGCCCGAGCGTGTCGAGGTGCATCTTGCCAACGAGCACCGCGTGCAGAACCACATCGGCGGCGTGCACGCCTCGGCCATGAACCTGCTGGCCGAAACGGCCACCGGCATGGTCGCGGGCATGAACGTGCGCGACGACTGCCTGCCGCTGGCCAAGGAGTTCAGCATGGCGTTCAAGAAGCGCGCCACGGGCGGCCTGAAGGCCGTGGCCACGCTCACCGCCGAGCAGCGCGCCGCCATGCAGGGCAGCGACAAGGGTGAGGTGCAGGTGAAAGTCACCGTGACCGACGAAGCCGGTGTGGAGCCGGTCGAATGTGTATTTACGTGGGCCTGGGTTCCTTCCAGCCGCCCCCCCAAGAATTGAAGGAGTTTCACCATGGCTCAAAAACAAGTTCAGGACGCCTACATCGTCGCCGCCACGCGCACGCCCATCGGGCGCTCGGGCCGCGGCTATTTCAAGAACACCCGCCCCGACGACCTGCTGGTCGCCGCCGTCAAGAGCGCCATGCTGCAGGTGCCCACGCTGGACCCCAAGGCGATTGAAGACGCCATCATTGGCTGCTCGTTCCCCGAAGGCGAGCAAGGCATGAACATGGCCCGCATTGCCATGGGCCTGGCGTTCGACCACCCCGTGGGCGGCGTGACGGTGAACCGCTTTTGCGCATCGGGCATCACCGCGCTGCAGATGGCGGCCGACCGCATCCGTGTGGGCGAGGCCGACGTGCTGATCGCCGGTGGCGCCGAGTCCATGAGCCTGGTGCCCATGGGCGGCAACAAGCCCTCGTTCAACGCCGAGATCTTCGCGAAGGATGAAAACGTGGGCATCGCCTATGGCATGGGCCTCACCGCAGAAAAGGTCGCCCAGCAGTGGAAGGTGAGCCGCGAAATGCAGGACGCGTTCGCGCTTGAGTCCCACCTGCGCGCCATCAAGGCGCAAAAGGCCGGTGAGTTCACCGACGAAATCACCCCCATCGAAATCGTGGAACGCTCGCCCAATCTCGCCACCGGCGAAGTGGTGGAAAAGCGCCGCACCGTGAGCCTGGACGAAGGCCCACGCCCCGACACGTCCCTGGAAGGCCTGGCCAAGCTCAAGCCCGTGTTTGCCGCACGCGGCAGCGTCACGGCGGGCAACAGCTCGCAGACCAGCGATGGCGCGGGCGCCCTCATCGTGGCCAGCGAAAAGGCCGTGAAGCAGTTTGGCCTCACGCCGCTGGCCCGCTTTGTGAGCTATGCCGCGCGCGGCGTGCCACCCGAGATCATGGGCATTGGTCCCATCGAAGCCATTCCGGCGGCCCTGCGTTATGCGGGCCTCAAGAGCGATGACATTGGCTGGTATGAGTTGAACGAAGCGTTCGCGGCGCAGTCGCTGGCGGTGATCAATACGCTGGGGCTGAATCCTGCGAATGTGAACCCGATGGGCGGCGCGATTGCGCTGGGCCACCCGCTGGGGGCGACCGGTGCGATCCGTGCGGCTACGGTGGTGCATGCGCTGCGCCGGCACAAGCTGAAGTACGGCATGGTCACGATGTGTGTAGGTACAGGCCAAGGCGCCGCCGGCATCATCGAAGCTCTTTGAGTTGACTGGCTACTGCGCGGCTTTCATGCGTCGTTGGGCGGTGCTCGCAATCCTCACGTACCGCAAGTACGTTCCGGTTGCTGCGCTCCGTCCGCCTAGCCTGAAAGTCGCTCGCTACGCCCTTGAGGGTGGGGTGTGAAGGCAGGGGCAACGCCCTGCCTGTTTTTGTTTTCCATTCAAGCCGGTACAGATCGGTTTAGCGCGAGGAGACATATTTGGCTCACTTCGGCAAATCGGTGTCAGACGGTGCGCGGTGGCGGCAGTCGCCGTTACGACGCCCTGGCGTTCGGTTTCGCGGCACACTAGCGGAATGACTTCATCCATCCATCCTTTGGACGAGGCGCTTGCGCTGACGTCTTCCGCGCCCGGGCAATACACGGGTCAGACCCATGCCGGCTACTGGAACATGGTGGGGCCGTTTGGCGGCGTGACTGCGGCCACGCTGCTGCAGGCCGTGATGCAGCACCCTGACCGGCTGGGCGACCCCTTGTCGCTCACCGTCAATTACGCGGGGGCGCTCACGGCGGGGGCCTTTACCGTGCAGGCCACGCCCGTGCGCACCAACCGGTCCACCCAGCACTGGACTTTGACCATTCTCCAGGCCGATGCCGAAGGCGCGCCCGTGGTGACCACCACGGCCACGGCCGTGACCGCCGTGCGCCGCGATACCTGGAGTGCTGGCGATGTGCCCATGCCTGCCGTGCCCGGCCCCACCGCCCACCCCGCCATTGAACACGGGCCCGAAGCCATGGAATGGCTCAACCGCTATGAAATGCGCCCCATCACTGGCGCCTTGCCCCGTGCCTGGGATGGCAGCGGAGACCATAGCCTGACCCAGCTTTGGATGCGCGACGCACCGGCCCGGCCGCTGGACTTCTGCGCCCTGTCTGCGCTGGCCGACCTGTTCTTTCCCCGCGTGTGGTTGCGCCGCGCGCACCGCGTGCCCGCAGGCACCGTGTCCATCACCGTGTACTTCCATGCCAGCGCCGAGCAACTGGCGCAGACCGGCACCGGCTACCTGCTGGGCCAGGCGCGCGGGCAGGAGTTCCGCAACGGGTTTTTCGACCAGACCGTGCAGTTGTGGAACGAAGCCGGCACCATGCTGGCCACCAGCCACCAGATCGTTTACTACAAGGAGTGAGCGCACCACCGTGCGCCGCTACGTTCCTCATTCACCTCTTTGACCATGACCGAAACCACCAAAGACATCCTCGTTCACACCGAAGCCGGCGTGACCACCATCACCTTCAACCGGGTGGACAAGAAAAACTCCATCACCACCACGATGTATGCCGCCATGGCCGACGCCCTGGCCGCTGCTGAGCAGGACGCCAGCGTGCGCGTGGTGGTGTTCCAGGGCGATGTGGCCATCTTCAGCGCTGGTAACGACATTGGCGACTTTTTGCAGCAGCCCCCTGCCACGCAGGAGTCGCCCGTGTTCCGTTTCCTGCACCGTCTGGCCGCCTTCCCCAAGCCCGTGATCGCCTCGGTGTGCGGCCCGGCTGTGGGCATTGGCACCACCATGCTGTTCCACTGCGATCTGGTGTACGCGGGCGACAACGCAGCGTTCTCCATGCCCTTCGTCAACCTGGGCCTGTGCCCTGAAGCCGCATCCAGCCTGCTGGTGCCGCAAATGCTGGGCTACCACCGCGCCGCCGAAGCACTGCTGCTGGGTGAGCCCTTCTTTGCCGAAGCTGCCCTGGAAGTGGGTCTGGTCAACCGCGTGTTGCCACCCACCGAATGCAACGGCGTGGCGCAAGCCCAGGCCAAGAAGCTGGCAGCCAAGCCCCTGTCTTCGCTGATCGAGACCAAGCGCCTGATGAAGAAGCACCAGCTGCCCCAGATCGCCGCCGTGATGGCCGAAGAAGGCGCCAGCTTTGGCCGCATGCTGCGCGAGCCCGCCGCCCGCGAAGCATTTGGCGCGTTTATGGAGAAAAGACATCCTGATTTCAGCAAGGTCTGAAGGCTGCTACTGATGTCCGTGATTTAAGCGAAATTGGCTTCCGGCGCTTTATTGACAAGCGCTGGCAGCTATCAAAAGCATAGTAAAGATGGCGGGTGGCCCGCCGCAGCCTCAAGGGTGTTTATGTCCGCTTCGTCCGCTTCCGCTGCCGCCATCGTGTTCGAGCCCGAGTTCCTCGCCGGGCTCACCACCATCTTTGAAGAGCAGATCGTCTTCAACCAGCTGCTGGGACTCAAGGTCACCAGCATTGCCCCGCAGCAGGTGGTGGCGCGCATCGACATGCGGCCAGAGCTGGTGGGGCACTATGCCTACAACCGCATCCACGGGGGCGTGATCAGTGCCGGGCTGGATGCCATGGGCGGGCTGGCTGTGATGGCCGCCATTGGCGCCAAGCACATGAGCGAGCCGCCCGAGCAGCGCCTGCACCGCTTTGCCAAGCTGGGCACCATCGACCTGCGCATTGACTACCTGCGCCCCGGCATTGGCAGCCACTTTGAGCTGCGGGCCGAGGTGCTGCGCCTGGGCTCGCGCGTGGCCACCACGCGCATGGAATTCTTTGGCCCCGATGGGCAGCTCATGTCGGCCGGGGCGGCGGCCTATATCGTTTCGTAAGTTGTGCTGCGCCGCAGGCGGTGGGCGTGTGGTCCTGCAAGCCTTGCAAGCGCATGCTACGAACGAACCGTTTGGTTACTGCTTTTGCGGAAGATGGCAACTTTTGCCGGCATGAAAACCTAGGATGCATCCTTTTCAAGGAGATCTGATGGCCGTGCAAAACCCCTTCTTTGGCAAACGCGAACCCGAACCCTTCCAGCGCCACACCACCCCTGCCAATGGTTTGAACACGCTCGCCTCGGGCTCCGCCCCAGCGGTGGGCGCGCCAGCGGGCGGCCTCACGGGGCACAAGCCACAGGCCTCTTCGGTGGGCGACAGCTCGGGCAGCAAGCTCACGGTGGGCCCCAACATCAAGCTCAAGGGCGTGGAGATCACCGACTGCGACACGCTGGTGGTGGAAGGCACGGTAGAAGCCACCATGGATTCGCGCGTGATCCATATCTCGGAAAACGGCGCATTCAAGGGCTCGGCAGAGATCGACATTGCCGAGATCCATGGCGAGTTCAACGGCACCCTCACCGTGCGCCAGAAGCTGGTGATCTACAGCACGGGCAAGGTCAACGGCAAGATCCGCTACGGCAAGCTCGTGGTGGAAGAGGGCGGGCAGTTGGCGGGCGAGATCGAAGCTGGCATCGGCGCTGGTGTGCGCGCATCGGTGGCGCCTGCTGTGGTGCGCGCAGAGCCTGCCGCCATGGCGGCCTGAGGGCTCAGAAAACCGCCCGGGGCTCAGCCCTGGGCAGGCGCCTGCGGCTTGGGCAGCGGGCGTGGGCGCCCATTGGCGTCTATGGCCACATAGGTCAGCGTGGCCTCGGTCACCTTCACATAGCGGCCCTGGTCGGAAAAGCGCTCGGCATACACCTCAACCTGCACGGTGACCGAGGTGTTACCCACGCGCGTGATGTGCGAGAAGAACGACAGGATGTCGCCCACGCGCACCGGCTGCTTGAAAATGAATTCATTGACGGCCACCGTGGCCATGCGGCCCTGCACGTAGCGCGCGGGCAGCACCGATCCGGCCAGGTCCACCTGGGCCATCACCCAGCCGCCAAAAATATCGCCGTTGGCGTTGCAGTCGCCAGGCATGGGAATGACTTTGAGCACCAGTTCGTGCTCGGAGGGCAATGCGGCGGGTGGCGGGCTGAAAGAGGCAGACATAGGCACAATCACTAAATAACAACAATCAGGATTGTCCCCCATGCGCCAACGCGGTGAATCCGGCCCTCCACATTCCCCATCGTCTCCTCCATCCGAGCAGCGATCCCGCACCGACTGGCTGACCCTGCAGCGCCTGTTGCCCTACCTGTGGCAGTACAAGTGGCGCGTGGTGGCTGCCATCGCCTTCATGGTGGCCGCCAAGCTGGCCAACGTGGGCGTGCCCCTGCTGCTCAAGACCCTGGTCGATGCCATGAGCTTCAAGCCGGGCGATCCGGCCGCCATGCTGGTCGTGCCCGTGGGCCTGCTGGTGGCCTACGGCGCGCTGCGCCTGTCCACTTCCGTGTTCAACGAGTTGCGCGAGCTGGTCTTTGCCAAGGCCACGCAGGGGGCGGCGCGCTCGATTGCGCTGCAGACCTTTGAGCACCTGCACGCGCTGAGCCTGCGCTTTCACCTGGAGCGGCAAACGGGTGGCATGACGCGCGACATCGAGCGCGGGGTGCGCGGCATTGAGTCGCTGATCTCGTTCTCGCTGTTCAATGTGTTTGCCACGCTCATTGAGGTGGTGCTGGTGCTCAGCGTGCTGGCCGTGAAGTTTGACGCCTGGTTTGCCTGGATCACACTCACCGCGCTGGTGCTGTACATCGCCTACACGGTGCTGGTGACCGAGTGGCGCACCAAGTTCCGCCGCGAGGCCAACGAGTTCGATTCGGCTGCGCACACCAAGGCGGTGGATTCGCTGCTGAACTACGAGACGGTGAAGTACTTCAACAACGAAGGCTTCGAGGCCCGTCGCTACGACGAAAGCCTGGAGCGCCTGCGCCGCGCGCGGCTCAAGAGCCAGACCACGTTGTCCATGCTCAACGCGGGCCAGCAGCTCATCATTGCCGTGGGGCTGGTGGCCATGCTGTGGCGCGCCACGCAGGGCGTGGTCGATGGGCGCCTGACGCTGGGCGATCTGGTCATGATCAACGCGTTCATGATCCAGCTCTACATTCCGCTCAACTTTCTGGGCGTGATCTACCGCGAGATCAAGCAGAGCCTGACGGACCTGGACAAGATGTTCGTGCTGATGGACAAGGAGCGCGAGGTGGCCGATGCCCCCGGCGCGCAGCCGCTGCAAGGCCTGGCGCAGCCCACGGTGCGGTTTGAAGATGTGCACTTTGCCTACGACGCTGCGCGGCCCATTCTGCAAGGCGTGAGCTTTGAAATCCCTGCGGGCAAGACGGTGGCGGTGGTCGGGCCCTCGGGCTCGGGAAAATCCACGCTGGCGCGGCTGCTGTTCCGCTTCTACGACATCCAGCAAGGCCGTATCACCATCGCCGGGCAGGAGATTCGCAGCGTGACGCAGGCCAGCGTGCGCCAGGCGATTGGTATCGTGCCGCAGGACACCGTGCTCTTCAACGACACCGTGGCCTACAACATTGCCTACGGCCGCACGGGTGCCACGCAGCAAGAGGTGGAGGCCGCCGCTCGCGCCGCGCGCATCCACGACTTCATTGCCGCCACGCCCAAGGGCTACGCCACCATGGTGGGCGAGCGGGGGCTCAAGCTCTCGGGCGGTGAAAAGCAGCGCGTGGCCATTGCCCGCACGCTGCTCAAGAACCCGCCCATCCTTATCTTCGACGAGGCCACCAGCGCGCTGGACTCTGCCAACGAGCGCGCCATCCAGGCCGAGCTGCAAAGCGCTGCGCAAAACAAGACCACGCTGCTCATTGCCCACCGCCTCTCCACGGTGGTGGACGCGCACGAGATTCTGGTGATGGATGCGGGCCGCATCATTGAGCGCGGCACGCACGCGCAGCTGCTGGCCCAAGGCGGCCGCTACGCCAACATGTGGGCCTTGCAACAAAGCGATGGCGCCGCCTGATCCCCCCTGTATTTGGAACCTTGAACCCATGAAGCCTCTCCTGCTTGCCCTCACTTTTCTCTCGGAAGAACACCGCGCCCAGATGGCCGAGGTGTTTGAAGTGGTCTACGCGCCCGATGCAGCGCAGGCTGCGGCCGCGATTGCTGAACACGGCCCGCGCGTGCGGGTAGCGCTCACCATCGGCGCCATCGGCCTGTCGCCCGCGCAGATCGACGCGCTGCCCGCGCTCACGCTGATCTGCGTGCTGGGCGCGGGTTATGAAAACGTGGCGGTAGACCACGCCAAGGCGCGCGGCATTGTGGTGGCCACCGGTGCGGGCACCAACGACGACTGCGTGGCCGACCACACCTGGGGCCTGCTGATTGCCGCGCAGCGCCGCATCCTGCCGCTGGACAAGGCCACGCGGGCCGGTGTGTGGCGCACGGCGCTGCCGCTGCCCCCCAACGTGTCGCACAAGCGCTTGGGGCTAATCGGCCTGGGCACCATCGGCAAGAAGATTGCGCAGCGCGCGCTGGGCTTCGAGATGGAGGTGGGCTACCACAACCGCAGCGCCCGCACCGATGTGCCTTACCGCTACTTTGCCGATGTGGCTGCGCTGGCCGAGTGGGCGGACTTTCTCGTCATCGCCACGCCCGGTGGTGCTGCTACCCGGCATCTGGTCAATGCCACCGTGCTGAACGTGCTGGGCCCGCGCGGCGTGGTAGTCAACATCGCACGCGGCAGCGTGATCGATACTTCGGCCCTGGCCGCCGCGCTGCGCGAAGGCCGCATCGCTGCAGCCGGCCTGGACGTGTACGAGAGCGAGCCCGCGCCCCCGGCCGAGCTGCTGGGCCTGGACAACGTGGTGCTCACACCCCATGTGGCGGGCTGGTCGCCTGAAGCGGTGCAGAACTCGGTGGACCGCTTCATGGAAAACGCCCGCCGCCACCTGGCGGGCGAAGCACCTGTGACGCCGCTATGAGCATCAAATCGGCCTCTAGCGCTTTATTAACAAGCGCAAGCAGCTATGAAATCAATAGCATTTGCGTTGGGCGATGTGTGGGTCAACCCAGGAGCGGCGCATGACGCTGGACCTGACCGACCTTCAGCAACGCCTGCGTGCCTTTGCCGCTGCACGGCAATGGCAGCCGTACCACACGCCCAAGAACCTGGCCATGGCGCTGATGGTGGAGGCGGCCGAGCTGCAGGAGCTGTTCCAGTGGCTCACGCCCGAGGAGTCGCAACAGCTCACCGCCGACCCCGCGCAGAAAGAGCGTGTGGGTGAAGAGATGGCCGATGTGCTGCTCTATCTGCTGCAACTGGCCGACCACACCGGCGTGGACTTGCGCGACGCGGTGGAGCGCAAGCTGGTGAAGAACGCCATCAAGCACCCGGCGCCGCCCGCTGGCCCGACTTCGGCCGATGGACCATAGCTGGGCTGCGCGCGCTCAGGCGTTTTCGGAATACCCCTTGGGCCAGCCGCCGTTGGCGTGGTTGCACTCCTGCCAGTTGCGCCCGCGCGGGGTGTGGCCGATGCCGGGATTGAAGGTGTTGGTCGGGTCCAGCGACTGGTAGAAGCCTGCCAGCGCGGGCTTGGCCACGTAGAGGTGGCCCACGTTGTGCTCGGCGGGGTATTCGGCGCGGCGCGCGTCCAGCAGCTCCCACATGCGGTGCTCCATGGCCAGCGGGTCCACGCCTTTCTTCACGATGTAGTCCTGGTGGAACACATGGCAGAAGAAGTGGCCGTAGTACAGCTTGTGCACCACATCGCGCTCCACGTCCTGCGGCAGTTGCTCCACCCATTCGCGGTCGTTGCGGCGCAGGGCGATGTCCAGCGCCACGATGTCTTCGACCTCGCTGCGGTGCACCTCGCGGTAGCGGATGGCCGCGCCTGCGATGGCAAAGCGGTGCAGGAAGGCTTTGCGGCCCTCGTCGGCATCGCACTCGAACCAGCCGCCCTGGGTGCTGTTCGCAAAGTGCTCGGTCAGGAATGCACGGGTGGCTTCCACCTGGTCGTTCGATACGCGCACCAGCAGGTGGTGCTCGTACAGATCGCGCCACTGGCGCACGCGCCGGGGCAGGTGGCTGGGCAGCAGGCGTGTCACGGCCTGGATGGCGTGGTCCACAAAGCCGCGCATGCCCAGGCGTTCAAAGAACCCATCAAACCGGCTTTTGAGCGCAAAGGCCGCAGGCACGCGGGCCGTGCCAAAGCGGTCGATGAGCAGGAAGGTGTCCTTGCCGTACTTCTCGCCAATGTCAAACGCGGTGCGGTGGATGTATTCACCGGCAATGGGCGGGCGGGGCAGGGCGGTGAGCAGGTGGCGGCGCACGGCGGTGAGGTCATCGGGCGTGTTGCTGCCGATGTAGAACACGGTGCTGGGTTCCTTGGGGAAGGTGTCCAGCCGCACGGCAAACAGGCACACCTTGCCTGCGGAGCCCGAGGCCTCGAACAGGCGGGACGGGTCGGCATTGAAGCGGGCGGGGGTGTCTGCATCCACGGCACGCACGTCCTGGGCGTAGCGGGCGTCGGAGGCGACCCGGCCGGTGTCGCGCTGGATGTCGGCCTCGGCGTAGTCGCCGTTTTGCAAGCGCGTCAGGATTTCTTCGGGTGTATCGCCCAGGGCGATGCCCAGGTGGTTCACCAGCTCCAGCGTGCCGTCGTCCTTCACGCGGGCGTACAACGCCAGCTCGGTGTACGCCGGGCCCCGGCGCACCAGCGCGCCGCCCGAGTTGTTGCAGATGCCACCCAGCACCGACGCGCCGATACACGACGAGCCGATGACCGAGTGGGGCTCGCGCCCCAGCGGGGCCAGCGTCTGCTCCAGCTTGTCCAGGGTGGCACCGGGCAGGCACACCACCTGATCGCCCCCGGCAATCACTTGCACACCGGTGATGCGCAGCGTATTCACCAGCACGATCTCGCGGTCGTAGTTGGCACCGTCGGGGGTGGAGCCGCCGGTCAGGCCCGTGTTGGCGGCCTGCATGATGACGATGCGGCCCGCCGCCACAGCGGCCTGCAGCACCTTCCACTGCTCCAGCAGCGTGCCGGGGCGCACCACGGCCAGCACCGGGCCTTCGCCCGTGCGGTGGCCTTTGCGAAAGCGCCGGGTGGCCTGGTCGTCGGTGAGGACATGGGCAGCACCCACGGCGTTGCGCAACTGTGCAAGCAGGGCTTCGCGTGGAACCTGGGGGGCGCTGCTCACGCTTCGCGCACCAGCAGATCGCCCGAAATGTCCGCCACTCGTGCCACGCTGGTCAGCGTCATGGCCACGCGCATTTCTTTTTCCAGCAGCTCCAGCAGGTGCTTGACGCCCGCCTCACCCGCTGCGGCCAGCGCGTAGATGTAGGCGCGGCCAATCATGGCGCAGTCGGCGCCCAGGGCAATGGCGCGCACCACGTCCAGCCCGTTGCGGATGCCCGAGTCGGCCAGGATCTTGATCTGGCCCTTCACCGCGTCCGCAATGGCGGGCAGGGCGCGGGCGGACGACAGCACGCCGTCGAGCTGGCGGCCACCGTGGTTGGAGACGATGATGCCGTCCGCGCCAAAGCGCACGGCGTCCTTGGCGTCCTCAGGGTCCAGGATGCCCTTGATGACCATGGGGCCCTTCCAGAAGGCGCGAATCCATTCCAGGTCTTTCCAGGAGATGGATGGGTCGAAGTTGGCGCCCAGGTAACCCATGTAGTCCTGCAGGCCTGTGGGGCTGCCGCGGTAGGCCGAGATGTTGCCCAGGTCGTGCGGGCGACCCAGCAGGCCCACGTCCACCGCCCAGCGGGGGTGCGTCATGGCCTGCCAGTAGCGGCGCAGCGGGGCGTTGGGGCCGCTCATGCCCGAATGCGCGTCGCGATAGCGGGCGCCGGGCACGGGCATGTCCACCGTGAACACCAGGGTGGTGCACCCTGCGGCTTGGGCGCGCTCCAGCGCGTTTTGCATGAAGCCACGGTCTTTCAGCACGTAGAGCTGGAACCACATGGGGCGCTGGATTTTGGGCGCCACTTCTTCAATGGGGCAGACCGACACGCTGGACATGGTGAACGGAATGCCGTGGCGATCAGCCGCGCGGGCCGCCTGCACCTCGCCGCGGCGGCGGTACATGCCGGTCAGGCCCACGGGCGAGAGGGCGACGGGGATGCTGAGCTTTTCGCCAAACAGCTCAATGCTGGTGTCGAGCTGGCTCATGTCCTTGAGCACGCGCTG
The DNA here is from genome assembly GCF_028596105.1 of Acidovorax temperans. NCBI lineage: Bacteria > Pseudomonadati > Pseudomonadota > Betaproteobacteria > Burkholderiales > Comamonadaceae > Acidovorax > Acidovorax temperans. Next base: position 3,743,223 of record NZ_CP117193.1, on the reverse strand, counting down.
GCGCAGCGCCACGGCGGCGAAGTCGTCCACATTGCGGCGCAGCGTTTGCTCGGCATAGGCGCCGCCGTCGATGTAGTGGAACAGGAAGGGCGGAAGAAACTGTTGCGCTGCTGCGCGGTAGTCGGCGCTGGAAGAGATGATCATGATGGTGGCTGTTTCAGGTCTTGGGGGGCTAGATCCAGGGGAAGGCGTGTGGAACGTTCGCGCCGGGCGCGGTCTTCGTCCATGCGCTGGATGGTGGTGCGCACATGCTCCAGGTGCTCGCCGATGCATTCGCGTGCGTGCTGCGGATCGCCGTCCAGAATCGCCTGCATCAGCTTCTGGTGCTGCGCCGTCAGCGCCTGCAGCGTGATGGGCGCGCTCAGGCGGAACATGTCGTGGCGGTTGCGCTCCACGGTGGAGAGCACCACGGTGAACAGGCTCTGCATCACCTGCACCAGCACCAGGTTGTGCGAGGCTTCGGCAATGGCCAGGTGGAACTGCGCATCGGCGCGGGCGGCCAGTTCGGCATGGCCGCTTTGCTGGTGCTGCAGCATCACTTCAAAGCAGCGCTGGATGTGGACTTTGTCTTGCACGGTGGCGCGCTGTGCGGCCAGCCAGGCGGTGCTGGTTTCCAGCGCGTGGCGCGTCTCCAGCACGTCGTAGCGGTAGTGCGGGTCTGATTCGATCAGGCCCGCCAGCGGCACCATGGCTTCTTGCAGCCACTCTGCGGGCTTGTGGATCTGCTGCACATAGGTGCCATCGCCGCGCCGGGCCGAGAGCACACCCTGGCTGGTGAGCTTCTGGATGGCTTCGCGCACCGAGGTGCGCGACACCCCCAGCTCCTCGGCCAGTTGCCGTTCTGCGGGCAGCTTCTGTCCGGGCTGCAGTCCGCGGTCTTGCACGAGGGCAAGCAGTTTCTCGACAACGTGATCGGCCAGGCGCATGGGGGCTCTCAGATGCAGGGTTTCAATGACCCGGAATCATCCACGTAAACACATAGGCCTGCAACGTGCAGATGATGCCGATGATGGCAGCGAACACCAGGCTGTGCTTGACGGTGAAGCGGAACAGGTCCGATTCCTTGCCCGCCAGGCCCACGGCCGCGCAGGCAATGGCGATGGACTGGGGCGAAATCATCTTGCCGGTGACGCCACCCGTGGTGTTGGCCGCTACGGTGAGCACGGGCGACAGGCCCAGCTGGTTGGCCGTGGTGGCCTGCAGCGCGCCAAACAAGGCGTTGGCCGAGGTGTCCGAGCCCGTGAGGAACACACCAATCCAGCCCAGGAAGGGCGAGAAGAAGGTGAACGCCTTGCCCGTGTGGGCCAGCGCCAGGGCCAGCGTGGCCGACAGGCCGGAGTAGTTGGCCACGAAGGCAAAGGCCAGCACCATGCCGATGGAGTAGATGGGGATGACCAGTTCACGCACCGTCTCGCCCAGCGTGGCCACGGCCTTGGCGGGGGAGAAGCGGGCGAAGGCGATGGTCAGGACGGCGGCGATCAGGATGGCCGTGCCAGTGGCGGCCAGCCAGTTGAAGGTGTACACCGCGCCGTAAGGCGTGGCCTGCGCGACCACCGGGGGCATCTTGGCGACCAGCTTGTCGAGCATGGGCACGGGGATGCTGATGATGGTGGAGGCCAGCGGGCCACCGGCAGCAAACAGTGCCTTGAAGGGCTTGAGGCTCCACAGCGTGACCATCGCGGTCAGGATGATGAAGGGCGACCAGGCCTTGAGGATGGCGCCTGCGGTAAGTGGGGCAGCGGCACCGGCTTGGGGCTTGGCTGCAGCGGGTGCGTTCGTGCCGGTGGTCTGGCTGGTCGTGCTTTCTGCCGTATCAAAACGGAAGATGCGCTTGGGCTGCCACACCTTGAGGAAGGCTGTGAGGGCAATCAGCGAGACGATGGCCGAGGTGATGTCGGGCAGCTCGGGGCCAATGTAGTTGGCGGTGAGGAACTGCACCACGGCGAACGAGCCGCCACCCACCAGCACAGCAGGCCAGGTCTCCTTCACGCCGCGCCAGCCGTCCATGATCGCCATGATCCAGAACAGCACCAGGATGGTCATGAAGGGCAACTGGCGCCCGGCCATCTGGCCGATGAGGAAGGGGTCGATGCCCGACACCTGCCCGGCCACGATGACCGGAATGCCCATCGCGCCAAAGGCCACGGGGGCGGTGTTGGCAATCAGGCACAGACCGGCGGCATACAGCGGCTTGAAGCCCAGGCCCACCAGCAGCGCAGCGGTGATGGCCACGGGGGCGCCAAAGCCGGCAGCGCCTTCCAGAAACGCGCCAAAGCAAAAGCCCACCAGGATGAGCTGCAGGCGCTGGTCGTGCGTGACGGACAGGATGGAGCTGCGGATCACATCAAACTGCCCGGTCTTGACCGACAGCTTGTACAGAAACACGGCCGCCACAATGATCCAGGCGATGGGCCAAAGTCCGTAGAAGAAGCCATACACGGCCGAGGCCAGCGCGGCGCTCACGGGCATTTTGTAGAACAGCAGCGCCACGCCCAGGGCCAGCAGCACCGTGACGGTGCCCGCCTGGTAGCCCTTGAGCCGCAGTTTGGTCAGGGCCAGAAAGAAAAAGACGATGGGAATGAGGGCTACGAGCGCGGACAGCCAGATGTTCCCGGCCGGGTCGTAGTTTTGCTGCCAGAGGGTTTGCATAACGAAGACAAAGACATTGAAACGCAGACAGGGGCCCAGGGCCCATGGCTTTCTTCACCGCAGTGGACGCGCCGACCAGGCGGCGTGGTCTCCTGAGGCTCGCGTTGCGGGTCGGCGGGCGACCTGTGCTTGCGGGCCTGCGTGAAAGGGGCGGGCGGCGCCTTGCTTTCACAGGTAGACGTTGGTCTAAATTGGTGTGACCAAAAAATGCTAATCCATGCGAATTGGCGAGATTCTGGGTCTTTCTAGGAGCTATGCCTGATAGGGTTAATACTGATTTATGGTCTTTGTAGCTTTATTTTTCTTTATTGGTATTACCAATGTTGAATCGTTAGCTTGCGTTGTCTCAGTCGGGCCTATGCCCAGTTGGGGTCAGGGTTTTAGGCATAAAAAAAGCTTCTAGCGCTTGCTGTACAAGCGCTAGAAGCTATGGTTTTAGGAGCGTTACGCTTACTTGCGTGCGGCAATTGCCTTTTCAGCGGCGGTCACCAGGTCGGCGCCGATCTGGTTCTTCCACTTGTCGTACACGGGCCGGGTGGCCTTGACGAAGGCTTCGCGCTCGGCGGCCGACAGCTGGGTCACCGTTACGCCGTTGGCGGCAATTTCCTTGAGCAGGGGCTTGTCGGCCTCGACCATGCCTTTGCGGGCGATGGCGATTTCTTCCTTGCCTGCGTCAATGGCGGCCTGCTTCACGATCTCGCGGTCGGCGGGTGTCCAGCTGTTCCAGATGTCTTTGTTCACCACAAAGATCAGCGGGTCGTTCACGTAGCCCCACATGGTGATGTGCTTCTGGGCCACGGTGTGCAGCTTGGCGGCCTGGTACACGGCGATGGGGTTCTCCTGGCCGTCCACCGCGCCGCTGGCGAATGCGGGCTGGGCATCGGCCCAGCTCATCTGTGTGGGATTGGCGCCCAGGGCGGTGAAGGTGTCCAGGAACAGGGGCGAGCCCACCACGCGGATCTTCAGGCCCTTGAGGTCGGCGGGCGACTTGATCGCGACCTTGGAGTTGGAGATTTCGCGGTAGCCGTTTTCGCCCCAGGCCAGGGGCACCACGCCCGCCTTGTCCAGCGTCGCGAAGATTTGCTTGCCCACGTCGCCTTGCGTCACCGCGTCCACGGCTGCGTAGTCGGGGAACAGGAAGGGCAGCGAGAACAGGTTGAGTTGCTTGACCTGGGGCGACCAGTTGATGGTGGAGCCCACGGCCATGTCGATCACGCCTTGGCGCAGCGCGCTGAATTCACGCGTCTGGTCGCCTTGGATCAGCGATACGCCAGGGTACAGCTTGATGTTGATGCGGCCATTGGTGCGCTCGCGCACTTTGTTGGCCCACAGCTCGCCGCCCTTGCCCCAGGGGAAGGCGGTGCCCAGCACCAGCGACATGCGGTATTCGCTCTTGTACGCGGTTTGCGCCAGGGCGGCAGGGGTGGTGAAGGCCAGGGCGGCAGCCACGGCAGAGGTCAGGAAGGTACGCAGTTTCATCGGGTCAGTCTCCTTGTTAGAAATCAATCAATAGCCCATTTTGGCGGGCAGCCACAGGGCGAGTTGGGGGAAAGCGATCACGGCCACCATCACCAGGAACATGGCCAGCAGCATCCAGCCGACCCAGCGCACGGTGGACTCCATGCGCACACCGGCGATGCGGCACGACACCATCAGGTTCACGGCCAGCGGCGGGGTGAACTGGCCCAGCGCCACCTTGAGGGTGAGGATGACGCCGAACCAGACAGGGTCCCAGTGGTAGTGCTGCATGATGGGCAAGAGCAGCGGCACAAAGATCAGGAAGATCGAGATGCCGTCGAGGAACATGCCCACGGTGATGAGCAGCACGATGAGCAGCGCCAGCACGCCGTATTCGCCCAGGCCCGAGTTCACGATGGCCTTGGCCACGGGGTCGATCACGCCGAGGGTAGACAGCGAATAGGCAAAGATGCCCGCCAGCGACACGACGATGAGGATCACCGCCGACAGCTCGCCCGACTCGCGCAGGATGGGGAACAGGTCGCGCACCTTGATCGTGCGGTGTATCACCATGCCCACGAACAGGCCGTAGAACACGGCCACCACGGCAGCTTCCGTCGGTGTGAACCAGCCAGCGCGCATGCCGCCCAGAATCAGCACCGGTGCAGCCAGGCCCCAGGTGGCTTCGCGCAGGCTCTTCCAGAACGGTGGGCGGGGCATGGTGGCCTCAAGCGCGCCCATCTTGTGTTTGCGGGCCATCCACACGGCGGGCACGATCAGCGCAATGCCGGCCAGCACGCCGGGCACCATGCCGGCTGCGAACAGCGCGGGCACCGAGGCGCCGGGCACCAGCACCGAGTAGATGATGAACGCCACCGAGGGCGGGATCAGGATGTCGGTAGCCGCTGCTGCGCCCACCACGCTGGCCGAGAACGAGGGCGGGTAGCCCGCGCGCGACATGGCCGCAATCATCACGCCACCCACGGCGGCCGCATTGGCGGGGCCGGAGCCCGAGATGCCGCCCAGGAACATGGCCACGGCAATGGCGACCAGTGGCAGCATGCCGGGGCCACGGCCGACCATCGCCACGGCGAAGTTGACGAGCCTCAGTGCCACGCCCGAACGGTCAAAAATCGAGCCCACCAGCACGAACATGGGAATGGCCAGCAGCGGGTATTTGCCCAGGCCCGCGTAGAAGTTCTGCGGCACGGCCAGCAGGCCAAACCACTGGCTGTCGGCATTGGCCAGCGCAATGGCGGCGGCACCCGCCAGGCCCAGCGCAGCGCCAATGGGCACGCCCACGAACATCAGGCCCAGAAAGGCCACAAAGAGCAGCGTGGCGATCATGCTTGGGGCTCCTGTGGGCGGGCGGCTTCCGAATCATCGACCTTGCTGCGGCTGCGGCGGATGAACAGGCCCACGGCACGCAGCGTGATGAGGGCCGAGAACACGGGCAGCCAGATCGAATACCACCACTGCGGCACGCCAATGCCGGGCGAGGTTTCGCCAAAACGGTAGTCGTCCCACACCACGCGTACGCTGAGCACGGCAATCACGCCAAACAGCACAGCCACGGTGGCCGCGCCCAGCATGGACAGGCGCTTGCTGCGCAGGGCCGAGCCGCCCTCGGCAAAGTACTCGATGCGGATGTGCTGGTCGCGTGCGACGGCGGCAGAGCCTGCAATGAGTGCCAGGGCAATCATCAGGAAGACGGAGATTTCTTCCGTCCAGGCGAACGACGAATTGGTGAAGTAGCGCACCAGCACATTGGCAAAGGTGATGAGCGCCAGGGCCGCCATGACGATGACGGTGAGCCAGTCTTCAAACTGCAGTGAGCGGGGCTCCTGCTCGGACGGGCTGGGGGGAGGGGTGGAGGACATGGAGAGCGGGTGCGGAAAAACGGAACAGGTTTCAGAACCTGTTCAGAGTCTCTTTGCTGGCTTCAACGCAACCCTGTGGGCGAGTGCCTCGCCGCCCGATCTGCTGCGGGCCATGCTGGGTGAGCAACAGCGCCGGCAAGCGTACGGGGCGATGGAGCGCATTCCAGGCCTTGCCCTCATCGCGGCAAGCCATGTCAGCAGCACCAAAAAGACTTTGAACAGGTTCTCAATGTCGATGCCCCGAGGATGTTGTGCAACCCAAGGCAGGACGTGGGCGCGTGGTTGAAGCCCCCGTTACATTATGCGACGCTTGAAGCGCCACCCATTCCGCAGGGCCTGTCGGCCGGGTTGCGTGCGCAAGGTTCCAGTCAGGCGCGGATAATGTTGCCGATGGAAACCAAGTGGTTAGAAGATTTCGTCAGCCTTGCGGAGACCCGCAGCTTCAGCCGTTCAGCCCAGCTGCGGCATGTGACACAGCCCGCGTTCTCGCGGCGCATCCAGGCCCTGGAAGCCTGGGCGGGCACTGATCTGGTGGACCGCAGTTCGTACCCCACGCGTCTCACGCCCGCGGGCAAGACGCTGTACGACCAGGCGCTGGAAATGCTGCAGGCACTGCAAAACACGCGCGCCATGCTGCGCGGACACACCAGCGCCGGCAAGGACATGATCGAGTTTGCCGTGCCGCACACACTGGCGTTCACGTTCTTCCCGGCCTGGGTGTCGAGCCTGCACGAAAAGTTCGGGCCCTTCAAAAGCCGCCTGATTGCGCTGAATGTGCACGACGCCGTGATGCGGCTGGTGGAAGGTGGCTGCGATCTGCTCATTGCCTACCACCACTCATCCCAGCCCTTTCAGCTGGATGCCAACCGCTACGAAATGGTCAGCCTGGGGCAGGAAGTGCTGTCGCCCTACAGCAAGCCCGACGCCGATGGCGACCCGCTGTTCCGCCTGCCGGGCCGCGCCGGGCAGCCACTGCCCTACCTGGGCTATGCGCCGGGGGCCTACCTGGGGCGGGTGACGGAGCTGATCCTGAAAGAGTCCCACACGCCCATCCATCTGGAGCGGGTGTACGAAACCGACATGGCCGAAGGCCTGAAAGCCATGGCGCTCGAAGGGCATGGCGTGGCCTTTCTGCCCCACAGTGCGGTGAAAAAGGAACTGCGTTCCAAGCGCCTGGTAAGTGCTGCACCCGCCGATACCGAAGGCTTGCAGATGACCATGGATGTGCGCGCCTACCGTGAAAAGCCTGCGGGCAAGGAGTCTGCCAAAGGCACGGCCCAAGCCCTCTGGGCCTACCTGCAAACGCAGTCTGGCCCATGCCTAGGGTAAATACGGGTATAAAAGTTTTGCATAACAGGGCGCGCAATCAGCATTGGTGTTTCACCAAACTGAAACGTACAGTCGCGCCTTGATCTGAAAGTCTGCAGTAAGTTTTTAGTTGGCCCGCGCGGGTGAATTGCACTTGCTGGCCGCCACCGGCGGGCAATGGCGCAAAGTTTGCAAGGTGCTTTCTGGGTCACGCAGGGAAACTTTGTATGACTAAACAATATTGGGGATTTGCATGGTGCCTTGCGGCCCTGTGCTGTGTGCCTGCCGCAACGGCCGCCACGGTGCTGGAGCGCATCAGCGCCGGGGGCAAGCTGGTGATTGCACACCGCGAATCTGCCGTGCCGTTTTCGTACGTGGCTTCGGGCAAGCCCGTGGGCTATGCGGTAGACCTGTGCCTGCGCCTGGCCGAAGTGGTGCGCAAGAAGACGGGCGCCAAGGACATGGCGGTGGAGTTCGTCATGGTCTCACCCGCCAACCGCATCGAAATGATCGAGCAGGGCAAGGCTGATCTGGAATGCGGATCCACCACCAACAATGCCGAGCGCCGCCAGAAGGTGGCTTTCACGGTGCCCCACTTCATCACGGGCGCACGCTTGTTGACCAAGGCCTCCAGCTCCATTGATCGCCTCGAAGACTTGCAGGGCAAAATCCTCGCTTCGACGCAAGGCACCACGCCCCTCAAGGCGGTGACGCAAGCCAATCGCGAGCGCCTGATGGGTATCAAGATCGTGGAGGCGCCAGACCATGCCCGTGGCGTGGAAATGGTCGAGAAGGGTGAGGCCGATGCGTTTTTGATGGACGATGTGCTCCTGTACGGTCTGGCAGCTGCTCGCCCAGACCCGAAAGCACTCAAGGTGGTGGGCCGATTCGTCACCACCGAGCCCTTGGCCATCATGCTGCCCAAGAACGACCCCGAATTTAAAAAGCTGGTGGACGAAGAAATGAAGCGTCTGATCACCAGCCGCGAGATCTATCCGATTTACGATAAGTGGTTTGCCCAACCTATCCCACCCCACAACAAGCCGTTGAACATACCGGTCAGCTATTTACTCAGGGACTTCTGGAAATACCCTACCGACCAGGTTCCGTTCTGAATAAGATGACCGCCCACGGCTTATTGCTGGAAGCACTTGCCTCGCCGGCACGATTGGCATGCAAGCGCGCTTCCGATTCTCTCTGTCCTATCCACTAAGGAGACCTCTATGAAAAAGCATTTGTTGGCTATTGCCGTCACCGCCTTGGCTGCTGGCAGCGTGTTTGCTCAGGCGAACGACACGCTGGCCAAAATCAAGGCCTCCGGTAGCGTAACCCTCGGAGTGCGTGAGTCCTCCGGCTTGTCCTACACCCTGGGCAACGGCAAGTACGTGGGCTTCCACACCGAGATGGCTGAAGTCATCCTTGCCGATATCCAGAAGCAACTGGGCTTGCCCAAGCTGGACATCAAGTACCAGCCCGTCACCTCGCAAAACCGCGTGCCCCTGGTGACCAACGGCACGGTGGACCTGGAGTGCGGCTCCACCACCAACAACGCCGCCCGCCAGAAGGACGTGGCGTTTGCCGTGACCACCTATGTGGAAGAAGTGCGCATTGCCACCAAGGCCAACTCGAGCATCAATTCCATCAAGGACCTGAACGGCAAGACCGTGGCCACCACCACCGGCACGACCTCGGTGCAGACCCTGCGCAAGCACGAACGTGCTGGCGGCATCGACTTCAAGGAAGTGTTCGGCAAGGACCACGCTGACAGCTTCCTGATGCTGGAAACCGGCCGTGCCGACGCATTCGTGATGGATGGCTCCATCCTGGCCGCCAACATCTCCAAGTCCAAGAACCCTGCCGACTACAAGATCGTGGGCGAAGTGCTGAGCGTGGAACCCATCGCCTGCATGTTGCGCAAGGATGACCCCGCCTTCAAGAAGGCTGTGGACGACTCCATCAAGCGCCAGATCAAGGACGGCTCGCTGGCCAAGCTGTACGACAAGTGGTTCATGCAGCCCGTGCCTCCAGCCAACGTGAAGATCGGCCTGCCTTTGTCTGAAGCCACCAAGGCTGCCTGGGCCAACCCCAACGACAAGCCCATGGAAGACTACGCCAAGAAGTAATTCCTGGATCACCTGCGCCCCTTCGAACAGTGGGTTTGAAGGGGCGTTTTTTGTTGGGCTTCCAAGCGGTGGCGCCAACGCAATATCAAATAACTAAGGGGTGATCCTATGAGTTGGGATTGGCAGGTGTTCTGCCAGGACACCATTGAACGGGAAGTGGTGCAAGGCTGCTTTGGCAAAGGCGGCGACATCACTTACCTCGACTGGATGCTGTCGGCCTGGGGGTGGACGGTGTCTGTATCGCTGCTGGCTTTGTTGCTGGCGTTGGTCATTGGCTCGCTGATCGGCACGTTGCGCACGTTGCCCAACAGCCCCATCGTGACCCGGTTGGGCAACGCGTGGGTGGAGCTGTTCCGCAACATACCGTTGCTCGTGCAAATTTTCTTGTGGTACCACGTGGTGCCGACCCTGGTGCCAGCCATGAAGGGCGTGCCGGGGTTTGTGCTGGTGGTGTTTGCCTTGGGCTTTTTTACCTCGGCGCGTATTGCCGAGCAGGTGCGCTCGGGCATCCAGGCGTTGCCACGCGGCCAGCGCTATGCAGGCATGGCCATGGGGTTCACCACGTTCCAGACGTACCGCTATGTGCTGCTGCCGATGGCGTTTCGCATCATCGTGCCGCCGCTGACCAGCGAGACGATGAACATCTTCAAGAACTCGTCGGTGGCGTTTGCCGTTTCGGTGGCTGAGCTCACGATGTTTGCCATGCAGGCGCAGGAAGAAACCTCGCGCGGCATTGAGGTCTACCTGGCGGTGACCGGGCTTTATATCGTGTCGGCCTTCGCCATCAACCGCATCATGGCCTTCATTGAAAAGCGCGTGCGCATCCCCGGCATGGTGGTGGCAGGCGGAGCGGGCGGAGGTCACTGAACATGAATCTCGACTTTTCCTTCTACAACTGGGACCTGATCTCCAACTTCGTCCTGAAGGGGCTGTACTTCAGCCTGATGCTCACCCTGGTCGCCACCATTGGCGGCGTGCTGTTTGGCACGGTGCTGGCGCTGATGCGCCTGTCGGGCCGCAAATGGCTGGATGTGCCCGCCACCATTTACGTCAACGGCATGCGCAGCATTCCGCTGGTCATGGTGATTCTGTGGTTCTTCCTGCTGATGCCCGCCATCATCGGTCGCCCCATTGGTGCTGAGTTGTCGGCGGTGGTCACCTTCATCGCGTTCGAGGCCGCGTACTTCAGCGAAATCATGCGTGCGGGTATCCAGTCCATTCCGCGTGGGCAGGTGTATGCCGGGCAGGCGCTGGGCATGACCTACAGCCAGAACATGAAGCTGGTGGTGCTGCCCCAGGCCTTCCGCAACATGCTGCCTGTGCTGCTGACCCAGACCATCATCCTGTTCCAGGACACCTCGCTGGTGTACGCGATTGGCGCCTACGACATGCTCAAGGGCTTTGAAGTGGCGGGCAAGAACTTTGGCCGACCCATCGAGGCGTACCTGGCCGCTGCCGTCCTGTACTTTGTGATGTGCTACGCGCTGTCCTGGGCTGTGAAGCGCCTGCACCAGAAGATCGCCATCATCCGGTGATCCGAGAGACTGAGGAATAAAACATGATCGAACTCAAGAACGTATCCAAGTGGTATGGCCCAGTGCAGGTGCTCAACGAGTGCTCGGCCACCATCAGCAAAGGTGAAGTGGTGGTGGTGTGCGGCCCCTCGGGCTCGGGCAAGTCCACGCTCATCAAGACCATCAACGCGCTCGAACCCTTCCAGAAGGGCGAAATCACGGTAGACGGCATCAAGCTGCACGACCCCAAGACCGACCTGCCCAAGCTGCGCAGCCGCGTGGGCATGGTGTTCCAGCATTTCGAGTTGTTCCCGCACCTGTCGGTGACGGACAACCTGACGATTGCGCAGATCAAGGTGCTGGGCCGTACGGCCGATGATGCCAAGAAGCGCGGCCTGAAGATGCTGGAGCGCGTGGGCCTGATCGCCCACAAGGACAAGTTCCCAGGCCAGCTCTCGGGTGGCCAGCAGCAGCGCGTGGCCATTGCGCGCGCGCTGTCGATGGACCCCATCGTGATGCTGTTCGACGAACCCACCTCCGCGCTCGACCCTGAAATGGTGGGCGAAGTGCTGGACGTGATGGTGGGCCTGGCCAACGAAGGCATGACCATGATGTGCGTGACCCACGAAATGGGCTTTGCCCGCAAGGTGAGCAACCGCGTGATCTTCATGGACGTGGGCGGCCGCATTCTGGAAGACTGCTCGAAAGAGGAGTTCTTCAACAACCCCGACGCACGCCAGCCCCGCACCAAGGACTTTCTCAACAAGATCCTGCAGCACTGATGACTCTGCGGCGCGCTGCCGCAGTGCGTTGGTTCAAAGGCAGCCTCGGGTGCCTTTTTTCATGCCGCCTTGCGGTGAGGGCGTGGCGGGCTGGCGCTACTTCTTGTCTGCTGGTTTGCGGCGCGTACCGGCACTGCGGCAGGCGGGAGGATCCAGCAAGCGCTGTGATTCAAACTGGTCCCACAGGCTGTCGCGCCGGGCCAGCACCTGCGGCACTGCCCCGTGCCGTAGCTGGGCCACAGCAGAGACGAGCGCGTTGCACAGGAAGAACGCGGCGGTTTATGAATCGAACGGCGAGGCGTTTGAGGTATGCACTTGAAGATGGTGGTGTGCCAGCGTCGCCACGGGTGCGGCCGGGCTGTCGGTAATCGCCAGTACCTGGCCCCCCGCGTCGCGAAAGTGCTGCGCCACTTTGGCAGGGCCACTGGCGTAGCGGCGGATGCTGAAGACCAGCAGCACATCGTCGGGCTGCACCCACAGCAGTTGGTCGGTGGTGTCCATGGCGCCAGCGCCCAGTTCCTGCACGCCGGGGCGGCACATGTTCAGGTGCAGGGCCAGCCACGAGCCCACGGGTGCACTGTTGATCTGCGCCAGCACATGCACCCGGCCCTTGTCCTGCGCCAGGCACGTGGCCCTGGCCCGCAAGACGCTGGCCCTGCACGCGCTGACCGACCCTGCCACTGGCGTCACCGCCAACGTGGGTGTGGTGCACGGCGGTGTGGTGTCCAACATGGTGGCCCCCCATGCCCGGGCGGAGCTGGACCTGCGCTTCACTGCCGACACCAACCCGGAGGATCTGCTGGCCCGTGTGCGCGCCATCATCGAAGAAGAAAGCGTGCCGCGCACCCAGGGCCGCATCACCGTGGCCCGCAGCACCTTGCCCATGAAACCCACGCCCGACTACCTTCTGGCGCTGTACCAGGAGAGAGCGCGCGCGCTGGGCTTTGAAGTGCAGGGCGAGTTCACTGGCGGCGCAGCCGACAGCGGCCTCACCGCCTCGGTGGGCGTGCCCACCCTGTGCGCCACCGGGCCCGTGGGCGGCCACCCGCACACCGAGCGCGAATATTGCGAGCTGACCACCTTTGTGCCGCGCGCACAGGCCGTGGCACTGGCCGTGCTGCGGCACCCCTGAAGCCTACGGTGCAGCCGTGGAGCGCGCTCATTGAAGACTTTTTATTGATCCCGTGAGACCTTTGAGCCCTATGAAATTCTCTTCCCGCCGACTTCTCCTTTCCATCGGCCTGGGCCTGGCTGGCCTGGCTGCGCTGCCTGCCGTTGCGCAAGACAAATACCCTTCGCGCCCCATCACCATGGTGGTGCCCTTCCCACCCGGCGGCTCGGTGGACATCATGGCCCGCCAGTATTCGGAGCCTCTGTCGCGCGTGCTGGGCGTGCCCATCGTGGTGGAAAACCGTCCCGGTGCGGGTGGCTCTGTGGGTGCGCAATACGTGGCGCGTGCCAAGGCCGACGGCTACACCCTGGTGGTGTCGTCGCAAAGCAGCCATCTGGCCAACCCGCTGACCCAGCCCCAGGTGGGCTACGACCCGGTCAAGGACTTTGAAAACATCGCCATCCTGGGGCGCCTGCCCAACGCGCTGGTGGTGCACAGCAGCCTGCCGTTCAAGACCTTCAAGGAGTTCATCGACTACGCCAAGAAGAACCCCGGCAAGCTCAACTACGGCAGTGGCGGCGTGGGCAGCATGGGCCAGTTGAACGTGGAAATGCTCAAGGCCTCCACGGGCGTGTTCACCACGCACATTCCCTACCGTGGGGCACGCCGCTGATCACGGGCGTGCTGGGCAACGAGGTGCAGTTCATCCTCGACAACCCAGGGCCTGTTCACGCTATTTTTGGGGATCGCGTTGCCCGGCCTGGGGGCTGGATGCCAGGTGCCCGCGCGCGGCAAGGTAGGTACCTTGCAAGCGCGGGCAACGCCGCAGACGGCCCCTCAGGCCGGGCAACCCGAAGGGAAGGCCCTTGCCGACGCGCCACTCGTCGTTGCGCTCCTTGCGTGTGCACATGCACACGCGGCGTCACGCGCCTAGATTGACCCGTCGGCAAGAGCCTTCGCGACTCCAAAAATAGCGTGAGCAGGCCCTGTCATCATGCTGCCGCACATCCAGGCGGGCAAGGTGCGTGCACTGGCGGTAGCCAATGACCAGCGCCTGCCCCAACTGCCCGATGTACCGACCCTGGCCGAAGTGGGCTACCCCCAGCTCAACCTCACGTCCTGGATCGGCATTGCCGCACCCGCCGGTACGCCCGACGCTGCGGTGCAAACCCTGCACAAGGCCGTGCGCCAGGTGGCAGCATCGCCCGCGATGATCGCCAACCTCAAAGACCGTGGCGTCATCCCGCCCGAAGAGATGACGCCTGCCGCCTTCGAAAAGATGATGGCCGAGCGCATGGTGAAGTTTGGCGACGTGGTCAAGCGCGCTGGCATCAAGGCCGAATAACTTCAATGTCGGGCACGGGCGCGTGAATTGAAGCCAATTCAGGCTCTAGCGCCCGAATAGAAGGCGCAAGTAGCTATTAAAAATATAGCAATGCTGCAGAAGGCTGTGGCAGGGCTGGAGGCAATGGGACAATGGAGCCCATGACTGCAGCACCCCACACCCTCACCATCACCCGCCCTGACGACTGGCATCTGCATGTGCGCGACGGCGAACCCCTGCACACCGTCGTGCCCCATACGGCCGCCCAGTTTGGCCGAGCCATCATCATGCCCAACCTGCGCCCGCCGGTCACCACGGCAGAGCAGGCCCTGGCCTACAAGCAGCGCATCCTGGCCGCCGTGCCCGCAGGTGTGAGCTTTGAGCCGCTGATGACGCTGTACCTCACCGACAACCTGCCGCCCGAAGAAATCGTGCGCGCCAAGGCCGCAGGCGTGGTGGCCTGCAAGCTCTACCCCGCTGGCGCCACCACCAACAGCGATGCGGGCGTGACCGACCTGCGCAAGACCTACAAAACGCTCGAAGCCATGCAAAAGGCTGGCATGCTGCTCTTGGTACACGGCGAAGTGACCAGCAGCGACATCGACCTGTTTGACCGCGAGGCCGTGTTCATCGAGCAGCAGCTCATCCCGCTGCGCCGAGACTTCCCCGAGCTGAAGATCGTCTTCGAGCACATCACCACCAAAGACGCTGCCGACTACGTGGCCCAGGCGGATCGCTTCACCGCCGCCACCATCACCGCGCACCACCTGCTGTACAACCGCAACGCCATCTTTGTGGGCGGCGTGCGCCCTCATTACTACTGCCTGCCCGTGCTCAAGCGCGAAACGCACCGTGTGGCGCTGGTGCAGGCCGCCACCAGCGGCAGCAGCAAGTTCTTCCTGGGCACCGACAGCGCCCCGCACCCCGCGCACCTCAAGGAACACGCCACCGGCTGCGCCGGCTGCTACACCGCCCACGCGGCCATGGAGATGTACGCCGAAGCGTTTGACAACGCGGGCGCGCTCGACAAGCTCGAAGGCTTTGCCAGCTTCCACGGCCCCGACTTCTACAGCCTGCCGCGCAACACCGGCACCATCACCCTGCGCCGCGAGTCGTGGACGCCGCCCGAAAGCTTTGTGTTTGGCGAAGCCAACCTCAAGCCCCTGCGCGCGGGTGAAGCGTTGCCGTGGCGCCTGGTGTAGAGCGCATCGACTGGGCTGCACCCTGGCTGCAGCCCTGGAAGACCCGGGGAGAGCCTCTGGCGGCGGCGCTGCAAGCGCCCGGTGTGCCAGTGCATGCCGCGCTTTCAGCCGCCCCCGCGCCGGTGCGTTTTGTGCCCCAGAGCGATCTGCCCGAGGGGCAGGCCTACGAGCAATTCATCTGGGACACCCGCTGCGTGCCCACGCGCGACAACCTGCACGATTTTTTCAACGGCCTGGTGTGGCTGGAATTTCCGCAGGCCAAGCGGCGCATCAACGAACTGCAGGCCCAGGCGATTGCGCAAGACGGCGTGGGCGCGGTGCGCGGTCCGCTGCGTGACGCGCTCACGGTGTTTGATGAAAACGGGGCTCTGCTGCAAGCGCCCGCTGCGCTGTGGCAGGCCCTGCGCGCGCGGGACTGGCAGCGCCTTTTCATCGAGCTGCGCCCTTTGTGGGCCGAGGCCCGGCTGTTGCTGTTCGGCCACGCCCTGCTGGAAAAGCTGGTTTCACCACGAAAACCGATGGTGGCGCACGTCTATCAAGCGCCGGAAGCTATAAAATCCATAGCTGCTTTAGATGGCTGGCTGGCGCAGGCCATGCAGCCCCAGCCCTGGGATACCAAGCCTTTCGCACCCCTGCCGGTGCTGGGGGTGCCCGGCTGGTGGCCGGATAACGAAGCGCCGGAGTTTTACGCAGATGCCCAGGTGTTTCGCCCGCCCCGGTGAGCAGACTCGCGCCAGGGGCATATCCTGGGCAGGCGGCGTAATTCCCGCCGCGGCCTGTGTGATAAGCCCTGCAGTCAGTTTGCCCCTACCATAGCGCGATGCAATCGCGTCCATGAAGGGGCGGTGGGCCGGCAATCCTGCCATCCATGCTTGAACTGCACGGAACCAGCCCCCACATGAGCGAACAAACACTTGTTGTTGACCCCACGGAGAGAACATGAAACGGATCTTGTTATTTGTACTGACCAACCTGGCCGTCGTGCTGGTGCTTGGGGTGGTGGCCAGCCTGCTGGGTGTAAACCGCTATCTCACCGCCAACGGCCTGAACCTGGGCGCGCTGCTGGGCTTCGCGCTGGTCATGGGCTTTGGCGGCGCCATTATCTCGCTGCTCATCAGCAAGCCCATGGCCAAGTGGACCTCGGGCGTGCGCGTGATTGACGGCAGCGGCTCGCCCGACGAGCGCTGGATTGTGGACACCGTGCGCAAGTTTGCCGACAAGGCCGGCATCGGCATGCCCGAAGTCGGTATCTTTGAAGGCGACCCCAACGCGTTTGCCACAGGGGCCTTCAAGAACAACGCCCTGGTGGCCGTGTCCACAGGCCTGCTGCAAGGCATGACCCGCGAAGAAATCGAGGCCGTGATCGGCCACGAAGTGGCCCACATCGCCAACGGCGACATGGTGACCATGACGCTGATCCAGGGTGTGATGAACACCTTCGTGGTGTTCCTGTCGCGCGTCATTGGCTATGCAGTGGACAGCTTCCTGCGCAAGAACGACGAGGAAAGCTCTGGCCCCGGCATCGGTTACTACGTGACCACCATCGTGCTCGACATCGTGCTGGGCTTCCTGGCTGCGATCATC
Source organism: Acidovorax temperans (assembly GCF_028596105.1). Taxonomy (NCBI): domain Bacteria; kingdom Pseudomonadati; phylum Pseudomonadota; class Betaproteobacteria; order Burkholderiales; family Comamonadaceae; genus Acidovorax; species Acidovorax temperans. Next base: position 3,726,288 of record NZ_CP117193.1, on the reverse strand, counting down.
GTGGCCTGGTTCAGCCGCCAGCGCGAATTCCGCGCCGACGCCGGTGCCGCCCAACTGATGGGCCGCCGCCAGCCCATGATCAACGCCCTGGCCCGCCTGGGCGGCATGCACCCTGGCGAACTGCCCAAGAGCCTGGCCGCCATGGGCATTGTCGGTGGCATTGGCAAGCTGTTCAGCACCCACCCACCCATTGAAGAGCGCATTGCCGCCCTGCAAAACGCGCAGCAGCAATAACTGACCGGCGCAACGCCTTCTCGGCCCTCAAGGCCGCCGCAGTCTGGTACTGCGGCGGCTTTTTGTTTTTGGGGTTGCTCTCGCGCGCAGGGGTCTGGTATCGATTCGTTCAAGGGTTCGTCGCCATTTGTCGATATCACTTCGGCAGCAGCCGCACCGGTGGGGCCGCGATATTCATTTCATACTCTCGAGAGCCTCCACGTCTATCTCCCATGCACGTGTTGCAGTCCGCTTGGCCCTCGCCTTTGGGGTGGTCTGTCTCGTCATGTCCCTGTCTGCAGCGGTGGGCATCTGGCGACTGGCGGGCTTGCAAGACATTGCGGATGACCTGGGCGGTGCATCGTCCGAGCGCGCATTGCTGGCGCGTGAACTGCACGCGATCGTGGTGCTCAGCTCCGCCCGCGCGGAAACGCTGTTAGAGATCGACAACCCAGCTTACGCCGCGCGCATCGACGCCGACCGCAAAGCCACGTCGGCCCGCTCCTCTGAAGTGCGCAAGCGCCTGGACGAGCTGGCAGCAGATGCAGAGTCTCAGGCGCTGTTCGACGCTATCGACAAGGCTGGCAATGGCTTTCGCACGGTGCGGGATGACCTCGTAAAGCGCCGCAAGGCGGGCGAGGCTTTGCCGCCAGACGCCATTGCCAACCAACTGCGGCCTGCGGCCGATGCCTATGCAGCGGCGGTGAACAAGCTGGCCGAATTCCAGCGCCAGCGTGTGGCCGAGGCCCGTGAGGCCGCCGCGCGCAGCGAACGCCAAGGCATCACGCTGTTGGCGGCGGGCTCGCTGGTGGGCCTGTTGCTCAGTCTGGCCTGTGCTTGGCTGCTGTCGCGTTCCATCCTGCGGCCTCTGGCACATGCCTCCGAAGTGACCGATCGCATTGCCGAAGGTGACCTCACCTCGGCGGTGCCCGAGCCGCAAGCGGGCAGCCGGGACGAACTGCGTGCCCTGTTGGCGCGCCTGTCGGGCATGCAAGCGCGCCTGGCGGAATTGGTGGTGGGCATGCGCCAGGCCAGTACCTCGGTGGCGGGCGCCAGCAGCGAGATCGCCGCAGGCAATAGCGATCTGTCGGCGCGCACCGAACAGACGGCCTCCAACCTTGAAGAGATCGCTGCGAGCATGGAGGAACTCCTGGCCACCGTGCGGCACAGTGCTGATGCGGCTGTACAGGCCAGCACACTGGCCACGGATGCAGCAGCATTGCCCAGCGCGGCCGTGACGCTGTGGACCGTGTGGTGGGCACCATGGACGGTATCGCACTGTCGTCGCGCCGCATTGCGGACATCACCAGCGTGATTGACGGCATTGCCTTCCAGACCAACATCCTCGCTCTGAATGCGGCAGTCGAAGCCGCCCGGGCCGGTGAGCAGGGCCGGGGTTTTGCGGTGGTGGCCAGCGAGGTGCGCAGCCTGGCGCAGCGATCGGCCACGGCGGCCAAGGAGATCGGCGGGCTGATCAGCGACAGCGTGCGGCAGGTGGATGAAGGTACCCAGCTGGTTCACGCTGCGGGCGGCACCATGGGCGAGATTGTCCAATCGGTGCAGCAGGTGGCCACGATCATTGGCGAGATCAGCACTGCCGCCCGTGAACAGACCACGGGCCTGAGCCAGGTGAGCGAAGCCGTGTCGCAGCTTGACCAGATGACCCAGCAGAATGCCGCGCTGGTGGAGGAATCTTCCGCTGCCGCGCAGGGCCTGCGGGTGCAGGCGCAGCAGCTGGCAGGCTTGGTGGAGGCCTTCCGCTTGCCTGCTGGTGCCGGTGGGCAGAAGGCGCTGCGCTCACGGGGCGCTTCAGGCGCGCGTCACCATCAGCCCCAGCCAGGGCCAGTAGGTCAGCGCAAACACCACCAGCAGAACCACCGCCGCCAGCGTGATCACAATACCGGTGCGCACGAAGTCGCGCGCCTCGAAGGTGTCGGTGCCGTAGGCAATCATGTTCTGCGGTGCGTTCACCGGCAGGATGAAGCCGAAGCTCACCACGAACTGCAGGATCATCGTCATGCCCACGACGTTGATGCCGGGTGTCTGCACGGTGCTCAGCACGCTGATGACGATAGGGATCATGGTGGACGCCAGTGCGGTGGCGCTGGCGAAGCCCAGGTGGATGACGATCAGGAAGGCCGACAGCAGCATCAGAATCACGAAGGCCGACGCCATTTGCAGGCCCAGGTTGCTCACGATGAGTTGCGCCAGCCAGCCTGCGGCCTTGGTCTGCAGCAGCGCAGACCCCACGCTGATGCCCACGGCAAACAGCACCACCGTGCCCCAGGGGAAGCCCTTTTGCGACTGCTTCCAGTCCATCACGCCGATGCGCGGGAACAGCATCAGCGCTACGGCGGCGATGGTGGTGGAGGTGGTGTCAAAGTTGTGCAGCACCTTTTCGGTGGACCAGAAGCCCAGCAGCACCAGCACCACCGCCAGTAGTTTCCACTGGTTCAGCGTCATGGGGCCCAGCTCGGCCAGTTGCTGGCGAATGGTCTCCTGGCCGCCTGCAATTTCCTTCATCTCGGGCTCCATCATGCGCGTCATGATGAAGAACAGCGCCACCGTCATCAGCGCGGCAAACGGTGCCGCTGCCACAAACCATTCACCCCAGGTGATCTGGGCGCCCAGCTGCTTTTCGATGAAGCCGATGGCCACCATGTTCTGTGCGGCAGCCGTCTTGATGCCCACGTTCCAGATGCTGGCGGTTTGCGCTGTGGTGATGACCAGCAGGGCGGCAAAGCGGCTCTTGCGGTCCACCTTGAAGGCGAGCACGAAGCCCATCATGATCGGCATGAGGCAGGCCACGCGGGCCGTGGTGCTGGGCACGATGAACGACAACAGAAAGCCCACCACCATGGCGCCGATCACGATGTGGTGCGTCTTGGCCCCTACCTTGGACAGCACCGTGAGTGCAATGCGCCGGTCCAGCCCGGTAGCCGTCATGGCCGATGCGATGAAGCACGCTGCTGCCACCAGTGCCACGGCACTGTTGGCAAAGCCCGAAAGCGCCAGGTTCAGCGCCGCGCCGGTGCCCATTTCTGGCCCATCGGGCTTGGCCACGCTGGGCGCATAGGCCAGCAAAAACACCATCAGCGCAGCAATCACCACCGCGCTTGCCGAATATTCGAGCGCCTCGGTCATCCACACGATCACAGCGAACGCCAGGATGGCCAGCATCGTCTGCCCCGCCAAGGGCAAGCCCGCCGGGGTGGGCAGCGCCAGCACCAGGATCAGCGCGAGCACCGCGCCGACCAGGCCGAGCCGTTGGGAGAGACTGCCTGAAGGGGCGGCGGGGGTTGCACTGGGCGCGGTGGAAGACATGGAACAACTCCGGTTTGTGAAGGCACGGGAGCGATCCGCCGAAGGCCACTTCAGCGAGACGCGCGGAGACCCCAAGTGTTGCGCGCTGCCCGGCGCGCGGGGTGATGCAAGTCAAGAGAGGGGCGCGGTGCGGTCGCACCAGCGCTCTGCCTCCCCGCAGCCAAGTCCGCGTGAGCGTGGCACCGAAGCCCGTCAGGCGGCGCGCTGTGCCAGCTGGCGGCCGATGAACAGGCGAAACGGCAGCAGCAGCGCCACGCCCAGGGCCAGCTTCACGGCCAGGTCGCCCAGCGCCCAGGTCACCCAGGGGTCCTCGGTTCCCGCAAAGGCAATGCTCCAGAACACGGCGGTGTCCAGCACCGCGGCGAGCAGGGTGGCCACCAGCGGGGCGCGCCACCAGGTGGCATGCCGCAACCGGTCAAACACAGCAATGTCCAGCCATTGCGACAGCAAAAAGGCGGTGCCTGAGGCTGCGGCAATGCGCGCAGGCGCCAGCACCAGCGATGCCGCTACGGCTGCGGCAAAACCCACCCAGGCCACGCGCCGGGCTTGCGCTGGCCCATGGGCGCGGTTGACCAGCTCGCTCACCAGGAAGGCCACCGGGTAGGTGATGGCGCCCCAGGTCAGCCAGTCGTTGATGGGGAACTGCACCAGGATGTTGGAGGCCAGCACCACCACCGCCATGGCCAGCGCTGCGGCGGCAAACTGCGCCTTGCTGGGGCGTTGCAGGGTCGCGCCCGTCATGCGGCACCTGTGCCCAGCAGGCTGCGTGCCACGGCTTCGCCCACCTTGATACCGTCCACCCCTGCCGACAAGATGCCGCCCGCGTAGCTCGCGCCTTCGCCCGCCGGGTACAGGCCGGCGGTGTTCAGGCTTTGCAGGTTATCGCCCCGCGGTATCTTGAGTGGCGAGGACGTGCGTGTTTCCACCCCCGTCAGCACCGCGTCGTGCATGTCAAAGCCCTTGATCTTGCGGCCAAAGGCAGGGAGCGCCTCGCGCATGGCCTCGATAGCGTAGCCAGGCAGGGCGGCGTGCAGGTCACCCAGGGCCACGCCGGGCTTGTACGAGGGCTCCACCCCGCCCAGTTGGGTGGACGGCTTGCCCGCAATGAACTCGCCCACCAGCTGGCCCGGCGCGCTGTAGTCGCGCCCGCCCAGCACAAAGGCGTTGGACTCGAGCTGGCGCTGCAGCACGCTGCCCGACAGCGGGTGGAACTGCCCGGCAGGCAGCGCCTCCACGCCATAGGTCTGGCCCAGGTGGGCCTCGAACGCAGCGGGGTCGTGTGGGTAGTCGCGCGGGTCAATGCCCACCACCATGCCTGCGTTGGCGTTGCGTTCGTTGCGCGAATACTGGCTCATGCCGTTGGTCACCACCCGGTTGGGCTCGCTGGTGGCGGCCACCACGGTGCCCCCAGGGCACATGCAGAAGCTGTACACCGCGCGGCCGTTTTGCGCGTGGTGCACCAGCTTGTAGTCGGCCGCGCCCAGCAGCGGGTGGCCCGCGTGGCGGCCCCAGCGGGCGCGGTCGATGACGCTTTGCGGGTGCTCGATGCGAAAGCCGATGGAAAACGGCTTGGCTTCCATGGCCACGCCGCGCTCGTACAGCATGGCAAAGGTGTCGCGCGAGCTGTGGCCCAGCGCCATCACCACGTGGTCGGCGCGCAGCTCGGTGGTTTCGCCCGTGGCCTGGTTCAGCACCTTCAGACCGCGCAGGTGGCGCTGGCCCTGGGCGTCGTTCTCGACGATCACGTCCGTCACGCGCTGCTCGAAGCGGATTTCGCCGCCCAGCGCAATGATCTGCTCGCGCAGGTTTTCCACCACCTTCACCAGCTTGAAGGTGCCGATGTGCGGGTGGGCGACGTACAAAATTTCTTCGGGTGCGCCGGCCTTGACGAACTCGTTCATCACCTTGCGGCCCAGATGGCGCGGGTCTTTGATCTGGCTGTAGAGCTTGCCGTCCGAGAAGGTACCAGCGCCGCCCTCGCCAAACTGCACGTTGCTCTCGGGGTTGAGCGCGCGCTTGCGCCACAGGCCCCAGGTGTCTTTGGTGCGCTCGCGCACGGTCTTGCCACGCTCCAGCACGATGGGCTTGAAACCCATCTGCGCCAGCACCAGCGCGGCAAAGATGCCGCAGGGGCCGAAGCCCACCACCACCGGGCGCAGGGGCAGGTCGGCCGGCGCCTGGCCCACCGGGTGCCAGGCCATGTCGGGCGTGGGCTGGATGTGCGGGTTGCTGGCGAACCTGGCGAGCAGCGCGGCTTCACGCTCGGGCTGGGTCAGCGTGACATCGACGATGTAGACGGCCAGCAGGTCGGCCTTGCGGGCATCAAAGCTGCGCTTAAAAACGTGGATGTGCGCGATGTCGGAGGCAGGCAGGCCCAGCAGTTGCGAAACGGCAGCGCGCAGGGGCGCCTCGGGGGCCTCGGCCACCGTGAAGGGCAGCCGGATTTCAGAAAGTCGGATCATGGTTTTGCGGGCCCGTGTCGATCGGGCGGCAGGCAAAGTCGAGGGGCCGTGATTTTACCGGGGGTGGCCTTCCTGCGCATCGCCAAAACCGTGCGGCGCCCGCTTGTGGTGAATGCACTGATTCAAAATTGATAGCTGCCAGCGCTTGTGTAATAAGCGCTACAGGCCGATTTGCCCTAATTTTTGGCAGGAGCTGCTGCACTGTGGCGCCAGCGCAGTTCTGCTGCACCCAGGGCCAGCGAAGCTAGTACCAGGGGCACGAAGTAATACAGCGCACGGTAGGCGAGCAGGGCAGCCAGCACCTTGTCCTGCCCCAGGCTGGGGCTGGTCAGCAGGGCAACGCCCACGGCTTCCAGTACCCCCAGGCCCGCGGGAACCCGCAGCACCAGCCCCGCCACGGCGCCCAGCAGCACGGTAGCCAAGGCAGCGGGGTAACTCACCTGCGCCTGCAGCGTGGCCCACAGCGCGGCACCCATCAGCATCCAGTTGCCGGCCGACGCAGCCATTTGCCACAAGGCTACGGGCCAGCGGGGCAGTGCAAACGCGTGGCCCCGCAGCGTGAGGGCACGCCCCGCGCGCAGCGCACACACCACACCGTAAGCCAGTGGAATGCAGCCCAGCAAGGCGCCGCCCAGGCGCCATTGCCATGCGGGTGCACTCCAGCCTGCCAGAGGCGGCGGTGCCCACAGCCAAGGCAGCACGGCAGCCAGCAGCAGGTAGCCTACCCAGTTGGTCAATACGCTGGTGCCCACCACCTGGCCGATGGTGCCCGCATCCACCCCGCGCCGCGCATAGAGCCGGTAGCGCACGCCCACCCCTCCCACGAGCGAGCCCAGGTTCAGTGTGAAGGCATAGCTGGTCATGGCAATGTCCAGCGTGGTGCTGCGCCGCAGGTGGTGCCCGCAGCAGTGGCGCGCCACCAGGTCAAACGTGCCATACAGGCAGTGGCTGGCCAGCGCCAGCGCACCGGCCACGGCGAGGGTGCCCGGGGGCAGGGCACGCAACGCCTGCAGCACGGCGGGCCAGTCCACCGTGCGGGCCTGGCGAAACAGCAACCCGGCCACAAGCACAAAGAATGCCGCGGCAGCCCCGCGTGTCAGCCAGGGCCACCACGGGCGTTGCGCAAGGCTGCGCCAGCCGTGCCGCTGCTCATGCTGCTGGTGCAGTTCAGGCAGGGCTGCGGGTTGCATGGCGCGTGGGCTCTGCGGCTGAATCGGCTTTGGCCTTGGTGATGACCGGCTCATGGCGGGGCAGCCATCCGGCCCAGGTGGGGAACCAGCGCATGAGGTGGAACACCACATAGCTGCGCAGCAGGCGCAGCCCCTCCCACGGCCCGGAGGGCGAAGCTTGCACCTGGCGGCAGCTGTGGGTCATCAGGTGCGAGAGGCGGCGGTGCAGCTGCGCGTTGAAGGCGCGGTCCTGGATGATGACGTTGGCCTCCAGGTTCAGCGACAGGCTCAGCGGGTCGAGGTTGCTGGACCCCACGGTGGCCCAGGCCTCGTCCACCAGCGCCACCTTGCCGTGCAGAGGGCGGTCGCAGTATTCGTAAATGCGCACCCCGGCGCGCAACAGGTGGTCATAGAGCAGCGACGCGGCCGTGCGCACGATGGGCATATCGGGTTGCCCCTGCAGGATCAACCGCACATCCACACCGCGCTTGGCCGCGCGGCGCATTTCTCGAATGAAACGGTAGCCTGGAAAGAAGTAGGCATTGGCAATCACCACGCGGCTGCGCGCAGCCCGCAGGGCCACGCGGTAGTGGCGCTCAATGTCATTGGTGTGCTGTTGGTTGTCGCGTGTGACGAACATGGCATGCGCCGTGCCCGCGTGCGGGCGCCCCAGCACGCCCGCCTGCCGGGCGCGTTGGCGTTCTGCCTTGGGCAGCACGGCTTGGCGCGTGAAGTGGTGCAAGTGGGCCACCACGGGGCCGCGCACCTGTACGGCGTAGTCCTGCTTGGCCTCGGGGCCGAATTCGGCCACATGGTCGGCAGAGTAGTTGATGCCGCCGATGAAGCCCAGCTGCCCGTCCACCACCACGATCTTGCGGTGCATGCGCCGCAGCACGTTCAGCCGCTGGCCCAGAATGCGCCGCCCCGGGTCAAAAATGCGGAAATGCACTCCGGCGGCCACCAGACTGCCCACAAACTGTTCAGACAGGTCGGGCGAGCCAAAGCCGTCCACCAGCACATGCACTTCCACGCCACGTTGCGCGGCGCCCAGCAGCGCTGCGTGCAGTTGCTGGCCGATCTTGTCTTCAAACAGGATGAAGGTCTCCAGCATCACCTCGTGCCGGGCGTTGGCAATCGCATCGAACACGCGGGGGAAGAACTCCTCGCCGTTCTCCAGCAACTCGAAGTGGTTGCCCGGCACCCAGCGGGCAGAGCGCGGTGCAAAGAAGGGGCGGGTCATAGCAGAATCTCCGCCGCCAGGGGGGCGTGGTCCGAGAGTTGGTCCCAGGGTTTGCGGGGCAGTTCCAGTGGGGCGTGCACGGCGGCGTTGCGCACGTAAATGCGGTCCAGCGCCAGCAGCGGCATTGATGCCGGAAAGGTGCGCACCGCACGGCCGAATGCATGGACGAACACCTCTTGCAAACCGGCTTCGCGCTGCAGCACGGCGTGGGCGCGGTGGCGCCAGTCGTTGAAATCGCCCGCCAGCACCACGGGCTCGTCGGGCGGAAAACTGTTGATCAGATCGCACACGCGCTGCAACTGCTGCTGGCGGTGCGATTCCTGCAGCCCCAGGTGCACGCACACCGCGTGCACCGGCAGGTGGTGGCCCGGCGGCTGCAGGACGCAATGCAGCATGCCGCGCCGCTCTGGCCCCCGGATGGAGATGTCGTGGTTTTCGTAATGCGTGATGGGAAACTTCGACAGCAGGGCATTGCCGTGGTCGCCGTTGTCATAAACCGCGTTGCGCCCGTAGGCGTATTGCGACCAGATCGTGTCGGCCAGAAATTCGTAATGCGGCACCTGCGGAAAATTGGCCACGCGCTGCGCATGGCGCTGGTGGCTGCCTTGCACCTCTTGCAAAAAGACCAGGTCTGCCGCCACACCGCGCACGGCCTCGCGCAGCTCGTGCAGCATGAAGCGCCGGTTGAACGTGGTGAAGCCTTTGTGCACATTCACGGTGAGCACCTTGAACGCAATCGGCAGGGAGGGTGGGGTGGCCATGGGTGAACAGATCGTTGTGAACAAGCCCCCTGGAGCGACCCGCGCTACGGGCGTGCCAAGGGGTGCAAACGATTGTTGAATCCGCTGGGCCTCACCCGTGTAGGACGGCTGGCCGTGGCGGTGTGCTGCTGTTCCCCAAAAAACAAGGGCCCCGAAGGGCCCTGGTCATTCAGGTGCGTTGCTGCACCGTGAGCGGCATCACGCGGGCAGGAAGCCCTCGACCGACAGGTAGCGCTCGCCCGTGTCGTAGTTGAAGCCCAGCACCTTGGCGCCAGCGGGCAGCTCGGGCAGCTTTTGCGCGATGGCGGCCAGTGTGGCCCCGGAGGAGATGCCCACCAGCATGCCTTCTTCGCGTGCGCTGCGGCGTGCGTATTCACGGGCGGCTTCGGCTTCAACCTGGATCACGCCGTCGAGCAGGCTGGTGTCCAGGTTCTTGGGGATGAAGCCCGCGCCAATGCCCTGGATGGGGTGGGGTGCCGGTGCGCCGCCCGAGATCACGGGCGATGCCGTGGGCTCGACCGCGAACACCTTGAGCTGTGGGAACTTGGCCTTGAGCACGCGTGCGGTGCCAGTGAGGTGGCCGCCCGTGCCCACGCCGGTGATGAGCGCGTCCAGCCCATCGGGGAAGTCGGCCAGGATTTCCTGGGCGGTGGTGCGTACGTGGATGTCGATGTTGGCGGGGTTTTCAAATTGCTGCGGAATCCACGCACCGGGGGTTTGTGCCTGCAATTCTTGCGCGCGGGCGATGGCGCCCTTCATGCCCTTTTCGCGGGGCGTCAAGTCAAACTGCGCGCCGTAGGCCAGCATCAGGCGGCGGCGCTCGATGCTCATGCTGTCAGGCATCACCAGAATCAGCTTGTAGCCCTTGACGGCGGCCACCAGGGCCAGGCCAATGCCGGTGTTGCCCGAGGTGGGCTCGATGATGGTGCCACCGGGCTGCAGCGCGCCCGATTTTTCTGCGTCTTCCACCATGGCCAGCGCAATGCGGTCCTTGATCGAGCCGCCGGGGTTGCTGCGCTCGGACTTCACCCACACGTTGGCCGACGGGCCGAACAGGCGGTTGATGCGAACGTGGGGCGTGTTGCCGATGGTTTGCAGAATGTTCTCGACTCTCATGGCGTCTCCTGGAGAAGGGGATGAAAAGGTGTCGCCCATTCTGAACCACTTGTTCTGCCTGCCTGGGCATATGGATATGCCGCTGCAAAAAGATGCGGATTTAGTGCCAAAACACCGTCTAGCGCCCATGCAGAAAGCGGCAGGTGCTATGGTTTTTGAAGGGCGTGCTGGCTCAGGGCTTGTGCCCCGTCATCAGAAACAGCGGGTACTCGCGCCCATTGGGGCGGTGCACGCGCAGCACTTCGGTGAATGCAATGCCCTGCAGCCCTGCCTGCTCGGCCAGCGCCTGCAGTGCATCGGGTGCAAAGCCCAGGTGGTGCACGCCCTTGGCGGCGTTGTCGCCGTGGAAGCTGCCGTCCTCGGCATACAGGTCCACCAGCGCGATGCGGCCGCCGGGCTGGAGTGCGTCGGCAAAGGCCTGCATGAGGGCGCGCGTGTCCGGCACATGGTGCATGGCCATGCAGCTCACCACGGCGTCGTAGCGCTCGGGCAGGCCGTCGAAGATGTCCTGCTGCAGCGTGGTGATGTTGGCAAAGCCCTTTTCCTGCAGCACCTGCAGCATGGGGCCGGAGCTGTCCAGCGCGGTGACCTGTGCCACGTGCGGGGCGATGGCGGTCGCCAGCAGGCCGGTGCCTGCGCCAAAGTCCAGCACGCGGTCAGTGGCGGCGAAGGGAACCTGTGCCAGCAGGCGCGGGGGCACGGCGGCCAGTTGCAGCGAGGTGGGGCGCTGGTCCCATTCGCGGGCGCCGGTGTCGAAGTGGGTGGGTTCTGTCATGGCTCGTCGGTGGCTGGTGGAGCATCTATTTTCAATGCCCTCGGCGCAGCGCACGCCATGCTCTGGGATAATCAGCGCCGTGAAGCACGCCAGACCGCCGCTGGTGCAATCTGGGAAACCAGGCACTGGAGGAACGTCCGGACTGCACAGGACAGCGTAGCAGCTAACGGCTGCCCACCGTGAGGTGAGGATCAGAGCAACAGAGACGAGTCCCAGGGGAGTGCCGCAAGGTAGACCACTGGGGGTGAAACGGGCAATCTCTACGCGCAGCAATACCAAGTAGGCCAACCACGGGAGCAGGGCGACCTCTCTCGACCTTGTGGATCCGCGGGGAGAGTTGGCGGGTAGGTAGCACCGAGCCGTGGTGGCGACACCCGGCCCAGATTAATGGCGGTCACACTGCGGGCAACCGTGGTGCACAGAATCCGGCTTATCGGCGCGCTTCACACTTTATTTTCAAGGGCTGGACTGCCAACGCAGTCCGGCCCTTTTGCTTGGGCGCGCTCAATACGCTCAACGCGCGCAATGCGGCGCGTGCCCTTGCTGCAACTCGGTGGCGCGCTGCACGGTATCGGGGTGGGAGGCCAGCAGCGACCACACCGGGCTGGACTCCCGTGGGGTGGCCGCTTTGTCCTTGGCCTTGGGGGCAGAGGCCGGCTCGGCGGCAGGGGCAGTCGATTCAGCAGGCTTGGTGCCCTTGGGCTTGCGGGCCTCGTCTTCCTCATCGTGCGCAATCGCCAGCAGCAACTGGCCCATGGGGGCCGTGGGCAGCGATGCCTGGCGCATGAGGGCGATGGCATAGCAGTCGGCCTCGCGCTCGTGGCTGCGGCTGTAGGCGCGGCTGGTGAGCAGGGTGGCGCCGGTGGACACCACGCCCGACACATCGCCCAAAGCCAGCCCCAGGCCCATGTTCAGCACGCCTTGTTCCACCACCATGCGCATGCCGTGGCGGTGCACCACGTGGCCGATTTCGTGGGCCAGCACGCCCACCAGGGCGTCATCGCTGATGCCCTTGTCAGCCGCAGCCTGGACGATGGCGTCTGTCATCACCACCGTGCCGCCCGGCAGGGCAAAGGCGTTGGCAGGCATGCCAGAGCGGAACTCCAGCTTGAGTGGCGGCCGGTAACTGGCGTAGCGCTGGGCGGCGTGGGGGGCTTGCTGGGCCAGGGCTGCAAAGCGTGCGTTGAGCTGGGCTCGCCGCTCAGCGGGCAGCTTGCTGGGCTTGAGGAAGCCGTCGTCCAGGCGCTGTAGAAGGTCGCCGGACAGGCGCGTTTCCCACCCCAGGGGCACCCAGCGCGTGAGCTGCGCCGCTGCCCACGGGGTGCCATAGCGGTAGAACAGCCCGAGCGCCACGACGGACACCACCACCGCGCCCAGCAGCAAGGGCCAGCGCGTTTGCATGCGCTGGGCCACACCGGGCCTGGCGCCCGCAGCTGCCCAGGCGCTGTACCACGCGGCCACGGCGTCCACCTCCAGGCTGCCGCGCTCGCGCAGGTCCACCACCACACGGCGCTGGGGGCGGCGGTCGCTCCAGGCCTCGGGCCAGCCCACCTGGGCGTGGGTGAACACCTGGGGCGCAGCGCCCGGTTCGTTCAAGGGGTGCAGCAGCAGCGAAGGCCCCTTGGCCCCGGCCTGCAGCACCACCATCACGGGGCGTGGCTTGCTGCTGAGCCCATCAAACCAGCGGGCGGGCAGCATGGGGGCCGTGGCCTCTGGGCCTGCGGTGGGGGTCATGCGTCAGCCAATCAGGTCCAGGCCAGCGGCGTCGGCCAGCGCATCGCCCAGGCCACCTTCTTGCTGGCGCACCAGCACGCCTGCCACCTGGTCGGCCCCGCCCTTGATGTGCAGGGTGACCGATTCGATCTTCATACGGTATTCGCTGACCCGTGCGAAGGGGCGGTAAAAGCCCAGGGTCAGCAGCGTCAGCACCATATTCTTCAGGCGCAGCCGCACATAGCGGCCGGCGCGCAGGTTGCACTTGAAGCGCGCGATCTGGCTCACGCCGATGTTGTTCCACAGCAGCTGGAACATGCGCGCCTCGCGGTAGGCGCGGGCGGGGGCCGATGCGAGCAGCAGCAGAAAGAAGAAGCCGATCACGCCCACGATGGCAATCACGATGATCCAGAAGATGTTGCCCTTGCCCGCGCCCTTGCTCATCAGCAGCATGGCGATGGAGCCGCCCGTGAGCGCCGTCACGGCCAGCCACACCACCAGCACGCAGGCAATGAACACGGCCACGGTGGCCAGCCACACCTTCACGAAATCGGTGTACACGGGCTTCCAGCGCCCGTGCTCGTTGCCCAGGCGGGCGCGCAGCACCAGCAGGCTTTTGTAGTTGTATTCCAGCCGGATAAAGCACAGGATGGACAGCAGCAGTCCCAGGCCCAGCAGGGCGCCCATGGGGGCGGTGAACTGGGGCTTGACCTTGGCACCGCCGCTGGCGGCTGGGCCATCGAGGGCCTGGGCCAGTTCGGGCGAGAGCATCTGCATGCCAAAGAAAACACCAAACCACACCAGCGCCAGGGCAAACACGGGCCAGCTGGCCAGATACACCTCTTTCCAGGTGGCAGAAAACTGCAGCCGCAGCCCTTTCCAGCGCGTGGCCCCCAGCCGAAAACGCATGGCGCTGGCCCACAGGTAGGGGGCCAGCACGGCGCCGGCCAGCAGCATCAGTCCCACGGCCAGGTCCTGCCCCGTTTTGGCGGCAATTTGGTAGGCGATGGAAATGAGGGCCAGCAGCACGAAGCCCAGCACCATCTTGCGCTGCTGCGCGGTGAATTCGAGCGGGCTGTGGGCGACCAGGCTGTGGCCGTAGAAATACATGGCGGTGCGCCGGCGCGCCCAGGGGGTGTAGAACCCCAGCGTGACGATGCCCAGCAGCACGTTCACGATCCAGACCCGGAAGTACTCACCGCCCCTGCCGGTGAATTCCATGGGATACGCCTCAATGTTTTGAGACATGAAAACCGACGGCTGTTCTGCAGCGCCGCCTTGGGTGTTGTGGTGCATTCTCTCCCTCCCTTTTGTGGGCGCAGTTTAGCAGCCGATCAGGAGGGGTTTGCTTGAGGCGAAAAGTGCCTCTAGCGCAATCGTGGCAAGCGCTGGCAGCTATGGTTTTGGTAGCTCTGGGGTGGGCGCAGTCAGAACTTTTCCCAGGGCTGCAGGTAGCGCCACTGCCCTTCAGGCACCTTGGCCAGCGGCACCCGCCCGATGCGGATGCGCTTGATGCCCAGCACGCGAAGGCCCACAGCCTCGCACATGGCCGGAATCTGGCCGGGGCGGATGCCCTTCAAGGCAAAGCGCAGTTTGGTCTCGTTTTGCCAACTCACCTTGATGGGGGGCAGTGGCCGCCCGTTGAACGACAGGCCGTGGCACAGGCGCTGCAGCCCGTTGGGCGCAATCTCGCCTGCCACCTCGACGATGCATTCCTGCTCCAGCGACTCAATGTCTTCTGCCAGCTTGCGCGCGATGCGCTTGTCTTGCGTGTAGACCACCAGGCCGCTGGCTTCGGTGGGCAGCGGTGTGAAGCACTCTTGCTGCTTGAAGTGGCGCTGCAGCACACGGATGCCGCTGGCGTCTTCAGGCAGGTGCGATGCTGCGCTCAGCAGCGTGATGGCCTGCGCCGCGCCCTGGCTGCGGCTGCCGTGCGCAGCAGCGCCCTGCGGCAGGCCCAGGCCCGCTTCAAAGCCCACAGGCTTGTGCAGCAGCAGCGTGACCGGGGTCAGCTCCAGCAGGCTGGCGTCGGGCGCCACGGTGACGACCTGGTCCGGGCGCACGCGCGCGCCGGGGGCTTCTTCCAGCTGCCCGTCCACGCTCACAAAGCCGCCCTCGATCAACTGTTCTGCGGTGCTGCGCGAGCAGTTCAACTGCTCGGCCACGCGCTTGGCAAGGCGGATGTGGTTGGGGTCGGGATTCGGTGCGGTCATGGGGCGGGGCTCGTTTTTCTTGTGGAGGGGGCGGGGGTCAATCGTTGCCCGGTGGCAGGGTGCGGATGCGCTCGACATGGGCCAGCAGCGAACGCTGGGCCACAGGCCACATGCGCGGGGGCACATCGCTGTAGGCGTGGCGCACCCAGTCTTCGGGTGTGCCGTCGGGCAGGGCCTGCATGGCGGCCAGCACTTTCGCTTCGCGCGCCAGGCGGTGGGCCTTGAGCTGGGCGATGGCGCCCCGCGCATTGTCCAGCACATAGCCGTGTGCGGGCAGGATGAATTGCACGTCATGTTCGGCGCACAGGGCATCGAGCCGGTCGAGCGAGTCGAGGTAGTCGGCCATGTTGCCGTCGGGTGGGTCGATCACGGTGGTGCTGCCGTTGAGGATGTGGTCTCCGCTGAACAGCAGGCCGTCTTCGCGCAGGATCAGGCACAGGTGGTTGGCTGCGTGGCCGGGGGTGTGCACCACTTGCAGGGTATGGGTGATTTCGCCTTCTAGCGCTTTGCCAGTAAGCGCCAGTAGCTCATTATTTTGTAGCGCTCTGTCGGGTGTGAACTGGCTCACCACCCGCGCGGTGGGGGCCGATGGCAGGCCCAATATGGGCGGCTTGGCCCGGCCTGCGCGTTCGCACATCGCTTGCAGCGGGGCTGCACCAGGGGAATGGTCGGGGTGCGAATGGGTGCACACGATCATGCGGATATCGCCGCCCGCCGCGCGCCAGAGCTTTTCCAGATGGTCGGGGTCGGCCGGGCCGGGGTCGATGGCGATGAAGCCGGTGCCCGGCTCGCCCACCAGGTAACTGTTGGTGCCGGGGCCGGTCATCACGCCCGAGTTGGGCGCGGTGAGGCGCTGCACGTTCTTGAGCAGCGGCACGGGCCGCTCGCTCTGCCAGTCCAGCGGGTGGGCGATCTGGCCGTCGGGGCACACCAGGGCCAGCTCGCCAAAGGGGGCGTCGCCTTCCATGTAGTGCGCTTCCTTGCCCGCCAGCAGGCCGGCGCGTGGGCAGCTAGTCCACAGTGGCTGCTCGTGCGCCAGGGCGGCCAGTACGGCGTTGGTGTTGGCAAAGCGGGCCAGCCGTTGCAGGGTGCGGATGGTCGGGAAGATCATGAAGAACTGCCCCGCCTCGTGCCGCGCCAGCGCGTCGGCCGGGCGCACCCACACGGGCTCGAACTGCTCGGTTTCGTCGGCCACGGGCTCTTGCCCCTCGGGCATGCGCGCCACCAGGAAGGGCACGGCAAAGCGCCGGGGCAGGTCGCGGTCGGCCGTCCAGTGGGCCAGCAGGAACACGCTGTCGGCGGCCAGACGCAGGCCGCGGGCGCTGCATTGCTCGGCAAAGGGCTGTTGGCGGTCTAGTGCGGCAATGTCCTGCGCGTCGGCCATCTGGCCTTGGCGGGGGCCGCTGGCATGGCGCGCCAGCAAGATGCCTAGCTCTTCAAAGCTCTCGCGAATGGCCGCGATGGCCTGGGTGAGGTGTTCGTCGCTTTGCGTGGGGCGCCGGTCGGCCACGGGGTGAGCCAGGCGGTCTGCCTCGTCAATGCCCCCGCCGGGGAAGACGTACGCCCCCGGCGCAAAGCTGGCTTTGCCAGAGCGCCGGGTCATCAAAACTTCAAGATCGCCGCCCGGCGAGGCATCGCGCAGCAGCAGCACGGTGGCTGCGTGCAGGGGGCTCACGGGCTGGCGGGAGGGGTGCAGGTGCTGGCTGGTGCGTGGCATGGGGCCATTATCCGGTGTTGCCCTGCAGCCTGCCCGTCTGCTGCTTTCGTCAACGGACAGGCCGGTTGCCCTTGGGGAGGTCAGTAGGCGCCAGAGAGCAGGGCCCCTGCGTTGGGTACCCGCGTTTCCAGCCCCAGGCGCTTGAGCATCGCCCAGGTGGTGCAGGCTGCAGCGGACACGACAGGAATGCCCAACTGGTCCTGTGCCATCTGCACCGACGCCAGCGAGGGCATCTGCACGCAGGCCGAGATCACCACCACGTCCACGCCGCGCGTGTCCAGCCGTTGCACGAGCTGGGCCGGGGCGGCGGGGTCCTGCGCGCCCACCTGCAGGTTGTCGGCAATTTCCAGCGACAGGCTGTCGTGCACGGCAATGCCCTCGTGCTCAATGTAGTCCACCACCAGTTGCGTGAGCGGCTTCATGTACGGCGTGAGCACCGACACCTTCTTGGCGCCCATGGCCTTGAGCCCTTCGACCAGCGCGCCTGCGCTGGACACCACGGGCGCGGGCTTGCCATTGGCCACGGTGACCTCATGCAGCCGCTTTTCGGATGCGCGGTGGTAGCCCAGGCCCATGCTCATGATGGCCACGAGGCAGGCATAGCCCATCACGTCCATCTTGCCGTCCGACAGCTCCAGCGCGCAGCGGTCGGAGTCGCGGTCCATCGCAGCCAGCTCTTCCTTGGTGACCTTCTGCATGCGCATGCGGCTGGCGTGGAAGCTGAAGCGTTCGGGCAGGATCTGCTCGCGGGCGCGCAGCATGGCCGGGATCTCGGTCTCCATGGTGGTGTTGGAACTGGGCACGATCTGCCCGATGCGGTAGGTGCGTTGCATGGTGGTCTTTCAGGAATCAATGGTCAAAGCGCTGCCCGCCCGGCGCGCGGAGCGCCGGGAATGGGATCGCGCAGGGGATGTCTGTGGGCCGGTCAGTCGGCCTTGATACCGGCGGCCTTGATGGTCTTGGCCCAGTAGGCGGTTTCGGTCTTCACCAGCTCACCGAGGGCGTCGGGCGGCAGGTAGCGCAGTTCGATGCCCGCCGCGTCTGCGCGCTGGCGCGTCTCGGGCATGTCCAGCGCCTTCTTCACATCGGCCGTGAGCTTGGCCACCACGGCGGGTGGCGTGGCGGCTGGGGCGAACAGGCCCACCCAGGCCTCGAGCTTGAAGTCGGGCATGCCGGCCTCGGCCACGGTGGGCACGTTGGGCAGGCCCGGGTGGCGTTTGGTGCCGGTGACGGCAAAGGCCTTGAGCTTGCCGCTGACCACATGCTGCATGACCGACGGTGGCGTGGTGATGAACACCTGCACCTGGCCTGCCAGCACATCGGCCACCGCTGGGCCCGAGCCACGGTAGGGGATGTGGGTCATGAAGGTGCCGCTTTGCTGCTTGAAGATCTCGGTGCCGATGTGCGACAGCGAGCCGTTGCCCTGCGAGGCGTAGTTCACCTTGCCCGGGTTGGCCTTGAGGTAGGCGATGAATTCCTTGAGGTTGTTGGCTGGCACCGAGGGGTGGGCCGCAATCACGTTGGTGGCCACGGTGAGCAGTGCGACGGGGGCGAAGTCCTTGGCCTCCCAGGGCAGGCTGGGGGTGAGGGCCGGGTTGCCCACGTGGTAGGCCGAGTACGAGATCAGCAGGTTGTAGCCATCGGGTTTTGCGCGGGCTACGGCGCCGTAGGCCACGTTGCCGCTGCCGCCCGCCTTGTTGTCAATCA
This sequence comes from Acidovorax temperans, assembly GCF_028596105.1. Classification (NCBI taxonomy): domain Bacteria; kingdom Pseudomonadati; phylum Pseudomonadota; class Betaproteobacteria; order Burkholderiales; family Comamonadaceae; genus Acidovorax; species Acidovorax temperans. The sequence continues at coordinate 3,707,878 of NZ_CP117193.1, read as the reverse complement.
CCACGGGCTGGCCGATCACGCGCGCCAGGGGCTCGTTGAGCAGGCGGGCTGAGGTGTCCACCACGCCGCCGGGCGGGTTGGGCACGGTGAGCGTGATGGCCTTGCTGGGGTAGTTGTCTTGCGCCATGGCCAGGCCCGAGAGGGCCAGCGTGGCAGCCAGCAGGCTGTGCTTGATCGTCATGTTTGTCTCCACCAGATGTTGTAGTGAGGGTATTGTGGAAACAAGCGAATCAACAGTCCAATATATTGTTGGTCTTGACCAAGACCTGAAAAGTATCAATGGAACTGCGCCATCTGCGTTACTTCGTCGCCCTGGCGGAAGAGCTGAGCTTCACACGCGCCGCGCAGCGCCTGCATGTCTCGCAGCCGCCGCTGAGCCTGCAGATCGCCCAGCTGGAACAGGAACTGGGCGCCCAGCTGTTCGTGCGCACCAGCCGGCGCGTGGAGCTGACGCTGGCAGGCCAGGCCTATCTGGTGGATGCACGCGCGGTGCTGGAGCGGCTGGACACGGCGCGCCAGCGTGTGGCGGCCATCGGCCAGGGGCAGGCGGGGCGCATTGAGGTGGGACTGTCTGGCTCGCATTTCCTCGGGCCGTTTCCGGCGGCGCTGGCGCGCTACCGGCAAAGCCATCCGGGCGTGGATGTGGTGCTGCACGAGATGCAGCCTTCGCTGCAGCAGGCGGCCCTGCGCGACAAACGCATCGATGTGGGCATCTCGCGCACGGCAGTGAATGACGACCAGCTCGCCAGCACCCTGCTGTGGCCCGACCCTGTGGTGGCGGCTTTGCCGCCCGGCCACCCGCTGGCGGCGCGCAAGGCACTGGCCTTGAAGGACCTGCGCAGCGAGGCCTTCGTGATGCTGCGCCGCGACTCATCAGCCCATGCCGAGCACATGGTGCAGTGCTGCGTGCAGGCCGGCTTTGCGCCCCGGGTGGCGCAGACCACGGTGGAGCTGGCGGCCGTGCTGAGCCTGGTGGCGGCCGGGCTGGGCGTGGCCCTGGTGCCGTCGTCCCTGGGCATGCTGTTTGGGCCGCGCGTGGTGTTCAAGCCCCTGGGCGCCAAAGCGCCGCGCGCCGATGTGCATGCGGTGCAGCGGCGCGACGACCTGCTGGGTGTGGTGCCGGCTTTTGTGCGCGTGATGGCTGACTGAGAGGGGAGGCTAGAGGCAGACCGACCTTCGGGATGGACCCTGCTCCGCATTGGTCCACTGCGGGGGCCTGGTGCCTGCTGGCCAAGGACACGATGGACGTGCGCCAGTCCATCAGCGCGGCGTACTACCGCAACACGCAGCTGGCGGCACGCATCACGTGTTTTCTGGTTTTCTTGCAGGAGCGTCTGGGCTGACCGTCTTGCGGGCTGGTGGACTGGTTCTCAGCGCAATCCACGCAGCTGCTGCAAGCGAAGCAGCACCGCGTCGATGACGGCGTTGGCGCCCTCCACATCGCAGCTCCACAGCATTTCGAGCAACTCGATCAGCGCGATGGCGTTGGTTTCCTGCAGCGCTGCGCGGGCGGCAGCCTGCAGGTCGTGCAGGTCGTGCAGCTCCAGATCCTGAAGAACATCAACGGTCAATCCCATGGGGTGCTCCCTGTTTTTTTGAGGAGGCCCATGGTAGATGCGTGGCGCCCGGGTGCCGGGCTGCGCGGCATGATCAAGATCAAGGGCGGATGAGAAACCCGGCGCCCTAGCCGTCAGCCGCGTGCCGGAATGGCCAGCCCCCGGGCCACCGCCGGACGCGCCACGAAGGCGGCGAGCACGCGCTGCACCTCCTTGAACTGGTCAAACTCCACCAGGTCGCCCGCGCCGTAAAAGCCCACCAGGTTGCGCACACAGGGCAGGATGGCGATGTCGGCGATGGTGTACTGGTCGCCCATCACCCATTGGCGGCCCGCCAGGCGCTCGTCCAGCACCTTGAGCAGGCGCTTCGACTCAGCGACATACCGGTCGCGCGGGCGTTTGTCTTCGTAGTCCTTGTCCGCAAATTTGTGGAAAAACCCGAGCTGGCCAAACATGGGGCCCACGCCGCCCATCTGCCACATCACCCACTGCAGGGTTTCGAAGCGCCCGGCGGTGTCCTGTGGCATCAATTGGCCGCTCTTGCTGGCCAGGTACACCAGGATGGCCCCGGACTCGAACAGCGCCAACGGCTGGCCGTCCGGGCCGTTCGGATCCAGGATGGCCGGGATCTTGTTGTTGGGGTTGAGCGAGAGGAATTCGGGCGTGGTCTGGTCGTTGGTCTCAAAGCTCACCAGATGGGGCTCGTAGGGCAGGCCCAGTTCTTCCAGCGCTATCGACACCTTCACGCCGTTGGGCGTGGGCAGGGAATACAGCTGGATGCGGTCCGGGTGCCGGGCGGGCCATTTGCGGGTGATGGCAAAAGCGGAAAGATCGGTCATGCGAGGTTCCTGAAAAGCCGGTGGAATCGAGAGAAGCTGCCAAGCGTACGCCCGCACGCGGTTTGGCGCAGGGGCGGGGCCATAATCCCGTCCCATGCAGATTCGCTTCACCAAAATGCAGGGCGCTGGCAACGACTTTGTCGTGCTGGACGAAACCCAGGGCCGCCTGGGCCTGACGCCTGCGCACTACCGCTACCTGGCTGACCGCCACTTTGGCGTGGGCGCGGACCAGATCCTCACCGTGCGCCGACCCACCGCAGATGCTGCCGCTGAAGGCATCGATTTCGAATACGTGATCCACAACGCCGATGGCGGCGAGGTGGAGCAGTGCGGCAACGGCTCGCGCTGCTTTGCCCGCTACGTGCGCGACAAGGGTCTGACGGACAAGGACACCATCCGCGTGCAAACGCTCAGCGGCGTCATCGCCCCCCGCCTCACGCCCGATGGCCGAGTCACCGTGGACATGGGCCGCCCCGTGCTGGAGCCTGCCCGCGTGCCCTTTGACACCACCGGCCTGCAGCCGGTGGCGCAAGGTTCAGGGCAAAAATGGCCGCTAGCGCTTGATGTGCCTGCGCAACCAGCTACAGTTTTGGTAGTGGTGGTGTCCATGGGCAACCCCCACGCCGTGCAGCTGGTGGACGATGTGGACACCGCCCCGGTGGCCCTTTGGGGCCCCCTGGTGGAGCGGCACCCGCGCTTTCCGCAGCGTGTGAATGCGGGCTTTATGCAGGTGGTGGGCCGCAACCACGTGCGCCTGCGCGTGTTCGAGCGCGGCACGGGCGAAACACTGGCCTGCGGCACGGGCGCTTGCGCGGCCGTGGCGGCAGGCATTCGCCTGGGGCTGCTCGACAACGAAGTGCATGTGGACATGCGCGGCGGCCGCCTCACCATCGCCTGGACCGGCCAGGACACCGACACCCTTTACATGACCGGCCCGGCCACCACCGTGTTCGAAGGCCAGATCGACATCCCAGACCACCTATGACCAGCACCCACGTTCCCCCGATCACCGAAGAAGACATCGCCAACTTTCTGACCAACACCCCCGGCTTTTTCGAACGCCATGCCGAGGTGCTGGCCAGCGTGCAGATCACCAGCCCCCACGGCCAGCGCGCGGTGAGCCTGCAAGAGCGCCAAGCCGAGATGCTGCGCGAGAAGATCAAGGGGCTGGAGCACCGCATCATGGACATGGTGCGCAACAGCAACGACAACACCGCCATTGCCACCAAGGTGCACCAGTGGACCAGCGCCTTGCTGCGCGTGAAGGACCCGTTCGACCTGCCCGAGGCGGTGGTCAACGGCATCCGCACCCTGTTCGACGTGCCCCAGGCGGCCGTGCGTGTGTGGACAGTGGCTGGCCCCTACATCGACGCCGACTTTACGCAAGGCGCGAGTGAAGACGCGCGGGCGTTTGCCTCGTCGCTGACCATGCCGTTTTGCGGCCCCAATCTGGGCTTTGAGCCTGCGGGCTGGCTGGCGCAGGAGGCGGGCGAGCCCGCCCAGTCGCTGGCCTTGCTGCCCCTGCGCGAAGGCGCCATCGACAGTGCCACGCCAGCGTTTGGCCTGCTGGTGCTGGGCTCGCCCGACCCGCAGCGCTTTGACGCCACCATGGGCACGGAATTTCTCTCACGCATTGCGGAGCTGGCCAGCGCGGCGCTGGTGCGGTTGAAGTGACGCCCCCCCTGAGCCGCTTCGCGTCTTCCCCCCCCAAGGGGGGGACGCCACCCCTGGACCGGCAAAGCCGGCTCCACGGTGGCACTGGTCTGGGGCCGCGCCGGTTGCACACGCTGCGCCACAGTGGGGGCACGGACACCTTGGGACCTGCGCTCACGGCCTTCTGAATCCCCATGCCCGACGCCCTGGTCGCTTCGCTGCCCACCGATCCGCACGTTCTGCGCTACCTGGAGCATGTGCGGGTAGAGAAGCGGCTGGCGGCGCGCACGCTCACGCTGTACACGTTGGATCTGGAAAAGCTTGCGCAGTTTGCGACGGGGGTCAATCTGCCGTTGCTGCAACTCACCAGTGCGCACATCCGCCGTTTTGTGGCGCAGATGCACAGCGGCGGGCGCAGCGGGCGGGGGATTGCGCTGATTCTGTCGGGCTGGCGCGGGTTTTACACCTGGGCCGGGCGCCAGGGCCTGGTGGCGCACAACCCGGTGCAGGACGTGCGCGCGCCCAAGGCGCCGAAGCCGCTGCCCAAGGCCCTGGGCGTGGACGATGCGGTGCGCCTGGCCGATTACGAAAACAACGGGTCCGACCCCTGGCTGGAAGCGCGCGATGCGGCCATGGTCGAGCTGCTCTACGGCTGCGGCCTGCGCGTGGGCGAACTGGCGGGGCTCGATGCCATCCCCAACGCCGACACCCAGCGCCAGGGCCGCGGCTGGGTGGACCTGCAAGCCGGCGAGGCCCATGTGTTCGGCAAGGGCAGCAAGCGGCGCAGCGTGCCGGTGGGCGCGGCTGCCACGGCCGCGCTGCAGGCCTGGCTGCAGCTGCGGGCCACACCGTTTGGGGGCGAGGGCTCTGTGCGGCTGGACACCGCCCTGTTCGTGGGCCAGCGCGGCAAACGCCTTACCGCCCAGTCCATCTGGCTGCGCCTGCGCCAGCGCAGCCAGCAGGCGGGGCTCACCACACCGGTGCACCCGCACATGCTGCGCCATTCGTTTGCCAGCCACCTGCTGCAAAGCAGCGGCGACCTGCGCGCGGTGCAGGAGCTGCTGGGACACGCCAACATCACCACCACGCAGGTCTACACGCGACTCGATTTTCAGCACCTGGCCAAGGTGTATGACGCCGCCCACCCGCGTGCGCGGAAGAAGTCCCCCTGAGCCGCCGCGCGGGTCTCCGCGAAAGCGAAGCAACCGCCCGCCCGCCGCGCGGAACCAAGTGGCCCCCCGGCGCCTCCGATCCATCTGCCGCCCGCCGTGGGCGCCCTGGAGTTGTCGTCATGCTGCTGAACTGGATCCAATCGAACCTCAAATCGAACCGGTGGTTCATCGTGCTGCTGTTGTGCTTTGGCGTCTTTCGCACTGCCGTGGCTGACTGGAACCCCATTCCATCGGGCTCGATGCGGCCCACGCTGCTGGAGGGGGATGTGGTGCTGGTCAACCGCCTGGCCTACGACCTGAAGCTCCCGCTCACCGACGTCATCCTGGCGCACATCGACGACCCGCAGCGCGGCGATGTGGTCACCTTCTCGTCCCCGCTGGACGGCGCCCGCCTGATCAAGCGCATTGCGGCCTTGCCCGGCGACACGGTGGAGATGCGCAACGAGGTGCTCTACGTCAACGGCCAGGCCGCCGAATACGAGATGCCCGATTCTGTGCAGGAGCCGGTGCTGCCAGGCCAAACGCTCACCGCCACGCGCTGGACGGAGCGCCTGCTGGGGCATGAGCGCCGCGTGCAGTGGCTGCAGGGCGTGACGGCGCGCAGCAGCTTTGATCCGGTGCAGGTGCCTGAGGGCGAATACCTGGTGCTGGGTGATAACCGGGACAACAGTGCCGACTCGCGCTACATCGGCCTGGTGCCGCGCCATCTGCTCATCGGGCAGGCGCACCGCGTGCTGCTGTCGGCCGATGTGCTGGGCCACTGGGCGCCGCGCCTGGAGCGCTTTGGACTGCCGCTATAAGTGGCGCATCGACGGCTTTGCTGTCGCCTTGGCCTTTTCGTTACCTGGCTCCGATCAGTGCGTGCGCACCGCCGGGGAGCTTGAAGCTTGACACGGTCATGACCAGATCGCGCGCCTGGGTATTGAGGCCAGCGGCCGCTGCGGCCATTTCTTCTACCAGGGCCGCGTTCTGCTGGGTGACCTGGTCCATTTGCGCAACGGCCTCGTTGACCTGGGTGACGCCCTGGCTTTGCTCCGAGCTGGCGGCGCTGATTTCAGCCACGATGTCGCTCACCCGCTGGATGGCGCCGACGACCTGGTCCATCGTTTCGCCAGCGCGGTCCACCAGCGCGGTGCCTGCTTCCACACGCTCCACGCTCTCACCGATCAGGCTCTTGATTTCACGGGCGGCTTCGGCAGAGCGGCCCGCCAGGTTGCGCACTTCGCTGGCCACGACCGCGAAGCCGCGCCCTTGCTCTCCGGCGCGGGCGGCCTCCACCGCAGCGTTCAGGGCCAGGATGTTGGTCTGGAAGGCGATCCCGTCAATGACGCCAATGATGTCGCTGATGCGCTTGCTGCTCTCGTTGATGCCTTTCATGGTCTCGACCACTTCGGCCACCACCTGCCCACCCTGGGCGGCCACGGCCGATGCGCTCTGTGCCATCTGGTTGGCCTGACGCGAGTTGTCGGCGTTCATGCGCACGGTGGAGTTGAGCTCTTCCATGGAGGCGGCCGTCTCCTGCAGCGCGCTGGCCTGGCGCTCTGTACGTGCCGACAGGTCGTCATTGCCTTGCGCGATTTCGCCCGAGGCCGCGGAAACACTGGCTGCACCCTGGTGCACCGCGCTCACCAGCGTGACCAGTGAGGTTTGCATGGCCTTGAGCCCGTGCAGCAGTTGCTCGGTCTCGTTGCTGCCACGCGCTTCGATCTGTTGCGTGAGGTCGCCACGGGAAATCGATTCAGAGTACGCGATGGCGCGGCGCAGCGGTTGGGAGATGGAGCGGATGACCCAAATGCCGAGAGCCAGCGCCAAGCCAGTGCCGACCACGAGTGCCACGACGAACCCGACGGTCATACGACGGTAGAGCGTTTCTGCATGCTCATACTCAGCTTTGGCAATGTCCAGTTGCACCTGCACCAGTTTGCCCAGAACGTCCTGCAGCGGGTCCATGGCCGGATACATGTCTTTGGCGGCGAAGGCCGTGAGTGCGGCGATGTCTGCAGACTGCAGGATGCGCTCCAGGCTGGCGACGGACGCGTCAGCCGTGGCCTGCAGTCCACGAAACTGCGTGGCGAGCTGCACTTCCTGGGGCTCCAGTTCGGTGGCGAGGTACGCAGACCATTGCTCCTGGATGTCTTTGCGCGCCAGCGCCACGGACTGCAGGCCTTGGGCTGGCGTCATGGCACCGTCGCGCACCTTGTGCGCGGTGTCGACGATGTTGATGGCGTAGGCGTCGGAGACCAGCTTGATCTGCTTGAGCGGCACCACCCGGTCCTGGTACACGGCGTTCAGCCCCTGATTGGCACGCTGCATGCCCAGCAAGCCAGCAACGCCCAAGGCAGCGGCCAACAGGCACAGAGCCGCCAGCAACAGGGCAAGGCGGGTGGAGATTCGGACGTTATCGAGGTTCATGACAGTATCTTTTTTGAATGCGCAGCCGCCATTCAGTGCTAGCAGTTGGAGATCCAGGAAGGCATGTTCATGCGGGGAGGTGGGAAAAACGGGCTGCGCCGCCCTTATTGCAGCGTGGCTCCGGGCATGCCCAGTACCGTGTCTTGCAGAAATTTCTCGATGTCCAGCAGGATCAGCATGCGCGGGCCGACCGAGCCGATGGCCAGCAGGTGTTCGGGCTTGACGTTGCCGCGCAGGGCGGGCACGGGGCGCAGCTGTTCGCGCTCCAGCGTGAGCACGTCGGACACGCCGTCCACCACCACACCCACCGTCCGCTGTCCGATGTGCAGCACGATCACCACCTTCAGGTGGTCGTACTGCACAGCGGTCTGGCCCAGCTTCAGGCGCAGGTCAATGATGGGCACGATCACGCCGCGCAGGTTCATCACGCCCAGCAATTCGCCCGTGGCGTTGGCAATGGTGGTGGGCTTCTCGTACGACCGGATCTCCTGCACGCGCAGGATGTCCACCCCGTATTCCTCATTGCCGATCTTGAAGGCCAGAAATTCGCGCAGGTCGGTCATCACGGCCTGTGCCGTGCCGGGCGCGGGGGCGAGGCGGGTGGCGGAGGTGGTCATCGGAGTGTTTCGATAAAAATGCTAATTTCCGTCATGTTGTCGATTGATAATCATAGTTGTCAAATATGCAGTTTCGAGAGAGTGAATAGGCCGGGTGTTTGCCGGGCGAAGAGGGGCGTGCGGCGCGTGTCAGACCAAGGCGTGATCAGGTGTGGTGATGGCTTCTGCGCGCTTTTTTCCGTCGGCGGGGCACTCTCCCGTGCCCGCCAGCCCGCACAATCCGGGGCATGAAAACCCTTCGACTCCGCGCAGGCAAAGAGCGCTCGCTGCTGCGCCGCCATCCCTGGATCTTTGAATCGGCCATCGCCAAGGGCGGCGGCGACAGCGGCGAGACCGTGCGCGTGGAATCGCACGAAGGCCAGTTTCTGGCCTGGGCTGCGTACAGCCCCAGCTCCCGCATCCGTGCCCGGGTGTGGAGCTTTGATGAGGCACAACGCATTGATGCTCCGTTTTTTATAGCTGCTTGCGCACGCTCCATCATCGCCAGGGCACGTTTTGACGTGCAAAGCGATGGCGTACGTCTGGTGCATGGCGAGTCCGACGGCCTGCCCGGGCTCATCGTGGACCGCTATGGCGATACCCTGGTGGCGCAGTTCACCAGCGCGGGCACCGAGCGCTGGAAAGGCGTGATTGCCGATGCGCTGCTGCGCGAGACGGGGCTCACCAAGCTGTACGAGCGTTCGGACGCCAGCGTGCGTTCGCTGGAGGGTCTGGAGCCCGCCACCGGCTGGCTGCGCGGCGGGCCCTCGGGTGCGGCAGGTGATGGCGAGGGGCCGCCGCTGGAACTGACGATCCGCGAGCACCAGTGGCGCCTGACCCTCAACATCGCTGAGGGCCACAAGACGGGCTTTTATCTGGACCAGCGCGACAGCCGCAAGCGGTTTGCCGACTACACCCAGCGCCTGGGCTTCAAGCATGTGCTCAACTGCTTTTGCTACACCGGTGGCTTCAGTGTGGCGGCACTGGCGGGCATGCGTGCGGCAGGCAATGTGGCCGATGGGCACGTGACCTCCATCGATTCTTCCGGCCCCGCCCTGGAGCGCGCCCGCGCCCATGTGGCGCTCAATGGGTTCGATCCGAACCGCGCCACCTTCCTCGATGCCGACGTGAATGCCTCGCTGCGCCAGTTCCTCAAGGATGGCCAGCGCTTTGACGCCATCATCCTGGACCCGCCCAAGTTTGCGCCCACTGCGGCGCACGCCGAGCGCGCCGCACGCGCCTACAAAGACATCAACCGCCTGGCGCTGCAACTGCTGGAGCCGGGCGGTGTGCTGTTCACCTTCTCGTGCTCGGGTGGCATCAGTGCCGATCTGTTTCACAAGATCGTGGCCTCTGCCGGGGCCGATGCGGGGGTGGATGGCTACATCACCGAACGCCTGGGGGGCGCACCTGACCACCCGATGACACTGGAGTTTCCTGAAGGGGAATACCTCAAGGGCCTGGTGGTGATGCGCAAGGCCTGAGCGGGCACACTTTGTCGCCCGCAGGGGCTTGACACGATCGCTACACTGGAAAAAACCAGTTCTGCCCCGATCTGCGGACACGGTTATCCAGCGGGCAGGGGGCTGTGGCCCCCGCCTTAGTTCATTTGAAAGAGATTCCCATGGCACTCATTCCAGTCACCATCCTCACGGGCTTTTTGGGCTCGGGCAAAACCACCTTGCTCAAGCGCGTCTTGACCGAGGCCCACGGCCAGAAGATCGCCGTGATCGAGAACGAGTTTGGCGAAGAAAACATCGACAACGACATCCTGGTGACAGAGTCGAAAGAGCAGATCGTGCAGATGAGCAACGGCTGCATCTGCTGCACCATCCGCGAAGACCTGCGTGAAACCCTGCAACTGCTGGCCGCCAAGAAGCGCAAGGGCCTGCTGGACTTTGAGCGCATCGTGATCGAGACCACCGGCCTGGCCGACCCTGGCCCCGTGGCGCAGACTTTCTTCATGGACGAAGAGATTGCCGAGACCTACCTGATCGACTCCATCATCACCCTGGTAGACGCCAAGCACGCAGCGCAGCAGCTCAATGACCGCCAGGAAGCACGCCGCCAGGTGGGCTTTGCCGACCAGATTTTCCTGTCCAAGACCGATCTGGTGAGCGCCGAGGATGTGGATGCCCTGACGCACCGCCTCAAGCACATGAACCCGCGTGCGCCCATCAAGGCGGTGCATTTTGGTGAGGTGCCTCTCAAGGAGGTGCTGGATCTGCGGGGCTTTAACCTCAACGCCAAACTGGACATCGACCCCGACTTCCTCAAGGAAGACGAGCACGACCACAGCCACTGCGACCACGACCATGGGCATTGCGACCACGATCACGACCATGGCCATGAGCACCACGACCATGCGCCGGGCGAGGAGTGCAACCACCCCTCGCACCAGCATGGCCACGGGCATGGTCACCACCATCACCACGATGACGACGTCAAGAGCTTTGTCTACCGCTCCGACCGTCCGTTCGACCCCGCCAAGCTGGAAGACTTCCTGGGCGCCATTGTCAACATTTATGGCCCGCGCATGCTGCGTTACAAGGGTGTCTTGAACATGAAGGGCACCGACCGCAAGGTGATCTTCCAGGGCGTGCACCAGCTCATGGGCAGCGATTTGGGTCCCCAGTGGGCTGAAGGCGAGGCGCGGGTGAGCAAGATGGTGTTCATCGGCATCGATCTGCCGCAGGACATCTTCCGTCAGGGTCTGGACCAGAGCCTGGTCTGAGGCCGTTTCCCTCGGGGAAACACCGGGGTGTGTTGTATCTGCAACGTTTTCGTTTGCGGCGGCGCAGGTCGATACAATCGCGCCCCGGTAAAACCCCGGAAGGCTTGCCATCCGTCCCTGACTGCCCCCGCAGCCGGGGCCTGCCCGTATAGCGAGGAGACCAGGAAGTGAAAGCCGATACCAGCAAACCCAAAGCGGTGACCAAAGCGCCTGCCACTGCGGCCAAAGGTGCTGCCGCCCCGGTATCCGCCAAGGCGACCAAGCCTGCGGCTTCCGCCAAGGCTGCCGCTGTCGCTCCGGCCCCCGTGGCCGAGAGCCCGCAAGTTCCGCTGCGCGCCACTCGGACTTCTTCGCGATTGGCCCAATTGACCGTACCATCGATGGCCCAGGCAGTGGCTTCCACCGCTGCCAAAGCCAGTTACCAACACACCATGCCCACGACCGCGCCAGTGCAACCTACCTACACCGCTGCCAAAAAAGACCCCAAGCTCGCCAACAACTGGAAGACCAAGACGGCCGAGGAGCTGACAGACGCTGAAGTGATGGCGATGCCTGACAGCGAGTACATGAACGACAAGCAGATGGCGTTTTTCCGCCTCAAGCTCGTTCAGCTCAAGCAGGACATCCACAACAGTGCCGGTGAAACCACCGAGCATCTGCGCGAAGACACCGTGGTGGTGCCCGACCCCGCCGACCGTGCCACCATCGAGGAAGAGCACGCCCTGGAGCTGCGCACCCGCGACCGCGAGCGCAAGCTGCTCAAGAAGATCGAGCAATCGATCGCGCGCATTGATGCGGGCGACTACGGCTACTGCGACGAGACGGGCGAGCCCATCGGCGTGGGCCGCCTGATCGCACGCCCCACGGCCACGCTGTCGCTGGAAGCCCAGCAGCGCCGCGAACTCAAGCAAAAGATGTTCGGGGATTGAAGCAGGCTGTATCCTGAGTAGCCTCTTCACCACCGTACCCGCATCACCATGAGCAAGGAAGAAACCCCACCAGCCGGTGGACTGCTGTCCAAGATGGTGAGGTTTGTGCGCAATCCCACCGTGCAGTGGACAGAGCTGGATTCTCTGCAAGATGACCGGGAGAGCCAGTACAGCAAGCAGATGCTCAAGGAGATGATTGAGCGCAAGCGCCGCAACGACTTTGTGCGCCGCCGCGAGTTCGATCAACTGCGCAAGCTGCGCCAGCGTGAGGTGTTGCAAGGCCATCGCACTGAAGATGCGAGCAACCGGCCTTCGCTCTTCCAAAGCAGCATGGCCTCGCCCGACGAGCGCGCCGTGACGCTCAAGAAGATCGACGAGATCGAAGCCCAGATGTCGCAGCAGTGGTGGAAGAGCAAGCAGTCGGGCAACGAGGCTGGCGAAACCATGCCGCTCACCATGCCCACTGGCGAGACACAGCCTGCACCGGGGCCAGACGCCCAGGCGGCCGATGCCCGAGCATTTGCGCCCACTGCGCCGGTTACCCTGGTCAGCCCGTTGGCCGCCAGCGCCGCTGCGCCTACGGCCCCCAGCCCGGTGGCGCCCTTGTTTGCCAACGACAGCATGGCGGTAGGCCGCTTTGGCGGTGTGGACGCTGCGCTGCAAGCGGAACCAGAGGTACACCCTTCTTTCAGCCCCACCGTGCCAGGCGGGGTTGCCCCTGTGGTCGTCCAGCTGGAGAGATTCGTGCATGACCCCGATCTTGAAGAAGCGGCCATCCGCTATGCCAACGGTGACCATGAAGGCGCTGAGTCGGGCTTGCTGCAGGTACTGGAGCAGCACCGGCAGGATGACCCTGAACAGCAGCTGGAACTGTGGATGACGCTGTTCGACCTGTACCGGGCCACCGGGCAGCAAGACCGCTTTGAAAGCCTGGCCATTGATTTTGCGGCGCAGTACAGCCGTTCCGCCCCACTGTGGTTCTCGCTGCCTGACCAGTTGGGCTTGCAAGTTTCCTCGTCTGACCCTGCTGGTGATGCGCCGGGGCACCGTGAGTTCAGCTGGAATGCCCCTCAGCGGCTGGCTGTGTCCTCTATAGCTGCATTGCAGGCCTCTGTCGAGCGGGCTGCTTCCCCTTGGACTTTGGCCTGGTCGCGCATTGCGGGTATTGACGATGCTGCGGTGCCGCTGCTGGCCGATCTGTTCACCCGCTGGGCCGACAAGCAAGGCCAGTTTGTTTTTTCTGGTGTGGATCGGTTGGAGACCCTGCTGGAGATCATGACCCAGTCGGGAGATCGCACCTCCGGCACGGAATGGTGGCGTCTGCGCATGTCGGCTTTGCGCCTGATGGGGCGCCCGGATGAATTCGAACTGGTCGCGCTGGACTACTGCGTGACATTTGAAGTTTCGCCTCCATCGTGGGCGGCGCCCAAGTGCGGTTATTCCGATGACAACGCGTCGGCCAACGCGCAGCCGCAGGCCAACGAGCGCGACATGCTGGCCTCTGATTTTGGAGAGCTGACACTGCCGCCTCCCATCGACAACGGGCCGGCAGCGCTGCTCAGTGGCGTCATTGAGGGCGATGCAGTGCCTTTGCTGCAACCGCTGCAAGAGCTGGTCAAACCCGGCGTGCCTCTGGTCATTGCGTGCGACAAGCTCATGCGCATTGACTTTGCGGCGGCTGGCTCCGTGCTTAACTGGGCGGCCGATCTGCAATCGCAGGGCCATGTGGTGCATTTTCAAAACCTGCACCGCCTCATTGCCGTGTTCTTCAACGTGATCGGCATCAACGAGCACGCCTGGGTCATTCCGCGCAAGAACTGAAGCCCTTGCTGTGGCGGCGTTTCTCCTGCGGGAGTGCTTGCAATTGCGCAGACCGCCCCCACCTGCGGCAGCTATGGACTCAACACACAACACACCGGTGTTTCATGGCACCACGATCTTGAGCGTGCGCCGCCAGACGCCGCAGGGCATGCAGGTCGCCATCGGGGGCGATGGCCAGGTCACGCTGGGCAATATCGTCGTCAAGGGCTCGGCACGCAAGGTGCGCAAGCTGTACCACGGCAAGGTGCTGGCGGGGTTCGCGGGCGCCACGGCCGATGCCTTCACGTTGTTTGAGCGCTTTGAGGCCAAGCTGGAAAAGCACCAGGGCCACTTGACGCGTGCAGCCATCGAGCTGACCAAGGATTGGCGCACCGACCGCGTGCTGCGCCGCCTTGAAGCCATGCTGGCCGTGGCCGACCTGGAAGCCTCGCTCATCATCACGGGCAATGGCGATGTGCTGGAGCCGGAGCAGGGCATCGTGGCGATCGGATCGGGTGGGGCGTATGCACACTCGGCTGCCAAGGCGCTGCTGGTCAACACGGATCTGTCCGCGCAGGAGATCGTGAAGAAGTCGCTCGAAATCGCGGGCGAACTTTGCATCTACACCAACATGAACCACACCATCGAGACGCTCTGAGCGGCGACTGCGCAGGTTTACTATTATTTTGATAGCTGCTAGCGCTTTATTGATAAGCGCTAGCGCCATTTTTGATTGAATTCAGGCTGACACCATGTCTTCCATGACCCCCCAGGAAATCGTCTCCGAGCTGGACAACCACATCGTGGGCCAGGCCAGCGCCAAGCGTGCCGTGGCCATCGCGCTGCGCAACCGCTGGCGCCGCCAGCAGGTCGAAGGCAGCCTGCGCCACGAGATCACCCCGAAGAACATCCTCATGATTGGCCCCACGGGCGTGGGCAAGACCGAGATCGCGCGCCGCTTGGCCAAGCTGGCCGATGCTCCCTTCATCAAGGTCGAGGCCACCAAGTTCACTGAAGTGGGCTATGTGGGCAAGGATGTGGACGCCATCATCCGCGACCTGGCCGAGATGGCCGTCAAGCAGACGCGTGAAGCCGAGATGAAGAAGGTGCGCACCCGCGCCGAAGACGCGGCCGAGGAGCGCATTCTGGACGTGCTGATTCCTCAGGCCCGCACGGCTGCCGGGACTGAGCCCGCTGCCGATAACACTGCGCGCCAGGTGTTTCGCAAGAAGCTGCGCGAAGGCCAGCTGGACGACAAGGAGATCGAGATCGACGTGGCCGATGCCCGCCCGCAGGTCGAGATCATGGGCCCCCAGGGCATGGAGGAAATGGCCGACCAGCTGCGTGGCATGTTCAGCCAGCTGGGCCAGGACCGTCGCCGCACCCGCAAGCTCAAGATCGCCGAGGCCCTCAAGCTCATCACCGACGAGGAAGCAGGCAAGCTGGTGAATGAAGAGGAAATCAAGATCCGCGCCATTGCCAATGCCGAGCAAAACGGAATCGTCTTCATCGACGAAATTGACAAGGTGGCTGCGCGCCAGGAAACCAGCGGTTCTGACGTTTCCCGTCAGGGGGTTCAGCGTGACCTGCTGCCCCTGGTAGAAGGCACTACCGTCTCCACCAAGTACGGCATGGTCAAGACCGATCACATCCTGTTCATCGCCTCGGGGGCCTTCCACCTCTCCAAGCCCAGCGACCTCATTCCTGAGTTGCAGGGGCGTTTCCCCATCCGTGTGGAGCTGGAGTCGCTGTCGGTGAAGGACTTTGAGGCCATCCTCACCCAGACCCATGCGTCGTTGGTCAAGCAGTACCAGGCCTTGCTGGCCACAGAAGGTGTGACGCTGGAATTTCTGCCTGAGGGCATCACGCGCCTGGCCCACATTGCCTACGAAGTGAACGAGCGCACGGAGAACATCGGCGCCCGCCGACTGTCCACCGTGATGGAGCGCCTGCTGGACGAGGTGAGTTTTGACGCCGCCCGCCTGGGCGGTCAAACCGTGCGCATCGATGCGGCCTATGTGGATGCACGTCTGCAGTCGCTCAGTCAGGATGAAGACCTGTCGCGTTACATCCTTTGATCCAAGAGGGCGCGGGTTTGCGCCATTGCCTGCCTGGAGTCAGCCCCGCCCCACTTGGCGGGGCTTTTTTATGCCGGTAGCGAGCAAGTCGCCCGATTTCGGGGTGTCCTGTCTGCGCTGATGAGAGCCGATCGGGTGTGCCTATCGGCAGGTCACCAAGGTTAACAAGTCCTATCGGCTTGCCTGTGCTTCAGGTATCACTTGCATAGCCTGTTCTAAGTGCTTATTTTTGAACATATTTTCTCGCCTTGTTACCTTGCGATTCAGTGCTAAGTCATTGATTTCATTGAAAAACTTTGTAGCGGCCCTGTTGATCAAGTTGGTTTTCCTGCTACAGTGGAAAAAAGTGCAAATAAGTGGGGGAAAGTGCCATTTGCTCCGATTCGCGGAGCGTCTGGCGGTCCGCCAAGCTGGGAAATCCATCCGTGTTCCAAGGTGCCTCATCGCTCAGTCTCGATGCGAAGGGTCGGCTTTCCGTGCCGACCCGGCATCGTGACGTCCTGGCGGCGACGGCATCCAGCCAGCTCACCATCACCAAGCACCCGCACGGTTGTCTGATGGTGTTCCCACGCCCTGAGTGGGAGAGGTTCCGCGAGCGTCTGGCGCAGCTTCCCATGTCCGCCCAGTGGTGGAAGCGCATCTTTTTGGGCAACGCCATGGACGTGGACATGGACGCAACGGGCCGTGTGTTGATCTCCCCAGAACTGCGCGCAGCCGCAGGCCTGACCAAAGAAGCCGTGCTGCTGGGCATGGGCAACCACTTCGAACTGTGGGACAAGGCCACATACGACGAGCAGGAGGCACAAGCCATGCAAGGCGAAATGCCCGATGCCTTCAAGGATTTTTCTTTCTGAGGCCGCGGTGACTCCATCTCTTCAACACACCACGGTTTTGCTGCATGAGGCAGTCGATGCCTTGCTGGGCAATGCTGGCCCCGAGCCTTCCGGTACCTGGGTGGATGCCACCTTCGGGCGAGGGGGGCATTCCAGGCTGATCCTGCAGAGGCTGGGGCCACAGGGGAATCTCGTCGCATTCGACAAAGACCCCGAAGCCATCCAGGAGGCAGCGCGCATCACCGATGCGCGTTTTTCCATTCGGCATGAAGGTTTTCGCCATCTGGGCGAGTTGCCTGCGGGCAGTGCCTCTGGCGTGCTGATGGACATCGGGGTGAGTTCGCCCCAGATCGACAGCCCCGAGCGGGGTTTTAGTTTCCGTTTCGATGGCCCGCTGGACATGCGCATGGATACCACGCGCGGCGAAAGCGTGGCCGAGTGGCTGGCCACGGCCGAAGTCGGGCAGATTGCGGAGGTGATACGTGAATACGGTGAAGAACGGTTTGCTGGCCCCATTGCAAAGGCGATTGTTGCTCGGCGCGAGGAACGGGGCCCCCTTGCCACCACCTCCGAGCTTGCCGATCTCGTGGCTGGCGCGGTCAAGACCCGCGAGGCGGGCCAGAACCCTGCAACGCGCACATTTCAGGCTCTACGGATTTTCATCAACGCTGAGCTTGAAGAGCTGCAGCAGGCCCTAGAGGCCAGCCTGTCGGTGCTGCGCCCCGGTGGGCGGTTGGTGGTGATCAGCTTCCATTCTTTGGAAGACCGCATCGTCAAGCAGTTCATCGCCAAGCATTCCAAAGAGGTGTTTGACCGCCGTGCGCCGTTTGCCGTGCCGCAAGCCATGAAGCTCATCGCGCTGGATCGCATCAAGCCCAGCGAGCAAGAAGTGGCGGCCAATCCCCGCTCACGCAGCGCCATCATGCGCGTCGCACAAAGGACGGATGCATGATCTTGCATTGCGCACCACTGCACACCGCAGCCCCCGTGTGTGGCAGGGGTGAGTGCGTGTGCGCGCACTGCGTTCAGGAGGCTCCATGGCGCGCCTGAACCTGGTGTTGTTGCTGGCGGTGCTGGTGAGTGCCCTGTACCTGGTGCATACCCAATACCAGTCGCGCCGCCTGTTCACCGAACTGGACCGCGCGGTGGCCGAAGCGCGCCGCCTGGATACAGAGCACCAGCGACTGCAAGTGGAAAAACGCGCGCAGGCCACGCCGCTGCGCGTGGAAAAGATGGCCCGCGCCCAGCTGAACATGCGCACAGCCACGCCGGCCATCACGCAGTATGTGGGTGACCCGGCCGGGGCAGAGGCAGCAGCTGCCAGCGCGAAGACAAAACCTGGGGAGGGCGCGCGATGAGCCGCAGCGTGCTCTACACCTCCAGCCCGTTGCTGGCGAGCAAGACGCCCGTCTGGCGCAGCAAGTTCATCGTGGCGATGATCGGGCTGGGCTTTGTGGGCCTGGGCGCCCGCGCAGCCTATGTGCAGGTGTTTGGCAATGATTTTTTTCAGCGGCAAGGCGAGGTGCGCTTTGCCCGCACGCTGGAGCTGCCCGCCAACCGCGGCAAGATTCTGGACCGCAACGGGCTGATCCTGGCGTCCAGCGTGCCCGCTGCCAGCATCTGGGCGATTCCTGAAGACGTGGAGCACGAAAAGCCCGAGGTCAAGGCCAAGCTGCGCCAGCTGGCCAAGCTGATGGAAATGCCTTTTGCCGACCTGATGGCCAAGCTCTCCGACGAAGACAAGACCTTCGTCTGGGTGAAGCGCCAACTGGACTGGGATGTGGGCCAGAAGATTGCGGCACTCGACATCAAGGGCATCTACCAGCGCAAGGAATACAAGCGCCAGTACCCCGAGGGTGAAGCGGCAGCCCATATCGTTGGCTTCACCAATGTGGAAGACAAAGGGCAGGAAGGCATGGAGCTGGCCTTCAACAGCCAGCTGGCTGGCAAGCCTGGCTCACGCCGCGTGATCAAGGACCGCCTGGGTCGCGTGGTCGAGGGCGTGGGCGAGACCATTCCACCCATCGACGGAAAAGACATGCAGCTGTCCATCGACAGCAAGGTGCAGTTCTTCGCCTACCAAAAATTGCGCGACCAGGTGGCGCTGCACAAGGCCAAGGCGGGCAGCGTGGTGGTGATGGACGCTCACACCGGCGAGCTGCTGGCCCTGGCCAACTACCCCAGCTACGTGCCCGACAAGCGCCAGAACCTGACCGGCGAGCAGCTGCGCAACCGCGCGCTCACCGACGTGTTTGAGCCCGGCTCGACCATGAAGCCTTTCACCATTGGCCTTGCGCTGGAGTCTGGCCGCGTCAAGCCTGAAACCGTGATCGACACCTCCCCAGGGCGCATCAACATCACTGGCTCCACCATTTCCGACACGCACAACTACGGCGCGCTCACCGTTGAAGGCGTGATCCAGAAGTCCAGCAACGTGGGCACCACCAAGCTCGCCATGCAAATGCCCGCCAAAGAGATGTGGGAAACCTTCTCGGCCGCTGGCTTTGGGCAGAAGCCGCAGATCGGCTTTCCCGGCGCCATCAGTGGGCGCTTGCGCCCCTACAAAACCTGGCGCCCGGTGGAGCAGGCCACCATGTCCTACGGCTACGGCCTGTCGGCCAGCCTGTTCCAGATGGCCCGCTCGTACACCGTGTTTGCCAACGGCGGGCGCGTGATTCCTGCCACGCTGCTCAAGACCGATGAGCCCGCTGTGGGCGTTCCCGTTTTTTCTGAGCGCACCGCCGACCAAGTGCGCAAGATGCTGCAGATGGCGGCAGGCCCCGGCGGCACGGGCCAGAAGGCCCAGACGGTGGGGTACTCGGTGGGTGGCAAGTCGGGCACGGCCCGCAAGCAGGTGGGCAAGAGCTACGCCGCCGGCAAATACCGCGCATGGTTCACCGGCTTGGCCCCCGTCGACAAGCCCCGCATCATCGTGGCCGTGATGGTGGATGAGCCCAGCGCAGGGCAGGTCTACGGCGGCCTGGTGGCCGCCCCGGTGTTCAGCGAGGTGGTGCAGCAAACCCTGCGCATGATGAATGTGCAGCCCGACATGGCCGTCAAACCCCAGATCGTGGCCAACCCGGTGGAGGAGTCGCTGTGACAGCCCCCTTGACCACCCTGCACCAGGCGGCTGAAGCCGTGGCGTGGCTGCGCGCGCGCGTCACGGGTACTTTGCAGACGGACAGCCGCAGTGTGCAGCCGGGAGACGGCTTCATCGCCTGGCCCGGTGCTGCCACCGATGGCCGCGCCCATGTGGCAGATGCGCTTCAGCGCGGTGCTGCGGCCTGCTTGGTCGAAGCCCAGGGCGTGCAGGACTTTGTCTTTCCGGCAGCTGCGCCCATCGCCGCGTTTGCTGGACTCAAGGCCGCCACGGGCGAGATGGCATCCCAATGGTTTCATGACCCGTCCCACGCCCTGCAGGTGCTGGCCGTGACGGGCACCAATGGCAAGACCAGCAGCACCTGGTGGTTGGCAGAAGCCTTGAATTTGCTATCAAAAAATGAGCTGCCTGCGCTTGCTGGTTGTGCGGTAGTGGGTACTTTGGGTGTGGGTGTTCCGCCCTCTCTGCTCACCACTGGCATGACCACTCCCGACCCCGTGCGCCTGCACCGGGCCTTCCGCCAGTTTACCGACCAAGGCTTGGCAGCCTGTGCGATCGAAGCGTCATCCATTGGCTTGGCGGAGCACCGCCTGGCGGGCACCCAGATCCGCGTGGGCGTGTTCACCAACTTCACGCAGGACCATCTGGACTACCACGGCTCCATGGCCGACTACTGGCTGGCCAAACGGGCCTTGTTCGACTGGCCTGGGTTGCGCACCGCAGTAGTGAACATCGACGACCCCCACGGGGCGCAGTTGCACGCTGAGCTGCTTCAGCGCAGCGGTGCCAGTGCTTTGGACGTGTGGAGTGTGTCTGCTGCGGGCGAAGCACGCATTGCCGCACGTGACATTGCCGCCGGTACGCAAGGCCTGCAGTGGCTGGTGGTCGAAGGGGCGGAGCAGCACCTGCTGCAATCCCGCGTGGTGGGCCATTACAACGTGCTCAATCTGCTGGGCGTGGTGGCCACGCTGCGCAGCCTGGGGGTGCCGCTGGCGGATGCCGTGCACGCCTGCGCACAGCTTAGCCCTGTGCCCGGCCGCATGGAGCAACTGGCGCTGCCCGGCCAGCCCCTGGTGGCCGTGGACTATGCCCACACGCCCGATGCTCTGGAAAAAGCGCTGCAAGCATTGCGCCCCCTGGCGCAGCAGCGCGGTGGGCAGCTGTGGTGCGTTTTCGGCTGCGGAGGGGATCGTGATGCCACCAAACGCCCACTGATGGGCGCCGCAGCCCAGCACCATGCCGACTGGGTGGTGGCCACCAGCGACAACCCCCGCAGCGAAGACCCCGCCCACATCCTGCGCCAGATTTTGCAGGGCACCATTGCCGGCGAAACCGTGCGGGTGGAGCCCGATCGCGCCGCCGCCATCGCCCTGGCATTGAACGAGGCCGACCCCGCGGATGTGGTGCTGATTGCTGGTAAGGGGCACGAGGATTACCAAGAGGTGGCGGGCGTGCGCCGCCCGTTTTCAGACATGGCCCAGGCGCGTGCAGTGCTGCAGGCCCGCGGAGGCAGCACATGGGCATGATGACACTTCAACAGGCCTTGGGCTTTGTCCGTCAGCGCATCCCCAGCGCCCACCTGGTGGGTGATGGCGCCACGCCCCTGGCCCGTGTGCACACCGACACCCGCACCTTGCAAGCCGGCGACCTGTTTGTCGCGCTCAAGGGCGAGCGATTTGACGCCAACGCCTTCCTGCCCCAAGCCAAGGCCAGCGGCGCTGCGGCCGCCCTGGCGCATGGTGGCGTGGCAGCGGCGGGGCTGCCCGGCATTGAAGTGCCAGACACTCTGGCTGCGTTTGGCGCCCTCGCGGCAGGCTGGCGCGCCCAGTTCACTTTGCCGCTGATCGGCGTGACGGGTAGCAACGGCAAGACCACCGTCACGCAGATGATTGCCTCCATCCTGCGGGCCTGGAAGGGCGAGGCGGCCTTTGCCACGCAGGGCAACTTCAACAACGACATCGGCGTGCCGCTGATGCTGCTGCGCCTCACCGCTGCCCACGAGGCTGCCGTGATCGAGCTGGGCATGAACCACCCCGGCGAAATTGCCACGCTGGCGGCCATGGCCCAACCCACGGTGGCCCTGGTCAACAACGCCCAGCGCGAACACCTGGAGTTCATGCACACCGTGCAGGCGGTGGCGGAAGAAAACGGCTCCGTGCTGACCGCCCTGCCTGCCGACGGGGTGGCCGTGTTCCCGGCACAAGACACTTACACACCGTTGTGGCGCCAATTGGCGGGTGGGCGCCGCTGCATCACCTTTGGTGAAGGCGGCGATGTGCAGTGCACGCAGGCCCGTTGGGAGAAAGGGGCCTGGAGCGTGGCTGTGGCCGCCCCTGCGGGCGCAGTGCGCTTTCGGCTGCACATTGCAGGCCGCCATAACGTTGTCAACGCCTTGGCCGCTGCTGCTTGTGC
The DNA here is from genome assembly GCF_028596105.1 of Acidovorax temperans. Classification (NCBI taxonomy): domain Bacteria; kingdom Pseudomonadati; phylum Pseudomonadota; class Betaproteobacteria; order Burkholderiales; family Comamonadaceae; genus Acidovorax; species Acidovorax temperans. The sequence continues at coordinate 3,685,764 of NZ_CP117193.1, read as the reverse complement.
GTTGGCAGCCGGCGCGCCGCTGGAGGCCGTGGCCCAGGGTCTGCAAGCATTTGTTCCCGTCAAGGGCCGCTCACGCGCCCTGCAAATCACCCATGGCGGTCGCGGCATCACCGTGGTGGACGACAGCTACAACGCCAACCCCGATTCGATGCGTGCTGCGATCGACGTGCTGGCCGATCTGCCCGCCCCCCAGTTGCTGGTGATGGGCGACATGGGCGAAGTGGGCAACCAAGGCCCCGCGTTCCATGCAGAAGCGGGTGAGCACGCACGCAGCGCAGGCATTTCGCACGTCTACACGCTGGGCGCGCTGTCGGCCCACGCGGCTGCGGCTTGTGGCCCGGCCGCACAACATTTTGAAGACATGGCATCGCTGCTGGCAGCGGTGCGCAAGGTGCTGCCCCAGGTGGGCAGCGTGCTGGTGAAGGGATCCCGGTTCATGAAGATGGAACAGGTGGTGGAGGCGATGGTCGCCACCGCACAAGAACAACAACAGCCCGCCGCAGCAGGCGCAGGGGGCGTGCAGTGATGACTCAGGCAATGAACCAGGTCACGGTGCAGGGAGGAATCGCATGCTACTGATGCTTTCGCAATGGCTGCAGGGGCTCTCGCCCGAGTTCGGCTTTTTTCGGGTCTTCCAGTACCTTACCTTTCGCGCCGTGATGGCAGCGATGACAGCGCTGCTGATCGGGCTGGTGGCGGGCCCGAAGGTGATCCGTGTGCTCACGGCGCTCAAGATCGGTCAGCCCATTCGGGGCTACGGCATGCAGTCGCACCTGTCCAAAAGCGGCACGCCCACCATGGGTGGGGTGCTGATTCTGTTGTCGATTGCGATCTCCACCCTGCTGTGGTTTGACCTGTCCAACCGTTTTGTCTGGATCGTGCTCATCGTGACGCTGGGCTTTGGCGCCATTGGGTGGGTGGACGACTGGCGCAAGGTCGTCAACAAAGACCCTGAAGGTATGCGCTCGCGCGAGAAGTATTTCTGGCAGTCGGTCATTGGCCTGGTGGCGGCCCTGTACTTGGCGTTCAGCATTTCGGAAAGCTCCAACGCCAAGGTGCTGGAGCTGTTTATGAGCTGGGTGCAATCGGGTTTCTCGCTCGATTTGCCGCCCAAGGCTGGCTTGCAACTGCCCTTCTTCAAAGAGGTGAGCTACCCACTGGGTGTGCTGGGCTTTGTCATCCTGACCTACCTGGTCATCGTGGGCTCCAGCAATGCCGTGAACCTCACCGACGGGCTCGATGGCCTGGCCATCATGCCGGTGGTGATGGTGGGCTCGGCCCTGGGCGTGTTTGCCTACGTCACCGGCAGCTCGGTGTACTCCAAGTACCTGTTCTTCCCGCACATCCCTGGCTCGGGCGAGTTGTTGATCTTCTGTGCGGCCATGGCCGGTGCGGGGCTGGCCTTTCTGTGGTTCAACGCCCACCCCGCGCAGGTCTTCATGGGTGACGTGGGCGCTTTGGCGCTGGGCGGCGCGCTGGGCACCATCGCCGTCATCGTGCGCCAGGAAATCGTGCTGGCCATCATGGGCGGCATCTTCGTGGTGGAAGCCCTGTCCGTGATGCTGCAGGTGACCTGGTTCAAGTACACGAAAAAACGCTACGGCGAAGGCCGTCGCCTGCTCAAGATGGCGCCGCTGCACCACCATTTTGAAAAGAGTGGCTGGAAAGAAACGCAAGTGGTCATCCGCTTCTGGATCATCACCATGCTGCTGTGCCTCATCGGCCTGTCCACGTTGAAACTGCGATGAATACGCTGGATTCCTCTTCTCTGAACCACGGTGCCGAAGTGCCGGGCGCGGCTGAGCCTGCCGGACTGGAGGGAGCTGCGTTGGAACGTCAAGAAATGCCCGCAGCGAGCGAGCCTGCTGACAGCGCTGGCCTTGCCGGCGAGGCCGTACAGCCCGCAGCAGAGTGCGCCATGGCGGATGCGCCTGATGAACAACCTGCAGCGGACCCAACCGCGTCCGACAATCTGCAACCCAGCGCAGGTGAGCCTCCAGCAGAAGGTGCCGAACCCGTAGCAGAGTCCACCCCCAGCGTGGCGGTGCTAGACAACTATGTGGCGCCTGCTGTTTCTGCGGCCAAGGCCGCTGCCGATTTTGTCGCCCAGATTTTTGCCGAGGTCCGCGCGAGCGATGTGCCCGAGGGCGCCGCGGCACCCGTGGTCAATGACCTTCCTGTGGCTGAAGCGCAGCCCGCTGAACTGGAGCCTCAGGGGCGTCCCGGCGAAGGCATGGCCCCCATGCAAGGCCAGAACGTGCTGGTGCTGGGTTTGGGCGCTTCGGGCCTGGCCATGGCCCGCTGGTGCGTGCGCTGCGGCGCCCAGGTCACGGTGGCCGACACGCGCGAAGCGCCCCCGCAACTGGCTTTGCTGCAGCAAGAGCTGCCGCAGGTGCGGTTTGTGGCAGGGCCCTTCGATGCTTCACTGGTCGATGGCAAGGGTCTGCATGCGGTGTACCGTTCTCCTGGCCTGAGCCCGGCCACGTTTGCCCCGGTGTTCCAGGCAGCCCAGGCGATTGGCCTGGTCACGGGCAGCGAGTTGACCTTGTACGCTGCAGCGCTGGCCTACCTGCGCAGCCAGCACGGCTACGCACCGTGCGTGCTGGCCATCACTGGCACCAATGGCAAAACCACGGTCACATCGCTCACCGGGCAACTGGTGGAGCGTGCTGGCAAAACCGTGGCGGTGGCCGGCAACATCGGCCCTACGCTGCTTGACACCTTGGCAGGTCATATCGATGCGGACACATTGCCCCAGGCCTGGGTGCTGGAGCTGTCCAGCTTTCAGCTCGATGGCGTGGCTGGCTTTGAGCCTACGGCCGCCACGGTGCTGAACATCACGCAGGATCACCTCGACTGGCACGGCGACATCAACGCCTATGCTGCAGCCAAGGCCCGCATTTTTGGCCAGACGGGCCTCATGGTGCTCAACCGCGAAGACCCCGAGGTGATGCAGATGCTGCCCCCGCCCGTGCGGGTGAAGCTCCAGAAGCCGCAGCAGCGCGAACACGTCACCTTTGGCGCCGACATGCCGCGCCGGCCGGGCGATTTTGGGATTGAAATCGTCAACGGCATGCCCTGGCTGGTGCGCGCGCTGGAAGCCGACGAAACCCGCAAGCGCAGCCGCAGCGAGGCGGAGGAAGAACTGCACATCCAGCGCCTCATGCCTGCCGATGCCCTGCGCATTCGTGGTCGGCACAACGCCACCAATGCCCTGGCTGCCCTGGCTTTAGCCTCTGCCGCTGGTTGCCCGCTGGCGCCCATGCTGTACGGCCTGCGCGAATACCGCGGCGAGCCGCACCGCGTGGAGCCTGTGGCGTTGGTCAATGGCGTGGAATATTTTGACGACAGCAAGGGCACGAACGTGGGCGCCACAGTGGCCGCGTTGACGGGCCTGGGGGCGGATCGCCGCATCGTCCTCATCCTGGGTGGTGAAGGCAAGGGGCAGGATTTTTCGCCGCTGGCAACGCCCGTGGCGCGGTACGCGCGTGCCGTGGTGCTCATCGGCCGCGATGCCCCGCAGATCCGCAGCGCCTTGTCCGACACGGGCGTGGCCCTGATCGACGCGCCCGACCTGCCTCAGGCCGTGGCCCTGGCCACGCAGCGTGCGCACGCGGGCGATGCAGTGCTGATGTCCCCTGCCTGCGCCAGCTTTGACATGTTCAAAGACTACGAACACCGCGCGCACGTGTTCTGCGACACCGTGCGCAGCCTGGCGCAAGACGCAGGCCAAACCCTGGAGGGCGAGTGATGTCCGCATCCGCCGACACATCCCCCGAATCCGGCACAGGCTGGCTGTCACGCCTGGGCGGCTGGTTTGGCAGCCTGACAGGCAAGGCCGGTGATGTGCTGCCCGTGCGCGTGGGCGGCACGGAGTACCGCCAGTCCACCACCACGCCTGCCAGCGTGCTGGGCTACGACCATGCGCTGATGTGGGTGGTGGTGGCATTGCTGGCCTGGGGGCTGGTGATGGTGTATTCGGCATCCATTGCGTTGCCAGACAATCCGCGCTTTGCCAACTACGCCCCCACCCATTTCCTCACCCGGCACCTGATGTACTTGGTGTTTGGCTTTGTGGCGGCGCTGCTGGCTTTTCAGGTGCCCATGAAGGTGTGGGAGCGCCTGGCGCCCTGGCTGTTTGTGGGCGCGCTGCTGTTGCTGGTGGCGGTGCTCATCCCTGGTGTGGGCAAGGTGGTGAACGGCGCCCGTCGCTGGCTGTCCATCGGCCCCATTGGCTTTCAGCCTTCTGAGGTGGCCAAGCTGGCCGTGCTGATCTACGCCGCCGATTACATGGTGCGCAAGATGGAAGTGAAGGAGCGCTTCTTCCGCGCCGTGCTACCCATGGGCGCTGCGGTGGGCATCGTGGGCGTACTGCTGCTGGCCGAGCCCGACATGGGCGCCTTCATGGTGGTGGCGGTGATTGCCATGGGCATTCTGTTTCTCGGGGGCGTCAACGCCCGCATGTTCTTCCTGATTGCTGGCGTGCTGGTGGGGGCCTTCGCCTTGATGATTGCCAGTTCCCCCTGGCGGCGTGAGCGCGTGTTTGCGTACCTCGATCCGTTCAGCGAGCAACACGCCTTGGGCAAGGGCTACCAGCTGTCGCATTCGCTGATCGCCATCGGGCGCGGTGAGGTTTTTGGCGTGGGGCTGGGTGGCAGTGTGGAAAAGCTGCACTGGCTGCCCGAAGCACACACCGACTTTTTGCTGGCCGTGATCGGCGAGGAGTTTGGCCTGGTGGGCGTGATCACGCTCATCGTCCTGTTCCTCTGGATGACGCGCCGCATCATGCACATTGGCCGCCAGGCTATTGCCCTGGACCGTGTCTTCTCGGGTCTGGTCGCGCAGGGCGTAGCCATCTGGATCGGCTTTCAGGCCTTCATCAACATGGGCGTGAATCTGGGTGCCTTGCCTACCAAGGGGCTGACCTTGCCGTTGATGAGTTTCGGCGGCTCGGCGATCCTGCTCAACCTGGTGGCCCTGGCCATCGTGATGCGCGTGGACTATGAAAACAAGCTGCTCATGCGCGGAGGCCGCGTATGAGCAGCTTGTTTCATCAAAGCAAGCAACTGCAGCGCGTCAGCGCTGCCGAATGCAAAGCATTCGATGCGCGGAGGCCGCGTATGAGGAGCTTGTTTCACCAAAACAAGCTGCAGCAGCGTGCAATGCTGCCGAATGCGAAGCATTCGATGCGCGGAGGCCGCGTATGAGCCAGAAGACTGCACTCATCATGGCGGGTGGCACTGGCGGCCACATCTTCCCAGGCCTTGCCGTGGCCGAAGAGCTGCGCTCCCGCGGCTGGCGCGTGCACTGGCTGGGCGCGCCCGGGAGCATGGAATCGCGCATCGTGCCCCAGCACGGCTTTGCGCTGGAGCTGATTGATTTTTCTGGCGTGCGCGGCAAGGGTCTGGTCACGCTGGCCTTGCTGCCGCTGCGCCTGCTGCGTGCGTTCTGGCAGGCATTGCAGGTCGTGCGCCGCGTCAAGCCCGATGTGGTGGTGGGCCTGGGTGGCTACATCACCTTCCCGGGCGGGATGATGGGCGTGCTGTGTGGCAAGCCGCTGGTGCTGCATGAGCAGAACTCGGTGGCGGGCATGGCCAACAAGGTGCTGGCGGGCGTGGCCGACCGGGTGTTCACCGCCTTCCCCAACGTGTTCAAGAAGGCCCAGTGGGTGGGGAACCCGCTGCGCACTGCGTTCACGCGCCAGGCGGCACCGGCAGAGCGTTTTGCCGGCCGCACCGGCCCGCTGCGGCTGCTGGTGGTGGGCGGCAGCCTGGGCGCCCGGGCGCTCAACGAGATCGTGCCCCAGGCGCTGGCCCTGATTCCGCCCGAGCAACGCCCCGTAGTCATCCACCAAAGCGGGGCGACGCAGATCGATGCCTTGCGCGCCAATTACGAGGCCGCTGGCGTGCAGGCCGAGCTGACCCCCTTCATCGAGGACACGGCCAGTGCGTTTGCCCACGCCGACATCATCGTCTGCCGCGCCGGGGCCAGCACCGTGACCGAAATTGCCGCTGTGGGTGCCGCGGCCATCTTTGTGCCATTCCCTTCGGCGGTGGACGACCACCAGACCACCAACGCCCAGTTTCTGGTGGGCGCGGGCGGCGGCTGGCTGGTGCAGCAAAGCGACCTGACCCCCGAGGGCTTGGCCAAGATGCTATTGAATTCAGAGCGCCCAGCGCTTGTAGAGATTGCCGAGAAGGCCAAAAACATGCAAAAAATCAATGCCACCCGCGAAGTGGTGGCCGCGTGCGAGGAGTTGGCATGAAACATGCCATCCGTCACATTCACTTTGTAGGCCTGGGCGGCGCCGGCATGAGCGGCATTGCCGAAGTGCTGTTCAACCTGGGTTACCGCATTTCGGGTTCAGACCTGGCCGACAGCGCCACGCTGCGCCGCCTGCAGGGCCTGGGCATCAAGACCTGCCTGGGCCACGCCGCGGAGCACATCGATGGTGCCGACGCCGTGGTGACCTCCACCGCCGTCACCGCTGACAACCCCGAGGTGCTAGCGGCACGCGCCAAGAAGATTCCTGTGGTGCCCCGCGCTCTCATGCTGGCCGAGCTGATGCGCCTGAAGCAGGGCATTGCCATCGCAGGCACCCATGGCAAGACCACCACCACCAGCCTGGTGACCAGCGTGCTGGCCGAGGCGGGGCTGGACCCGACATTCGTCATCGGCGGCAAGCTCAACAGCGCGGGCGCCAATGCCAAGCTGGGCAGCGGTGACTACATCGTGGTGGAGGCGGACGAGTCCGACGCCTCGTTCCTGAACCTGCTGCCGGTGATGGCGGTGGTGACCAACATCGACGCCGACCACATGGAAACCTACGGCCATGACTTTGGCCGGCTCAAGGGTGCGTTTGTGGATTTTCTGCACCGCATGCCGTTCTATGGCACCGCAGTGCTGTGCGTGGACAGCCCCGCCGTGCGCGAGATCTTGCCCCACGTGACCTGCCCGGTGACCAGCTACGGTTTCTCGGAAGACGCGCAGGTGCGTGCCGTCAACGTGCGCGCCCAGGCGGGGCAGATGCATTTCACGGTGCAGCGGCGCAACGGCGTCACGCTGCCGGACTTGGACATCGTGCTCAACCTGGCGGGCGAGCACAACGTGCTCAATGCGTTGTCGGCCATCGCCATTGCGGTGGAGCTGAACATCCCCGACGCCGCCGTGCAGCGCGCGCTGGCGGGCTTCAAGGGCGTGGGTCGGCGCTTCCAGAGCTACGGCAACCTGCCCGCCAAGGATGGCGGCCAGTTCACCGTGATCGACGACTACGGCCACCACCCGGTCGAGATGGCCGCCACGCTGGCCGCCGCGCGCGGTGCCTTCCCTGGGCGCCGGCTGGTGCTGGCCTTCCAGCCCCACCGCTACAGCCGCACACGCGATTGCTTTGAAGATTTCGTGAAGGTGATTGGCAGTGCCGACGCGGTGTTGCTGACCGAGGTGTACGCCGCTGGTGAGGCTCCGGTGGTCGCCGCCGATGGCCGTTCTCTCGCCCGCGCGCTGCGCGTGGCGGGCCGCGTGGAGCCGCTTTTTGTGGACAACGTGGCGGATCTGCCACAGACCATTGCCGACAACGCACGCGATGGCGATGTTGTCATGTGCATGGGCGCTGGTTCCATAGGGTTGGTGCCCGGAAAGGTGGTCGATTTGCTACAAAATAGTGAGCTAGCACCGCTTGCAGGGAAAGCGCAATGACGCAATTGAATACCAATGTTGATGTGAAGGCCCTGGGCAAGGTGGCCGTGTTGATGGGCGGCTCCTCGGCAGAGCGCGAGGTTTCGCTGATGTCGGGCACCGGCGTGCTGCAGGCCCTGCGCTCGCGCGGTGTCGATGCCCATGCGTTCGACCCCTCGGAAACCGATCTGATCGAACTCAAGCGCGGTGGTTACGCCCGCTGTTTCATCGCGCTGCATGGCCGCCACGGCGAAGACGGCACCGTGCAGGGCGCGCTCGAGCTGCTGGGCATTCCGTACACCGGCCCTGGCGTGATGGCGTCCAGCATTGCCATCGACAAGATCATGACCAAGCGCATCTGGCGCTTTGAAGGTCTGTCCACCCCCGACTGGCGTCTGGTGTCCAGCGCAGCGGAAACCGAGCAGGCGCTGCAGGCGCTGGGCGCCCCCATGATCGTCAAGCCCTCGCGTGAGGGATCGACCATCGGGCTGACCAAGGTCACCTCGGCCGAGCAATGCGCCAAGGCGTATGCGCTGGCTTCGCAATACGACCCCGAAGTGCTGTGCGAACAGTTCATCGAAGGCGATGAAACCACCTGCCCCGTGCTGGGCGAGGGGGCTGCTGCCCAGGCACTGCCGGTGATCCGCATCGTGGCGCCCGAGGGCAACTACGACTACCAGAACAAGTACTTCACCGACACCACCCAGTACCACTGCCCGAGCGGCTTGCCAGCGCATGAGGAAGCCGCCATCCAGCGCCTGGTGGAAAAGGCCTTCCGGGCCCTGGGTTGCCGGGGCTGGGCACGTGCCGACATCATGATTCGTGCCAGCGACCGCCAGCCCTTCCTGCTGGAAATCAACACCTCGCCCGGCATGACTGGCCATTCGCTGGTGCCCATGTCGGCCCGCGCAGCGGGGCTTAGCTACGAAGACCTGTGCGTGGGCATTTTGGCCACCGCGTCGCTGGACTCTGCCTCTGGCCATGAAGGAGCCATTCAGCCATGACCGCCGCCATGCCAGCACCGCTGGACGTCAAGCTCATGAACATGACCGCCTCGGTCCTGTTCGTGGGCTGCGCCCTGCTTGTGCTGGCAGCGGGTGCCTGGTGGGTGATGCGCTACCCCGGCTTTGCGATTGCACGCATCGTGGTGCACGGAGACTTGGTGCACAACAACGCTGTCACCCTGCGGGCCAATGTGGGGCCCCGGCTGGCGGGCAACTTTTTCACGGTGGACTTGCGTGCAGCGCGCGAGGCGTTCGAGCAGGTGCCCTGGGTGCGCAAGGCGGCTGTGCGCCGCGAATACCCCGGCCTGCTGCATGTAGAGCTGGAAGAGCACGACGCTGTGGCGTATTGGGGCCCGGAGTCGGGCTCGGCGCTGGTCAACAGCCAGGGCGAAGTATTTGAAGCGAACGTGGGCGATGTCGAGCAGGAAGACCTGCCGCGCCTGTCAGGCCCCGAAGGCAGTTCGCAAGAGGTATTGGCCATGTACGGCGTGGTGGCCCCGGTGTTCAAAACCATGGGGCTGGAGCTGGAAGAGCTGGAGTTGAACGGACGCGGCGGCTGGCGCGCCAAGCTGGCGAACAACGCCGTGGTGCAACTGGGCGGTGGCGACGAGCAAGAGCTGCTGCAGCGCACGCACCGCTTTGCCCGCACGCTGGCACAGGTGGCAGCGCAATACCAGCGGCGGGCGGATGCGCTGGAATCGGCAGATTTGAGACATGTTGGGGGCTACGCGTTGAAGCTGAGGGGGGTGACCACCACGGCTGGGGTGGAAGCAACCCCCGCCGTGCGCCGGTGACGCCAGAGGCAATGCGCAGCAGAAAAGAACCATGAAGGGCAGAAACTGATATGGCAAGAGAATACAAAGACGTGGTGGTGGGCCTGGACATTGGCACAGCCAAGGTCATGGCCGTGGTCGCCGAAGTCCTGCCCAGTGGCGAGCTCAAGCTGGCCGGGCTGGGTGTGGCACCCAGCAATGGTCTCAAGCGCGGTGTGGTGGTCAACATCGACGCCACGGTGCAGAGCATTCAGCAGGCCTTGAAAGAAGCCGAGCTGATGGCGGACTGCAAGATCCAGCGCGTCTACACCGGCATCACCGGCAGCCATATCCGTGGCCTCAATTCGAGCGGCATGGTGGCCGTGAAGGACAAGGAAGTCACCGCGGCCGACGTGGCGCGTGTGGTGGAGACGGCCAAGGCCATCAACATCAGCAGCGACCAGCGCCTATTGCTGGTGGAGCCACAAGAGTTTGTGATCGACGGGCAAGACGTGAAAGAGCCTATCGGCATGAGCGGCATCCGCCTGGAAGCCAAGATCCACATCGTGACCGGTGCCCAGAGCGCGGCCGAGAACATCATCAAATGCGTGCGTCGCTGCGGCCTGGAAGTGGAGCAGCTGTTGCTCAACCCCCTGGCCAGCAGCCAGGCCGTGCTGACCGATGACGAGCGCGAGCTTGGCGTGGTGGTGGTGGACATTGGCGCAGGCACGACCGATGTGGCCATCTTCACCGGCGGTGCCATTCGCCACACGGCGGTGATCCCGATTGCGGGCGACCTCATCACCAGCGACATCGCCATGGCGCTGCGCACGCCCACCAAAGATGCTGAAGACATCAAGGTCGAAAGCGGCTACGCCAAGCAGTTGCTGGCCGACCCCGAAGCCCAGGTGGAAGTGCCAGGCCTGGGCGACCGCAGCCCCCGCATGCTCAGCAAGCAGGCGCTGGCCGGTGTGATCGAGCCGCGTGTCGAAGAAATCTTCTCGCTGGTGCAGCAGGTGGTGCGCGAGTCGGGCTACGAAGAAGTGCTGTCTTCGGGCATTGTTCTCACTGGCGGCAGTTCTGTGATGCCCGGCATGATCGAACTGGGCGAAGATATCTTCCTCAAGCCCGTGCGCCGTGGCATGCCCAAGTATTCCAGCGCACTGGCCGACATGGTGGCCCAGCCCCGTGCTGCCACCGTGATGGGCCTGCTCGAAGAGGCCCGCCTGGCCCGTCTGCGCGGCTTCAAGGTGGCGCAAAAGAGCGGCTCTGTGAAGACCGCGTTTGGCCGTTTCAAAGACTTCATCGTGGGGAATTTCTGATGCAGCACTTCCCCACGACCCTCGCCCGGGAAAGCCCTCACCTGCGCCACCGTGAGCGATGGCGATGTACCGGACCGCCAGGCTCACCACCCGCGAAGTTGACCCCATTCATTCATTGGCAAATCCATACCCGTAAAGAAACAGGAGCTCCCAGATGTCCATCGAAATGATCGAAGCCGAAGAATTCAACCAGGGCACCCAGATCAAGGTGATCGGCGTGGGCGGTGGCGGCAGCAACGCCGTTGAGCACATGATTGCCCGCAGCGTGCAGGGCGTGGAATTCGTTTGCGCCAACACCGACGCGCAGGCCCTTACCCGCAGCTCGGCCCACCGCATCATCCAGCTCGGCGGCAGCGGCCTGGGCGCTGGCAGCAAGCCCGACAAGGGCCGTGATGCCGCAGAAGCGGCCGTGGAAGACATCCGCGCCGCCATTGATGGCGCGCACATGCTGTTCATCACCGCTGGTATGGGTGGCGGCACGGGCACGGGCGCAGCCCCTGTGATCGCTCGCGTGGCCAAGGAAATGGGCATCCTCACGGTGGGCGTGGTGACCAAGCCTTTCGACTGGGAAGGTGGCCGCCGCATGCAAAACGCCGACAACGGCCTGGCCGAGCTGGAAGCCAACGTTGATTCGCTGATCGTCGTGCTGAACGAAAAGCTGCTCGAAGTGCTGGGCGATGACATCACCCAGGACGAAGCCTTTGCCCACGCCAACGACGTGCTCAAGAACGCCGTGGGCGGCATTGCCGAAATCATCAATGAATACGGCCATGTGAACGTCGACTTTGAAGACGTGCGCACCGTGATGAGCGAGCCCGGCAAGGCCATGATGGGCACGGCTACCGCCAGCGGCCCTGACCGCGCCCGCATCGCTGCCGAGCAGGCCGTAGCCTGCCCACTGCTCGAAGGCATCGACCTGTCGGGCGCCAAGGGCGTGCTGGTGCTGGTCACGGCCAGCAAGGGCAGCCTCAAGCTGTCCGAGTCGCGCCTGGCCATGAGCACCATCAACGCCTACGCTTCGCCCGACGCACATGTCATCTACGGCGCCGCCTACGACGACAGCCTGGGCGATGAGATTCGCGTCACGGTGGTGGCTACCGGCCTGTCGCGCCCCAACGCACGCCGCCAGCCCATTTCGGTGGTGCAGGGTGGCCTGCGTACCGGCACCGACAACATCGCCTACCAGATGCCTGTGGCCGGTGCCATGGGCGCCGTGGGCGGTGCGGTCGGCGTGGCCGGTGGTGCACAGGCGGCGGACTACGGCAGCATGTCGGTGCCCAGTGTGTGGCGTACCAACCGCACCCAGGCCGCAGCCCGTGTGGACGCGCTGTCGTCCGGTGGCATGGACGATCTGGAAATCCCCGCGTTCCTGCGCAAGCAGGCTGACTGAGGCGGCTTGCGGCCGGGGCGCATGGCTATGCGCCCCTGGCTGCCCACCAGAAACTCAGGGCCGCGCAGTCACAGGAGTGCTATGAAAAAGAGAGCTGATTACGCTTTATTTGCAGGGCTTTGAGGGTTTTAAGCCTAAAAAGTCTTATGAAATAAGCGCAAGCAGCTATGTAATTAATAGCGTTGTACCCGTTCTGCATTGCCCACAAAAAAGCCCCGTCACCGGGCAATGCCAGTAAGTTAAGCAAAGGCCCTTCGGGGTCTTTGTTGTTTGTACAGTGCAGGCTTGATCAATTGAGCTTTGGCCATAGAGGTCAAGCGATAGCCAATGCTGCTGCAAGAGTACCTGAACGATACCCATGAGTTTGCGAGCCCCGAACAATGGGGTGTCGTTCAAAGCAACATACCCCAGCAGTGGATTGAACAGGCCTTGCAGATGACGGGTGTAGCCACGCTGCGCAAGCGGCGACTGCCCATGGAGCAGGCACTTTGGCTGGTATTGGGTGTGGCCTTGCTTAGAGACCGCTCCATCGTGAACGTGGCCGAGGTACTGGAGCTGGCACTGCCTGGGCAGCACAATGAACCCATCAGCTCCAGCGCGCTGAGCCAGGCGCGCCAACGGCTGGGCAGTGAGCCCCTGCAATGGCTGTTTCGCCACACTGCTGCCCATTGGGCGCACCAGCAGGCCGCTCGCCACCGCTGGCAAGGCTTGGCGCTGTACGCATTGGATGGCGTGGTCTGGCGTACCCCCGACACACAAGACAACCGCCAGCACTTTGGTTGCCAGCGCAACCACGCAGACCACCAAAGTCCCTTCCCCCTGGTGCGCATGGCCTGCTTGCTCGATGCCAGAGCTCGTTTATTGGTAGATGCCAGCCTGGATGCCTACGACACCAGTGAGTACGCATTGGCTGAACGCTTGTGGCCGAAGTTGCCGCCTGACTCGCTGGTGATTGTGGACAAAGGGTTTTACTCGGCAAGTCTGCTGTGGCCGCTGCAACACCGCCAGGGACGTCACTGGCTGATCCCTGCGCGTGCCGGACTCAGGGGCGAGGTGGTGCAAACGCATGGCCCTGGCGATGTGAGCTTGCGCATGAAGGTCTCGCCCCAAGCTCGCAAGAAAGACCCCGGCTTGCCGCTCACGTGGGAGGTGCGCGCCATCACCCGTGAACTCGATGGCAAACCCAGAACCTTGTTCACGTCCCTGATGGATCCGGCACGCTACAAGGCCGAGGAGGTGTTCGCGCTGTACCACGAACGCTGGGAGATTGAGCTGGCCTATGGAGAGATGAAGACGGACATGCTGGGCCAGGCGATGACGTTGCGCAGCCAGCAACCCGATGGGGTCAAGCAAGAGCTGTGGGCAACCTTGCTGATGTACAACCTGATCCGCTTGGAGATCACGCGCATCGCAGACGAGGCCAAAGTGCAGCCCTGTCGCATCAGCTTCATCACGGCGCTGCGCTACATCGTGGATGAGTGGCTGTGGAGTTCAGGATCACACACCCCTGGGGCCATCCCGGCCAAGCTTGCGGCCATGAGAAAGAACATCCGCCGCTTCGTGCTGCCGCCTCGCAGATCCCACAGGCGGTATCCGCGTGAGGTTCGTATGACCAAGACCCAGTATCCCGTCAAAAAAATGCCGCTCAGACTTAACTGAGCGGCATTGCCGTCACCGGGGCTTTTTTGTGGGTGGCCAACGCCTTGCGATCAGAAGCTTTCCCAATCGCCTGAGTCTTCAGAGGCGGGCTTGGGCGGCAGCGCCGCTGCTGGCTTGGGGGCGGGGGGCGCGCCGTGACTGCAGGAGACTTGGCCTTGGGCAGCGTTGTGGCGGCGCGGGGCGCAGCAGCGCGGGCTGGTGCTGGTGGAGCGGGTGGGCGTGGCGTGCTGGCCGAGCTGCCGCTCACGCGGAACAGCGCGACGACTTCGGTCAGCTTGAGGGCCTGCTCGCGCAGGCTGTCGGCGGCGGCGGAAGATTCCTCCACCAGGGCCGAGTTCTGCTGCGTCATCTGATCCAGCTGGTTCACTGCCGTGTTGACCTGCTCGATGCCTTGGCTCTGCTCGGATGTGGCGGCACGGATCTCGCCAATGATGTCGGTCACGCGCTGCACGCTGGCCACGATTTCGTTCATGGTGGCTCCGGCATTGCCCACCAGAGCGGTGCCAGATTCCACCTTCTCGACCGAGGCGTTGATCAGCGACTTGATTTCCTTCGCGGCATCCGCACTGCGCTGGGCCAGGCTACGCACTTCACCAGCCACCACGGCAAAACCGCGGCCTTGTTCGCCAGCGCGCGCAGCTTCCACCGCCGCATTCAGCGCCAGGATGTTGGTCTGGAAGGCAATGCCATCGATCACACCGATGATGTCGGAGATCTTGTTGCTGCTGGCGTTGATGTCCTGCATGGTGGACACCACTTGCGCTACCACCTGGCCACCGCGCGCTGCCACTTCGGCGGCCGAGGTCGCCATCTGGTTGGCGGTCTGGGCCGAGTCGGAGGTCTGCTTCACGGTGCTGGTCAGCTCTTCCATGCTGCTGGCCGTGGTCTGCAGGTTGCTGGCCGTGTCTTCCGTGCGCCGCGCCAGGTCGTTGTTGCCCTGGGCGATTTCGGTGGATGCCGTGGCAATGCTGTCGGTGGCCGACCGCACTTCTGTCACCAGGCGGCGCAGTGACGTCACCATGTGCGCCAGCCCGTTGAGCATGGAGCCAGGGTAGGCGTTGGGAATCTGCGTGTCCAGGTTGCCCTGCGCCACTTGCGACATGATGCCGATGGCTTCGCTGGGCTCGCCCCCGATTTGGCGCAGCACCGAGCGCGCCACGGTGAAGCCCACACCGCCCACCACCGCCATTACCACCAGCACCAGCACCAGGTCAGCCAGCAGGGTCTTGCGCACCAGGGCGTCGATGTCGTCGGTGTACAGCCCCGAGCCCACCATCCAGTTCCAGCCATCCACGCGAATCACGTAATGCAGCTTGGGCACCAGCGCCTGCTGGCCCGGCCGCGCAAACATGGTGGGCACGAACACCCGCCCGTCTTTGCTCGCCTTGAGCGCGTCGGAGATGGTCTTGAGGATGTCGGTGCCTTCACCGTCCTTGACCTTGCCGGCCATGTCCTGGCCTTCCCATTCGGGCTTGATGGGGTGCATCACGCCCTTGGAGTCCAGCGTCCAGATGTAGAAGTACTCGGTCTTGCCGTCGGGGCCGCCGTAGCGGGAGACCCGCAGCGCATCCTTGGCCGCCTTCTGGGCATCTTCCTGGCTCATGGCACCGCTGGCGGCCTTGGCCTGGAAGGCTGCCACGATGCTGTGCGCCGACTGCACGGCCGTGGCCAGTTGTTCGCGCCGCGATTCGATGATCAGCGAGCGCTCCTGCAGTAGCGTTGTGATGGCCATGAACAGCAGCGCCACCAGCGCGGTGCCGAGCATGGGCAGCACCTTCATTTTGAAACCGAGTTTATTCATTGTGAGTCTCCGTGGGGCTTCCAAAGCTGTAGCAACGCTTGGCGGTTTCGGGGGGGCATGCCAGAGGTCTGTGAAGATGTCTTGATATGCAACAATAAGTAACCACATAGGTTCTAGGGCTGATCGGGTCACTTGGCTGTCAGGGAAAACGTGTCTGTGAAAGGGCTGGTCGATGTCGATCAAGCGCGATGGAGCCTGGGAAACTAAAATGCCCGGATGCTCCAGCAACGCACCCTCAAAACCTTGACCCGCGCCGTTGGCGTGGGATTGCACAGCGGACAGCGCGTGGAGCTGACCCTGCGCCCGGCCCAGCCGGACACAGGCATCGTTTTTCGGCGCGTGGATTTGCCGCAGCCGGTCGATATCCCGATCAACGCAGAAGCCGTGACCGACACGCGCCTGGCCTCCACCATTTCGGTGGGCGGTGCCAAGGTGCACACCGTCGAGCATCTGATGTCGGCCTGCGCGGGCCTGGGTATCGATAATCTTTACGTGGACATCACTGCAGAAGAAGTGCCGATTCTGGACGGTTCTTCGGCATCGTTCGTGTTTCTTTTGCAAAGCGCAGGCATCGAGTTGCAACGCGCGCCCAAGCGCTTTATTCGCGTCAATCGCCCCGTCGAAGTGCGCGAGGGCGAAGGCGCCAATGCCAAGTGGGCGCGCCTCACGCCGTACCACGGCTACAAGCTCAGTTTTGAAATTGACTTCCACCACCCCGCCGTGGACTCCACCGGCCAGCGGGTGGAGTTTGACCTGGGGCAAGGCAACTACAGCCGTGACATTGCCCGTGCGCGCACGTTTGGCTTCACCCGTGATGTGGAGATGATGCGCTCCAACGGTCTGGCCTTGGGCGGTGGGCTGGACAACGCCATCGTGATGGACGACTACAAGGTGCTCAACAGCGACGGTCTGCGTTATGACGATGAATTCGTCAAGCACAAGATACTGGATGCCATGGGCGACTTGTATCTCATTGGCAAGCCGCTGCTGGCCGCCTACAGCGCGTTCCGCTCGGGCCATGCCATGAACAACCTGCTGCTGCGTGAGTTGCTGGCCCAGCGCGATGCCTGGGACGTGGTCACGTTCGAGGACGAGCGCCAGGCACCCACGGGCTTTGCTCAGCCTGCACGGGCCTGGTAAATCACGTGTCATGCTGATCGTCCGCTGGCTGGCCCTGTTCCTGTTGCTCGCATCTGCCGTGTGTTTCGGTTTTTATGTGGGCACCGGGCAAGCGTTCTACAAACGGCTGGGGCTGGTGATTCTCAAGTGGACGACCATCGCCGCTGTCGTCTTCTTTGTGGTGGTTCTCTTCGAGCGATTGCTCTGACCACACAGCACCACAACGGAGCTAGCCTATACTCGCGCCTGCTCCGGGGTGTGCTGATGCGCTGAGATGCAAGAGACCTGAAGAAATTCAGGCGAGCTTGCGAACCCGACGAACTTGATCCGGTTCATACCGGCGGAAGAAGAGCTGACCTTCTTGTCCCGTGCCTGCATCCATTGCGGGCACCGCTTGCCTTAGGTGCTGCCGCACCCGAGGGGTGCACAGGTCCATTCCGGAGCACAACCCACCGCTACCGGAACCAGGAGACCTGCACCATGAACGCCCCCGACCCCATCACCCGCGAGAAATTTGCCGAACTGCTGGCGCTGACGCGTGAGCCTTTCCCCGCATCGCGCAAGGCCTACATTCCCGGCCAGCTGCACGCCGACCTGCGCGTGCCTGTGCGCGACATTGCCTTGACGAATGGCGAGGTGGTCAGCGTGTATGACACCTCGGGCCCTTACACCGACCCCGATGCCCTGATTGACGTGCGCAAGGGCTTGGCCAGCGTGCGCGGCGGCTGGATCACCGGCCGTGGCGATGTGGAGCACTACGAAGGCCGCGCGCCCGTAGCGCTGGACGACGGGCAAAAGAGCGAGGACGCCACCCGCCTGGCCCAGCTGCGTGCCGAGGCCGCCGCGCTGCAGCGCAAGCCCCTGCGTGCCAAGGCAGGCGCCAATGTGACGCAAATGCACTACGCCAAGAAGGGCATCATCACCCCCGAGATGGAATACGTGGCCCTCCGCGAAAACGGCAAGCGCGAGTGGATGGAGCAATACATGGCCGACGGAGGCCGTGAAAAGCGCCTGATGGGCAACCCCCTGGGTGCGAGCATCCCGCGCATCATCACCCCCGAATTCGTGCGCGACGAAGTGGCCCGGGGCCGCGCCATCATCCCCGCCAACATCAACCACCCCGAGGTGGAGCCGATGGCGATTGGCCGCAACTTCCTGGTCAAGATCAACGCCAACATCGGCAACTCGGCCGTCACGTCGAGCATCGAAGAAGAAGTGGAAAAGCTGGTGTGGGCCATCCGCTGGGGCGCCGACAACGTGATGGATCTCTCGACCGGCAAGAACATCCACACCACACGCGACTGGATCGTGCGCAACTCGCCCGTGCCGATTGGCACGGTGCCCATCTACCAGGCGCTCGAGAAGGTGGGCGGCGTGGCCGAAGACCTGACCTGGGAAATCTTCCGCGACACGCTGATCGAACAGGCCGAGCAGGGCGTGGACTACTTCACCATCCACGCGGGTGTGCGCCTGGCCTACATCCACCTCACGGCGCAGCGGCGCACGGGCATCGTCTCGCGTGGCGGCTCCATCATGGCCAAGTGGTGCATGGCGCACCACCGCGAGAGCTTTCTGTACGAGCACTTCGAAGACATCTGCGACATCATGAAGGCGTACGACGTGTCGTTCAGCCTGGGCGACGGCCTGCGCCCCGGCTGCGCATCGGACGCCAACGACGAGGCCCAGTTTGCCGAACTGCACACCCTGGGAGAGCTGACCCAGGTGGCCTGGAAGCACGACGTGCAGACCATGATCGAAGGCCCCGGCCATGTGCCCATGCACATGATCCAGGCCAACATGACCGAGCAGCTCAAGACCTGCCACGAGGCGCCGTTCTACACCCTGGGCCCGCTGACCATCGACATCGCGCCTGGCTACGACCACATTGCCAGCGCCATAGGCGCGGCCATGATCGGCTGGATGGGCACGGCCATGCTGTGCTACGTCACGCCCAAGGAGCACCTGGGCCTGCCTGACCGTGACGATGTGAAGCAGGGCATCATTGCCTACAAGATCGCCGCGCACGCCGCCGATGTGGCCAAGGGCCACCCCGGTGCCCGCGCGCGCGACGATGCGCTGAGCCAGGCGCGCTTCGACTTCCGTTGGCAGGACCAGTTCAATCTGGGCCTGGACCCCGAGACGGCCAAGGAATACCACGACGAAACCCTGCCCAAGGACTCGGCCAAGGTGGCGCATTTCTGTTCCATGTGCGGGCCTAAGTTCTGCTCGATGAAGATCACCCAGGAAGTGCGCGACTTTGCCGCGCAGAAGGGGCTGGATGAGCAGAACGCGCTGGCACAAGGCATGCAGGTCAAAGCGGTGGAATTCCAGCGCAATGGCGGGCAGTTGTATGTGCCGCTGAAAGCTGAATAAGCAGCGCTAATGGGTTGGGCATTTCCCTGTTCAAGGCGGGGTCACGGGTGAATACCCTCTGGAGCGCGACGGCCGTGGCATCTACAGTCGCGCTCAGGTTTTCACTCGCCCCAGGGCTGCCTGCCTTGGGGGTTTGCTCAAGCGATTGGCATGGGTGGTCTGCAGTGTCAGCCTGGCGTGGCTCGTCCCATGAGGACTCTATTTTCAGGGGCGGCAGACACTGCCCACCAGCGTGCCATGGCGTCTAGGGCAAACGCTACATCTCAATGGCGCCAAAGTTGCTATCCCGTAGTCGATTTGTTAAAAAGTGCAAGGAAGCGCCATGAACGCTCTGAATCGACTCTCCATTCGCACCCGCCTTTATTTCGGTACTGTCTTCTCTTTGGTCTTGCTGGTCGTGATCGGTGCAATGGGGTATCTGGCGCTGGAGCGGACCCGTAACACGCTGGAAGTGCTGTTCACCCAAAGGGTGCAGACCATGACCGACATGGGCGAGTTGCGAACCACTTTGGGGGATCTGCGCCGCGCTGAAAAAGACATCATCATCAACTTCAACAACACGATTGAAGTGTCGAATGGGCGGGACTTGTGGAAGAAGTCGCTGCAAAACCTGAACAAGGGTATGGTCGATGTGCGCAAGGTGCAGGCGGGCGATGCGAGCTTTGCAGAAGCCATCGACAAGGCCTTGGCCGAAGTGAAAGAGTACGAGGCCGGCATTTCGCCCGTGTTCGAGCAGATCGAGCGTGCGCAGATCGATGGTGCAGTGGGCGGCGCTTATGCCGAGAAATACAAGAAGCACATGGAGGCCAGCGACAAACTGCTGTTCGACCTCGCCATGGACGCCCGCAAGAAGATGGACGAAGCCCGCCAGGGTGTGGACGTACTGGCTTCCACCATGTCTGGAATGATTGGCGGGGCTCTGCTGCTGGCGCTGGCCGTGCTGATTCCGCTAACGTTCTTCAGCGTGCGTTCCATCACCCAGTCGATCTCGCAAGCGAGTGAATTGGCCGAGCGCATCGCGGGTGGTGACCTCTCGCGTGATGTGCAAGTGACTTCCAGCGATGAAGTCGGGCAACTGGTGGGAGCAATGGCCCGCATGCAGGATGCGCTGCGCGGGCTGGTGCACCAGGTGCAAGAGGCTGCCAGCAACATTTCTACCGCCAGCTCGGAAATTGCCACTGGCAACCACGACCTGAGCCAACGCACTGAGCAGACTGCAGCCAACCTGGAGGAGGCCGCCTCGTCCATGGAAGTGCTGACAGGCACCATCCAGCAAAGCGCCCAGTCTTCACGCCAGGCCAGCGACTTTGCATCGTCTGCCGCTCAAGTGGCGGCCCGTGGTGGCGCCGTGGTGTCGCAGGTGGTGACCACCATGGACCAGATCACCGCCAGCTCGCGCAAGATTGCCGACATCACCGGCGTGATCGATTCCATTGCTTTCCAGACCAACATTCTGGCGCTCAACGCGGCCGTGGAAGCAGCCCGCGCGGGCGAGCAGGGGCGCGGTTTTGCGGTTGTGGCCAGCGAGGTGCGCAGTCTTGCCCAGCGCAGCGCCGAAGCGGCCAAGGAAATCAAGGGCCTGATCGGATCGTCTGTGGAACGCGTTGAAGATGGCTCGCGCCTGGTGAGCCAGGCGGGGGAGACGATGACAGAGATCGTGAGCAGCGTGCGCCGCGTGTCCGGCATCATCGAAGAGATCACCGCAGCGTCTTCTGAGCAAAGCGACAACGTGGCGCAAATCAGCCAGTCGGTGAGCCAGCTGGACAACATGACTCAGCAGAACGCGGCGCTGGTCGAGGAATCGACCGCGGCCTCCGAATCGTTGCGTGAACAGGCCGTGCAGCTCACGCGTGCGGTGGCTCAGTTCAAGTTGCCTGCAGAGGGTATGCGTCTGAGTCGGCATGAGGATGATGGCTACAGCCACGATGCTCCTACAGCCTTGCTGGGGCAAGCAGTGCCCCGACTGGCCTGACCCAGGGCCCTGGGTTAGGGCCGGTTTGCTTCACCTGAGCGGTGGGGCTCCTTCACCTGCTGCGGTGCTCAATCCCTGGTGACTCGCAGCACTTCCTCGCGGCTGGTGATGCCTGCAGCAATCAGCCGCTCTCCGTCCTCGCGCATCAGCGTCATGCCAGCAGCCAGGGCTGCGGTGCGAATTTCGGCCTCTGACGCCTGGGCGTGGATCTGAGCGCGGATGGCATCGTCCGTCACCAGCAACTCAAACACCCCGGTGCGCCCTGCATAGCCTGTGTGCCCGCAGGCCTCGCAGCCCTTGCCGTGGCAGCTGCCGCAGTATTTGCGCACCAGCCGCTGGGCCAGCACGCCCAGCAGCGAGGACGACAGCAGGAAAGGCTCCACCCCCATGTCGATCAAGCGCGTCACGGCGCTGGCCGCATCGTTGGTGTGCAGCGTGGCCAGCACCAGGTGACCGGTGAGAGAGGCCTGGATGGCGATCTGCGCGGTTTCGAAGTCGCGAATCTCACCGATCATGATGATGTCCGGGTCTTGGCGCAGGATGGCGCGCAAGGCCTTGGCAAACGTCAGGTCGATCTTGCTGTTCACCTGCGTCTGGCCCACGCCGGGCAACTCGTACTCAATCGGGTCTTCCACCGTCATGATGTTGTTGCGCGTGGCGTCCAGGCGGCCCAGGCCAGCGTACAGCGTGGTGGTTTTGCCCGAGCCTGTGGGCCCTGTCACCAAAATGATGCCGTGCGGCTGGCTGATCAGCCCCTCAAAGCGGCGCAGGGTTTCGCCCTGCATGCCCACGGCTTCCAGGCTGATCTTGTTCTCGCTCTTGTCCAACAGGCGCAGCACGGCGCGCTCGCCATGGGCGCTGGGCAAGGTGGATACGCGCACGTCGATGGCGCGCGTGCCCAGGCGCAGGCTGATGCGGCCGTCTTGCGGCAGGCGCTTTTCCGAAATATCCAGGTCCGCCATGATCTTCAGGCGCGAGATCAGGGCCGCATGCAGCGCGCGGTTGGGCTGCACCACTTCACGCAGCGTGCCGTCCACGCGAAAGCGCACGCTGCTGTGGCGCTCGTACGGCTCGATGTGGATGTCGCTCGCCCCATCGCGCGCGGCCTGCGTCAGCAGGGCGTTGAGCATGCGGATGATGGGCGCGTCGTCTGCGGTTTCCAGCAGGTCTTCCACCGCAGGCAGGTCCTGCATCATGCGTGAGAGGTCGGCATCGCTCTCGACCTCGCTCACCACCGTGGCAGCGCTCGATTCTCCCTGCGCGTAGGCGGCGCTGATGCGCTGCGCCAGGCTGGTAGCGTCCAGCGACAGCAGGTGCCTCACCTTGTGCTTGCGCAAGACCTCCGACAGCGCGGTCACGTCGGGCGCAGGGCCATGCCAGAGAACAAGCTGTTGCCCATCATCCTCCAGCAGAAGCTGTGATGAGCGGGCAAAGGCATAGGGCAGGGGGTGGCGCATGGCGTGTCGATCAGCGGTTCTATCGGAGGGGTAAAAGGGCCAAAAAGGTGAGCCTGTGCCTCACTGGCGGATCACGTCGGCTTCGAGCGCCAGCGCCCGCACCGATACCGCTGCCTTGTCGGCCGCCTTCAATGTGTTGAAGGGCCCCACCCGCACGCGGGTGCGCGAACCACGGTTGGTGTTCACGGCCTGCACATTCACGGGCAAGTCTGCTTTGCGCAGCTTGGCCACGGTGTCGCGCGTCGTCTTGCCGTTGGAAAAAATGCCAACGTTCACGAAATAAGAGGGCTGCAGTGCATTGGCAGGCGCTGGCGATGGGGCGGCTTCAGCTGGTTCCGCTTCCGCTGCGGGCGGCAATGTCGCCACGACAGGTGCTGGTGCCGCAAGGGCCGCAGGCACAGCCGTTTGTGGCGGCATGGGCGCGGGCGGCTGTGCCGCAGCGGGAACAGGGGCGGGCTGCAGTGCAGGCTCTGCTGCTGGCATTGCGCGGGGCTCCAGCGGTGGCAGGATGGGGGCGCCTGACACCGAACGCATCACCAGGTTGTTGTCAGGCTGCACCACTTGCTGCAGCGCGCGAATGGCTTCGTAGCGGTCGGTCATCAGCGCATCGCTGGTCATGGAGTCGCGCACCACCACGGGGCGCAGGAACACCATCAGGTTGGTCTTCTTGCGCGAGCGGTTCTCGCTGCGGAACAGCGCACCCACCACGGGGATGTCACCCATCACCGGCACCTTGTCCTCGGCTTGCGAGTAGCTGTCTTCCAGCAGACCGCCAATCACGATGATGTTGCCGTCGTCCACCACCACGTTCGACTCGATGGAGCGCTTGCTGGTGGTGGGGCCATTGGTGTCCTTCAGCGTGGCGGCGTCGATCTTCGACACCTCCTGGTAGATCGACATCTTCACCGTGCCGTTTTCGCTGATCTGGGGGCGCACGCGCAGCATCAGGCCCACGTCCTTGCGCTCCACCGTGTTGAACGGGTTCACCGCACCAGAATTGCCGCCGGTGTTGGCGTAGGAGCCCGTGACGAACGGCACGTTGTTGCCGATCACGATCTTGGCTTCCTCGTTGTCCAGCGTCATCAGGTTGGGGGTGGAGAGCACGTTGGCATCGCCGCTGTTTTGCAGGAAGTTGGCCAGCGCGCCCAGGTAGTACTGGCCGTTGATGCGGGGTGCCAGCGCCATGTTGAGCCCGCCGCCCAGCGAGCCAACGGCGGTAGCGATGGTGGTGGCGTTGCCCGAGGCAATGGCCGCTGTCGCGCCCAGGATGTTGGCGCCTGCTGTGCCCGAGTTGGTGCCGATCACGCCCACCGTGCCGTTGTTGCCCGCACCGATGGTGCCTTGCCACTGAATGCCAAACTGCGCGAGCTTGCTGGCCGACACTTCCACAATCAGGCTTTCCACCAGCACCTGCGCCCGGCGGCCGTCCAGCTTGTCGATCACTGCGCGCAGCTGGCGGTATTGGGGCTCGGGCGCGCTGATGATGAGCGAGTTGGTGGTCGGGTCGGCCTGGATCTGCCCGCCGGTGGAGGGCTGGTTGCTGTTGGTATTGCTGCTGTTGGCTCCAGCCCCCAGAGCGGTGCCAGAGCCCAGGCCTGCGGAACTGCTGCTGGTGCCGCTGCCCAGCATCGATGTGTTGGTGATGCCGGTGGTGGTGCTGGGCGTGGACGAGCCATTGCCGCCTGTGCTCGTGGCGGCCGCGCCGCTGGCGCTGGACATGGCCGCACGCAGGGTGGTGGCCAGTTTGGTGGCGTCGGCATTCTTCAGGTACACCACGTGGATGTTGCCGGTGGATGCGCTGCTGCCGGGTGCTGGCGGCTGGTCCAGCTTCTCGACCAGCGAACGCACCATGGCCACGCGGGCAGGGTTGGCAGCCCGGAGAATCAGCGAATTGCTGCGGGGCTCGGCCAGCAGCGTGGTCTTGAAGGCGTTGTCGGTTTGCCCCTGCACAGCACCTGGCGCTGCGCCGTTGCTGCCGCCATCAATCAGGCGCGACACCAGCGGCACCAAATCGGCGGCAATCGCATTGCGCAGTGGAATCACCTCCACGTCGGTGGCGTTGGACACATCCATGGCCGCCACGATGCGCGCCAGGCGCTGCAGGTTGTCGGCATAGTCGGTGATCACCAGCGAGTTGTTGCCGGGGTTCACGTTGATGGTGTTGTTGGGACTGATCAGCGGGCGCAGCACCGGCACCAGATTGGCTGCGTTTTCAAAGTTCAGCTTGAAGATCTGCGTGACGATCTGCCCACCGGCAGGCCCTCCCGTGGCACCGCCCTGCGACACGCTCACGCTGCCGCCTTGCAGCTTGGCATCGGCTTCCGGCACCACCTTGTACAAACCTGCAGACTCCACCACTGTGAAACCTTGCAGGCGCAGCGCCGCCAGGAATTGCTGGAACGCGGCCATGGGCGGCACCGCCCGTTCGGTGATCAGCGTGAGCTGGCCTTTGACGCGGGGGTCCACCACCACGTTGCGCCCGGTGATGGTGGCCATGGTGCGGGCCACGGCTTCGATCTCGGCATTGGCGAAGTTGAGCGTGACCGGCTCCCCGGCGCGCACGCTGCTGGTGCCCGTGCCTACCGCAGTTTGTGCATGAATTTGGCCGCTAAGGCACGCCAGGAAAGCGCTGACAGCTATTCTATTCATAGCAAAACGCAGGCGTGGCGAAAGGATGGAAGTCGTCATAGGGTCAACCCACGGTGATGAGGGAGCGTGCGCCGCTGCGCCGCCCGATGATATTCAGGAGATTGGCCAGTGCCGCTTCGCGGTCTGGCGCGGCAGAGGCTTCGCCCGCAAAGCGCAGGCGCTGGCTCACCCATTGGCCGCTGCCCGTCAGTTGCAACGGCCCCTGCAAGGTGCTGAGGGCCAGGGCTGGCACTTCGCCGCCCGTCAGCTCCAGCCGGTAACTGCCCATGGGTCGCAAAGTCGATAGTCGCGATGACATGGACATGGCGTCAAGCTGGGCGCGCCCGGCCAGGGCCATGCGGCCGGCGGACCAGACGGCCTCCAGCCCCTGGGTCTGCAGCATCAGCTGCCCTTGTGGTTGCAGGGTGTTCCACGGCGTGCCCAGACCTGCCAGCACGGCAGCGGGCCATTGGCTGCGGCTGTCTTGCAGCGCCACGCGCACCTGCCCCAGTTGCACACGAACCTGTGCCAGCAGGGGCAGTGGAGTGCAGCAGGTGGCGTTAAGCTGGAGCCGCAGGCCGTTCCAAGACGGGCGCAATTGCCACTCCAGCCTGCCGGGCAGGGCTGCGCTGTCCTGGCTGGCGCCGCCGCCGGTCAAGACGAGTTGGGCCGATCCAGTCCAGACGGTGCCGCGGGCCTGGGTCAGTTGCACCTGTCCGCCCGTGGCGGCCCCCAGGCGCTGCGTCAGCCACTGCGCTGGCGCGAACGCGACGATGGCGGGCAACACCCCCGCCAAGGCACCCGCCACGGCCCAGCCCCAGGGTGCACGCGCCGCTGCCATCGGCAGTGCGCGCGAGCGCGACCGTGCCTTGCCGCGAGGGGCTGCATCGGCAGAACGGGGGCTGGATCGGGTGCGGTTGAACACGGCGTAGGGCGTTGGCTGGGCGAGTGAGAAATTAACGGGCGGGCAGGGCCAGCACCACGGTGCCGTCCCAGCGCGGGGCAGCAGGGGTGGCGGCATTGCCCAGTGTGGCCGGGCCGGCATTGGAGGGCGCTGCGGCGTTGCTGCGCGTCAGCCGCGCCTCCACCGTCACGGCCCGCGCATTGGTGCGCGCCAGGGCCAGCCATTCGGCAGTGGCATCGGCAGGGGCGGCCTTGAGCGTGACCGTCACGCGGTCACCCAGCACGTTCATTTGCGCGGCAGTGCCCAGGCGCTGCGTCAGCGCGGTGCGCAGCGCACCCACGGCATCGCTGGGCGAGGTTTGTGGCTGGGCTTGCAGTTGTTGTGCTTCTGCCTGCAGGCGCTGCATGTGCTGCAGTTGCTGATCGAGCTTGCGGTGCAACTCAGGGGCCTGGCGCAGCGTGGCCAGCGCGGGCGCCAGGGCCACCCACCAGACCAGCGCGAGGGCAACGATGCCGCCAGCGGCCAGCACCAGGTTTTGCTCGCGCGGTGCCAGCGCCTTCCAGCGCGCCAGCAGGGCGGTGGTGCGGCTCATGGCGTGCCCTCGCTGCGCACCAGCAGGGTGCCATCTTCGGTCCGTGCGCGGTAGCCCGCAGCTTGCAGTCGGGTGTTGAACACAGATTCCTCATCAGGGGCCAGGGTCACGCCACGCAGGCGCAGTTCACCGGGCGCAAATTCCACCGCACTGGGCACGCGGCCATCGGGTAATGCGCCCCCAGCAGCGGCCATCAGGGGTTCCAGGTCGCGGGGCGATACGCTGCCAGCCTTCTGGCGCAACAGGGTCAGCTCGCGCTCCATTTGCACGGGGGCATCGACGACCACCTTGACCTGGGGGAACGTTGTGGTGAGCGCGCCGCGCACGGCCGCTTGCTTGGCCGCCAGGGTCTGCTTTTCTTGCCATGCCCAGGCATTCAGGCCCACCAGGTGCGCCGCTGCCAGCAGCCCTGTCGCCCAGCGTGCTGCGCGCCACTGGGGGCCATACAGGAAGGCACTGGCTGCGGAGCCCGCCTTGCGCATGGCCCGCAGGCGGCCGGTGCTGGCCAGCTCGAACTGCGCCAGATCCCAGTCACCGCGTGCTGCGTCCAAAGCACGTTGGGTGGATGTGTGCAGCGTGACCGGGCGGCCCAGGGTGCGCTCTGCGGCCTCGGCCACCGCCGGGTCGGCGCGCACCACGGGGGCGGCAGCATCGTCGTCGGCTTGCGGCGTCAGACCGGCCAAGGCCAGCACGGCGGCCGAGAGCGGCAGCATGGTGACGCTGTGGTCTGCCCCCTGGCCGCACAAAACCATCTGCGGGTCGTCAGGAGTGCCGATGGCAAAGATTTCAGTGCCGCCACTGGCGGTGGGGCCGGGGGCAAATTCAGGCACCACGCGAGATACGGGTCGGCCTGCTGCCTCCAGCGCCTGCAGGTGGTCGCGCAGCCAGCTGCGGTCGCACACGGCCACCCACACCGGGCTGCCAGCGCGGGCGCCAGGCTGCAGGGCAAAGTGCAACTGGGCGGGGTCGTCGAGCAAGCGGTCTTCCAGCAGGCCTTCCAGAATGGAGCGCAGGCGGGGGGTCTGCTGGTTGGCCCCCAGCGGAATGCCAGGCGGCAGCTGCACGCGTTGCCACGACAGAGCGGCCAGGGGCACTACCGCCACCACTTCGCCGCCAGGGCGCGATGGCTCGGGCAGCAAACCGGCAGCCGCGTGCGCATGGGCCGCGGCCGTGTGGCCGTCGGATGTCAGCGCGTAGCTGTAGGTGGTGGCGATGCCCGGTGGCGTCAGGGGCAGGGTAAGGATCAGAGAGCTCATGGGCAGGTTTTGCAAACCATTTTAGGGGGCTGGCATGACGGTAGTGCGCTGCTGGCAACGCGTCAGCGCAGAGGCTGTGCGGCTGCGGCGGAATCGCGGTCTAAAACACCACGTTGGCGCCACAGCGTGGTGGCCACGGCGCCGTCTTTTCGCACCAGCGAAAGCTCATCCACGGTGGAGGGGCCCAGGCGTAAGCGCCCACGCACTTCAAAGTAGCGTGAGGCGATGGCGTGCAACTGGTCATCCCACGGCATGTTGGCGCCCAGCACCTCTTTCACATCGTCTGACCTGCGGAAGTGACGCGATTCGCGTGCCGCGACGAGCTTTTGCGCGCCAGCCAAGTCAATGCCGTCGATGGCGGCCCACAGCACATCCAGCTGGGCGGTGTTGAGATTCACCGGGGTGCGCACGGGCAGGATGGTGACATGCGGTGCCAGTGAGGCCACCGTGCTGGCGGGCAGGCCCAGCCAGCCCAGTTGAGACACCATTTGCGGCATCAGCGGTGCGTTGGCATCGTCCTTGCCCGGCGCTGCCTGGGCGTTGCGCAGGGCTTCCACCAAGGCGTTGAGCTGCTGCGGGGGCAACCCCAGGCGCTCAAAAAGCCGCGTGAACTGCCGCAGGGCGCCGGCCTGTACCTGCCCGCCTTCGACCAGGCTGGTGAGGTTGAGGCGGCTTTGCATATCGATGATCTGGCCGGAGAGGAAGGCGTCCGTGGTGTCAGTGCTGGCATCGTCCACCTGGGCCACGTTGCGGTCTGCCGCGAGGAAGGTGGACAGGCGTGCCTCTTGCAGCGGAATGGCCCAGGGCTCAGCCAGGTGGTCGGGGCCACCGGCACGGCCGTCGGACGCAAGAATCAGCCGTGACCAGTCAAGGGCGCCCACCAGAATCCATGCGGATTGCACGCGGCCCCGTTCGGCCGTCTCCACCTCGACCGCGCGCCATTGCTGCCACATGGCCGAGGCCGCCAGGGTGGCTACCAACGTGACCGTGAGCATGGCGGCCAGCAGGGCCGCCCCCCGCTGCCGGCGGCGGCCTGCGGGCTCGTCAATGGTGTGCTGCGCTATGGGCTTGGTCATGTGCGGCGCCCTCCCAGCGCGGGGTTCACCCAGTCACGCACCAGCTGGCCACTCAGGGCCCCGCCGGGTGAGAGCGTGAGCTGCAGCCGGATGCCCTCGGGAATAGCGCTGCTCGGGTCTGCACCCTGGGCCACTCCCGGTGCGGTGCCTTGCGGTGTGCCCGCGCTGGAGAGTGCGTTGGACCAGGCCCCGCCGCGGTAATAGAACACCTGCCAGCCGTCGATGGGGATCAGCGCCACTTCATAACGTCGGTCTGCATCGCCCGGTGTGCGTGCCCATTGGGCCGCCTGGGCCCAGGCTTCTTGCCACTGGGCGCGGGTGCGCACGGGGGGCGATTGCCAGCGCAGCCATTGGGCGCCATTGTTGGTGGCGCGGCGCGTCCACGCCACGACCACCGGGCCTTCGTCGGGGAGGGCGGAGCTGCGACGCGTCATGCGCAGCACTTGCCCGTCCCAGTCCAGGGGCGTTGTGTACGCCAGCGGGGCCAGGGCGTCCAGATCGGCACCCCACTGCGCCAGGGCGGCCTGCAGCACCAGCATTTCGTCCGCGCGCTGGCGGGTGGCCTCTTGGGTGCGCACCATGCCGTCAATGCCGCGCCAGCTCAAAATGGCGATCAGAGCCATGACACTGATGGCCACCAGCAGCTCAATCAGCGTGAAGCCGCGCGCTGACGGCACCGCCCCTCTGGAGCAGCGGCTGCGCAAATGGATGAAGAAAGCCGAGCGGCGCAGCGTGGCCATTCAGTTCCTTCCGATGATGGTGGAGATGCGCAGGATGGGCGTGTCGGCATCAAACACCTGCGCGTCCATGCGCCTGAATTGCGGGTTGGGGGTGGGGCGCACGATCACGCTCACGCTGAACTGCCTCCCCGCCTGTTCGCACATCTCGGTGCTGTCGCCCACGCTGGGCATCTGGCGCGACAGGCGTGCCTTGACGAGCTCGTTCTCGGCGCACAGGTGGGCCAGAACGATGTCCGTCTGCCGCTGTGCATTGCTCGTCAGCGTGCTGGCCGCCCGCGTGCCCGCCAGCAGCGCAATCGCCACGATGGCCAGCGCCACCAGCACTTCCACCAGCGTGAACCCGCCTGCCGCGCGCTGCGCGCTCATGGCATGGACTCCACGGTGAACGGGCGCAGCCCGTCGGTCACCACGCGCAAGGCCTGGTCGGGCCGCTGCTGGTGCGACAAGATCACTTGCTGGGGGCCGATCAAGGGCTCAGGCCACAGCACCACGATGGCCTGGCCGCGCACGATGATGCCCGGGTCCAGCCACTGGCTGGGCAGCGCCGAAGGGGGCAGGCCTTCAAACCGAAAACCTTGTTCCGTCACGCGCCAGCGCACCATGGCCCCGGTGGCGCGGGACTGGGCCCGGCCCGACTCCAGCAGCGCAGCAAGCCGAGCGCCTTCGCGCTCCAGCACCGTCTGGCCGTTGTCGCGCATGGCGATGGAAACACCCGCCGTGGCCAGCGCCATGATGCTGATGACCACCAGCAGCTCCAGCAGCGTGAAGCCACGCGCCGGGCGGGCGGTGTGGAAAAGGTTCAAGGCAGGCAGCCGCACGGGCACGGCGGAATCAGCAGGCCAGCCAACAATGATGCGGGGACATGCACGCGAGGGCGGCGGTGCGTGGCGTCACTGCCAGCTGCCAATGTCCGCGTCCTTGCCTTCGCCGCCCGATTGCCCGTCTGCGCCGAAAGACATCACATCGATCTCGCCCTTGATGCCGGGGCTCAGGTATTGGTAGGGGCGGCCCCAGGGGTCGTTCGGCAGCTTGTCCAGGTAAGGCTTCCAGTTGTTGGGAATGGGGCCGGACGTAGGCTTGGCGATGAGCGCCTGCAGGCCTTGCTCTGCCGTGGGGTAGCGCTGGTTGTCAAGGCGGTACATCTTGAGCTGCTGGACGATGTTGGCAATGTCGGTCTTGGCCGCGGTCACGCGGGCGTCGTCGGCGCGGTCCAGCACGTTGGGAACGATCAGCGCGGCCAGCACGCCAATGATGACCATCACCACCATCAGCTCGATGAGCGTGAAGCCACGGGCCAGGCTGCGGCGTGCGCGGCGCAGAGAGAAGAAAGAGGGGGTGTTCACTGCAAGCGTTCTCGGGGTGGTCTCGAATCGGCTGAATCATAATCGCCACATGGTGACAAACACACACTCTCAATGGGGCATCCGACTGGCAACTTTGGTCTTGTGGGCCGCTGCGGGTGCCAGTGTGGTTTATTGGGGGCTGCGTTTGTCCTCGCGGCCTTCGGGCATGGCGGCACCCGTGGCCCCCGCGCCCCAGGCTGCGCCGGATGGCACGGCGCTGGCGCGCCTGCTGGGTGCAGTACCCGCCGGGCCTGCGGCACCGGTGGCCGTGGCCGCGCCTTCCAGCCGGTTCGCGCTGCTGGGCGTGCTGTCAGGCCGCAGCAGCGGTGGCGGCGCGGCGTTGATCTCTCTGGATGGCAAACCGGCCCGCCCGTTCCGCGTGGGCGCGCAGGTGGATTCGGGGCTGGTGCTGCAGTCGCTGGGCCCGCGCCAGGCGTCGTTGGGTGCGTCGGTAGATGGACCCACCACGGTGCGCCTGGAGATGCCTCCCAAGGGCTGACGGTTTCTCTTATTCACCGGGCCTGCTTTTTGGGGCTTACCCCTTGCTGTGGTCGGCAGGTGGGCTTTTTCTTCTACGACCCGTTACGTCTGTTGCGCCGGTGCTTCACCGGTCAAACCGGGTCGGACCATCACCCAATCTCCCCAGCCTGGCGCTTCCAGCGGCCATTGGTGCGATAGCGGCAGTTTGCCTCCGTGATTGCTCAGCCACGCCACGCAGCGCGTGACGCCTGCGTGCGTGATCCACGCCACAGGGCGGCCTTGCTCCAGGGCCTTGAGGGCTTCGCGCCGTGCTGCGTCTACACGGGCGAGCATGGAGTGCAGGCTCTCACCGGCCCCGGGGCGGTAGTGGGCAAAGTCTTGCGTCCAGGCGTCGATCTCGCCACGCGCAATGTCGGCCCACGGGCGACCTTCCCAGTCGCCAAAATCCATTTCGCGCAACCGCGGGTCGGGGTTGCTAGCCAAATCGGGTCGCAGCGCAAGCAGGTAGTGCGCAAGCTGCTCACATCTTTGTAGCGGCGAGTGGCTCATCAGCGTACCCGTTGGCAGGGCCTCGGCCAGTCGCAGTGCTGCTTGCTGACTGGCCTGGGGGTCGGCAGGCACATCCAGCGCGCCGTAACAGGTGCCTGGCGCTACCTGCGGAGCAGCGTGCCGCACCAGCCACCACGCAGCCGGTGTCACCGCGCTGCGCCCAGGGCCAGGGCGGCACCCAAGTAAAAGCCGATTTCGCCCACCTGCTGGGTGGCGCCCAGGCAGTCACCCGTGAAGCCTTGCAGGCGTCGCGCAAACCAGCGCCCCATCCACGCGGCAGCCGCCATACTGGCGGTGATAGATGCTATTAAAAATGTAGCTGCTTGCGCTTGATAGACAAGCGCCAGAGGTAAAAAACACCACAAAACTGCCACTGCCAGCGCGCCGCGTGAAATCTGGTCGGCCAGTGGCTTGCTTTTGGATCGGGCCGTGTCACCCACATGCGGCAGCCACCGCACGATGAACAGGGGCCACAGCCGCGAAAGCACATGGCCCCCCGCCAGCGCCGCCAGCGCCGCCCCCAGGCTGTGCGCGCCCAGCAGCGCCAGCAGGCTGACCTTGGCCAGCAGCGCCAGTACCAGGGCCATGGCGCCAAAGGCACCAATGCGCGAGTCCTTCATGATGTCCAGCGCGCGCTCGCGGTCGTAGCTGCCGCCCAGGCCGTCGGCCACGTCGGCCAGGCCATCCTCGTGAAAGCCGCCAGTCATCATCACTGTGGCTGCGGTGCACAGCACCGCAGCCACCAGGGAGGCCAGCGGCTGCTGCGCACCCAGCCCTAGGTACAGCAAGGCAAATACGGCGCACGACAAGGCTGCCGCGAGCCAGCCAATGCCCGGAAAATGCGCCGCGCTGGCGCGCAGCATGGCTGGGCTGTAACCCACCCACGCAGCCAGCCGCCCCGTGACGGGGATGCGGGTGAAGAACTGCACGGCCAGCAGGTAGTGGCGCAGGGCTTGCATCGGTTGTGTTGAGGATGCTATTGATTCAGTAGCTGCTTGCGCTTGCTGAATAAGCGCTAGAGGCCATTTTGATCAAGACCCTGCGCGCAGGAACAGGCGATACGCCGGGTTGTTCGTCTCTTCCACGTAGGGGTAGCCCAGCGTGTCCAGGAACGCGTCGAACGTGGCCGTGTCTTCGGCGGGCACCTGCATGCCGACCAGGATGCGTCCGTAATCGGCCCCCTGGTTGCGGTAGTGGAAGAGGCTGATGTTCCAGGTCGGCTGCATTAAGCTGAGGAACTTGAGCAGTGCGCCGGGGCGCTCGGGGAAGACAAAGCGCAGCAGGCGCTCGTCTTGCGCCAGGGCCGAGTGGCCGCCCACCAGGTGGCGCAAATGCTCCTTGGCCAGCTCGTCGTGCGTCAGGTCCAGCGTTTCAAACCCCTGCTGGTTGAAATGCTGCGCAATCGTGGTCGATTCACCCTTGCCGCGCGTGGTCAGGCCCACGAACACATGAGCCTTGGTCGCGTCGCTGATGCGGTAGTTGAACTCCGTCACGTTGCGCGGGCCGCCGGGCAGGGCGCCCACGGCTTCGCAGAAGCGGCGGAAGCTGCCGCGCTCTTCTGGGATGGTGATGGCGAACAGTGCTTCACGCTCTTCGCCCACTTCGGCACGCTCTGCCACGAAGCGCAGGCGGTCGAAGTTCATGTTGGCGCCGCACAAAATGGCGGCGTAGGTCTCACCTTCGGTGTGGTGCGTGTCCACATACTGTTTGATGGCGGCCACGGCCAGGGCACCGGCGGGCTCGACGATGCTGCGCGTGTCCACAAACACGTCCTTGATGGCGGCGCAGACGGCATCGGTGTCTACGGTGATGAATTCATCGACCAATCCGGAAGCGATGCGGAAGGTTTCCTCGCCCACCAGCTTGACGGCGGTGCCGTCCGAGAACAGGCCCACATCGGGCAGGGTGACACGCTCGTGTGCCTTGACGGACTGGATCATTGCGTCCGAGTCGTTCATCTGCACGCCAATGATCTTGACTTCGGGCCGCACGGCCTTGATGTAATTGGCCACACCGCTGACCAGCCCGCCGCCGCCAATCGCCACAAACACCGCATTGAGCTGGTTGCTGCCCAGGCTTTGCAGTTGCCGCAGGATTTCCATGGCAATCGTGCCTTGTCCGGCAATCACGTCGGGGTCATCGAAGGGGTGCACGAAGGTCAGGCCCTGTTCCTTTTCGAGCTTGAGCGAGTGGCCGTAAGCGTCCGAGTAGCTGTCGCCAAACAGCACCACTTCGCCACCCAGGCTCTTCACCGCGTCAATCTTGAGCTGCGGGGTGGTGGTGGGCATCACGATCACGGCACGCACGCCCAGTCGCTTGGCGCTCATGGCCACGCCCTGGGCATGGTTGCCGGCCGAGGCGCAGATCACGCCGCGTTCCAACTGTGCAGGCGTCAGGTGCGCCATCTTGTTGTACGCCCCCCGCAGCTTGAAGCTGAAGACAGGCTGCTGGTCTTCACGCTTCAAGAGCACCCGGTTCTTCAGGCGCTGGCTCAGGTTTTTGGCAGGCTCCAGGGGGGACTCCACGGCCACGTCGTACACACGGGCGGTGAGGATTTTTTTCAGGTAATCGGCGGGGGTGAGTGGCTGTGTCATGGGGCGATAGGATCACCCGCCCAGCAGAGCAGGCGGGGCACACATCATAGTGGGGGCGGTTGGCGCCTTTTTTTTGAGCAGTCTCTGCGGTGCTGGCCGGGGTGACGCTGGGTTCATTGCGACCAAACCCGGGGCAAAAAAAAGCCCCAGGCCGTGAGGCTTGGGGCTGAATCCATCCTTTGAGGAGATGGAGGAGACAATCGGTGCGAGCAAACCAGCGTTTGTACTGATTGCTTTTGGTTGTTTGTTTGAACAACCGCGCATGGGTGAATTGTATCCTCATGCTTGTTGCGATGCAGCAAAAATTCGCAGCCGTTTTGGACGGCTTGGTAAAACCGTAAGAAAAAAACCACGCATGGGTCCTGCGCCCATGCGGTCCCTAGGAGAAAAACACATGGAATGCACAGTCAGTTGGACGGCCGCGGCCGGTACCCGGTCCGGAATGGGCTTTGTCGCAGAAACCGGGAGCGGCCACGTTTTGGTCATGGATGGTGCGCCCGACGCGGCCAATCCCGCCAATGGTGGCCAAAACCTGGCTCCCAGGCCGATGGAAACCGTGTTAGCCGGTACCGGCGGTTGCACGGCTTATGACGTGGTGCTGATCCTCAAGCGGGGGCGCCACGATGTGCGGGGCTGCAGCGTCAAGTTGACTTCCGAGCGGGCCGACACAGACCCCAAGGTGTTCACCAAGATCCACATGCAGTTCACCGTAACGGGGCGGGGCATTCCTGCGGCGGCAGTGGAACGTGCCATTGCGATGAGCCACGAAAAATACTGTTCCGCCAGCATCATGCTGGGCAAAACGGCCGAGATCACCACCGGTTTTGACCTGGTAGAGGCCTGAGGTGGCTGCAGGAGGGGCGTCTCCTGGCGCGCCCCTCAGATGCGGTGCGCTGTGGTTGTCATCACCTTGGCTGCAAAACGCATCAAGCCCTGGGCTGCTTTGGGCAGGGGCAAGGCGCCGCGGTGTGCAGCCTCCTCGGCATGCCGTTCCTCGTCCTGCTTCATGCGTTCAACCACTGCGCGGGAGGCAGCATCTTCCTCGGGCAGTCGGGAGAGGTGGCTTTGCAGGTGTTCTGTCACTTGGCGTTCCGTTTCCACCACAAAACCCAGGCTGGCCCGGTCACTCACCTTGGCGGCGACAAAGCCCAGCGCAAATGCCCCTGAAAACCAGAGGGGGTTGAGCAAACTGGGGCGGGCGCCCAGCGCTTGCAGTCGCTCGTGGGTCCAGGCCAGGTGGTCTGTTTCTTCTCGGGCTGCCTGGAGCAAATGCTGTCTCAAATGCTCGTCTTTGGTGGCCAGGGCCTGCGCGCTGTACAGCGCCTGGGCGCAAACTTCACCCACATGGTTCACCCGCATCAAGGCTCCCGCCAGTTTTTTCTGCTCGTCGTTCAACGCGGCTTCGTCCACCCCCTGGGCTGGTGACTTCTCATGCGCATGAGGCTGAGCAAACAAGGTGCGCAGGGCATTGTCGAGACTGGAAAGTAGGCGATCCATGCTTCAAAGGTGTTTTGACGTATCAATTTCACAAAGATACAAAATCATGCCGCACAGATCCTTCTTTGCAAGGAAATGCTGCGAATTGATGACTCTGGTGGATGTTGCACCACTGCAACGATTTTCTCCGTTCCGGCCGATTGTGGGCGAATTCCTTTGCGAAACCCGGCCGGGTCTGGTTCAATAAGAGCAACTTCCCCACCAGGAGGCTGGCCCGGGAAACCGGCGGGACTGTGCAGGTGCTTTCACCATAGACCCCCCCGTACCGGAGCCCGATGTTTAACCTTGGAGTAACTCGCAATGAAAAAATCCCTGATTGCCCTGGCTGTGCTGGCTGCTTCCGGCGCTGCAATGGCTCAATCTTCCGTGACCCTGTTCGGCGTGGTTGACGCAGCCTACGCTTACGGTTCCGGCAGCGTCTCTAACACGTCGCAACTGAAGAGCTCCGGCTACTCCAGCAGCCGTCTGGGTTTCCGTGGCGTTGAAGATCTGGGTGGCGGTCTGTCCGCTTCGTTCTGGCTCGAAGCTGGCCTGAACAACGACAACGGTTCCGGTGACACCACCAGCACCAACAACCAAGGCGCAAGCGGCGTCACCGGCGGCGGCTTGACCTTCAACCGTCGTTCGACCGTCAGCCTGAACGGCGGCTTCGGTGAAGTGCGTCTGGGCCGTGACTACACGCCCCAATTCTGGAACCTGACCGTGTTCGATCCGTTCGGCACGGTCGGTGTTGGCACGGTCGGTGTTGGCACGACCCAAACCCTGAACTCCAGCCTGGGTGGCCCAACCACCGTGCGCGCTTCGAACTCCATCGGCTACTTCCTGCCTGGCAACCTGGGCGGTTTCTACGGCCAAGTCCAGTACTACATGGGTGAAAACCTGAGCAACGCAGCGAACAAGAAGGACGGCAACGGCCTGGCTCTGCGCGCTGGTTACGCTAACGGCCCCATCAACGCCGCTATCGCTTTCTCCGAAACCAAGTTCCTGGCCGGCAACATCAAGGCTGTGAACCTGGGCGGTTCCTACGACCTGGGCATGGCTAAGATCATGGCTCACTACAACCAAGACAAGATCAGCGGCGGCAACGACGGCAAGGGCTTCCTGATCGGTGGTCTGGTGCCCGTGGGCGCTGGCGAAGTTCGTCTGGCTTACTCCACCTACAAGATCGACACCGTTGGTGCTGATCCACGTACGAACAAGCTGGCTCTGGGCTACGTGCACAACCTGTCCAAGCGCACTGCTCTGTACGCAACGTACGCTCGCCTGTCCAACAAGAACGGCGCTGCACAAGCTCTGAACGGCGCTGTGACTGGTTTGAACAGCAACTCCAACGGTTACGACTTCGGTATCAGTCACAGCTTCTAATATCGTCAGCTGGCTTTGGCCAGTTGTTGATACAAAAGCTTAAAAGCCGCCTTCGGGCGGCTTTTTTCATGTCCGTTCGATAGTGTGCCGGGTTGGCTGTTTTTGTCTCTTTGTCTTTTGAGCGCTGTTCTTGATTTTGCTCTGGCTGGGGGTGTTTTTGGGGGATGGTTTGGCTGGGTGTTTGCGACAGACTCACCACTATTTTAGAAATAGAACCACCGTTCTATTAGGGAAACCCTGTGTAGGGATTGAGCAACAAAGGGGTCCTGATAGGGAGGGGACTTACTAAACTGCCCTCAGCCACTTCAACCTCAGAAAGAGATGGGATCCATGAAAAAAGTCGCTGCTAAGAAACTCTTTGCTCTGGGAGCTATTGCTCTCGCCTCCGGTTCTGCATTTGCACAAGCCAGCACCAGCACCAGTTCGGTGCAGCTTTACGGCATCGTTGATGTGGCTTATCGCTATACCAACAACGAAGGAGCCACTGGAAATGGTTCGCTGAATCAACTCGTTGGTGGTGGTATGTCCCAAAGCCGCTGGGGCATCAATGTGAACGAAGACCTTGGGAACGGCATGAAGGCTCTGGTCAATCTGGAGAATCGCTTTACTGCGGATAACGGCGCCACGGCGGGAGGCTACCCGAACGGCTCTTACTTCCAGCAGTCGTGGGTCGGACTGCAAGGCGAGTTTGGTCGCGTGACCATGGGGCGCCAGTACAACGTGCTGTTCGATTTGGTGACTTCTACCTACGCCTCTTATCCGTATTCACCCTACATGGAGGCGTACAAGCCTGAAATTGGTTTCTCCTTGTTGGCGCGCGCCGATAACATGATCAAGTACACAGCCGAAGTTGGGGCCATTCGTGGTGCGCTGCAGTACTCTTTTGACGAAAAGGCTGCTACGGGCGGGAAAACCATGGGCGGATATCTGCGCTATGAAGCGAATGGGGTGGCCGCTGGTGTCGGTTACCAAGACTATGAATTCGCCTCGGGCAAGAAGATCAAGGCCTGGACGCTGGGTGGCTCCTATCGCACTGGCCCCATGTACTTCAACTTGGGATATGGCGAGAACAAGGTTGACAGCAATCTGCCCGCCACCGATGCTCGTGTCTTGGGTGCGATGTGGGGTTCGGCTGCCAATGGTGGCTTTGGTGGTGGCGCCATGTTCCTGAACGCAAACAAGCGCACCATTTACAAGATTGGTGCCGGTTACCAGCTCACCCCTCAAATTAATCTGGGTGCACACTACTTCCATACTAAGCAGACAGGTGCAACCGCTGCGACAAATGCTACCGCTAACTTTCTGACACTGGCTGCTGACTATGCGTTCTCAAAGCGCACGGATGCATATGTTGAAGTGGATAGCACTAAGCTCAAGGGTGGCAACATCACGTTCAACAATGTCAGTAATGGCCCCACATCCCGCACTGGCTTCACGGTGGGTCTGCGCCACCGCTTCTGATCTTTTGGCCTGCCTCGGCTGAATCCAGAGAGGCAGGTCTGAGAGTCAAACCGGCTTGAATGGTGGGGTTTTACAAGCCGATTTGAATTCAACACTGGGTGTTTCGCTGCCGCTCCTGGGAGTGGTTTGTGAAGTACCCAGTGTTTTTTTTCATTGATGATTTGACTATCTGCATCAGGGCATTTCATTCAAGAGCCTGCTGTTGATGTCATTGAGTGTGTCAGGTGGTGGAGCCGGCCTGGCATCGAATTTGCAGAGACATCGTGGTTTGATCGCGCCTCTAAAGGGCACCATGACGTGCGGGAATTCAGGGATACCCCCTTGGATTTACCGTATCTTTACTTCATGGTAAAAATTTTTAAAAGAGATTGCTCCATGAAAATCAAACACGTTTTATTGGCGACTGCTGTAACGCTGTGTTTTGTACCTGCGCTGCATGCAAAACCCTTCAAGTGGACCAGCCAGGGTGAAATTTCGACATGGGACATCCATTCGCAAAACAATGCCCTGCAAAGTGGTTTGCACGCCAATGTGTATGAAAGCCTGGTGTACTACAACAGCCGTACATTCCAGGTGGAGCCCGTCCTGGCCACTGCGTGGCGTGAAATCAGCCCCACGCAAATGCGTTTCACCCTGCGCGAAGGCGTGAAGTTCCATGACGGTTCGGTGATGAATGCAGACGATGTGGTCTATTCGCTCAATCGTGCGATGGCCAAGACATCCAATTTCACTCCCTTCACCCAAGGGATCTCCAAAGTGGTGAAGGTGGACGCGAAGACCATTGACATCATTCTGGTCTCGCCCAACCCCGTCTTGCTGCGCCAACTGACTGAGCTGCGCATCATGAGCAAGGCCTGGGCAGAGAAGAACAAGTCCGTCGAGCCCAAGGACATGAAGGGCACCGACGAAACCTTTGCCCACCGCAATGCGATGGGTACAGGCCCCTACACACTCGAATCCTGGCAGCCGGACGTGCGCATGGTGTTCAAGCGCAACCCCAACTGGTGGGGCAAGATGGACGGCAACGTGACAGAGATTGTCTACACCCCCATCAAGTCTGCAGCGACACGCATTGCTGCGCTGCTGTCGGGCGAAGTGGACTTTGTGCTTGACCCCACACCCCAGGACTTGGCGCGTCTGCGTGCGAACCCCGACCTGAAAGTGGTCGATGGTTTGGAAAACCGCACCATTTTCCTGGGCATGGACCAGTTCCGTGACGAGCTGCCTGGCTCCAATGTCAAAGGCAAGAACCCGTTGAAGGACCTGCGTGTTCGCAAGGCCCTGTACCAGGCAATTGATGCGGACACCATCTCGCGCAACATCATGCGCGGCCTGGGCAAGCCCACAGGCACTCTGGTCGCTCCGCAGGTGGCTGGCTGGACCGAAGCTGTCGGCAAGCGCATGCCCTACAGCGTGGACACCTCCAAGAAGCTGCTGGCCGAAGCGGGCTACCCCGACGGTTTTGAAGTTGACTTCGCTTGCCCCAACAACCGCTATATCAATGACGAAGCCATCTGCCAGGCAGTGACTGCCATGTGGTCGCGCATTGGTGTGAAGGCCAAGCTGCGCACCCTTCCATTGGTGAACTACTTCCCCATGATTCAGCGCAACGAAGCCAGCATCTACATGCTGGGTTGGGGCGTGCCCACGTTTGATGCGCTCTACAGCCTGCAGTCTCTAGTCCGCACCGTTGGCACCGGTGGTGACGGCAACTACAACGTAGGTCGTTACAGCAACCAGCGCATGGACTACCTGGTTGACCGCATCAAGGTGGAAACCGATGCCCCAGTGCGCTCCCGCATGCTGACCGAGGCGCTGCAGTTGTCCAACGACACGGTGTCGCACATTCCATTGCATGACCAGGTCATTCCTTGGGCGATGAAAAAGAACGTGGAGATGATCCACCGCGCAGACAACCGTGTAGACATGCGTGCTGTGAAGGTGAACTGAAGTACTGCCGAGAAGACCGTGGATGAGAGCCGGGCGCGCGGTGCCCCGGCTTTCCATTGAAGCCGGTGAGTCACCACACATCGCGAGGCCTTTGCAGAACCTGTGAAATGTGGTGCCTCAACGGCTTGCTCGGCATGGCAGAGGCGCGACAATACCTGCTTTGGTACCCAGCACGGGGAGCGCACGCTACCCCGGACGATTTCAACCAGTGTCACCGTGGCCAAAAGCGACGTTGACACGCTTTCGAAAACAAACTCGACCTTCCGATGCTTGCTTTTATCTTGCGCCGCCTCATTCAGGCCGTGATTGTCATGGTCACGGTGGCTTTCATTGCTTTCATGCTGTTCCAGTATGTGGGCGATCCCGTGGTGTTCTTGCTGGGGCAGGACGCCACCCCTGAGCAAATTCGTGAATTGCGCGCACAACTGGGGCTGGATCAGCCCTTCATCGTGCAGTTCTGGCACTTCTTGGTCAATGCGGCGCAGGGCGAGTTTGGCCTGAGTCTGCGTCAGGGGGCGAAGGTGTCGCGCCTGATTGCAGAACGCTTCCCCGCTACCCTGGAACTGGCGCTGGTAGCCGCGTTCCTCGCCCTGATTGTGGGCGTTCCGATGGGTGTGTACGCGGCGCTGAAGCGCGGTACCTTCACCAGCCAGCTGTTCATGACGATCTCGCTGCTGGGCGTATCGTTGCCCACCTTCCTGATCGGTATCTTGCTGATTCTGGTGTTTTCGGTGACGCTGGGCTGGTTCCCCAGCTTTGGTCGGGGGCAGGTCGTGCAGATGGGTTGGTGGAGCTCGGGGCTGATGACAGCCAAGGGCTGGCACCACATCACTTTGCCAGCCATCACGCTGGCCATTTTCCAGCTCACGCTGATCATGCGTCTGGTGCGTGCTGAAATGCTGGAAGTGCTGCGCACGGATTACATCAAGTTTGCCCGCGCCCGTGGTTTGTCCAACCGGGCCATCCATTTTGGTCATGCCCTCAAGAACACGCTCGTTCCAGTGCTCACGATCACGGGTCTGCAGCTGGGTGGTCTGATCGCATTCGCCATCATCACCGAGACGGTGTTCCAGTGGCCCGGCATGGGCTTGCTGTTCATCCAGGCGGTGACGTTCGCTGACATCCCTGTGATGGCTGCCTACCTGTGCCTGATTGCCTTGATCTTCGTGGTCATCAATCTGGTGGTGGACTTGCTGTACTTCGTGGTCGACCCGCGCCTGCGCGTGGGCAAGGCCGGGGGGCACTGATGCAAGGCTCTCGCCTGAAAGCGGGCGGGCGGGCGTTTGCCCACATTGCCCAGTTTCATCCTGAGCTGACTGCATTGCGCCGCGACCTGCACGCGCATCCTGAACTGGGTTTTGAAGAGGTTTACACCGGCAAGCGGGTGGTAGAGGCGCTCAAGGTATGCGGGGTGGATGAGATCCACCAAGGCATCGGCCGCACAGGCATCGTGGCGGTGATTCGTGGGCGCAGCGTAGCCAGCGGCGCCATGGTGGGCTTGCGGGCTGACATGGATGCGCTTCCGCTGACGGAGCACAACGACTTTTCCTGGAAGTCCTGCAAGCCGGGGCTGATGCACGGTTGCGGCCATGACGGGCACACGGCCATGCTGGTGGGAGCTGCGCGTTACCTCGCGCAAACGCGTAACTTCGACGGCACGGCCGTGCTGGTATTCCAGCCGGGCGAGGAAGGCTTTGCTGGTGCGCGGGCGATGATGGAAGACGGATTGTTTGACCGCTTTCCGGTGCAGTCTATCTACGCCATGCACAACTGGCCCGCCATGAAGCCGGGCACGATTGGCATCAACCCTGGCCCCATGATGGCCGCGGCAGACCGCATCACCATCGAGATCACAGGCCGTGGCGGCCATGGCGCACACGCCTACCAGACGGTGGACGTGGTGCTGGTGGCAGCCCACATCATCACGGCGGCGCAGAGCATCGTCTCGCGCAACGTGCGCCCGATTGAGAGCGCAGTCATCAGCCTGTGCGCGATGAAGGCTGGCGATCTGGGGGCCTTCAGTGTGCTGCCCGGGTCGGCCACGCTGGTGGGCACCGTGCGCACGTTCGATCCCCTCGTGCAGGAGATGGTGGAGAACCGCCTCAAGGAACTGTGCAACGCCATTGCCCTGGGCTTTGGCGCCACCGCCACGGTGCATTACGAGCGCATTTACCCCGCCACCATCAACACCGAAAGTGAAGCGCTGTTTGCTGGCGATGTGGCTGAATCTCTGGTGGGGGCGGACCATGTGGTGCGCGACCTGGAGCCCAGCATGGGCGCCGAAGACTTCTCTTTCATGCTGCAGACCAAGCCTGGAGCCTACCTGCGCATAGGGCAGGGCACCGGCGCCAGCGGCAGTGCGTTGCACAACAGCCGCTACGACTTCAATGACGACATTCTGCCGCTGGGCTCTGCCTTGCATGCGAGCCTGATCGAGCAGTCCATGCCGTTGCCCATGCCTTGAAGCAACCCGTTTGACGATGATGGGCACACCCGCAATTCCCAACCCCTCCCAGGAGAACCGTATGAAGATCCAACCGAAAATGGCCGCGACAGCATTGTTTGTTGCACTGTCTGCAGCCGGCGTTGTGGCCAGCGCGCAGACTGTGCGCATCGCCAACCAGG
Organism: Acidovorax temperans; assembly: GCF_028596105.1. NCBI lineage: Bacteria > Pseudomonadati > Pseudomonadota > Betaproteobacteria > Burkholderiales > Comamonadaceae > Acidovorax > Acidovorax temperans. Next base: position 3,642,181 of record NZ_CP117193.1, on the reverse strand, counting down.
GCGACGCCCTGTCGATGGATCCGCACTCGCTCAACGAGACCCTGCAGTTGAGCGTGACGGGCAACGTCTACGAACCCCTGGTGGGCCGTAACAAGGACCTGAGCCTCACCCCCATGCTGGCCACCAGCTGGAAGCAGACATCGCCCACGGTGTGGCGCTTTGAGCTGCGCAAGGGCGTGCAATTCCACGACGGCACTCCTTTCACCGCCGATGACGTGGTGTTCAGCCTGGCCCGCACCCAGGTCGAAGGCTCGGACATGAAGAGCTACACCAACGACTTCAAGGAAGTGCGCAAGATCGACAGCCATACCGTCGAGATTGAAACCAAGACGCCTTTCCCCATCCTGCCCGACGTGCTCTCGCTCGTGTACATCATGAGCAAGAAGTGGTGCGAGACCAACCAGGCCACCGTGCCTGTGGACCGCCGCAAGGGGGTGGAGAACACGGCATCGTTCAAGGCCAATGGCACTGGGCCCTTCCGGGTGCGCGAGCGCCAGCCCAACGTGCGCACCGTGTTCACGCGCAACGGCTCTTACTGGGGCAAGATCGAAGGCAATGTGACCGAGGTGGTGTTCACCCCCATCGGCAACGATGCCACCCGCGTGGCGGCCTTGCTGTCTGGCGAAGTGGACGTGATGGAGCCCGTGCCCGTTCAGGACATTGACCGCGTCAACAGCAGCGCCAACACCCGCGCCATCACCGGCCCTGAGCTGCGCACCATCTTCCTGGGCATGGACCAAAAGCGCGATGAGCTGCTGTATTCCAACGTCAAGGGCAAAAACCCCTTCAAGGACAAGCGCGTGCGCCAGGCCTTCTACCAGGCCATCGACATTGAAGGCATCAAGAAGACCGTGATGCGCGGTGCTTCCAACCCCTCCGCGCAACTGGTGGGCCCTGGTATCAACGGCTTCCAGCCCGAGATGAAGCGACTGCCCTACGACGTGGAGGCTGCCAAGAAGCTGATGGCTGAAGCCGGTTACCCCAACGGCTTTGAAGTGTCGATGAACTGCCCCAACGACCGCTATGTGAACGACAGCCGCATCTGTCAGACCGTGGCCGCGAATCTCTCGCGCATCAATGTCAAGATCAACCTGCAGGCCGAAACCAAGGGCACCTACTTCCCCAAGGTGCTGCGCCGCGACACCAGCTTCTACATGCTGGGCTGGACCCCCGCGACCTACGACGCGCACAACGTCATGAATGCCATCATGCGCTGCGTGGACGACAAGGGCGCAGGCCAGTTCAACCTGGGGGCATATTGCAACCCCAAGGTGGACGAGCTGACCCTCAAGGTCCAGGCCGAGACGGACAAGGCCAAGCGCAACGCCTACATCAAGGAAGCGTTTGACCTGCATGCCGCCGATGTGGGCCACATTCCACTGCACCAGCAAGCACTGGCCTGGGGCGTGAACAAGAAGGTCAAGCTCGTGCAGCTGGCCGACAACTTCATGTACTTCAAGTGGATCAGCCTGCCCTGATCCCACGCTGTTTCCTGTCTCGCTTTTTCTGTTGACCGCAGCGCACGAAGGCCACAAGCCTGGTGCGCTGGCGGATGTCTCTGGTTCTTACGATGAAAAAAACACTCGCCCGCTGGCTCGACAGCGACGTTGGCTACAGCTTCCGCACCTCGCCCATGGCGATGTTGGCGGCCTTGATTGCACTGGTGTGCGTGTTCTGTTCGGTCTTTGCCGGCTGGGTGGCACCGCACAACCCCTTCGATCTGGCCACGCTCGAATTGAGCGATGCGCGCCTGCCACCCGCCTGGAGCGAGCATGGCACCACCAAATATCTGCTGGGCACGGACGACCAGGGCCGTGACATTCTTTCTGCTCTGATCTACGGCGCCCGCATCTCGCTGGTGGTGGGTCTGGCGTCGGTGCTGCTGTCGGTGGTCGTGGGCGTGGGCCTGGGCCTGCTGGCCGGTTTTCGGGGCGGCTGGATCGATGCCGTGCTGATGCGCCTGTGCGACGTGATGCTGTCGTTCCCCGCCATCCTGGTGGCTCTGTTGATCGCTGGCGTGGGCCGGGCCTTGTTCCCCAACGCGCACGAGTCGCTGGCGTTTGGTGTGCTCATCATCTCGATTTCGCTCACCGGCTGGGTGCAGTACGCACGCACCGTGCGCGGCTCCACCCTGGTGGAGCGCAACAAGGAATATGTGCAGGCAGCCCGCGTCACCGGCGTCTCGCCCCTGCGCATCATGCGCAAGCATGTGCTGCCCAACGTGCTGGGCCCCGTCATGGTGCTGGCCACCATCCAGGTGGCCACGGCCATCATCACCGAGGCCACGCTGTCCTTCCTGGGCGTGGGCGCGCCTCCCACATCTCCCTCGCTGGGCACCCTGATCCGCATTGGTAACGACTACCTGTTCTCGGGCGAATGGTGGATCACCGTGTTCCCCGGCGCCATGCTGGTGCTGATTGCGTTGTCCGTGAACCTGCTGGGCGACTGGCTGCGTGATGCCCTGAACCCGCGCCTTCGCTAAGCCATCACAAGAACAAAAGTCGATACTCCCATGAGCCTTCTAGAAGTCAAAAACCTCGTCGTCGAATTTCCAGGCCGTCGCGGCACCCTGCGCGCCCTGGACGACATCTCCTTCTCCATCGCACCCGGCGAGATCCTGGGCGTGGTGGGTGAATCGGGCGCGGGCAAGTCGCTCACCGGCGCGGCCATCATCGGCCTGCTCGAACCTCCAGGCCGTGTCGCCTCGGGCCAGATCCTGCTCGAAGGCCAGCGCATCGACAACCTGGGCGACGAAGAAATGCGCCACATCCGTGGCCGCCGCATCGGTGCGATTTTTCAGGACCCGCTGACCTCGCTGAACCCGCTGTACACCGTGGGCCGCCAGTTGACGGAAACCATCCTGGCCCACCTGCCGGTGAACGCGGCCGAAGCCCGCCAGCGCGCCATCCAGCTGCTCAAGGACACCGGCATTCCCGCGGCCGAAGAGCGCATCGACCACTACCCGCACCAGTTCTCGGGCGGCATGCGCCAGCGCGTGGTGATTGCCCTGGCTCTGGCGGCAGAGCCCAAGCTGATCGTGGCCGACGAGCCCACCACGGCGCTGGATGTGTCCATCCAGGCGCAGATCATCACGCTGCTCAAAAACATCTGCAAATCGCGCGGTGCCGCCGTCATGCTCATCACGCACGACATGGGTGTGATTGCCGAGACCTGCGACCGGGTGGCCGTGCTGTACGCCGGGCGCGTGGCCGAGATTGGTCCGGTGCACGATGTGATCAACCAGCCCTCGCACCCCTACACCGCCGGCCTCATGGCCTCCATCCCCGACATGGAGCAAGACCGCGAGCGCCTGAACCAGATCGATGGCGCCATGCCGCGCCTGAACGCCATTCCCCAGGGCTGCGCCTACAACCCGCGCTGCCCACAGAAATTTGACCGCTGCATGACCGACCGCCCCGACCTGATGAGTGCCGGAAACACCCGCGCCGCCTGCTGGCTACACGCTGCTGACAACGCCAAGGTGGCCGCATGAGCAGCGCCGTGAATTCCACACACAAGCCCCTGGTGCAGGCGCACGACCTGGCCAAGACCTTCGACGTATCTGCCCCCTGGCTCAACCGCGTGCTGGAGGGCAAGCCCCGCACGCTGCTGCACGCTGTGGATGGTGTGAGCTTTGAAATCGAGAAGGGCAAGACGCTGGCCCTGGTGGGCGAATCCGGTTGCGGCAAGAGCACCGTGGCCCGCCTGCTGGTGGGCCTGTATGACCCCACGCGCGGTGGCCTGACTTTTGACGGGCAAGACGCCCACGCCGCCTTCAAGGGCAGCAACGCCAAGGCCATGCGCCGCCGCATCCAGATGATCTTCCAGGACCCCTACGCCAGCCTGAACCCGCGTTGGCTGGTGGAAGACATCATTGGTGAGCCGCTCAAAGAGCATGGCCTCATCACCGACAAGGCACAGCTCAAGCAGCGTGTGGGCGAGTTGCTGCAGTCGGTGGGCCTGTCGCCGCTCGACATGGTGAAGTACCCGCACCAGTTCTCGGGCGGCCAGCGCCAGCGCATCTCGATTGCGCGCGCCCTGGCGACCGAGCCCGAGTTTCTGGTGTGCGACGAGCCCACCAGCGCGCTCGACGTGTCGGTGCAGGCGCAGGTGCTCAACATCATGAAGGACCTGCAGCGCGAGCGGCAGCTCACCTACCTGTTCATCAGCCACAACCTGGCCGTGGTGCGCCACGTGAGCGACCAGGTGGGCGTGATGTACCTGGGCCGCCTGGTGGAACTGGCCGACAAGCACACGCTGTTTGACACGCCGCGCCACCCCTACACGCGCATGCTGCTCGATGCCATCCCCAAGATGCACGACACCGGCAAGGCGCGCACGCCCGTGCAGGGCGAGGTGCCCAACCCGCTCAACCCGCCACCGGGCTGCGCCTTCAACCCGCGCTGCCCCCACGCGAATGACCGATGCCGCACCGAGCGTCCCAAGCTGCAAAGCATTGGCGGCATCCGCATTGCATGCCACGCGGTGGAAGAAGGGCGCATCTGAGGGGGCGTGAAAACGCACACTCGGTACGCTCTCTGATTTCAACAGCCATCTCTGCCCACACTGGTGGGTAGACGTTTGCTATAAAAAGCATAGCTTCTGGCGCTTATCTATCAAGCGCTAGAGGCTATTTTGTATGTGGATCTCAATCACGCCTGCGTGGGCAGGGCGCGCCCCAGCAGGTAGTCGATGCAGGTGCGCACCGCGCGCGTCTGGTGCCGGTCGGGCATGTAGAGCATGAACATCTGCGTGCCGAAAATGCTCAGGCGCCATTCGTCCAGCGTGGTCAGCACCTCACCGCTGGTCACGGCGTCCTGCACCACGTAGTCGGGCACCAGGCCCACGCCCAGCCCGGCCAGAATGCCCTGGCGCAGAAACGGAAAGTGCTCGGAGATGATGGTTGGCTCCAGCAGCACCTCCTGGCGCTGCTCACCCTGGTAGCCCCGCAGGCGCAGCTGCTTGCCCACCACGCCTGACGTGATCACCGGCGCAGCCCGCAGCGCCTCGAAGGTTTGCGGCAGGCCCTGCGCTTCGGCATAGGCGCGGGATGCGCAGGCGATGTAGCGCACGCTGCCCAGGTCGCGGGCCACCAGCGTGGGCGGGGGCTCGGGCATCACGCGGATGGCGATGTCCACTTCGTCGCGGATCAGGTCGTCTACCCGGTTTTCAAAGCGCACATCCAGCACGATGCCGGGGTACAGGCGCTTGAAGTCGATCAGCCAGTCCGACATCACCATCTGCCCGTAACCGCTGGGCACGCTCAGGCCCACGCGGCCCTGCAGGCCCTGGCCCAGCGTCGCAATCGTTTCGCGCGCAGCCAGCATCTCGTTCTGGATGGCGCGGCCATGCGCGTACAGGCGCAGGCCCACTTCGGTCGGCTCCACCCGGCGCGTGGTGCGGCGCACCAGTTGCACGCCGACTGACTTTTCCAGCTGGTGCAGGTGGTAGCTCACGTTGGCCCGCGTCATTTTCAAATTGCGGGCCGCCTGGCTCAGGTTGCCCGCGTCCAGGATGTCCACCAGCACGGTGAGCGAAGTGAGTTCCATAACAAAGGTGGTGTGATGAGGCCATGCGCCGCTTTTGTCAAAAGCGTTTTGACAGTCTGTCAATGGACTATGTAATTGTCAAGATAGTTTCGCGCATCAACAATCACCCGGTCATCAACAGCCACTGACCAGGAGACTCCCCGCATGGGCGCTGCCGCTTCCGCCTCTTCCGTTGTTACCACCGCCTTGCATGGTGACGTGCTGGTGGTCACCATCGACAACCCACCGGTCAACGCCCTCGGCGCTGCCGTGCGCCAGGGCCTGCTGGCCGCCATGCAACAGGCGCAGGCCGACGCGGCCGTGGCCGCCGTGCTGCTGGTGGGCGCAGGCAAGGCCTTCATTGCCGGGGCCGACATTCGCGAATTTGGCAAGCCGCCCGTGCCCCCGGCACTGCCCGAGGTCTGCCGCGCCATCGAAGGCTCGGACAAGCCCGTGGTGGCCGTGCTGCACGGCGCAGCGCTGGGTGGCGGGCTGGAAGTGGCCCTGTCGGCCCACTACCGCCTGGCATTGCCTGCCGCCACCCTGGGCCTGCCCGAAGTGAACCTGGGCCTGCTACCCGGCTCGGGCGGCACGCAGCGCGCACCGCGCCTGATGGGCGTGCAGGCTGCTACCAGCCTCATGCTAAGCGGTCAGCACCTCAAGGCCCAGGCGGCATTGCAAGCCGGTCTGGTGGATAAATTGGTTGAAGGCGCCGACGCGCAGGCCGAAGGCCTGGCCTATGTGCGCGAATTGCTCGCCGCCAAGGCCCCCGTGCGCCGCACCCGCGACCTGGCGATTGCCGAACCCCAGGCCGCGCTGGCCTGGCTGGAAGAGCAAAAGGCCGAGACCGCGAAGAAGGCCCGCGGCCTGTTCTCGCCCCTCAAGATCATCGAATGCGTGCAAGCCGCCGTGCAACTGCCGTTTGACGAAGGCCTGGCCCGCGAACGCGCGCTGTTCATCGAATGCCTGGACAGCCCCCAACGCGCCGGCCTCATCCACGCCTTCTTTGCCGAGCGTGAAGTGGCCAAGGTGCCTGAAGCCCAGGCCGCGCAGCCACGCCCGGTGGCCAGCATTGCCGTCATCGGTGGCGGCACCATGGGTGCGGGCATTGCCGTGGCGGCCCTCGATGCCGGCTTGCCCGTCACCATGATCGAGCGTGATGCCGAGTCCATCGCCCGTGGCCGCGCCAATGTCGAGAAGGTCTACAACGCCCTGGTCTCCAAAGGCCGCATGACCGACGCCGCCAAGGCCGCCGTGATGGCGCGCTACACCGGCAGCACCGGCTATGCCGACATCGCCCAGGTGGACCTCGTGATCGAGGCCGTGTTTGAAGACATCGAGGTCAAGAAGGCCGTGTTCCGCGAGCTGGACCGCGTGTGCAAGCCCGGCGCGGTGCTGGCCACCAACACGTCCTACCTCGACATCGACGCCATCGCCGCCGCGACCAGCCGCCCGCAGGACGTGATTGGCCTGCACTTCTTCAGCCCCGCCAACATCATGAAGCTGCTGGAGATCGTGGTGCCCGCCAAGGTCGCGCCCGATGTGGTGACCACGGCGTTTGAGCTGGCCAAAAAACTCAAAAAGGTGCCTGTGCGCGCCGGTGTGTGTGACGGCTTCATCGGCAACCGCATCTTGGCTGTCTACAAGCAGGCGGCTGACTACCTGCTGGAAGACGGTGCCAGCCCCTACGAGATCGACGCCGCCGTGCGCGGCTTTGGCTTTGCGATGGGCCCCTTCCAGGTGACGGACCTGGCCGGTGGCGACATTGGCTGGGCCACCCGCAAGCGCCGCGCTGCCACGCGCGACCCCCAGGCCCGCTACGTGGAGATTGCCGACCGCATCTGCGAGCGCGGCTGGTTTGGCCAGAAGACCGGGCGCGGTTTTTACCTCTACCCCGAAGGCTCCCGCACGGGCCAGCCCGACCCTGAAGTGCTGGCCATTGTGGATGCCGAGCGCGCCAAGAAGGGCGTCACCCCCCGCAGCTTTACCGCTGACGAGATCATGCGCCGCTACATGGCCGCCATGGTCAACGAAGGGGCCAATGTGGTGCACGAGGGCATTGCCCTGCGCCCGCTGGATGTGGACGTGACCTTTGTGGCGGGCTATGGCTTTCCGCGCCACCGCGGCGGCCCCATGAAGTGGGCCGACATGACGGGGCTGGACAAGGTGCTGGCCGACATCCAGGCCTTTGCCAAGGAAGACCCACTGTTCTGGAAGCCCGCGCCGCTGCTGGAACAACTGGTGGCCGAAGGCCGCAACTTCGACAGCCTGAACAAGGCGGCTTGATCGCCCCAGCCGTCATCAAAAACAGGAGCTGCCAGCGCTTGTATTTCAATGATTTCAAAGGGTTTTCATACTGAAAGACCCGTGAATAAAGCGCTAGCAGCTATCAAAAACAAAGCACTCTCACACACCCAGGAGCCCGCCATGCGCGAAGCCGTCATCGTTTCCACCGCCCGTACCCCGCTGGCCAAGTCGCACCGCGGCGAATTCAACCAAACCCCCGGCGCCCAGCTGGGTGCCTTCTCGGTACAGGCTGCCGTGCAGCGCGCAGGCATTGACCCCGGCCTGATCGAAGACTTGATCTGGGGCTGCGGCTACCCTGAGGGCACCACCGGCCGCAACATTGGCCGCCAGACGGCGCTGCGCGCAGGCCTGCCCGTCACCGTGGGCGGCACGGTCATCAACCGCTTCTGCTCCTCGGGCCTGCAGGCCATTGCCGTGGCTGCCGGGCGCATCGTGCTCGAAGGCGTGCCTGCCATGGTGGCGGGTGGCGTGGAAAGCATTTCGCTGATGAACCCCGCAGGCCGCAGCGGTGCATCGCACCTGGACCCCTGGCTGGTGGAGCACAAGCCCGCGCTGTTCATGGAAATGATCGACACCGCCGATGTGGTGGCCCAGCGCTACGGCATCACGCGGGAAGACCAGGACGCTTTCTCGCTGCAAAGCCAGCAGCGCACCGCAGCCGCGCAGGCCAGCGGTGTGTTCGACAACGAAATCGTGCCCTGCAAAACCACTATGGCCGAGAAGAACAAGGACACCGGCGAGGTGACCTACCGCGAGGTGGTGGCCACCATGGACAACTGCAACCGCCCCAGCACCACGCTGGAGGGCCTGGCCAAGCTGGAGCCCGTGAAGGGCGCGGGCAAGTTCGTCACGGCAGGCAATGCCTCGCAGCTGTCAGACGGCTCGGCCGCCTGCGTGATGATGGAAGCCAAAGAGGCCGAGCGCCGTGGCCTGCAGGCCCTGGGCGCTTTCCGTGGCTTTGCCGTGGCGGGCTGCGAGCCCGACGAGATGGGCATTGGCCCCGTGTTTGCCGTGCCCCGCCTGCTGGAGCGCGCGGGCCTCAAGGTCGAAGACATCGCCCTGTGGGAGCTGAACGAGGCCTTTGCCTCGCAAGCCCTGTACTGCCAGCGCCAGCTCGGTATTCCGATGGAGCGGCTCAACGTCAACGGCGGTGCCATCTCAATCGGCCACCCCTTTGGCATGACGGGCGCGCGCCTGGCCGGTCACATCCTGCTCGAAGGCCAGCGCCGCAAGGCCAAGGACTCTTCCGTGAAGTGGGCCGTGGTGACCATGTGCATCGGCGGCGGCCAAGGCGCAGCCGGCCTGTTCGAGATTTTCTGATCCACACAACGCAACTTTTTCCTGAAGCAGACGACCGACATGGACCTGAATTTCACCCCTGAAGAAGAAGCCTTCCGCGCCGAGGTGCAGGCTTTCCTGAAAGACAAGCTGCCCGCACGCATCGCCAACAAGGTCAAGGCTGGCCAGCGCCTGACCAAGGCCGACCAGGACGAGTGGCACGCCATCCTCAACGAACGCGGCTGGCTGGCCAACCACTGGCCCGAGGAATACGGCGGCCCCGGCTGGGGCGCGGTCGAGAAGTTCATTTTCGACACCGAGTGCGCCCTGGCCGGTGGCCCGCGCATCGTGCCCTTTGGCGTGAACATGCTGGGCCCGGTGCTCATCAAGTTTGGCAACGAGGCGCAGAAGAAATACTGGCTGCCGCGCATCCTGAGCGGTGAGGACTGGTGGTGCCAGGGCTACTCCGAACCCGGCGCGGGTTCGGACCTGGCTTCCGTGAAAACCACGGCAGTGCGCCAGGGCGACCACTACATCGTCAATGGCCAGAAGACTTGGACCACCCAGGGCCAGCACGCCAACATGATCTTCTGCCTGGTGCGCACGGACCGCGAAGCCAAGGCCCAGTCGGGCATCAGCTTTTTGCTGGTGGACATGAATTCGCCCGGGGTGGAGCTGCGTCCCATCCGCACGCTCGATGGCGACAAGGAAGTCAACGAGGTGTTCTTCACCGACGTGAAGGTGCCCGTGGAAAACCTGGTGGGCGAGGAAAACAAGGGCTGGACGTACGCGAAGTACCTGCTGACCTACGAACGCACGGGCATTGCCGGCGTGGGCTTTTGCATTGCCGCGCTGGCAAAGCTCCAGGTGATTGCCGCCAAGGTCATGAAGAACGGCAAGCCGCTGGACCAGGACCCGCTGTTCGCCGCCCGCATGGCCCAGGTCGAGATCGACCTGGAGAACATGAAGACCACCAACCTGCGCGTGATTGCCGCCGTGGCCGGTGGCGGTGTGCCCGGTGCGGAAAGCTCCATGCTCAAGATCCGTGGCACCGAGATTCGCCAGGAGATTTTGTCGCTGATGCGCCGTGCTGTGGGCCCGTACGCGCTGCCCTTCATCGAGGAAGCCCAGTACGAAGGCTATGCCGACGAGCCCGTGGGCCCGAAAGAGGCTGCCACGGCTGCTGCCAACTATTTCAACTACCGCAAGCTGTCGATCTTCGGCGGCTCCAATGAAATCCAGAAGAACATCATTTCAAAAATGATCTTGGGCCTGTGAGGTTGCCGCGATGAACTTTGAACACAACGAAGACCGCCGCATGCTGGCGGACACCCTGAACCGTTTTGTGGCCGAGCAGTACGGCATCGAAACCCGCAACCACATTGCCTACGGCGACAACGGCATGGACCCGGCGCTGTGGGCCCGCTTTGCCGAACTTGGCGCGATTGGCGCGCTGTTCCCCGAAGCCGATGGCGGTTTTGGCGGTGCAGGCTTTGACGTGGCCGTGGTGTTTGAAGCCCTGGGCAGTGGCTTGGTGGTGGAGCCGTTTGTGGGCGCGCTGGTGGTGGGCCGCGCGCTGGGCTTGGCGGGCAGCGCAGCGCAAAAGGAACACATCGCCAGCCTCATCGACGGCAGCACCATCGCCGCACTGGCGCACGAAGAGCCTGGCGCGCACTACGCACTGAACCGCGTGACCACCCGCGCCGTGCGCAGTGGCGATGGCTGGCAACTCACCGGCCACAAGGCCGTGGTGCTGCATGGCGACCAGGCGCAGTGGCTGCTGGTCAGTGCCCGCACCTCGGGCGCTGTGGACGATGAAGACGGAATTTCGCTGTTCCTGGTGCCCACTGATGCCGCAGGCCTCACACGCCGTGGCATGGGCCGCATTGACGGTGGCCGCGTGGCCGAAGTCACGCTGCAGAACGTGCAAGTGGGCGCGGGCGCGCTGCTGGGCGCGGAAGGGCAGGGCTTTGCCACGCTGGAGCGCGCCGTGGGCTGGGGCATTCTGGCCGTGTGTGCCGAGGCGCTGGGCGCCATGGATGTGGCCAAGAAGCACACGCTGGAATACCTGCAAACGCGCAAACAGTTTGGTGTGCCCATTGGCAGCTTCCAGGCCCTGCAGCACCGCATGGCCGACTTGCTGCTGGCAGTGGAGCAGGCCCGCTCGGCCGTCATCAACGCCGCCGCCGCCATGGACAGCACCGACCGCGCCGAGCGCGAGCGCGCGCTGTCGGCCGCCAAGGTCACCATGGGCCGCATCGGCGCTCTGGTGGCGGAAGAAAGCATTCAGCTGCACGGCGGCATTGGCATGACGTGGGAGTTGCCCTTGTCGCACTACGCCAAGCGCCTCGTCATGGTGGACCACCAGTTTGGTGATGAAGACCACCACCTGGCGCGCTTTATCGAACTTGGCCGGAACTGAAGCCATGGAGCAGCCACTGCCTCTGCTGCAACGCCGCGAGGGCGCGGTGTTGGTGCTCTCCAACAACAACCCGGCCGCGCGCAACGCACTGTCGCCCGCGTTCTACGCGGCGCTGACGGAGGCCTTGGCGCAGGCCGAGGCCGACCCCACCGTGGGCGCCATCTTGCTCACGGGCGAAGGCGGGCATTTTTGCGCGGGCGGTGACTTGCGCCAATTGGCCAAGCGCCGCGAACTGCCCATTGAAGAACGCCGCGCCAAGCTCGAAGGCCTGCACGACCTGATCCGCACCGTGCGCGATTGCCGCAAGCCGGTGATTGCCGCAGTGGAGGGCGCTGCTGCCGGTGCCGGCCTGTCGCTGGCGCTGGCTTGCGACATGCTGGTGGCTGCGCGCAACGCCGTGTTCTCGGTCGCGTACGTGAAGGTTGGGCTCACGCCCGATGGTGGCGCCACGGCCTTCCTGGCCGAGTTCGTGTCGCGCCAGGTGCTGACCGAGCTGTGCCTGACGGGCGAGCGCATTTCGGGCGAGCGGCTGCACGCGCTGGGCCCCGTCAATCGTTTGGCAGAACCCGGCGAGGCCCTCACCCAGGCGCTGGCGCTGGCCGCGCAGGTGGCCACTGGCCCCGATGTGGCCATGGGCCGTATCAAGGCGCTGTGCCGCAGTGCCTACACGCAGCCGCTGGACGACCAGTTGGAGCTGGAAGCTCAGCTCATGGTGCAGTCGCAAGCCACCGAAGAATCCCGCGAAGGCATTGGCGCATTTCTGGAAAAGCGCCCGGCCGATTTTGCACGCCTGCGCCAGATCAATGCACCGCGCACTGGCAATGAAGAGACTCAGCCATGACCCAGCAAAACTCTCCCACCCCATCGCTGCCCGAGGGCATGGACTTCCCGCTCGAAGGCGTGCGCGTGCTCGACCTCTCGCGCGTGTTTGCAGGCCCGCTGTGCGGCCAGGTGCTGGCCGACTTTGGTGCCGATGTCATCAAGGTGGAGCACCCCGGCCGGGGTGACGACACCCGCGACTGGGGCATGCGCATCGGCAAGACCGAGACCACCTACTACAACAGCATGAACCGCAACAAGCGGTCCATCACGGTGGATTTGCAAACGCCCGAAGGCGTGAAGATCATCCATAGCCTGCTGCCGCAGTGCGACGTGGTGATCCAGAACTTCAAGACCGGTGGCGCCGAAAAACTGGGCCTGGGCTACGAGCAGCTCAAGGCCATCAAGCCGGATCTGATCTATTGCTCGGTGTCCGGCTACGACAGCTCGGGGCCCGAAGCCAAGCGGCCGGGCTACGACCTGGTGATCCAGGCCGAGGCGGGGCTCATGGCCATCAACGGTGAAGCCGGCCAGCCGCCGCTGAAGTTTGGCGTGGCCGCGGTGGACATGATGACCGGCATGTACGCCGCGCAGGCCGTGCTGGCCGCGCTGTTCCGCCGCGAACGCACGGGCAAGGGCCGCCACATCGAGATGGCGCTGTACGACTGCGGCCTGATGATCACCGGCTACTACGGGCTCGATGCCCTGCTGCTGGGGCACGACCCGCAGCGCTATGGCAACGCGCACCCTTCCATCGTGCCCTACGGCATGTACGACGCGGCCGATGGCCCGCTCATCATCGGCGTGGGCAACAACGCGCAGTTCGACAAGTTCTGCCGCCAGGTGGTGCACCGCCCCGACATCGTCGAAGACCCCCGCTTTGCCACCAATGTGGAACGCGCCAAGAACCGCCTGGTGCTGGGCCCCATGCTCAAGGAATTGATTGCCGGCTTCCCGCGCGAGTTGCTGCTGGAGCGCCTGTCGGCAGCCGGCATTCCCTGCGGCAAGGTGGCTGGTTTGCATGAGGCGCTGACCAGCGAACGCACGCGCCGTGGCGGCCTGCTCCAAGAGATGCCTCACCCCGTGGCGGGCACCACGCATGTGTTTGCGCCGCCGTACCGGCTCGATGGCCAGCGCCTGCCTATTCGCAACGCGCCGCCCACGCTGGGCGCGGCCACGCGCGATGTGCTGCAGCAGCTGCTGCAACTGCCCGAGGCCGAACTGCAAGCCCTGCGCGACAAGGGTGTACTGACCCTTCCACCGCTTTGATTGCTATATAAGTAATAGCTGCTAGCGCTTTTAAATAGGGCGCTGCAGCCGGTTTTCACTACAACCCAAGGAGACAAAACATGCGTACATCGAACATCCACCGCCGCAGCGTATTGCGAGGCCTGGCCGCTTTGGGCAGCACGGGCCTGCTGGGCTCGGCCCTGGCCCAGGCGGGCAAAGACGGCTGGCCCAGCAAACCCATCCGGCTGGTGGTGCCCTACCAGGCGGGCGGCGCGACCGACATCACGGCCCGTACCCTGGGCGAAAAGCTCTCGGCCCGCCTGGGCCAGCCCGTGTTGGTGGACAACCGGGGTGGCGCGGGCGGCGTGAGCGGCACCGACCACGCCCTCAAGTCGCCAGCCGATGGCTACACGCTGCTGGTGTCTTTGGGCACCACCATGCTCATCAACCAGTTCCTGTACGAGCGCCTTCCCTACCAGCCGCAAAAAGACCAGGCCCTCATCACGCAGATTGCCCTGGCGCCGGTGGTGCTGCTGGTGCACCCGCAACTGCCGGTGTCCAACGCGCAGGAGCTGATGGCGTACATCGACCGCAACAAGGGCAAGGTCGCCTACGGCTCGTGGGGCGCGGGCTCGTATGCCCATCTGGCGGGCGCGTGGCTGTCGGACAAGCTCAAGGCCGACATGAACCATGTGCCCTACAAGGGCGAGGCGCCCATGCTGCAAGACCTGGTGGGTGGTCAGCTCCAGATGGCGTTTGCCAGCCTGCAGTCGGCTCGGCCCTACATCGATTCAGGCCGACTCAAGACCTTGGCTGTGACCGGCACGCAGCGCATGGACGCGCTGCCCAAGATTGCCACCATGTCCGAACAGGGCATCAAGGATGAGGTGTTCCAGGTGACCGGCTGGCTTGGCATGAGCGCACCTGCCAAGACGCCTCCTGAAGTGGTGGCCCGCCTGGGCACCGAGCTGCAGGCCGTGATCGCCATGCCCGAAGTGCGCGAGCGCATTCAGCAGATGGGCTTCATCCCGGTGGGTAGCAGCCCCGAGCAGTTCAACGCCCAGTTCAAGAAAGATGCGCCTGTGTGGGAACGGGTGGTGAAGATCTCTGGCGCTAGACTGGATTAACACCCCCTGAGCCGCTGCGCGGCTTCCCCCGCTCTCGCAACGCTGCGCGTTGCGGGCAGGGGACGCAGCCAGCGCGGCGGGGCGGCCCTTGCGCGGCTGCTCCCGCTTCGGCCGCGCCAGTTTCGGACGGCGTGGGCCTACGCAGCGCTAAAGACCACTGAAAGACAAGACGTTTTCGCCATGAACAAACCATCCCTTTTCCCCGCCACCTTTTCGCGCCGCGCGGTGCTCGCCGCAACTGCAGCAGTCTCTGCCATCGGTCTGCTGGGCACGGCCCCGGCGCATGCCCAGGCCTGGCCCACCAAGATGATCAAGCTGGTGGTGCCATTCCCGGCGGGCGGCCCCACCGACACGGCCTCGCGCATCGTCGGTCAGCGCCTGTCTGAGCGCCTGGGCCAGCCGGTGGTGGTGGAAAACCGCGCAGGTGCTTCGGGTTCCATCGCGGCAGCCCAGGTGGCCAAGAGTCCGGCCGATGGCTACACGCTGATGATGCTGGCCACGCCCACGCTGCTGGCGCCGCACCTCTACAAGAAGGCAGGCTACGACACGACGAAAGACTTCACGCCCGTGGCCACGGTGTACGACCTGCCCATCGTGGTGGTCGTCAACCCCGCGCAGATGCCTTCGGTGACCGATGTGCAAAAGCTCATCACCCACGCCAAGGCGCGGCCTGGCCAGCTCAACTACACCAGCTCGGGCGCAGGCAGCTTTGGCCACCTGAGCATGGAACTGCTCAAGCAGATGGGTGGCTTTGAAATGCAGCACGTGCCCTACAAGGGCGGCGTGCCCGCCATCACCGACACGATCGGCGGCCAGGTGCCGCTGATGTATGCCGACCTGGTGGCAGCACTGCCCCACATCCAGGCAGGCAAGCTGCGCGCCATTGCCGTGGGCTCACCCCAGCGCGTGGCCATGCTGCCCGATGTGAAGACCATTGCCGAGCAGGGCTTCAAGGGCTACGAAGCCGTGTCGTGGGGCGGCCTGATGGCGCCACCCGGCACGCCCAAGGCTGTGGTGGACCGCATCGCCAGCGAGGTCAAGCAGATCCTGGCCGACAAGGAAATTCAGGACAAGCTGCTCACCGCCGGTGCCATCGCCGCCTTCCAGTCGCCTGACCAGATGGCCCAGCGCATCAAGAGCGACTACGCCAAGTGGGGCGCTGTCATCCGCGACAAGGGCATCTCGAACGAGTAAGAGCAGCTCCCAAAACTCCCCTGGCGTCGTTGTTCCGCCTTGTCGTACTGTTTGTACTGTCTGCGGCGGAACGCCTAGCCAGGGCCGCTTCGCCGAGTTTTGTCAGCCGCTCTCAATGTGCCACCCGCACACCCACAACAAAAACCAAGGAAAGACGCTCCCATGAAAGTTCTCGTACCCGTCAAGCGCGTGGTGGACTACAACGTGAAGGTCCGCGTGAAGTCGGACAACACAGGTGTGGACATCGCCAACGTGAAGATGAGCATGAACCCCTTTGACGAAATCGCCGTTGAAGAGGCCGTGCGCCTGAAAGAAAAAGGCCTGGTGACCGAAGTCATCGCAGTCTCCTGCGGCGTGGCCCAATGCCAGGAAACCCTGCGCACCGCCATGGCCATCGGCGCTGACCGCGCCATCCTCGTGGAAACCGATGCCGAACTGCAGCCCCTGGCCGTGGCCAAGCTCCTCAAAGCCCTGGTCGACAAAGAGCAACCCCAGCTCATCATCCTGGGCAAACAAGCCATCGACGACGACGCCAACCAGACCGGCCAAATGCTCGCCGCATTGGCAGACCTGCCCCAGGCCACCTTTGCCAGCAAGGTTGAACTCGCTGCCGACAAAGTCAGCGTGACCCGCGAAGTCGACGGCGGCCTCGAAACCCTGGCATTGAGCCTGCCCGCCGTCATCACCACCGACCTGCGCCTGAACGAACCCCGCTACGTCACCTTGCCCAACATCATGAAGGCCAAGAAAAAGCAGCTGGACACCGTCAAGCCAGAAGACCTCGGCGTGGACGTGGCTCCGCGCCTGAAGACCCTGAAGGTGACCGAACCCGCCAAGCGCGGCGCAGGCATCAAGGTGGCTGACGTAGCTGCACTCGTTGAAAAACTCAAGAACGAAGCGAAGGTGATCTAAATGTCGGTACTCGTTATTGCTGAACACGACAACGCCAGCATCAAAGGCGCAACCCTCAACACCGTCACTGCCGCTGCAGCTTGCGGCGGCGACGTGCACATCCTCGTCGCCGGCCACAACGCCGGTGCCGCCGCACAAGCCGCTGCCCAGATCGCCGGTGTCGCCAAAGTCATCCACGCCGACGCAGCCGGCCTGGCCCACGGCCTCGCAGAAAACGTCGCTGCACAGGTCTTGGCCATCGCCAGCAACTACAGCCACATCCTCTTCCCCGCCACCGCTGGCGGCAAGAACGTGGCACCCCGCGTGGCTGCCAAGCTCGACGTCGCCCAGATCAGCGACATCACCAAAGTGGTGAGCGCCGACACCTTCGAGCGCCCCATCTACGCCGGCAACGCCATCGCTACGGTGCAAAGCGCAGATAGCGTCAAAGTCATCACCGTGCGCACCACCGGCTTTGACGCAGCAGCCGCCACTGGTGGCTCTGCCGCCGTTGAAACCGCAGCCGCCACAGCCGACAACGGCAAGAGCAGCTTCATCGGCAGCGAAATCGCCAAGAGCGACCGGCCTGAACTCACCGCCGCCAAGATCATCGTCTCCGGTGGCCGGGCTTTGGGCAGCGCCGAGAAGTTCAACGAAGTCATCACCCCACTGGCCGACAAGCTGGGCGCAGCCATTGGCGCCAGCCGCGCGGCGGTGGATGCGGGCTACGCCCCGAACGACTTGCAAGTGGGCCAGACAGGCAAGATCGTGGCGCCGCAGCTGTACATCGCTGCTGGTATCTCGGGTGCGATCCAGCACTTGGCCGGGATGAAGGATTCGAAGGTGATCGTGGCGATCAACAAGGATCCGGAAGCGCCGATCTTCAGCGTGGCTGACTACGGGCTGGAGGCGGACTTGTTCACGGCTGTGCCTGAATTGGCCAAGGCGCTCTGAACTGCCCAGGCCTTTCACCATCGGCCCGCATGTGCAAGGCTGATTGCTACTAAAAACATAGCTGCTAGCGCTTATCCATAAAGCGTTAGCAGCTATTTTTACTTGAAAAACGATACAGGAGACAACACCATGAACGCATCCCTTTCCCGCCGCCGCATCGTGCAGGCCACGGGCGCTGCGCTGGCCACGGCCGCGCTGCCCGCACTGGCGCAGTCCGGCTGGCCCAGCCGCCCCATTCGCATCGTGGTGCCGTACACCGCCGGTGGCTTCACCGACCAGATGGCGCGCCTGCTGATCGTGGGCCTGCAAAAGCAGTTGGGCCAGCCCGTGGTGATCGACAACAAGCCCGGTGCCAACAGCATCATCGGTGTGGAAGCCGTGGCCAAGGCCGCGCCCGACGGGCACACGTTTGGTGTGGTGATTCCGGCCTTCACCGCCAACACCACGCTGTACCCCAAACTGCCGTACAACCCGCGCAAGGATCTGGTGGGCGTGTCGCTCATGGGCGTGTCGCCCCTGGTGGCTGCCGTGGCGCCCAATGCGCCGTTTAAAACGGTGAAGGAACTGGTGGCTTACGCCAAGGCCAACCCGGGCAAGGTGAGCTTTGCTTCATCAGGCACCGGCTCGGCCGCGCACCTGACGAGCGAGCTGCTCAAGTCGCTCACGCAGACGTTCATGGTGCACATTCCCTACCGTGGCGCGGCACCGGCGCTCACTGATCTGCTCGGTGGGCAAGTGTCGTTGTTTCTCGACCCTCCGCCCAACCTGATCCAGCCCGCCAAGGCGGGTCGTATCACGCTGATTGGCGTGGCCAGCGAAAAGCGCCTGCCCATGCTGCCCGATGTGCCCACCTTCATCGAGCAGGGCATTCCCGGCATGGTGGGCAGCACCTGGGCCAGCATGATTGCTCCGGCAGGCACGCCGCGCGACATCGTCAAACGCATGTCCGACGCGGTGAACGCCATCATCCAGAGCGAAGAAACCAAGGCGAAGCTCGAAGCCATGGGCACCTTCGGCGAAGGCACCACGCCCGAGGCCTGTGATGCCTTCCTGGCGGCCGAGACTACCAAGTGGGGCAAGGTGATCCGCGACGCAGGGGTGACGCTGGATTGATCTGGTGCCGGGCCTGGGGTCTGGCCTTTGAGCCGGCTTGGGGAACGGGCGCTTACGCGTAGCGCTTGGCCCGCAGGTTTTCCTTCATCTGCTGCAGGATGGGCTGCAGCGAACTGCCAATGCGCAGCGCCACGCAGGTGGCCAGCACGTCGATGATGAGCAGGTGCATCAGGCGCGAGACCATGGGACTGTAGCGGTCGTAGCCCTCGGGGTGGTCGGCGGCCAGGTGGATGTGGCAGGTGCTGGCCAGGGGCGAGCCGCTGGCGGTGATGGCGATGGTGGTGGCGCCGTTCTTGCGCGCAATGTCGGCGGCGTCCATCAGGTCGCGCGTGCGGCCCGAGTTGGAGATGATCACTGCGCAGTCGCCAGGGCCGAGCAGGGTGGCGCTCATCACCTGCATGTGGCCGTCGCTGCTGGAGATGGAGGTGACGCCCAGGCGGAAGAACTTGTGCTGCGCATCCTGCGCCACGATGCCCGAGTTGCCCACGCCGTAGAACTCGATGCGCTTGCCCTTCTTCCAGGTGTCAGAGATGGCCTGCGCCGCACGCTCGAGCGCCACGGTGCTGGCTGCGTTGCGGTATTGCAGGAAGGCCGCCACGGCGTTGTCTACCACCTTCACCAGCACATCACCCGTCTTGTCGTCCACGTCCACACTGCGGTGGATGAAGGGCACGCCCTCGCTCACGCTGCCAGCCAGCTTGAGCTTGAAGTCGGCCAGCCCGTCGTAACCCATGCTGCGGCAAAAGCGCACCACGGTGGGCTTGCTCACATGGGCGCGCTCGGCCAGCTCGCGCACGGGCAGGCGGGCAAAGGCGCGGGGGTCGGTCAGCACCAGCTTGGCCACGCGCTGCTCTGCCGGGGCCAGGGAACTCAAGGATGCGGTGATGCGTTCAAGCATGGGAGATCCACAGAAAACGAAACGAGGTAACTGCAATGTAACTTGGTTTCATGCAGCGGGGGTTACCGGTAACGGTGCGCGTCTACACTTGCTATCAGCGCTGGCCCGCCTGTGCCCCCGGTCATTCGCGATGCCTTGCCCTGTTCGCTGTCCACTTTTGAGACCATTGCCATGAACCAACTCGACGCCCTCAAACAGTTCACCACCGTGGTTGCCGACACCGGCGACTTTCTGCAACTGGCCCAGTTCCGTCCGCAGGACGCGACGACCAACCCATCGCTGATCCTCAAGGCGGTGCAGAAGCCCGAATACGCACCCCTGCTCAAGGACACCGTGGCCAAGTGGCAAGGGCGGGCGATGGACGAGGTGATTGACCGCCTGTTGGTGCGCTTTGGCTGCGAAATCCTCCAGCATGTGCCGGGCCGCGTTTCCACCGAAGTGGATGCCCGCCTGAGTTTTGACGCTAGTGCCACCGTCACGCGCGCCGAACGCATCATCGAGCTGTACCAAGCCGAAGGCATCCACATCAACCGTGTGCTCATCAAGATCGCCGCCACGTGGGAAGGCATTCAGGCTGCTGCCCAGCTGGAGCGCAAGGGCATCCACACCAACCTCACGCTGCTGTTCTCGTTCGCCCAGGCCGTGGCTTGCGGCCAGGCCAAGGTGCAACTGATTTCCCCGTTTGTGGGCCGCATTTACGACTGGTACAAGAAGCAGGCGGGCGCGAGCTGGGACGAGGCCGCACGCAGCGGGGCCAACGATCCTGGTGTGCAGTCCGTCACGCAGATCTACAACCACTACAAGCGCTTTGGCATTGCCACCGAGGTGATGGGCGCGAGCTTCCGCAACGTGGGGCAGATCACGGCATTGGCGGGCTGCGATTTGCTCACCATTGCCCCCGAGCTGCTGGCCCAACTGGCCGCCACCGAAGCCCCACTGCAGCCTGCCTTGAGCGCCGATGCCGCCAAGGCGATGGATCTGCCCTTCGTGACCTACGACGAACCAAGCTTCCGCTATGCCTTGAACGAAGACGCGATGGCGACGGAAAAGCTGGCAGAAGGCATTCGCGCGTTTGCGGTGGATGCGGTCAAGCTGGAAAAGCTGATTCAGGCCATCTGAGCAGGGTTCCTGCCAGCCTTAGGGCAGGGCTGGCAGCGAGATCCCCACGCGCAAGCCGTGGGGTGCCACAGGCTCTGCAAAGGTGTGCCCTGCATGGCGCAGTGCAATCTCGTCCACGATGGACAAGCCCAGGCCGCAACCGCCGGCCTTGTCTGACCCGCGCCAGAACCGCGCGAACAGGTCGCCCAGGTGCTCTGCGGGCACCCCGGGGCCATCGTCTTCCACTGCCAGCGCAGCCATGCCAGGGGCGGGGATCTGCACCCGCACGGTGACGGTAGCGCCGGTGCCAGCGTAGTGCAGTGCGTTGTCAATCAGGTTGTTCAGCGCTTCGCGCAGCAGCAGGGGGTGGCCCAGCACGCGGAGTTGCTCCTCGCCTTCGTAGCCTAGGTCAATGCCCGCGGCCAGGGCCTTGGCGGTCCATTCGCGTGCCACTTCGCAGGCCAGTTGCGGCAGATCCAACGGCTGCATGGGCACGTTGCTTTCGGACCGTGCCAGTTGCAGCAGCTGGTGCACCAGGTGGGCACTGCGCTGGGCGGCCGACAGCACTTTGTGCAGCCGCTCACGCACCTGGGGCTCATGGCTTTCGTGCAGGGCCAGTTCGGTCTGGCCAATCAGGCCTGCCAGCGGCGTACGCAGCTGATGGGCAGCATCGTTGAGGAAGCGCTTTTCCTTTTGTTGCCCACGGGCCACCGCTTCCAGCAAGCGGTTGATGGTGCTGGCGAGGGAATACACCTCTTGCGGGGCCGAGGTCAGTTCAATGGGCGGTAGCGGGTCTGCTGCGTTGTGGCTGCGCTTGCCAGCCCGCTCAATCTGCGCTTCCAGCCGCTTGAGGGGCTGCAGGCCGCGCAGCACGCCGGCATACACCAGTGCGCTCAGCACCAGGCCCATCAGGCCCATGGGCAGCAGCAGCTGTTCGAGCAGCTCCTGCGCGATGCGTTCACGCACCGTCAGGCTCTGCGCCACCTGCACCCGCAGGCGCTGGCGGGCAGGCTCGCTGCCGTAGTCCACCTCCAGCAAGGCCACACGCACGGTGCGGCTGTCCACCTGTGCGTGGTACAGCAACGGCTCGCCCAGCGTGATGGGCTGTGCGGGCGGCGCAGGCAGCTGCGCGTTGCCCAGCAGAAAGCGGCCGGGCGGGGACGACACCATGTAGGTGATGCGGTCGGCGGGGTCTTGCTCCAGGATGTCTTGTGCGGCTTTGGGAAAGTCCACCAGCAGCCCATCGCCCACCGGCTTGATCTGCCGCGCGAGCGCGCGCACCGACTGGGTCAGCGTCTGGTCAATGCCTTTTTCGCCGTTCTGCAGCGCAATGCGCCACGCCAGAAAGCCACCCGAAAGCCACAGTACCAGCTGGGGCAGCAGCAGCCATAGCAACAGCTTGCGCTGGAGAGAAACACCGGGAACCTGGCGCATGGGATGGGCCTCAGGAGGGAGTTGCGCAGGCCACAAAAACGCCACTGCCCTGGCGATGGCTGCAGGGCCACAGCGACAGGCTCATGGCTTTTCGAGCATGTACCCCAGGCCGCGGATGTTGCGGATGTTGAGGCTGGACTGATCGAGCTTTTTGCGCAGGCGGTGTACGTACACCTCCAGGGCGTTGGAATTGAGCGGGGCGGCGGTCTGGCCAGGCTCGGGGGGGCTGGCGCGCCATGCGGCCAGCACGTCGTCGCGCGTCACCACCTCGCCGCAGCGGTTCACCAGCAACTCCAGCAGTTCCCACTCGCGCTGCGTCAGCTCCAGGGGTTGGCCATCCAGGGCGGCAACGCGGCCTTGGTGGTCGAGTTGCAGGTTGCCAATGGTGGTGCTGGGCCCACCCTGGGCACTGGTGGCCTGGGTAAAGGCTGGCTGGCGCGCGCGCCGCAACATGGCCTGCAGGCGGGCCTGCAGTTCCTGCATGTTGAAGGGTTTGGTGAGGTAGTCGTCAGCGCCGGCGTTGAGGCCGCGCACGCGGTCGTCAATGCCATCACGGGCGGTGAGGATGAGCACGGGCAAGCCCACAATGCGGGTGCGCGCCCAGGTCAGTAAGTCCAGTCCGTCAGCATCGGGCAGGCCCAGGTCCAGAATGATTCCGTCCACGGCCTGGTCCTGCAAAACCGACATGCCTTGCGCCACGCTGGTTGCCGTGCAAACGCCGTAATTCAGTTGCTTGAGTTGCCCGGTGACGGCGTCTTGCAGCAGTGCGTCGTCTTCGACGATCAGTATCGTGGCCATGGGTTTGAGCATAGCAAAGCCCCTGCGAGCGCTTCGTGAATGAGGCCGATCACACCTCAGGGAAAGCCCTGAGCATTTCTTTAATTATTGTAATTAAAGTACGGGCTGCGCTGAACGCAACAATCCTGTGGTGCACCGCCGCAGGCAAACAACCAGGAGACAAGGGATATGTGGAAACTGACAAAAGTCGCCGCTGTGGCGGCTGCCCTGGCAGCAGCAGTGGCTGCACATGCGGGTGAGGTGGAGGTGCTGCACTACTGGACTTCCGGCGGGGAAGCCAAGTCGGCTGCGGAGCTCAAGAAGATGATGCAGGCCAAGGGCCACACCTGGCGTGACTTTGCCGTGGCCGGCGGCGGCGGCGACAGCGCCATGACGGTGCTCAAGAGCCGCGTGATTTCGGGCAACCCCCCATCGGCCGCGCAGGTCAAGGGCCCTGCCATTCAGGAATGGGCATCGGAAGGTGTGCTGGGCAACATGGACGCCCTGGCCAAGTCCGAGAAATGGGACGAGGCGCTGCCCAAGGTCGTGGCCGATGTGATGAAGTACAAGGGCAACTATGTGGCTGCCCCAGTCAACGTGCACCGCGTGAACTGGATCTGGGCCAGCTCTGATGCGCTGAAGAAGGCCGGCGTTGCCGCCATGCCCAAGACCTGGGACGAATTCTTTGCCGCCGCTGACAAGCTCAAGGCTGCGGGCCTGATCCCTGTGGCACACGGCGGCCAGAACTGGCAGGACTTCACTACCTTCGAATCCGTGGTGCTGGGCGTGGGTGGCCCCAAGTTTTACCAGGACGCGCTGGTGAAGCTGGACGACAAGGCCCTGACCAGCGACACCATGAAGAAATCGCTGGAAACCTTCCGCCGTATCAAGACCTACACCGACCCTGGCGCCCCAGGCCGCGACTGGAACCTGGCCACGGCCATGCTCATCCAGGGCAAGGCAGGTTTTCAGCTGATGGGTGACTGGGCCAAGGGTGAGTTCATTGCCGCAGGCAAGGCTCCTGGCAAGGACTTCATGTGCGCCGCAGCGCCCGGCACGGCCAATGCGTTCACCTTCAACGTGGACTCGTTCATTCTGTTCAAGCTGAAAGATGCTGCTGCGCAAAAAGCGCAGAGCGACCTGGCCAGCGCCATCATGAGCCCAGGCTTCCAGGAGGTCTTCAACCTGAACAAGGGCTCCATCCCGGTGCGTGCAGGCCAATCCATGGACAAGTTTGACGACTGTGCCAAGGCATCTGCCAAAGACTTTGCCGATACCGCCAAGTCCGGTGGACTGGTGCCCAGCGTGGCCCATGGCATGGCCATTGCCCCTGCCACGGAAGGCGCCATCAAGGACGCTGTGAGCCAGTTCTGGAACGACGACAAGGTCAGCGTCGCCGATGCCATGAAGAAGATCGCGACCGCCGCGAAAAACAAGTAACGAGGAGGCAACCCAATGAAGACAAGAAACCGCCTCACGGCGGTGGCTTTGGCCGCCGCATGCGCGAATGGTGCCTTTGCTATGGATGTAGCAGGCTTTGAGTTCACCGGTTATTCACGGGGTGGCCCCGTGTTCAACCAAACCGACGGTGTCAAGGGCAACCTGACCCTGGGTGGTGAGCTGCAAAAGTACCGCCTGGGTAACGAGGGAGACAACGGCATTGAAATCGACCTGATCAAACGGTTCGAGACCAGTGGCATCAAGTGGAAGGTCCACTACATGCCCGCCAAGTGGGGCAGTGGCGATGTGGGCACCAACCAGGCCTACGTCGAAATGACCGGCTTCGACTTTGCCCCCGAGGCCAAGTTCTGGGCGGGCCAGCGTCGCCTGCGCATTCAGGACGTGCACATCGTGGACAACTTCCTGATGAACTATGGAGAAAACCAGGGCGCCGGTGTCACCGACATCCCCCTGGGCGGCGCCAAGTTGGGTCTGGGCGTGTTCACCGGCGACAAGTTCGACAACAACCAGCCGGCCAACGTGAAGGCTCGCCGCATCAATGCCGACATCTCCGAGATCAATGTGAATCCGGGCGGCACGCTGCGGGTGTTGCTGACGGCTGTGAACGGCACAGGGCAGGTCAACGGGGGCTCTGGCTCCGGGATTTCTATCTCGCACAACCAGAAAGACTTCCTCATGCCTGGCATGAGCAATGCGCTGTTCCTGCAGGGTTCCCGTGGGCATGCCCGCATTGATGGGCAGTTTGAGTCGATTGATGGCAAGAGCGCGGGCAAGCGCGTCTTCCGCATCGCCGACTCGATTGGCTGGCAAATGGGCCGCTTCGGCGGGCAGGCCTTGATTGGTTATCAGACCAACAAGGCCGATTTGACCAACGTGGAGACCAAGGACTTCTCGCTGGGTGCGCGCGGTTCTTACGCCTTCACCAAGCACTTCAAGGGCCTGGCAGAACTGTCCACCACCACGCGCAAGGGCGCGGGCGCGGACCAGCGCTTGTCCAAGGTCACCCTGGCCGGTGCCCTGGCATTGAACGAAGACTTCTGGTCGCGCCCCGAGCTGCGGCTGTATGTGACCAAGGCCAACTGGAACCAGGCAGCCGCGGTGGCCAACGCCGCCACGTTTGGTGCCAATGGCAAGACCTCACGCACGTTGGTGGGCGTGCAGTACGAGGTGTGGTGGTGAGAGTGTGAAAAAGCGAGTGAGTCTGAGGTAGTTACTTTGTTCGTTTGGGGGAGCTCTGGGCGCTCCCCCCTTTTTTCATGTGCACAACATGACTCGTGGTGACTGGACAGGACCGCGTTTGGTGATGCAACCGAGACTTCCATGAAGAATTCTTTTGAAACCTGGCTTCCCAAGCTGGTGGTGGCGCCAGCCTTTGTGCTGGGATTCGCATTTATCTATGGGCTGATGGTGTGGAACGGGGTGTTGAGCTTCTCCGCCTCGCGCATGCTGCCCAACTACGAATGGGTGGGCCTGGCGCAGTACGAGAAGCTGTGGACCATGGATCGCTGGTGGGTGGCGCTCAAGAACCTGGGCATCTTTGGCGTGGGCTACGTGGGTGGCTCGCTGGCCATCGGTGTGCTGCTGGCCGTGCTGTTGGACCAGAAGATCCGCACCGAGGGCGCGCTGCGCACCATTTATCTGTACCCCATGGCCTTGTCGTTTGTGGTGACGGGTACCGCCTGGAAGTGGCTGCTGAACCCCGGCCTGGGCATTGAAAAAATGGTGCGCGACTGGGGCTTTCCCAATTTTGAATTTGGCTGGCTGGTAGACACCGACATGGCGATCTACTGCGTGGTGATTGCCGGCATCTGGCAAAGCGCAGGCTTTGCCATGGCGCTGTTTCTGGCCGGGCTGCGCGGCATTGACGACAGCATCATCAAGGCCGCGCAGGTCGATGGTGCCTCGCTGCCGCGCATTTACTGGCGCATCGTGCTGCCGGCCCTGCGCCCGGTGTTCTTCTCCACGCTCATGGTGCTGTCGCACCTGGCCATCAAGAGCTTTGACCTGGTGATGGCGCTCACGGCCGGCGGCCCCGGTTTTGCCACCGACGTGCCCGCCACCTTCATGTACACCATGTCGTTCTCGCGCGGGCAGATCGGCCTGGGCGCGGCCAGCGCCACCATGATGCTGGCCACGGTGGCGGCACTGGTGGTTCCCTATCTCTACAGCGAATTGCGCTCCAAGCCCCATGACCGCTAAGCCCTCACTTTTCCCTTCCGTCGGCCGCGTGCTGGTGTATGGCGTGCTGCTGCTGGCGGCAGCGTTCTTCCTGTTGCCGCTGTACGCCATGCTGGTCACCTCGTTCAAGGATGCGGAGGAAATCCGCACCACCTCGCTGCTGGCCCTGCCCGGCGGGCTGAACTGGTCGGCCTGGTCCACCGCGTGGTCCAGTGCCTGCACTGGCGTGGACTGCAATGGCCTGCGGCCGTTCTTCTGGAATTCCGTGACCATGGCCGTGCCAGCTGTGCTGATCTCCACCCTGTGGGGGGCGCTCAACGGCTACGTGCTGAGCCTGTGGAAGTTTCGCGGCAGCGATGTGCTGTTTGGCCTGCTGCTGTTCGGCGTCTTCATGCCCTTCCAGGTGGTGCTGCTGCCCATGAGCCAGGTGCTGGGTATGCTGGGGCTGTCCAGCTCCATCACCGGGCTGGTGCTGGTGCACTGCCTGGCGGGGCTGGCGGGCACCACGCTGTTCTTTCGTAACTACTACGCCGCCATTCCGAAGGAGCTGGTGAATGCGGCGCGCATGGACGGGGCGAACTTCTGGCAGATCTTCTGGCGCATCGTGCTGCCGCTGTCCACACCCATCTTCATGGTCACGCTGATCTGGCAGTTCACCAACATCTGGAACGACTTCCTGTTCGGCGTGGTGTTCTCGGGCACCGAGTCCAAGCCCATCACCGTGGGCCTGAACAACCTGGCCAACACCAGCAGCAGTGTGAAGGCCTACAACGTGGACATGGCCGCCGCCATCATCGCGGGCCTGCCCACCATGGCCATCTATGTGCTGGCTGGAAAGTTTTTTGTGCGCGGGCTCACCGCTGGCGCCGTCAAAGGTTAAGAGGGTTAGGAAAGATCATGGCGTCATCACTCGAAATTGCAGGCATCAACAAGCGCTTTGGCAGCGGCGACAAAAGCGTGGAGGTTCTGCGCCGCGTGGACATCCACGTTGCGCCGGGCGAGTTCCTCATCCTGGTGGGCCCCTCGGGCTGCGGCAAATCCACTTTGCTCAACATCATTGCGGGCCTGGACGACCCGACCGAAGGTGAGGTGCGCATTGGCGGCAAGAACGTGGTGGGCATGCCCCCGCGCGACCGCGACATTGCCATGGTGTTCCAGAGCTACGCGCTGTACCCCACCATGAGCGTGGCCGACAACATCGGCTTTGCGCTAGAGATGCGCAAGATGCCCAAGGCCGAGCGCCAAAAGCGCATCGACGAAGTGGCCGCCATGCTGCAGATCAGCCACCTGCTGGACCGCCGGCCCAGCCAGCTCTCGGGCGGCCAGCGCCAGCGCGTGGCCATGGGCCGGGCGCTGGCACGCCAGCCGCAACTCTTCTTGTTTGACGAGCCGCTGTCCAACCTGGACGCCAAGCTGCGCGTGGAGATGCGCGCCGAAATCAAGCGCCTGCATCAGGCCAGCGGCATTACCAGCGTGTACGTCACGCACGACCAGGTCGAGGCGATGACGCTGGGCTCGCGCATTGCGGTGATGAAGGGTGGCGTGGTGCAGCAACTCGGTACGCCCGACGACATCTACAACCGCCCGGCCAACACCTACGTGGCCACCTTCATCGGCTCGCCCACCATGAACCTGCTGCGCGGCGCGGCCACAGGCGGGCAGTTTGGCATCCAGGGTGCGGCGCTGAACCTGGCAGCCCCCGCCAGTGCCAACGAGGTGCTGCTGGGCGTGCGACCCGAGCATTTGGTGATGAATGACAGCGCCCCCTGGCGCGGCAAGGTCAGCGTGGTGGAGCCCACAGGTCCCGACACCTACGTGGTGGTGGATACTGCTGCAGGCAGTGTGACGCTGCGCACGGACGCGCAGACCCGCGTGCAGCCCGGCGACTCCGTGGGCCTGGCGGTGGAGCCCGCCAACGCCCACTGGTTTGACGCCAGCAGCGAAAATCGTCTGGCGTGACAGAGGGAGCCCGCCTGCGGGTGCGTTCTCCGCTGTGGCAAACCAGTCGATCAATTGCTATGAAAATAATAGCTACTGGCGCTTGTTGAATAAGCGCTGGAGGCTATTTTTGTTTAAAGTACCGCATGACACCCCTGCGCCTGCTGGCCGACATCGGCGGCACCAACATTCGCCTGGCCTGGCAAGACCAGCCTGATGGCCCCTTGCACGACACCCGCGTGCTGCCCTGCGCCCAGTTCCCCACGGTAGACGCGGCCATTGCCGCCTATCTGGCCGAGGTGAACATCCCCACCCCACGCGAGGCCGCCTTCGGCATTGCCAACCCGGTGACAGGCGATGAAGTGCGCATGACCAACCACAGCTGGTGTTTCTCGCAAAGTGCGCTCAAGGCGTCGCTGGGCCTGCAGCGCCTGGTGGTCATCAACGACTTCACCGCGCTGGCGCTGGCCTTGCCCACGCTGGCCCCCGCGCAACTGCGCCAGGTGGGCGGCGGTGCGGCTGTGGCGGGCAGCGCCATTGCACTGGTGGGCCCTGGCACGGGGCTCGGGGTGTCAGGCCTGGTGTTCCCGCCGGGTGCCAGCCACGGCGTGCCGCTGTCGGGCGAAGGCGGGCATGTGACGCTGGCCGCGCAGACCCAGCGCGAATTTGATGTGCTGGCCATCCTCCAAGAGCGCTACGGCCATGTGTCGGCCGAGCGCGCTGTGTGTGGTGCCGGGCTGGTGGACCTGTACCACGCCCTGCGCAGGCTGGCGCAGCGCTGCGGCAAGGAAGTCAGCTCTGCCGCCCAGGTGACCGATCTGGCTCTGCAGTCGAACGACGCCCTGGCGCTGGAGGCGCTTGACTTGTTCTGCGGCTTTCTGGGCAGCGTGGCGGGCAACCTGGCCCTCACGCTGGGCGCGCGGGGCGGCGTGTATCTGGGCGGCGGCATCGTGCCGCGCCTGGGCACCTGGTTTGACCAATCCTCGTTCCGCGCGCGGTTCGAGTCCAAGGGGCGCTTTCAGCCGTATCTGGCCGGCATTCCGTGCTGGATCATCGACCCCACGGCCACCCCCGCATTGCATGGCGCTGCACGCGCGCTGGACATTGCGGGCACCGAATGAACGCTGTGGCAGATTCCTCACCCCACCCGTTACAGATCTCGGGCCTGCACCACGTCGCGATCATTGCGTCGGACTACGCCCGCTCCCGGCACTTCTACACCCAGGTGCTGGGCCTGCCGGTGGTCCATGAGATGTACCGCGCCGAGCGCCAGTCGTACAAGCTCGACCTGCAGCTGCCCGATGGCACGCAGCTGGAGCTGTTTTCGTTTCCTTCGCCACCATCGCGCCCCTCCTACCCCGAGGCGTGCGGCCTGCGCCACTTGGCCTTGCGCGTGGCCGACATGGACGCGAGCGTGGCGTGGCTCGCAGCGCATGGAGTGGCCGTGGAGCCTGTCCGCACCGATCCGGTCACGGGCGATCTGTTCACTTTTTTTGCGGACCCGGATGGTTTGCCCATTGAGCTGGTCGCGCCCTCGGGCTCTGCTGCGCCGGGCGTGTCGGCTGGCTGACCTTCAGCCGTTAGCGGGCATGGCGAATGGGCCCACCGCTGCGCACAATGCGCCAGTTGCCATCACCGCGACTGCGCCCATGTCTCACCAGCCTGCACCCTCCAGCTCTGCCTCCAACCCACGCCCCAGCCCAGCCCGCTGGCGGCGGAGATCCGTGCTGGTGGCTTCAGCGGGCGGCGCCGCTGCCATCGGGTGGGGCGTGTCCCGCTTGACGGCAGGCCAACATCCACCACCATGGCATTCACTGGAGCAGGCCCTGGAAGGCATGCGGCAGTTGCAGGCGCATTCCCAAGTGCAGCCGTCGTCGGCCGCTGCGCGGTGGTCGTGGTCCCAAACGCTGGAGCACTGTGCGCAGAGCATTGAATATTCGCTGCAGGGCTATCCGCAGCTGTATTCACCTCTGTTCCAGCACACGGCCGGTGCGGCTGCGTTTGCTGTGTTCCGTGCGCGCGGCTACATGCAGCACGACATCAACGAGCCCATTCCATCGGCCGCCCCGCTGCCGGCGCCAGCGCAGGACCCAGCCTCTGCACTTCAGCGCCTGGAAGCCGCAGTTCAGGCTTTTCTGCAGCATTCCGGCCCGCTGCGTCCGCACTTCGCTTACGGTGCCTTGGAGCGCCGCGACTATGAGCAGGCCCACGCGATGCATCTGGCGGAGCATGCGCTGGCGTTTACTTCAGCCTGAGTTCAATATGCTTGCAGTCGTGCGCTGCAGCTGACAATCGCAGGCCTTGTGGATTGGACGAGGCGATGCTTGCGTCGCCTCTGCCC
This sequence comes from Acidovorax temperans, assembly GCF_028596105.1. Taxonomy (NCBI): domain Bacteria; kingdom Pseudomonadati; phylum Pseudomonadota; class Betaproteobacteria; order Burkholderiales; family Comamonadaceae; genus Acidovorax; species Acidovorax temperans. The sequence goes on along the minus strand of NZ_CP117193.1, from coordinate 3,611,193 downwards.
CGAATCACATCTCTTCGCTCCAGCAATTCCCATCGCGCGCAATCATCGCGCTGGCGGCCCGTGGGCCCCAGCTGCCTGCGGCATAGGGGCGGGGGCCTGCAGGATCGTTCTTCCAGTACTGCAGGATGGGTTCGACCCAGCGCCAGGCTTCTTCCTGCTCGTCGCTGCGCACGAACAGATTCAGGCGGCCGGCAATCACGTCCAGCAGCAGGCGTTCGTACGCGCCCACGCGCTCTGCGCCGAAGCGCTGGTCAAAGTCCAGGTTCAGGTGTACCTGCGAGAGGGCTGGCTCGGTCTGGTGCTGTGCTGCGCCTTGCGCCATCAGGTGCAACTCCAGGCCGTCCTTGGGTTGCAGGTTGATCACCAGGCGGTTGGCTGCGCCAATGGGCGTCTTGAAAATCGGGTGGGGCACAGGGCGGAAGTTGATGACGATGTGCGCATCGCGCCCTGCCAGCCGCTTGCCGGTGCGAATGTAAAAAGGCACGCCCGCCCAGCGCCAGTTCAGGATCTCGGTGCGCAGTGCAACAAAGGTTTCCGTGGTGCTGTCGGGGGCTACCCCTTTTTCCTGCGCGTATCCGGGCACGGCCTGGCCCTGGTGGGTACCTGCCGCGTACTGGCCGCGGATGACATGCTGGCCGATGCTCTCCAGCGTCCAGGGCTTGAGCGACTGCAGCACCTTGAGCTTTTCGTCGCGAATCGCGTTGGCGCTGGAGTTGATGGGTGGCTCCATGCCGATGGCGCACAGCAATTGCAGCGCATGGTTCTGCACCATGTCACGCAGCGCGCCGGTCTGGTCGTAGAAGGCACCGCGCGACTCGACGCCGAGTTCTTCGGCGATGGTGATCTGGATGTTGGCAATCGTCTCGCGGCGCCACAGGGGCTCGAACAGGGCGTTGCCAAAGCGCAGCGCAAACAGGTTCTGGACGGATGGCTTGCCCAGGTAGTGATCGATGCGGAAAACCTGTTCTTCCTTGAGCACGCGGCGCAGCGTGTCGTTGATGGCCTGGTTCGACTGCAGGTCATGTCCCAGGGGTTTTTCCAGCACCACGCGGGTGGTGGGGCCGTTGAGGCCCACGGCGGCGATCTGTTCGCACACGTTGGTGAACAGGCTGGGGGCCGTGGCCACATACATCACCACCGAGTCCGCTCCACGCGCGTTCAGCAACTCGGCCAGGCGCTGGTAATCTTCGGTCTTGGAAAGATCCATGCGCAGGTACTGCAGCAGCGCTGCAAACTGTGCAAATTCTTCTGCACTGGGGCGTTTGGCCAGGTCCACACTGTCAAAGCGTGACTGGATCAGGCTGCGGTACTGTTCGTCGCTCAGGTCATCCCGCGCCACGGCAATGATGCGCCCTCCTGTGGGCAGCGTTCCATGCCGAAAGGCCTGAAACAATGCGGGCATGAGCTTGCGCCAGGCAAGGTCGCCAGTGCCGCCGAACAGGACGAGGTCAAAACTCATGGTGTCTCCGTGAAGTGTGGATCGTTTTGTGGTGAAAATTGTAATCTCGTTACATGAAAATTCCTCTTTGAATTGAGATTTGCAGTGTTTTGTAACCAGAAAGAATCCAGGTATTCGTTGTTGTTTGTGTAATCAAGTTACGATTTCAGCCGATTGAGAACCCTGTCCATCCAAATGTTCATGCCCCTCCGTTGCGACCAAACTACCCCCTGGCCCTTGCTGCAGGCGCACTATGCAGACCGGGGCCGTCACCTGGACATGCGGCGGGCGTTTGAGCAGGATGCGGACCGCTTTGCGCATTTCAGCCAGTCGGCCCCCCATGTGTTCGCTGATCTGTCCAAGAATCTGTGGGATCGCGACTCGGAAGCGCTGCTGCTGGATCTGGCCCGCGCCACGGGCCTGGAAGCGCACCGCAACGCCATGTTTGCGGGCGAGGCCATCAACACCACAGAGAACCGTGCCGTGCTGCACACCTTGCTGCGCAGGCCTGCGAATGTGGCTCTGCCCGGCGATGTGCCCGAAACAGCTCAGCGCCTGGCCGATGTACACAGCACACTGAACGCGATGCTGGCCTTTGCTGAAGAGGTGCGCAGCGATACCGCCATCACCGATGTGGTGAACATTGGTATTGGTGGTTCAGATCTTGGCCCCCACATGGCGGTGCGGGCATTGGAAGAGTTCCGCATTCCTTCCAAGCGTTTCCATTTCGTCTCGAACGTCGATGGCCATGAACTGCACCATGTGCTTCAAGGGCTCAAGGCCGAGAGCACCTTGTTCATCATTGCGTCCAAGACGTTCACCACGGCCGAGACCATGATGAACGCGCGCTCAGCGCTGGCCTGGTTTGCTGCGCAGGGTGGTCAGGATGTGGCGGGGCACTTCGTGGCCTTGTCCACCAACCTCGAAGCCACGCGCGCACTGGGCATCACCACCACCTTTGGTTTTTGGGACTGGGTGGGTGGGCGCTATTCGCTGTGGTCGGCCATTGGTTTGCCGATGGCCATCGCCATTGGCGAGCAAGGCTTCCGTGAGTTCCTGGCCGGTGGCCATGCCATGGACGAGCACTTTCGCACCGCACCGCTGGCGCAGAACCTGCCTGTGCGCCTGGGGCTGCTGGATGTGTGGTACCGCAACTTTTACGGCTTTACCAGCCGCTGCGTGGCGCCGTACCACGCATCCATGTGCCGCTACGCGGCCTACCTGCAGCAGTTGGAGATGGAGAGCAACGGCAAGCGCGTGGCGCTGGATGGCAGCACACTGACTTGCGCCACGTCGCCTGCCATCTGGGGCGAGCCCGGCACCAATGGCCAGCATGCGTTCTTTCAGATGCTGCACCAGGGCGCAGATGTGCTTCCGCTGGAGATCGTGGCCGTGCGCAAGGCATCGCACCCGCTGCCGGGCCACCAGCAAAAGCTGCTGGCCAACGCGCTGGCGCAGACGCAGGCGCTGATGGTGGGCAAGGCCAGCGACGACGGGCACCGGCACTTTCCGGGCAACCGCCCCAGCACGCTGATGCTGCTGGACGCCCTGACACCCACCACGTTGGGTGCCTTGATTGCGCTGCAAGAGCACCGTGTGTTTGTCAGCGGCAGCCTGTGGGGTATCAACAGCTTTGACCAGTGGGGGGTGGAACTGGGCAAGGTACTGGCCAAGGACCTGGAAACGCGCTGGGAGAGCGGCGACCTGGCAGGCCTCGACGGTTCAACCGCCGGGCTGCTGCAAATGTTGCGCACCCCTGCGGGGTGAGGCAACGCGCTGCCCAGTCAGCAGCGAAAGAAGTTCACCGGTAACCCTGGCACGCCCACTTCGATGCTGAACAAGCTGCCTGCGGGCACGAGGGCTTCGCACTCCTGCTGGGGTCGTCCGGCGCGTGCAGAGGTGATGTAGAGCGTGCGCAAATCGTCACCGCCGAAGCACACCATCGTCGGGCACTGTACTGGCACTGCAATGCGCTGCAGGACCTTGCCCGCTGGTGAGAGCTGTAGCACACACGCCCCCTCATACATCGCGACCCAGTAGTTCCCCTCCACATCCACTGCCGCGCCATCGGGTCGGCCGCCATAAGGCTGGCCGTCCACCTTGCGGTCAAACTGCACCCAGGGGCGACGGTTGGTGATTGCGCCCGTGGTCACATCAAAGTCAAACTGGTCAATGCGGTGTTCCGGCGTGTTCGACCAATACAGGGTGCAGTTGTCAGGGCTGAAGGCCAGGCCGTTGGCGGTGAAGTTATCGCCCGCCATGTGGCGCACGCTGTAGCCGGTGGCGCTGCTGGCATCGGCCTGCAGGCACCACAGTGCGGCATTGGGTGCCGTGCGGGGCGTGATGACTGAGCCCGCCCAAAAGCGGCCCGCGGTATCGCAGCGGCCATCGTTCAGGCGCAGCACGGCGGTGTCGTGCTGCTCCGGCGGTAGCAGGGCCAGGCAGGTGAGGGCGGTGGGGTCGGCGCTGTCCTTGGCCGTGTCCAGAAGATAGAAACCGTTTCGTAACCCGATTACCAATCGACCCGCCGCCACTGGCGCGCAGCAACCGGGCTCGCTGGGCATGCGCCACTGCCGGTGTTTGCCGCTCTGAGGATGCCACGCATGCACCGCTTGTCCCTGAATGTCACACCAGTAAAGGGATTTTTCCGTGGGGTGCCAGAAGGGCGATTCGCCCAGTTCGGACGGCGGCAAGGGCAAGGTTTGCAGGGGCATGGGTTGAATCGGGGTGGTTATCGAGTTACATTCTAGGGCCTCATACAACGGGCCCCGTCACCCTGCACGGGGCCTTGCCACCCACCGATGGAGACTTCCATGCACCCAGTTGTAGCGCGCGTGACCCAGCGCATTGTCCAGCGCAGCGCAGACACCCGCGGCGCCTACCTTGCAGGCATCGATGCCATGATCGCTCGCAAGCCCGCCCAAGACCGCATGGGCTGCGCCAACCTGGCCCATGCCTATGCGGCGCTGCCAGGTTCCGACAAGTTCAAGGTCACCGTCGAGAAGGCGCCCAACATCGGTATCGTCACGGCCTACAACGACATGCTCTCGGCCCACCAGCCGTACCAAAGCTACCCCGCCGTTTTGCGGGACGAAGCCGCCAAGCTGGGCGCCACAGTGCAAGTGGCGGGCGGTGTGCCCGCGATGTGCGACGGTGTGACGCAGGGCACGCCCGGCATGGAGCTGTCGCTGTTCTCCCGCGATGCCATTGCCATGGCCACTGCGGTAGCGCTGTCCCACGATGTGTTTGACGGTGCGCTGCTGCTGGGTGTGTGCGACAAGATCGTGCCGGGCTTGCTGATCGGTGCGCTGCACTATGGCCACTTGCCCTGTGTATTTGTGCCCGCAGGCCCCATGGGCACGGGCTTGTCGAACAAAGACAAGGCCAAGGTGCGCGAGCAGTACGCACAAGGCCTGGTGGGGCGCGACGAGCTGCTCAAGGCCGAGTCCGCTGCGTACCACAGCCCTGGCACCTGCACGTTTTACGGCACGGCCAACAGCAACCAGATGCTGCTGGAAGCCATGGGCCTGCATGTGCCCGGCGCGGCGTTTGAAGCGCCTGGCACCGAGGCGCGCGAGGCCTTCACCCGCCAGGCGCTGCGCACCGTGCTCGACATCGGCAAGCGCGGCAACCGCTTCACCCCCATCGGCAAGCTGGTGGACGAGCGCTGCATCGTCAACGCCATGGTGGCCCTGCTGGCCACGGGCGGCTCCACCAACCACCTAATCCACTGGGTGGCGATTGCGCGCAGCGCGGGCATTCTGATCGACTGGTCGGACTTTGATGAACTCTCGTCCGCCGTGCCGTTGCTGGCTCGCGTGTACCCCAATGGCGATGCCGATGTGAACCAGTTCCAGGCCGCAGGCGGCCCCGCGTGGATCTTGCGCGAGCTGCTGGCCGGTGGCTTCATGCACGCCGATGTGATGAGCGTGAATGCGGGCGGCATTGCCGCAGGCGGGCAAGATGCACCGGCCCAGTCGGGCGACGAAAGCGTGCTGCGCCCCGTGTCCAACCCCTTCTCCCCCACGGGCGGCCTGCGCCTGCTGCAAGGCCGCCTGGGCCGTGCGGTGATCAAGGTGTCTGCCGTGCCTGAAGACCGCCACATCATCGAGGCCCCGGCCCGCGTCTTTGATTCGCAAGAGGCCTTGCTCGCCGCCTTCAGTGCGGGCGAGGTCAACCAGGACATGGTCGCTGTGGTGCGCTTTCAGGGCCCGCAGGCCAATGGCATGCCCGAGCTGCACAAGCTCACGCCCCCGCTGGCCGTGCTGCAAAACCAGGGCTTCAAAGTTGCGTTGGTCACCGATGGCCGCATGAGCGGCGCATCGGGCAAGGTGCCTGCTGCCATCCACGTTACGCCCGAGGCACTGGCCGGTGGCCCGTTGGCCAAGGTGCGCGATGGCGACATGGTGCGGGTCGATGCCGTGGCAGGCACGCTGGATGTGCTGGTCGATGAAGCCACTTGGGCTGCCCGCACCCCCGCGCCTTACAACGCCCCCGCGCAAACCGGCTTTGGCCGCGAACTCTTCACCAACTTTCGCCGCCACGCTGGCGGTGCTGAACAAGGAGCCTGCACATGGCTGTAGCAGGAAGCTCCCCCTGAGTCGCTTCGCGCCTTCCCCCTCTCTCGCTGCGCGGGAGGGGAACGCACCCAGTGGCCTGGCAAAGCCAGCTCCACGGGTGCACTGGTATGGCGTCTCGCCAGTTTTGTAGGCCGCTTGCGGCATCCGACACCCAACAAATCAAGGAGCACCAACTTATGAATCCCCTCGACATCGCCAGCCACGGCCCTGTCATCCCCGTCATCGTGATCGACCGCGTGGAAGACGCGCTGCCTTTGGCTGAAGCGCTGTTGGCCGGTGGTGTGAAGGTGCTGGAGGTGACGCTGCGCACTGCTGCTGCGCTGCCGGCCATTGAAGCCATCGCGCGCCATTTGCCCGAAGCTTTGGTCGGCGTGGGCACCGTGCTCAATGCCGATGATGCCCGCCGCGCCAGCGAGGCTGGTGCACGTTTTGCCGTCAGCCCGGGCTACACCTCAGACGTGGGCAATGCCTGCAAGGGGCTTGGCCTGCCGCTGCTGCCGGGCGTGGCAACGTCCGGCGAGATCATGGCCGCGCTGGCCGATGGCTTCTCGTTCCTCAAGCTGTTTCCGGCCGAGGCTGCTGGTGGCATCCCCTTGCTCAAGGCCTGGGCCAGTCCGTTTGGGCAGGTGAGCTTCTGCCCCACGGGCGGCATCAGCCAAGCCACCGCCCCCAACTACCTGGCTTTGCCCAATGTGCGTTGCGTGGGCGGCTCGTGGTTGACGCCTGCAGACGCCATGCGCCAGGGCGACTGGGCGCGCATCACCCAGTTGGCACGCGACACACACGCTTTGCGCACGCCAGTCTGAGGGCTCGGTGGGGGAGGGGCCTGCCCCCTTACCAGCGCACCTTCACGCGCAGGCCCCCCAGCTCTGGGCTGGTGTCGGTGCTGATCTGCAGCCGGTGAATGCGCGCGATGCGCTGCACGATGGACCATCCCAGGCCGCTGCCCGTCTGGCCTGTGCCCAGCACGCGGAAGAACCGCTCGCCCAGCCTTGCCTGTTGTTCCGGTGCCAGGCCGGGGCCGCTGTCTTCCACGGTCAACTCCGTAAAGCCCTGGGCCTGGGCCACCTGCAGCCGCACCTGCGCGCCATCGGGGCTGTAGCGCACGGCGTTGTCCAGCAAATTGCGCAACAGCACACGGGCCAAGGGCTCGGGGAGCGGAATATGGAGGGCTGCGGGCAAAGGCTCGGTGATTGCCACTTCCTGTTGCCGGCGCTGTGCGGTCGGGCTGCATTCCGCCACCAGGGGACGGATCACGTCTGCCAGCGGCGTGCTCTGGGCGTTACCCGTGGCTGGCTCTGCATCCAGCCGCGCCAGTTGCAGCAGCTGTTCCACCAGGCGTGTGGCGCGGTCGCAGCCTTGCACGGTAGCCTCCAGCGCGCGTGCGCGTTCCTGTGAATCTGCCGCGCCCTGTGCCACTTGGGCTTGCATGCGAATCCCGGCGATGGGGGTGCGCAGTTCGTGGGCGGCATCAGCAGTGAACTGCTGTTCAGTGGCCAGCAGCCGGGCTGTGCGTTCAAACAAATCATTCAACGCGGTCACCAGCGGCAACACCTCGGGTGGCACGCCTTGGGTGGGTAGCGGCTCCAGCGATTGGGGCTGGCGGGTAGCCACCGCGCGGCTCAGCTGCTCCAGCGGGCGCACCGAGCCACGCACGGCCCACCAGATGCCCAGTGCCAGCAGAGGCAAGGCCCAGGCCAGCGGCTTGAGGATGCTGGTGAGGCTGGCCAGGATGATTTCTTCGCGCACCGATTGCAGCTCGCCCACCAGAATACGCACATCGCTCTCGCGCCCCTGGGTCACAAACACGCGCCAGGCCTTGCCGTCCACAGTGCTGTCGGCAAAGCCCCGTTTGCGCCGCTGCGTCAGGGGCTCTTGCGGCGCACTGGCTGATCGGGCCAGCAGCTGCCCCTCATGCCACAGCTGGAACACCACGCGGGGCTGGTGCTTGTCCAGCTCGGGTGCCTCGTTCAGGCGGTCTTCGTCCAGTTCGTCCAGCGGCTGCAGGCGCAGCAGGGCGGCGGTCTGGGCCAGGTGCGCGTCCAGCAGGTCGCTGACTTCGTCATCGGTCTCCTGCCATGCCAGGGCTGCCGCAGCCGCCCAGGCCACGACCACCAGCGCCAGCACAGTCATCAACAGGCGCGCTTGCAAAGAGCGCGGCGTGCGCGTTGATATGGTGGCGCTCATGCCTGCTCCCGTGGAATGCGGTAGCCCACGCCGCGCACGGTTTCGATCAAACCGGCGCCCAGCTTGCGGCGCAGGTGGTAGATGTGCACTTCCACCGCATTGCTGTTGATCTCACTGCCCCATTCGTACAGGCGTTGCTCCAGCTGTTCGCGGCTGAGCACGCGGCCCGCGTTCAGCATCAGGGCGTGCAGCAGGTCGTATTCGCGATTGGAGAGTTCCACAGGCTGGCCGTGGGCCAGCACCTGGTGTGCAGCAGGGTCCAGCACCACATCGCCCGCAGCCAGGCAGGTGTCGCTTTGCCCATGGGCGCGGCGCACCAGGGCGCGCAGGCGGGCGGCCAGCTCGTGCAGGTCGATGGGTTTGATGAGGTAATCGTCGGCCCCCGCGTCCAGCCCTTCGATGCGGGCGGGCACGGCGTCGCGGGCGGTAAGCACCAGCACGGGCGTGGTGTTGCGGCGTGCCCGCGTTTGGCGCAGCACCTCCATGCCGTCCTGGCGGGGCAAGCCCAGGTCGAGCACTGCGGCTTGGTAGGCGCCGGTGGCCAGTTCCCGCTCTGCCGCTACGCCGTCGCGCACCCAGTCCACCTGAAAGCCGTGCTGCGCCAAGCCCGCACGGATGCCAGAGCCCAGGAGTTCATCGTCTTCTGCCAGCAGGATGCGCATGGAGTGCCTTCAGTCAATCGTCGTCATCGTCGTGATTCTCGCTCCAGCCCCAGCTGGTGGCCGCGGGTTGCACCGGTGCGTTGTTCCACTGCCAGGCCCAGAACCCCAGCACGCAGGCCAGCACCAGGGCGGCCAAGGCGCGGTGGTTGTGTTTGGCCAAGTCGGGGCCAGGACCGGGCACACGGCCTGTCAGCATGGGCAGCGCCTGGTTCTTGCGGCGCAGCGCGCTCAATAGCGCGATCAGCCCCACATGCACCAGCACCACCATCAGCATCGCGTTGCCGAAGAACTCGTGCACCTCTTCCAGCCATTCGCCGCCCCATTCGTCCCACACGGCGTAGCCGCTGAGGGTGAGCGGGACGATGGACACCAAAATCATCCCCACGGCCAGTGCCATCAACAGGTTTTGCCCTGGCCGCCAGGCGGCCTGCATTTCCGATGGCGAGCGCACAGCGACTAGGGACTGCAGCCAGGCGGGCAACCCCTGTAGCTTGCGCCACAGCGCGGACAGCCGCACCTGCCGGGGGCCAAACAGCCCCCACAGCACCCGCGCCACCAGCAGCCCCGCCAGGGTGTAGCCCAGCGTGACGTGCACCAGCCGCCAGCGTTCACCATCGGCGGTGATGTAGGCACCGGTGAAGCTCAGCGCCATCAGCCAGTGCAGCGTGCGTGTGGCGGCATCCACCACGCGGCGGGTGGCGGGGCGGAGCGTGGCGGCCGATGAGGGCACAGATGGGGCCGACCCGGACGGTGCGGGCGGCGCGTTGTGGGGAAGGCTGTTGCTGGTCATGCGGATGCTCACTTGGGAATGCGGACGCGGTCGTCGTCAAAGTCACCCTGGTCGGCCCGGGTGTGGCACGCCATACAGTTGGCGCGGCTGCCGATGGAAGCGCGCTTCCACACGGCGGGTTCGATGTCGCGGTGCTTGCGTTCAAACCATGCAGACTGGGTGATGCGATCTTGCGGAGGTGCCTCGCGCACGCGCTTGAAGGTGCCGGCATGGGCTTCCAGCCACACGCTGATCTGTCGCACCATGGCGGGGTCCAGCGATGCGTCGGTGCCGTAGTGCTGATCCAGGCCCTTCATCATCCGGCTCCAGGAGCTGGCGCGCAGGCGTGGTGGGCGGGTTGCCGTGGCATGACGCACACGACCATTCACCACCGTGGCGGCTGTTGAAGAAAACGCGCCCCCGTTCGGCATTGACCGCGGTGCCAGCGGCATCGCTGAAGCGCTGCATTTGCGAGGCGGCCGTGGTGTCGCCAGCGTGTGCAATGGGCGCCAACGCAGCCACCAACAGAGGGGCTGCGATGCGTGCAAAGAGGGGGCGGTGTGCTGTTGTCATGCCGCTATGGTGCGGCGCGGGCATGAAGAATGGCTTAACAACCCGTTCATGCGGCGTTCAGCTTGGCCCCATGGCTATTGCTCGGGCTGTTTGGCATGGTTGATGCCAAAAATGGCTCTAGCGCCCGTGTGGTAAGCGCTACCTGCTATGAAATTTGATGTGATCTGGCGCAGGCTTATCGTCACAGGGCAGAGCAGCCCATCGTTGGGCGCAGCACATCCGGCACCGCCATAAAAAAAGCCTGCAGGCCGTGAGACCTGCAGGCTTTGGGCTAGGGCACCGTGAAATGCCCGCCAGGCAATTACATGCCCATGCCGCCCATACCACCCATGCCGCCCATGTCGGGCATGCCAGCAGCAGGTGCGTCGTCCTTTGGAGCCTCAGCCACCATGGCTTCGGTCGTCAGCAGCAGCGATGCCACGGAAGCGGCGTTCTGCAGGGCTGTACGGGTCACCTTGGTGGGGTCCAGGATACCCATTTCGATCATGTCGCCGTAGGTGTCGTTGGCAGCGTTGAAGCCGTAGTTGCCCTTGCCGTTCAGCACGGCGTTCACCACCACCGATGGCTCGCCACCAGCGTTGTAAACGATCTCGCGCAGAGGCGCTTCGATGGCCTTCAGGATCAGCTTCACGCCGGCGTCTTGGTCAGGGTTGTCGCCCTTGATCTCGCCAGCCGCTTGGCGTGCGCGCAGCAGAGCCACGCCACCACCGGCCACGATGCCTTCTTCCACAGCAGCGCGGGTAGCGTGCAGGGCGTCTTCCACGCGGGCCTTCTTTTCCTTCATTTCGACTTCGGTCGCAGCGCCGACCTTGATCACTGCCACGCCGCCAGCCAGCTTGGCCACGCGCTCTTGCAGCTTTTCACGGTCGTAGTCGCTGGTCGCTTCTTCGATCTGGATGCGGATTTGCTTCACGCGGGCTTCGATGTCGGCAGCGGCACCAGCACCGTCGATGATGATGGTGTTTTCCTTGCCCACTTCGATCCGCTTGGCTTGGCCCAGGTCGGCCAGAGTCACCTTCTCCAGGCTCAGGCCCACTTCTTCAGCGATGACCTTGCCGCCCGTCAGGATGGCGATGTCTTCCAGCATGGCCTTGCGGCGGTCGCCGAAGCCAGGAGCCTTCACAGCCACAACCTTCAGGATGCCGCGGATGGTGTTCACCACCAGCGTAGCCAGGGCTTCGCCTTCGACGTCTTCGGCAATGATCAGCAGGGGACGGCCAGCCTTGGCAACTTGCTCGAGCGTGGGCAGCAGGTCGCGGATGTTGCTGATCTTCTTGTCGTACAGCAGCACGAAGGGGTTGTCCAGCAGGGCAGCTTGCTTTTCTGGGTTGTTGATGAAGTAGGGCGACAGGTAGCCGCGGTCAAACTGCATGCCTTCCACAACGTCGAGCTCGTTGTTCAGGGACTTGCCGTCTTCCACGGTGATCACGCCTTCCTTGCCGACCTTGTCCATGGCGTCAGCAATGATCTGGCCGATGGAAGCGTCAGAGTTGGCGGAGATCGAACCCACCTGGGCGATTTCCTTGGAAGTGGTGGTGGGCTTGGAAGCCTTCTTCAGCTCTTCCACCAGGGCTGTGACAGCCTTGTCGATGCCGCGCTTCAGGTCCATGGGGTTCAGGCCAGCGGCCACGTACTTGGAGCCTTCGCGCACGATGGCTTGGGCCAGCACAGTAGCAGTGGTGGTGCCATCACCAGCGTTGTCGCTGGTCTTGGAAGCCACTTCCTTCACGAGCTGGGCGCCCATGTTCTGCAGCTTGTCCTTCAGTTCGATTTCCTTGGCCACGGACACACCGTCCTTGGTCACCGTAGGGGCGCCGAACGAGCGCTCCAGCACCACGTTGCGACCCTTGGGGCCCAGAGTCACCTTGACCGCGTTGGCCAGGATGTTCACGCCTTCAACCATGCGAGCGCGGGCTTCGCCGCCGAAAACTACGTCTTTTGCTGCCATTTTTGGCTCCTAAATTCTGAAAATCGTTAAACGGATAACGGTTTGTGGTGAAAGTAAGCGTAGCGAGCAGGTGTCAGGCTAGGCGCACGGAGCGCAGCAACCGGAACGTACTTCCTGTACGTGAGGATTGCGAGCACCGAGTAACGACGCCTGGCGCCTGCGCAGTAGCTTTATTTCTCTACAACGGCGAACAGGTCGTCTTCCTTCATCACCAGCAGCTCGTCGCCGTTGACCTTGACGGTCTGGCCCGAGTACTTGCCGAACAGAACGCGGTCACCGACCTTCACGTTCAGGGCGATCACTTCACCCTTGTCGTTCTTCTTGCCGGGGCCCACAGCCAACACTTCACCTTGATCAGGCTTTTCGGCGGCGTTGTCAGGGATCACGATGCCGGAGGCCGTCGTGGTTTCGCTTTCAATACGCTTGACGATCACGCGATCGTGCAGAGGGCGAAGGTTCATTGCATTGCTCCTGTTTTCAGTAAAAAAAGCTGATGGATTCAATCAGCCCCGGCCATCCGGGGCCACCAAACTGCCAGCAGGGAGCGCGGTGTTAGCACTCGTCTGCGGTGAGTGCTAATGATACGGGCATTTGTGGCCATTTCAAGACACCCCCCCAGAACATGGGGGAAGAAGGCTTCTCCTCTCCGGTTCCGCCCGCGCCCGTCAGGTCGTGCCGCCCAGCATCAGAGCCAGGTTCTGCACCGCCGCCCCCGAGGCGCCCTTGCCCAGGTTGTCAAACACGGCGGTCAGCAGCACCTGGCCGTGGCGGGCGTTGCTGAACACCCCCAGCCGCAGCTGGTTGGTGCCGTTCAGGGCCTGTGGGTCCAGGTGCTCGGCCGCTTCGGTGGTGGCGGGAGGCATCACCTCGACAAAGGGGGCGTCGGCATAGTGCTGCTGCAGGCAGGCGTGCAGATGTTCGCCTTGTGTGCCCGGCGCGAGCAGCCGCAGATGCAGCCCGATGGTCAGCACGATGCCCTGGCGGAAGGCACCGTACGAGGGCAAGAAAAACGGGCGCTGCGACAGCCCGGCGTATTGTGCGATTTCGGGCGTGTGTTTGTGCTCCAGCTGCAGCCCATAGACCTGGAAGGCGGGCGCATGGGCTGCCTCGGGGCCTTCGTGGGCTTGCACGCGGGCACGTCCGCCGCCGGAGTAGCCCGACACCGCATGGATGTTGAGTGCATGGTCGGCAGGCAGCAAGCCGGCCTGCACCAGGGGCCGCAGCAGGGCGATAGCACCTGTGGGGTAACAGCCGGGGTTGCTGACGCGTTGCGCGTTGGCGATGCGCGCGGCCTGCGCCGCATCCATGTCGGGAAAGCCGTAAACCCATTGCGCGTCCGTGCGGTGGGCCGAGCTGGCGTCGATCACGCGCACGGCGGGGTTGTGGATGGCGGCGACTGCTTCACGGGCGGCAGCGTCGGGCAGACACAGGATGGCGATGTCGCAGCTGTTGATGGCTTCGGCGCGGCGGGTGGGGTTCTTGCGGTCGGACTCGGGCAGCGTCAGCAACTGCAGGTCGGTGCGGCCGTGCAGGCGCTGGTGGATTTGCAGGCCGGTGGTGCCTTGGTCGCCGTCAATAAAAACAAGGGGCTGGGTGGTCATGGTGCAGATTCCTGGCATGGGGGGATGTGGAATCTTCGGCGCCGGTCCAAACTTTGAAAAGTTGAATTTCACAAACTTCAAGATCAGTTCTGCTGAACGTCATGCGCGAACTCAATCTCGACCGGCTGCGCACCCTGGTCACCATCGCTGACCTCGGGTCTTTTGCCGAAGCGGCCCGCACGCTACACCTGGCGCCGCCCACGGTCAGCCTGCACATTGCCGACCTGGAGGCGTCGATTGGTGCGCCGTTGCTGGTGCGCAAGCGGGGCGAGGTGCGGCCGTCCGGCGCGGGCGAGGTGCTGGTGGAGCGGGCCCGGCGCCTGCTGGCCGATGCCGACGAGGCCATGGACCTGGTGCGGCGCCAGGTGCAGGGGCTGGAGGGGCGGGTGCGCCTGGGCGCATCCACCGGCGCCATCGCGCACCTGCTGCCCCAGGCGCTGGAGGTGCTGGGCAAGCACCACCCCGGCATCGATGTGCAGGTGGTGGTGCTCACGTCACAGGAGACCGTGTCGCGGCTGGGGCTGGGCACGCTGGACGTGGGCCTGGTGGCCTTGCCTATGGCCGCGGTGCGCGGGGTGACGGTGATGCCCTGGCGGCGCGACCCGGTGATGGCGTTCGTCCCCTCCGCTTGGGCGGCACCCCGCAGGGTCACGCCCCAGTGGCTGGCGGGGCAGCCGTTGATCCTTAATGACGACGGCACCAGCCTGCCGCGCCTGACGAGCGAATGGCTGGCCCTGGCGGGCGAGCAACCCAAGGCGCGCATACAGCTCAACTACAACGATGCCATCAAGAGCCTGGTGGCTGCGGGCTATGGAGCCACGCTGCTACCGCACGAGGCATCCACCGCCACGCCGCTGGACCCGCGCATCCGCATGCTGCCGGTGCAACCCCGGCTGTGGCGCCCCCTGGGCATCGCCCACCGCGCGGGCCCTGTGGAGCGCGCCACCCAGCATGTGCTGGATGTGCTGTGGCAGCAGAAGCAGGTGTGACGCAAAGCTGAACCGGCAATGCGCCGCCCCACGCGGCTGCCATCGCTCAGGCGGTGTCGTCTCCGATGAGCAACCGGGTGTCAGACACGTAGCGGTGCGGCGGGACCTCCAGGTTGGTGGGCGCGGGCTTGTTCTTGAAGACGCGGCCCGCCAGGTCGAAGGTGGAGCCGTGGCAGGGGCAAAAGAAACCCCCCTGCCATTGGTCGCCCACGCTGGGGTTGCTGATGCCTGCGGGCACGGCGGTGGGAGAGCAGCCGAGGTGCGTGCAGATACCCACCGTGACAAACACCTCTGGGCGGATGGAGCGTTGCGGGTTGCGGGCGTACTCGGGTTGCTGGTCCTTGCGCGAGGCCGGGTCGGCCAGCGCGGCGTCTTGCTGGGGCAGGGCGGCCAGCATTTCGGGCGTACGCCGCATGATCCACACGGGCTTGCCGCGCCATTCCACCGTCTTCACGCCACCGGGCGGCAGGTCGCCGATGTCCACCTCCACACCGGCGCCCATGGCCCGTGCGCGTTCGCTGGGGGCCAGGCTGGACACCAGGGGCACGGCAACCCCTGCCGCCGCCACGCAGCCCGTGGCCGCTGTCAGCAGCACCAGCTGCCGACGCTCTGCGAAGGGATCGCCGTCGGTGCCTAGAAGGGAACCATTCTGTGTAGCGGGGAGGAGGGCCATGGGGCGCTTTCAGAGAGAGGTAGGACTGGCCGTGGCGCCGAGAGGGGGCTCGACGGGGTGACGGCCACCGCCCGCAACGCTGCGGGCGGCAATGCTTTACCGCAAACGACGTGTCATCACTCGCAAGACCGGCCTGCCATGGCGCGCTCTGCATGAAAAGCCTGTGAATTCAACAGGTTGCGCGCGCGATATCGGGTTGACGGGCGCGCCGCAGGCCCGGCCCCAGCCGGATGGACTGCCACTCCGTCTGTCAAATTAACTGCCAACTGCCATCCATTGCAGTCCCCATGGCATAGATCAAAGGCCCGTCGGCGAAACCGGTGCACCGTCAGGGCCTTTGCCTGTACCGAGGTTTTTTGCCATGCCCCGTCTCCCCGCGCCGCCCGCCGAACTGGTGTCTTTTCTGGAAGGGCTGCCCGATCCACACATCCTGCTGGACGACCGCTATCGCATCCTGGCGGCCAATGGGGCCTATCGCCGCCAGTTCGGTGCAGCGGGCGGTACGGAAGGCGGTGCGGAGGGCAGCGTGGTGGGGCGCACCTGCCACGCCGTGTCCCACCACGCCAGCGTGCCCTGTGACCAAGCGGGCGAGTCCTGCCCACTCGCGCAGGCGCGCGCCTCGGGGCAACGCGAACGGGTGCTGCACGTGCACCACACCGCCCAGGGCGAGGAATATGTACAGATTGAGCTGGCGCCCGTGGTGGGGGCGGACTGCACTACGGGGTTCTTCGTCGAAAAGATGGTGCCTTTGCCGGTGGCGGCGCAGCCGGTGCCGTCGGCGCAGGGGCTCATCGGGCGTTCGCCCGCTTTCCAGAAGATGCTGGGCCTGGTGGCGCGGGTGGCACCTTCGCGGGCTGCGGTGTTGTTGCTGGGCGAGTCAGGCACGGGCAAGGAGCTGGTGGCCCATGCCGTGCACCAGGGCAGCCTGCGCGCGCGGCGTGCGCTGGTGCCCGTAGACTGCTCCAGCCTGCCCGAGGCGCTGTTTGAGTCCGAGCTGTTCGGGCATGAGAAAGGGGCGTTCACCGGCGCGGCCCAGGCCCGGCCGGGGCTGGTGGAGGCGGCCGACGGCGGCACGCTGTTTCTGGACGAGGTGGGCGACATCCCCCTGCCGCTGCAGGTCAAGCTGCTGCGCCTGCTGGAGACTGTTACCTACCGCCGCGTAGGCAGCACCGAGCTGCGGCATGCCGACCTGCGCGTGGTGTCTGCCACGCACCGCAATCTGCCGCACATGGTGGCCGCAGGGCGCTTTCGTGAAGACCTGTATTACCGCCTAAGCACTTTTCCCATCCACCTGCCACCGCTGCGCGAACGCCAGGGCGACATTGCCCTGCTGGCACGCGCGCTGCTGGAGCGTGTGGCGCCCCCGCGCCGCGCGCTGCAGCTGTCTGGCGCTGCGCTGGCCTTGCTGGAGGCACAGCCTTACCCCGGCAATGTGCGGGAGCTGCGCAACCTGCTGGAGCGCACCGCCTTGCTGTGTGATAGCGACACCATCAGCGCGGAGCATGTGCAGCAAGCGCTTGCCTGCGGCCTGCCGCCGCTCGCGGGTGCTGTGGAGGAGGGGGCAGGGGAGCCGCGTGCATCGGCGGCGTTGGCCGGGTCGTCACGCCAACGACGCTTGCTGGACGACGAGGCCCTGCGAGAGGCACTCGCCGTTCACCAGGGCAGTCGCGCAGCGCTGGCGCAGCAGCTGGACATCAGCGAGCGATCGCTGTATCGGCGGCTGAAAGCCTTGGGCGCTTGACGCCCATATGTAAAGAAATCGGCCTCAGGCGCATACGTTGATTGCGCCAGCAGCTATTGTTTATATAGCGTCTGGTGTGCCGTGCCTGCCTAGACCACCGCATCGGGCGCCAGCGCGCTCAGCACCATGCGCACGATCAGCTCTTCGGCCTTTTCGTAGTCGCGCTCGGTCAGGGCGGGCTTGCCCAGCAGCAGGGCGAACTGGGCCTCCTGCTCCGCATACGCCTGGGTCACGGACCAGATGATGAACATGAGGTGCGTGAAGCTGACCTTGGCAATGCGGCCCTCGCGCGCCCAGCGCTCGAAGGTGCGCACCTCGGTCTTGAGCAGCGGCGCCACCCGTTCGGTGATGGCCGTGCCATACCGTGGTGCACCCGCAATCACCTCTTTGGTGAACACCTTGGCGCCCTGGGGGCGCGTGCGCGAGTAGTGCAGCTTGGCGCGGATGTAACGCCGCAGCGCTTGCTGCGGGTCGTCGCTGTGCGACAGGTCTTCCATGCCCGCCAGCCACTGGGTGAGCACGTCATCCAGCACCCGCTGGTACAGCGCCTCCTTGCTCGGGAAGTAGTACAGCAGGTTGTGGCGGCTGATGCCGATGGCGGCGGCAATACTCTCCAGCGAGGCGCCCTCAAAACCGAATTGCGCAAACTGGTTCTCCGCCTCGGTGAGGATGCCTTGCTCCTTGAGCAAGCGCGACGCCGTGGGTGCGCGGGGCGCGGACTCGTCAAGTGCGGGCGGGCGGGCCACCTTGCGGGGGCGGGGGGCGGGGTTGGCAGGGGACGGGCGGGCTGCAGTCATTGCACCATTGTGGAACAAGCCGGGGCCTGAAAACTGGCAATTGGCTGGCTGGAGGTTGGCACGCTGTTTGCTGTAGGGATTTTACCAATTGGTAAATTTTTACGGGTTGGTAAATTGACCCACAACGCAGGGCACCGCCGCACCAAAGCAGCGGGCACCTGCACCCCACAGCGAGGACCACGATGAAACCTCCGAAGTTTGCGGGCACCAGCACCCACGCTGGTGCCGCATTGGTTGGCGCCACTGGCTGGCGCTCCAACGCTGCGCGGCGTGCGCTTGCACGCCCCCTGGGCGCCCAGACCCCCACCCTCACCCTCTCGGAGGAAACCTGATGGACACACCCGCAAGCCGTGCCTGCGGCATTCATGCCGCACGTCTGAACCTGGCCGACTACGCCGTCAACTTCGGCGACGCGCACCCGCCGCTCACCCGGGCGCAGGCGCTGATCGAGGCCGAGCGCTGCTACTACTGCCACGACGCCCCCTGCGCCACGGCCTGCCCCACGGGCATCGACATCCCATCGTTCATCCACCGCATTGCGCAGGACAACAACCGGGGCGCCGCCCGCGTCATCCTGGAGGCCAACCCCCTGGGCGGCATGTGCGCCCGCGTGTGCCCCACCGAGGTGCTGTGCGAGCAGGCCTGCGTGCGCAATACCAACGAAGACAAGCCCGTGGAGATCGGCTCGCTGCAGCGCTACGCCACGGACGCATTTTTTGAAAAGCCCGGTGCACCGCTGTTCCAGCGTGCAGCCGCTACTGGCAAACGCGTGGCCGTGGTGGGCGCAGGGCCTGCGGGCCTGGCCTGCGCACATGGCCTGGCCGTGCGCGGGCATGACGTGGTGCTGTTCGAGGCACGCCCCAAGCTCGGAGGCCTCAATGAATATGGCCTGGCCAGCTACAAGACCACGAACAACTTCGCACAGAAGGAAGTGGAGTGGCTGCTGTCCATCGGTGGCATTGAGGTGCGCACCGGCCAGCAACTGGGCCGTGACATCACGCTCGACGGCCTGCTGGGCGCGTTCGACGCCGTGTTCCTGGGCCTGGGCCTGCAGGGCGTGAACGCGCTGGGCGTGGCCGAGCCCACGGCCACCGGCTTGCGCAATGCAGTGGATTTCATTGCCGAGCTGCGCCAGAGCACTGACCTCTCCGCCCTGCCCGTGGGCCGCCGCGTGGTGGTGATTGGCGGCGGCATGACGGCGGTGGACGCCGCCGTGCAGTCGCGCAAGCTGGGCGCGGAAGAAGTGACCATCGTCTACCGCCGGGGCGCCGAGGCCTTGTCGGCATCGGCCGTGGAACAACAATGGGCGCAGACGAACGGCGTGACCATTCGCCACTGGGCCGCACCGAAAGAGGTGCTGAGCGAAGGCGGCGCGGTGAAGGGTGTGCGTTTTGCCGCCACGGCACTGAGCGGCGGCAAGCTGGTGGAAACCGGCGAGACCTTCACGCTCGAAGCCGACATGGTGCTCAAGGCCATTGGCCAGACCTTTGTGGCCGAGCCCGTGGGCAGCCGCATTGCGCTGGAGGGCGGGCGCATCGCCACCGATGCCGAAGGCCAGACCAGCCTGCCACGTGTGTGGGCCGGTGGCGACTGCCGCGTGGGCGGCCGCGACCTCACGGTGGAGGCGGTGGAGCACGGCAAGGTCGCCGCTGTCTCCATCCACACCGCATTGATGGCTTGAACTCCTTCCACCCAGTTTTCACGGGAGCACCCCATGGCAGACATTCGCAGCAATTTTCTGGGCATCCAAAGTCCCAACCCCTTCTGGCTGGCCTCCGCACCACCCACCGACAAAGAGATCAACGTCACCCGCGCCTTCGAGGCGGGCTGGGGCGGTGTGGTATGGAAGACGCTGGGCGAAGACCCACCGGTGGTCAACGTCAACGGCCCGCGCTACTCCACGCTGATGTCGCAAGACCGCCGCGTGATCGGCCTGAACAACATTGAGCTGATCACCGACCGGCCCCTGCACACCAACCTGGAAGAGATCAAACGCGTCAAACGCAACTGGCCTGACCGGGCCATGATCGTCTCGCTGATGGTGCCCTGCGTGGAGGAGAGCTGGAAGAACATCCTGCCGCTGGTGGAAGACACCGGTGCCGACGGCATTGAACTCAACTTCGGCTGCCCGCACGGCATGAGCGAGCGTGGCATGGGCGCAGCCGTGGGCCAAGTGCCTGAATACATCCAGATGGTCACGGCCTGGTGCAAGCACTACAGCAAGCTGCCGGTGATTGTGAAGCTCACGCCCAACATCACCGATGTGCGTCACCCGGCGCGCGCGGCCAAGGCGGGCGGGGCCGATGCCGTGTCGCTCATCAACACCATCAACTCCATCATGGGCGTGGACCTGGACCGCATGGTGATGAGCCCGAGTACCGACGGCTGGGGATCGCACGGCGGCTACTGCGGCCCGGCCGTCAAGCCCATTGCGCTGAACATGGTGGCCGAGATTGCGCGCGACGCACAGACCGCCGGTCTGCCCATCAGCGGCATTGGCGGCATCACCACCTGGCGCGATGCGGCCGAGTACATCGCGCTGGGCTGCGGCACGGTGCAGGTGTGCACCGCCGCCATGGTCTATGGCTTCAAGATCGTGCAGGACATGTGCGATGGCCTGTCCAACTTCATGGATGAGCACGGCTACGCCACGCTCGACGACTTCAAGGGCCAGGCCGTGCCCACGGTAAAGGACTGGAAGAACCTCAACCTCAACCACATCGAAAAAGCCGTCATCAACCAGGACGCCTGCATCCAGTGTGGCCGCTGCCATGTGGTGTGCGAAGACACCTCGCACCAGGCCATCACCTTCACCAAGGAAGGCGGCGTGCGCAAGTTCGAAATCAACGAGGCCGAGTGCGTGGGTTGCAACCT
The DNA here is from genome assembly GCF_028596105.1 of Acidovorax temperans. Lineage (NCBI taxonomy): Bacteria > Pseudomonadati > Pseudomonadota > Betaproteobacteria > Burkholderiales > Comamonadaceae > Acidovorax > Acidovorax temperans. The sequence continues at coordinate 3,590,361 of NZ_CP117193.1, read as the reverse complement.
GTGCGTGTCGATCTGCCCCGTGCCCGAGTGCATCACCATGCGCGCGCTGGAGCCGGGCGAGGTGGATGTGCGCACGGGCAAAAAGGTGACGGGCGAATACGCCAACTGGACCACGCACCCCAGCAACCCGCAGCGCGCGTCTGCAGCCGCTTGATATGTGCCCCTGCGTGCGTGTGCCACAGACCCTGCAAGGCGTTGTGACAGCACCCGTTGTGGTGCCGATTTGCAACGCATGCTGCACTGCATCTGGTGCAGTTCTTGCGTGATCTCTAGCATCGCTCGCTTCCTTTGCCCGCCATCTGCCAGCGTGAGGGCGCTGGAACAGACAGCGGGTTGTGTGCAACCCCAACGACGTCTTTGACAGGAGTACAGGCATGACCAACAGTACCGGCAGCGCGGCCCATGTGGCGGGGCTGATGCCCCGCGATGCATCCAACACGCTCGCCAATGAAGATCTGCTCCCCACCACCGCCGCGCAGCGACACTGGACGTGGAAGGACTTTGCCGCACTCTGGGTGGGCATGGTCGTGTGTGTGCCCACCTACACCATGGCCAGTTCCATGCTGGACCAGGGCTTCACCTGGCAGATGGCGGTGTGGCTGGTGTTCCTGGCCAACTGCATCGTGCTGGTGCCCATGGTGCTCATCGGGCGCGTGGGGCCCCGGTACGGCGTGCCGTTCCCGGTGCTGGCGCGGGCATCGTTTGGCGTGAAAGGCGCCAACCTGCCCGCTGTGCTGCGCGGGCTGGTGGCCTGTGGCTGGTTCTCCATCAACTGCTACTTTGGCGCGCTGGCGCTGCATGGGTTTCTCAACATCCTGGGTATGAATCTGGCGGGACCGGCCGATGGGCAGACCATCAGCACCTCGCAGTTCATGTGCTTTCTGGCGTTCTGGGCGGTGCACATCTGGTTCATCTGGAAGGGCCCGGAGTCCATCCGCATGCTGGAGGTGATTGCGGCGCCGCTGATGATCATTGCGTCCATCGCGCTGGTGGTGGTGCTGGTGATGAAGGTGCCCTCGGGCCAGTTGTTTAACCTGCCCGCCAAGGTGGTCGAAGGCGGCCCCAAGACCTGGGCAGCGCTCACGGGCCTGGTGGGCTTCTGGGCCACGCTGGCGCTCAACATTCCGGACTTCACCCGCTTTGCCAAATCGCAGAAGGACCAGGTGGTGGGCCAGGCCATCGGCCTGCCGATTCCCATGGCGCTTTTCTCCATGGTGGGCGTGATCGGCTTCTCTGCCTCGGCCATCCTGTACGGCAAGGCCCAGCTGTTCCCTGATGGTCTGCTCACGCAGATGGGCAGCGTGGCCGCAGGCCTGGGTCTGCTGGTGATCTTGCTCGCCAACCTCACGACCAACGTTGCCGCCAATCTGGTGTCGCCGTCGTATGACTTCAGCCAGTGCGCGCCGTCCAAGATCAGCTTCCGCATGGGCGGCCTGATCGCTGCGGGCATCGGCCTGCTGTTCATGCCCTGGAAGCTGCTGGCCACCTCGGGCGGCTACCTGTTCACCTGGCTGGGCGGCTACGGCACGCTGCTGGGCGCCATCGCGGGCATTCTGCTGGTGGACTACTACCTGGTGCGCAAGAGCGAGCTGAAGGTGGACGACCTGTACCGCCGTGGCGGTGAATATGAGTACAGCAACGGCTGGAACCTGCAAGCCCTGATCGCGTTTGCACTGGGCGTGCTGCCCTGCCTGCCGGGCTACCTGGCCGTGTCGGGTGTGGTGGACAAGGCGGGCATGCCTGCCATCTGGCTGTCGTTGTTCGACTCGGGCTGGTTTTTCAGCCTGGCAGTGGCCGGCACCTACTACTACCTGACGGCCAAGAAGAAGTGATGCCCCGGACCCTGCCTGGGTCTGGTGCCAGTGCAGGGTCCCTTTCTTTGAATTGATCTGTATCCCTGAAGGAGACCCCCATGAGCCAAGCCCTTGTGATCCGCGGTGGCACCGTGGTCAACGCCGACCGTGAACAGCGCGCCGATGTGTTGTGCGTCAATGGCCGCATCGTGGCCGTGGGGGAGGACGCTGCGGCGCAGGCCCCTGCGCGTGCGCAGACGCTGGACGCCAGCGGCCAGTACGTGCTGCCCGGCGGCATTGACCCGCACACGCACATGCAATTGCCGTTCATGGGCACCGTCACCATGGACGACTTTTTCACCGGTACCGCTGCCGCGCTGGCGGGCGGCACCACGAGCATCATCGACTTCGTGATCCCCGACCCGCAGGAGCCGCTGATGGACGCCTACCGCAAGTGGCGCAGCTGGGCCGAAAAATCTGCGGCCGACTATTCTTTCCACGTCGCCGTCACCTGGTGGAGCGAGCAGGTGCGCGCCGACATGGGTACGTTGGTGCAGCAGGAGGGGGTGAACAGCTTCAAGCACTTCATGGCCTACAAGAACGCCATCATGTGCGACGACGAAACCCTGGTGAACAGCTTCAAGCGCGCGCTCGAACTCGGCGCCATGCCCACGGTGCACGCCGAGAACGGTGAGCTGGTGTACCTGCTGCAGCAGGAGGTCGCCAAGATGGGCATCACCGGCCCCGAGGGTCACCCGCTTTCGCGCCCCCCCATGGTCGAGGCCGAGGCCGCCAACCGCGCCATCGCCATTGCCGACGTGCTGGGCGTGCCCATCTACGTGGTGCACGTGAGCTGCATGGAGTCGGCCGACGCCATTGCCCGCGCCCGCGCGCGCGGCCAGCGCGTCTACGGCGAGGTGCTGGCCGGCCACCTGCTGGTGGACGACAGCGTGTACCGCGACCCCGACTTTGCCAAGGCCGCCGCCTATGTGATGAGCCCGCCCTTCCGCCCCAAGGGCCACCAGGAGGCGCTGTGGCGCGGCCTGCAGTCCGGCCAGCTGCACACTACGGCCACAGACCACTGCACCTTCTGCGCTGCGCAAAAAGCCATGGGCAAAGAAAACTTCGCCAAGATCCCCAACGGCACCGGCGGCGTGGAAGAGCGCATGGCCACGCTGTGGGATGGCGGCGTGAACACCGGGCGCCTCACCCCCAGTGAGTTCGTGGCCATTACCTCGGCCAACGCGGCCAAGCTGTTCAACATCTACCCGCGCAAGGGCTACATCGGCGAAGGTGCCGACGCCGACCTGGTGCTGTGGGACCCGCAAGGCACCAAGACCTTCTCGGCCAAGACCCAGTTCAGCAAGGGTGACTTCAACATCTTTGAAGGCCGCACCGTGCGCGGCATCCCAAGCCACACCGTGACCCAGGGCCGCGTGGTGTTTGCCAACGGCGACCTGCGCGCCGAGCAGGGCAAGGGCCGCTACATCAAGCGCCCGGCGTTTGGCGCCAACTTCCAGGCCGTGCAGAAGCGCGCGCAGGACCTTGCCCCCACAGCGGTTACCCGCTGAACCGACGGAGAACAACACCATGGACACCAAAGTCAAACCCAACATCGAAAACCTGCGCATCAACGGCCAGCGCCTGTGGGCTTCGCTCATGGAGCTGGCGCAGATCGGCGCCACCCCCAAGGGCGGCGTGTGCCGCCTGACCCTCACCGACCTGGACAAGCAGGGCCGCGACCTCGTCACCCGCTGGGCGCGCGAAGCGGGCATGACGGTCACCATCGACAAAATCGGCAACGGCTTCATGCGCCGCCCCGGCCGCAACAACAGCCTGCCGCCCATCATGACCGGCAGCCACATCGACACCCAGCCCACGGGCGGCAAGTTCGACGGCAACTACGGCGTGCTCGCGGGCATCGAAGTGGTGCGCACCCTCAACGACCACGGCATCGAAACCGAAGCCCCCATCGAAGTCGCGTTCTGGACCAACGAGGAAGGCAGCCGTTTTGTTCCGGTGATGATGGGCTCCGGCGTATTCGCCAAGGCCTTCACGCTGGAACACGCCTACGCCGCCACCGACACCGAAGGCAAGACCGTGAAGGGCGAGCTGGAACGCATCGGCTACATCGGCGACCAGGACCCGGGCGACCACCCCATCGGCGCCTACTTCGAGACCCACATCGAACAAGGCCCCGTGCTGGAAGACAACGACAAGACCATTGGCGTCGTCAGCGGCGTGCTGGGCATCCGCTGGTTTGACTGCACCGTCACCGGCATGGAAGCCCACGCAGGCCCCACCCCCATGGCCCTGCGCAAGGACGCCATGCTGGCCGCCACGCGCATCATGCAGGACGTGGTGGCAGCAGCCCACCGCCACCCGCCGCATGGCCGGGGCACCGTGGGCATGGTGCAGGTGTTCCCCAACAGCCGCAACGTGATTCCAGGCCGGGTCAAGTTCAGCATCGACCTGCGCAACAGCACGGACGAACTGGTCGACGCCATGGCCGCCGAGGTCAAGGCGTTTGCCGACCAGGTCGCCAAGGAACACGGCGTGCAGGTGCACATCGAGATGGTGTCCAGCTACCCCGCGCAATTGTTCCAGCCCGAGTGCGTGGAGGCCGTAGGACGCGCCGCGGCCAAGCTGGGCTACAGCCACATGCCTGCCGTCTCGGGTGCCGGGCACGACGCCGTCTACATGGCCAAGCTCGCGCCCAGCGGCATGATCTTCATCCCCTGCAAGGACGGCATCAGCCACAATGAGATCGAGGACGCGAAACCCGAGCACATCGAGGCGGGGTGCAATGTGCTGCTGCATGCCATGCTGGAGCGGGCGGGGACTTAGTGCTATAGAAAATATAGCTGTTTGGGCATGATTCTGTAGCGCTTGCACCCGTTTTTCTACCAAACGGGTGAAGCGGTTCAGTCCAGCTTCGTCAGCCCCAGAAAGTGGTCCAGCATGTGGAAGTGGTCTTCAAAGAACTCTTCTTCCATGCCTGCCAGCTGGTCGATGCGTGTCCACTGCACCAGCATCGCGTCGTCATCGGCCTGCACCAGCGGAAACGGCGCGTCCCCCAGGTCGAAGTAGTGCGCATGCGTGATAGTGCGGCCGCGCTGGCTGCGGTCGGGGTGGTCAAACACGGCCACCGATTGCAGTGCGGCGTGCAGGGCGGCTTCGGGCACGTCGCAGTGGGTTTCTTCTGCTAATTCGCGCAGGCACGATTGCCACACGGTTTCTCGCTGCTCAATGAAGCCGCCGGGGACTGCCAGCTGGCCTTTGCCGGGCGCGTGGGCGCGTCGAATCAGCAGCACATGGTCCTGGCAGCGCAGCACGGCGTCCACCGTCACAAACACCGGCGGGTAGGGCGCTGCGGCCCAAGCGTTGCGGTAGTTGCGCAGCATGCGCCATTCTTCCTGCAGCGCGGGGTAGTGCTCGGTGTGGGCGAACTGCTGCAGCGTGGCGATGGTGCTGGCGGGAATCTCGGCAGCCAAGGGCGCGAGGGCTTGGCCCACGGTGTCGGGTGTGGCGCTGAAGTACGCGTCGCGGATGGTGGTGGCGTCCATCTGGCCCTGGCGGGGCAGATCGATGAGAGACCAGCCCGGGAAGGCGCGCAGGTAGCTGCTGGTGGCGTCTTTGAAGTGGCCCACCAGCGCGATGCGCGCACCGGGCGGCGTGTGTTGTGCCACGCCTGCCCGCACCGCTTGCACCCAAACGGCTTGGTTGTAATAGTCGCGCACTGGCAGCACCTGCACGCGGGCGCGGTCTGGCGCTGGCAGTGCTTCGCGCAGCATGGCCTCGCGCTCTTGCCAGGTGAAGGGGTTTTTGGGGGAGCGGGGTTGCCAGGCAGAGCCCACCACCACGATGACCTGAGGGGCCTGGCGCAGGGCCTCTTGCAGCAGAGCAAGGTGGCCACTGTGCACGGGTTCAAAGCGGCCGATCAGAAGGGCGGTATCGTGCATGGGTCTCCAGCATTTTTATAAAAAAGAGCCTCGCGCGCTTGATTTATGAGCGCAAGCAGCTATGTTTTTTATAGTGATTTTACCGAGTGACTACGGGCCGCTTCTTCGCGAGTGCAGGCGGGGCGTGGCGCCAGGCGCATACGCATCGGTGCGATGCGTACGTTGAACCAAAACCGCAGGCCTGTAATGTGCGTTCACTCCGCCGTCGTGCAGTCTTCGGGCCGCACGGCCAATTCGGCTTTGGCAGTGTCGTATTCGTTGAGGTAGTCGCGTGCCAATGCGCTTTTTTGAGCGTCGGTCAGCAGCTTGCCTGCCATCTGAAAAAAGCGCTGCTCCTCTTCACGCAGGTGGTGTTCCACTTTTTCTGTCAAACTGCGCGCAAGGGGCAACCAGGCGGGGCTGGACGCTTCGGTGGTCTCCAGCGCCTCCACCAGTTCATCGATCTGGTGGTGCTCTGCGATCGCGTGGCGTGACAGGTCGATGCCCGCATCATGCTGCATGAGCGGGATGTAGAAGTGCCTGTCTTCCGCCAGTGCATGCACTGCCAGTTCGCCCTTGAGGGCCTGGAACAGGGTGTGTCGCTCAGCCGTGTCGCCATGGGTCTTGAGCAGCAGGGCAGACAGCTGCCGCTGAACCGTGTGGCTTTGGCGCAAGGCCTCAAAGATGTTCGTGCGCTGCATCACTTGATCGCCCGGCTGACGGCACCAGCGGCCTTGAAGGCCAGGACCACAAAAATCAAGGTCAGTATCAGAAACACGACAAACAGCACCTTGGCAATGCCTGCCGCTCCTGCTGCCACCCCGGTGAAGCCCAGGGCGCCGGCGACCAGTGAAATCAGTGCAAAGACGATGGCGTACTTCAGCATGGCGTTCTCCTCGTTCTGGGGCTGCGACGCGCGGCCCGTTGGGTAGCACGATAGGGGAATGGGCATTGGGGTGCTGTAGGCGCAGCCGGTGAGCAGATGTAGGAGGCGAGGGCGATATGCCCATGCGGACAGGGCCAAAAATCCAAAGAAAAAGGGGCCTGGAGGCCCCTGGTTTTGTTGCTTGCAGCCAGGCCCATGCGCCTAGCTGCGGCGGGCTTACAGCCCCGCAGCAGCGCGCAGCGCAGCTGCCTTGTCCGTACTTTGGTCTACGTTCACATCGCTGGCGCGATATGAACTTCGCCCGAAGACCGATACCGCGCTGTCAGCGCGGCGGGCTTACAGCCCGGCTGCTGCGCGCAGCGCAGCAGCTTTATCGGTCTTCTCCCAAGTGAACTCGGGTTCTTCGCGGCCAAAGTGCCCGTAGGCGGCGGTCTTGCTGTAGATGGGGCGCAGCAGGTCCAGCATCTGGATGATGCCCTTGGGGCGCAGGTCGAAGTGGGCTTCCACCAGCTTGGCGATTTCATGGTCGGGGATCACGCCAGTGCCTTCGGTGTACACGGTGATGTTCATCGGGCGTGCCACGCCAATCGCATACGCCACCTGGATCTGGCACTGGCGTGCCAGACCTGCGGCCACGATGTTCTTGGCCACGTAGCGGGCTGCGTAGGCGGCAGAGCGGTCTACCTTGCTGGGGTCCTTGCCGCTGAATGCGCCGCCGCCGTGGGGGCATGCACCGCCGTAGGTGTCCACAATGATCTTGCGGCCCGTGAGGCCACAGTCACCCTGCGGACCGCCGATGACGAAGCGGCCTGTGGGGTTGATCAGGTACTTGGTGTCCTGCAGCCATTCCTTGGGTAGCACCGGTTTGATGATTTCTTCGATGCAAGCCTCGTAGAAGCTGGCCTTCATCTTGGTGGCGGTTTCGCTCTGGTCGGGGCTGTGCTGGGTGGAGAGCACCACGGTGTCGATGCTGTGGGGCTTGCCGTCCACATAGCGCATCGTGATCTGGCTTTTGGCATCAGGGCGCAGGAAGGGCAGGCGGCCGTCCTTGCGCAGCTGGGCCTGGCGCTCGACCACGCGGTGCGCGTAGTAGATGGGCGCGGGCATCAGCTCAGGCGTTTCGTCGCAGGCGTAGCCAAACATCAGACCTTGGTCTCCCGCGCCGATGTTCAGGTGGTCGTCGGACGCATGGTCCACACCCTGGGCGATGTCGTTGGATTGCTTGTCGTAGGCCACCAGCACTGCGCAGCCACGATAGTCGATGCCGTATTCGGTGTTGTCGTAACCAATGCGCTTGATGGTGTCGCGTGCGACCTGGATGTAGTCCACATGGGCGTTGGTGGTGATCTCACCGGCCAGCACCACGAGGCCGGTGTTGGTCAGCGTTTCGGCGGCCACACGGCTCTTGGGGTCCTGTTCGAAGATTGCGTCGAGGATCGCGTCAGAGATCTGGTCTGCCACCTTGTCGGGGTGGCCTTCAGAGACGGATTCCGAGGTAAAAAGAAAGTCGTTCGCCATTTGAATATACTCCTGTGTTCCGGCATTTTGGGCGTCGCCCGCAGCCTAGGTAGCTTTGGCGAACGCTTTAGCAGATTTTTTTTACGTCGCCCTGCAAGTTGCTCATTTAACTCAGCGACCCTCACATTTTAATGCCTGCTGTCTTTCGATTCTTTTCCGTATTTCCGTTGTGGTTGCTCCACATCATCGGATGTGTTCTGGGCTGGGTGGCTTTTGCTGCCTCGGGCGTGTATCGCCAACGCTTTCTGGCCAATGCGGCGCTGGCGGGCTATTCGTTTGCGCAGGTGCGTGCCGCCGTAGGCCACGCCGGGCGCATGGTGGCGGAGTTGCCCCGGCTGTGGTTGGGCGCGCCCGTGCCGGTTCGCATTGAGGGCGAACCCTGCGTGGAGCAGGCCTGGGCTGCCGGGCGCGGTGTGATTTTTCTCACCCCGCACCTCGGGTGCTTCGAGATGTCGGCCCAGGCCATTGCTACGCGCTGGAGTGCCCAGCAAGGCCCAATCACCGTGCTGTACCGCCCCGCGCGCCAAGCCTGGTTGGCCAAGGTGATGGAGACCGCACGCAACCGCCCAGGCATGCAGGCCGTGCCCACCACGCTGGCGGGGGTGCGCCAGATGATCAAGGCGCTGCGCCGTGGCGAAGCCGTGGGCCTGTTGCCTGACCAGGTACCGCCCGAAGGGCTGGGAGTCTGGTCGCCCGTGTTTGGCAAACCGGCCTACACCATGACGCTGGCCGCCCGCCTAGCGCTGCAGACCGGCGCCACCGTGCTGCTGGTGCGCTGCGAGCGCGAACCGATGGGGCGCGGCTTTGTGATGTATGCCGAGCCCTTGCCGCAGCCGCTCGACGCTGACCTGGAGACCGCCGTGCGCCAGGTCAACGAGGCCATGGAGCATGTGATTCGCCAGTGTCCTGGCCAGTACCTGTGGGGCTATGGCCGCTACAAGCAGCCCCGAGCCGAAGCCCCAGCGGTGGAGGCCTCGTCATGATGAGTCGGCTGGGTGTGTGGTTCATGGGCGTGCTGGCCCGAGTGCCTTTGCCGGTGTTGCGCGCCATGGGGGCCGCGTTGGGGCGGGTGTTGTTTGTGCTCGTGGTGCCACGGCGCAAGATTGCTCTGCGTAATCTTGAGCTGTGCTTTCCGCAGGCATCGGTTGAGCAGCGCACGCAGTGGGCGCGCGAGAGCTTTATCGTCTTTTGCCAGACCTGGCTGGACCGCAGCTGGCTGTGGTCAGCTCCTCAGTCGGTGGTGGAGCAGCGCGTGAAGCTCCGGGGCGCCGTGCAGGAGCTGGATGGCGATGTGCCCACCATCATCTTCGCACCGCATTTCTACGGCATGGACGCAGGCGGGCTGGTGCTGCCGTTGCGCACTTCCCGGGCGTTCACGTCCATTTTTTCTACCCATCCCGACCCGGTCATTGACGCCTGGTTCATGGCGGGCCGCCAGCGTTTTGGCGACGTGCGCATGCTCAACCGCGCAGACGGGGTCAAGCCCATCATTTCCAACCTGCGCAAGGGTGGGCTGCTCTACCTGCTGTCCGACATGGATTTCGGAGCCGGTGAGTCGATCTTCGTGCCCTTTTACGGCGTTCCAGCGGCCACGGTGCCGTCGCTGTCGCGCTTTGCGCGCCTGGGCCGCGCCAAGGTGATTGGCATGTACACGCGACTGACTCCCGATGGCTACGTGGCTGAGCTGACGCCCGCGTGGGACCACTATCCCACCGACGATGTCGAGGCTGACACCGCCCGCATGAACCGCGAGCTGGAGCGCTACATCAACACCATGCCCGGCCAGTACTACTGGGTGCACAAGCGCTTCAAGACGCGGCCGGAGGGGCTGCCGTCCTTGTACAAATAAAGCGTGGAGCGGGCGCGTAGCCGCGCGTGGCGCTTGATAAGGAAAAGGCCTTGTAAGGCTTGCCGGTAAAGCGCTAAAAGCTACTATTTCAGTAGCAAAAAATGCCCCAATTCCTGCGCGAAGCGCTCGGGGTGTTCATGCACCACCCAGTGCGATGCGTGCTCGATCTGGCGCAGCCGCAGGCGGTGTACCCAGTCGGGCAGGCCCTGCAGCAGCCCCGGCAGCAAGGCCGGGTCGTCCATGGCCCACAGCACCAGCGTGGGAACATCCACGCTCAGCATCGATGCCGGCAATTCCAGGTCGAGTGCGGCGCGGTCGCCTTCGCGCGGAGGGCGCAACGGGCTGGCGCGGTAGTAGTTGCAGGCTCCGGTCAGCCCCTGGCTCCACAGCGCCCGGTATTGGGCACGCACGGCCTCAGTCAACCATGCGGGCGCGTGGCCTTCCGGGGTGTTGAAGAAAGCGAACAGCCGCTGAAAGTCGTTTTCGGCCAGGAGCGATTCTGCGTCTGGTCTGCACAAAAAGTGCATGTACTGGCTGGCGGCCTGCTGGGCTGCGTTGGTTTGCAGTTCGCGCAAAAACGCGCCGGGGTGGGGCGAGTTGATGACCGCCAGGCGCTTGAGCCATTGCGGCTGCTGGTTGGCCAGGTTCCAGGCCACGGCACCACCCCAGTCGTGCGCGACCAGGCACTCCACGGTCCCCGTGGTGCACACCGCCGAGATCAGCGCGACCAGGTCTTGCACCAGGTGTTTGGCGCGGTAGGCTTCGGTGGCTTGGGGTTGGCTGGATTCGCCAAAGCCACGCAGGTAGGGCGCCACGCAGTGGTAGCCACCGTTTTCGGGGCGGGCAAAGTGCAGCAGCAACTCATCCCAGATGAACGCGCCTTCCGGGAAGCCGTGCAGAAACATCAGCACCGGGCGTCCACGCGAGCCACTTTCGCGGCATTGCAATGAAATCCCGTGGGGCAGGGTGACAGTGCGGGTCTGGATCATGGCGCGATTTGCTATAAGTTATATAGCTGCTCGCGCTTTATCTATAAGCGCTGGCGGCTATTCGGTTGATGGGTTCTCGTCGGCGGCCTGCGGGCTGGCTGGGAGGGATTGGGCACCTCCCTCTGCCGCAGGCTCCGTCCCTTGCGGACGCACGGGGTGCGCCCATTGCCACAGCAATTGCGCTACTTCGTCCACCCCTTGCTTCTTCAGGGCCGAGAACATCTTCACCTCGCCACCGCCAGCCTGCAGTCGCGTAATGGACAGCACCTTGGCTTGCTCCGAGCGGGTGAGCTTGTCGGCTTTGGTCAGCACGATGAGGAACTTCAGTCCCTCTTCCACGCGGGGGCGCACCGCTTCGAGCAGGGCCTCATCCAGCTCCGTCAGGCCCAGGCGCGGGTCACACAGCAGCACGATACCCGTGAGGCCGGGGCGGCTGACCAGATAGTTCACCATCACCTGCTGCCAGCGCAGCTTGTCGGAGCGCGACACCGCCGCGTAGCCGTAGCCGGGCAAGTCGGCCAGCACGGCGTCGGTCACGCCCTGCTTGCCCAGGGCGAACAGGTTGATGTGCTGGGTGCGCCCTGGCTTTTTGGAGGCAAAGGCCAGTTGCTTTTGCTGGGTGAGGGTGTTGATGCAGGTGGATTTGCCTGCGTTGGAGCGGCCCACGAAGGCGATTTCCGGCACATCGATGGGGGGCAGGTGGTGCAGCTGGGCAGCGGTGGTCAGAAAGCGTGCCGTGTGCATCCAGCCCATGGCGATCTTGGCGTCGGGTGCGGGCGGAAGGCTGCCAGCAACTGGCGCAGAAAGATGGGTTGTCATGGAAAGTTGGGATGCTCTGGAGCCTCATTGTAGAATCGAGCGGCTTTTGCGCACATAAACACACACCCTCGATATGAAGTTGCTCGCCTCCTTGTTGACGGCTGCCGTACTGGCAGCACCTGTTTTCTCGGCCTTTGCAGCGGGTGATGCACCCAAAGTGGCCAAGCCGGATCTCGTCAAGGGCGAGGCCAGCTACACCGCTGTGTGCGCGGCATGCCACGGAGCTGACGGCAATTCAGCCATCGCTGCCAACCCCAAGCTGTCACAGCAGCACCCCGAATACCTCGTCAAGCAACTGCAGGAGTTCAAGTCCGGCAAGCGCAACAACGCGGTCATGAAGGGGTTTGCCACCATGCTGACCGACGAAGACATGAAGAACATCGCCTACTGGGTGGCTTCCAAGCCAGCCAAGGCAGGTTTCGCCAAGGACAAAGACCTGGTGACCCTGGGCGAGCGCATCTACCGCGGCGGCATTGCAGACCGCAACATTGCCGCCTGCGCTGGCTGCCACAGCCCCAACGGTGCTGGCATCCCAGCCCAATACCCACGCCTGTCCGGCCAGCATGCTGACTACACCGTGGCGCAACTGAATACCTTCCGCGACGGCTCGCGCGCCAACAGCCAGCAAATGACCCAGGTCGCAGCCAAGCTGAACGACAAGGAAATCAAGGCGGTTGCCGACTACATTGCCGGCCTGCGCTGAGTTGCGCTGATGCATTGGGTGGCTTCTGTTGGGGGCCACACGGAACCAACCGCCAATAAACAAACCCAAAAAGGGCGGGCCCATCCAGACGATGGCCCCGCCCTTTTTCTTCGCCTCCTGCCCTTTTATCTCCATGTCTGAAACCACCCAAGGCGTTCGCGTCCAGTCGGGCTCACGGGCTCTGCGCGCAGGGGTCGAACTGCTGTCGTCCATGCGGTTTGCCATTTCGCTGCTGACGGTGATCTGCATTGCCTCGGTCATTGGCACCGTGCTCAAGCAGCATGAGCCGGCCGTCAATTACGTGAACCAATTTGGACCCTTCTGGGCAGAGCTTTTTGGTGCTTTGCAGCTCAATGCGGTGTACAGCGCGTGGTGGTTTTTGCTGATCCTGGCCTTTTTGGTGGTCAGCACGTCCCTTTGCATCGCTCGCAACACCCCCAAATTTTTGAGCGATATCAAATCTTATAAAGAAAATGTGCGCGAGCAGAGCCTGCGCGCGTTCCACCACAAGGCCGAAGCGGCCCTGGCAGAAGGCACGGAAGCCGAGGCCCGGCGCATTGGCGGCATGCTGGCCAGCGGGGGCTGGAAGGTGCGTCTGCAGCAGCGTGACACCGCCGCAGGCCCCGGTACCGGCTGGATGGTGGCCGCCAAGGCAGGGGCTGCGAACAAGATCGGCTACATCGCCGCGCACAGCGCCATCGTGCTGGTGTGTGTGGGTGGTTTGCTCGACGGCGATTTGATCGTGCGCGCCCAGATGTTGCTGGGCGGCAAGACCCCTTACGCGGGCAGCGGGCTGATTGCCGATGTGAAGCCAGAGCACCGCTTGTCCGAGCGCAACCCGACCTTCCGTGGCAACCTGGTGGTGGCCGAAGGCACGCAGTCGGGCACGGCGATCCTGAACCAGTCGGACGGCGTGCTGCTGCAGGAGCTGCCGTTTGCGGTGGAACTCAAGAAGTTCATCGTGGAGCACTACTCCACCGGCATGCCCAAGCTGTTTGCCAGCGAAATCATCATCCACGACAAAGCCACGGGCGAGAAAACACCGGCCCGTGTGGAGGTGAACCACCCCGCCAGCTACAAGGGCATCGAGATTTACCAATCCAGCTTTGACGATGGGGGCTCCCAGCTCAAGCTGCGTGCGGTGCCCATGGCGCCTGGAGCCCAGCCGTTTGATGTGGAAGGCGTGGTGGGTGGCTCCATCCAGCTCACCAACAAGGGCGGAGCCGCGGGCGGCGACACCATGACCCTGGAGTTCACGGCGCTGCGCACCATCAACGTGGAAAACTTCGCGGGGGCGCCCAACATGTCGGGCGCCGATGTGCGCAAGGTGGATTTGCGCGAGTCCGTCGAGTCCCGCCTGGGCGCTGCCAACAAGACCGTGACCAAGAAAGAGTTGCGCAACGTGGGCCCCAGTGTGAGCTACAAGTTGCGCGATGCCGCAGGCCAGGCCCGCGAGTACCACAACTACATGCTGCCCGTGGACACGGGCGATGGCACGCCAGTGTTCCTGCTGGGCGTGCGCGAAGCGCCTTCCGAACCCTTCCGCTACCTGCGTGTGCCTGCCGATGACCAGGGCAGCATGGATGGCTTTGTGCGCATGCGTGCAGCGCTGGCAGACCCCGCCGCTCGCGACAAGGCTGTGCGCCGCTATGTGGCGCAGGCCATCGAGCCTTCGCGGCGTGAACTGGCCGAGCAGTTGTCCCAATCCGCCTCCCGGGCCCTGGCGGTGTTCGCGGGTGCGATGCCAGCTGCTCCAGGCAAGCCAGCCGGTGGGCTGCAAGCCATTTCTGATTTCATGGAAGCCAACGTGCCAGAGGCCGAGCGCTCTCGCGCGGGTGAGGTGCTGATCCGCATCCTGAACGGCACTTTGTTTGAGCTGGTGCAACTGACGCGCGAAAATGCGGGCCTCAAGCCCCTGGAGCAGGACGATCGCACCCGCGCCTTCATGACGCAGGCGGTGCTGTCGCTCAGCGACGCCGTGATGTACCCCGCCCCGATGGCTTTCGAACTGAAGGACTTCACCCAAGTGCAGGCCAGCGTGTTCCAGGTGGCCCGTGCCCCCGGCAAGAACATTGTCTATCTGGGTTGCGCCTTGCTCATCCTGGGCGTTTTTGCCATGCTTTACATCCGTGAACGCCGTGTTTGGGTGTGGTTATCGCCCCAGGAACAGGGCTCTCATGCTCTGATGGCGCTTTCCACCAACCGCAAAACGATGGACGGCGACAAGGAATTTGTCCAGCTCGCTCAAAAATTGATCGGGGCGCAGCCCCACACAGGCCACGCATGAACACCGCAACCACCACCATCACCCTGAACGAAGGCTTCTTCTCGCGCCGCAACTGGCTGGACTGGCTGTTTGCCGTCCTGGTCACCGTGGGCGGTCTCTACGCCTTTCAGCGCTACAGCGCCTACATGGACGTGTATGAAAAAGGCATCCTGATCGGCGCGGTGCCCAGCGTGATCTGGCTGGGCTGGTTCTGGCGCCCTTTGCGGGTGCTGATGCTGGTGGTGGCGGCCCTGGCGCTGATGGCCATCGGCCTGTATCAGCAAGATGGTACGGGCAGCCTGGCGCGTGCAGAGACGGTGTTTGGCCTCAAGTACTTCCTGTCCAGCCAGTCGGCCATTCTGTGGATGAGCATGCTGTTCTTCATGAGCACTGCGTTCTACTGGATCGGCATGTTCTCGCGCGGGGAGGGGAACACCATGAGCATGATCGGCTCACGCATCGCGTGGGTGGCGGTGGCCATGGCCCTCATCGGCACGCTGGTGCGCTGGTACGAAAGCTACCTCATCGGCCCTGATGTGGGGCACATCCCGGTCAGCAGCCTCTACGAGGTGTTCGTGATGTTCTGCTGGATGACCGCAGCGTTCTACCTGTACTACGAAGAGCAGTACGAAACCCGCTCGCTCGGTGCCTTCGTCATGCTGGTGGTGAGTGCGGCTGTGGGCTTTTTGCTCTGGTACACCGTGGTGCGCGAGGCGCATGAGATCCAGCCCCTGGTGCCCGCCCTCAAGAGCTGGTGGATGAAGCTGCATGTGCCTGCCAACTTCATTGGCTACGGCACGTTTGCGCTGGCCGCCATGGTGGCCTTTGCCTACCTCATCAAGATGCAGGCCAGCGAAACACGCTGGTACAAGCTGGCGCCCCTGTGGCTGCTGGGCGTGGTGTTGTGCTTTGAACCCATCGTGTTCCGCCAGAACGCCACCGAAGGCGGCAGCAGCTACTGGATGGTGTATTTCGGCGTGTCAGCGCTGATCGTGGCGAGCATCTTGTTTGGCCGCAAACGCATTGCGGAGCGCCTGCCCAGCTTTGAGGTCCTGGACGACGTCATGTACAAGTCCATCGCCGTGGGCTTTGCCTTCTTCACCATCGCCACCGTGCTGGGCGCGCTGTGGGCCGCCGAGGCCTGGGGCGGCTACTGGAGCTGGGACCCCAAGGAAACTTGGGCGCTGATCGTGTGGCTGAACTATGCATCCTGGCTGCACATGCGCCTGATGAAGGGCTTGCGCGGCGCCGTTTCGGCCTGGTGGGCGTTGGTGGGGCTGGCGGTCACCACCTTTGCCTTCCTGGGTGTGAACATGTTCCTGAGCGGCTTGCACAGCTACGGCACCCTGTAACTTTTACGCGCAGCGCCCCTGCTACAGGGGCGCTTCTCCCCTGGTCGGCAACTGTTCCGTCTTCGGTGTAACCTGACTGGTCTGCAAAGCGAACTAAGCGTCGCTTTTGTGCTCATACAGCGCGGCAGTCACCATTCCACCGGAGAAACTCATGCGGACACCTCCTCGCAACACGGGCTTTCAACACCCGTATTCCAGCGAAATCACCCCCAAGGCCGTTTACGAAGACCGCCGTCAGATGCTCAAGCGGATGGCGGGTGGCGCTGCGGGTGTTGCCATCGCCGCATGGGCGGGGCGCCAAGCCATGGCCCAGCAGGTCACGCGCCCTGGCAAGCTCGCAGCCCTGGCCAGCACCAAGTCGGCCGTGGCAGGTGCGGTGACGATGGAGAAGCTCACCGATTACAAGGACGCGAGCACCTACAACAATTTCTATGAGTTCGGCACCGACAAGGCCGACCCCGCGCGCAACGCGCACACGCTCAAGACCACGCCCTGGACGGTGGAGGTGGAGGGGCTCATCAAGAAGCCGGGCAAATACGGCATTGAAGATCTGCTCAAGCTCAGTGCGCAGGAAGAGCGCATCTACCGCCTGCGCTGCGTGGAAGGCTGGTCGATGGTCATCCCCTGGGTGGGCTATTCGCTGGCCGAGCTGATCAAGCGTGTGGAGCCCATGGGCAGTGCAAAGTATGTGGAGTTTGTGACGCTGGCCGACAAGGCCACCATGCCCTATGTGGGCTCGCGCGTGCTCGACTGGCCCTATGTGGAAGGCCTGCGCATGGACGAAGCCATGCACCCGCTGACCCTGCTGGCGTTTGGCATGTACGGCGAGGTGCTGCCCAACCAGAACGGCGCGCCAGTGCGCTTGGTGGTGCCATGGAAGTACGGCTTCAAGAGTGCCAAGAGCATCGTCAAGATCCGCTTCGTCGAGAAGGAACCGGGCACCGCCTGGAACAAGGCCGCGCAGCAGGAATACGGCTTTTATTCCAATGTGAACCCCAATGTGGATCACCCCCGCTGGAGCCAGGCCACCGAGCGCCGCATTGGCGAAGACGGCCTGTTTGCCAAGAAGCGCAAGACGCTGATGTTCAATGGCTACGAGGCCCAGGTAGGTCAGCTGTATACGGGCATGGACCTCAAGAAGTTCTACTGATATGCGGGCTGATACGAGCCCGCAGCGCCCCCCCGGCACGCAGGGCGACTGGCGCAAGGCGCTGCTGCACCCCGCCATCAAGCCACTGCTGTTTTGCGCGGCGCTGCTGCCCGCGGTGTGGCTGATGGTGGCTGCGGCTACCAACCAGTTGGGCGCCAACCCGGCCGAGGCGTTGATCCGCTCCACCGGCGACTGGGCCTTGCGCGCGTTGTGCGTGGTGCTGGCCTTGACCCCACTGCGTGTGACGTTTGCCGTGCCCGCGCTGGCGCGGTGGCGGCGCATGTTGGGGCTGTTTGCGTTTTTCTACGCTTTCTTGCATGTGCTCAGCTACAGCTGGCTGGACATGGGGCTGGCCTTGCCCGACATCCTGGCTGACATTGCCAAACGGCCCTTTATCCTGGTGGGCACGCTGACCTTTGTGGTGCTGTTGGCGTTGGCGGCCACCTCGTTCCAGCGGGCTATCCGGGCGCTGGGGGGCAAGCGCTGGCAGGCGCTGCACCGCACGGTGTACGCCGCCGCATTGCTGGCGGTGCTGCATTTCTTCTGGATGCGCGCTGGTAAAAACAACTTTGCCGAAGTGGCGGTGTACGCCGCCATCATCGCGGCGCTGCTAGGCTGGCGGCTGTGGCGCAGGCTGAAGGGCTGACCCGGGTGGCGCTGCGTTCCTTGGGGTGAGATTGCTATATTTTTAGTAGCTGCTTGCGCTTATGGATAGAGCGCTATAGGCCAATTTCTCTCTGTATTTCAAGGGTTGATGGTGCCCTTGTCTTGCGGTGGGTGCGCTGAGGTGTTTGGTTGCACGAACTTCGTGGGCCACGAAGTTCGTGTAAACTGGGCCGTATGAAAAACGTCACCATCACGATGGACGACACCGTGGCCGAATGGGTTCGCGTCGAGGCCGCCAAGCGCGGCAGCAGTGTGTCGCGGCTCATGGGTGAATGGCTGGCCGAAAAAATGCGCCAGGAAGACGCCTACGCCCAGGCCATGCGCGAGGCCCTGGCGTTTGAATCCTGGGGCGCATCATCAGGCCCCTACGTGCCCCGCGAGACCTTGTTCCAGCGATGAGCACCACCTCCATTTTTGTAGACACCGAAGTGCTGCTCGCCAGCGTGGACGAGCGTGACCCAGTGCGCCAGGCACGTGCGCGCGAGTGGCTCACTTTTTGCTGGCAAACGCGCAGCGGGCGCATCAGTTCGCAGGTGCTCAACGAGTTGTACAACCAAGCCATCCAGCGCTTTTCCGGCCCCCACGTGCTGCAGCAAGTGCGTGCCCAGGTGCGCCGCCTGCGCGTGTGGCTGCCGCCGCACCTGGACGCCTACACCGTCGATGGCGCCTGGGACCTGCAAGACCGTTATGGCCTGGGCTATTGGGATGCGCTCATTGTTTCGTCCGCCCACCAGCAGGGCTGCCGCTACCTGCTGACCGAAGCCTTGCCGCACGACCAGGTGCTGGACGCCGTGCGCGCCATCAACCCCTTTGTTTTGGCCCCCAACGAACTGGACACTGCCGAATGACCTCTGCCGCCACGCCTACCGACACGCTCGCCAACGCTTTGAACCGCATCCGCCCCGATGTGCGCGCCATGCACTCGTACGTGGTGCAGCCGTCCACCGGCATGCTGAAGATGGACGCGATGGAGAACCCCTTCACCTTGCCTGAGGCGCTGCAGGCTGCGCTGGGCCAGCGTCTGGGGGCGCTGCCGTTGAACCGCTACCCAGGGGCACGGCAGAACGATCTGCGGGCTGCTTTGAAAGCCTATGCGGGCGCACCCACGGATTACGACGTGGTGCTGGGCAACGGGTCTGACGAACTCATCACCCTGCTGGCACTGGCCTGCGCACAGCCCGGCACCGGCCACCGCGCCACCATGCTGGCCCCCATGCCGGGCTTTGTGATGTATCCCATGAGCGCGCAACTGCAGGGGCTCGACTTTGTGGGCGTGCCGCTGACGCCCGACTTTGAGCTGGACGAGCCCGCCATGCTGGCCGCCATTGCGCAGCACCAACCCGCCATCACCTACATCGCCTACCCCAACAACCCCACGGCCACGCTGTGGGACGAGGGCGCGGTGCAGCGCATCATCGACGCCGTGGGCGCGCAAGGCGGCATCGTGGCGGTGGATGAGGCCTACCAGCCGTTCGCCAGCCGCACCTGGCTCACCCGCATGCAGGCCGAGCCTGCGCGCAACGCCCACGTGCTGCTCATGCGCACGCTCAGCAAGTTTGGCCTGGCCGGTGTGCGCCTGGGCTACATGCTGGGCCAGCCCGCGCTGGTGGCCGAGATCGACAAGGTGCGCCCGCCCTACAACGTGAGCGTGCTCAACTGCGAAGCCGCCCTGTTTGCGCTGGAGCATGCCGATGTATTTGCCGCCCAGGCGGCCGAGCTGCGGGCCCAGCGCACGGTGCTTATCGATGCCCTGCGGGCCATGCCCGGCATCGAGAAGGTGTGGGACAGCGAAGCCAACATGGTGCTGGTGCGCGTGGCCGACGCGGGCAAGACCTATGAGGGCATGAAAACCCGCAAGGTCCTGATCAAGAACGTTTCTACAATGCATCCATTGCTGCACAACTGTTTGCGTCTGACCGTGGGCAACGCCCAGGACAACGCCACCATGCTGGCCGCACTCCAAGCCTCCCTATGACTTCCTCCGCACTCGTCACATCCACCGCCACCGATCCCGCCGCTGACCGCATCGCCGAAGTCAGCCGCAACACCGCCGAGACGCGCATCACCGTGCGCATCAACCTCGACGGCACGGGCCAGTCCAAACTGCACACGGGCATCGGCTTCTTTGACCACATGCTCGAACAGATCGCCCGCCACGGCCTGATCGACCTGGACATCGACTGCGCAGGCGACCTGCACATCGACGGCCACCACACGGTGGAAGACGTGGGCATTACCCTGGGCCAGGCGTTTGCACGGGCCGTGGGCGACAAGAAGGGCATCTCGCGCTACGGCCACGCTTACGTGCCGCTGGACGAGGCGCTGAGCCGCGTGGTGGTCGACTTCTCGGGCCGCCCCGGCCTGCACCTGCACATCCCTTTCACAGCAGGCAGCATTGGCGGTTTTGACACCCAGCTCACCTACGAATTCTTCCAGGGCTTCGTGAACCACGCGGGCGTGACGCTGCACATTGATAACCTCAAGGGCATCAATGCCCACCACCAGTGCGAGACAGTGTTCAAGGCCTTTGCCCGTGCGCTGCGCTCTGCGCTCACGCGCGACCCGCGTGCCGCGGGCACCATTCCGTCCACCAAGGGTAGTCTCTGATTTTTAAGCCAAAAAGGCCTCTAGCGCCCATCCAGTAAGCGCTAACAGCTATGAATACAGAAGCAAAAACAGTCGCCGTGGTGGACTACGGCATGGGCAATCTGCGGTCGGTCTCGCAGGCCGTGCAGGCGGCAGCGCAAGGTTCGGGCTGGACGGTAATCGTCACCTCGCGCCCCGATGAAGTGCGCGCCGCCCAGCGCGTGGTGCTGCCAGGGCAGGGCGCCATGCCCGACTGCATGCGCGAACTGCGTGAGTCGGGCCTGCAAGAGTCCGTGCTGGAAGCCGCCGCGTCCAAGCCGCTGTTTGGCGTGTGCGTGGGCATGCAGATGCTGCTGGACCACAGCGCCGAGGGCGACACACCGGGCCTGGGCTTAATCCCTGGGGAGGTCATCAAGTTTGATCTGGCAGGCCGCACCCAGGCCGATGGCAGCCGTTTCAAGGTGCCGCAGATGGGCTGGAACCAGGTGCGCCAGGTGCCCCACGGTGGTGCGGTACACCCAGTGTGGGCAGGCATTCCTGACAACAGTTACTTTTACTTCGTGCACAGTTTCTACGCCCGCCCCCAAAGCGCCGCGCACTGTGCCGGAGAGGCAGACTACGGCGGAGTATTCGCCGCAGCCATTGCGCGCGATAATATTTTTGCCGCGCAATTTCACCCCGAGAAGAGCGCGGAACATGGCTTGGCCCTGTACCGCAACTTTCTGCACTGGAACCCCTGAATCTTTCAACCCGTTCGGGCCGAGCTTGAACTCGCCCTTTTCCTCCCGAACCCATCATGCTGCTCATCCCCGCCATCGATCTCAAAGACGGCCACTGCGTTCGCCTCAAGCAAGGCGATATGGACCAATCCACCACCTTTGGTGAAGACCCCGCGGCCATGGCCCGCAAGTGGGTGGATGCCGGTGCACGTCGCCTGCATCTGGTGGATTTGAACGGTGCTTTTGCGGGTACGCCCAAGAATTACAGCGCCATCAAGTCCATCCTCAAAGAGGTGGGTGACGACATTCCGGTGCAGCTGGGCGGCGGCATTCGCGACCTGGACACTATCGAGAAATACATCGACGGCGGCCTGCGCTACGTCATCATCGGCACCGCTGCGGTGAAGAACCCCGGCTTCCTGAAGGACGCCTGCAGCGCCTTCGGTGGCCACATCATCGTGGGCCTGGACGCCAAGGACGGCAAGGTGGCCACCGATGGCTGGAGCAAGCTCACCGGCCACGAGGTGGTGGATCTGGCCAAGAAGTTTGAAGACTGGGGCGTCGAGTCCATCATCTACACCGACATCGGCCGCGACGGCATGCTCTCGGGCATCAACATCGACGCGACCGTGAAACTGGCCCAGGCTTTGAGCATCCCCGTGATCGCCTCGGGTGGCCTGTCGAACATGGCCGACATCGAGCAACTGTGCGCTGTGGAGTCTGAAGGCGTGGAAGGCGTGATCTGCGGCCGCGCCATCTACAGTGGTGATCTGGACTTTGCCGCTGCGCAGGCGCGTGCGGACGAGCTGGGCGAAGCCTGAGATTGTGCGGGCTGCGGTGAGCGCAGCCGTTGAAACCAACAAAAAGCCCTGCCCGGAGTTACTCTTCGGGCGGGGCTTTTTGTTGGCTGGTCAGCAGGCGGGAAGGACGGTGGCGGTGTTGAGGGCGCGCACTGTACCCACCAGCGAACTCCAGTAGCTGGGCAGGCTGGCCCAGGGGTTGCCGACCTGTGTGGTGGGGTTGTATTGCAGGTTGGTGGCGTACACCAGACCGTGGTTGTAGCGCGCTGACGCGGCAGCTTGAACGGCGGTTTGCATGGCAGCGCAGTTGTCGGCGTTGTGCACCAGCATGGCATGGCGGCTGTTGGTCAGCGTGTAAAGCCACGGGGTGCTGGTACGTGGGTCAAAGTTCTGGAACGTGGTGGCTGCGCCTTCAAAGCTGACGATGGCGTCTGTCACTCCGGCATACGCGGCGGCAGGCACCAGCCCTGGGTTGCCCACCACGCGCAGCGTGGCGCCCCGGGCCTTGATGTGGCCGTAAATCTCGCGGTAGAACGGAATGTGTGTTTCGTTGGCAGACATCTCGTCCAGGAAGATGCCGCTGATCACCGAGCTGCCATACAAGTCCAGGTAGCGGTCGATGTTGGTCTTGATGTCCGCCAGGCTGCGCGAGCCCGTACCGTAGCGGGTGTACACGTAGCCGATGACCTTGCCCCCTGCTGCGACGAGGTTGCGGGCTGCCTGCAGCGTTGCGGCGTCGGCGGTGGTGAAGATGCCGTTGGAGGGGTTCAGGATGGCGGTGATGCCGGCGGCGGGGTTGGCGCTGGCCGATGCCGCCATCTGGGACCAGCCGGTGTTGGTGGTGGGGTGGAAATAGGCGGGCACCAAAATCTCCAGTGCCGCGGGCTGTGGCCGCAGGTAGATGGTTTGCGTACCGGTGCCGGTGGCCCCGTTCACCGTGCTGCGTGCCGTGAGGGTGTGAGCCCCCGCGGTGGTGCCGGTGAGTGATGTGGACGCCAGCCCCGAGCGGGTTTGGGGTGCCACGGGTGAGAAGCTGCCGCCAGGCATCGAGAACGACACTGCCGTTCCATCGGCGGCAGCGCTGCCGCTCACAGAGACCTGTGCCTGCACGGCGACCGGCGTCTGAGCGGTTAGCACACTGCCTGCGGCTGGCGCTGTGATCGTGACTTGCACGGTGCTGGGGGGCGTAGGCGTATCTGAGCCACCGCTACCGCCGCCACAGGAGGCGACGAGCGCGGCGATGGGAAGCAGGCTGGCTGGGCGCCGCAAGGAATTCAAAAGAAAGGACATGGCATGGTTGAAACGCAGGGGGGTAAAAAAAAGTTACACGACCCGGGTCGCCGCGTTCCACGGACTTTTGTAAAGACGCTGCTGGGGGAACGCACCCCTGCAGCGCTGCCTTACTGCAGCATGAAGGTTTCGTATTCCAGCCGGTTGAGCTGGCGCGTCAGCAGCACCATGCCTGTGCACAGTGTGACCAACATCGAGCCTGCAAAGCCATATCCGTAAAAGGCGGCCCCCAGGTGCAGCGTCAGCGCGGTGAAAACGATGTTGAGCACCACCATCTCCACACACAGCACCAGCACAATGCGGCGCTGGTCCAGGTAGAAGAACACGTTGAGAATCGCCATCAAGCCCACCTGCAGGCCCGCCCCCACCACCTGCACATGCAGCAAAGGCAGGTACAGGCTGGAGATGCCCAAGGCATCCAGCAGCGCCGGACCCGCCACAAAGGTCACCAGCACAGCCAGGGTCTGGATCTTGGCGATCTCGCCCAGCCCTTGCTGGATGGCATAGACCATTTCATCACGCATCGACTCGATGTATTCAAGCGAGCCGCCGCTGCGCACCGCGTCGTAGAACTTGTCGTAATACTCCACGAAGTCGGTCTCGATGCGCACCAGGAACACCGCCATGCCGGGGATGATCGAAAGGTACGAGAGGAACACCGGCAGGTCATAGATCAGCGAGGCACGCAGGCCGGCGATGATGGGCTCCGACGTGGGCGGGAAATACCAGAACATGAACTTGTCTGCCCAGATGGCCACGTTGTAGAGCAGGCCCACCAGCACGAGCGACGGGTACAGCAGCTTGCGTTCGGCAAAGTCAAATGCGATCAGCCGGCCCTTGGGGCTGAAGTCGCGCACCACCATCACCCACATGCCGGCCAGCAGCACGAAATTGCCCAGCACGAAGCCGCCCAGCAGCCCCTCCAGCCCCCAGGGGCGCATCAACAGGGATGCCACCACGATCAGCGCATAGGCGCCGCCGAACAAGACCGTGATGGCCTGGTAGCGCTTCATGCCCGACAGCAAGATGGCCAGCACCCACACGCCGCACATGACGCAAAAGCCGGCCAGCATCAGCAGCCGGTACAGCAGCCGCTCGCCCGGGAAGACGACGAACAGCGCCAGGGTGCCCAGCACGGCCGCCACCGCAATCACGCCCAGCAGCAGCCCGTGCAGGTTGGGCAAGATCAGATCCCGCTTCTTTTCAAACAGCCGGTCCGACACGAACCGGGTGAAGGCCAGCTGCACAAACCCGGTCAGGATCAGGCTGCAGGCCACCAGGTAGGTGACGGAAGTCTGGAACTGGGTAACCAGAAAATTGGGTACCACCACGCTGGCGCTGAAGATCCCCACCAGCAAGATGCCGATGATGGAGAACACCCAGGGGCCGGAGCCAATGACACCCGCATAGGCGTAGGCCTGCAGCAGGCCCGTCAGCGTGTTCTTGCGCAGCATGCGGCGGAGTTCAAAGCCAATGCCTGCCATGTCAGCGTGCCTCGTCGGTTGCAGGCCCGCCCAGGGCCTTTTGGTACACCTTGCGGTAGCTGCCAAACATCATGCTGTCGGTGTAGTAGCGTTCCACGCGGGCAATGGCCGCCTGGCTGGCGCGATTCCACTCGGCCGGGTCGTTCAGCAAGGCGATGGCGGCGTCTGCCAGCGCCTGCGGGTCGGCAATGCCCACCACGCTGCCGCTGCTGCCCAAGGCGCGGTCTTCTTCTCCCAGGCCCTCGATCAGTTGGCGGCACGAGCCCACATCGGTGGATACGGTGGGCACGCCCGCTGCATAGCCTTCCAGAATCACCAGCGGCAGGGCTTCGCTGATGGAGGACAGCACGATCAGCCCGATCTTGGGCATGAGGTCTTCCACCTTCTGAAAGCCCAGGAACTTCACGTGATTTTCCAGCCCCAGGCTGCGCACCAGGTTCTCACATTCCTGTGCGTAGGATGCGTCCTCATCGGTGGGGCCGGCAATCCATCCTTCGGCCTGCGGCATCTGGTTCACCACGCGGCGCATGGCGCGGATGAAGGTCTTCACGTCCTTGATGGGCACCACGCGGCCAATGAGGCAGAGCACCGGCGGCACCTGCGCCGGGCGCTTGTCGCGCATGGGCGCGAAGCGGGCGAGCTGGATGCCGTTGGGGATGTTGAATGTGCGCGCCGGGTCGGCGCCGTCTTGCACCTGGCGCAGGCGGTTGGTTTCATACAGCGCGATGATGGGGTCGGCCGCCGCATAGCAGTAGCGCCCCATCCATTCAAACAGCCGGATCCACATTTGCCGGAAGTACGACAGCTCGGTGGGGTCGCGCTGGAAGACGTTGCGGTTGTCGCGAATCCACTCGCTCTTGAGCAGATCGATCTGCCGCTCCTTGGTGTAAATGCCGTGCTCCGACAGGGCAAACGGTATGTTGCGTGTGTCGTGCAGCACGGCTCCCAAAAAGCCTGCATAGCCCGTGGACGCGCTGTGCAGCATTCGCACCGGGATCAGGTTTTGCGCCACGCTGGCCAGCGTCCACAGGGGCTTGAACATGATGCGCACCGTCCAGAAATAATCCACGAACGAGGGGTCGGTGCAGTACTCGCGATAGGTGTCGCGGATCAGTTCCCAGGAGCGCTCGCTGTACAGAAAATCTTCCAGCGGAAAGTTGCCGCCGGGCGCCATCTCGCGGGTCACAGCGCGCAGCATCTGCAAGGTTTGCTCGGTGCCTGCGCTGCCTTCGCGCAGGGTGTTCACGATGCCGCGCAGCACCTCGAACGTGGCTTCATTACCCGGGCGGGCGTGCGGCAGGTTTTGTGCTGCCAAACCGTCGTACAGAAAGTGCTCTTCAAAGTGCACCACGTTGGCTGGCAGCTTGTATTTGAACTGGCTGTAGTCCGAACGCTGGCTGCCCAGAAACACCAGCGCAAAGCGGTACTCTGGGAAGGCCTGGATGATCTGGTTGATCCAGCTGGAAACGCCCCCGCTCACATAGGGAAAGGTGCCTTCCAGCAGCAGGGCAATGTCAGCCTCGGCGGCTTTGGGGTGGCTCATCGCGCGCTCCAGTAGTCGATAACGGGGCGCAGGCGGGGCAAGGCGCTCCATTCGTCGAGTTGCTGCATCAGCTGCCGCGTTTTGGCGAAGTCGCGTTGCTCAAAGCTCAGCTCGGCAAGGTAAGGTAACACCCGTGTCGCGGGCAAGCCAAGCTGCTGGGCGCGGGCGTAGGCCTGCTCGGCTTCGTCCATGCGGCCCAGCGCGTGCAGCAGCAAACCGCGGCGCAGGTTGTGCTGGGGGTGCTGCGGTTGCTGCGCCAGCACCCGCTCGCAGTAGCGCAGGGATTCACTGATGGCGTAGTTGCGCATGTCGCCCTGCGCCAGGTTCTGGTACACCAGTTCCCAGTACAGCGCCGACAGTTTTTCTGCGGCCTGCAAGCCGGTGGGACCCAGGGGGTCGGCCCCCTCTTTTTCTTCGGCCTCGCGCAAAGTGTCCAGCTCTTTGTCGATGGAACGGCTGATGTTGCGCTCCAGCGCATCCAGCATGCCGTAGGCGAGCAGACGCAGGTCTTCGCTCGAGTCGTTGAGCACATTGCGCAGCAGCGGGGACGAGATACGCCCAGACATGTGCTGCAGTGCCACCATGGCCCGCATGCGGGAACGGGCAGGGACTTCGCTGTTGCCCAGCACAGCGCGCAGGCCGGTTTGCCGGAAGCCGCTCTGGATGCGCTGGTGCAGGTCGAACTCTGGCAGGTGCACAGACTGGAAGTCTTCGATGGGGCGGGCGGCACGGTACAGCCGCAGCACCAGCGTGCCCAGAAAGACGCCGATGAAGCCTGCCAGCGGTACGGCATAGCTGCACACCGCCATCAGGGCCAGCATGGGCATCCTGGGGCGCGATTGCTCGGCTGACAGCAGTGGCAAGGTAAACACCGCCAGCAGTACGCAGGCCGCCGCATGGGCCAGCAGATAGCTCAGCAGTGCGGCGTCCGAATAGCCGTCCAGCAGCACCGGGCCCGCCCACGCCGTGAGCTCCATCACAATGGCCCACAGCCCCCACTTGGTACTAAGCATGGGCGAGTTGCAGAAGTTTTTGCAGCATGGGCAGTGGCCCGCCCGAATCTGCGAGCGGCAGCGGGTGTGGGAAGATGCCCGCTTGGGCGAGGCCAGTGTTTTGCTTGCGCCGGATCCACTCCTCCAGCCGGGCAATGAAGCCTTCGGCAGTAGATGCTTCGCCCAGCGGCATCAAGATGGCGAGGACATGCCGGTTCGGTCCAGCAATGGCCCAGCTCTCATCCATCATCCGTTTGAGCCGCAAGAATTGTTGCGGCAGATCCCGATCCACGGCGTCCTGGTTGAATTCCAGCGCCACCACGATGCTGGGGACCTGCGTGCTTTCATACATGCGCCACAGGCGTTGCAACTCAAAGGCAAACTCAGGCGGGCAGTCAGGAACCTGCTCCACCAGCGGCGCTGACAGCGCTTGGGTTGACAGACCATCGGTGTAGTAACCCAGCAGCAAATTGATGGTTTGCAGGTTCTCGTCCTGCAGCGCAAAAAATGGCAGCTCGTCGATGAGCAGCATGGCGTACACATCTCCCCCAATATCCAGCAGAGGGGCTGCCACCAGGTAGCGGGTGGCTTCCTGGCGCACCGTGGCTTGAACCACATGGCACAGGGTGCGTGTTTCCAGGGCTTGGGTGAGCAACGGGTCTTTGGGGTCTACCGCCACGGGTGAGCCAATGGTGGCTATCGCGGTTTTCTCCAGCTTGTGATCGTGCACAGGGTGCAGGGCCGCAGAGCTGATCTGGCAATACTGCGCCAGCAGTCGCAGCAGAATCTGTGCCTCATCATCGCTGCCGCTGAGTCCGCGCAGCGTTTTGAGCGCGTCGCGCATCGACATGGGGCGGCCTATCAGTTCCTGTTCCAGCCGGTCATGCGACAGGCGCAGCAGGTAGTACTGGCGTATCAGGTGCTCCAGGCGCTGGTCCAGGTAGTACTGCACGGCTTCGGCGCGGCGGGTGCGCGCTCTCCACAAGCTGGAGAACTCGCCCACCAGCATCACGGTAATCAGCCCGCCCAGAAAGAAGATCTGCGGGAATTGGTCCATGTGGCCCACATGCAAGGCGACCCATGCCAACAGCAGCACGGCGCCAGCGCCCAGCCCGGCCAGCGGGCCATAGCGCAAGGCCACGATGACGGGCGCCAGCCAGGCCCAGTGGAACTCCGCGTGCACCCCGAGCGGATCCTCGGGATTGAATGCCACGCCCACGGCCACGGCGATGCCAGGCACGAGCAGGGATTCCAGCGTCACCAGCCATGGGCGGTCGCCGGCTGCGCCCAGCTTGCCCAGCGGTGCACCGGAAAAGCCGGGCTTGCGCTGCGCAGCAGGCGCTGCTGCGTCGTCGGATCGGGCGGTCGTTGCCTGGTCGTCAGCTTGCATGCGAATGCGAAGGCTTAACGTGCACCGGACAGACCGGCTTGGAGTAGTTCGCGGATCAGCTTCTGGGCCACGGCCGACAGCGCTTCACGGCTCCAGCCGGACTTGCCGCCTGCGCCACTCCAGAGAATGTCGCCGCTTTGCACGTCAATGATTTGCAGCGTGATGCCAGCGGCCGGTTCCCCGTCCACGCCCACCTTGTAGCGCCACTCGTCCACGGTACCTGCCAGCGCATAGCGCACGCCTTGTTCACGGGCCCATGCCAGCGCCTGTTCCTGGCGTTTGGTATCGCCTGCGTCGAATAGTGCCTCTTGCTGCGCCGTGCTCGTATAGCGCTTGACCTTGCCCACGCCCCGCGCATGCAGCAGAGCCTCTGCGACGCTTTCGGCGCGGTTGCCAGCCATGGGGGTCTCGGTGTGGTTGGCAAAAGGCAGCACGGTCCATTCGGCATTGGCCTGCAGGGCGGGGGCTCGGCCACGGTCTACCGTAGAGCAGGCTGTCAGTGCGCAAAGCACCAAGGCGCTGGCAGCAACTTTCAAGGTGTGCAGGATTTTGGTATTGCTCATCATCGGGCTTGTCTTTCCATCAACATCGGGTGGGTTCAAAAGTGCTTGCGGTAGCGCAGCTGTATCTCGCGGGTGAGCCCCTGGGTGAGGGTGCCGCCCTTGCCCAGGCTCCAGCCCAGGTTCAGGTGGTCACCGCCCAGCACGCTGCCAGCCAGGCCCAGTCGCAGACTGTAGCCCGGGCCCTGGCGGCTGTGCCAGGTGCGGGCAATGCTGCCAAAGGGTTGCAGCGTGCGCGTGTAGTCGCGCTCAAAGCGGGTATTGGTCGAGATCTGCAGACCGTAGAAACTGAAGTTCTCGGGCAGGAAGTAAGTGTCGCCGACACGGTCCACGCTGGGGGGCAGGTACTGGGTGAAAGCCAGGTCGCTGCCCGAAAGCTCTCCGGGGTCACGCCGGTTGTACGCGTGCTGCGACCAGAAGGCGCCGAACTCCAGGCTTGGGGCCTCCACGCGGTAAGTGTGCGTGTAGGTCAACGAGGAATGGCGACCTGTGCCCAGTGCACCACCGGTCTGCAGCTTGTAGTTGTCGCGCCAGTGCTCCATGGTGATCTGGTCAAGCCGCGAGATCTGATAACGCAAGCTGATGCCGGCACGGTCTTTCATGCCTGCCATGCGCAGCACAGTGCTTTCCTGGGTCGGCAGTTGCATGCCGATGTCCATGCGCAGCGTCAGGCGGTTGTCCAGACGCCATTCGTGTTCGAGCTGAACGGGGGTGTAGCTGGTCAGGCTCTCGCGCCGGGCCAAGTGCAGGGTGGTGGTGGTGTCCCGTTCCTGCCAGCGCAGATCCACCTTGACACCTCGTTCCTGCGAGGGGTTGCTCAGCTGCGTGGAAAGCCCGGCAGTGCGGTGAATGCGGGTCAGGCTCAGGTCCATCGACAGGCGCGGGCTCAACGCCATGTGCCATTGCGCGGTGGCTTCGGTTTCTTCAAGGTCGCCGAGCTTTCTCGCCTCTACTTGAGGGCCTGCGTGGTCACTGAACGCCAGAAGGTTTTCGGTGAGCTGCAGATGCAGCGGTGCGTCGTCGGGCTGGTCGTTCTGCGATTCAAACGCAGTGGTCTGTGCCAAGCGCACATCCTGCACGGCAGCAGCGGCGTTGATGCGGTCGTAACGGGGCAGGCGCTCACCAAAAGTTTCCAGCAGGGCTCCGGTGGATGCAGTGTCTTGCTCCGCCAGGGCCACAGTGATGTCGGCCCAGAGCGGCCGGTTGGCGCGCAGGCTTTGGCTGCGTGCGTACTGCTGCCACAGCAGGCCGCGCTCTGCGGAATACTGGCCTGCATCCTGCAGCCAGCCAATGGCAGTTTCTGCCGCAGCGTTGGACAGGTTGCCAGCTGCGTCTCGGTCCAGGCGCATGAGTTCACGCAGCGTCTCGAACGCCGGGTCGCCGGGCTTGTGTGTCAGCAGCAGGCGTGCGCGGGCCAGGCGGCGGGTGGTGTCCAGCCCCTCTTCGGTGAGCCAGTGCGCGCGCGCTTGTGTGCGGGTCATGGGGCGGCCCTGTTGTGCCTGAGCCCATTCCGAGGACAGCAGATGCCGGCGCAGGCGCCATGACTTGTCGGGCTCCTGGTTCTGGTCCAGCGCATCGGCGTAGTTCATCATCCACAGGAAATCGCTCTGCCGTTCTGCCAGCTGGGGGGTGAAATACCGAGCCAGTGCGACGGAGGGCAGGGACAGGGCCTGGTACGCAGAGCCCAGGGCATCGTGCATCTCCTTGTCGCGGCTCCACTCGGCTTCATGGGTAGCCAGCAGTTTGCGCAGAGAGATGTTGTCGTTGCTGTCGATGAACAGCCACACGATGGCCTGACGCATCTCGGCCGAATCAGGCGCCAGACGCAAGGCCGCATCAAACAGCTGGGCTGCGCGGGTGAGGTTGCCCGTGTTCTGGTGGTACAGACCCACAATGCGCAAAAACTGCGCGTCTTTCCACAGGGGGGCAATCGCTTCGTGTGCGGTGCCGGTGGTGGGGCTCACCTTGTCCAGCAGATGCTTGACCTGCGTCCACTGGCTGCGGCTGACATAGGTCGTCAGGGCCAGGATCAAGTGGCGCGGCTGGAAGAAGCGGTCCCAGGCCTGCACAGCCACATCTGCCGCCTGTAATGGGTAGTCCACTTGCAGCAGCCGGATGGCGGAATCAAAGTCTGGCAGCTTGGCATCGGGTGTGGTCAGCAGCTGGCGATACGCATCCAGCGCCACTGCGTCACGCTGCTGGCGCTCAGCCAGCTGCCCGGTCATGCGCAAGAAGTCGGTGGTGATCTCTGCGCCGGGGAGAACGGCATGGCGCGCGGCCTCCAGCCAGGCCATGGCCAGTTCCGGCTTGCCACGCACCACCGCCAGGGTGGCTGCGCGCATGGCGCGCTCGGGTGTGGCCTGAGCGGGATCGGCCAAAAGCTGCTCCCATGCCTGTAGCGCCACGTCCATTTGCCCGGCACGGGTAGCAATGTCCGCCAGCAGCTCCAGGTTGGCGGGCAGGCGCGGCTGTTGCTGCAGGAACTCGATGGCGGGCAGCGGGGTGCCCACCCGTTCGTACGCCAGGATGAGTTCTTTGGCCAGGGGGGCGTTGTCCGGTTTGCGCCGCAACTCGTAGCGCAGGCCTTCGATGAGTGCCGCATCGTCAAACAATCCGGGAGCAAGCCTCAGGACCGATTGCCAGGCCCGGTCTTGCTGGGTTGCCCGAGCGATCACCAACCAGTTCTGCAGTGCAGCGTCGCTGCGCTGCGTCCACTCGGCCACCTGCGCCAGCCGCTCACGCCACGCCAGATCATTCGGTGCCTGTTGCACAGCCGATTTGGCTACCAGCCAGGCGTCTTCGAGGTTGCGGTTTTCCAAAAATACCTGGTAGCCCAGGGTGTAGATCTTGTCGTCAAACGGCAAGCCTGGGCCTGCCTTTTCAGTACCAGTGCGGTTGCCAGCTTGCGCTGTGACTACCTGCTGCATCCCTGCGACGCTGGGGTGGTGCAGCATGCGGGCGTCCAGCAAGTAGGCGCGGTCTTCATAGCGCAAGGTGGCTGGTGCCGGCGGCGTTGCATCGCCCGACATGGGGAGCATCACCGGCGCTGCGGTGGCCACGGCTGTCTCGCGCCACTGTTGCAGCAGGGCCAGGCGAAGCAGCCGCTTCATGTATTGCTCGGCAATCGCGGGTTTGCCAGCGGCGCGTGCCAGTTCCACCAGCATGCGCAACACTTCTGGATCTGCTTCAAGCCCGCCCACCTCGCGCTGGGCCAGAGCCAGCGCCAGGGCAGGCTTACCAGATGCCTGCATGGCAGCAATGGCGCGCAGGTAGAAGGCTTTGGCTTGGTCCGGTTTGGTACTGGCGTGGCGTGCCTTCAGGAACAGGTCGGCTGCCTCTTGGTGGGCAGAGACGCCCAGTGCTTCGCGCGCTGCACGTTCATAGAGTGCCACTGCGCTGCCCTCGGCGCTGGCTTCGTCGCCCATCCGCCGGTACATCTGAATGCCCAGCAGGGGCTCACCCAAATGGAAAGCGTCTTCCGCCAATGCGGGCAGCATTTCGTCGGGCACCTCTTGGGTCATCAGCTCATGCAGCTGCACCACAAGGTCAGCGCGCAGGGCGCGGCGTTGTTCTGTGGCCTCGAGAGGAAGGGCGTGATAGCCATCCATGGCGTCACGCCAGCGTGTCCATGGCGAAGGCTGCCGGTTGGCCAGGTCGGCTTCCCTTTGCTTGCGGGCTTCGTCTTCGGCAACCCGCTGCGCCTGCAATTGCTGCAGCCGAGGGTTGTTCGGATCACTGCGCAGCAGGTTCTTCAAGTATGCAAGCGACAGGCTGGAGTCGCTGCTGGACGAGAGCAGGCGCCGCTCCAGATCCTGGCGCGGATACATGAGCCACAGCGCACCACCGACCAAGCCGGCCAGCAGTGCAGTGAGCCAATAGCTGGCGAGTACGGGCCGTTCAGCGTCCGGCGCAGACAACTTGGATTTGCGCGGACGCATCGGCTAGCTTGTAGGTGCGCACGTCGGTGCGCAGGTTGTTGGAGGGCTTGGCGGCCACCACAGGTTGCCCGTTGGCGCTCAGCTTGCAGGCGGGGGCCATGCCGGCCACGCTGAATTGCAGGGGCACATGGCCTTGCAGGGTGAAGTCCGTGCGTTGCCCTTGCTGTGTGCGTTGCCACTGCGTCACGCGGGCATTCGCGGTGTGCAGCCAGACGGTGGGGGCGTTTGCAGTATCGGCGGCGGCAGATCCGCCCGGCCGCGCAATCCATGCAAGGTCACTGGTCAGGTGGAGGTAGCTGCCTTCCGCCCCTTCGCTCACGCCTGCCACGCCAACACCTTGGGCGAGTGTGGGGGTGATGTCATTCACCGAGTAGGGCATGCGCAGCGTGCGCAACTGGCCCGCGCCACGAACGCGCCAGCCGTCACCTTCGCGGGCGATGGCGTAGGTGTGGAAGTCTTGCACCTTGCGGATGAATTCGGAGGTGCGAACCGGGTGCAGTGGCTGCGATAGCGCCCAGTCATACACCTTCTTCAGCGCCTTCAGGCCCGCCGCCTTGGAGGCCGAGTACGTGTGGTAATAGATGCCCACAGGCTTGATACGACGGGGCTTGTCGGTCATCTCAAAGGTTTCGAGCACGCGCTCGAAACCGTAATAGGGCCCCTGCCACAAGTTGGTGTAGTTGTTCTCGTTGGTGATGGGGGCGTAGACCTGCAGGTAATTGCCTTTGGTAATGCCCAGGGCGCCAATCGCCGTCAGCGTGGGTTGTGCCTTGGAGATGGATGTGTCTCCACCGTTGATGTTCACCAGACCCGCTTCGTAAGACGCCTTGAGGGCCGCTTCATTGGGGGCTGTGTCACCCGACCATTGGAGTATTTCCACCGATTTGCCTGCAGGTACAAGTTGCTTGCGAATGTATTCGGCAGAGCCTGCCGTCTCGCGCTCGAAGTCCATTTTGTAGCCAGGAATATTCAGGGACTGCTGGGCTTCAGCGTTTTCTGAGAACACCCCGTGTTTGACCGAGGAGTCCCACGAGAAGGGATGCGTGAAGGTATGGCTGGCCGCTTCGATGTGGGGCAGTTTGAACATCTTGCGTGCGATGTCTTCCATCTGCTGGCTCTGGTCCGGGTACAGGCCGTGGGGCGCCGTCTCCGCCTCAATGATCGACATCGTCTGGGGGATGCGGTACTTCTCGAAAATCTCTTGCAACAGTACTTGCGAAGCCAGTGGGCTGCCCGCCATTTCAGCCTTGGAGGGGAAGCCGTCTCCATCAATATGGGCCAGTAGCAACCTCAGGCCGTTCTCGGTTGTGGTGTCGGGCACCGGCAGCGGGGGCAGTTGCAAGGCTTTTTGCAGAAAGGTGAACGGGTTGACCACCCACCGTGTTTGTTCAGTGCCGGGCAGCTCCGTCAGAACATACGGGTCGAGAATGAATCCTCCCCAGGGCATCAGGGCTCCGCCCACGTAGCTGCGGCCATTCTTGTCCACAAATTCGACCAGGGGCTCTGCCTGCGCAGCTTGCGGCCCCACCAGCAAGACGGGCGTGTCGTCCCGCTTGATGGGGGGAAGGGCAATCTCGAATTCCATCGCGGCGTGTTGGCCCTTCAAGCGCAATGGTGCGGTGATGTTCAGATCGTTGGCTTGCAGTCCGAACGTGGTAGCCCAGGATTTGTCGGGTTGCAGGCCAAAGTCACCCATGATGGCAATCGGTATGCCCTCGGTTTTGCGGGCCTGCAACCACTGGTTCAGTTCGCGCATCCGGTTTTTGGGGATGAAGCCAGAAAAATAGGTCACCACCCCGGCATAACGGTCGCGCTGAATCCCCCCGGGCAACGGGTTCAGGATGTCGGCGTAGTCCACCACATAGCCCATGTGGTTCAGGGGCATCTGCGCGTAGCGGTGGGGGTTGCTGTAGTTAAGCGCTGGGGACTCTGAACTGTTGTAAACCACCAGAATGCGGCGGGGCACCAGCTCCAGCGTGCCAATGCCCACGCTGCTCAAACGGCTGTCCGTCACCCAGGGGATGAAGCCATCAGCTTCGATGCGCTTGGCGGTCTCGCGTGCCAGAGCACGGTCGTGGGGGGCGACGTAATCGATGGCCAGTGCAGGAATGCCATCACGGTCCTGGATGGTCTTGAGTTGAGCGATCAGCCACTGGCGGTCAGCCAGAGGCACTTCTTCGTAGCGACTGGCACCCGCATTCCAGCCGCGGTACAGCGATTCTGCGGCGACCATGTGGATCTTGCCTTTCAGGCGTGGCGCAATCTCGAACCCCCGGTTCATGATCAGCTGGATGCCCGGGAAGCGTTCGTGCAGCGTTTCAATCACGCGAACCAGGCCGTCTTGCTGTGCAGCCTCATCAAAGCGGCTGGCCAGGCGGTACGAGTCCATGGTGTCCAGAAAGAACCCCCGGTAGCCCCGTTGCCACAGGGGCGCTACCACCTGGTCTGCAAAAAAAGCGGGCCATTGCGCGGGCGTCTGGTCGACCACCACGGAGTTCCAGTGCCCGTTGCGGGCCATTTGCCACTGCGCCGGTATGTTCTTGAAATAGGCCCGCGTGGGCTGCACTTCTGCCACCGACGTGTAGGCGTAAAGCTCGGTCCCTTTGGCGCGCAAGGCTAGCGGGTCGTAGCCATGGTCGGGCTCCACCACCACGATATCGAAGACTTTCAGATCTTCTAGCGGTGCGTTGTGCTGGTAGTAAAGCGCTACCGCCGGTGCCTTCTTGGCCTGAGCGTATTTTGTTGCGCCCATGGCAGCCAATGCCAGCATCAACAAAACGAGGAGGCGAAGCGGATGTGTCATGGACGGCGGCGGGTTCCGGGGTGGCGCTTTGTGGGCGCAAGGTGATTCGATCCGGTAGGCACTGTAGCGCAGGGCTGTCCGCAGGGTGGCAGGCAGTGGATCAATGAAGTGTGGATTTTATGGCTTGTGGTTCGGGACGGCGTTTACCCTCGATAGAGCGTTCAATGCAAAGATGTGAGTGTGTACTTTTCTTTTTGGTTTTGATAATCAATGGTTTCTGGGCTGAGGAGGCTCACAAAGCCACTTCGGGGTGTTTGGAGTTCACCCACAGTGGAAAACGATTGTTTGCAATGGTGCTGGGGCCGCGACCATGGCCTTCGTCCCTTGTGTGCTCTCGCTGGCCAGCCCGGCGAATCGGAAAAGAAGTCGCGCAAGGCTTTTGGCGCTGCAACGCGGGAGGCTTTTTGATCCGACAATTCACCCTATCTGGTCGATCCCGTGCGATGGATCTCTTCCTCAGAACCCAGATCCCCATTTTTAGGAGTGCGATAGCGTGATTCTTGTAACGGGCGGAGCCGGCTTCATTGGCTCGCATACCTGTGTGGCGTTGGCCCAGGCCGGCATTCCTTTCGTGGTGCTGGACAATTTTTGCAACAGCCGCCGTTCGGTGCTGGAGCGGGTGGAGCGCATCACTGGCGCACCCGCGTCTTTCATCGAGGGCGATATCCGCGACACGGCCTTGCTGCAGCGGGTGTTTGCCGAGCACCCTGTCGAGGGGGTCATCCACTTCGCAGCCCTGAAGTCGGTGGGCGAGTCGGTGCGTGAGCCGCTGCGGTACTACGACAACAATGTGGCGGGCACCGTGGCCTTGCTCGGCGCCATGCGGGCGGCGAATGTGCGCACGCTGGTGTTCTCCTCGTCTGCCACGGTGTATGGTGACCCGGCCTCGGTGCCTATCCGTGAGGACTTCCCGCTGTCGGCCACCAACGCCTATGGCTGGAGCAAGCTCATGATGGAGCAGGTGCTGGCCGATGTGGACGCTTCTGAGCCCGGCCAGTGGCGCATTGCCCGCCTGCGCTATTTCAACCCCGTGGGTGCCCACGCCAGTGGCTTGATCGGCGAAGACCCGCAAGACATTCCCAACAACCTGCTGCCTTACGTTGCGCAGGTGGCCGTCGGCCTGCGCGAACAACTCAGCGTGTACGGCAACGACTACCCCACGCCCGATGGCACCGGCGTGCGCGACTACATCCATGTGTGCGATCTTGCCGAGGGTCACGTGGCCGCGCTGCGCTACCTGCGCGATCACCCCGGTCTGCTGACGGTGAACCTGGGCACGGGGCGCCCCGTGTCGGTACTCGAGATGGTGCGTGCCTTTGAACGCGCCAGCGGCCGGGCCGTGCCCTACCGCATCGTGGCGCGCCGGCCGGGCGATGTGGCCCAGTGCTGGGCTGATCCTGCTCTGGCCCAGCAACTGCTGGGCTGGACTGCCAAACTGGGCCTGGACCAGATGTGCGAAGACGCGTGGCGCTGGCAAAGCGGTGTGGGCGCCAGCCTGCAGGCCTGAGCGGGCCGGGCCCTGCGGATGGCCGTGGTATCTTGCACGGGCCGCTCTGGCCGCGCCCTCGGGGTTGCGGCTTCCTTTCATTGATATTCTTCTTTTTTCTCATCCCTCTGCGCCATGCTTGCCAAACGCATCATTCCCTGTCTTGACGTTACCGGAGGCCGCGTGGTCAAGGGTGTCAATTTTGTTGAACTGCGCGATGCAGGCGACCCGGTAGAGATTGCCGCGCGCTACAACGCCCAGGGGGCCGATGAGCTGACCTTTCTGGACATTACCGCCACCAGCGATGGTCGTGATCTGATCCTGCACATCATCGAAGCCGTGGCCAGCCAGGTGTTCATTCCGCTCACCGTGGGTGGCGGCGTGCGCACGGTGGAAGATGTGCGCCGTCTGCTCAACGCGGGCGCGGACAAGACCAGCTTCAATTCCGCTGCCATTGCCAACCCCGACGTCATCAATGCGGCATCGGCCAAATACGGCGCTCAGTGCATCGTGGTGGCCATTGATGCCAAGCGCCGCTCTGAAGAAGACGCGCTGCGCATCGGCGCCAACGGCCAGCCGGTGGGCCCTGGCTGGGATGTCTACAGCCACGGCGGGCGCAAGAACACCGGGCTTGATGCACTGGCGTGGGCGCAGGAGATGGCGCAGCGCGGCGCTGGCGAAATATTGCTCACTAGCATGGACCGTGACGGCACCAAGTCCGGCTTTGACCTGGCCCTGACCCGTGCGGTGAGCGACGCCGTGAGCGTGCCCGTCATCGCCTCGGGCGGAGTGGGCAATCTCGACCACCTTGCAGACGGCGTGCAGCAGGGCGGTGCCGATGCCGTGCTGGCTGCCAGCATCTTCCACTACGGCGAATACACCGTGGGCCAGGCCAAACAGCGCATGGCAGAGCGTGGCATTCCCGTGCGTCTGTAATCGGTAGCTTGTTTTGCTATTGATTTAATAGCTGCTGGCGCTTTCTGTACAAGCGCTAGCGGCCAAAAACGTTTAAATTTTTGATCCCCGTCCGGCCCTCTGGCACAAATCACCGACAATCCGCCCATGAACTGGCTCAATGAAGTGAAATGGGACGCGCAGGGCCTGGTGCCCGTGATTGCGCAAGAGCAGGGCACAGGCGATGTGCTGATGTTTGCCTGGATGAACCGCGAAGCGCTGGCCAAGACCGCAGAGCTGGGCCGCGCGGTGTACTTCAGCCGCTCGCGCAAGAAGCTGTGGTTCAAGGGCGAGGAGTCGGGCCATGTGCAGACGGTGCATGAAATCCGCCTGGACTGCGACAACGACGTGGTGCTGCTCAAGGTCACGCAGGAAGGGCACGAGCCTGGCATCGCCTGCCACACCGGGCGCCACAGCTGCTTCTTCAGCGTGCTCAAGGATGGCGCCTGGAAGGCCGTTGATCCGGTCTTGAAAGATCCCGAATCCATCTACAAATAAGCCCATGAGTTCCAACGATTCCCACGTGCTGCCTCAGCAAGACGCCCTGGCCCGCCTGGCGGCCGTGATTGAAAGCCGCAAGCCCGCCAACGGTGGCGATCCGCAGACCAGCTATGTCTCGCGCCTGCTGCACAAGGGGCCGGATGCCTTCCTGAAGAAGATTGGCGAAGAGGCCACCGAAGTCGTGATGGCGGCCAAGGATGTGGACCATGGTGCCGACAAGGCAAAGATCGTCTACGAAGTGGCCGACCTGTGGTTCCACTCCATGATCGCTCTGGCCCACTACGGCTTGAGCCCGGCGGATGTGGTCAAGGAGCTGGCCCGCCGTGAAGGCACCAGCGGTATCGAAGAAAAAGCCCTGCGCAAGGCAGACGCGCGCGCGGCAGACGAGAAAGGCTGACAGCCATGGCAGATGACTTCACCGATGTGCGGACCAAGGACCAGCGGGCCGAGGACTTGAAGGCCATCGGCTGGGTCAGCTACCTGTTGCATCTGATTGTGGCGGTGGGGGCGGTCATTCCCGGTGCGCAGCCCGGCGCTGCCTTGCTGTTGATTGCGCTGGTGATCGACCTCGTCAAAAAGAGCGATGCAGAAGGCACCTGGCAGGCCAGCCATTTTTCCTGGCGCCTGCGCACGGTGATTTGGGCAGGTGTGCTCTATGTACTGACGGCCCCGCTGTGGATTTTGATCCTGCCCGGCTGGATCGCCTGGGGGCTGATCTCCCTGTGGTTCCTGTACCGCATCGTGCGCGGCATGGTCGCCATGAACAAGGGGCAGGCTCTGGAGATGTGAGATTGGCGCTGCTGGCGAGCGGGTGCCTTGCTCAGCCCTTGGCTGACAGCCCTTCGTCAGCCGGCGGACACGCAGGACGCCGTGTATATCCCTGACAATGCGAAAACTTGCCCGGAGTCATTCAGGGCTCTGTAATCAGTTATCTGGCGGCTGCGGCCGGTTTCATTCATCCCTCCACCATGCACGATCCGAACTGCCTTTTTTGCAAGATCATTGCCGGCGAGATTCCTTCCCGCAAGGTCTATGAAGACGAGGAAATCTTCGCATTCCACGACATCCATCCCTGGGCGCCGGTGCACTTTCTCATGGTGCCCAAGGCGCATATCCCTTCGATGGCCCAGGTTACCCCAGAGCACGCCGGGCTACTGGGGCGCATGATGGCGCTGGCGCCCCGGCTGGCCCTGGAGCAGGGGTGTAACCCGTACCCAGACGGCGGCTTTCGCATCGTCACCAACACCGGGGTTGAAGGCGGGCAGGAGATCCACCATCTGCATATCCATGTGATGGGTGGCCCACGCCCCTGGCTCAAAGGCTGAGGTCAAGAGCTGACAGTCTTTTCCCCTTCACGCCGGGGTTACATCGCGCGTCTAAAATGATTGCAATTCGTTAGGAGAAATTCCATGGGTTCCTTTTCCATCTGGCACTGGCTGATCGTGCTGCTGATCGTTGTCATGGTCTTCGGCACCAAAAAGCTCAAGAACATGGGCTCTGACCTGGGCAGCGCGGTCAAGGGCTTCAAGGACGGCATGAAAGACGGCGCAAGCGACGCCCCCGCGCCCACCGCAGCCCCAGCTCCCAGCCAAGTCGCCAACAGCCAGGCCGCTGACAAGACCACCATCGACGTGGAAGCCAAGCAAAAAAGCTGATGGCTTGAGCGAGCGTTGATTCCATGATTGATATTGGCCTGTCCAAAATGGCGCTCATTGGGGCGGTGGCGTTGATCGTCATCGGCCCTGAAAAGCTGCCCCGCGTCGCCCGTACCGTGGGCACCCTGCTGGGCAAGGCGCAGCGCTACGTGGCCGATGTGAAGTCTGAAGTCAACCGCTCCATGGAGCTCGATGAGCTTCGCAAGATGAAGGACTCGGTGGAAAACGCCGCGCGCGACGTGGAGCAGTCCATCCAGACCAGCGCCAGCGAGTTTGAAAAAGACTGGGCGCAAGCCACCAGCTTCGAGACCGAAAGCCACGACACTGCTTCGGCTGTGCTGCCCGCCTACAAGCACCCTGGCAAAAACTGGCGCCTCAAGAAAGGCGCTACCCCCCAGTGGTACAAAGCCCGCAATGGTGTGCGCACCAAAGCGTTGTCCGGTGCGGCGCGGGTAGCGCGCTACCGCCCTAAAAAGTTCCACTGATGCTGCGCCCGCGCGCGCTGCATGGGCGGCCCTGACGCCCTCGAAGATCCAACATGGCAGACACCCCCACCCAAGAAGACGAGCTTGCTGGAACGGAGCAACCGTTTGTCCAGCATTTGATGGAGCTGCGCGACCGCTTGGTCAAGGCCATCATCGCCATTGCCGTGGCTGCTGCTTTCCTGTTTTTCTTTCCCGGCCCCGGGCCGCTGTACGACTTTCTGGCAGCGCCACTCGTAGCGCATTTGCCCAAGGGCGCCACGCTGATTGCCACTTCGGTGATCTCGCCCTTCATGGTGCCGCTCAAGATTTTGCTGATGTCGGCCTTTTTGCTGGCTTTGCCATTCGTGCTCTGGCAGGTGTGGGCGTTCGTGGCGCCGGGCCTGTATTCGCATGAGAAGAAGCTGGTCTTGCCGTTGGTGGTCTCCAGCACTGTGCTGTTTTTCATCGGCGTGGCCTTTTGCTATTACTTCGTGTTCGGGCAGGTGTTCGCGTTCATCCAGAGCTTTGCACCCAAGAGCATCACGGCCGCGCCAGACATCGAGGCGTACCTGAGCTTTGTGCTGTCCATGTTCCTCGCCTTCGGCCTGGCCTTTGAAGTGCCGATTGCGGTGGTGGTGCTGGCCCGCATGGGGGTGGTGAGTATCGAGAAGCTAAAGAGTTTCCGTGGTTACTTCATCGTCATCGCGTTCGTGATCGCCGCCATCGTCACCCCCCCCGACGTGGTGTCGCAGTTGGCCTTGGCGGTACCCATGTGCATTCTTTACGAGATTGGCATCTGGGCCGCGCAACTGTTCATCAAGCACACCAAAGCGCCGGGCACGGCAGAGGAAGAAACCGCTTCTTCCTGACAGCGGAGGCGCTGCTTTGTGGCGGCATTGGGCTGCTGCCCACTATTGCGGCGCCGTATTGCCCTGCTTTGCACTCCTCCAGTGACGCTCCGCATGGTTGGTTTGACGACTTTCAGTGCAGGAAGTCTGGTTGCCACCAAAGCAGGATAGGTTTTTTCTTTACCAATAAAAATAGCTGCTAGCGCCCGAAAATAAAGCGCTAGCAGCTATGTTATTGATAGCGTATAAGTTCCTGCGGGCCGCAGGAGTTTTGTATTGTGCTTCAGCGACGCACAGCGCGCTGGGGGCGAGGGCGTACCCCAGGGTTGATGTTCAACTCCAACTTCTTGTCGGCACGTTGCACCTCGAAAGCTGAGGGCGTGCCGGGTTTGAGCGCAGCCACGGCAGTCAGCAGCTGCGACACGTTGCCCACAGCCTTGTCATCCACCTTCAGAATCACGTCGCCGGGGCGCATACCCGCCTGTGCGGCGGGGCCGTCTTGCAGCACCCCGGTGATGATCACGCCTTCGGTGGCTTTCACGCCGAAGGTTTCGGCCAGTTCGGGCGATAGTTCATTGGGTTCCACGCCAATCCAGCCGCGGGTCACCTGCCCGTCTTTCACGATGCCGTCGAGCACCAGGCGCGCGGTAGACACGGGAATGGCGAAACCGATCCCCATGCTGCCACCCGAGCGCGAGTAGATGGCCGTGTTGATCCCCATGAGGTTGCCGTTCACATCCACCAACGCGCCACCCGAGTTGCCGGGGTTGATGGCGGCATCAGTCTGGATGAAGTTCTCAAACGTGTTGATGCCCAGCTGGCTGCGCCCCAGCGCACTGACAATGCCGCTGGTCACCGTCTGGCCCACGCCAAAGGGGTTGCCAATGGCCAGCACCTGATCGCCCACGGCCAGGGAGTCTGAATCGCCGAGCGTGATCACGGGCAGCTTGTCGAGCGTGATCTTGAGAATGGCCAGGTCGGTTTCGGGGTCGGTGCCGATCACGCTGGCGCGGGTGCGGCGGCTGTCGGTCAGCGTGACTTCGATTTCGTCCGCACCTTCGACCACATGGTTGTTGGTGAGGATGTAACCGTCGGGGCTGATGATGACACCGCTGCCCAGTCCGGTCTGGGCCTGTGGGGCCTGGTCACCAAAGAAGAATTGGAACCAGGGGTCGTTGCTGCGTGGGTGGCGTACGGCCTTGCTGGTATTGATGCTGACCACGGCGGGCGATGCTTTGCGCGCTGCGCCGCTGAAACTGCCCGCCGCAGGCTGCCCCGCCGGGGCTGGGGGCGCTTCCATCAGGGCCACGCCGGCGCCCGAGCGGGTGGCGCCTTGGCGGATCCAGTCGGGCTGGAGGGTGGCGACAACAAAATAGGCCGCGGCGAAAACCGTCACGGCCTGAGAGAACAGCAGCCAGATGCGTTTCATGATGAGTAGATAGGGCAAAGGTGCGTGGGGTGCGCGGAGTTCTGCTGTGTGATCTTCGGGGCTCGGAATAGTTGCTATTGTCCTCCAAGCCTTGGCGGCGCATGGCGCGGCGTTGGGTGGGGTCTTGGTGCTGCCTGCGCGAG
Source organism: Acidovorax temperans (assembly GCF_028596105.1). NCBI lineage: Bacteria > Pseudomonadati > Pseudomonadota > Betaproteobacteria > Burkholderiales > Comamonadaceae > Acidovorax > Acidovorax temperans. Next base: position 3,546,844 of record NZ_CP117193.1, on the reverse strand, counting down.
CCCGCGCGACAATAGCGGGCATGAGCATATCCCGCGTAGACCTTCTGCAGGCATTCGACGGCCTGCTGCAACCCGAGCGTTTCAAAGACTACGGGCCCAATGGCCTGCAGGTGGAGGGCAAGGAACAGATCGCCCGCGTGGTGAGCGGCGTCACGGCCAGCAAGGCGCTGATCGAGGCGGCCATTGCAGCGCGCGCTGATGCCATCTTCGTCCACCACGGACTGTTCTGGCGCGGACAAGATGGCCGGGTTACAGGCTGGATGAAGCAGCGCCTGCAACTGCTGCTGGCGCACGACATCAATCTTTTTGCGTACCACTTGCCGCTGGATGCGCACCCCCAGTGGGGCAACAACGCTCAGTTGGGCCAGATGCTGGGGTGGACTAGCGTGGCGCAGTTTGGTGAACAGCTGCTGGGCTGCGTGGCCAATGCCGACTATCCCCATGCGCAGGCCGTGGCGAACCACGTGGCCGCCGTGCTGGGCAGGCCGACCACGCTGGTGACCTCGGCCGATAGCACGCGCCCCGTGACCAAAGTGGCGTGGTGCACGGGTGGGGCGCAAAGCTACTTTGAGGCGGCCATCGCTGTAGGTGCTGACGTGTTCATCACGGGCGAAATCTCGGAGCCACAAGCCCATCTGGCGCGCGAAACGGGTGTGGCCTTCATTGCCGCAGGGCACCACGCCACCGAGCGCTATGGCGCCCCCGCGATCGCGGGCGAGGTGGCGCGGCTGCTGGGCATCGGGCACGAGTTCATCGAAATCGACAACCCCGCGTGAATGGTTTGCTATTGAAAGCGTAGCTGCTTGCGCTTGATTCACGGGCGTTAGCGCCAGAATTTATGAAAATCAATCTCAAGCCCATCGCCATTACCCAAGGCGACCCTGCAGGCATAGGCCCTGAAATCGTGGCCAAGGCGTTCCGGGATGCGCCCGATGTGCTGCGCGGCTGCTTCGTTGTCGGGAACGTGGCCACGCTGCGACGCGCCGCGGGCTGCATTGCAAGCCCGGGCATACCTTCGCTGCCCGTGGCGGTGATCGAGGGGGTGGCCGATGCCCTGGCTGCGCCCCCGCGCTGCGTACCGGTGCTGCCGCTTGCGGGTCTGCCCGACACCGTGGCGGTGGGGCAGGTCAGTGCTGAGGCAGGGCGCGCCGCTGCTGATTGTGTGCAGTGGGCAGCACGCGCCGCGCTGCGCGGTGAGGTGGCTGCACTGGTTACGGCACCGTTGCACAAAGAGGCGCTCTCTGCTGCAGGCGTGGATTACCCTGGTCACACCGAACTGCTGCAGGCCGAGGCTGCCGCCCACCAAGGCGTGGCGCTGGATGCGATGCCGGTGCGCATGATGTTGGCAAGCGATGAGTTGCGCACGGTGCTGGTCAGCATCCATGTGTCCCTGCGCGATGCAATTGCTGCTGTGACCGAGGCCAACGTGCTGCAGACCGTGCAGATCGCGCATGCGGCACTGCTGCGCACCTTGGGGCGTGCGCCGCGCATCGCTGTGGCGGGGCTCAACCCCCATGCGGGCGAAGGTGGTTTGTTTGGCCGGGAGGAGCTGGAAATCATTGCTCCCGCTCTGGCTCAATTGCGCGCGCAAGGGGTGGATGTGCACGGACCGTTGCCGCCGGATACCGTCTTCATGCGGGCTCGGCACACCGAGGCACATCCTGGTGAGTTTGATGTCGTGATCGCGATGTACCACGACCAAGGGCTGATTCCTGTCAAATATCTGGGTGTGGATAAAGGGGTGAACGTCACCCTGGGCCTGCCATTGGTGCGCACCAGCCCCGACCACGGCACCGCGTTCGATATCGCAGGGCGGGGCGTAGCCGATGCGTCCAGCCTGATCGAAGCGGTACGCATGGCGCGGCAACTCGCCTGAATTTTCGAGCGGTGTCGGCCGCAGATGCGACAACGCCCTCGACAAGAGGGCGCTGAGTCCATCAAAAAGCTGAGTTTGTGGCGCAGATCAGCGCTTGAGGCTATCGCGGATCTCGCGCAACAAGACGATGTCTTCGGGTTCAGGTGCTGGAGCGGCAGGCGCTGGAGCAGGTGCTTCGCGCTTGAGTCGGTTGATTTGCTTGATCATCATGAAAATGATGAACGCCAGAATGATGAAATTGACGGCCACGGTCAAAAAGTTACCGTAGGCGAAAACCGGCACGCCAGCCTTGCGCAGTGCGTCCAGGGTCATGGCGGTGCCCGCTGGCACATTGCCCAACACCAGGAACAAATTGGAAAAATCCAGTTTGCCAAACACCAGGCCCACCACCGGCATGATCAGATCGGCCACCACGGAGTCCACGATTTTCCCGAAGGCTCCGCCAATGATCACCCCCACAGCCAGGTCGATCACATTGCCCTTGATGGCAAATTCTTTGAATTCTTTGATGATTGTCATCTTTGCTTCCCTTTTTGGTTTCAAGGGCCCGTCGCCCCAGGTGGTGTGAAACCGCATTATCTAGGAGAGATGGCGCAGCGGTGCTGCTTCGCTATGGGGCTGTGACGCCAGATTGCAAGAGGGCGGCTGGTGTTACGAGTTTTCACTCCGCTACAATCCCCGGCTGACCCCAACATAGCGATGTATACCGAGGATCCCCATGAGTGACACACCAGTCGACACCAGCAAGCGGACGTGGCTGATTGCGTCCGGATGCGCTGGTGCTGCGGGAGGAGTGGCCGTAGCCGTGCCCTTCGTCAGCAGTTTTCAGCCTTCGGAAAAAGCCAAAGCAGCCGGTGCTGCGGTAGAGGTTGATATTTCAGCCCTGCAACCCGGCGAGAAGCTCACTGTGGAATGGCGCGGCAAGCCCGTGTGGATTCTCAAGCGCACCCCTGAGCAGATTGCTTCGTTGGCCAAGACCGAGCCTCAACTGGCCGATCCCAAGTCAGATCGCAAGACGTACCCCACCCCTGAGTACGCAAAAAACCAACACCGCTCCATCAAGCCTGAAATTTTCGTGGGCGTGGGCATTTGCACCCACTTGGGTTGCTCGCCCGGCGATAAGTTCCAAACGGGCCCTCAGCCTTCTTTGCCTGACGACTGGAATGGCGGCTTTCTGTGTGCTTGCCACGGCTCCACTTTCGACTTGGCTGGCCGTGTGTTCAAGAACAAGCCTGCGCCTGACAACCTGGAAATCCCGCCCCACATGTATCTGTCCGATTCGCGTCTGCTGATCGGTGAAGACAAGAAGGCTTGAGGTAGCACGACATGGCTGAATTCAAGGAAATCTCCCCCAACGCTTCGGCGTCTGCCAAGCTGACGAACTGGTTTGAGAACCGGTTCCCCACAGCTTTCGATGCCTACCGTGTGCATATGTCGGAGTACTACGCTCCGAAGAATTTCAACTTCTGGTACATCTTTGGTTCGCTGGCACTGCTGGTGCTGGTGATCCAGATCGTCACCGGTATCTTCCTGGTCATGCACTACAAGCCTGATGCGAATCTGGCTTTCGCATCGGTGGAGTACATCATGCGTGATGTGCCCTGGGGCTGGTTGATTCGCTACATGCACTCCACGGGGGCTTCGGCCTTCTTCGTAGTGGTGTACCTGCACATGTTCCGTGGCCTGATCTACGGTTCTTACCGCAAGCCGCGTGAGCTGGTCTGGATCTTTGGCTGCGCCATTTTCCTGTGTCTGATGGCTGAAGCCTTCATGGGCTACCTGCTGCCTTGGGGCCAGATGTCTTACTGGGGCGCTCAGGTGATCGTGAACCTGTTTGCAGCCATTCCCTTCATCGGTCCTGACCTGGCTCTGCTGATCCGTGGCGACTTTGTGGTGGGCGACGCTACCCTGAACCGCTTCTTCAGCTTCCACGTCATTGCCGTTCCTCTGGTTCTGCTGGGCTTGGTTGTGGCGCACTTGCTGGCGTTGCACGATGTGGGCTCCAACAACCCAGACGGCGTTGAAATCAAGGGTCCCAATGCGCCCCGTGATGCCAAGGGCAAGCCTCTGGATGGCGTGCCATTCCACCCTTACTACACCGTGCACGACATCTTTGGCGTGTCTGTGTTCCTGTTGGCTTTCTCTGCGGTGGTGTTTTTCGCGCCTGAATTTGGTGGCTACTTCCTCGAGTACAACAACTTCATCCCCGCAGATCCGCTGGTGACGCCGTTGCACATTGCTCCCGTGTGGTACTTCACCCCGTTCTATTCGATGCTGCGTGCTATCACCAGCGAGATGATGTATGCCCTGATCGCCTGTGTGCTCCTGGGTGCATTGTTCGGAGTGCTCAAGGCCCAGTTGCCAGCCATCTTCAAGGTGGTGATCGCTGGTGGCGCTGTGGTGGTCACCGCTTTGATGCTGGCCATTGACGCCAAGTTCTGGGGCGTGGTCGTGATGGGTGGTGCCGTGATCATCCTGTTCTTCCTGCCTTGGCTGGACTACAGCCCTGTGAAGTCCATTCGTTACCGTCCCGACTGGCACAAGTACTTCTACGCTGTGTTTGTGATCAACTTCCTGATCTTGGGTTACCTGGGCGTCCAGCCTCCTTCGCCGATTGGTGAGCGGGTTTCTCAGGTGGGTACTTTGTTCTACTTCGGCTTCTTCCTGCTGATGCCTTGGTGGAGTCGCATTGGTAAGACCAAGCCTGTGCCTGATCGCGTTACCTACGTTGCGCACTGAGAGCCGGAGAAAACAACAATGAAGAAACTCATTCTCACGATCGTGGCAGCGCTGGGCATGGTGGCTGGCTCTGCAATGGCTGCTGGCGGCGGCCATCCCCTGGACAAGGCGCCCGTCAAGACCAATGACTTGGCCTCTTTGCAAAATGGTGCCAAGCTGTTCGTCAATTACTGCCTGAACTGCCACTCTGCTGCGTTCATGCGGTTCAACCGTTTGAAAGACATCGGTTTGACAGACCAGCAGGTGAAAGACAATCTGCTCTTCACCACCGACAAGGTCGGTGAAACCATGAAGGCGGCGATTGATCCGAAACAAGCCAAGGCCTGGTTCGGTGCCAATCCTCCTGACCTCACTGTGATTGCCCGTTCGCGTGCAAGCTCTGCAGGTTCGGGTGCGGACTACCTCTACACCTACCTGCGTACCTACTACCGCGACGACACCAAGCTGACGGGCTGGAACAACCTCGTGTTCCCCAACGTGGGCATGCCTCACGTGCTGTGGGAGCTTCAGGGCGAACGCCGCCCCGTCTTTGAAGAGCACGAAAGTCACGGTCAAAAGACTCACGTGCTCAAGGGTTGGGAGCAGGTGTCTCCGGGGAAGATGACCCCCGCCCAGTACGATGCGGCTATCGGCGACTTGGTCAACTACATGCAGTGGATGGCCGAACCCGCTCAGAACACGCGCATTCGCGTTGGTGTGTGGGTTCTGATTTTCCTGGGCTTCTTCACCGTGATCGCATGGCGACTGAATGCGGCTTTCTGGAAAGACGTCAAATAACTTGCTGACTTTCTGACGACTTCTCTTGGATGAGACGTCGTCAGTTTTTTATAGAGTGGGCGCTTTGGTGCTTCCCACTCTTTTGATTTTTAGGAGCCTCCCACCATGATGGTGCTTTATTCGGGAACAACTTGTCCCTTTTCCCACCGCTGCCGTTTTGTCCTGTTTGAAAAGGGCATGGATTTTGAAATCCGCGATGTGGATCTGTATAACAAGCCGGAAGACATCAGCGTCATGAACCCTTATGGGCAGGTGCCTATTCTGGTGGAGCGTGATCTGATTCTGTATGAGTCGAACATCATCAACGAATACATTGATGAGCGCTTTCCTCATCCCCAGTTGATGCCTGGCGACCCGGTTGATCGCGCGCGCGTGCGTCTGTTCTTGCTGAATTTCGAGAAAGAGCTGTTCGTTCATGTGAACACGCTGGAGTCTCGCGCCACCAAGGGTAACGAAAAGGCGCTGGAGAAAGCCCGGGCCCATATCCGTGATCGCCTGACCCAGCTCGCGCCTGTGTTCCTCAAGAACAAGTACATGCTGGGCGACAATTTCTCCATGCTGGATGTGGCCATTGCTCCGCTGCTGTGGCGCCTCGACTACTACGGTATTGAATTGAGCAAGAACGCTGCACCTTTGCTCAAGTATGCAGAGCGCATCTTCTCGCGTCCCGCCTACATCGAAGCATTGACTCCCTCCGAAAAGGTCATGCGCAAGTAAGTGCGAAGCCTTTGCTAACCCGCTGAACTGCTGGACACCCCATGAACGCTCAGGAATCGACCTCCACACGACCGTACTTGATTCGTGCTCTGTACGAGTGGTGCACTGACAATGGTTTCACGCCTTATGTCGTGGTGCGTGTGGATGATTCAGTGCAGGTGCCTCGCGAGTTTGTTCACGATGGTGAGATCGTGTTGAACATCAGTTTTGACGCAACCAGCTCGCTGCAGCTGGGTAATGATTTCATCGAATTCAAAGCCCGGTTTGGTGGCAAGCCACGCGATATCCTGGTTCCTGTCGGGCGTGTGATTGCCATCTATGCGCGTGAAAATGGACAAGGCATGGCTTTTCCCCCACCTGTGGACAGTTTGGTGGCGGCCCCTTCTTCCTCGGCTGTGTTGACTCCCGTAGCCGATGTTGTCGAGTCGGGTGCTTCTGCTGAAGATCGCGTTGTTCAGTTGGTTCCTGCCGTTGATGTGGGGGATGATGAACCGCCTAAACCAACCCCTGGGCCTCCTAGTGGGCGTCCCTCACTCAAACGGGTGAAATAAGCATTTTTTGTTGAGGCTCGTTTTTTCGGTATAAAATGCGGGCTTCGCCGGTTTAGCTCAGTTGGTAGAGCACCCGCCTTGTAAGCGGTAGGTCGTCAGTTCGATTCCGACAACCGGCACCATATTTCTTTTCCTTTTTCTCTTCATTTCGTCAGTTCAACGCAAGTTCGTTTGAACTTTCAGGCGAATGGAGTTAACCTCCCACCCCTTGGTTCGCAAATGAGCCTGCAGTGCAGGAAGTATTTGCCGCAGCTTGGCCGCTGCTGAGTTGCTTTTGACCAGAAGGCACCAGGTAGCACCTTCGATAGGCCCTGCCCGTACGGTGTCGCGCAGGCCCGCTGGAAGCAGCGGCTCAATAGCCTTCAGCCTTTCGCTAGAGTCTTTGGTCAGTGCGGTCAGCATGGCCAGCGTGGGTGATTCTGCGCTGGCTTGCTGCAGTGTGATGGCATAGTGGCGGCGGTTCATGGGTGGTGCCTCTATGGCAGGGAGATGATTTTGTGCATTTGATTATCACGGACGCTCGCGGAGCCCGCACCCGCTCCTTGCACCTGTCGGGTGCTCGGCTGGCTCTGGTGGGTTGCGTGCTCGCGCTCGGATTCTTGCTGGTTGCTGCGTCGCTCTATCACTGGGTTTTTGTGAAGGGGGCGCGGGAGGGGTGGCCCGTGTTTGGCGCGCTGGTCAAACTGGTTGCCAAAGACGAGTTCGATGAACGCGACAAGTTCATGCGCGCCAACCTTGATGCCATGGCAAGGCGCGTGGGCGAGATGCAGGCCCGTATGGTTCAGCTGGAATCCCTGGGCGAGCGCGTCATGGGCTTGGCAGGCTTGCCCGCATCAGAGGTTCCCAAGGCCGATGGTCGTGGCGGTGCGCTGGTCGGGGCGCGGAATTTGTCGCTCGAAGAGTTGCAAGCCACCCTGGATGATCTTGAGAGAGTGGCTGGCCAGCAATCTGACTGGATGACGGTGGCTGAATCCCGGCTATTCGATCAGCACATCCGCAAGAAAATGGTGCCCACGCATGCCCCGGTAACCGGGCGCACGGCCGGATCTGCTTTTGGGTGGCGGCTGGATCCATTCACCGGCCAGTCGGCTCTGCATACAGGGCTTGATTTTCAGGCGGATACCGGCACTCCCATTCTGGCTGCTGCTGGTGGGGTGGTGATTGCTCAAGAGTTTCACCCGGCCTATGGGAACATGATCGAGTTGGATCATGGCAACCAGCTGGTGACACGCTATGCCCATGCGTCCCGCACCCTGGTAAAGCAGGGTGATCTGGTCAAGCGTGGGGAGAAAATCGCTGAGGTAGGTAGCACCGGTCGTTCTACGGGACCCCATCTGCATTTTGAAGTGCTCGTTCAAGGGGTATTTCAGGATCCTCAAAAATTCCTCAATGTCGCATCTGGCAAGGCTGCAGATACCGTCGCGGCGATCTCCAGAACCCCCCTGGTAGCCCAGCAAAACGCGCCTCCTGCAGGCAGCTAAAATCCATCGTCCTGGGCTCCCCGCGGAATGCTTGCATTTATCCGCGAAGAGCCCACCTGCATTCAATTCTTACTAGGGATTTCGGTCGTTCGACTGCGCTGTTGAAGTGTGTCGAGCGGACCTGTTCGCATGGCAACCAATTTCCTCACCAAAATTTTCGGCAGCCGAAATGACCGGCTTCTCAAGCAATACCGCAAAGTGGTGGCTCGCATCAACGGCATGGAGCCTGAATATGAGAAGCTTTCGGACGACGCGTTGCGCGCCAAAACCCAGGAGTTCAAGGATCGTGTAGCCAAGGGCGAGTCTCTTGACTCCATCCTCCCGGAAGCCTTCGCTGTGGTGCGTGAGGGTTCCAAGCGCATCATGAAGATGCGCCACTTCGATGTGCAGATGCTCGGGGGCATGGCGCTGCACCATGGCAAGATTTCGGAAATGCGCACGGGTGAGGGCAAAACCCTGACCGCTACGCTGCCGGTATACCTGAATGCGCTGTCTGGCAAGGGCGTGCATGTGGTCACCGTGAACGACTACCTTGCCAATCGTGATGCCCAGTGGATGGGCCGCCTGTATAACTTCCTTGGCTTGACGGTGGGTATCAACCTGCCCAACATGCCGCGCGAAGAAAAGCAGGCTGCGTATCGCGCTGACATCACCTACGGCACCAACAACGAATACGGCTTCGATTACCTGCGTGACAACATGGTCTACGAAGCCCGTGACCGTGTGCAGCAAGGGCTGAATTACGCCATTGTGGACGAGGTGGACTCTATCCTGATCGATGAGGCACGTACGCCGCTGATCATCAGTGGTCAGGCAGAAGACCACACGGCAATTTACATTGCCATGAACAAGGTGGTTCCGCTGCTGGTACGCCAGGAAGGGGAAGCCGATCCTCGCACGGGCGAAGGGGTCATCAAGCCCGGAGACTTCACTGTTGATGAGAAGGCGCACCAAGTCTTCCTGACCGAGCAAGGGCACGAGTCTGCAGAGCGTATTCTGGCCAGCCATGGCCTGATCGCCGAGGGTGCTTCGGTTTACGACCCGGCCAACATCACTTTGATGCACCACCTGTACGCAGCCCTGCGTGCCCACCACCTTTATCACCGCGATCAGCACTACGTTGTGCAGAACGGCGAAATCGTGATCGTGGACGAATTCACCGGCCGCCTCATGTCGGGCCGTCGCTGGAGCGATGGCTTGCACCAGGCAGTAGAGGCCAAGGAAGGTGTGAACATCCAGGCTGAAAACCAGACCCTGGCTTCTATCACATTCCAGAACTACTTCCGCTTGTACAACAAGCTGGCTGGCATGACGGGCACGGCCGATACCGAAGCGTATGAGTTCCAGGAAATCTACGGCCTCGAAACCGTGGTCATCCCACCCAACCGGCCCAGCAAGCGAGACGACCAGCTCGACCGCGTCTACAAGACCACGCGCGAGAAGTATGAAGCCGCGATCAAGGATATTCGCGAGTGCCACGAGCGCGGCCAGCCCGTGCTGGTGGGCACCACGTCGATCGAGAACTCCGAAATCATCGACCAGCTGCTGAACAAGGAGGGCCTGCCGCACCAGGTGCTCAATGCCAAGCAGCACGCGCGCGAGGCCGATATCGTGGCCCAGGCGGGTCGCGAGGGCATGATCACCATTGCCACCAACATGGCTGGGCGTGGTACCGACATCGTGCTGGGTGGCAACATCGAGAAGGATGTGGCAGCCATCGAAGCCGACGAGTCCCTGTCCGAATCCGAGCGTGCCGCCAAGGTGGCAGCGCTGCGCGAACAGTGGAAGGCTGACCACGAGAAGATCAAGGCACTGGGCGGTCTGCGCATCATTGCGACGGAGCGCCATGAGTCTCGCCGTATCGACAACCAGTTGCGTGGCCGTTCCGGCCGCCAGGGTGACCCAGGCTCTTCACGTTTCTACCTGAGCCTGGACGACTCGCTGATGCGCATTTTCGCGGGCGACCGCGTCAAGGCCATCATGGACCGCCTGAAGATGCCCGATGGCGAAGCCATCGAAGCGGGCATCGTGACGCGCAGCATCGAATCTGCCCAGCGCAAGGTCGAGGCCCGCAATTTCGACATCCGCAAGCAACTGCTGGAATACGACGACGTAGCCAATGACCAGCGCAAGGTGATCTACCAGCAGCGCAACGACATCCTCGATTCGTCGGATTTGACGGACGTGATAGCCGCGATGCGCGAGGACTGCATGACAGACCTGGTGCGCCAGTATGTGCCTGCCGAGTCAGTGGAAGAGCAGTGGGACCTGGCTTCGCTGGAGAAAATCCTCAACGACGAATGGCAGGTTCCCGTGCAGTTGCAGGCATGGGTGAGCCAGTCCGAGTCCATCACCGACGAGGAAATTCTGGAGCATGTTGTCAAGCTGGCGCATGCCGCTTTTGAAGCCAAGGTGGCACAAGTGGGGCGTGAGAACTTCACGCAGTTCGAGCGTGCAGTGCTGCTGCAAAGCTTTGACTCTAACTGGCGTGACCACCTGAGCGCACTGGACTATCTGCGCCAGGGCATCCATCTGCGTGGCTACGCCCAGAAGCAGCCCAAGCAGGAATACAAGCGCGAAGCGTTTGAGCTGTTCCGTCAGTTGATCGATCACGTCAAGAACGAAGTCACCAAGATCTTGATGACGGTGCAAGTGCAGTCCTCTGCCCAGCTGGATGAGGCGGCACAGCAGCTGGAGGCCCGCGCTGAGCACATCACCAACGTGACCTACACCGCACCCACCGAAACTGGCGAGGCCGAAACCACTTCTGGCAACGCCGGTGGCGGTATCGACACCGCAGCCTTTGAAGGCATGCGCGTGGGGCGCAATGATCCCTGCCCTTGCGGCAGTGGCAAAAAATACAAGCAGTGCCACGGCAAGCTGGCCTGATGGCTGCTTAGTTTCCAACACGGGCTGCGGCCCGTGTTTTCATTTGTACCCTCGTCTTTGCGCATAATCGTTCGCAGTTTTCTTGAAAGAGCACTCTATGCCTGTAAATCTTCTGGCCCCTGTGGCGGCTGACCTGCATCCCATCGCAGGTGTTCGTATTGGTGTGACCGAAGCGGGCGTCCGCAAGGCCAATCGCAAGGACCTCACAGTGTTTTTGCTGGACGAAGGGGCCAGCGTGGCTGGCGTCTTCACGCAAAACCGCTTTTGCGCAGCGCCGGTGCAAGTGAGCCGCGAGCATCTGGCCGCAGGCAAAGGTGTGCGCGCCATGGTCATCAACACTGGCAACGCCAACGCCGGCACGGGGGCCGATGGCTTGGCGCGTGCGCGCTCTACCTGCCAGGCCCTGGCGGGCTTGCTGAACGTGGCGCCCGAGCAGGTGTTGCCTTTCTCCACCGGCGTGATCATGGAATCCCTGCCCACGGACCGCATCGAAGCCGGTCTGCCCGCCGCGGTGGCTGATGCGCAGGCTGACCACTGGGCGCGTGCGGCCGAAGGCATCATGACCACGGACACCCTGCCCAAGGCGTTCAGCGCCCAGGCCCAGGTCGGTGGTGCCACCGTGTCCATCACAGGCATCAGCAAGGGCGCAGGCATGATCCGCCCCAACATGGCTACGATGCTCGGCTTTTTGGCAACGGATGCTTGCGTGGGTGCATCGGTTGTGCAGCAACTGGCACGCCATCTGGCAGACCGTTCTTTCAACCGCGTGACGATCGATGGCGACACCTCTACCAACGATTCTTTCGTGGTGGTGGCGACCAATAAGGCAGCCCACGCCCCCATCACTTCGCTGGACAGCACCGAAGGGCAGGCCCTGCTGGCAGCCATGCTGGACGTGGCGCAAAAGCTGGCCCAGGCCATCGTGCGCGACGGCGAGGGGGCAACCAAGTTCATCACCGTGCGCGTGGAAGGCGGCAAGACTGGTGAAGAGTGCCGCCAGGTGGCCTATGCCATCGCCCACTCGCCCCTGGTGAAGACAGCCTTCTACGCCAGCGACCCAAACCTGGGTCGCATTCTGGCGGCGGTGGGCTATGCCGGCATTGCCGACCTGGACCAGACCCGTATCGATCTGTACCTGGACGATGTGCATGTGGCCGTGAGCGGTGGGCGCAATCCTGCCTACCGCGAGGAGGATGGCCAGCGTGTGATGAAGCAAAGCGAGATCACCGTGCGCGTGGTGCTGGGCCGTGGTGATGCCTCGGACACCGTGTGGACCTGCGACTTCAGCCACGACTACGTGACGATCAACGCCGACTACCGGTCTTGATTTGCTATTGAATTTATAGCTGCTTGCGCTTGATGGTAAAGCGCTGGATGCCAAAATGAATGAAAAATTTGAACGCTTGATGGAGCGGGCCGAGCAGCTCATCGCCCGTATCGAATCGGTGCTGCCCCAGCCCTTGGGTGCGCCCGATTGGTCGCAGGCCATTGCCTGGCGCTACCGCAAGCGCAGCAGCGGCCACGGCACGCTGGAGCCTGTGCGCCATGTGGCGTCCATGCAGTTGGCTGATCTGAAAGAGATCGATGCCCAGAAGGAGAAGATCGAGCGCAACACCCTGCAGTTTGTGCAAGGCAAAACCGCCAACAATGTGCTGTTGACGGGCGCCCGTGGCACGGGCAAGTCCTCCCTCATCAAGGCCTGCCTGAATGCCTACGCGGGCCAGGGCCTGCGCCTGATTGAAGTGGACAAAGCCGATTTGACGGACCTGCCGGATATCGTCGATGTTGTATCCGACCGTCCTGAGAAGTTCATCATCTTTTGCGATGACCTGAGTTTTGAAGATGGCGAGCCGGGCTACAAGGCACTCAAGTCCATTCTGGACGGTTCGGTGGCTGCAGCCACCCCCAACGTGCTGATCTATGCCACCAGTAACCGGCGCCACCTCTTGCCCGAATACATGTCGGAAAACCGCACCTACACCCACACGGACGATGGCGAAGTGCACCCGGGCGAGGTGGTGGAAGAGAAGATTTCGCTGTCGGAACGCTTTGGACTGTGGGTGAGCTTCTACCCCTTCAGCCAGGATGAATACCTGACCATCGTGGCCCAGTGGCTTGCATCCCTTGGTGTGCCCGCATCGGCGATTGAAGCGGCACGACCCGAGGCCCTGGTGTGGGCGCTGGAGCGCGGCTCGCGCAGCGGGCGCGTGGCCTACCAGTTCGCACGCGACTATGCGGGGCGGCTATGAGGCTTGGTTGCGTTAGGGGGCACTTCCCACGTGGAGGGCTCTGCCATGGCTGAACCCCGCAAGCACACCGAGGTCGCCGTCGGCATCCTGTTGCGTGAAGATGGCGCCATGCTGCTGTCCACCCGCCCACCGGGCAAGCCGTACGCAGGGTACTGGGAATTTCCGGGAGGCAAGCTGGAAGCGGGTGAGACCGTGGAGCAGGCGCTGCGCCGTGAACTGGAAGAGGAGCTGGGCATCACCATCGCTGCTGCCAGCGTCTGGAAGGTGACCGAGCACGACTACCCGCATGCCCTGGTGCGCTTGCACTGGTGCAAGGTTCGGGAATGGAGCGGTCAGTTTGAAATGCGCGAAGGCCAATCCATGGCCTGGCAGACGTTTCCCCTCACCGTGGAGCCCGTACTGCCAGGGGCCTACCCTGTTCTCGATTGGCTGGAGCAGGAGCAGCTTGCTTGATTTGCTCCTGATTTTGTAGCTGCTGGCGCTTGATAGATAAGCGCTAGAGCCATATTTAATGCATCACTGCTCTAGGCGCGGGTCACCATACTGGGCATCTGCAGGAGGCGCTTCTGCCGGCATGCGAAAGTCCTCACTGGCCCAGGCGCCCAAATCGATTTGCTTGCAGCGCTCGCTGCAAAATGGCCGGTAGCGGTTGGCAGGGCTGTAAACGCTGTCTCCACCGCAGGTCGGGCACACCACGGTGCGGGCCGCTCCTTGGCCTGATGGTTCGCTAGGGGTGTTGCTGGATGCCATGTTGGAATTCTTCAAGAAGCTTGCGCGGCGGAAAGCCTGTAATCAAGCGCACAGCGTCAGTTCAAACGCAGCGTCGTCGGTGCAAGCGTGCAGCCGCCCGTCCGCCTCTTGTTTCATCAGGCGCACGGAGACAATCAGGCGGTTGCCGCTGATTTCAGGGATCAGTCCGCAATAGGGATCGATGCGCAGCCGCAGCAGTTGAAACGTGCGGCCAGCCGGCAGGTTTTGCTGGAACTGACCCCGTTCGGCCGCCACTTTTTGTGGCACGCCAGAGTCGCGCAGGAGTTTGAGCAGCACATAGATCGATTCGGCCAGCGGGGCCAGCGTCGAGGCCCAGCCTTGAAGAGCCTCTTGCCGGTAAGCGGCGTCCTTGTGTTGCCAGGCGTAGTACGCGGGCAGGTCAAACCCGCAAGTACCGCCGGGAATGCCTACGCGGCTGCGAATGCTCATCAGCCAGTCGTTTTCGGTGAGCGCATGGCCCGCCTTTCCTGATTGGCTGTTCAGCGCAGCAAAGCAACGATCCAGCTGCGCAATCACCGCATCCAGGGCAGCCTCGGAAATGGATGGATTGCCGCGGTAACCATCCAGCTGGTGCTTGTGCTTTTCGATGTCCTTGAGAACATCCGATTTCAGATCGGCTCTGGCCGCCACATCCATGATTTCAAACATGGTGACCAGCGCGTAATGGTGGTCCAGGGGATGGGCCCTGGGAATCAACTCTCCAAGCCGCCGGAACAATTGCTCCAGGCGGAGGTATGTCCTGAGTCGTTCGTTGAAAGGGTATTCGTAAAGGATCACGCTGGCAGGTTCCTGGGCGCAGTGGGTTGGGCCTGGCGCCGAAGGCTTGAAAACGCCGACCGGCAGGTGCTTTTATGCATTGAGGAACATCATAGCCCCAACCGGGTGGCTACTTGTTTCGCCATCTTGTGAAGATCGGCCAGCGTGCAATTATCACCATTGTGAACCACGATATCGGCCGATGCGCGCCGAATGTTGCGTGGCGATTGGGCGGCCAAAATCGCCTCGACAGTGCTCTGGCTCAGACCACTTCGGCTCATCACGCGCTGAATCTGCACAGCGGGTGGGCAATCGATCACGATCACCGCATCCAGCCGCTGCACCCAACGGCCCGACTCCACCAGCAACGGAACGTCAAACACAATGACCCGCGTTCCCGCATCTTCTGCCGCCTGTGCTTGCTGGCTGCTGTGCAAGGACACCAGGGGGTGAACGATGGCTTCCAACGCCATTCGCGCTTCAGGTGTCGAGTACGCCAACTCTCGCATCCTCCCTCGGTCAAGCGCCCCCGTATCGTCCACGAACTCAGGTCCAAAGCGCTGAACAATCGCTGCGATGGCCGCGCCCCCGGGCCCGGTGACTTGTCTGGCGATTTGATCGGAATCCACGAGGGCTGCGCCGCGCTTCTGGAGCAACGCTCCAAAAGTGGACTTGCCGCTACCGATGCCCCCGGTGAGGCCAATTCTTGACGCTCGCCCGTGCATTTACAGCCCAAACGTCCGCAACACCGTATCCATCATCACCTTGGGGCTAGCGATCATTGCGGTCAGCCCAGCACCTACCAGGAACGGCCCGAAAGGAATGTAGCCCCCCTCGCGCAAGCTGCTGAAAACTTTGAGTCCAATACCGACAATCGCCCCAATCACTGAGGACATCAGGATGATCGGGACCAAGGCTTCCCAGCCAAACCAGGCGCCCAAGGCGGCAAATAGTTTGAAATCGCCGTACCCCATCCCCTCCTTGCCCGTGGCCAGCTTGAAGCCCCAATAGACAAGCCACAAGGACAGGTAGCCAGCCACAGCTCCCATCACGGACGAGAACAAAGGCACCTGAATCCACTGCAATGCGGCAGCCACCACCCCCGCCCACAAGAGTGGCAAGGTCAAATCATCAGGCAGCAGCGTGGTGTCCCAATCAATGAAAGCAAGCGCAATCAAAACCGCTGAAAAACCACACCACGCCAATCCTGTGGGGGTGGGGCCCCAGCGATGCACGCAAAAAAAGAAAAGTGCTCCGGTCAAAAGTTCCACCAGCGGATACCGCGCACTGATCCGCGTCGCGCAACCTGAACACTTACCGCGTAGAAACAGGTAACTGATGACAGGGATGTTTTCGTACCAAGCGACCTGATGCCCGCATGCCGGACACGCTGACCGAGGAACCATGAGATTGAAGGGCGCTTCCGCGGGGGACGGCTCTTCTATCTTTGATGGTGTGTTCTCTTTTTCTGCCTGATAAGCGGTAATTTCCGCCGCCCATTGACGTTCCATCATCTTGGGCAATCGGTAAATCACCACATTCAGAAAACTACCAATAAGCAATCCCAGCAAACCCGCCAACCCAGCGGCTGGCAACACAGCGAAATCCATTAAACCACCTGACCCAATTTGAAAATGGGGAGATACATGGAGACTACGATTCCGCCAATCAAAGAGCCGAGAAAAACAATAATGATGGGTTCCATCAGGCTGGAGAGGCCTGCAACCATCTCGTCAACTTCCGCTTCGTAAAAATCAGCAGCCTTCCCCAGCATATGATCAATGGATCCGGACTCTTCACCGATAGCACACATTTGAATGACCATCGACGGAAATATCTTCGCGTTGTCCATAGCTACGGTGAGGCTGGTGCCTGTAGATACTTCCTGTTGAATTTTTTCTGTCGCAGTTGCGTAGACGGAGTTGCCTGAAGCTCCTCCTACCGAATCCAGTGCTTCGACTAGTGGAACGCCCGCTGCAAACATGGTCGCCAATGTACGTGTCCATCGTGCAACACAAGATTTATCGATCAGTGCACCAAAAATAGGCATTTTCAACAAGAATCGATCCATGAATTTCTGCATTTTTTCATTTCTTTTCCATGCTTGAAAGAAAAAATAAAATCCACCGCCAATTACTGAAAAAATGAGCCACCACCATTTTACGAAAACTTCGCTGATTCCCATCACGAAAAGTGTGGGTGCGGGTAGGTCGGCTCCAAAAGAGGTAAATACCTCTTTGAATGCTGGAATAACAAATATCATGATCACTGTTACGACTACAAAAGCAACAATGATGACGGAAGCTGGATACATAAGAGCCGATTTGATTTTCGATTTAATCGCCTCCGTTTTCTCCATATAGGTGGCCAGACGATCAAGTAATGCTTCTAAAATACCTGCGGCCTCTCCCGCCTCTACTAGATTACAATAGAGACTATCAAAATACATGGGGTGCTTGCGAAACGCTGCGTTCAAAGATGTTCCTGTTTCAACATCCGAGCGAATGTCATTAAGAAGCTTTGTAACGCTTGCGTTTGTATTTCCTCGACCAACGATGTCAAAAGACTGAAGCAAGGGAACCCCAGCTTTCATCATTGTTGCCAGCTGTCGAGTGAAAAGCGCTATGTCTTTGGGCTTGATCTTTTTCCCAGAGCGGGTGCGCCGCTTCTTTATTTTTGTGGGGAAAACCCCTTGACGGCGAAGCGTCGCTTGGACTTGATTTTCCCCTACAGCACGGATTTCTCCGCGCACCACTTTACCTGCACGATCTTTTCCCTCCCATTCAAAGACAAATTCCTTGGCGGATTCAAGTACGAAGCGCAACAAAGATGAACCCGGTGACGGGTGGCTGAGGATGCCAAGGCATCATGGCCGCTCAAACCGCCAAGTCCAAGTTGCCCGATGTACAAGCACCTCAGCCGAGAAGAACGATACCAAATCCACAGTCTCTTGAAAGCCAATCACACCATCAGCGAGATTGCCCGCCTGCTGGGTCGAAGCCGCAGCACCATCAGCCGCGAATTGAACCGCGGTCGTGGTCAGCGCGGGTACCGCGCTGAGCAGGCGTGCCGCAAGGCAGCCCAACGAGCGCAGCGCAGCCGCAACGCCCGACGCGTGAGTGCTCAGGTCTGGGGCGATGTAGTGTTCTACCTTGGACTGCAATGGAGTCCTGAGCAGATTGCCCAGAAGGTTGCAGTCAGCCACGAGAGCGTGTACCTGCGTGTCTATGCGGACAAGGCCGCTGGTGGCAAGCTGCACCAGAACCTGCGCAGTCAAAAACCTCGGCGCAAACGCTATCTACACGGCCGCGACAGACGCGGGCAAATCCCCAACAGACGCCCGATCAGCGAGCGGCCAGGCCATATTGAAGAGCGCAAGCAGGTAGGCCACTGGGAGGGCGACACCGTCATTGGCGCAGCACACAAGCAGGCCATCGTGACTTTGGTAGAGCGCAAGAGCGGCTATGCCGTTTTGGCCAAGGTCAGCAACAAGACCGCTGATCTGGTGGGCCAAGCCATTGAGGACAAACTGGGGCCCTTGGCTGCGCGGGTGAAGACGTTGACGGTGGACAACGGAAAGGAGTTTGCCAACCACCAGGCCATCGATCAGGCCTTGGGCATCCAGACCTACTTTGCCGATCCGTATTGCAGCTGGCAGCGCGGAAGCAACGAGAACTTCAATGGGCTGCTGCGCCAGTACATCCCAAAGAAGCGGCGCATGGAAACCGTGACGGATGAAGAGCTGGCTATGATCCAAAACAGATTGAATCACAGACCTCGAAAGCGGCTCGGATTCAAGACACCCCACGAGGTGTTTCACGCCTCGTTAAACCGTGTTGCACCTCGTACTTGAATCCGCCCTTGATGTCTCTCGATGCTGCCGTGGCCATAGATTGTTCCCTGTGTATCTAAATTTTCTTATTCGTTAGTCACGGCAAGCACTTCTTCGAGGGAAGTGAGCCCAAGCCGAGCCTTGTGCAAGCCGGACTCTCGCAAGGAGCGCACCCCCTCGTTCCGGGCTTGTTCTGCGATTTCGAGTGCGCTGCCATCACGCAGAATAATGCGCTGAATTTCCTCGGAAATTGGCATGACTTGGTAGATCCCCACACGCCCTTTGTAACCATTATTGCAGGCTGAGCATCCGACAGCTCTGTATGTCAGCCAGGATCCATCCAAATCCTCTTCGCGGTATCCTGCTTCCAAAAGTGTCTCGTGAGGAATATCAGCAGGAGCTTTGCAGCTTGGGCATAAGCGTCGCGCCAGGCGCTGAGCTGTGATCAGAATCACACTGGATGCGATATTAAATGGGGCAATACCCATGTTCCGCATGCGTGTCAGTGTGGTTGGGGCATCATTGGTGTGGAGTGTAGATAGAACCAAGTGACCCGTTTGTGCCGCTTTGATGGAAATATCAGCTGTCTCAAGGTCTCGAATTTCCCCCACCATGATGATGTCGGGATCTTGGCGTAAAAATGATTTCAGTGCGACGGCAAACGTAAGTCCGGCCTTTTCGTTGACATTAACTTGGTTAACGCCAGGTAGATTGATTTCGGAAGGGTCTTCCGCGGTGGCAATATTTACGCCTGGTTTGTTTAATAGATTTAGACAGGTATACAACGATACGGTTTTTCCTGAGCCTGTAGGGCCCGTTACAAGAATCATGCCATATGGCCGACCAATTGCGTGTAATAGTCGCTCTTTCTCTTCTGGTTCATATCCCAGAGCATCAATGCCAAGCTTTGCGCTACTCGGATCAAGAATGCGGATTACTATTTTTTCACCAAACAAAGTCGGCAGCGTACTCACTCGAAAGTCAATAACCCGATCTGGACCTACCTTGAGCTTCATTCGTCCATCTTGCGGGACTCGCTTTTCTGAAATATCCATTCTGGATATCACTTTAATGCGTGAAGCTAGCTTGTCTTTAATTGCGATAGGAGGAGATGAAATTTCTTTCAGCTCGCCGTCAATGCGAAAACGCACTCGGTATTGATGTTCGTATGGTTCAAAATGCAAATCAGATGCCCGCATATTAAAAGCATCCAAAAGCATCTTATGAAGAAACTTAACAACGGGAGCATCTTCAACCTCGTTGGCTCCTGAATCTATAGCCTCAGGAGTTTCCTCTGCAACTGATTCGTCAAATTCAAAATCGCCACTGGTCAGGCTTTCCATGGACTCGGAAGCGGACTTGGTTGTAGCCTCCACTAGGCGATTCAGTTTGTCATATTCCGCGATAATCCAATCCACGCCCATCTGGGTGGTGAACTTGATTTTTTCTGCTGCCTCTTGGTCTGTGGGGTCCGCCGTCGCAACAATCAAGCGGTTGCTACGTTTGCTCAGTACTACGACTTTGTAGGCTTGGCAGATCTTGGCATCCAATAAATCTTTCGGTAATCGCAGCGGGTCAATAGCTTCCAAATCAAGTAGTGGTGCTCCAAAAACTGCAGAAACCGTATGTGCCAAGTCAGCTGCCGACACCACCCCCGACCCCGTCAGTTCGGCGATAAAGCTTGTTCGGCTAATTTGTGACTTTTGGTAAATTTCCTCCGCTGCTTTCTGCGTAAGCTTGCCCGTAGACATTAAAGCCCTTCCTAGGCCGGGAAGAGCGATTGCAGAAGCGTCTTTGGGGGCAATATCAGCGGTAGCCATTTAGCCGTTAGTACGTTATGGGACAGCAGGGCATCCTATCATCGCCCATCCCCTCTGCGCTGTACAGCCCGTAAGGAGGGTGGCACAGTCGCAACGTCGCCCTGCATCACTTTTCGATTGACCCGATGTCTCGTGTTCTACGGGTAACAGCTCGGCATATTGTGCGCATGCAAACTCAAGTGCTGCGCCAGTAATTCAAACGTCTGAAGGGTTGTCTCGATGCTGATAACTTCGACTTAGCAGGCTGCTGAAATACTCCCCTCGCCCACGAGCATCTTCCTCGACCCTTGCGCATTTCTCGCGTCAGCTTTCCGTATCTTGAAACTGAGTGCTCCAGATTGGCCTTTGTTGCCCTCTCCAGCACGTTTTCTCGCCCTTTTTCCCTCACACCCGCCCCTGCAGACGGATTTGCCCCAGGCTGCGCAACCGCGTGAGGTTGTAGCCCGCCATCGTCAGCACAAACATCTGGTCAAATCTGGTCAACCTTCTTGATCCCGCGCACCAGCACCTGGCGCATGTGACCCACCGTCTTGGCCCAGCCAAAGCCTTGTTCGATCAGCTTTCTCTTTTGCTGGGAGATGACGTAGCCTTCGCTGCCCGCGATCCTGTCAGGCACCGCCGATTGACGCCCTGATTTGTTCTGCGCCACATGGGGCAGCACGTTCATCTCTTGCAGCGCGTCGATGAACTCCCTGGCGTCGTAACCCTTGTCTGCGCCCAGCGTGATCGTGATGGGGTCATCGCCGGGCAGTGCCTGTCGCGCATCGTTGATCATGGCCTTGGCCGCTTCGCGCTCTGCATATCCGTCGGCCTGTGTGACCACGGCGCTGACCACCAGCCCGTGGCGGTTGTCGGTGAGTGTGTGGCCCATGAAGCGCAACTCGCTGGCCGTCCTGCCTTTTCGGTACAGCCTTGCGTCCCCGTCCGTGGTGGATTCATGGGTGTCGTTGCTGCGCTTTTGGTCTTTGAAGTTGCCCGCGTCGGTATCGTCGTCGCCCTGGCGGTCTTTGCGCACAAAGCTCTTGTGGCCCGCCCAGGCCTGGATCAGAGTGCCGTCCACGCTGAAGTGCTCGCCCGAGAGCAGTTCCCGCTCCTGGGCTTGTTGCACGATCTGATTGAAGAACTCGATGACCGCATCGTGCTCGATCAGGCGTTCGCGGTTCTTGCTGAAGACGGTGGGCACCCAAACGGCATCGTCCATGGCCAGGCCAATGAACCAGCGAAACAGAAGGTTGTACTGGGTCTGCTCCATGAGTTGGCGCTCCGAGCGCACGCTGTAGAGCACCTGGATGAGCATGGCGCGCAGCAGCTTCTCGGGGGCAATGCTGGGGCGCCCGCCCTTGATGTCGGCCGCATACATCTGGGCAAACAGCCCATCCATGTTTGCCAGGGCCTTGTTGACCATCACGCGAATCACGCGCAGAGGGTGGTCGGCGGGCACGAAGTCATCGAGGTGGCGCATGGTGAACAGGCTCTCGGTGAAGGTGTCGGCTCCGCGCATGTCTTGCACTTCTATCTTGCCGGTGGTGTGCCTTGATTGTCCTGGCAAGGCGGCAGCTGGGCAGTGACGTTGGGGTGTATTTCAGCAGCCTGTTAGAGCCATCCCTTTCAAGGTGTTGTCCCTGCTCCCGCAGCAGTAACCTTCGCCCCACAGAGGGAGAACTGCGGATGTGGAAAGAAGTCTTGGAGAGGTTTGAGAGCCATGCGCCGGTGAGCGTGATGACCCGGGTGGCGTTGGAGCATGCCTTGCCGGCGTGCTGGGTGGATGAAGTGTTCCAGACCAGCCGCCAACGCCAATATCCACGCGAGTTGCTGTTCTCCAGCGTGGTGGAGCTGATGATGCTGGTGAGCCTGGGGCTGCGCCCCTCGCTGCACGCGGCGGCCAAGAAGATGGCGCAGTTGCCCGTCACGCTGGCGGCGCTGTACGACAAGGTCAAGCGCACAGAGCCCCAGGTGCTGCGGGCACTGGTGCAAGGCAGCGCGGCGCGCCTGCAGCCGGTGGTTGCTGCGGTAGGCAGCCAGCCCAGCCTACAGGGCTGGCAACTGCGCATTCTCGATGGCAACCATTTGCCAGCCAGTGACAAACGCCTGGCGCCACTGCGCTCGCACCGGGGAGCGGCCATGCCGGGCCACACGCTGGTGGTCTACGACCCCGACAGCGCCCTGGTCACGGACATCCTGGCCTGCGAGGACGCGCACGAGAGCGAGCGCGTAGGCGCGGCCACCTTGCTGCAGCAGGCCCAGCAGGGCCAGGTGTGGATTGCCGACCGCCACTTCTGCACCCGCACCCTGCTGCAGGGCTGGCAACAGCGCCAAGCGGGCTTTATCGTGCGTGAGCACGCCAGGCACCCGAAGTTGGACAATACCGGCCCCTGGAGCGAAGCCGTGCCAACAGAGACAGGGCAGGTGCGTGAGCAAGCCATTGAGCTGGCGGCCACCCAGGAGACGGTGCTCGCCCCGCCGTCCTGGCGCCGCATCGAGATCCAGTTGCAGGCGCCCACCGAAGCGGGTGACCAAAGCATTGCCTTGTGGAGCAACCTGCCGGCGAGCATCGACGCGGCCACCATTGCGCAGTTGTACCGCAAGCGCTGGCGCATCGAGGGCTTGTTCGGACGGCTCGAATCGGTGCTGCACAGCGAGATCCGGACCTTGGGCCACCCGCGTGCGGCGCTGTTGGGGTTTGCTGCAGCAGTGCTGGCGTTCAACGTGTTGGCGCTACTCAAGCGCTGCGTGGAGCGGGCGCACTGCGAGCGAGCGCCTGGTCTGGATGTCTCGACCTATCACCTGGGCGTGCATGTGGCCAGCGACTACCAGGGCATGCTCATCGCGCTGCCATCTGAGGTGTGGCAATCGTGGTGCGAGGCGTCAGGCGGGGAGGTTGCGCAGCATCTGCTGCGCCTGGCAAGGACGGTCAACCCGCGCAGTGTTGCCACGGCCAAGCGCGGCCCCAAGAAGGGAAAGCCTGGGGGATACGTGGCTGGCGCTGTGGCTCGCAAGCAGCTGTCCACCGCTCGTGTCCTCAAACAGGCTGCGGGGACAAGACCTTGAAAGGGATGGCTCTTAGTACTGAAAGCCATGCGCAGTTAAGGTTGTGTCTAGGTGTCGCATCCCGGACGATTGCATAGACTCTAAACGCTATCCACTCTTCATAGCCCGAGCTGTTTTGAAGGAGTTGATAGAGTCCTTGCAATCTATCCAGGGAGTGAAGCCATGTTGATAGCCCTGCACAAGAACGCCCGCACCACGCCCGCCGTGCGCGCCGAGATCGCAGCCAGCAATGAACCAGCCAGCGTCCTAGCCCAGCGCTTTGGGATCACTGAGCAGACGGTCTACAAATGGAAGAAGCGCTCCGTCTTTGCAGACCGCTCGCACACGGCCCATCGCCTGCAAACCGTGCTCACGCCAGCACAAGAAACCGTGGTGGTCCACTTGCGGCGCACCTTGCTGCTGCCTCTGGATGACCTGCTGGCAGTCACGCGGGAGTTCATCTGCCCCAATGTCTCACGCTCGGGTCTGGACCGATGCCTGCGCCGCCATGGAGCGGGCAACCTCAACGCCCTCA
The DNA here is from genome assembly GCF_028596105.1 of Acidovorax temperans. Lineage (NCBI taxonomy): Bacteria > Pseudomonadati > Pseudomonadota > Betaproteobacteria > Burkholderiales > Comamonadaceae > Acidovorax > Acidovorax temperans. Next base: position 3,522,824 of record NZ_CP117193.1, on the reverse strand, counting down.
AGCCCCGGGAACCTGCGGTAGCGCACAAGGCCTTCAAAAGCTACGAGCCAGGCTACGTGCACATGGACGTGAAGTACCTGCCCCAGATGCAGGACGAATCGCAACGGCGCTACCTGTTCGTGGCCATCGACAGGGCCACGCGCTGGGTGTTCGTGCAGTTCAAGGCCAACAAGACAGCGGCCAGTGCCAGGGCCTTTCTCAAAGCACTTCACAAGGCCTGCCCGATCAGGATCAACAAGCTGTTGACCGACAACGGCAAGGAGTTCACAGACCGACTGTTTGCCAGCCGGGAGCGCGAACCCAGTGGCCACCATGAGTTCGACCAACTGTGCCAGGAGCTGGGCATAGAGCACCGGCTGACCAAGCCCAGGACACCGAGAACCAACGGCATGGTGGAGCGGTTCAATGGCCGCATAGCGGACGTCCTGAAGACCCACCGGTTCAACAGCCGTGAAGATATGGAGCAGACCTTGCAGCGCTATGTGGCCTTGTACAACCACCAGCTGCCGCAGTCAGCACTGGGCAGCAAGACGCCGATGCAGGCCATGAAGCAGTGGTACTTGGAGAGGCCGGATCTGTTTCACAAGCGGCCATATGATCGTCCGGGATGCAACATCTAGGGGTTTGGGGGGACCTTCTTCAACTCTTCATCAATCTGCTGCTGTGTCCCAAATTTTGCGAAGGAATCTTCGCTGAAATATCTCTGTCAGATTGCAAAGATGGTTGTTCGCGCACCATGTTCTGCCTTGGGCTCAGTCCGTCCGTCGGCTGCTCCGAATTGACGGAGGTGGTTGGTTCGGTGTGCGGATGCTTGCCAGCCGTGGTATCTATTGATCCGGCGGGGATTATTCATGAGGCCGCATAGGCGACATGCTTGTCACTAAAGTACTTCTTGACCCGCTCTGGTGTGTTCTCCAACATCGTCATGTGTTCAGTCGCCGCTGCGCGCAGCTTGGCCTAGGTTCGCACCGGAACCTTGCTGCCAATCGCATGCTTCAAATCTGCGTTCAGCCGCTCCTCTGGGTTGAGCTCAGGGCTGTAGCTGGGCAGGTAGAACAATTCAATGTCCTGTTTGTGCTGTGTCGCCCACTCCTTGACTGGCTTGCTGTGGTGCACCCTCAGGTTGTCCAGAATCAGGAATATCTTCTTGCCCTGCGACTCCTTGATCAAGGCCTGCATGAACTCGATCAGCCTGTCTGAATTGAACGCCTCGTCAATGATCATCCAGCGCGTTTTGCCCTGGTTGGTGACGGTGGCAATCATGGAGAGCTTTTGCCGCGTTCCGCCGACTGCGCGCGTCACTGGTGTTTGGCCCGCAGGTGCGTAACTTCTGCCACGCACATCCGTGTTGACCAGCGCTGTTTCGTCACCCCAATGAATTTCTGCGCCTTCACGCTTGGCTCTGGCCTCAATGGTGGGGTATTCATCTTCGAGCCAGGCCTGGACGGCCTCGGGCCGCTGCTCGTAGGCTTTCTTGATCGGCTTTTGCGGTGTAAAACCCCAGCGTGCCAGATAGTCGCCCACCGCCCGCACAGACAGCTTGATCCCCAGGTCGCGTTCAATGAGTTCGCGCACTGCGGGCCGACTCCAAAGCGCGAACTCCATCTTGATCTGCTCTGGGCGTTTGTCGATGATGGTCATTCGAATCACGCGCTCTTGCTCAGTGCTCAGGCTGCGTCCACTACCTGGTTTCTTTCCCCTGGCGTGGGGCTTGAGTGCGGCCGCACCGCCTTGCTCGAACAGGCGCAGTGCAGTGTTAACCCCAGACCAACTGAGCCCGGTTTGCTCAACGATCTGCATCACGCCAACACCTTTTCGATGCAAGCGAATGACCTGCTTGCGCCGTTCATGCAGCACTTCCCGCGACTGCTTGCGTGCATCTTCTTTTTCCATGAACGTTCGACTCACGCAATCTACAAAAGTTCATGAATAAATCATGCCGAGTTTATAGTCAAGGAGTGGGCGACACAGCACAAACAGGACATTGAATTGTTCTACCTGCCCAGCTACAGCCCTGAGCTCAACCCAGAGGAGCGGCTGAACGCAGATTTGAAGCATGCGATTGGCAGCAAGGTTCCGGTGCGAACCAAGGCCAAGCTGCGCGCAGCGGCGACTGAACACATGACGATGTTGGAGAACACACCAGAGCGGGTCAAGAAGTACTTTAGTGACAAGCATGTCGCCTATGCGGCCTCATGAATAATCCCCGCCGGATCAATAGCTTTGAGCGATTACTGGTTTGTCGCTCTCAATCTGCTGTTGCATTTGTGCAATTTGCGCGCTCGGCTTCCATTTGTGATGCGTCAAGTTCTCATCGACACGCCAGGCACGCCCAGCGGGAATTCATTTGGAGTCTTTAAACTTGCGCACCAGTGAAGTGACGTCTGGGTCTTGAGCTTCTTCGATTGCTTGCCTTGTAAGTGTGTGGCTAGGCTTGCATGGCGCTAAGTTCGCCTGTCTGTCAGCTGATTGGCGAGCACTCGCATTGCGGCAGCAAATTCGGTCGCCGGAAGTAGCCTAATGGCTTCTATCGCGCGGTTTGCTTCTTGGGTTGCAGCAGACCTTGCAAACTCAAGCGCGCCTGTTTGTTGGACGATTTCGATGATTTTTGTTAGTTCCTCTGTGGAGCCCTGTTCAATCGCGCTGCGAATTACAGCCGCTTGCTGAGGAGTGCCGCGCTCTATGGCGGCGATCAGAGGCAAGGTGGCTTTCCCTTCGCGTAGGTCATCACCCAAATTCTTGCCCATTTCGACTGCGTTCCCAGCGTAATCCAGAACATCGTCAATGATCTGGAATGCGGTGCCCAGTGCTTGCCCATAGGTGGCGCATGCTTCCTCGATGGCAGGTGGAGTGTTTGCGAGTACGGCTCCCAGCCGCGCGCTGGCTTCAAAGAGCTTTGCGGTTTTGGAACGAATCACTTTGAGGTAATCCGCTTCGCTCAAGGAGGCGTCGTGCATGTTCATCAATTGCAGGACTTCGCCCTCGGCGATGATGTTGGTGGCCTCTGAAAGGATTTCCATCACCCTCATGCTGCCTGTCTCAACCATCATTTGGAAGGAACGGGAGTGGAGAAAATCTCCAACCAGAACACTGGCTGGGTTGCCAAACGTTTCGTTGGCTGTGGCTCTGCCTCTGCGCAGCGTGGATGCGTCGACCACGTCATCATGCAGCAGGGTTGCCGTGTGGATGAGCTCAACCACAGCTGCCAAGGTGTGGCGATGTGAGCCTTGGTAGTTCAATGCTCCGCACACCATGAGCAAAAGGGCTGGGCGCAGTCGTTTGCCGCCTGCTGCAATGATGTATTGGGCGACCTGGCCTACCAGCGGGACTGTGGATGTCAGGCGTTGCCCGATGACGATATCAACTTCACGCATGTCCTCTGCGATTAGCGAGAGGGGCGAGGAGGCTGTGGAGGAGAGGTGATCAGTCAAGATAGCGGCTACCAAAGTTCCCCGGATTATAGGAATGAAGCGTTGGTCAGGAGTGCCTCCTCGGCGTTGAGCTAGCCTTTTTTGGGGTGCTGTGGCATAATCTGCGGCTCTGCAAAAATTGGTTTGCGGAACTCAATTCAAGAGGTTCACATGTACGCGGTCATAAAAACCGGCGGCAAGCAGTATCGCGTTGCTTCCGGCGAAAAAATTAAAGTAGAACAGATTGCTGCGGACGTAGGCCAGGAAATTGTGATCGATCAAGTGTTGGCAGTCGGTAACGGCGCTGAACTCAAGATCGGTACGCCCCTGGTGTCCGGCGCAACCGTGAAAGCCACCGTCGTGGCACACGGCAAGCACGACAAAGTGCACATCTTCAAGATGCGCCGTCGCAAGCACTATCAGAAACGCCAAGGCCATCGCCAGCAGTTCACTGAGCTGCAAATCGGTGCGATTGCTGCCTAATAAGGAGTCGATGTCATGGCACAGAAAAAAGGCGGCGGCTCTACGCGAAACGGTCGTGATTCCAAGCCAAAGATGCTGGGTGTCAAGGCCTTCGGCGGTGAATTGATCAGCGCTGGTTCCATCATCGTGCGTCAGCGCGGTACACGCTTCCACCCCGGCAACAACGTCGGCGTGGGCAAGGACCACACCCTGTTTGCTTTGGTTGACGGCCACGTGTCGTTCGGCACCAAGGGCGCACTGTCCAAGCACACTGTCAATGTGACTCCAGCCTGAGGTTTGCCTCTGGTTGAATCCAAAGCCCCGCATTGCCGGGGCTTTGTCGTTTATGTTCTGCGGTTGCTGGTTCTGGCAATATGTAGATTTTTCGGCCAGAGCAGGCCGTTAGTTGTCTGAAGTGCTGAGCATTTCTGACTCCGGGTGAGCGCAGGTGGGGTTCGTTGGTGAAGTGAAGTTCTAGTCACTCCAGATGCCGATGAGAAATCACCGTCTGCCTTTCGCGCCTCTTTTGTAAATTGGATACCCCATGAAGTTCGTCGACGAAGCCTATATTGACATTGCCGCAGGTGATGGCGGCAATGGCTGCGTGTCTTTTCGCCACGAAAAATACAAGGAATTCGGTGGGCCCAATGGTGGGGATGGCGGGCGTGGGGGGCATGTGTTTGCCGTGGCAGACCCGAATCTGAACACTTTGGTGGATTTTCGATACTCCCGTCGCCATGAAGCCAAGCGCGGTGAGCACGGAATGGGCTCCGACATGTTTGGTGCCGCTGGCGAAGACATCACGCTGAAAATGCCGGTGGGGACCATCATTTCTGATGCTGAGACGGGCGAGGTGCTGTATGAGCTGCTCACCCCCGGAGAGGTCATCACCATTGCCAAGGGAGGCGATGGTGGCTTCGGAAACTTGCGCTTCAAGAGCGCTATCAACCGTGCCCCGCGTCAAAAAACGCCAGGCTGGCCGGGTGAGCGCAAGAACCTCAAGCTGGAACTCAAGGTGCTGGCTGACGTCGGCCTGCTGGGCATGCCTAATGCGGGCAAGTCGACGTTCATCACAGCGGTGTCCAATGCTCGCCCCAAGATTGCTGACTACCCCTTCACCACACTGCACCCCAATTTGGGCGTCGTGCGGGTGGGGCCGGAGCAGAGCTTTGTGGTGGCGGATATCCCTGGCTTGATTGAAGGCGCCTCCGAAGGCGCGGGTCTGGGTCACCAGTTTCTGCGCCATTTGCAGAGAACGCGCCTATTGCTGCACATCGTGGATATGGCTCCGTTTGACGACGCCATCGATCCTGTGGCGCAGGCCAAGGCCATTGTGGGCGAGCTCAAAAAATACGACACCCAACTGTATGAAAAGCCCCGCTGGCTCGTGCTGAACAAGCTCGACATGGTGCCCGTAGAGGAGCGCGAAGCGCGGGTCAAGGATTTCGTGAAGCGCTTCAAATGGAAGGGGCCCGTGTTTGAAATTTCGGCACTGACCCGTGAGGGGTGCGAGGCACTGATTCACGCCATCTACCGCCATGTGCAAAGCGAGCAAAGGGTGGAAAACGCCCCTGTGGAAGTGGATCCACGCTTTGCTGGTGATTCGCCTCTTTAATTGCTATAAAAATGGTAGCTGCTGGCGCTTGCTGCATAAGCGTCTACTCATAAAAAGACCCTTAACATGGTTTCTAGCGTATTGCGAGATGCCCGCCGCATCGTGGTCAAGGTGGGTTCCAGTCTGGTGACAAACGAAGGGCGTGGCCTGGACGAGGCTGCGATTGGGGAGTGGAGCCGCCAGTTGGCTGCGTTGGTGCGAGGGGATGGAGGCGTGCCGCGCGAAGTGGTCATGGTCTCCAGTGGGGCTATTGCTGAGGGTATGAAGCGGTTGGGGTGGGCGACCCGCCCGCAAGAGATTCACGAACTGCAAGCGGCTGCTGCGGTGGGCCAAATGGGGTTGGCCCAGATGTATGAAACCAAGTTGCGGGAGCAAGGTATGGGCAGCGCCCAGGTGCTCCTCACCCATGCCGACTTGGCTGATCGTGAGCGCTATTTGAATGCGCGTTCCACCCTGTTGACGCTGCTGCGTTTGGGGGTGGTGCCTGTGATCAATGAGAACGACACGGTCGTGACCGACGAAATCAAGTTTGGCGACAACGACACCCTGGGTGCCTTGGTTGCCAATCTGGTCGAGGCGGATGCTCTAGTGATCCTGACCGACCAGAAGGGCTTGTACACCGCAGACCCGCGTCGTGATCCGGCTGCGCAGTTCGTGCACGAGGCCAATGCGGGCGATCCTGCGCTGGAAGCCATGGCAGGTGGGGCTGGGTCCAGTATCGGCAAGGGCGGCATGATTACCAAGATCCTGGCTGCCAAGCGTGCAGCCGGTTCCGGTGCATCCACTGTGATTGCGTGGGGGCGAGAGCCGGATGTGCTGGTGCGATTGGTGGATGGCCAGGCACTGGGCACCTTGCTGATCGCGCAAACGCAGAAAAAGCAGGCGCGCAAGCAATGGATGGCCGATCACCTGCAGTTGCGTGGTGCTGTGACTGTTGATGCCGGTGCTGCCGCCAAACTGAGGGAAGAGGGCAAAAGCCTGCTGCCGATCGGAATGACTGCGGTCGAAGGAGATTTCTCGCGGGGGGACGTCATTGCAGTGCGTGACGAAGCCGGAGCGGAGATTGCCCGTGGGTTGGCCAACTATGCTGCCGCAGAGGCGCGCTTGCTATGTCGCAAGCCTTCGTCTGAGTTTGAAAAGCTGCTCGGTTACACGGCTGAAACCGAGATGGTTCACAGGGACAACTTGGTGTTGTCGGTTGCTTAAAAGCAGCCAGCGAGGCTCCCGGGAGTCGTTGTCTCGCCTGATGGTTTCTGCGCTGGTTGCTGCCGAGCGCTGGGTGAGGGTCGCTTCTCTGAGTTTTTAGCCGATCCAAATCATTCCCATGAAAAAAGCCGATGCAGGAGTTTGCTCTGGCATCGGCTTATTCATGATTGCGTTTCGGCGGGTTGTCGCTTCGCTAAGTGCTTCCTGCTTCTGGCTTGACGGCAGGGTGAACTGCCTCCATCGCCAAGCTGTTTTGTGGATCTGGATCGAAACTCGCCCCAGGGGGGAGTTCCATCGCGGGGTGGAGCAGCATGGATCCGGTGCGCAGCGCGGGCGCTGCATGCGCGTTGCCATGTGCGTGTTCCCCGTCGCGAGCACGCATTCCGCTGCGCAAATACCGGTTGCGCTGATCTTGCCGCGGCAAGTACCTGGCCAACTCCGTCAATGCCATTTCATAGACGCCACGCTTGAACTCAACAACCACGTCGAGAGGCACCCAGTAGTCGTTCCAACGCCAGGCGTCGAACTCTGGATGGTTGGTGGCGCGCAGATTCAAATCCCAGTCGTGACCGACCAGTTGCAGCAGATACCAGATTTGTTTCTGGCCTTTGTAGTGACCGCGTGCATCGCGGCGGATATACCGGTCAGGCACCTCATAGCGCAACCAATCCCTTGTACGGGCGACCAAGCGGACGTGGTTGGGCAATAATCCTACCTCTTCGTGCAATTCCCGAAACATGGCTTGTTCGGGGGTTTCACCCCGGTCGATACCGCCTTGTGGAAACTGCCAGCTGTGGGTGCGGATCCGCTTGCCCCAGAACACTTGGTTCTTTTGGTTGAGCAGGATGATGCCGACGTTCGGCCGAAAGCCGTCCCGGTCAAGCATAATCGAACCCCAAATTTTTAAACTGCGTCCATTATGCACGGTGCCATGCGCCCGGCAAGAGGACCAGTCTGAATAGACTGAATTCGCCCCGATGAAAGCCTCTCAATTCTTTATCTCCACCCTCAAGGAAGCTCCGGCAGACGCCGAAGTGGTCAGTCACAAACTCATGATGCGTGCGGGGCTGATCAAGAAGCTGGGCGCGGGCATCTATAACTACATGCCCATGGGGTTGCGGGTCATCCGCAAGGTGGAAGCCATCGTGCGCGAGGAAATGAACCGGGCCGGGGCTGTGGAGTGCACCATGCCGGTGGTTCAACCTGCCGAGCTGTGGCAGGAAACTGGGCGCTTTGAAAAGATGGGGCCTGAGTTGCTGCGCATCAGCGACCGCCATGGCCGCGACTTCGTGGTGCAACCCACCAGCGAAGAAGTGGTGACAGACATTGCACGGCAAGAACTGCGCAGCTACAAACAGCTGCCCAAGAACTTCTACCAGATTCAGACCAAGTTCCGCGACGAGCGCCGCCCACGCTTTGGTCTGATGCGCGGCCGCGAGTTCATCATGAAGGACGCGTACTCGTTCGACCGCGACCAGGCGGCGGCCAAGGCCAGCTACCAAGTCATGGCCCAAGCCTATCGCCGGATCTTTGACCGTTTTGGCCTCACTTACCGAGCAGTGGCCGCAGACAGCGGCGCCATCGGTGGCGACTTGAGCGAAGAGTTTCAGGTAATTGCCGCCACGGGCGAAGATGCCATCGTGTATTGCCCAGGCAGCGACTATGCCGCCAACATGGAAAAAGGCGAAGCCCTGGCACCCCAGGGGCCGCGGCCATCCCCCAGCCAGGCGATGACCAAAACGGCAACGCCCGGCAAGAGCACCTGCGCCGATGTGGCCGAGTTGCTGGCACTGCCCCTGAGCCGCACCGTCAAGTCTTTGGTGCTGGCCACGGACACCACCAACGAACATGGCGAAATCGTCAAGACGCAGGTCTGGCTATTGTTGCTGCGTGGTGACCATGACATGAACGAAATCAAGGTCAACAAAGTTGCGGGACTTGAAAACTTCCGCTTCGCCACCGTTGCCGAAATTGAAGATCACTTCGGCTGCAAGCCAGGCTACCTGGGGCCCATCGGTTTGCAAAAGCCCGTAAAGATTGTGGTCGACCGCGAGGTGGCGGTGATGGCCGACTGGGTGTGCGGCGCCAATGAAGCGGACTTCCATATCACCGGCGTGAACTGGGGCCGTGATTTGCCCGAGCCGGACGCAGTGGCAGACCTGCGCAATGTGGTGGCGGGCGATCCCTCGCCCGACGGCAAGGGCGTGTTGGCGATTGAGCGCGGCATCGAAGTGGGCCATGTGTTCTATCTGGGCACCAAGTACAGCCGCGCGATGAATGCGACCTTCCTGGACGAGAACGGCAAACCGCAACCCTTTGAAATGGGCTGCTACGGTATTGGTATTACCCGCCTGCCCGCCGCCGCTATCGAGCAAAATCATGATGAGCGCGGCATCATCTGGCCAGACGCCATCGCTCCGTTCACTGTGGTGATCTGCCCCATTGGCATGGACCGCAGCGAGGAAGTGAAACAGGCGGCCGAGAAGCTCTATGCAGAAATGCTGGCGCAGGGCGTGGATGTTTTGCTGGACGACCGTGGCGAGCGCCCCGGTGCCATGTTTGCCGACTGGGAGTTGATCGGTGTACCCCACCGTGTCACGATTGGCGACAAGAGCCTCAAGGAAGGTGTGGTCGAGTACCAGCATCGCCGCGATGCAGCGGCGACCAAGGTGGCGGTGAGCGATGTTGCGGCCCATGTGAAAGGCCGCATGGCGGTATGACGCAGGAGGTGGACAGCGTGCGAGGGGATGGTGGTTTGGAGCGCGGCATGCAAGGCATTTCGCGCCGTGCGTGCTTGATTGCGGCTGCAGCGCCTGCCGGTTGGCTGGCGGTGCCTGGCCAGGCCCATGCGGGCGGCCAACTGGAAGAGCCGCTGATGGACTCGGTGCGTACTGCCCTGAGTTCTGCGATCGCCAATCAGGCACCACCCGAGCCCGTGTTCTTCTCTACCGAGTCTCGCCTGAGCTACCTGCGCTGGCTGGGCACGATGAGCGACCGGCTGCGCAACCGCAAGCCCGATTGGGAAGTGCGCCGCGATTTTTTGCAGACGGTCTGGTACGAGTCCAAGCGTGCAGGGCTGGATGTGTCCCTCGTGATGGGGCTGATCCAGGTCGAAAGCGCTTTCCGCAAGTTTGCGGTGTCCAGCGTGGGGGCGCGGGGCTACATGCAGGTCATGCCCTTCTGGACCCGTGTGATTGGCGATGGGGACCCGGGAAAGCTCTTCCACATGCAGACCAATTTGCGCTTTGGCTGCGTGATCCTGCGCCACTACATCGACCGCGAGCAGGGCGACCTGTTCATGGCCCTGGGCCGCTACAACGGCAGCCGGGGCAAGCCGCCGTACCCCAACGCGGTGTTTGCCGCCCAGCGCAACTGGGCGTTTGAAGCCAAAACGAATCTGGGTTGAGTTGCGCCGAGGCGGAGGGGCGCATGGGGCATGAACCCCACTCCCTCAGGCCCATCCATCTCGCTAGCCCACGCCTTATGGCGCGGCCGGGCTGTCTGCGGAAGGCAGCCGCGAGACCATGACCTGGTCGATGCGGTAGCTGTCCACGTCCAGCACCTCGAACTTGAATCCCTTCCAGCTCACGCTGTCGGTCCGGCGGGGCACGCGGCGCAGCATCACCATCAGGAAGCCCGCCAGCGTCTCGTACTCGCCCGCGTGCGGCAGCTCGTCCAGGTCCAGCACACGCACCACGTCGCTGACGGGGGTGACGCCATCGATCAGCCACGAGTTCTCGTCGCGCTGCACGATCTGCTCTTCATCCGAAGGGCCGCCCACCAGGTCGCCCATCACCGTGCTCATCACGTCGTTCAGTGTGACCACGCCTACCACCAGGCTGTACTCATTGACGATGACGGCGAAGTCCTCATGCACCTGCCGGAACTGCTCCAGCACTTCCGACAGCGTGAGTTTGTCCGGCACGATGAGCACCTTGCGCACCAGGCTGTCGTCGGCCAGCGAGATGGGCTGGTTGTTCAGCACGCGCTGGAACAGGTCCTTTGCGTCCACGTAGCCCACTACGTGGTCGATGTCGCCCTCGCAGACGGGGTAGGTCGAAAACGGCTCGGCGGCAATGCGCAGCCGGATGACGGAGTCGGGTTCGTCCCGCAGAAAAAAGGCCACCCGGTCACGGGGGGACATGGCGCTCGACACCGTGCGGGTGTCCAGCTCAAACACGTTGGTGATCACTTGCTGCTCACGCGCGGCCAGCACGCCCGCGCGGGCGCCGGCTTCCATCATGGCGAGGATGTCATCTGACGTAATGCGATCGTCGCGCAGCGACGACAGGCCCAGCAGCCGGAACAAGGCATCCGCCCCCCGGCTGTAAAACCACACCAGCGGGCGCAGCAGCGCCATGAACCAGGCCATGGGCTGCGCCAGGCGCACGGCCAGCCTTTCAGGTTCGGCCATGCCCAGGCGTTTGGGGAACAGGTCAGCAAAAAGAATGAACAGCGACGTGATGATCAGGAACGACGCAATGAACCCGGCGGTGTTTGCAGACGCGTCGCTCATCCAGACGCTGAAGAAACTGCTGAAATGGGGGCTCAGGGCGCCTTCGCCCACGATACCGCCCAGGATGGCGACGGCGTTTTGCCCGACTTGCACCACGGTGAAGTAGTCACCGGGCTGTTCTTGAATGCGTAGCACCAGGTCGGCGCGTGGGTCTCCTTCGTCGGCCATCTGGCGCAGGCGCAAGCGCCTGGCTGCGGCCAGCGAGATTTCTGCTATGGAGAAAAAGGCACTCGCTGCAATCAGCAGCGCAATCACTAAAAGGCTTTGGGTCATGGAGGGTGACAGAGCGTGGCGCTATGGCACAACGGTCCATGAAGTGTATCTGTCCGTACAGCCCCGCCTCAAGGCAGGGCTGTACCGTTCAGTGCCGCAGGGTCTGCCCGTAACGGCTCACTGCACAAAGCCAATGCGCCCGCGCGCGTTGGCTGCTTTGGGCAGGTCCGCAATCTCTACCGTCGAGCGGCGATCCAGCCGCGCATTGCCAAAGCCCGTCATCAGCGCGCGGCGCATTTCGCGCGGTGGCATGTGGGCCAGGTGGTCCAGCACATCGTCTTGGGGCTCCGGGTCCAGTAGGCGGCCCCAGTCGTGGCTGTTGCGAATGCCCTGGTACAGGTTTAGCGCAATGGTGCGTGCCTGCTCCAGCGTGGGCGCCTCCACCTCAAACACATTCATGCGGTTGAGGATGGGGTCAGGGATGCCGCGTGCATCGTTGGCCGTGGTGATCCAGATGACCTGGCTGGCATCAATCGCCACCTCGGCAAACTCGTCGGTAAAGCTCTGTGCGGTGTCGTGCTCCAGCAGGCTGTACAGGGCTCCCAGAGGGTCGTACTGCGCGTCGCCGCTGGCCTTGTCGATCTCGTCCACCACGATGACGGGGTTGGCGTATTCGCCCTCCACCAGGGCCTCAAACACCTTGCCAGGGCGTGCACCCTTCCATTGCGCAGACGACCCCGACAGCAACCAGCCAGCGGTCATGGAGCTCATCGGCAGCAGGTTCATGCCCGTGCCGAGCAACTCGGCCAGGTGGCGGGCAAAGTGGGTCTTGCCGATACCGGGTGGGCCCAGCAGCAGCATGGGGGTCACTTCCAGCCCATCGCTGCTGTCTTGCGCCAGGGCCACGTGGCGTTTCACATCGTCCAGCACGTCGGTGAAGTTGGGCAGCAGCTCGTACAGGCTGCTCATGTCGGGCACCCCTGAGGGTTTGACCTGGAAGCGTTCAGGCCCTCGTTCCAGCATGCGTTCGTACACGGCACGCAGGTTTTCGTATTCGCGCTGGCTGCCGGCGTCCTGCAGGCGGGCCAGCTTGCGTTCCACATCCCCAGGGTGAAACACATTGCGCATCTGCGCCACCGGAATACGCAGTGCGGCGCTTTGGGGAACAAGGCTATGGCTGGTCATTGCATGCTCCTGTGTGTTGGGGTCACGCTGTCATTCAAGCACACAACATGCCCAGCCTCAATGTGGGAAAAGCCCTGAAATGGTGCCGGTGTTGCAGCCATCCCAATCCCTGTGGTGGCCAAGCGGCCTGGCTTGCCACGTACCAAAGAAAAAGCCGCCCGAAGGCGGCTTGGTGGCGGGGTTTGGCTCAGCCTCAGGTACCCAGCACCTGCTTGAGTTCGCCAGACTCGTACATCTCCATCATGATGTCGGAGCCGCCGATGAACTCGCCCTTGACGTACAGCTGGGGGATGGTGGGCCAGTTGCTGTATTCCTTGATGCCTTGGCGAATGGCGTCGTCTTCCAGCACGTTCACGGTGACTACGCTCTTGGGGTCCACGCCGCAGGCCTTCAGGATCTGGATGGCACGGCCGGAGAAGCCGCACATGGGGAAGCTGGCGCTGCCCTTCATGAACAGCAGGATGTCGCTGGATTTGACGAGGGCGTCGATACGTTGTTGGGTGTCGCTCATGGGGTACTCCTTGAAAAAGAGGCGGACAAAAAATGCTGTGAGCCCGCGTTGGGGGGGATTATTTCACTGTCGGCCACTGCCCGCCCGTACAGCGCGCGATGCCGGCAAGGTCATTGCGGCTTTGCACCTGCACAAACCCTTGGGCGACTAGCAGCGCGTGCACGGGTTCGGCTTGGTCGTAGCCATGTTCCAGCAGCAGCCAGCCGCCCGGTGCCAGCCGCGTGGGTGCCTGGGCCACGATGGTGCGAATGTCGGCCAGCCCGTCGCTGCCGCTGGCCAGTGCCTGCAGCGGCTCGTGCTGCAGCGCGGCCAGGTGCGGGTCTGCGCTGGCGATGTAGGGCGGGTTGGACACGATGGCGTCGAACACGCTCTCTACCCCGCGCAGCCAGTTGCCGTGCGCAAAGCGCACGGGCAGGCCCAGCCGCTGTGCGTTGGCCTGGGCCACCACCAAGGCGTCGGCGCTGGCATCCACCGCCAGCACCTGTGCCGTGGGCCGCTGGCTTTGCAGTGCCAGCGCAATGGCGCCACTGCCCGTGCCCAGATCGGCCACACGCGGGGCGGGCAGGGGGGCGATGGCTTCCAGCGCCCAGTCCACCAGCGTTTCGGTGTCGGGGCGAGGGTCCAGCACGCGGGCATCCACCTGTAGCGGCAGGCCGTAAAACTCCTTGCGCCCGGTGAGGTAGGCCACGGGCTCACCCGCCACGCGGCGCTGGCACAGGGCGATGAACTGCGTGTGCGTGGCCCCGTCCATCGCGTCCGTGTCGTGTGCCAGCAGCCAGGCACGGCCCGCGTCGGGGCGCCCCAGTGCGTGCAGCAGCAGCAGTTGCGCGTCGATGCGGGGCAGGCCCAGCGCGTGGGCCTGGGCCAAAGCCTGGGTGAGGTTGGGGGTGTTCACAATTGCTCTGTTTTTGATAGCTGGTGGCGCTTGCTGGATAAGCGCTAGAGCCCTAAAAGGCTTGAAGGGGCTGCAGACTGCACCGGAATCCTGCTGCAGGTGTTACACACCCGCACCCTTTTCCAGCTCTTCCAGTTGCTCTGCCTCACGGGCGTGTTGCAGTGCTTGCAGCACATCGCCCAAGTCGCCTTCCAACACAGCCAGCAGCTTGTACAGCGTGAGGTTGATGCGGTGGTCCGTCAGCCGCCCCTGCGGGAAGTTGTAGGTGCGGATGCGGTCGCTGCGGTCGCCGCTGCCGATCAGGCCCTTGCGCAGCGCGGCCTCCTTGGCGGCGCGCTCGCTGCGTTCCTTTTCCTGAATGCGCGCTTGCAGCACCTGCAGCGCCTTGGCCTTGTTGCTGTGCTGGCTGCGGCCGTCCTGGCATTCGGCCACGATGCCGGTGGGCAAGTGCACCACGCGCACGGCAGAGTCCGTCTTGTTGATGTGCTGCCCGCCCGCGCCGCTGGCGCGGAAGGTGTCGATGCGCAGGTCCGCCGGGTTCAGTGTGATGGCCTGGTGCTCGTCGGGCTCGGGCATCACCGCCACGGTGCAGGCGCTGGTGTGGATGCGGCCTTGGGTTTCGGTGGCGGGCACACGCTGCACGCGGTGACCACCGGATTCGAACTTGAGCGCGCCGTAGACACCGCTACCGGAGGGGCCCGTACCGGGCTGGCCTTCAATGCGCAGCACGATCTCCTTGTAGCCGCCCAGCTCGCTTTCGTTGGCGCTCATCACCTCCACCTTCCAGCCCTGGGTGGCGGCATAGCGGGTGTACATGCGGGTCAAATCGCCTGCGAACAAGGCTGACTCGTCACCGCCCGTGCCTGCGCGGATTTCGACGAAGGCGTTGCGCGCGTCGTCGGGGTCCTTCGGTAAAAGCAGGCGCTGCAGTTCGTCCTCCAGCTGCACCAGTTCAGCTTCGGCGCTAGCGATTTCCTCCTGCGCCATTTCGGCCATGTCGGGGTCGGAAAGCATTTCTCGCGCACCGGCCAGATCGGCCTCGCGCTGCTGGTAGCGGGCGTAGCGGCCTGCGATCTGCGTGACCTCGGCATGCTCGACGGAGATGCGCCGGTACTGCGCCATGTCGCTCATGATGTCTTCGCGCGAGAGCAGGAAGTCCAGCTCGCCCAGGCGCTGTGCATAGCGCTCCAGTTGGTTTCGGAGAAAGGGTTTCATGGGGTCTGAAAAAGAAGGTGCTACGAATTTGGTAGCTGCTAGCGCTTATGTATCAAGCGCTGGAGGCCGATTTGGCTTGAAATCGGGGCTGCGAGTGAGCGGGCAGGCGCCGCTACTGGCTGTTTTTGCTTTGCGAGCGCAGGAACAGGCGTGAGACGGTCTGTGCCGTCTGGGCGCGCATTTCCGCGTCGCCCGCGCGCAGCTCGGCCAAGGTGCCGTGCAGCATTTTTTGCGTGAGGCCACGCGACAGGGCTTCCAGCACCGCATCCACGTCTTCGCCCTTGGCCAGCAGCTTCTTGGCGCGCGCGATCTCGGCGGCGCGCCATTCGTCGGCTTGCGCGTTGAGCTGCTGGATCAGCGGCACCACGCCACCCGCAGCGGTGGCGGGGCTGCGCAGCTCCATCCAGTGCATGAAGCTCTGCA
Source organism: Acidovorax temperans (assembly GCF_028596105.1). NCBI lineage: Bacteria > Pseudomonadati > Pseudomonadota > Betaproteobacteria > Burkholderiales > Comamonadaceae > Acidovorax > Acidovorax temperans. The sequence continues at coordinate 3,507,173 of NZ_CP117193.1, read as the reverse complement.
CGCCCGCGTCGATGATGGCCTCCGCCTGGGCCACAGCAGCCTGGCGGTTGGCCTGCGCGGTTTGCACCACGGTGGCCAGGTCGTCCACGGTGTACAGGTACACGTCGCCCAGAGCCTTGACTTCGGGTTCGATGTCGCGCGGCACGGCCAGGTCCACCATGAAGATGGGGCGGTGGCGGCGCTTCTTCAGGGCGCGTTCCACAGCACCCAGACCGATGATGGGCAGGCTGCTGGCCGTGCAGCTGATGACAGCGTCAAACTCGTGCAGGCGCTCGGGCAGGTCGGCCAGGCGCATCACCTCGCCGCCAAAGCGGGTGGCGAGCTTTTCACCGCGCTCCAGCGTGCGGTTGGCAATGGCAATGGCCTTGGGGTTCTTGGCGGCAAAGTGCGTGGCGCACAGCTCGATCATCTCGCCGGCGCCCACGAACAGTACCTTGATTTCGGTGAGGTCTTCAAACAGCTGGCTGGCCAGGCGCACCGCAGCTGCCGCCATGCTGATGCTGTGGGCGCCAATCTCGGTGCTGCTGCGCACCTCCTTGGCCACGGCAAAGCTGCGCTGAAAGAGCTGGTTGAGCGTCGTGCCCAAAGCGCCAGCCGTTTCAGCAGCGCGCACGGCGTCCTTCATCTGGCCCAGGATCTGCGCCTCGCCCAGCACCATGGAATCGAGCCCACTGGCCACGCGGAACGCATGGCGGGCAACGAGGCTGTCTTCCAAAGTGTAGGAGTGCGAACGCAGCAGCGCGGGGCTCACGCCGCCGCTGTGGGCGAGCCAGCCCAAGGTATGGTCGAGCGCGGGCTGCTGGCCAGCGCAGTAAATTTCGGTGCGGTTGCAGGTGGAAATGATGGCGGTTTCCACCCCCGGGTGGCTGAGCGACTGCCCCAGCGACTGGCGCAAACCCTGCAAGGTAGGCGCGATCTGGTCGAGCGCGAACGCAAACCTGCCACGCAGATCGAGCGGCGCGGTGGTGTGGTTGATGCCGAGGGCCCAGACTGCCATAGTGGCGGATTATAAAATCGTTACCTTCTTCGCGGCTCCCAGCATGGGTATGCCTTGATCTGGGTCAATTGCGCACATGGGTCCGCTCGACAGCCTCAACCACCTTCTGAACTTTTTGGCGCCGGCATTCTGGATGGCTCTCTTCATGGCCATGCTGGGCCCCCTGGTGCTGCGCAGCTCGCGCGGGCTGGGGCGCAGCGCGCAGTGGCTGCTGGACTTTGCGGTGTGCTCGGCCGTGCTGCTGGCGGGGCTGTGGATCACCGGCCGCGACGGCAAGATGCTGACTTACGGCGCCTTGGTGCTGGCCTGCGCCACATCGCACGCAGTAGGCCAGCGCCTGTGGCGCAAATAAGCGTTTGCATTGCTCAGCGCGGCGGCTGTTAAGAGCGGCTAACAAAACTCAGCGAAGCGGTTCTGGCTGGGCGCCGCGTCGCAGGCAGTACGCGTAGCACGACAAGACGCGGCAACGACGCCAGAACAGTTTTGTTAGCCGCTCTAAGCCTGCCATTCTGCTTTTACCATCGCAACTTGACAGATTTACAACAACGGAGACACCCCATGAGTACCTTTCGCACCCTGTTGGTGGGCGCAGCCTTGGCCTGGACGGCTGCTGTGCACGGATTTCCTACCAAGCCCGTGCGCATCGTGGTCGGCTTTCCAGCAGGGGGGCCGCTGGACCAGCATGCCCGCTTGCTGACCGACAAACTGCAGGCCGTGCTGGGCCAGCCCGTGGTGGTGGACTACAAGGCCGGCGCCGGCGGCACGGTGGGCGCGCAAGACGTGATGAAGGCGCCGCCCGACGGCCACACCCTGATGCTGGCCAACACGGGTGTGATGGTGATCAATCCGGCGTTGTACAGCCGCCTGCCGTACGCCACGCTCAAGGATTTCACGCCGATTGCACGCACCGCGATGCAGCCTTTGGCCCTGCTGGTGAACCCGAATGTGCCAGCCAAGAATCTGCAGGAATTCATGGCCTATGCCAAGTCCAAGCCAGGGCAGATCAACTATGGCTCGGCAGGCAATGGCGGCATCAGCCACCTGGTGCCTGAAATGTTCAAGACGGCCACGGGCCTGTTCATGGTGCATATCCCCTACCGCGGCAGTGCCCCCGCGTTCACCGACCTGATGGGCGGGCAGGTGCAGTTCATGGCAGAGAGCATTCCGCAGGCCGCGGCGTACCACAAGCAAGGGAAGGTGCGCGCCCTGGCGGTGACCAGCCGCGCCCGCAACCCCGCCTTGCCTGATGTGCCCACAGTGATCGAGAGCGGCCTCAAAGGCTTTGAGGTGGTGGGCTTTTATGGATTCCTGGCGCCTGCGGGCACGCCCAAGGATGTGGTGGCCAAGCTCAGCGATGCGTTTGGCCAGGTGATGCAGTCGCCTGAAGTGAAAAGCCGCATGGTGAGCCAGGGCGCGGATCCTGCCTTCCTGGGCGCGGATGACTTTGCCAAGTTCCTGGCCGCTGAAATGCCACGTTGGGCCGACGCGGTGAAGAAGTCGGGCGCGAAGCTGGATTGATTCCCTGAGGCGCTGCGCGCCTCTCCCCTGGGGGGGGGGCCACCGGTAGCCCGGCAAAGCCGGTTCCACGGTGGCGCTCGCTCAGGGCCGCGTTGGTTGGAAGATGCCCCCTATGGCGTGGCGGGCGAAAACAGATCCACGCGGTCGGTGATGATGCCGTCCGTGCCCAAAGCAATCAAGCGCTCGGCGGCCCAGTCGTCGTTGACGGTGTAGCTCAATGTGCGCATGCCCATGCCTTTCACCTGGGCGACCAGTGCGGCGTCCCACAGCGCGTGGTTGCACACGAGGGCCACACAGCCCAGGCGGCGAGCGGTGTCCAGACATCCATCCCACAGCGTATCGAGCAGCAAGGCGCGCGGAATGTGGGCTGCGGTGGCCTGTGCGCCTGCCAGCGCGTCGGGCTTGAAAGACGAGAACAGCGGGGGCACGGCCTGGCCCTGCCAGAGCCGCGCTGCGGTTTCGCCCACCACGCGCCCGGTGGTTTCTTCCTGCCCTGGCGTGGGTTTGATCTCGATGTTCAGAAAGTAACCGTTGGCGATGCAAAAGCGGGCCAGCGCCTCCAGCGTGGGCACGGCCTCGCCAGCGTAGGCGCGTGAATGCCAACTGCCCGCATCGAGTTGCGCAAGCGCGCCCAGCGGCAGGTCGCCGCCAGTGCCACGGCCGTTGGTGGTGCGCTCCAGCGTGGCGTCGTGCAGCAAAAAGGGCACGCCGTCCGCGCTCAGCTTGGCGTCGCATTCAAACATGCGGTAGCCGTGCTGTGCGCCCAGGCGGAAGGCGGCCAAGGTGTTTTCAGGGGCCAGCTTGCCGGCGCCACGGTGGGCAATCCAGCGGGGGTAGGGCCAGTGGGAAGCGGTGATCGCGTTCATGGTGCGAAGGGGGAGGGCAGTGGTTGGCGGGCTCAGTTCGGTTCAAGCGGGTTCGCCAAACTTGAGCAGGTTGCCGTGGGGGTCGATGACATAGAACTCGCGCATGCCCCAGTCGCGCACTTGCGGGGGCTCTACCAGCAGGCCGCGTTGCGCAAAGTCGGCATGCAGGGCGGCGGTGTCGCCCCGCACGTAGCACGAGGTGTTCTCGGCGATGTGGCGCTCGGCGCAGTGCCACAGGTGCAGCTCACAGCCATCGCGCCGCAGCATCAGGTAGTCGGCCGATGCGTGCAGACAATCGAAGCCCAGCCGTTCGGTGTAGAACTGCCGGGACTCCGCCAGGTCCAGCGATGCCAGCACGGGCACGGTGGCGTGAATGCCTGCCATGGTGGCGCTAGTGCGTTGTGCGCGCGCTCAGATGCGCTTGCCGGTTTCCGCGTTGAACCAGTGCAGGCGGTCTTCGCGGGGCGCCACGCGGATGGCGTCGCCAGGCTTGGGCGAGGGGCGACCTTCGTCGATGCGCACGATCAGCGTGTCCTGGCCCATGGTGGCGTACACCAGGCGCTCGGCGCCCAGCAGCTCGATGGTGTCCACGCGCACTTCCCAGCCGGTGTCGCCAATGTCCATGTGCTCGGGGCGGATGCCCAGGATGGTGCCGGGCTTGCTGTTGGGCGCGTGCTTGAGCAGGTTCATGGGCGGCGAGCCAATGAAGCTTGCGACGAAGGTGGACGCAGGCGTGTGGTAGACCTCTTCGGGCGTGCCAAACTGTTCCATGTTGCCTGCGTTCATCACGATCATGCGCTGCGCCAGCGTCATGGCCTCGACCTGGTCGTGCGTGACAAACAGGCTGGTGATGCCCAGCTCGCGGTGCAGCTTCTGGATTTCGAGGCGCGTTTGTGCACGCAGCTTGGCGTCGAGGTTGGACAGGGGCTCGTCGAACAGGAACACCTGCGGCTGGCGCACGATGGCGCGGCCCATGGCCACGCGCTGGCGCTGGCCGCCGGAGAGTTCGCGGGGCTTGCGCTCCAGCAGGTGGCCCAGTTCCAGAATCTTGGCGGCCTTGTCCACACGCGCCTTGATTTCCTCCTTGGGCACCTTGGCGATCTTCAGGCCATAGGCCATGTTCTCGAAGTTCGTCATGTGCGGGTACAGCGCGTAGTTCTGGAACACCATGGCGATGTCGCGCTGGGCGGGTTCCAGGTCGTTCACCATGCGGTTGCCGATGTACAGCTCGCCGCCGGAGATTTCTTCCAGTCCGGCCACCATGCGCAGCAGCGTGGATTTGCCGCAGCCCGAGGGCCCGACGATGACGACGAATTCGCCGTCCTTGATTTCAGCGTTCACGCCATGGATGACCTGGTTGGCCTTGGGGCCGTGGCCGTAGCGCTTGATGATGTTGCGAAGAGAGATGGATGCCATTTTGCTCTTAAATTTATAGCTGCTAGCGCTTTATATATAAGCGCTAGCGGCAGATTTCGTTTATTTTTCTGTATCGACCAGGCCCTTGACGAACCAGCGCTGCATGAACACCACCACCAGGGCGGGGGGCAGCATGGCGAGTAGGGCGGTGGCCATCACCACGTTCCATTCGTTGCCGGTGTCGCCGCCCGCAATCATGCGTTTGATGCCGATCACCACGGGGTACATGTCTTCCGAGGTGGTCACCAAGAGCGGCCACAGGTACTGGTTCCAGCCGTAGATGAACTGGATCACGAACAGCGCGGCGATGGACGTGCGCGACAGCGGCACCAGAATGTCCTTGAAGAAGCGCATGGGGCCGGCACCATCAATGCGCGCGGCTTCGACCAGCTCGTCCGGCACCGTCAGGAAAAACTGGCGGAACAGGAAGGTGGCCGTGGCCGACGCGATCAGCGGCACCGTCAGGCCCGCATAGGTGTTGAGCATGCCCAGGTTGGACACCACCTGGTACGTGGGGCCAATGCGCACTTCCACGGGCAGCATCAGCGTGATGAAGATCAGCCAGAAGCAGATGCCCTTGAAGGGGAAGCGGAAGTACACGATGGCGAACGCCGACAGCAGCGAGATGGCGATCTTGCCCACGGTGATGACCATAGCCGTCACGAAGCTCACCCACATCATGTGCGCCACCGGGGCGCTGGAGCCAGGGCCCGAGCCGCCGCCGAACAGCGCGGTTTTGTAGGTTTCCCAGAAGTTGCTGCCGGGCAGCATGGGCATGGGCACCTGCACGATGTCTTGCGCAGTGTGGGTGGACGCCACAAACGCCAGGTACAGCGGGAAGCCCACGATGATGACGCCCAGCACCATGATCAGGTGCGAGAACGCCTTGAGAAAAGGACTGCGTTCAACCATTTCAATACTGCACTTTCTTCTCGACGTAGCGGAACTGGACCACGGTGAGCACCACCACGATGGCCATCAGCACCACCGATTGCGCGGCCGATCCGCCCATGTCCATGGCCTTGAAGCCATCGTGATAGACCTTGTAGACCAGGATCGAGGTGTCTTGCCCAGGGCCGCCCTGCGTGGTGGAGTCCACGATGGCGAAGGTGTCGAAGAAGGCATAGACCACGTTGATCACCAGCAGGAAGAACGTGGTGGGCGACAGCAGCGGGAACTGGATACTCCAGAACCGGCGCCATGGGCCAGCGCCATCAATCGCGGCCGCTTCAATCAGCGACTTGGGGATGGACTGCAGCCCTGCCAGGAAGAACAGGAAGTTGTAGGAGATCTGCTTCCACACGGCCGCAATCACGATCAGCGTCATGGCGTGGTCGGAGTTGAGCAAGTGGTTCCAGTCAAACCCCGACTGGCGCAGCAGATACGCCACCACGCCCAGCGAGGGGGAGAACATGAACATCCACAGCACGCCCGCCACGGCAGGGGCCACCGCATAAGGCAGCAGCAGTGCGGTTTTGTACACCAGGGCGCCGCGCACGATGCGGTCTGCAAAGATGGCCAGCACCAGCGAGATGGCGATGCCCGAGACCGCGACGGCGATCGAGAAAAATGCCGTCGTCTTGAACGAGGCGAGATAGCTCGGGTCTTCAAACAGGTTGCGGAAGTTTTCCAGCCCCACCCATTCGGTGGACATGCCAAAGGCATCTTGCATTTGGAAAGATTGCACCAGCGCCTGGCCCGCCGGCCAGAAGAAGAAGACGCTGATCACGACCAGCTGGGGTAGCAAAAGCACCCACGGCAGCCATGCAGAGCGGAATAAAACGCGTTTTTCCATATCGGATCAGTCTGAACAAAACAGCCCGCAGCCCATGCAAACCGGTGTTTGCGAGGGGTGCGGGCCAACGATGAAGCCCAGAAACCCAGGGGAATGCCTGGAGAGTCGGGCCCCATCAACGGGGGCGATAAAAATTAGCGGTTAGCGCGTGCGAAACGGGCCAGTTGCTCGTTGCCACGGGTCACGGCTGTGTCCAGGGCTTCCTTGGGAGTCTTCTTGCCCGACCAGATTTGTTCGGTTTCCTCGTCGATGATGGCGCGAACCTGAACGAAGTTGCCCAGACGAATGCCGCGCGACTTGTCGGTTGCCTTACGAATCATCTGTGTCACGGCCACATCGGTGCCTGGGTTCTTTTCATAGAAACCGGAGGCTTCGGTGAGCTTGTAAGCGCCCATGGTCACAGGCAGATAGCCGGTGCGCTGGTGGCTGGCGGCTTGCACCTTGGTGTCGTTCAGGAAGTTCAGGAAGTCGGCAACGCCCTTGTACTCTTCGGCCTTCTTGCCGGCCATCACCCACAGGCTGGCACCACCAATGGCGGTGTTCTGGGGCGCGCCCTTCACGTCAGCGTAGTAAGGCAGGGTCGAGATGCCGTAGGCAAACTTGGCTTCCTTGGCCACGCGGGCGTACAGACCGGACGAGCCGGTGATCATCGCGCACTCACCCGATGGGAAGGATGCGTCCGCTGCGTTGCCGCGGCCCTTGTACACAAAGCTGCCGTCCTTCGAAGCCTTGGCCAGGTTTTCAAAGTGGCGCACGTGCAGCGGGGTGTTGATCTGCAGCTGGGCATCGTTGCCGTCAAAGCCATTGTTCTTGCTGGCGAACAGCGTGTTGTGCCACAGCGAGAAGCTCTCGAGCTGCGTCCAGCTGATCCAGCTGGTGGTGAACGGGCAGCTGTGGCCGCTGGCCTTGAGCTTGGAGGCGGCTTCAAACACTTCAGGCCAGGTCTTGGGAGGCTTGTTGGCGTCCAGACCGGCCTTCTTGAAGGCGTCCTTGTTGTAATAGAAGATGGTGGTGGAGCTGTTGAGCGGGTAGCTCAGCATCTGGCCGTTGGGCGCGGTGTAGTAACCGGCCACTGCCGACACGTACGAGGTGGGGTCGAACTTGAAGCCCGCATCGCTCATCACCTTGCCTGCGGGCACGATGGCGCCCTTGCTGGCCATCATGGTGGCGGTGCCCACTTCAAACACCTGAATGATGTGGGGTGCATTGCCAGCGCGGAAGGCGGCAATACCGGCTGTCATCGATTCGTCATACGTGCCCTTGTAGGTGGGCACGATCTTGTACTTGGTTTGGCTTGCGTTGTATTGCTTGGCCAGGTCATTCACCCAGTCGCCCAAAGCGGCGCTCATGGAATGCCACCATTGAATTTCCGTCTGGGCGTGTGCGGGAACACAGGCGCCGAAGGCGATGGCGGCAGTCAATGCCAATTTCTTCAGTTGCATTGATATCTCTCCAAAGATGACGCTGGGCACAAAGCGGCCGATGCTAGGCACGAAATGTGTCAAACATGTGTCGTTGTCCCACGGTTGTCCGGCCGATTACAACGGTAAAAACCCGTTGAGGGCCGGGCGGTGTGTCCAATTGTGACGTTTCCATGACAGTTTCAGGGTGGATTTGCCCCGAGTTGCAAGGTCTTGTGCATTGCACCATGCTTGTGCTAGCCAAGGTAAATCTGCCCCAGCCCCCTTCCATCCACTGAACAGGGACCTTCATGACCGCGCAATCGCTGGACAAAAGCAAGATCAAATTTTTATTGCTGGAGGGCATTCACCCCTCTGCGGTGGACGTGCTGCGTTCCGCTGGGTACACGCAGATCGAAGCCATCTCTGGCGCGCTGCCCGACGAGGAACTCAAGCGCAAGATTGCGGATGTGCACTTTGTGGGCATTCGCTCGCGCACCCAGTTGACCGAGGACGTGTTTGCCCACGCGCACAAGCTGGTCGCTGTAGGATGTTTTTGCATCGGTACCAACCAGGTGGATCTGAACGCTGCGCGCGAGCGGGGCATTGCCGTCTTCAACGCCCCGTATTCCAACACCCGCTCGGTGGCCGAACTGGTGCTGGCAGAGGCCATCTTGCTGCTGCGCGGCGTGCCCGAAAAGAATGCCGTGGCCCACCGTGGCGGCTGGCTCAAGTCGGCCGAGAACGCCTACGAAATCCGTGGCAAGACGCTGGGCATCGTCGGCTACGGCTCCATCGGCACGCAGTTGTCAGTGCTGGCTGAAGCATTGGGCATGCAGGTGGCGTTTTACGACGTGGTGAGCAAGCTGCCGCTGGGCAATGCGCGCCAGGTGGCCAAGCTGCACGACCTGTTGGCCCAAAGCGACATCGTCAGCCTGCATGTGCCCGAGTTGCCATCGACCGAGGGCATGATTGGCGCGGCCGAAATTGCGGCGATGAAGCCCGGCGGCATCCTCATCAACGCCGCACGCGGCACGGTGGTGGATATCGATGCCCTGGCCGACGCGCTCAAAGCCAAGAAGCTGCTTGGCGCGGCGATTGACGTGTTCCCGGTCGAGCCGCGCACCAACAAGGACGAGTTCCTGTCGCCCCTGCGCGGGCTGGACAATGTCATCCTCACTCCCCACATCGGTGGCTCCACCATGGAAGCGCAGGCCAACATCGGCACCGAGGTGGCCGAGAAGCTGGTGAAGTACAGCGACAACGGAACCAGCACCTCGTCCGTCAACTTCCCTGAAGTGGCGCTGCCCGCGCACGCGGGCAAGCACCGCCTGCTGCACATCCACCGCAACGTGCCGGGGGTGCTGTCGGAAATCAACCGCATTTTTTCCGACAACCAGATCAACGTGGCGGCCCAGTACCTGCAAACCAACGAGAAGATCGGCTACGTGGTGATCGATATCGACGCAGCCTCTTCCCCGCTGGCGCTGGACAAACTGGCCGGGGTCACAGGCACCCTGCGTAGCCGCGTGTTGTTCTGATCCTGTCGCGGGCTGCGGGGCCGAGCCGGTGCGTTGGGCCGCCCAAGGTTAAAATCCGCGCCGCACCCAAGGCACCGCAAGCGCAAATCGCCGGATTTGACCGGCTTTTGCAGCGCAGTGTCTTCATCCAGCCCCTCCAGGGCTGTCGCCCCACACGGCGATGGCTCGCATGCGCCACCTGGCCTTCAGGCCCAGGGCGCGCTGCAGGGGTGATTCACAAGGAATTTCCATGAGCCTCAAATGCGGCATCGTGGGCCTGCCCAACGTGGGCAAGTCCACCCTCTTCAACGCGCTGACCAAGGCAGGCATTGCCGCCGAGAACTACCCGTTCTGCACCATCGAGCCCAACACCGGCGTGGTGGAAGTGCCCGATCCGCGCCTGCAGCAGCTGGCCGAGATCATCCAGCCCGAGCGCATCGTTCCCGCCATCGTCGAGTTTGTGGACATCGCTGGCCTGGTGGCGGGCGCCAGCAAGGGTGAGGGCCTGGGCAACCAGTTCCTGGCCCACATCCGCGAAACCGACGCCATCGTCAACGTGGTGCGCTGCTTTGAAGATCCCAACGTGATCCACGTGGCCGGCCGTGTGGATCCGATCGCCGACATCGAAGTCATCCAGACCGAACTGTGCCTGGCCGACCTGGGCACCGTTGAAAAAGCCCTGAACCGCTACAGCAAGGCCGCCAAGTCGGGCAACGACAAGGAAGCCGCCAAGATCGTTTCGCTGGTCACGCCCATCCAGGCCGCGCTGAACGAAGGCAAGCCCGCCCGCACGGTGGAAGTGAGCAAGGAAGATGCTCCCCTGCTCAAGCAGTTCTGCCTCATCACCTCCAAGCCCGCCATGTTCGTGGGCAACGTGAGCGAAGACGGCTTTGAAAACAACCCGCTGCTCGATCGCCTGAAGGAATACGCCGCTGCGCAGAATGCGCCCGTGGTGGCCATCTGCGCAAAGATCGAGTCGGAAATGTCCGAAATGAGCGACGAAGACCGCGACATGTTCCTGGCTGAAATGGGCCAGGATGAGCCCGGCCTGAACCGCCTGATCCGCGCTGGCTTCAAGCTGCTGGGCCTGCAAACCTACTTCACCGCCGGAGTGAAGGAAGTGCGCGCCTGGACTATTCATGTGGGCGACACCGCCCCCCAAGCCGCAGGCGTGATCCACGGCGACTTCGAGCGCGGCTTCATCCGCGCCCAGACCATCGCGTTTGAAGACTTCATCCAATACAAGGGTGAGCAGGGCGCGAAGGACGCGGGCAAGATGCGCGCCGAAGGCAAGGAATACGTGGTCAAGGACGGCGACGTGCTGAACTTCCTGTTCAACGTCTAACAGGCCGTTGAAAAAATGCTCATCGAACGCGCCAGGGTCGTGGATTTCGAAGAAGCGAGTCGTCCAGACGCGCCTACGAAGCGAATGCGAGGGCCATTTCGGCCTGTTTGCAGGCCGTTTTGCCCGTTTCGGGCGCACGTATCCCATGGCTCACGCATGATGCGCGTCCCACCAGCCACCCAGACTGCCCATGCGCACCAGGTTGTAGGTGGCAAAGCACAGCAGCGCCTGGCCCGCGAGCTTGGCCTGACCGATCAGCTTGGTCTTGGCCAGACCACCCACGGTCTTGATCCAGCCAAAGGCCTCCTCGATGCGCTTGCGCACCTTCAGGCTGGTCTTGTAGCTCTCGTGCCGCGTGACTCTGGCGTCGACCGCCGAGTGCTTGTCCTTGGCCGCCACGTGTGGCGTGACCAAAAGCCGGCGGCAGCCCTTGATGAAGGCCTTGCTGTCGTAGCCCTTGTCGGCCCCGACCGTGGCCCGCTTGTTCCTGTTGCCCCGGCGCCCCAGCATGGCCAGCGCCGCTTCGCGCTCGGCGGTGCCACTGGCGTGGGTGATCTCAACATCCACGATCAGCCCGTTGCGGTTTTCCATGAGGATGTGCCCCATGTGGCACAGGCGGGACTTGTCACCCGCGCTCTTCTTGAACAACCGTGCATCAGCGTCCGTGGTGCTTTGGTGGGTGTCGTTGCAGCGCTCCTGTCCTTTGAAGTCCACCTCGGGATTGCGTCCGGGCGGCGTGTCGCTGTCATCGTCTTTGCGCTTGAAGCTCTTGTGCGAGGCCCAGGCTTCGATGAGCGTGCCGTCCACGCTGAAGTGCTCGTCGCTGGCAAGCCGCCCCCACTGGGCGCTGAGCTTGACGCGCTCGAAGAAGGCACGGGCGAGGTCTTCGTTGAACAAGCGTTCGCGGTTGGCGCTGAAGGTGGAGTGGTCCCAGACCTTGTCTTCGATGTTCAGGCCCACGAACCAGCGGTACAGCAGGTTGTAGTTGACCGCCTCGACCAGTTGGCGCTCGCTGCGGATGGAGAACAGGATCTGCAGCAGCAAGGCCTTGAGCAGCATCTCGGGCGGCACCGAGGGGCGCCCGCGGCGGGCATACACCGCTTCGAACTCGCTGTGCATCGTCGCCAGCAGCGCATCGACCACGGCGCGCAACTTGCGCAGCGGGTGTGCCGCTGGCACGCGCTCTTCAAGGCTGATGTAGCTGAACATCGCCCCCTGGAAGTCTTGGTTGCCTCTCATCTTTCTTGTCTGGGTCGTTCTTGGATGGCTTCAGATCGTAGCGGCCCACACGGGCGGCGGCGAAGGATTTTTCAACGGCCTGCTAAGCCACTGCGCGGCAGAGTTTCTGCCCCTTGGCCGTCGATCCAGCCCCGCCATGGCGCAATGCCAGTCAGTTAAGAGCTGACTGGCATTTTTTCGTTGGGAATTTGGAAGCGCGTTTTTTGACGACCCTTGGGAAGCGGCGCCCAGTGCGGCGTGGCCGCAGCACGAAGTGTCGCGATTGCGCCAGCAGGGCTGCCAACTGCTTGGGCAAGGTGCCGGCAGAGTCCAGGCTGGGGACCGCCAGTAAGTTCACGATGGCGTAGCTGGCTGTGTGGAAGCTGATGCGCTGGGGCTCGACTTGGACGTGCGCTGCCATCTCGCGCATCCAGCGGCGCAGCAGCGTGTAGGCGATCAGCACGCCCCACAGCTCCTGGCGCACCAGCGCGGGCTGCTTGCTGCGCAGCACCGGCTCACCCTCCTGCAGGGTCTGCTTGATCTCCCGGAACCCCAACTCGATCTCCCAGCGCTGGTGGTAGAGCTCGGCCAGCTCCTGCGCCGGATGCGTGCGGGGACACGGCAAGGATGTGATGAAGCGGCGCAGCCGTCCACCCACGCTCACCTCGATCAGGCGTGCCTGCCAGTGGCTGGGCAGATGCGGGTGTGCCTTGCGCGCTTGTGGGGACACCGGCATGCGGATCAGCGCATCGCCGCACGCCAGTTGCTGGACGATCTCATGGCGCAGATTGTCCCGCGCGCGCATCAACCAGTGGCGCTGCGTACCCGCAGCCTGCCAGTCCAACAGGAACGCGGCCGAGAAGTACGCCCGGTCGAACAGGGTCACCGAGTGATCCTCGCCGCGCAACTGCGCTGCCAGGCTCAATTCGCCGCAGTCCATGGCGCCGAGCTTGGCATCAAGCATCTCGTGGCTGTGTGTGTCCATCAGGCAAGTGGCGCGGATCTGCGGCCAGGGCGAGAGGCCATGCTGGTTGCTGCAGCTGCCCAGTTCGACTCGATTCTCAGGGGTGTCCGGCGCCGACCAGACCACACCATCCACAGCCAGTACGCGCAGTGGCTGGCGCACATTCACCGCAGGACGGCTCCAGGCTTGGGTCAGTAGAGCGAACAGCTCGGCCAGAGGCTCCTCGCCCAGGCGCTGGCGGGCTTGCACGCTGACACTCGGTGCAGGCGGCGCTTGTCCATCCAGGCTCAAATCCAGCTGCTGCACCACCTGCCACAGTGGCCGGTCGCGAAACAGCGCCAGTCCGATCACAAGCCACACGGCATGTTCGGCAGGCAGCTTGCGCCGGCGGATGGAGGCCTTGCCGCTGGTCCCCAGCGCCTGTGCGATCCAGGCAGGGTCTATCAACGCGCTGAGCTGCTCGAGGCGATCAGGTACTCGGGGCAGGGTCTGGCGCAAGGCGTTTGCAAGCAGGCTCATCAAGAAAAAAGGGAACGTGTTGAACACGCTCCCTTTTACTGGATCAAGCCGCCTGCGGGCTTAACTGACTGGCATTGCGCCGAAGCGGGGCTTTTTTATGGGCGACCGGGTTGCAGGCTTGATTTCACTTTTTAATTGAAATTGGGCGCTAGCGCTTATCTGGAAAGCGCAAGGCGCTATTTAATTGATAGCAATTGATTGGGCTGCGATAGGTGTTGAGCCATCCACCTGCGGTCGGTTAGCGCAGTCGGGTTGACAGCCGCCGCACCACGCGCACACTGGGGCCATCTTGTTGCCTGGCTGCACGGCCTGCGGCCTTTTGCTCGTGTCTGAGTTTTCCAAGCCCACCCATCTCGCTCCTTCTGACTCCTTTGCGCGGCAGCACATTGCCAGGTCTGCGCTGGAGGATGCCTACGCCGCTGCGCAACAGCGTGTGCATCAACTGCAGCATCACCCGGAGGGCTGGGGCTATGCGGGCTGCACCGTGGAGTGCATCGAAACGCACATCTCGTGGCTGCTGCTGGTGGGTGGGCATGTGTACAAGTTCAAGAAGCCTTTGGCGCTGGATTTTCTGGACTTCAGCACGGCCGCACTGCGCTTGGCCGCGTGCCAGGAAGAGCTGCGCATCAATCGCCGCACGGCCCCACACATGTACCTGGACGTGGTGGGCGTGGAGGGCGACGGCAGCGAGGCCCGGCCCTGGCGGGTGAAGCCCTGGGCGGCAGGGGATGCCGCAGGGGCGGAGCCCGCGGTGCTGATGCGCCGCTTTGACCAGCAGGCCTTGCTCAGCCGCAGGCTGGAGGCGGGATGCGTGGCAGACGAAGACATGGATGCCCTGGCCGAGCAGGTGGCCAGGCTGCACACGCAGGCAGCCGTGGCAGACATGGCGCAGCTGGGCGGGGCGCTGGCGGCGCCATCACCCGAGCATGCTGCCACCGCGCCGGTGCGTGAATGCCTTACCGCGCTGGCCTTGGTGCTGCCGGAGGTGGCACCGGGGCAGATGGGCGACTTGCAGCGGCTGGAACAGTGGTGCGCCGTGCAGCAGATCGCGTTGAAAGAAGTGTGGGCCCAACGTTGGCGCGGTGGCCATGTGCGCGAGTGCCATGGCGATCTGCACCTGGCCAACATTGCCTGGATTGACGGCCAACCGCAGTTGTTTGATGCGCTGGAGTTCAACCCCGATCTGCGCTGGATTGACTGCATGGCCGACCTGGCCTTTTTGGCGATGGACTTGCAAGCGCGTGGCCGGCCTGACCTGGCCTGGCGCTGCGTGAACCGATGGCTGGAGCACACGGGCGATTACGAAGGCCTGCAGGTGCTGGGCTACTACCGTGTGTACCGCGCGCTGGTGCGGGCCCGTGTGGCGGGCTTGCAGTGGACGCAGCTGCAAGCGCAGCGCGTCGATAGCGCAGCACAGGCGGCCCATGCTGCGCTGATAGACGAGGCGCAGCGCACGCTGCAACGCTACCTGGCGCTGGCCGTGGAGCTGACCCAGCCAAACGCAGTGGTGCTGTGGCTGGCGTATGGCTTGTCGGGCTCGGGCAAAAGCACCCATTCGTTACCGCTGGTGGCTCAGCGTGGCGCGGTGCGCCTGCGGGCTGATGTAGAGCGCAAGCGTTTGTTCGGCCTGCGCGCGGGGCAGCGCAGTGATGGTGTTGAAGGCGGCATCTACACCCCCCAGGCTTCGCGGCAGACCCACGAGCGGCTGGCGCAACTGGCCGTGCTGGTGCTGAAGGCGGGCTACCCGGTGCTGGTCGATGCCACCTTCTTGAACCCGGCCACGCGCACTCAGTTCATGGCACTGGCGCGGGCGTTGCAGGTGCCTTGCCGCATTCTGGCTTTTGAAGCGCCGCTGGCAGTGCTGCGCGAGCGCGTGCTGGCGCGCCAGCGCCTGGGCGAAGATGCGTCAGAAGCCGATGTGGCGGTGCTGGATTCGCAATGGGCCCACCTGCAGCCCTTGGCGCCCGATGAATTGGCGCTGACGGTGCATGTGGACACCACCCAGCCGGTGGACTGGGATGCATTGCTGCCCCGAAGCCGATGACCTGGGTGCGGGCCCTCAGCCGCCCAACTGTCCTGGCATGAAGTACAGCAGCACGCTCGTCATGACCAGGTAGCGAAAGAACTTGCCCACTGCCATGTAGGCTACGCAGGGCCAGAACGGCAGCTTGAGCCAGCCGGCCACGGCGCACAGCGGGTCACCCACACCGGGCAGCCAGCTCAGCAGGCAGGCGGCGGGGCCAAAGCGGCGCAACCAGCCCAGTGCGCGCACTTCGGTGGGGCTGCCCCGGGCGCGGTCCACGGCCTTGTGGGCGCCCAGGCCCATCCACCAGCTCACCGCACCGCCCAGGGTGTTGCCCACGGTGGCCACACCAATCGCGGGCCAGAAAAGATCTGGGTTGAGCTTGACGAGCCCGAACACCGCAGGCTCGGAGCCCAAAGGCAGCAGTGTGGCCGAGATGAACGAGACCACGAAGACCGTGCTCAGCCCGAATTGCGGCAAGGCCAGCCAGTGAAGCAGCTGGTGCATCCAGATTTCCATAGCGTTGGAGTGTAGGGCTCTGCGCCCGCGTTTCTCGCTTTGGCGGCCTCGTCCTACAGCGGCGCGGGGCATACGCTCTGGGGGCGGCGGCCCGTCGCTCGGTACCTTCTCCTCATGCCCACCCTGGAAAGCAAAAACGAGGAGTAACCCATGCCCCACCGCCACACAACTTCGATGTTTCCCGACACAGCCCGCCCATCGCGCCCCCGCTGGCAGCTCTGGCAGCACTGGCAGCACTGGCTCGTGGCCGGGTTGTTGGCAGCGGGGTTTGGTGGCCATGCAGCCGTTCACGCTGCCGATGCCGAGGGAGATGTGGATTGGCGGGGCCAGTCGGCAGGCAGTTGCCAGCAAGACCGCGCTGGTCAAGCCGCGTTATCGCGCATTGCGCAGCAGTTGCAGGCGCAAGGCATGGCCTTGAAGGCGCGCTGCCATGGGCCCAGCGGCGCCTGGCGGGTCGAGGTGACCGTGGTGGATGGCCTCAAAGCCAGCAAGGTGGTGCGTGGCCCCTTGGCCGATGGGCATGAGGTGGACATGGGCACACCGGCCGGGGTGCCGCTGGCAGCGGCGTCGGTGGATGCGAGCGGCTTCTCGCCCGACGTGCAATTCAACCGCCAGTGGCTGCGCACGTTGATGGCGCAGCACCGCTTCAGCAATCTGCCCGATGCCTGGTGGCACTTTGCCCAGCAAGGCAGCAGCCCTGTGAGTGTGGCTGCCCGCTGAGGTGGGTGATTGCAGTACAAAACAAAAACGGGTTGTGTGCAAAAACGGGTTGCGTGATCCCGCTGCGCAAGGGCTGGGGCCGCACTTGAATCGCGCGGTTGGATATTTCAGTTGCTGAAATTTTGAGCAGGTACAATCCTGCCTCCTTTTTCAGCACCCGCTGCCAACCCCCGTACCCCCATGCACATAGGCCAGTTCTCTTTGGCGAATCGTCTGTTCGTCGCTCCCATGGCGGGTGTGACGGACCGGCCCTTTCGCCAGCTGTGCAAAGCGCTGGGGGCGGGTTACGCGGTGAGCGAGATGGTGACCTCGCGCAAGGACTTGTGGAACAGCCTCAAGACTTCGCGCCGGGCCAACCATGAAGGGGAGCCAGGCCCCATTGCCGTACAGATTGCCGGCACCGAGGCGCAGATGATGGCCGAGGCGGCGGTCTACAACGTAGAGCGCGGCGCGCAGATCATCGACATCAACATGGGCTGCCCGGCCAAGAAGGTGTGCAACAAGTGGGCGGGCTCCGCCCTGATGCAGGACGAGGCGCTGGCCGTGTCCATCGCGCAGGCGGTGGTCGAGGCCTGTGCGCCGTTCAACGTGCCCGTCACGCTGAAAATGCGCACCGGCTGGTGCCAGCAGCACAAGAACGCTGTATCGCTAGCGCGCCAGTTTGAATCCATCGGCATCCAGATGCTGACGGTGCATGGCCGCACGCGCGAGCAGGGCTACAAGGGCCAGGCCGAGTACGACACCATTGCCGCCGTGAAAGCGGCGGTGAAGGTGCCCGTGGTGGCCAACGGCGACATCACCTCGCCCGAGAAGGCGCGCGATGTGCTGGCCTACACCGGGGCCGACGCCATCATGATCGGCCGCGCCGCCCAGGGCCGGCCGTGGATCTTCCGCGAGATTGGCCACTTTCTGGACACTGGCGAGCACCTGGCCCCACCCCTGGTGGCCGAGGTGCGCCGCCTGCTGCTCGATCATTTGCAAGACCACTACAGCCTGTACGGCGAGCTGACCGGCGTGCGCAGCGCCCGCAAGCACATTGCGTGGTACCTGCGCGCCTTGCCGGGCGGCGAAGCCTTCAGGCAGCACATCAACACGATAGAAGACAGCGCTGCGCAGTGGCAGGCAGTGGCCGATTTTCTGGATGCCCTGGGCACCCAGATGGACCGCATGCCCGCCGCTACTGCCGCGCTTGCAGATACAGAAGAACAAGAGGGATTGCCTGCATGAGCAAACAACACATAGAAGAGTGCGTCCGCGAAAGCCTGCAAGGTTACTTCCGCGATCTGGGCGGTGAAACGCCTGACGGCATGTACGACATGCTGGTGCGCGTGGTCGAAAAGCCGCTGCTGGAAGTGGTGATGAGCCACGCTGACAACAACCAGTCCCGCGCGGCCGAATGGCTGGGCCTGAACCGCAACACCCTGCGCAAGAAGCTGGTCGAGCACAAGTTGCTCTGATGCTGCGACAGGTGTTTGCTATATAAAACATAGCTGCTAGCGCTTGGCAGACGTGCGCTAGAGCCCAATTTCACTTCAAACTTTACCTCCACCATGGCCATGAACGCACTTCTTTCCGTATCCGACAAGACCGGCATTGTTGACTTTGCCAAAGCCCTGCACGCGCTGGGCATCAAGCTGCTGTCCACCGGCGGCACTGCGCAACTGCTGGCCAAGGAAGGCCTGCCCGTGACCGAGGTGGCCGAGGTCACCCAGTTCCCTGAAATGCTGGACGGCCGCGTCAAGACCCTGCACCCCAAGGTGCACGGCGGCCTGCTGGCCCGCCGCGAGCTGCCTGCCCACATGGCAGCCCTGAAGGAACACGGCATCGACACCATCGACCTGCTGGTGGTCAATCTGTATCCCTTTGAAGCCACAGTGGCCAAGGCCGGTTGCACGCTGGCCGACGCCATCGAGAACATCGACATCGGCGGCCCCGCCATGGTGCGCAGCGCCGCCAAGAACTGGAAAGACGTGGGCGTGATCACCGCCGCAGACCAGTACGACGCCGTGCTGGCCGAGCTGAAGGCGAACGGAAAGCTGAGCGACAAACTGCGCTTTGCCCTGTCGGTGGCTGCGTTCAACCGCATCGCCCAGTACGACGGCGCCATCAGCGACTACCTCTCGTCCGTCACGTTCGAAGAAGAAAAGCTCTCGGAAACCTACGTGCCCACGCGTACCCAGTTCCCCGGTCAGAGCAACGGCATCTTCACCAAGGTGCAAGACTTGCGCTACGGCGAAAACAGCCACCAGCAAGCCGCGCTGTACCGCGACCTGCACCCCGCGCCCGGCTCGCTGGTCACCGGCGTGCAACTGCAGGGCAAGGAACTCAGCTACAACAACATTGCGGACGCCGATGCCGCGTGGGAATGCGTGAAGAGCTTTGACGCCGCCGCCTGCGTGATCGTCAAGCACGCCAACCCCTGCGGCGTGGCCGTGGGGCTCGATGCCCTGAGCGCCTACAGCAAGGCTTTCCAGACCGACCCCACCAGCGCCTTCGGCGGCATCATCGCCTTCAACCGCGTGGTCGATGGCGCTGCCGCTGCCCAGGTCAGCAAGCAGTTTGTGGAAGTACTGATGGCCCCCGAGTTCACGCCTGAAGCGCTGGAAATTTTCAAGAGCAAGGCCAATGTGCGCCTGCTCAAGATCGCCCTTCCCTCGACATCTTCCGCACACGGAGGCAACACCGACTGGGAGCGTGGCCGCAACGCCATGGACGCCAAGCGCATCGGCTCGGGCTTGCTGCTGCAGACGGCTGACAACCACGAGCTGTCGCTGATCGACCTCAAGGTCGTGACCAAGAAGCAGCCCACACTGGAAGAAATGGAAGACCTGTTGTTTGCCTGGAAGGTGGCCAAGTACGTCAAGAGCAACGCCATCGTCTTCTGCAAGGGCGGCATGACCATGGGTGTGGGCGCGGGCCAGATGAGCCGACTCGACTCCGCCCGCATCGCCAGCATCAAGGCCAGCCACGCCAACCTGTCGCTGCAAGGCACCGTGGTGGCGAGCGACGCCTTCTTCCCCTTCCGCGACGGCCTCGACGTGGTGGTGGATGCAGGCGCCACCTGCGTCATCCAACCTGGTGGCTCGATGCGCGACCAGGAAGTGATTGACGCCGCCAACGAGCGCGGCGTGGCCATGGTGTTCAGCGGCGTGCGCCACTTCCGCCATTGATCTGCGCGCCACAAGACATCTCTGGATTTGTAGATGCATCCAGACGATGACAACCCGCCACCCCGGCCGCGCTGGCTGGGGTGGGCACTGATCGCCTTCGGGCTGCTGGTGGCCCTGGGCATGCTCAACCTGGGCGTGCGCATGGTGCTCTCGGCCAAGCCCGCGCAGGCCGACGCACCGGGGGCCGTAACTCCGCAGCCACCGGCCTCTGCAAACCCTGCAGCCCCTACCGACCCCGCTGCGGGTGCCTCAGAGGCCGCAGCTCTCCAAACCACCTCATTGGCCGGGCAAGCCTTGGTGGAATCCAGCGATTGTTTGCGCTGCCACGGCATGGATCGGCGCTACGTCGGCCCGTCCTTTCGCCAGATTTCGGCCCGCTACCAAGACCGCCCCGACGCTGCCGCTTACCTCGCCCGCAAGATCCGCGAGGGCAGTGTGGGTGAATGGGGGCGTACTGTGATGCCTCGGCATCCGCAGGTGACTGAAGTGCAGGCGCAGGCGATGGCGCTTTGGGTGCTAGGGTTGCAGCCTGCGGAGGGTGGGAGGGCTGCTGCTCCGCCGTAGTGACCTGCCCCTGATTAGTGGGGCGTCAAAGGTCTGTCTGTGACTACAGATGAAAGTGCGCGCTCAAAGTTTGAAATGGGAGGCATGCCACGGCTTGCCAAGCACGTTCTCTCAATTGAAGCGTTAGAAGTTGTACGTGACTGGCACGACGTTCATGAATGGGTCACGCCAGTCTTCCAGATACTTCTTCGCGAAAGCAGTCGTCTCGCCAGGTCGATACATCTCTAGCGTCTTCTTATAAGTCCCTACGCAAATCGTAACGATGAAGTTCAGAAGCATGTTTACGTCTGCCAAGTGACGTATTGGCTTGAACCGGACTTGGCTATCCACAAAGCGGACGTGATCCTTGTATGTTCCTGTGTGAGTGACCTGAGAGCCCTTGGAATAGAAAAACTCATACTCCGGCAATCGGTCGACCTTTTCCGCAACTTGCCGAATTGATTGGAGACCATCCAGTTCGTACCACTCAGGGTCACGCTTGCGTTTCCCGCGTGCAGCAGTGAACTCTTGATCGATTGCCGCAAGATACGGCTGAGCCAAGATTCTGTCGACCTCAGTCAGGTGGGTGCTGGCCTCACCTGCGAGCGTGGGTCGTTCGGCGTGAATATCGACGCCCAAGACCTGGGCGATCTTTGTGAAAGCAATCTCCTCGGCTGTCCCAGGAATCACGCGGGAGGCCCAAAGCCTTTCATCACGATAGTTCGCCACTACGTATCGTGTCGCTCTTCGCTCGCTGTCTCCAGCAAATATCCAATCGATATAAATTGATGCCTCGAACGCCGTTCTGGCCGGTAGGAAAGATGCGTGGCCGCAGCCTGCTGATAGAAGCACTTCAGCGGCATCAACCATTGCGACGACTTGTTTGAGCAGCACGCCGCAGACTACGACTTCGGCCATCTTCTTCGGGCTTGAATCAAACGCACGGACGATCAGATTTGATCCGTAGTTTGCTAAGTCGCGCAGCAGTTCCGTTTGTTTGGCAAAGTGCTGGAGTGCGACGGCTTTTACCTCTTCGCGATTGAGGATTGCCGGATGAGGCGTCTCTTGCATGGCAGCGACTTCTAACGAATGAAAGGGACCTCTCCGTCCCGGGTGAACCGCACGGCTGCGGAGTACGGCATTCAACTGCCACGATGGGACGTTCGATCTCTCATCAACTCACTCATTTGTGGGAGGAAGACGTCCGTGACTGACATTGTCAATTTCGGAATCGATCTAGCAATGAATGTTTTTGCTGTACATGGCGTTTAGGCCACAGGCAAACCGACATTGTTGTGTTCGAGTGCGCGGCGTGCAGCCAGACCGTGAAAGATTTCGGGTGTGCATTCTGAATGCAAGCTCGGGGCCCATTTCGGAGTGGGCCTTCCGTCTCAAACACCTTTTGCGGTGATGCAGCTGAACACCGTTGGGCTCATCACCCGCTTCTTTGGCAAAGCACTCCTTGTAATAAAAATAGCCTCCAGCGCTTATCAATAAAGCGCAAGAATCTATTTTTTCGTAACGAGGTGATGCTGAATCACGCGTCAAAATTCATCGGCAACCCCACATAGTTCTCCGCCAGCGACCGAGAAGCAGCCTCCGAATTCACCAGGTAATCCAGCTCCGCCTCCTGCATCTTCTGGCCAAAGGCGCCGGTCTCTGGGAAGTGGTGCATCAGCGAGGTGAACCACCACGAGAAGCGCTCGGCGCGCCATACGCGGCGCAGGCAGCGGTCGGAGTAGGTGTCGATGCCTGCGCGGGATTTGTCGTTGTAGAAGTCGGCCAGCGCTTTCCACAGGTAGCCCACGTCGCTCGCAGCCAGGTTCAGGCCCTTGGCGCCGGTGGGGGGCACGATGTGGGCGGCGTCGCCTGCCAGGAACAGGCTGCCAAAGCGCATGGGCTCGGCCACAAAGCTGCGCAGCGGGGCGATGCTTTTTTCCAGCGACGGGCCGGTGGTCAGGTTCTCGCGGGCTTCGGGGTCCAGGCGGTTGCGCAGTTCGGCCCAGAAGGCGTCGTCGCTCCAGTTTTCCACCTTGTCGGTCAGCGGCACTTGCAGGTAGTAGCGGCTGCGGGTGTTGCTGCGCATGCTGCACAGCGCAAAGCCCCGGTCTGTGTGGGCGTAGATCAGCTCGTGCGCCACGGGCTTCACATCGGCCAGCAGGCCCAGCCAGCCAAACGGGTAGACGCGCTCGTAGGTGCGGATGGCGGCCTCGGGCACGCTGGCGCGGCACACGCCGTGGAAGCCGTCGCAGCCTGCGATGAAGTCGCAGGTGAGGGTGTGCGGCTGGCCGTCCTTCTCATACGTGACGCGGGGTGTGGCGCCGTCAAAGTCGTGCACTTGCACATTGGCGGCTTCGTACACGGTGGTCAGGCCCGCGGCTGCGCGGGCGTCCATCAGATCTTGCGTCACTTCGGTCTGGCCATAGACCATGACGCGGCTGCCGCCGGTCAAGGCGTGCATGTTGATGCGGTGGCGCTGGCCCTTGAACAGCAGCTCAAAGCCGTCGTGCGGCAGGCCTTCAGCATGGGTGCGGGCGCTCACGCCGACCTGGTCCAGCAGGTCCATGGTGACCTGCTCCAGCACGCCTGCGCGGATACGGCTGAGCACGTAGCTGGGGCTGCGCTGCTCAATGATGACGGCATCAATACCAGACTTGTGCAGCAGTGCGCCGAGCAGCAAGCCCGCAGGGCCTGCACCAACGATGGCAACTTGGGTTCGCATGTCTCTCTACCTCGTGATGGAATGTTGATGGGCATCAAAAAACAGTGAGGTGGAGCGTAGGTGCGAGGCTCGCCAGCAGCGAGGTGCACCATGCGATAGCGTGCGATCTTCAAGCTATCTGTGCGATCATCGCGCAGAACTTGATGTGCGTCAGGCTGGCTGATCCACGAACGCAGCGCCATGCGGGGTGCTGTTCTACGCAAAGGAATTCCCTCCATGGCCACTTTTCCGATTGCCAAAGCGGATCTGATTGAAGGCATGGCCAAAGGCATGGCGGTGCTGGAGAGCTTTGACACCGAGCGCCAGCGGCTCAATGCCACGCTGGCTGCGCAGCGCACGGGCCTGACAAGGGCAGCAGCGCGGCGGCATCTGCTCACGCTGGCGCACCTGGGGTATCTGGAGACGGATGGCAGCTACTTCTGGCTGGCGCCCAAGGTGTTGCGGTTTTCGGGCAGCTACCTGGCATCGGCCCGGCTGCCGCGTGTGCTGCAGCCCACGCTGAACCGGCTGGCGGCGCAAACGCAGCAGTCGTTCTCTGCCGTGGTGCTGGACGGGGACGAGGTGGTGATCGTGGCGCGCAGCGGGGTGTATGGCGCGCCCTCGCGCACCATGGCCTATGGCTTGCACCTGGGGGCGCGCCTGCCAGCACACCCCACATCTACCGGGCGGGTGTTGTTGGCAGCGCTGCCCACGGCCGAGTTCACGCAGTGGCTGCAGGGCTGCACGCTGCAGCGGCTCACGCCCCACACCGTGACGCAGCGCAGCGCCTTGCGCAAGGTGGTGGCCCAGGTGCGGCGCGATGATTTTTGTCTGGCGGTGGAAGAGCACGAGCTGGGCGTGCACGCCCTGGCTGTGCCCTTGCGGAATCTGCAGGGGCACACGGTGGCGGCGCTCAACGTGGTCGCATCGCCCCAGCAGATGCAGGCGCAAACCCTGCAGCGCGACATGCTGCCGCTGCTGCAGGAGGCTGCGCGCGAGGTGCGCGGGCTACTGTAGCCTCGAGGCCTCGCTCACGCAGGCCTACGCGGCCTACGCGGCCTGTCGCGGCGCCGCCTTAGGCCGCGACGATGCGACCTACGCCTGTGGCGCCAGCCACCACCTTGAGCGACTTGTCGGTGCTGGCGGTGTAGTTGCGGCTGGTGATGGTGTTGACGTAAATCCAGTCGGCGCGGCATTCGCTGGCTGTGGCGGTGAGCACCATGTAGCCACGGCGCGAGGTGTCGCAGTACTTCAGGGGCGCAATCAACTGCTGCAGCGCGCCCGCCAGGGTGGCGGGGTTTTCGTTGGGCAGATATTCCTCAAAGCCGGGCGAGGTGACGGACGAGGTGGCGAACTCCACGCCCACTGCGTTGCCGTTGCGGTCTTGCAGTTCGTTGGCCCAGGCGTTGTGGGTGTCGCCCGACAGCACCACCAGGTTCTTGCCCAGGCTGCGCGAGGTGGCCAGCACGGTTTCGCGTGCGGCCTGGTAGCCGTCCCATGCGTCCAGGTTGTAGGGGATGGAGGGCTGCGCCAGGATGGCCTGCTCGGCGGGCGTGAGGCTGGCCGGGTTGGTGCGCGCACGGGCCACCAGCGCGGCGTATTGGCTCACGGAAACCCCTGCGCCGGGCTGGATGGTTTCCATCAGGATCGGTGCAGGAATGTTCATGCGCCCCATCAGCACCTGCTGGCCCAGCACCTGCCAGGTGGCGCTGGATGCGGCCATTTGCTGCTGCAGCCACTGCGTTTGCGTGTTGCCCAGCAACTGGCGGCTGGTATTGCCCACAGCTGCGGTGAAGCTGGCTGCATCAAAGCCGGTGGCAGCGAAGAACTTGGTGTAGTCCAGCTGCTCGTCGCGCGCGACTACGCGGGTGTCGAGCATGTGCAAGGCCACGAGGTTGCCGAACGCGAAGCTGCGGTAGATCAGATCAGGCTGCGCGTTGCGGGTGGGCATCCATTCGTGGTACGCCTGCAGGGCCGCTGCCTTGCGGGTGCTGAAGCTGCCTTCGGTGGCGGCTTGGTGGTTGTCTGCACCGTCGCGCCAGGTGTCGTTGGCGATTTCGTGGTCGTCCCACACGGCGATCATGGGGGCGGCGGCGTGCAGGGCCTGCAGGTCGGCGTCGCTCTTGTACTGTGCGTGGCGCTGGCGGTAGTCGGCCAGGCTGAGGATCTCCTTGGCGGGCGTGGACAGGCGGCCCAGTGCCCCGGCGTTGGCCGATGCGTAGCCGCCCTGGCCGTATTCGTAGATGTAGTCGCCCAGGTGCACGGTGGCGTCCAGGTCGCCGCGCTTGGCGGCATGGGCGTACACGTTGAAGTAACCGGCGGGGTAGTTGGCGCACGAGAACACCGCCAGCTTGACCTGCGCCACGCTGCCCGTGGGCAAGGTGCGGGTGCGGCCTGTGGGGGAGGTGGCTGCGTAGGCTCGGAAGCGGTAGTGGTAGGCGGTGGCGGCTTTCAGCCCCGTGGCATCGACCTTGACGGTGAAGTCTTTGCTGGCCAGTGCAGTGGCTTGGCCCTGGGCCACGAGGGTGGTGAAGGCGCTGTCGGTGGCCACTTCCCATTCCACCGGGATATCACCTGTGTGGCCGACCGGGGGCGTGACGCGGGTCCACAGCATCACGCGGTCGGCCAGCGGATCGCCACTGGCGATGCCGTGGGCGAACTGCACGGCAGGGGCGTCGTCACCACCGCCGCAGGCCGCGAGGGGCAGCGTGCCCAGGGCGGCGGCTGCCAGGCCCATGTGGCGCACAAAGCGACGGCGGCTGGGGTTGGCCTCGGCCGCGTCGCGGATGGGGTGGGGGGAAGAGAGGAGTTTGTCGGTCATGGCTCAGGCAGTGGGTAAAGCACCCAAGACTGCCTTGGCCAGATGACGGTGGTGTGAAGCGTGCAGAGGCGGTGTCGGCTCTGCTACAGATTTAAATAAAATAAGCCTGCAGCGCTTATCTATCAAGCGCCAGTAGCTATTATTTTGATAGTGTTTTGAACACTTCGCGTGCTGCCGCCACGGTGGCCGCGATGTCGTCGGCCGTGTGGGCGCCACTGACAAAGCCGGCTTCGTACAGCGCCGGGGCGATGTACACGCCGCGATCAAGCAGGCCGTGGAACAGCTGGTTGAAGCGGGCGCTGTCGGTCTTGAGCACGGCGGGGTAGTTCTGGGGCAGCTCGGGCAACAGGAAGAAGCCGAACATGCCGCCCTCGCAGTCGGCGCTGAAGGGCACGCCTTCGTCCTTGGCGGCCTGGGCCAGCCCATCGACCAGTGAGCGGGTGGAGGCCGACAGAGCGTCGAAGAAGCCGGGCTTCTTGATCTCGCGCAGCGTGGTCAGCCCGCAAGCCGTGGCCACCGGGTTGCCCGACAAGGTGCCCGCTTGGTACACGCCGCCCAGCGGGGCCAGGTGTTCCATGATGGCGCGCGGGCCGCCAAAGGCTGCGAGCGGCATGCCTCCGCCAATCACCTTGCCCAGCACGGTGATGTCGGGCCTGAAGCCGGGGATGCTCTTGGCGTACACGCTTTGCGCGCTGCCGAGCGCTACGCGGAAGCCGGTCATCACTTCATCAAGCACCAGCAGCGCGCCGTATTCGGTGCACAGCTCGCGGCAGCGCTTCATGAAGGGCACACTGGCGCGCACAAAGTTCATGTTGCCTGCAATGGGTTCGATCATCACGCAGGCCAGCTCCTTGCCGTGCAGGGCAAAGGCTTCTTCCAGTTGCGCAACGTTGTTGTACTCGAGCACCAGGGTGTGCTGCACCACTTCAGGCGGCACGCCCGCGCTGGTAGCGTTGCCAAAGGTGGCCAGGCCCGAGCCGGCTTTAACCAGCAGCGAATCGGCATGGCCGTGGTAGCAGCCCTCGAACTTGATGAACTTGCTGCGGCCGGTGGCGCCACGGGCCAGGCGAATGGCGCTCATGCCCGCTTCGGTGCCCGAGCTGACGAGGCGGATCATCTCCATCGATGGCACCAGGCTCAGGATTTCTTCGGCCAGCTCCACTTCGCGCTCTGTGGGGGCGCCGAAGCTGAAGCCTTCGAGTGCGGCCTTTTGCACCGCTTCAAGCACGGCGGGGTGGCCGTGGCCCAGGATCATCGGGCCCCAGGAGCCGATGTAGTCGATGAAACGCTGGTCGTTGGCATCCCAGAAGTAGGCGCCTTGCGCGCGCTTGACGAAGCGGGGTGTGCCGCCCACGGCCTTGAAGGCACGCACGGGCGAGTTCACGCCGCCGGGGATCAGCGCCTTGGCGCGTTCAAACAGGGGAATATTGAGATCAGTGCTTGGTGTCATGGGGTGGCATTACAAAGCCTTCGATGGCCTGTGTTTCGTCAAGGGAATCTGCTTCGCTGTCTTCGGACTGGTCGTCCTCGGGCTGGGCCCAGAACATGCGATCGGGAATGATGTGGCCCATGCCGGGCCGAAAGCCTGCGTCCAGGCAGCGGTCGAGGTAGTTGAGGGCTTCGCTGGTGGCTTCGCCCAGGTCGTTGCCGCTGCCCACCAGGGCCGTGAGTGCGGCCGACAGGGTGTCGCCCGCGCCGGAGAAGGTGGCATCGAACAGTTCAAACTTGTTGTTGCCCAGCACGGTCTGGGGCGAGGCGAGTACGTTGTCAACAAACTGCTCGGGCAGTGGAATGCCGGTGACCAGGGTGTAGGGCACGCCCATCTCGGATGCCGCGCGGGCGATGTCCCGGGCGGTGGGGCTGCGGTCGCTGCTCCAGTCGGGCAACAGCCAGCGCCACAGCGTGCTGTGGTTTCCAACCAACACCGAAGTCTGTGGCAGCAGCAGCTCGCGGAAGGCATCCAGGTACTCGTCAATCAGCTCTTCACGCCACCAGGAAAGGTTGGGCATGTAGGCGATGACGGGCACATCGTCGTAGTCGGCAGCGATCTCGGCAATGGTGCTGATGTTCTCGGTGCTGCCCACAAAGCCCACCTTGATGGCTTGCACTGGCAAGTCCTCCAGCACGGCGCGGGCCTGCTCTGCCACGGCCTCGTCGTCCAGGCAGAAGTGATCGAAGATCTGCGCTGTGTCTCGCGCGTAGGCGCCCGTCACCACAGCGATGGCGTGGCCGCCCACGGAGGCAATGGTGGCGATGTCGCCCGTCAGCCCGCCAGCGCCGCTGGGGTCGCTGGCGTTGAAAACCAGAATGCAGGCGGGGCTGGATTCATCCGATGGATCACTGTCCAGTTCATCGGTGTCGGGGGGGAGGGGGGGGGGCATGGTCATGATCCAGTTCCTGCGCCAATGGTGGCATAGAAGCAGCAGCTCGCAGAGATGGCTAGATACAATCGTTGCATTCTATGTGAAGGCCTATTAAGCTGTGACCGACTCTAAGACGTGGATGTGTTTGATATGCGGTTGGATCTACGACGAGGCCTTGGGTTCGCCTGAACATGGCATCGCTCCCAACACGCCATGGGATCAGGTTCCTATGAACTGGACGTGCCCCGAATGCGGAGCCCGCAAAGAAGATTTTGAGATGGTACAGATTTGACACGCGGCTCCTGCTGCGACATTTGCACTTTCCATCGGGAGCGATAATAAATTGACTACAACAGGCGCATCTTTCAAGGTGCTCGTCGTGGATGACAGCAACACCATCCGCCGAAGCGCCGAGATTTTTCTGAAGCAGGGGGGGCACGAAGTCTTGTTGGCTGACGACGGCTTCGATGCACTGGCAAAGGTGAACGACTATCAGCCTCAGCTGATCTTCTGTGACATCCTGATGCCCAAGCTGGATGGCTACCAGACCTGCGCCATCATCAAGCGCAATGCACGTTTCGCAGACACGCCGGTGGTAATGCTTTCGTCCAAAGACGGTGTTTTTGACAAGGCACGCGGTCGCATGGTCGGCTGCCAGGAATACCTCACCAAACCCTTTACCAAAGACCAGCTGCTGCAGGCTGTGCAGCAGTTCGGCAATTCCCAACTAGGAGCGATGTAATGCCCATCCAGAAAGTACTGGTCGTCGACGACTCGAAGACTGAGTTGATGTTTTTGACAGACCTGCTTCAGAAAAAAGGCATGCAAGTGCGCACGGCTGAGAACGCTGAAGAAGCGTTTCGTCGCTTGGCTGAAGAAAAGCCAGATCTGATTTTGATGGACGTTGTGATGCCTGGCCAAAATGGCTTTCAGCTGACCCGTGCCATCAGCCGCGATCCTCAATATGCTGACGTGCCCATCATCATGTGCACCAGCAAGAACCAGGAAACTGATCGTGTCTGGGGCATGCGCCAGGGAGCGCGTGGCTACATCACCAAGCCGGTCGATCCAGCAGAGTTGCAGTCCAAGATCGACGCCCTCAACTGAGGCTGCTGCGCGTTCATGGCCAATCGTGAAGCTCTCAGAGAGCTCCAAGTGCGTCTTGCTGGCCGATTGCAGGCGGCAAGGGTTGAGGGCTTGTCCGTTTCGTCATGGCTCGCGGTAGAAGCTGCGGGCCAGTCTTATCTGTTGCCGTTGGCGCAGTCGGGCGAAATTTTTCCATGGGTTGCCGTGCAACCCGTGCCATACACCCAGGCATGGTTTTTGGGTGTTGCCAATTTGCGCGGTGGTTTGGTAGGGGTGGTGGACCTGGCTGGGCTTTTGGGCTCGCCGGTGCAACGCACGGAGCAAATGCTCGCCGAGTCTAGCTTGTTGGCTCTCAACACGGCGTTGGAAGTGAACGCCGCTTTGTTGGTGGACCGTTTGGCGGGATTGCGGGGGACGGAGGCGTTTGTCGCGGCAGAAAATCCTGCAAAGGAAGCCCCCGCGTTTTACG
This sequence comes from Acidovorax temperans, assembly GCF_028596105.1. Taxonomy (NCBI): domain Bacteria; kingdom Pseudomonadati; phylum Pseudomonadota; class Betaproteobacteria; order Burkholderiales; family Comamonadaceae; genus Acidovorax; species Acidovorax temperans. The sequence goes on along the minus strand of NZ_CP117193.1, from coordinate 3,477,200 downwards.
GCACCGTCTACATCGACGCAGCAGGCGTCCGCTGGCAAGAACTGAACTTGCAGATCTTGTCCCAACATCCCGCATTTCTGAGCATCAGTGCTTGAGTTTTTCTGTAAGGCTGCACCATGTCTTTCGCTAATCAATTTGGAAAACTGTTCAATCGGAAACCCGCTCCAGCAGAAGCTGAGGCAGGTGCCGAGGGCAACAGCGATTTGCTGTCTGCCGAGTCTCCAGATGCAGGCGCATCGCGCGACCCCTACCAAGTCGAGCCCATGAACAGTGTGCAGGGTGATGTCGATTCCTATGCCCCGGGTTCGGACGACACCGTTGGTGTGGACAGTGAACTGATCACTTTGCCTGTGCTGGGCAGTGCCACAGCTGCTGCGCACCAGCGCCGCCTGCTGGCCCTGCTGGCTGTGGGCGTGGTGGCTTTGGGTGTGATTGCCGCGTGGGTGCTGCGCCAGGCAGACCAGTCGGCTCAGCAACTGGCCGCTACGGGCCAATCGTTGATGCAGTCGCAGCGTTTGGCGAAATCGGTGTCGCAAGCGCTGGTGGGTAGCCCACAGGCGTTCCCGGACGTGGTGGAAAGCTCGGGCGTGTTGGCGCGCAACATCCGCGCCCTGAGTAGCGGAGATGCCGAGCTGGGCGTGCCTGCCCTGGGCGAGCCCTACAAGCCTGAACTGGACGCGGTCATTCCGATGATGGAGCGCGCTGAGCGCAATGCAGGCGTGGTGATGGCGCAGCAGAAGATTCTGACCCAGGTAGGTGACGCTCTACGTACCATCAACCGCCAGTCTTCTGACTTGCTGGAAATTGCTGAAACGGTTTCGTCCCTGAAGCTGCAGCAAAATGCCCCCGCCTCCGAGATCTCTGCCGCAGGCCAGCTGGTGATGTTGACCCAGCGTATCGGTAAATCGGCCAACGAATTCCAGACCATGGAAGGCGTGAGCCCCGAAGCGGTGTTCTTGCTGGGCAAGGACTTGAATTCGTTCAAGGAAATCGCACAAGGCATGTTGGACGGCAGCCCTGAGTTGCGTCTGGCTGCGACCAAGGACGCCCAAACGCGTGAGCAGCTTGAAGGCCTTGTAAAGTTGTATGAGCAGACACGTACACAAGCCAGTGCCATTCTGGGCAATCTGCAAGGCTTGGTGTCTGCCCGTGAAGCGCAGTCCGCGATCATTGCCGACAGCGAACCACTGCGTCGCCAGTTGGAAACCCTCCAGACCAAGCTGTCCGCCCAAACCGGTGTGGGCGCCGGTCAGTTGGCTGCTCTGGTTCTGGCCAGTGCCTTCCTGTTGATTTGCGGCTTCTTCCTGTCGCGTGTTCAGCTGCTGGACAGCCGTAACCGCCAAAAGACTGCTGAAGCGCAGCAAAAAGACGCCAAGCGTCAAGAGCAGGAAGCCAAGCGCGTCAATGACGCCAACCAGGCCGCCATTTTGCGTTTGATGAACGAGCTGCAATCGGTTGCTGAAGGTGACTTGACGCAAGAAGCCACCGTGACCGAAGACATCACTGGCGCCATTGCTGACTCGGTGAACTACACGGTGGAAGAGCTGCGCCAGCTGGTGGGTAGCGTGCAGAACACGGCTACTCGCGTGGCGCAGACGACAGCCCAGGTGGATGCTACCTCCACTGAACTGCTGGCTGCTTCTACTGAGCAGCTGCGTGAGATTCGTGAAACTGGCCGCTCCGTTCTTGACATGGCGACCCGCATTAACGAGGTGTCCACTCAAGCCCAAGAGTCGGCCACGGTGGCGCGCCAATCGCTGCAAGCTGCTGACTCCGGTCTGCAGGCCGTGCAGAACGCCATCGGCGGTATGAATTCCATCCGTGACCAGATTCAGGACACCTCCAAGCGCATCAAGCGCCTGGGCGAATCGTCGCAGGAGATCGGTGAAATCACGGAGCTGATTTCCGACATTACCGAACAGACGAACGTGCTGGCTCTGAATGCTGCCATTCAGGCCGCGTCTGCCGGTGAAGCCGGTCGCGGCTTCTCTGTGGTGGCCGAAGAAGTGCAGCGACTGGCTGAACGTTCTGCCGATGCTACGCGTCAGATCTCGGCACTGGTGAAAGCCATTCAGACAGATACCCAGGATGCTGTGGCCGCTATGGAGCGTTCTACGCAGGGTGTGGTGGAAGGGGCTCGCCTGTCTGACAGTGCCGGTACGGCCCTGACTGAAATTGACCGCGTGTCGCGCCGCCTTGCTGAACTGATTGAGCAGATTTCGTCTTCGACATCGCGTGAAGCTGTGTTGGCCAACGAAGTGGCTGACAACATCCAGCACATTTTCGCGGTGACTGAGCAAACGGGTGAAGGTACCCGCACCACAGCGCAACAGGTTCGTGAACTGTCGCAAATGGCCGAGGAACTGCGTCAATCGGTGGCGCGTTTCAAGATCGCCTGACGCTAGTCATCAACCAGCTGGCTCTTTGCAGCCGGGGACGAATCCATGTCATCTATTGATGTCAACAATGCACCGGCCGCGGACTGGACCCCTGGAGACCAGGATCTGGGTCCTCTGGCCTGGGTGCTTGACGAGTTACGCAAATCGCTGGGTGGCGCAGTCAAATCGATGCGCCGTTTTTTGCGCGAGGCTGAACAGGCTCAGGAATCCGATCTGGCATCTCTGGACGCTGGATCGTTGCGCATAGCAAGGCAGCAGTTGCACCAGGCCAGCGGTGCGCTGGAAATGGTGGGTATGGCCCCTCCAGCTCTCGTGCTGCGGGCCATGGAGTCTGCGGTACAAAAATTTGTGCAGCGTCCCGAGCTGTGCCAAGACGACTCAGCAGGCATCATTGAACGTGCCAGCTTTGCTCTGATCGAATATCTGGAAGGCGTGCTGGGAGGCAAGCCCGTTTCGCCTGTGGCCTTGTTTCCCCAGTACCGCGATGTCCAGACGCTTGCGGGTGCGGATCGAGTTCACCCTGCAGACCTGTGGCCTGTAGAGCGGCGTTTCCGGGAGCCTGATCTGGAGGTGACCGGGTCGCCTCTGCTTTATGGCGCAGATGCCCGAGCTCGTCTTGATGCTGCGGTGCTCAAGATTGTGAAGACCGGTGACCGCAAGGCGGCGCGCAGTATGCGTGACACCTGCCTGGGGTTCGTGGCAGCCCAGCAGGACCGCCAGGTACGTGCTTTCTGGAAGATTTGTGCAGGCTTCTTTGAAGCTTGTATGGAAGGTCTGCTGCCACCAGATGTCTACGTCAAACGCGTTGCCTCGCGTGTGCTGATGCAGTACGCCACCCTTGCCAAGGGTGACAAAACGGTGGCAGATCGGCTGGTTCAAGATCTCTTGTTCTTCTGCTCCCAGGCCCAGAACGTGGATGGTGCACGTACACCTGCCCTGCAGGCTGTGCGGGACGCATTTGCGCTGGACCGTTTCAAGCCTGTGGATTACGAAACGGTGCGTTTTGGTCGTTTCGACCCCGCACTGTTGGCACAAGCCCGCAAGCGCATTGCAGCGGCTACGGAGACATGGTCAGCCTTGGCGGGCGGAGATCGCAACAAGATCAAACCGGCTGCAGATCAATTCAGCTTGGTTTGCGATTCGCTGCGCAAGCTCAATCCGGGCAGCGAGAGCTTGGCGGTCGCACTGACCAAAACCCTCGACGCCATCACCCGCACGGGCGAACCACCATCGGCCGCGTTGGCCATGGAAGTGGCGACATCGGTGCTGTATCTGCAAGCAGCCTTTGAAGAGTTGGATGCCGCAGATGACCAGATGATCCAGCGGGCGGCCCGTTTGGCCGAGCGGTTGGATGCGGTGGGATCGGGTGCAGAGCCTGAGCCTCTGGAAGCCTGGATGGAAGAGCTGTACCGCCGTGTCAGCGACAACCAGACGATGGGCAGCGTGGTGGATGAGTTGCGCGCCACCCTCGCTGAGGCCGAAAAGGCGATGGATCAGTTTTTCCGTAGCCCGCAAGAAACCTCGCTGCTGGTGGCCGTACCCGGCTTCTTGGCGCAAATGCGTGGGGTACTGTCTGTGCTGGGATTGGATCAGGCATCTCTGGCGGTGCTGCGCATGCGCGACACTGTGGAGCGTCTGCTCATCAATGAGATTTCTGACGCAGACAAGCCCGGCGCATTCGAAAAGCTGGGCAGCAATCTGGGTGCGTTGGGCTTTCTGATTGATATGCTCAACTACCAGCGTGCCATGGCGCGCAAGCTTTTCGTTTATGACGAAGAGGCAGGTGAGCTGCGCATTCTCACTGCCAAGGGGCGTTCGCGTGCCTCTGATGCTCAGGAAGAAGCTCCAGCCAAGCTGGAAGAGCGAGCAGCACAACCGTTGCCTGAGATCGTGCCACGCTTCCCGGTGGAAGAGCCTGACGGTGTGCCGACAGATTTCTCGCCATTCCCCGGCATGTCCTCGGACAGCGCCGATGCATCACAGCCGATCCCAGAAGATCAGTTGGCTCCCGAGATCTCTTTTGATTTCGCTGAGGCAGCGTCGCCAGCTGTTTCACCTGCGCCAGCGCCCATCGAGTTCGCAGTCAAAGAGCAACTGGCTGTCGAAGACGAGTTACTGGAAGTGTTCCTGGAAGAGGCACGGGAGGTAGTGGTCAACGGCACCGCGGCCATCGCAGCCTTGATTGAGGAGCCTGGCAACCTCAGCGAACAGACCACCTTGCGCCGTGCGTTCCACACGCTCAAAGGCAGTTCGCGCATGGTGGGGCTGAACGACTTTGGCGAAGCCGCTTGGGCCATGGAGCAACTGCTCAATGCTTGGCTGGCAGAGCAAAAGCCCATGCAGCCGCCGCTGTTGAAGCTCTCGTCCGATGCACTGCAAGCATTTGATCGCTGGGCCAGTGATATTGCCGCAGGCCAAGCCAGCGGATGGCAATCCCAGGCATTCCGTGAATCTGCCGATGCTTTGCGCTTGCAAGGAGCGGTGGTTTCGTTGGTGGTGCCCGGTGGTCAACAAGCTCCAGAAGCAGAAGCTACAGAGCCTGCAGCGGAAGCGCATGTGGAGCCAGCCGCTCAGGCTCCGATCGAACTGACCGAAGTATTCGACATCTCTGAGGAGGTGCTGCACGAGGACTTCCAATCCACGGAAATTCCCGAAGGAGAGGCAGAGTCGGGTTTTGTGGCGGACGCCTCGTCCCCTCAGTCCATGGGTGGCGCCGTTACAGAGGAGATCGATTTTGCGGAGTTCACTTCGGCCCTCACTGAGTCTGAGCCATCGGTAGCCCCTGCAGAAACGCCGCCTGTGTTGAACGCTGCGGTGGAGCCGGGAGTGGACAGCCCCGTCGATCTAAGTTTGCCGGACCTTTCGTTCCTGGATGCAGACGTGCCTGCTGCTGCGGTGGTGGAAGAGACGCCACTGCTTGAAGAGCATACTGTGTTCGAAGAACTGCCAGCGTTGGATGAGGTGCCCGCTTTGGACTTCGGCGCTACCGTTGAGTCTGCACAAGAAGCACCCGCGATGGAGAGCGAGCCTGAAGAGGTGCCGCTCTCGGTTTATGAGCCTGATGCCCTGACGGAACCCGTGCCTGAAGCGCCGTCTGTCATCACCGACGCGATGGAGGTTGAGGCGACTCAGCCAGAGACTACATTGGAGTCTCCAGCCGAAGAGGAACCGGTGAGCGAAGAGGCGGTCAAGGTCATTGAAACCTTGCGTATTGGCTTGCCGCTGTACAACGTGTACCTGAATGAAGCGGACGAGTGGTCGCGTCGCTTGGTCACCTGTCTGCAGGAATGGGCTCTGGAATTGCATGAGCCTTTGCCTGACACCGCAGTCGCGCTGGCCCACTCGTTGGCTGGCAGCTCTGCTACCGTGGGATTCACCGCCCTGTCCGAAATGGCACGAGTGCTCGAACACGCACTGCAGCATGTTCAGCTGGCACCGCAGGGCAACGAGGAGCAGGTGTCGGTGTTCATGGCTGCGGCTGATGACATTCGCCGCTTGCTTCACCAGTTCGCCGCAGGCTTCCTGAAAGAGCCCAACCCTGAAGTGCTGGATGCTTTGCGCCAGATTCTGGAGACAGAAGTCAGCAGCACGTTGTCGCCTGCTTACGACGATTTGATGGAGGATTCTGCGCCTGAGCCCGAGGGGCTGGAGGCATCGGAGTCTTTGGCGGAAGTAGAGAAGCCAGAAGAATTGTCCACGCCTGTCGTTTCGCAGGAGCCTGCAGTGGCTGCCCCAGTGGCTCGCGCCGTTGCGCCCGCGCTATCGGCGGTCAAGCGCGATGCGGCATCCCTGGTGGGTACTGACGTGGACGACGACATTGACGTTGTGGACGTCATTGATCCCGACCTGTTCCCGATTTTTGAGGAAGAGGCTGCCGAATTGCTGCCCCAACTGGGTGGTGCACTGCGCCAGTGGGCAGCTCGTCCAGACAATCTGGGTGCCCGCAGCGAAGTCTTGCGTGCCTTGCACACACTCAAAGGTAGCTCGCGTTTGGCAGGCGCCATGCGCTTGGGTGAAATGGCGCACCGCCTCGAATCTGCCATTGAGCAGATCGACGTGGAGACGGTCACCGTCGACCAAGTGGAGCCTTTGCTTGCGAGCTTCGACAATCTGGAAGCAAACTTCCAGACTCTCAGCGCCCATGGCGGTCAAGACCCCAGCGCAGGTGTAGAGGCAGAAGCGGTTCAAGGTTTCGTGGAACCAGTCGCTGCGACTGAATCCGTGTCGTCTCAAGGCGGTTCAAGTGCTGCCCCAGCTGTACCAGCTGTGCGTTTGCCTGCTCCGTCGCAACTGGCTCCGCTGCGTGTTGCAGCCAACCAGTCGGTGCGTGTGCGTGCGCAGTTGCTCGATCGCTTGGTCAACCAGGCGGGTGAGGTGATGATCAGCCGCTCGCGTCTGGATGTACGGCTTGGACAGTTCCGCAGCTCGCTCAATGACCTGTCCGGCAACTTGGATCGCCTGCGTCAGCAGTTGCGTGACATCGAAGTACAGGCCGAGTCGCAGATGCAATCGCGCATGGCGCTGGCCAAGGACTCTGCCGCAGGTTTCGACCCGCTGGAATTTGACCGTTTCACCCGCGTGCAAGAGTTGACCCGCATGATGGCCGAGTCGGTGAACGACGTGGCGACGGTGCAGCGCAACTTGCAGCGCGCCATGGAAGGTGCGGAAGACGATCTGATTGCCCAAGGCCGCCAGGCGCGTGAGCTGCAGCGTGATCTGCTGCGTACCCGCATGGTGGAGTTCGAAGGCATTGCGGAGCGTTTGTACGCTGTGGTTCGCCAATCGTCCAAGGAAAGCGGCAAGCAGATCAAGCTGGACATCACCGGAGGCTCTATTGAAATGGACCGTGGGGTGCTGGACCGCATGACACCTGCCTTCGAGCACTTGCTGCGTAACTGCGTTGCCCACGGCATCGAAGAGCCTGACGTGCGGGTGGCCGCTGGCAAGCCAGCCACCGGAACCATCACGGTGGATCTGCGGCACGAAGGCAACGACGTGTCGGTGGAGTTCCGCGACGACGGAGCAGGCCTGAACCTTGCCCGTATTCGTGAAAAAGCCGTTGCGCAAGGTCTGCTGCAAGCAGATGACGAACTCAGCGACGACGCCGCAGCCAACCTGATCTTCATGCCGGGCTTCAGTACCGCGACCGAAGTGACTGGTTTGTCTGGCCGGGGCATCGGCATGGACGTGGTTCGCTCCGAAATCAACGCCTTGGGTGGCCGCATCGAAACGTCTACCCACACCGGGCAAGGCACGGCCTTCCGGATGGTGCTGCCACTGACCACTGCTGTGACGCAGGTGGTGATGTTGCGCGCCGGTGAGTTGGCCGTGGGTGTGCCCGCCAATCTGGTGGAGATCGTGCGCCGCACCTCGGCCCAGGACCTGGAAGAGGCTTACCGCACCGGTTATTTCGACGACGGTCTGGAGAAAGTGCCCTTTTTCTGGTCGGGAGCGCTGCTGCAGTCTTCCGCCCGCAGCAACGAGCCTGCAGGCAAGACCCGCCCGGTGGTGATCTTCCGAAGCGCTTCGCAGCGTGTGGCCATGCACGTGGATGAAGTGCTGGGCAACCAGGAAGTGGTGGTGAAGAACCTGGGTCCACAACTGTCCCGTTTGCCAGGCCTGGCAGGTATGTCGGTGCTGGCTTCGGGTGCGGTGGTCTTGATCTACAACCCTGTGGCCTTGGCTACGGTGTATGGCGATCAGGTGCGTGCCGCCAGTGCCGGTGTGTCCATGCTGGCGGAAACCGACAGCCCGGATGCACCGAAGGCTCCCACGTCTTCGATGCTGTCGGGCGCCAGCCAGGTTCCGCTGATTCTGGTGGTGGACGATTCCATCACGGTCCGTCGTGTGACGCAGCGTTTGCTGCAGCGCGAGGGTTACCGGGTGTCGTTGGCTGCCGATGGCCTGCAGGCGCTGGAGCGTTTGCAGGAAGAGCGGCCCACTGTGGTTCTCTCCGACATCGAAATGCCACGCATGGATGGCTTCGATCTGGCCCGTAACATACGTGCTGACAGTGCGTTGCGCGATCTGCCAATCATCATGATCACCTCGCGTATCGCTGAAAAGCATCGCGAGCATGCGATGGAACTGGGTGTGAACCACTACCTGGGCAAGCCCTACTCGGATGAGGAACTGCTGAGCCTGATCCAGCACTACGCACGCCTGGCGGCCGCTACCGCAGAGGTGTGAAGTCAAGGCTGCCAAGTGCAGTTTTGGCAGCCCAAAAAAAGCGCCCTGAGGGGTAATGCCAGTTAGTTAAGCCCGCAGGCGGCTTGATCCAGTAAAAAGGGAGCGTGTTCAACACGTTCCCTTTTTTCTTGATGAGCCTGCTTGCAAACGCCTTGCGCCAGACCCTGCCCCGAGTACCTGATCGCCTCGAGCAGCTCAGCGCGTTGATAGACCCTGCCTGGATCGCACAGGCGCTGGGGACCAGCGGCAAGGCCTCCATCCGCCGGCGCAAGCTGCCTGCCGAACATGCCGTGTGGCTTGTGATCGGACTGGCGCTGTTTCGCGACCGGCCACTGTGGCAGGTGGTGCAGCAGCTGGATTTGAGCCTGGATGGACAAGCGCCGCCTGCACCGAGTGTCAGCGTGCAAGCCCGCCAGCGCCTGGGCGAGGAGCCTCTGGCCGAGCTGTTCGCTCTACTGACCCAAGCCTGGAGCCGTCCTGCGGTGAATGTGCGCCAGCCACTGCGCGTACTGGCTGTGGATGGTGTGGTCTGGTCGGCGCCGGACACCCCTGAGAATCGAGTCGAACTGGGCAGCTGCAGCAACCAGCATGGCCTCTCGCCCTGGCCGCAGATCCGCGCCACTTGCCTGATGGACACACACAGCCACGAGATGCTTGATGCCAAGCTCGGCGCCATGGACTGCGGCGAATTGAGCCTGGCAGCGCAGTTGCGCGGCGAGGATCACTCGGTGACCCTGTTCGACCGGGCGTACTTCTCGGCCGCGTTCCTGTTGGACTGGCAGGCTGCGGGTACGCAGCGCCACTGGTTGATGCGCGCGCGGGACAATCTGCGCCATGAGATCGTCCAGCAACTGGCGTGCGGCGATGCGCTGATCCGCATGCCGGTGTCCCCACAAGCGCGCAAGGCACACCCGCATCTGCCCAGCCACTGGCAGGCACGCCTGATCGAGGTGAGCGTGGGTGGACGGCTGCGCCGCTTCATCACATCCTTGCCGTGTCCCCGCACGCATCCTGCGCAGGAGCTGGCCGAGCTCTACCACCAGCGCTGGGAGATCGAGTTGGGGTTCCGGGAGATCAAGCAGACCCTGCAGGAGGGTGAGCCGGTGCTGCGCAGCAAGCAGCCCGCGCTGGTGCGCCAGGAGCTGTGGGGCGTGCTGATCGCCTACACGCTGCTGCGCCGCTGGATGCGCGAGATGGCAGCGCACGTCCAAGTCGAGCCCCAGCGCATCAGCTTCCATACGGCCAGCTACGCCATCGTGAACTTGCTGGCGGTCCCCAGCCTGGACTCTGCCGGCACCTTGCCCAAGCAGTTGGCAGCCCTGTTGGCGCAATCGCGACACTTCGTGCTGCCGCCACGCCGCACTGGGCGCCGCTTCCCAAGGGTCGTCAAAAAACGCGCTTCCAAATTCCCAACGAAAAAATGCCAGTCAGCTCTTAACTGACTGGCATTGCCCTGAGGGGCGTTTTTTCATGGGGCAGGTACGGGATGTAAGGGGCGATAGCGCGCCGCGCCATGGGGCGCGCGCTGCGGCCCCGCCGGGCGGCGTGCTAGGGCGCTGCAGCCTTCACCACCGCGTAACGCTCCAGCGTTTTTTGGCGTGCCTCATCGTGTTGCACGATGGGAAGGGGGTAGGTGTGGCCCAAGGTAACACCTGCTGCTTGCAATTCCAGCGGCTTTGCTTCCCAAGGGGCGTGCAGCGCGGCTTTGCTTAGCCCGTTCAGTTGCGGCAGGTAGCGGCGTATGAACTTGCCATCCGGGTCAAACTTCTCGCTCTGGCTGACCGGGTTGAAGATGCGGAAATAGGGCTGCGCGTCGCAGCCGCTTGAGCTGGCCCATTGCCAGCCGCCGTTGTTGGCGGCGAGGTCAAAGTCGTTGAGTTGGTGCGCGAAATACTGCTCGCCCCAGCGCCAATCAATGCCCAGGTCCTTCACCAGAAAGCTGGCCACCACCATGCGCAAGCGGTTGTGCATGTAGCCCGTCTGGTTGAGTTGAGCCATGGCGGCATCGACCAGGGGGTAGCCCGTTTGCCCATCGCACCATGCCTTGAACAGCGCTTGTGCCGTGTCACCCTGCTCCCATGCGATGGCGTCATAAGCGGGTTTGAAGCTGCGCTCTGCCACATGGGGGTGGTGGTAGAGAATCTGGAAGTAGAAATCGCGCCAGATCAGTTCATTCAGCCAAGTGGCAGCGCCTGGGTTGCCCTGCTGCGCCAAGGTATGCGCAGTGCGCGCCAGCAGCCGGGGCGAGATAGTGCCAAAGCGCAGGTGCACGCTGAGGTAGCTCGGCCCTTTCACGGCCGGAAAGTTGCGCGTTTCTTCGTAACGCTCAATGCGCTGCAGGAAGTCATCAAACAACTGCTGCGCCCCCCGGCTTCCCGTGGGCAATTTCAGCTGACCCAGAGTGCTTTGTTCAAAGCCGATCTCTCCCAACGTGGGCACGGGGCGCGTGTGTTCTGGCGGTCGTGGTGCCAGTCGGTGTGCGTGGCGCTCTACCGGGTAGCTTTTCAGGTAGAAGGCATCGATTTTGCGCAGCCAGGCATTTTTGTACGGTGTGAACACGCTGTAGGGCGTGCCCGATTGGGTGAGCACTTCGTCTCGTTCCAGCACCGTATGGTCTTTGTAGGTGTGCATTGCCACACCATTGCGCGCCAGCTGGGTGCGCACAGCGTTGTCGCGCTGCAAGGCCTGGGGTTCGTCGTCGTGGTTGGTGAAGACGGCATTCGCACCCAGCGCCTGGGCCAGCCGGGGCACCGCATCGACGGCTGCCGCGTGCAGCACGATGAGGCCTCCCTGCGTGTGGCCACTCAACTCACGCAGATGGGTATCCAGCTCTACCAGCGATTCGCGGATGAACTCCACGCGCCGGTCGGCCCGGGGCAGCGGGGCGAGGATGTCTGTGTCGAAGACAAAAACGCAATGCACTTGCTGGCATTGGGTCAGTGCGTGGTACAGGGCTGCATGGTCCAGTGCGCGCAGGTCGCGCCGGAACCAGACAAGGCCGGTGGCGTAAGAGGGCTCCATGTTCACCGTTAAAATTGGACAATGTCTTCCGATTCTGCGCCCATCAACCTGACGCATCATTTTTTGATCGCCATGCCCGGTCTTGAAGATGAGTCTTTCGCGCGCAGTGTGGTGTACCTGTGCGAGCACAGCGAACGCGGTGCTCTGGGTCTCATCATCAACAAGCCCTCCGATATCACTCTCAAAGGGCTGTTCGACAAGGTCGATTTGTCTTTGCGCCGCGAGGATCTGACCCAGGAACCTGTGTTTCAGGGTGGTCCGGTGCAAACCGAACGCGGTTTTGTGCTGCATGAGCCCATGCTCGCAGGCACCGAAAAAGCCGACGAATCGGCCTATGCCTCGAGCATAGCGATTCCTGGTGGCCTGGCCATGACTACCTCCAAGGATGTGCTGGAAGCCCTTTCCACAGGCGCCGGGCCCCGCCGGGTGCTGGTCACGCTGGGGTATTCATCGTGGGGGGAAGGCCAGCTGGAGTCTGAGCTGGCCGAAAACGCCTGGCTCACCGTGGGCGCCGACATGTCCGTGATTTTCGACACGCCCGTGCCCGAGCGTTACGACCGTGCGCTGGGCTTGCTGGGCTTGCAGGCCTGGATGCTCTCTCCTGAGGCGGGACACGCATGACCGGGCTTCCCGCTCAGCCTACCGCTTCCGTCCAGCCCGCCGTTCCCGCGCAGTTTCAGACTTTTCTTGCTTTTGATTTTGGCCTCAAGCGCACGGGGGTGGCCTCGGGCAACCGCATGCTGCGCACGGCCAGCCCGCAGGCCACCATCAAGGCCGAGGGCGACGCCCGTTTCGCCCAGGTGGCCCAGCGCATCAAAGAATGGCAGCCCGACGCGCTGGTCATCGGCGTGCCCTACCACCCTGATGGTGCCAGCCACGAAAACACGCAGCGCGCCCTGAAATTTGGCCGCCAATTGCGCGGGCGCTTTGGTCTGCAGGTGTTTGAGGTGGACGAGCGCTACAGCACCACCGAGGCCATCGCCAGTGGCGCCAAGGATGCCGACGCCGCCTCGGCCTGCATCATCCTGGAACAGTTTTTGAGGAACCTCCCATGACGACTTCTCCTGCCGGCCAAGCCGGCAGCCTTGTGCTCGACGCCGAGGCCCTGTACCGCGAGCTGCTGCGCGGCGTGCGCAGCATGCTCACCCCCACCACGCGCCTGGCGGGCATCGCCTCGGGCGGAGCCTGGCTGGCAGAGCGCCTGCAAAAAGATCTGGGCCTGGAAGGCCCCGCCGGGGTGCTGTCATCGGTCATGCACCGCGACGACTTTGCCCAGCGCGGCCTGGCCACCGGCGCGCAAACGGCCCTGCCGTTTGATGTGGACGGTGCCGATGTGCTGGTGCTCGACGACGTGCTCTACACCGGCCGCACCATCCGCGCCGTGCTCAACGAGCTGTTTGACTACGGTCGTCCCGCCAGCGTTCGCCTGGCCGTGTTGGTGGACCGGGGTGGGCGCGAATTGCCCGTGCAGGCCGACTTTGCCGCTGCCCGCGTGGCGTTGCCCGGCAGCCAGTCGCTGGCCCTGGCACGCAATGAGCAGGGCACTTTCCAGTTTCAAGTCCAGGAGGCCTGACCGTGCTGCACAAGCGCAACCCCCAACTCAACAAGAACGGCGAGCTGATCCACCTGCTCTCCATCGAAGGCCTGCCGCGGGACATCGTCACGCACATCCTCGACACCGCTGCCAACTTCGTGAGCGTGAACGACCGCGAAGTGAAGAAGGTGCCCCTGCTGCGCGGCAAAAGCGTGTTCAACCTGTTCTTCGAGAACAGCACGCGCACGCGCACCACGTTCGAGATTGCGGCCAAGCGCCTGTCTGCCGACGTGATCAACCTCGACATCGCGCGCAGCTCGGCCAGCAAGGGCGAGTCGCTGCTCGACACCATCGCCAACCTGTCGGCCATGGCGGCTGACCTGTTCGTGGTGCGTCACAGCGAATCGGGGGCTCCGTACCTGATTGCGCAGCACGTGGCTCCCCATGTGCACGTGATCAACGCGGGCGATGGCCGCCATGCCCACCCCACGCAGGGGCTGCTGGATATGTACACCATCCGCCACTACAAGAAGGATTTCAGCAACCTCACCGTGGCCATCGTGGGCGACGTGCTGCACTCCCGCGTGGCGCGCTCGGACATCCATGCCCTCACCACCCTCGGCGCGGCCGAAGTGCGTGTGGTGGGCCCACGCACGCTGGTGCCGGGCGACATGGCGCAGATGGGCGTGCGCGTGTGCCACACGCTGGAAGAGGGCATCAAGGACGCCGACGTGGTCATCATGCTGCGCCTGCAGAACGAGCGCATGAGCGGGGCTCTGTTGCCGTCCAGCCAGGAATACTTCAAGAGCTTTGGCCTCACGCAGGAAAAGCTGCAGCTGGCCAAGCCCGATGCCATCGTGATGCACCCCGGCCCTATCAACCGGGGCGTGGAGATCGACTCCGCTGTGGTCGATGGCAAGCAAAGCGTGATCTTGCCGCAGGTGACTTTCGGCATCGCGGTGCGCATGGCGGTCATGTCCATCGTTGCTGGAAATGAAGCCTAACCCCCGCAACGCAATGCCCCCTGTGCCGCTTCGCGTCATCCCCCAAGGGGGACGCCACCCCTGGCCCGGCGAAGCCGGTTCCACGGTGGCACTGGCATTTGGTCGGCTGTGGTGCAAATAGGCGGGCACAATGTTGAGCGATGTAGATGCTATGTATTTAATAGCTGCTTGCGCTTATCCGGTAAGCGTTAGTGGCCAATTTGGCTTGAAATCATGAAAATCCTGATCCAGAACGGCCGTGTGATCGACCCCGCTTCGGGCCTTGACCAGATATGCGACGTGGCCGTGGCGGCCGGGCGCATTGTGGGCCTGGGGCGCGCCCCGGCAGACTTTGCCCCCACTCGCACCATTGATGCCTCGGGCTGCATCGTCTTGCCCGGCCTGGTGGACTTGGCGGCGCGCCTGCGTGAGCCCGGCCACGAGCACGAAGGCATGCTCGAATCCGAAATGGCCGCCGCCGTGGCCGGTGGCGTGACCAGCCTGGTCTGCCCGCCCGATACCGACCCCGTGCTTGACGAGCCGGGTCTCGTGGAGATGCTCAAGTTCCGCGCCGAGAAGCTGCACCAGTCGCGCCTGTTTCCGCTGGGCGCTTTGACCCGCGGTTTGGCCGGCGAGGTGCTGACCGAGATGGCCGAGCTGACCGAGTCCGGCTGCGTGGGCTTTGGCCAGGCCGAGGTGCCGCTGGCCAGCACCCAGGTGCTGCAGCGCGCCCTGCAGTACGCCGCCACCTATGGCTACACCGTGTGGTTGCGCCCGCAAGAGATGCACCTGGGCAAGGGCGTGGCCGCCAGCGGCCCGCTGGCCACGCGCCTGGGCCTGTCGGGCGTGCCCGTGGCGGCCGAAACCATTGCGCTGCACACCATTTTTGAACTGCTCAAAACCACGGGCACCCGCGTGCACCTGTGCCGTATCAGCAGCGCTGCGGGTGTCGAGCTGGTGCGCCGCGCCAAGGCCGATGGCCTCAAGGTCACGGCCGACGTGAGCATCAACTCGCTGCACCTCACCGACGTGGACATCGGCTTCTTCGACAGCCGCGCCCGCCTGTCGCCCCCGCTGCGCCAGCAGCGCGACCGCGATGCGCTCAGCGCCGCGCTGGCCGATGGCACCATCGACGTACTGGTGTCAGACCACAACCCGGTGGACGAAGACGCCAAGACCCTGCCCTTTGCAGAAGCCGAGCCCGGCGCCACCGGGCTGGAGCTGCTGCTGTCGCTGGCGCTCAAGTGGTCGCAAGACCAAGGCGTGCCGCTGCAGCGCGCCCTGGCCGCCATCACTGCTGAACCCGCGCGCGTGCTGGGCACGGCCCTGGGTACGCTGCAAGCCAGCGTGGGCCAGTTGGTCGAAGGCGGCGTGGCCGACCTGTGCGTGTTCGACCCCCAGGCCGCCTGGACGGTGCAGGCCGACGCCCTGCGCAGCCAGGGCAAGCACACACCGTTTTCGGGCTACGAACTGCCCGGCTGCGTGCGGGCCACCCTGGTGGGTGGGCATGTGGCGTTTGAGCGGGCCTGAATGCGCTTGAAGGGTTCCAGGCCGCCCGAGCAAGGCTCTTGCGTTGCGCTGCGCGACGCGCCGGGGTTCTTGTGAAGTTGCCACGCGCGCTGTGGCGCTGTGCGCGCCTGCTGGGCCATGTGCTGCATGGCCTGTGGGTGGTCACGCTGCGTTTTCCGCGCATGTCGCAAGAGCAGCAATACATCCGCGTGCAGGCGTGGTCGCAGCAGTTGCTCGCGTGTGCCGGTATCTCGTTGCGGGTGCAGGGCACGCCGCCGGTGCGTGGCCCGGTCATGCTGGTGGCCAACCACATTTCGTGGCTCGATATTCCGGTGATGCACGCGGCGCGGCATTGCTGCTTCATCTCAAAGTCAGACGTGCAGGGCTGGCCCTTGATTGGCACGCTGGCCACTGCTGGCGGCACGCTGTACATCGAACGCACCTCGCGCCGCGACGCCATGCGCATGGTGCGCACCATGCAAGAAGCCCTGCAGCGCAACGAGGTGCTGGCGGTGTTTCCGGAGGGCACCACGGGCGATGGCCGAGCCATGTTGCCCTTCCATGCCAACCTACTGCAAGCCGCTGTGGCGGCCGATGCGCCGGTCGTACCCGTGGGGCTGCGGTTTGTTGACAAGGCCACTGGTGCCACCAGCTTTGCGCCCAGCTACATCGGTGACGAGACCCTGCTGGGCTCTATCTGGCGTACGCTGAGCGCCCCGGCCATTGAGGCGGTGGTGACGTACGGAGAGCCCGAAACCTCCCAGGGCCGTGACCGCCGCGAATGGGCCATCCACCTGCAGGCTGTGGTGGACCAATTGCGCCAGCAGCAGGGCTGAGCAACGCCGCTGCTGCTGCTCCGCCGTGGTGGGCTTGGCAAATCAGGCGCGGCGATAGCTCCTGGCTCACCGCCTCAGCTCTTCAGGCGCTTGGCAGTGCTGGCATGCGGACAGGGCCCGGCACCGGCAGCGCCTCGTGCTGTGGGGGCAACACAAACTGGCTGATCAGGTGCGTGAGCTCGTTGGCCTGGTGGCGCAGGCCCTCTGAGGCGGCGGCAGACTCTTCCACCAGGGCCGAATTTTGCTGCGTCATCTGGTCCAGGCGCGCCACGGCCGTGTTGATGTCGTTGATGTCGCGGGTCTGCGAGAGCGTGGTGGTGCTGATGTCGCTGATCATGCTGGCGACGTTGCGGATCGAGTCCACGATCTGGCCCATGGTGTGGCCCGCGCCATTGACCAGGGCGGTCCCGGTCTCCACGTTCTGGGCCGAGGTCGCGATCAGCCCCTTGATCTCGCGGGCGGCTTCGCCCGCGCGCATGGCCAGCTGGCGCACTTCGGCCGCCACCACGGCAAAACCCCGGCCTTGCTCGCCCGCGCGGGCGGCTTCCACAGCGGCGTTCAGCGCCAGGATGTTGGTCTGGAAAGCAATGCTGTCGATCACCCCGGTCACTTCCTCCACCTTGCGGGACGACTGCTGGATGTTCTGCATGGTGTGCACCACCTGGGCCATCGCGTTGCCGCCCTCGGTGGCCACGGCCGATGCCTGGCTGGCCATGTGCTCGGCGCGGGCTGCCGTTTCGGTGGATTGGTGCAGGCGTTGCGTTACCTGCTCCAGCGCAGCGGCCGTTTGCTGCAGGCTGGACGCCGTGCCTTCCGTGCGCTCGGACAGGTCGGCATTGCCCTGCGCAATCTCGTGGGCTGCCAGGCGCACGCTCTGGGCGGACTGGCGCACTTGCATCACCAAGGTGCGCAGGGCTTCCTGCATGGTGTTCAGGGACAGCAGCAACTGGCCTGCCTCATCCCGGTTGTGCCCTTCGATGTTCTCGCGCAGGTCCAGGCTGGACACGCGCTGGGCCGTGGCGTTGGCCGTGCCGATGGGGCGCGAAATGCTGCGCACCAGCCACCAGGTCAGCACGCTGCCCAGCAGCAGGGCTGTGGCGCAAAACAGGGTCAGCGCCACCTGGGCGCGTTGGCTGCTTTGTGCAATCTGGGCGCCCGCTGCGTCAATCGCATCGCGCTGCGATTGCGCCAGCTGCTGCAACGACCCGAGCAGGGCGGCGGCACTGGGCTCAAAGCGCTCAGCGAACACCTTGCGGATGCGCTCGGTCAGGCCAAAGTCCCGGGCCGCTACCAGTTCTTTGACGGCGGCCTGAAAGTCTTGCGCCTTGTCGTGTGTGCCGGTGAGCAGGGCTTGCTCCGCAGGCGTTTGCAGGCGCGTGGCCAGCTGGTCCATCAGCTCGCGGTAGTGGGTTTGGGTGCGCTCAATGTCGGCCGACAGAATCTCGCCCACTTCGGGCTCGGAACTCAAGGCCATGGCCTTGTAACGTTCGGCATTGATGGCTTGCAGGCGGTACGCATCGGCCACCAGGCGTTCGGTGGCCACGTTGTTTTCAATGGCCTGGCGGGTGGCTGCGTCCACGCTACGCAAGGACCATACGCCAATGGCAGAACCAGCCAGCGTGAGCAAAAGTACGGTCACAAAAGTGGCCAGCAGGCGGCGACCGAGGATGTTGGTGGCGCGGGGTGCAGGAGCGGTAGCGATCATGGCAAGTCGGTGGAACCCACCTGCGTTCGCCGGGCCCCTCACTGGCGGGGCTGCACCGGCACCTGCGCGCAGGCGGTGGCATTGGGCAATATCACCCGACGCCATTGGGCCTGCAAAGTGTGACAATTTGTTTGCAATTGCGGGTGGACCATCGCCACCGGCTGCAATCCTGTCAAATTGCTATGAAAAATATAGCTGCCGCCGCTTTTTCAGCGGGCGCTAGAGGCTGATTTGACGAAAATTGTCCGGTGGCCTCATGCACCTCGCGCAAAGGTCACCACATGGTCCACCTGGGCGCGAATGCCAATCCACTCGCCCACCGCATGGTCGTGGTGGCTGGGCACGTGGGCCATGACCTGCAGGCCGCTGCGCAGCCGCAGGGTGTACAGAAATTCTGACCCGCGAAACGCCTTGCGCACGATCTGCGCCTGCACCGGTGCATGGTCGTCGTGCACGATGTCGTCGGCGCGCAGCAGCACATCGCATTCACCGCCAGGGTAGCTGCTGGGCAAGGGGCATTCGGCCAGGTCGGTCAGGTCGCCCAAGGGGGTTTGGGCCACCACGTTGGTGCCACGCTGCACCAGCGTGGCCGGGGCAAACACGCCATGGCCGATGAAGTCGGCCACGAAACGGGTGGCGGGGCGGTGGTACAGGGTGTAGGCGTCGTCCCATTGGTGCAGATGGCCTTCGTGCATCACGCCGATCACATCGCCAATGGCAAAGGCCTCGAACTGGTCGTGCGTCACGAACAGGGCGGTGGCCCCTGCGGCTTTCAGAATGCCGCGCACCTCGTGCGCCAGCCGTTCGCGCAGGTCCACGTCCAGGTTGGAAAAGGGCTCGTCCAGCAGCATGAGCTGCGGGCGTGGCGCCAGGGCACGCGCCAGGGCCACGCGCTGCTGCTGGCCGCCCGAGAGTTCGTGGGGGTAGCGGTTCTCGCTGCCTTCCAGGCCCACCAGTTGCAGCACCTCGGCCACGCGGGCAGCTTGTTCGGCGCGCGGCAGCTGGTGGATGCCGAAGGCCACATTGCGCCCCACCGACAGGTGCGGGAACAGCGCGTAGTCCTGAAACACCATGCCAATGCGGCGCTGCTCCGGCGGCACGCTCAGCGTGGCACTGCTCACCACGCTTTTGGTCAGGCGGATTTCACCGCTGGAAACAGGCTCCAGCCCCGCTACGGCACGCAGCAAAGTGGTCTTGCCGCAGCCAGAAGGGCCGATGAGCACGCCGATGTCGCCCGCATGCAAGCCCAGCGAAACACCTTGAACGGCGGCTTGTGCGCGGCCCGCGTAGCGCACATCGAGTTGGGAGACCTCTAGGAACATCCCGCCATTCTAGGTGGCGAATGCTTAAAATTCGCATTTGCATCCCAGCCGCCACGGCGCGCAAGGGCCGTGCCGCCCTGGCGGGTGGCCCCCTGGCGCTGTGTTCCATCCGCCTCCATAGATTGCCCGTCTTGCGCCGCAGCCCCTTCGCTCTCCGTTCCCTGGCCCTGATTTTGTTGGCGGGCGTGCTTGCCTTGCCGGTATTGGCGGTGCTGGCGTCCTGGCTCCCTTGGGGGCAGGGCGACGCCCAGGCGGGCAGCATCTTGCGCGAGATGGCGGCTACGGTGCTGCCGGGCTATGTGGGCACCACCCTGTGGCTGAGTGTGATGGTGGCCTTGGGCGCGGCCCTGGTGGGCACCGCTGCGGCGGCGGCGGTCACGCTGTTTGATTTTCCGGGGCGGCGCACGTTTGAATGGCTGCTGCTGCTGCCGCTGGCCATGCCCGCGTATGTCACGGCCTATGCGTACACCGACTTTTTGCAGTTCAGCGGCCCGTTGCAGGTGGGCTTGCGCAACATGTTTGGCCTGGAAGGCCGCCTGCTGCCTGAAGTGCGCAGCCTGGGTGGTGCGGTGTGGGTGTTCATCTTCTCGCTCTACCCCTATGTGTACCTGCTGGCCCGCACAGCTTTGGGTGAGCGTGCGGCGCAGCTCATGGAGGCAGCGCGGCTGCTGGGTGCCCCGCTGCCGCGCCGCATCCGGGCGGTGGCCTTGCCGCTGGCCCGCCCGGCCGTGGCCGCAGGCGTGGCGTTGGTGCTGATGGAGACCCTGGCCGATTTCGGCGTGGCCAGCTACTTTGGCATCCAGACCTTCACCACCGGCATCTACAAAGCCTGGCTGTCCATGGACAACCGCCTGGCGGCGGCCCAGCTGGCCACCATGCTGCTGGTGGTGGTGCTGGCCCTGTTGCACCTGGAGCACCGCGCCCAAAAGCGCATGCGCTTTGCCGCCGGTGGGGTGGGGCGTGCGGGCTCGTCAGAGGCGCAACCGCTGGTGCTGCGCGGTGGCTTGCGCGTGGCGGCGTGGCTGGTGTGCGGCCTGCCGGTGCTGATGGGTTTTGTGGCACCGATTGCCTTCATGCTGCGGCCGCTGGCGGCCGACTGGTCGGTGCTGCCCTGGGGCCGTTTTGTGGAATGGGCCTGGCACAGCGTGCGACTGGGCGGCATCACTTCTGCCCTGGCTGTGGCCGTGGCGTTGACGCTGGCCTTTGCGGTGCGCCGCCGCCCCGATGGCGTGACGCGCGGCGTGGTGCAACTGGCCAGCCTGGGCTATGCGGTGCCGGGGGCTGTGATTGTGGTGGGGCTGCTGCTGCCCGTGGGCTGGCTGCAGGCCGCCGTGCCGCAGTGGGGCATTGGCGCGCTGGTGACGGCCACGGCAGTGGGCATTGTGTGGGCGTACCTGGTGCGCTTTTGTGCGGTGGCCCTGCAGTCGGTGCAAAGCGGCTATGCGCGCATTCCAGCCAGCCTGGACGATTCCGCCCGCATGCTGGGCATGGGAAGCCTGGGGCTGATGGCGCGGGTGCATTGGCCGCTGCTGCGTCGCTCTACCGCTGCCGCCGCGCTGCTGGTGTTTGTGGACGTGATGAAGGAGCTGCCCGCCACCATGGTGCTGCGCCCCTTCAACAGCGACACCCTGGCCGTGGTGGCCTACCAGCTGGCCCGCGACGAGCGCCTGGGCGAAGCCGCCTTGCCATCGCTGGCGCTGGTGGCGGTGGGCCTGGTGCCGGTGATTCTGCTCAGCCGCACCTTGCGCAGCCGCCACTGAGACGGCTGTGCCTTCCAATGAATCACGTCGTCGGTTCGCCTTGCCGAGCTACAGCACTTTCTGTGGCTTGCGGCCCGCTTATCTGATGGAATGCAAAACCGTGTGAACCTGCGGTGCGGCGTCGTTGCCGCCTCGCAGCCTGCTCATGCACTCGGAGCCGTCAAACATTGCCAGCTTGCGGGCTGGCCTTGCCGGTAGGGGCGCTCGCCTCAGCTGGCCGTGCGGTTCGCGACCGTGCCAGGCCCGCACCTGACCGTGCCTTGACCCGCAAGCGCCGCCAGCCCACCACCACACCTGTCACGCTCAGGGCCGTGCCACCCACGCTCAGCACGATCAGCACCACGTCCCACAGCGGGCGGCGCTCCAGCAGGGGCAGCCAGTCCCAACTGTGCAGCATGGAAAACAGCCAGCGGCTGGTGCGGCGGTGGGTGTCGGTGCGGCCCAGCACGGTGCCCGTGCGTGGGTCGATGTGCACCCAGGTGGCATGCGGGTCGGCAAACACCACCCGCCACACGGGCAGGGGCTTGTCGGCGCCACCGCCCATGGTGTGCGGGGCCCGGTCGTAATAGTGCAGGTCGTACGCGTTCAGCGTTTGCACTTCCTGTACGGGCGCGTCCACCAGGCGTGCGGCTGCGGCGGTCAGCTCCCGCGGGGCGATGGCATGGTGCGCGGCGGTGGTTGCGTCCAGCAGCGTGGCCACGCCGCTGGGGCTCCAGGCCTGCACCACGGTGTGGCCCGCCGCGCGCACCCAGCGCAGCTCGCGCACGTTGGGCGTAGCCTGTGCCAGCAAGGCCTGCACGCTGGCCAGGGGAGGGCCACTGGCCAGTTGCAGGGGGCCGCCGTGCATGGCAGCGGTGCGCAGGGGCGGTGCACCGCTGTCAAACAGCTTCCAGGGGTTCATCGACATCAGCCCGCTGAACACCCAGGTGGTGGTGACCGCTGCGAACAGCAGTCCCGTGGTGTGGTGCCACTTCATCATGCCGCTGGGGTAGGGCGAGCGTGAACCGCTTTTGTAGCGTGCCCCCGTGAAGCGCCAGCGCAGCACGCCCACCACGGTGCCCGTGAGCGCCAGCACGATGCCGGCGATGGACAGCCAGTTCACGATGTCCGTCCAGTACCGGTCGAACACATTGCCCCGGAAAGGGTAGAGCCAGTGGATCCATGCGCCTGCGTAGTTCCACAGGCGTTCCGTGCGGGTGGCGTCGCGCACCACCTCGCCCGTGGCGCTGGAGACATACACCACGGTGTCCTCTGCATCACCCAGGGCCACGGTGTGCAAGGGTCGGTGCATGTCCAGCGCCCTGGAATGGGTGAACGCGTCTTCGCTCACCATGCCCAGGTGCTGGGGGTAGGCGTCTGCTGCCAAGGCGCTGTCACGCGACGAGGCGAAGGTTTGGGCCGATGCCAGCGCGTGGGCGGCTGATACGTTGCGGATCAGCTCGCCCGTGGTGGCATCGATGACCACTGGCGCTGGCTTGGATCGCCTTGCGGCCCTGCTGCCGGGCTCCAGGTCGGTGGCCGGGGTGGCCACATACACGGGGCGGCCACCACTGGCCAGCGCCAGCCGCAGCTCTTGCAGCGGGCCCTGCAAGCCTGCCGCTTGCAGGGTCTGGGCAGGCTCCAGTGCAACGGGCACCCCGCGCAGCGGAGGCAGGTGCTCCAGCCGCTCGGCCGGTGTGAGCTTGGGGTAGCCCACGTACATCATGACGATGCCAGAGATGAACCAGAGGGCGAAGACGCTGCACAGCAGCACCCCCAGCCAACGGTGAACCAGGTAAAGCCAGCGTTTGGCGTGCCGCATGGGGTGCTCTGCCTTTTAAAACGCGGTGTGGAGTGTCACGTCCAGCGTGCGTGGGGCGCCCAGGTAGACCTGGCCGCTGCCCGCATTGGCGGCGTAGATCCGGTCTGTGGCGTTGCGCAGGCGGGCCGTCAGTGTGGTGGCAGGCCGCAGCTTCCAGGCTACGGCGAGGTCCAGCAGCGTGTAGGCGGGCCAGTGTTGCATGTTGGCAGCATTGGCATACACCTTGCCCACATGGCGCACGCCCGCGCTGGCCGTCCATGTCGGTGTCAGGGCATAGCTCACCCACAGGTTGGCCACTGTCTGCGGTGTGTTGGTCGGTGTCTTGCCAGCCAGCGAAACGCCGCCTTGTACAAAGTTCTCATAACGCGCCTGTGTTCGCACCACGTTGCCTTGCAGTTGCCAGCGTGCATGGGGGCGCAGCCCTGCGGCCAGTTCCACCCCTTTGGACGATTGCGCGCCCACCAGCAGTGTCTGGCTGCTGTTGTTGGGGTCTTGGGTGGCGATGTTTTTGCGCGTGATGTGGAAGGCCGCCACGGTGGCCGTGCCTTTGCCGCCCCAGAAGTCCAGCTTGCTGCCCACTTCATACGAGCGGCCTGTGGTCAGCTCGGTGTTGTCGCGCACGTTGGCAAAGGTGGCGGTGCTCAGAACACCTGCTGGCGGATCGGCCGCGGTGGCGTACTGCGCGTACAGGTTCATGCCAGGCGTCACATCCCACACCAGGCCCATGCGTCCGGTGGTGGGCTCGTAGCTGCGGGCCATGTGGGCGGGGCTGGTGGCCGTGATGGCGCGGCGATTGGTGAGGTCCAGCGCAATGCGTTCGTGCCGCAGCGCGGTTATCAGCTGCAGTGCGGGTGCCAGGGCGGTGCGGTTTTCCAGGTACACGGCGGTGGTCGTGACCTTGTTGTCGCGGTCAGGCTGAAAGCCTGGCTTCATGCCCGGGATGTTGAAGAAATACTCGGTGGTGAAGTTGTAGGGGTCCACCGTGCTCACGGTGGTGGACAGGCTGTTGGGGAAGCGTGTTTGCCGGTTCACGCTGAAGTCCAGCCCGGCAGACCAGTCGCTGCGCCGCCCGGCCAGGGTGCCTTGGTAGTTGGCTTCCAGGCGGTTGCCAATCACCTCGTGGTCATGCCGTTGCAGCTGCACGCCCGAGCGCGCCACTGCCGTGTTGGTGGCGTTGAAGGCGTAGGTTTCGACGTTGCGGTAGTCGCGCAGCGCATCGTAGGCGTACAGGGTGTTGCGCAGCTGCAGCGCGTCTGACACCCTCCATTGCGCCACAGAGCGCAGCCACTGCACGCGCTGTGCGTACAGCCCGTCTGCGCTGTTGTAGTTCTTGTCGCGGGTGCCTGGGTCAATGCGTAGTTCCCCTACAGCCGGTTGCAGCACGGGAGTGCCCCAGTAAGGGCGGTGCACGTTTTCGTTTTGGTATTCGTAGGCCAGCAGGTGGCTCCAGCCGCCGCCCAGGTCAGACAGCAGCGATGCCGCCAGCTGCGTGGCGCGGCGCTCGGTGCCTTCCGTCCAGCTGCCGCCGTCACGGTGGTTCAGGTCCAGCCGTGCGTAGTGTGCGGTGCCACCGCCCGAGGCTGTGGCCGCAGAGCCCAGGCTGCGGTTGATGCCGATGGACAATTCCCGCAGCCGGTGCGAGCCAGCACGCACCTGCGCTTCGGTGAAGTCGGTGCGCTCGGGCGTTTTGGTGATGTAGTTGATGGACCCGCCCACGGCGCCCGAGCCGAACAGGAAGCTCGACAGTCCGCCAATGGCTTCCACCCGGTCGTAGATCCAGCTATCCACCGGGCGCGCCGCAATGCTGTACTGCACCGTGATGCCATTGAACAACTGGCCCAGCGAGCCGCTGCCAAAACCACGGTAGCTCACGCCCACGCTGCCCGGCGCATCGTGCGCGGTCACGCCGGGCACGGCCCGCAAGATTTCCTGGGTGTCCTGGGCGCCGCGTGCCTCGATGGTGGCGCGGTCCACCACGGTGACCGATGCGGGCGTCTCGCGCGCTGTCAGGCCCAGGCGGCTGCCGGTTTCCGCGGGTGTATCCAGAGTGAGCTTGCCGTTGGGCGTGGCAGAGCCCTCGGTCACCTCCACCACTGGCAGGGTGGCGGCTTGGGGTGTGGTGGTTGCCTTCTCCTGGGCTGATGTGCCCAGCGGCATGAATGCCAGTGCAGCAGACACGCTGGCCACCAGGGTGTGCAGTGCGAATGGTGGCAGTCCCGGTTGGAGGCCAAGAGATGAAAAGACGGAACGGCGCACGGCGGCGCCCACGGCCGCGGTGCGGCCCAAAGCTGGGAATGGCATGAAACATCACTCTGAAAGCAGCAGGCCAGCGCCAGGCAAAACAATGCCGGGCGCACCCTGCCGCGCATACGAACAGGCACCGCAAGCCCCAGGCCATGAAGGCACCGGGTGCGAGCGGATCAGGAACGGGTCAGAGTGAGTGCGGTGGGCCGCGCGCAGGCAGCGGCGCAGCCGTGGCGGCCGCAATGCGGGCCGCCTGCACAGGCTGCACGGCATGGGCCAGCGGGTGAGGGGAGGGAGGTGCCCAGGCCGCAGGGGCCGGAGGCGCGCCGGTAGCGGGGGCGCACAAGGGGCAGTCCATGTGGGTAGAGCCCATCTCTACCGCGCCGTCGTCGGTCTGCACCATCCACTTGATGGCCCCGGTGCCCGAGCAGATCACTTCGATGGACTGTGGGTGGATGAGCGGCGATGCCACCGACACCCCGATGGAGGCGACGAACCACGCCAGCACCCAAAGGCGCAGGAGGAAGAGGGTTCGACGATTGGACATGGCGCGCGATTATGCCCCGTGCCAGTGGTCCACCGCTTGATCTGACCGGGGTGGTCAGCGCGCCAGTTCTTCGCGCACCGCAGCCACCTGCCTGCGCGAGACCGACAGCACTTCGGTAGATCCCTGCAAGCGCACAGCCCAGCCTTCGCCCTCTTCGGGGTCGTGGTGCTTTTCCAGCGCCCGCAGCGCGCGGCGTGCCACCAGGGCGTTGCGGTGGATGCGCAGGAAGCGCTCGCCGTAGCGTGACTCCAGGTCGCTCAATGCACCATCCATGATGAAGCTGCGGGTGGCGGTGCGCACGGTCACGTACTTCTGCTCGGCCTTGAAATACAGCACCTCGTGCAGCGCAATGCGCTCGGTACGCCCCCGGTCCTGGATGAGCAGCGTCTCGCCTTCCGGCAGGGTGGAAATGGGGGCGGGCGTGCTGGGGCGTTGCAGGCGCTGCACCTTGGCCAGCGCCTGTTGCAGGCGTTCGCGCCGCACGGGTTTGGTGAGATAGTCCACGGCGTCCAGCTCAAACGCGCTCACCGCATGGTCGGCATAGGCGGTGACGAACACCACGGCAGGCGGTTGGGGCAGGGCCTGCACGGCGTGGGCGAGGCTCAGCCCGTCCTGGCCGGGCATGTGAATGTCCAGCAGCAGCACGTCAAAGCCGCGCCCGCCGGTGGGGCCCAGCAGCGCCAGCGCTTCGCCCGCGTTGCCTGCTTCTGCCACGGTGGTGCGCTGGCAGTCGGTGCAGTCGCTCAGCAGGGTGCGCAAGCGCTGGCGGGCCAGCGGTTCGTCGTCAACGATCAGGATGTTCATGGCGCTTTCGGCGGTGTGGAAGGTGAGGCTGTGCGTGGCGTGGTCGATGGTTTGCGGCGCCCCTTGGCGGCCCGCTGGGCTTGCAGTGCGCGGCGCATGGGGGCTTCCACCGGCAGCGTGATGCGCACCTGGTAGAGCCCGTCTTGCACCCCGGCCGTGAACTCGCCCTGCACATCGTGCAGCAGTGCCAGCCGGGCACGCACATTGGCCAGCGCAATGCCATGGCCGCGTGGGGCGTCGTTCTTGATGTGCGAGGGCGGCAGGGTGTTGGTGATGCGCACCACCACGCGGCTGCCACGCAGCTCGGTCATCACCTTCAGCTTGCCGCCGCGCGGGCTGGGCTCCACACCGTGCTTGACGGCGTTTTCCACCAGCGGCTGCAGCAGCAGCGGGGGCAGGCGCGCGCTGTCGGTGCGCGGGTCCAGGTTCCACTGCACTTGCAGGCGGTTGCCAAAGCGCACCTGCTCAATGCCCAGGTAGCGCCGCGCCAGTGTGATCTCTTCCGCCAGCGTTGTGGATTCGCCCTGCTCGATGAGGGCCACGCGGAACAGGTCCGACAGGTCTTCGAGCAGCGACTCGGCCTTGGCAGGCTCTTCACGCACCAGCGCAATGGCGCTGTTGAGTGTGTTGAACAAAAAATGTGGGCGAATGCGCGACTGCAGTTCCGTCAGGCGTGCCGTGGTGGCCGCCGGGGTGCGGCCGCGCGCGCGCAGCACCAGTGCAGTGACCAGCATGGCTGACAGCAGGGCCCCGCAGGCGGCGCTGGCGAGCCATGGGGGCGAGGGGGGCGCCACATTGGCCAGCTTGAGCATGGCGCAGGCATAGGCACCCGCCAGCGCCCCCAGCACCACGCCCGCTGCATATTGCTGGGCGGTGCTCAGGCGCTGCAGCACGGTCTTGAGGCTACAGGCCGTGCCCAGCCAGACCAGCGTGGCGGGCAAGGCACCGCCCGTGAGCAGAGCGGCCGTGGCCAGCCATTGGTAGAACGTATCGGCCCCAAACATGGCCCCGACGCCCACCACCGTCTCCACAAACAGCACCGCGCGCAGCACCACCCCCAGGTGGCATGCATCGAACACTAGGGCCCGCCCGGCAGGGGCTTTGGAGCCCTTGGACCATGGCTGCGCCTGCGCAGAAGACGGTGTTTGTCCGCGCTCGGGGGGCAGGGTCGATAAAATTTCGGTGTTTTGCATTGGCATCCGGGCTGTCCGGGTGTCTGAACCATCCAATTATTGCCCTCCCATGTCCTCCAGCCAAGCCAACAACGCCGCGTCTGCGCCATCCCACAACCAGCTCGACACCAAGGCCCAGGCCTGGTCGGCGCTGTTTTCCGAGCCCATGAGCGACCTGGTCAAGCGCTACACCTCCAGCGTGTTCTTCGACAAGCGCCTGTGGCAGGCCGACATTGCAGGCAGCCTGGCCCACGCAGAGATGCTGGCCGCGCAAGGCGTGATCAGTGCGGAGGACCACGCTTCCATCCAGCGCGGCATGGCGCAGATCACACAGGAAATCGAATCCGGCGCGTTTGAATGGAAGCTGGACCTCGAAGACGTGCACCTGAATATCGAAGCCCGCCTGACCCAGCTGGTGGGCGACGCCGGCAAGCGCCTGCACACCGGCCGCAGCCGCAACGACCAGGTGGCCACCGACGTGCGCCTGTGGCTGCGCGGCGAGATTGACCTGATTGGCGACCTGCTCAAAGAACTGCAAATCTCTTTGGTCGATGTGGCCGAGCAGAACGTGGACGTGATCCTGCCCGGCTTCACCCACCTGCAGGTGGCCCAGCCCGTGAGTTTTGGCCACCACATGCTGGCCTATGTGGAAATGTTCAAGCGCGATGCAGAGCGCATGGCCGACGTGCGCCGCCGCACCAACGTGCTGCCCCTGGGCAGCGCGGCCCTGGCCGGCACCACCTACCCGCTGGACCGCGAACGCGTGGCGCGCACGCTGGGCATGGAGGGCGTCTGCCAGAACAGCCTGGACGCCGTGAGCGACCGTGACTTCGCCATCGAATTCACCGCCGCCGCCAGCCTGTGCATGGTGCACGTAAGCCGCTTGAGTGAAGAACTCATCATCTGGATGAGCCAGAACTTCGGCTTCATCAAGATTGCCGACCGCTTCACCACGGGCTCGTCGATCATGCCGCAGAAGAAAAACCCCGACGTACCTGAACTCGCGCGCGGCAAGACGGGCCGCGTGGTCGGCCACCTGATGGGCCTGATCACCCTGATGAAGGGCCAGCCCCTGGCCTACAACAAGGACAACCAGGAAGACAAGGAGCCGCTGTTCGACACGGTGGACACGCTCAAAGACACGCTGCGCATCTTTGCCGAAATGGTGGGCGGCCAGCTGAACCCCGCCACGGGCAAGAAAGAGGGCGGCATCACCGTGAACGCCCAGGCCATGGAACAGGCCGCGCTCAAGGGCTATGCCACCGCCACCGACCTGGCCGACTACCTGGTGAAGAAGGGCCTGCCCTTCCGCGATGCGCACGAGATCGTGGCGCACGCGGTGAAGGCCGCCACGTCGCACGCCTGCGATTTGTCGGAGCTGCCGCTGGCGGTGCTCCAGGGCTTTCACCCTGCCATCGACAAGGACGTGTACGAGGTGCTGAGCCTGCGCGGCTCGCTCAACGCCCGCAACACCCTGGGCGGCACCGCGCCCGCGCAGGTGCGCACGCAGCTGGCGCGCCACCGTGCGCGGCTGGCGGCCTGACTATCAAAAAGTGAGCTGCTTGCGCCTGTCTATCCACGGTTTCAGATGGAAAAATATCTGAAACCGAGGAACGGAAAGCGCTAGCAGCTATTTTTTATGTAGCGCACCCCGTCACGGCGTGACGATGTTGAACAAGGGGTTGAACTCCATCAGGTTCGTCAGCACGGCCCCCAGCGCCTTCGGGTTGCCTTCGACCTTGGCCTCGCCCGCCTCGATCAGCTTGGGCAGCGGCACCTTGGCGAGCAGCATCTTGAAGAAGGCCGCGCGCGTGAGCGACAGCGTGGCGTCCGGGTGGGAGAGCTGGCGGCCCTTGGTGTTGTTGAGCACCGCGTTCGACAGCTCCAGCGCGTAGGTTTCGTTGGCATCGGTGAAGTTGACCTGCGTCGCCAGCGTCAGGCCGTCCACCTTCTGGCGGTCCAGCCGCACGGCGAGAAAGTCGAAGATCATCTCCAGCGTCATGCCGCGCACCATGTCCGGCCCCTGGGTGCTCAGGCGCACGGGCTTGGTGCCCTGGCGCAGTTCCTGCGCGCCCGTCAGGTAGGCGTTGCGCCACACGCCCGATTCGGCCTGGTAGCCCATCTGCTCCAGCGTGGCGGCCTGCTGCATGCGGGCGGCCTCGTTGCCCGGCTCGGCCATCACGGCGTGGTTGCCCAGCACGGCGGCCCAGCGGTAGTCGCCCGCGTCGAAGGCGGTGCGCGCCTGCTTCAGCACGGCGTCGATGCCGCCCATGGCCTTCACGTAGCGCTGCGACGATTCCGCCACCGGCAGCGGGTCCAGCGTGGCGGGGTTGGCGTCGTAGTAGCCCAGGTAGAAGTTGTAGACGGCGCGCAGGTTGTGGCTGAGGGTGCCGTAGTAGCCGTGGGTGGAGAAGTCGTTCTTCAGCCCCTGCGGGAAGAAGGTGGCGTTGGCGATGTCGTCCATCTTGCGCCCCTGGTTGAGCAGGCCGACGGCTTGGTCGTGGATGAAGCGGTAGGCGTCGCGCTGGTGCGCCAGGTGCTGGCGGATGCGGTCCGCGCCCCACACCGGCCAGTGGTGGCTGCGGAAGGCCACCTGCGCCTGCGGGAAGGCGTCGATCATGCGGTTGATGTACTTGCTCCAGCCCAGCGCATCGCGCATCTGCGCGCCGCGGATGGTGTAGATGTTGTGCATGTTGGCCGTGACCACCTCGGACAGGCACAGCGCCTTCAGGTCGGGGAAGTAGAAGGCGAATTCCGCCGGGGCTTCCGAGCCGTTGGCCATCAGGAACTGGATGCGCACGCCGTCCACCACGCGCTCCTCGCCGGTCTGGCGCACGGTGTCGGTGGGCGGGATCAGGCCCATGGAGCCCACGGAGACGGTTTTGCCCAGGCCCGAGCCGACCGCGCCGCGCTCGCCAAAGGCCAGCGGGGTGCCGAACTGGTATTGGGCGCGCCGCGTCATGGCGTTGCCGGCCAGCACGTTCTCGGCCACGGCGTGCTCCATGAAGCCTTCGGGCGCGATGATGGACACCTTGCCTGCGCGCACGTCGGCTTCATCCACCACGCCGCGTACGCCGCCGAAGTGGTCCACGTGGCTGTGCGTGTAGATCACGGCCACCACGGGCTTGTGGCCCAGTTGCTGCATGGCGAAGGCCAGCGTGGCTTTCGCCGTCTCGGCGGTCAGCAGCGGGTCGATCACGATCCAGCCGGTCTTGCCCTGCACCAGTGTCATGTTGGCGAGGTCGTAGCCGCGAATCTGCCAGATGCCATCGGTCACCTTGAACAGGCCGGCCTGGTTGTTGAGCTGTTCCTGGCGCCACAGGCTGGGGTTGACGCTGTCGGGCGCGGCCCCCCGGATGAAGGCGAACTGCCCGCCGTCCCAGGCAATATTGCCCTGGGCGTCGCGGATCACCCCGCCGGGCAGCGTGGCTACCAGGCCGCGCGAGGCGTCCTCCAAGTCCTGCGGCTGGGCCAGATCGTAGGCGGCGGCGACGGCGCGGTTGGCCTGGGCGGTGGCGGGCGTGGTGGGCTGCGGTTCGTGGGCGTGGGCGAGCGGCAGCGCGCCCAGCGCGGCCAGAACGAGGGTGTGGCGGATTCTCATGGTGATGTCTCCTGGTTGGTGTGTGGTTTCAAAGCGGGGCGTGTGCGCGGATCAGGTCGGCGGCCTTCTCGGCGATCATGATCGCGGGGGCGTTGGTGTTGCCGCCGATCAGCGTGGGCATGATGGAAGCGTCGGCCACGCGCAGGCCGGCGATGCCGTGCACGCGCAGTTGCGCATCCACCACCGCCATCGGGTCGCTGGCGGGGCCCATGCGGCAGGTGCCCACGGGGTGGTACTGGGTGTCGGCGCGGCGGCGGATGTCTGCGGCCATGCCGGCGGGGTCGTCGAGGCGCGTGGGGTACAGCATCGGGCCGCGAATGCCGTCGAAGGGGCTGGATTCGATGATGCGCTGCTGCATTTGCGCGCCCCGCAGCAGCAGCGCCAGGTCGCGCTCGTCGCTGAGGAACTGCGGGTCGATGCGCGGTGCCTGGCGTGGGTCGGTGCCGTTCAGGCCCACGCTGCCCCGGCTGAAGGGGCGCAGCACCTCGACGTGGCAGGAGATGCCGTGGCCCGTGTGCAGCTTGCGCGCGTGGTCGTCCACGATGGCGAGCACGAACACCAGTTGCAGATCGGGCACCAGCACATCGGGCGCGGAGCGCACGAAGGCCCCCGCCGTGGCGAACGGCGTGGTGACCCTGCCCGAGCGCTGGCTGCGCCATTCCAGCGCCGCCGCCGCCATGCGGGCCGCGCCGCGCGCCGACACGCCGAAAGTCTCGGCGCTGCTGGGCACGCGCCAGGTCTGCACATAGTCGATGTGGTCTTGCAGGTTCTGCCCCACGCCCGGCAGCGCATGGGCCACGGCGATGCCGTGGCGTTGCAGTTCCTCCTGCGGGCCGATGCCCGACAGCAGCAACAACTGCGGCGAGCCGAACGCGCCGCTGCACAGTACCGTCTCGCGCCGCGCACGCACCTGCCGCAACTGGCCGCCCTGGTGGTAGGCCATGCCCGTGGCGCGCCGGCCGTCGAGCAGCACACGCGCCGCCACGGCCTGCGTGACCACCTTCAGGTTGGGCCGCGCCAGATGGGGTGTGAGAAAGGCCTTGGCGGCGCTGCAACGCTCGCCGTCGCGCTGCGTCACCTGGTAGAGGAAGGAGCCCTCCTGCTCCGCGCCGTTGTAGTCCGGGTTGGCGGTGAGGCCGTGCATCTGCGCAGCCTCCTGGAACATCTGGTTGACGGGGCTGTCGTGGCGCGGGTAGGTCACGTTCAGCGGGCCGCCCTGGCCGTGGAAGGCGTCGGTGAACTGCTCGTTGTGCTCGCTGCGCCTGAACAGCGGCAGCACCTCGTCGTACGACCAGCCGGGGTTGCCCAGCGCGGCCCAGTGGTCGTAGTCCCAGCGGTTGCCGCGCACGTAGAGCATGGCGTTGATGGAGCTGGAGCCGCCCAGCACCCTGCCGCGCGGCTGGTAGCCGCGCCGCCCGTTCAGGCCCGGCTGCGGCACGGTGTCGTACCCGTAGTTGTTGATCTTGGTGGGCAGCATCGCCACCACCGCCGCCGGGGCGTGGATCAGCACGCTCTTGTCGGGGCCGCCCGCTTCCAGCAGGCAGACGCTGGTGCCGGGGTCTTCGGACAGGCGCGCGGCCAGCGCGCAGCCCGCCGAGCCCGCGCCGGAGATGACGTAATCGAATTCTTCAAGGGCGTTCATGGGGTGTCTTTTCGAGAGGTTTGCAGCGCCGGGTCGCCCGCGCCCAGCCACAGCCGCAGCACCAGGCGCTGCACGGCGTTGCCGAAGGGCGGGTAGAACAGGCCGATGGGAAAGAAGCGGTGGCGCAGGAACACGGTGCGCGCGTGCGAAAGCTCGCGGAAGCCCTCCTCGCCGTGGTAGGTGCCCATGCCCGAGTTGCCCACGCCGCCGAAGGGCGCGTCGTGGTTCAGCACGTGCCAGCCCCAGTCGTTGACCGTGACGCCGCCCGAGTGCGTGTGCGCCAGCAGCCGCCGGCGCGCCGCCGCGTCGTGGCCGAAGGCGTACAGCGCCAGCGGGCGCGGGCCGCCCTGGATGATGGCGATGGCGTCGTCCAGCGTGTCGTAGGCCAGCACCGGCAGGATGGGGCCGAAGATTTCCTCCTGCGCGATGCGCATGCGCGGCGTCAAGCCGGTCACGATGTG
The DNA here is from genome assembly GCF_028596105.1 of Acidovorax temperans. Classification (NCBI taxonomy): domain Bacteria; kingdom Pseudomonadati; phylum Pseudomonadota; class Betaproteobacteria; order Burkholderiales; family Comamonadaceae; genus Acidovorax; species Acidovorax temperans. Next base: position 3,443,670 of record NZ_CP117193.1, on the reverse strand, counting down.
CAGCGGCATCTGCCGGCCCGTGCCGCCCTCGGCGCAGGCGATGACCGTGGCGCCCTGGGCGCGCGCGTCGTCCAGCAGCGCGGCGATGCGCTGGCGGTGGCGCTCGTTGACCAGCGCGGTGTAGTCGGGGTGGCCCTGCACGCGGGGGCCGTACAGGCGGGCGAACGCGGCCTGTGCCTGTTGCGCGAAGGCCTCCACGCTGGCGCGGGGCACCAGCGCGTAGTCGGGCGCGACGCAGATCTGCCCGCAGTTGGCCGCCTTGCCGTGGACGATGCGCGTGGCCGCCTCGGCGACGTCGGCGCCGGGCAGCACCACGGCGGGCGACTTGCCGCCCAGCTCCAGCGTCACCGGCGTCAGGTGCTCGGCGGCGGTGCGCATCACGGTGCGGCCCACGGCGGGCGAGCCGGTGAACACGATGTGGTCGAAGGGCAGGGCGGTGAAGGCGCCCGGATCGAGCAGTTCCTCGCCCACCACCGCCACCTGGTCCTCGCTGAACGCCTCGGCCAGCAGGCGGCGCAGGCAGGCGTTGGTGGCGGGCGTGGCCTCGGGCATCTTCACCATCACCCGGTTGCCCGCGGCCAGCGCGGCGGCCAGCGGCCCCAGCGCCAGGTAGATGGGAAAGTTCCAGGGCACGATCACGCCGACCACGCCCTTGGGCTGGTAGGTCACGCGCAGGCGGTTGGTCAGGAACAGCAGTTCGGTCGAGCGCCTGCGCGGCTTCATCCAGCGCCCGAGGTGGCGCAGGGCGTGGTTGATCTCCAGCGTCGAGCCCAGGATGTCGAGCATCTTGGATTCGGCCGGTGCGCGGTAGCCGAAGTCCTGGCTCATGGCCTCGGCCAGCACGTCCTGGTGCCGCAGCAGTTCGCGCTTGAGGCGGCGCAGGTCGTCCCGGCGCTGGGCGGCGCTGGGGCAGGGCGCTTGAAGGAAGGCGCGCCGCTGGCGCTCGAACAGGGCGGCGTGGCGCGCTGGCGGGGCTGCCGTGGCCGCAAGGCGGTCGTTCATGCGTGTCTCCGGTGTGTTTTGGCCGCCAGTGTCGGCAGCGCACCGGCCCGGCGCGAGGGCCAAAGACGCCATGCCGGGGGGGCAAACGCGCCAAACACGCGCCTTTCGGGGTTTACCTGGGGGTGCGCGGCCAGGAGTACAATGCGCGTATCAAGATGCAACGAGGTTCACGATGACAGGGTTCGCCGCGCCTTCCCCGGCCATCCGGGCCAGCGGACTGGAGGGTGCCACCCACAGCATGCTCGGCCTGGGTGCCCTGGTCGATGAAATGGCCGGCCAGGGCATCGCCGCCGCCGAGCTGCTGCAAGGCACGGGCCTGGTGCCGCAGCAACTGGCCGACCCCAAGGCCCTGATGTCCACCACGCAGAAGGTCACGGTGCTGCGCAACGTGCAGCGCCTGTCCGCCGTGCCCGACGTGGGCCTGCGCGCCGGCTGCCGCCAGCGCCTGAGCGATTTCGGCGTCTGGGGCTACGCCCTGGCCAGCAGCGCCACCTTTGGCGATGCGGTGGTGCTGGGCATACGCCACATCAAGCTCGCCGGCCCGGTGCTGGAGAAGCGCTTTCGCGTCGAGGGCGACCGCGCCATCTTCGAGGGCTGCGACGTGCTGCAACTGGGCGACATCCTGCCGCTGTCCAGCGAGTTCTGGTTCAGCTCCATCCTGAAGCTCGGCCAGACCTTGCTGGGCAGTCCGGGGCCGCTGCCCGGCAGCCTGCTGCGGCTGCCCTACCCGCGCCCGGCCCATGCGGCGGCCTACGAGCGCGTGTTCGGCGGCGCCATCGAGTTCGACGCCGGGGCGATGGAGTGGCACTTCGACGCCGCCGCGCTGCGCCAGCCCTTGCCCAACGCCAACCCGATCACGGCGGGCCTGTGCGCGCAGTTCTGCGAGCGCATGGTGGAGAGCCTGCCCGAGGAGGAGGACAGCCTGGCGCGCCGCATCCGCGCGGCCTGCCTCAACAGCCGGGGGCAGTTTCCCAGCGCCGACGAGATGGCCCAGCGCCTGGGCCTGTCGCTGCGCACCTTGCAGCGGCGGCTGGCCGACGCGGGCAAAAGCTACCAAGCTATCATCGACGAGGTACGCGCCTCGCTGGCCCTGGAGTTCCTGGAGCACACCTCGCTGCCGGTGGCGGAAATCGCAGCCCGGACCGGGTTTTCCGAGGTGGCGAGCTTTCGCAAGGCGTTTCGCAAATGGACGGGCAACGCGCCCAGCCACTACCGGGAGCGCGCAGGCGATCCCCCGAGCCTTCCATCCCCTGTGCGGAGTCCATGATGTCCCTTCCCCGCCGCCACTGGCTGATCGGTTCCGCCGCCATCGCTGCCTCTCTGCCTGCCTTGTCCTGGGGGGCCAGCCCCATCCGCCTGCTCGTGGGCTTTCCGCCCGGCGGCGGCAGTGATGCCATTGCCCGCCTGCTGGCCGAAAAGCTCAAGGACGAACTGCACATGCCCGTGGTGGTGGAAAACCGCCCCGGCGCAGGCGGGCAGATTGCGGCGCAGGCCCTCAAGGCCGCACCGGCCGATGGGCACACGCTGTTCCTGTCGCACGACCACACCATCTCCATCCTGCCCCAGGTGGTGAAGAACCCTGGTTACGACCCGGTGCACGACTTCGTGTCGGTGGGCGGTTTTGCCACGTTCGTGAATGCGTTCGCCGTCTCGGGCGGCACCCCGGCCAGGTCGTTCACCGACTACGTGGCCTGGGTGAAGGCGCAGGGCAAGGGCAAAGGGGCGGTGGGCATTCCGGCCCCGGCCTCCACGCCCGAGTTCCTGGTCAAGCTGGTGGGCGAAAAGTACCAGATCGACCTGGTCTCTGCCCCCTACCGCGGCAGCGCGCCCATGATGGCTGACATGCTGGGCAACCAGATCGCGGCGGGTGTGGGATCGGTGCAGGACTTCATCGAGAACCACAAGGCAGGCAAGGTGCATGTGGTGGCCGTACTGGGCACCCGCCGCCAGGCCGCCATGCCCGATGTGCCCACGTTTGATGAGCTGGGCCTCAAGGGCTTTGAAGACCTGCCGTACTACGGCATCTACGCCCCCGCAGGCACGCCGCAGAAGTTCGTGGTGGACTTCTCCAACGCGCTGGCCAAGGTGGTCGCGCAGCCGGATGTACACAGCCAGCTCACCACCATGGGGCTCACCGTGGGGTACATGACCCCGCAGCAACTCACCAACCGCCAGAACGCCTACACCCAGGCCTGGTCGCGCATCATCAAGAACAGCGGTTTCGTTGCGCAGTAACCTGCACGGTGCGGGTGGGGCAGGCCAAGGCCTCCGCCTCAGGGTTTGAAGCAAAAATAGCTGCCAGCGCTTATGGATAAAGCGCTGGCAGCTATTTTATTGATAGCGATTGCCGCAGGCGTCTATCCGTCTGCTGGCTGCATGCTGGTCAGAGCATGCTTTCGCGCTGCTGCTCGGCGCGCGATGCGCCGATGGCGGTTTCCACGTTCTTGACCTCTTCGGGCGGCGGCAGCACCGCTGGCAGGCCCAGGGCCTCGATGGCCAGCTCGCGGCACCAGCCCTTGGTGTGGTACAGGTGGTGGTCTTCGTCTTTCTCCACCGCTTCGTGGGCCGCTTTCAGGGCCCGGCCCAGATCGCCCGTGGCCACTTCGGCCACCTTGCCCAGCAGCTCCCAGTTGGCGTGGTCGTTGGTTTCTGCGTGCACCACACATTCACAAGCCACCAGCTGGGCGGCGGCGGGGTCGCCCCCTTGCTTGGCCAGCTGCATGGCTTTGACCAGCGACTCGCCAATGTGTTTGACCACCCGGCGCGTGGGCGACTGGGTGTCGGGGTCCAGCCCCAGGGTGTCGCACAGGCTGCGCTCCACCTCCTGGTGGGTCAGGCAAGGGTGCGCACTTTGGGTTCGCGGGCCCATTGGCGGGTTTGTGCCGCGGCGATGAAGCCCTCGGCATCGGCGGGTGCCACGACGCCCGCATCGGGCTCGATGCCACCGGCCTGCAAGATGGCCTGCGTGCCCTTGCAGGCGGCAATGGCCTTGAGGTGGCCGAAGGCGTCGCGGAACCAGTCCACGGCTGCGGCTTCTTTGGCCAGTTGCTCGCCCATCTCGGGCGACAGGATGGACGCCACGGCGTCAAACACCACCGACGGCGTGCCCTGCAACTGGCCATCAGCGGGCAGCAGCGTGCCGTCTTTCAGCACCGCGCCGCCCACCTTGGGCGCAACGATCTTGACCGTGGCACCTGCTTTCTCCAGCGCCTTGCGCAGGTTGGCTACGGTGGTGCCGTTCGAGCCATCGGCCACCAGGATGCCGATGCAGCGGCCCTGCAGCGTGGGCTTCATGCGGTCGATGATGCGCAGCGCGGGCGACAGTGGCAGGTCTTGCACCGGCTCGGCAGCGGGTGGGGCTGGGGGCAGCGCCTGCAGGCCCAGGCCGGCTGCCACGCGCTGGACCAGTTCAGGATCCACATGCAGCAGCTGGCCCACCACCGCCTCGCGCACATGCGGTGTCTCCACCTTCGACAGCTCAAACACCAGCGCCGACGCCATGTGCGCCTGCTCCAGCGGGCTTTGGCTGCGGTAGAACATGCGCGCCTGGCTGTAGTGGTCGGCAAAGCTTTCGGGGCGGATGCGGCCCTTGCCCCGGCCACTGCCATCGTCGCCCTGCGCAAAGTGGCGGAAGCCCCGCGCCAGCGAAGCGCGCGGCGTGTCGCCCTGCAGGCTGCTGGGCTCGTAGTTCACGCGGCCTTTGGGCACCTGCATCTGCATGTGGCCATCGCGCTGCATGTGGTGGAACGGGCACTTGGGCGCGTTGATCGGGATCTGCGCAAAGTTCGGCCCGCCCAGGCGCGAGAGCTGCGTGTCCAGGTACGAAAACAGGCGGCCTTGCAGCAATGGGTCGTTGCTGAAGTCGATGCCCGGCGGCACGTTGGCGGGGCAGAAGGCCACCTGCTCGGTCTCGGCAAAGAAGTTGTCGGGCCAGCGGTTGAGCACCATGCGGCCGATGGGTTGCAGCGGCACCAGCTCCTCGGGGATAAGCTTGGTCGGGTCCAGGTGGTCGAAGGGGAAGCGCTCTGCGTCTTCCTCGGTGAAGAGCTGCACCGAAAGCTCCCACTCCGGGAAATCGCCCGCCTCAATCGCTTCAAACAGGTCGCGGCGGTGGAAGTCGTTGTCGGCCGCCTGCAGCTTCATCGCTTCGTCCCACACGGTGGACTGGATGCCCAGCTTGGGCCGCCAGTGGAACTTCACGAACGTGCTTTCGCCCGCCGCATTGATGAGGCGGAAGCTGTGCACGCCAAAGCCCTCCATGGTGCGCAGGCTGCGCGGCAGGGTGCGGTCGCTCATGGCCCACATCACCATGTGCATGGACTCGGGCATCAGCGAAACAAAGTCCCAGAAGGTGTCGTGCGCGCTGGCGGCCTGGGGGAAGGCGCGGTCCGGTTCCATCTTCACGGCGTGCACCAGGTCCGGGAACTTCATCGCGTCCTGGATGAAGAACACCGGAATGTTGTTGCCCACCAGGTCCCAGTTGCCCTCGGGCGTATAGAACTTCACAGCAAAGCCGCGCACGTCGCGCGGCGTGTCCACCGAGCCTGCACCGCCCGCCACGGTGGAAAACCGGGTGAACACAGGCGTCTGCACGCCTACTTCGGTCAGCACCTGGGCTGTGGTGTATTTCTTGAGCGAGTGCGTCAGCTCGAAAAAGCCATGCGCACCCGAGCCACGCGCGTGCACGATGCGCTCGGGAATGCGTTCGTGGTCAAAGTGCGTGATCTTCTCGCGCAGGATGAAATCTTCCAACAGCGCGGGCCCGCGTGGCGAGGCGCGCAGAGAGTTCTGGTTGTCTGCCACCGCAATGCCCTGCTGCGTGGTCAGCACCGGATGTTTGCCACCGGCTTGCTGTTGCAGCTCACCGGCGTTGCCGCGAAAGGTTTCAGACTGGGTGGAAGAGGGCAGTGCAGACGGCGACTTTGGTGCCGCGCCGCGCGAAGTGGGGGTTCGTGCCATGGGCGCTCCTGAAGGTTGGGTATCAGAAAAAAGAACAGCCCCCATCGTTGGATCCCAGCGCTTTGCCACGCGTAGGACACAGCCCCATGTGCGCGTCGTCGTGCTCAGGCAATGGCCGGTGGGCGCCGCAACGCACGCCGGCTGGTGTTTGCTACGCTTGGCGCCCACTGCGTTGATTGCGGCGGGCCCTTGCGGCTGGCGCCATCGACATTTCTGCCCTTGCTCTGCTGACCCATGTTCTACGCCATCCCCCTCGAAAGCCGGCCCACCTAGCGCAACCCGCCGTGGATGACCGTGCTGCTGATCTTGGTGAACATGCTCGTGTTCTGGGGCCCGCAGCGCACCGAGGAAAACGCGCGCGACCGCGCCGCCGCCTTCTACATCGCCAGCCCCTTGCCCGCCATTGAGGTACCGCGCTTTCTGGCGTGGCTGGAGGAAACGGGCGACAAGCGTTTGCCCCAGGCGCGCGCGCTGCAAAAGGCGGGCAACCAGCGTGCGCTGCTGGCCTGGATGGAGCATGAAGACGACTTTCAGCAGCTGCTGCGCAGCCCCCGCTTCGTGCCCGCAGAAGACCCCCAGCACGCGGACTGGACTGCAGCCCGCGCGCAGTACCAATCCCGCCTGCCCGCCCCCTTCACCCGCCACTGGGCCATCGACTACGGCAAGGACGCTGAATTTCGCCCCATCACCTGGCTCACGGCCACCTTCCTGCACGGCAGCACCGGGCACTTGCTGGGCAACATGCTGTTTCTCTTCCTGTTCGGCTTCTCGGTCGAGCTGGCATTGGGGCGCACCACCTACCTCGCGTTCTACCTGCTGGGCGGCCTGGGGGGCTCGGCCCTGTCGGCCTGGGCGTATAGCGGCACTGGCAGCTATGGCCTGGGCGCTTCGGGGGCCGTGTCTGCGCTGATGGGTATGTATGCCGTGCTGTACCGGCTGCGGCGCGTGCGGTTTTTCTACCAGCTGTTTTTCTATTTCAACTACGTCACGGCGCCGGCCTTGCTCCTGCTGCCTGCGTGGATTGCCAACGAGCTGTTGCAGCACTGGCTCAGCGGCCGAGGTGTGGCCTACATGGCGCACCTGGGTGGCTTGCTCGCAGGGGCTTCGCTGATGGCCCTGGTGATGCTGGTGCGCCGCCGCCCCCTGGAAGGGCCTACGGCGCAGGTTGCCGTGCCCGACGATGGTTTTGACGCCCATGTGGCCAACGCCCAGCGCCTGGCCCAGGCCATGAAGTTTGAGCAGGCGCTGCCCCAGTGGCGCGCCGCCGCCAAGCTGCGCCCGCAGGATCAACAGGTGCTCAGCGCCTGGTTCAAGACCGCATCGCTGTGGCCCGACAGCGAAGACTTTCACCGCGCCGCGCGCCGCATCTTCCGGCTGCGCGCCCATGACGAGCAGACGTTGCAGTTTCAGCACGCCAGCTACCGCACCTACTTCGACAAAGCCAAGCCCGGCGCGCGTTTGCAGCCGGACGACATGGCTCGCCTGTCCCGGCGCTTTGCGCGGGCGCAGCAGTGGGGCGATGCGGAAAAGCTGTTCAACGCCTTGCACAGGGCGGCGCCTGCGCACCCGGAGCTGGGGGAGACACTGGGCATGTTGGTGGCTGCACTGTGCTATGCGGGGCGGCGGGAGCAGGCGGCTGTGTTCCGGCCGCAGTTGCAGCAGTTGGCGCCGGGGAGTGCGGCGTTGCAGGTGTTGGGTGGGGTTTAGGTTTTGATTGAATTGGGCTCTGGCGCTTGTGGGGTGAGCGCTGGTAGCTATTGAATTGATAGTGGGCTGGTTCGTCGTCGGCCGTTTGGGGCTTGGTGGGCCGATGGGGCCGTATGCCTTTGCTGAGGGCGGGAGCCGGGTGTTCGCCCCGGCGGGCGAGGCACTTTTCTTTGCTTCGCCAAAGAAAAGTACCCAAAAGAAAGGCGACCCCCAGTCTGCGACCCCTGCGCTGCGCTACGGGGCAAACCTGCGGCGGTGCGGTTGCGGGGTGCGCCGTGGAACTCGCTTTGCTGCTGCGCAGCGCCGCTCGGACAGCCACGGCGAGTCAGATCACGAAGCATGGGCGCACGGGCGCCCATGCCACCCCGCAACCACCCCGCCGCAGGCGCAGCCAGCAGGGGGTGAACACCCCAACAGCCATTCGGGTCGTCGCTGCGCTCGACCCAGCATGCGCTGTGCCCTGCGCAAGGCGCTTGCGCCCACAACAAAGGGCCGAGCGAAGCAATGGCCCGAATGGCTGTTTGGCTGCCCATCCCCTCTGTATGCGCCGAGGAGCGCAGCGGCCAGCGGATCAGGGCTCGCGATTGTCTGAGCGAAGCGAGTTCGAGCGAGACCCCGCTGGACGCGAGCACCGCAGGTTGCCCCGTAGCGAAGCGCAGGGGACGCAGACAGTGGGGTCGCCCTTTCTTTGGTGACTTTCTTTCGGCGAAGCGAAAGAAAGTTACTGCGCCGCCGGGCGCACATCCCGGCTCCCGCCCTTGGCAAAGGCATGCAGCCAAAAGACTAGCGACGAATCAGATCACTATCAATTCAATAGCTACCAGCGCTTACCCCATAAGCGCTAGAACCCAATTCAACCCTCAACCCCCCACCGCCCCCTGCGGCACATGGTTCCGCAGCAACCACCGCGTCTCCCGTGCCGCCTCGGTGTCCGGGTGGCGCGATTCCAGCGTGGCCAGCACACGCAGCGCCATGTCTGCGCGGTTCAGACCCTGCAGCAGCACACGGGCCACCAGCTCATAAGCGGCGGGCACAGCGTCGTGGCCCTTGAAGCGGCGGTCAAAACCTTGCAGCAGGGCCAGGGCGTCTTTCGCGTCGCCCGTGTTCCACGCGGCCTTGGCCAGGGCCAGGGTGGTGGGGGCGTCTTGCAGCGCAAACTGCGCGTCTTTGGCGCGGCAGGTCTGGAAGGCCTTGAGGGCTTCGCCGCTCTGGCCCGAACGCAGCAGCAGCGGGATGTAGCGCTGCGCATGGTCCAGCAACGTGGCGGTCTTGCCCTCGGCCAGTGCCAGCACGCGGTGGTAGCGGCGTTGCGCAGCCACTTCGTCGCCGCGCATGCGCTGCTCTTCATAGGCCAGGGCCACAGCGGCGGTCATGTCGCCAGCGGTGACCAGCTGGGCCACCTGGGCGTCGATGGCGTCTTGCTCGATCTGGCGTGGCGTGCGGCGGTCCACGGGGGCCTTGTCATCGTCCAGGCCTGCACCGGGCAGCAGGTCAATGCCGAAGGCTTCGTGGTTCTGGTACATGGCGTAGCCCAGCAGGCTGGCCATGACCCAGCTGAAATAGATGAGCACCCAGTTGACGATGGGCAGCAGAATCCAGCCCTTGAAGAGCGGCTGCAGCAGGCCCAGCGCGATGAAGGTGCCCTGGCTCAGCAGGAACAGGAAGACGCACAGCAGCAGGTACGGCCAGCCAATGGTGCGCACGGCGTTCCAGGCGTTGGCGGGGTTCAGGGTTTCGACAAAGCTGCAGGTCTGCACCAGCACGATCTGCGTGGCGGGCAGCAAAAAGCACATGACCAGCCAGGCCAGGGTGCCCAGGGTGGGGCTCACGCTCTGAAGCCAGCCCACCACCATGGATTGCGCAATGACGATGGCGAACAGCTTCCAGGGCAGGTTCTTCCAGTCGGGGTCCAGCTCGGCGGGGTAGTCATCGGCGTTGTAGATGCCGCGCGAGCCCAGGGCGGTGATCTTGAAGCCGTAGCGCGATGCAGCCAGCAAGATGCCGATCTCCACAATCAGGATGCCCAAGGCATCCGGCAGGAAGAAGATCGCCTTGAACAGCATGCTGGACAGCGCCAGGATCAGGCTGTACATCAGCGGCTTGGACTGCAGCGGGAAGGTGAAGAAGGTGTTGAGCCGGTGCCAGAACGGTGCGGGCTGTTTGGCGGGCTGGGCAGTCTGGTCGAAGCCCGTGGGTCGTGTGGCCATGGTGTTGCTCCCGCCTCCCTGCGCGGGGTGCGCTGCCCGGGCGTTTTTCGCTTGGATGGGAGGCAGCGCCAATAGATTGCGCGGGAGTATAGGTGGGGCACACAGGCGCTTGGCGGCTGCACTTTCTCACACATTCCCGGTCTGGACAGGCGGCGCGCGGTAGCGCCTGAGCGGGTGCATCGGCTACGCTCAGAGCCTGCTTACGATCTCGCAGGGGACCCCTGGGAGACCGTAAACAGGCTCTCATACCCCTTGCAGGCAAGAGTGACAAACACAATGAAAACACTTTGGAGGAATGCCCGGGCCACCACGGCGCTGGTGGGCGGGTTGCTGTTGGCCGCACAGGCGCAGGCGTTGCAGATCGTCAGCTTCAGCCCGCAGGGCGAGGTGGCGCGGGTGCGCCAGGCGGTGGCCAAGTTCGATGCGGCGGCCGTGACCTTTGGCGACCCCAAGGCCCCGGCGCCGCTGGCCATCAGTTGCAACGATGCGGCAGCCTCCAAGGGCACGGGCCGCTGGACCAGCGAGCGCGAATGGGTGTTTGACTTCGAGGCCGACCTGCCCCCGGGCATGCGCTGCACGGCCACCGTCAAGCCTGAGTTCAAATCAGCCTCTGGCGCTTTGTTGACGGGCGCAAAAAGCTATCAATTCAATAGCGGCGGACCCTTTGTGCAAGGCGTGCGGCCCAACACCTACCAGCAACTCGACGAAGAGCAGTTCTTTGTGTTGCAGCTCAACGGGCCCGCCACTACCGAGAGCGTGCAGGCCAACGTGTGGTGCGCGCTGGAAGGCGTGGGCGAGCGCGTGCCGGTGCGCATGATTGAAGGTGCCCAGCGCACCGACCTGCTCAAGGCCCTGGGCCTGGAAAAGCGGGCCGCGAAAGAGCCACTGCAGTTCCCCAGCTTTGCCTGCAACCGCCGGCTTACCTCCGGCTCGCAACTGCAGCTGGTGTTTGGCAAGGGCGTGGCTACGCCCAGCGGGGTGGCCAACAGCGTGGAAAAGCGCTTCACCTACCGGGTGCGCGAAGCGTTTGCGGCCGAGTTCAGCTGCGAGCGTGAAAACGCCCAGGCGGCCTGTATGCCGCTGCGCCCGCTGTCGCTGTCGTTCAACGCCCCGGTGCCGCGCAAGCTGGCCATGGCCATCCGGCTCAAGTCGGCCAACGAGACCTTCAAGCCCAGGGTGGATGGCGGCGAGGACGGCGGCGATGCCGATTCCGTGATCAACGGCGTGCAGTTCGACGCGCCCCTGCCCGAGCAGACCAGCTTTACGCTGGAGCTGCCCAAGGATTTCAAAGACGCCTCGGGCCGCACCCTGCGCAATGCCGCGAGCTTTCCGCTGAAGGTGGCTACGGCGGGCCTGCCGCCGCTGGCAAAATTTGCTGCTGCGCCGTTTGGCGTGGTGGAACGATTTGCCGAAGGGCCGGACGGCCCCGCGCTGCTGCCGGTGACGCTGCGCAATGTGGAAGCGGGCCTCAAGGTGCAGGGCCTGCAGACGGGCGCAGCGCCAGCGCCCACGGGCAAGGTGAGCACGCTCAAGCCATCGACCGATGCCGACATCATTGCCTGGTTCCGCAAGGTGGCGCGCTACGACGACTACCACGTACCGCGCCGCGTGGCCGCACGCGACGTGAGGGGCCCGCTGCCCAAGGTGATCGACGACGAGCGCGACCATGTGCAGACGCGCATGCTCTCGCTGCTGGCGGGGCAGGGCGGTGTCAAGACGCTGGACTTGCCCCAGGTCACCGGCAAGGAACTGCGCCCGTTCGAGGTGGTGGGCATTCCGCTGCCGCCGGGCTTTCATGTGGTGGAAATCGCATCGCAAAAGCTGGGTGCCTCGTTGCTGGATGGGCGCCATGGCGAGGGCCGCACCATGTACGTGCGCACCTCGGCGCTGGTGACCAACCTGGGCGTGCACTTCAAGCTGGGGCGTGAAAACGCGGCGGTGTGGGTGACCTCACTGGACAAGGGCAAACCGGTGGCTGGCGCCAAAGTGCGCGTGTCGGACTGCCGAGGGCGCGAACTGGCGCAGGCCATCACCAACGAGCAGGGCGTGGCCATGATCGAGGGGCTGTCGCCCGATGCGCCGTCTTGCCACAGCAACGATGACTACGGCCAGGGTTCGTCGGCCTATTTCGTCAGCGCTCGTCATGCGCAGGGCGGGGTGGAAGACATGGCCTTCACCTGGAGTGACTGGCAGCGGGGCATTGAGCCCTGGCGCTTCAATGTGCCCACCAGCAGCGAGGTTCAGCCCGATGCACGGGCGCACACCGTGTTCGACCGCACCCTGCTGCGCGCGGGCGAGACGGTCTCGATGAAGCACTACTACCGCCTGGAAAACCGCAAGGGTTTTGACGCCCCCGCCGCAGGCCCGGGCACCTTGCTCATCACCCATGTGGGCAGCGGCCAGCAGTTTGAACAGCCGGTGCAGTGGCGCACAACCCCCACGGGCGGGCTGAGCGCCGTGAACAGCTTTGCCATTCCGCCCGCTGCCAAGCTGGGGGAATACAGCGTGGAGCTGCAAGGCGCTGGCGCAGAGCGTGGCACCATCACCACCGGCCAGTTCCGCGTGGAAGAGTTTCGTCTGCCGGTGCTGGAAGGGCGCATTGCCCCGGCCGACAGCAAGCCCCTGGTGCGCGTGCGCTCGGTGCCTGCCGATGTGCAGGTCAATTACGTGGCGGGCGGTGGCGCGGCGAACTTGCCAGTGCGCGTGTCGGCCCTGGTGCGCAGCAAGGTCCTGCAGTTTGCCGACTACGACATGTTCAGCTTCACGCCGCCCCGCCACAAGGGCGCCATCAGTGCGCAAAGTGACGATGAAGAAGCCAGCGCTGGCCAGGACGCGCGCGTGGTGGCCGACAAGCTGCCCCTGACGCTGGACCGCAACGGCACCGGCAAGGTCACCATCGACAACCTGCCCCAGGCCCGCCGCGCGCGTGAGCTGCTGCTGGAAGCCACCTACGCCGACCCCAACGGCGAAGTGCAAACCCTGCGCAGCACCCACACGCTATGGCCAGCGGGCGTGGTGGCGGGCATCAAGACCGAGGGCTGGGCATCGGCCAGCCAGAAGATCCGCTTCCAGGCCCTGGCGCTGCAGCACAATGGCCAGGCCGCACCGGGCACGGCGCTGCAGGTGCAGGCCATTGCGCGCATCACCACCACCACGCGCAAGCGCATGGTGGGCGGCTTTTACAGCTACGACAACCAGACATCCAGCAAAGACCTGGGCACGGTGTGCACCGGCAAGAGCGACAGCCGGGGTCTGCTCCTGTGCGACGCCAAGCTGGACGAGGCCGGTGAGGTGGAACTGGTGGTGACCGCCACCGACCGCGACGGCAACACCAGCGAGGCTGCTTCGTCCGTGTGGGTGACCCGCCAGGGCGAACTGTGGTTTGGCGGCGAAGACCACGACCGCATCGACCTGCTGCCCGAGAAGAAGAGCTACCAGGTGGGCGAGACCGCCAAGTTCCAGGTGCGCATGCCGTTTCGCTTTGCCACTGCGCTGGTGGCGGTGGAGCGTGAGGGCATCATCGAAACCCATGTGCTGCAGCTCAACGGGCAAGACCCCACGGTGAGCCTGAAGGTGCAGTCCGACTGGGGCCCGAACGTCTACGTGAGCGTGCTGGCCCTGCGTGGTCGGCTGCGTGAGGTGCCTTGGTACAGCTTCTTCACCTGGGGCTTCAAGGCACCGGGCGAGTGGTGGAACGCCTTCTGGTACGAGGGCAAGGAATACCAGGCCCCGTCAGCACTGGTGGATTTGTCCAAACCCGCATTCCGCCTGGGCTTGGCTGAAATTCGCGTGGGCAAAGAGGCCCACCAGATCAATGTGAAGGTGGCGGCCGACAAGGAAAGCTACCCGGTGCGTGGCAAGGCCCAGGTCACCATCACCGCCACGCTGCCCGGCGGCAAGCCCGCGGCCAATGCGGAAGTGGCCGTGGCCGCCGTGGACCAGGCCCTGCTGGAGCTGATGCCCAACGCCAGCTGGAACCTGCTCGAAGCCATGCTGCAGCGCCGCAGCTGGGGCGTGCAGACTTCCACCGCGCAGATGGAAATCATCGGCCGGCGCCACTACGGCAAGAAGGCGGTGCCAGCAGGTGGGGGCGGCGGCCGTGCGCAAACGCGCGAGCTGCTCGACACGCTGCTGCTGTGGAACCCCACTGTGCAGCTTGACGCCAACGGCCAGGCCAAGGTCACCGTGCCGCTGAACGACGCACTCACTACCTTCAAGATCGTGGCGGTGGCCGATGCGTCTGCCGGGTTGTTTGGCACGGGCAGCACCAGCATTCGCGCCACACAAGACCTGCAGATCATCAGCGGCCTGCCGCCGCTGGTGCGGGAGGGCGACCAATTCCGTGCACAGATCACGCTGCGCAACACCACCAAGGCGCCCATGAAGGTGGAGGTGGCACCGCGTGCCACGCTGCTGGAACTCAAGCCCCAGCAGGTGGACATCCCCGCTGGTGAAGCGCGTGAGGTGGCGTGGGACGTGACGGCGCCCGCGCAACTCGCGCAGACCCGTTCCGAAGCGATCCTGTGGGAAATCCAGGCGCGCGACACCGCTTCGGGCGCTACCGATGCGCTCAAGGCCCGCCAGCGCATCGTGCCCGCGGTGCCGCTCACGGTGCAGCAGGCCACGCTGGTGCAGGTGGATGGCAAGTTCGCCATCGACGCCGCGCCGCCTGCAGACGCCATCCCCGGCCGGGGCGGGCTGAAGATGTCGCTGCAGCCCAAGCTGGCCGAAGGTCTGCCTGGCGTGCGCGACTGGTGGGCGGCCTACCCGTTCAGCTGCCTGGAGCAGCAGACCAGCAAGGCCGTGGGCCTGCGCGACGGCAAGCTGTGGCAAACCGTGGTGGCCAACCTGCCCACGTATCTGGACAGCGACGGTCTGGCCAGCTACTTCCCGCCGCGCAGCGGAGATGCCAACACGGGCAGCGACACCCTCACGGCCTACCTGCTGGCTGCCACGCACGAGGCTGCTGCCATCAACCCCGCTTTTGCGCTGCCCGATGAGGCCCGTGCGCCGATGGAGCGCGCCCTGATCGCGTTTGTGGAAGGCCGCATCCAGCGCAGCCACTGGAGCCCGCGCAAGGATCTGGACATGCGCAAGCTCGCCGCCATCGAGGCCCTGTCGCGCTATGGCAAAGCCCAGGGCCGCATGCTCAGCAGCATCACCATTGCGCCCAACCAGTGGCCCACGCACTCGGTGATTGACTGGGTGAATGTTTTGAAGCGCGTGGCAGACGTGCCCGAGCGCGACAAACGCCTGGCTGAAGCCATGCAAATCCTGCGCGCGCGCCTGTCGTTCCAGGGCACCAAGCTCATCTTCAGCACCGAGCAGGACGACTACTGGTGGTGGCTGATGCAAAACGGCGATGTGAACACCGCACGCCTGATGCTGGCGGTGATGGACGACCCCACCTGGAAGGACGACATGGGCCGCCTGGCGAATGGCTTCATCAGCCGCCAGCAGGCCGGTGCGTGGCACACCACCACCGCCAACCTGTGGGGCGGCCTGGCGCTCGAAAAATTCAGCGCCAAGTTTGAAGCCAGCCCCGTGGCGGGTGCCACCAAGGCGGCCATGGGCAGCAACAGCGCCAGCGTGGACTGGAGCAAAGTCGAGCGCATCAAGGCCACCGACGCCAGCGGCGCCGCCCACCAGACCACCTGGTTTGGCGCGCCCGCAGCACCGGGCAACCTGAAGAACAACAGCATGTTCCTGCCCTGGGGCAAGGCTGGCGGCAAAGAGGCGCTGGAGGTGACCCACCAGGGCACCGGCAAGCCCTGGCTGACCCTGCAGTCGGTGGCGGCGGTGGAGTTGAAGGCGCCGTTCGCAGCGGGCTACTCCATCAAGAAGACGGTGACCCCGGTCGAGCAGGCCAACAAGTCGCTGCCCGCAGGCCAGTACACCCGTGGCGATGTGCTGCGCGTGAAGCTGGAAGTGAATGCCAGCGCCGACATGACCTGGGTGGCCATCACCGACCCCATCCCGGGCGGCGCCACTATCCTGGGCAGCGGCCTGGGCCGCGACTCGGAAATCGCCACGCAGGGCGAAAAGCAAAGCGGCAGCGGCTGGGCGGCGTTTGAAGAGCGCAGCTTTGAGTCCTTCCGCAGCTACTACCAATACCTGCCCAAGGGCACCGTGACCATGGAATACACCGTGCGCCTGAACAACGTGGGTGACTTCGCCTTGCCGCCCAGCCGCGTGGAGGCCATGTACGCGCCCGAGATGTTTGGCGAAGCGCCGAATGCAAGGGTGAAGGTGGGAGCGGCTGCGCGTTGAGGGCATTGAACGCCTTGCTTCACGCCCCACCGCCACGCAGCGCCTGGCGGCAATGCGCTGTGGTGCTGCTTGCCGGTACAACGGCCATGGCTGCCCACGCCCTGCCCAGCTACGAGGAGGTGCGCGCTGACTTTCGCCCGTCTGACACGCTCATCCTCTCGCGTGAAGGGGAGGTGGTGCAGCGCCTGCGCACCGACGCCACGGTGCGCCGCGGCCAGTGGGTGCCGCTGGCCGATGTGTCGCCTGCGCTGCGCATGGCGCTCGTGCTGAGTGAGGACAAGCGCTTTTACGAGCACAGCGGGGTGGACTGGCGTGCGGCCTCTGCCGCCGCCTGGGGCAACCTCTGGAACCAGCGCACGCGGGGGGCCAGCACCATCACCATGCAACTGGCGGGGCTGCTGGATGGCGACTGGAGGCAGGGGCCAGGGGGGCGATCCGTGGTGCAAAAAATTGGGCAGACGGTGGCCGCACAGGTGCTGGACCGGCGCTGGCGCAAGGATCAGATTCTGGAGGCCTACCTGAACCTGGTGCCGTTTCGCGGAGAGGTGGTGGGCATTGATGCGCTGAGCCGCACTTTGTTTGGCAAGGCAGCCCATGGCCTGCAAGACCGCGAGGCAGCCGTGGCCGCCGCCCTGGTGCGTGCCCCCAACGCCAGGCCGGCCCTGGTGGCGCAGCGTGCCTGCGGCGTGTTGCGGGCCATGCAGCCGCCAGCGACTGCGGTGGATTGCGATGCGCTGGAGCTGTTCACCACCGCTGCATTGCAACGGCGTGCGTTTGATGCGACCGAAGGCGCAGCGCCGCACTTTGCGCGCTATGCGTTGCGCCAGCAGGCAGAGGCGGCGGCATCGTCCCCAGCAGCCCCATCTGCCGCCAGCACTGGCACCCCGCAGCTGCGCACCACCTTGCGCGCACCCTTGCAGCGCTTTGCCACCCAAACCCTGCAGCAGCACCTGCGCGAATTGCGCGGGCGGAATGTGGAAGACGGCGCCGTGCTGGTGCTGGACAACGCCACGGGGGCTGTGCTGGCCTGGGTAGGTTCTTCAGGAGCGCTGAGCCAGGCCAGCGAGGTCGATGGCGTGCTGGCCGCGCGCCAGCCAGGCTCCACGCTCAAGCCGTTTCTGTACGCGCAGGCGATTGCCGAGCAGCGGCTCACGGCGGCGTCGCTGGTGGATGACTCGTCGGCCCAGATCGCCACGTCCAGCGGCCTGTACATCCCGCAGAACTACGACCGCCAGTTCAAGGGCTGGGTGTCGGTGCGTACGGCGCTGGCCGCGTCGCTCAATGTACCGGCCGTGCGCACGCTGGTGATGGTGACGCCGGATGCCTTTCACCGCCAGTTGGGTGCGCTGGGCCTGCCGTTGCGCGAAAACGGTGATTACTTTGGCTACAGCCTGGCCCTGGGCAGTGCCGAGGTGCCCTTGCTGCACCTGACCAATGCCTTTCGTTCGCTGGCCAACGGCGGGCGCTTCAGCCCTTTGGTGGTGTTGCCGACGCGAGCGCGCCCGGCGTTCACCCCGGCGCTGGATGCGCGCGCTGCCTTCATCGTGGGCGACATCCTTTCAGACGGCAACGCCCGCGCCCGCACCTTCGGCACCGACAGCGTGCTGGCCACCCGCTTCTGGTCGGCCGTGAAAACCGGCACCAGCAAGGACATGCGCGACAACTGGGCGGTGGGCTGGTCCGAACGCTACACCGTGGGCGTGTGGGTGGGCAATGCCAGCGGCGCTGCGATGCACGATGTGAGCGGCACCAGCGGGGCCGCGCCCGTGTGGGCTACCGTGATGGGCTTTCTACATGCGCGCGAGCCCAGCCGCCCGCCGCGCCCGCCGCAGGGGCTGGTGCAGTGGCCTGTGCGGTTTGGGCCTGCGGGGGGCGATGGCGACAGCGCCACGGCCTCACTCCCGCTGGAGGCTGCGCGCACCGAGTGGTTTGTGCCAGGCACGCAGCAGTCTGTGTTTGCTATCAATAACGTAGCTGATGGCGCTTTATCAGTAAGCGCTGGAGGCCAAAAACGTTCAAAATCCGCAGAACCCCAGCCTGACCTGGGGCCTGCGCGCATCCTGATGCCGGTTCACGGCACGGTCATCGCGCTGGATCCGGACATTCCGCCCCAGTCCCAGCGCTTGCGGCTGCAGGCCGCCGACCTTGCAGCCCCCCGCCTGGCATGGCGCATGGACGGCAAGCCGCTGGGCCGGGGGGCTGTGCTGGAATGGCTGCCCTGGCCGGGCCGACACACGCTGGAGTTGGTGGACGCCCAGGGGCTGGTGCTGGACACGGTGCGTTTTGAAGTGCGCGGCGCCGGGGTGGCGCCGGGGGCCGTCCCCGGCACCGCCTCGAAGCCCCAATGAGGCAGGTGACCCGTCGGTTATTTCCCCTGATGCCGTTGTGGCGATCACTACAATGGTGTGCAACTCTATGTATACGTTGTTCTTACATGCCTATCCCCCCGCGCATTTCACGCCACGGCGGCGCTGAAATCCACCGCGACGGCCCCTTAGCAGCCGCTTCACGGCCCAGTCAGGGGCCTGACCGTCGTTCTGCAGGCAGTGCGCGGGCCCGAGGAGCCGGCTTCGATCAATAGCCACGCATGTCTGCCGTCCGTTCCCTTCTGTCTCAGCGGTTTCTCTGGATGGCCTTGCTGCTGTCCCTCGGGATCGGCGCATTGTCAGTGCGTGCTCTGTGGACGTTGCGCAACGACGAATGGACCTACGCTCTCAAAGCCAACACCAACCTGGTGGGCACGCTGGCGCATTCGCTGGAGTGGACGCTGGACTCGGTGGACCAGTCTCTGATCACGGTGGTGGAGGGGATTGAGAGCGCGGGCGAGTTGTCCCCTTCAGCCCGTATGCGCGATCGCCTGCGGGAAGTCGTTCGCTTTGAAAGCGTGGTGCGCCTGCATGCGTTGGGCAATGTGGTGGTGATCAATGCCCAGGGCGATGTGATTCTGGATTCTGGCTCGCAGGAGCCTCGCAAGGCCAACGTTGCCGACCGGGAATATTTCCTGGCGTTCAAGGAGCGGGGGCATGAGGGCCTGTTTGTGGGCCGGCCGGTGCCCTCCCGCATTACCGGGGTCATGTCGCTGCCCCTGGCGCGCGGCTTTCGCACTTCCCAGGGCGAGTTTGGCGGCATTGTGCTGGGCGCGGTGCGGCTGAGCTACTTCAATGAACTGTTCGCCTCAGTGGATCTGGGTGAGAACAGCGGCGTCAATCTGTTTCGTAACGATGGTGTCATCGTTTCGCGCTTTCCCTATGGTGACGCGGACGTGGGCAAGAGCATTGCGGGCACGCCCAACATGATCCGCTTTCAGCAGGAGAAAGAAGGCAGCTTTGTGGGGCGTGCGGCGCTGGATGGGGTGGAGCGCTCGTATTCCTTCAAGCACGTGGGGCGCTTTCCGCTGATCCTGAACTTGGCCCAGGCCAAGGCCACCATTTTCAAGAAGTGGAACCGCTCGGCTTGGGGGCTGGGGCTGTTCACTTTCGCGCTCATGCTGGCGTCCATGGCGCTGGCAGTGCTCTTCACACGCGAGCTGCAGCGCCGCCAGGCGGTGAGTGCGCAACTGCAGCGCGCCGAGCGCGACATGAGCAATATCTTGCACAGCATCCCTTCGCTGGTCGGCTCATGGGATGTGAACCTCTACAACCGATTTGGCAACCAGGCCCACGAGACCTGGTTTGGCGTACCGCTCGAAAAGCTGCACGGAATGCACATGCGCGATCTGCTGGGGCCCGAGCGCTTCCAGCAAACCGAGCTGCTGCTGGCCAACGCTCTGGAGGGCGAGGCGCAGGTGTTTGAAACCCGGCTCACGGATGCCCAGGGCATACGGCGGCACATCATCGTGTCGTACACCCCCGAGCGCGATGGCGACAAGGTGCTGGGCCTGTTCATCCAGGCCACCGACATCAGCGAGCGCAAGCGCATGGAAGACCTGCTCTTTGAAGAAAAAGAGCTGATGCGCCTGACCCTGCAGTCCATTGGCGATGCCGTGGTGTGTTGTGATGCAGATGGGCAGGTTACCTACCTGAACCCGGTGGCCCAGCGGCTCACCGGCTGGCAAGGGTTTGACGCCGCCGGCTGCGATGTGGATGAAGTCATTCGGCTGGTTCCGTCGGAGGTGGGCGCTGATCTCAAGAGCCCGCTGCGCGCTGCCATGCGGGACGACCGTGCCTTGCCGCCCACGCGCGGCGCGGTCTCCCATCGCACCACCCACCAGCGGTTTGATGTGGAACTTTCAGCCAGCCCGATTGCCGATCGCCATGGCCATGTGACGGGCGCAGTGGCCGTGCTGCGCGATGTGACCCAGGCTGTGGCCATGCAGGCGCGTATGGCGCGGCTGGCCCATTACGACGTGCTGACCGACTTACCCAACCGCGTGTTGCTGCAAGACCGCGCTCAGCAAGCCATTGCCCAGGCCCAGCGCGAAGGCAAGTGCGTGGCGGTGATTTACCTCGACCTCGATGGTTTCAAACAGGTCAACGACGCCATGGGCCACGATGTGGGCGACCAGCTGTTGGTGCAGTGGTCACGTCGCCTGCAGGCCGTGGTGAGGCAGACCGACACCGTCTGCCGCCAGGGCGGTGATGAATTCGTTTTGCTGCTGCCAGCCATTGGCGGCGCTCAGCAGGCAGGCGTGGTGGCGCGCAAACTCATGCAGCAGTGCGTGGAGCCATTCGTGCTGCAGGGCGTGACCCTGTCGCTGGGGCTCAGCGGGGGCATCAGCCTGTACCCACAGCATGGCCAGAATCTGGACGAACTCACGCGCCATGCCGACGCTGCGATGTATGCCGCCAAGCAGGCCGGGCGCAACCAGATCCGCCAGTATCAAGGCCCCGCAACGCCGCCCAGTCTGGTGGTGCAGAAGGACGAACTGGCCTGAGGCCCTGAACGGGTGCGCGCAGCGCATGACGTTCCTTTCGCACCCGGTTGGCGGCGAGGATGGCTGGCCATGCGCTTCGCCCGCAATGGGCCGAGCAGCGTGCCACGGCACGGAATGGAAATTTGTTGCAAGCCCGCGCAAATAATTTTGATGGTCTGGCGTTTTGCCAGGGCCTACCATGCAGCGCTGTATTTCAAGAACGGAGCGAGAGCGTGCCAGACCTGTCCAAAATCACCTGTATCGAAGACCTGCGTGTCATTGCCCAGCGCCGCGTGCCGCGCATGTTCTACGACTATGCAGACTCGGGTTCGTACACCGAGGGAACCTACCGCTCCAACGAGTCGGACTTCCAGCGCATCAAGCTGCGCCAGCGCGTGGCGGTGAACATGGAAGGCCGTACCACCCGCACCACCATGGTGGGGCAGGACGTGGCCATGCCGGTGGCGATTGCGCCCACGGGCCTGACAGGCATGCAGCACGCCGATGGAGAAATTCTGGGTGCGCGCGCCGCCAAGGCGTTTGGCATTCCGTTCACGCTGTCCACCATGAGCATTTGCTCTATCGAAGACGTGGCCGAGCACACGGGCCGCCACCCCTTCTGGTTCCAGGTGTACGTGATGCGCGACCGCGACTTCATCAACCGCCTCATCGACCGCGCCAAGGCCGCCAACTGCTCGGCGCTGCAACTCACGCTGGATTTGCAGATCCTGGGCCAGCGCCACAAGGACATCAAGAACGGCCTGTCGGCCCCGCCCAAGCCCACCATCGCCAACCTCATCAACCTGGCCACCAAGCCGCGCTGGTGCCTGGGCATGCTGGGCACCAAGCGCCGCAGCTTCGGCAACATCGTGGGCCATGCCAAAGGGGTGGGCGATTTGTCATCGCTGTCGTCGTGGACGGCGGAGCAGTTCGACCCGCAGCTCAACTGGGGCGATGTGGAGTGGATCAAGAAACGCTGGGGCGGCAAGTTGATCCTCAAGGGCATCATGGACGCCGAAGACGCGCGCCTGGCCGTCAACAGCGGTGCCGATGCACTCATCGTGAGCAACCACGGCGGCCGCCAGCTCGATGGGGCGCCTTCCTCCATTGCTGCATTGCCTCACATTGCCGAAGCGGTGGGCAAGAACATCGAGGTGTGGATGGATGGCGGCATCCGCAGCGGGCAAGATGTGCTCAAAGCCCGTGCTTTGGGCGCGCAAGGCACGCTGATTGGCCGCAGCTTCCTGTACGGCCTGGGTGCGTTTGGCGAGGCGGGTGTGACCCGCGCCTTGCAGATCATCCAGAAGGAGCTGGACATCACCATGGCTTTCTGCGGCCACACCAACATCAACAACGTGGACCGCTCTGTACTGTTGCCGGGCACCATCCCCACGCTGTAACCCCGCTGTGCTGATGGCGCCCCGGTGAACAAAGCCCCGCAAATGCGGGGCTTTGTGTTTTGGCAGGGCGTGCGCTAGCCCGCTTTCAGGAAGCAGCCTTCCAGATGATGTAGTCGGCCTGGTACTTCACCACCTGTTTTTGCCCTGCGTTGGCCGCAGTGCAGGCCGCGGCAGGTGCCACGCCGCCCTGGGTGGCCACGCGCTGGATATAGGTTACGCCCTGCATCGCGCCCATGCCCATGGCAGGGTTGGCCTTCACCAGCTGCAGCGGAATGTTGCCCGCGCTGGCGGGCGCCACCGCCAGTTGCGTGGCAGTGACCTTGGAGCCGTCGTTGCTCTCCCAGGTGGCTGGTGGGCCGTAGTAGCGGCCCACCACCTTGCCCGAGCGGTCCATCAGCTTCGCATCGGGGCCCACAAACACCCATTCAAAGGCGCTGGGCATGTCTTTTTTGGCGCGGCATTCGTAGGTGATGTCGCCCGCGCCCACGGTTTCCATGGCGATGCGCTGGCCGGCAGGCACCTGCACAGTGGCGGGCAGGCTGCTTTGGTTGAAGGCTGGAGCGGCTGGCGAGCTCATCGAGCCGCAGGCCGTGAGGGCAGCGGCAGCGCCCAACAGGGCCAGGGTGGTCAAAGAGGTGCGGATCGTAGGCATGGTGCTTCCTTGGTTGCGGGTTGAAAACCAGAGGGTGCTTTGCGCCGCAGCAAAGGCGGTATGGGCACCCGTCACTCCTCTGTACGGAGCCATCGCCACGCTGGATTCAAAAAGTTTTCAGATTTTTTTGAAATGACCACAAACCCATCGGTTTGCATGGGTTTGAATCTGCCGCGCCCGCGGCTGCGTATTTGTGTTGACAAACGTTGCGCGGCGTTGAAAGCCCCGGGGGTATTTCCACCCTTGTGCGCAACCCGCAGGCATCCCACACAATCGGTGCATGAGCACCCTCGAACCAGACCGCGAACTCATGGAACTCCTCGACCGCGTGGCCACGCAGGACGACAAGGCCCTCAAAGCCTTGTACGACCGCACCTCGTCGAAGCTGTATGGCCTGGCGCTGCGCATCGTGCGGGAGCGGGACGCGGCCGAAGATGTGCTGCAGGAGGCGTTTGTCTCCATCTGGCGCGGTGCGGGCAGTTACCGCGCCTCGCTGAGCCCGCCCCTGGCCTGGATGGGGCTCATCGTGCGCAGCCGGGCCCTGGACGCCCTGCGCAAACGCACGGCCGACCGCGCAGGCGTGACGGAAGAGCTTGATGAGTTGCTGGCCGACACCCTGGAAGGTGACAGCCCCAACCCCATGGACGTGAACGACGCCAGCCAGCAGGCCTTTGCCCTGCACCAGTGCCTGACGCGGCTGGAAGCCAAGCAGCGCGAGGTGGTGAGCCTGGCCTACCTGCGTGACCAGAGCCATGGCGAGCTGGCCGAGCAGCTTCAGCTGCCCCTGGGCACTGTCAAGACCTGGATACGGCGCGGGCTGGAGCAGTTGCGCCAATGCATGGCCCGGTACGCATGAGGGCCCACACGCCATGAACATCACCCAACACCCTGAACTGCTGCAGCGCCTGGCTGCCAGCTACGCCCTGGGCACACTGCGCGGCGGGGCCCGCCGGCGTTTTGAAAGACTGGCCCGCGAACATGCCGCCGTGCGGGCCGCTGCACTGGTGTGGCAAACGCATTGGTCGGGTCTGGCTGAATTGCAGCCCGGCACCACGCCTGACCCGGCCGTGTGGCTGCGCATCCAGAACCTGGTGCAAGCGGACCAAGCCCAGCACCGCATGGAGCTGGCCCGTGCCGAGGCGGTGAGCGCGTCAGGCTGGTGGCGCAGCCTGCGTTGGTGGCGCGGTGCGGCGGCAGCGGGTGCGCTGACCACCGTGGCCGCCGTGCTGGTGGGGTGGCAGGCGCACGGGGGGCTGCAGGCTGCCACCAGCGCCCAAATAGCGGCGCTGCAGCAGCAGTTGCAAGCCACACCGCAGATTCAGTACGTGGCCGTGCTGGCCGATGACCAGGCCGCCGCCTCGATGCTCGTCACCTTTGACCCCAAGAACCAGAAGCTCGTGCTGCAGCGGGTGGGCGGCTTCCAGGAGGGGGATGACAAATCCCTGCAACTGTGGGCCTTGCCGCCTGCGGGCGGGCCGCGTTCGCTGGGGGTTTTGGGGCAGGACAAGCTGCTCACCCTCACGGCAGCCGAACAAGAGGTGAAGCAGGTTCCCACCCTGGCCATCAGTCTGGAGCCCAAGGGTGGCGTGCCCAGCGAAGGGGGCCCTACCGGCCCGGTGCTGTTCAAGGGCGCGCTCATCCAGCGCATGCTGTGAAAAAAACGTGGGGCGGCGTGAATCCGGCAGGCTGGGCGGCGCGTACCAGGTAAGGGTCAGCACATCGTGGTTCTGACAAGTACACAACCTTTGGAGGAGACACCCCGATGACCTTGCCCCTACGACCAATTGCACAGGCCGCCGCCCTGGCGGCCCTCTTGGCCTCTGGCGGTGCCCAGGCTGACACCGGCAAGCTGGTGCTGACCGGGGGCGTCAGCTCCATCACCGGCAGCGCCGGGGGCGGCATCACCCCCTGGGCGGTGATTGGAACCCAGGCCACCGAGGGTGAGCTGGGATTCAGCGCCTATGGCACCCGCGCTGGCACGCAGGACTACGCACTTTCCAGCTACGGAGCAGCTATCGGTTGGCAGGACAGGGTGGAGCTGTCACTGGCGCGGCAGGATTTTGATGCGGCCCCGGCCTTCGCCCTCAACGGCATCGCGCCTTTTGGCGTGGCGCCCGGCCAGCACATCAAGATGGACGTGCTGGGCCTGAAAGTGAAACTGCTGGGCGATGCCATTCTGGATGCCGACACCCGGGTGCCACAGGTGGCGCTGGGGCTGGAGCACAAACAGGTGCGCCCCGGATCACTGCAGTCGGTGCTGGATTTTCTGGGTACCAAGACGAGCGGCACCGATCTGTACCTGAGCGCTACCAAGCTGCTGCTGGACAAGAGCCTGCTGCTCAACACCACCCTGCGCTACACCAATGCCAACCAAAACGGGTTGCTGGGCTTTGGCTCGGCCGCGCCTGGCAAGAACCGCCGCAGCCTGCAGCCCGAGTTTTCGATCGCCTACCTGCTGCGGCACAACCTTGCCGTGGGGGCCGAGTACCGCTTCAAGCCCAACAACCTGCAGGCCTTGGGTGCGGCAGCCGGCCTGGGGGCTGCCCTGCGCGAGGACGACTGGAAGGATGTTTTCGTTGCCTGGGCGCCCAGCAAAAATGTCTCGCTCACGCTGGCGTGGGTGGACCTGGGCCGCATCGTGCCGGGCGTGACCCGGGACCGGCGCCAAACCGGTTACTACCTCTCGGCCCAGGTCGCGTTCTGACCGAGCCGGTTTTCACCTTCTGGAGCTCCACCATGACCACCCAACTCTGCGCATGGGCCGTGGCCGCAGCCTGCCTGCTGGCCCTGCCCGCCGCCGCCCAAACAGCCCCGACCCCTTCATCCACCGCGCCCGCAGGCCTGTACCAGGCGCTGGGCGAAAAGCCTGGCATCACGCGCCTGGTCGATGATTTTGTGAACCGCGCTGTGAAAGACCCGCGCATCGGCAGCCACTTCAAGGACGCGAAGCTCCAGGCCCTCAAGGAAAGCCTGACTGACCAGATTTGCCAACTCAGCGGTGGCCCTTGCCAGTACGAAGGCGGTGACATGAAGTCTGCCCACGCTGACATGGACATCACCAAAGCGCATTTCAACGCGCTGGTGGAAGTGCTGCAGGCGGCCATGGCGGCCCAGGGCATTGCGTTTACGCAGCAAAACCGCCTGCTGGCGCTGCTGGCCCCCATGCACCGCGACATCATCACCGTGCGCTGACCATGCAATCCATTGTTGCTACATTATTGATAGCTGGTTGCGCTTATTCCATAAGCGCTAGCGCCGGAAATGTTCAAATTCAGGTGCTAGGCCGTGACGGAAAGCCCGTGCCCGAGGCCGTGGTGGTGCTGTACCCCAGCGCAGCCAACGCGGCCACAGCGCCCAGCCTGCTGCAAGCCAGCCCCACCATCGAACAAGAACGCATGCGCTTTGTGCCCGCGCTCACAGTGGTGGCGCCGGGCACCACGCTGCGTTTTACCAACCAGGACCGCTGGGACCACCATGTGCGCGGCACGCCGGTGGGCCCCGCAGCCACGGGCGGGGCAGGGGGCAATGAAGGCTTTGAGATGCGGTTGGCGGGCAAGCAAGACGGGCAGGCCGCCCAGGCAGCCGAGACCACCGTGCGCCAGCCTGGCGTGCTGCTGCTGGGCTGCCACCTGCACGGCTCCATGCGCGGCCATGTGTTTGTGACCGATTCGGCCTGGACGCTCAAGACCGACATCGACGGTATCGCCCGTTTTGCCAGCGTGCCCGATGGCGCCGCGCAAGTGCGCGTGTGGCATGCCGAGCAACTGGTGGACCTGCCGCGCAAGGCGCTGAATGTGGTGCCCGGCCCGGTGCTGGATACCGTGCAGCTCAGTGTGGTGCCCCGCGTGCGGCGTGCACCCCCTGCCGCGCCTGCAGGCCCCGGCAACACCCCGGGTGGACCCATGGGGTCGTACAGCCTGGCCCCCGTTTCGGCCCACCCAGCCCATCAGCACCCCGGCAGCTGATCCGCCACACCAGCGGGTGGTCCAACGGGGGCGGGTCAGCAGGGCAGTCACTTTGAACGGGCGGAGTGCTTCGCCCTTTCTTTGTATGAGTCTCCACGGCCACCCGACGGCAGGGCTGCCAGGGAGGCGCCGAGGTCAGCCAGGCTGCTTGAGCCCGCCGGGCCCGGAGGGCACGGTGTTGGCACTGCTCTTCTGGCCGCCAGCTGCGGTGCTGCCCACCTCCTGCTTCACGCTGCCGGGGGCGCGTTTAGGTACAGGTACAGCGCCTGCGCGTCCACATCGCTCAACTGACCCAGCGACTCGAAGGGCATGACCTGGATGGGCGTGCCGTCCGGTCGCTTGCCGGTGCGCAGCATGGACACAAAACTGGCAGCGTTGGGATAGCGGGCCAGGGCGGTGCCCGCGCTGTGTGTGCCAGGACGGATGTCTGCGGCCGCAGGCCAATCGGGCGGCGCGCCCGGAATCTTGCCGCCCGACAGATCGGCACCGGGGCAGCCGGTGCCATGTTGGCCACGTATTGGCCGTTGGCCAGCGTCACGCCAGCAGCGGTGGGGCGCGAGGGCGCCAACTGGTGGTCGATGCGCGAAGCTGCGTCAGGAATCGCCCCCAGCCCATACAGCACCCAGGCAGGGTGCGGCAGATCGATCACCGCCTGCTCGCCTTCCTTCGGCGGGAACTGGCGCACATAGGACACCAGGGCGTTCAGGTCTTCGTTGGTGAAGCGGTTGTAGTCCTCGCTGGGCATCGCCAGCAGCGGGCGGCCGTTGGGCTTGACGCCATGGCGGATCACGCTGTTCCAGTCCTCGGGCGGGTAGCGTGCCACCACGCCCGCGGGCCTGATGTTGGGCCCCACGATGCGCGTGCCCTTGCCATCGTTGACGAACTCGCGGCCCGTGCCCTGTGCGCCGTGGCAGTAGGAGCAGCTGCGCGATGCATACAGATAGCGCCCGCGCTCGATGGTCTGCGCATCGGTGGTGTAGGCCACGGGGCGGGGCTTGATGTCGATGGTGCGGTTGCGCTTTTGCTCGGCCAGGTACAGGCCGCTGGCTGCCGAGCCGATCACAATCGCACCCAGCAGCATGGCGCCGCTCGCAGTCCATTTGATCCAGCGTTTCATGGTGGCATCCCTCTTCTTCGATTCAACGATCCAATTGCCGTTCAGGCGGCGAATTCAGAATTCGAAGCAGCGGTGAGTGGCGACCTCGCTATCCACTGGGCGCCATGCCCGGTGACATATGTCACAGACTTCCTGCCGGTTTTGTTGCGGAAGGCACCTGTGGGGCGCGACGCGGCTGTGGTTTACCGACAAAAAATCTGACGAGGAGAGGTGTATTCAATGAGCTATGTCATCCACATATGGGACCAGCCCACCCCGGCCACCTGGACGGAGGCCTGCTCGGTTCTGGCGCGGCTGGTGAACCAGCCCGCGTCACCCCACCCGCGTTTTGCAGAGCTGGCGCGGCGTATGCATGTGTGGATGCCAGAGCTTGCCGTCGACTGGACTCTGGATGCGCCGGATGGTGTGGTGGATGAGGCCGTGTGGTCGCTGGCACTGGCTCAGACCTTGCCGGATAGCTTTTATCCGCGCCTGATCGATCAGGCGGTGAGCCTGGGGCTGAGCGTGTACGACGAGCAGGCGGGAGAGTGTTTTGTGCCCGGGCCTTGGCGGATGTCGGTGGCGGGTCGGGAGCCGCTTGTCCATGCGCCGGTTGCGCCTCCCGCGCCGTCGGGTTTGCTCGATGTTCAAGGGCGCTTTCGGGCGCTGGTTTTGCCGCGCCTGCAGCGCCATGGGTTCGCGCTGGAAACGCCCGCGCCACGCGGCAACCTGGTGGAAACGCACCTTGTGCGGCCTACCCCGCTCGGGGACCAGCGCATTCATGTCGACTGGATGGGCGATGCGGCCAGCCACTATGTGGCAACGGTGATTTCCCGCATCACGCCTCAGTTGCCCGAAGCGGTGGCCAAAGTGTGTGCACCTCAAACGCGGATCCTCTTCAATGTGGAGGATACCCCGCAGATCAATGCCTTTCTGCGCAACTTTTCCCCCAAGAACCCCACATCGCGCAGCTACCTCGCCTCCGGTGTCGAGGGACTGGACGTTTTCATGTCTGCGCTGGGCGATTGGCTCCTGACAGAGTTGGTGCCCGTGCTGGACCAGTGCAAAATGCTGGACGATTTTCTGGCGTACGAGTTGGGTGAGCCCCGCAGCCCGATCTACGTCATGGCCTATCTGGCCAATCTCGCTCTGGCGTATGGTGCAGGGGTTCCTGATCTGGATGCGCGCTTTGACCAGCTCATGCAGCGGCGCCGCGCGCAAGGGATGAATCCTGCGCAAATGGCAGCAGCCTTCGAGGCACTGCGCTCGCTTCGCATCGCTTGAGGATTTTGCAGCGGGCTCCCGGCGGGCGCTTTACCACCCCCCACCCAGCGGCGCTGGATGGTTTGGGTCACGCCGCCCGCTACCGCTGCCCCGCGCACTCCGCCACCAGCCAGTCCCGGAAGGCCTTGACCAGAGGCGACTGCGCGCGCGCCTCGGGGTACACCAAGTAATACGCATCGGTGCTGGTGAGCACCAGGTCTGACAGCTCTACCAGGCTGCCTGCGGCCAGTTCCTGCTCGATCAGAAAACGCGGCAGCAGCGCCGCGCCCAGGTGCGACACCGCAGCTTGCGCAATCATGGCGAAGTGCTCCGACTGGGGGCCACGCAAGGCCAGCGCCGTGGGGGCGCCCGCCAGTTCAAACCATTCAGCCCACTGCGTGGGGCGGGTGCTTTGCTGCAGTAGCGCCACGCGGGTCAGATCTTGCGGTGTGCGGATGTTATGGCGGTCGCGGTAGATGGGGCTGCACACGGGCACGGTTTCCTCGTGCATCAGGTATTCGCACACCGCCCCGGCCCAGTGCGGCGCGCCGAAGTGGATGGCCGCGTCAAACGGCGTGCCGGCAAAGTCAAAAGGCTCAGTGCGCGCGGAGAAATTGACCATGGCCTCAGGGTGCCGCGCCATGAAGCCCCCCAGGCGCGGAATGAGCCAGCGGGTGCCCAGCGTGGGCAGCACGGCCAGGTTGAGCAGGCCGTCGGTGCTGGCAAACGCCATGGTCTTTTGCGTGCTGGCCGACAGTTGCTGCAGCACGGCCTGCACATCGGCTGCGTAGATGCGTCCTGCATCGGTCAGCACCACGCGCTGGCGCACGCGGTGAAAGAGGGCGGTGCCCAGTTGTTCCTCCAGCTGGCGAATCTGGCGCGATACCGCGCTTTGCGTCAGGTGCAACTCTTCAGCCGCCCGCGAGATGCTGGTGTGCCGGGCAGCTGCCTCAAAGGCCAGCAAGTCGGCAATCGGCGGCAAAAAGGTCTTGCGGAACATGGTGGTGCGGCACTGGGGTTAATGATGGGAGGGAATGAGCTGGCAGCGTGACGTGCTCACCGTTTCGGTGCGCTAGCGCTTGCTATTTGAGCGCCAGCTACTCCTGAATTTGCACCAGATTTTGCTTCACTTCATTCTGATCGGGTATGAAGTTGTTCCAATTTTTTGCTATGCACTGCCCGGTGCAGGGTGGATAGTGGCACCATCTTTGCTGCAGAAATGCTTGTGCCGGGGCACCTGGGCTGTTGGCCCGCCTGCCCCAGCTTTTCCATTGAACATCTCACCGGTTGATTGCCATGTCTGACACCTCTGTTGCTTCCAGCGTCATTTCTGAAGTTCATGCCCTGCTGCAGCGCCTGGGCGTGCCCGCGTCTGCTTACCAGGGGGGCGACTTGGCTGTGCGCTCACCCCTAACCGGCGAAGTGGTGGCCCATGTGCCTCAGCACACGCCTGCGCAGGCCAGCGACTCCATTGGCCGCGCACACGCAGCCTTCGCCACCTGGCGCACCGTGCCTGCACCGCGCAGGGGTGAACTGATTCGCCTGCTGGGCGAAGAGCTGCGCGCCGCCAAGGCCGACCTGGGCCGCCTGGTGACGTTGGAGGCGGGCAAGATCCCGTCCGAAGGCCTGGGCGAAGTGCAGGAGATGATCGACATCTGCGACTTTGCCGTGGGCCTGTCGCGCCAGTTGTACGGCCTGACGATTGCCACAGAGCGCCCCGGCCACCGCATGATGGAAACCTGGCACCCGCTGGGCGTGTGCGGCGTGATCTCGGCCTTCAACTTCCCCGTGGCCGTGTGGTCGTGGAACGCTGCGCTGGCGCTGGTGTGTGGCGACCCGGTGGTGTGGAAGCCGTCTGAGAAAACCCCGCTGACGGCCCTGGCCACGCACGCCATCGCCCAGCGCGCACTGGCCCGCTTTGGCAGCGACGCGCCCGCGGGCCTGCTGGAGCTGATCATTGGCCAGCGCGACATTGGCGAGGTGCTGGTTCAGGATGCCCGCGTGCCCGTGCTGTCGGCCACCGGCTCCACCGCCATGGGCCGCGCCGTGGGCCCGCGCCTGGCAGCCCGCTTTGCACGCGCCATTCTGGAACTGGGTGGCAACAACGCCGCCATCGTCGCCCCCTCTGCCGATCTGGACCTGGCCCTGCGCGGCATTGCCTTTGCGGCCATGGGCACGGCAGGCCAGCGCTGCACCACGCTGCGCCGCCTGTTTGTGCACGACAGCGTGTACGACCAGCTCGTGCCCCAGCTCATCAAGGTCTACGGCAACGTGCAGGTGGGCGACCCACGCGCTGAAGGCACGCTGGTGGGCCCGCTGATTGACCGCATGGCGTTTGACGGCATGCAAAAGGCGCTGGAGCAAAGCCGTGCCTTGGGTGCCAAGGTGCACGGCGGTGGCCGCGTCGAAGGCCTGGGCGGTCCTGATGCGTACTACGTGCGCCCTGCGCTGGTGGAGCTGCAAAAGCACGAAGGCCCCGCGCTGCACGAAACCTTTGCACCCATCCTGTACGTGGTGCGCTACAGCACCATCGACGAAGCCATTGCCATGAACAACGCCGTGGGCGCGGGCCTGTCGTCGTCCATCTTCACGCTGAACATGCGCGAGGCCGAGCAGTTCATGTCTGCCTCGGGCTCTGACTGCGGCATTGCCAACGTGAACATTGGCCCGAGCGGCGCAGAAATTGGCGGCGCGTTTGGCGGTGAGAAGGAAACCGGTGGCGGCCGCGAGGCTGGGTCTGACAGCTGGAAGGCCTACATGCGCCGCGCCACCAACACGGTGAACTATTCAAGCGCGCTTCCGCTGGCGCAGGGCGTCAAGTTTGACGTTTAAGCCGCATTCCAGAGCCACTTTTTTCGCCAGCCATCATGTCTGCACTCCAAAGCGGGCCCATCGTCATCATTGGCGGTGGCGTCATCGGCAGCGCCATTGCCTACTTTCTCACCCTGCAGCAGCCGGGCTGCGAGGTGGTGGTGGTTGAGCGCGACCCGACTTACGCCACGGCCTCGTCGGCCCTGTCAGCCAGCTCTATCCGCCAGCAGTTTTCTACCGACATCAACATCCAGATCTCGGCCTACGGCATCGGCTTCTTGCGCAACGTGGGCCAGCTGCTGGCCTGCCATGGCGATGTGCCTGACATTGGCTTGCACGAAGGCGGCTACCTGTATCTGGCCACCCAGGCGGGCGAGGCCACGCTGCGCGAGAACCACGCATTGCAAAAACAGCATGGTGCCGATGTGGCGCTGCTCAGCCCGCAGCAACTGGCCGAGCGCTTTCCGTGGCTGGCGTTGCAGGACGTGGCGCTGGGCTCGCTGGGCCTGTCGGGCGAGGGCTGGTTTGATGGCTACCTGCTGCTTGCGGCGCTGCGCAAAAAGGCACAAAGCCAGGGCGTGCGCTATGTGACTGATGAGGCCGTGGGGTTCGACACAGCGAACAGCGACGGCGTGCTGCACGTCAACGCGGTGCACCTGCAAAGCGGTGCGGTGCTGCCCTGCCGCTATGCGGTGAACGCCGGTGGCCCGTGGGCTGCGGCCATTGCGGGTTGGGCGGGTATCGATTTGCCCGTGGCGGGCAAGCGCCGCACGGTGTTCAACCTGGCCAGCCCCGCCGCGCTGCCGGGTTGCCCGCTGCTCATCGACACCAGCGGCATCTGGCTGCGGCCTGAGGGCAAAGGCTTTATCTGTGGCTTTGCGCCCGACGCCGACAACGATGCCGACTTTGCCCCGCTGGAGCCTGAGTACGCAGCGTTCGAGGACCACATCTGGCCCACGTTGGCAGAGCGCATCCCCGGCTTTGAGGCCCTGCGCATGCAGGGTGCCTGGGCCGGTTACTACGAGATGAACACCTTTGACCACAACGCGCTGGTGGGCTTGCACACCGCTTGCGACAACCTGGTGTTCGCCACCGGCTTTTCGGGCCACGGCCTGCAGCAGTGCCCTGCCGTGGGGCGCGGCCTGGCTGAGTGGATGTTGACGGGTCGCTACCAAAGCCTGGACCTGTCACCGCTGTCCATCGAACGCATTGCGCGCAACGCGCCGCTGCTCGAAAAGAACGTGATCTGAGCCTCGCCTTTTTTCAACCTGCCAACGATAAAACACAAGGAGGCAACGGCATGGCAATTTCCCGCAAGACCTTCACCGCGCTCGCTGCAGGCCTGGCCCTGGCTTGGGTGGCTACAGCCCCCGCGCTGGCGCAGACGGTCAACCAGCCCACGCTGGAGAAGATCAAGGCATCGGGCAAGGTGGTGCTGGGCGTGCGCGAGACCTCACCGCCCATGGCCTACGCGCTGGGTGCCAACGAGAAATACGTGGGCTACCACGTCGAGCTGTGCGAGCGCGTGCTCAAGGAAATCGTGCCCCAGGCCAAGCTGGAATACATGGCCGTTACGGCGCAGAACACGCTGCCCCTGGTGCAAAACGGCACGCTGGACATTGGCTGTGGCCCCACCACCAACAACACCGCGCGCCAGCAGCAAGTGGCCTTTGCCGTAACCACCTACGTGAGCGAAGTGCGCATGGCCGTGCGCAAAGACTCAGACCTCAAGTCCATCAGTCAGCTGGGCAACCGCACCATTGCGGCGTCCACCGGCACCACCGCTGTGCAACTGCTGCGCAAACAAGAGCGCACGCTGGGCGCGCCCATCAAGACCGTGCTGGGCAAGGACCACCATGAAAGCTTCATGCTGCTCGAATCGGGTCGTGCTGATGCGTTTGTGCTGGACGACAACCTGCTCGCCGGGATGATTGCCAACTCCAAGGACCCCTCGGCCTACCGCATCGTGGGCGAGCCCTTGGGCGCCGAGCCGATTGCACTGCTGTTCCGCAAGGACGACCCCACGTTCAAGGCCGCGGTGGATGGCGTGCTCACCAAGCTCATGCAAAGCGGCGAGATGGAAAAAATCTACACCAAGTGGTTTGTGAACCCCATTCCGCCTAAGAACATGAGCCTGAACCTGCCGCTGGGCACCACGCTGCGCCAGCTGTTTGCCGCGCCCAACGACAAGCCTCTGGAGACTTACCAGCAATGAACGCTCCCATCCCCGCCACGGCTTTTCGCGCGGCCGACCGCCTGGGCGCCATCGGCGTCTCGGAAATCGTGCGCCTGACGCAAGAGGCCAACCAGCTCAAGCGCCAGGGCCAGCCTGTCATCGTGCTGGGCCTGGGCGAGCCCGACTTCGATACGCCAGCGCACATCCTCGAAGCCGCGCAGCAGGCCATGGCGCGGGGGGAGACGCACTACACGGTGCTGGATGGCACGGCCGAGCTGAAAGCCGCCATCCAGCACAAGTTCAAGCACGACAACGGGCTGGACTTTCAGCTCAACGAAATCACCGCCGGGGCCGGGGCCAAGCAAATCCTCTACAACGCGCTGATGGCGTCGGTGAATCCGGGTGACGAAGTGATCCTGCCCGCACCGTACTGGACTTCGTACGCCGACATGGTGCTGATTGCGGGTGGGGTGCCCGTGGTGGTGCCCTGCACCGAGGCCAACGGCTTTCGCATCACGCCCGAGCAGCTGGAGGCGTCCATCACGCCGCGCACGCGCTGGGTGTTTATCAACTCGCCCTCCAACCCCAGCGGCGCGGCTTACAGCGCTGAGCAACTACGCCCGGTGCTGGAAGTGGTGGAGCGCCACCCGCAGGTGTGGCTGCTGGCGGACGACATCTACGAACACATCCTGTACGACGGCCGTGCGTTTGCCACGCCCGCCGCTGTGTTGCCGTCACTGCGCGATCGCACGCTGACGGTGAACGGTGTCTCCAAGGCCTATGCCATGACAGGCTGGCGCCTGGGCTACGGAGCAGGCCCCAAGGCGCTGATCGCTGCCATGGCCGTGGTGCAGAGCCAGGCCACATCCTGCCCGTCGTCCATCAGCCAGGCGGCGGCCGTGGCGGCACTGACCGGGCCGCAAGACGTGGTGCGCGAGCGCTGCCAAGCCTTTCAGGACCGGCGCGATCTGGTCGTGGCCGCACTCAATGCCTCGCCTGGCCTGCGTTGCCGTGTGCCCGAAGGTGCGTTCTACACCTTTGCCAGCTGCGAAGGCGTGCTGGGCCGCACCACGCCGGGCGGCATGCTGCTGTGCACCGATGCCGACTTTTGCGCCTACCTGTTGCGCGAGCACCATGTGGCTGTGGTGCCCGGTGGCGTGCTGGGGCTGGCGCCGTACTTCCGCATTTCGTACGCCGCATCTACCGCCGATTTGCAAGAGGCTTGTGCGCGCATCCAGCGCGCCTGCCAGGCGCTGTTCTGATTTCCACTTATTGATTCGTCACTGCAGACATGAACACGACTTCCCTCACCCCCCGCACCGGCGGCCAGATCCTGGTGCAGCAGCTCATCACCCATGGCGTGAAGCAGCTCTTTTGCGTGCCCGGCGAAAGTTATCTGGCGGTGCTCGATGCGCTGCACGATGCCAACATTGCCGTCACCGTGTGTCGTCAGGAAGGCGGCGCAGCCATGATGGCCGAGGCGCAGGGCAAGCTCACCGGCCAGCCCGGCATCTGCTTTGTGACGCGCGGGCCCGGTGCCACCAATGCGTCGGCCGGTGTGCACATTGCGCACCAGGACTCGACGCCCATGATCCTGTTCGTGGGCCAGGTGGCCCGCAACGCCATGGGGCGTGAGGCATTTCAGGAACTGGACTACAGCGCCGTGTTCGGCACCATGGCCAAGTGGGTGGTGCAGATAGACGACCCGGCTCGCGTGCCCGAGCTGATCTCGCGCGCCTTCCACGTTGCCACCTCGGGCCGCCCTGGCCCCGTGGTGGTGGCGCTGCCCGAAGACATGCTGACCGAGGCCGCCACGGTGGCCGATGCGCTGCCCTACCAGATGACAGAAACGCACCCCGGCGCCGCGCAGATGGTCGAGCTGGCGCAGCGTCTGCAAGCCGCCCAAAGCCCCGTGGCCATCCTGGGCGGCAGCCGCTGGTCTGAGCAGGCGGTGCGTGAGTTCACCGCGTTTGCCGAAGCCTGGTCCATTCCTGTGTACTGCTCGTTCCGCCGCCAGATGCTGTTCCCGGCCACGCACGCTTGCTACGGCGGCGACCTGGGCCTGGGCGTCAACCCCAAGCTGCTGGCTCGCATCAAGGCGTCGGACTTGGTGTTAGTGGTGGGCGGGCGGCTGTCTGAAGTGCCCTCGCAAGGCTATGAGTTGTTCAACATCCCCACCCCTGCACAGCCGCTGGTGCATGTGCATGCCGATGCGGATGAGCTGGGCAAGCTCTACCGCCCGACACAGGCCATCCACGCCACGCCCCAGGCGTTTGCTGCTGCGCTCAATATGGTGCGCCCCACGGCGGCTGTGCCATGGAAGACCCACACAGAAGCTGCCCATGCCGAATACTTGGCCTGGAGCGACACGGCACCCATTCGCATCCCTGGCAATCTGCAAATGGGCCAGGTGATGCAGCACCTGAAGGAGGTGCTGCCCGCCGACACCATCTTCTGCAACGGCGCGGGCAACTTTGCCACCTGGATTCACCGCTTCTGGCCTTTCACCCACTACGCGAGCCAGCTGGCACCCACCAGTGGGTCGATGGGCTACGGCCTGCCCGCAGGCGTGGGCGGCAAGCGTCTTTGGCCGCAACGCGAGGTGGTGATCTTTGCGGGCGATGGTGACTTTCTGATGCACGGCCAGGAATTTGCGACCGCCGTGCAGTACGGCTTGCCCATCATCGTGGTGATCCTGGACAACGCCATGTACGGCACCATCCGCATGCATCAGGAGCGCGAGTACCCCGGCCGCATCAGCGCCACGCAGCTCAGGAACCCCGACTTCAAGGCCTATGCCCAGGCCTTTGGCGGCCACGGCGAGCGCGTGGAGCGCACCGAAGACTTTGCCCCCGCATTGGCCCGCGCCCGCGCCAGCGGCCTGCCCAGCGTGCTGCACTGCCTGATCGACCCTGAGGCCATCACGCCTACGGGCACGTTGCAGGGCATTCGCAGCGCAGCGCTGGCCAGGAAGTAAAGCGTTGCGCCTGCTCAGGCGGTGCCGGGGTACGGCCTGATTAGCCGAAGGCTGGTATCTGCCGCGTTCGCAGGCTGCGCACTGGTCTTGATGCGCCTGCCTCAGAGCAGGAGTTGTTGGCGGTGTCAGAGCCCGGCGCAAGGGGCAGCGTTCCTTTGTCCTATTGATCGGGCCCCATAAAGATTGAACTTTCTGCTGATTTTCGCGTTCGAAGCAGCATGGACAAAGAAGACGCGAGATACCAAACCCTGGAGCAGCTTCACGAGCGGCGCAAGCAAGTCATCCGACTGCACAAACGGGGCATCAAAGTCATGGAACTGGTGCAGATGTCGGGCTTGAGCTACCCGGCTGTGCGCAAGGTGCTTGATCTGTTCGAGCAAGGCGGCTGGCCAGCCATCAAACCAGCCGGTCGTGGTCGCACGAAAGGCGATGCCCGATTGCTCACGCCCGAGCAAGAAGTCCACATCCAAAAGACCATCTGCGACAAACGTCCCGAGCAATTGAAGATGGACTTCTTCCTGTGGAGTCGCGCCGCCGTGATGCAGCTTATCGAACAGGAATGTGGCTTGAAATTGGGTGTGCGCACCGTGGGCAAA
The DNA here is from genome assembly GCF_028596105.1 of Acidovorax temperans. Classification (NCBI taxonomy): domain Bacteria; kingdom Pseudomonadati; phylum Pseudomonadota; class Betaproteobacteria; order Burkholderiales; family Comamonadaceae; genus Acidovorax; species Acidovorax temperans. The sequence goes on along the minus strand of NZ_CP117193.1, from coordinate 3,405,737 downwards.
TACCTGGCACGCTGGGGTTTCACCCCACAAAAGCCCATCAAGAAGGCATACGAACAACGCCCCGAAGCCGTCAAGGCCTGGCTAGATGAACACTACCCGGCCATCGAGGCCAAGGCCAAGGCTGAGGGCGGCGAAATCCACTGGGGCGATGAGACCGCACTGGTCAACACCGATGTACGCGGCAGGAGCTATGCACCAGCAGGTGAGACACCCGTGGCGTTCACGGTGGGCAGCACACGCCAGAAGCTGTCGATGATCGCCACGGTGACCAACCGGGGCAAGGCACGCTGGATGATCATTGACGAGGCCTTCAACAGCGACAAGTTGATTGAGTTCCTGGAGGCCTTGATCAAGGACGCGGGCAAGAAGGTGTTCCTGATCCTTGACAACCTGCGTGTACATCACAGCAAACCGGTCAAGGCGTGGCTGGCAGAGAGAAAGGAACAGATCGAGGTGTTCTACCTGCCCAGCTACAGCCCGGAACTCAACCCAGAAGAGCGTTTGAACGCCGACCTCAAGCAGGCCATGGGCAAGCGGGTCCCGGTCAGAACAAAGGCAAAACTGCGCGATGCGGCCAACGAACACATGGCCATGCTGGAGAAGTCACCCGAGCGGGTGATGAGCTACTTTCAGGATCCCCGCGTCAAATATGCCGCCGCTTGAGACTTCATGGGGCCGGAGCAATAATGGCGGGATGACCACGCACAATACAGGGTGTGGCCGTTACCGAGACTGATCCAACCGACCCTGCGTCGCCAAATTCGCCTGCTCGCGCCAGCAAGCAGCGCCGAGTTGCGCACCTGGACATGGATGCGTTCTACGCTTCTGTGGAGCTGCTGCGCTATCCCCAGCTCAAGGGCTTGCCCGTGGTGATTGGTGGTGGCCGGCGCAAGGTGGACGATGCCTTGTTGCAGCACCCCGATGGTTCAGGGCCGCGGGAGCCTTGCTTCGTTCCTGTGTCGGAATTTCCCTTGCTCAAGGACTACGTAGGCCGGGGCGTGATTACCACGGCCACTTACCCGGCGCGGCAGTTTGGGGTGGGCTCGGCCATGGGCATGATGAAAGCGGCCAAGCTGTGCCCCCAGGCGATTGTGCTGCCGGTGGATTTTGAAGAGGTGCGCAAGTATTCGCGCATGTTCAAAAACGCCATCACCGAGATCGCCCCTGTGATGCAGGACCGGGGGGTGGACGAGGTGTACATCGACTTCACCGATGTGCCCGGCGGCCAGCGCGAAGGCGGGAGGGTGTTGGCGCGGCTCATCCAGAAGAGCATCTTCGACAAGACCGGGTTGACCTGTTCCATTGGCGTGGCACCCAACCGGCTGCTCGCCAAGATGGCGAGTGAGTTCAACAAGCCCAACGGCATCTCCATCGTTTACGAGGAAGATCTGCAGAGCAAGATCTGGCCGCTGCATGTGCGCAAGATCAATGGCATCGGCCCCAAGGCGGGCGAAAAGCTGGCGCGGCTGGGCATTGAAACCATTGGACAACTGGCCGCGCAGGATGAGCGCTGGCTCATCAGCCACTTTGGAAAATCCACCGGCGCCTGGATGCACCGCGCGGCCTGGGGCAGGGATGACAGCCCGGTGGTGACCGAGAGCGAGCCGGTGAGCATGAGCCGCGAAACCACGTTTGATCGCGATCTGCACGCCGTACTCGATAAAGCCGAGTTGTCCCGCATCTTCACAGACCTGTGCGTGCGCGTGGCGCAGGATTTGCAGCGCAAGGGGTATGTGGGCAAGACGATTGGCATCAAGCTGCGTTACGAAGATTTCAAGACCGCCACACGGGACCACACGCTGCCTTTGCCCACCAACGATGCGGCTGTCATCCGGCGCACGGCTGGCTTGTGTCTCAAGCGCGTGCCCCTGGACAAGCGGCTGCGGCTGCTGGGGGTGCGGGTGGGCACGCTCCAGCCAGCCGATGCGCTCAACCTGCCGCCAGAGAGCGCGTCGGGGCTACAGTCTTCATCGCGCAAAGCCCGTCACGCGGACCTCCACACAGTACCCCTCTTTTAAAGCGTAAAAACAATGTCAACCGTGCCTTTGGGTGGTTAAACTTGATTGGTATCAATTAGTAACGCGCTGGTGCAGGCGGGGCACTCCTCGTCTGGATGCCTGCGCAAAAAGGGTGAGCTTCAGCGGTGGGTGCGAGTCCATCCGTTGCCAACGTCCAGCCACCCAACCCAAGGGAAAACCGCATGCGCATCAACCTGCCAGTCACGCAACAAAACTACGATTACCCGGGTGAAGAGTTGTTGGTCTCCAGTACCAACACCAAGGGCGAAATTACGCACTGCAACCAGGCTTTCGTGCGCGTGAGTGGCTATGGTGTGGAGGAGTTGATCGGCCAGCCCCATAACATCATTCGCCACCCCGACATGCCTGCCGAGGCCTACCGCGACATGTGGCGCACCATTGGGCGGGGCGAGCCCTGGACGGGGCTGGTGAAGAACCGCCGCAAGAACGGTGACCACTACTGGGTCCGTGCCAACGTCACGCCCATCATGGAAGGCGGCAAGCCGCGTGGCTATATGTCGGTGCGCACCAAGCCCAGCGCGCAGGAATGTGCGGCCGCTGAAGCGCTTTACGCACAAATGCGGGCGGAGGCGGCTGCCGGGCGCGCCAGCCTGCAATTGCAAGCCGGCGTGCTTCAGCGCACGGGCTGGCGCGGCATGGTGCAGCGCGTGGCGCAGTTGACGCTCATGCAGCGCATGGCCTTGATGCTGTTGTGCATGGCGCTGGTGGCCCTGGTGCCCGATGCGCTCGGAATGCAGGGCAAGGCGGCTGTGCTGGTGCGCGGAGTGTTGCTTGTGCTGGGCGGCGCGGTAGTGCTGTGGCGTTTTCAGGCGGTGGTGGGGCGCGGCATTGCCGAGGCGAGCCGCTTCGGGGCCGACTTATCTGGCTGCAACCTCACTTCGACCGTGAGCACAGACTTCCCCCAACCCCTGCAGAGCCTGATGCAGCGCTTGCAGCAAACGCAAGTCAACCTGCGGGCCGTGGTGGGCGATGTGCGCACCGGGGTGCGCCACTTCACCGAAGCGGCTGCGGAAATCGCACAGGGCAGCCACGACCTGTCTGCACGCACTGAGTCGCAGGCCAGCAGCCTGGAGCAAACCGCCGCATCGATGGAGCAGCTGGCCAGCACCGTGCGGCAGACGGCTGACACTGCCGCCAAGGTGTCTCAGGAAAGTGAGCGGGGCAGCCAGGTGGCGGCCAGCGGCGGCCGGGCCGTCCAGGAGCTGGGTGCTGCCATGCGCGAGATGCAGCAGTCCTCGGCCAAGATCAATGAAATCGTCGGGTTGATTGAAGGCATTGCCTTCCAGACCAACCTGCTGGCGCTCAACGCTGCGGTAGAGGCCGCGCGCGCCGGCGAACAGGGGCGAGGCTTTGCCGTGGTGGCGGGCGAGGTGCGTGCCCTGGCCCAGCGCAGCGCGGGCGCTGCCAAGGAAATCAGCGCCTTGGTGAATGCCACCGTCAACCAGATTGCCAGCGGCGCCAAGCGGATGGACCACACGGCCGCCACCATCGGCAGCGTGGTGGATGCCGTGCAGCGTGTGAGCTCGCTGGTGCAACAGATCAGCTCGGCCACCAAGGAGCAGTCGATTGGCATCGCACAGGTGAATGAGGCCGTCACCCAGCTGGACACCGTGACCCAGCAAAACGCAGCGCTGGTGGAGGAGTCCACCGCTTCTGCCCAAGACCTCAAAAGCAGCGCCCATACGCTGGGGCTGTCGGTGGATGTTTTTAAGATGCCTTGAGTCCGAATCTTTAACGGATTGTTGCCAGCTAGCGCAAAGCCCTGTTGATGGCAAAGCCTTGCCGCCGCGCGATGTTTTCTTCGCGCAACGTTGGCGTGGCAGTCGGTTGAGGCAGGTCAAATGCCTGGTGACGGAGGTCAAATCCGTCATGCGGGTGCGGGTGTTCTCTGGCACCTTGGCGGGTTGTTGCATCTGCTAACAAACACAGTTAGCGGGGCATTTTTTGACCTCGCCCACCATGCGTACCAACCTGCCTGTCTCTCACAAAGAGTATTTTTTCCCCGAGTCCCAATTGCTGGTGTCCACCACCGATGCGCGCGGACACATCACCCATTGCAACACAGCTTTTGCGGAGGTGAGTGGCTACAGCTACGACGAGCTGATGGGCCAGCCCCACAACCTGATTCGCCACCCGGACATGCCGCCGGAGGCGTTCAAGGACATGTGGGCCACGATTGGGCGCGGTCGGCCGTGGTCGGGCATCGTGAAAAACCGCCGCGCCAATGGCGACCACTACTGGGTGGAGGCGAACGTCACGCCCATAATCGATAACGGCAAGCCCGTGGGCTACATGTCAGTGCGCTTTCGGCCCACCCGTGAACAAGTGGCTGCGGCCGAGGCGCTGTACGCCAAGGTGGCGCAGGAGCGCGCCAGCGGCCACCACACCTTCAAGCTGCACGCGGGGCGGGTGCGCCCCCTGGGCTGGCGCGACACCTTCGGGCCGCTGCACCGGCTGTCCCTCACCCAGCGGCTGGCATTGGGCCTGGTGGGTGTACTGGCGGCAGGGGCGGCGCCTGTAGCGCTGGGCATGACGGGGTGGGCCGCCATGGCGGCGCAGTGGGGTTGCTCTGCCGTGGCTGCAGGGGGCTTGCTGGCCTGGTTCTACCGCAGCGTGGCCTGCGTGATCAACCAGGTGGATGATTTTTCCGCTGCGCTGGCGGCGTGCAACCTCAAGTCCACCATGATCAAGCCTCACCCGCATGTGCTGGCGTCTTTGGTGCGCAACGTGTGGCAGGTGCAGGTCAATTTGCGCGCCGTGATTGGGGATGTGCGCGCGGAGGTGGGCGTGTTCTCGCAGGCCACGGCACGCATCTCGGCCAGCGCGCAAGACCTGGCCGCCCGCACCGAAGACCAGGCCAGCAGCCTGCAGGAAACCGCTGCCTCGATGGAGCAACTGGCCAGCACCGTGCAGCAGACCGCCGATGCCGCCCGCCAGATTGCCGCGCAGAGCCAGCAAAGCAGCGACATTGCCCAACAAGGCAGCACCGCAGTCGGCAGCGCCAACGCGTCCATGCAGGCGATCGAGGCTTCGTCGCGGCGCATGGAAGACATCATTGGCATCATCGAAAGCATTGCCTTCCAGACCAACATCCTGGCCCTGAATGCCGCGGTGGAAGCCGCGCGTGCAGGCGAGCAGGGGCGGGGTTTTGCTGTGGTGGCTTCGGAGGTGCGCGAGCTGGCCCAGCGCAGTGCGCAGGCGGCCCGCGAAATTCACCAGCTCATCAGCGAATCGTCCGAGCAGGTCAGCAGTGGTGCGGGTTATGCCGCTCAGGCGCAGGCCACCATTGCCAGTGTGGAGCGCTCGGTGAAGCAAGTCACCAGCCTGATGTCGCAGATCACCAGCGCCACGGGCGAGCAGTCTATGGGCATTGGCCAGGTCAATGATGCGGTGAACCGGCTCGACAGCGTGACGCAGCAAAACGCCAACATGGTGGACCAGACAGCCGCCGAGGTTGGCGTGCTCAGCGAGCGCACCAAGACGCTATCGCGTGCGGTGCAGGTCTTTCACATGAGCGCCTGAGGGCAGTTACTGCCGCGCCGTGCGCACATTGGCCGGCAGTGCCTGTGGGTGGCTGGTGCGCAGCGGGTTGATGTCCAGCCCGCCGCGGCGCGTGTAGCGGGCGTACACCATCAGCTTGATGGGTTTGCAGCGCGTCCACAGGTCCATGAAGATGCGTTCCACACACTGCTCGTGGAATTCGTTGTGGTTGCGAAAGCTCACGATGTATTGCAGCAGGCCTTCCTGGTCGATCTGGGGGCCGGTGTAGCGAATCTGCACGCTGCCCCAGTCGGGCTGGCCGGTCACCAGGCAGTTGCTTTTGAGCAGGTTGCTGGTCAGCACCTCGGTCACCGGGGCTTCGTCAAACTGGGCTTTGAGCAGATCGGGCGCAGGCTGGTAGCGGGTGCATTCCACGTCCAGGCGGTCCAGGCTCAGGCCGTCCAGTTCGTGCACGGGTTCCTGGTCAAACAGCTCGGGTGCAATCAGCTTGACCCCCACCGTGGCGGGGTGGGGCGCGCCGCGCCACACGGCTTCGCTGATGTCGGCACGCAGGCGGGACTGCACCTCGCTGGCATCGCCAAAGCGGGTGTTGTTGAAGCTGTTGAGGTAGAGCTTGAACGACTTGCTCTCAACGATGTTGGGCGACTCGCACGGGATGGTGAAGTGCACCAGCGCCACCTGGGGCTTGCCGCGCAGGTTGAGCCAAGACACCTCAAACGCCGTCCACAGATCGGCCCCGAAGAAGGGTGGGACATCGGCAATGCCGATCTCGGCCCGCTTGTCTGCGCGTGGGATGGGAAAGAGCAGCGTCGGGTCGTACTGGTCGGTGTAGTCCGAGGCTTTGCCCAGCTGGGATTGTTCGGGAGTATTGGTCATTTGCTATAAAAATAGTAGCTGCTTGCGCTTATTAATCAAGCGCTAGGGCGTGATTTGATGCTTATTTGAACTCGCGTTCGCGCAGCCACTTGGTGGCGATCCACTTCTCGCCCGCAATCACCGGTGCGCCGCCGTGCAGCGTCTGGGTGGAGGGGTGGGGCCGCTCGTAGCTGAAGAACACCGCGTTGCCCCGCTGGGGCGCCACTTCCAGGAACACATCGGGAAAGGTGGTACCGCCGCCTTTTTCGGGGGTGTTAAGGTACATCACCAGCGTGCCCACGCGCTGCCCGCCGCGCTTGACGATGGTGGGCGTGCCGGGTTCGTGGGGGTCAAAGTAGTCGTAATGCGGCTTGTATTCGGCGCCAGGGCGGTAGTGCAGCACCTGCAGGCCTTCGCCGTTTTCAATGGGCCATTGCAGCAGCTTGGCAATGCGCTCTTCAATGGTCTGAACCAAAGCGCTTTCGCCGCGCTGGAAGAACATGCCGTCGCTGGTGCGGTCGTCGTTCACTTCTTCGCCGCCGGTCTGCGTGGCCACGGTGAGCGAACGGGCCATGCGCGGGCGTGCGGCGGCAATCAGGGCATCGCATTCCTCGGGCGAGAGGAAGTTGCCAAACACCACCACGCGGGGTTTGGCCAGTTGCATCAGCACCTGCACCTGGCGGTCGCCTGCGTTCAGCAGGGCGGGGGAATCGCCCAGCAGTGGCTCTGGCACAGGCACCGCACTGGGTTCGCCCTTTTGCACGGCCAGCTCGTTCAGGTGCTCCTGCAGCGTGGTCTCCATGGCGTCGGCGGCCACGTCTTCGTCCCAGCCCGCGTCGCGCATGGATTGCAGCACCACCGGGGCCGAAAAGCCCGCCTGGGCCTGCTCGATGATCCAGCGGCGCAGCTCTGGCGTGATGGACTGGGCCGAAGGCTTGCGGGTGCTGGTGGCGGTTTGCTGGGCGGGAGACAGGGCCATGTTCAAAACCTCAAACGTGTGCAGGTGTGGACAGAGGGGAAGACATCAGTCGGGCTTGCGCCGGAATACCAGGCGCTCGGGCTCAGATGCTAGCTTGTCATACGCATAGCCTTCCAGGTCAAAGCCTTCGAGGTCGTGCGGCGTGGTGACCCGGCGGGTGATGGCATAGCGCGCCATCAGCCCCCGCGCGCGCTTGGCGTGGAAGCTGATGATCTTGTAGGCGCCGCCTTTCCAGTCTTCAAACACGCATTCAATGACACGCGCCTTGAGAGCCTTGCGGTCTACCGCCTTGAAGTATTCCTGCGAGGCCAGGTTCACGATCACGGGCGTGGTGTCCGAGCGCAGCTGGGTGTTGAGGTACTCGGCAATCTGGCTTCCCCAGTACTGGTACAGGGTGTTGCCCGCCGTGGTGGCCAGCCGCGTACCCATTTCCAGGCGGTAGGGCTGCATACGGTCCAGCGGCCGCAGCACGCCGTACAGGCCGCTCAAAATGGCGATGTGGCGCTGGGCCCACTCCAGGTCTTCCGCGCTCAGGCTGCGGGCCTGCAGGCCTTCGTACACGTCACCATTGAAAGCCAGCACTGCCTGGCGCGAGTTGCTGGCCGTGAATTGCGGCTTCCATACCTGGTAACGGGCTACGTTCAGTGCCGCGAGCGTGTCGCTCAAGGCCATGAGGGAGGCGATCTCCTGCACAGACTTTTCGCGCAGCACCTCGATCAAGGCGGTGGACTGGGGCACAAACTGCGGCCGGGTGTGCGGCAGGCTCTCAGGCACAGGGGTGTCGTAGTCCAGCGATTTGGCGGGGGACAGCAGAAACAGCATGGGGGTGTCTAATTAGAAAAGCGGCGGGGTTGCACGGTGGCGTTGAACACTCGTCAGTGCGTCGCGCGGGGCGGCTCTATTTTGAGCGATGCACTCAGGCACTGCCCCTGGGTGCACCAGAGGCCCTGACCATCAATGCGAATTGCCACTATGGTCAGCTCGTGCGGTTCAGTGCAAGGCACCTGGTTTGCCAAGGTTGTGTTCGCGCCACCAATAAAGCACAAAGGCGGCCAGGGCCGCCTTTGTGGATGGCCCCAGCGGGGCACACACTCACTTCTGCTGTCAGGCAGATGGTGTCTGCTCAAACGGAAGCGTCATGGCGGCCAGGTCGCGGCGGGTTTCCACCAGCACCAGCGGGCCTTCATCCAGCACCACCACGGGGGGGCGTTCGCGTGGCACGTGCACGGGCTTGGGTTCTGCCGCAATCGCAGCTTGCACGGCAGCGATCTTCTCGCTGTCGGAATTCACCCACTGCAGGCCAGAGGCTGCGGCCACTGCCTGCAGGGCTTCCACCGGCAGCGTGAAGGGTTGCACGCGGGGCATGCCTGCGGGTGCAGCTTCAGGGGCTGCCGCTACAGGCTTTGCCACCGGAGCCGGCACCACGGGGGCGGGTTGCGCCACAGGTTGTGCAGCCACCGGCGCTTCAACCGGTGCTGCCACCGGTGCAGGCGCCTGCTCGGCCGCTGCAGCAGCTACCGGTGCCGGGGCTTCTGCGGCGGGCGCTGCAAAGTAGCTGCGACGTGGGGCTTCGTCCTGTACCACCTCGGCTGCTGGCGCAGCGACTGCGTTGTCTTGCGGTGCCACGTCTGCGTTGGTGTCGGCGCCCTCGCGTGGAGCACGTTCGCCACGCTCGCGTCGGTCGCGGCCGTAACGGTCGCGTGAACGTCGTTCACGGCGCTCTTCGGTGGCAGGTGCGGCCGTTTGCACCGTGACTTCGTTACCGGTCAGGTCCAGATCGGGCAGCGATGCCATGGGCGATGTGTCTGCAAAGTCCATGGGGGCGGCATTGCGCTCCTGGCCTTCGCCGTTGCGTGGGCTGCGCTCGCGGCGGCCACCTTCGGCGCGCTCACCACGTTCGCCACGTTCACCGCGCTCACGGCGGGGTGCACGCTCACTGCGTGGCTGGGCCGCGCCATTCGCATCTGGTGCGGCGGCGCTCACGTTGGCCAGTGCTTCTGCGGGTGCGGCGTTGGCATCGCCGTTCAGTGCGGCATTGCTGCGGTTTTCGGCGTCGCGGCGGCCACGGCCATTGCGGCCTTCACGCGCCTCACCGTTGCGGTTTTCACCTTCGGGGCGGCGGTCGCCATCGCGGGGTGCGCGCCCTTCAGTGCCGCGTTCGTTGCGGCGGCCACGGCCTTCGCTGGTGCTGCCTGCGGCGTCACGGTTGCCTTCGCGGGCGGGGTCGCGCGCACCATCGCGGGCGCCATCCCGTCCGCCGCGTCGGCCACGTCCTTCACCGCCTCGGCCATCACGGCGGCCATCGCCGCGCGCATTGCCTTCAGCCGGGGCTGCTGGCGCAGGGGCTGCCACGGGGGCTGGAGCCGGTGCCGCGCCAAAGCCGAACAGGCTCTTGAGCCAGGCGAAGAAGCCCTTCTCTTGCGGCACGGGTGCTGGTGCCGGTGCCGGTGCCGGTGCGGGCGCAGGGGTTGCAGCGGCGCCATTGCGGGCACCCTGGCCGCTGCCATTGCGGGTGGGGCGGGCTGCGCCTTCAGGGCGGGGCTCGGCGACGGGGGCGGGTGCGTCCGGCAGCACGCCCTTGATGACCGGAGTCTGCTTGTTGGTGGGCTCCTGCGAACGGCGTGTCACAGCCGTAGGGTCTTCCACGTCTTCGGCCAGCTTGTAGCTTGCGTCGATATGGTCCAGACGCGGGTCGTCGTGCTTCAAGCGCTCCAGCCGGTAGTTGGGGGTTTCCAGCGTCTTGTTGGGCACCATCAGCACGCTCACGCGCTGCTTGAGTTCGATCTTGGCGATCTCGGTGCGCTTTTCGTTGAGCAGGAACGAGGCCACTTCCACCGGCACCTGGCAGTGCACGGCAGCGGTGTTGTCCTTCATCGACTCTTCCTGAATGATCCGCAGGATCTGCAGGGCCGACGATTCGGTGTCGCGGATATGGCCTGCGCCGCCGCAGCGTGGGCATGGGATGGACGAGCCTTCGGACAGCGCAGGCTTGAGGCGCTGGCGGCTCATTTCCATGAGGCCGAACTTGCTGATGGTGCCGAACTGCACGCGGGCGCGGTCCTGGCGCAGCGCGTCGCGCAGGCGGTTTTCCACTTCGCGGCGGTTCTTCGACTCTTCCATGTCGATAAAGTCGATCACGATCAGGCCGCCCAGGTCGCGCAGGCGCATCTGGCGGGCCACTTCGTCGGCGGCTTCCAGGTTGGTTCGGGTGGCGGTTTCCTCGATGTCGCCGCCCTTGATGGCTCGGGCTGAGTTCACATCCACGGACACCAGCGCTTCGGTGTGGTCGATCACGATGGCGCCACCCGAAGGCAGCTGCACGGTGCGGGCGTAGGCCGATTCGATCTGGTGCTCGATCTGGAAGCGACTGAACAGGGCGGCGTCGTCGCGGTAGCGCTTCACGCGGGCGGCATGCTCGGGCATGACGTGCGCCATGAACTGCTGTGCCTGTTCGTAGATGTCGTCGGTATCGATGAGGATGTCACCGATGTCGTTGTTGAAGTAGTCGCGGATGGCGCGGATGACGAGCGAAGACTCCTGGTAAATCAGGAATGCGCCCTTGCCGCCTTTGGCGGCGCCGTCGATGGCGTTCCATAATTTCAGCAGGTAGTTCAGGTCCCACTGCAGCTCAGGCGCGGTGCGGCCAATGCCCGCGGTGCGGGCAATGATGGACATGCCGTTCGGGTATTCCAGCTGGTCCATCGCCTCCTTGAGCTCGGCGCGGTCCTCGCCCTCGATGCGGCGCGACACGCCACCACCCCGGGGGTTGTTGGGCATCAGCACCACATAGCGGCCCGCCAGGCTGATGAAGGTGGTCAGGGCCGCGCCCTTGTTGCCGCGCTCTTCCTTTTCAACCTGGACCAGCAGTTCCTGGCCTTCCTTGATGACGTCGTTGATGCGCGCCTGGCTGGGCGAGACGCCGGGGGCAAAGTACTGGCGCGAGATTTCCTTGAAGGGCAGGAAGCCGTGGCGGTCTTCGCCGTAATCGACAAAGCAGGCTTCCAGCGAGGGCTCGACGCGGGTGACGACGGCCTTGTAGATGTTGCCCTTGCGCTGTTCGCGCCCTTCAATTTCGATTTCGTAGTCGAGGAGCTTTTGTCCGTCGACGATGGCCAGGCGGCGTTCTTCGGGCTGCGTGGCGTTGATGAGCATCCGCTTCATGATGCGATTCCTTTTCGTTTTTTTGCGAATGGCAGCGGCGCAGCTCAGTTGCTGCAGCGGGCTGCCACCCACAGTTCCAAACCAATGACAAGCTCTACAGGAGCTGTAAATGCCTGGACTGACGGATCGAAACGAAGGGAATTGCCGGGGATGACTCAGGCTGCCGAGGGTGAGCTCAGCACAGGAGGCAAAGGCGCGTGGATGGGGGCGAGTGGGATTGGCGCAGATTTGCTATGCTTTTGATAGCTGCTTGCGCTTGCTGGTAGGGCGCTGGTGGTAATTGGATGCGCATGGCGGGGGGCAAGAGCCGCCGCCATAAAGTCGCCATCCAAGCCATCAACAACCACATGCTCGCTTTGATCCGCCGGCAGACCTGTCCCTGGTAGGGAGCATCTGCCGGTTTGGGGGATTCCGTATCGGTGTTTCAATTTGTCAGCCCGCCGACTGCCGCCCAGGCCATTGCGAGCATCTGGCCCGCAATCTGCGTGTGCGACACCCGCTGGCATCGACCTGCCTGCGCAAGTAGCAAGGCTGAGTGGACTAAACTCCAGACAAATCAACCACTTACAAAACAACGCGCAGGTGAAACACATTATAGGGGGCAAACCACCGCTGGACGGGGCCCCGGCTACCAACCCTCCTGCAGTCCGCTTGGTCGAAGTCGATGAAGATTCCGCTGGCCAGAGGCTCGATAACTTCCTGATACGCCATTTGAAGGGCGTACCCAAGACCCACGTTTACCGCATTATTCGCAGCGGCGAAGTGCGCATCAACAAAGGCCGCGCCAGCGCCGACACCCGCGTCGAGCAGGGCGACATGGTGCGTCTGCCGCCCGTGCGCGTCTCCGACAAGGTGGCCGAGAAGGCCGAGCGCCCAGCGCCGGCGCGCGAGTTTCCGGTTCTTCTGGAAGACGAGCATCTTCTCGCCATCGACAAACCCGCTGGTGTGGCCGTGCACGGGGGCAGTGGCGTGAGCTTTGGCGTGATTGAGCAGTTGCGGCAAGCCCGTCCGCAGGCCAAGCTATTGGAGCTGGTGCACCGGCTGGACCGGGAGACCTCGGGAATCCTGCTGGTGGCCAAGAAAAGGTCAGCGCTGACTCACCTGCAAGACCAGTTTCGCGAGCGGGAAACGGGCAAGACTTACCTGGCGTTGGTCACGGGCCAATGGGCGCCCAGCAACAAGGTCATTGACCTGCCCCTGCACAAATACCTGCAGGCCGACGGTGAGCGCCGCGTGCGCGTCACCACTGCAGACGACCCGGACGGCATGCGCTCCATTACTTTGGTGAAGGTGCGGCAGGCCGTGCCTGCGCGGCCCCTGCAAGGATTGCCCGCCATGACGCTGCTGGAGGTGACCATCAAAACCGGTCGCACCCACCAGATTCGGGTTCACCTCGCCAGCCAGGGGCACCCCATCGTGGGCGACGACAAGTACGGGGACTTTGACCTGAACAAGCGGTTGCAGAAGCTTGGGCTCAAGCGCATGTTTTTGCACGCCTGGCGGTTACAGTTCAGCCACCCCGCCACCGCCGAGCGCATCACCTTGAACGCGCCGCTGCCCTCCGAGTTGGCAGAATTCATTCCCTCCGCTTGATCACACCCGCCATGCCGTCCCCCGCCCGCTCGCGCCGTTTTGACCTGATTGCCTTCGACTGGGATGGCACGCTGTACGACTCTACTGCCATCATCGTGCGCTCTATCCAGGAAGCGGTGCGGGATGTGGGCGGCACCGTGCCTTCTGACAAGGAGGCTGCCTATGTCATTGGCATGGCATTGATTCCAGCGCTGGCACATGCTGCGCCTGATGTGCCGCCAGAAAAATACCAGGAGCTGGGCAACCGCTACCGCTTTCATTACCTGCAGCACCAGAACGACCTGAGCTTGTTTGCCGGGGTGTTGCCCATGCTGAACGACTTGCGCCAGCGCGGCCATCTGCTGGCGGTCGCCACCGGAAAGAGCCGGCGTGGCCTGGACGAGGTGCTGCATTCCGTGGACTTGCGCGGCATGTTCGACGGCTCCCGCACGGCAGACCAGACGGCTGGCAAGCCCCACCCGCTGATGTTGCAGGAGCTGATGGCCGAGTTCGACGTGCCGCCCGAGCGGCTGCTGATGATCGGTGACACCACCCATGACCTGCAAATGGCGCTGAATGCGGGTTGTGCCAGCGTGGGGGTCAGCTACGGCGCCCACGAGCCGGATGCTTTCCATGAGCTCAAGCCGTTGTTTGTTGCGCACTCAGTGGCGCAGTTGCATGGCTGGCTGTTGGAGGAAGCCTGAGCGATGTGGCAGCGCAATATTGGTTTCGCTGCAAAGGGCAATCATGTCTGAGCCTGTGATCGCCCTGTGCGCCAGCGCCGATCTGCAGGAGGGCGGCTTGGCCGTGCCCTTCGATGTGCAATACGGCGGGCAGACCTGCCGGGCTTTTGCCATTCGCTACCAGGGCGTTGCCCATGCGTATCTGAACCGCTGCACCCATGTGGCCATGGAAATGGATTACCAACCCAATCGTTTTTTCGATGATTCCGGGAAATGGTTGTTGTGCGCAACCCACGGTGCTGCGTACGCGCCCGATACGGGGTCGTGTGCTGGCGGCCCGTGCCGTGGCGGTTTGGTGAAAATTCCCCTATCGGAAAGCGATGGCGTAGTGCGCTGGCATACTGCTTACAACCTACAACCCGTGGTGTTGTGATGCGTACTTTGAGTCGTATCTTGATTTCTTTGTCCGCTGTGCTGTCCAGCGCTTTTCCTAGGACTGGTCAGGCAGCGGGAGGCTTTGCATGACTGAACCAAATACCCCTCCATCCCCTACCCCTGGCGGTGCGCCAGATTCGTTGCCTGCGTCTGATCTGTGGGCTGCGCAGGCCACAGCGCCTGCACCCGCCGCGGCGGGCCCCAAAAACGCCCCGGCGGGTGAGCCGGGCTGGGAGCGTGCAGTGCTGGAAAAGCTCGCTATGGCGTCTTTGGCGGAGCAGCGAGCTGCCCGGCGCTGGAAGATCTTCTTCCGGTTCACGTGGCTGCTATTGGTGGGTGCCATTTTCTGGGGAGCGATGCTGCAAGGGTCGCCCAGTGCCAACAAGAGCGCACCGCATACAGCGGTGGTGGACATCAAGGGTGAAATTGCCTCGGGTGCAGAGGCGAGCGCCGAGTTTGTGGTGGCTGCCATGCGCAGTGCCTTCGAAGACGAGGGCTCCAAGGCGGTGGTCTTGCTGATCAACTCCCCAGGGGGCAGCCCGGTGCAGGCGGGCATCATCAATGACGAAATCACCCGCCTCAAGGCCAAGCACAACAAGCCGGTGTACGCGGTGGTGGAAGAAACCTGCGCCTCGGCGGCCTACTACATTGCTGCCGCTGCCGATGAAATCTTCGTGGACAAGGCCAGCATCGTCGGCAGCATTGGTGTCCTCATGGATGGTTTCGGTTTTACCGGCACCATGGAAAAGCTGGGCGTGGAGCGTCGCTTGCTCACGGCCGGGGAAAACAAGGGTTTTCTGGATCCGTTCAGCCCCCAGACTGAGCAGCAGCGCACCTATGCACAAGCCATGCTGAATCAAATCCACCAGCAGTTTATTGCCGTGGTGAAGGCCGGTCGGGGCGACCGACTGAAGACAACGCCTGAAACGTTCAGTGGGCTTTTCTGGACTGGGCAGCAGGCTGTGGAAATGGGCTTGGCAGACAAGTTGGGCAACCTGGACTATGTGGCGCGTGAAGTGGTCAAGGCGGAAGACATCATCGACTACACCCGCCGCGATAACGTGGCCGAGCGTCTGGTCAAACGCTTTGGCGCGGCTATGGGGGCAGGCGCAGCCAAAGCTGCGACTTCTATAGCCGCACCGCAATTGCGTTAAGTGCCGCGGCGCGGGTTTAAAAAAAGCCCCGGCAGCCTCTTTTGTGGGGGCTGCCGGGGCTTTTTTATCAGGGTTGGGTGGGTGTCGCGAGGATTACCGGCCGATGAGGAACACCGTGGGAGTGCGGTTGTCTACAGGGATCTCTCGTTGCCGCCACTGCTTCACGGGCAAGCTACACAGCTTGGCGGATTCCAGCGTGAGCCCTGCGGCCATGGCCAGCCGGGTGTTGGTTTGCAGTGTTTGGGTTAGCGCCTGCCACAGTGCTGCATTGCGATAAGGAGTCTCGATGAACACCTGTGTCTGCCCGGTTTTGAGGGCAAATGACTCCAGCTCGCGGATGCGTTGGGTGCGTTCCTGTCCACTTTGGGGCAGGTAGCCCACAAAGGCGAAGTTTTGTCCGTTCATGCCGCTGGCAGCCAGGGCCAGTAGCAGCGAAACCGGGCCGACCAGCGGAACTACCGGGACTTCCAGGTCGTGGGCAGCCCGCACGATGGAGGAGCCAGGGTCGGCCACTGCGGGCATGCCCGCTTCGCTGACCAGGCCCATATCGTGCCCTTGCAGGGCTGCCGCCAGCAACGGGCGTGCGTCAAACACCGGGGCGCCTTTGTCACCATGGTCTCCCTTTTTGTGAACTTCGCGGGGGAGTTCGGTGATCTGCTGGGCTTGAATGGGGGTGGCTAGCGCCTGGATGGCGTCTACGCGTTTGAGGTACGCGCGGGTGCTTTTGGCGTTTTCGCAGATCCAGTGGCTGAGCTGGGCTGCTTGCCCAATCGTGGCGCGCGGCAGGGCATCTTCCAGCGGCGCTTGCTGTTCGCAGCCAAAGTCGAGCGGTGCGGGCACCAGGAACAGGCGGCCCCGTTTTGGGTCGGAAGAGGCTGTGACCGCAGCGACCGGCGAGGGGGTGGTGGCTTGGCTCATGGCAGCACCAGCCCGGCGGCGCGCAGCATGCGGCACGTGCGAATCAAAGGCAGGCCAATCAAGGCGGTGGGGTCGTCACTCAGGATGGCATCCAGCAGGCTGATGCCCAACCCTTCGCTTTTGGCGCTGCCTGCGCAGTCGTAGGGCTCTTCTGCGCGCAGATACCTTTCAATTTCTGCGGAGCTGAGGGGGCGAAATTTCACCTCCACCGGCGCCAGATCCACCTGTTCAAAACCCGTTTCCGCGCAAACGACAGCAACAGCCGTTTGAAAGATGACAGTTTGACCGCTCATGGCCTGGAGTTGCTGCGTGGCTTTTTCATGGTTGCCCGGCTTGCCCAAGGGGTGCCCCGCCAAATCGGCTACTTGGTCGGATCCAAT
This sequence comes from Acidovorax temperans, assembly GCF_028596105.1. Classification (NCBI taxonomy): domain Bacteria; kingdom Pseudomonadati; phylum Pseudomonadota; class Betaproteobacteria; order Burkholderiales; family Comamonadaceae; genus Acidovorax; species Acidovorax temperans. Next base: position 3,389,060 of record NZ_CP117193.1, on the reverse strand, counting down.
GACTACGGCGGTGGGGTGGAGTGCTGCGACCGCCCGCGCTTTGGCCAGTGCAAGCCGAAGGGCAAGCTCTTTGGGAGGCTCTCGGTCGTGAGGGGTTTCATCGACTTCGGGGGCGGCCACATCGAAAGGCAGGTTCAGGCGCGACAGCAGTTCGCGCCGATAGCGGGAGGTGGAGCCCAATACCAGAGGGCGTGGCAGGGTGGGGGATTCATGCATGCGCCAATTCTCTTACACTGCCGCCATGACCAAGGAATACTCCCCCGACCGGCTTGACATCAAGGCTTTCGCCCAAGCGGGAGGCCATCTGTCAGGTCATGATTCGCTCCTGAAATATGAGCGCTTGGCGCAAGAGGCCAAAGGCTTGCACCCGGATCTGCTCGTGGACTGGAAAGCGGTTTCCGAAATCCGACCCGAAGCAGGAGGTCCAGGGCAAATCTGGCTTCACCTGTCTGTGCACGCCAGCTTTCCCATGGAATGCCAGCGTTGCCTTACCCCGGTCGATGTCCCGCTGGACGTGGAGCGTTCCTTCCGGTTTGTGGCAGACGAAGCTACGGCCGAAGCTCTGGATGAAGAGTGTGATGAGGATCTGTTGGCTTTGAGCCGAGAGTTCGACTTGCGCGAGCTGATCGAGGACGAACTGCTGATGGCGTTGCCCGTGGTGCCACGCCACGAGGAGTGCCCTACGTCTGTTCCCCTGGCTTCCTCCGACGACGACTTTGAGGTGGCCAACTCAGAAAAACCCAACCCGTTCGCTGCGCTGGCTGCTCTTCGCAAGGACGGAAAAGGGACATAAATTTTTGTTTGGGCTATAATCGAGGGCTTCTCGCGAATCCCCCTCGTGTCTTATTGGGCTGATCGCGTTTTTACCAACCCTATTCAAGACCAGGAGCCATCATGGCAGTTCAGCAAAACAAAAAGTCTCCCTCCAAGCGCGGCATGCACCGTTCGCACAATGCACTGAATGTGCCAGGCACCGCTGTGGAACCCACCACCGGTGAAACACACCTGCGTCACCACATCAGCCCCAACGGTTTCTACCGTGGCCGCCAAGTGCTGAAGAACAAGTCTGAAGCCTGATTTCAGCTGCATTCAAGGCCCGCAACTACATCTTGTAGTGCGGGCCTTTGTTTTGACCGTCGTATTTATCTTCTGGCCAAGGCCGTTGGCTGGACAAGTCGCCCATGATCACACTGGCTGTTGACTGCATGGGGGGCGATCACGGCCCCCGCGTCACGCTCGCGGCGTGCCGCCAGTTCCTAGAAACCCATTCCCAGGCGCGTTTGTTGTTGGTGGGCTTGCCTCAAAGCCTTCAATCGTTCGCGCACGACCGTGCCACCATCGTGGCTGCCTCTGAGGTCGTCGCCATGGATGACCCCGTGGAAGTGGCCTTGCGCAAGAAGAAAGATTCTTCTATGCGCGTAGCCATCCAGCAGGTCAAGGATGGCGCTGCCGCCGCCGCGGTGTCGGCTGGCAACACGGGCGCTTTGATGGCCATTGCCCGTTATCTGTTGAAGACGCTGGATGGCATTGATCGCCCAGCTATCGCCACGCAATTGCCCAACGCCCAGGGAGGCGCCACCACGGTGCTGGATTTGGGTGCGAATGTGGACTGCTCCGCAGAACACTTGCTCCAGTTTGCCGTGATGGGTTCTGCCCTGGTTTCTGCTTTGCAGGAGGGGGGCGAGCCCACTGTGGGGTTGCTCAACATCGGCGAAGAAATCATCAAAGGCAGCGAAGTCATCAAAAAAGCGGGCGAATTGCTGCGAACAGCAGCAAGTTCCGGTGATTTGAACTTCTACGGCAATGTGGAAGGCAACGACATCTTCAAGGGCACCGTGGACATCGTGGTGTGTGACGGTTTTGTGGGCAATGTGGCCCTCAAGGCCAGCGAAGGTGTTGCCTCCATGGTCATTGGCGGCTTGAAAAACGAGTTTTCTCGCAACATCTTGACCAAAGCTGCTGCGATCATTGCCTATCCGGTTCTAAAAGCGTTGATGAAGCGCATGGACTACCGCCGTTACAACGGCGCAGCGCTGTTGGGCCTGCGGGGTCTGGTCTTCAAGAGCCACGGATCGGCAGATGTTCTCGCGTTCGAGCAGGCTTTGAACCGGGCGTATGATGCAGCCCGAAACAACCTGCTCGACCGTGTCCGGACGCGGATTGCGCATGCAGCGCCCCTTCTGGCGCCCGCAGATGCGCAAGCCAAGACCGGTGTTTCGGCGACGACACATTGATGAGACGTTATTCCCGCATTACCGGCACCGGCAGCAGTTTGCCCCCCCGCCGCCTGACCAATGCCGATCTGGTGGCCGAGCTCGCGCAGCGCGGTATTGAAACTTCTGACGAATGGATTGTGGAACGCACCGGCATTCGTGCCCGGCACTTTGCCGACCCCGAGGTGGGTAGCAGCGACCTGGGTCTGGAAGCCGCCCGCAACGCCTTGGAAGCCGCTGGTGTTCAGCCCCAAGATATTGACCTGATCATTGTTGCGACGTCCACACCAGACATGGTGTTTCCTTCCACGGCCTGCATCTTGCAAAACAAGCTGGGGGCCAACGGATGCCCGGCTTTTGATGTGCAGGCGGTGTGCAGCGGCTTTGTCTATGCGCTGTCGGTGGCCGACGCCATGATCCAGTCTGGCGCTGCCAGCCGGGCACTGGTGGTGGGCGCTGAAGTATTCAGCCGCATTCTCGACTTCAATGACCGCACGACCTGCGTGCTGTTTGGCGATGGTGCAGGCGCTGTGGTGCTGGAGGCGTCTGAAACCCCCGGTATTTTGTCCAGTGACCTGCATGCCGACGGCAAGCATGTGGGCATTCTGTGCGTTCCCGGCAATGTGTCGGGTGGACAAGTCTTGGGTGATCCTCTGCTGAAGATGGACGGCCAGGCAGTGTTCAAGCTGGCGGTGGGGGTGCTGGAAAAGGCGGCCCATGCAGCGCTTGCCAAGGCTGGTTTGACGGAGTCGGACATCGATTGGCTGATTCCGCACCAGGCGAACATCCGCATCATGCAGGGCACGGCCCGCAAGCTGAAGCTCTCCATGGACAAGGTTGTGGTCACGGTGGACCAGCATGGCAACACCTCTGCGGCATCGATCCCTCTGGCGCTGGACCATGCGGTACGCAATGGTCAGGTCAAGCCCGGTCAGACGGTGCTGCTGGAGGGCGTGGGTGGTGGCTTCACCTGGGGTGCTGTGCTATTGAAAATGTAGCTGCTTGCGCTTGCTGTATAAGCGCTAGAGCATGTTTTGATTAGAAAATTATGAAGTCATTCGCATTTGTTTTTCCGGGGCAGGGCTCGCAGGCTGTGGGCATGCTCGACGCCTGGGGCGACCATCCTGCTGTGCAGCAGACGTTGCAAGAGGCCTCTGAGGCCTTGGGTGAGGATGTGGCCCGTTTGATCCACGAAGGCCCCAAGGAGGTGCTGGCCCTGACGACCAATACCCAGCCGGTGATGCTGGTGGCTGGTGTGGCAGCCTGGCGCGCATGGTGTGCGGCTGGCGGTGCCAAGCCCGCAGCTTTGGCGGGTCATTCATTGGGTGAGTATTCGGCGCTGGTGGCAGCAGGTGTGTTGACCCTGGCGCAGGCTGCGCCTTTGGTGCGCCTGCGCGCGGCGGCCATGCAGGAGGCTGTGCCGGTCGGTGCTGGCGCCATGGCTGCCATCCTGGGGCTCGAGGCTTCAAAGGTGATTTCTGGCTGCGCGGAGGCTGTGGCCTCTCTGGGCGGCGCCGAAGTGGTCGAGGCGGTCAATTTCAACGACCCTGCCCAGACGGTGATTGCAGGTACCAAGGCCGGGGTTGAGAAGGCTTGTGAGGTGCTCAAGGCTGCGGGTGCCAAGCGTGCGTTGCCACTGCCGGTGTCTGCGCCATTCCACTCCAGCCTGATGAAGCCGGCCGCTGAAAAGCTGCGCGTGGCTCTGGAATCTGTTGTGCTGGCTGAGCCGCAAATTCCTGTTGTCAACAACATCGACGTGGCGGTTCGCACAGATGCGGCACAAATTCGCGACGCTCTCTATCGCCAGGCGTTCGGGCCTGTGCGCTGGGTCGAGTGTGTGCAGGCCTTGAAGGCGCGTGGCATCACCCATGTGGTGGAAGCGGGGCCGGGCAAGGTATTGGCAGGGCTGACGAAGCGGATTGACGCTGAACTCACAGGCCTGCCTTTGTTCGACCCTGCCACGTTGGCTGAAGTGATGGAGGCATTGAAATGACGGATTCGACAAAGACATCCCAGGTGGCTCTGGTAACCGGTGCCTCGCGCGGTATCGGTGCCGCCATCGCCCTGGAATTGGCCGTGCGCGGCTACCAGGTGGTAGGCACCGCGACCACTGACGAAGGCGCTGCGCGCATCGGTCAGGCACTGGCCGCTTACCCTGGTTGCCGGGGTGCCAATCTCAATGTGAACGATGCCGCCGCGGTGGAAGCCCTGATCGACGGCATCGTCAAGCAGCAAGGCGGCCTGCATGTGCTCGTGAACAACGCGGGTATCACCCGTGACACGCTGGCCATGCGCATGAAGGATGAGGACTGGGATGCGGTGCTGGATACCAATCTCAAGGCCGTATTCCGAGTAAGCCGTGCTGCCATTCGCCCCATGATGAAACAGCGCTTTGGTCGCATCATCAGCATCACCAGCGTGGTGGGCGCCTCGGGCAACCCAGGGCAAGCCAACTATGCGGCCGCCAAGGCAGGTGTGGCGGGCATGACCCGTGCGCTGGCTCGCGAACTGGGGAGCCGCAACATCACCGTCAACTGCGTGGCGCCCGGTTTTATTGAGACCGATATGACCTCTGTGCTGCCCGAAGACCAGCAAAAAGCCCTCAATGCGCAGATCCCATTGGGCCATATGGGCAAGCCGCAGGACATCGCGCATGCGGTGGCCTACCTGGCTTCCAATGAGGCTGGCTATGTGACGGGGCAGGAATTGCACGTCAATGGCGGCATGTACATGTAATTGAGACAAGTTAACGCCGGTTCATCCGGACGGCGGGCTGCTAAGGGGGAATCTCCTTAGCGGCTAGAATCGCGGATTCATTCACAACCCCCAGAGGGAAACCATGAGCGATATCGAAGCACGCGTCAAAAAAATCATTGCCGAACAACTCGGTGTGGAAGAGTCCCAAGTTACCAACGAGAAGTCCTTCGTGGCTGACCTCGGCGCTGACTCCCTCGACACCGTGGAACTGGTGATGGCACTGGAAGACGAGTTCGGCATCGAGATCCCCGACGAAGACGCGGAAAAGATCACCACGGTGCAAAACGCCATCGACTACGCCAACAATCACCAGAAGGCCTGAGCGGCGCCCTGCGCCTGACTCGAGCGATCAGTAGAAGGTTTTCACGCATGAGCCGTCGTCGCGTTGTCGTGACCGGCCTGGGTTGCGTCAGCCCCGTGGGTAACACGGTGGCTGATGCCTGGGCCAACATCCTCGCCGGAAAATCCGGCATTGACCTCATCACCAAGTTCGATGCGTCGAACTTCGCCTGCAGGATTGCGGGTGAGGTCAAGGGATTTGACCTGGAGTCGTACATCAGCGCAAAAGATGCGCGTGCGATGGACTCCTTCATTCATTTTGGGATCGCTGCGGCAGCGCAGGCTGTGCAGGATGCGGGCTTGCCCACAGGCGAGGCGCTCGACGCTGAGTTGGCCACCCGCATCGCCTGCGTTATCGGTTCTGGAATCGGCGGGCTTCCGCTGATCGAGAACACCCATATCGAGTATGCCGCCCGGGGCCCCCGGCGCATTACCCCATTTTTTGTGCCAGCCTCCATCATCAATATGGTGGCTGGTCATGTTTCCATGCGTTTCGGCTTCAAGGGGCCGAATCTGTCCGTCGTGACTGCGTGCACCACCGGTTTGCACTGCATTGGCGAGGGTGGACGCATGATCGAGTACGGCGATGCCGACATCGTCGTTGCTGGCGGTACTGAATCCACTGTTTCTCCGCTGGGCATTGGCGGCTTTGCGGCCATGCGTGCGCTTTCAACGCGCAATGATGACCCGCAGACGGCCTCTCGCCCCTGGGACAAAGACCGTGACGGTTTTGTGCTCGGCGAAGGCGCTGGTGTCATGGTGCTGGAGGAGTACGAACACGCCAAGGCGCGCGGTGCCAAGATTTACGCTGAACTCGGTGGCTTTGGCATGAGTGCTGACGCAGGGCACATGACCGCTCCCAATATGGATGGTCCTCGCAGAGCCATGATCAGTGCGATGCGCAATGCAGGTGTCAACGCTGATCAGATCGATTACCTCAATGCCCACGGCACTTCAACGCCCCTGGGTGATTTGAACGAAACCAACGCCATCAAAGCTGCGCTGGGCGATCACGCCAAACGTACGGTGGTGAGTTCGACCAAGTCGATGACCGGTCACTTGCTCGGCGGGGCCGGCGGCATCGAAAGCGTCTTCACAGTGCTGGCTTTGCATCACCAGAAGGCGCCCCCAACGATCAACCTCTTCAACCAGGATCCAGAGTGCGATCTGGACTACTGCGCCAACACGGCGCGTGATATGAAGATTGATGTGGCCCTCAAAAACAATTTTGGTTTTGGTGGCACCAATGGCTCTTTGGTATTCAAGCGGATCTGCACGAGCTAGCGCGGCGTTTACATTGCCGTACTGGCTTTGTTAGATTGCTAGTCTTTACGGGCTTCGGTGTGCGCAGGGTAATGCTTGATGACAAAGTGGTCAGCATTCCCGGTGCTCCCCAGCAAGTTCCAAGTCACATAGTGCCCCCGATAGCAGCCTTGATCGCTGAATTTTCTCGGTGCAGGTTAGCTTTGGCTTCCCAAATCCTGCAGCTCTATCCTTTCTGTCGATGACAGGCTTCGTCAGATATACCGCTCCTGCGGTGCGCTATTCATTCGCGCGCAGCGTGGTACTTGCCATCTTGGTTTTGCTGATATCGGCTGCTTCTGGTGCTGGTGTGTTTGCCTTTGCGGTAGCGCAGGGAAGGGCTGGCGCAGGGCTCCAATGGACTGGCGTGTTGGCACTCGCTGCCTGGGTGATAGCTTCTCTCTGTGCACTGCGGTACTGGTGGTGTGCCCCTTCGGGTGAGTTGGTGTGGGATGGTCAGGGTTGGGCAATTCATTTTGTCGCCGACGAAGAGCCTCTCGCTTTGAGGCGCGCGCCTCAGGTCCTGGTGGATATGCAAGCTTGGCTCTGGGTCATGGTGCTGCATGGCGACTTGCGCCGCTCTTGGATCTGGCTTGAGCGTTCTCGTCAAACCGAGCGCTGGGGTGATTTACGGCGTGCGGTATATTCGCCCGCCATGCAGGCAGCCGCCCCGGCTTCCCTATTCCATCCGGCCCAAGGCCGGGAACCCTGAGGCGTGATTCCTGAGTGTCCATGACTGCAACCCCGCCTTCTTCCTCTACTGACAGCGATCTCCAACTGGTGGAGCGCACAGTTGCAGGCGATCAGCGAGCATATGAGCTGTTGGTCATCAAATACCAACGGCGCATTGAGCGCCTGATCGGACGGATGGTGCGTGATGTTGACTTGGTGCAGGACATTGCCCAGGAAACCTTCATTCGCGCCTATCGCGCCCTTCACCAGTTTCGGGGTGATGCCCAGTTCTACACCTGGCTTTATCGGATCGCTGTCAACACGGCCAAAAAGGCGTTGATGGACATGAAGCGCAATCCGGTCGTCTCTGAGAACGCTCTGCGCGGTGGTGACGAAGAAGATGAAACTTCCCGCGTGGATCATGAACTAACCACACAGGAAACCCCGGAAACCGTTTTGGCGGCCCAGGAGATTGCCCATGTGGTGAACGCGGCCATGGAAGCTTTGCCTGAGGATTTGCGACAGGCGGTCACTCTTCGTGAAATCGAAGGCCTCAGTTACGAAGAAATCGCCAGTGCCATGAATTGCCCTATCGGAACCGTACGATCCCGCATCTTTCGGGCGCGAGAGGCAATCTCGGCGAAGGTACGCCCCTTGCTGGAGAATCAATCTGGCAAGCGGTGGTAGTGCTCGTGAGTGAGCAGGCCCTAGAACGTATTTTGTGTGGTTGCTGGTTGTTTGACAGGTGAAATCATGGACAGAGATTTGACGCAGGATGAACAGTTGTCGGCGCTGATGGACGGAGAGCTTGACGATGCTTCGTTGGCGGAGGCGCTGTCTTTCGCTGCAGACAAAGGGCAAGCTACTTGGGAGCTTTACCATTTGGTTGGTGATGTCTTGCGCTCGCCTGAACTGGCTGCCCACGCCACCAGCCCGTTGCTCGGCCGTCTGCGTGAGCAAATAGCGCAAGAACCCCGGTTCCCGGTGCAAAAACCTGAAGAAGCAGTGGTTGTAACGCACAGCGCTGTCGTCAACACGGAGCGTCCCGCAGCCAATTCCTCCGTATTTCGTTGGAAGATGGTCGCCGGTTTCGCGTCATTGGCTGCAGTGGCAGCCATTGGCTGGAACTCTCTCAGCACTCTGCAAGGGCAGGGCAAGCAGCTTGCGGCAGCCCCGGTGCCGCAACCGACGGAGGTGTTGGCAGTGTCCGAGGGGGCAGGTCAGCCTGTGATGTTGCGTGATCCCCGTCTGGATGAGTTGCTGCAGGCTCATAAGCAGTTCGGCAGCACCTCCGCTTTGCAGATGCCTGCAGGCTTCCTGCGCAATGCCACCTTTGAAGAGCCTTCCCGATAAGTTTCTCATGGTATTCGGCCAGCAAAAACGTTTGGTCGCAGACCGCCCATCGGCCAGTTTTTCACCCACCTTAGCCTCTCGCATCCGAGGCTTGGTGCTGGTAGCGGGTGTGGTCATCGGAGCTCATGCCCACGCCTCCAGTGAGGGAGCATCTGCCCCTGCGCAGCCCAACCGCGATGTGTCTCAATGGGTCGAGCACATGCGAGGGGCGGTGTGTCAAAGCCCTTACTCTGGGACTTTCGTGGTGATGTCTGCCTCAGGGGCCATGTCCAGTTCGCGCATCACCCAGGCTTGCGATGGCGGTGTGCAAATTGAGAAGGTAGAGAGTCTGACGGGCGCACCGCGAACGGTGTACCGGCGCAATGGCGAGATGCGAACCTTTTTTGGCTCCACCCGCACCGTGCGTACCGACCGTGCAGATACCCTGGCGGTCTTTCCTCAGCCTTCCGTAGTGCCTGGGGCTCAGCTATCGCAGTATTACTCTGCCAAGCGGCTCGGCTCAGAGCGGGTGGCGGGCCGGATGGCTGATGTACTCTGGTTCAAACCGCAGGATGACTTGCGCCTGGGCTATCGCATCTGGTCTGATCAAGCCACGGGCTTGGTGATGAAGCTGCAAACTCTGGCGGTTGATGGCCGAGTGGTGGAGCAGGCGGCATTTTCTGAGATCGACTGGAATGCACCAGTGCGGGCCGAGGATCTTTCTCGCTCCATGGATGCGATTGCCGGCTTCCAAGTAGTGTCCGTCGATGTGCGAAAAACCTCTGCACAGTCTGAGGGATGGGGGCTACGCCAGCCGGTCGAAGGATTTGTGCCTGTGCAGTGTTATCGCCGCACTTTGGCGACTCAGGCCGATACGCGAAGTGTTTTGCAGTGCTCATACTCTGACGGGCTGGCTTCCGTTTCGCTGTTTCTGGAACCGCTCGATGTGGTTCGGCATGCCGACCTGCAATCGCAGGAAGTGAGCATGGGGGCGACCCAGTTGCTTGGCCGCAAAGTGGGTGAGGATACCTGGCTCACCGTGGTCGGCGAAGTGCCCCGTAAAACGCTGTACAGGTTCTCTCACGCTTGGGTAAGGTTGCGCTGACGAGCGGGGCAGCGGCTGTTCCATACAGGTGCTCACTTTTTGAGCGAGACGGTGGTGCGCCAAACGTCGCCGCCACCTGGGTTTACGCGAAAACTTGCGTACATCAAGGGAACCAATCGCTGCTCATGCCTTTCACAGCATCATTCGTATAACGCCCTGTCACCTTTTTTTGAAAGGCCAATGATGTCCGTTTTGGATTGGAAATTGCTCCGTTCTGTCGCTCTGGCGGGAGTGTTCACCAGCATTGCGGGATGGATCGCTGTCTCTCCCTCGGTGGCCCTGGCGCAAACTGCGGTGGTTAGAAATCTGCCTGACTTCACCGATTTGGTGGAGCAGGTTGGCCCTTCGGTGGTCAATATTCGTACCACTGAGAAGTCACTGGGCCGCGCAGGTGGTGCAGCCATGGACGAAGAGATGGCTGACTTCTTTCGTCGCTTTGGTGTTCCCATCCCGAACATGCCTCGTCAGCAGCGGCCTCAGCAACAACCAGAAGATCAGCCCCGAGGGGTGGGATCCGGGTTCATTCTTACACCCGATGGTTTGGTGATGACCAATGCGCACGTGGTGGAAGGCGCTGATGAGGTGATTGTCACCCTGACCGACAAGCGCGAGTTCAAGGCCAAAATTGTGGGCTCCGATAAGCGAACCGATGTGGCGCTGGTGAAAATCGACGCTACGGGTTTGCCGGCTGTCAAAGTGGGTGATGTCAGCCGCCTCAAGGCAGGTGAGTGGGTGATGGCGATTGGCTCGCCCTTCGGTCTGGAGAACACCGTCACTGCAGGGATCGTCAGTGCCAAACAGCGTGATACGGGGGACTACCTTCCGTTCATCCAGACTGATGTGGCCATCAACCCTGGAAACTCAGGAGGACCACTGATCAACATGCGTGGCGAGGTGGTCGGGATCAATAGCCAGATCTACTCCCGCTCAGGTGGGTTCATGGGAATTTCATTCGCCATTCCGATGGACGAAGCCATGCGCGTGAGCGAACAGCTGAGGACTGCCGGGCGCGTGACACGTGGGCGGATCGGCGTGCAGATCGGCCCGGTGACCAAGGATGTTGCGGAGTCTCTGGGGTTGGGCAAAGCCCAGGGGGCGCTGGTGACTGGGGTGGAGTCTGGCTCGCCCGCTGAAAAGGCAGGGGTGGAGGCCGGTGACATCATCACCAAGTTTGAAGGCAAGCCCATCGAAAAGGTGGCCGATCTGCCTCGGTTGGTAGGGAATGCCAAGCCTGGCAGCAAGAGCAGCTTGACGGTGTTCCGTCGTGGTCAAAGTAAGGATCTGGCTGTCACCATCGCCGAGATTGAGCCTGACAAGGTCGCGACGAAAACGGCTGACAAAGAAGAGCGCGCCAAGTCATCCAATGCGGGGCAACATGTGGGCTTGGCGGTGAGGGATCTGACCGATGCGCAAAAGCGTGAGCTCAAGCTCAAGGGGGGCGTGGTGGTCACGGCTGCGTCGGAAGGTGCTGCGCGCGCGGGTTTGCGCGAGGGAGACATCATTCTGGCTTTGGCGAACTCTGAAGTGCTGAGCGTTAAAGACTTTGAAGCGGTGTTGGGCAAGGTGGATAAAAGCAAAACCCTGAGCGTGCTGTTCCGCCGCGGGGAATGGGCCCAGTACGCCTTGATTCGTCCAGCTCGCTGAAGCTGGGATATCCAAGTCACTGCAAGGTCACGGGGCCTTGTGGTGGCTTGGAAGTTAGTGTGTGCACACCTGTAATTTATGCATCGGCCGATTTCGATAGAATACAGACCGACCACCGGCTACTGCAATCATCGAGTTGGGTAGCCGGTTTTGTGCGCAGCAGCTCCAAGTTCCACCACATCTTGTCCACTCAGGCAGTCTTGCTCTGTGAATAAGTTGTGCATAAGCGATCTGTTGCACTGCGGCAACGACCCCAGAGTGCATTGGTGCGGAGTCTGTAACGAAGGCTTTTTGCCTACAATGCAGATCCAGCCATCGCAGTTGCCAATGATTGTTGGTTCAGGGCGCGTCGCCATTCGACGCGCCCTTTTTTCTTGTCCGGGCCGTTCTCCTTCAATTAATTGACGCTTTTCGTTGATGAATCACATCAGAAATTTCTCCATCATTGCGCACATCGACCACGGTAAGTCGACATTGGCAGACCGACTCATCCAGCGTTGTGGTGGCCTTGCTGACCGCGATATGGAAGCCCAAGTGCTTGACTCGATGGACATCGAGAAAGAGCGGGGTATCACCATCAAGGCACAAACAGCGGCGCTGCAATACAAGGCCAAGGATGGTCAGGTCTACAACCTCAACCTCATCGATACGCCCGGGCATGTGGACTTCTCATATGAAGTGAGTCGCTCGTTGTCTGCGTGCGAAGGTGCATTGCTGGTGGTGGATGCATCCCAGGGTGTGGAAGCCCAGACGGTGGCCAACTGCTACACCGCGCTGGACTTGGGCGTCGAGGTTTTGCCCGTGCTCAACAAGATGGATCTGCCCAATGCTGATCCTGATAACGCCAAGGCAGAGATCGAGGATGTGATCGGCATCGATGCTGCTGATGCGATTCCTTGCTCAGCCAAAACCGGCATGGGTATTGACGACATCCTTGAACTGATCGTGGCCAAGGTGCCGGCGCCCAAGGGCAATCCCGAAGCGCCGCTGCGAGCGATGATCATTGACAGCTGGTTCGACACCTACGTGGGTGTGGTGATGCTGGTGCGTGTCGTGGATGGGCGCCTGGCCAAGGGCGAGCGGTTCAAGATGATGGCAACCAACGCCACTTACAACGCCGATAACCTGGGTGTTTTTACACCGGCCAACCTGCCACGCGAATCGCTGGAAGCGGGCGAGGTGGGTTACATCATTGCAGGCATCAAGGAGTTGCAGGCTGCCAAGGTGGGCGACACCATCACCCTGGAAAAGAAGCTGCCCAACAATCTCGGCCCTGCCAGTGAGCCGTTGCCTGGCTTCAAGGAAATACAACCCCAGGTGTTTGCAGGCCTGTACCCCACAGAGGCAAATCAATACGACTCATTGCGTGATGCACTGGAAAAACTCAAGCTCAACGATGCAGCGCTGCATTACGAGCCGGAGGTGTCTCAAGCGCTGGGCTTTGGCTTCCGCTGCGGCTTCCTGGGTCTGCTGCACATGGAGATCGTGCAGGAGCGCCTGGAGCGGGAGTTTGACCAGGACCTGATCACCACCGCGCCGAGCGTGGTGTATGAAGTGGTCAAGGGCGATGGCGAAGTCATCATGGTGGAGAACCCCTCCAAGATGCCCGATCAGGGCAAGATGCAGGAGATTCGCGAGCCCATCGTCACCGTTCACCTGTACATGCCCCAGGACTATGTGGGCCCAGTGATGACACTGGCCAACCAGAAGCGGGGCGTGCAGATCAATATGGCCTACCACGGTCGCCAGGTGATGCTCACTTACGAGTTGCCCCTGGGCGAAATCGTTCTCGACTTCTTTGACAAGCTCAAATCTGTATCGCGTGGCTATGCCTCCATGGACTATGAGTTCAAGGAATACCGCGCCTCGGACGTGGTGAAGGTGGACATCCTGCTCAACGGCGAAAAGGTGGACGCGCTCTCCATCATCGTTCACCGCACCCAGGCTGCCTACCGCGGGCGTGCCGTGGCGGCGAAGATGCGCGAGATCATCTCTCGCCAGATGTTCGACGTGGCGATTCAGGCTGCGATTGGTGCCAACATCATTGCGCGTGAGACCATCAAGGCGCTGCGCAAAAACGTGCTCGCCAAGTGCTACGGCGGTGACATCACCCGCAAACGCAAGCTGCTCGAAAAGCAGAAGGCCGGCAAGAAGCGGATGAAGCAGATTGGCTCGGTGGAAGTGCCGCAAGAAGCGTTTCTTGCGATTTTGCAGGTGGAAGATTGATGCAGTTCATGCAAGTGATCACGTCGTTGCTGCTGGCGGCGTTTGCCGGGTACATCGGTGCCTGGTACTTTGGTGCTCTGGAGGGCAATTTCGCACTCCTGCTGTTCCTTGCCACCGTGGTGACTGGGGTTTATTGGCTGGGTGAGCGTTTTTACTTCCTGCCGCAGCGGCGCAAAGCTGCCCAGGCACTGGAAGACGCCGCTGTCCAGCGGCGTGCCGAACTGGACCGCATGGGCATCCAAAAAGTGGATGTGGATGCCCAGGAAGCCAAAAGCCGCATACTTATGCAGCCCTGGTGGCTGGATTGGACGGCGGGCCTCTTCCCCGTGATTGCGGCCGTGTTTGTGCTGCGCTCGTTCCTCTTTGAGCCCTTCAAGATTCCTTCGGGTTCGATGGTTCCGACGCTGCGTGTCGGTGACTTGATCCTGGTGAACAAGTTCACCTATGGTGTGCGCCTGCCCGTCATCCACACCAAAATCATCGAAGGCAACAAGCCTGCGCGCGGGGATGTGTTGGTGTTTCGCTACCCACCACAGCCGAGCCTGGACTACATCAAGCGGGTGGTGGGTGTGCCGGGGGATGAAGTGGCGTACCTGAACAAGCGCCTCATCATCAATGGCAAGCCGGTGCCAATCTCTGCGCAGCCCGACTTTCTGGAACAAGAAAGTATGCGGTACTTCAAGCAATTTGAAGAAACCCTGGGTGAGCATTCCCACCGGCTGCTGAACAACGCTGACGCCCCCGCATTTGTCCAGGGCGTGACCAATTTTCCCTACCGGGAAAACTGTCGCTACAGTGTCGAAGGGGTCGTTTGCAAAGTGCCCGAAGGCCACTATTTCATGATGGGCGATAACCGGGACAATTCCCTCGATTCTCGTTACTGGGGCTTTGTGCCCGAAGGGAATATCGTGGGCAAGGCTTTCTTTGTCTGGATGAACTTTGGCGATTTCAAACGCATTGGGCCATTCAACTGAATGGCCAGTAGCAATCTATAAAACAGGAGGGTGCGAACCATGAAGTTGCAACGCACAACATTTCGCTCGCGGCAGCGTGGCCTGTCGTTTATCAGCTTGATTTTTGTTGGTTTTCTGGCGGTGGCTACCTTTGCCATTGGCGGGCAATCGATTCCGATCTTTCTGGAATACCAGGCCATTCGCAAGGCGGCGCTGAAGGCTTCCAAAGATGGCTCTACCGTGGGTGAAATTCAAGCGGCTTTTGATCGCGCAGGTGCTATCGACAACATCAGTTCCATTTCTGGCAAGGACCTGGAGATCACCAAACGCGGAGATAAAACCATTGTGAGTCTGAAGTACTCTCGCGAGATTGAATTGGCAGGGCCAGCCTTCCTTGTTTACCGTTTCCAATACCAGACCAATTAATTAGTGCATCCCAGTCTCTCTTCGCTGCAAACCCGTCTGCAGCATGTCTTTTCGAATCCCGCTCTCTTGCAGCGGGCTGTGACCCACCGCAGTTTTTCAGCCGACCACAACGAGCGGCTGGAATTCCTGGGGGATTCTGTGTTGAACCTGGCGGTGGCCAGTCTGCTGTACGAGCGGCTGGCGCAGTTGCCAGAGGGTGATTTGTCACGCGTGCGGGCCAATCTGGTCAAGCAAGACACCTTGCACCAGCTGGCGCTGCGTTTGAAGGTGTCGGAAGTTTTGCGCTTGGGCGAGGGTGAGTCCAAGTCCGGGGGGCAGCAGCGTCCGTCCATCCTGGCCGATGCCCTGGAAGCCTTGATCGGCGCTGTGTACCTCGATGCCGGTTACGAACAGGCTGAGGCGCTGGTGCACCGGCTGTTCCAGGAAGTGGAGATCAACCCCCACATGCAGGCTGTGGCCAAGGATCCCAAGACGGCTTTGCAGGAATGGTTGCAGGGCCGCAAAATGAAGCTGCCGCAGTACCGCGTGGTGGGCACCGTGGGCGAAGCCCACCGCCAGACTTTTGACGTGGAATGCGACATTGCCGAACTGGGGCTGACCGAGCGTGGCATCGGTGGGTCCCGCAGGGCGGGTGAACAGGCCGCCGCTGCTGCCATGCTGGCCACACTGAAAGCGAAAAAACTATGAATGATGCTACCAAAAATGTAGCTGGTAGCGCTGATTCAGCAAGCGCTCAAGGCCAAAATGATCTGGATGCCATGCTGGCTGCAGCACGCACGGCAGGTGCGGTCAAAGCAGCAGGTGCCAACCCCTCGGTGCCGGTTGACGGCCAGCGCTGCGGCGTGATCGCCATCGTGGGCAAGCCCAACGTGGGCAAGTCCACGCTGATGAATGCACTGGTGGGCCAGAAGATCAGCATCACCTCGCGCAAGGCGCAGACCACGCGCCACCGCATCACCGGCATCCGCACGCTGGGAGCCACGCAGTTTGTGTTTGTGGATACGCCTGGTTTCCAGACCAAGCACAGCACCGCACTGAACAAGTCGCTCAACAAGACCGTGATGGGCGCTATTGGTGATGTGGACCTGATCCTGTTCGTGGTGGAAGCAGGCAGCTTCACCCTGGCCGATGCCAAGGTGCTGTCGCTGTTCAAACCCGGCATTCCCACGCTGCTGGTGGCCAACAAGCTCGACATGGTCAACCGCCGTGCCGAGCTGGCCCCCTGGCTCAAGAGCATGCAGGAGCGCCACCCGTTTGCCGAATTCGTACCCATGTCGGCCAAGAACAAGGGCGATATCGAGCGCCTGTTTGGCATCTGCGAAAAATACCTGCCCGAGCAGCCCTGGTGGTACTCGGAGGACGAGTTGACCGACCGCAGCGAGAAATTCCTGGCCGGTGAAACCGTGCGTGAAAAGCTGTTCCGCTTCACCGGCGACGAATTGCCCTACACCTCCACCGTCGTCATCGACAAGTTTGACGAAGAGCCCAGCAAGACCCACAAGCGCTTTGTGCGCGTGGCCGCCACCATCGTGGTGGAGCGCGATGGCCACAAGGCCATGGTGATTGGCGAAAAGGGCGAGCGCCTCAAGCGCATCAGCACCGATGCGCGGCAAGAGCTGGAAAAGCTGCTGGATGCCAAGGTCTTCCTCGAAGTGTGGGTGAAGGTGCGCTCTGGCTGGGCCGACGACGAAGCCCGTGTGCGCTCCTTCGGCTATGAATAAGGCCCAACCCCCTGAGCGGCTGTGCCGCTTCCCCCTTCTCTCGCAACGCTGCGCGCTGCGGGAAGGGGGACGACGCCTGTGGCCGGGCCCAGCCCGCTCCACGGCGTCTGCTGGCATGGCCTGCTCCGCGGCCTTCTGACGGGCGGGTGTAACGCGCTTCCATGCCCGTACGTCGCATCTCCGACGAACCCGCCTACGTGCTGCACAGCTACGACTGGAGCGAGTCCAGTCTGATCCTGGAGGTGTTTTGCCGCCGCCAGGGCCGTGTAGCGTTGGTGGCCAAGGGGGCAAAAAAACCCAGTTCCAACTTCAGGCCCGTGCTGCTGCCCCTGCAGCCGCTGCTGCTCACCTACACCCTGGCGGGCGATGGGGAGGGCGATATCCACACCCTCAAAGGCGCCGAGTGGGTGGGCGGGCATGTGATGCCCACGGGCGACGCGCTGCTGTCGGGCCTGTACCTCAACGAACTGCTACTGCGCCTGCTGGCCCGCGCCGATGCGCACACGGGCCTGTTTGAAGTGTATGCGGGCGTGGTGCGCGTGCTGGCCAGCGAGCATGGCGATGCCCTGGAGCCCGTGCTGCGCAGCTTTGAACTGCTATTGCTGCGCGACCTGGGCCTGCTGCCCACGCTGGATGCCGAAACCGCCACGCTGGCCAATCTGCGCCCCGAGGGCCGCTACACGCTGGTGGCTGAAGGTGGTTTGCGCATGGCCTCGCAGGCCGACCGTGCCAGCCTGTCGGGCAGCCAATGGCGTGCGCTGCAAAAGGCGCTGGACGAAGCCGCCAGCTACACCGCCACGCTGCGTGCCTGCGCCCCTGTGGCAGCCGAACTCAAACCCCAGTTGCGGGCAGTGCTGCAATACCATTGCGGCAGCCCGGTGCTGCGCACCCGCCAGCTCATGATGGACTTGCAAAGCCTATGACCACCCGACTCCATTCCCGTACCGCCCTGTCCGTCAACGTCAACAAGGTCGCCCTGGTACGCAACACGCGCCACCTGGGCATTCCCAGCGTGACCCGCGCCGCCACCCTGTGCCTGCAGGCCGGTGCGCAGGGCATTACCGTGCACCCCCGGCCTGATGAACGCCACATCCGCGCGCACGATGTGTACGAGCTGGCCGAACTGATGAAGGCTTGGCCCGGCCGTGAATTCAACATCGAGGGCAACCCCTCGCAGAACCTGATGGAGTTCATCCGCACGGTTCGTCCTCACCAGGCGACGTTTGTGCCCGACAGCGAAGACCAGTTCACCAGCGACCATGGCTGGAGCTTTCCGCAAGACACCGAGCGCCTGGCCCCGCTGGTGGCCGAGTGCAAGGCCCTGGGCGTGCGCGTGAGCCTGTTTATGGACCCCGTGCCCGAGCAGATGGCCGCGGCCAAGGCTGTGGGCGCTGACCGCGTGGAGCTGTACACCGAGCCGTACGCCGCTGCCTGGGGCACGCCCCAGCAGGCCGAACAACTGGCCCGCTACGCTGCAGCCGCTCAGGCTGCGCTGGATGCAGGCTTGGGCGTGAACGCTGGGCATGACCTGAACCGCGACAACCTGGCCGCCTTTGTGCGCGAGGTGCCCGGTGTGCTCGAAGTCTCCATCGGCCACGCGCTGATTGCCGACGCGCTGGAACTGGGCTATGCCGCCACGGTGCAGGCCTACCAGGCGTGCATCGATGCAGGCTTTGCAGGCAATCGGTAACTCCTGATTTGATAGCTGCTTGCGCTGATCCATCAAGCGCTAGGGGCATATTTCCCTCATAACCATGATCTACGGCATTGGCACCGACATCTGCGATGTGCGCCGCATCCGCGAAAGCCTGGAGCGACACGGCGACCGCTTTGCCGAAAAGGTGCTGGCCGCGGGTGAGCTGGCCGTGTGGCGCGAGCGCACCGAGCGCTGGCCCGACCGCGGCCTGCGCTACCTGGCCACTCGCTTCTCTGCCAAAGAGGCCTTCAGCAAGGCCGTAGGGCTGGGCATGCGCATGCCCATGACCTGGCGGCACTGTGAGGTAGCCAAGCTGCCCAGTGGCCAGCCCGTCATCGTGCTGCACGGGGCCCTGAAAGCCTGGTTTGAAGAACGCAGCCTGCGCGCCCACCTGAGCGTGACCGACGAAACCGACTACGCCGCCAGCTTCTGCGTGGTGGAGCGTTTGGAGGCAAATCAGCCTCCAGCGCTTACCCCATAAGCGCAAGCAGCTCTTGATTTGATAGCAATTTATCCCCTCCGATCTTCCATGACCGAACACGCCCCCCTCATCATTGACATCGCTGGCACCGAACTCACCGCCACCGACCGCCGCCGCCTGGTCCACCCACTGGTGGGCGGCATCATCCTGTTTGCCCGCAACTGGGTGGACCGCGCCCAGTTGCTGCAGCTCACCAGCAGCATCAAGGCGGTGCGTGACGACCTGCTGATCTGCGTGGACCACGAAGGCGGCCGCGTGCAGCGTTTTCGCACCGATGGCTTCACCCATCTACCGCCCATGCGCGCGCTGGGCGAGATGTGGATGGATGACGGCAAGGGCTCCAAAGCCGTGCCCGGTAGCGGTGCATTGCGCGCCACCAATGCGGCCACCGCAGCAGGCTATGTGCTGGGCAGCGAGCTGCGTGCGTGCGGGGTGGATTTCAGCTTCACCCCTGTGCTTGATTTGGATTGGGGCGAAAGTGGCGTGATTGGCGACCGCGCCTTTCACCGCGACCCGCGCGTGGTGGCCCTGCTGGCCAAGAGCCTGATGCACGGCCTGTTGCAAGCGGGCATGGCCAACTGCGGCAAACACTTTCCAGGCCACGGTTTCGTCAAGGCCGATTCGCACACCGAAGTGCCGGTGGACAAGCGCAGCCTCAAAGCCATCCTGGCCGACGACGCGGCGCCGTACCCCTGGCTCAGCACCACGCTCACCAGCGTGATGCCCGCCCACGTCATCTACCCCAAGGTAGACAGCCGCCCAGCAGGCTTTTCGCAGCGCTGGCTGCAAGACATCCTGCGCTGCCAGATGCGCTTTGATGGCGCGATCTTCAGCGACGACCTGAGCATGGAAGGCGCGCGGCGCATTGACGGCCAGGTGGTGAGCTACACCGACGCGGCGTTGGCCGCGCTGGAGGCAGGCTGCGATCTGGTGCTGCTGTGCAACCAGAGCCTGGGCGAAGGCAAAGCGGTGGACGAGCTGATCGATGGGCTGGCCGCCGCGCTGGCAAAAGGCCGCTGGCACCCGAACGTGGACAGCGAATCGCGCCGCCTGGCGCTGCTGCCCGAAACACTGCCCCAGCCCTGGGATGAATTGATGCTGCAACCTGCCTACATGCAGGCGCTCGACCTTTTGCCCTGATGGGGGAGTCTCGCGCCGTGTAGACCCGAGAGGGTCAAGGCATGGGCGAGACCGTGGCCTTTGTAGCCGCTGATTGGGCTTCTGGCTCCGCCGTGAGGGGCGTTGGGGCAGGGGGCTCTCCGCTCCAGCGCCGCACCACGCGCTGGAAAATCAGTGCGTTCGGGATCTGTATCCACGCACTACCGGGCGGGGTGTTGAACTCTTCCAGTGTGGTGTAGAGCAGGTTCACGTCCACCACGCGGCCTTTGGCGCCCGGCTTTTCGGCTGTGTCCAGAATCTCCACATGGTCACCAATGCGGAATGGTCGCGCGGTGAAGATGAGCAGAGCGCAGAACAGGTTGGACAGCACGCTCCATGCCGCGAAGAACGCCACGGCGCCCACCGTGGCGAACCCGGTGAATGCCGTCCACAGCACAGCGGCAGAAACGCCCAGCCGTTCCAGCGACAACAGCAGTGCGCTGGCCATGATGGTCCAGCGGATGAGCCCGTTGATGGGCACCACCAGTTCCCCTGGCAACTGATAGCGCACGGCCGCCTTGCGCACCAGGCGCCGCAGCAGGCGCTGCAACAGGTACGCGGCCAGCAAGATGCCCAGAATCTGGCTGCCGGGCACGATCACGTCCAGCCAGTCCTGCACCCATTCCGGCAGGCGGTGTTTGGGAATCGCCATGGATTGCGTGGGCGGTCGGTCAGCCTTCGCGGCGCAGCGCCGGGAACAGGATCACGTCGCGGATGCTGGGGCTGTCGGTCAGCAGCATCATGAAGCGGTCGATACCGATGCCGCAGCCGCCGGCGGGGGGCATGCCGTATTCCAGGGCGCGCACGAAGTCGTGGTCGTAGTACATGGCTTCGTCGTCGCCACCGTCCTTGGCCGCCACCTGGGCGTGGAAGCGTGCGGCCTGGTCTTCGGCGTCGTTCAGTTCGCTGAAGCCGTTGCCGAACTCGCGACCGGTGATGTAGAGCTCAAAGCGCTCGGTCACTTCAGGGCGGGCGTCGTTGGCGCGCGCCAGCGGGCTGATTTCGGTGGGATGCTCCATGATGAAGGTGGGCTGCCACAGCTTGTCTTCCACCGTCTCTTCAAAGTACAGCACCTGCAGACCGGCCAGGCTGCGGGTAGAGAGCTTGTTCTTGGCTTCCGACATGCCCAGCTGCTTGAGGGCGCTGATCAGCCACTCGGCATCGTCCACATGGGCACCGGCTTCGGTGTACTGGAAGATGGCTTCGCGAATGGTCAGGCGGGCAAACGGCTGACTCAGGTCCACCTCGCGGCCCTGGTAAGTCAGTTGCAGGGTGCCCACGGCCTTCATCGCAGCGTCGCGGACGAGGGCTTCGGTGAAGGTCATCAGGTCCTGGTAGTTCCAGTACGCTGCATAGAACTCCATCATCGTGAACTCGGGGTTGTGGCGCACCGAGATGCCTTCGTTGCGGAAGTTGCGGTTGATCTCAAACACGCGCTCGAAGCCGCCCACCAGCAGGCGCTTGAGGTACAGCTCGGGCGCGATGCGCAAGAACATTTCCTGCTCCAGCGCGTTGTGGTGGGTGATGAAGGGCCGCGCGTTGGCACCGCCAGGAATGGGGTGCAGCATGGGCGTTTCCACTTCCAGGAAGCCGTGGTGCACCATGAATTCGCGAATGCCGCTCACAGCCTTGCTGCGTGCTGCAAAGCGCTTGCGGGCGGCTTCGTCGGTCATCAAATCCACATAGCGCTGGCGGTACTTCACTTCCTGGTCGTGAATGCCATGGAACTTGTCTGGCATGGGGCGCAGGCTCTTGGTGAGCAGGCGCAGCGCTGTGACCTTGATCGACAGCTCGCCGGTCTTGGTTTTCATGAGCGTGCCTTCAGCGCCCACGATGTCGCCCAGATCCCAGTGCTTGAAGGCAGCGTACAACTCTTCGCCCACTGCGTCGCGCGTGATGTAGAGCTGGATGCGGCCACCCGTTTCACCCAGCGAACCGTCCTGCACGGTCGCAAAGCTGGCCTTGCCCATCACGCGCTTGAGCATCATGCGGCCTGCCACACTCACGCTGACGTGGTGGGTCTCCAGCACGCTGGCTTCTACATGGCTGTGGGTGGTGTGCAGGTCGGCGGCCTTGTGGGCTGGTTTGAAGTTGTTGGGGAACGCCACGCCTCCACCCTGGGCCTGGGCTTCACGCAGAGCGCGGAGTTTTTCCCGGCGTTCGGCGATGAGTTGGTTGTCGTCCTGGGGGGACAAGGGGGCTGCGGCGGCGTTGACTGCGTCAGACATAGAGCGGGACCAGGGTTGGTGGGGAGAAACCTTCTATTTTAGGTTTAACGCAGCCCGGCGCTGATTTCGCGGCCCTTTGGGCGCCGGAAAAGGTGCGTACCCAGCGCATTTAGGCCAAAAATGAGTGGGTTGAGCCCACGAAAGGCGGCTCAGCGCCGTGGCAGTGCCAGCATCCAGGCAGACAGCACCAGCAAGCCGATGGCGGAGGTGCCCGCCAGCCACCAAAGGTGGACTTCAGCGCTCCATCCCTGAGCCGCCCACAACGGGGCCACCAACACCACCAGTTGCAAAGCCTGCAGCGCGATGGCCAGCCACGAGTACTGGCGCTCTCGGGCGTGCTGGAATGGCCGGTGGCTGAGTGCAGCGGAAATACAGGCACTTCCTTGCCACAGCACCAGAGGCAAGAGGTAGGGGCGCATGCCCTGCCACGCGGTGGCAAGCGAAGTAGCGTCCAGAACCAAAAAGCCCACCCATCCTGCCAAAGCTGCGGCAGCGGCGGCGCCCAGGCCCACCGCCAGTGATCGCCACTGTGCGGTTTCCACCCGGGCAAGGAGCACCTGCGCCCAGGCGGTGTGAACGACGGCGGGGATGAACCCCATCAATCGCAGCAGCATGGCCAGGTAACTGGCGTCGGCCAGCCCGTGCAAGCGTTGCCACACCAAAAGCAATGCCGTACCTGCGATGGCGTCTATCGCGGTGTGGGCCAGGCGCAGGCTGGTGCTGCGGCGGTCTGCCTGCGCGGTGGCGGCGGGGGGCTCTGGGGAATGCTGCTGTGGGGGCTGCGTAGTGCGGCCCTCAAGGCGTGCTGACCGCAGCCACAAGGCACCCACCGCGTAGCCGCAGGCGGCAGCCAATAAAAGACCGTGCGCGCTTTCTGCTGGCCAAGCCCGTGCTGCGGTCACGGTCAGCACCAGCGCCACCACGGGTGGGCCTGCGCGAACCAGCGCAGCCGACAGGGGCGATGCCGTCCTCAACGTCCAGGGCTGGGCCAGGTACCAGGCGAGTTGCAACAGAGCCAGCAAGGCGGCCCAGCCCATCACGGTGAATGGGGTCGCCATGGCAGACCACCACACGGCCAGCGCTACCAGCGGCGCAAGCCCCAACCAGCGCCAAAGGCTGGAGCGCAAAACCGCCAGCAGCGCCGCGCGGGGAGGATGGTGGGCGTCTGCCAGGAACTGCAAAGGCCCTTGCGCGAGCGACAGGGACACCCAGAAAAATGCCACCTGCGCCGTGATGGCAAAACCACCGGCGGCCTGGGGGGTAAAAAAATGCAGCATGGCCACGCCCACCAGGGCCTGGGCTGCCAGCGACACCATGCTGCCCAAAGCCATGATGACCGAGGTGGATGCAAAGCGGTATGGCTGCTTCACGGGGCCAGTCCTGCGGCTTTCCAGATGTTCAGTCGCGCCAGGGTGTGTGGCCAGGCCCAGCCTCCCATGTCTAGGGATGGCATGCTCGCCATGTCTCTCGTTTTACGAAAGAAATCTGCATAAGCGCTGACGCTGGCCTGGGCTGGCAAATACGCGATGGCGGCCGGGTTGGACGATGCAAAGTTGCGCACCCAGCGGTAGTCCGTGCTGATCACCGGCAGACCGATGGCGCAGTATTCGAGCAGCTTGGTCGAGGTCTGCTCACTGTAAGGAAGCCGGTCGGGCACCAGGTTGAGCGCACAGCGCGCCCGTCGCAATTGGGCGGGAACCTCATGGTGTGGCACCTTGCCCGTCACGGTGATGTGGTTGAAGGCTTGAAACTGGCGCTGCAATAGGGCGGGCATGTTTCCGATCAGCAAGGTGCGCATGCCCGCCTGCTCCAGCCCTTCAAAGACGGGGAGAAAGTGCTGCAGCCGCACCATGTCGCCCAGGTACACCATGTCAAATTCTGCTGCACCCTGGATGGTGGGCGGTGTCAGAAAAGTGGATGAGACGCCCATCTCTCTGAATTCCCACGGGACATCGTCGGCAAATCCCAGGCGCTGTCGGACCCACTCGTTCTGGAAGAGTCGGTAATCGGGCTTGGGCTGGCTCCAGCGCTTGATCTGGTCCTTGGCCCAGGCGAATGGGGGGACGGAGGCTGAGGCATATTCATGCACCTGAAAGGCCTGGGCAAAGCGCTGGTGGTCCGTTGCGTGCACCCGGCCGCACATCCACCACACGACGCGCGCATCTGCGGGCACCGTGCTGGCATTTTGGTGCGTGCAGACCTCATGCCCCCACGGCCGCAAGTGGGCGGCGTAGGCCTCCAGCTCCGGAAGGTAGGAGTGACCGGGATGGATGAAATGCACTTGCATCAGGCAGTCACCTGTTCAATGAGGTGAGCCCAGGCGCTGGCAAATCGCTGGGGCGTGTATTGCGCAAGCACCTGAGTCATATCCCGCTGGAGAACATCTGTCGGCGTGGACATCACGCGAAGCACTGCCTGGGCCAGTGCGCTACCGCCTTGGTCTTCCGCCAAGGCGTAGGGCATGTGGCTGCCCAGCATTTCGCGCAGCGCAGGGATCGGCACACCAACGCAGGGCACGCCGGCCGCCAGCGATTCCAGTACAGCCATGGGGCAGCCTTCATAGGCAGACGTCAGCAGCGTCACATGGTGGGCCTGGTACAGCGCCGGTGTTGCGGGCTGGAAGTCTTGCCACTGAACCCGTCCCGGTGCTCGGGCTGCGGCGTCAATTTGCAGAGTGCTTTTCAAGGAACCCTCACCAGTGATCTGCAACGCGTAGTGCTGCGGCAACTGGGTCAACGTGTCGATCAGCAGCTCGGGGCGCTTTTCTGGTGACAGGCGGCCCACATAGCCACATCGCACCGTGTGCGGCGCAGCCGGTGGGGGCGCGGGGCGCGCAGTGGGCCAGGCAGGGTGCGGGTTGGGAATGACCTGCAGACACTGGTGTGCTGACGCGTCGCCACCCATGAATTGCATGAAGGAATCGCGCCCATGGTTGGAAACGAACACCAGCCAAGGCAGCCGCCGATACAGCCAGCGTAACCAGCGGCGTTTGGCGGCGGAAGCATGGGCTGTGTCCAGCACCTCCAGCAGCGGGCCATGAAACCAGGTGATCACCGGTTTTCGGTGCCATTGGCCCAGAAGCCAGGCGACATAGGCTGGCAGGAAGTTGTGCGTGGCAATGATCACATCAGCCTGGCTGGCAGCTTTCCACAGGCGGGCGAGGGGTGTGGCGCGAATCACCTGGGTGTCACAGCGGTGTCCTGCCGCTTCCAGCGCGTGCGCGAGCGCATCGGAAACAGTGTGTACTCCTCCCGTTTCGAGATTTTCCTTCAGCAGCAGAATGCGGCGGTGCGTGTGGGGAGGCAGCATCGAAAAGATCACACCATGGGCCACAGGGCGGGATGGAAGGGCGAGTGCGTCACCGTGCACCAAATCCGGTGAACAGGATACGTGCGGTCTTGTAGGCGATCAGCAGATCCAACGCCAGCGAATAGTGGGCCACGTAATACAGGTCGTAGCTCAGTTTCACTGCCGTCTGCTCCTCACCTTCCGCGTAACCCTGCTGCACCTGTGCCCAACCCGTCAAACCGGGGCGCACCAGATGGCGATAAGGGTAGGCGGGAATCCGATGGGCAAACACCCGAACAAACTCGGCCTGTTCCGGTCGGGGGCCGATCAGGCTCATCTCACCCTTGAGCACATTCCAGAGTTGAGGCAGTTCGTCCAGGCGGGTTCTGCGGATGATTTTGCCCACGGAAGTCACCCGGTCATCGTTGGGTTGGGCGAATCGCGCAGTGGTGGCTTCTTCGTGCCGCATGCTGCGCAGTTTCCAGATGCGGAACTCGCGGCCGTTGCGACCGATGCGAATTTGGGAAAACAGCATCGGCCCTGGCGTGTTCAGCTTCACGGCCAGGCCAGCTGCCAAACACAGCGGAAGCCACAGGGGCAACGCAGCCAGCGTCAAGCCAATGTCGGTCAGGCGCTTGACGGTGTCGTATGCCGGATTGCCGTCCAGCGCCCATAAGTCCTGGGCTTGCAGGTTGGACAACATTTTTCGGCCGCTGATCAGTTCTGCCACGGCTTCCACGCTGTAGAGCCTCACATGCTGCAGGCGCAAGTCGCTGATCAAGCGTTCGCGAACCGCGTCGGTGGGCGCTTGCGGGTCGATGACCACGCCAGCCAGGGCAGATGTGTCGTCCGTGACTTGGGGGGCTGCACCCGATGCGGCTGGAATGGCCAAGGGCTGCAGCTTGATGTCTTGCTGGCTGAGTTCCGAGGCATCTCCCAGCAGTTCTTTCAGCCGCATGGGTACAGAGGAATCCAGATAGGCGAGTGACAGCGCATAGCGCCCTCGCTCACGCCAGTGCCCCAAAGTAAACCAGGCGGCAGACAGCAGGTAGACCAGCAGCACAGCGCCGCGCGAATAGGGTTGTTGCAGCAGTGCAAACCCCAGCGGGGCCGCCAGGTACGGTGCCGCTGTGGCCACCAGAAGAAAGCGCCGTTCTTCGAACTGGGGCAGGTACGCTCCGTTGTACAGCCAGTAAGCGGTGATGGTGTAAGGCACGCTGCACCACAAGACCGTCTGAGGGAACTGGTACGTTGCCCACTGGTATTGCTCCAGCACCCATCCGATGGCGTAGCTCAATAGCAGCACCAAGATGCCTTTCAACGCCCAGCGCAGCACGGCACTTTGGCGGTGTGCTGTGGAAGAGTCGAGGGGGCTGTGAGAGGTGCTCTTCATGGATGGCTTGGAGAAGGGGAGAGGGCGCTTTGGTAGGTTGCCATCACCTCCATGCCCATGCGTTGTGCGGTGTAGTGCTGCTCGTAGCGTTGTCTTGCTGCGCGGCCAAGGCTGGTGCGTAGCGCGGGCGACTCTACCAGTTGTCGCAGGGCCAGTGCCAATGCTGTTGCGTCATTGGGAACCAGGCGGGCTTGGGTGGCATCTGGCAACAACTCGCGCATGCCGGGCAGGTCGCTGGCCACGATGGCCAGCCCGCCGCGCATCGCCTCGATCACGGAAATGGGTAAGCCTTCGTGGTCCGAGGTCAGCACAAAAATGCTGTGCTTCATCAGCTGTGCAGAAATATCGTCCACATCTCCGGCGAACACAACGGATTGCAGTCCCAGCTGCCTGGCCATGGCCTGGTGGCTGGCAAGTTGAGGGCCTCCGCCAAAAAACGTGGCTGGCACCTCACACCCCAAATCATCACGCAAATGTGCGAGCGCTTGCAGTAGCAGGTCTGGGCGCTTTGGTGGGGCCATGCGTGCCACCATGGCGATGCGGGGTGGGGCGGCCGCCAGCTCGGTGGTGAGGTGTGTGGATGCGGGCACCTCTTCAATACCGTTGTGAACGACCACCACCCGCCTGGATGGAAGTGGCAGTGCGCGTGCCAGCCTGCGCTCGTGTTCTGACACACACACCATGCGCCGTGCCAGGGGGGCGAGCAGCCATTCGACGGCAAACGCGGCCACGCGCCGCTTCCAGGGGGTTCCTGCCTTGAACGCAAATCCGTGCACGGTGTAAATCACCGGCTTGCGGGTTCGCGCTCCCGCCAGTCGTGCCGCCACACCCGCCATCGCGCTGTGGGCGTGCACAAGGTCTGGAGACTGCTCTCGCACGATGTCTTGAAGGCGCCCTACGGCTTGCGCCAAGCCAGCGACGCCTGCAGTGTTGCCCAGTGAAGGAATGGAATGCACCCGAATGCCCGCAGCGTTCAGCGCGCACGCCAGAGGGGTCTGCAGGCCGTCGTCACCGCCGATGGCCACCTGCACGTCGATGCCTTGTCGGTCACGCAATTCGCGGCACAGCGTCAGTACGTGGCTTTGGGCGCCTCCCACCTCTCCTTTGGTGATGACCTGAAGCACTTTCATGGCGCCGGGGCTGCGGGCAAGGCCGTTGCCCTGCGTGCGGTCACTGTGCAATTCCTGTGCGCTCCAGCACATCGCCCACCAGCTCCAGCCGTACCAGCGGGTTGTCCAGTTCCATCAGCCGCTGCTTCAACTCCATGGGCACGGGCAGCAGTTCACACCAGCGGTTGGCCACCCAGCCACAGTCGTCGAGTTGTTCCGGGGTGGGCAGGGCGGCTGCGGGGTTCAGCGCATCACGCGCATGCAGGGTGTGCAAAACCTGGGTCAGGGCCGTGGCAGTTTTTTTCAGGTCTTCAGGGATGGGGATGGACAAATCCCTGTCCAGTTGCGACACGCTGGCAATCCACAGGCCGTGAACCAGGTGGTTGCGCTGGGTGATCCGAAACCGCTCCGCGCCTTTGCACACCAGGGTGATCAACCCTGGCTGGGGGCTTGCGAGTTGCTCAATGACCGCCAGTGTGCCCACGTCGTGAAATTGCTCATCCGGGGCCCCAGCCCGGCGCACTTCGCTGCCTTGGGTTAAGGACACCACGCCAAATGGGGCGCCCGTCTGGTGGCATTTGCGCACCATGTCGAGGTAACGCACCTCAAACACGCGCAAGGCCAGCACCCCGTCGGGGAACAGCACCGATGCCAGGGGAAACAAGGGCAGGGATGAAAGGGTCAGGGTCTGGGTCATGGGCCGGGGTGGAACGCCTGGTCAAGATCTGCCGGGCCTGGCTGGGTTGCTGGCCCTGGTCTGCCCAGCGGTCAGAATGGGGTGGGGCCGATGGCCCAATCCCCCAGGCGGTCTGGCGCTGAATCTTGGGCCGCTATCATCCCACGGCGCAGCCGGTTTTCCGCCGGGGCACCCCTTCATTTGTGGATTCCCATGTTGTATCAAATCGCTACTTTGCTGCTCGATGTCATTGGTGGGCTGTTGACCGGTGCTTGCCTGTTGCGCCTGTACATGCAGTGGCAGCGTGTGCCCTTTTCCAATCCGGTGGGGGCTCTGGTGTTTGCGTTGACCGACTGGTTCATCATGCCGCTGCGCCGGCTGATTCCGCCCACAGGCCAGTGGGACGTCTCCAGCCTGGTGGGGGGCTTGCTGGTGCAGCAGGTGCAATATGGCCTGCTGTGGCTGATTGCGGGCGGCGCCATCTCTGGCGCAGTGGTGCCTTTGCTGGCAGCCTTCGGTCTGGTGCGGGTCGCGATTTCGGGCTTGATCGGCCTGCTGATCGTTCACGCGATCCTGTCCTGGGTGCAGACGCGCTCTCCCATGTCGGATGTGATTGGACGGCTGTGCGCACCGCTGCTCAGGCCGGTGCAGCGGGTCGTTCCGCTGGTGGGCGGTTTGGACCTGTCACCCCTGGTGTTGCTGGTGCTGCTGCAGATCGCCATGATCGTGCTGGGCCACTTGCAAGCAGCGGTGTTGACGGGGGCTTTGCAGGGCTGAGGCTGGGCAGGGGCCAAGCTGCCCTGCTGCTGCTTCACCCGTGTGTGGCCATCGGTTGCTGGGTCGCAAAGGCGCTTGGTTGACGCTTTGCGACTCCTTCCCCTGAATATCAAAAAAAAATAGCTGCCAGCGCTTACTGGATAAGCGCTAGCAGCTATTAATTTTATAGCGTTTGCGGTAGAGCGATCTCTCACAATCGCCCCGCACCGCAGTAGCGTGGGCTTACACCACCGCGTCGGCTGGCAGACGCTGCAGCATAGCCAAGCTGCTGGCTACGGTGCTGCGCAGTTCACGGCGGTCGCAAATGAAGTCCACGGCACCCTTGGTCTGCAGGAATTCAGCACGCTGGAAGCCCTCGGGCAGGGTCACGCGCACGGTGGATTCGATCACGCGGGGACCCGCAAAGCCGATCAGGGCTTTAGGCTCTGCAATCACGATGTCGCCCACGAAGGCAAAACCTGCGCTCACGCCGCCCATGGTCGGGTCGGTCAGCACGCTGATGTAGGGCAGGCCCTTCTTGGCCAGGCGGGTCAGCGCTGCGTTGGTCTTGGCCATTTGCATGAGCGACAGCAGGCCCTCTTGCATGCGGGCACCGCCGGTGGCGGTAAAGCAGATGAAAGGCACTTTTTGCTCGATGGCGGTTTCGACACCGCGCACAAAGCGCTCGCCCACCACAGAGCCCATGGAGCCGCCCATGAAGTCGAACTCGAAGCACGCAGCGACCACATTGATGCTCTTGACGGCACCACCCATCACGATGAGCGCATCGGTCTCGCCCGTGTTCTCCAGCGCTTCTTTCAGGCGCTCGGGGTACTTGCGGCTGTCCTTGAACTTGAGGGCGTCCACCGGCAGCACTTCCTGGCCGATTTCATAGCGGCCTTCGGCGTCCAGAAAGGCGTCCAGCCGTGCGCGGGCGCCAATGCGGTGATGGTGGCTGCACTTGGGGCAGACATTCTGGTTTTGCTCCAGGTCAGCCTTGTAGAGCACGGTTTCGCAGCTCGGGCACTTGATCCACAGCCCTTCGGGTACCTGGCGGCGCTCGGTGGGGTTGGTTTGCTGGATCTTGGAGGGCAGGAGTTTTTCGAGCCAGGACATGGTTTCCTCTGTATGAATGAGCCTGTGGCGGCGCGGCCTTAACGCTAGCGCTGCCCATCAATCAGGGCTCCCGCGCAAGGGCCGCCCCGCCGCGCTGGGAGCGTCCCCCTTCCTGTGCGCAGCACAAGGAGAAGGGGGAAGCGGCAAAGCCGCTCAGGGGGATGCCCTCTATTATGCGTCGAGCGCCTTGCGCACGCCGCGCAGGAAATCCATGGTCATGGGGACGACCTTGGCGTGTTCCTGGTCTTCAATCAGCTGGATGATGCGGCTGCCGATCACTACGGCATCAGCCACCTTGCCAATCGCCTGGGCAGTGGCTGCGTCGCGGATGCCGAAACCCACGCCCACCGGAATGTGAACGTGCTGGCGAATGCGGGGCAGCATCTGTTCGACAGCCGCTGTGTCCAGCGCGCCCGAACCTGTGACGCCCTTGAGCGACACGTAGTACACGTAGCCGCTGGCCACGCGCGCCACCTGGGCCATGCGTTCGGAGGTAGAAGTGGGAGCCAGCAAAAAGATCAGATCCATGCCGTGGGCGCGCAGGTCGGCGGCAAAGGCTTCGCATTCCTCGGGCGGGTAGTCCACGATGAGCACGCCATCCACACCGGCTGCGGCTGCGTCGCGCACAAAGGCGCTGCCAGTTGTGCCTGGGGTGCCGTGCTTCTGGTCGTAGCGTTCGACGGGGTTGGCGTAGCCCATCAGCACCACAGGGGTGGTGTTGTTGCGCTTGCGGAATTCGCGCACCTGATCCAGCACCTGAACCATGCCAATGCCCAGGCTCAAAGCCTTCTCGCCCGCCTTCTGGATCACCGGGCCATCGGCCATGGGGTCTGAAAAAGGCACACCCAGTTCGATCACGTCAGCGCCCGCTTCCACCATGCCGTGCATGAGGGCGGGCGTGATGTCGGCGAACGGAAAGCCGGCGGTCACATAGGGAATCAGCGCCTTGCGGCCTTGGGCCTTGAGGGCGGAAAAGGTTGCTTCGATACGGCTCATTTGACCACCTTGACGGGTTGCTCGCCGCCCTTGACGGACTGCCCCTGGCAGCTGGGGCGGCAGTAGAAATCGGCACCACTGAGGTCGGCCACGGTGCCAATGTCCTTGTCACCGCGCCCGGAGAGGTTGACCAGGATGGATTGGTCAGGGCGCATGGTCTTGGCCAGCTTCATGGCGTAGGCCACGGCGTGGCTGGATTCGAGCGCGGGAATGATGCCCTCGGTGCGGCACAGGTAGTGGAAGGCGTCCAGCGCCTCTTTGTCGGTGATGCCCACGTATTCGGCACGGCCGATTTCCTGCAGCCACGCATGTTCTGGCCCCACACCGGGGTAATCCAGACCCGCGCTGATGCTGTGGGTTTCGGTGATCTGGCCGTTGTCATCCTGCAGGATGAAGGTGCGGTTGCCGTGCAGCACGCCGGCGCTGCCTTTTTGCAGCGATGCGGAGTGGCGGCCAGAGTCCAGCCCCTCGCCCGCAGCCTCCACACCAATCAGTCGGGTTTTCTCGAACGGAATGTAGGGGTGGAAAATGCCCATGGCATTGCTGCCGCCGCCGACGCAGGCGATCACGGCATCAGGTTGTTCGCCCAGCACTTTCTGTTCGGCCAGCATGGCGGGCATCTGCTCAATGCATTCCTTGCCAATCACGCTCTGGAAATCGCGCACCATCATCGGGTACGGGTGCGGGCCCGCCACGGTGCCGATGATGTAGAAGGTGTTGTCCACATTGGCCACCCAGTCGCGCATGGCGTCGTTCAGGGCATCCTTCAGGGTCTTGCTGCCAGATTCGACGGGCACCACGGTGGCACCCAGCAGCTTCATGCGGTACACGTTGGGGCTCTGGCGCTTCACGTCCTCGGCGCCCATGTACACCACACATTCCAGGCCATAACGTGCGCAGATGGTGGCAGTGGCCACGCCGTGCTGGCCTGCGCCGGTTTCGGCAATCACGCGGGGCTTGCCCATGCGCTTGGCCAGCATGGCTTGGCCAATCACGTTGTTGATCTTGTGCGCGCCGGTGTGGTTCAGGTCTTCGCGCTTGAGGTAAATCTGCGCACCGCCCATTTCACGGCTGGTGCGGGCCGCGTGGTAGATGGGCGAGGGGCGGCCCACGAAATGCTTGAGTTCGTACTGAAATTCTGCCAGGAACTCTGGGTCGTTCTGGTAGCGCGCATATGCCTCGCGCAGTTCCTGGATGGCGTGGGTCAGGGTTTCGCTGACGAAGCTGCCACCGTAGGGGCCAAAGTGCCCGGAGGCGTCAGGTTGCTGATAAGAGCTCATGGGGATTCTTTGCAAGTTGGGCATCGGCCGCACGCACGGCGGCAACGAAGCGTTGGATTTTTTCGGCGTCCTTGATGCCCTTGATGGGTTTGCCATCGGGGCCATCGGCTTCAACGCCGGAACTGACATCAACCGCCAGCGAGAGGCCTCGCGGGCGGACTTGCAAAATGCCATCGGTCACGTTTGCAGGCGTGAGTCCACCAGACAAAACGAGGTGAGAGCTGACGCTTGGTGGAAGGAGTGACCAATTGAATGCCTTGCCGCCGCCGCCATAGCCGTCGACATGTGCGTCGAGCAGGATGGCCTGGGCGTGTGAAAAATCCTGCGCGTATTTTACGAGGTCGAAGCGTTCAGCCCCATCGCCTAGGGGTATGCGTGCAGCCCGCAAAAATGGACGCAACCCGTGGCCTGTGGCTTGCAGACAATCGGCCGGCGTTTCATCACCATGAAATTGCACGATAGCGCCCGCCACCATTGCGCTGGCAGCTGCAATATTAATAGCACTCTCGTTCACGAACAGCAGCACGGGGGTGACGAATGGCGGGAGTCTGCGTGCCAATTGCGCAGCGCGCTCAGGGGTGACTGCGCGGGGGCTGGGCGCATACAGCACGAAACCCACAGCGTCGGCACCCGCCGCCACGGCGGCATCCACATCCTGTTCCCGGGTCAGGCCGCAGATTTTGATTCGCGTGCGCTCGCTGGTCATGGCACGGGGTTTCGTTGCGAAGCCATGCGGGTGGGGTGTGGAGGCGGTTTCAGCAGAGTGGTGGGTGGTCATGGCAGCCAGGCAAAGGGAGGGGTGCTTTGAGGAAGCTTCCACTGCGCATCGTAGACCGGGCCCAGAAAATACAGCCCGTCTGGGGAAAAGGTGGGTGCTGCCGCATCGCGCGACCGCGCATTGAGCACGCTCTGCATCCAGCTTACTGGCTGCTTGCCACTTCCGACGGCGATCAGGCAGCCCATGATGTTGCGGATCATGTGGTGCAAAAAGGCGTTGGCTTCGAACTCGAAACGCCAATAGCAGGGGCTCCAGCCCAGTTCGGGGTGCGGCGCTGCGGCACGGCGGTCAGTGATCTCTATGCGTTTGATCGTTTTGACCGGCGTCTTGGCCTGGCAGGCAGATGCCCTGAACGATGTGAAATCGTGCTCACCGAGCAAGATGCTGGCGGCCTGCCGCATCGCATCCCCATCGAGTGGGTTGTGTACCCAGCCCACGCGACCAGACTCGACACTGGGGCGCACGGGTGACTGCAGCAGCACGTAAGCGTAGCGCCTGGCCGTTGCACTGGCGCGCGCGTGAAAGCTGTCAGGCACCTGCTGCGCCCATTGCACCGCAATGTCGTGTGGCAAAAAGGTGTTGGTGCCCCGAACCCAGGAGGCATTGGGGCGATTCAGGGGCGTGTCGAAGTGCACGACCTGCATCAGCCCATGCACCCCACTGTCGGTGCGGCCCGCACACAGGGTGCTCACTGTATGCGTAGCAAAGCGGCCCAGGGCTGCTTCGAGCTTGTCTTGAACAGTGTTGCCAGATAACTGGCTCTGCCAGCCGTTGTAGCCTTGCCCGTTGTAGCTGACGCCCAACGCCATCCTCACGGTGGCGTTGGAGGAGGAGGCGTTGGTCGGGCTCTCGGGTGTCAGCTCTGGCGGCATCAGCCCAGATCAGCCAGCAAGCGCTGGGCGCGGGTTTTGAGTGCGCCTGTCGCCTCTGCCACCACTTCCTCGATCAGGGTGCGGGCACCATCGGTGTCGCCGATCGCGTTGAACTCTTCCGCCAGCGCCAGTTTGGTCGCCAGAGGATCGTCATGAGCAGCAGCCTCGCCATCATCGTCATCGTCACCCATTGGTGCAGATGCCGTGGTGATTTCTTCGCTGACCGATGGTGTACTCGGCGTGGGCGTGCTGAGGGTGGAAGGCGCTGTCAGGTCGAGCGAGAGATCTCCCAGATCGAATTCCAGCGTGTTGTTGTCTGGGGTGTCAGACGACAAAGGCGCGAGGCCCGAGGGTGCAATGCTCAGATCATCTGCGGCGCCCAGTGGGTCGAGTGTCGGAGCTGCTTCCACCATAGGGGCACGGGCCGTTTCTGGCTCGTCATCCAGCGAAGGCAGTTCCATTTCTGGAGCCAGGCCGGAGGCCGCGGCCGCTGCGGCGAACCCACCGGCGGCGGGGGCATCCGTCAGGGCATCATCTGGCAGGTCGAGATCCAGGTCCAGGTCGAGATCAGAAGGCAGTGCAGCAGCCGCAACGGCACCCATCGCGGCGGGCATCGTGCTCGCAAAGCCGCCTGCGGGGGCGGGCTGAGCGACTTCACCGCCGGGGCGTCCACCGGGTTGGTACAGGGCATTTTCCGGGTCCAGGCCGCGGCCCAGTTCGGTGATGCGGGCCCAGTCGGGGCCCTCACCCTGGGTGAGCTTGAACACGTCGCCTGCCACTGCTTCCAGGGCCTTGCGGTCCTGGCGTTTGGCGTAAATTTCGCCCAGCTTGACGTGGACGGAAACCCGTGCGGGGTTGTGGCGAATCGCCTCTTTCAGAATCTCTTCCGCTTGCAGGTCGCGGCCATAGGCCAGGTAGACGTCGGCTTCTGCAACAGGGTCCACATCGCCGCCAGCATCCAGCTGGCTGGGCGAGTAGGCCATGGAAGAGCCGCCCGTGGTCATTTCGCTGTTGGCGGTGTCGATGCGTTGGCCACCGCTGGCGCCGAAGAACGAGTCAGGCTGAATGCGGCTTTCCATGAAGGAGCTGTCTACGCCGCCAGCGCCACGGCGGCGCTGCACGACACGGTAAGCGCCATAACCGATCAACAGAGCCAGCAGGCCGCCACCGGCCAATGGAATCATGGGGTCTTCCATCAGCCCATCAAGGAAGCTGGGCTCTTCGATGGGTGGTGGAGGAGGCACGACCACCTTGGGTGCGGGCGCTGCAGGTGCAGATGCCTCGGCGGCAGGTGCAGACGCAGTGGTATCAGGAGCGGACGCAGCATCCTCAGGGGTGCTGGCCGCTTCGGCTGGCACCTCGGGTGTCGAAGCAGGTGCTTGCGGGGCTGTCGGGGTGGCGGGAACGCCGGGCACTTCTGCCTTGATCGCCGCAGGCGTACTGGCCGCTGGGGCGGTGGCTGGAGCCGCGCCTGCAGCAGAGGCCGCGCTGACCTTGTTCAGGTCGCTGATGTTCTTGGACAGCTCGGCCATACGGGCATTGGCCTCGCTGGCTTGCTTGTCTTTCGCCAACTGGTCTTCAGCAGCCTTTTGGCCCTTGAGCGAACCCTTCGAGAGGGTCAGCTTGTCTGGGGCAGCTGTTGCGGGCTTGCGGTCTTCCACCTGGGCCTGCACCTTGCCACTGGCCGAGCGCTCGGCCGAGGCCACTGTTGCGCTCGGTGCGGCATCAGCCAACTTGCGGCGGAAGGTGTTGAAGTCGCGGCTTTGGGCTGCCAGGATTTGGCGAGCCTCGGTGTTGGACACCGACTTGGCGGTGGCTTCATCCGGAATCTGCAGCACAGAGCCGGCACGCACACGGTTCACATTACCCTGGATGAATGCATCGGGGTTGGCGCGCATCAGGGCCACCAGCATCTGGTCCAGAGAAACATCTGCAGGGCGGTGGGCATTTGCAATGCGACCGGCCGTGTCGCCAGGCTTGACGGTCACGCCCTCGGCGGGGGCGGGGCGCGATGCTGCAGGTGCACGCACGGCGGGTGCGGCTGGAGTCGCTACACGCGCAGGGGCGGGGCGTTGCTGTGCCACGGCTGGCGCAGTGATCTGGGGCGCTGCTGTGGCTGTAGGTGCGGCGCTGCGCAATGCTGGTGGGTCAAACAGCAGGGTGTAGCTGCGAACAATCTTGCCTGTGCCCCAGGTGGTGTCCAGGACCAGATCGAGAAACGGATCGTTGACTGGGCGGTCGCTGGTGACCCGCAGCACGGCGCTGCCATCCGCACGGCGTTGCAGCTGGATCTGCAAGGCGTTCATCAGCGGATTGAACTCCATGCCTTGGGATCGGAACACCTCGGGTGATGCCGCTGTTGCACGCAGGGTCTCAGCTTCCGCCTGAGTGATTTGAGGTACGTCGATCTCGGCGCGTAAGGGCTCACCCAGCGCTGATTGCACCGTGATTCGCCCCAGGGCCAAAGCAGACGCCTCGCCTGCGTGCAGGCCGACGCAAAGCACGGCAGCAGCCGCCAGAGCTGAAAATTTCCAACGATGCATGTTTGCCATCAACTGATTAGGTGGTGCGGCTCGGTCGAGCGGTGTTGTTTTTCTCATGTGCTGTTCCCGCCCCGGAGCGTGAAAATATGTAAAAAGCACCATAGCAGCAATGTTTTGCAGTGACAAGCTGAGGTGGCGTCGAAGCTTTGGTGGGCAACCATGGGCTCTCATTTGAGGCGTAAACCTGTTGCCATTCGACA
This sequence comes from Acidovorax temperans, assembly GCF_028596105.1. Lineage (NCBI taxonomy): Bacteria > Pseudomonadati > Pseudomonadota > Betaproteobacteria > Burkholderiales > Comamonadaceae > Acidovorax > Acidovorax temperans. Next base: position 3,351,800 of record NZ_CP117193.1, on the reverse strand, counting down.
ACGTGGCGTAACTGGTTGTTTCTGCGCTCGAGAATGAAAAAAGCGCGCAAAACGTCGGTTTTGCGCGCTGGGTGCAGGCCTTTGAAATCAGGCGGACAACAAAATCCGCAGCATGCGGCGCAGGGGTTCCGCAGCGCCCCACAGCAATTGGTCGCCAATAGTGAAGGCACCCACATACTCGGGGCCCATGGCCAGCTTGCGGATGCGGCCTACAGGGATGGTCATGGTGCCGGTCACGGCCACGGGGGTCAGATCCTTGATGGTGGCCTCGCGTGTGTTGGGCACCACTTTCACCCACTCGTTGTCGGCCGCAATCATGGCTTCGATATCGGCCACGGGCACGTCCTTCTTGAGCTTGAAGGTCAGAGCCTGGCTGTGGCAGCGCATGGCGCCCACACGCACGCAAAAACCGTCCACCGGGATGGCGGCCGAGCCAAAGCCCTCGCCCATGCCGAGGATCTTGTTGGTTTCGGCCATGCCCTTCCACTCTTCCTTGGACTGGCCGTTGCCCAGGTCCTTGTCGATCCAGGGGATCAGCGAGCCGCCCAGGGGCACGCCAAAGTTGGCGGTTTCAGCGGCAGACAGGCTGCGCTGCTTGGCGATGACCTTGCGGTCGATTTCCAGGATGGCGCTCTTGGGGTCATCCAGCAGAGACTTCACTTCGGCATTCAACGTGCCGTATTGCGTGAGCAGCTCACGCATGTGCTGCGCGCCACCGCCCGATGCGGCTTGGTAGGTCTGGGTGCTCATCCATTCGACCAGACCCGCCTTGTACAGGGCGCCCACGCCCATCAGCATGCAGCTCACGGTGCAGTTGCCGCCCACCCAGTTCTTGCCACCATTGGCCAGCGCATCTTTGATGACGGGCATGTTGACGGGGTCGAGGATGATGACGGCGTCCTTTTCCATGCGCAGCGTCGATGCAGCGTCGATCCAGTGGCCGTTCCAGCCTGCGGCGCGCAGCTTGGGGAAGACTTGCGTGGTGTAGTCGCCGCCTTGAGCCGTGATGATGATGTCGCAGCGCTTCAAGGCGTCGATGTTGTACGCGTCTTGCAGGGTGGTTTCGTTCTTGGCTTGTGCGGGGGCCTTGCCGCCTGCGTTGGATGTGGAGAAGAACAATGGCTCGATCAAGTCGAAGTCTTTTTCTTCGATCATGCGGTCCATCAACACCGAGCCGACCATGCCGCGCCAGCCGACCAAACCTACCAACTTGCTCATTTCAACGCCCTTTCAGATTAAGAAACAGTGCCAGACCAGACTGTTTGCCCCGGCTCGTCTGGCCAGGGAGGGCGCACGACGGTACCGGAGCTGGATCAGCCCTTAATAATGGTCGTGGTTTTGGTGGTGATTGCGCGCACAGCCACGCCTGCCAGGGCGGCAGTAGCGGTGTTCAGGACGAACGGGCGGGCGGCAAACATGCGCAGATTCTAGCCGATTGCGTGCATGGGCCAATGCGGGAATTGCATACGACGATTGTGCAAAGAAAAAGGGCGGCCACAGCCGCCCTTGAAATGTCATGGCAAACCTGGGATCAGGCGAGCGCCTTCACCACGGCATCGCCCATCTGCGCGGTGCCCACCTTGGTGGTGCCTTCGCTGTAGATATCGGGCGTGCGCAGGCCTTGCGCCAGCACCTTTTGCACAGCGGCTTCGATGCGCTGAGCGGCTTCTTCCTGATTCAGGCTGAAGCGCAGCATCATCGCGGCGCTCAGGATGGTGGCCAGGGGGTTGGCCACGCCTTTGCCGGCGATGTCGGGGGCGCTGCCGTGGCTGGGTTCGTACAGGCCCTGGTTGCTGCTGTTCAGGCTGGCCGAGGGCAGCATGCCGATGGAGCCGGTGAGCATGGAGGCCTCGTCGCTCAGGATGTCGCCAAACATGTTGCCGGTCACCACCACATCAAACGCCTTGGGGGCTTTGACTAACTGCATGGCTGCGTTGTCCACGTACATGTGCTGCAGCTCGATGTCGGGGTATTCCTTGTGCACGTCGGTCACCACGTCCTTCCAGAACTGGAAGGTTTCAAGCACGTTGGCCTTGTCCACGCTGGTGACCTTCTTGTTGCGCTTGCGGGCGGCCTGGAAGGCGACGTGGGCGATGCGCTCGATCTCGGGGCGGCTGTAGCGCATGGTGTCGAAGGCTTCTTCCGCACCGGGGAAGTGCCCGTCCACCGCTGTACGGCGGCCACGGGGTTGGCCGAAGTAGATGTCGCCCGTCAGTTCGCGGATGATGAGGATATCGAGGCCCGCGATCAGTTCGGGCTTGAGGCTCGAGGCGCCGACGAGCTGCTCGTAGCAGATGGCAGGGCGGAAGTTGGCGAAGAGGCCCAGGTTCTTGCGCAGGCCCAGAATGGCTTGCTCCGGGCGCAGGGGGCGGTCGAGCTTGTCGTATTTCCAGTCGCCCACGGCACCAAACAGCACGGCATCCGCCTCTTTGGCCAGCTTGAGGGTGGCTTCGGGCAGGGGGTGGCCATGGGCGTCGAATGCGGCGCCGCCCACCAGAGCGGATTCCATTTCAAACTTCAGGTCAAGTGCCTTCAAGACCTTGACGGCCTCGGCCACGATTTCGGTACCGATGCCGTCACCCGGCAGAACTGCGATTTTCATTGTTTGGTGCTTTACTTTTGATAGCTGCCAGCGCTTATCAGATAAGCGCTGGAGGCCATTTTTGCTTAATGTCTGATCAGGAAACCATCGAGTGCGCGAGCCATGGCTTGGTGGCCAGGCGCTGGGCTTCAAAGGCCTTGATCTTGTCGGACTGGCGCAGGGTCAGGCCGATGTCGTCAAAGCCGTTGAGCAGGCAGTACTTGCGGAAAGCCTGCACCTCGAACGGGATCTCTTCACCCTGTGGGCGCACGATGACCTGGCGCTCCAGATCGATGGTGAGCTGGTAGCCGGGGAAGGCGGCCACTTCGTCAAACAGCTGGGCCACGGTGGCCTCGGGCAGCACGATGGGTAGCAAGCCGTTTTTGAAGCAGTTGTTGAAGAAGATGTCGGCAAAGCTGGGCGCAATGATGGCGCGAAAGCCGTACTGATCCAGCGCCCAGGGCGCGTGCTCGCGGCTGGAGCCGCAGCCGAAGTTCTTGCGGGCCAGCAGGATGCTGGCGCCCTGGTAGCGCGGCTGGTTCAGCACGAAGTCGGGGTTGGGCTTGCGCTGGCTCTCGGGGATGCCGGGCTCACCCTTGTCCAGATAGCGCCACTCGTCAAACAGGTTGGGGCCAAAGCCCGTCTTCTTGATCGACTTGAGGAACTGCTTGGGGATGATGGCGTCGGTGTCGACGTTCTCGCGGTCCATGGGGGCGACGAGGCCCTTGAGCAAGGTGAATTTCTGCATGGATGGCCTTGTGTTACTTGGCGGCGCGCTCAATGGCGTTGCCTGCGCGTTCAATGTCTTTGCCCACACCCTGCACGGTGTTGCAGCCCGCCAGCACAAAGGCCAGCGCGAGGGTGATGAAGGCGACAGTCTTGTTCATGGTGTGCTCCTTGGTTGAGGGTCAGGCAAATTGACGGATGTCCACAAAGTGGCCATGCACGGCGGCGGCGGCTGCCATGGCGGGGCTCACCAGATGGGTGCGGCCACCATTGCCCTGGCGGCCTTCAAAGTTGCGGTTGCTGGTGGATGCGCAGCGCTCGCCGGGCTCCAGGCGGTCAGCGTTCATGGCCAGGCACATGCTGCAGCCGGGCTCGCGCCATTCAAAGCCTGCGGCCTTGAAGATCTGGTCCAGGCCTTCGCGCTCGGCCTGTTCTTTGACCAGGCCCGAGCCGGGCACCACCATGGCAAGCTTCACATTGCTGGCCACCTTGCGGCCCAGGCTTTTCACCACGGCAGCGGCTTCGCGCATGTCTTCGATGCGGCTGTTGGTGCAAGAGCCGATGAACACCTTGTCGATGGTGATGTCGTTGATCGGCCTGCCAGGCTGCAGGCCCATGTACGTCAAGGCACGCTCAATGGCGCCGCGCTTGGTGGCGTCCTTTTCCTTGTCAGGGTCGGGCACGCGGGCGTCCACGCCCAGCACCATCTCGGGGCTGGTGCCCCAGGTGACTTGCGGCACGATTTCAGAGGCGTCGAGCTTGACCACGGCGTCAAACTTCGCGTCGGCGTCCGAGTGCAGCGTTTTCCAGTACGCCACGGCCTGGTCCCATTCCACGCCGGTGGGCGACAGGGGGCGGCCCTTCACGTATTCAATGGTTTTGTCGTCCACGGCCACCAGGCCGGCGCGGGCACCGGCTTCGATGGCCATGTTGCACACCGTCATGCGGCCTTCCATGCTCATGGCGCGGAAGACAGAGCCTGCAAATTCAATGGTGTAGCCGGTGCCGCCAGCGGTGCCGATCTTGCCGATGATGGCCAGCACCACGTCCTTGGGCGTGACACCCTTGGCCAGCGTGCCATCGACCTGCACCAGCATGTTCTTGGCCTTCTTGGCCAGCAGGGTTTGCGTGGCCATGACGTGCTCGACTTCCGAAGTGCCAATGCCGTGGGCCAGTGCGCCAAACGCACCGTGCGTGCTGGTGTGGCTGTCGCCGCACACCACCGTCATGCCGGGCAGGGTGGCGCCGTTTTCAGGGCCAATCACGTGCACGATGCCCTGGCGCTTGTGCATGAAGGGGAAGAACGCGGCGGGCGTGATCTGCGCCATGTTCTTGTCCAGCGTGGTGATCTGCTCTTTGCTGATCGGATCGGTGATGCCGTCGTAGCCCTTTTCCCAGCCGGTGGTGGGCGTGTTGTGGTCGGCGGTGGCCACGATGGAGCTGGTGCGCCAGACCTTGCGGCCGGCTTCGCGCAGGCCTTCAAACGCCTGGGGGCTGGTCACCTCGTGCACCAGGTGCCGGTCGATGTAGAGGATGGACGTGCCATCTTCTTCGGTGTGGACAACGTGCTCGTCCCAGATCTTGTCGTAGAGGGTGCGTCCCATAGCGTGGTCTTCTTTCAGGTGGGTCAATGATTCTAGTGTTGCGGTGCCAATTCCGGGGTGGCTATCGTGGCTTGTGCCGCGGCCTGGCGCGGGGCTGTGAGGTGTTCTACCAGCAGGCGTGATGTGACCGGCAGGGCGTCAAAGTCGCGGGCCACCACGCGCAGTTCGCGGCGGGCCCAGGCATCCGTCAGGGGCACGGCCGTGAGGCGGCCCACGCTGCGCATCAGCGCAAAGGCGCGGTCGGGCAGCAGGCCCACGCCCAGGCCGTTGTCGATCATGCGGCACATGGCATCGAGCCCCGTGACCTGGATGCGCTGGCGCAGCGGGCGACCGGCGGCAGCCGCTGCTGCGCGCATGGCCAGGCTGATGCTGCTGTTGGCATGCAGGCCCACGATGTCCCAGTCCAGAACCGCTTCAAAATCAATAGCATCCAGCGCCGCCAGCTCGTGCCCTGCGGGCACTACAAGCATCAATCGATCAGAGCGGTAAGGGCGGCTGGGCAGCTCTTGCGTGCCGCCACTGCCCATGCCCACGTTGCAAATGCCCAGGTCAGCGGCGCCTTCCTGCACGGCGTGCAGCACGGCGGTGCTCAGGTGTTCCTGCAGGTCGATCTTGATCTGGCTGTGCTGGCGTGCAAACGCGCCCAGGTCTTCGGGCAGAAACTGGAAGATGGCCGAGATGTTGGCGTGCACGCGCACATGGCCGCGCACGCCTTCGGCGTATTCGCTCAATTCGCCCTGCATGCGCTCCAGCCCGAAAAGCACGGTGCGCGCATGGTGCAGCAGGCTTTCGCCCGCGGGGGTGAGGGTGACGCCGCGGCTGTGTCGGTAGAGCAGGGCGGTGTCTACCGCCGCTTCCAGATCGGACAGGCGCTTGCTCACGGCCGATGCGGCGATGAATTCTCGCTCCGCCGCACGGCCAATGCTGCCGAGCTCACACACTGCCACAAACAGTTGCAGCGAGGTGAGGTCAATGCGGCGCGCAAAGTTGCGCTCTGAGCTTTTCATGGCGGGCGTTGAAAGGGCTTGCCTTCTTGTTCGGAGAAGGCTTTCTATTTTCTATCCAATTTTCACTCAAAGCCATCGCCAAACACGATGACTTGCATCGTTATCGGGTTTTGGCAAGGAAGCCAGGGCGAGAGGCAAATTTCTAATGAAATATGCCCCCAAGCCTTGCTGGATAAGCGCCAGGCGCTCTCTTTTTTGAAAATTTAGGCTGTGGGGTGCGATGTTGCCGCACCCAACGCAGGCCAAGCCCCAGCCTACAGCTCGACGGTGCAGCCGTGCTCGGGCACCTGGGCTTGCCAGTGCAGCTCGTGCGAGATGCGTTGTCGCAACTGGTCTGATGCGCTCATTTCGCCATGCACGACAAACACCCGGTCGGGTGCGTGCTCCATGCTGCGCAGCCAGGCGATGAGCTGGTGGCTGTCTGCATGGGCAGAAGCGGAGTTGAGCTTGACTACTTCCGCCCGTACGGCAACGTCTTGCCCGTGAATGCGTATGGATCGCTCGCCGTCGGCAAGGCGTGCGCCACGGGTTCCGGGGGCCTGGTGGCCTGTCAGGATGATCATGTTGCGGTGGTCGCCAGAGTGCAGCGCCAGGTGGTGCAGCACACGGCCGCCCGTGGCCATGCCGCTGGCTGCCAGGATGACCATGGGGCCATGCAAGCGCGCCAAGCCTTTGGATTGTTCTGGGGTTTGAACCATCGTCGCGCCATGCTCCAGCGCGTTCACTTCCCGGGCATTGAGGCGGTGTTCGCCCAGGTGGTGTTGGTACAGCCCCGTGGTGCTGACGGCCATGGGGCTGTCGAGAAACACCTTGAGTGAGGCTGGAATTACGCCTTGCGCTTTAAGTAAGCCGATGGCATGCAGCACCACCTGCGCGCGCCCCACGGCAAACACCGGCACCACGGCCACGCCCCCGCGTGCAGCCAGACGCGCCAGCGCGGGGCCGAGTTCGCTCAACAAGTCTTCGGCCGGGTGTTCCCGGTCGCCGTAGGTGGATTCCACCAGCACCGTGTCGGCCTTGGGTGGCGCGTCGGGCGGGTTCATCAGCATGTCATCGGGCCGCCCGAGGTCGCCCGAGAACAGAATCCGGCGCCCGCCCACTTCCAGCAGAACGCTGGCCGCGCCCAGGATGTGCCCGGCGTTTGAAAACGTGGCGTACCAGCCGGGCAGGGGCTCAAAGCGTTGGTGCAGGCCATGGGGCTTGAATTGCTTGAGGCAGTGCAGGGCATCCAGCCGGGTGTACAGCGGCAGCGCAGGGCTGTGGCTGCTGAGTTTGTGGCGGTTCAGGAAGGCTGCGTCTTCCTCTTGCAGGTGGCCGCTGTCAGGCAGCAGGATGGCGCACAGGTCGCGGGTGCCGCGCGTGGCGTGGATGTCGCGGTGATAGCCGTCGCGGGCGAGCGGGGGCAGGTAGCCGCTGTGGTCCAGGTGGGCGTGGGTGAGAACCACCGAATCGATCTCGTGGGGCGACAAGGGCAGTGGCTGCCAGTTGCGAAGGCGCAGTTGCTTGTAGCCCTGGAACAGCCCGCAATCAATCAGCATGCTTTTGCCGTTGTGGCGCACCAGGTACTTCGACCCGGTCACGGTGCCGGATCCGCCCAGAAAGGTGATGCCCACGCTCATGTGTTTTTCTCCCGTTGCTGCAGGCCTCCATGGTATGCGCTGCGTAGCTGGCGCTCAGCGGGGGCGCTGCTCAGTCCATGGGGAGTCTTGATGGTCATCAACGATGGGACTTGGGATTGGCGGTTCGTTCTTGCGGGCGATGCATGAAAAAAAAGCGACCCGGCGTAAACCGGGTCGCTTTTTTTGTGGAGGCTACAGCGCTGCCGCCTGGCTGTGCGCTGGTGCAGCGCACGAAAACCGGTCAGCTGAAGAAGTTCTTCAGACGGTCTGTCCAGCTCTCGCCGCTGGGCGAATGGCGTGAGCCGCCTTTTTTCAGGGACTCTTCCAGTTCGCGCAACAGCTTGCGCTGGTGCTCGGTGAGCTTGACCGGCGTTTCCACCGCGATGTGGCAGTACAGGTCGCCAGGGTAGCTGGAGCGCACGCCCTTGATGCCCTTGCCGCGCAGGCGGAACTGCTTGCCAGCCTGCGTGCCTTCAGGGATGTCAATAGCCGCTTTGCCGGCCAGCGTGGGCACTTCGATCTCGCCACCCAGTGCTGCCGTGATGAAACTCACGGGCACCTGGCAGTGCAGGTCATCGCCATCGCGCTCGAAGATGTCGTGCTTCTTGATGCGGATTTCGATGTACAGATCGCCGGGTGGCCCGCCGTTGGTGCCTGGCTCGCCGTTGCCGGTGCTGCGGATGCGCATGCCATCGTCGATGCCCGCAGGAATCTTTACTTCCAGCGTCTTCTGCTTCTTGATCTTGCCCTGGCCGCTGCATGCAGTGCAGGGCTCGGGGATGATCTTGCCCGTGCCACGGCAATGCGGGCAGGTTTGCTGCACGCTGAAGAAGCCCTGGCGCATTTGCACCGTGCCAGAGCCCTGGCAGGTGCCGCAGGTCTTGGCGCTGGTGCCTGGCTTGGCACCGCTGCCGTGGCAGGTGTCGCACGAATCCCAGGACGGGATACGGATTTGCGCATCCTTGCCGCGCGCTGCTTCTTCCAGCGTGATCTCCATGGCGTAGCTGAGATCGCTGCCACGGTACACCTGGCGGCCACCTGCGCCCCGGCGCCCGCCCTGCTGGCCGAACATGTCGCCGAAGATGTCGCCAAACGCCTCGGCAAAGCCGCCAAACCCTTCTGCTCCACCCCCGGGGCCGCGCATGTTGGGGTCTACCCCCGCGTGGCCGTATTGGTCGTAGGCGGCCCGCTTTTGCGGGTCGGAGAGCATCTCGTAGGCCTCTTTGGCCTCCTTGAATTTCTCCTCGGCGGGCTTGGCTGCATCACCCTGGTTGCGGTCGGGGTGGTGCTTCATCGCCAGCTTGCGATAAGCCTTCTTGATTTCTTCGTCCGAAGCGTTTTTGGCAACGCCCAGGACTTCGTAAAAGTCTCTTTTCGACATGGTGATCTCTGGCCCGGTTGGAACAGGAACGCCGCGCAAGCCTGAGAGCCTGTGTGTGCAGGCTCTTTCGGCCCCGCGCGGCGGCTGGGGTCAACGCGAGGGGCGATTAGCCCTTCTTGACTTCCTTGACCTCTGCGTCGACCACGTTGTCGTCGTCAGCGGGCTTGGCAGAGGCACCGGCCGAAGCGCCTGCGCCTTCTGCGCCGCCTGCCGCCTGGGCTGCTTGCGCGGCCTGCGACTCGGCGTACATCTTCTCGCCCAGCTTCTGGCTGGCAGCCATCAGTGCCGTGGTCTTCTCGTCGATGGCGGCCTTGTCCTCGCCCTTCAGAGCTTCTTCCAAAGCCTTGACAGCCTCGGTGATTGCGTCCTTTTCGGCGGCTTCCAGCTTGTCGCCATGCTCGGCCAGGCTCTTGTTCACGCTGTGCACGGCAGCTTCACCCTGGTTGCGGGCTTGCACCAGCTCCAGCTTCTTCTTGTCGTCGGCAGCGTTCAGCTCGGCATCCTTCACCATCTTCTGGATTTCTTCCTCCGACAGGCCCGAGTTGGCCTTGATGGTGATCTTGTTTTCCTTGCCGGTGCCCTTGTCTTTGGCGCCCACGTGCAAGATGCCGTTGGCGTCGATGTCGAACGACACTTCGATCTGTGGAACACCACGGGCTGCCGGTGGAATGCCTTCCAGGTTGAACTCGCCCAGCAGCTTGTTGCCCGAAGCCATTTCACGTTCACCTTGGTAAACCTTGATGGTCACGGCAGGCTGGTTGTCATCGGCCGTCGAGAAGGTCTGTGCGAACTTCGTGGGGATGGTCGTGTTCTTGGTGATCATCTTGGTCATGACGCCGCCCAGGGTTTCGATGCCCAGGGACAGGGGAGTCACGTCCAGCAGCAGCACGTCCTTGCGGTCGCCCGACAGCACTTGGCCTTGAATGGCGGCGCCCACGGCCACGGCTTCGTCAGGGTTCACGTCCTTGCGGGGGTCCTTGCCGAAGAATTCCTTGACCTTCTCTTGCACCTTGGGCATGCGGGTCATACCGCCGACCAAGATCACGTCGTTGATGTCCGACACGCTGATACCGGCATCCTTGATGGCCGTGCGGCAAGGGGCGATGGTGCGCTCGATCAGTTCTTCCACCAGCTGCTCCAGCTTGGCGCGGGTCAGCTTGATATTCAGGTGCTTGGGTCCCGAGGCGTCAGCGGTGATGTAAGGCAGGTTGATGTCGGTCGATGCGGAGTTCGACAGCTCGATCTTGGCCTTTTCAGCGGCTTCCTTCAGGCGTTGCAAGGCCAGTACGTCCTTGGACAGGTCAACGCCTTGTTCTTTCTTGAACTCGCCAATGATGTAGTCGATGATGCGCTGGTCGAAGTCTTCGCCGCCCAGGAAGGTGTCGCCGTTGGTCGACAGCACTTCGAACTGCTTTTCGCCATCCACATCGGCGATTTCAATGATGGACACGTCAAATGTGCCGCCGCCCAGGTCATACACGGCAATCTTGCGGTCGCCCTTTTCCTGCTTGTCCAGGCCAAAGGCCAGGGCTGCGGCAGTGGGTTCGTTGATGATGCGCTTGACTTCCAGGCCGGCAATGCGGCCAGCGTCCTTGGTGGCCTGGCGTTGTGCGTCGTTGAAGTACGCAGGCACGGTGATCACGGCCTCGGTCACGGGCTCGCCCAGGTAGTCCTCGGCGGTCTTCTTCATCTTGCGCAGGATGTCGGCCGACACTTGCTGGGGCGACAGCTTCTTGCCGCGCACTTCCACCCAGGCGTCACCGTTATCGGCGGCCACGATGGAGTAAGGCATCAGGTCGATGTCCTTTTGCACTTCTTTTTCGGTGAACTTGCGGCCGATCAGGCGCTTGATGGCGAACAACGTGTTCTTGGGGTTGGTCACGGCCTGGCGCTTGGCCGATGCGCCGACGAGGATCTCGCCGTCTTCCTGGTAGGCGACGATGGAAGGCGTGGTGCGTGCACCTTCGCTGTTTTCGATCACGCGGGTGGTGTTGCCCTCCATGATGGCGACGCAGCTGTTCGTGGTGCCCAGGTCAATACCGATGATTTTTCCCATGATTTTTCTCCGAATGCTTGAATAGTTTGGATGACTAGTAACTTGTGGATAACTTGCGTTGCTTCAAGTCGTCCCTCTCGATTTATCTTGAAAAATTTACTTGGGGGCGCTGACAGTGACCAGTGCAGGGCGCAGCACACGCTCCGCAATCACATACCCCTTTTGCAGCACAGCCACGATGGTGTTGGGCTCTTGCTCAGAAGCCACGACGCTGATCGCCTGATGCTGGTGTGGGTCGAACTTGGAGCCCGCTGCGGGATTGATGGCCAGCACCTTGTTGCGTTCCAGAGCTGAGGTGAGTTGGCGCAGGGTCGCGTCTGCTCCTTCGCGAAGTTGCTGGGGCGTGGCTTCCTTGATGGCCAAGGCTGCATCCAGGCTGTCTGCCACGGGCAGAAGGCTTTCGGCAAAGCTCTCGATCCCGAACTTGCGGGCTTTGGCTACTTCGTCTTCGGCGCGGCGGCGGGCGTTTTCGGCCTCTGCCTTGGCGCGCAGGAACTGGTCTGCCAATTCAGCGCTCTTGGCCTTGAGCTCAGCCAACTCGCCTTGCAGGCGCGCCAGCTCGTCGGAGGCATTGGCGGCCATGGCGGCTTCCACTTCCTCGGGGGACGGGGCGGCTGATGAAGATGTGTTCTGGCTGTTGTCGGACATGTCGTAGTCTTTGTAAATAAAACAGTACGCGCGAGAGCTTGGGGGCTTTCGCTGAATTTCAAGTCGTGGGGGCAAAAGAACCTTGGTTTGGCCCTTGGAGCGGCTGTTTTTCCAGGAGCTTGCCCAGTATGGGAAAGGCAAAAAGCAGCCAGAGTGTACAAGTGTGCTGCCAAAGGCTATAATTTCCGGCTTTGCCTTGCCACACCGCACAATCTCGAAAAGATTGGGACGCAGCGGGCGGCTTCATCCAAAAGGAGTATGCATGCGTCATTACGAAATCATTTTGTTGATCCATCCGGATCAAAGCGAACAAGTTCCAGCCATGCTGGAGCGCTACAAGGGCATGATCACCGCCGGCGGCGGTAAGGTGCACCGCGTGGAAGACTGGGGCCGTCGTCAACTGGCGTACCTGATCAACAAGCTGGCCAAGGCCCACTACCTGTGCGTGAACATCGAAGCCGACCAGGCTGTGATGGCTGAGCTGGAGCATGCCTTCAAGTTCAACGACGCCGTGCTGCGCCACCTGACTGTCCAGAAGAAGAAGGCTGAAACTGGCCCATCTTCCATGATGAAGACTGTTGAGCGCGAAGAGGCCCGCAAGGCCAGCCAGGCCGAGTACGCAGCGGCTGGCGAGCGCTGATCCATCCACTTTGGAGTGGAGAACCGTGTCGTCTTGACAGCATGTATCGCAGAGGCTGAGGCCCTGCGCTACACCCCCGCCGGTTTGCCTGCCATCAACCTGCGGCTCGAACATGAGTCGCAACAGATAGAGGCAGGTCACCCCCGGGCCGTCAAGGCTGCCATCAAGGCCGTTGCCTTTGGTGCAATGGCCGAGCGGCTGGCGAGGCAGAACATCGGAAGTCTCTGGACTTTTTCGGGTTTTCTGGCCACCCCGCGCAACGGCAAGAACGCAGTGCTCCACATCCAGGATATTCAACAAAATTAATTTTTAAGGGGTCCGCAATGGCCACGTTCAAGAAGTTCAACAAAGACAAGCGCCCAAAGCGCAACACCCAGTCCCTGCTGTTCAAGCGCAAGCGTTTCTGCCGCTTTACAGTGACCGGCGTGGAAGAAATCGACTACAAGGATGTCGACACTCTGCGTGATTTCATCGCCGAAAACGGCAAGATCATCCCCGCACGCCTGACCGGCACGCGAGCCATCTACCAGCGTCAGCTGAACACCGCCATCAAGCGCGCCCGCTTCCTGGCCCTGGTGCCTTACAGCGACCAGCACAAGATCTAAGGAGCACAACCCATGCAAATCATTCTGCTCGACAAGGTTGTGAACCTCGGCAACCTCGGCGAAATCGTCAAGGTGAAAGACGGCTACGCCCGTAACTTCCTGATTCCTTCGGGCCGTGCTCGTCGCGCCACCGAAGCTGCCAAGGCGGAGTTCGAAGCCAAGCGCGCTGAACTCGAAAAAGCTGCTGCCGCCAAGCTGGCAGAAGCCCAAGCCCAAGGCGAAAAGCTGGCTGGCACCACCATCAAGCTGACACAAAAAGCTGGTGTGGACGGCCGTCTGTTTGGTTCTGTGACCAACCATGACATCGCTGAAGAGCTGAACAAGCAAGGCTACAAGGTTGCCAAGTCTCAGATCCGCCTGCCCAACGGCCCTATCAAGGTCGTGAGCGAAAGCACTGTGAGCGTTGCTCTGCACACCGACGTGGTGGTGGAAGTGACGGTTTCGGTCTACGGCGAAACTGCCTGATCTTCTTCAGGCAATCCAAGCAAAGCCGCCCTCGGGCGGCTTTTGTCATTGGGTCGGCCTGATTTGTACAGGATTGCCCACCTGCAGTCCACAGATTGCCCACAGGCTTATCCCCGCAGGTAATGTGCCTGTGAGAGGAATAGCATCCAGACATCGTTCGGAGAATTTCCTATGTCCGCAGTCTTTCCTCCCCTAGATGACCAAGGCTTTGCTGTACCCAATGTTCAGGACAGTGAGGTGGCTCGTTTGCGCATTCCGCCCCATTCGGTGGAAGCTGAGTCCAGTGTGCTGGGTGGGTTGCTGCTCGACAACAATGCCTGGGACCGCGTGGGAGATTTGCTGACCGAAAGCAACTTCTATCGCCATGAACATCAACTGATCTTCACCGCGATTGCGAGCCTGGTGAATGCCAGCAAGCCCGCCGATGTGATCACGGTGTTCGAACACCTGCGCAGCCTGGGCAAGGCGGAAGAGGTGGGAGGGCTGGCGTACCTGAATAATCTGGCGCAGTACGTCCCCAGTGCCAGCAACATCCGTCGCTATGCCGAAATCGTGCGGGAGCGATCCATCCTGCGCAAGCTGGTCACCGCCAGCGATGAGATTTCCACGAACGCGTTTGATCCGCAGGGCAAGACCGTCGAGCGCATCCTGGATGAAGCGGAAGCCAAGATCTTCGCCATTGGCGAGGAAGGCTCGCGCAACAAGCAGGGGTTTCAGTCGCTCGATACGCTGGTGATTGACCTGCTCGACAAAGTGCAGGAGATGGCTGACAACCCGGCGGACGTGACGGGGGTGCCCACAGGCTTTGCTGATCTGGACCGGATGACTTCGGGGCTGCAGGCGGGCGACATGATCGTGCTGGCAGCTCGTCCTTCGATGGGGAAGACCTCGTTTGCGGTGAACATTGCCGAGCATGTGGCACTTAACGAAGGCCTGCCTGTCGCCATCTTCTCCATGGAAATGGGCGCTGCTCAGCTGGCCGTGCGTATCGTGGGTTCGATTGGACGTGTGAACCAGGGCAACTTGCGAACCGGCAAGCTCACGGACGACGAGTGGCCGCGCCTGACCGAGGCGATTGAAAAGCTGCGCACGGTGTCGCTGCACATTGACGAAACCCCTGGCCTCACCCCGGGCGAGTTGCGCGCCAACGCCCGGCGCTTGGCACGCCAGTGCGGCAAGCTCGGGCTCATCGTGGTGGACTACCTGCAGCTCATGAGCGGCTCGGGCGCGGGCAGCGCTGACAACCGTGCGACCGAACTGGGGGAAATATCCCGGGGTTTGAAGATGCTGGCCAAGGAACTGCAATGCCCGGTGATTGCACTCTCGCAGCTGAACCGTTCAGTGGAACAGCGCACCGACAAGCGTCCAATGATGTCCGACCTGCGTGAATCGGGCGCCATCGAGCAGGATGCGGACATCATCATGTTCATCTACCGCGACGACTACTACAACAAGGACAGCAAGGAGCCGAACGTGGCCGAGGTCATCATCGGCAAGCAGCGTAACGGCCCTACCGGCACCGTGAAACTGTTCTTCCAGAAGAACCAGACCCGCTTCGAGAATCTGGCCATGGGTTCGGGTGACGACTATTGATAAAAATCGCCGCTCGCGGCTGTTGAATAAGCGCTAGTAGCTATAAAAATTATAGCTAGCGGAATCGAGGTTGGGGGCGTAGCCCGTTCGCCTCTACTGCTTGAGCGCCCACACCAGTAGCCCCGCACAGGCGCATGCCACGATGGTAAGGGCCCAGGTCAAGCGGCGGTTGTGCTGGCGCAAGTCTTCCACCGCCTGGATCACCTGGGCATTTTGCTGAGCGAGGGACTGGATCAGCGCAGCCCCGTCCAGTTGTTCCTGCTCCAGCTGCAGCACGCGTTCACGCAAATGCTGCAGCTGCACATCGGTGGGCAAGGTGGCTTCCGTCCCGGCGTCTGCGATAGAGCCCGCTGCTGTGGCCTCTGCTTTGCCCTTGCGGGTGGCGCCCAGCAGCTTTTTGGCGGCTTGCAGGATCTGGGGTGTGGCCTCAATGACATCGCCCCAGGGCACCAGTTTGAGTGCAGTCACCCAGCCGACCATGGTCAAAGCACCTCGCTGGCGAAGTCTGCCAAGCGCGAACGTTCGCCGCGTGCGAGCGTGATATGCCCGCTGTGAGGCCAGCCTTTGAAGCGGTCCACCGCATAGGTCAGGCCGGACGAGCCTTCGGTAAGGTACGGGGTATCGATTTGCGCCAGGTTGCCCATGCAGATGATCTTGGTGCCAGGGCCTGCGCGGGTGATGAGCGTCTTCATCTGCTTGGGCGTCAGGTTCTGTGCCTCATCGATGATCACGTACTTGTTCAGGAACGTGCGCCCGCGCATGAAGTTCATGCTCTTGATCTTGATGCGGCTGCGGATCAGTTCGTTGGTGGCGGCGCGGCCCCATTCGCCTGCATTGCCGCCGTCTCCCTTGGCCAGGAACTCCAGGTTGTCGTCCAGAGCGCCCATCCAGGGACCCATCTTTTCTTCTTCGGTGCCTGGCAAGAAGCCGATATCCTCTCCCACGCTTACGGTGGCGCGGGTCATGATGATCTCGGTGTAGCGGCGGTCGTCCAGCACCTGGGTCAGGCCTGCGGCCAGGGCCAGCAGGGTTTTGCCGGTGCCGGCCGTGCCGGTCAGCGTCACGAAGTCGATCTCAGGATCCATGAGCAGGTTCATCGCAAAGTTCTGCTCGCGGTTGCGGGTGGTCACGCCCCACACGGCATTCTTGGCTGAGCCGAAGTCTTTGAGGGTCTGTAGTACAGCGGTCTTTTCGCGGATCTCGCTCACCCGGGCGAACAGGCTGGGCGCGCCGGGTGCTTCAAAGTACACAAACTGATTGATCATCAGTTGCGGCACGATCGGGCCACCGATGCGGTAGTACGTGTGTGCACCGCTTTGCCAGCTTTCGACGTTCTTGCCGCTCTTGGACCAGAAGTCCTGCGGCAGTGCGAGCACGCCCGCATACAGCAGGTCGCCATCGTCCAGGGTCTTGTCGTTCTGGTAGTCCTCAGCGTTCAGCCCCAACGCACGCGCCTTAACGCGCATGTTGATGTCTTTGGAAACCAGCACCACTTCGCGCGGTGCGTACTCCTTGGACAAGGCCGCCACAACGCCCAGAATCTGGTTGTCGGCCTTGCCGGCTGGGAGGCTGGTGGGCAGGCTGTAGTCCAGCGGTGCGGTCTGGAAGTACAGGCATCCACCGGCAGCACGCTGCCCTGTGGAATCCAGCTTGAGCCCGCGCCCGATGTCTGCGCCCTCGGCTCCTGCGAGCGCATCCAGTGTCCGGCTGGTTTGGCGGCCGTTGCGCGCCACTTCGGTCATGCCCTTCTTGTGGGCATCCAGCTCTTCCAGCACGATCATCGGCAAGAAGATGTCGTGCTCTTCAAAGCGGAACAGGCTGGTGGGATCGTGCAGAAGGACGTTGGTGTCGAGCACAAACAGCTTGGCTGGGCCTTGCGTTTTTTTGCTGCGTGGCAGGCTCTTGCCCTGGCTGCCGTTGCTTGCGGTCACTGGGGTATTGCTGATGGTTTTCTTCGCAGCAGCCTGGCGCGTAGAAGTCGTAGATTTGGGCGTCGCCACGGCAGGGGCTGCGGCCTTGGTGGCAGCCTCCGCAGTGTTGCGCGTGCGTCGGCGCACCGGTGCAGCAGCAGTGGGCGCCTCCGGTGCAATGGTCTCATTGACTTCTTCAGGCTCTGCAGCGACTGTGCGAGAGCTTGCTCGGGCCGGGTTTACCTTGTTTTCATAGGCTTCGGGCGAGAGACGGGCGGCGCGGCGGCCAGGGGCGGGTGGCAATGGCATGGTGTGCGAAGGCCTCAAGCAAAAGTGTTCAGAAAGCAAAAAGCCGCCTGGAGGCCAAGGCGGCTTTTAAAGAGGGAATGGGTCGTTGCAAGGTGCAAAGGCATCAACCCATTATGCCCATCTCGTGTGACGGAGCGCTGTGCGCGCCAGCACTCCGTAGGGTGTTGCCAATACAAGTGCCGATCAGGCGGCTTTTTTGAGGGCCTTGATGGATTTCACGGCCTTGAGCACTTCGTCCACATGCCCAGGCACTTTCAGGCCGCGCCACTCTTGCAGCAGCAGGCCATCAGGGCCGATGAGGAAGGTGCTGCGCTCAATGCCCTTGACCTTCTTGCCATACATGATCTTGTTCTTGACCACGCCGAACATGTGGCACATTTTTTCTTCGGTGTCTGCGATCAGTTCGAAGGGCAGTTCCAGCTTTTCCTTGAAGTCGTCGTGGGACTTCATGTTGTCGCGAGAAACGCCAAACACTGCGGCGCCAGCCTTGGCAAAATCTTTGTACTTGTCGCGGAACTGCATGGCTTCAGTGGTGCAGCCGGGCGTGTTGTCCTTGGGATAGAAGTACAGAATCAGAATCTGGCCCGTGTGAGACGTGTTGGAGACTTTGATCCCGCCGGTCGCGTTGGCTTCAAATTCAGGGAGGGGTTTGTTGACAACGATCGCCATATCACTTCAATCTCTCAGGATGTAGTCGTTGATAAGCCGGGGGAGCAGGTGTGTTATTGTTTTTGGTGGTGCCCCCGACCGCAACCCGCGATTTTACTCTGAAAATGCTACAAGACCAAATGCAGGGCCTGTATGTATGTACATGCCTGCATATGCATGTCCGCTGGCGAAAGGGCATGCGGCGGTGTTTTTGGGCTGCGCGCCCAGCGCTCAGGCGCCGGTTTCAAGAATAAGTGCCGCCACTACATTGCGGCCCTCGCCAGCCAGGATGTTGTAGGTTCGGCAGGCGGCTGCGGTATCCATCGTCTCCAACCCCAGCCTTCTCGCCATCAGAGGCTGCAGCCATGCGGGGTTGGGAAAGCGGTTGCGGTTGCCACTTCCGAAGATGATCAGTTCGGTGTCGAGTGTGGCCAAGTGTTCGAAGTGAGCGGGTGTCAACTCTTCAAAGCGCGAGCAGTTCCACGGCTGCAGGAGCCCGCTCGAGCCCACGATCAAGCTCTGGGTGTGCTTTTCGCCATCCACGCCAATCCAGTCGGGGCCATATCCGTGGATGGTTTGGGCGTCGGAACGGTCGGGCTGGAATTTCATGGTGTGCCTGAGTGCGAGGTGCGTCGTGTGCCTTGGCTGGCGGGACACCCGGGGAGTGGGTAGGTTCTGAACTGTGGTCAAATTATAGGTTTCGCCAAGGCACGCCGTGCCTGGGTTGGCCTTTGTCCCCGTCATTCCCGCCCGCCATGAAAACCGTTCACAAATCCGCCAAGCTTGCCAATGTTTGTTACGACATCCGGGGTCCCATCATGGACGCGGCCAAGCAGATGGAGGAAGACGGTCACAAGATCATCAAGCTCAATATTGGCAATCTGGCGGTCTTTGGTTTTGATGCCCCCGAGGAAATCCAGCAGGACATGATTCGTAACCTGCCCAACTCGGCGGGCTATTCGGACAGCAAGGGGATTTTTGCCGCGCGCAAAGCCGTGATGCATGAAACCCAGAAGCAGGGCATCAAGGGCGTCACGCTGGATGACATCTACCTGGGCAATGGGGCCAGCGAACTGATCGTGATGGCCACCAACGCCTTGCTGGACAACGGCGACGAATTGCTCCTGCCTTCGCCCGACTATCCGCTGTGGACGGCCGCCGCCAGCCTGTCGGGGGGCACCCCGGTGCACTACTTGTGCGATGAAGCCAATGGCTGGATGCCGGATCTGGACGACATCCGCGCCAAGGTGACGCCCCGCACCAAGGGCATTGTGGTCATCAACCCCAACAACCCCACCGGTGCTTTGTACTCAGAAGAACTGCTGCGAGGCATTCTGGCCATCGCACGTGAGCATGGCCTGGTGGTGTTTGCGGACGAGGTGTACGACAAGGTGCTGTACGACGGTGCCAAGCACACCGCGCTGGGCTCGCTCAGTGAAGACGTGCTCACGCTCACCTTCAACTCGCTGTCGAAAAGCTACCGCTCGTGCGGCTACCGCGCTGGCTGGCTGGTCGTCTCCGGCGACAAGAAACCTGCCAAGGACTACATCGACGGTTTGAACATGCTGTCGAACATGCGCCTGTGCGCCAACGTGCCGGGGCAGTGGGCCATCCAGACCGCGCTGGGCGGTTACCAAAGCATCAACGACCTGGTGTGCGAAGGCGGTCGCCTGCGCAAGCAGCGCGATCTGGCGTATGAGCTGATCACTGCCATCCCGGGCGTTACCTGCGTGAAGCCGCGCGCCGCGCTGTACATGTTCCCCCGCCTCGATCCTGCGGTGTATCCGATCAAGGACGACCAGCAGTTTTTCCTGGAGCTGTTGCAGGAGACCAAGGTCATGCTGGTGCAGGGCACCGGCTTCAACTGGGGCGCGCCAGACCACTTCCGCATCGTGTTTCTGCCCCATGAGGACGATCTGCGTGAGGCCATTGGCCGCGTGGCCAAGTTCCTGGAACAGTACCGCAAGCGCAGCCAATTGGCCGCTGCGTAATGTGAACGGGCCGCAGACGGGCAGACGGGCCCGCTGGAACGCCTGCCCATGGCGCTGATGAAGAGCGCCGAGTGAATTACCGATTAAGAGCAAAAGAGTTATGACCATGAAACCCATCCAAGTAGGCCTGCTGGGCATCGGCACCGTCGGCAGCGGCGTGTTCAACGTATTGCAACGCAACCAGGACGAAATCAGCCGCCGCGCTGGCCGGGGCATTGAGATTGCCATGGTGGCCGATCTGGATGTGGAGCGCGCCAAGAGCGTGGTGGGTTCGAAGGTTCAGGTGGTCAACGACGCCCGTGCTGTCATTGCTAATCCTGACATCGACATCGTGATCGAGCTGATCGGCGGCTATGGCGTGGCCAAGGCGCTGGTGCTGGAGGCAATCGCCGCCGGCAAGCATGTGGTCACTGCCAACAAGGCCTTGCTGGCCGTGCACGGCACTGAGATTTTTGCTGCGGCATCTGCCAAGGGCGTGATGGTGGCGTTTGAAGCTGCCGTGGCTGGTGGCATTCCCATCATCAAGGCGCTGCGCGAAGGTCTTACGGCCAACCGCATCCAGTGGATTGCCGGCATCATCAACGGCACCACCAACTTCATCCTGTCCGAGATGCGCGACAAGGGCCTGGACTTTGACGTGGTGCTCAAGGAAGCCCAGCGCCTGGGCTACGCCGAGGCCGACCCGACCTTCGACATCGAAGGCGTGGACGCCGCGCACAAGGCCACCATCATGTCGGCCATCGCTTTCGGCATTCCGGTGCAGTTCGACAAGGCCTACGTGGAAGGCATCACCAAACTCGGTGCGGCCGACATCAAGTACGCCGAGCAACTGGGTTACCGCATCAAGCTGCTGGGCATCACCAAGCGCGCCGAGAAGGGCATCGAGCTGCGCGTGCACCCCAGCCTGGTGCCTTCCAAGCGCCTGATTGCCAATGTGGAAGGCGCGATGAACGCCGTGGTGGTGCAGGGCGATGCCGTGGGCACCACGCTGTACTACGGCAAGGGTGCGGGCTCTGAGCCCACCGCCAGTGCCGTGATCGCCGACCTGGTGGACATTGCCCGCCTGCACACCGCCGACCCCGAGCACCGCGTGCCGCACCTGGCCTTCCAGCCCCACACGCTGACCGATGCCATGGGCGCCCTGCCCGTGCTGCCCATGAGTGAAGTGGTGACCAGCTACTACCTGCGCCTGCGCGTGGCCGATCAGGCTGGCGTGCTGGCCAAGGTCACTGGTCTGCTGGCTGAAGCCGGTGTCAGTATCGACGCCGTGCTGCAGCGCGAGGCGGACGAAGTGGGCGGCGAAGGCTCCACCCAGACGGACTTGATCATCCTCACGCACGACACCCGCGAAGGCACCATGGATGCCGTCATCGCCCAGATGCAGGCGCTGCCCACCGTGCTGGCCTCCATCACCCGCATCCGTAAGGAAGAGCTGAACTGATTCCACCCCGTGGCAAGGCCGCGCACAGCGGCTGACCCGCGGGCATTGACGGCAATCTCCATGCGCACCCGCCATGCCCACCCTGGTTGCAGTTCTCACCTTGGTCGCTTTGCTCAAGCTGTCCAACGTGGACATGCCGCGCTGGCATCTGGCCTTCTGGTTCGGCGTGCTGGTGGGTGCGGCGCTCATGGGTGCCATGCCCCGGCACCACGCGGTGGGGCATGGCCTGCTGAGCTTTGTGCAGGCCTGGGTGTACTTTGTGTTGCTGGACCGCACCGACAACCGTCTGGACCGCGTGTGGCATTGGCTCATCCTCATCGGGGGCTTCGGTCTCATCATCATGGCGCGCATGCTCATCGACATCCGCGCCTACGGCATCAGTTTTTGAACCCTCACGGGACCCTCTCATGAAATACCTCAGTACGCGCGGCCACGCAGACCGCAAACAGTTCTGCGACATCCTGCTCGAAGGCCTGGCACCCGATGGTGGCCTGTACCTGCCAGAGCACTACCCGCAGGTGGACGACGCCATGCTCACGCGCCTGCGCAAGGCTTACCACGAGCAAGGCTACGCCGAACTGGCCTTCCAGATCCTGTCGCTGTACATCGACGACATCCCGGCTGCAGATCTGAAGGCCCTGTGCGCCAAGACGTACACCGCTGAAGTATTCGGCACGGGCGAGATCGTGCCCCTGCGCCACCTCGAAAACAGCCTGTGGCTCGAAGCCCTGTCCAACGGCCCCACGCTGGCCTTCAAGGACATGGCCATGCAGCTCTTGGGCAACCTGTTCGAATACGAACTGGGCCGCCGTGGTGCCGAATTGAACATTCTGGGCGCCACCAGCGGCGACACCGGCAGCGCGGCCGAATACGCCATGCGCGGCAAGAAGGGCATCCGCGTGTTCATGACCAGCCCGCACGGCCGCATGAGCCCCTTCCAGCAGGCACAGATGTTCAGCCTGCAGGACGAGAACATCCACAACATCGCCATCGAAGGGGTGTTCGATGACTGCCAGGACATCGTCAAGGCGGTGAGCAACGACCTGGAGTTCAAGCGCAAGTACAAGATCGGCACTGTCAACTCCATCAACTGGGCGCGCCTCTTGGCGCAGGTGGTGTACTACTTTGCGGGTTACATCCAGGCCACCGAGACCAACGACCAGAAGGTCAGCTTCACCGTGCCCTCGGGCAACTTTGGCAACGTCTGCGCAGGCCATGTGGCGCGCATGATGGGCTTGCCCATTGCCAAGCTGGTGGTGGCTACGAACGAGAACGACGTGCTCGACGAGTTCTTCCGCACCGGCGTGTATCGCGTGCGCGGCAGTGCGGACACGCACGAAACCTCCAGCCCGTCCATGGACATCAGCAAGGCCAGCAACTTCGAGCGCTTTGTGTTCGACCTGCTCGGCCGCGACGGTGCCAAGACCAAAGCGCTGTTTGGCGATGCGCTGTCGCAATCGGGCCAGTTCGACCTGAGCCAGGACCCCCGCTTTGCCGACGCCGCCGCCAAATACGGCTTTGAAAGCGGCAAGAGCACCCACGCGGATCGCCTCGCCACCATCAAGGACAACTACCAGCGCCACGGCGTCACCATCGACACCCACACCGCCGACGGCGTGAAGGTGGCGCTGGAACACCACAGCGACGCGAGCGTGCCGATGATCGTGCTGGAGACGGCGCTGCCCATCAAGTTCGCGGCCACCATCGAGGAAGCCCTGGGTCATTCGCCCGAGCGGCCCGCGAAGTTTGAAGGCATTGAAGCCCTGCCCAAGCGCGTGCAGGTGATGCCTGCTGATGTCACCCTGATCAAGGCCTACATCGAGCGACACTGCGCCCCGGCCGTGTTGGGCTGAAGGCGGTTTTTCAGAGTGCCCCCGCCTTCAGCCCCAGCAGGGTTGCAGGCGTGTGGGGTTGGGATATGAATCAAAAATGCCCCTGGCGCTTACTGGATAAGCGCTAGCAGCTATAAATAGCATAGCGGTGTCTGTTTGCGTTGCGGTGCCACTGGTTGCCCGTACGGACAGGTACCCACCAAGGAGCATGGGATGAAGGTTGTAGGCTTTGCCGGGTTCTCCGGCAGTGGCAAAACCACGTTGGTAGAGCAATTGATTCCCGAGCTGCGCCTGCGCGGCCTGCGGGTGTCGGTGGTCAAGCATGCCCACCACAGCTTCGATATGGACCACCCCGGCAAGGACACCTACCGCCACCGTGAGGCCGGTGCGTTTGAGGTGGTGGCCGCGTCAGACAAGCGCCTGATGCTGGTGCGCGAGTTTGAACAGCCCGCCGTGCTCAGCGTGCACCACCTGCTGGCAGAGTTGTACCAGGGGGTGGACTGGGTGCTGGTGGAAGGCTTCAAGGAAAGCGACCTGCTCAAGATCGAAGTCTGGCGCGCGCCAGAGCCCGGCAAATCTGAGCGGCCCGTTCGCTACCCGGAAGACGGCTTTGTCGTGGCCATTGCCACCGACGCTCCTGACCAATTGCCCGAGCCCACCTTGCGGCCGGTGCTCGATTTGAACGCTCCCGCTGAAGTGGTGGACTGGATGCTGCAGAACGCCGACCGCTTTGAATACGACTGGGAAATGCACGGAGAAGCCCTGCGATGAACGCCCCCCAGAAACCCCGCTCGCCCCTCAAGCCCCTGGATGATGCGCTGGCTGACCTGCTGGCCCACGCGCAGCCGCTGCCGGGGGTGGAGACTGTAGACACCTTCAACGCCGACGGGCGTGTGCTGGCGCAAGACTGCGTGTCGGCCCTGCACGTGCCGCCGCAAGACAACAGCTCGATGGACGGCTACGCCGTGCGCCTTGCCGATGTGGTCGCTGTTGGCGTGGTGCTGCCCGTGTCGCAACGCATTGCTGCGGGCAGCGCTGGCGAGCCGCTGGCTGCTGGCACGGCCGCCCGCATCTTCACCGGCGCGCCGGTGCCCGAGGGGGCCGACGCCATCCTGATGCAGGAAGACTGCGAAGCCCTGGCTGCCGCTGAAGGCCTGGGCCAGGTGCGCATCAATGCCGTGCCGGCCGCCGGGCAGTGGATTCGCCGCGCGGGCGAAGACATCACCCAGGGCGCGGTGGTGCTGCAGGCCGGCACGCGCCTGTCGCCCGCCGAACTGGGCCTGGCCGCCAGCATTGGCATGCACCAGCTGCAGGTGGCGCGCCGCCCGCGCGTGGCCTTGTTCTCCACCGGCGATGAACTCGTCATGCCCGGTGAAGTGCCGCCCGAGCAAATGCGCCCCGGCGCCATCTACAACAGCAACCGCTTCTTCTTGCGCGCCATGCTGCTGCGCCTGGGTTGCGAAGTGACGGACTTCGGCATCGTGCCCGACCGGCGCGAGGCCACCATCGAAGCCCTGCGCCAGGCAAGTTGCGACCACGACCTGATCCTGACCAGCGGCGGCGTGAGCGTGGGCGAGGAAGACCACATCAAGCCCGCCGTGGAATCGCTGGGCCGCCTGGACTTGTGGCAAATCGCCATGAAGCCCGGTAAACCCTTCGCTTACGGCACTGTGGGCAAGGCGCATTTCATGGGGCTGCCGGGCAACCCGGTGTCCAGCTTCGTGACCTTTGCCGTGCTGGTGCGGCCCTTCGTGCTGCGCCAGCAAGGCGTGCGCGATATTGCTCCTAAAAAAATAGCTGCCACCGCCCGATTTGATTGGCCCAAGGCCGATAAACGCCGTGAATTTCTACGGGTGCGCCAGCACCCCGATGGCGGGCTGGAGCTGTTCCACAACCAAAGCTCGGGCGTGCTCACCTCGGCGGCCTGGGGCGATGGCCTGGTGGACAATCCCGCAGGCCAGACCATCGCGGCGGGCGACACCGTGCAATACCTCGCTTTTTCGGAGCTGCTGCAATGAAGATCACCGTCCGCTACTTCGCCTCCATCCGCGAGGCCATCGGCCACGGCAGTGAGTCGGTGGATACCACAGCTGCCACCCTGGGCGCGCTGCGCGATGAACTCATCGCCCGGGGCGGCGCCCACGCCAGCAGCCTGGCCCGCGGCCGCGCGGTGCGCATGGCCCTGAACCAGAACCTGAGCGACGAAGCCGCCGCGCTGGCCGATGGCGCCGAGGTGGCTTTTTTCCCGCCCGTGACGGGCGGGTGATTCGCCCCCCGGGCAGGGTCAGAAGACTCAAACTCTCTGACCTTGCCCCGGCTCAGCGGGCTTGCAGCCAGCTCTTGAGCGGCTGGCTGGCCCAGGCCTTGGCTTCGTCCCCCACAAACATCTTGGGCGCCGAAGCTGCCAGGCGCTTGCGCTTTTCCTGCGCCTGGATGGACTTCTGGGCTGCGCCCATCCACTGCGTGATCGATAACTGCTCGGCGCCTGCCTGGTTGAACAGCGCGTCGGCAAAGAAGGTGTATTCGCCGGTGTACTGGCATTTGAAAGAGGCCTTGTGCACGTCGGTGGCCGTCAGCACCACGCGGTTGGGCGCGCGCAGGGGCTCCAGAAAGGCGCCGCTGTAGCAGGCAGACAGCACGACCAGCGTGGGCGTCTTGGCCAGCGGGGCCAGCGCATCGCTCAAGCCCCGGGCGGTGATGGGTGCAGCGTTTTTTCCTGCGATGTTGATGTTCAGCGTGCCGGGGTTGGAGTGGGTGGAGATCAGCAGCATCACCCGGTCTTGCGGCCGGGCCACTTCGGCCATCTTGGTCATCACCAGTTCAAAGTTTTCCAGCGTGGCCTGGGGCCAGTCACTGGGCTGGTCGCGCGCGGGGTTGGCCAGCTTCAGGATGAGGGCGTTGGGGTCCATCTGTCTGGCCAGTTTTTCGGCGGCCAGCACATCGTTGCGGAAGGCCTTGGCCTGCGAGTGCAGGGCAAAGCCCGCGAAGATCAGCCGGGGTGGGGGCGCGGGGGCGGGCGCTTCGGCCACAGGCACTGGTGGCGGCGGTGCCACGGGCTCTGGCGCAGGTTCGGGGGCGGTGGCGCAGCCCGCAGCCAGCACGGCGGCCCACAAGGCTCCGGCAGAAAGAAGGCCCCGCCGGGAGGTGCTGTGGCAGTGGAGAACATGGTGGTGGTTTTGCGAAAAATGGTGGATGGAGGCCGGGCCTGCAGGGTTGCCGGTGCGGTGGCATTCGGTTGATCTGGCCCGGCGTCACGCTGAGCCCTGTAGGGCTGGCCGCGGTGGCCGGTGGCAGGCGCTGCTGGCTGTCGGGGCCGTATCGTAAGTGACGGCCATAAGGCTCCCAGGCCCTGTCACAGTACGTTTGCCACATGCCTTTTCGGCCTCTGAGGCAGGCAGGGAAAGCGCAGGAAGCTATCAAAAAAATAGCGAAAAACAAAAAAGCCGGCGCTTGCGCCGGCTTCAAGAATGTGTGGCATTTGTCACAAAAGCCCCCCAGGGAAGGTAAGCGAGGGGGCCCGCTTCTGGCCTTTGTCAGGCCATGGCCGCTGTCGGGGCCAGGGTCGGCCCCGGCTGCGCCAGCCTTTGGGCATGGCGCCAGGCCCGGCGCAACACGGGGGGCGACCACGCCTCTTCGGGAATGAGCAAGAAGCGCTGCGCCCGCATCGACCGGCCCAGAGCGATCTGGCTGGTGATGACGGCCATGGGAATGGCCAGGGCCAGCGGCACCCCCACGGGCGCCAGCCACAGCAGGGCGCCGCTGTCGATGGCGCCAATGCCCGCCGCCAGCAAGGCAATCACGCCGGTCATGGGGGCCAGTTGCGCCATGGCGTGGCGCCATGGAACGGCTTGCGCTTCGCGGGGCGGAGACTTCCAGTCCAGCGCAATGCCCGTCAGCGCCACCAGCACAAACAGCGAATGGGCCAGCATGCGCACGGGGGCCTGCAGCAGGGCCAGCATGCTTTCGAGCAGAGCGCTTTTCAGCAGGCTCCAGCCGCCGCCATACTGCTGCTGCTCACGTCGCATGAAGACGGCCAGCACCCCCAGCACGCGGGGCAGGAACAGCATGCTCAGCGTCCAGGCCCACAGGGCCAGCAGTTCGGTGGGCAGGATGTGCCAGTCGGTCAGCACTGGCGCACCAGACACCCACAGGGCAGTGCCCAGCGTCATGAAGGCCAGCCACAGCGGGGCCGACAGGTAGGCCATGGCACCCGTCACGAACATGGAGCGGTGCACGGGGTGGATGCCGGGCTCGGCCATCAGGCGCGCATTCTGCAGGTTGCCCTGGCACCAGCGGCGGTCGCGCTGCAGTTCGGCCAGCAGGTCGGGCGGTTGCTGCTCGTAGCTGCCCACCAGGTCGGCCACCAGCCACACGTGGTAGCCCGCGCGGCGCATCAGTGCGGCTTCCACGAAGTCGTGGCTCATGATGCCGCCTGCCAAGCCACCCTTGCCAGGGATGGGCGCGAGCGCGCAGTGCTGCATGAAGGGCTCCACGCGGATGATGGCGTTGTGCCCCCAGTAGTGCGATTCACCCAGTTGCCAGAACTGCATGCCCAGCGTGAACAGGCGGCCGGTGACGCGTGAGGCGAACTGCTGCGCACGCGCGTGCAGCGTGACGTGGCCGATGGCTTGCGTAGCCGTCTGGATGATGCCTGCCGTAGGGTTGGCTTCCATGAGCTTGGCCATGGAGACGATGCAGTCGCCGCTCATCACGCTGTCGGCGTCCAGCACCACCATGTACTTGTAATCCTTGCCCCAGCGGCGGCAGAAGTCGGCCACATTGCCGGCCTTGCGGTGAGTGCGGCGCTTGCGCAGGCGGTAGTACACCTGCACCTGCGGCTGCTGCGGGTTGGCGGCCAGTGCCATGCGCAGGTCTTCCCAGGCGGCGCGTTCTGCGCGGGCAATGTCGCTGTCGTAGCTGTCGGACAGCACGAACACGTCAAACGTCTGTCCGTGGCCGGTGGCTGCCACCGATTCGCAGGTGGCGCGCAGCCCGGCAAACACGGTGGCCACGTCTTCGTTGCAGATGGGCATGATGATGGCAGTGCGCGCCTCGGGCGACAGCGTGTGCCCCGCCACGCTGCGGGCCGAGAGCGAATGCCTGTCGCCGCGCAGCATGACCCAAAAGCCCATCATCCCGGTCATGAAGCCAGACACCACCCAGGCAGAGAGCAGGGCAAACAGGGCGATTTGCCCCCAGCCCAGCCACGCACTTTCATACGCGGGCTGCACCTGGGCAAACAGCACGCTGGCCAGCACCGTGCTGCACAGCACCAGCAGGGCAAAGGTCCAGCGGCGGCGCTGGGCGGCGGCCTGCCAGGGCTGGGCCGGGGCGGCGGATTCTGCGCCTTCTACTCGGGGCGCGCGGCCCGTCAGCGCGCGTGCCACGCTTTTCCAGAAACCCTGCCACGGCAGCGCAGGCATCGATCCGCGGTGCACAGGTGGGGCTGTCACGCTGTTGGGATGGCGCACTTCGCGCACGGGGCTGCGCGCAGCGGTGGCCTGCAGGTCAAGGCTGCGGGGAGCTGTGTGGGGGTGATGCATCGGCGGCTCCTGTGTCTGCAAACGGGGTGCGCTCGGGCCTACTCGGGAAGAATGACGTGGGTCCATGTTTCGCTCACAGCGTGTTGGAGGTGTTGAAGAAAGGCTCGCAATTCAATGGGCTGGTCTTTGCGCAGGCGCTCCACGCGCAGCGTCATGCGCCACTGGCCGGTGGCCGGGTTGCGGTACACGCCGCTTTCCAGCACGCGGCCGTTGGCATCGCTGGTCACCACTGCTTTGACGGGTGCGTCGGCCTTCAGGTCGTGCAGTGCCGGGCCGGTGAAATCGATCACGTACTGCACCTGCGTGCGCAGCGCTTCGGCGCTTTGCTGTGTGTAGCCCACGCCTTTGCGCGACTGCGTGGCCCAGGCGCCGGGTGGGCGTTGCTGCCCAGCCCCTTGGTCGCCCTGCCATGCCAGCTCGTAGCTGACTTCCAGCGGTGTGCCGGGGGCGGGCAACTGCTGGGGCACCCAGTAGGCAACCACGTTGTCGTGGGTTTCGTCGGGCGTGGGCAGTTGCACCAGTTCCACACGGCCGGGGCCCCAGGGGTGCAAGGGGCGCACCCAGGCGCTGGGGCGGCGTTCGTAGCGGGCTTCCACGTCTTCGTAGCTGCTCCACTGCCGGTCGCGCTGCATCAGCCCGAAACCCTTGGGGTTGGTGGTGGCGAACGACGTGACCAGCACCTGCCGGGGGTTTTGCAGCGGGCGCCACAGCCATTCGCCTTCGCCCGTGGCCACCATCAGGCCGTCGGAGTCATGCACCTCGGGGCGGAAGTCGTCCTTGCGCGGCTGGTTTTCACCAGACAGGAACATGCTCGTCAGCGGCGCAATGCCCAGCGTCTTGATGGGGCCTGCGCTGCCGCCGCGCACAAAGATGCGCGCGCGCACGGTGGTCACCGTCTGCACGCCCGGCTGAATGTCGAAGCGGTAGGCCCCGGTGGCGCGGGGCGAATCCATGAGCGCATAGACGGTGGCCTGCGTGTCGCCTGGTTGCGGGCGCACCAGCCAGAATTCGGTAAAGCGCGGAAATTCCTCGCCCTTGCCGCCCACGGTGTCAATGGCCAGGCCCCGTGCCGACAGGCCGTACTGCTGGCCCGCGCCCAGTGCCCGAAAGTAGCTGGCGCCCTGGAAGACCACCAGCTCGTCCTTGTACGCGGGCGAATTCAGGTGGTGGTGCAGCCGAAAGCCTGCAAACCCCAGGTCGCCCCAAGCTTGGGGCTGCACCTTGTTTTTGCCATAGTCAAAGTCGGCCGTGCGGTAGGGGATGTGGCGCGTGCCTTGGGGCGACACCTCGTTGATGAGCACCGGCTCGCGCTGGTACAGACCGAGGTGGAAGAACATGGCCTCAAACGGCAACTGCTCGGCACGCCACAAGGCACGTTCGGGGCGCCAGCGAATGTCGCGCACCTGGTCGTAGTTCAGCGCGGCGAGCGCAGGAGGTAGGCGCCCATGGGCAGCGCTGTAGGGTTGCGCTGCGCGCTGCTTGGCCAGCTGGGTGATGTGCTCCAGGTCCACCGTCTGCGCGTGGACACCCGAGGCCATGAGCGCGGCACACAATGCCACGGCACGCAGCCCCACCCGGTGCGGGCGCGAAATAAAGGAGGAAAAAACAGCTTGCATGCCAGTACTAGGGCAAACCCTGTGCCAGCTTGAGAAAATGCTTTTAAATCAACGGTTTGAATGCACTGAAACGTGTAAAAAATTGTGCAGGTACGTGCCAAGGGCCCTGAAGGCGGCTGGATGCCGCGTTTTTGTCGCCTGCAGGCGACGCTTTGCCCCGTGCGGGGCGCAAAATCTTTGCAAATCAGGTACTTACTCTTGTCGCTCATCGGCGACATCGTCGCCAATGGCGCCGTCCGCCTTGAACTGGCCGGGCGTGAGTGCGTGTTTTTGCAGCAGCCGATAAAACTCGGTGCGGTTGCGCTGGGCCAGCCGTGCGGCGTCGGCCACGTTGCCGTCGGTCATCTTGAGCAGGCCCACCAGGTATTCGCGCTCAAACCGTTGCCGGGCTTCGGCAAAGCTCAGCACCTGGGCCGACGGAATGCGCAGGGCCCGCTGCACCAGCGACAGCGGCACCAGCGGCGAGGTGGACAGCGCGCACACCTGCTCGACCACGTTGTAAAGCTGGCGCACATTGCCGGGCCAAGCCGCGGTGGTCAGGGCCTTGAGGGCTTCAGGCGCAAAGCCAGACAGGCGCTTGTCGTATTTGTGGGCCAGCTTGTCCAGAAAGTGGTTGGCCAGCAGCGCGATGTCTTCGCGCCGCTCTGCCAGGGTGGGCAGCAGCAGCGTGACGACGTTGAGCCGGTAGTACAGGTCTTCGCGGAACTGGCCTGCGGCCATGGCGGCTTCCAGATTGCGGTGCGTGGCCGAGATGATGCGCACGTTGATCTGGATGGACTGGCTCGCGCCCACGGGCCGAACGGCCCGCTCCTGCAGCACCCGCAGCAGCTTGACCTGCAGCGCGGGCGGCATGTCGCCAATTTCGTCCAGCAGCAGCGTGCCGCCATCGGCCGCCTGGAACAGGCCCTTGTGGTTGCTCACGGCGTCGGTGAACGCCCCTTTGACGTGGCCGAACAGTTCGGATTCGAGCAGCGCTTCGGGAATCGCGCCGCAGTTCACCGCCACAAAGGGCTTGGAGGCGCGAGGGCTTGCGCGGTGGATGGCCTGGGCCAGCAATTCCTTGCCCGAGCCGCTGTCGCCCAGCAGCAGCACGCTCGCATCGGATTGCGCCACCATGAACGCTTCGGACAGCACATCGGTCATGCGGGCCGAGCGGCTCACGATATCGGCACGCCACGCCTGGTTGTCATGCGCCTGGTGCACTGCAGGGGCGCTCAGGGCCAGGGCCTCGGCCACTTTTTCCAGCAGTTCCTTGCCGTCATAGGGCTTGGTGAGGTAGGTGAACACACCGCGCGCGGTGGCCTGCACTGCATCAGGAATGGTGCCGTGCGCAGTGAGCAGGATGACGGGCAGCGAGGGGTGGCGCGCGTGCACTTCGTCAAACAGCGCCAGGCCATCCTTGCCGGGCAGGCGTACGTCGCTCAGCACCAGCTGCGGCCGGGCAATGTCGAGCTGGGCCAGGGCCGCCTCGGCCGAGCCCACAGCCACCACTTCGTGCCCCGCCGCCTTCAGGCGCAGCGAGAGCAGGCGCAGCATGTCGGCATCGTCGTCCACCACCAGGATGCGGTGCTGGGCCGGGCGTGATGGGGGCGTGGAGGAAGGCATGGCGTGGGGGTCAGGGTTTGGTGCCGTTGCCCGGGCTGCTGGCGCCCGCAGCGGGAGCGGAAGGCGATGCAGTCGCAGGCGCTGGGCGTGTTTGCAGGCTGCGTTCGATGGCGCGCACGGCTTCGAGCCGCTCGCTCAGCTGGTCGTTGCGGCGCTGGGCATCGCGCAGTTGCTGGCCTTGTCGCTCCAGTTGTTCCTCCAGCCGCCGCTGGTGCGTCAGCCGCGCTTCCAGCAGCCTTGCCAGGGGGTGCAGGTCCTGCGCGTTGGCGTCGGCCAAGGTGCGCTGCACCAGGCCCAGCGCGCGGGTCGTGTCTGCGGGCTGTCGGGTCTGGGCCAGCAGCAGTGCCAGCCGCAGGTGGCGGGCGGGCTTGGTGTCGTCGGGCACCGAGAGGCGGGCCATCTCGCGCGCCAGGGTGGTGGCGCTGGCGTCAAGCGCGCGGTCGGCATAGGCCAGCGTGTCGCGCAGCAGGTCTTTGGCGGGGGATGCGGGCTCTTCCAGCTCGGGCAGGGCCGGCTCTGGCGGCGTGGGCGCTGGCGTCCGGTTGGCCTCTGCCGTGGCCGCTGGTGGTGCCACCTCGATCGCTTCGGCCGCTTGCGGCTGCGGAGCTGAGGTGGCGCAGCCGGCCAGCACCGCCACGCACAAGGCCACCCCCCACAGCAGAGGGTGGCGCGGCGTGTGGCGGGGGTGGGTGGCTTCAGGATGCATCAGGGAGTTCGATTCGGAAAAAAGAGTGGGGCGCTTCGCCCAGCAGGTGCACGCGCCCGCCGTGGGCATGGATGTATTCCTGCACGATGGACAGCCCGATCCCGGTGCCGCGCACCGCGTTTTCTGGCTGGCGTTCACCACGGAAGAAGGGCTCGAACACATGGGCCTTGTCTGCCGGGGCCACGCCGGGCCCCTGGTCGGACACGTCAATCAGCACCGCACCGGGCGCGCGCGAAACGGCCAAGCGTACCCTACCCTGTTCAGGCGAAAAGCGAATGGCGTTGGACAGCAGGTTGCCCACGGCCGAGGCGATTTTTTCGGGGTCCAGCTGCAAGGTAGTGCGCTCGCCGCTCACCTCCACCCGCAGCTGGCGGGCCTGCCACTGCAGGCGTTGGCTTTCCACCAGGTCTTCCAGCAGGCCGATGAGTTCGGTTTCGCGCCGCTGCAGCTGGCGGGCTTCAAACGCCGCCGCGTTGAAACGCAGCAGCGCTTCGATCTCGCTTTGCAGCACCAGCGTGTTCTGGTGCAGGATCTGCGCCACTTCCTTCTGGCCCTCGGTCAGCTCCCCGGTCACACCGTCTTGCAGCAGGGCCACGCCTTCGCGCAGCGCGGCCAGCGGGGTTTTGAGTTCGTGCGACACATGGCGCAAAAAGCGCGCCTTGTCGGCATCCAGCTCCAGCAGCCGCAGGCGCAGCCATTCCAGCTGCTGGCCCACGCGGCGCACGTCGGCCGGGCCGGTGATGGCCACGGGCCGCTCCAGCTGGTTCTCGCCCAGGCGGCGAATGGCGCGTTCCAGCCGCTTGAAGGGCCGCGCCAGCCACACGCCCAGAGACAGTGCCAGCACCAGGGCCAGCACGATGGCGCCCAGCAGCTGGTGCGTGACGGCTTCGCGGCTGGCCTGCACCATGGCGTCGAGTTCGCTGCTCTTGCGCGCGTTGAGTTCCTGCACCGCCTGGCTGATGGCCGCGTGCAGGTTGTCCAGCGCCACAAATTCATCGGCCACGCTGCGTTCGTGCTCCAGCGACAAGCCGGGCGGCGCGCGCAGCAGCTCGTGCACGGTGTCCATATGGCAGCGCCACTGCCGGGCGTGCTCGGGCGGCAGCCCCGCGTCTTCCAGCTGCTGCACCAGGCGCCGCGCATCGGCCGCCATGTCGTCAAAGCTCTGGCGCAGTTGTGCATCGCCCAGCACCAGTGACTGGCGCGCTGCACGCTCCAGCGCCTGGCCCCGCTGGTTCAGGGTTTGCGCGGCCACGTTCAGGGCCGCTGCCTGTGCGGCGCTGGCCTGGCTTTCGGTCATCAGCGCTTCCAGCGTGAACAGCGTGCGCAGCGCACTGGTGCCCAGCAAGCCCGCGATCAGCAAGAACGCGAGCAGCAGCAGTTGCTGGAAGGACGGGCCGTAGTGCCGGGCCTTGGCGGGGCTGGTGGCTTCCTGGGCCATGGCCGTGAGGGGCAGGCGGTGAAAGTCAGGCGGTGAGGGCTGCGCCCTCGCGCACCAGCACCTCGCCGCGCAGGGTGTAGGCCTTGGCCTCGGTGATGGTCACATCCACCATCTGCCCCACCAAGCGGGGCTGGCCGGCAAAGTTGACCACGCGGTTGCATTCGGTGCGGCCCATCAGCTCGCCTGCATCGCGCTTGGAAGCGCCTTCCACCAGAATGCGCTGCACCGTGCCCACACGGCTTTCGCTGATGGACTTGATGTTGGCGTTGATGACGCTCTGCAGATGCTGCAGCCGGCGCAGCTTCACGTCGTGCGGCGTGTCGTCGTGCAGGCCTGCGGCGGGCGTGCCAGGGCGGGGGCTGAAGATGAAGCTGAAGCTGTTGTCGAAGTGAATGTCGTCGATCAGCTTCATCATCTTGTTGAAGTCGTCTTCGGTCTCGCCGGGGAAGCCCACGATGAAGTCGCTGCTCATGGCCAGGTCGGGGCGAATGGCGCGCAGCTTGCGCACCGTGCTCTTGTATTCCATGGCGGTGTAGCCGCGCTTCATGGCCATCAAAATGCGGTCGCTGCCGTGCTGCACCGGCAGGTGCAGGTGGCTGGCCAGCTTGGGCAGCTTGGCGTAGGCCTCGATCAGCCGGGGTGTGAACTCGTTGGGGTGGCTGGTGGTGTAGCGGATGCGTTCGATGCCGGGGATTTCCGACACATATTCCAGCAGCAGCGCAAAGTCGGCAATCTCGGCCGTGCCACCCATCTTGCCCAGGTAGGCGTTCACGTTCTGGCCCAGCAGGGTGATTTCTTTCACGCCCTGGTCGGCCAGTCCGGCCACTTCCACCAGCACATCGTCAAACGGGCGGCTTACTTCCTCGCCACGGGTGTAGGGCACCACGCAGTAGCTGCAGTATTTGCTGCAGCCTTCCATGATCGACACAAAGGCCGAGGCACCTTCGACGCGCGCGGGCGGCAGGTGGTCGAATTTTTCGATTTCGGGGAAGCTGATGTCCACCTGGGGTTTGTCGAGTTGCTCGCGCTGGTTCAACATCTCGGGCAGGCGGTGGAGGGTTTGCGGGCCGAACACCACGTCCACATAGGGGGCGCGCTTGATGATTTCGGCGCCTTCCTGGCTGGCCACGCAACCGCCCACGCCAATCTTCACGCCGCGTGCCTTCAGGTGCTTGATGCGGCCCAGGTCGCTGAAGACCTTTTCTTGCGCTTTTTCGCGCACCGAGCAGGTGTTGAAAAGGATGAGGTCGGCCTCGTCCACGTTCTGGGTGGGCTCGTAGCCTTGGGCGGCATTGAGCACGTCGGCCATCTTGTCCGAGTCGTACTCGTTCATCTGGCAGCCGAAGGTTTTGATAAAGACTTTTTTGGCCATGGCAATTTCACAAATAGCAAGCAAACACCGCTGCCCACGGGGCGCGGTGACTGAGGGTGGGGTAGCCCCAAGGATCCTGAGGGGCCGAAACGCTGCCGCAGGTGCGGCGGCCGGACGCGTTACTTCAGAACGTTGTCCGTGGTGATGTTGGTGGGCGCAGGGTTCTTGCCCTTGAGCGGCTTGGCCGCCTCGGCTTCGCTCAGGATCCAGGCCGCGTGCAGCATGCCGGTGCTGGCTTCAAGCACGTAGTTGACCTTGTACGTCTGGCCGATCACGGTGTGGCGTGGCACCAGTGTGTTTTGCGGGCTGAACAGGCGCATGCCGGGGGCCATGCGGATGTCGCGGCTGTTGAGCCGCGCCTCTTGCACCCCCAGGATGGTCAGCGTGCCGCGCTCTGCAGCGTCAGGAAAGTTGCGCACGGCGCCCAGCGGGTTGACCACCTGCGCCTGGGCGGGGGTCAGTGCAGCGATGCTTGCGGCGGCTATCAGCGCTGCGGCCGCCAGCGGGGTACGCCAGCGGCGGCGCAGGGCCCCGCGTGCCGCGGGTTCGGCAACTGCGTGGGAGGGAGGGCAAAAAGGTGTGTTCATGGGGGTCAGCAATTCGTGGTGTACATCCAGGGGCTGGGTGCGCGATTTTACGGCCTGGCCCCGTTCATACCCGCCAGGCGGGCAGCTCCCAGTTGCGCCACAGCGCCAAACCCCGCAGACCGGCCGTGATCAGCACACACGCCAGCAAGGGGCTGACCACGGTGCCCTCCACCTGCCGCAGTGCCACATCGGCCCAGCCGCCGGCAAAGGCGCACAGCGCGTAGGGGCGGTGGTCGCTGAATGCCTGGGGCACCTCGTTGCACAGCACATCGCGCAGCACGCCGCCAAAAACGCCGGTGGTCACGCCCATCATCACGGCAATCAGCGCGGGCATGCCCACAGCGGTGGCAATGTCCACGCCCACGGCAGCGAACAGCCCCAGGCCGATGGCGTCGGGCAGCAGCATGGCGCGCTCGGTGGGTTGAAAGTGCCGCTGGCGCATGAACAGCATGGCGGCCAGGCTGAGCAGCAGGATGCCCCACACAAACTCGGTGTGCCGCACCCAGAAAAAGGGCCGCTGGTCCAGCAGCAAGTCGCGCAGCGTGCCGCCGCCGAAGGCCGACACAAACGCCACCACGCACACACCCACCGCGTCAAACCGCTTGCGCGCCGCCATCATCACGCCTGATAAGGCAAAGGCCACGGTGGCCGCCACTTCCAGGGCGATGCGCAGCAGTTCAATCCAGGGGGCGTCGATCCATTTCATGGGCGCGATTGTGCCGCGCCTGGGCATGAGGGGTGAGGTTGCTATGAAATAAATAGCTGCTTACGCTTGATGGGTAAGCGCTAGAGGCCATTTTGATGGGTATCTTTGTTTGGGTGGGCTTCGGGAGCGTCATCGGGCAAGTCTGCTCCGCCATACCCTGGGTAGACCTGGGCCTTGGCTTCGCGCTCGGTATGTTCCTGGCGTTCCTTGGCCATTTGCTCGGCCAACTGAGCACGGCCTTCGCGGGCCACGGCGATGTATTTGGCCTGGTCTTTGTGGTGCGGGTACATGCGGTCGGCCAGGGCGATGTTGTGTTTGCGGAAGCGGTCGGTGAAGGTGCTGGCCTCGGCGGTTGACAGGCCCATCAGCTCCAGCACGGTGCGGGCGCTGGCCAGGCTGGATTCGAACAGTTCGCGCTGCACCAGCGTCACGCCCAGGTCGCGCAGCTTGTTCCAGTGGGTCAGGTCGCGTGCGCGGGCCACCACCTGCAATTGGGGGAAGTGTTTGCGCGCCAGGGTGACGATCTTGAGGGATTGCTCGGGGTCGTCCACCGCCACCACCAGCACGCGGGCGTGCTCGGCCCCGGCGATGCGCAGCAGGTCCAGCCGGGTGGCGTCGCCATAAAACACGCGGTAGCCAAAGGCGCGGGCGATTTCGAGGATCTCCACGCTGTGGTCCAGCACGGTGGTGGGGATGTCCTGGCTCAGCATGACGCGCGCCACGATCTGCCCGTAGCGGCCGAAGCCGGCGATGATGACCGGAGCCTCTTGTGGTTCCGAGATCTCTTGCGCGGGCGGGGTGGCGGTCTTGAGCTGGGCGTAGCGGCGCAGCAGGGCGCGGTCTATCAGCACCAGCAGCAGCGGGCTGATGAGCATGGAAAGCGCCACCGCGCCGATGAGCAGCGAGGCCGTTTCGGCCGAAAACACCTGCGCCCCTGCGGCGGCCTGGAAGACCACGAAGGCAAACTCGCCCCCTTGCGCCAGCAGCAGGGTGAACACGGGCCGCTCCTGGTAGGGCACGCCTGCCACTTTGGCCAGGGTGTAGATCACCACTGCCTTCAGGGCCAGAAAGCCCAGCAGGATGCCCGCCATGAGCCAGGGAGAGCGCATGAGCACGCCAAAGTCAATGCTCATGCCCACCGCGATGAAGAACAGGCCCAGCAGCAGGCCCTTGAAGGGCTCGATGTCGGCTTCCAGCTCGCTGCGGTATTCGCTGTCGGCCAGCAGCACCCCGGCCAGAAAGGCGCCCAGCGCCATCGACAGGCCCACCATCACCATCAAATACGCAATGCTCACCACCAGCAGCAGCGAGGCGGCGGTGAAGATTTCAGGCGTGCGGCTCTTGGCAATCCAGCGCAGCAGGGGGCGCAGCAGCAGGCGGCCGCCGAGCACGATGGCTCCGATCACGCCGACGATCTTCAGGGCCTCCAGCAGCACCTCGCCTGCCGAATGCTCATCGCCAGCCCCAGCGGCCGCGCCCAGCAGGGGCAGCAGCGCCAGGATGGGGATGGCCGCCACGTCCTGGAACAGCAGGATCGAAAAGCCCGCCCGCCCGCTGCTGGTGCGCATGAGGTTGCGTTCGGCCAGCACCTGCAGCGCAATGGCGGTGGACGACAGCGCCAACCCCAGCGCCGCCACCAGGCTGATGCGCCAGGGCAGCCCGGCAAGCCAGCCTGCCGCAAACAGCACGGCCGCGCAGCCCAGCACCTGCGCGCTGCCGGTGCCGAAGATGGGGCGGCGCATGGCCCAAAGGCGGCTGGGTTGCAGCTCCAGCCCCACCAAGAAGAGCATGAGCACCACGCCAAACTCGGCAAAGTGCAGGATGTCTTGCACATTGCTCACCAGCCCCAGGCCCCACGGCCCAATGGCAATGCCTGCCGCCAGGTAGCCAATGATGGAGCCCAGCCCCAGCGCCTTGGCCAGGGGCACTGCCAGCACGGCGGCGCTCAGGTACATCAGTCCGTAGGTGAGCCAGGTGGGTGCGTGTTCCATGAGGACTAAAAGAGGTGAAGGCTGGAGGGGAGGGGCTGCAGGATTTTGGCACCGCCGCCCAGTGCGGAATTATCGCTATTTTTTTAATAGCATTCTGCGCTTGTCTGGCTTGCCGCAAGGCCACTTTCTTTGCAAAGAAGGCGCTATGATGCTGTCCCCCCCCTCGGCTCCTCATCGCGGTGTTTGCTATGGATTTCCAGACCTGGTTGGCGTTTTTTGCGGCGTCTTGCCTGATTGCGGTGTCACCCGGCTCGGGCGCCGTGCTGTCGATGAGCCACGGGCTCTCGTACGGCGTGCGCAAGGCCAGCGCCACCATTTTGGGCTTGCAACTCGGGCTGCTACTCATCCTGGTGATTGCCGGGGCGGGCGTGGGATCGCTGCTGCTGGCGTCTGAAGTGGCCTTCAGCGTGGTGAAGGTGGCGGGCGCCTGCTACCTGATTTACGTGGGTTTCAGCCAGTGGCGGGCGGGCGACAACTCCCCCCTTCACGGCGACGAAGCGGCACCCGCTGGCCCGTGGACCAAGCGCTGCCTGGCCGGTTTTTTGACCAACGCCACCAACCCCAAGGGCATCATCTTCATGGTGGCGGTGCTGCCCCAGTTCATGACCGACACGCGCCCGCTGTGGACGCAGCTGCTGGTCATGGCCGCGACCACCGTGGCGGTGGACGTGGTGGTGATGCACGGCTACGCTGCCGGTGCCAGCGCCCTGCGCCGCCTCATGCGCAGCGCCCGCGCCATGCGCATGCAAAATCGCGTTTTTGGCGGGTTGCTGATGGCGGTGGGTGCGGGCCTGTTCTTCGTCAAGCGCGGCGGCCAGCACGCCTGAGGTGTTTGCCCAGCCCTGCGCTGCGTGTGTGCAAGGTGGGTGGTTTGCTATGGATTTGGTAGCTGGTAGCGCTTGCTGAATAAGCGCTAGCACCTGTTTTTGTTTGTTATTTTCTTTGCCAGGAGGTCAACATGCCAGTGGTTGTTGTTGCCAATCCCAAGGGGGGTGTGGGCAAGTCCACCCTTTCGACAAACGTGGCGGGTTACTACGCCAGCCAGGGGCATCCGGTCATCCTGGGCGATGTGGACCCCCAAAAATCTGCCCACCTGTGGCTGAGCCTGCGCCCCGCCACCGTGGCCCCCATCGGCCGGTGGGACACCGATGTGGATGCCCTGGCCAAGCCGCCCAAGGGCACCACGCACGCGGTGCTCGACACGCCCGCAGGCCTGCACGGCAGCGCCCTGAAAGACGTGCTCAAGATGGCCGACAAGGTCATCGTGCCGCTGCAGCCCAGCATCTTCGACATCTACGCCACCCAGGCGTTTCTCGACAAGCTGCGCGAACACCGCCACGCCGCTGGCGTGCAAGTGGGCATTGTGGGCATGCGCATTGACGAGCGCACCCGCTCGGCCGAACAGCTGCACCACTTTGTGGAAGGCCTGGGCCTGCCCGTGCTGGGCTATGTGCGCGACACGCAAAACTATGTGCATCTGGCGGCCCAGGGGCTCTCGGTGTTTGACGTGGGAGCCACCACCCGCGTGGCGCGCGACCTGGAGCAGTGGCAAAGCATTTGTCAGTGGCTGGACGCCTGATGGGGTGTCTGACCGCCTGAGCTTCACCCGCGCCCCAAGGGTGGCCCGTCCTGTCACGTGCCGGACAAGCCCGCTCCCCGGCGCGGCGCTACATTGGGGCGATGAAAACCTTCCGCTCTTACACCGAAGTCAGCGCTTGCGTGGGCCAGGAAGTGGCCGTGACCGACTGGATCACCATCACGCAAGAGCAAGTCAACCTGTTTGCCGACGCCACGGGCGACCACCAGTGGATCCACGTGGACCCTGAACGTGCCAAGACCGGGCCCTTCGGAGCGCCTATCGCGCACGGCTTTCTCACGCTGTCGTTGATTCCCAAGTTCTTTGACCAAGGCATCGCCATCGAGGGTGCCCGCATGGGCGTGAACTATGGGCTCAACCGCGTGCGCTTTACAGCCCCCGTGCCGGTGGGCAGCCGTCTGCGCGCCCGGTTGCTGCTGCAGGCTGCCGAGCGCATTGAGCCCGATGGCATGCAAATGACCTGGCTGGTGACGGTGGAGCGCGAAGGCAGCGACAAGCCCGTGTGCGTGGCCGAATCGCTGGCGCGCAACTATGGCGCTGCGGCCTGACTATCTCTTTTCTCTTCACACCAGCAAAAAGGCCTGCCGGGGTTTCTCCCGGCAGGCCTTTTTTGATGGTGGCGCCTGGCTTATTTATTCAGCAGCAGTGCTGCGGCCCGACTGGGAGGCGGCTACCGAATTCTTGCCTGCATCGGTGCCGGCCGTGGCTGTGACGCCTTGGATGTTCAAAGGAGCGGGCACGTTGTACCACTCACCGTCACGGGGCAGGGTGCCTGCGGCGCGTGAGGCCACCAAGTCGGCCACCACGGCTTCACGGGTCAGGGAAGAGTGGGTCTGGCTGGTCAGCGGGTAGCTGTTCCAGTCGCCATCGCGGGGCACGGCGGAGTCAGCCTGGGCGGCGAAGGCGCTGAAAGCGAGGGCGGCAACGGCGAGTGTGCGGTACGAGTTCATGAAAATTCCCTTTCAAAATTGAGCTTTTCTCAAGGCCTGCCCCGGTACACCATGTGCCGGTGGGCCCCTGCCTCGGTGAGTGTCCCTGGCGGCATCGCTCATCGATGGGGTGAACTTTATCTAGGGTTTTCCCTTTGAAAAATAGCATGCACGGCAATTAATCATTCCGAAAAAAGAAACAATCAAAAAGAATGCTGATGAATAATTGCCCAAATGGATAGACTTTTGACCATGCGGGTGTTCCAGACCGTTGTTGATGAGGGTGGTTTTGCAGCGGCCGCCCGTTTGCTGGAACTCTCGCCCCCGGTGGTGACCCGGCTGGTGGCCGACCTGGAGCAGCACCTGGGCACGCGCTTGCTACAGCGCACCACGCGCAAGCTGGCGTTGACCGAAGCGGGAGATGCCTATCTGGCCCGCGTGCGGGCCATCCTGCACGAGATCGAGGACGCTGAAGCCGCCGCTGCCGCCAGTACCCGCGACTTGCGTGGCACCGTTCGTGTGGTGGCGCCGCCCGTGGTCGCCACGAATTTTCTTGCCCCCATGCTGAGCCATTGGCACGCGCAGCAGCCGCTGCTCATGCTGGACATCGACATTGATCCCTACGCTTCAGCGCGCGTGGACGAATTCGATGTGACCTTCATGGTGGCCGCCGAGGGGTTTGATGCCAACATCGTGGCCCGGCCGTTGATGCAGGGTGAGTCGATCGTGGTGGCGTCACCCGCCTACCTGGAGCGAAAAGGCCTGCCCCTGCAACCGCAAGACCTGGAGCACCACGACTACCTGCGCGATTCCAGCGTGGCCCGCGTGCATTCTGTGGGGGGGCGCAAGCTGCGGCTGTTGAGCGACGACGGACAGCGCCCCGCGCAAGATGTGGATGTGCCGTCGGTGGTGTTGCAATCCATCAGCACCGAGGTGCTCATGCGCGCCGCGCTGGATGGCATGGGCGTGGCCGTGGTGCCCCGCTTGCTGGCGCAGGAGCACCTGGCGCGCTCTGAGCTGGTGCATTTGCTGCCAGGGTGGATCTTCGCCCGCTACACGGTGTATGCGGCGCTGCCATCAGGGCGCATGCTGCCCGCCCGGACCAAGATGTTTCTCGACTTTCTGAGCGAACGGGTGCAGGAACTGGTGCAGCAACGCAAGCTGGAGCAGTGCTGCCCTGGCATCGATGCCGTGAGCTGATGCCCGTTAGGCTGGGGTCTTTCCAGAAGAGGGATCGGGCATGGCAAAGTGGTTTTGCCGCCAGGCCTCAAACACCGTGACCGCCACGGCGTTGGAGAGGTTGAGGCTGCGCTGCCCTGGCACCATCGTCAGGCGCAGGCGTTGGCCAGGGGCGAAGCTGTCACGCAGCTCAGGCGCCAGCCCGCGCGTTTCAGAGCCAAACACCAGCCAGTCGCCCGGCTGAAACGCCGTGTCGTGCACGCCGCGCGTGCCGCGCGTGGTCAGGGCAAACATGCGGGTGGGGTCGGGCTGGGCCTCGCTCAAAAACGCAGCCCAGTTGCGGTGTTTGATGACCTGGGCGTACTCGTGGTAGTCCAGCCCCGCGCGGCGCATGAGCCGGTCTTCCATGGAGAAACCCAGTGGCTCCACGAGATGCAGCGTGCAGCCAGTGTTGGCTGCCAGCCGGATCACGTTGCCGGTGTTGGGGGGGATTTCGGGCTCGACAAGAACAATGTGGAACATCCCGCTATTGTCGTTGCCGCAGCGCCGGTTGCCGGCTTTATGCGGTGAACTGCAGCTGCGCCAGGCGCGCGTACACGCCCTGGGCAGCCATCAGGGTGGCGTGGGTGCCTTGCTCGACGATGCGGCCATGCTCCAGCACCACGATGCGGTCGGCGTTTTGCACCGTGGCCAGCCGGTGGGCAATGACCAGGGTGGTGCGCTGCCCGGTGTGGCGCTGCATGGCGGTGTCCAGCGCGGCCTGCACCATGCGTTCGCTCTCGGCGTCCAGCGCGCTGGTGGCTTCGTCCAGCAACAGCAGCGGCGGGTTCTTCAAGATGGCGCGGGCGATGGCAATGCGCTGCTTTTGCCCGCCAGACAACCGCACGCCGCGCTCGCCCAGGAAGGTGTCGTACCCCTGGGGCAGGGCCATGATGAAGTCGTGGGCAAATGCCGCCTGGGCGGCCGCGTGGACTTGTTCTGCCGTCGCGCCAGGGTTGCCATAGCGGATGTTTTCGAGCGCGGAAGTGCCAAAAATCACCGCGTCCTGGGGAACGGTGGCAATGTGGCTGCGCAGCGTGGTGAGGGCGATGTCCCGAATGTCCACCCCATTGAAGAAGATGCCGGAGCGCTGGGCGTGCCCGGCAGGTCGCTCAATGTCATAAAAGCGTTGCAGCAGCTGGAAAACGGTGGTCTTGCCGGCGCCACTGGCACCCACCAAGGCCACGGTCTCTCCGGGGGCCAGGGTGAGTGAGAAATCCTCCAGTGCGGGCCTGTCAGGCCGTGAGGGGTAGCGAAACTGCACCGAAGCAAACTCTACCGCCAGCCCCTGGCCCGTGGCCGGCAGTGGCACGGGGGCGGCGGGTTCTGCCACCGGGGATTCACTGGCCAGCAGTTCCATCAGCCGCTCGGTAGCGCCTGCGGCGCGCAGCAGGTCGCCATACACCTCGCCCAGCACGGCTACCGCGCCAGCCAGCAGCATCACGTACACCACGGTTTGCCCCAGGTGCCCGGCGGTCATCTCGCCTGCCAGCACGGCCTGCGTGCCGCGGTACAGCCCCCAGAGCAGCAAGGCGGCGTTGGCGATGATGATGAAAGCCACCAGCACGGAGCGTGCGCGGGTGCGCTGCACGGCGGTGGAGAACGCACTTTCGGCTGCCGTGGCAAAGCGCGAGGCTTCGCGCTGCTCGGCCGTGTAGCTTTGCACCACCGGAATGGCGTTGAGCACTTCGGCTGCGATGGCGCTGGAGTCGGCCACGCGGTCCTGGCTGTCGCGCGAGAGCCGCCGCACGCGCCGCCCGATCCACATGGCGGGCAGCACCACCAGCAGCACGGCCAGCAACACCACCGACATGACATAGGGGTTGGTCCACACCAGCATGCCCAAGGCGCCGATGCCCATGACGGCATTGCGCAGCCCCATCGACAGCGACGAGCCCACCACGGTCTGCACGAGGGTGGTGTCTGCGGTCAGCCGTGAAAGCACCTCGCCGGTTTGCGTGCTCTCGAAGAACTGGGGGCTTTGGCGCAGCACATGGCTGTAAACCGCCTGGCGCAGATCGGCCGTGACCCGCTCGCCGAGCCAGCTCACGGCATAGAAGCGGGCGGCGGAAAACACGCCCAGCGCCACCGCTACCAGGAACAGTGCACCAAAGTGCTCCCGCAGCGCCACGGCCTGGTCAGCGCGATCTGCCGAGACCAGCCCGGTGTCAATCAGATTGCGCAGTGCCAGCGGAAACGCCAGCGTGGCCAGTGCCGCCATCACCAGGCAGAGCAGAGCCCATGCAATGCGCGCTCTGTAGGGATGAAGGAAGGGCAGGAGCCCGGTCAGTGAGCGGGGTTTGCCACGCGGGCTGGGGGTGTCGGGGCGGGGTGAAGACATGGTGTGAGAGGCTTTTGAAGGCAGGGGTCACAGGCCCGCAATACCCCCATGGTAGGGCTTGGAGCGCCTGGTGTTGGTGGTTGTTTGTCAGTGGACACATTGCGGCTTGGCATGGGCATTACTACATAGGCGTTAGTACATAGGCGTTACTACATAGGCATTAG
The DNA here is from genome assembly GCF_028596105.1 of Acidovorax temperans. Lineage (NCBI taxonomy): Bacteria > Pseudomonadati > Pseudomonadota > Betaproteobacteria > Burkholderiales > Comamonadaceae > Acidovorax > Acidovorax temperans. Next base: position 3,306,931 of record NZ_CP117193.1, on the reverse strand, counting down.
TACCAGTACCTGCGAAGGTCTGTCCAGACATACGATGCATGCCAATAGACCGGTAGATCGCCTGCGTGAGTGCAGGCGAATTTTCTTCCCGCACCACGGAGTGAACCAGGCCCAATGAGTGACGTGATCCTTAAAACACAAAGCCTGACCAAAGAGTTCAAAGGCTTCACTGCTGTCAGCAACGTGGACCTGGCTGTCCGCCGGGGCTCCATTCACGCGTTGATCGGACCCAACGGAGCGGGCAAGACGACCTGCTTCAATCTGCTCACCAAATTTCTGGTGCCCACATCGGGCTCGATCCAGTTCAACGGGCACGACATCACGGCGGAGGCGCCCGCGCAGATTGCGCGCCGTGGGGTCATCCGATCCTTCCAGATTTCGGCGGTTTTCCCCCACCTCACGTTGATCGAAAACGTGCGGCTGGGCTTGCAGCGCAAGCTGGGCACCTCCTTCCACTTCTGGCGCAGCGAACGCAGCCTGCGCCAGCTGGACGACCGCGCCATGCAGTTGCTCACCGAGGTGGGGCTGGACGACCTGGCGGATGAAGTCACCGTCAACCTGCCTTACGGCCGCAAGCGTGCCCTGGAAATTGCCACCACGCTGGCGATGGAGCCCGAGCTGATGCTGCTGGACGAGCCCACCCAGGGCATGGGCCACGAAGACGTGGACCGCGTCACTCAGCTGATCAAAAAAGTGTCTGCCGGACGCACCATCCTGATGGTGGAGCACAACATGAAAGTTGTCTCCACGATTGCCGACTGCATCACGGTGCTGCAGCGCGGAGCGGTACTGGCCGAAGGGCCTTATGCCGAGGTATCAAGCAACCCCCAAGTGATGGAAGCCTACATGGGTACGACTGACGGTCAACTGCAGGGAGCGCACTGAGATGGTCTCTCCCACATCGAAAACGCCAGCGCTGGAAATTCGTGGCCTGCAGGCTTGGTACGGTGAATCGCATGTGCTGCATGGCGTGGATATCGTCGTGCAGCCCGGTGAAGTGGTGACCTTGCTGGGCCGCAATGGCGCTGGCCGTACCACCACCATGCGCGCTGTCATGGGGTTGACGGGCGCCCGCAAAGGCTCGGTCAAGATCAATGGCGTGGAAACCGTGGGTTTGCCAACCCACCGCATTGCCCACCTGGGCGTGGGCTACTGCCCCGAAGAGCGCGGCATTTTCTCCAGCTTGTCTTGCGAAGAAAACCTGCTGCTGCCGCCTGCGCTCAAGACGGGCACACCGGGTATGTCGGTGCAAGAGATTTATGCCATGTTCCCCAATCTGGCGGAGCGTCGCGACAGCCAGGGCACCCGGCTTTCGGGCGGTGAGCAGCAGATGCTGGCAGTGGCGCGCATTCTGCGCACCGGCGCCAACTTGCTGCTACTCGATGAAATCTCCGAGGGCCTGGCTCCGGTCATCGTCCAGGCGCTGGCCCGAATGATCACGACGTTGCGCCAAAAAGGCTACACCGTGGTGATGGTGGAGCAGAACTTCCGTTTTGCGGCACCGTTGGCCGATCGCTTCTATGTCATGGAGCATGGTCGCATCGTTGAGCAGTTTGGCGCTGCTGAGCTGGAGCAAAAGATGCCTGTGCTCACCGAGCTGCTGGGCGTTTGAGCTCTTAGCAACCCTCCGTTCGTTTTCGTTTCATCACACCCACAGGAGACAGATCCATGAAGAACAAACTCACAGTGCTGGCCCTCATGCTCGGCGCCGCGGGCCTGGCCACCTCGGCCGCGCACGCTCAGGAAAAGGTCAAGATCGGTTTCATCACAGACATGTCCAGTCTGTACTCCGACGTGGAAGGCAAGAACGGCGCTCTGGCCATCCAGATGGCCATCGACGACTTCGGCGGTAAGGTGCTGGGCCAGCCCATCGAGGTGATCTCGGCGGACCACCAGAACAAGGCCGACATTGCTGCCTCGAAGGCGCGTGAGTGGGTGGACACCCAAGGCGTGACGATGCTGTTTGGCGGCACCAACTCTGGCACGGCCCTGGCCATTGCCAAGGTCGCAGAAGAGAAGAAACGCGTTTACTTCAACAATGGCGCTGGCTCGTCGGCCCTGACCAACGAGCAGTGCACCCCCTACACGGTGCACTATGCCTACGACACCGTGGCGCTGGCCAAAGGCACGGGCTCTGCGATTGTGGACGGAGGCGGCAAGAGCTGGTACTTCCTGACGGCTGACTACGCGTTCGGCCAGGCACTGGAAGCCGATACGACAGCAGTGGTTAAGGCCAAGGGTGGTAGCGTGGTCGGTTCGGTGCGCCATCCTCTGAACGCCTCTGACTTCTCGTCCTTCCTGCTGCAAGCGCAAAACTCCAAGGCCCAAATCTTGGGTCTGGCCAATGCGGGTGGTGACACCATCAACGCCATCAAGGCGGCCAAGGAATTTGGCATCACCAAGAACATGAAGCTGGCCGGTTTGCTGATTTTCATCAGCGACATCCACAGTATGGGTCTGCGCAACACCGAAGGTCTGCAGTTCACCACCAGCTGGTATTGGGACCTGAATGACGATACCCGCAAGTTTGCGGCGCGCTACTTCGAAAAGACCAAGCGCATGCCCGGCGAAATTCAAGCGGCTGATTACTCCGCCACCATGACCTACCTGAAGGCCGTGGCTGCCGCGAAGACCACCGATGCGGACAAGGTGATGGCCGAGCTCAAGAAGATGAAGATTGACGACTTCTTCGGCAAGGGCCAGATCCGTGCTGATGGCCGTTACGTGCACGATATGTACCTGATGGAAGTGAAGAAGCCATCTGAGTCGACCAAGCCCTGGGACTACTACAAGATGGTCAAGAAGCTGCCCGGCGAAGCGGTGTTCACCACCAAGGCCGAGAGCAAGTGCCAGCACTGGAAATAACCGCTCGGCTGTAACGCTTTACACGCCCTTGACCTGATCTCTACTTATCACCAGCGCAGCATCCCATGGAAATTTTCGGTGTCTCACTGCCAGGCCTGCTTAGCCAGCTCCTATTGGGGCTGGTCAACGGGTCTTTCTATGCCATCCTAAGCTTGGGCCTCGCGGTCATCTTCGGGCTGCTCAACGTGATCAATTTTGCGCACGGCGCGCTGTTCATGATGGGGGCGCTCATTACCTGGATGGCCATGACCTACCTGGGTATTGGGTACTGGTGGATGCTGCTGCTGGCGCCGCTGGTGGTCGGGATCTTTGGCATCGTGATCGAGCGCACGCTGCTGCGCTGGATCTACAAGCTAGACCATCTCTACGGCCTGCTTCTGACGCTGGGGATCACCTTGCTGATCGAAGGCGTGTTTCGTTCCATCTACGGGGTGTCTGGCCTCGGCTATGACACGCCCGAGCTGCTGGAAGGCGCTACCAATCTCGGCTTCATGATCATGCCCAACTACCGTGCTTGGGTGGTGGTGGCGTCGGTGGTGGTCTGCATTGCGACTTGGTACGTGATCGAGAAGACCAAGCTGGGCGCATACCTGCGTGCTGGTACCGAGAACCCTCGCCTGGTGGAAGCCTTTGGTGTGAATGTGCCAGTGATGGTGACCTTGACCTATGCATTCGGTGCCGCATTGGCTGCGTTTGCAGGTGTGCTGGCCGCTCCGGTTTATCAGGTGTCGCCGCTCATGGGGCAAAACCTCATCATCGTGGTGTTCGCCGTGGTGGTGATTGGCGGCATGGGCTCCATCATGGGTTCGATCCTGACCGGGCTCGGCTTGGGTGTGATGGAGGGCTTTACCAAAGTGTTCTATCCCGAAGCATCGTCCACTGTGGTGTTCGTCATCATGGTGATTGTTCTGCTCATTCGCCCCGCCGGCCTGTTCGGCAAAGAGAAATAAGGGGCCACACCATGAACTCAAAAAGAATCACCAATGTGGGATACGGCCTGCTGTTGCTGGGCCTGGTTGCAGCACCTTTTGTTGGTGCGTATCCCGTGTTCGTCATGAAGCTCATGTGCTTCGCCCTGTTTGCCTGTGCATTCAACCTGCTGCTGGGCTACACCGGGCTTCTCTCCTTCGGCCACGCGGCCTTCTTCGGCGGCGCAGCGTACGTGGCTGGTCACGCGATGAAAGTCTGGGGTCTGACCCCTGAAGTCGGCCTGTTGCTAGGCACCTTCGGTGGTGCCTTGCTGGGGCTGATCTTCGGCTGGCTTGCCATTCGGCGCCAGGGCATTTACTTCTCGATGATCACCCTGGCCCTGGCGCAGATGCTGTTCTTCGTCTGTCTGCAGGCGCCCTTCACTGGTGGTGAAGATGGTCTGCAGGGCGTGCCACGCGGCAAGCTGCTCGGCCTGATTGATCTGCAAAACGATGTGACCATGTATTACGTGGCCCTGGTGATCGTGGTGGCGGCTTTTTGTCTGATCGTGCGTACCATCCATTCACCCTTCGGCCAAGTGCTCAAAGGCATCAAGGAAAACGAACCTCGTGCCATCTCTCTGGGGTACGACACCCATCGCTACAAGCTGCTGGCGTTTGTGTTGTCGGCAGCGATTGCCGGCCTGGCAGGCTCTTTGAAGACGCTGGTCTTGGGCTTTGCCACACTGTCTGATGTGCACTGGACGGCATCCGGGCAGGTGATCTTGATGAACCTGGTGGGCGGCCTGGGCACCCTGTCGGGACCTCTGGTGGGATCGGCCGTGGTCGTCTTGCTGGAGAACAAGATTGGTGAGCTGGGCAACTTGCTGGCCATGATGACCAGCGTGGAATGGTTCAAGACCCTGGGCGAGTCGGTCACCGTGGTCACAGGTCTGATCTTCGTGGTGTGCGTGCTCGCATTCCGCCGAGGCATCATGGGAGAGATCATTGCCCTGCAGGCTCGGTGGCGCAAAGGAGCCTGAGGCAAGTGCGGCTCCCCGCGCTAGAGCGCGGGGCGTGCTCAGTCTCTTTCGGTGCGCGCAATCACCATCGCAGTGATGTGCTCGACACCCGCAGCGCGCAAGGTGGCGGCTATGGCGTTGAGCGTGGCACCCGTAGTCATCACATCGTCCACCACGATCACCCGCTTGCCCTTCAGTTGCGAAGTGATGTTGGGTTCCACCATGAACGCGTTGCGCAGGTTGTTCAAACGCTGCGATCGATTCAAGCCGCTTTGCGCGGCAGTGTCATGCAGGCGCAGCAATGCATGGGAGTTGGCTTTTTCTGGAGCCAGCGCATGCGCGATCAGCGCAGATTGGTTGAACCCCCGTTCGCGAAGCCGTTGCCGAGACAGCGGAACGCAGAGCACTTCATCGGCCTGAGCGATAGCTACTTGCGCCGCTGGGGCTCGGTGCAGCAAAGTCGCCAAGGTGGCAGCCCAACCAGGATCTTCCTGAAACTTCAGAGCCTTGATGGCTTGTGCCCAGGGGTACCCATAAGACACGGCAGCCACACAGGCATCCAGATCCGGGGGGCGAAGCAGGCAATCACCGCACACTTCCATTGGCTCAGGCACCTCCAGTGCGCAGCGTTTGCAGCGATTGGCGGGTTGGGCAAACCGTGCCACACACGAACTGCATACCCTTTGCGCAGGCCACGCATGACACACCGCGCATTGGCTGGGTATGTGCGCAACCCAGCGGGATGCGGCACGAAAGAGACCTGACATGCGCCCGAAATGCATGCAATCAATATACTCGCCTGCCCTTTGATCAGGTCTGCGAAGCCCCATGCCTACCGAGCGTCCACCCACCATCGACCCCACCGCCGCAGCCCGCTGGCACGAGAGCGCCCCCGCCTTGTCCCCATGGCTGCATGAGGAGGTGGCGCGGCGTATGGAGGATCGGCTTCAGTGGATACGCCAGGCGCCAGCAGCGTGGTGCCACTGGGAGGCGGTTAGAGGTGGCCTTGAAGGGCACGCCCTGGTAAGCGCACGCTATCCCAAGGCCCGCTGCTGTGTAGTGGAGACCACCCGCAAGGCGCGCGAAGCTGCCTCCCAAGCCCTCAGCAAACCGTGGTGGTCGCGCTGGACGGGTGAGCAGGTGCGTCTGGAGATGCCAGACGAAGGCGCGGTACAAATGTTGTGGGCCAATATGGTCTTGCATATGGTGGCTGACCCCCAGGCGTTGATGGCGCAGTGGCACCGTGCGCTCGCTGTGGATGGCTACCTCATGTTTTCCTGTCTTGGACCCGACACTGCCAAAGAGTTGCGGGCGGTTTACGCAGACATGGGTTGGCCGCCCGCAGGGCACGCCTTTACCGATATGCACGATTGGGGTGATATGTTGGTTCAGGCGGGTTTCGCTGAGCCCGTGATGGACATGGAGCGCATCACGCTCACGTTTGCCACGCCCCAACGCCTTGTGGAGGAGTTGCGTGAGCTGGGGTGTAACCTGCACCCGGACCGTTTTGCCGCATTGCGCGGGCGGGCGTGGCGCGAACAACTGTACAAGGCCCTTGAGCAGCGCCTGATAGACCGAAGTGGCTCGGGGCAGCTTTCCTTGACCTTTGAAATCATTTACGGCCACGCATTCAAGCCTGCGCCACGGGTACGCGTTAGCTCCAGCAGCGCAGTTTCTTTGAGTGACATGCGCGCCATGTTGCGTAATGGCCCTGCTCGTGGATAACTCCTAGCTTTCGTGTCAATGATATAGCGCAAGGCGCGCTACAATTCTGGGTGCTGTGATGTGGAATTTTGGGCGTTTCTTCGCACACCCCAGAGGCGCAAACTTCGGGTTGGTTACGTAGTAGCGATGCAGTTGGTGGCTTGGTATTGGTCCCGGTGCTTCGCTGGTATGCGGGCTTAAGCGCCTTTGTGTGATGGTCCGGGCAGATGCTGAAACTCTCGAAGGTGATGCAGCTCGACGTGCAAATGATTTCTTCGGCCAGCGAGCTTGAGTGCGACGTTTCGCTAGTCCATCCGCATCTCAGGAAAGTGCTGTTGTCGGAATCGCGTTTGCCATGTACGGTCTTCGTCTGGCTGGCGATATAAAAATTTGCCGCAAGGTTCGTTGTTGCGGTGTAGCTGGAGACGGCGGGTGGTTATCAGCAGGCTGGGTTTATCGGGTGACGGTTCATTCCATCACCTGATTCGGTGCGCAGCCTCTTGTGATCTTTTCGGCGCGAGGTAGTTTAGTGGGTTTGGTTGTTTTTTACTTCCAAGCTCACGCAACGGACGGTCTCGTTGTTCGAAGCCTGCACGGCCTCGCGCGTCGCCTGACCCCATGCAGGCACTGCGGGGATTGGTTAATTTGAGGCTTAGAAGTAAATGAGAACTATGAAGAGCATTTCCAATAAGTTGGCTTCTCTGCTGCTGATGGCCGGTGCATGGCTTGGGAGCGTCGCCCATGCCGTTCAGGACTTGCCCGGAGGCCCTGCGGTCAACCAACTGAACCTGGCCCCGCCAGTCACCAAAATTGCGGAAGAGCAGCACTTTCTGCATTGGATGATGCTGATCATCTGCACGGTGATCTTCATTGCTGTGTTCTCTGTGATGTTCTATTCCATCTGGAAGCATCGCAAATCCAAGGGCGCAAAGTCTGCCAACTTCCATGAGTCTGTGACGGTGGAAGTCGTCTGGACCATCGTCCCCTTCATCATCGTCATCTTGATGGCATTGCCCGCCACCAAGGTGTTGGTAGCCCAAAAAGACACCACCAATGCCGATCTGACCATCAAGGCCACTGGCTACCAGTGGAAGTGGGGCTACGACTATCTCAACGGAGAGGGTGAGGGGTTGGCCTTCATCTCCACCTTGGACAGCAACCATCGCTCCATGTCGGACAGCGGTGATGTGTCCCAAGCCCCTGTCGATTACCTGCTCAAGGTAGACAACCCGATGGTTGTGCCCGTGGGTAAGAAGGTTCGCATCATTACTACCGCTAACGATGTGATCCATGCCTTCATGGTGCCTGCTTTTGGTATCAAGCAAGACGCGATTCCCGGCTTTGTTCGTGACACCTGGTTCCGTGCGGAGAAGGTGGGTGATTACTACGGCCAGTGCGCTGAGCTGTGCGGCAAGGAGCACGCCTATATGCCTATCCATGTGAAGGTGGTTTCGGCGCAAGACTATTCCGCATGGGTTGAAGACCAGAAGAAGAAGGCTGCGGCCAAGCTCGACGATCCTGCGAAGGTCTGGACTCTTGCAGACATGCTCAAGCGCGGGGAAAAGGTGTACGCAGCCAACTGCGCGGCCTGCCATCAAGCCAACGGCAAGGGCGCTGGTCCCATCAAGCCTCTGGACGGTTCCGCCATCGTGTTGGACGCAGACCATGCCAAGCAAATTCAGATTTTGCTCAATGGAGCAGCCAACGGCGCCATGCCAGCATGGAAACAACTGAGCGATACGGACATTGCAGCCGTGACCACTTACACGAAAAACACGTGGTCTAACAAGACGGGTCAACTGGTGCAGCCCGCAGAAGTCGTGGCCCAGCGCAGCAAGTAAACATCGCCCAATCGCATTGAGGAATTCACTATGAGCGCAGTACTCGACAACCACGGGCACGCTGGCGACCACGCACACGACGGCCACGATCACCACCATGCACCTACCGGCTGGCGCCGCTGGGTGTTCGCCACCAACCACAAAGACATCGGCACGCTTTATCTGCTGTTCTCGTTCACCATGCTGATGGTGGGCGGGGTGCTGGCTTTGCTGATTCGTGCAGAACTGTTTCAGCCTGGTTTGCAACTGGTGAACCCTGAGCTGTTCAACCAGCTCACCACCATGCACGGTCTCATCATGGTGTTTGGCGCGATCATGCCGGCCTTTGTGGGCTTCGCGAACTGGATGCTGCCACTGCAAATTGGCGCTTCCGACATGGCCTTCGCTCGCATGAACAACTTCAGTTTCTGGCTGATGATTCCTGCTGCCATCATGCTGGTTGCATCGTTCTTCATGCCTGGTGGCGCCCCCGCTGCCGGCTGGACCTTGTATGCACCGCTGACGCTGCAGATGGGCCCTTCCATGGACGCCGGCATCTTTGCGATGCACATCCTGGGTGCTTCGTCCATCATGGGCTCGATCAACATCATCGTGACCATCCTGAACATGCGCGCTCCCGGCATGACGCTGATGAAGATGCCCATGTTCGCCTGGACCTGGCTCATCACTGCCTATCTGCTGATCGCTGTGATGCCCGTGCTGGCTGGCGCGATCACCATGACGCTGACTGACCGTCACTTCGGCACCAGCTTCTTCAACCCCGCTGGCGGCGGTGACCCCGTCATGTACCAGCACATCTTCTGGTTCTTCGGTCACCCCGAGGTGTACATCATGATCTTGCCGGCCTTCGGCATCATCAGCCAGATCGTTCCCGCCTTCGCTCGCAAGAAGCTGTTTGGTTACGCCTCCATGGTGTACGCCACTTCGTCGATCGCCATCCTTTCGTTCATTGTGTGGGCCCACCACATGTTCACGACTGGCATGCCTGTGACTGGCCAGCTGTTCTTCATGTACGCCACCATGTTGATTTCCGTGCCCACGGCCGTGAAGATCTTCAACTGGATTGCCACCATGTGGCGTGGTTCGATGACGTTTGAAACTCCCATGCTGTTTGCCGTGGGCTTCATCTTCGTGTTCACCATGGGTGGTTTCACGGGCCTGATTTTGGCCATGGCTCCCATCGATATTCAGCTGCAAGATACCTACTACGTAGTGGCCCACTTCCACTACGTGCTGGTGGCCGGTTCGCTGTTCTCGATGTTCGCAGCCTACTATTACTGGGCTCCCAAGTGGACCGGTGTGATGTTCAGTGAAACCCGCGGCCAGATCCATTTCTGGGGCTCGCTCATCACCTTCAACATCACCTTCTTCCCGATGCACTTCTTGGGTCTGGCCGGTATGCCTCGCCGCTACGCCGACTACCCCATGCAGTTTGCTGACTTCAATGCCATCGCATCGGTGGGTGCGCTGGGCTTTGGCCTGATGCAGGTTTACTTCTTCCTGTTTGTGGTGTTGCCCGCCATGCGCGGCAAGGGTGCCAAGGCTCCACAAAAGCCATGGGACGGCGCCGAAGGCCTGGAATGGGAAGTACCTTCGCCTGCTCCATTCCATACGTTTGAGAACCCACCCAAGCTTGACGCGACCGCAACTCGCGTGATCGGTTGAGGAGCCTGCCATGACCCCCGAGCAAAAGAAGAACAACCTGCGCCTGGCGTTGATCCTTGCGTCAGTCGTTGCGGTGTTTTTCATCGGGTTCATGGTCAAGGTGACCTTGCTGTCGCGCTGAGCAACCTGCCATGAGCCTGCGCCGCGAAAACGCCAAGATGGTCGGCAAGCTGGTCGTGATTGCGGCCGGTATGTTCGCCTTCGGCTACGCTTTGATCCCCATCTACAAGCACATCTGCGAAATGACGGGGATCAACATCCTTTCGCTGTCAGAGCGCCAGGTTCCAGGCAACGGCGTAGCCGGCAAGGATGCAAAGCTGCCTGCGAACAGTCAGGTGGACAAGTCCCGCACCATCACGGTGGAGTTCGACGCCAACGCGCGCGGACCTTGGGACTTCAAGCCTGCACAGCGCTCTGTCAAAGTGCATCCCGGCGAGTTGACGACAGTGATGTACGAATTCCAGAACGTGCAAAACCGGCGCATGGCAGCACAGGCCATTCCCAGTTACGCACCGCGTCAGGCCGCTGCACATTTCACCAAGCTGGAATGCTTTTGCTTCAACCAGTACACGCTGGAGCCCGGTGAAAAGAAGGAATGGCCGGTGGCTTTCGTGATTGATCCGAAGCTGTCGAAAGACGTGACCACCATCACGCTGTCGTACACATTTTTCGAGGTGGGTGGGAAAACTCCTGCAGCGCCACAGTCGGTTTCAGTGAACGGTTTCCCTTCGGAAGGCCAAGGCTCATGAGCCGAGACACCACTTCACCGCTGCAACGCAAAGGTTCCCTGTTGCGTACTGTGCGTGCGGTTGCATGGTCCCTGATTGGATTGCGTAAAGGCAGTGAATACGCGCAAGATTTGGAGAAGATCAACCCCATCCACATCATCGTGGTGGGACTGATCGCAATTTTTTCTCTGGTGCTGGCACTCATCGTGCTGGTCAACTGGATTGTGTGACGCAGCGGATTTGCCCCCGGTACAGATAACAACGATTGAGAGAGTCAGGAGCTGAAATGAGTGCATCAACACACGGCACAACACCGTACTACTACGTGCCTGCAGAGTCCCGTCACCCCGTGATGGCTGCTGCTGGGCTGTTCTTCGTGATCCTGGGCGCAGGCCAGTGGATCAACGGACACGAATGGGGCAAGTACTCGCTGGCCCTGGGCTTGGTGTGGTGGCTGTTTGTGCTGTACCAATGGTTCCGTGATGCAGCCCGTGAGAGCGAAGCGGGCTTGTACGGCCGCAAGATTGACCTGTCGTACCGCTGGAGCATGAGCTGGTTCATCTTCTCGGAAGTGATGTTTTTCGGCGCATTCTTCACCGCCTTGTGGTGGGCGCGCGAGCATTCTGTTCCGGCATTGGGCAGCCTCGAAAACTCGCTGCTCTGGCCTGACTTCAAGGCGGTGTGGCCTAGTGTGGCTGCTGGTGCGACGGCCTCTCCTGCAGGCATTGTGGAGCCGTTCCAGACCGTGGGCCCCTTCTGGCTGCCCACGATCAACACCGCATTGCTGCTGACATCGGGCGTGACACTGACGATTGCCCACCACGCATTGCGCGAGAACCAACGCGGCAAGACCATCGCCTTCATGTGGGCTACGGTGTTGCTGGGCATTGTGTTCCTGTTCGTTCAGGGCTACGAGTACTACCACCTTTACACAGACTTGAACCTGAAGTTGTCTTCTGGTGTGTTCGGCTCCACCTTCTTCATGCTGACCGGCTTTCACGGTTTTCACGTGTTCATCGGTATGTTGATGTTGCTATTCATCACGCTGCGTCTGCAAAAAGGCCACTTCACGGCAGACAAGCACTTTGGCTTTGAAGGCGCCGCTTGGTACTGGCACTTTGTGGACGTGGTCTGGCTCGGTTTGTACATCCTCGTGTATTGGATGTAAGCGCAGACAGTCAACAAAAAAGCGCCGCAAGGCGCTTTTTTTGTGGCTTGGCTACTTGGCCTGTCTCGATAAGCGCCAATCCGGGTGGCGTATTCTGATGAGGGTGAGGCGTTCAACGTGTGGTCGGCAGGCCGGTGGGCTGAATGTAGCCCAGCTGCCATGCGGCCAGCAGACACACAAAGAGCAAGATCGACAGCCCCACCCGCACTGCCAATGCCCTGGCCATGCGGTTACCCTTCAGGCCATCGTTGTTGCCATTGCGCATCATGAAAAAGAGCGCAGACCCCAGGCTGACCACAATGCCCACAAATGCCGCAACAACTAGATATTTCATGGAGCTGATTATCCTGTGACGCCCCGTCCTCACGCATCTGGTGTGCTTTTTGTTGTCGTCACCTTGGCCGCACTGGTGGGCGTGGCCATTACTGCGTCACTCGGGCGGTGGCAGTTGGGCCGTGCCGCAGAAAAGCTGGCATACGAGCAAACGTTGACTTCTCGCGCTGCGCTGCCGGCCTTGGATGGGGCGAGCTTGGCAAAGGCTGAAGCGGCGGGCGTTACGGAGGATCTGCGGCATCGCACGGTGGAACTGGAAGGCCTCTGGTTACCCGACCACACCGTGTACCTCGACAACCGGCAAATGCAGGGGCGCCCCGGCTTTTTCGTCATCACCCCCCTGCAACTGCGAGGGACCAGCGCCGTAGTGCTGGTACAGCGCGGCTGGGTGCCACGCAATTTTCAGGACCGAACCCAGGTGCCTGATGTCGTGACGCCGGCTGGGACCGTACAGGTCAAAGGCCGGGTGGCTGCGCCGCCATCGCGGCTCTACGAATTCAGCGCAGGGGACAGTGCACAGGGGTCTTCCCGCATCCGGCAAAATCTCGACCTGGCTGCATTTCGCTCCGCCACGCAACTGCCGCTGCTGGACTTGTCAGTGGTTCAGTTGGGTGAGCCTGGTGAAGGCATGCAGCGCGACTGGCCTGTCGTCTCCTCGGGCGTTGATAAACACTATGGTTACGCATTTCAATGGTTCGGGCTTTGCGGCCTGATTGCACTCCTTTATGTCTGGTTCCAAATCGTCCGACGCTTCATTCGCCCACGCCGCGAGCGTTCCTCCTGAAGTGGCGTCAGAGCACCCCCTGGGTTTGACGGTGCATACCCTGCCCGAGGCCGGAGGGGCGATGGATGCTGCCCAGCGCACCCGACATGGCCGCCTGAAGATGCTGGGGGTGCTGCTGGTCTGTGCTGCACCCGTCATTGCGTCCTACTTCACCTATTACGTGATTCGCCCAGAGGGACGCAGGAACTACGGCGAGTTGATTGAGCCACAACGGCCCATGCCCGCCATGGCTGCCACCACGTTGGAGGGTGGCGACGGTGCGCTGGTGGATCTTAAGGGGCAGTGGCTTCTCGTGAGTGTGGCGGATAGCCAGTGCGATACCGATTGCCAGAAGCATCTGTACCTGCAGCGCCAGCTGCGTGAAAGCGTGGGGCGTGAGAAAGACCGCGTGGACTGGGTGTGGCTGGTGACGGATGACAAAGCCCCTCCGGCAGCCTTGGAGCCTGCCCTCAAACAGGCCCAGGTGCGGCGTGTGGATGAAGCAGCGTTGGCGCAGTGGCTGGCGCCTGCTGCAGGTCAGGCGCTGCGGGATCACATCTATGTGGTGGACCCCATGGGCCACTGGATGATGCGTTTCCCCGCCCGCATGGATGCTGCGGGCGCAGCCAAGGCCAAGAAGGATCTGGAACGCCTGTTGCGCGCCTCTGCATCCTGGGATGAAGCGGGCCGACCCCGGAAGCCCTGACATGGACGCGCAACCTCTGTACGACCTCGCTCCGCTCACCCGGCTCATGCTCCTGGGGCTGCTGATTGCCCTGGGCCCGCTGGCATGGGTGCGCTGGCGCAACCGTGGGGCTTCTCCGCTGCGGCGCCTGCAAGCGCTCACGGTGCTGACTCTGTTCCTTACCTTCGATCTGGTGCTGTTTGGTGCTTTCACGCGCCTGACCGATTCCGGTCTGGGTTGCCCCGACTGGCCTGGCTGCTACGGCAGCGCGAGCCCCGTGGGTGCCCGTGAAGAAATTTCTGCAGCGCAAAGCGCCATGCCCACGGGGCCTGTCACGCACGGCAAAGCCTGGGTGGAGATGATCCACCGCTATCTGGCCACCGGGGTGGGGGTGCTCATCATTGTCATGACGATCTCTGCCTGGGTGCAGTACCGCGCGTGGAAGCGCCAAACTGTGGCGAAAGGGCAGGGCGTTGGGGCTGGACAGCCACCTGCCGGTAGCCCGTGGTGGCCCACGCTGACCTTGGTATGGGTCTGTCTGCAGGGCGCGTTTGGTGCGCTCACGGTCACTATGAAGCTGTTCCCCGCCATTGTGACTCTGCATTTGATCGGCGGGTTGGTGTTACTGGCGCTGCTGTGCGTTCAGGCGGTGCAGCACACCCGGGCGGCCAGTGATCTGCCGCCTGTCGGTTTGAGCCAAGGGATGCGCTGGGCTTTGTGGGGCACGATGGCCTTGCTGGCTGCGCAAGTGATTTTGGGCGGCTGGGTCAGTACCAACTATGCGGTGTTGGCATGCACCACCTTCCCTAAGTGCCAGGGTAGCTGGTGGCCCGCCATGGACTTTGCGCAGGGCTTCCAGATTTGGCGTGAACTGGGCATGTTGCAAGACGGCAGTCACATCAGCTTTGCGGGTTTGACGGCCATTCACTACGTTCATCGCTTGATGGCCTATGTCGTCCTTGCAGCCATGGTGTGGCTCGCGCTTCAACTGCGTCCCTATCTGAAAGCGCAAGCGCATTGGCTGTTGGCGCTGGCTGCGCTGCAGCTGGCCACGGGCTTGTCTAACGTGATTCTGGATTGGCCCCTGCTGGCGGCGGTGCTCCACACCGGGGGTGCTGCCGCATTGGTGGTGGTGTTGACCTGGGCCTTGGCGGCCAGCCGCACCAGCGCCGCCCCAAACGAGATTTCTGCGCCAGCGCGCGCACCGAGAGTGATTGCATGAGTGTTGCCGCCGTTTCCCCTCCGTCGCGATTCGCGCAGTTCTACGCTTTGACCAAGCCGCGCGTCGTCCAGTTGATTGTGTTCTGTGCCTTGATCGGCATGGTGCTGGCTGTGCCGGGCTTGCCCAGTGGGGCGCAAGTGGGCCAGATGGCGCTGGCCAGCCTGGGCATCTGGCTGGTGGCTGGTGCCGCCGCTGCCTTCAACTGCATCGTGGAGCAGGGCATTGATGCCAAGATGAAGCGCACTGCCTGGCGCCCGACCGCCAAGGGTGAGTTGTCTAACCAGGAGACCCTGGTGTTCTCTGCGGTGCTGTGCGCTGCAGGGTCTGCATTGCTATACGTATGGATCAACCCGCTGACCATGTGGCTGACGTTTGCCACCTTTGTGGGCTATGCGGTGATCTACACCGTCATCCTCAAGCCGCTCACGCCCCAGAACATCGTCATTGGCGGTGCCTCGGGGGCCATGCCGCCTGTGCTGGGCTGGTCTTCCATGACGGGGGATGTCGGGCCCGAAGCGCTGATTCTGTTTCTCATCATCTTCCTGTGGACCCCGCCGCACTTCTGGGCGCTGGCGCTGTACCGGGTGGAGGACTACCGCAAGTCAGGCCTGCCCATGCTGCCTGTCACCCACGGCAACGAGTTCACGCGCCTGCAGGTCTTTTTGTACACGCTGATTCTTTTTGCGGGATGCCTCATGCCCTTCGTGTATGGCATGAGTTCGTGGCTCTACCTCGCCTTTGCCGTTGTGCTGAGCCTGGGATTTTGCGGCTATGGATTTGCCTTGTGGCGCAATTACTCCGACGCCCTGGCCCGCAAGACTTTCCGCTTTTCCCTGATTCACCTGAGCGTGCTGTTTGCTGCGCTGTTGGTGGATCACTACGTGATGTGAACATGAACAAACGAAATGCTATTAAATCTGTAGCTGCCTGCGCTTTACTGGCGGGCGCTACAGTGCTTTTTTCTGCTTGCTCTGAGAAGAAGGTGGAATTTCGGGGCGTTGATGTCACTGGCGCCGAATACGCCCGTGATCTGCCATTGACGGACCACAACGGCCAGCAGCGCAGCTTGAAAGACTTCGCGGGCAAGGTGGTGGTGGTGTTTTTCGGGTTCACACAGTGCCCCGACGTATGTCCCACCTCCATGCAGGAACTGGCCGAAGTCAAGCGTTCCCTCGGCGCAGATGGCGATCGCCTGCAAGGCATCTTCGTGACCGTGGACCCTGAGCGGGACACTGCCGAGGTGCTGAAGGCTTATATGGGCAACTTCGACCCCAGCTTCCTGGCTCTGCGCGGCAGCCCCGAGCAACTGGCCGCCGTCGCCAAGGACTTCAAGATCTATTACAAAAAGGTCGAAGGCAAAACAGACACCAGCTACACGATGGACCACTCTGCCGGCAGCTACGTCTACGACCCCGCCGGACGGTTGCGCGTGTACCACCGCTACGGCAGCGGCGCACAGGCCCTGGCCGCTGATGTGGCCACGTTGCTCAAAGAGGCGAAATAAGTTGCAGCGCCCACTGGGGGCGCCCAATCTCAGGGGTTACCTTGGCGTGCAACCCGCAGCGCCCTTATTCCCTTACTCGGCCTTGATGCCCCGCTGCGTAATGATTTGCCCCAGCGCTGCGGTATCTGCCTTGATCCGGTTGGCCAGTCCTTCAGGCGATGTGCCAGCCACTTGCCAGCCTTGCTGGAACATCTTGGCGCGCACCTCTGGCGTGCGGGCAATGTCGGCCAACACCGTGGCCAGCCGCACCTGCAAGGCCTTGGGCATGGTCGCGGGGGCTGCAAAGGCGTTCCAGATCTCCAGTTCAAAATTCTGAATCCCGGCTTCGGCCAAGCTTGGTACATCTGGCGCCAGCGCGCTGCGGCCGGCCGATGTCACGCCAATGGCCCGCAGCTTGCCTGCCTTCACTTGCGCCTGCGCTAGCGCAGGCGGCAGCAGCGCCAGCTGCAACTGGCCGCCCAGCATGGCCGTCGCGACTTGCGGGTAGCCTGCATACGGCACGTGCACGGGGTTGATCCCGCTGCGTGACTTCAGCAGTTCGGTGCCGATATGGCCTACCGTGCCTACCCCAGGGGTGCCATAGCTCCATTGGTCCCCAGCGCTGCGTGCCATTGCCAGAAATTCGCGGGCGCTCGCTGTGGCAGCCACGCCGGGCTGGCTCACTGGTGCAGTCAATACCAGCGGGGATGTGCCCACCAGCGTCAGCGGCGCCAAATCCTTCAGCGGGTCATACGGCACCGCTGGGTTGATCAGCTTGGCAATCGTCATGTTGCCGTTGATCATCAGCCCAATGGTGTGGTCGTCCCGTGCCTTGGCCACGGCATCAGCGCCAATGTTGCCGCCCGCACCCACCTTGTTTTCGACGATGACCGGTTGTCCCAGCGCTTTGGCCAGGGGCTCCGAGAAGGTGCGCGCCGTCAGGTCAGGCGACGAGCCGGGTGGGAAGCCCACGATGATCTTCAGCGGTTTCGTGGGCCAGGGGGCGGCGGCGCTGGGGGCCTTCTGGGCTGCGGCCCATGGTGCCGCCAGAGCCGTCAAGGCCAGAGCAAGGGCAGTGCGACGCGAAAACAGGGATTGCATGGGAGTCTTTCAGCAACAAGAAATACGGTACCCGCCCGGGCCATGGAAAAAGCCCGCCAGTCCGCTGATTTATCTGCTGAAGCAAACCTTTGGGTTCGCCGGGGCAGGATTCAACGGCCTATGAGCGGGCCTAGGGGGCGGCGCAGTGGCAAATGGTAACGTTTGTCCCATCTGCCACCGGGCGAATCAAGCTGCTTCTGTCAGCGCTTTCTTCATCTTCTTCATGGCGGCCACTTCGATCTGGCGAATACGCTCTGCGCTCACGCCATACACGGCAGCCAGCTCATGCAGCGTCATGCCACCCGAACCATCGTCGTTCACCTTAAGCCAACGCTCTTCCACGATGCGGCGGCTGCGCTCGTCCAGGCCTGCCAAGGCATTGGCGATGCCGTCAGAGGCCAGCAGGTCACGCTGGTGCGATTCGATAACGGCCGTGGGCTCGTGCGATACGTCCGACAGGTAAGCGATGGGGCCAAAGGCCTGTTCGCTGTCGTCCGAAGGTGTGGGATCCAGCAGCACATCGCCGCCAGACATGCGCGTTTCCATCTCAATGACTTCTTCGCGCTTCACGTTCAGCTGGGCGGCCACCACATCAATTTCGTGGTCAGACAACGTGTCGCGGTGGGTGGCAGCATCTGCGGCGCTGGCATCCGCCTTGAAACCCTGCTTCATCGAGCGCAGATTGAAGAACAGCTTGCGCTGAGCCTTAGTGGTGGCCACCTTGACCATGCGCCAGTTTTTCAGGATGTATTCGTGGATTTCGGCCTTGATCCAGTGCATGGCGTAGCTCACCAGCCGCACGCCCTGGTCGGGGTCAAAACGCTTGACCGCCTTCATCAGGCCCACGTTGCCCTCCTGGATCAGGTCGCCATGCGGCAGACCGTAGCCGAGGTACTGGCGGGAAATGGAAACCACCAGCCGCAAGTGCGACATCACCAAGCGTCCCGCAGCGTCCACATCGTTGTGTTCCTTGAGCTGGCGAGCGTATTTCTGCTCCTCTTCCTGGGTCAGCAAAGGAAGACGGTTGACGGCGGAGATGTACGCGTCGAGGTTGCCCAACGCAGGCACCAGCGCCCAGGGGTTGGTGGGTGTCAGAGCGGTTGCAGTGGTTCCAGATGAAAGTGTCATGCCGGGAATCCTTTCCTCAAGGGCATTATGTTAGCACTCGATTTGAGAGAGTGCTAAACCCAAAGTTCCCGTCTGGCTTATCTTTTCATCGGTACGTTGTCAGATGGATGCTCGTTTCTGTGCTGCGAATGCCGGAGATGAGGCGGATGCGTTCCAGCACTTGCGACAGCTCACTCATGGAGCGTGCTTCAAGTTCCGCCAGAAGGTCCCAGCGGCCATTGGTGTCGTGCAAGGCCGAGACCCCTGGTTCGCCCAGCAAGCTGGCAATGACCTGTCGCGTCTGGTTGCCTTCAACCAAGACACCCATCCATGCACGGATGCGTTCAGGTTCTGCTTCGGGTTTGAGCCGCACTGTGTAGCCCACGATCACCTGTGTGTCTTCCAGCTTTCGCAGACGGTTGGTCACGGTTCCGCGGGATACGCCGAGCTTGTGGGCCAGGTCGGCGATGTTCATCCGCGCGTTGGCACGCAAGAGGCTGATGAGGGAGTGGTCCAGTTCGTCCATGTATTCAAAATGGTATTGGTTTCTGACATTTTGGCAAAAACGTCTGCAATGCGGTACAAGATTGCCGATTCACTTTGCCATCCGTGCGCGAGACACTTGGCCATCACAACAACGGAGACTGGCCATGACTTTTACCCCTTTGACTTCGCGCACCTCAGAAACGCTGTACCTCAGCGCTCCAGTAGTCGTTGAACTGGTGCGTCGCCAGGGTCTTCGCACCTGTTTGCAGGGTATTGCAGACAACATCCAGGCCGACTTTCTGCGTTGGGCCGACTTTGACAAAACAGCCCGGGTGGCCACCCATTCGCGCCAAGGGGTCATTGAACTGATGCCGATTGCCGATGAGGTGACTTACTCGTTCAAATACGTGAATGGCCACCCGGGCAACACGCGCCTGGGCTTATCTACCGTGATGGCCTTTGGTGTGCTGGCCGATGTGGCCACGGGAATGCCCCTGCTGCTGTCTGAACTCACCCTCACCACCGCATTGCGAACTGCCGCCATGTCTGCCGTGGCAGCGCGCACACTGGCCCGCCCCGGCAGCCGCAGCATGGCGTTGATCGGCAACGGCGCGCAAAGCGAATTCCAGGCCCTGGCTTTCCACCACCTGCTGGGCATCACCGAACTGCGTCTTTTTGATACAGACGATGAGGCCACCCGCAAATTGGTTGCCAATCTGAGCGACCTGGCCGTGGCGGTGCGTGTTTGCACCAGCGTGGCAGAGGCTGTGCGTGGTGCCGATATCGTGACCACTGTCACGGCCGACAAGGCCAAGGCCACCATCATTACGCCCGACATGGTGGAGCCCGGCATGCACATCAACGCGGTGGGTGGTGACTGCCCCGGCAAGACCGAGCTGCACCCAGATGTACTGCGTGGCGCCGCCGTGTTTGTGGAATATGCCCCGCAGACACGTGTGGAGGGCGATATCCAGCAAATGCCTTCCGACTTTGCGGTGACGGAGTTGTGGGAGGTCCTCTCTCAGCGCCAGGCAGGCCGCACCAGCGCCGCCCAGGTCACCGTGTTCGACTCGGTCGGTTTTGCTTTGGAGGATTTTTCTGCGCTGCGCTACATGCGCGACACGGCCCTGGCGTTGGGAATGGGCGAGCGCATGGCGCTGGTTCCGGCGCTGGACGATCCCAAGGACCTGTTTTCACTCCTGCGGCAACCCACACTGGCCGGGCGCTTGCAGCACTTGCCCGAGATGGCTGAGGCCTGAGGAAAGAGCGGGGGCGTGCTGGTGCTGATACCGGCGGCCTAGGGATCCTCTGCACAAATCACCGCGCAGTGTGCGTCTGCGGCCTCGGGCGGTCTGCTGCGTTGCAAATCCTCGCAATAGCTACAGCTATTGCTGCGTTTTGCGCCTGGCAGCCCATCCCGATCCGTAGCGCACACTTTCCGCTCGATTGGTGCAGACGATCCCTAGCGGCTCAGCATGGCCCGCTCGAAATCTGTGTGAGGCACCGGGCGACCAAAAAAATAGCCCTGGAAGGCCCGGCAGCCGTGTTGGAGCAGGAAGTGGTGGTGCTCTTCGGTCTCCACCCCCTCGGCAATCACGTCCAGCCCCAGGCTGTTGGCCAAGGCGATGATGGAACGTGCAATGGCCGCATCGTTAGGGTCCACCAGTGCATCGCGCACGAAGCCTTGGTCGATTTTGATCTGGTCTAGCGGCAGCCGCTTGAGGTAGCTCAGCGATGAGTACCCGGTACCAAAGTCGTCCAGCGAGAAGCCCAGGCCCAGCTCGCGCAGCGCCAGCATGGAGGTGATCACGCCTTCCACATTTTTCAGCAGCAGGCTCTCGGTCAGCTCTAGCTTGATGTGTGTAGGGTCGGCCCCCGTGAGCTGAAGCAGGCGGACCACCTGGCTCACGAAGTCATCCTGGTGAAACTGGCGCGCACTGACGTTGATCGACAGCGTGAGGTGGGCGAGTTGGGGGTGCTGGCGCCACTGTGCTTGCTGCCGCAGGGCGGTTTCCAACACCCAATGCCCCAGCGGTACGATCAGGCCGGTGTCTTCCGCTAAGGCAATGAATTCACTCGGGGACACCATGCCGTGCTCCGGGTGTTGCCAGCGCACAAGGGCTTCTGCCCCTGCGATACGGCCGGTTTCGTCCACCTGGGCCTGGTAGAGCAGCAGAAACTGGTTTTGCCGCAGACCGTTGTGCAGTTCTGCTTCCAGAGTGGCCCGGCGGTTCACGGCCTGCTGCATGTCCGGGTCGAAAAAGCGCAGCGTGTTGCGCCCCGCGTCTTTCGCGCGGTACATCGCCATATCGGCCTGTTTAAGGATTTCGTCCACGCTGGTGCGCTGCCCGTGCAACAGCGTGATGCCGATGCTGGCTGAGCAATGGTGTTCGTGCCCAGCCAAGTCGTAGGGCTGCGCCAGGTGCGCGCGCAGCATTTCGCCCAACATGCGGGCCTGGCCTGCGGCCTCGGTGGGGTCGGTGCCCAGGTTTTGCAGCACCACCACGAACTCGTCCCCACCCAGGCGCGCCACGGTATCGAGTTCGCGCACATGGCTCTTGAGGCGGCGCGCCACTTCCGTCAGCAGCATGTCGCCCACCTCATGCCCGCGTGTGTCGTTCAGGGTCTTGAACTTGTCCAGGTCTACAAACAGTACGGCAGATGCCATTCCCGTGCGGCTGCTGCTGGCCAGCACCTGCTGCAGCCGGTCTACCAGCAGGCGGCGGTTGGGTAACTCGGTCAGGGCATCGTAAAAAGCAAGGTAGCGGGCTTCTTCTTCAGCCGCCTTGCGGCCCGAAATGTCGATGTCGATGCAGAACATCTCTGGCGGCTGGCCCGGTATGTGGATGTAGGCGTGGCTGGAAAACACATCGACCAGGCTGCCGTCCTTGCGCTGCAGTTGCAGTTCGCCTGCCGGAATCACCTCGCCGGTGGCAAACATGTGTTCCACGTTGCTGCGCACGGTGTCGCGCATCACGGGCGGGATGATCAGATCAAACAGGTTGCTGCCCATGGCTTCATCGGCGGTGTAGCCATACAGCGCTTCTGACGCCTTGTTCCAGTAACTGGTGGTGCCGTCTTCCAGATAACCCTGCACCGAGATGGACGGTATGTTCAGCAACAGGGAGCGAAAGCGCAGCTCCGACTCGCGCAGGGCCGCTTCGGCACGCTTGCGGTCGGTGATGTCGCGTGCCAGCAGCACCACGGCTTCCTGGCCCTGCACGGGCACGCCCAGCGGCTGGGTGCGCCCCTCGAATTGACGCACGCCATCCAGGGTGCAGATTTCATATTCAAGGGTTTGGGTGCGGCCGGTGCGCAGGGTTTCGTGGATGAGTTCCAGGAAGCGCTGTGCCTGGTCGGCAGGCAGCACATCGCTCAGGTGCTTGCCCAGCAGGTCGCTGGCGTTGGCGACCAAGGCGGCCTTGTCGCTAGAGAGCACTTCCTGGTAGCGCCCGTTGCGGTCCAGCACCAGCAGCACGTCAGGAATGGCTTGCGTGATGGCGCGCAGCCGGGCTGAGCTGTCGCTCAGCGCCCGGTCGGTTTTCAGCCGCTCCTCCAGGTCTTTCAGCGCGGTGCCCAGCAGCAAGGTGGCCACCGTGAAAATGGCGATGAAAGGCAGGGCCACCATCTCATTGATGCGCTGCACAACCGGCGCAGGCAAAAGCTGAAACGCCCCCACCACCGCCACATGCACCACCAGTCCGAAAAGCAGCAAGGTGCGGGGCCCCACGTCCAGCTTGCCGCGCTGGCGCGCATAGCGGTACAGCAGCCCCAGCGACACGCAAATCACCACCACCAGCAAACCGACCCCCATGCCAGCGCCGCCCAGCCAAAGGCGCCATGCCATGGTCAGGGTGCCGGCAATGATGGCCACCAACGGCCCGCCAAACAGGCCCGCCATGCTGAGCACGACCGAGCGAGCGTCAAAAATCACGCCAGGCATCAAGACCAGGGGCATCAACATGCCCACGACGCAGATGCCGCCGAACAGCACGCCCGAAACGATTTGCCCGACCAGGGGCTTTTGCCGCCAGAGCCGGATGTTGACGCCGTGCAAAAAGCACAGCGCCAGCAACAGTGCAACGCCTTTGATCAGTTCAAGGAACATGGGCTTCGGGCTGGGTGGGATACAAGCCCATCATCCGGGGGAAGCCACATTTTGTAAACGGAATTCGTGCGCGCGCCGTGGCGTTGTGGCGGCGTGCACCCGTGGCGTCAGCCGGGGCGCCACGGTAGCTGCTCAATAGATCAGGACAGCAGGGCCTGCGCGAACTCGCGCGCGTTGAAGGTTTCCAGGTCTTCCAGCTTCTCGCCCACACCGATGAAATACACGGGGATGGGGCGTTCCTGCGCAAGCGCGGCCAGCACGCCCCCCTTGGCGGTGCCGTCCAGCTTGGTGACGACCAGGCCGGTGAGCTGCAGTGCATCGTCAAAAGCGCGCACCTGTGCCAGCGCGTTCTGGCCGGTGTTGCCGTCAATCACCAGCAGCACCTCGTGCGGGGCGGTGGCGTCGGCTTTGGTCACCACGCGGCGGATCTTTTTCAGCTCCTCCATCAGGTGCAGCTGGGTGGGCAGGCGCCCTGCGGTGTCTACCAGCACCACGTCCTTGCCACGGGCCCTGCCGGCGGTCACGGCGTCAAAGCTCACGGCAGCGGGGTCGCCGCCTTCCTGGCTCACGATCTCGACGGTATTGCGGTCGGCCCACACGCCCAGCTGTTCGCGCGCTGCGGCGCGGAAGGTGTCGGCTGCGGCCAGCAGCACGCTGGCCCCTTCATTGGCCAGGTGCTTGGTGAGCTTGCCAATCGACGTGGTTTTGCCTGCACCGTTGACACCAGCCACCATGATGACGGTGGGCGTGTGCTCGCCAATCACCAGGGCTTTTTCCAGGGGACGCAGCAAGTCTGCCAGCGCGTCGGCCAGCAGGCCCTTCACGGCGGCGGGGTCGGTGGTCTTGGTTTCCTTCACGCGGCGCTTGAGGTCTTCCAGCAGGTGCTGGGTGGCCTTCACGCCCGTGTCGGCCATCAGCAGGGCTTCTTCCAGCTCTTCGTACAGCGCATCGTCGATTTGCGTGCCGGTGAACACGGTGGCGATGCTGGAGCCGGTCTTGCGCAAGCCCGCTTTCAGGCGGTCAAGCCAACCTTTGCGTTCCGCTACCACGGGGGCTGGGGCAGCAACGGGTTCTGGTGCCGGTGAGGGCGCTGGCGCAAAGACAGGCGCTGGCACCACAGGAGGGGCGACCGGGGCGGGCGCCGGGGCGGCTTCCTTCGCCACGGTAACCGCCGGCTGCACAGGGGGCGCAACGGGCGGGGCGACCGGGGCTGGCTCCACGGGCGCGGCATCCACGGCAGGCGTGGGTGTGGGCGCAGGGGCGCTGGCGGGGGGCTTGGCGGAAAACGGGTTGCGCAGCCAGCCAAAGCTGCCTGTGGCCGGGGCGGCGGCGGGGGGCGCGGCGGCTTCAATGGGGGCGGGCGTGGCTGGCGGGGGCGTCACGGGCGCGGGCGCGGGTGCCGGGGCATCAGCGACTGCGGGCGGGGGGGCGGGCTTTTTCTTAAAAAAACTGAACATTGGCGGGTTCTTAGAATCACTGCATTCTATGAAACGCGCTTTCACCCTACTCGGCCTGTTGGCCAGCATCAGCGCCGGGGCCGCCACCAATGTGGCTGCACCGGGTTCTTCACCCCTTGTGGCCCAGGCCGCAGCTACCGCGCCAGTGCGTGCGGCAGCGGCCGACAGCCCGCGCACCAACGCGGCAGGCGCCCAGCTTTTCACCCTGGCCAATGGCATGCAGCTCATCGTGCAGCCGGACCACCGCGCACCCACGGCCGTGCACATGGTGTGGCTGCGCGTGGGCTCGATGGACGAGGTGGATGGCACCTCGGGCGTGGCCCATGTGCTGGAGCACATGATGTTCAAGGGCTCCAAAACCGTGGCTCCGGGCGATTTTTCACGCCGTGTGGCGGCCCTGGGCGGGCGAGAAAATGCCTTCACCAGCCGCGACTACACCGGTTATTACCAGCAGATTCCCGCCCAGAAGCTGGAAGACGTGATGCGGCTGGAGTCTGACCGCTTTGCCAACATGCACTGGCCTGACGAAGAGTTCAAGAAAGAGATCGAAGTCGTCAAGGAAGAGCGCCGCCTGCGCACCGAAGACCAGCCCCGTGCCCTGCTGGCCGAGCAGCTCTTTGCCACCACCTTCAACGCGTCGCCCTACCGCCGCCCCGTGGTCGGATGGATGAGCGACCTGGACGCCATGACGCCTGCCGACGTGCGCGCCTTCCACCGCCAGTGGTACACGCCCACCAATGCGGTGGTGGTGGTGGCCGGTGATGTGCAGGTAGACAAGGTGCGCGCCCTGGCGGAGAAATACTACGGCTCCTTGCCCGCACACGCGGTGCCCGAGCGCAAGCCCCGCACCGAGCCCGAGCAGCGCGGCCTGCGCCGCATTGCCGTGAAGGCACCTGCCGAGCAAGCCTATGTGGCCCTGGCGTTCCGCGTGCCATCCCTCACCCGCGTGCAGGATTTGCAGGCCAGCGACCGCGACGCGCTGGCGCTGCTGGTGCTGTCGGCCGTGTTCAGCGGCTACGACGGCGCCCGGCTGGAGCGCGCGCTGACCCAGGGCGAGCAGCCCGTGGCCGACAGCGCAGGCAGCTCCGCCATGATCACCGGGCGTGGGCCCGCGCTGTTTTTGATGACCGGTGTGCCCGCGGGTGGCAAGACCGCCCAGCAGGTGGAAGACGCACTGCGCGCCGAGCTGGCCCGCGTGGCCCGCGAGGGCATCAGCGAGGCCGAGCTGGCCCGCGTCAAGACGCAGTGGATCGCTTCCACCGTGTACGAGCGCGATTCCGTGCAGAACCAGGCGCAGGAATTGGGCAGTAACTGGGTGCAGGGCTTTCCGCTGGATGCCGAAGAGCGCCTGCTGACCCTGCTGCGCACCATCACCGCCGAAGAAGTCCAGGCCGTGGCCGCCAAGTATTTTGGCGACGACCAGCTCACCATTGCCACGCTGCTGCCCCAGCCGCTGGAAGGTGCCCGCAAGCGCCCCGCGCCCGCTGCTGGCGCCCGCCATTGAACCGGACCAGGATTTGTCACATGATTGCTATTAAAAAAGTAGCTGCTAGCGCTTTATGTGCTTGCGCTGGGGCCATTTTTTATGCTCCATCTGCCTGGGCGCTGCTGCCCATCCAGCACTGGACGGAGCCCAACGGCGCCAAGGTGTGGCTGGTCGAAAGCCCCGTCATCCCCATGGTGGATGTGCAGGTGGACTTCGATGGCGGCAGCCGCCGCGACCCCGCCGAAAAATCTGGCCTGGCCAGCGCCGTGGCGCTGATGGCCTCCAAGGGCGTCAAGGGCGGTAAAGAAGGGCAGGGCGCCGAGCCCGCGCTGGACGAGAACGCCCTGGGCGAAGCCTGGGCCGACCTGGGCGCTGGCTTTGAAGCCGGGGCCGACAACGACGCGCTGCGCTATTCGCTGCGCTCATTGACCGACGCGCCCCTGCTGGACCGCGCCGCCCGCCTGGCCGCCCGCCAGATGGCCGAGCCCAGCTGGCCCGCCGACATCTGGGCGCGGGAGCGTGCCCGTTGGTCCGCCAGCCTGCGCGAAGCCGCCACCCGCCCATCTACCGTGGCGGGCGAGGCCTTCGCCGCCGCCGTGTACGGCAATCACCCCTACGGCCAGCGCACCACGCCCGAAACGCTGGCGCGCATTTCCGTGGACGACATGCAGCGCTTTCACGCCCAAACGGTGGCCGCTTGCCGCGCCCGCGTGAGCATCGTGGGGGCGGTGAACCGCACGCAGGCACAAGAGCTGGTAGCCAAGCTGCTGGGCCGTCTGCCCGCTAGCAGCGGCAACTGCGCGCCCCTGCCTGCCGTGCCTGAGGTGGAACCCCTCAAAGCCCCAGCCGAGCAGGCCATTCCCTTTGCCTCGGCCCAGGCCCATGTGCTCATCGGTCAGCCCGGCTTTCCTCGCCGCGACCCGGACTTTCTGGCACTGCTGGTGGGCAACCACATCCTGGGCGGCGGCGGTTTCGTTTCGCGCCTGACGGAAGAGGTTCGCGAAAAGCGCGGCCTGAGCTACAGCGTCTACAGCTACTTTGCGGGCGGCCTGCACGCTGGTGCCTTCACCATCGGCCTGCAAACCCGGCCCGACCAGGCCGCCCAGGCCGTGAAGGTGGCACGCGATGTGGTGCAGCGCTTTGTGGCCGAAGGCCCCACCGAGGCCGAGCTGCGCGCCGCCAAAGACAACCTGATCGGCGGCTTCGCACTGCGCATCGACAGCAACAAGAAGCTGCTGGGCAACGTGGCCAACATCGCCTGGAACGACCTGCCGCTCGACTACCTGGATCACTGGACGCAAAAGGTCGAAGCCCTCACTGTGGCCGATGTGCGCGCCGCCATGGCCCGCAAGCTGCAGCCCGAGCGCATGGTCACCGTGGTGGTGGGGGGCAAGCCATGAGCCGTTCCACCCTCAAAACCAGCGCCATCAACGCCGAAATCCGCAAGGCCCAGGCCGCTGCCGCCGCGCCCGCTGCCCCGGCGGGCAAAAAGGCCACGGGCAAAGACAAGCCCGCTGCCGCAGCACCCAAAGGCGCGGGCGAGATCCGCATCATCGGCGGTGCCTGGAAGCGCACCCGCCTGCCCGTGGCCCAGCGCCCGGGCCTGCGCCCCACGCCCGACCGCGTGCGCGAAACCCTGTTCAACTGGCTAGGCCAGGACCTGAGCGGCTGGCGCTGCCTGGACGCCTTTGCCGGCACCGGCGCGCTGGGGTTTGAAGCCGCCTCGCGCGGCGCCGCCAGCGTGCAACTGGTGGAAAGCGATGCCGCCCTGGTTGCCCAGCTGCACACCCTGCAGCAGCGCCTGCAGGCCACCGCCATGCGCGTGCAGCGCGGCGATGGCGTGGCGGCCCTGAAGCAAGCCGCGCCCGCCAGCCTGGACCTGGTGCTGCTCGACCCGCCTTTTGACAGCAATTTCTTCACCCCCGCCCTGCAGGCTGCTGCCCAGGCGGTGGCCGCCGATGGCTTCGTCTACCTGGAAGCCCCCCGCGCCTGGGCCGACGAAGAGCTGGCAGTCTGGGGCCTGGCGGTGCACCGCCACCTCAAGGCCGGTGCGGTGCATGCCCACCTGCTGCGCCGGGTGGGGTCGCTGTAATTGCTCTTGTTTTGATAGCTGCTTGCGCTTACCCATCAAGCGCTAGCGGCTGTTTTCTTTGCATTGCAGCGCCCATGTTGCAGTGCACTGCATAATGCGCCCCAGCGGCCGGGAATGCCCGGCCAACGCCCCATTTCGCCAGACAGGAGACAACCCGCCATGGCCAACAACGTTCTCGCCGTGTACCCCGGAACCTTCGACCCCATCACCCTGGGCCATGAAGACGTGGTGCGCAGAGCCACCCAATTGTTCGGCCAGGTCATCGTGGCCGTGGCCGCGGGCCACCACAAGAAAACCCTGTTCAGCCTGGAAGAGCGCATCGAGATGGTGCGCGAGGCTACGCGCCAATATCCGCAGGTGCAGGTTGAGAGCTTTTCGGGTTTGCTGCGTGACTTTGTGGTGGCGCGTGGTGGCAAGGCCATGGTGCGCGGCTTGCGTGCCGTGACCGACTTTGACTACGAGTTCCAGCTCGCCGGCATGAACCGCAGCCTGATGCCCGAGGTGGAAACCGTCTTCCTCACCCCCAGCGACAAGTACCAGTTCATCAGCAGCACCTTTGTGCGCGAAATCGCCGTATTGGGCGGCGAGGTGGACAAATTCGTCTCGCCCGCCGTGCAGCAGCGCCTGGCTGCCAAAGTCCAGGGAATGGCCGCAGGGTGAGTGTGCCCCGCGCATCACCGGCGGCCGCTGAGTCGGGTGGTGCACGCCGCGCCGCACGGGCGGGAGGACGGCGTTTTAAAACTTTAGAGAATATTGGCTGGACTTTTTATGTTTACAGCCATATACTCCACCCCATTGCAGTGACGTTGCGCGGGTTCCGCGCAGTTCTTGCAACGCCAGCCCGGTGGTTTCAGCCGCCCGCACTGGCCGCCTTTTGCGACATCCTTGTCGCCCAGTTGGACTGTAGAGCTGCAGCCAGCTGTGATCCCTTGATGCTCACGCAACCCGGCCCGGGCTTGCGTTTCCCCTGAATGCACCCAATTTCCAAGACAGCCATCTCCATGGGCCAGTACGTCGTTTCGCCCGCGACACACCCGACCGATTGCGGCCGCTTCCGCGCCTCGTTCTCCGTCCAGCGCTCCCAAAGCAACGGTGGTTATTGCCGCGTGTTTCGCTTTGACAAGACCTTTGCCTCCCCCGAAATCGCCCGGCTGTTTGCCGTCACCCAGGGTTGGTTGCAGGCGTGCATGTCCCGCCCACCCGTGTGCTGACCAGCCCCTTCGCTGCGTGCCTGCCGGGCCATCGCAGCGCAGTCCCCGATTCGCATCCCATTTCTTCCCTGCGTGCCCTTCGTTGCGCGCTTCTCCATAGAAAGACATTTCCATGAGCACCAAAATTTATGTGGGCAACCTGCCTTACTCTGTGACCGATTCCAGCCTGCAAAGCAACTTCGCCGAATTCGGCGGCGTTTCTTCTGCCAAGGTCATGACAGACCGCGAAACCGGCCGTTCCAAGGGCTTTGGCTTTGTGGAAATGGCTTCCGCAGAGGTCGCCCAGGCCGCCATTGATGCGCTGCACGGCATGTCCGTAGATGGCCGCACGATTGTGGTGAACCTGGCCCGCCCCCGTGAAGCCGGTGGCGGCGCTGGCGGTTACAACGCTGGCGGTTTCACTGCCAGCAAGCGTGCCGATGTGGGCTACGGCAATGGCGGCTACGGCGGCGGCCGGTACTGATCCCTGCGCGGGGTGTCCCGCGCTGCCTGCACACACCGGCCCTGGAGGCCGGTTTTTTTATGTCTGCGAACAGCGTGGATGGGGCATTGGGCCCTGTGCGTCCAGGAATAAGTTTGCTATCAAAATAGTAGCTGCTTGCGCTTTCTCAATAAGCGCTAGAAGCACTTTTTGTTAAAAATTTTCGGCGCGTCAATTCGCAGGCTGGCTCAGCAAACGCTGCAGTGCGGCGGTCACTTCCTGCGCTTGGGCCTCTAGGGACTGCAGCAGCGGCTGCGCTTCGGGCAAGGCTGGGCGGTACAGCGGCAGCAAAGCGTTGATGCTGAACGGCACGGAAAACCCCAGCCTGCGCACCACCAGCCCCGACCCCGCCATGGCCAGCGCCGTGAGCGGGTTGACGATGGCCAGCCCCAGGCCTTGCTGCACCATGGCGCACACGGCCACGGCGCTGTGGGTTTGCAGGTGCAGCTGGCGCGCCACGCCAGCCTCGGCAAAGCGCGCGTCGATCTGGCGGCGGTAGGGGTCGTCGGCAGACAGGCTCACAAACGGCTGGTTTGCAAAGTCCTGCACCTGCAGCACGGCCTGGGCTGCCAGCGCGTGCCCGGCGGGCAGCACGGCCACCTCGTCCAGCGTCAGCAGCGGCACCGCCTGCACACCGGGGGGCGTGGCGGCCTGTTCGCTCAGGCCCAGGTCAAAGCGCTGGGCACTCATCCATTCTTCCAGCAGCGGTGATTCTTGTGGGGTGATGGATACGCGCAACTGGGGCTGCGCCTTCAGCATCCGCGCAATGGCACCGGGCAGCAGGGCGTGGGCGAGGGCGGGAAGGCACAGCACCGAAAGCTGCGCCTCGTGCGACTGGCCCAGGGCCACGGCCCGCTCCACCACGCGCTCCAGCCCCTGCCACGATCGCTGCACCTCGTCCCACAGCGCCAGCGCACGGGCGTTGGGGCGCAGGCGGCCTTGCAGGCGTTCAAACAGCGGGTAGCCCAGCAATTGCTCCAGCCGGGCCAGCTCGCGGCTCACGGTGGGTTGCGAGCTGTGCAGCAAGGCGGCCGCGCTGGTCACGCTGCCCGCCGTCATCACGGCGCGAAACACCTCGATGTGCCGGTGGGATACCAGGGCGGCCTGCGCATCGGTGGCGTTATGGGCTGGCGTGGGTGGGGGGGCGGAGTTCATGCGAAAAGCATATCCGCAATGAATGGGTTCTGGAATTATTGGTATTGGACTGAATGAATAGGGGCAGGCATGATCGCACCCATTCACTGCACACCCAGCGTGGTGCGTTGTCCTTCAGATTTCAGCGTTTTTCGGAGTTTTCGCCATGTCCAACCCCTTCACCCCCGCCCAGTTGTGGTCCCTGGCCGACCAGTTCGGCACGCCCCTTTGGGTGTACGACGCGGCCACCATTCGCCAGCGCATTGCGCAGGTGTCCAACTTCGACACGGTGCGCTTTGCGCAAAAGGCCTGCTCCAACATCCACATCCTCCAACTGATGCGCGAGCAGGGCGTCAAGGTGGATGCCGTCTCGCGCGGCGAAATTCTGCGTGCGCTGGCAGCGGGCTTCAAGGCCGGTGGCGAACCGTCTGAGATTGTGTTCACCGCCGACCTGTTCGACGCGGCCACGCTCGACTGCGTGGTGGAGCACGGCGTTCCTGTCAACGCAGGCTCCATCGACATGCTGCGCCAGTTGGGCCCCCGATCCAAGGGCCATGCGGTGTGGCTGCGCATCAACCCCGGCTTTGGCCACGGCCACAGCAACAAGACCAACACGGGTGGCGAGCACAGCAAACACGGCATCTGGCACACCGATTTGCCGCTGGCACTGCAGACCATCCGCGAGCAGGGCCTGACGCTGGCGGGCCTGCACATGCACATTGGCTCGGGCGTGGACTATGGCCACCTGGCCGAGGTGTGCGGCGCTATGGTGGAGCTGGTACGCACGGCGCACGCGGCGGGGCATGACCTGCATGCCATCTCGGCTGGCGGCGGCCTGTCCATCCCGTACCGCGCGGGCGATCCCGTCATCGACACGCAGCATTACTTTGGACTGTGGAATACCGCACGCCAGCAGGCCGAGGCCATCGTGGGCCACAAGCTGGGGCTGGAGATTGAACCCGGCCGCTTCCTGGTGGCCGAATCGGGCGTGCTGCTGGGCGAGGTGCGTGCCACCAAGAATGCGGGCAACAACCACTTTGTGCTGGTCGATACCGGCTTCAATGAGCTGATGCGCCCCTCGATGTACGGCAGCTTCCACGCCATGAGCGTGCTACGCCGCGATGGCAGCCAGGGCGCGAGCCAGCCCACGGTGGTGGCGGGGCCGCTGTGTGAATCGGGCGACGTGTTCACCCAGGGCGACGGTGGCGTGGTGCTGCCGCGCGACCTGCCTGCGGCGCAGGTGGGGGATCTGCTGGTGATCCACGACACGGGGGCCTACGGCGCTTCGATGTCCTCCAACTACAACACCCGCCCGCTGGTGGCCGAGGTGCTGGTGGATGGCGCGGAGCACCGCCTGATCCGCCGCCGCCAGACGGTGGAGGAGTTGCTGTCGCTGGAGCTGGGGCTGTAACGATCGCGGCGCGGTAGGCACCCGCCTACGCGAAGGCGCTGCCCCGGCGCACAAGGCGGCGCTCGGTGGGCGAATAAGGTGGAGGCACTGATTTCAGTGACCGTTCTTTTTACAGGAGACCCACCATGCCTATCGTTCTTTGGTTGCTTGGCGTACCGCTTTCCGTCGTGCTCTTGCTCATGCTTTTTGGCGTGTTCTGAGCACAGTCCCCGAAGGGGCCCGCCCAATGAAAAAGCCGCACCGTCTGCTCGCGCAGGCCATGCGGCTTTTTTGTGTGTGCGAGGAGCAGGGTGGGGTTCAGCCGCGGTTCGCAAACTCGGTAGCGGGGTCGCGCCCCATCAGCGTGGCCACGGCTTCAGGCGGGCTCAACCGGCCATCCAGCAAAGCCACCACGGCGCGGGTGATGGGCATGTCCACCCCCAGCGCTTGTGCGCGCTGCGCCACGGTGCGCGCGCAGTAGACCCCTTCGGCCACATGGCCCAGAGATTCCACTGCTTGCGCCAGAGTGTGGCCCTGGGCCAGCAGCATGCCCACCCGCCGGTTGCGCGAAAGGTCCCCCGTGGCGGTCAGCACCAGGTCGCCCAGGCCTGACAGCCCCATGAACGTATCGGGCCGCGCGCCCAGGGCCAGGCCCAGGCGGGTCATCTCGGCCAAGCCGCGGGTGATCAGGGCTGCCCGGGCGTTCAGACCCAGCGCCAGCCCATCGCACAGGCCGGTGGCTATCGCCAGCACGTTCTTCACCGCGCCGCCCACTTCCACGCCTACGATGTCTTCGTTGGCGTACACGCGCACGCTGGGGCTGTGGAAGGCGGCGACCAGTGCTTCGCGCACGCTGGCATGTTCGCTTGCGGCGACGAGTGCCGTGGGCTGGTTGCGGGCTACTTCCTGCGCAAAGCTGGGGCCGCTGAGCACGCCCGAGCGCAAGGTGGGTGCCACTTGCGCGCACACTTCGTGGGCCAGCAGGCCTGCGTCAGCGGCCTGTGCGCCGGCGGACGATTCAAAGCCCTTGCACAGCCAGGCCACGGGCATGCTTAGGCCTTGCAGTGCCTTCAACATGCCGCGCAGCGCAGCCATGGGGGTGGCCACGATGGCCAGGTCGGCGGCGTGGCACGCGGCCACCGGGTCGCCGCTGGCCACCTGCAAGGCGGGCGGCAAGGCCATGCCCGGCAGGTAGTGCACGTTTTCGTATTGCGTTTGCATGGCGCTGGCCTGCGCCGGGTTGCGTGCCCACAGCGTGACCTGGTGGCCCGCCGGGTGCTGTGCCGCGCTCATGGCCACGGCCGTGCCCCATGCGCCTGCGCCGAGTACTACGATTTTCATAGCTGCTTACGCTCTTGTATCAAGCAAAAGGGGCCCGAAGGCCCCTCATTCCAATGCAATTGCCAGGATGCGTGCAGCTTACTGGGCCACAGCGGTGTCGGCCGCTGCGGCTTGTTGCTGCTGTTCGTACATGGCCTGGAAGTTGATTTCGGCCAGGTGCACGGGTGGGAAGCCAGCGCGGTTGATCACGTCGGCCACGTTGCCACGCAGGTAGGGGTACACGATCTGGGGGCAAGCGATGCCCATGATGGCGCCCATCTGGTCTTCAGGGATGTTGCGCACTTCAAAAATGCCGGCTTGCTTGGCTTCGACCAGGAAGACGGTCTTTTCCTTGATCTTGGTCTGCACGGTGGCAGTGACGCAGATTTCGTAGATGCCATCGGCCACAGGTGCGGCTTCCACGCCGAGCTGGATGTCCACGCTGGGCTGCTCTTGTTCGAGCAGGATGGCGGGGGAGTTCGGCTGCTCGAGCGACAGATCCTTCAGGTACACGCGCTGGATCTGGAAAACGGGAGTGTTGTCTTGGTCGGCCATGGTCAAAGTCTCTCTACTTACGATTTACGTTTGCTCAAACAAACTTGCTGCAAAACAAAACCCGCCGGGGAGCAGCTCCCGCAGCGGGCACATGGACTGCATTATGCAGCGCTGGCAGGCCGGGTGGCCGGAATCAATCGGCACCCAGCAGTGGCATCAGGCCACCGCGCCCGTCCAGGGCCACCAGGTCGTCGTGGCCACCCACATGGGTGGTGCCGATGAAAATCTGCGGCACCGTGCGGCGGCCGGTGATTTCCATCATGTGGGTGCGGGCCTCAGGGTCGAGGTCTACGCGAATTTCTTCGATCTGCTCCACGCCCTTGGACTTGAGAATCTGCTTGGCGCGAACGCAGTAGGGGCAGACGGCGGTGGTGTACATCTTCACGGGTTGCATGGGGCTCTCCTGCGTTAGGGGTGAAGGTCAGGCTTTTTCAATCGGCAGGCTGGCTTCGCGCCAGGCCTTCAGGCCACCGGCCAGGGCCTCTGCCTTGTCGTAGCCCAGCTTTTTGGCCACGGCCACGGCGCGGTTGGCGCGGGCGCCAGAAGCGCACACCAGCACCACAGGCACGGCCTTGTTCTTCACCAGGGTGGGCAAACGCTCTTCGAGTTGACTCAGGGGCACATTCTTGGCGCCGCCCACGTGGCCAGCGGCGAACTCTTCGGCTTCGCACACGTCAATGACGACCGCCTTCTCACGGTTGATAAGCTGCACCGCCCGGTTGGGGGTGAGCGAGCCAGCACCTGCGCTGCGCAGCGACGGCCACAGCAGCATGCTGCCCGATGCGAGGGCCACGACGAGCAAATACCAGTTGTCGATGATGAATTTCACGAAGATTCCTTGGGTTGGCGAACACAGCAATTTTAGAATGTAAGGTTTTGACCCGCTCTTTCTAGGGAAACCATGCACAAACTCGTTCTGATCCGCCACGGCGAATCCACCTGGAACCTTGAAAACCGCTTTACTGGATGGACCGATGTGGACCTGACGCCCACCGGTGTTTCCCAGGCCATGTCGGCCGGCAAGCTGCTCAAGGCCGAGGGCTACGAGTTCGACTTGGCCTTCACCAGCGTGCTCAAGCGCGCCATCCACACCCTGTGGTACGCCCTGGACGAGATGGATTGCACCTGGCTGCCCGTGGTCAAGGACTGGCGCCTGAACGAGCGCCACTATGGCGCGCTGCAGGGCCTGAACAAAGCCGACATGGCCAAGCAGTATGGCGACGAGCAGGTGCTGGTATGGCGCCGCAGCTACGACACCCCCCCGCCTGCGCTGGAAGCCACCGACCCCCGCAGCGAGCGCGGCGACCGCCGCTACGCCGGTGTGGCGGCCGAGAACGTGCCCCTGACCGAGTGCCTGAAAGACACCGTAGCCCGCGTGCTGCCGTTCTGGAACGAGTCCATGGCGCCCGCCATCCGTTCGGGCAAGCGCGTGGTGGTGGCTGCGCACGGCAACTCCATCCGGGCGCTGGTCAAGTACCTGGACAACATCTCCGACAACGACATCGTGGGCCTGAACATTCCCAACGGGATTCCGCTGGTTTACGAGCTGGACGACAACCTCAAGCCCATCCGCCACTACTATCTGGGCGACGCTGAAGCGGCTGCCAAGGCCGCCGCCGCAGTGGCTTCGCAGGGAACAGCGTAAAGACGGTGTAAATCTGCTGGGAAAACCCTCCAGATTCTGCGAAAGTGAGCGCCCGCGCGGAACTGCAGCGGGCGCGGCCCTTCCAAGGTGTATATTGAATCGGTTAAAGGTGTTGTATGGGCCAGAAACTCAAAATTGCGGGCTGGGTGTCGGTTGGTGTGGTGGCCGGTGCGCTCACCACGGTGTCTTTGCAAACCGTTGCGCGCGGGGCGATGACACCGCTGCCGCTGGAGGAAATCCAGCAGCTGTCAGCAGTGTTCGGTCTGGTCAAGACAGACTACGTGGAGCCGGTGGATGACAAAAAGCTCATCACCGATGCCATCTCTGGCATGGTTTCCAGCCTCGACCCGCATTCCCAGTATTTCGACAAGAAGTCTTTCAAGGAATTCCGCGAAGGCACCACGGGCCGATTTGTGGGCGTGGGCATTGAAATCACCCAGGAAGATGGACTGATCAAGATCGTCTCGCCCATCGAAGGTTCGCCCGCGTTTCGCGCCGGGCTCAAGACCAACGACCTGATCACCAAGATTGACGAGACCGCCGTCAAGGGCCTGTCGCTGAGCGACTCCGTCAAGCGCATGCGCGGTGAGCCCAACACCAAGGTCACCCTCACCATCTTCCGCAAGGACGAAAACCGCTCGTTCCCTGTCACCATCGTCCGCGAGGAAATCAAGACCCAGTCCGTCAAGGGCAAGGTCATGGAGCCCGGATATGCCTGGATTCGCCTATCGCAGTTCCAGGAGCGGACGGTGGAAGACTTCGTGCGCAAGGTGGAAGACGTCTACAAGCAGGAACCCAATCTCAAGGGCTTGGTGCTGGACCTGCGCAACGACCCCGGTGGCTTGCTGGATGCAGCCGTCGCGATTTCGGCAGCCTTCCTGCCCGAGAACGTGACCGTGGTCAGCACCAACGGCCAGCTGGCCGAAAGCAAGGCCACCTACAAGGCATCACCCGAGTTTTACATGCGCCGCAACGGCAGCGACCCGCTGCGCCGGTTGCCTGCGGCCCTCAAAACCGTACCTCTGGTGGTGCTGGTGAACGAAGGCTCTGCATCGGCCAGCGAAATCGTGGCCGGCGCCTTGCAAGACCACAAGCGCGCCACCATCATGGGCAGCCAGACCTTTGGTAAGGGGTCAGTGCAAACCGTACGGCCCTTGGGGCCCGATACAGGCATCAAGCTGACCACCGCCCGCTACTACACCCCCAGCGGCAAGTCCATCCAGGCCAAGGGTATCGTGCCTGATGTGATGATCGACGAGTCTGAAGAGGGCAACGTGTTTGCCGCGCTGCGTATGCGCGAGGCTGATCTGGACAAACACCTGGGCAGCGGCCAGGGCGAAGAGCAAAAAGACGAGGCCCGTGAAAAGGCCCGTGAAGAAGCCCGCAAGCGCCTGGAAGAAGAAGCCAAGAAGCCTGCGGCCGAGCGCAAGTTGCCTGAGTTTGGTACCGACAAGGATTTCCAGCTGACCCAGGCGCTCAACAAGCTCAAGGGTCGGGCGGTGCTGGTGAGCAAGACGCAAACCGAGCGCAAGGAAGAAAAGAAGGAAAACTGAGCCCTGCTTGGTTTTCTGTGCGAACAAGGCCGGGCTCCCGCAAGGAGCCCGGCCTTTTTAACGTGGTGGATGAGAGAACGATGAACGATGAACAGTTGCTGCGCTATTCGCGCCACATCCTGCTCGATGAAGTAGGCATTGAAGGGCAAGAGCGGGTCTTGGCCTCGCATGCACTGGTGATTGGCGCCGGGGGGCTGGGGTCACCCGTGGCGCTGTACCTGGGCTCGGCGGGCGTCGGGCGGATCACGCTGGTGGATCACGATGTGGTGGACCTCACCAACTTGCAGCGGCAAGTGGCACACACCACCGACCGCGTGGGGCAGCCCAAGGTGGAATCTGCCGCGCAGGCGGTGCGTGCCATCAACCCCGGCGTGGAGGTCACCTGCTTGCAGCAGCGCGCAGACACCGCCTTGCTCGATGAGTGGGTGCCCCAGGCGACGGTGGTTCTGGATTGCAGCGACAACTACGCTACGCGCCACGCCGTCAATGCTGCCTGTATTCGCCACGGCAAACCTTTGGTGGCCGGTGCCGTCATCCGCTTTGATGGGCAGGTGATGGTGTTTGATCCGCGTGATCCTGCGTCGCCCTGCTATGCCTGCATGTTCACGCCCGAGGCCGAGTTTGAGGAAGTGCAGTGCTCCACCATGGGTGTCTTCGCCCCGCTGGTCGGTGTCATCGGCGCCATGCAGGCAGCCGAAGCCTTGAAGCTCATCTCTGGCGCCGCGCCAGCCATTACCGGGCGCCTGCTTATGCTCGATGGCCGCACCATGGAGTGGAATACGATGAAAGTGCCACGCGATCCCGCCTGCGTTGTCTGTGGCAAACAGTAGGAGAAGTCCTACGCAACCAGCGAGTGCTGGCTGGCAGAACGATAAAAACATCCGGCTTAAAGTACGTCTTCGGCCATGGCGTATGGGTTCTGGCCGGACTCTTGGATCAGGCTGTGAAACTCCGCACTTACATTGTTGAAGACAACGCAACCATCAGAGAAAACCTGATCGGGACTCTGGAAGAGTTGGCGTCGGTAGAGCCGGTGGGGTTCGCTGAAACAGAAGACGAAGGCAAGGTCTGGCTCAAGGAGCGCGCCGGTCAGTGGGACTTGGCCATCGTTGATCTTTTCCTGCGTCAAGGCAGTGGCCTGGGGGTGCTGGAGGCATGCCGCGAGCGCAGCCCCGGGCAGAAAATGGTCGTCCTCAGCAACTACGCCACCCCCGATATACGCATGCGTTGCGCGCAACTCGGGGTAGACGCCGTCTTTGACAAATCTAATGAAATCGATGCGCTTGTGGACTACTGCGTGGCGCACAGCCGGGGCTGATTAGGCGGCACGGCGCCTGTCTCTCGTTGGGTGAGCCAGCACCATTGCAGTGCTCCCATCGTCTCTCACTCACTCCATACAGATTGAAAATTTTGCAGGGTTGAACGCCTCCTGGCGGCGTTCGCACTGGCCAGGAGGGTGCACACCATATCAGTCGATGAGCTGGTTCTTGAGCGCGTAGTACGTCAGATCGCTGTTGGAAGATAGGCCCATTTTTTCCATGAGACGCGTGCGGTAGGTGCTCACGGTTTTCACGCTCAGTGAAAGGTCCTTGGCGATGTCGCCTGCGGTCTCGCCTTTGGCCAGCTTCAGGAACACCTGGAACTCGCGCTCGGACAACTGCTCGTGTGGGGGTGCATCGTCTTTGCGGTTGAGTTGCTGGGCGAGCAGCTCGGCAACGGTGGGGGTGAGGTAACGCTTGCCCAGCGCGATCACACGGATGGCTTCAACTATTTCGGAGGGCTCGCATTCCTTGTTGAGATAACCACTGGCCCCCTGGCGAATCAGATTGATGGCGTAATGCTCTTCGGGGTAGCCGCTCAAAATCAGAATGCCCATGTCGGGTGCCTTGGCACGCAGCATGGCCAAGGCATCCAGACCACTTTGGCCGGGCATCGAAAGGTCCATCAGCAGTACGTCGATTTCGTGATTGCGCACCAGATCAATCGCCTCGCGGCCATTCGAGGCTTCGCCTTCTACGCGTAAATCGACATGCTCTGACAGAAACTGGCGCAAGCCGGAGCGAACAATAGCGTGGTCATCCACTATGCCGATTTTGATCATTGTGTTTTCCTTCGGGAGGGTGCGCATGCAGCCCTCAATGAGTTGTAGATAAACCGCGTTCGGGTGTTGCTGATGCATTGCATCCAACACCGCAAGCGCCAAACTTTATCCTGATTCCAAACTATGAACCTACAAGCATCTTTGCGGCCGTGGTTACCAAAAGTTCGTCGCATGGCGCTGAGCCTGCCCATGGCTCTGCTGGCCGCCTTGGTTTTGGTGGGCATCAACGAAGTCGGGCACATGCGCTCGCAAGACGCGGTGCGCCAGATGAGCCAGTGGCAGGCCACCCGCGGTACGGTCAACAGCCTGCTGCAGAGCATGCTCGATGCCGAGACCGGCCAGCGCGGTTACCTGCTGACGGGCAACGACATCTACCTGCAGCCCTACGACAAAGCCATGACCGCGCTGCAAAGCCACATGGACACCTTGCGCAACCAGTTTGTGGACTCTAAGGAGGACATGCTGATGGTGGCACTGCTGTCGCGCCAGATCTCGCGCAAGCTCGCAGAGATGGAGTTGAGCCTGCGATTGCGCAGGCAGGGCAATGAAGACGCCTGGAAGTTCATCCTGCACACCGACATGGGGCGGGAGAACATGGATGAAATCCGCAAGCACGCCCATGCGCTCATCGAGCGCGCCACGGCCAAGATCCAGATCGGCCAGGCGCAAATCGTGCAGTCGCTCATGCTCTCGCGCATTGGCATTGCCGTGGTCACGGCGATTGGCCTGCTGGCGTTCTTCATGTACCTGCGCCAGGCCAACGCCCTGCAGGTGGTGAGCCAGCGCGAACAGGCCTTGCTTGAGCACGAGCGCGACCGCCTGGAAGGCCTGGTGCGCGAGCGCACGGCGTCCCTGTCGGAGCTGGCAAGCCACTTGCAGCAAGTGCGGGAAGACGAGCGCGGCCACCTGGCCCGCGAGCTGCACGACGAACTGGGTGCACTGCTCACCGCCGCCAAGCTGGATGTGGCGCGGTTGAAATCCAAGCTGGATGTGAATGCGCCGGATGTGACAGAGCGCCTCAAGCACCTCACCGACACGCTCAACAGCGGCATCGCCCTCAAGCGGCGCATCATCGAGGACTTGCGACCTTCCTCCTTGTCGCACCTGGGGCTTACGGCTGCGCTCGAGATTCTCACCCGCGAGTTTGCACAGCATGCCGGTATCGAGGTGGAGACCAACCTGGAGACGGTTGACTTACCCAGCGCCACGCAGCTCACGGTGTACCGCATGGTGCAAGAGGCACTGACCAACATCGGCAAGTACGCCAACGCGCACAAGGTGCTGGTGTCTGTGCACGCACATCCCAACCACGTGGCGGTACAGGTGCACGATGACGGTGCGGGCTTTGACCCAGCCGGCGTGCAAGTGTCTTCGCACGGCCTGGCGGGCATGCGGCACCGGGTAGAGGCGGCAGGGGGGCGCCTGAGTGTGCACTCCAGCCCCGGCAAGGGCACCTTGCTTTCGGCGGTGTTGCCCCTGCTGCGCTAACACCCTCCAGGCCGTGGCCGCGACAGACCACAGCGCAGAGGCGGGTATCCACTTTGAAGCTGTTTTTGTTCGTTCGCTGCGGTCGTTAGGGGGAGCTTCCTGCCTGGATTGCCCAGCCTGCCGTGCGTAGCGCCAGGTGCAGACAGTCCCCGTATGAGCAGGGGCAGGCGCTGTCCTACAGCGCAGGTGTGCAGGAGCCGACACGCCTGCGCGCCTGCCACCGTCACCGCCGGTTGCCGTGCTTGCTTACAGTGAAGTCCAGCGAGTCGTTTCATAGCTCTCTGCGTATTTCAGGCACCTGGCAACCCGCTCTGTTCCTTGTGCGCAGTGAACTGCAAAACGACCTTTCTGGCACCGATCCAAGGTGTCGCCCACTGCTGGCAATGCGCCGGCGCATTTTTGGGGGATGGTCATGTTGCACTACGCAGTCGTTTTTCTGGTGATCGCTCTGGTCGCCGCAGTCTTCGGTTTTGGTGGCATTGCTGCCGGCGCCGTCGGCATCGCCAAGATCTTGTTCTTCGTCTTTGTGGTTATGGCAGTTGTCACGTTCGTGGTTGGCCTGCTCAAAAGGGGTTGACGTCTTAGTCACCTGAGTGGTCTGCGCCTCTCGCCCTTTGTACCCATCTCAAAACAGGAGTGATCCATGAGTAAAGAAAACATGACAGACACCGCCCCCACCAAGCTTCGCAACCTGTCGGACAACGTGCTGCAAAGCGCGGAAGAGGCTGTGAAAGCAACGCACGACAAGGCCGACCAGTTGTTTGATGCCGCCGAAGGTGGCGTGCGCCAACTGCGCGCCGATGCCAGCCCCGTCATTCAGGACCTGGCCGCACGGGCCCAGGACATCGCCACACGCAGCATTGACCGCTGCGCCCAGGCCAGCGACCGCGCTCGTCGCCAGTTGCACGAGGTGTCTGAAGCCACTACTCGCTACGTGGCCCAGCAGCCTGCCAAGTCGATGGCCATTGCGGTGGCCTCGGGCGCAGCCATCGGTGCCCTGGCACTGTGGCTCTCGCGCCGCCCGTCAGCTCGCTGACACAGGTTCCCCCAGGATTCGGCGGTTTAGCGATCGTTCGGATTCGTCTCAGTCCCGTGGTTGCGGAGGGTGCCATGGTGCCCGGGATTGATTTTTTTGCCAGCACCCGCGTTCGACTCACTTTAAAGAAGGAAATACCATGAAATACGCACGTGCACTTGCTTTTGCCGCGATGGCTGGCGCCACCATCCTGACAGCCACTGGCTGCTCGGTGGCCCGCGAACAGCAAACCGTCGGCGCCTATATGGACGACGCCGGTATCACCACCGCCGTGAAGGCGAAAATGGCTGAAGATAAGACAGTCTCTGCCACCGCCATCAGCGTGGAAACCTTGAACGGCACGGTTCAGTTGTCGGGCTTTGCCAAGTCGCAAGCCGAAAAGAACCAGGCTGAAAACATTGCACGCAACACCAAGCATGTGCGTGAAGTGCGCAACAGCATTGTGGTGCGCCCCTGATGTCTTGACGAGCGGGGTGTGACGGGTGGACAGCCCACCATCACGCCCCAGCTCTCGCAAACCCAAACCTCCGCCTGCCCAGCAGCCGGAGGTTTTGTTTTTGGGGTCCACCCCCGCCTGCGCTCCGCAAGGGGTAAGCTCTGTCTCATGCGCGTCTTCAATTGCGACCACTGCGGTCATCTGGTTTTTTTTGACAGCGTGCAATGCCTGCATTGCGGCAATACGCTGGCTTTTGCGCCTGACCAGCTCACCATGGCCACGCTGGCGCCTGCGCCGCAGGACGGGGCTGGGCTGTGGCGCCGCATGGGCGAGCGGGGTGGCAGTGCTCCCACAGGCAAGCTCTATCGCATGTGCTCCAACCGCGCGGCCTACGGGGCCTGCAACTTTGCAGTGCCTGCGAATGACTATTCGCCGCTGTGCGTGTCCTGCCGCCAGACCAGGGTGTTGCCGGATTTGTCCGAGCCCGCCAACCTGGGGCGCTGGCAACAGGTGGAGTCTGCCAAGCGGCAGTTGTTCTACACCCTGGCCCGGTTGGGGCTGGAGCCCGTGCCGGGCAGAGCAGGGCCGGTGTTTGAGTTCCTGGCCGACTGGCCGGGTGGCCCGCAGGTGCTGACGGGGCACCAGGGCGGCACCATCACCCTGAATGTGGCCGAGGCCGACGACGACGAGCGCGCCCGCCGCCGCATCGCGCTGGGCGAGCCCTACCGCACCCTCATCGGCCATCTGCGGCATGAGTCAGGCCATTTCTATTGGGACCAGCTGGTGCAAGGCGGTGCCCGCCTGGAGGAGTTCCGCCGCGTGTTTGGCGACGAGCGCGCTGACTATGCCGCGGCGCTGCAGGCGCATTACGCCAAGGGGGGGGATGTGGGGCCGTGGGCTGAGCGGCATGTCAGCGCCTATGCCTCTGCCCACCCCTGGGAAGACTGGGCCGAAACCTGGGCCCATTACCTGCATATGGTGGATTTGCTGGAGACGGCTGCCAGCTACCAGCTGGGCGTGACGGTGCCCACGCCGCCATCTGGCGCCCGGCCCGCCATGCGCCACACCGTGTCAGACCCCTTTGGCAGCCCCGCCCCCAGTTTTGATGACATGGTGGGTCAGTGGGTGCCAGTCACCTTGCTGCTCAATAGCCTGAACCGCAGCCTGGGCCAGAGCGATGCCTACCCCTTTGCCCTGTCTGCCGGGGCCATGGTCAAACTGCGGTTTGTGCACGACTTGGTGCAAGCAGTGCGGCAGCCGCCAGTACAGGCTGCCTGAAGATTTTATGCTATTAAAAATATAGCTGCTTGCGC
Organism: Acidovorax temperans; assembly: GCF_028596105.1. Taxonomy (NCBI): domain Bacteria; kingdom Pseudomonadati; phylum Pseudomonadota; class Betaproteobacteria; order Burkholderiales; family Comamonadaceae; genus Acidovorax; species Acidovorax temperans. The sequence goes on along the minus strand of NZ_CP117193.1, from coordinate 3,263,044 downwards.
TTACTGAATAAGCGCTAGAAGCCTTTTTTGCTCAAAACCCCTGCATCCACACCCAGTGGTTGTCCACGCGGGCCGCTTGCAGCTTGCCTTCATGCGCTACGCGCAGCGGGGTCGTAGTGGAGGCGTTCACCATCCATGCCCACCAGCCCCCTCAAATCGGTCAGTACTTGGCCGTTGAAAGTGTGATCCGGCTAGCGGTGATCTGCCGCTTGCCAACGCCAGTGTGGTGTGGGCTGGATATCAGTGCACCAACCAATCGCACGGACGAGAGGCTGCGGCCACGGCAGGCCATCGACCCAAGTAGCGCCATGTCCGGCGTGGCTTTGATGAAAGGTTTTGTGCTGATGGGGCTGCCCCAAGTGTGCTCGGGGCGAGGGGTAGCAAGAAGGTACGCGCGGCATACGAGCCAAAGCGGAAGGCGGTGCGGCTGTGGGTGCTGGGTATGGTGATGCCATGTACGCCAGTAAAAAAGCCAGCAGGGCTATGCAGACCGGCTGGCTTTTTGTTGCGCCTTTTGGCGTGCCCCTTGGGTCGGGGCAAGTCCTGAGCTTCAGACCATTTTCATCTGGCTGGGGGTGCCGGTGATGTAGCCTACGGCCGCACCCGACTTGTTCTTGTAGTTGGCGCGGATCATCGGGTCCAGCGTGTCTTTGACGACGTTATGGATGCTGCCCCAGTCACCCGCGTGCTGGAAGTTACTCATGATGTAGGTCCAGCCATTGATTTCGTCCACGGCGTGCAGGCCGGTGGACTCGCTGCCCGAGGGGATCGACATCACGCGCGACAGCTGCTTGGTGTCCACGTTGTAGGCCCACAGGAAGTTGTTGACGTGCTGGCTGCTGTCTTCGCCGATGAACAGGGTGCGCATCTTTTCGGAGAACTTGAGGTTGTCCGGGTTGGCGATGTTGTTGGGGTTGGCGGTGTTGCCCAGGGCGTCGGCGGTGATGTCCTCACCGGCCAGCAGCACCTTGGTGTCCACGGGCATCCATTCGCTGTTGATGGTGCCGCCGGCGGTGTCCTTCTGGCCACCCTTGAGGTTCAGCGCCATCACGGCGCCGGCCACCAGTTGCTTGGGCACCGAGATGCCGTTGCCCGGCACGTTGGCGGCATTGCCTGCCACCATGGACGACTGGACGTTCTGCAGCGCAGAGTAGGCAATCTTGTCCTTGGCGTTGACCGTGGTGCCTTCCATCTTGGTGAAGCCCAGGCTGGCGCCGAGGTAGGCGGCGTAGCGGTGGGTTTCCAGGAAGGCAGCGGCCTTTTCCATGCCAGGGTTCAGCTTGATCCACTCGGTCTTGCCGTTGGCCACGATCTTGGTGTAGCTGGCATCGGCTGGGTCGGTGGTCTTCACGGTCATGATGTCCGTGGGCTTGAGCGTGTTGGCCAGGTTCTCGATCTCGGCGCTGGTGGCCGAGCCCATCTTGATCCAGGTGAGGGGCGCGGCCGTGCCCACCTTGGGGTCGATGGAGAAGCCGCTGCCCACCTTGGCCACGTACAGAGTGCCGGACGACAGGTCTTTTTCCTTGTCGGCCACGAACACGAAGTAGCCGCTGTTGGTGGCGTCGTCGCCCATCAGCGCCGTGCGGTTGTCAGGCATTACCTGCACCAGTTCATGCGAGATGCGGCCCATGCAGAAGTGCTTCTTGATGCTGGCGGTGCCGTCAGGGTTCACCGTCACCTCGGGCATGTGTCCGTAGTGGTAGGGGTTGGCCTTGGTTTCGTCGCCAAGCAGGTTCTTGCTGTAAGCCTTGAACATGGCGTTGCTGGCGATGCTGAACGCATCGGGTTCGTATTCTTCGCTCGACAGGTGGGTGCCCCAGGGCGACAGGCTCGCGCCGCAGGTGATCCACAGGCCGTGCACCTTGGAGGTGTCCACGTTGTGGTACTTCACCAGGCTCAGCTTGCCGGTGGTCTGGTCCTGGTCCAGCGTCAGCACGGCAATGGGCGAGGGCAGCTTGCCGTACATGTCGGTCTTGCCGTCTTGTGCCCAGGTGGTGTATTCAAACTGCACCACGGCAAACACGGCCTTGCCCTTGAGGCCGGTCACGGTGGGGTTGGCCACGGTCAGCAGCGAGGTGCCGTCGGGCGAGTCCGAGAAGTACTGGCGTTCCTTGCCAGCCACCGTGGCGTCGATGATGGGCTTGTTGTTGATGTCGTAGTAGCCACCCGACAGGATGGTGCCGCCCTTGCCGTCGGACACCATGTCGCCCGTCACGAAGAACGGCTGGTAAGCCAGCTGGTACGAGCGTACCGAGTCGTCGCTGAGCTTGATGTTGAGCGTGGAGCCCACGGTGGTGGTGGCCATGGCAGCGGCGTTGGCCAGGGTGGGGGCTGCCATCGAAGTAAAGCTGGCGGAAACGAAGCTGGCAGTGGTGCCGTCGTCACCACCGCCGCAGGCTGTCAAAAAGGAGGTGGCAGCCGTTGCGCCCAGAGGGAGCATGGGAACCCCTGCCAGAAATTGCAGTGCTTTGCGGCGGGTGGTCAGCGAGGATTGGGACATGTCTTGATATTTCCAGTGGGGTATTGCGTTGCTGCAGACCACGCCACATCGGACCCAGTGGGCCAGGCACTGCGGTCGGTGGTCATGATCACCAGCCCGCGTTGCTAGAAATTTGTTGTGACAGTTCGTTGATGCTTTTGTGACGTTTGCGTGAAAGGTATGGGCCGTTCATGGCAGCGCGTATGCACACGCGGTACCCTGGCAAGCCGCCTTGAGGGGGATAACAAATTTCGCCTGATACCAAGGTCGGTGCCTTTCGCCCCTCAAACTACCGCAGATGCACTGGCTGCTGGTGCTGGAGTGCTCCGTAAGAACTGTGGGCAACGTGAGCTGGCGAAACGGGGCACGCCGGTGATATTTCTGTGCAGCTAGGCCTGCGCAGCCAGCCTGCCGCCTGCACTTGCCGAAGGCTGCGATGTCGGTGCCAGCGCAGTTCGTTTTCAGTTCAGCCCAGCCGTTGGTGGCGTGGGCGGGGTGGTGTCAGGGTGCAGCAGGCTCTCGGGCGGCTCAAAGCAATCCCGGAAGATGAATACCGCGCAGCTCAGGATCATCGTCGCCATCATCATGGCAGCGCCCATCAGCAGACTGCCCACGCCTTCACCCCCCAGGCCCAGCAGCAGCGAGATGATGCTGATCACCAGCGCGCCCAGCACGCCAATGCCCAGCCAGCTGAACAAGAACACCAGGCACGCCCCCACGTTGCGCACGCAGGCCATCAGGCTGAAGAACAGGGCCTTCACCGGCGGCACACCATGCCAGTGCACCAGGCCGGGCGCGTGCCAGAACAGCAGCGACAGGGGCAGCGACAGCACGGTGGCGGTCCACATGGCTTTCTGGAAGCTGGGGTCGGACGCCATTTGTGCCGTCACGGGCGTGCCGTCCATGTAGACCTGGGCGAAGCGCCCGCCGTCCACCAGGGCAGAAAGGGCCATGATGCCCAGAAAGCCTGCGGCATACAGCGCACCCAGCAGCAGCATGTGGCGCAGGTGCTGGCGGCCTTTGCGGAATGTGACCAGCAGCAGGGCCGGGGTGGGTGTGTGCCCCTGGATCGACTCGCCCGTGGCCACCATCATTGCCAGCGTGACGGAGGGCAGCAGCACCAGCGAGGCGATATTGCCCAGCACGGGCACGCTGGCCAGCAGCGACATGGCCACAAAAGAGAGAAAGAACAGCGCTGCCAGGGCCAGCGGCTGGCGCCGGAAGGCCTGGATGCCCAGCTTGACCCAGGTGAATCCGGTCTGGGCAGGAACGATGTGGAGTTTCATGGAATGGGTGGTGGTGGGTTCTGGCGGGCCAGGGCGGCTCAGCGCACGCCAGGGCGTGAATTTACCCCAGGGGCGTGCGCCGGGTCAGGGCGAAGGGCTATGGGCGGTACGCCATGCACCCACCCCAGGCCGCCCGACAAACCCCTGGCTTGCAAAGTTGCCTGCCCAGGCAGGTGCAGAGCCTCAGACGTGCAGAGGGTTGGCAATGCGGCCCTGCAGCACCCGCTCGAAATGCGTGGGGTCGTGCGGCTTGAGCATCGACGCCTCGCGCGGCAGGTAAAAGTCCCACAGGCGCGATATCCAAAAGCGCAGGGCGCCCGCGCGCAGCATGGCGGGCAGCAGCTCGCGCTCGGCCGCCGTGAGCGGGCGCACCGACTGGTAGGCGGTGAGCATGGCGGCGGCGCGCTCAGCGTGGTGGGCGCCCGTGGGCAGGTCAATGCACCAGTCGTTCAGGCACACGGCCAAGTCGAACAGCCAGGTGTCCACGCCCGCAAAGTAAAAGTCGAAGAAGCCGGTGAGGGTGTCTTCGGCAAACATCACGTTGTCGCGGAACAGGTCGGCGTGCACCGGGCCACGGGGCAGGGCGGCATAGGTGGACGAGGCCGCCACATGGTTTTGATAAGCCAGTTCCGACTGCAGCAGCGCAGCCTGGGCGGCGTCCAGGTGCGGCAGCACCACAGGCACGGTTTCGTTCCACCAGGGCAGGCCGCGCAGATTGGGCTGGTGGCGGTCAAAGTCGCGCCCCACCAGGTGCATGCGGGCCAGCATGGCGCCCACGGCCGCGCAGTGCACGGGCTCGGGGGCCAACTGGCTCTTGCCGCGCAGCTTGCTCACCACCGCCGCAGGCTTGCCCGCCACGGTGTGCAGGATTTCGCCGTACTTGTCACCACGCGGCTCGGGCACGGGGATGCCGCCGTGCGCCAGGTGCTTCATCAGGTGCAGGTAAAACGGCAGTTGCTCGGCCGTCAGGCGCTCGAACAGTGTGAGCACGAATTCACCCTGCGTGCTGGTGAGGAAGTAGTTGGTGTTTTCAATCCCGCCCTCAATGCCGCGCAGTTCGACCAGCTCGCCAATTTGCAGGCGGCGCAGCACTTCGCGTGCATCTTTTTTGGAGACTTCGGTAAAAACAGCCATGGTTCGGTTCGGCAGGAAAGCGGTCTAAAAGCCCCGTACGGGTGTGAAATTGGTCGGGGCCATTCGGTAAAAAAGCCAGCCACCGGGCCGGTGCCCGATGCTGGCAACTTGTGTATTTGGGATGAGCGTTGGGGCCTTGGCTCAGAACTTCATCACGTTCCACACCCGAGGTGCGGTGTTGGTTTCGGCACCGCTGTTGCTGCCAGCGCGGCTGCGGGCGCCGTCGGGTGATTTGACCTCGTAGGCGGGCATGTCGCTGTTCTTGGGCTGCACGTTGATGCTTTGCGTCTGGCCGCCCACGCGCAGCTCGTCCACACGGCTGCCGCCGTCTTCGACGCGAATGCGCTCGGTGCGCTGGTTGGTGCGGCCTTCCATTTGCTCTGGATTTGATAGCTGCTCGCGCTTATCCACTGTGCCCTGGGTGGCATTTTGGTTAGTATTTTGGGCCAGCAGGGGGCTGGACGCCAAGCCCAGCAGAAGAAAGAGGTGGAGTGCGCGCATGGGGCCGATTGTAGAGCGCGGGCCGCAGGCACCGTGCCCGTGCACAATCCGTTCATGACTGACAAAAAGACCTTGGTGCTGGTGGATGGCTCCAGCTACCTCTACCGCGCCTTCCATGCCATGCCCGACCTGCGGGCCGTGCCGGGCGACCCCACAAGCCCTGCCACAGGCGCCATTCGCGGCATGATCAACATGATGCAGGCCCTGCGCAAAGAGGTGACTGCCGACTACGCCGTGTGCGTGTTCGACGCCAGCGGCCCCACCTTCCGCGATGCGCTGTACACCGAATACAAGGCCACCCGCTCGCCCATGCCTGACGACCTGCGCAGCCAGATCGAGCCCATCCACCAGGTGGTGGACCTTCTGGGCTGGAAGGTGGTGGCCGTGCCCGGCGTGGAGGCCGACGACGTGATTGCCACCCTGGCGAACATGGCCGCTGCGCAGGGCATCGAGGTCATCGTCTCCAGCGGCGACAAAGACTTGAGCCAGCTGGTCAACGAGCACATCACCATCATCGACACCATGAGCGGCAAGCGCCGCGATGTGGCGGGCGTGACGGCCGAGTTTGGCGTGCCCCCCGCGCTGATGGTGGACTACCAGGCCCTGGTGGGCGACACCGTGGACAACGTGCCCGGCGTTGCCAAGGTGGGCCCCAAGACGGCCGCCAAGTGGCTGGAAGAATATGGCTCGCTCGACAACCTGATTGCCAACGCCGACGCCATCAAGGGCGTGGCAGGCAACAACCTGCGCGAGGCCATTGCCAGCGGCCAACTGGCCTTGAGCCGCCAGCTCGTCACCATGAAGACCGACTGCGCGCTGGCCGACTACATCCCCGGCCTGCCCGCGTTTGATGACATCACGCTCGATGCGCCCGACAACGAGGGCTTGCTGCCGTTCTACGAAAAATACGGCTTCAAGGGCCTGGCCGCTGCCATCAAAGGTGCAGCCGCCCCCGCCGCTGCAGCCCCCACCGTCGCCATGCCCGGCCAAAGCGGTGACTTGTTTGCGGATCACTCCGCCAGCACCGTGGCCGAAGAAGCCCAGCACCGCACGGTGGTGTACGACACCATCCTCAACTGGGCCGACTTTGACCAGTGGATGGAGCGCCTGCACAAAGCCCCGCTCACGGCGATCGACACCGAGACCGATTCGCTGGACGAGATGCGCGCCCAAATCGTCGGCATCAGCTTCAGTGTGCAGCCCGGCGAAGCCGCCTACATCCCCCTGCGCCACGAAGGCCCCGACGCGCCCGCGCAACTGCCGCTGGATGAAGTGCTGGCCCGCCTCAAGCCCTGGCTGGAGGACCCCAAGCACCACAAGCTGGGCCAGCACATCAAATACGACCGCCACGTGTTCGCCAACCACGGCATCGAAGTGCAGGGCTACGCGCACGACACCATGCTGCAAAGCTATGTGCTCGAAGTGCACAAGCCCCACAACCTGACCAGCCTGGCCGAGCGCCACACCGGCCGCAAAGGCATCACTTACGAAGACCTGTGCGGCAAAGGCGCGCACCAGATCCCGTTCGCGCAGGTGCCTGTGGATAAGGCCGCCGCCTACTCGTGCGAAGACTCCGACCAGACCCTGGACGTGCACAACGCCCTGTGGCCCCTGCTGCAGGCGGACGACAAACTGCGCTTCATCTACGAGCTGGAGATTGCCAGCAGTGAGGCCCTGTACCGCATCGAACGCAATGGCGTGCTGATTGACGCACCCACGCTGGCCGCCCAAAGCCATGAACTGGGCCAGCGCATCCTGCAGCTGGAAACCGAGGCGTATGAGATTGCAGGCCAGCCCTTCAACCTGAGCAGCCCCAAGCAGTTGGGCGAAATCTTCTTCGACAAGCTGGGCATGCCCGTGATCAAGAAGACCGCCACCGGCGCCCGCAGCACCGACGAAGAGGTGCTGGAAAAGCTGGCCGAAGACTACCCCTTGCCCGCCAAGCTGCTGGAGCACCGCAGCCTCGTCAAGCTCAAGGGCACCTACACCGACAAGCTCGCCCAGCTGGCCCTGCCGCGCACAGGCCGCGTGCACACGCACTACGCGCAGGCCGTGGCCGTCACAGGCCGCTTGTCCAGCAACGACCCCAACCTGCAGAACATCCCCATCCGCACCCCCGAAGGCCGCCGCGTGCGCGAGGCCTTTGTGGCCCCCGCAGGCCGCGTGATTGCCAGCGCCGACTACTCCCAGATCGAGCTGCGCATCATGGCCCACCTGAGCGGCGACCACTCGCTGCTGCACGCCTTCCACGCCGGGCTGGACGTGCACCGCGCCACCGCTGCCGAGGTGTTTGGGGTGGAGGTCGATCAGGTCACCAGCGAACAGCGCCGCTACGCCAAGGTCATCAACTTCGGCCTCATCTACGGCATGAGCAGCTTCGGCCTGGCCAAAAACTTAGGCATCGAAACCAAGGCCGCCGCCGCCTACATCGACAAATACTTCCAGCGCTACCCCGGCGTGAAGCAGTACATGGACGACACCAAGGCCGCCGCCAAATCCATGGGCTATGTCGAAACCGTGTTTGGCCGCCGCCTGTACCTGCCCGAGATCAACTCCCCCAACGGCCCCCGCCGCGCCGGGGCCGAACGCGCCGCCATCAACGCGCCCATGCAGGGCACGGCGGCAGACCTCATCAAGCTGGCCATGGTTGCGGTGCAGAAAGAGCTGGACGCCCACAAGCCAGAAATCAAGATGATCATGCAGGTGCACGACGAACTGGTGTTCGAACTGCCCGAGAGCGAGGTGGACTGGCTCAAGACCCACATCCCGCGCCTGATGGCGGAAGTGGCGGCGCTGAAGGTGCCGTTATTGGCGGAAGTGGGGGTGGGGGCTAATTGGGATAAGGCGCATTGAGCGCGATGGCCGCTGTAAAAGATAGGCATTTAGAGCGTTTTGGCCTCTTGAGCCTGTCTTTTAAGCGCTGGTAGCTATCAAATATGAAGTGATTCGTTGCGGTCTGTCGTCCTTTGTGTGAGAAAAAATGTGGGCAGACCGCGCGGTGCGAGCGGAAATAGATGTCCATATGAGGCATCGATAAAACAAGAGGAGAGAGCTTGTGAAAAAGGGAAGCGCACGTTTTCAAGTCAGTTCGCGGCTTGCCAGTCTTTTGAGTCAGGAGTATTCGTCGACTGAAAAGGCGCTTAAGGAATTGGTAGATAACGCGTGGGATGCTGATGCTGAGAGCGTGAGCATCAAACTACCGTCCCCAATGAGTGATGAGCCCATCGTGATTGAGGACGACGGAACTGGCATGACCGCAGAGGAAGTTAGTCGCCACTATTTGGCAATCGCTGCTGACCGGCGGGTACTGCGGGGCCTGCGCACTGCGGGAAAGAACAGGCGCGTAAAAGGACGCAAAGGTATTGGCAAATTCGCCGGACTTATGGCGGCGGCTGAGATGACCGTAGAGACCCGGACTCGTTCACGACTGAGTACGTTCACTGTCCGCCTATCGGACTTGGCCCAGATTGAGGATATTGAACAGCTTCCTATCGAGCTTCGAAGTACGGACTGTGGTGTATCCGAGCACGGGACCAAAATCACCTTATCCGGCTTACATCAAGGTCTCGCGTTTCCTGATCCTGGGAAGCTCCGCCAAGTTCTTCTGCAGGAATATGGTCGCGAGGAGGGAGTGTCCATTAGCGTCAATGGCAAGAGACTTGGTGTTGATGATGTACAGGGCACATACCGTGATGAAACGCTAGCTGTCGACGGTATGTCGAATGTCCGGTTGAGGATCACAGTTGGCGAAAATAAATCGGTAACCCGTCAGCCGGGAATCCAGATTCGAGTAGATGGCAAAGCTGTGGGGCGGCCTACTTTTTTTGGACTCGATGAGTCAGATGATTTTCCGCCCAAGTTGCTGAAGAGGCTCTACGGAGAGCTTGATGCAGATGATCTGCGGGATCACGTGACTGCCGGATGGGACGCGGTGCTAGAGAACAGCGAGTTGCTGGCAAAAGTCCGTGAAGCAGTGCAACCACTTATTCGTAATGCCTACAGCCTCCAGTACGGCCAAGAAATGCAATTGGCTCAAGCTCGTTTGAGTCGCAAGGTTCACGATCGATTGGCAACACTTCCTGAGTATCGGCGTGAGTACGCAGATCGGGCCATTAAGCGAGTGTTAGATCGGTTCTTCGGGGAGCCGGTGGAGAAAATTGAGCCCTATGTGTTCGTTCTGCTGGAAGCGATTGAGAGAACCGATTACGGCACTTTGTTGGAGCACATCGCCGATTCTTCCCGAAAAGATATAGCTGCAATTGCAGAGGCACTTGACGAGTTTGGCTTGGCTGAAATGGCTTATTTGGTGGAACAAGCTACTGCTCGGCAGGCGTATTTGGACAACTTGGAAACACTTCTTGCGAGCCCGTCAACCCTGGAATCAACGATGCACAAGGCACTAGAAAAGAACTTGTGGGTGCTTGGAAATCAGTTTTCTTTGTTCAGCTCCAACAAGACGCTGCGCAGTATGGTCGAGCAGACTATCGGCAAGAAGTATGTGGGTGAAAAAGCAGATCTTCGACCAGACCTTCTGCTCAGTGAAGATCACGCTGCTGAGTATTTGCTCATTGAATTTAAGAGACCGAGTCATGCGCTTAAGCGCGAAGACTACACGCAGGCTCTTGACTATCGTCATGAGCTTGCAAAGTCCACAACCAAGCGCATCCGTGTCCTCGTAATTGGTGGAAGTCGGTCGGCTGATTACCCCATGAACAATCTAGAGCCAGATGTTGGAGTACTTGTGTTCTCTGAAGTGATAGCGACCGCTCGGAGAATGCTTGAATGGCAACTTAAGCGGGCTGCTGGTGGTGTAGTCGGTTGATTTGTTGAGAAATGCTATGCGTCACTGTTGCAGTGTGACGCTATTTCTATACGGTTATTTAGGAACGCTCAGTTTGTCTCACGCCGCGGCCGAATAAAGCAGCCGCAACGGTTGATTTTCAATTTTGGAAATCATGCATGCGTGTTGAAGGACATTGGTTCTTGCGCCGGAGTTACTAAACCCCATCGCTAAACTCATTCAGCAGCCACTGGCAACCTTCCTCTCTTCCTTCCAATTTTTTGGAGCCCATATGTCCACCTCCTACACCCCTCCCGCCATCTGGCAATGGAACAAAGAAAACGGCGGCCAGTTCGCCAGCATCAACCGGCCCGTTGCCGGGGCTACGCACGATAAAGAGCTGCCCGTGGGCAAGCACCCGCTGCAGCTGTATTCGCTGGGCACGCCCAATGGCGTGAAGGTCACGATCATGCTGGAAGAGCTGCTGGCGCTGGGCCACAGCGGGGCGGAGTACGACGCGTGGTTGATCCGCATCAACGAGGGCGAGCAGTTTGGCAGCGGGTTTGTGTCTGTGAACCCCAATTCCAAGATCCCCGCGCTGCTGGACCGCACTGACCCCGCCAACCCGGTGCGGGTGTTCGAGTCTGGGGCCATCCTGATGTATCTGGCCGAGAAGTTTGGTGCCTTTTTGCCCAAGGACGGCGCGGCGCGGGCCGAGTGCCTGTCGTGGCTGTTCTGGCAGATGGGCAGTGCGCCGTTCGTGGGGGGAGGGTTTGGGCATTTTTATGCCTACGCGCCGGTCAAGATCGAGTACGCGATTGACCGCTATGCCATGGAAACCAAGCGACAGCTCGACGTGCTGAACCAGCGTCTGGCCGTGACGGAATACGTGGCGGGCAACGAGTACACCGTGGCCGACATGGCGATCTGGCCCTGGTATGGGCTGATGGTGAAGGGCGAAGCCTACGACGCGGGCGAGTTTTTGCAGGTGCACGAATACACCCACGTGCTGCGCTGGGCCGAGCAGGTGGGCCAGCGCCGCGCTGTGCAGCGCGGCCGCATGGTGAACCGGGTGCGTGGTGACCTGGCGAGCCAGTTGCACGAGCGGCACGACGCCAGCGACTTTGAGACGAAGACGCAGGACAAGCTGGCGGCCAAACAGGCGGCTTGAAGCGGGCGGCCTGAAGCGGGCGGCCCGCCTGGGCTGGGTGGGTCTGCCGAATTTGCTTTGTGCATGAAAACGGCTGCTGGCGCTTGATAATCAAGCGCCAGCAGCTATTTTTTTGATAGCGGTGGAGTGGGTTGCGATGGCGCCGCTGCCACATGTGGCGTGCCGCAATACCCATCGCGCACCCGCCTTGGGCTGCATTGCGCGGGCTTTGCCACGGAGAAGGGCGGCACACTGTCTGCTAAAAAAGTGTTGAAAAAGTTCTGCGGGGCCTATTGACACGATTGCTAAGATGAAATCAGCCCTCGCCAGCGGCTTTGCTGCAGCCAAGGTTTCCTAGTTTGTGGTGCCCCCAAACGCTGCGCACTTTTTACGCCAACCTCCGCACCTGCCGCTGCAACGGCGCAGCGGAATGCGGCTTACAGTGCGTGCCGGCCTGGTTCAAAACAGATGGCGCAGTTCACGCTTCACCAGTGGTTTGCCAAGGGCTGCCCTGGCGTGGTCAGCGAAGTTGGCTGGGGGTGTGCAGATGTTTGATAAAAAATGCCTCTAGGGCAATACTGATAAGCGCTAATAGCTATGACATTGATAGCAATCTTGATCGCCACGCTGGCTGCGGGCATTGGCAGCGTGTGGGCTGCAGCACTGCTGATGCGTATGGGCCTGGGTGGGCGCCACGATGGCGTGGGCCCGCCGCACCTGCTCAGCCTGGCGGCAGGGGCCTTGCTGGCCACAGCCTTCATGCACTTGCTGCCCGAGGCGTTTGAGAGCCAGGCGGGCGCGCACGACCTGTTCGCCACCTTGCTGGTGGGCGTGGTGTTTTTCTTTCTGCTGGACAAGGCCGAGCTGTGGCACCACGGGCACGAGCACAGCCATGCAGAGCCAGCCGCGCACGACGCCCACCATGACCACCACCACGGCCATCACCATGGGCACAACCATGGGCACAACCATGGGCACAACCATGGCCATGCGCACCATCACGGGCCGCGTGCGGGGGGCTGGGCGCTGCTCACGGGCGACAGCGTGCATTGCTTTGGCGACGGCATTCTGATCGCATCGGCCTTCATGGCCGACATGCGCCTGGGGGTGATTGCCGCCGTGTCGGTGATGGCGCACGAGGTGCCACACCACATGGGCGACCTGGTGGTGCTGCGCCAGACCAGCGCCAACCGGCGCATGGCGCTGCTGAAGGTGTCGCTGGCCGGGGCCGTGACCGCGCTGGGCGGGGCGGTGGGTTACTTCCTGGTGGGGCAGTTGCAAGACTTTTTGCCGTACTTCCTGGCCGTGGCGTCGAGCAGCTTTGTGTATGTGGCGCTGGCCGATTTGATCCCTCAGCTGCAAAAGCGGCTCACGGCGCGCGAAACCATCGCGCAGATTGCCTGGCTGATCGCCGGGATGGTCGTGGTGATGATGGTGAGCGGGTTAGCGCACAACCACTGATCGCAGGCGTGGGGTAACGGCGGGCCCGCTGCAGCAGGGCTGCTGCGATTTTTGACGCAAGCCAATTGGCAGCAGTTTGGAGGCCCCCAGGTGGCGCGGAGTGCGAGACAAATTCACAGGCTTGTGCCATGCTGGTGTGATGAGCGTCGCTGCTGCTTCCTACTCTTCCGCCGCCCTGGGCCTGCTGGCCCAACCCACCCGTTTTCTGTTCTTCACCGGCAAGGGGGGTGTGGGTAAAACCTCCTTGTCGACCGCCACTGCCATCGCGTTGGCAGACGCCGGGCGGCGCGTGCTGCTGGTGAGCACTGACGCAGCCTCCAACCTCGATGAAATGCTGGGTGTGCCGCTGTCCAACCAGCCGGTGCCCGTGCCCGGTGTGCCGGGGCTGAGCATGCTCAACATCGACCCCGATAACGCCGCCGAGGCCTACCGCCAGCGCGTGTTGGCGCAACTGGAGGCCACGGCCACCGAAGACGAGCGCGCCACGGTGCGCGAGCAGCTCTCGGGCGCCTGCACCACCGAAATCGCCGCGTTCGATGAATTTGCCGCCCTGCTGGCCGGAGAGGGGGCGGACGCGGCCCACACCTTCGACCATGTGGTGTTCGACACCGCGCCCACGGGGCACACGCTGCGCCTGCTGAGCTTGCCCAAGGCCTGGACGGGATTTTTGGCGGGCAACGACCGAGGCGCTTCCTGCCTGGGGCCGCACTCGGGGCTGAAGATGCAGGAGGCCCGCTTCAACGCGGCCCTGGCGGCACTGAGCAACCCTGCGCTGACCACCGTGGTGCTCGTCGCCCGCCCCGACCCCCGCCCTATGCAAGAGGCCGCCCGCACCGCCGTGGAACTGCGCGCCCTGGGGCTTGCCAACCAGCGCCTGGCCATCAATGGCGTGTTCCGCGCCAGCCAGCCGGGGCAAGTCCCGGTGGCCGACGCCATCGAGCGCCTGGGCCGCGAGGCCATGGGCCAGATGCCTGATGCCCTGGCGCAACTGCCGCGCGACGAAGTGCCCCTGCGTGCCTTCGACACCGTGGGCCTGCCAGCCCTGCGCGCCTTGCTGGGTGGGGGTGCCGTACCCCCCGCTACGCCAGCGGCGGCGACCGGCGCCGCTTTGCAGGCCGAACCGCTGGCCGCCATGGCCGACGCACTGGCTGCCAAGGGCCACGGGCTCATCATGGTGATGGGCAAGGGCGGCGTTGGCAAAACCACCATTGCCGCTGCCCTGGCCGTGGGCCTGGTGCAGCGGGGCCACAGCGTGCACCTCACCATCACCGACCCGGCGGCCCATGTGCAAAGCCAGCTCGACGGCAGCCTGCCCGGGCTGAAAGTGGGGCGCATCGACCCCCGGGCCGAAACGCAGGCCTACATCGACAAGATCATGGCCACGCGCGGCAAGGCTCTGGATGACGCAGGCCGCGCGCTGCTGCTGGAAGACCTGCAGTCGCCCTGCACTGAAGAGGTGGCCGTGTTCCACGCCTTCAGCCGCGTGGTGAACGAAGCCCGCACGGCCTTTGCGGTGCTGGACACCGCCCCCACCGGCCACAGCCTGCTGCTGATGGACGCCACCGGGGCCTACCACCGGCAGATGACCCAGCAATACCAGGGCAGCGCCGGGGGCGCGATGGCCAAGCACATCACCACTCCGCTGATGCGCCTGCAAGACGCCGACATGACCCATGTGGTCATCGTGACGCTGCCCGAGGTGACGCCCGTCAGCCAGGCCGCAGCGCTGCAGGAAGACTTGCGCCGCGCCCACATCGAGCCCTGGGCATGGGTCATCAACAAAAGCGTGGCTGCCACGGGCACGTCTGATCCGCTGCTGCAAGCCCGCCTGGCGGGTGAGCAAAAGCAGTGCGAGCGCATAGCGCAGGGCCTGGCCCAGCGCACCTTTGTGCTGCCCTGGCTGACCGAGCCGCCCGTGGGGGTGGAAGCCCTGGGTGGGCTGGTTACTTCGGATGGATTGCTATCTCATTGATAGCTGCTAGCGCTTTCCATGTCTGGCTTGGAGACCAAAAATGCTTGAAAAACTAGGCAGGCCTCTGAGCCTGCCAAGGGACGCAGCCGCACATTGCTACGCAGTGCCTGCGCCGGGGCCTGCCGCCGAAAATTGGGCCATAAACAAAAAACCCTGCATGGCGAACCATGCAGGGTTTTTGATTTGGTGGTGGTACCGGGACTTGAACCTGGGACATCAGCATTATGAATGCTGCGCTCTAACCAACTGAGCTATACCACCGAAGCCTCAAATTATAGACCAAAAAAATCACTGGTGCACAAAATTGGCTTTGCGTTTGCCCAGGAAGGCGTCCATGCCTTCTTTTTGGTCTTGCGTGGCAAACAGCGCGTGGAACAGGCGGCGCTCAAACATCACGCCATCGGCCAGCGTGCCTTCAAAGGCGCGGTTCACCGATTCCTTGGCTGCCATCACGGCGATCTGCGAGAAGTCCGCAATGATCAGCGCGGCGCCCAGGGCCTCGTCCATCATCTTGTCGAACGGCACCACACGGCTCACCAGCCCAGCGCGCTCGGCTTCGGTGGCGTCCATCATGCGGCCAGTGAGGGCCATGTCCATCGCCTTGGACTTGCCCACGGCGCGTGGCAGGCGCTGCGTCCCGCCCGCGCCGGGGATCACGCCCAGCTTGATTTCGGGCTGGCCAAACTTGGCGTTGTCGGCGGCGATGATGAAGTCGCACATCATGGCCAGTTCGCAGCCGCCACCCAGCGCAAAGCCGCTCACAGCAGCAATCACGGGCTTGCGGATGCTGCGAATGGCTTCCCAGTTGCGGGTGATGTAGTCGCCCTTGTAAGCATCGGCAAAGCTGTACTTGGCCATGGCGCCAATGTCGGCCCCTGCGGCAAAGGCCTTTTCGCTGCCGGTGATGATCATGCAGCCGATCTTTTCGTCGGCATCAAACGCCTTCAGGGCTTCGCCCAGCTCGTTCATGAGCTGGTCGTTCAGTGCGTTGAGTTGCTTGGGGCGGTTGAGCGTGATGATGCCAACCTTCTCGCCTTCGGTGCGCACTTCAATGGTTTCGTAGGCCATGTTGTCTCCTGGTTTGGGTTTTTGAAATGGGGGCTGGTTCAGTCCAGCAGGGCAGCCGTTGACTATATCCAAGCAGCTTGCACCTTGCTGTCACGCAGCGCCGCCAAGCCAGCGGCTGGCGGCGGCAGTGTCTGTGGCGGTCAGGTTCACGGTATCCGGCTGGGGCTGGCGGCGGGCTTTGCCTTGGGCGGCGCTGCCTGGCGGCACCGCAGCAGGCAGGGTCAGGGGCAGTTCCAGCAAACGGCCGTCGCGCGCCACCACGGCCACCAGTTTGGTTTGGGGGCCGGCGTAAAACGCCACGTCGTCGAGCTTGCTGATGCGCCAGGCCTGGGTTTTCACCCGCAGGCCCAGCCATTCGTCGCCCGCAGCAAAACCGGCCTGTTCCGCAGCGCTGCCGCGCAGCACGGTCTTGATCTGCACACTGTGGTTTTCGGCCACCCGAATGCCCAGGCGCTGCGCGAGCTGGGCAGTGTCGGGCTTGAGGGTCACGCCGTGTGCGGCCAGCAAGGCGGCCAGCGGCAGCTCGTCGGTGCTGTGCACCCACTGCGCAATTTCGGTGGCGTAGCTGCGCCCGGTCAGCTCCTCCAGCACGGTCAGCAAATCTGCTTCGCTCATGGGGCCTGCCTTGCAGCGGCTCCACAGGCCACGCATCACGTCGTCCAGCGTGGCCTTGCCGTGCTGGCGCAGGTGCAGGTCCAGGCACAGCGCCACCAGCGAGCCTTTGGTGTAGTAGCTCACCGTGGCGTTGGGGGTGTTTTCGTCCTGGCGGTAGTACTTCACCCAGGCATCAAAGCTGGCTTGTGCCACCGTTTGCACCTGGCGGCCAGGCGTTTGCAGCACCTGGTTGATGGTCTTGGTGATGAGCTTGAGGTAGGTGGTGTCGTCAATCAGGCCCGCACGGCGCAGCAGCAGGTCGTCGTAATAGCTGGTAAAGCCCTCGAAAAACCACAGCAGCTGCGTGTAGTTTTCCTGGTCGTAGTCGTAGCCGGCAAACTCGGCGGGGCGCAGCCGCTTCACGTTCCAGGTGTGGAAATATTCGTGGCTGATGAGGCCAAGCAGTGTGGTGTAGCCCTCGCTCTGGCGCGCCTCGCCCTGGCGGGGAAGGTCGCGGCGACCGCAGATCAAGGCAGTGGAGTTGCGGTGTTCCAGCCCGCCGTAGCCGTCGTTCACGGCGTTAAGCATGAACAGGTAGCTGGTGAACGGGGCTTTGCCCTGGCCGTGCCAGAAGCGAATGGCGGTTTCGCAAATCTTCTGCGTGTCGGCCAACAGGCGCTGGCCGTCAAACGATGGCGCGGCCCCGGCCACCACGAAGCGGTGGGGCACACCGCATGCGGTGAACTTGCCCACCCAGAAGTCGCCCATTTCTACAGGGCAGTCCACCAGTTCGTCGTAGTGGGCTGCGGCGTACAGGCCAAAGCCTTTCTTATCGACCTTCAGCGCAGCCAGCCCGGTGGCCAGGGTCCAGGTGGGCGCTGCCGGGGCGGACACCTCCAGGGTGTGAGGTTGCTGCTCTTGCCCATGCACCCGCAGGCACAGGCTGGTGCCGTTGAAAAAGCCGCGCGATGCATCGAGCCATGCCGTGCGCACCGAGTTGTCGTAGGCGCACACTTCGTAGGTCAACACCAGGGGCGCCTTGCCGTGGCAATCGGCCACCCAAGTGTGCTTGTCGGTCTGCTGCAGACTGACTTCGCGCTTGCCCTGGCGGGCGCGCAGGTTTTGCAGGTTTTTGGCAAATTCGCGCACCAGGTAGCTGCCGGGAATCCACACAGGCAGCGACACCGTTTGCTGTGCCTGGGGCTGGGCAATGGTCAGGGTCACCTGAAACAGATGCGCTTGCAGGTGGGCAGCAAGCACGTCGTAATGGACGCCCGCGCGGGCGGCGGCTGGGGGCTTGGGCATGAAAGCTCCTTGGTCGGGGCAGGGGCTGAAACGGCGTGCTAGCGGCCATGCGCCAGCGCCCAGCCCTCAGGTTCAGTTGGCGCTGGGGGCTTCGCCGGCCACTTCGGCCAGGCGTTTTTCCACTTCTTGGGCGCTGATGGCGCCGGGCACACGCGAGCCATTGGCAAAAATCAACGT
Organism: Acidovorax temperans; assembly: GCF_028596105.1. Lineage (NCBI taxonomy): Bacteria > Pseudomonadati > Pseudomonadota > Betaproteobacteria > Burkholderiales > Comamonadaceae > Acidovorax > Acidovorax temperans. The sequence goes on along the minus strand of NZ_CP117193.1, from coordinate 3,245,137 downwards.
CGGGGTGCCGGTGATCTTGTGCTTGCGGCCAAAGGCCAGGTTGCGCTGGATGGCGGCGGTGTCGCAGCTGGCGGCGGCGGGTACCTTCTCGCGCACCATCATGTCTTGCCAGGCGGCCACGCGGTCTTTGGCACACCAGACGTTGCGGGACTTTTCGGCCGAGTCGGGGCTCAGGATCGGGTACAGGAACAGGTACACCGTGATGTTGTCCACGTTCTGCAGGTCGCGTTCAAAGCGCTTGCAATAGCCGCAGTTGGGGTCTTCAAACACAGCCACCTTGCGCTTGCCGTCGCCGCGCACGATGGTGAAGGCATCCTTCAGGGGCAGCTCCGAAAAGTCCACGGCTGTAAGCTTGTTGATGCGGTCTTCGGTCAGGTTGCGCCGGGCCTTGGTGTCGATAAGCTCGCCCTGAATGACGTAGTTGCCCTTGGCGTCGGTATAGAACACGTCCGTGCCAATGCGCACTTCGTACAGGCCCTGCATGGCGGTGGGCCGCACTTCGTCGATCTTGCCCATTTGCGGGATGCGTTCGCCCAGCGTTTTGCGGATGGTGGATTCTTGTGCCTGGGCCGACAGACCAAAGGCCAAAGTGGCCGCAGCCAGCAGGGTAGGGATGAGTTTCATAACAGATGGAGTCAAAAGTTGGCTGGCTGCCGCCCTGTGCGTTGTGCGATGGCGCGGCGTCGGTTGCTGTCGGAGTGCGCGGGCGTCAATGGGTTCCCATGGCCTGGCGGACGATCCAGTTTTTGAGAAGGCCATTGCGTTCAAAGCCGCGCATGCCCCAGTTGCGCAGGGTTTGCAGCGGGTTCTCAGTGCGAGAAAACAGCTGCTGCAGCCCGTCGGTGGCCAGGCTCATGGGCAGCATGGCGGCCTTGCGCTCGCGTTCGTAGCTGCGCAGCAGGCGCATGTCGGCCACGCTGCGCCAGTAGTCGCGGCCATGCAGCACACGGGCCAGGGTCTGGGCATCGGCCAGCCCCAGGTTCAGGCCCTGGCCTGCCAGGGGGTGGATGTTGTGGGCCGCGTCGCCCGCCAGCACCCAGCTGTGCGGGGTTTTGCCAGGGCTGGGCAGCGGGCCGCACCAGCGGGACGCCTGCGCCTGCTGCAGCGGCCACGAAGAGCGGGCGGAGGTGAGTTCGAGCCGCCCCAGCGCACCCTGGCTGGCGGTTTCGAGCTGCTCGGCAAACGCTTCGGGCTCCAGCGCCAGCAGCGGGGCGACTTGCTCGCGGTCTACCGACCAGACCACGGCCACCGACCGACCCTCTGGGCCATCCAGCGGCAAGAAGGCGAGGATGCCATCGGGCAAAAACCACTGCCGGGCCACCTGGCCGTGCGGGTGTTCACATTCCAGCCGGGTGGCGATGGCGTGTTGGGTGTAAGGGGTGACTTCGAAATCCACGCCGAACTCTGCCCGGGTGCTGCTGGCGCGCCCTTCACACACCACCGTCAGGGCAGCGTTCACGGGGGCTTGCACCACCTCTACCTGGGGCTGGTAGCGCACGGCTTCGGCCAGACGTTGCTCCAGAGCAGGCACGTCCACAATCCAGGCCAGCGCCTCGGCGCCCTGGGCGGCTGCGTCGAAGTGCACCGCGCCATCCTTGTCGCCAAACACGTCCATGCGGGCTACGGCCGTGGCGTGCTGTGGGTCGGGCCAGCTGCGCAACGATTCAAGCAGGGTGCGGGATGCGGTGTTCAGTGCGTACGCGCGCACATCGGGTGCGGCGGCAGCCTGCGGTGTGGGGTTGGCCACCAGTGCCACACGCAAGCGCTCGCGTGCCAGCAACAGGGCCAGGGTGCGGCCGACGATGCCGGCCCCACGGATACAAATGTCAAAGGTGTGCGCCATGCGGGCATTGTAGGAGGGCACTGACGACCACAGGCGCGGTGCAGAATCTCCGACTTTGCCGTGTGCCGCAGGCAACCAGCCTGACCAGATGGCACGAACGAATCAATCAATGGGAGTGTGGGACCGTGTCTATAGAAACAGAATTCGATGTGACGGGAACCATTGCGCGGCTGTTTATCTACCCCGTGAAATCGTGCGCCGGTATCGAGGTGCAGGAGGCTGTGCTGACCGAAACAGGCCTCGGCCTGGACCGCGCCTGGATGGTGGTGGATGCGCAGGGGCATTTTCTGACCCAGCGCACCTTGCCGCGCATGGCCTTGATCCGCCCGCAGCTCAAATCCTCTGAAATGGTGCTGCGGGCACCGGGCACGCTGGCGTTGCATGTGGCGCTGGATGTGGTGGAAGGCCCGGCCACGGTCACTGTGTGGGATGACACGGTGCCCGCGTGGGACATGGGCGCCCTGGCGGCCCAGTGGTTCAGCGATTTTCTGGGGCAGCCGTGCCGCCTGGTGCGTTTTGACCCGGACCACCTGCGCCTGTCCAGCAAAAAGTGGACAGGTGAACTGGATGCGCACACCCAGTTTGCCGACGGGTTTGCGGTGCTGGTGACGAGCGAGGCCTCCATTGACGACCTGAATGAGCGACTTGTGGCCAAAGGGCACGAGGCGGTGGGCGTGGAACGTTTTCGGCCCAATGTGGTGCTGGGCGGTGTGGACGCCCATGACGAGGACCGCATCGACGGTGTGCACATTGCCGTGGGGCAGGGTGACGAAGCCGACACCGCAGAGCTGCGCCACGTCAAGCCCTGTGCCCGCTGCCCGATTCCCAACATCGACCCGGCCACCGCGCAAAGCAGCCCTGCCGTGAGCGATACGCTGAGCACCTACCGCAGCGACAAGCGCCTGGACGGGGCCATTACCTTCGGCATGAATGCCGTGGTGGCCCGTGGGGCAGGCCAGGTGCTGCGGGTGGGCCAGCGTTTTGGCGCCCATTACTGTTTTGACTGAGGGCATGCTGTGCCGCACCCGCTGAGCGAGGGGTGGGCAGGGCGCGGCGGTCCAAGGCCTCTGTGCCCCCTTTCTGCGCCCGGGAAGCCGCTGGCATAAAATCACGCCCCCGAGGCTCACGGGCGCGTGGCGCCCACCCCAGGTTTAGAGCGTGTTATGCATTTTTACGTACCCACGTTGGACCCTGAGGTTAGTGATCGCAAGGCACGGACTGCTGGCAAGGCTCAAGCCTTGGCAAGGTCTGCAACGCCGCGAGCGCTAACCTCAGGGCCCAACCCTCCGGGAAAGCCGGAGACAGGCCCGGCCACTTTGTTGCACGCCGCTGACGGTACACGTACCGCTGCGCGTCTTGCGCCTCGTTGCCGGGCCTTTCTCCGGTTTTCGTGGGCACGTAAAAGTACATAACACGCTCTAACCCATGAATGTTCCGATCGCGTTGGCTGCCTTGCAGACGCAGGCCGCCGAGCCTGCCCGTCTGCGTGAAATTCCGTACAACTACACCTCGTTCTCTGACCGGGAGATCGTGATCCGTTTGCTGGGTTCCTCCGCCTGGGACCTGTTGGACCAGCTGCGCAAAGAGCGTCGCACCGGCCGGTCGGCCCGCATGCTGTATGAAGTGCTGGGCGACATCTGGGTGGTGCAGCGCAACCCCTATTTGCAGGACGACCTGCTGGACAACCCCGACCGCCGCAAGCTGCTGGTCGATGCGCTGAACCACCGCCTGGGCGAAATTGAAAAGCGCCGCACCCCCGCCGACGACGCCGAGCGCGACCGCCTGGTGGGCGAATTGGTGGTGGCTGCACGCCGCGCGGTGGTCGAATTCAACGCCACCTTCGAGCAGGCCGCGCAGCTACGCCGCCAGGTCCGCAAGACGCTGGGGCGCCTGACGGCCAAAGACAACATCAAGTTCGACGGCCTCTCTCGCGTGAGCCACGTGACCGACGCGACCGACTGGCGCGTGGAATACCCCTTTGTCGTGCTGACGCCGGACACCGAGGCCGAGATGGCCGCGCTGGTCAAGGGCTGTATCGAGCTGGACCTGACCATCATCCCGCGTGGGGGCGGCACCGGCTACACCGGCGGCGCGATTCCGCTGACCTGGAAGAGCGTGGTGATCAACACCGAAAAGCTCGAAGCCATGACCGAGGTAGAGATGCGCCGCCTGCCGGGTCTGGACCGGGAGGTGGGCACCATCTGGACGGAAGCCGGTGTGGTCACCCAGCGCGTGGCCGATGCGGCCGAGCGCGCAGGCTTTGTGTTTGCGGTGGACCCGACCAGCGCCGAAGCATCGTGCATTGGCGGCAACATCGCCATGAACGCAGGTGGCAAGAAGGCCGTGCTGTGGGGCACGGCGCTGGACAATCTGGCCAGCTGGCGCATGGTGACGCCGGACGCCCAGTGGTTGGAGGTGACGCGCCTGGACCACAACATGGGCAAGATCCATGATGTGGAAACTGCCACCTTCGAGCTGCAGTATTTCGAGGCCGACGGCAAGACGCCCGTGCGCACCGAGCGCCTGCAGATTCCGGGCCGCACCTTCCGCAAGGAAGGCCTGGGCAAGGACGTGACGGACAAGTTCCTGGCCGGCCTGCCCGGCATTCAGAAGGAAGGCTGCGACGGCCTCATCACCAGCGCCCGCTGGGTGGTGCACCGCATGCCTGAGCACACCCGCACCGTGTGCCTGGAGTTCTTCGGCAACGCCAAGGACGCTGTGCCCAGCATCGTGGACATCAAGGACTACATGTTTTCCCTGCAAAAGCGCAGTGGCGAAGGAGGGAATGAACAGGGCCCCTCCCCCGTTCTTCTGGCGGGTCTGGAGCACCTGGACGACCGGTATCTGAAGGCTGTGGGCTACGCCACCAAGAGCAAGAAAGGCAACGGCGGCCTGCCCAAGATGGTGCTGATTGGCGACATTGCGGGCGACGACGCCGACGAAGTGGCCCGCGTGACCAGCGAAGTGGTGCGCCTGGCCAACACCCGCAGCGGCGAGGGCTTTATTGCCATCAGCGCCGATGCGCGCAAGAAGTTCTGGGCCGACCGCAAGAAGACGGCCGCCATCAGCCGCCACACCAACGCCTTCAAGATCAATGAAGACGTGGTGATCCCGCTGCCGCGCATGGCCGAGTACACCGACGGCATCGAGCGCATCAACATCGAGCTGAGCCTGCGCAACAAGCTCAAGCTGTGCGACACCCTGACTGAGTTTTTTGAGCGTGGCAATCTTCCGCTGGGCAAACAGGATGCGGCCGATGACGTGCCCGCTGCCGAGCTGCTGGAAGAGCGCGTAGCCCAAGCCATTGCCCTGGTGGCCGAAGTGCGTGCGCTGTGGCAAGGCTGGCTCGACAACGTCGAGACCCTGTTCCCCCAGTTGCAGGATCACACCCTGCGCGCCAGCTGGAAGACACAGCTGCGCACGCCGCTGCAAGGCATCTTCACGGGTGCGGCATTCAAGCCCATCCTGGACGAGGCCGTGGCTATCCACAAGCGCGTGCTCAAGGGCCGCGTGTGGGTGGCGCTGCACATGCACGCGGGCGACGGGAATGTGCACACCAACATTCCCGTCAACAGCGACGACTACGAGATGCTGCAGACCGCGCACGAGGCGGTGGCCCGCATCATGGTGCTGGCCCGCAGCCTGGACGGCGTGATCTCGGGCGAACACGGCATCGGCATCACCAAGCTGGAGTTCTTGACCGACGCGGAGCTGCAGCCCTTTGCCGACTACAAGCGCAAGGTGGACCCGGAAGGCCGCTTCAACAAGGGCAAGCTGCTACGAAATCAGGAGCTGCCCGCGCTTGCTGGACAAGCGCCAGAGGCCAAAAACGCTTCAAACGCTGCACTCATGCATGCCGATTTGACCAATGCCTACACGCCCAGCTTCGGGCTGATGGGGCACGAGTCGCTCATCATGCAGCAAAGCGACATTGGCGCCATTGCCGATTCGGTGAAGGACTGCCTGCGTTGCGGCAAGTGCAAGCCCGTGTGTTCCACCCATGTGCCACGCGCCAGTCTGCTGTACAGCCCTCGCAACAAGATTCTGGCTACTTCGCTGCTGGTCGAAGCCTTCCTGTACGAAGAGCAGACGCGCCGCGGTGTGTCCATCAAGCACTGGCAAGAGTTTGAAGACGTGGCAGACCACTGCACGGTGTGCCACAAGTGCTACACGCCTTGCCCGGTCAAGATCGACTTTGGCGATGTGACCATGAACATGCGCAACCTGTTGCGCAAGATGGGCAAGAAGAGCTTCCGCCCCGGCAACAAGATGGCCATGGCCATGCTGAACGCCACCAACCCCGACACCATCAAGCTGCTGCGTTCGGGCATGGTCAACGTGGGCTTCAAGGCCCAGCGCATGGCGGTGGATTTGCTGCGCAAGGTGGGCCGCAAGCAGACGGCCAAGCCTCCAGCCACGGTGGGCACCGCTCCGATCAAGGAGCAGGTGATCCATTTCATCAACAAGAAGCTGCCCGGCGGCCTGCCCAAGAAGACGGCACGCGCGCTGCTCGATATCGAGGACAAGGACTACGTCCCGATCATCCGCGACCCGCAGACCACCACGGCCGAGACCGAGGCGGTGTTCTACTTCCCCGGCTGCGGGTCCGAACGCCTGTTCAGTCAGGTGGGCCTGGCCACGCAGGCCATGCTGTGGCACGCGGGCGTGCAGACCGTGCTGCCTCCGGGCTACCTGTGCTGCGGCTACCCGCAGCGCGGCAGCGGCCAGTTCGACAAGGCCGAGAAGATGATCACGGACAACCGGGTGCTCTTCCACCGCGTGGCGAACACGCTGAACTACCTGGACATCAAGACGGTGGTGGTGAGCTGCGGCACCTGCTACGACCAGCTGCAGGGCTACCAGTTCGACAAGATCTTCCCCGGTTGCCGCATCATCGACATCCACGAGTACCTGCTGGAAAAGGGCATCACCCTGCAAGGCAAGGGCGCCTACCTGTACCACGAGCCCTGCCACAACCCGATGAAGCAGCAGGACTCGATGAAGACGGTGAAGGCGCTGGTGGGCGAGCAGGTGCTCAAGAGCGACCGCTGCTGCGGCGAATCCGGCACCCTGGGCGTGACCCGGCCCGATGTGTCCACCCAGGTGCGCTTCCGCAAGGAAGAAGAAATCCGCAAGGGCGAAGCCCTGCTGCGTGCCAGCGGTGCCGTGGGCGAGAAGGAAAACGTCAAGATCCTGACCAGCTGCCCCAGCTGCCTGCAGGGCCTGAACCGCTACCAGGACGACTTGCAAAACGGCCTGCTCGAAGCCGATTACATCGTGATCGAAATGGCCCGCGAGATCCTGGGCGAGAACTGGATGCCCGAATACGTGCACCGTGCCAACCAGGGCGGTATCGAGCGGGTGCTCGTCTGATGGCTGCGGACCGCGCCCCTGCCTGCCCTTTGTGCGCCGAAGACGGTGGTGCGCTGGTGTGGCGCGGCGCGCGGTTGCGCGTGATCCGTGCCAACGAGGCGGGCTTTCCGGCCTTCTACCGGGTGGTGTGGAATGCGCACGTTGCCGAATTTTCTGACCTCTCGGCCGAGGATCGGGTGCACTGCATGGACGCAGTGACCGTGGTGGAGCAGGCCTTGCGCCAGCACCTGGCCCCCACCAAGGTCAATATTGCAGCCCTGGGTAACATGGTGCCGCACCTGCACTGGCATGTGATTGCCCGGTTTGACTGGGACAGCCACTTCCCCGCGCCCGTGTGGGCAGCCGCCCAGCGGCTCAGCCCTGCGGCACAGGAAGGCGCTGTGCGCGACCGGCTGCCAGCGCTGGAGGCTGATCTGCGCACCCATTTACAGGCGGCATTGGTCGCTGGCTGAATGCGCCACGCACAGTCGGAGTAGGGCAGTCGTTTTAAATTTTTGAACAGGTGAACGCATGGCAGGTTTGAAATCGGGCGCACCCGCGCCCACCGCACTGACGGTGCACGAGGCTTCCCGCGTGCTGGAGGTGGCTTTTTCGGACGGCGCTTCTTTCCGCATTCCGTTCGAGCTGATGCGCGTGTACTCGCCGTCTGCCGAAGTGCAGGGCCACGGCCCGGGGCAGGAAGTGCTGCAAACCGGCAAGCGCGACGTCACGCTGGTCAACCTGGAGCCCGTGGGCAACTACGCGGTCAAGCCGACTTTTTCGGATGGGCACGACAGCGGCATCTTCAGCTGGGATTACCTCTACGAGCTGGGTCAGCAGCAGGATGCGTTGTGGAAGCAATACGCCGAGCGCCTGGCCGCAGCGGGGGTGGACCGTGACGCACCGATGGCCGCCAAGGGTGGGCATGCCTGCGGCAGCCATTGATGGCTGGGCCGCGTGCTGGATGACGATGTGCACAATCGGTTGCTATTGAAAAGATAGCTGCCTGCGCTTGTATATCAAGCGCTAGAACCCATTTTTATATCAATTTTGCGACGGATGCCCCAGATGAGCACGGGGTTGTCGCTGTACGGCAGGTGCGCAGGCGCCTAGCATGACCCTATGAGCACCACCCATTTTGGATTCCAGTCGGTAGACGAAAAAGAAAAAGCACAGCGCGTACGCGGCGTGTTTGACTCGGTCGCGTCCAAGTACGACGTGATGAACGACCTGATGTCCGGCGGCTTGCACCGTGCCTGGAAGGCCTACACCGTGATGGTGGCCAACCTGCGCGAAGGCAGCCAGGTGCTGGACATTGCAGGCGGCACGGGTGACCTCTCTTTGGCATTTGCCAAAAAGGTGGGCACCACCGGGCGCGTGGTGCACACCGACATCAACGAAGCCATGCTGCGCACGGGTCGCAACCGGCTCATTGATGCCGGCGTGATCTTGCCCACCCTGGTGTGTGACGCCGAACAGTTGCCTTTTCCCGACGCGCATTTCGATGTGGTGAGCGTGGCGTTTGGTTTGCGCAACATGACGCACAAGGACCGCGCGCTGACCGAAATGTGCCGTGTGCTCAAACCCGGCGGCAAACTGCTGGTGCTGGAATTCTCCAAAGTGGCCAAGCCGCTGGAGAAGTTTTACGACTGGTATTCCTTCAAAATCCTGCCCCAGCTGGGCAAGCTGGTGGCCGGCGACGACGCTAGCTACCGTTACCTGGCCGAGTCCATCCGGATGCACCCTGGGCAGGAAGAATTGAAAACCCTCATGCAACAAAGCGGCTTTGGGCATGTGGACTATCACAACATGACTGGCGGAGTAGTGGCTTTGCATGTTGGAATCAAGTGCTGAGAGCAATGATTGCGCTCAACGCTGACGAATGACACAACGGAGATGACATGATGAAACTATGGTCTGTGGTTTTGGTCGCGCTGATGGCGGTGGTCCATGTGGACGCTGAAGCCAAGCGCATGGGTGGCGGTAAATCCGTTGGGCAGCAATCGAGCAACGTCACCCAACGCGAATCCGCCGGAGGTGCTCCTTCGCAAGGTGGCGCCGCCACGAACAGCGCAGCCGCTGCCAAACCGGCAACGCCTGCTGCAGCTCCTGCCGCTGCTGCGCCCAAGCGCCCCTGGGGTGCCATGCTGGGTGGCTTGGCCGCTGGCCTGGGCCTGGCCTGGCTGGCCAGCTCGCTGGGCCTGGGCGCCGGGTTCGCTCAGTTCCTGTTGATTGCTCTGGTGGCCTTGGCCGTGGTGGCGGTCATCGGCATGGTGATGCGCGCTCGCCGCTCTGGCGCCGCCAGCCAGTCGGGCGCTTCGCCTTTCGCCTTCCAGGGCGCTGGTGCTTCCACCCCTGCGGCAGCGCAGGTGCCTCACACCTATCGCCCTGAAAACGTCGGCAACGACGCATCGGCCCGTCCTTGGGAGCGCAGCAGCATGGCGTTTGACGCTTCGCGCCAAGCCCAGGGTTCGGGCGTGGTGATTGGCTCTGGCCTGGCAGGCTCGCAAAACTGGGGCATTCCAGCGGGCTTCGACGCAGAGGGCTTTGTGTCTGCCGCCAAGCGCAACTTCGTGACCTTGCAGGCCGCCTGGGATCGCTCGGACATCGCCACCCTGCGTTCCATGATGACCGACGGCATGCTCGAAGAAATCCGCGCACAGCTGGCCGAGCGGGAGTCTCACCGAGGCGCCGAGCCTAACCACACCGATGTGGTGATGATCGAGGCGCAGCTGCTGGGCATTGAAGAGATGGACGATCGCTACATGGCCAGCGTGGAGTTCTCCGGCATGATCCGCGAAGAACTGTCTGCAGGCCCCAGCCCCTTCCGCGAAGTGTGGAACATGACCAAGAGCAAGTCGGGTAACAGCGGCTGGCTGGTGGCAGGCGTGCAAGCCTTGCAGTAAATACCGAAGGGCTTTCCCAGTTCAGGGAATAATCGGGGACTATGGCAACACAGTCCCCTTTTTCATTTCTGGACAGCATTTTTGATCGCGTCACCTCTGGGCCGCAGCCGCCTCAATGGCTTGTCCATGAAGTGCACCAGCGCGCCGTGCTGTTCATCAACCATGTCTTGATGCAAGAGCCCGAGGCCATGGAGCGCATGCGCCGCCAAAAAGGCCGCGTTGCCCTGGTGCAATGGCGCGCCTATTCGATGGCGCTGCTGGTGACTCCTGCGGGCCTGTTCAACGTGGCGCCCGAAGGCGTTTCGCCCGACTTGCGCCTGGAGGTGACCGAGCTGTCGCCCCTGGCCCTGGCGCAGAGTGCCTTGCGTGGTGACAAGCCCGCCATTCGCATCGAGGGCGATGTGCAGTTGGCGGCAGAGATCAACTGGCTGGTAGACCATGTCCGCTGGGATGTGGAAGAAGATCTGGCCCGCTTGATGGGTGACGCACCTGCGCACCAGGTGGCCCAGGTGGCCCGCCGCGCAGCGCAGGCCCTGCGGCAGTTTGTGGGCGCGCGCATGCCCACCGGCAGCGTGGTTCCTGCGCCTGTGACCAGCACGGAGCGGACGGCGGCATGAAGCGCTTTTTGCGCGGCTGCACCATTCTGTGGGTGGTGTTCCGATATGGGCTGGATGCCCTGGTGCTGGACAGCTTTCAAAAGCCCTGGTTGCGCACGTTCTCTCGCATCCTGTCCGTCGGGCGCAATCTGGACGCCCCGCGGGGCCAGCGCTTGCGCGAGGCGCTGGAGCAGTTGGGCCCGATTTTCGTGAAGTTTGGCCAGGTGCTGTCCACGCGTCGCGACCTGTTGCCGCCCGACATCGCCAACGAACTGGCGCTTCTGCAAGACCGGGTGCCACCTTTCGACCCTGGTGTGGCCATTGCCACCATCGAGCGCGCCTTTCAGAAGCCGGTGGATTCGGTATTTCTGTCGTTTGAGCGCACGCCGGTCGCCAGTGCATCCATTGCCCAGGTGCACTTCGCCACCCTGCTCGACAGGGACGGTGTGGAGCGTGAAGTCGCAGTGAAGGTCTTGCGGCCGGGCATGCTGCCCGTGATTGAAAAAGACCTGAGCCTCATGCGCATGATGGCCGGGTGGGTCGAGAGCCTGTCGGCCGACGGCAAGCGCCTCAAGCCCCGTGAGGTGGTGGCCGAGTTTGACAATTACCTGCATGATGAACTGGACCTGATCCGCGAAGCATCGAATGCTGCGCAGCTGCGCCGCAACATGGATGGCCTCGATCTGGTGCTCATTCCCGAGATTTTTTGGGACTTTTGCCGCCCCGAGGTGATGGTCATGCAGCGCATGACTGGCGTGCCGATCAGCCAGGTCGAGCGGCTGAAGGATGCTGGCGTAGACATCCCCAAGCTGGCCCGTGATGGCGTCACCATATTCTTCACCCAGGTGTTCCGCGATGGTTTTTTCCATGCCGATATGCACCCGGGCAACATCCAGGTCAGCCTGGAGCCTGAAACCTTCGGGCGCTATATCTCGCTGGACTTCGGCATTGTGGGCACCCTCACCGAGTCTGACAAAGAGTATCTGGCGCAGAACTTCGTGGCGTTTTTCCGCCGCGATTACAAGCGAGTGGCTGAGCTGCACATCGAAAGCGGCTGGGTGCCGCCTGAAACCCGCGTCAACGACCTGGAGTCGGCAATCCGTGCGGTGTGCGAGCCGTACTTTGATCGTCCGCTCAAGGAGATCTCTCTGGGCATGGTGCTGATGCGCCTATTCCAGACCTCCAGGCGCTTCAATGTCGAGATCCAGCCCCAACTGGTGTTGCTGCAAAAAACCCTGCTCAACATCGAAGGCCTGGGCCGCGAGCTGGACCCGGACCTGGACCTGTGGAGCACAGCCAAGCCCTTCCTCGAAAAATGGATGCTGGAGCAGATGGGCCCGCAGCGCTTTTGGCGTGAGTTGCGCGCCGAGGCGCCACATTACGCCAAGCTGCTGCCAGAGCTGCCACGCCTGCTCTATGACGCTCTGCGTCAGCGGCCTGCGGACCAGCAACATCTGATCAAGGACCTGCTGGAAACCCAGAAGCGCACCAATCGGTTGCTGCAGTCCATCCTCTATGGCGGTGCCGGGTTTGTGCTGGGCCTGCTGGCCATGCAGCTTTTCATACGGATCCGGGTGTTCTGAGGCGCGAAACTTGCCCTCATAATCCGCACCGACTTTTGTCACACATTTGAAAAGGGGGGTGAACCCCTTGGTTTCCCTGGTGCAGTAGCGCGGCTCGCTGCGCGCCCTGTTTTTTCGCAACCCCCTTGGAGCTCCGGAGCGGCCCATGCTGTTGTCATTCATTGTTCTGTATCTGCTGGTCTCGATTGGTGTGGGGCTTTACGCCGCAACCCGCGTGCACAACACGGCGGACTATGCAGTGGCTGGGCGCAGTCTGCCCCTGGCTGTGGTGATTGCCACCACGTTTGCGACCTGGTTCGGCTCAGAGACGGTGCTTGGGGTGTCTGCCCGCTTCATTGATGGAAATCTCGGCGCCGTGGTCGAGGACCCCTTCGGGGCGTCGATGTGCCTGGTGCTGGTGGGCCTTTTCTTTGCCTACAAGCTCTACCAGAAGAACCTGATCACGCTGGGCGATTACTACCGCCAGCGCTATGGGCGGGTGATTGAGGTGTCCTGTTCGGCCATCATCATGTTCAGCTACCTGGGCTGGGTGGCTGCCCAGATCACGGCCCTGGGCTTGGTCTTCAATCTGCTCACCCAAGGGGCTGTATCGGTCACCATGGGCATGGTCATTGGCACGCTGGTGGTGCTGATTTACACCTTGTACGGCGGCATGTGGTCTGTGGCCATGACCGATTTCGTGCAGATGATCGTGATTGGCGTGGGCTTGCTGGCGATTGCCTGGTTTGCTGCAGACCTGGCAGGCGGCGCGGGTAAGGTGGTGGAATTCGCCGCGCGCGAGGGCAAGTTCCAGTTCTTCCCCAGCGGCGGAGTCAAAGAATGGACGTTCTTCATCGCTGCCGCTATCACGATGATGCTGGGATCGATCCCGCAGCAGGATGTGTTTCAGCGAGTGATGTCGTCCAACAGCGCTGCGACGGCCCGCAAGGGCCCCGTCATCGGCGGTGTGCTGTATCTGCTGTTTGCCTTCATTCCCATGTTTGTCGTGACGGCTGCCGTGCTGGTGATGCCTGAAACCGCTCAGACTCTGCTCAAGGAAGACCCGCAGAAAGTGCTCCCGACCTTGGTAATGGAGCGCATGCCGATCATGTTGCAGGTGGCTTTCTTTGGTGCGCTGCTGTCGGCCATCATGTCCACGGCTTCTGCCACCTTGCTGGCACCCTCCACGACGTTTGTCGAGAACATCCTGCACAACCTGCGTCCCGGCATGACAGACCAGCAGACCCTCAAGGCCATGCGGATCTCTGTGCTGGTGTTCACGGCCTGCGTGCTGACCTACGCGATCACCATGCAGGGCACCTCGATCTATGAACTGGTGTCTGGCGCCTACCAGGTGCCGTTGGTGGGAGCGTTCGTGCCTCTGGTGTTTGGCTTGTACTGGAAGCGTGCCACCACCCAGGGCGCGTTGCTCGCGGTGACCATGGGCTTGGGGGTCTGGTTGCTGTTTGTGGCCAGCCCCATGCTCTCGGAGGCCTTCCCGCAGCAACTCGCTGGGGTGCCGGCTGCACTGGTGGGTATGCTGGGCGGCTCGCTGGCGCCGCAGTGGATTGACGATCACAAGGGCCACGTTACCCACTACGAAGGCAGCGCCCGTTAACTACCCCGCCTCTGCGCCCATGGCGCAGGGGTTGATAGGTGGATGGGCCGCCTATAATTGAGGGTTTTGCACTTTCCCTCAACACACTGACATGCCTATTTACGCCTACAAATGCGGCACCTGCGGCCATGCCAAGGATGTGCTGCAAAAAATCTCCGACGCCCCGCTCACCACATGCCCCGCCTGCGGTGCAGAGGCTTTCTCCAAGCAGGTGACTGCAGCGGGCTTCCAGCTCAAGGGTTCCGGCTGGTATGTCACGGATTTCCGTGGCGGCAGCGGGGGTAGCTCCGCTCCAGCCACCGAAGCCAAGTCTGAATCTGCTGCGCCTGCCGCTGCACCGGCTGCGGCCCCCGCGCCAGCAGCCCCCAGCAGCACGCCATCGTCTTCTTCTACCTGACAGGTTGTAATGTCCGCTTTGCGCAAATGGCTGTTCACGGGTTTGCTGGTCATCGTGCCCGGCGTCATCACCGCCTGGGTGTTGAACTGGATTGTCAGCACGCTGGACCAGACCTTGCAAATCCTGCCGGGCGCATGGCACCCCGACAAGTTGCTGGGTATCCATATCCCCGGCTTCGGGGTGCTTCTCACCCTGCTCATCTTGCTGGTGGTGGGCGCCGTGGCCAGCAATTTTGCGGGTCGCAAATTGGTGCAGTGGGGCGACGCCCTGGTGCACCGCATCCCTGTGGTGCGTTCCATCTACTCCAGCGTCAAGCAGGTTTCCGATACCTTGTTTTCTGAAAGCGGCAACGCTTTCCGTACCGCGGTACTGGTGCAGTGGCCGCGTGAAGGGGTCTGGACGGTGGCGTTCGTCACCGGGGCCCCGAACGGCGAAATTGCCGCGTACCTGCGTGACGAGTTTGTGAGCGTGTACGTGCCGACGACGCCCAACCCCACGGGCGGGTATTTTGTGATGGTGCGCAAAAGCGATTGCGTTGAGCTCGACATGAGTGTGGACTCAGCGCTGAAGTACATCGTCTCGATGGGGGTGGTGGCTCCTGCCGCCCCGACCCAGTTACCTCTCAAGTAATTTTCTTTTCATTCATTGCGCCACAGCGGCGCCGGAAGTAATGCCATGGCCATGCGCTCTCACTATTGCGGTCTTGTGACCGAAGCCCTGATGGGCCAAACCGTGACCCTGTCGGGTTGGGTGAATCGTCGCCGTGACCACGGCGGTGTGATCTTCATCGACTTGCGTGACCGCGAAGGCTACGTGCAGGTGGTGTGCGACCCAGATCGCGCCGAGATGTTCAAGACCGCCGAAGGCGTGCGCAATGAGTTCTGCGTGCAGGTCAAGGGCCTGGTGCGTGCCCGCCCTGAGGGCACCACCAACGACAGCCTCAAGAGCGGCAAGATCGAAGTGCTGTGCCACGAGCTGAATGTGCTCAACCCCTCGGTTACGCCTCCCTTCCAGATGGATGACGACAACCTGTCGGAAACCACACGCCTGACCCATCGCGTGATGGACCTGCGCCGCCCGCACATGCAGCGCAACATGATGCTGCGCTACAAAACGGCCATCCAGGTGCGCAACTTCCTGGACAAGGAAGGCTTCATCGACATCGAAACCCCCATGCTGGGCAAGAGCACGCCTGAAGGCGCGCGTGACTACCTGGTGCCCAGCCGCGTGCACGACGGCCAGTTCTTCGCGCTGCCCCAGTCGCCCCAGCTCTACAAGCAGATGCTGATGGTGGCTGGCTACGACCGTTACTACCAGATCACCAAGTGCTTCCGCGACGAAGACCTGCGCGCTGACCGCCAGCCCGAGTTCACGCAGATCGACTGCGAAACCTCGTTCCTGGACGAGGAAGAAATCCGCGCCATCTTCCAGCGCATGATCACCGAGGTGTTCCAGACCCAACTGGGTGTGGACCTGGGTGAGTTCCCGATCATGACGTATCAGGAAGCCGCTCACCGTTTTGGCTCCGACAAGCCTGACCTGCGCGTGAAGCTCGAATTCACCGAGCTGACCGATGTGATGAAGGACGTGGACTTCAAGGTGTTCTCTGGCGCCGCGAACATGAAGGGCGGCCGCGTGGTGGCCCTGCGCGTGCCCGGTGGCTCGGCCGAAAACGGCGGCATCAGCCGTGGCGAGATCGATGCCTACACCGAGTTCGTCAAGATCTACGGTGCCAAGGGTCTGGCTTACATCCGTGTCAATGAACTGGCCAAGGGCCGTGACGGCTTGCAGTCGCCTATCGTGAAGAACATTCACGACGCTGCGCTGGCTGAAGTGCTCAAGCGCTCTGGCGCGCAGGATGGCGATTTGCTGTTCTTCGGTGCCGACAAGGAAAAGATCGTCAACGACGCCATCGGTGCACTGCGCATCAAGATCGGCCACAGCGAATTCGGCAAGAAGAATGGCCTGTTCGAAAACCGTTGGGCTCCCCTGTGGGTGGTGGACTTCCCCATGTTCGAGCACGACGAGGAAGAAGACCGCTGGACGGCTGTGCACCACCCCTTCACCAGCCCCAAGGATGGTCACGAAGACCTCATGGACACCGATCCTGGTAAGTGCCTTGCCAAGGCCTACGACATGGTGCTCAACGGCTGGGAGCTGGGCGGCGGTTCGGTGCGTATCCACCGTGCTGATGTGCAAAGCAAGGTGTTCACAGCACTCAAGATCACGCCTGAAGACGCGCAGGCCAAGTTCGGCTACCTGCTCGACGCCCTGCAGTACGGCGCGCCTCCGCACGGTGGTTTGGCCTTTGGCTTGGACCGCCTCATCACGCTGATGACAGGTGCCGAGTCGATCCGCGACGTGATCGCCTTCCCCAAGACCCAGCGTGCCCAGGACCTGTTGACCCAGGCTCCCTCGCCAGTGGACGAGAAGCAACTGCGCGAGCTGCACATTCGTTTGCGCAACCCAGACGCTGTCAAAGCCAGCTGATCGGGCGCAAAGCACCCCTGTTGCATGACGTAGCAGGAGACAAAGCGGCACAGACTTCAGGTCTGGGCCGCTTTTTTGTTGGAGCGTTCAAAAGAATACAGGGAGTAAAAAAATGAAGAATTCCGTGAATGGCACACCCCAAAGGCTGAGTGCAGTGGCTTTGCTGGTGGCGGCCTTGGTGGTAGCGGGTTGCGGTGAGAAAAAGACCGAGTTGGGTGAGGGCGGCTCGGTCGTCTCAGGTTCTGCCGGCCCCGCGGGCGCGCAAGGTGCCGACAAATCCCTTACCCGATGCGACGCTCCGGTGGCCACGCTGGCGCTGGCAGAGAACCCGAACGGCTACACCGTCTCCAGCGCCTACCACCTGCCGGCGTCTCCTGTGCCGCTGATTCGACTGATAGCCCAGCAAAGCGGTTGTTTTCGGGTGGTAGACCGATCTGCTGGGTTGCGTGCCACCGTCCGAGAGCAAGATCTCAAGGAGGCCGGGGTGCTGCGGCAGAAATCTACGGTGGCCAAGGGGCAGGGCTATGAGGCGCAGTACACCTTGGTGCCCAGCCTCACCTTCAGCGAACAAGATGCCGGGCGCAGCATTGCGGGGGTGATTGCGATGATTCCTGTACTGCGTGACATTGCGGGGCTGATTGGCTTGGCGGAGCAGGTCAAGCTCAAGGAGGCGCAAACCGCGCTGCTGTTGACCGACAACGAAACCACCGAGCAGGTGGCGGCCGCTACTGGCTCGGCACGCACCACCGACCTGGGTGCGGCGGGCGCACTGTTTGGGCGCCTGGGCGGTGGAGCGGGTGCGGGCTGGAGCAATACCAATGAGGGAAAAGTGATTGCGGCGGCATTTCTTGATTCCCACAACAAACTGGTAGCCCAGGTGCGCATGTTGCAGGCGAAGGAGCTTCCACCACCCGTGGCCACTCAAGGTCGGCCCTGAGGCGGGGCCTGCCTCTTTCTTCACGTTGGAACGACGGCGCCGCTACACATGGTTCACAAGCCTTTCAAGATTCCGGAGTCGGTGCTGGTGGTGATCCATACACCAGCGTTAGAGGTGTTGTTGATCCAGCGTGCGGACACGGCGCAGGGGGTGGAGCATTGGCAATCGGTCACGGGTAGCAAAGACCACTGGGATGAGCCGTGGGAGGCGACAGCTGCCCGCGAGGTGCAGGAAGAAACCGGGATTGATGTGCAGGCGCCCGGTTGCAGGCTCACGGATTGGGGGCTGGAGAACCATTACGACATCTGGCCCCAGTGGCGCCACCGCTATGCGCCTGACGTGTCGCGCAACTGCGAGCGGGTGTTTGGCTTGTGCGTCCCTGCTGCGGTGCCTGTGGTGCTCAATCCACGCGAACACGTGCGCTTTCAGTGGCTGCCGTGGCTCGATGCTGCCGACCTGTGTTTTTCTGCCTCCAATGCCGAAGCCTGCCTCTGGTTGCCGCGTTTGTCGGTGGTGGATGGAGGCTAACTGCTCTGGCTACACACCAGCGATTCCTGGGGGGAACCGCTGTGTCAGTTGGGGCGCAGACGAAGTTTGTCGAGGGGATCTGCCGGGTCGGGTGGCGGCTGTTTGCTGTCTGCGCCTGCGGTCTGCACTGTGCCTGCACGCCCGGCGCGCAAACGTTGCTGGGCGGCGATGTCGCTGTCGGCAGAGCGGGCGCGGGTTCGAATGACAACCCCACCAGGGTGCCGTTCACTGTCTTGCCCCAGGACGGCCTTGGTGGGGGCTACGCCGCAGCGTTCACGCAGCGCGTCAATTTCCTGCTGAAGGGCGTCTGATTCTTCAATGCGGTCGCGGTGGCGCAGCAGCACTTGCTGCGACAAGTCCACCAGCTTCGTGTTCAGCGTTTGTGCGCCATGGCGGAGCAAGCTGCGCACGGCGCCGGTTGCGTCGCCCGAGAGGCTGCGCGCCATGGCTTTTTCGGCCGTTTTGTTGATTTCCAGCAGGCATTCCCGGATGGACTCCGAGTACGGCGGGAAGATGTTGCACGCGTTGGCCATCAGCTCACACAGCCCGCGCGTGTTGGCGTAGCGCATGCCCAGCGACCTGATCCATACCGCGCCTTCGCTCAAATCAATCGACGTTGTGGTCAGCACGGCCAGCAGGCTGCCAAGGTTGCAGGCCGCCTCAAAATCAAAGCTGCGGGCATTGATTTCGTTGGCCATGGTTTTGACCGCTTCCACCGCTTGTGAAAACTGGCGCTGCTGGATGAGCTGCAGCGTACGCGATACCTCCACAAAGCGCAGGATGCGGGGGCTGTCGGTGTTCTCGTGTCGTTCCAGCAGCCGCGCAAAGTCGGCCATGCAGCGCTCAATGCCCTTGCGATCGTTGTCGGCAAAGTACGCGAAAGTGAGCAGCACCAGCGACTGGCAGTCAAACAGCTTGGAGTCCAGCCCCAGCATCGCGGCGCGCGACAAGACACGGGTGGCGGTGGCCCGCTCTCCCATGTAATACGACATCATCCCCAGCTTTTGCAGGCGCACCACTGAGTCGGGCGTGAGTTCGCTGGCGGTGCGGTAGGTCTCGATGGCTTCCGCAAACTGCCCCAGTTCCACCTGTGCGCGGCCCAGCACATCGTAGGCGTCGGCAAACGAGGCGTCTTCACCCAGCAGGCCCTGCAGGGTGGAGATGGCGCGCGCCGCCTGGCCGGATTCGATTTGTGCGCGGGCGACGCCCAGCTTGGCCCAGGGCAGGGCGCGTGCGGCAATCACGGCTTCAAACAGCGTGCGAGCTTGCGCGTGGCGGCCCAGCCGCAGCAGCAGTTCGGTGCCAATGCGCGCGGCATACAGCCAATACGGCTGGCGTGCTTCAAAGCGCTCAGTGCACAGGGCGGCGGCCGTTTCAAAGTCTTCCTGCTCAATGGCATCGAAGATCGGCTTGAGGTGGACTTTGCGCAGCCTGGCCAGGCTCAGCCGCTCGAACAGCGTGCTGGGGGTGAAGGGCTTGAGTAAATAGCCGTCCAGCGCCGACTCGGCGGCTTCCGCCACTGCGGCATACGATGCTTCGGCGGTGACCATGAAAAACACGGTGGAAAAGGGCAGCAACTGCGCGCGGCGCAGGTCGTCCAGCAGGGTTTGGCCAGAGTGGTTGGACTCGGTGAAATACTGCTCGCACAGCACGTAGTCGAACACCGTGTGCTCCAGCCGGCTTCGGGCGTCGCGCACCCTGCTGCACTGAACCACCTTGGTCACCCCGTATTCACGCAGTTGGGCCACCAAAATGCTGCGTGAAGTGGCGTTGCTGTCAATGACCAACGCCTGGACTTCTTGGGGTTCCGAATCTTTGCCTGTGGCCATTGACGGCTGCGGTGTCCTGTAGGCACACGAATGTGGGGTGAATTCGCGCTAGTGTAGGCCCATTGGAGCCCTGCGGCGGATGCGGGAAAGCCCGTTGTCCCGGGTTGCGACACAATCGGTGGCATGGAGCACACCGATATTTTGCGCGTCGCCACATACAACATCCACAAGGGTGTGCAGGGCCTGGGCCCTGCGCGCAGGCTGGAGATCCATAACCTGGGCCTCGCCGTGGAGCAGCTGGACGCTGACCTGGTCTGCCTGCAAGAGGTGCGCAAGCTGCACCGGCGCGAACAGCGCTACTTTCACCATTGGCCAGAGCTGCCCCAGGCCGACTTTCTGGCCCCGGAGGGCTACGAAGCCGTCTACCGCACCAATGCCATCACCAAGCATGGTGAACATGGCAATGCGCTGCTGACCCGCTGGCCGGTGGTGGGGCACCAGCACGAAGACATCTCGGACCACCGTTTCGAGCAGCGCGGCCTGCTGCATGTGCAGGTGCAGATACAAAGCCGCCTGGTGCACGCCATCGTGGTGCATCTGGGCTTGATCCCGGGCAGCCGGGTGCGGCAGGTGCAGCGCCTGCAGCAATTCATCGAGCGCGAGGTGCCCCCGGGCGAGCCCGTGGTGGTGGCCGGAGATTTCAACGACTGGGGCCCCCAGCTCAAGCGCATTCTGGGGGGGTATGGGCTGGTGGAATTTGAGGCGCCCAGGGCCTACACCTACCCGGCCCGGTTGCCGCTGGCGCAGCTGGACCATGTGTACGCGCGGGGCCTCACGCCTGTGAGCCTGCATGTGCCGCGCGGGCGCATCTGGTGGCGCATGTCCGACCATTTGCCGCTGATTGCCGAATTCCGGCTCTGATGTGTGCGCGTTGATCCCCTGGGGCGATTTGCACGGCCATGAGTCCCACGCCTGAGTTTGCGCACGACCACGATGTGCGCCTGTACCAGGGCGCGCAGGAGCTGTTCCCGGCGCTGGTCGAGGCCATGGATGCAGCCCTGTCTGACATTCAATTTGAAACCTACATCTTCGACTTCACCGGCGCGGGCAGTAGCGTGGGTGAAGCGCTGGCCCGTGCGGCGCAGCGCGGCGTGCGCACGCATCTGGTGGTGGACGGCGTAGGCACCGGCCGCCTGCCTGCCCTCTGGGCTGCCCGCCTCACTGCGGCCGGTGTGCAGTGGCGGGTGTACTCCCCGCTGGGCCGGTTGGGCCTGTTGCTGCCCAGCCGCTGGCGGCGCCTGCACCGCAAGCTGTGCGTGGTGGACGGGCGGGTGCTGTTTTGCGGCGGCATCAACGTGCTCGATGATTTTTACGACCCCAACCACGGTGCGCTGGACGCCCCCCGCTTTGACTTTGCGGTGCGCGCCACCGGCAGCCTGGTGGTGCAGGCCAGCGATGCCATGGAGCAACTGTGGTGGCGCATGCAAGCCGTGCGCGATGTGCGCAAGCGCCGCCTGCCCGAAGCCCTGCAGGCGCTGCGCACTGCCAGCGCCCAGCGCCATGCCGAGCAGCAAATCGGACAGCTGCGCGGCAGCGGTGCCAAAGTGCGCGCCGCCCTGGTGCTGCGCGACAACGTTCGCAACCGCGCTCGCATTGAAAAAACCTACCTGCGTGCCATTGGCTCCGCGCGGCAGGAGGTCATCATCGCCAACGCCTACTTCGTGCCGGGCCGCAAGCTGCGCAAGGCCTTGCTGATGGCGGCCCGCCGGGGCGTGCGGGTGCGCCTGCTGCTGCAGGGGCGTTATGAGTACTTCATGCAGTACCACGCGGCGCGCCCGGTGTATGGGGCGCTGCTGGAGGCGGGGGTGGAGATCCACGAATACGCGCCGAGCTTTTTGCACGCCAAGGTGGCGGTGGTGGATGCGATGGGCGATCGGCCCTGGGCCACGGTGGGCTCGTCCAACCTGGACCCCTTGAGCCTGCTGCTGGCCCGCGAAGCCAACGTGGTGGTGGAAGACACGGCCTTTGCCCGCGACCTGCGCCAGCGCCTGGTGCACGCCATGCAGCACGCCGGCCACCGCATGGACCCCGCCCGCTACGCCGGTCGCCCGCTGCGCCAGCGCGTGCTCGACCGGCTGGCCTTTGGCCTGATGCGGCTGGCCCTGTGGCTCACCGGCCACCGGTACTGATCGGTCCAAAAATCCGGTTGCTATTGATTTGATAGCTGCTGGCGCTTGTTGGTAAAGCGCTAGAGGCCTAAAACCCTTGCAACGTCTGCCCATCCGTTCGCTGTTACGATCTGCCCATGTCCAGTCAACCCGCCGCCGTTATGACGACCACCTTGCCGGATGAAGAAGGCACCCCCGTTTCCGTGAAGATCCGTGAGCGGATCAACGCCGCACGCAAACGCTTCAACGCCAACGACAACATCGCTGAATTCATCGAGCCCGGCGAGCTGGAAAAGCTGCTGGACGAGGTGGAAGAAAAGATGCAGGGCGTGCTCGACAGCATGGTGATCGACACCGCTGGCGACCACAACACCAACAACACCGCGCGCCGCGTGGCCAAGATGTACCTCAATGAGGTGTTCCGCGGCCGTTATGTGGCGCAGCCGCCCATCACCGAATTCCCGAACGCCGAGCACCTCAACGAGCTGATGATCGTGGGCCCGCTCACCGTGCGCAGCGCCTGCAGCCACCACTTCTGCCCCGTGATCGGCAAGATCTGGATCGGCGTGATGCCCAACGAGCACACGAACGTGATCGGCCTGTCCAAGTACGCCCGCCTGGTGGACTGGATCATGGGCCGCCCGCAGATCCAGGAAGAAGCCGTGGTGCAACTGGCCGACCTCATCATGGAAAAGACCCAGCCCGATGGCCTGGCCATCGTGATGGAGGCTAGCCACTTCTGCATGTCCTGGCGCGGCGTGCGCGACATGGACAGCAAGATGATCAACTCTGTCATGCGTGGCGTGTTCCTCAAGGACAGCGCCTTGCGCCGCGAATTCCTCTCCCTCATCCCTGGAAAGAACTGAACATGTTGGTACGCCTGCTTTACGCCAGCCGCGCGGTGGACACCTCGGCCCAGGCCATCGAAGCCATCCTCACGCAGTCTCGCCAGCACAACCCCGGCTCGGGCATCACCGGCGTGCTCTGCTACGGCGGCGGCGTGTTCCTGCAAGCCATTGAAGGCGGCCGCTCTGCGGTGAGCGAGCTGTACGGCCACATTCAGCGCGATCCACGCCACAAGAATGTGGAACTGCTGCATTACGAAGAAATTGCCGAGCGCCGCTTTGGTGGCTGGACCATGGGGCAGGTCAACCTCTCCAAGATCAACCACTCCATCTTGCTCAAATACTCTGAAAAGCCCGAGCTGGACCCGTACACCGTGTCGGGCAAGGTGTCGTTTGCGTTGCTCGAAGAGTTGATGGCCACGGCCTCCATCATCGGAAGAGCCTGAAAAGCGGGGTGCTTTGCTACTGCGCGGTCTGATCCCGGGCCTGCGGTACTCGCCGCACGGGAGTGCGGCTGCGTTCCTCAACCCAGGCTGAGGCCGCTCGTGACGCAAATCGCCCCACTTTTCGCCACTGCTTCAAAGACATAGCTCCAGCCGCAGCCCACAGGCGCTGCGGCTTTTTGCATTCAAGCTGCGCTTTTTTCACCCGTGAGTCTCAACGCCTTCGCCCTCATCATCCTCGCCGGGCTCATCCATGCCTGCTGGAACATTGCTGCCAAAAAGGCGGGGGGTGACTCGCGGTTTGCGTTTTTCACCTCGGTGCTCATGATGTTCTTCTGGGCACCGCTGGGCTGGTGGCTGGGGCGCGATGCCGTGCCGATGTGGGGTGCGGTGGAGTGGGGCTTTGTGGTGGCCAGCGGCGTGCTGCATGTGGTGTATTACGTCATCTTGCTGCGTGGCTACCGCAAGGCAGACCTCACGGTGGTGTACCCGCTGGCGCGGGGCTCGGGGCCGCTGCTGTCGTCGCTGGTAGCCATCACGCTGCTGGGTGAGCAGATTTCAGCGCTGGGGGCTTTGGGCATTGCCGGCGTGGTGGGCGGGGTGTTTCTGATTGCCGGGGGCCCTGGGCTGCTGCGCGCGGCGCACGACCCTGCCGCGCGCCAGCGGGTGCACAAGGGCATCGCCTACGGGCTGCTCACCGGGGCTTTCATCGCCAGCTACACGGTGGTGGACGGCTATGCCGTCAAGGTGCTGCTGATGTCGCCCATCCTCATCGACTACATGGGCAACTTCGTGCGCGTGGGCCTGCTGGCCCCCGTGGTGCTGCGCGACCTGCCCACGGCCCGCACGCTGTGGCTGGCGCAGTGGCGGTTTGCCTTGCTGGTGGCTGTGGTCAGCCCGGTGGCCTACGTACTGGTGCTGTATGCCATGCAGCAGGCACCCATGTCGCACGTGGCCCCGGCACGTGAGGTGTCCATGCTGTTTGCCGCGCTGATTGGCGGGCATTTGCTGGGCGAGGGCGACCGGCTGGCGCGCGTGTGCGGGGCGGTGTGCATTGCCGCAGGCGTCACGGCGCTGGCCTTAGGATGAGCGCTGCCATGTCTTCCGCCGTTGTTTTTGATTTGATCGGCTGCGATTTCTCCAGCAGCCCCAGCCGCCGCAAACCCATCGTGCTGGCACTGGGCCGCCGCGATGGTGCGCGCGTGCAATTGCTGGGGCTGGAGCGTATCGAGACCTTGCCAGCTTTCACCGCCTGGTTGTGCCAGCCACGCCCCTGGGTGGGCGGGTTTGACTTGCCCTTTGGCCTGCCGCGCGAACTGGTCACCACGCTGGGCTGGCCCACCGGTTGGCGTGCATGCATCCAGCACTACCGCAGCCTCACGCGCGAGCAGATCCGCGAGGCCTTTGCAGGGTTTTGCGATGCCCGCCCCGTGGGCGGCAAGTTTGCCCACCGCGCCACGGATGGCCCCGCGGGTTCCAGCCCCTCGATGAAATGGGTGAACCCGCCCGTGGCCTACATGCTGCACGCCGGCCTGCCCTTGTTGCTGGATGCCGGGGTGTACCTGCCGGGCCTGATGCCGCCCGGCACAGGCGATGCACAGCGCGTGGCGCTGGAAGCCTACCCCGGCCTGCTGGCGCGCGAGGTGCTGCAGCGGCGCAGCTACAAAAGCGATGAACGCGCCAAGCAGACCCCTGATCGCTTCATTGCCCGCAAGGACCTGGTGAACGCGCTGGAGCTGGGCCAGACCCGGCTTGGCCTGCGCCTCAAACTCAGCCATGCCCAGCGTGATGCGCTGGTTCAGGACGCCAGCGGCGACAGCCTGGACGCCGTGCTGTGCCTGCTGCAAGCCGCCTGGGCCCAGCAGCAGCACGATCAAGGCGACGCCTTGTACGGCCTGCCCCCGGGGCTGGATACGCTGGAAGGCTGGATCGTGACCGCGCCCTGGGGCGCATCCGGCGCATGAACTCCGCCAAACGTCTTGGCTGCCATGCGGCCCGTTCTGGAGGCAAGGCCAGCCACTCGCCCGCAGCCCTGCTGGTGTTGGCCGCGTGGTTGCTGTGGCTGGCGCTGCCTTTGCACGCCGGCCCAGCGCCTTGGTATTACTGGCGCAGCAAGGTCGATGGGGCACGCGTGTGCGCCCAAACCTCGCCCGGCCCCGGCTGGGAGCGCGACAGCCCGCCTTACGAGGGGCCTGGCTGCCAGCCGCGCACCAAGGTCATCGTGGTTCCCATGCGCTAAGTGCCTGTTGACGATCTCGCTGGAGATCGCAAACACGCTCTCAACCCCTCCGCAGCCTCCCGCGTTTGCCCGTTGCCGCATGGCACCGCACACCCGGCACAATGGGTGTCTGTTTGTGTCACCTGCTTTTGCCAACCTTCGCCATGCCTTCTGCCGATACCCTGATTGCCTTTTTGGGCGTGTCTATCCTGCTGGGCCTCACCCCCGGGCCCGATAACATTTTTGTGCTGCTGCAGTCTGCCCAGCGCGGTTGGCGCGCCGGCATGGCCGTGGTGGTGGGGCTGTGCTGCGGGCTGGTGGTGCACACGGGGGCGGTGGCGCTGGGCCTGGCAGCGGTGTTTGCGGCGTCGGCCGCGGCGTTCACTGTGCTCAAGCTGCTGGGGGCGGCCTACCTGGCGTACCTGGCGTGGCAGGCCTTGCGGGCACCGTTGTCGTCTGCCGGGCCTGATGCTGGCGCGCAGGGCGCTGCGCCCACGGCTGCGCCCAGCCTGTGGCGCATGGTGGGCCGCGGCATGGTGATGAACCTGAGCAACCCCAAGGTGCTGGTGTTCTTCCTGGCCTTCCTGCCCCAGTTTGCTGACCCCGCGCGCGGTGCCATGGGCGGCCAGCTCATGGTGCTGGGCTTGGTGTTCATCGTGGCCACCTTGCTGGTGTTTGGGGCCATCGCCTGTTTTTCGGGCGTGTTCGGGTCTTTGCTGCTGCGCTCGCCGCGCGCGCAGCAGTGGCTCAACCGGGTGGCGGGGGTGGTGTTCCTGGGGCTGGCTGTGCGTCTGGCCACATCGCAACGCTGAGGGTCTCTTTTGCTATGAAAAGCATAGCTTCTGGCGCTTTTTCCAATTGCGCTAGAGCCGTTTTTTTCTTGTACTAAGCGCACAGCATCATTCCACCATGACCGAACTCATCCTCATCCGCCACGGCGAGACCGACTGGAACCGCGAGCTGCGCTTTCAAGGCCAGGTGGATGTGCCGCTGAACGCCACGGGCCTGGAGCAAGCCCGCCGCGTGGCGCAGCGGTTGCTGGCTGAGCGGTTTGGAGTTGAGCACCTGGTGTGCAGCGACCTGCTGCGCACGCGGCAGACGGCCGAGCCTGCGGCGCAGGCGCTGCTGCCCCACCTGTCGCTGGACGCCGTGGCAGACCCCGGGCTGCGCGAGCAAAACTTTGGCGTTGTGGACGGGCTGCGTGTGCAAGACGTGAAAACCGATTACGCCGAGGCCTGGGAGCGCTGGGTGCGCTTTGAAGCCGACTACGGCATGCCCGGTGGCGAAACCACCCGCCAGTTCCACACCCGCGTGATGGACGCAGTGCAGCGCATTGCGCAGCAGTACGCGGGCAAGACGGTGCTGGTGGTCACGCACGGCGGCGTGCTCGATATGGTGTGGCGCACCGCCCAGGGCCTGGGGCTGGACGGGCCCCGCCAAAGCGATATTCCCAACGCGGGCCTGAACCGCGTGCGCGTGCAGGGCGGTGCCATCGAAGTGCTGCACTGGGCCGACACACGCCACCTGCAGGATTTACCTGCGCAGCCGGTGTACGACCAGACCAAGCTGGTGGTGCGTTAGCCGTGCCTACCCCCGCAGGCGTGCAGACCAATCTTCAGCCTGCCCCTGATCGCGTCGCCGGGTGAACAGCTTGTGCCAGGAGGGTGGCAGCGGCAGCGCCAGCACATCGTTGAGCACGGCAGGGTGGCATTCACGGTCGCGGATCAGGGCCAGCAGGCGCTGTACCGTCCAGCCGGGGTGGGGCCGCTCCAGCAGTTCCAGCGCATCGCCCGCCTGCACCACGCCCGCTTGCAGGGTGCGGCAGTACCAGCCCGCGCGCAGCGTGTTTTGCACGCGGGCCGACATGTCGGGCACGCCAAAGCGCAGGTTCAGCTTCCAGCAGGGCTGGCGGCCCTGGGTGACTTCCAGCACCGCGCTCCCTGCGCGCCAGTGGTCGCCAATGCAAACGCCCGCTTCGTCCAGCCCTGTCACCGCCAGGTTCTCGCCAAACGCGCCCGGCGCTTGCAGCACCGGGGCAGCGCCCAGTTCTGCGCGCCATGCTGCGTAATGTGCCCAGGCGTACAGGTGCACCGCCTTGTCGGGCCCGCCGTGCACGCGCAGGTCGGCCTGTGCATCGCCCCGCAGCCCCAGCGGGCCGATCGCTACCGGGCCAGCCACTGGCTGCTTGGCAATGGCACAGGACTTGCCAGCGGCGCCCAGCGGGGCCACGGTGCCGGTGAGTACTTGCAGGATGTGGGGGGAGGCGGGGGTCATGCAGCGTCCAATGTCATCAGGGTTCTGCGGCAAGTATCGGCGGTGCCAGCGTCGCGCTCGGGCCCGGCACCACCATGGCTGGTGAGTCGGGGTTGGGTCAGTGAACGCCTGAGGTGATTTTGCTATTGAATCAATAGCTGGTGGCGCTTATCCCGTAAGCGCCAGGTGCCAAAATCATTCAAAGTCTTGGTGCGCTGGATCAGGCAAGCCCAGCGCCTGGTTCACCCGCCGCGCCTGCCTTGCCAGGCGTGCGGATTGTGGTTGCGCGTTGCACAGCGGCTGCAGCAGGTTCTGCACCGCCGCCCACTGGCCGTTGCGCTGCAGCGCATCCAGCCAGATCTGGTGGAACAGGTCGCGCTGCGCATGGCTGCCGCCAATCTCTACCAGCCGGGGCAGGGCGGTGCCCAGTTGCTCCACCGCTGTCGCACAGTCGCCCTGCGCATGGGCCATCAGGCCGTGGGCGGTCGGTACGCACACCTGCCGCCACACGGTGCATTCGTGCGCCTCGGTGCGGGTGGCGGCGTGCGTGGTGATGTTGTGAAGCAGCGCGCGTGCTGCCTCTGTGCGCCCGGCGCGGGCCAGGCCGTAGAGGTATTGCAGGTCTAAAAAGGGCAGCACATGGTCTGCCAGGCGCAGGGCCAGGTGGTCGGCCACGTCGGCCCAGCGTGGACCCACATCCGCGCCCGCCAGCTCCAGCCGGGCCAGGAGCGAGATGGCATTGATCTGGTCTTGCGTGTATTCCTTGACCACGCCCCAGACCTGCTGGTCGTACAGCGCCAGCACCTCGGCGTGGCGGTCCTGCTCCAGCAAAAACAGCGCCTGGTGCCACCAGTTGTGCGTGACCATGAAGGAGTTCAGGCCCGTCCAGGTGTCGCTCACGCTGGCCATGAAGTCGATGCCTTCCGCAATGCGGCCCTGGGTCAGCATGACGTGGGCCAGTGCGTGGTGGGCCCACGGCTCTTTGCGGCACCGGTGGATGGCGTGGCGGGCGGCGGCTTCTGCTTCTTTGAGCCGGTGGCATTGCTCCCAGCCAAAGGCCAGCATGCCGTGCAGGTAGGGTACATCGGCGGCGGCGTGCTGCGCTTGCAGGGCCAGCCGCAGCATGGCGGGCGAGTCGCCGCGGTTGAAGCAGTGGTATTGCCCGAGCTTGAGCGAGGCCAGGTCGCGCGGGTGCAGGCGGGCCTGTTCTTCGTGCAGGGCGATGGCGCGGGGCAGGTCGCCATCGACCCACGCGGCCACAGCAGCCACCCAGCGCTGCTCGCGTTCGCTGGCCTGGTGCGCGTGGGCCCGGGCTTGTTGGATGAAGGGACGGGCGTTGCGGGGTGCGTCGGCCGATTCGGCAAACATGTGCAGCGCCGCACAATAGGCATGCACCAGCGGGCTGGCATCGGCCTGTGCTTGCAGCACATTCACGGCCCGGGCTTCGCAGGCGATGAAGCCCTCCACAAAGTCGTTGATGGCCGCGAGGCTGCTTTCATCCCGCAGCGTGACGGGGTTGCCCAGGCTGTCGGTGAGGGGTGCGGTCATGTTGCAACCGGTGGGGCTTTGGCGCCTTAGTGGCCCTGGATGAGCGCCAAGTAGGCCTTGCGCGTGGGCTCGGACACCGAGTTGACCAGTTGTTCGTGCGGCGTCTGGTGGCGGGCCATCATGCGGGCCGAGGCGATGGTCTTGGACTTGCAGTACCAGTGGCAGGTGTGCTGCATCAGGAACAGTTCGGCCGTCATCATGTAGGCCCGGTCTTTGGCGCTGAGGTGGCCGGTGTTCTGCATCACGTGGGTGATGCCTTTGGCATGGATGGCCAGCGCCTTGCGCATGTCAAACGTGGCGGCAGGAAACAGCTTGTCGGCAAAGGGCAGGGCGATGGGCAGGCGGCTCACGCGTGCATCTTCGTCGCTTACTTTGGCAAAGTCGGCGGCAAAGCGGTTGAATTGCTCGCTGAGCTGCTGCTCGGTGGTGCTCAGCAGGGCCCATACCTGCTCGCGCCGCTCCGGGGTGTTTTCGCCCAGCGCGCGCAGGTAGCCCTCGGTCAGCGCCTCCATGAGCTTTTCGATTTGGTATTGGCTCAGGTGCATCCCCAGAATGGCGATGCGCTTGCGTTGCTCTTTGGCATTGAGCATGTAGGTGCCAGAGGCGATGAGGATCGCCATGAGAAGAAGGTCCATGGGGTGGCTGGATGGGTGCGTGAAAGGGGGAGACGAGTCGCCCGGTTATGCCGGGCTGCTGGCCCAAAGATAGCGGATATTGCCACCGAGTCAACGCAAGCCGTTTCAAAGAAGCCCCAGCGCGTTAAGTGGGGCTCTGCCCATGGGGCTGCGCTGCGCGGCCGGATTTTGGCAGCGGAATGCCTACAAATGCACATCTGCTTGCACAAGTTTGCAGGGGCAGAGGTGTGGGAATGGGAGGCGCTGGTATTCTCCCGCGCACCATCCGAGGGGGGTGGGGTTAACTACATCAAGCAATCCAATGAATAAGAAAACAGCTTTGGGCGCCGCTGTGGCGCTGGCAGTGGTGGCCTATGGGGGAGCCACCTGGTACCTGGGACAACGGGCACAGGCCAGTTACCAGGAAGCCCTGGAGGAAGTGCGCAAGGTGCTGGGCGCCGAGACCGTGGTGTCTCAGGACTATCAAAAGGGATTTTTCACATCGCAGGCCAAGGTGGTTTTGCAGTGGACGCCGCCTGCCTCGGCCGATGCCGGCGAGCCCGCACCCCAGCCTTTGCGCGTGGTGGTGAACAGCGCGGTGCGCCACGGCCCCCTGGCGGGTGGCACGTTGGCGGCCGCCGTGGTGGAGTCGCGCTTTGCGCTGGAAGGCCTGGACGCCAAGGCGGGCACCCTGCTGGCCAAGGCGCAGGCCCCCACGCTGACCACCGTGCACGGCCTCACGGGCAGCCACCACATGAAGCTGATCGTGCCTGCGGGCGAACTGGGTGACGAAGAAGTGACGATGCGCTGGCAGGAGATGAAGACCGAGTTCTCCGTCAGCGGTGACCGCACGCAGGTCAAAGGCAACTTTCAGTGGCCTGAGCTGGCCTTCTCGGGCGTGAAGAAGGCGTCGGACGAGGAAGATGCACAGGGCGAAGCGCCCAGCCGCTTCGCCATGTCGTTCAAGGGCATGAACGGCGATTTCGAGAGCCAGATCATCGACGACCTGTGGATGATGGCGCCCGGCAAGGGGACTATCCGTTTTGCGCAGATTGATGCCAGCAACACCCCTCAGGGCGGCACGGCCAGCACCCTGCTGGCCCTCAAGGATTTGCTGGGCACCACCACCATCGAGCGCAGCGGCAAGTTGTTGAGCATGGCCTCCTCGCTCAAGGGCAAGGGCCTGGTGGGGCCGGTGGATTTTGAGTCGATCGGCTTTGAAGAAAAGTTCCAGCGCATTGATGCCGACGTGGTCAAGACCCTGCAGGTGGCGATGGTGGAGAGCTACCGCAAAGACGGCCTCAAGGCCATGGCGAGCGAAGAAGACAGCGGCAAGTTGTTCGGCCTGCTGGCGGACAACGCCCAGCGCCTGGCGGCTGCGCTGCCCGCGTATTCCATGAAGTTTGTGGCCACGCTGGGCGGGCAGCAGGGCGAGGTGTCCTACGGCGGCGAAATCACCCGTGCTCCTTCCGCAGAAGAAGTGACCCAGGCCGGCTGGGGACCGGTGCTGCTCAAGAACGCGACCTTCCATGCCGACGTGCGCCTGCCCAAGGCCTGGCTGCCCCAGTTGGCCAAGGCCGCAGGCCAGGAGGAGTTCAAGAGCGAAGACGTGGACGGCATGATCGGCATGGCCCAGGCGGCAGGCTATGTGCGCCAGGAGGGCGACAACCTGACCAGCTCACTGAAGATGGAAGGCGGCCAGGCCAAGCTCAACGGCCGGGTGATGGACTTGCCCAACTTCATGCGTTGATCTGATGCGATGAACCTGCGCGAGGGGCGCTGAATACGCCCCTTGCCCCACAAAAAAGCCCCGGTGGTCATGCAGGCCACCGGGGCTTTTTGCTGCCTTGCGCAAAGAGGTTTTCAGCCCTGGGGCGGCTGCGGCCAGGGGCGTTGCGGGCCGCGGATCTGCTCGAAGGCGTGCGCCACCTGCAGCACGCCCAGGTCGTCAAAGCGCGCGCCGGCAATCTGCAGCCCGATGGGCAGGCCGCTGGCGGTGTAGCCGCAGTTGACCGAAGCGGCAGGTTGCTCAGACATGTTGAACGGGACCGTGAAGCCAATGTGCTCCAGCGGGCGCAGCGGGTCGTTGGTGGGGGAGGGCAGCTCGGCCGCGAATGCGGGCATGGGGGCCACGGGCGAGAGCACGTAATCAAACCCGCTGCACGCTTTGACGGTGGCCACGCGCGTGGTGTGGAACTGCTGGCTGGCCTGGAAGACCTGGGGGCCGGTCATGCCCGCAGCACTCTCGGCCCAGGCGCGGATGTAGGGCAGCACCTTGGCGCGCTGCGCTTCGGGCAAGGCCTGCAGGTCGGTGTACGAGCGCATGCGCCAGAAATGGTCCATGCCGTCGAGCATGGCCTGGGTCATGAAGGGCTGCATCAACGTCACGCGTGCCCCTGCCTGCTCGAACAAGCGGGCGGCGTGTTCTACCGCTGCGCGCACTTCGGCTTCGACCGGCAGGCCGCAGCCGGCGTCCAACAGCAGGCCCAGGTGCAGGCCCCGCAGGCGTTGCACGCCCTGGTCGCATTCGCCCCAGGCAATGGGCTGGTAGGGCAGGCTCATGCTGTCGCGCGCGTCGGGCTGGCTCAGCACCTGCATCATCAGCGCGGCGTCTTGCACGGTGCGGGTCATGGGGCCTGCCGCACGGCCGGTGTAGGGTGGGTCGATAGGAATGCGGCCCAGGCTGGGCTTCAGGCTGAAGATGCCGCACCAGCTGGCGGGCAGGCGGAGTGATCCGCCAATGTCGGTGCCAATGTGCAGCGGGCCGTAGCCCGCAGCGGCGGCGGCGCCACCGCCAGCGCTGGAGCCACCGGGGCCTTTGCTCACATCCCACGGGTTGCGCGACAGGGGGTGAAAGCTCGACAAACCCGAAGACAGCATGCCGTAGTCGGGCATGGTGGTCTTGGCCACCATCACTGCACCGGCCTCGCGCAGGCGGGCGGCGGGGGGCGCATCGGCCAGCGCAGGCACCAGCGGCACGGCGGCGGTGCCCAGCGGCGTGGGGTCGCCCTGGGTGGCGATGTTTTCTTTGATGGTGACGGGCACGCCGTCCAGCAGGCCTTGGGGTTCGCCACGCTGCCACCGGGCTTCGCTCTGGCGGGCCTGCGCCAGAGCGTGCTCAGGCCGCAGCAGGTAGGTGGCGCGGATGTGGGGCTCCCAGCGCTCCATGTGCGCCAGCACGGCCTGCGTGACCTCCACGGGGGACAGCGTGCGCTGGCGGTAGGCGGCCAGCAGGTCTGGGGCGGGCAGGTCGTGCAGTGCGGTCATGGCGGGGTCTTACAAGTAAAAATGGCTGTTAGCGCTTATCCAGAAAGCGCTAGTAGCTATCTATTTGGGAGCTAATGGCTCCGTGCATTTCAGGTATCCAACGCGCTGGCACTGCTCGTAGCCTTGGATACTGGCGCGGCCCAGTCGCAGGCAGCCGAGCAAGGGCCGCCCCGCAGCGATGGCTGCGTCCCCCTGCCCGCATGGCGCAGCCATGCGAGAGCGGGGGGAAGGCGCGAAGCGACTCAGGGGGGTGCCCGATCTCAACTCCAGGAGAGGGCCGAGAGGTCGTTCACGAACACGGGCATGTCCTTCCACAAGCCCTTGAGGTTCTTGTTCGCCACGGTGATCCATTGCGGCTGGTACAAGAAGGCGTGCACGGCGTCGTCGGCCAACAGTTTCTGCGCATCGCCCAGCAGGCGGGCGCGGTCTTGCGGGCGCGCTGCGTTCTTGATCTGGTTGAACAGGTCGTTGAACTTGGCCGACTGGTAGCCCCAGTAATAGTCGGGCTTGGCAAAGTTGGCCAGGTCAAACGGCTCGACGTGCGAGATGAGCGTGAGGTCGTAGTTCTTGTTGCCATACGTGCCGCTGAGCCACTGCGCCCATTCCACGTTCTGCGTCTTGGCCACGATGCCCACCTTGGCCAGTTGCGCCACGATGACTTCGCCACCCTGGCGCGCGTACGGTGTGGGCGGCAGGGTCAGCGTCAGCTCCAGCGGGGTTTTGATGCCTGCTTCGGCCAGCAGCTTCTTGGACTTTTCAATGTCGAACGGATTGACGCTGGTGGTGTCCACATAGCCAAACGCACCTGGCACGTAGTGGCTGCCGATGGGGGCGCCGTAGCCGTCGCCCGCTCCCTCGATCACGGCCTTGCGGTCAATGGCGGCGGCAATGGCGCGGCGCACGCGCACGTCGTCTAGTGGCTTGCGAGCGTTGTTGATGGCCAGGATGGTCTTGGCGCGCGAGCCGCTGACCAGCACCTGAAAGCGCGGGTTGGTCTTGAACTGCGGCACGCTGCGGGGCGTGACGCGGGGGAACAGGTCCACATCTCCCGCCAGCAGGGCGGCGACTTGCGCAGCCGGGTCGGAGATGAAGCGGAAGGTGGCGCGGCGCAGCTTGATGGCGCTTGCTGCCCGGAAACCATCCCAGGCTGTCAGCACCACCGAGGAGCCTTTGTTCCACGCGCCCAGCTGGTAAGGGCCGGTGCCCACGGGCTTGGTGGCGTTGGTATCGGCGCTCTTGGGCTCCACGATGATGGCCGTGGCCTGGCCCAGGGCGAACAGCAGGTCGGGGTCGATGTCTTTGTTCAGCACCACCAGGGTGTGTTCGTCCACCACCTGCGTGGTCAGGTTGGCAAAGGTGCGCTTGTCTTTGTTGGTGCTTTTCTCGCCGCCAGCGCGGTCGTAGGAAAACTTGACCGCAGCGGCGTTGAAGGGCTCGCCGTTCTGGAACTTGACGCCCTTGCGCAGCTTGAAGGTGTAGGTCTTGAGGTCGGGCGAGACCTCCCAGCTCTCGGCCAGCAGGGGCGAGACCGAGCCGTCGGGGTTGATCTTGGTGAGCGTTTCAAAAATGTTGTACTGCACGATCTCGGCAATGGACGAGGCCGCACCTGCCGTGGGGTCCAGGCCTGGGGGTTCCAGGGTCATGGCCAGCACCACCGCATCCTTGCGGTTTTGCGCCAGGGCACCGACGGGCGCAGCCAGAGGAATGGCAGCCAGCGCGCCAGTGGCAAGAACGGATCGGCGATTCAGCATGTTCAACGACTCCTGACAAAGAGCAGACTTGGAATTCAGTCAACACCTGCGCGCATCTGGGCAGAAGGCTGCAGGCAATGTGCGAAAGCGCTTTGTACACCATTGGTTGCGCACAGCGCGCGGTATCGCATGGCGTACTGACTGCTATGCGACTTCAGCGGCCGCCTTGGCAAGCCCTACGGGTTGCCCGATGCCATCGCTGCTGCAGCCATGCGCCGCGCACGGGCCCGCCCTGGCTGCACATGGGGCACCGCAGCCACCAGGGCCTGGGTGTAGGGGTGCTGCGCGTGGTGGAACAGATCGGACGGTGCCCCTCGCTCCACGATTTGCCCTTGGTACAGCACCACGACCTCGTCGCACAGGTGGTTCACCACGGCCAAATCGTGGCTGATGAGCAGGAAGCTCACGCCAAATTTCTGCTGCAGGTCTTGCAGCAGGTTGAGCACCTGGGCCTGGACCGACACGTCCAGCGCGCTCACGGGCTCGTCGGCCACGATGAGCCGGGGCCGGGTGATCAGGGCGCGGGCAATGGCAATGCGCTGGCGCTGGCCGCCGGAGAATTCGTGTGGGTATTTGTCCAGGTCTTGGGGTCGCAGGCCCACCTGGGCGAGCAGTTCAGCGGCTTGCTCACGCTGCTGTGCCCGCGTGGTGTGGCCCTGGGCTTGCAGCGGTTCGCTCACGATCCGCGCCACGGTCTGGCGTGGGTCCAGCGAGCCGTACGGGTCCTGGAACACCATCTGAAAGTCGCGCCGGGCCTCGCGCAGCGCGGCCGCAGGCAACTGGTGCAAATCACGCCCCAGCAGCCGCACGCTGCCGGAGGTGGGCGTGTCCAGCGCCATCACGGTGCGTGCCAGGGTGGATTTGCCCGAGCCCGATTCACCCACCACGCCCAGGCTGCGTCCGCTGTGCAGCGTGAAGCTCACGCCCTTGAGTGCCTGCACTTTGGCGGGCGGGCGCAGCAGGTGCTCGCGCGGCAACGTGTATTCGCGAACCAGGTCGGTCACTTCCAGCAGCGGGGCTGTGGGCGCTTGCGAGGCTGGGGTGTGCGGGAGCGAAGTCATGAACGGGAATGCACGGGCAGTGCGCTCTCTACAACGTGGGCAGGGTTTGCGGCGGGCAACATGGCCTCGGGGCGCAGGCAGCGCACCAGGTGGTCGCCATCGGCGTCCTGGGCGACCAGCGTGGCCTCAGGCCGGGTGTGGTGGCAGGCCTGTGCGGTGAAGGCGCACCGCCCGGCAAACGGGCAGCCAGCGGGCAGGTCCACCAGCTCGGGCACCGTGCCTGCAATGGTCGATAGCCGCACGGGCTGCGCCGTTCGGGGTGCCAGCTGCGGCCGCGCCGCCAGCAGGCCCCGGGTGTAAGGGTGGGCCATGGCGGCAAAGACCGATGCGGTGGGCCCGCTTTCGACCACGCTGCCGCCGTACATCACCAGCATGCGGTCCACGTTTTGAGAGATCACCCCCAGGTCGTGCGAGATGAGGATGAGCGCCATGTTGCGCTCGGCTACCAGGTCGCTGATGAGGTCGAGGATCTGCTGCTGGATGGTCACATCCAGCGCCGTGGTGGGTTCGTCGGCAATCAACAGATCGGGCCCGCAGGCCAGTGCCATGGCAATGGTGATGCGCTGGCGTTGCCCGCCGGAGAACTGGTGGGGGTAGGCATCAAAGCGCTGCGCGGCCTGGGGAATGCCCACGCGGTCCAGCAGTGCAATGGCGCGCTGCCGCGCGGTGGCCTTGTCCAGGCCCAGGTGCAGCCGCAGGGGCTCTGCCACCTGGCGGCCAATGGTGTGCACGGGGTTGAGGGCCGTCATGGGCTCCTGGAACACCATGCCGATGCGGTGGCCGCGCAGCCGGCACATCTCGGTGTCGCTGGTGCCCACCAGTTCCTGCCCGTCAAAGCGAATGCTGCCGGAGACTTCTGCGCTTTCAGGCAGCAAGCCCATGAGCGCCATGGCGGTGAGTGACTTGCCGCAGCCCGATTCGCCAATCAGGCCCAGGGTTTCGCCGCATTCCAGCGCAAAGCTCACGCCGCGCACCGCATCGGCCGGGCCGCGGTGGGTCTGCAGGCGCACGCGCAGGTTGGATACGTCTAACAGGGGCATGGGTTTTTGGTGGTCTTCTGGGCTGGTTCAACGCTTGCGAGCAAGGCGAGGGTCGAGCAGATCGCGCAGGCCGTCCCCCAACAGGTTCAGCCCCAGCACGGCCAGCGCAATCGCCACGCCGGGCCATACCGCCAGCAGGGGGGCCTGGAACATGAGGGTCTGCGCCTCGCTCAGCATGCGGCCCCACGAGGGCTCTGGCGGCTGCGTGCCCAGCCCCAGGTACGACAGCGCTGCTTCGGCCAGGATGGCCAGCGCAAACTGGATGGTGGCCTGCACGATCAGCACCGAGAGGATGTTGGGCAGCACATGCTCCAGCGTGATGCGCCAGGGTCCTTTGCCGCAGGCACGGGCGGCCAGGATGTATTCGCGCGCCCACACGGCGTTGGCCGACGCCCGCGTGACCCGCGCAAACGTCGGGATGTAGAAGATGCCAATGGCGATGATGGAGTTGACGATGCCCGCCCCAAACACCGCAGTGAGCATGATCGCCAGCAGCAGGGCAGGGAAGGCAAAAGTGAAGTCGGCCAGGCGCATGATGGCTTCTTCCACCCAGCCCTTGCGTGCCGCCGCCAGCAGCCCCAGCGCCGTGCCCACGCCCATGCCGATGCCCACGGCGATCACACCCACCAGAATGGAATTGCGCGCACCGACCATGAGGAGCGAGAGGATGTCGCGCCCAAACGCATCGGTGCCCAGCCAGTGGGCGGCCAAAGGGGGCTGCAATTTGGCGGCCAAGTCCACCTCGTAGGGCGACCAGGGCGTCCATACTAAGGAGATGGCGGCCATGCCCAGCATGAGCATCGTGAGCACGGCACCCAGCACAAAGCTGCGGTGGCGCAGGGCCCGATGCCAGCCTTGCTGCCCACGTGGACCCGCACCCGCCGAAGGCACCTGCCCCCCTGCGGAGGCGGTGGAGGCAGAGGCGGGTGCTATCGGAGAGGAGTCTTTCAACAGGCTCATGGCTCAGATATCGCTGGCTTTGACGCGTGGATCGATCACCGCGTACAGCACGTCCACCACAAAATTCACCACGATCACCATGGCGGCCAGCAGCATGACGCAGTTGCGCACCACGATGAGATCGCGATTGGAGATGGACTGGAAGATCAACCGGCCCAGGCCCGGCAGGTAGAACACGTTTTCCACCACGATGGTGCCTGCCAGCAGCGATGCAAACTGCAGCCCCATCA
Source organism: Acidovorax temperans (assembly GCF_028596105.1). Lineage (NCBI taxonomy): Bacteria > Pseudomonadati > Pseudomonadota > Betaproteobacteria > Burkholderiales > Comamonadaceae > Acidovorax > Acidovorax temperans. The sequence goes on along the minus strand of NZ_CP117193.1, from coordinate 3,206,741 downwards.
CCGTGACCACCGGGATCATGGCATTGCGCAGCACATGCCCCCACAGTGCCGCGCGCTGCGACAGACCTTTGGCACGCGCAGTGCGCACAAAGTCTTCACGCAGCACTTCCAGCACGGCAGAGCGTGTGATGCGCGCCAAGATAGCTGCCTGCACGACCGCCAGGGCAATGGCCGGCAGCAGCAGGGCCTTGAGCGCTTCGAGCGGGCTGCCGCCACTGGCTTGCGTCCAGCCCGGAAAACCACCGGCGGAAAACCATTGCAGCTTCACCGAAAACAGCAGGATCAGCAAAATGGCAAACCAGAAGTTGGGGATGGCAATGCCGATCTGCGCCAGGGCCATCACGCCCACATCCCCCCAGCGGTTGTGGCGCGATGCGGCATACACGCCCGCGAGCAGGGCCAGCACTGCGGTGATGACCATGGCCAGCAGCGCCAGCGGGATGGTGAGCGCTAACCGCTCCAGCACCAGGTCCAGCACCGGGGTGCTGTAGGCGTAGCTCTCACCCATATTGCCCACCAGCAGCCCGCCAATCCAGTCACCGTAGCGCTGCAGTGCCGGTTGGTCCAGGCCCAGTTTGGTGGCCAGGGCCGCCACGGCCTCGGGCGATGCATCGGGGCCCATCAGCATCTGCGCCGCATTGCCCGGAAGAATTTCCAGCACCAGGAACACCACCGCCGAGGCTCCCAGCAAGGTGGCCATGAGGGTCAACAGGCGTTTGAGGAGAAACAGGCCCATAGAGAAGTGAAGTGGTCGTTGGCGGGGGAGGCGCTAGTTCGTGTGCATGCGCAGCATACCGGCAAAGCACCCCTGCTGCGGTCACTGGGTTGCAGGGGCGGTTTGGCTGTGGGCGCGGGTGCGCGGGATAATCGGGGGCATGAAGTCCGTACTGACCCTGCTGGAGACCTGCGCATGGCGTTGATGATCACCGATGAATGCATCAACTGCGATGTCTGCGAGCCCGAGTGCCCCAACGATGCGATTTATCTGGGGCAGGAGATCTATGAGATCGACCCCAGCAAGTGCACCGAATGCGTAGGGCACTTTGACGAGCCGCAGTGCGTGCAGATTTGCCCTGTGGCCTGCATACCGGTGAACCCCCAGCATGTCGAAAGCCGGGAAACCCTTTGGCAGAAGTTTCAGCGACTGCAAGCAGCGAAGTCGTGAATGGCCGGGTGCCAGTAGTTCACAGTGTTTTAGGGCTCTAGCGCTTATACAGAAAGCGCTAGCAGCTATCAAAAAAATAGCAAATCAATCGTCAAGCTGCCGCAGCGGGGCGCGGTGGCTTCGGCCGCGGCGGCTTGGTGGTGTGCACCAGCAAGGTGGCCTTGTCCATTTCACCTGCGAGCATGGCCGTCTGTGCCTTGAGCGAATGGGCAATGCTGTCTTCAATCAGCGTGCGCTGGTCGGGCGCGGGTTTTTTGAGCACCCAGTTGGCAACTTCCGACTTTTCGCCGGGGTGGCCAATGCCAATGCGCAGGCGCCAGTAATCGGGCGAACCCAGTTGGGCGTGGATATCACGCAGCCCGTTGTGCCCCGCATGGCTGCCGCCACGCTTGAGCTTCACCTGCCCTGGGGGCAAGTCCAACTCGTCGTGCACCACCAGAATCTCTTCCGGCTGGATCTTGAAGAAGCGTGCCAGCGAGGCCACCGACTTGCCCGACAGGTTCATGAAGGTCTGCGGCTGGAGCAGCCACACGCTTTGGCCATTCACGCTGGTGCGGCCCGCCAGCCCGTAATAGCTGCGCTCGGGTACCAGGCTCACCTTCAACTCGCGTGCCAGCGCATCAATCCACCAGAACCCGGCGTTGTGGCGCGTGGCCTCGTAATCTGACCCAGGATTGCCCAGGCCCACAAACAGCTTGATCATGCGAACAATTATCGGTGGTGGTGCTCAAAAAAAACGGCCCACCGAGGTGGACCGTTTTGGTGGCCAACCCCGCGAAGAGGTTGGCATAGGAGGATTCAAGCAGAAGCCGAGGCTTACTTCTTGCCCTTGCCCTTGCCCTTGGCATCGGCTGCAGGAGCGGCGTCAGCAGGGGTTTCCACCACAACCACTGGAGCCACCACGGACACCAGCACAGGGTTTTGCTTGTTGCCGCGGATCACAGCGCTCACGCCCTTGGGCAGCTTGATGTCCTTCAGGTGCAGGGAAGTGCCCTTTTCCAGCTTGGACAGGTCCACAGCGATGAACTCTGGCAGGTCGGAAGGCATGCAGGTCACGTCGAGTTCGTTCACGACGGGGTTGACCATGCACTTGTCCACCTTCACGGCTGGGGACTCTTCAGCGCCGCTGAAGTGCAGTGGCACCTTCATGTGCAGCTTGGTCTTTTCGTCCACGCGCTGGAAGTCGATGTGCAGCACCAGTTGCTTGAAGGGGTGGTATTGCACGTCGCGCAGCAGAACCTTGGAGGTCTTGCCGTTCACTTCCATGTCCAGCACGCTGGAGTGGAACGCTTCCTTCTTGAGGGCGTGCCACAGAGCGTTGTGGTCCACTTCGATCAGTTGGGGTTCGGCGGAACCACCGTAGACGATACCAGGCGTGCGGCCCGAAATACGCAGACGGCGGCTCGCACCCGTACCCTGCTTGGCGCGCTCAAAAGCGACGAAGTTCATAGTTAGCTCCTGAAAAGGGTCGACCGCGACCAGTCGTTCCCTGTTTAAAAAAGGCTTGTTGGCGTATGGACGCTGTACAAGCCAGGGGTTGTTCCCGAACAGACAAGCCTCCCGAAGGAGGCTTGGTGCAACACCGATGCTGCGTGCCGCCCGCCATGGGGAAGCACCACAGTGTCAACTGTCGTCTTGCTCGGAGAACAGGCTCATCACCGACTCGCCCTTGGCGATGCGCTGGATTGTTTCTGCAATCAGCGGTGCCACAGACAATTGGCGAATTTTGGTACATCCCTTGGCAGACTCGCTCAGGGGAATGGTGTTGGTCACCACGATTTCATCCAGGGCAGAACCCTTGGAGATGCGTTCGATGGCAGGACCCGAGAAAATGGGGTGCGTGCAGTAGGCGTACACCTTCTTAGCGCCACGCTCCTTGAGCACTTCAGCGGCTTTGACCAGTGTGCCCGCCGTGTCAATCATGTCGTCCATGATGACGCAGTTGCGACCTTCAATCTCACCGATCACATGCATCACTTCGGAGACGTTGGCCTTGGGGCGACGCTTGTCGATGATGGCCAGATCGCAACCCAGTTGCTTGGCCAAAGCGCGTGCGCGTACCACGCCGCCAACGTCAGGCGACACAACGATCAGGTCTTCGTAATTCTTTTGGCGCAGATCGCCCAGCAAGACGGGCGAAGCGTAGATGTTGTCGACCGGAATGTCGAAAAAGCCTTGAATCTGGTCAGCGTGCAGATCCATGGTCAACACACGCGCCACACCCACAGCTTGCAGCATGTTGGCCACCACCTTGGCGGTGATTGGCACACGTGTAGAGCGAGGGCGACGGTCTTGGCGAGCGTAGCCAAAGTAGGGGATCACGGCGCTGATGCGCTCGGCCGATGCACGCTTGAGCGCATCAACCATGATCAGCAGTTCCATGAGATTGTCGTTCGTAGGAGCGCAAGTGGATTGCACTACGAAGACATCGCGAGCACGGACGTTTTGTTTGATTTCGACGGTGACTTCACCGTCAGAGAAGCGACCCACATCGGCTGCGCCCAGTTGGGTGCCTAGGTGTTTGGCGATTTCAGCTGCCATGCCAGGATTGGCATTGCCGGTGAAAACCATGAAGTCGGGTTGGTTGGCTTGCATGAGCGTCCCAGCAGTCTGAAAAAAAAGCCCGTACGCGGAAGAAATTTGGCAGGGGAAGAAGGATTCGAACCTTCGCATGCCGGAATCAAAATCCGGTGCCTTAACCAGCTTGGCGACTCCCCTACACAGGTCAACTGTCGATGACAGTCAGCCTTAATTCGACTCTGCAACCCACCCTGCCAGAGGATGAATCATCAGATTGCCGCACGTTTTAATTTTCCATGCGCTTGGCGCATCTTGAAAATTAACTTTGTTTGGCATTTGTACAAACACTGCACTACCCGAGCCCGTCATTCTAGCATGTAATCCTTTGGATTTAAGCCAGTTGATGACTTTTTTTACCTCAGGACACAGACTTTCTGCGACTGGCTGCAAGTCGTTACGACCGAAATCGTAGTGTGCTGCAGCAAAGCCTAAGATTGTAGCATGTTCAGAATCACGTTTTAGAAGCTTGGAAGAAAAAATTGCTTTTGTCTCCAATCCCGCTTCTGGCTTGATCACCACAAACTGGCTGCTGGGCGGCTGTTCACGCTTTTCAAGCGGGCGTATTGTCTCACCAATTCCTTCCACCCAGGCGTTCTGGCCTCGCAGAAAGAACGGTACGTCGGCGCCCAGCGTGAGGCCAATACGTTCAAGCTCCGACCCCGTTAGTTTCAACTTCCACAAACGATTCAGTGCGATCAGGGTAGACGCCGCATCGGACGAGCCGCCACCCATGCCTGCTTGGGCGGGGATGCTTTTGTAGACTCCGATGTGCGCGCCAGCCCGGCAGCCTGTGGCTTCCTTGAGCGCGTGGGCGGCACGCAGCACGAGATCAAGGGGCGGCAGTGGCGTATTGATGTCTTCCCGGCTGAGTTGCCCGTCGGCGCGGATCTCAAAGTGCAGCGTGTCGCACCAATCAATCAGCATGAAGACAGATTGCAGCAGATGGTACCCATCGTCTCTGCGGCCCGTGATGTGCAGGAACAAATTCAGTTTGGCGGGGGCTGGTACGTCGTAAAGCGCAAGCATGAGAAAAGACTAATGGGAAAAGGCGATGCGCAAGATAGCCTTGGGCTTGGGGTCTGAACGTTGCGCGGTGATGCGCCCTTGCGAGAGTGCGCTCAGATCGGCTACCCAACCAGCTGCATTTGTCTCGATACCGCGTAGCCAATCAAAAATCGCCTTGATTGGGATGGCTTCTCCCGTGACCTGGGCGAGCAGTGCATCGAGTGAGTGCGAGGTCTGTTGCTGTTGGCCTGTCTGTAGCGTTGCGCCTTCGGAGCTCCACTTCAATTTGCCAAGGGTGTTGCCGAGGGGACTCAGCAAGATCAATTCGCCTTGATCTTCGGAGCCCTCAAGCTCAAACAAGGCGGAAAAAGACTGCGCGCTTTCCTCCTCCATCTGCAGTGCTAGGCGCCCAGACCAATAGGGCCGCTCGGGCTTCGCGACCAAGCTCGCAGAGGTGCAGCCGAATAGACTGAGCCCCAGCAGACCGGCCGTGCCTGCTGCGAGGAGCGTACGCCGTTGCTGGGCTGAAGACCGCTTGCCGTGTTCGGTGGCGTGAGAGGGGGTCAAAGCGACACTCCGAGGCGCTTGAGCGTGTCCTTCAGTGTTGAATTGTTTGGGTTGAGTCGTAAACCTTCTTGCCAGATGGCTTTTGCTTCGCTCGTGTTTCCTTGGCTCCAGAGAACTTCGCCCAGGTGTGCAGCGATCTCTGAATCAGGTTTTTTCGCAAAAGCGAAGCGCAAAAGGCGTACTGCCTCGCCCTTGTTTCCCAGTCTGAACTCGACCCAGGCCAGACTGTCGGTGATGAAGGGGTCCTCCGGCGCAAATTCCAATGCTTTTTGAATCAGTCTCTTGGCCTCTTCCAGTCTTACTCCTCGGTCGGCAAAGGAATATCCCAGGGCGTTGTATGCATGATGGTAGTCAGGCTGGCGCGCGATCACTTGCCGTAAGAGCGTCTCCATCTCGTCCAGCCGGCCAGTCTTTTCCGCAAGCATGGCTTGGTCGTAGACCAAATCGTTGTCCTCAGGGGTGAGGGCAATCGCTTCGCTTTGCAGTCTGTAGGCTTGCTCATTCTCCCCGCTGTCCTTGAGCAGTTGCACTTCCGCCAAAAGTTTCAGGCGACGTTCGTCTGCCGTACTGCCAGGTAGATTGCGCAAAAGCGTCCGTGCTTCAGCGAGTTGGCCCTGTTTGGCAAGCAGGGAAGCGCGCTGCCGTTGCACGCTGAAAATCTCTCCAGCGTTTTCAATCCGATCCAGCCAGCTGCGGGCGGCCTCCAAATCGCCTTGCTTTTCAGAAATTTGCGCTGCAAGCACATAGGCTTGTGTCATCAGCCGTTGGTTGCGTTGGGCCTCTCCAGCGGCATCTGTTAGCTCAAAAAAATGTCGCAATGATCCTTGTGCACGTTGGATTTCCTGGTTCTGGGTCTGCAGGCTTGCGAGCAGGAGCCAGGCTTCCGGCATATCGGGCTTTTCCTGCGTCACCCTGGTGAGCTGGTCGGATGCTGCAGAGAAGTTTGAACGGCTCAGTAGTACCCTCGCATACAGCATGCGAACCTCTGTATTGGAGTGTTTCTCCAAATAATCTTGTACGAAAGGCTCGGACGCGCTGATTCCTTCGTCCATGAGTTCCAGCGCGAGTCTTGCCTGACCCTCATAAGTCGGATCCATGGCTTTTGCTTTGGCAAGACTCTGCAGGGATGCGGCTTTGTCATCGGCGGCAAGTTGCAGGCGTCCTAGTGAGATCCATGCTGCGGCTCCTGTAGAACGGTTTTCCAGTTCACCTTTCAACGCTTCTTTCACAGCGCTCACTGCGGCAGCCTTGTCGGCAATACGTCCGTACATTTGCGGTACGGCACTCAGAATGCCCACTCTGTTCGGAAGCGGTGCTTGTTCAATGAACTGGCGCAGAGGGCCTGCTGTTTCTCCCACCTTGTTGAGTGCAATCAGTATCTGTAGTACGTAGCGGTTGGCCTCTCGCGACTGAGGATGGTCCTCCTGCCATGCTTTTGCTGCTGCCAGGGCGTATTCGCCAGAGCGTGACTGCAGAGCAATGTCCGCAGCTCTTTGGTAGAGTTGTTCGCTTCTAGAGCGCCGTGCCGCGTCCAGAATCAGAGCATAGCCAGCCCCCGGGTCTCCGGTTCGTGTGGTTACTTCACCCAGCAAAATTTCGTAGAAAAGATTGCCATCCAGTTTGGCGTTAGGTGGTGGCGGATTGGATCCGTTTGAAGTAGGTGAGGCGGGCGGTTTTGCCTGTGCTCCGCCGAAGGCTGTCGCGAAGGATAGGGCAATAACCACGGGGATCATTCGAAAGCGATGAATATGCTCCATCGAACCATAATAATCCACATGCTTGTCTCTTTGCTCGTTGGGGGGCACCTATGCCTGAGCTGCCCGAGGTAGAGGTGACGCGCCGCAGTTTCGCCGAGGCGATTGCGGGTGCACGTATCCTGGCTGTTCGTTTGGGGAAGCCGCTTCGTTGGCCCTTGGGCTGCGCGGCAGAGTCATTGGTGGGCTTGCATGTCGTGGGGGTTCGCCGCCGCGGTAAGTATCTGTTGATTGATCTTGATCGGGGGCTTTTGCTCGTTCACTTGGGGATGTCTGGGAGCTTGCGATTTTCCGGTAGTCAGCCAGAGCCGGGTAAACACGATCACTGGGATCTACAGACCTCGGCGGGCACGCTTCGCTTGCACGACCCGCGCCGTTTCGGAGCTGTTGTTTATGCCCAGGGAGAAGAAGCCCCTGTGGCTAAAAAGCTTTTGGGTGGGCTGGGTATGGAGCCTCTTGGGCCTTCGTTCTCCCCGCTGGCTTTTCATCAAGGCGTCAAAGCCAGTCGCCTACCCGTCAAGCAATTATTGTTGGCGGGGAAGTTGGTGGTAGGCGTTGGCAATATTTATGCATCCGAGGCGCTTTATCTTGCGGGAATACGTCCCACGGTTCGGGCATCCTCTCTGGGCCCTGTGCGCATCCATCGGTTGTATCAAGCCATAGGGCAGGTCTTGGGCAAGGCGATAGAACTGGGGGGAAGCAGTTTGAAAGATTTTTCAAGTGCCGACGGCTCTTCGGGGCATTTCCAGAACGCTGTTCAGGTGTACGGCCGGGCGGGATTACCGTGTTACGTTTGCGGCACCCCCGTGAAAATGATCAGGCAAGGGCAGCGCAGCAGTTTTTATTGCCCGAGTTGCCAACGTTAGTTGCGCCTCTGTCCTAGGTTGCCAGTCCAAGAGTGAGCTTGTGGACGGTCGGTGCTATATTTTGTTCATGTCTGCTTGCAGACCGACCATTGCATTCCGGGAGCAAAGTGGGACCCTCATTCAACGAACAGTTCGACCAGCATGGCGCTTGGCGTCGCGCATTTGCACAGCAGCTCAAGCAACTTGCAGAGTGGATGTCGAACCATGACCTTATGGACGCAGCAGTCCAAGAGCGACTGCAGCGCCTTGAAGGACAGGTGCGCACAGACAAAGTCATGGTTGCGTTTGTCGCTGAGTTTTCTCGAGGTAAGTCGGAGCTCATCAACGCGATTTTCTTCGCCGATTATGGGCGGCGCATCATGCCTGCCAGTGCTGGACGCACGACGATGTGTCCAACCGAGCTGGGTTACGACTCAGCACTGCCTCCGAGCCTTCGGCTGCTTCCCATTGAAACGCGCCTTCAAATGCAAGGTTTGGCAGATTGGCGTCTGAAGCCTGAGCGTTGGGTGGAGATCGCATTGGACGTGAACAACGCGGACCAAATTGCGAAAGCCTTAGAAAAGGTATCTGAAATTCGGCGGGTTTCCATTGAGGATGCCCGTGCTTTGGGTTTCTGGCATGACGATCTGACGGACGAGAACCCAGTTCCAGATGTTGACGGTTTGGTTGAAGTGCCCATGTGGCGCCATGCGCTGATCAATATTCCACATCCCCTGCTCAAGCAGGGTTTGGTGATACTGGATACGCCTGGATTGAACGCCGTGGGTGCAGAGCCAGAACTTACGGTGAACCTCATTCCGCAGGCCCATGCGGTAGTGTTTATTTTGAGTGCAGATACGGGCGTCACTCGCTCGGATCTCTCAATATGGCGAGAACACCTGGCGACCTCCACGGACAGCATGGATGCGCGGTTGGTGGTTCTCAACAAGATTGATACGCTCTGGGACTCGCTGAACTCGCCTGAGCAGGTTCAAGCCCAATTGGGCAGGCAGTGCCGGACCTCTGCAGAGATGTTGGGCATCCCTTTGGAGCAGGTGGTACCTGTTTCGGCTCAGAAGGGCTTGGTCGCAAAAATTGCCTGTGACGATGTGTTGCTGGAGTCCAGTGGCCTGCCAGCGTTTGAGGAAGTCCTGGCACAGGGTGTGATGGGACGCCGCCAAGCGATCTTGCGGGCCGCCGTTGCTACCGGTGTTGCCAATCTGCGAGCCGAAACATCCCGTGTCATCAACATCCGGCGTCGCGATCTCGATGACCAGATGGCTGAGTTGCGGAGTCTGCGTGGGAAGAATGCTTCTGTCATCGAGAGCATGCGCCATCGGATTGAGCAAGAGCAGGAGGAGTTTGACCGCAGTGCCGCGAAGATTCAGGCAGTTCGTGCGGTTCACCTCAAACTGTTGCGCGAAGTCTTTCAGCAGCTGGGCTCCAAAGCGCTCAAGACTGAACTTACGGAACTGTCCAAATTGCTGCAGCAAAAGGGCTTGAAGCTCGGAGTGCGAAAAATCTACCTGGAGACCTTTGACAAGCTCAAAGGCACTGTCGATAAGGCTCAAGCTTCTGGCGTGGAGATCCAGGCCATGCTCGCTGGCACCTTTCGTCAGTTGAACGCAGAGTTTGGATTTTCTCTACAGGTTCCACCAGCGCCACAGTTGGAGCATTTTTTGCAGGATTTGGCTCATATTGAGCAGAGCCACCTGCAATATCTGGGCGTCAGCAATGCACTGAAACTCGCTCAGCCAGAGTTCTCTGAGCGCCTGGTGCGTGCTTTGGGAACCCGCCTGCGTACCGTCTACGAGTCTGCTGCCAATGATCTGGAGCTGTGGAGTAAGTCTGCAACGGCGCAGCTGGATGCGCAATTGAGGGAGCGTCGTCGTAGTTTTTCGCGACGCATTGAGGCGGTAGACCGCATTCAACAGGCTGCAAGCGGCCTGGTCGAGCGTATTGCCGAAATTGAGGCGGGTGAAGATGAACTGATTCAACTGGAGCAGCGGTTGCAAGAGCTGACTTCGCAGTTGATCGAGCTACCAGAACAAGAGTCTTCCCAAAAAGATACGCCCGTGGACTTTCTGTTGGCATGAGCGAGTCTTTGGAGTCCGTAGCCACTCGGGTTGTGCGGTGGCAGGCGAGTCATGGACGCAGTCATCTCCCCTGGCAGCAGACCCGCGACCCCTACAGGGTTTGGCTGTCGGAAATCATGCTGCAGCAAACCCAGGTGAGCACCGTGTTGGGTTACTACGCACGTTTTCTGGAACGATTCCCGGATGTGCACGCACTTGCCAGCGCTTCACAGGATGAGGTGCTGGGTCTGTGGAGCGGCCTGGGTTATTACAGTCGTGCCCGAAATTTGCATCGGTGCGCGCAGCTGGTTGTTGCTGAGCACGGCGGGGTTTTCCCTTCGTCCGCTGAACTCTTGGCGAAGTTGCCGGGAATCGGTCGCTCCACCGCAGGAGCGATTGCCGCATTTTGTTTCTCCCAGCGAGTACCGATTCTCGATGCCAATGTACGTCGTGTATTGACCCGAGTGGTCGGATTCGATGGTGATGTGGCGGTAGCCAAGAATGAACGAGCGCTTTGGGAGCATGCAGAGGCCTTGCTTCCCGTCTCTGACCTTGCTGCAGCAATGCCACGCTACACCCAGGGGATGATGGACTTGGGTGCGGGGGTGTGCACCCCTAAAACTCCACAATGTCTGATTTGCCCTTTGATGGGCGTGTGCGTGGCACAGAAGGAAGGCGCTCCAGAGCGGTACCCCGTCAAAACACGAAAGCTAGTCCGCAGGTCGGAGTCTTGGTGGTTGCTCTTGCTCATACGGTTGGATGGAGCCGTTTGGCTTGAAACTCGCCCATCCACTGGCATATGGGCGGGCTTGCAATGCGCGCCGATTTTTCCTGATCGTGAGACCGCAGCCAATGCAGCTGCCGCAATCGCACCTTTGGCTTCGCTGCGTGAGCACGCTGCTTTTTTACATGTGTTAACCCATCGCGACTTGCATCTTCATCCTCTGGCAATAGCGGTGGATCATGAGTGCCGGCCTAGCGAAACTGGGCGGTGGTTCCAGACAACTGAATGGCCACAAGCCGGGCTACCCGCGCCTATGCGCAAGATCCTTGAGGACTGGGCATAAGGCTGCTGCAGCATTTAACGGCGCCTGAGACGGGAGCCTAGGGTACGGTAGTGCCTGTCTATCGACCATACATCTCTCTATGGCGCCTGAGGACTTTCCAGCGTTGCTCGAAACGACGTGCCAATTGTTCTACCAAGTAGACGGATCGGTGTTGTCCACCAGTGCAACCGATGGCCACAGTGACGTAGCTTCGGTGGTTTTGCTCAAGCACATCCAGCCAATAGGCCATGAATTGCTCAATGTGCTGTTCCATGGTGACTACCTCTGGCTGTTGTGCCAAAAACTCTGCCACAGGCGCATCCAAGCCCGTCAAATCTCTCAGAGAACTCTCGTAGTGTGGGTTGGGTAGCATCCGCACGTCGAACACGTAATCGGCATCCACGGGAATTCCCCGCTTGAACGCAAAAGACTGGAACACCAGCGTCATTCCCCCTGCGGCTACCGACAGCAGTCCTTTCACATAGCTTTGAAGTTGTGACGATCTGATGTGGCTGGTGTCGATCACGTGAGACTGCTCGCGAAGGTCTGCAAGAAGTTCTCGTTCGAGTTCAATGATTTGAACCAAGGCTTGGCGTCCTTGTAGTAATTCGTCGTTGGATAGCGGATGACGCCGTCTCGTTTCCGAAAATCGACGAATCAATGTGCCTGTAGTGGCATCCAGAAAAAGTGACTGGACGACGATGCCTTGCGACTTGAGCCGGTCGAGTTCTTTGGGGACCTGGGGTAATGAGGTAGCACTGCGCACATCCATGGCAATCGCTACGCGGTTGCCATGGTGCTTGTGTTCAAGAGCCACGAACGCCGTAAGTAACTCTGGTGGGAGGTTGTCCACACAGTAGTAACCAGCATCTTCCATTGCATGCAGGGCGACCGACTTGCCTGAGCCTGACATACCCGTGATCAATACGATTTCAAGTGCCATTGCTGTCCCCGCGTTCAGACCCGGCAACCTCCAGCATTTCCTTTGCATGGGCCAGGCTCGTTTGTGTTGGGCGTTCTCCGCCTAGCATTCTTGCAATCTCAGCGACCCGAGCGCTGCCGGTCATGCTTTGCACGGTGCTGGTCGTACCTGCTTTGGACCGAAGTTTGGACACTTGCAAGTGGTGGTGTGCACAGGATGCAACTTGAGGTAGGTGGGTGACGGCTAGAACCTGCCGATCTGCACCAAGCTGTTGCATTAACCGCCCGACCGTTTCTGCAACGGCGCCGCCCACCCCGGAGTCCACTTCATCAAATATCAGGGTAGGGGCACGTCCCAGCTCGCTCGTTGTGACTGCAATCGCCAGGGATATGCGAGACAACTCCCCCCCCGAAGCCACCTTGCCTATTGGCTTAGGCGTTGCACCGGGATGCCCTGAGACCAAGAAGGAGATTTCATCCAGCCCATGCGATGCAGGTTCAGTCAATTTTTTGATCTCAACCTCAAACTTTCCTCCTTGCATTCCAAGGCCGTGCATGGCTTTGGTGATGGATGAGGACAATCGTGGTGCTGCTTTTGACCGTTGCACCGACAAGGCTCTTGCTGCAGCGTGGTAAGCGCGTTCGCTCGAATCGGCCTTTGCAGTCAATGCTTCAATATCCCTTGAAGCATCGAGTTGCTGCAGTGACTGTTTCCACTCCTGCAGCAGCAGCGGCAAGTCGGCAGGTGGACGCTTGTATTTACGCGCCAAGTTCAGCCACAGGGAAATTCGAGTGTCCAACTCTGCTAGTCGTTCTGGGTCTACTTCTGTTCTGCGTAAATAGCTGTGCAGGGAGTGAGCGACGTCACCGGCTTGCGCCAGGCAAGACGACAGTACATCCGACATCGCGCTGAAATCCGCTTCAACATGTTCCTGGTTCTGTAGCGCCGTATGGGCTTGAGACAACTGGTCCAAGGCGCCGTTGTCTTCGTCTTCCAATATTCGAAGGACACGTTGTGCCGCCTCAATCAGTGCATTGGCGTTGGATAACCGCCTATGGGCCGAGTCCAGCTCCTCCCACTCATCTCTTTGTGGTGCCAGCTTTTCCAGTTCGGCAATTTGCCACTGAAGTCGGTCACGTTCTTGCTGCAGAGTCGCCTGTGCCTCGCGAGCTTGCTGTAGAGCCTTTTGCGCTTGTCGCCATTGGGTCCAACGTGCCATGGTGTCGGTTGGATTGGTTCCTGCGTATGCATCCAGCAGGTTGCGTACTGATTCTGGGCGAGTCAAGCTCTGCCAAGCATGCTGACCATGGATGTCCAACAACTGCTCGCCCAGAGATCTCAACTGAGTTGCTGTCACTGGCACTCCGTTGATCCAGGCACGGCTTTTACCTTGGTTGTCTACGGTACGCCGCAAAAGTATCGCAGCTTCCGCATCAATGCCTGCTTCTTCCAACCATGGTGTAACGTGGTCAGGAACATCGAACTCCGCGCAGATATCGGCTTTGGCTGCGCCCTCCCGTACAACGCTGGTGTCAGCCCGTGCGCCCAGCACGATCTGAAGTGCATCGATCAAAATGGATTTACCTGCCCCTGTTTCTCCTGTCAGAACGGTAAAGCCAGGTTGTAATTCGAGGTCTAGTGACTCCACGATCACGAAATCGCGTAGCACCATGCGCTTGAGCGCCATGCTCAGGACCCCCCCTCATTCCAGCGGAGCTTTCGCCGCAAGGTCGCAAAGTAATTCCAACCAGCAGGGTGGAGGAAGCGCACACAGTGCTCTGAGCGTCGCACCAAGATTCGGTCGCCATGCTGAAGTGACGCTAAAGATTGCATGTCAAAGTTGGCACTGACGTCCCGCCCACTGACCACCTCCACGGCGACTTCTGTCGCGTCCGAAAGAACGATCGGGCGGTTGGATAGTGTGTGCGGTGCGATGGGAACCAAAACCCAACCTGGAATAGCGGGGTGCAGCATGGGTCCCCCTGCGGACAGTGAATATGCAGTGGACCCTGTCGGCGAGGCGATGATCAATCCGTCCGCTCTCTGGTTCGAGACAAATCTGCCCCCCACTTCAACACGCAACTCCACCATCCCCGATGTTCCGCCGCGATTGACCACCACATCATTCATGGCGAACGCTTCGAATACCACCTCTTCGCCTCTCATCACGCGTGCATGCATGAGGGGTCTTGAGTCTTCCTCATATTCGCCACGCAACATGGGGCCCAAGGTAGTCTGGTACGCTTCAAAAGGGATGTCGGTGATGAAGCCCAATCTGCCTTGATTGATGCCAATGAGCGGTACCCCATGGCGTGCCAGCCTACGTGCGATGCCCAGCATCGTGCCGTCCCCGCCGACCACCAGCCCCACGTCGCAAGTGGCCATTTCCTCCACTTGAATTGATGGAAATTCTGTAAGCCCAGTGTTCTGCGCTGTCTCTGCTTCCAGCATTACCTCGCAGCCCAAGTTCGTCATGAAGTCAGCAATCTTCTCAAGGGCCAGCAAGCTGCTCTCGGACATGCCTGGAGCCGCAGAGGGTTGGTATTTGCCGATGAGCGCGACACGACGGAATTTCAGAGTCATTTGGAAATTACATCATTAAAATCAAACCATGCTCGATGACCGTGCCAAGTTGTTGCTCAAAGCGCTGGTCGAGCGCTACATCGCAGACGGCCAGCCCGTAGGCTCACGCACGCTTTCTCGGGCCTCCGGGCTGGATTTGTCTCCTGCCACCATCCGCAATGTGATGGCGGACTTGGAAGAGTTGGGGCTTATTGCAAGTCCCCACACCTCGGCAGGGCGTGTACCTACAGCCCGAGGCTACCGCTTGTTCGTGGACACCATGTTGACGGTGCAGCGGGACGGGCTGGAGGCTCCGCAATTGATGCCCGAGCAGCCGCAAAAAGTGATCGCGAATGCGGCTCATCTTCTGTCCAGTCTGTCTCAGTTTGTCGGTGTGGTCATGGCACCCCGCCGCAGTTCGGTATTTCGTCACATAGAGTTCTTGAGACTGTCAGAACGCCGGTTTTTGGTGATCATCGTTTCGCCTGAGGGCGATGTTCAAAATCGGGTCATCTTCACTGATTCCGACTATTCGCAATCCCAGCTTGTCGAAGCTGCCAACTTTCTCAACGCGCACTATGCAGGTTTGGAAATGGAGCAGGTCAGGGAGCGCTTGAAGTCGGAGGTGGATTTGTTGAGAGGCGAGATCGCCTCTTTGATGCAGGCTGCGGTCAACGTGAGTTCTGAGGCGTTATCGCAAGCCCAGGATGAGGTCGTGATTTCAGGGGAGCGGAATCTGTTGTCAGTGAGCGATTTTTCCAGTGACATGGGGAACCTTCGCCGGGCGTTTGATCTCTTTGAGCAAAAGACGCAAATCCTGCGCTTGCTCGATATCTCGAGCCAGGCCGAAGGCGTGCGCATCTACATTGGGGGCGAGAGTCAGGTGGTTCCTTTCGAGGAGCTGTCAGTGGTCAGCGCTCCTTATGAGGTCGATGGCAAAGTTGTCGGAACGTTGGGGGTGATCGGCCCGACGCGCATGCCGTACGACAAGATGATCCAGATCGTGGACATCACTTCCAAGCTGGTTTCCAACGCGCTCAGTTACCGCAAATAAACGCCTTACAATCCGTCGTCCTGAGAAGCAGGCTGGTTTGGGGCGTTAGCTCAGTTGGTTAGAGCAGAGGACTCATAATCCTTTGGTCGCGGGTTCAAGTCCCTCACGCCCTACCAAAAGGCCTGCTGCGAATGCAGCCCACTTTTTCATAAAAAGTGGCATTTTTCAAAAAATGCAGTCTGGCGTGTATTACAATCTCAGTCATGCGATGAAGCTGATGTCTTCGCTAAGAAGACAAAAGCAAGTTGCATAAATTTTTAAAGTTCTAAAAATTTATGCTATAATTCAAAGCTTAGCGGCTGTAGCTCAGCTGGATAGAGTACTTGGCTACGAACCAAGGGGTCGTGGGTTCGATTCCTGCCAGCCGCACCAATGTTTAAAGCCTGCAACTGAAAAGTTGCAGGCTTTTTCATTTGTCCAATCGCTTTATTCTTTTCGGAGATGAATGCGCCATGAGCAAAGCCTTCACCAAAGAGACGGATGGTGATGAAGATGACGAGGTGTCGTTGCCTCCCTTGGCCAAAGGTGCCAAGAACTACATCACTCCTGCAGGATACGCACGCCTTCGTGCGGAGTTGCTGGACCTGATTGACAACGAGCGTCCTAAAGTCGTCGAGGCAGTGCACTGGGCTGCCAGCAACGGAGATCGTTCCGAGAATGGCGATTACCTTTACGGCAAAAAGCGGCTGCGGGAGATTGATCGTCGCATCCGCTTTTTGACAAAGCGTCTAGAGATCGCTGAGGTGGTTGACCCTAGCCTTCACGCGGGTAGCGATCAGGTGTTTTTTGGCGCCACCGTGACCTATTGTGATGATGAGGGAGTGGATCGAACCATCACCATCATGGGCATTGATGAGGCGGACAGTCACGCGGGGCAGGTGAGTTGGATTGCGCCCGTAGCCCGGGCATTGCTCAAAGCCAGGGTGGGGGATGAGGTGGCGCTTCCGACTCCAGCAGGCACCCGCATGCTGGAGGTGAGATCCGTCTGCTATCCCGACCCTGTAAAGTCTTGAGTTGTGGCTCTCCTGCCATCGCTGCTCTGGATGGCAGGGCAGAGTCACGTCGCTTGCGGCGTGATTCTGTTGGCACGAATCACCGCCTGGGTGCGGCGCAAATTCCGCAGAGCCGCCTCCAGATGTGCCTGGTCACGTACCGCAACAACGAACCTAAGGTCAGTGGTGTCCAGGGCGGCCTCGTCATCCATGTCCACATGGGTGATGTCCGCTTCGGAGTTGGCCAACTCCTGGGCGATCCGTGCGAGTACGCCCTTGCCGTTGATGACGGTCACAACCACCCCGGTTTCGAACAGGCGTGTCGGTTCGTCTGCCCAGTCCACGGCAATGAAGCGTTCGCTGTCTTTGTGCTGCAAGCGCTTGGCCACACTGCAATCCGCGTTGTGTACGACCAGCCCCTCGCCGCGGCCCAGGTAGCCGACGATGCGATCACCCGGCACCGGGCGGCAGCAAGGTGCATATTGTACGGAAGCGTTTTCACTACCATCCAGAGTGACTGCGCCCTGGGAGAGGGTCTCGTGTGAGGTGTACCGCTCGCGCGTGAGCAGCAGTGCATCGGGACGATGGCCGTGCTCGCCCAGCAGTACCACCAGCCGTTTTGCCACGATGCTGGCGATACGTTTGCCCAGTCCCAAATCCGTCAGCAATTCACTGCGGTTGCGGTTGCCTGTGAAGCGCAACAGCTTTTCCCAAAGAGCATGCGTTTCGCCTTCGTCGGGCGGGAGCTGTTCCAGGCCTTCCGCGCGAATTGCCTGGATGAGCAGTTTTTCGCCCAGGCTTTCGGACTCGGTGTGGGCCAGCGTTTTGAGGTAGTGCCGTATCTTGGAACGAGCACGTCCGGTGCGCACGAACCCCAGCCAGGCGGGGTTCGGTGTGGAAACAGGCGTGGTAATGATCTCGACCACATCCCCATTTTTCAGCTCGGTGCGCAAGGGCACTTGCTCGTTGTTGATTTTGGCTGCCGTGGTTCGATCGCCCACATTGCTGTGGATGGCGTACGCGAAATCCACCACTGTGGCTCCGCGCGGCAATGCCATGATCTGGCTCTTGGGTGTGAAAACATAGACCGCGTCCGGGAAAAGATCCACCTTGACATGGTCCCAGAACTCCGCGGCATCCCGGGTTTCGTTCTGGATGTCCAAAAGCGACTGCAGCCATTTGGTACCCAGTCGCTCTGCTGATGAGCCGTCAGAGTCTTGCGCCTTGTAGAGCCAGTGCGCTGCTACGCCGGCTTCCGCAATCACATGCATCTCGTCCGTGCGTATCTGGAATTCGATGTTGATTCCAGATGGCCCCACCAGCGTGGTGTGCAGAGACTGGTAGCCATTGAGTTTGGCAATGGCGATGTGATCCTTGAACTTGCCTGGGACAGGCTTGTACATCTGGTGCAAAACACCGAGTGCGGTATAACAGTCCGTGATGGTGGGTACGATGACGCGAAAGCCGTAGATGTCCGTCACCTGGGCAAAGCTCAGGTGCTTGAGGTGCATTTTTTGATAAATCGCGTACAGCGTTTTCTCGCGCCCCGCCAGGCGGACTTTCATGCCTATGCGATTGAAGGCTGCGTCTACCTCGGCTTGTACCTTTTGCACCAGATCCCGCCGCCGGTTGCGCGACTTGTTGACCGCCTTTGAGAGGGTGGCGTAGCGCCAGGGGTGCAGATGCCGAAACGCAAGGTCTTGCAATTCGCGGTAGGTCTGGTTCAGCCCAAGGCGGTGAGCAATAGGGGCGTAAATCTCAAGCGTTTCGGAGGAAATGCGCCCCCACTTGCTGCGGGGCATGTCCGACAGTGTGCGCATGTTGTGCGTACGGTCGGCCAGCTTGATGAGGATGACCCGCACATCCCGCGCCATCGCCAGCAGCATCTTGCGAAAAGACTCTGCCTGGTTTTCTTCGCGGGTGTTGAACTGGAGCTTGTCCAGCTTGGTCAGTCCGTCCACCAGCTCTGCCACCGGGGCGCCGAACCGGTCAATCAGATCGGCCTTGGTCACGCCGCAGTCTTCCATGGCGTCGTGGAGCAGGGCGGCCATCAGGGCCTGTGCATCTAGCTTCCAGGCGGCGCATTGCGCCGCCACGGCAATGGGGTGGGTGATGTAAGGCTCACCGCTGTTGCGCAGTTGCCCCAGGTGCGCTTCGTCAG
This sequence comes from Acidovorax temperans, assembly GCF_028596105.1. Taxonomy (NCBI): domain Bacteria; kingdom Pseudomonadati; phylum Pseudomonadota; class Betaproteobacteria; order Burkholderiales; family Comamonadaceae; genus Acidovorax; species Acidovorax temperans. Next base: position 3,188,013 of record NZ_CP117193.1, on the reverse strand, counting down.
CGAAGCGATAGGCCTGCCTTACCTGTTCAATGCTGGCGGCGTCCAGGTAGCTGAGGTTTTCCGTCAGCGCAGCAAAGCTGGCCGCTGCGGCGTTGGCTGCGGCGGCGGTCGGGCTGGCTGTAGGCTGGGCATCGCCAGGTCGGGTCTGCGTTGCAGAATGTAAGTTGAGCACCGCGGTCATGCCTTAAATGTAGCGCGGGAGTTGGAGGGGTGGCGGAGAAGCAAAAAAAAGCACCGCATAGCGGTGCTCATTTGGGGGCATTGCCCGACAAAAATCAACCTGGAACTTTTTTCAGCATTTCCAGACCGACCTTGCCTTCGGCGATTTCGCGCAAGGCAGTCACGGCGGGCTTGTTGCGGCTTTCGATGCGGGGGGCGTGGCCCTGGCTCAGCATGCGAGCGCGGTACGTGGCGGCCAACACGAGCTGGAAGCGGTTGGGGATCTTTTCCAGACAGTCTTCTACGGTGATGCGTGCCATCGTTTTACTCCGGGATTCAGGTGATATTGAGCGACTTGAAGGTGTCTGCACGGGCGCGGCGTTGCGCGGCGTACTTGAGTCGCTGGGCGTGAACGACCGCTTTCAGATCAAAAAGGGCGCTCTCGAACAACTCGTTGATTATAACGAAGTCAAATTTATCGACCTGTGCCATCTCGATCGCGGCGTTCTTGAGGCGCAGCTCGATGGTTTCGGCCGAATCCTCGCCCCGGCGTTCCAGGCGCGAGCGGAGTTCCTCCCAGCTGGGGGGGAGGATAAAAACCAGCACTGCGTTGCTGAAGGCCTGCTTCACCTGCAATGCGCCCTGGAAGTCGATCTCCAGAATCACATCGGCGCCTTGGGCAATGCGTTCTTCAATCGCCTTCTTGGAAGTGCCGTAACGGTTGCCATGCACATGCGCCCATTCCACGAAGGCATTGGCCTGCACCATGGCGTCGAATTCGGACTGAGATGCGAAGTAGTAATTGCGACCGTGCTTTTCCTGTCCGCGGGGCGCGCGGGTGGTGTGGGAGATCGACAGGTGGACGTGAGAGTCCAGCTCCAGCAGGGCCTTGACGAGGCTGGATTTGCCAGCACCGCTGGGGGCCGCAACTACAAAGAGATTTCCGGGGTAGTCCATAGCAGATAAGCGCAAGGCGCTATCAAAAAATGAGTGTTATTCGATATTTTGCACTTGCTCGCGCATTTGCTCGATCAGGACCTTCATGTCCACGCTGATGCGGGTGAGGTCCAGGGCGGCAGATTTGGAGCCCAGGGTGTTGGCTTCCCGGTGCAACTCCTGGATGAGGAAGTCCAGGCGTTTGCCGACTTCGCCGCCCTTTTTCAGCAGGCGTTCGATTTCATCCAGATGCGACTCCAGGCGCGTGATTTCTTCCGCCACGTCGATGCGAATGGCAAAAGCGGTGGCTTCGGTCAGTGCGCGGTCGCGGGCGGCCTCGGGCAGGATGGCGCCATCGGTGAGGGCCATGGCTTCCTTCCAGCGCTCCATGAAGCGCTGGCGTTGCTGCTCGACCAGTTGCGGCACCAGCGGCACCGCTTGCTGGGCCAGCGCGCGCAGTTGCTTGGCGCGGTCCAGCACCATGGCGGCCAGGCGCTTGCCTTCGCGTTCGCGGGCGGACAGCAGCGCTGTGAGGGCTTCTTCGGCCAGCGCAGGCACGGCTTCGCTCCAGTCGTGCGAGCTGGTATTGGCGTTGGCGCACAGGCGCAGCGCATCGGCCACGCTCAGCGGTGCAGCGCCGGGCAGCCAAGCCTTGACGGAGTCTTGCAAGGTGTTGAGGCGTTGCAGCAAGCGCGCTGGTGGGTCTTGCAGGGTGTTGCTGTCTTCGTTTTCGATGGCGGCACGCACCTCCACCTTGCCACGCTTGAGGCGGGCTGTGAGCAGGCTGCGCAGCGTGGGTTCCAGCGCTCGCAGGTCGTCAGGAAGGCGGAAGGACAGGTCCAGAAAGCGGCTGTTGACCGAACGGATTTCCAGGCCCAGCCTGCGATTTTGGGGGGCGCGGCCCTCGGCTTCAGCGCCAGTGGCAGACGCGCCTTGCTGCGCGCTGGCGTATCCGGTCATGCTGTAAACTGGCATTGGACTTTTTGATGGTTGCTTGCGATCCGGCGATTATCCGGGTTCCGCCTAACCCCCGAGTCATCTTCGCAAAATATGTCAAAAATCAAGCCCGCACCATTGCCACCAGATACGTTGCTCGGTGGCTATCGCGTGGTGCGCAGGGTCTCTTCCGGCGGCTTCGGCGTGGTGTACCTCGCTGTGGATTCCGAGGGCCAGCAGGTTGCCATCAAGGAATACCTCCCTTCATCATTGGCCACGCGCGCGCCAGGCGAGTTGCTGCCCAAGGTGCCGCCTGAAAAACTCTCGCTGTACCGCCTGGGCCTCAAGAGCTTTTTTGAAGAAGGGCGTTCGCTCGCGCAGATTTCGCACGCCTCGGTGGTCAGCGTGCTCAACTTCTTCCGCGAGAACGAAACCGTCTACATGGTGATGAACTACCTGGAGGGCGCGACCCTGCAGGATTTCATCATCACCGCGCGCGACCTGAAGACGCAGAAGGTCTTCCGCGAATCCACCATCCGCTCATTGTTCGATGAAGTGCTGCGCGGCCTGCGCATCGTGCACCAGCACAAGATGCTGCACTTGGACATCAAGCCCGCCAACATCTTCATCACCGATGACAACAAGGCTGTGCTGATTGACTTTGGCGCGGCGCGCGAGGTGCTGAGCAAGGAAGGCAACTTCATCCGCCCCATGTACACCCCCGGTTTTGCTGCGCCCGAGATGTACCGGCGTGATTCACAGATGGGGCCGTGGACCGACATCTACGCCATAGGTGCCTGCATCTATGCCTGCATGCAAGGCTTTCCGCCCAATGAAGCGCCTCAGCGCATCGAAAAAGACCGCCTTTCGCTGGCATTGACCAAGCTGCGCGGTGTGTACTCGGACAACCTGATCGAAGTGGTGGAATGGTGCATGGCGCTGGACCCGCTCTCGCGCCCGCAATCGGTGTTTGCTTTGCAAAAGGAACTGAGCCGGGAAGGTGAGCGCCGCTACACCAAGCTCTCGGTGGCTGAAAAAATGCGGCTGCAGCTGGACACCCTGGTGTCTGACACCAAGAAGAACGTGCAAAAGGTGGGTGAAGCCACCGGCATCGGAGCCAAGCCCAAATGAACGCGATCTACGCCAAGCGGGTCAGCGGGGCAAACGGCCTATTCATTGACGATGCCTGTGCGCATCCCTGTTTGCGTGAACCACTATGAAATTCTCGGTTTTCCAGATCAGCCGCCGCGGCGGCCGCGAAAAGAACGAAGACCGCATGGGGTACTGCTACACCCGCGAGTCGGGGCTCTTTGTGCTGGCCGACGGCATGGGCGGGCACCCTGAGGGCGAGGTGGCCGCGCAAATCGCGCTGCAAACCGTCTCGGCACTGTTCCAGCGCCAGGCCAAGCCCCAGATCCAGGATGTGCAGGAATTCCTTTCGGGCGCACTGCTGGCAGCCCACCACCAGATTCTGCGATACGCGTCTGAGAAGGGAATGATCGACACACCGCGCACCACGCTGGTGGCGGCAGTGTTGCAGGGCGGAGCCGCCTCGTGGGTGCACTGCGGTGATTCGCGGCTGTACATGGTGCGCGACGGAGATTTGCTGACCCGCACGCGCGACCACTCGTACCTGGAACTGCGCAACGCGCCCCCACTGGGCATGGACCGGGTGAACCGCAACGTGTTGTTTACCTGCCTGGGCTCGCCCACCAAGCCCATCTACGACATCACCGGGCCTGTGTACCTGGAGCAGGGAGACCGCCTGTTGCTGTGCTCAGACGGCCTGTGGGGCACCTTGAGCGATGAAGAAATCACCAAGCAGCTGGCCCGTCAGCCCGTTTCTCATGCAGTGCCTGAACTGGTAGAAGAAGCCTTGCGCAAGGCGGGCGACAGCAGCGACAACGTGACCGTGGTGGCCCTGGAGTGGGAGACGCCCGATGCATTCGAGTCCACCCAGGGCGTGTCCACCGACAGCATCAGCGACGATGTGTTTGCCTCCACCATCCAGGCCGGCCCGCTCGATGGCCTGGCCGACGATCTGGACGATGCGGCCATTGAGCGCTCGATCGCCGAAATCAACGAAGCCATTCGCCGGTCGGCCGCCCGCCGCGGCTGAGGCGCTGGCCCCGAACCCTGTGAGCACGGGCCCTTCAGGGGCCCGTCTGTTTTGTAACTCTTTTAGCGATGTGATCGCTGCTGACATGACCACCTTCCAACGCTCTGGCCAACGCGCCGCTGACCAGTTACGCCCTGTGCGCATCACGCGCCACTACACCATGCACGCCGAGGGCTCGGTGCTGATCGAGTTTGGCAACACCAAGGTGCTGTGCACCGCCTCGGTAGAAGAGCGCGTGCCGCCCCACAAGCGCGGCAGTGGCGAAGGCTGGGTGACGGCCGAATACGGCATGCTGCCCCGCGCCACCCACACCCGCAGCGACCGCGAAGCTGCACGCGGCAAGCAAAACGGCCGCACACAAGAGATCCAGCGCCTCATCGGCCGCTCACTGCGTGCGGTGTTTGATTTGAAGCTGCTGGGCGAGCGCACCATCCAGCTTGACTGCGACGTGATCCAGGCCGATGGCGGCACCCGCACTGCCGCCATCACCGGCGCGTGGGTGGCCGCGCAAGACGCGGTGAACACACTCATCGCCGCAGGCAAGATCACCCAGTCGCCCCTGCGCGAGCCCGTGGCCGCCATCTCGGTGGGCATCGTGCAAGGCACGCCGCTGCTCGACCTGGAATACGTGGAAGACGTGGACTGCGACACCGACATGAACGTGGTGATGACCGGTGCGGGCCACTACGTGGAAGTGCAGGGCACGGCCGAAGGCGTGGCCTTTACCCGCAAAGAAATGGACCAATTGCTGGCGCTGGCCGAAAAAGGCATTGCCGAGCTGATCCTGTTGCAGCAGCAGGCCCTGACAGCCTGATTTTTTACTATTGATTTGATAGCTGCTGGCGCTTGATCAATAAGCGCTGGAGCCTGATTTGAGGCTCTTCTAGCGAATAGTAGTGATGGAAATCGCCGCACGTCTGTAAACGACGATTTCGACGTACGACATTTATCGAGTGCATCACTAGCATTCGCTAGAAGAGCATGATTTGACTATGAAACTCGTATTGGCATCCAACAACCAGGGCAAGCTCGCCGAGCTGCAGGCCATGTTTGCCCCGCTGGGCGTGGAACTGGTGCGCCAGGGCGACCTGGGCGTGGGTGAGGCCGAAGAGCCCTTCCGTACCTTTGTCGAGAACGCGCTGACCAAGGCCCGCTTTGCGTCGCAACACACCGGCCTGCCCGCGCTGGCCGACGATGCGGGTATGTGCGTGGACGCGTTTGGCGGCCTGCCGGGCGTGGACACGGCCTACTACTGCACCCAGTTCGGCTACGAAAAAAGCGACGCGAACAACGTGCGTGCGCTGCTGGAACAGATGCAGTGCGTGACCAACCGCCGCGCCGCCATGGTCAGCACCCTGGTGGCCGTGCGCAGCCCGCAGGACCCCGAGCCGCTGATTGCCGTAGGCCGCGTGGTGGGCGAGATCACCACCGAGCCGCGCGGCAGCAACGGTTTTGGTTTCGACCCGGTCATGTTCATTCCCGAATTTGGCAAGACCTTTGCCGAGCTGCCCGAGGAGGTGAAGAACGCGCACAGCCACCGGGGCCGCTCCGCCGCACAAATGCTGGCCCTGATGCGTGAGCGCTGGTTTGGATGAAGTCCCCCCTGAGTCGCTTCGCGCCTTCCCCCCAAGGGGGGACACCGCCAGCGCACGCAAGTGAAACGCAGCTGCGCTGCCGCGGCGGCCCTTGCGCGGCGGTCGCTCGCATGGCAGTGCCTCTTGCTAGCCACCGCTGCGATGGAAGCGCTCCTATTTTTTTGAGCTTTGAATGGCTATTCCCATAATTCCTGCTAGTGCCGATGACGCGCCCGCCGTGGTGCGCGACATCCAGCACTACATGCGCCCCGGTCTGCTGCAGCTGGCCAGCCTGCCGCCTCTGTCGCTGTACGTGCATCTGCCCTGGTGCCTGAAGAAGTGCCCCTACTGCGACTTCAACTCGCACGAAGCGCGCGGCGGCAGCGCGGCGGGTGAGGTGCCCGAGCAGCGTTACATAGACGCGCTCATGGCCGACCTGGAAGCCGCGCTGCCGCTGATCTGGGGCCGTTCGGTGCACAGCATCTTCATTGGTGGCGGCACGCCCAGCCTGTTTGCACCACAGGCCATAGACCGCCTGCTCAGCGACATCCGCGCCCGCCTGCGGCTGGAGGCTGACTGCGAAATCACCATGGAGGCCAACCCCGGCACCTTTGAGAAGGACCGGTTTCGCGCCTACCGCAGCGCGGGCGTCACGCGCCTGTCCATTGGGGTGCAGAGCTTCAACGATGCGCACCTCAAGGCCCTGGGCCGCGTGCACGACCGCGCCCAAGCCCTGGCGGCGGTGGCGGAGGCTGCCAGCGCGTTCGACACCTTCAACCTCGACATCATGTACGCCCTGCCAGGCCAGACCCTGGCGCAGATGGAGCAGGACATGCAGCAGGCGCTGCAACTGGCGCCGCCCCACATCTCCATCTACCACCTCACCATCGAGCCCAACACCTACTTCGCCAAGTACCCGCCCGCCATTCCTGAGGACGACCTGGCCTATGCCATGCTTGACCGCATCACCGAGATGACGGGCGCGGCCGGGTTGGCGCGGTACGAGATTTCCGCCTACGCCCGCGCGGGCCACCAGTGCTTTCACAACACCAACTACTGGCAGTTTGGCGATTACCTGGGCATTGGTGCGGGCGCGCACAGCAAGCTGAGCTTTGCGCACCGCGTGGTGCGGCAGGTACGCTTTCGCGACCCGGCCCGCTACATGGACAACGCCCTGGCAGGCCATGCCGTGGCGCAGGACGACGATGTGCGCCGGGCTGATTTGCCGTTTGAATACATGCTCAACGCGCTGCGCTTGCGCGGCGGCTTTGCGTTGACCGACTTCACCGAACGCACGGGCTTGCCGATCAGCGCCATTGCCAAAGCGCTGGATGCCGCGCAAAGCAAAGGCCTGATCGTGCGCGAGGGCGGGCATGTGCGCCCCACTGAGCGGGGCTTTGACTTCTTGAGCGATCTGCAAGAGCTGTTTCTGGCCGACTAAGCCCAGCCCCTGCAGGGCCGCGCGTCAGCCGCAGCGCACGGCCGTGATGCGGCCGTTGTCGTCCACCACCAGGTTCAGGCGCTGTGCGTTGTATTCCTTCGTGATCATCTGGCCGGGGCGCAACACCCGCGCCATGTGGGCACCCGACTGCACCCGCGCCGCCTCGATCACGCTGGCGGTGCTGTCTTTGCCCACAAACGACTGCGCTGGCGCAGCATTGCATTGGCCACCCACGGGGGGCTGGCCTGCTGGGGTGTTTGACGCGCCAGCACCTGGGTTGGGCGCAGCGCAGCCCGCCAGGATTCCTGCAGCTACGGAAGTGCCTGCCAGGGTCCAGAGAGAGTTTTTCATGCAAAGGCTCCTTGAGTGATTCAGTGGATGGAAAGGCTGCGTACAGAGCCCATGCCTGCACGATAACCCAGCCCGTGGCGGCTGACCGTGTCCGTGCGTAACGCGCGGGCGGTGGCCCCGCAAAGATCTTGAAAAGGCTCTCAAGCCTCTGTCGCATGCACGACGCCGGGCAGCGTGTGCCACACACCCGTCACACCGCTGTCAAACGCGGTTCCCACACTCGCGGTTTTGTTTTTCTTGGGTTGCCCATGTTGATCAAGACCTCTGTTTTCCGCTCCGCAGGCTCCGGCATGCTGGGGCATGTGTCGCGCCGCACTGCCACGCTGGGCGTGGTGGTGCTGGCTGCATCCCTGGCCGCTTGCGGCGGCAGCGATGGCGACAGCAATACCAATGCGGGGGCCACAGCCACGCTGGCGGTGCTGGAGACGACCGATCTGCACTTCAACGTGCGCAGCTACGACTACTTCAAGCTCGCTGAAGACAAGACCTACGGCTTTGAGCGCACCGCCACGCTGGTGCGCGCGGCGCGCAAAGAATTTGCCAACACCCTGCTGGTGGACAACGGCGACACCATCCAGGGCACCGCGCTGGCCGACTACGAAGCCACCATCAGCCCCATCCCCTGCACGCAGCAGTTGTCCATGTACAAGGCCATGGGCGCTCTGGGTTTTGACGCGGGCACGCTGGGCAACCACGAGTTCAACTACGGCCTGCCCTTCCTGAACCAGGTGCTGGGCGGTGGGCTGGACGTGGACGGTGTGGACCCCACCAAGAAATGCGCGGGCGCAGGTTACCCCGCCGTACTGGCCAACGTGTACAGCAGCAAGACCAAGAAGCCGCTGGTGCAGCCCTACACGCTGCTGGAGCGCACGGTGGTGGCCAAGGGCACCGATGGCAAGGAAGTGAAGCTGCCCATCAAGATCGGCGTGATCGGCTTCACCACCCCCGGCATCATGAACTGGGACAAGCGCTACCTCGAAGGCAAGGTCTACACCGAAGGCGCGGTCGAGTCGGCCACCAAGTACGTGCCCGAGCTGCGCGCCAAGGGCGCCGACATTGTGGTGGCGCTGCTGCACGGCGGGCTCGATAGCGCGGCGTACTCGCCCACCATGGAAAACCCCGGCCTGCACCTGTCGAAGGTGGCGGGCATCGACGCGATGGTGATGGGCCACCAGCACGGCGTGTTCCCAGACACTGCCGCCACCCCCAGCTTCAACCTGCCCGGCGTGGACCACAAGGCGGGCACCATCAACGGTGTGCCCGCCGTGATGGCCAGTTCGTGGGGCAAGGCCCTGGGCGTGGTGCAGCTGGCGCTGCAGTGGGACGGCAGCAAGTGGGTGGTCAACAAGACTGCCAGCAAGAGCGAACTGCGCAACATCCAGAGCAAGAACGCAGCGGGTGCGAACGTGTACGTGGAACCCGACGCCACCATCGCTGCGATGATCGAGACGCAGCACCAGGCCGCGATCAAGTACGTGAAGACGCCCATCGGCCAGACCGACTTCCGCATGAGCACGCTGTTTGCCGATGTGGGCGACCCCGGCGCGATCCAGATCGTGAACCAGGCCCAGCAAGCCTATGTGGCGGCCTACATCAAGGCCAACCTGCCGCAATACGCAGCGCTGCCGGTGCTGTCGGTGAGCGCGCCGTTCAAGAGCGGCTTCCAGGGTGGTGCCGACTACACCGACGTGGCCGTGGGCCCGCTGGCCATCAACAACGCGGCCGACCTGTACCTGTACCCCAACACCGTGTACGCGGTGAAGGTGAACGGTGCGGACATCAAGAACTGGCTCGAAGCCGCTGCCAAGCGTTTCAACCAGATCGACCCCGCCAAGACCACGGAGCAGCAGCTCATCAGCACCTTCCCTGGGTACAACTTCGACATGTTCACCACGGCAGACGTGCAGTACGAAATTGACGTGACCCAGCCCGTGGGCAGCCGCATCAAGAACCTGACGTACCTGGGCAAGCCCATCGATGTGGCGCAGGAGTTCGTGATCGCCACCAACAACTACCGCGCCACCAGTGGCAAGAGCTTCATCGACAAGCTCGACGGCTCGGGCACCATCTGGGCCTCGCCCGATGCCAACCGCGATGTGGTGATCGACTACATCCGCAAGAACCCCGCCGTGAGCCGCACCGCCAACGGCGCTGCCAAGAGCTGGCGCTTTGCCAAGGCCACCGTGGCCGGGCCTGTGGTGTTCACCTCGGGTGCCAACGCGCTCAGCGTGGCGCAGGCTGCGGGCCTGGCCAATGTGAGCCTGGTAGCTGCTGACGACGGATCGGGCAAGGGCACGTCGAAGTACAGCGTCGATTTGTCGAAGTAATTTCGCCACGCGCACCGGCAGCCCACGGCAGGTGGGCGCGGCCGGGGCCATGAAAAAAAGCGCGCCTGGGGTGAAGCAGGCGGGCTTTGCTATTTAAAAGATAGCTGGTGGCGCTTATTGGATAAGCGCTAGAGGCACTTTTTGCTTAAAAGGTGCAGTGCCGGGTTGAAAGGCTCAACGCTCCAGCTTCTCGCGCACCACCTTGCCGGTGCTGGGCTCGATGCGCAGCTCAACGTATTGGTTGGCGCTGTTCAGGGCTTCGGCTTCCCAGTAGCCATCGTCAAACTCCAGGTCGCGCACACGGGTGTAGCCCGCTTGCTGCAGCGTCAGCAAAATCTGGTCGGCCGACAGCACGGGCTGGCCGTTGATGGTGCCGCCATTGCGGCCCACCTGGCTCAGCACTTCCAGGGTGGTGGGGTGCAGCACCAGTTCCACCTTGTCGCGGCTGGTCAGCGAGGTGCGCACTTCAGCCTCCCAAAAGCCGTCGCCCAGCTCCACGTCCGACACATAGGCAAAGCCACTGGCCTTGAGGTGTTGCACCACGCGCTCCACGCTGGGCAGCGTGGTGCCCACGTCACCCTTGCGGATGGCCGTGAGGCCGCCGGTGGCATCGTTGACCAGCACGGTGGCGCGGCTGCCTTCGGCCGTGCTGCGCGTGGGGCAGCTGGAGTACGACGTGGTGCATGGCCGCTTCAACCTGCAAGGCCAGGGTCTGCAGCTCACGGCGCAGGAGCACAAGATACTGGCCTTTTTCATGCACCACGCCGGCAAGCTGCTCACCCGCTCGGAAATCAGCGAAAACGTCTACGCCCGTGACCTGGACCCTGACTCGAACACGCTGGATGTACTGATTGGCCGCATCCGCCGCACGCTGGGCGGCGCAGCGCAGTTGGTGACCGAGCGAGGGCAGGGCTTTCGCTTGCTGACGAGCGATGAGGCCAGCAGTGATGCCGCCGTGCCTGCAGCCGATGTGCAGTGGCAGGTGCAGGCCATGGCGCAGGTGATTGACCGCTACCAGGCGCGCACTTTCAGCGACGCCCTGCACATGCAGGCGGCCATGCACCCCGCAACGGCTGCCCAGCCCGTGGACGTTGCCCAGTGCGTGGCCGAGGTGGTGCGCATGATGGAGCGGCTGCACGCTGATCAGGCGCTGGAGTGGACGCTGCAGGTGCAGGACGGCGCCCCCCCGCTGTGGCGCGGTGAGCGCACGGATCTGGAAGAGGTGCTGGGCAATCTGCTGGACAACGCGGGCAAATGGGCCGCCTCGGCCGTGCACATTGGTCTGGCGATGGAAGAGGGCGATGCAGCCCAGCCGCCGCAAGTGGTGCTGCAGATTGAAGATGATGGGCCGGGCATGGCGCCCCACCAGTTGCGGGCCGCAGGCCAGCGCGGTTTGCGGTTTGATGATTCGGTGCAGGGCTCGGGGCTGGGGCTGCACATTGCCACGCAGATGGTGCAGGCCTACGGCGGTGAGTTGTCGCTGGGCAAGAGCGCCTTGCTCAAAGGGCTTTCGGTGCGCGTTGTGCTGCCCGGGTTGCAGGCCGCGCAGCGCCCGCGCAAGGCCTAGCGAGCCGCAGTCCGCGCCCCGTTGGAGGCTGGGTCAGGCGCTGCGGGCAGGCTGCAGCAGCACCAGCAATGCCCCCGCGCCGCCGTCGATGGGGCGGGCTTGCACAAAAGCCAGCACCTCCTTTTTTTGCACCAGCCAGCTCTGCACACGGCCTTTGAGCACCGGGCTTTTGCCGGGCGAACCCAGGCCCTTGCCGTGCACCACGCGCACGCAGCGCACGCCCAGCTTGTGCGCGTGGCGGATGAATTCGCCCAGCGCCTCGCGCGCCTCATCCACGCGCAGGCCGTGCAGGTCCAGCTGGCGCTGAATGCTCCAGTGGCCAGATCGCAGGCGGCGGGTGATCTCCACCCCGATGCCGGGGCGGCGAAAGCTCAGCTGGTCGTCGGTGTCGAGCAGGCTGCTCACGTCAAAGTCGTCGCTGATGGATTCCATCAACACCCGTTCTTCGTCCAGCCAGTGCTGTAGCGGCAGGGGCTCGGGTGGGGTGGTGGGCAGTTCTGCCAAATTGCGGTCGGTCAGCGGATGTACCTGCCCCACGGCGCGGCTGAACAACTGGCGCTCTGCCTCCAGCCGTGCAGCGGCTTCGCGCCGGGCTTTTTCTTCGGCTTCGGCGCGCTCGCGCTGCTCACGCAACTGGCGGGTGATGGTGGCCAGGTCTTGCAGGCCGTCCACACGTATGCTGGGGCGGCGCGGTTTGGGCGCTTTGCGTAGCCTGGGGGGCGGTGCGGGCGTGCCTTCTGCCCGGGGCGTGGGTGCAGTGCGGGGTTTGGGGGCTTGCCACGCAATGGCAGGCACGCGGCGTGCGGCGCGGGGAGGCGGTGGTGCCGCGGGTGCTGGGGGCTGGGGGGGGCGCAAGGTGCGAGCCAAGGCCGCTGCCAGCGCGCCGGTCAGCTCTTGCCTCGGTTTGTCTGATGGCTGGCCGCTTGGTGTGTCGCCGGGCAGCGGCGCCCCTGCGGATGGATGGCGGCGGTTCATTCGGGGGCTCCAGGGGGCGGCGTAGCACAGGTGGGGCTGTCCTGTGGTGGAGCGCTCTCAGCGGGCGGATAGGCCAGCGCCAGCCACTGCGTGCTTTGCGCGGCATTGAAGTTGTCGTCAGACACCAGCACCAGCACCCGTTCGCCACTGGGCAGCGGCGCCGCCCACGTCATGCCTTCGAGGTTGTCCACGGTGGCGAGGCCCAGCGTTGCAGAGTCGAGCAGCAAGGTCTTTTGCAGCGGGGTGTGGTTGCCTGGCTGCAGGGCTGGCAATCCCAAAGTGTTGCTGCCGCTGCGCAGGTCGGCGCGGTACAGGCGGGCACCAAAGCCTGCGCCCGCGCTGTAGTCGCGTTCCAGCACCAGCAGGTGGTGTGGGCCATCGGCCAGAATTTCGCTCACTCCGTTGACCTCAGGGCCCCACGGCAGTCGGCGGGCGCGGGGAACGGCGTCCGGGGTGTAGGCCCGCTGCTGCTGTGCCTGGCCCGTGGCCACGTCCAGTGCGGTGATGCGCAAGGGGCCGCCAGCGGTCTGCACGGTGGGGCGGGGGCCATCTTGTACCCACGCCATTTCCATTGCCAGCCAGGCGGTGCAGCCGTCGTCAGAAAAGGCCAGTCCTTCCAGGCTGGCGTTGGGGCGCGGGCCGGTGCGCTGGGGCTGCAACGTGGGGGTGAAGGCCGCTGGCAGCGGAATATCGCTGGCCCATTGCCCGGTGGCCAAGGATTCGCGCAGGCGGGGGATGCCGCCGCGTGCCCAGTCGCCCTCGCTCGTCCACCACAGGCGCTGGTGGCCTGCGTGCCAGCGAATGGCTTCTGCGTCGGGCACCTCGGCTTTTGAAATGGTGCGTTGCGGGGACGATGGAAACGGCTGGCCTTGCGCGGTGAGCAGCGTGAAGACGCCCGTGATGTGGGGCGGCTGCGTGGGCTGCTGCGCGGGCGACCAGCGCGCGGTGTAGATGCGCGCAGGTGCTTGGGCAGAGCGGTCGTCGCTGATGAGCCAGAACTGGCCGGATTGCGCGTCATAGTCAATGCCAGAGATGCCACCCCATGGGGTGCCCAGTACCTCGGTGCCTGCGGCGATGTGGGCCTGCGCCAGCAGCCGGACAGGTGCATCCGCATTCCCTGCAGAGGGTTGCCTGGGCGCTGCGCAGCCCCCCAGCACCAGGGCGGCTGTCAGTGTGGCAACCAGCGCCCGTGAATGGCGCAGCAGGCGCATCACAGCAACCCCTCTTCTGCCATTGACAGCGCCTGGCCGGGCGCGACGATGACATGGTCGAGCACGCGCACATCGACCAGCGCCAGGGTGGTTTTCAGGGTCTGCGTGAGGGCTTCGTCTGCCCGGCTGGGTTGCACGCTGCCGCTGGGGTGGTTGTGCGCCAGCACCACACCGGCGGCCTGGTGGTGCAGGGCGCGCAGCACCACCTCGCGCGGGTAAACGCTGGTCTGCGTGAGCGTGCCGCGAAACAGCTCTTCCATGCCCAGCAGGCGGTTTTGCGCATCGAGAAACAGCACGGCAAACACCTCGTGCCTCTTGGCGGCCAGGTGCAGCTGCAGGTAGTGCTTGACGGCATTGGGCGAGTCAAACACCTCGCGTTCACGCAGCTGCTGGGCCAAGGCGCGGCGCGCCAGTTCCAGCACGGCCACCAGTTCCGCGCGCTTGGCGGGGCCCAGGCCTTTGATGCGTTCCAGGTCGCTGGTGCTGGCATGCAGCAGCCCGGCGATGCCGCCAAATCCGCCGCTGACCTTGCCGCTGGCAGGGTCCAGCACGGGCGGGTCCAGCAGCTCTTGCGCCATCTGCAACACGCCTTTGCCCACGATGCCAGTGCGCAGCAAGATGGCCAGCAGCTCTGCATCGGCCAGGGCTGCGGGGCCACGGGCCAGCAGTTTTTCGCGGGGCTGGGCTTCGGTGGGCAGGTTCTTGATGGCCATGGGGCAGGGGCTTTGCAGTCAGGTGGGCTGCCGGGTCGGCACGGGGCAGCCAGGGTGGCGGGGCGTACACCCCAGTAGGGGTTTGCCCGGTTTTCTACAATCGCGGCAGTTTATCGGGACTTACATGACCACTACCGCTGCCCCACTTCCCACCGTCCAGCCCGGCTCTTTCCTCACTTTGCACTACCGCCTGGCCGGGCCTGCAGGTGACGTGATCAACACCTTCAATGACAAGCCCGCCACGCTGTCGCTGGGCACGGGCGAGTTGTCGCCCGCCATGGAGCAGCGCCTGCTGGGCCTGGCCGAAGGCACGCGCACCAGCTTTGAGCTGGCGGCGGGCGAGGCGTTTGGCGAGCGCAATGCCGACATGCAGCAATGGGTGGCCCGCAAGCTGCTCAACGAACTGGGCGACCCTGACGAAAAGTACAACGTGGGCGATGTGGTGCAGTTCCCCACACCCGACGGCCTGGGCAGTTACGCGGGCGCTGTGCAGCAGGTGCGTGATGACGGAGCCGTGCTGTTCGACTTCAACCACCCGCTGGCGGGCCAGCCGGTCACGTTTGAAGTGCACGTTATCGGTATTCTGTGATGAACGCACCCCAGGAAATCCTGCTGGCTGAACCCCGGGGCTTTTGCGCAGGGGTGGACCGCGCGATCGAGATCGTCGAGCGCGCCATTCAGAAATTTGGCGCGCCCATCTATGTGCGCCATGAAATCGTGCACAACACCTACGTGGTCAACGACCTCAAGGCCAAGGGCGCGGTATTCATTGAAGAACTCTCGGATGTGCCCCCTGGCGCCACTTTGGTGTTCAGCGCCCACGGCGTGAGCCGCGCCGTGCAGCAAGAGGCCGCGCAACGCGGTTTCAGCATCTTTGACGCCACTTGCCCCCTGGTCACCAAGGTGCATGTGGAAGTGGCCAAGCTCGCCAAAGAGGGCTACGAGTTCATCATGATCGGCCACAAGGGCCACCCCGAGGTGGAAGGCACCATGGGGCAGCTGGACCACGGCATTCACCTGGTGGAAGACGTTGCCGATGTGGCCCGCGTGCAGCCCAGCCAGACCGAAAAGCTGGCCGTGGTGACCCAGACCACGCTGAGCGTGGACGATGCCGCCGAGATCACGGCCGCCGTGCGGGCGCGCTTTCCATCGGTGCGTGAGCCCAAGCAGCAAGACATCTGCTACGCCACGCAAAACCGCCAGGACGCCGTGAAGGTGCTCAGCCCGCAGGTGGATGTGCTGGTGGTGGTGGGCAGCCCCACCAGCTCCAACAGCAACCGCCTGCGCGAACTGGCAGCGCGCCTGGGCACCGCCGCCTACATGGTGGACAGTGCCGACGAGTTGCGCACCGAATGGTTTGACGGCGCCGTGCGGGTGGGGTTGACGGCGGGAGCCTCTGCGCCAGAAATTCTGGTGCAACAGGTCATTGATCGCATCAAGGCGCTGGGCGCTGTGTCGGTGCGCACCATGTCGGGCATTGAGGAGACCATCAAGTTCCCGCTGCCCAAGGGCCTCAAGATCGACGCGGCCACGGGGCTGGAGATCACCCAGCGCACCCCGGAAACGGGCCCTGGCGCCCACTGATTCGGTATCTGCTATCGAATGGATAGCTGCTTGCGCTTATGTGTAGGGCGCTGGAGCCCTATTTGGTGTTAAATTTTGCAGTGACGCGATGTTCATGCCTGCGGTGCAGGCCCGCTCCACAAGTCCAGCGGCGGGTCGGCCGCCACGGCGCGCAGGATGTCGGTGCGGGAGATGAACCCGATCAGCACCCCCGCCTCATCCGTCACCGGCAGGCCTGGCAGGCCCGTGTCCAGCAGCACCCCGGCCACGCGGCGCAGGGCCGTGTCGGGGGCTACGGCAGCCACGGGGCTGTACATCACTTCTGACACCGGCCTGCGGGCCAGCTCAATCGCTTCTTTCACGGCTCCCGGCTCGGGCAGCAAGTCCAGCGGTGCCATGTCGGCGCGCAGCAGCAACCCGATGACGCGGCCCCGCTCATCCACCACAGGGGCCTGGGCCACCCGGCTCTCGGCCAGGGTTTGCCACGCATCGTTGACCCGCATGTCGGGGGGCACGCTCAGCGCGTCGTTGCTCATCACATCCCGCACCAGGGTCAGGGGCTCACGTCGCTTCTGGGGGCCTTGCCCGGTCTGGAGGTAGGCGGCCACGGCATCCTGCAGCCGCAGGTTGACCACCGGAGCACGTTCGCGAGACAGAGGCGCTGGGGTGGTGGCAGTGTCCTGGTCTAGATCAAGAGTGCGCGTGCGCAGCGCCTGTGGGCGGTCCACGCGACGCACGGCAGCGATCTGGCTCAGGTTCTCCGGCCCGCCTCGGTACATCTGGCCTGAAGGGCCGAACACAAAAAACATCACCACCTCCTGTGGGCTGCGCACAGGCGCCACCCCTGTTTCCATGGTATCGGCATGCGGGCGTGGGGCTGAAGCCAGCGAGGCCGGCGCAAGCCCTTTGCACGGGATGACACGCTCTACACTGCAAGGCCATTTTGCAACGGAGCCTTTTGCATGATCGACCGCGCCGCCATCTCTGCTGCCCGCCAGCGCCTGGCCTCTCAGCCCCATTTTTTGCGCAGCACGCCGCTGCTGCATTTGCCCGGCGCCGCCCTGGGGGTGGACTGTGCAGAGGTCTGGCTGAAGCTGGAGCATTTGCAGGTGGGCGGCAGCTTCAAGGCGCGCGGCATGCTGTACCGCTTGCTGGCCAACCCGGTGCCCGACAGCGGCGTGATCATCGCCTCGGGCGGCAACGCCGGTATTGCCGTGGCGGCTGCGGCCCAGGCTCTGGGCGTGCGCTGCGAGGTGTTTGTGCCCGAGGTGTCGCCCGAAGCCAAGCGCGCCCGCCTGCGCGCATTGGGGGCCGAGGTGGTCGTGACCGGCGCGGCCTACGCCCAGGCTTATGAGGCGTGCGTGGCCCGCCAGCAAGCCACTGGCGCCTTGCAGGCCCACGCCTATGACCAGCCCGAGGTGTTGGCAGGGGCGGGCACCCTGGCATTGGAGCTGGAAGAGCAAGCGGGCCGCTTGCCCGACACCTTGCTGGTCAGCGTGGGCGGCGGTGGCCTGATCGGCGGCGTGGCAGCCTGGGTGGAAAGCCGCGCCCATGTGGTGTCGCTGGAGCCGGAGCGCGCGCCCACGCTGCACGCCGCGCGTGCGGCGGGCCAGCCGGTGGATGTGGATGTCAGTGGCATCGCGGCCGATTCCCTGGGGGCCAAGCGCATCGGCGCCATCGCCTGGCAGGTGAGCCAGCGCCACGTGCACGATGCCCTGCTGCTGCCCGATGACGCCATCCGCGCCGCCCAGCTATGGCTATGGCGCGAGCTGAAACTGGCGGTGGAACCGGCCGCAGCGCTGGGCTTGGCGGCCCTGCAAACGGGGGTGTACCGCCCCCAGCCGCAGGAAACCGTGGGCCTGGTGCTGTGCGGTGCCAACTTCGACCCGGCCAGCCTGGGCTGAGCAGGCGGTGGTCGTCCCTCTAAAATCACGCCATGCTTGACATTCTTCTTCTCCGCAAAGACCTCGACACCGCGATCGCGCGTCTGGAAACCCGCAAAAAGCCCCAGGCCTTCCTGAACGTGGAAGCGTTTCAGACCCTGGAATCCGAGCGCAAGACGCTGCAAACCCGCACGGAGGAGTTGCAAGCCCAGCGCAACCAGCTGTCCAAGCAAATTGGCATGCTGATGGGCAAGGGCGACAAGGAAGGCGCCGAAGCCGCCAAAGCCCAGGTGGCCGCATCCAAGGTCGAGCTGGAGCAATCCGCCGCCCGCCTGGAGCAGATTCAGGCCGAACTGCAGGCCATGCTGGTCGCTGTGCCCAACCTGCCGCACGAATCGGTGCCTGTGGGCAGCGACGAATCGGGCAACGTGGAAGTGCGCCGCTGGGGCACGCCCGCCAGCTTCGCCTTCGAGGTGAAAGACCATGTGGACGTGGGCACGCCGCTGGGGCTGGACTTCGACATGGGTGTGAAGCTCTCGGGCTCACGCTTCACGGTGATGAAGGGCCAGATCGCCCGCCTGCACCGTGCGCTCAGCCAGTTCATGCTGGATGTGCAGACGCAGGAGCACGGCTACACCGAGTGCTATGTGCCCTACGCCGTGAACGCCGATTCGCTCAAGGGCACTGGCCAGCTCCCCAAGTTTGAAGGCGACCTGTTTGCCGCGAAGAAGGGTGGCCAGGACGGCGAGCCCGTGCCAGACAACGCGGCGCTGTACCTCATCCCCACCAGCGAAGTGCCGCTGACCAACTTTGTGCGCGATGTGGTGGTGGCTGAGGCGGATCTGCCCATCAAGCTGACCGCGCACACCCCCTGCTTCCGTTCCGAAGCCGGTAGCTACGGCCGCGACACGCGCGGCATGATCCGCCAGCACCAGTTCGACAAGGTCGAAATGGTGCAGATCGTGCACCCCGACAAGAGCTACGAAGCACTGGAAGAAATGACGCGCCACGCCGAAGCCGTGCTGCAAAAGCTGGGCTTGCCTTACCGCGTGATGAGCCTGTGCACCGGCGACATGGGTTTTGGCGCCGCCAAAACGTATGACCTGGAAGTGTGGCTGCCCGCCCAGAACACCTACCGCGAAATCAGTTCAGTGAGCAACTGCGAAGCCTTCCAGGCCCGCCGTCTGCAAGCCCGTTTCAAGAATGCCCAGGGCAAGAACGAGCTGCTGCACACCTTGAATGGTTCCGGCCTGGCCGTGGGCCGCACGCTGGTGGCGGTGCTGGAAAACTACCAGCAGGCCGACGGCAGCGTGGTGGTGCCCGAAGTGCTGCGCCCCTACTTGGGTGGTGTGTCCGTACTGGCACCTGCGGCCTGATCGTCACCGCTGTACCCTGCGCCCCACCAGGGGCGCTCCGCCAGGGCCTGCACATGATCGAAAGAATCGTGTGCAGGCCCTGGTGTTTTGTGCATCTGCTATGGCAGCAACCTGCCAAACCGGGACAATGCAGCCATGACCTCTCCCAACTCCACCCCTGAATCCTCCGCAGGCGTGCCTATTCGCCTCACCCAGTACAGCCATGGCGCAGGCTGCGGCTGCAAGATCAGCCCCAAGGTGCTGGATGTGATCCTGGCGGGCAGTGGGGCACAGCACCTGGATCCACGTCTGTGGGTCAGCACTACTACGACCCCATGTACGCCTACCAGCGGCAAAGCCGTGCCCCGCGCATTGTCTTTGAAGGCGCGCGCAGCGAAGTCATGGCCTATTGGCGCGAGTGTGGTTCCTGCACTGCCGCGAAGTAAGTCAAGTGCGAATGCGCTGTTGAAATCTGGTTATAATCTTAGGCTTCGACACACAGGAGAGGTGGCAGAGTGGTCGAATGTACCTGACTCGAAATCAGGCGTGGTAGCAATATCACCGTGGGTTCGAATCCCACCCTCTCCGCCAAAATGGAAAAAGCCTTGTAAATCAACGATTTACGAGGCTTTTTGCTTTGGGGGTGGTAGCAGAACTGGTAGCAATCCATGTCTTTGCCCCTCCCCATCTACAAGCTCGGTTCCAGCTACTACCTACACACGCGAATCAACGGCAAGCAGGTCAAGCGTTCGCTCAGAACCAGCTACCAACGGGTAGCTATCATCAGAGCCATAACTCTGCTGGATAGCTTGATGCGCAAAGACCTCCCTCAAAAGTATGAGCTAGACCTCTCCCGAGGCATCCTCAAAGCCGATGGCGACGAAGACCACGCCCGGCTAATGCAAGCCCTGCAAGCCATGCAGCAGATGCAACAGGCCCAGCCCCAAGCACTCGCGCCAATTGCTGCACAAGCCCCAACAGACGACCCCACCGCCCTAAAACTGGCGGAATTGCTAGAAAAATTCTTGTCGCTTAAACAGGTGAAGCAGGCCACGGCAATCGCGTACAAAAATTGCATCGACGAATTAGCCAAATTTTTAAAAAATCCCCCAATTACTCGCATCACCGCTAGCGACATAACGCGGTATCAAGAATTTCTAGCGAAAAAGGAAAATGGAGCAAAAAAAGGCAACAGCATCCGCACAATTGACAATAAAATTTCAATTATTCGAGCCCTTTTTAATTTCGCAATGAAACAAAGCTATACCCGAAATGGCAACCCAGCCGAAAACCGCGCACTACTGACAAAAAAACAACGCCTTAGCGGAGGCTATGCTATTTTTGAAAAAGAAGAAATAGAACAGTTTTTCAATAGTGAATTCTTCAAAGAGCAAGAAGAAAAAGACCCCGACTATACAACCGCTGTTCTCTTCGGGTTATTTACGGGTTGTCGGATTGGTGAAATTACAAGTCTCAAAAAGGATAATTTCAAAAAAAGCTCAGCCGGGGTAAGTTATCTTGCTATCCGTGATAGCAAAACACAGGCCGGAATTCGTGAGATTCCATTGCACCCTTGCCTAATTGAGAAGGTGTCCGATTTTTTAGAGAAAAAGACGGACAAAATTTTCAAATATGTGGAAAAAGAAGGCAAGGGCACTGGCAACGCAGTAGGTAAGAAATTCGCCCGAAATTTAGAAAGTGCAAAAATTGAGCGAGAGAAGCTAGTTTTTCACAGCCTAAGAAAATTCGTGAATAACGAATTGATGAAAAGTGGAGTTAGTTTAGAAAATCGCTGTCAATTTATAGGGCATGAAATAGAGAATGTGAATGTCTCGATATACACAAATAAAATTAACATTGACGCACTCGCCGCCGCAATTTTTCCGACCTTGGAAAAATTCCGCGACCTGATAGAAACAAAAAAAGCCCCGTGGGAGGGTTTGGTTACGGATTTTTCGGAGCTTGTTGACCCGATGTAATCTCTTTAAATAGCACTTTATCGCGCTCTCCGAGCGTGTTCAAAAGGCCTACAACGTAATTTTGTAGGCCTTTATTTTTTTCTAATTCTTTTAGAATGAGTGCGCCTAGGATAATTTTTCTTCTGGTATCCTCATTCTTTTTCTTCTTGTTCATGAGTGCTTCAAGATTCCGTTGACGTTTGTCTAGCTGATTTTTCTCAACTTTTAGCTTTTCTATCCTGTTTTTTATATCGTCTGCCTTCATTTTAATTGCCCCTAATAAAATTAGGGTAGCATAAAATTAATTCAAATTCTAATTAAATTCGCATATCGTGATTTTTTCTGCTATTCTGAAATTAGCAGCGAAGATATATGTTAGCGGATAAATTAAATAGTCATCATCTATTAGCCCCCTGCAAGGGCTCACTTATGCAAACTCCCCAAGGGGAGATTTGCGTTCGCCCTGCCGGGGGCGTTGCTTCGCAACCTATGAAGGATTTAGCCCATGTCTAAATCCCTCGCTACGTGGTTCACTCCGTCTCTACAAACGATATCGCGTAGCGCTGGGCGCAGTGCTGTGGCTGCTGCGGCTTATCGTGCTTGTGTAAAGCTAATTGACCAAACCACAGGGTTAATTCATGACTACACCCGCAAGGGCGGGCACGTTGAAACTATCCTAATTGGTGCTGACGACATTTCGGAGCTTTGGAACAAAGCCGAATTAGCAGAGACTCGAAAAAATTCTACGGTGGCCCGTGAATTGATGCTCCCATTGCCTGACCAATGGACGGACAACGAGCGGCGCGAATGCGTCCGCGACATCGCGCAACATTTGCGCGATACATACGGCGTAGCCGTATCTGGTTCAATTCACGCCCCAAATCGCCACGATAGAAACAATCATGTTCATATGATGTTTACAACCCGTACCGTAGACATTGATGGCACTTTTGGGAAAAAAACCCGAATTCTTGATGATATGAAAACGGGCGAAGTCTCAAAACTTCGGGAAGCTATTTGCAAAATTGTCAATGCCCACGCCGAAAAATTAGATTCTGATTTTTATGTCTACGCCGGGAAATTTTCCGATATAGATAAAAATCATATCCCGACAAAGCACATTCCAATTAATGCAGGTGGCGGATACCGGAACGCCATCACCGCACAAAACGCGCAAATAACAATACATCGCGCCAATTTGGCTACCCATGAAAAAAAAGCGGAGCTGTTGAAAGCGGAGCTTTCTAACGCTTCAATTTTGACAACCCCAGAAAGCACGCCCGCGCCAGATGCCCCTAGAAGCGTCGATGTTGAAAAGGTTGAGGCTACCCCACCAGCCGAATTAGAAAGCCCGTTTAAACGTAAAAAAATACCTCATGCCTGCGAAATCGCCTATCAGAAGCATCAAGAAACACTTAAAAAACGTGAGCAGTTAGAGCAACTATCCAAACAATGGCATAAAAAATATGATGAGCTTTTAGCCCATGAGCCGACCCGAACTCAAAGAATTTTTGCAAAAATTGGCTTAGGTACAGAAAAGATTGAGCGCTACGACTTGGAGCTAGTACGAGCTAAAAAAGCTTTATCCGACATAGAGCACAATAAAACCGTCTATCAAAAAATCCTAGGCGACAAAAATTCATTGGCGCTTATTGAGCAGTACAACGCCATTGTTAGCCACAATGCCAAACTTTGGGAAGCCGAAGCGCAAGCACTATTAGCGCACTCTCAAAAATTAGAACGTGAACGCGAATTAAAAGAAGAACAGGAGCGTGAACAAGCCACGCCCGCCGTAGATTGGACGGTCGGTTTAGACCCGACTGAGGATAGAAAATCCTACCCCAAAGATATTGAATTGGGTCGTTAATTCAGTAACATAAGCATTAAGAAACACATTTTTAAAGGCTTATGTTATGACTACCAACACACTACCAACTCGAATTTTCGTTTTATGCAATGCAGGTTATGACGATGATTTTATATTTTCAAAGTCTCGGGCGGCACGTTTCAGAATACCTCTGCAATCTGAACCAATTGGTTATATAAATAATCATTACAACAGTAGGAGCTATTACGTTTATTTACCTATTCCAAACAGTCCACAACTTTTGAATTACGTTAGAAAAATTAACGAACCCCGCGTTAAAGGCATTTATCCGAGCTGGAAAATGATGGGTTTTAGTGACGGCCCAGAGGGTGGACCAATTCCACCAGAAAAATTAGAGTGTATTAAAAAATATGCAGAACACCGACTAGAAGAGGTTAAAAAAGGAATAATTAACCCCATGTACCCTTTTCCCGATGAATAAAGTTTGCGAAGCAATAAAAAAGCGGCTCTTAGGCCGCTTTTCTGCTTTGTGGGGTAATGCTCCCCCATGCTGGGGCATGGGGGCGGGGGGCATCCAGCCTAACAACCCCATACATAAAAACGTATAAAACCTAGCGGGGGGCCACGGCCCGGAGGGCTGGGGGGGCGCCGCCCCTAGGGAATAATTGTATTAGCCATACACAAATCCAATCAATTCCAATAAACATGAGGAATTCAGAAGATTTTTTTGTGCAAAGTTTAATTTACTTTTGATATCACAATACTAGCCAAGAATTGAGGGCTTACACAGCCAGAAAAGAAAAAACCGGATGTATTTCTACACCCGGCCTATTCTTGATTTTAAGATTGAAAAATGATAACTTAAATGGAGCAAATCAAGTTGGCGCTTGATTTGCCCAAGACTGACGGTAAACGCACTACGCATCAATCTCTTTATATATATTTTAACCTAGCAAGGTTAAATGTCAAGTGTAAGTGAGGAGTAATTCATAGGGTTTTATTTCAGTTTTGAAAAATTAACTGAAATGGACGCACCTATGAAATTTAATGCCACAGCAATTAGACAGCATCAAGCATCGCGCTTACTAACCCGCGAATTTTTAGAAACGGGCAAGAATATTTTGGGCGACGGTTTAAAACTTTGCCAACGTGCAAAAGCACACAATAGCCACAATCCAGACACCGCAATAATTGCAGTTGAGAAAAAAGCCGTAAAGGAAAAAATTAACGGCAAATGGCAAACAAACATTTATACAGTTGCCCGTATGCACGACGCCGCACAATGCGGTAACGCGCATTTGTGCCCCCATTGTGCAGGCTATAAAGCCGCACACATGCGCAATTGGATTGACCTAGCACTTTTGCCCGCCGCAAAGGCTCATGATTTGCATGTTGGCTTGATGACGCTAACAGCACAACACCGCCGCGCCGATGACTGGGCCGCACATGTAAAAAAATACTATTTAGCCCTTTCTGATTTTAATATCGCAATGCGCCGCGATTTCCTTAAAATTGGCAGTCTAGGCAAGCTGCGGGCGATGGAATCCCCCGTAGGCTCTAATGGGCTACATTTACATATCCATGATTTATTTACCTACAAGCCAGGCACAAAAATTAAATCATTTCAAAAAATTGTTTTTAAATATTGGAAGGCGGCATTGAAGAAACATGGGCTTAGCTGCAACTCTCACGGAGTTGACATTAAGGCACAAGGAAAATTTGACCCGCTATATGTCGCAAAAGAACTGGCCGCTTATGACACGAAAGACAAAAGCAAAAGCGATTTAAAAAACCTGTTCCAATTGCTGGACGCAAGCGCCAAAGGCGACAAACAAGCCTCAGCCGATTGGGTACGCGCAGCCCGAGCAATTCAGGGCCGCGACCGCTGGAATGTTGGGCAACTAGCGCAAAAACTCGGAATTCCATGTCCCTCAGACTGGAAAAAACCGGAAGGCATCGCAAAGATAGACCCTCAACGGCTGGTTATTTCGTACCCACAACCACAACACATGATTGCAACCAGCCCCGCAAATCCTCGGGCGGGCCTTGCTTTCATCCTTCGCGCCGCACGCAACGAAGCAGCCCGACCCGGTACAACGCAAAGAATGGTTTTGCGCATGTGCGATGAAACCATCAAAGCCGATGTTGAGCAAATTAAATTCAGGCACGCTAAAACACTTGGAAAGCTAATTAAATCAAGCTTTACCACCGATGAAAAAGAAAAACTCTGCGCAAAAATTCACAGTCATTGCACATTTGCAATTGCAGAGTACCGCACAACGACTTATAGCTACATGTACCCAGCGCCTAAGCCTGCGCCACAAGTAAAAGAAGACTATTCCGACCTAATTCCGGGACAAGAATTGGACTTTTCCTAATTGCAATTGTGTGCTACATTGATTGCCTCAATTTGGAGGCATCATGGCGGACACTAGCACGGCACAACTGGAAAAATTGGAAGCGGAACACGCTAAGCGCATTGCAGCGCTACAAGACATTGAAGCGCAATTGTCCGCATTGCGTGTCGCAAATCGCGACGCAAAGCGCGCAGAGCTCAAAAAACAAATTGCTGACTACGGCTTTACCGCCGCTGACTTGTTCGAGCAGACAAAGCCCAAGCGCAAGCCACGCACAGCCAACAAAGCCAAAGAGGGTGAAGCAGCAAAGCCCACGGCAGAAGCCAAATACCGCAATCCCACGACCGGGGAGACCTGGGCAGGTGGTAGAGGGCGTAAGCCCTTGTGGGTCATCGCTGCGGGCGCTGACATTGAGAAGTTTCGAATCCCTGCCGCTCCTTCGAATGTAGCCGCCGAAACACCCCCAAAAGGTCTAAAAACCGTGGTATAAGAGCCTATCCGCGCTACTGGTAGCAATGCTAGTAGCAAAATTTTAGACCTCGCTATCATCTAAACCGTTGATTTATAAGGGTTTTGGCGGTTGGGCACATTTGTCCCACCCTCTCCGCCATGTATCAAGGCCCGGTAGCTATTCAAACCATAGCACCGGGCCTTTTTCTTTGTGCGCGGGTGGGTAAATTTTCGGCTGCAACCCAGTTGGCTCAGCGCGTAGGCCAAGGGGCGATTGCAGGCCTCGCGGGGGTGCGCTGAAAAAAGGTCTGTGAGTGATTGGGTGTGCCGTTCGGTGTGGCCTCAAAATATACGGACGGGTAGGCCTGCTGCTCAGCGCACTCTCACAGCCCTTGAACCCCCTGCCATCCCATGAGTCTCATTCAATCGCTTCCCGAAGGACCGCTGGATATCGTCGGTGATATCCATGGCGAGTTCGATGCGCTGCTCGCGCTGTTGAGCCATTTGGGCTACGACCCGCGAGGGCACCATCCACAGGGCCGTAGGCTGGTGTTTGTGGGCGATTTTTGCGACCGTGGGCCCGACAGCCCGGCGGTCTTGGCGTTGGTGCAAAAGCTGGTGCAGTCGGGCCGCGCAGCTGCGGTTCTGGGCAACCACGAAATCAATCTTTTGCGTGAGGATGCCAAGGACGGCTCTGGTTGGTTTTTTGATGCGCGTGTGGTGCGTGACCATGAAAAATACGCGCCGTTTCAGCGGCCCACCCCGCAAGAGCGCCAAGACATCATCCAGTTTTTATCGGTTCTGCCCATCGGTCTGGAACGCGCCGACTTGCGCGTGATTCACGCAGCGTGGCAGGACGAACAGATCGAAGCCGCCAGGCGCCTGCCACTGGGCTCGGTGCGAGCAGAGTACGACCAGTGGGAGCACATTGCCCAGCAGCAGGCGCGTGAGACCGCGCTGGCCGAGCGCATGGCCCGCGAATTGGAGCAATGGGAGCACGGGCTGGAAAACAGCCAGCGCCAGCCGCCGTTTTTGCACGCCCATGCTGAGTACGAATCCAGCAAGCAGATGCTGAACCCGCTGAAGGTGCTGACCTCGGGTGTGGAGCAAAAGGGCTCGGTGCCGTTTTTCTCGGGCGGCAAGTGGCGCTTTGCACAGCGCATGCCGTGGTGGGATGCCTACACAGAAGCAACGCCGGTGGTCGTTGGCCACTACTGGCGGCGGGTCCACAAGATCGACCGGGGGGCGGTGGGTAAGGGCGACTCGGACCTGTTTGCCAGCACCCATCCGTTCGCTTGGCACGGCCAGCGGGGCAATGTGTTCTGCGTGGATTTTTCAGCGGGCGGGCGCTGGTTGGAGCGCAAGTCGGGAACTGTGGTGGGCCACGATTTCAAGCTGGCTGCACTGCGCTGGCCTGAGCGGGTGTTGCAGTTTGACGATGGGCACGTTCAGACCACGACGGGCTTTGGCGTATAGCCGCGCCTTGTGCTCAATCGCTGGCAGAGGCAGGCAGCACCAGTCTGAATTCAGCGCCCTGGCCCACTGCACTTTCCACCTCCAGTGAGCCGCCGTGGCGTTTGACCACGGTGTGTACCAACGCGAGGCCCAGGCCCACTCCAGAAATGTTGGGGTGGGTCAGGTCATGAAGGCGAGAGAAGGGTTTGAACAGTCGGTCTTGCTGAGCGGGGTCGATACCTGGGCCTTCGTCGCGAACGCTGATGATCCAGTTGGGGCCTCTCGCGCACAGGCTGCACTGCACCGTACTTTGGGCGGGACTGTATTTGATGGCGTTGTTGAGCACGTTGGCCAGGGCCCGCGCCACCAAGGGGCGGTCGCCCAGACAGGGTGCTGAGCCAGGAGTTTGGAAGATAGTGACGCTCAGCCCCTGATTGCGGGCCTGTGTACATGCGTCGCCCACGGCATCCTGCAGCACGGATGCCGGGTCCAGCGGCCCCACGCGGTATTCGTGGCTTTGGGCGCTGGCCAGCCGCACAAAGCTCTCGGCCATACTGAGCGATGCTTGTGCATATTTTTCGATGCGCTTGAGGAGCTCGTCACCCTGCGGAGGCTCGATGCTGTTGCGTTGCATCTGCAGCAGCGTGAGGATCGAGGTCACGAACAGAATGGGCATTTCCGGCCCCACATGTTGTCGCACCCAGCACCACCTCCGGCCCTGTGGTGTCCTGCAGGTGCCAGTCCACGATGAGCAGGTCGAAGCACTCGCTCTGCAAGCTGTACAGCAACTGCGCTCCGGTCAGGTAGGTGTGGCAGCTGTGGCCCATGGCGTGCAGGGCCTGTTTGAAAAGATCGAGCTGAAGCGCATCGTCGTCTAACGCGGCTATGCGCATGCTTCACCCTACGGCTTTGTCCATGAACCAATATTTCCAAGGGATGCCCGGTTTGGGTGTGAGCCTGAGCCCGTTGGCAGGTCTAGTTGATGTTTTGATGCTGGGGTTGGCTTGGTGAAGCGTGAACCCAACCGGGCGCAATTCAGGGCTCAGTCTGGCGTTGCTGCTGCTGGGCTCCACTCGCGCAGCAGGCGCATGCCCACCAGCGTGTAGCGGGTTTGGGGGCTGTTCCAGTTGCGGTAGCTGCAGCGTGCATAAAAGGCCCAGGTGTGCCACGAGCCGCCACGGCGCACGCGCACGGAGCCTGTTTCGGGCCCTTGCGGATCGGTAGTGGGGGATTGGGCGTAATAGCCCTCGTCGTGCCAGTCGGACACCCATTCCCACACATTGCCCTGCATGTCGTGCAGGCCCCAAGTATTGGGCGGGTAGCTGCCCACGGGTGCGGTGAACACGTAGCCGTCGTTGCCAGGCAGGGCATGTTGCTTCCACTTGGGCCACAGCGGCGCTGTGGATTGGTCGAACACATTGGCGTACTGCGCGAGTGCGGCGGGGTCGTCCCCGTGGGGGTAGCGGGTTCGTGTTTGGGCCCGGCAGGCGTATTCCCATTCGGCCTCGGTGGGCAGGCGGTAGCGCACGCCTTCGCGCTGGCTCAGCCACTGCGCCAGGGCCTGGGCGTCGTTCCAGGTGACGTTGACCACGGGGTGGTCGTCAGCCTGTGCAAAGCCTGGGTTGCGCCATGAATAGCGAGGGTCGCGCCCTTCAAAGGCATCGCCTCGCTGGGTGGTGGCCGGGTCGTATTGCGGGCTGTAGCCATAGCCGCCAGTGCCATCAGACACCGATTCCGGCTGGTAGCCCGACTGGGCAAGAAACATTCGGAACTGCCCCACGGTGACTTCGTGTTGGCCCAGGTAAAACGGGCGGCTGATATGCACCTCATGCACGGGTGCTTCATCGCTGAGGGCGGCAAAGCGCTCAGCCTCCAGCAGGGGGTACGCTTTGGCCAGTTCTTGCGCGGACTCGGCGCTGCCCATCCAGAAACGGCCAGCGGGGATTGGCACAAACCGCATGCCCAGTGAGTTGACCACAACCTGAGATGGGTTGTCGGGCGGGGCGGGGCGTGAGGGGGGCGAGGTGATGGTGCTGCAACCGGCCAACAGGGTGGTTACAGCCAACAAAACAGCAGCGGAGCGGGGTGCTTGCATGGGCGCCTCAGAGCAGTGGGCCCAGTGTACGGCAAGGTTACAAAGGCTTGCCTTGGCGCAGAGGCATGCTCAGCAAACCTGCATGTCAGTGATGAGTGATTTCTAATGAAAATAGGCTCTTCTAGGACGTGTTGAGAATCAGCGAGAGTTGATAACCCCAGCTGCGAGATAGATCATCGCTGCGAAGCTGCTATCCGTCTTGTCGCTGCGCATTGCGATACGTTTGAACTCCTTGAGCTTGCAAAAGAAGTTCTCGATCAAGTGGCGCCATTTGTAGACCTCCAGGTCAATCTCCAGTGGCGCTCTCCTGCGGGGCATCTGTGAGATCACCACCTGCGCCCCGCGCTTGTCCAACTCCTGGATCAGCCAATTCACATCGAAGGCCTTGTCGGCAAGCAAGGCATCAAAGCGCACATCAGCGATCAGCTCTTTGACCCCTTTGGTGTCATGGCGCTGCCCTGGCATCAAGACGAACTTCACCAGATTGCCCAATGCATCCGTCAGCGCCAGTATCTTCGTGGTCATGCCGCCCCTCGAGTGGCCTATGGCCTGGCCCGAAGTCCCCCTTTTGCCCCCTGGCCGTGCCGATGCACTTTCACAATCGTGGCATCCACCATCGCATATTCCATGTCCGGCTGCTCGCTCACTGCATCGAACAGACGTTGGAACACATCGGCCTTAACCCAGTCTCTAAAGCGCTTGAACACCGTGTTCCACTTGCCGAACTCTGGCGGCAGGTCTCGCCAGGGGCTGCCTGTGCGGGCAATCCACAGCACTGCCTCAACGAAGCGGCGGTTGTCTGTGCCGCTGCGCCCCGGATCACTTGGCTTGCCAAGGCAGTGCGGCTCCATCTTGGCCCATTGTGCGTCTGTCAGTACCCATCGAATGCTCATGCGCCTATTGCATCACAGCCCTCCGAGCCGTTGTGCTTGATTCTCAACAGCCCCTAGCGAATGCTAGTGATGCACTCGATAAATGTCGCACGACGAAATCACCGTCTACAGACGTACGGCGATTACCATCACTACTATTCGCTAGAAGAGCCTGAAAATAGCTGCTAGCGCTTTATGGATAAGCGCTAGCAGCTATGTTTTTGATAGTGAAATAGAGCGGGCCTCAACCGTTGTTGGCAGCTGCCAGTGCTTGCAGGGCCGCTTGCACATCGGCAGTGTCAACGTCTTCCACAGGCGCCAGATGCTGCGCCAGTTGGGCGAGGGCGTCTGCCTGGGTTTGCAGTTGGGCAATGGCCTGGCCAGCCTCTTTGGGCGCCGCGAAGCCCGTGCTTTGCAGCAGCAGGCGGCCATCGGCGGCCAGCAGCTTGAAATAGAACTTGCCATCGGCCTCGCGGTATTGCTTGAACGAGGGCAGGGCCACCTTGGCGGCTTTGGCGTTTTTGGCGGCGCTGGTTTGCGCCAGGCTGCGCAGGCCCACGGCCGAGCGCAGCTCTTTGATGAACGGCGTGGCCAGGGCGCGCGCCCGTTCGGCGCCAGCCAGCAGGGATTGCTCGATGCGTGCGGGGTTATTGATCAGCGTGTCGTACTGCTCGCGCATGGGGGCAATGACCTGGTCCACCCGCTCCAGCAGCAGTTGCTTAGCGTCGCCCCAGGCAATGCCCTCGGCATAGGCGCGGCGCAGGGCTTCGGTTTCTTCAGGGGTGGCAAAGGCCTGGTAAATCTGGAACAGCGCAGAGCCTTCGGTGTCCTTGGGTTCGCCAGGGGCGCGCGAATCGGTGAGCAGGCTGCCGATGAGCTTCTTGAGCTGGTCACGCGAAGAGAACAGCGGGATGGTGTTGTTGTAGCTCTTGCTCATCTTGCGGCCGTCCAGCCCGGGCAGGGTGGCCACGTTGTCATCAATCACCGCTTCTGGCAGCACAAAGTGCTCGCCATACAGGTGGTTGAAGCTGCTGGCCATGTCGCGTGCCATTTCAATGTGCTGCACCTGGTCGCGCCCCACGGGCACCTTGTGGGCCTTGAACATCAAAATGTCGGCGCCCATGAGCACGGGGTACATGAACAGGCCAGCGGTCACGCCATCATCGGCATCGCGCCCGGCTTCCAGGTTCTTGTCCTGGGATGCCTTGTAGGCATGGGCGCGGTTGAGCAGCCCTTTGCCCGTGACGCAGCTCAGCATCCAGTTCAGCTCGGGAATCTCGGGGATGTCGGACTGGCGGTAAAAGGTCACCTTCTCCGGGTCGAGCCCCGAGGCCAGCCAGCTGGCAGCAATCTCCAGCGTGGAACGCTGGATGCGCACCGGGTCTTCGCACTTGATGAGTGCGTGGTAGTCGGCCAGGAAATAAAAGCTTTGCACACCAGGGCGCAGGCTGGCGGCCACCGAAGGCCGGATGGAGCCCACAAAGTTGCCCAGGTGCGGGGTTCCGGTGGTGGTGATGCCGGTGAGAAAGCGCGTGGTGCTCATGGAACGAGGTCTGCAGGAAGAAGAGGAAAAGCGGAATTCAGCGCAGCAAGGCGGTGAGCGGCGTGAGCAGCAGGTTGATGGTGCTGTAGCCCAGGCTCATCAGCGGACGCAGCCACAAACTGCCGACCACGCCCGCGATGACCAACGCCATCACGATGAAAAAGCCCCAGGGCTCGATGCGCGACACCATGTGCGCCTGCTTCCAGGGCAACAGGCCCACCAGAATGCGCCCGCCGTCCAGCGGCGGCAGCGGGAACAGGTTGAACGCCCACATGACCAGATTGACCTGCACACCGGCACGCGCCATTTCGATGAAGAAGCGCTCATCGACACCCATGCCCACCATGGTGATCAGCACCACGCCCCAGGCCACCGCCTGCACAAAGTTGGACGCAGGCCCGGCCAGCGCTACCCACACCATCTGCTGTTTGGGTTTGCGCAGATTGCCAAAGTTGACCGGCACAGGCTTGGCATAGCCGAACAGGAAGGCGCCCGACGTGGCGAAGTACAGCAACAGCGGCATCAGGATGGTGCCGACGGGGTCGATGTGCTTGGCGGGATTGAGCGTGATACGCCCCATCATGTACGCCGTGTTGTCACCGAAGTGGCGGGCCGCATAGCCGTGGGCCGCCTCGTGTACGGTGATGGCGAACAGCACGGGCAGTGCGTAGATGAGGATGGTCTGGATGAGATTGGAGGTGTCCACCCGCGTATTGTCTCAGACAGCGGCGGGCTCCCAGGAGCCATGGCGCAGATGGCCGGACAGCGAGCGGGGTGGGGCGGAGCGATTCAGACCGGTGGTGGTCAGGGCCGCCTCAAAGCCCCAGGGCCTGCAGGCTACCGCGCCCCTCGCGCACAACCTCCGGGTCGCCGCCGGTGCCCATGGGGGTGAGGTCCACCACGGTGGTGGGCTCTTGCGGGCAGCCGCCTGCGTCCACGATCGCGTCCAGCACTTTCTCATAGCGCGCGCGGATCTCTTCGGGGTCGTT
Source organism: Acidovorax temperans (assembly GCF_028596105.1). Classification (NCBI taxonomy): domain Bacteria; kingdom Pseudomonadati; phylum Pseudomonadota; class Betaproteobacteria; order Burkholderiales; family Comamonadaceae; genus Acidovorax; species Acidovorax temperans. The sequence goes on along the minus strand of NZ_CP117193.1, from coordinate 3,155,356 downwards.
CAGTGGCTCGCTTTCGCCCGCGGGGATGAACGTGGTGGCCAGCAGCGGCGCACCGTGCAACTCCAGCAGCAGTTGCAGGCCCTTGCGGTCAGGCACCCGCAGGCCAATGGTTTTGCGAGACGGGTGGCTCACCCGGCGCGGCACTTCCTTGGTGGCTTCGAGGATGAAGGTGTAGGGGCCGGGCGTGCCCAGCTTCAGCAGCCGGTACTGGCGGTTGTCCACGCGGGCGTAGTTGGCCAGTTCCGACAGGTCGCGGCACAGCAGCGTCAGGTGGTGTTTTTCGTCCACCTGGCGAATGCGGCGCAGCCGGTCGGCTGCGTCCTTGTCGTCCAGGTGGCAGACCAGGGCATAGCTCGAATCGGTGGGCACGGCCACGATGCCGCCCTTTTGCAACAGCGCAGCGGCCTGCTTGAGCAGCCGGGGCTGCGGGTTGTCGGGGTGGACTTCGAAATACTGTGCCATGGCAAGGCCTGCTGCGTTGAAGGGTTCAGGTGGCGGGCCGCACGCGGTCGGCCAGCGTTTCCCAGATGGGGGTGAGGTGGCCCGGCAGGTAGGGCAGGGTGCCCAGGTCGGTGTGGGACTCGTCCGGGCTGTGGAAGTCGCTGCCGCGCGACGCTGCCAGCCCAAACTCTTCGGCCATGGCGGCGTAGGTCACGTACTCTGCAGCGGTGTGGCTGCCCGTCACCACCTCCACACCCGCCCCGCCGTGGGCCTTGAATTCGGAGAACAGGGCGTATTCCTCGTTGGCGGTGAACTTGTAGCGCGCCGGGTGGGCAATCACAGCCAGGCCACCGGCCTCGGTGATCCAGCGCACGGCATCACCCAGCGTGGCCCAGCGGTGGGGCACGTAGCCGGGCTTGCCTTCGGTGAGGTATTTGCGAAAGACCTCGTTCGTGTCGCGGCACACCTGCGTCTCTACCAAAAACCGCGCAAAGTGCGTGCGCGAGATCAGCTCGGGGTTGCCCACAAACTTGAGCGCGCCTTCGTAGGCGCCGTGGATGCCCACTTGCGCAAGCTGGGCCGCCATCTCCTGCGCCCGCTCGCCACGCCCGCCGCGCGTGGCGGCCAGCCCCTGGGCCAAAGCCGTGTTGTCGGGGTCGAAACCCAGGCCCACGATGTGCACCGTGTTGCCTGCAAAGGTGACGGAAATTTCGGTGCCCGTGAGGTAGGCCATGCCCTGGCTGCGTGCCGCAGCGGAGGCGCGGTGCTGGCCGCCAATTTCGTCGTGGTCGGTCAGGGACCACAGCTCCACACCATTGGCCTTGGCGCGGGCGGCAAGTTCTTCGGGCGTGAGGGTTCCGTCCGAGACGACAGAGTGGCAGTGCAGGTCAGCGTTGAGGTAGGAGGTCACGAATTCATTCTACGGGTTCGACCCGGCTGTGCTGGCGCCAGGGCTTTTGCGGTGCGTGCCTCCCGCGCGGCCTACAGCTGCGCCCCTTCCACCAGAAACTGCACCTTGCGCTCGCCCTTCCATTCGTTCACATCCAGGCGGAAGGCCAGCAGCACCCGGGCGGGCAGGGGTTCGGTGCGGCCAAACCAGATGGCGTCTACCGGGTTGCCCTGGTGAATGAGCTTGATGGAGAGGTGGTTCTTGGCCTCGCCCACCAGGCGCTGGCTCAGCACCTCCACCTCTTCGCTGAAGGTGGGCGGCAAAAAGCCCTGGCCCCACACTTCGCGGTGCAGGGTGTCCACGATGTCGGCGCGGCAGTATTCGGGGGCCAGGGGGCCGTCGGTTTCGATCTTGCGGGTGAGGGTGGCGGCGTCCAGCCATTCCTGAGCGACCTGGGCAAAGGCCTGCTCAAACACGTCGAACGATTCCTCTGCCACCGTGCAGCCCGCCGCCATGGCGTGCCCGCCGAACTTGAGGATGACGCCGGGGTGGCGTTTGGCCACCAGGTCCAGCGCATCGCGCAGGTGAAAGCCGGGGATGGAGCGGCCCGAGCCCTTGAGTTCGTGCTCCTTGCCCGGCGCGCTGCTGGCGGCAAACACAAAGGTGGGGCGGTGCAGCTTGTCCTTGATGCGGCTGGCCACGATACCCACCACGCCTTCGTGAAAGTCCGGGTCGAACACGCTGATGGCGGGTGGGGGCTCCTCGCTCTCGTCAAACAGGCTCTCGGCCATCAGCATGGCCTGCTCGCGCATGCCGCCTTCGATCTCGCGGCGCTCGCGGTTGATGCCGTCCAGCATGGCGGCCAGTTCGGCAGCGCGGCCTGCGTCGTCCGTCAGCAGGCATTCGATGCCCAGCGTCATGTCGGCCAGGCGGCCTGCGGCGTTGATGCGCGGGCCCAGGGCAAAGCCAAAGTCGAACGTGGTGGCCGCAGCCGCCTTGCGGCCTGCTGCGTGGAACAGAGCGGCCACGCCAGCGGGCATTTGGCCTGCGCGGATGCGCTTGAGGCCCTGGGCCACAAGGCGGCGGTTGTTGGCGTCGAGCTTCACGACGTCGGCCACGGTGCCCAGTGCGACCAGGGTGAGCAGCGGGTCAAGCTTCGGTTGGGTGGCGGCATCAAAAACGCCGCGTGCACGCAGCTCGGCCCGCAGTGCCAGCAGCACGTAGAACATCACGCCCACCCCGGCCATGGACTTGCTCTCGAACGTGCAGCCGGGCTGGTTGGGGTTGACGATGGCATCTGCCGCAGGCAGCGCGGGGCCGGGCAGGTGGTGGTCGGTAACGAGCACTTGCAGGCCCAGGGCCTTGGCCTCGGCCACGCCTTCCACGCTGGCAATGCCGTTGTCCACGGTGATGAGCACGTCGGCACCGCGTTCCTTTACGCGGCGGGCGATGGAGGCGGTGAGGCCGTAGCCGTCGGCCACGCGGTCGGGCACCAGGTAGTCCACGTTCTGCGCGCCCAGCAGGCGCAGGCCGCGCACGCCCACGGCGCAGGCGGTGGCACCGTCGCAGTCGTAATCGGCCACGATGATGAGGCGCTGGTTTTTCGCCATGGCGTCGGCCAGCAGGCGGGCGGCGGTGTCAATGCCTTTCATGCCTTTTTCACCGCTGGGGGGCAGCAGGCGGGCCAGGCCGTCGTCCAGCTCGTCTTTGCTTTGCACGCCGCGTGCGGCATACAGGCGCGCCAGCAGGGGGTGTACGCCTGCTTGCTCCAGCGCCCAGGCGGTGCGGGGGGGAATGTTTCTTGCTACTATTTTCATAGCTGCTCGCGCACGTCCATAAAGCGCTGGGGCCTTAAAAAGCGTTGAATGCGTTGCACCAGCCCCAGGGGCGCGGTGTGGAAGGATTGCGCGCTGTGCTCGCCACTCAGCGTCAGCCGCACGGGCTGGCCCTGTTCGGCTTGCCGCAGCAGCTCGGCCACGGGGCCTGCGTCCAGCGCGGTCCAGGCGCTGGCCCAGGCGCGCCAGTCTTCGCGCAGGGCGGGGGCACGCAGGGCATCTGCCACCTGCGGCGGCTGCGCGGGCGTTGTCAGATCCGCGGGCAATGCCCCGGTGCCGTGTACCCAGAACGAGTTGACTGCTGGCAGGCCCTGGGCCCCGCGCGCGTCGTTGAAGGGGTGGGTGTAGAGCAGCATCTGCATTTCGCTTTGCAGGCGGTGCAGGGTGCGGGCCTCGCGCGCGTTTGGCATCCAGGCGCGCACGTCGCGGCCCTGCACGCGTTCGAGCGAGGCGGTGGCCAGCGTGGCAAACAGGGGGCTGCTGGCCAGCCAGCGGGTGGGCTGGTCGTAGTGCAGGGTGATGCCGTCCTCGGCAAACCACGGGGCCACGATGGCGAGCAGCTCACGCGAGGCAGCTTCGTTCAGGCCCAGGTGGGCCGGGTCGTGCAGGGTGATGTGGTCGGTGGTGACTTGCCACTGGCAGGGCGTGATGAAGGCCCAGGCGGAAGCGTCCGGTGTCTGACCTGTGGGTTGCCCTTGCTGCAGGCGGTGCCACGCGGCCCAGGGGATGAGCCCGTCTTGGGTGCCCATGCCCAGCGCTTGCGCCAGCGCGCGTTCGTGCGGGGGGGTGAGGCTGGTTTCCTCGCCAGGGCTGGCGTCTGCCGTGCTCAGGCGGGCCAGCAGGCGGTCCAGATGGGGCAGGGCCAGGCCTTTCAGGGCCTCTTGCGCGCCAGGGGCGCGGCTGGCGGCGTACGGGATCAGCAAATGGTGCGGTGCGGGCATGGGCCGTATTTTCGTGGGTGCGGCAGCGGGCGGGCTGCATGGCCGCCGCAGGGGCGGTGGTTCGGCAGCGGCTTGGGCGGCGGGGGCTGGGCCCCGCCATCGCTCAGGGCGCCAGATCCGTCCACCGCTCCAGCGCGGCCAGCAGTTCTTCTTCGATCACGCCTTCGCGGGCGTGCAGGGCCGTGGCGCGCTGCGGGTCGCGGGTGTAAAGCGTGCCATCGGCCAGCTCTTGCTGGATGGACTGCTGCTCGGCCTCCAGCGCGGCGATGCGGTCGGGCAGTTGCTCCAGCTCGCGCTGCTCCTTGTAGCTCAGCTTCTTCTTGGGGGCGGCGGCTTGTTCGTCTTTGGCCGCCGCGTTGCCGCCCTTGCCCTCTGCGGCAGGCGCTGCCGTGGCTGCGGGCGGGGTGTTGCGCTGATCGCGCAGGGCCTGGCTGCGCTGGGATTGCTGCAGCCAGTCTTCCACACCGCCTTCAAATTCGCGCCACACACCGTCGCCTTCGTAGGCAATGGTGCTGGTGACCACGTTGTCCAGAAAGGTGCGGTCGTGGCTGACGAGGAACACGGTGCCAGGGTAGTCCAGCAGCAGTTCTTCCAGCAGGTCGATGGTTTCGATGTCCAGGTCGTTGGTGGGCTCGTCCAGCACCAGCACGGTGGCGGGGCGGGCGAACAGGCGGGCCAGCAGCAGGCGGTTGCGCTCACCGCCCGACAGCGACCGCACGGGCGAATGCGCGCGGGCGGGCGAGAACAGAAAGTCGCCCAGGTAGCTGCGCACATGCTTGCGCTGCCCGTTGATCTCGATCCACTCGCTGCCGGGACTGATGAAGTCTTCCAGCGTGGCGTCCAGGTCAATCGCGTCGCGCAGCTGGTCGAAGTAGGCCACCTGCAGGTTGGCGCCGCGGCGGATGGTGCCGCTGTCGGGTTCTAGCTCGCCCAGAATCATCTTGAGCAGCGTGGTCTTGCCTGCGCCGTTGGGGCCCAGCAGGCCAATCTTGTCGCCGCGCAGCAGCGTGGCGCTGAAGTCGCGGGCAATCACCTTGTCGCCAAAGGCTTTGCTCACGTGCTGCAGCTCGGCCACGATCTTGCCCTGGTAGTTGCTGTCGCCCCCGGTGCCCACTTCCATCTTCACCTTGCCCACCACGTCGCGGCGGGCGGCGCGGGTTTCGCGCAGCTTTTCCAGTCGGCCAATGCGGCTTTGGCTACGGGTGCGGCGCGCTTCCACGCCCTTGCGCACCCACACTTCTTCCTGCGCCAGCAGCTTGTCGGCCTTGGCGTTGATGACGGCTTCCTGCGCCAGCTGCTCTTCCTTTTGCAGGCGGTAGGCGGCAAAGTTGCCAGGGTACGAGCGCAGCTGGCCCCGGTCCAGCTCAACGATGCGGGTGGCAATGCGGTCCAGAAACGCCCGGTCGTGGGTGATGGTGACCACGCTGCCCTTGAAGTCGATGAGCAAGTCCTCCAGCCAGCGGATGGAGTCCAGGTCCAGGTGGTTGGTGGGTTCATCGAGCAGCAGCACATCGGGCCGGGCCACCAGCGCCTGGGCCAGGGCCACGCGCTTTTTGGTGCCGCCAGAGAGGTCGCCCACGCGGGCGTCGGGGTTCAGGTGCAGACGCTGCAGGGTTTCTTCCACGCGCTGCTCCCAGTTCCAGGCGTCAGCCGCCTCGATCTGGGTTTGCAGGGCGTCCAGGTCCACGCCCTCGGCGTGGGCCAGGTATTGGTCGCGCAAGGCAATCACCCCGGCCAGCCCGGCAGAGGCCGCCTGGAAGATGGTGGCGTCGGGGTCCAGTGCGGGTTCTTGCTCCACAAAGGCGATGCGGGTGCCTTGCTGCACTTGCAGCGTGCCGTCGTCGGGCTTGGCCAGCCCGCCCAGAATTTTGAGCAGCGAAGACTTGCCCGCGCCGTTGCGGCCAATCAGGCCGACGCGTTCATTGGTTTCAAGGGAAAAGCCGGTGTGGTCCAGCAAAGCGACATGCCCGAAAGCCAGCTGGGCATTGAGTAGGGTGATAAGAGCCATGGGGGGGATTATCCGGGGGGCGCCCTGGCGGTTTGTTCAGAAGGGCTTCCACCCAATGCCACAATCGCGCTTCCATGCAAATTCCTTACGAACTGGCTTTGGGCTGGCGCTACACCCGCGCCGGCCGCGCTACGCGGCGCAACGGCTTCATCTCGTTCATCTCGGGCGTGTCCATGCTGGGCATTGCGCTGGGGGTGGCGGCGCTCATCATCGTGCTGAGCGTGATGAACGGCTTTCAAAAAGAGGTGCGCGACCGCATGCTCAGTGTGGTGTCGCACATCGAGATCTTCGCGCCCCACGGGGCCGCGATGCCCGACCCCGCCCGGACGCTGGCCGAGGCCCAGCGCAACCCCAATGTGGTGGGCGCTGCGCCCTTTGTGTCGGCCCAGGCGCTGCTGGCGCGTGGCGAAGACATGAAGGGCACACTGGTGCGCGGTATTGACCCCGACAAAGAAGGCGCGGTGACCGACCTGGCCGCTACCAACGCCGAGGTGCTCAAGCAACTGGTGCCCGGCGAGTTCCGCGTGGTGCTGGGACGCGAGCTGGCCCGTTCGCTGGGGGCGCGTGTGGGTGATGCCATCACGCTGATTGCTCCGGCCGGGCAGGTCACGCCCGCGGGTGTGGTGCCACGCCTCAAGCAGATGACGGTGGCGGGTACGTTTGATTCGGGCCACTACGAGTACGACTCGGCCCTGGTGATGCTGCACCACGAAGACGCCCAGCGCATCTTCCGCCTGGAAGGCCCCACGGGCGTGCGCCTGAAGCTCAAGGACCTGCACGAGGCCCGCACCGTGGCACAGCAACTGGCAGGCAGCCTGAGCGGCGACTTGCTGATCCGTGACTGGACGCAGCAAAACCGCACCTGGTTTGCCGCCGTGCAGCTTGAAAAACGCATGATGTTCATCATCCTCACGCTCATCGTGGCGGTGGCGGCGTTCAACCTGGTGAGCACGCTGGTGATGACGGTGACCGACAAGCGCGCCGACATCGCCATCCTGCGCACCCTGGGCGCCAGCCCCAAAAGCATCATGGGCATCTTTGTGGTGCAGGGCGCCATGGTGGGGGTGATTGGCACCTGCGTGGGCCTGCTGCTGGGTTTGGGCATTGCCGCCAACATCGACGTGATCGTCCCGGCCATCGAGCGGGCGCTGAACGCCAGCTTCTTGCCCAAGGACATTTACCTCATCAGCAAGATGCCGAGCGAGCCGCAGGCCAGCGACATCGTGCCCATTGGCGTCATTTCTTTGGTGCTGGCTTTTGTGGCCACGCTGTACCCCAGCTGGCGTGCCAGCCGTGTCAATCCTGCAGAGGCACTCCGCTATGAATAATGTAGCTGCTCGCGCTTATTCAGAGGGCGCTGCAGGCCAAAATGGCCAAAATTCTCTGGGCGGTGAAGTGGTGCTGGAAGCCAAGGGCCTGACCAAGCGCTTCACCGAAGGCCGCCTGGATGTGACCGTGCTGCACGGCGTGGACCTGCAAATCCGCGCAGGCGAAACGTTGGCCATCGTCGGCGCTTCGGGCTCGGGCAAGAGCACGCTGCTGCACCTGCTGGGCGGGCTGGATGCGCCCACGGCGGGCACGGTGCGGCTCAAGGGCTCGGAGCTGTCCACCCTCTCGCCCGAGCGGCAGGGCCAGCTGCGCAACCAGCACCTGGGCTTCATCTACCAGTTCCACCACCTGCTGCCGGAGTTCAGCGCGCTGGACAACGTAGCCATGCCCCTGCGCATCCGCCGCCTGCCGTTGGCCCAGTGCCATGCCGAGGCCGAGCGCGTGCTGGCCTCTGTGGGCCTGGCTGGGCGCTTGCAGCATCGCCCGGCCGAGCTGTCGGGTGGCGAGCGCCAGCGCGTGGCCATTGCCCGCGCCCTGGTCACCCGCCCGGCCTGCGTGCTGGCCGACGAGCCCACCGGCAACCTCGACCGCAACACCGCCGATGGCGTGTTTGACCTGATGCTGCAACTGGCCCGCGACCAGGGCACCGCGTTTGTGATGGTGACGCACGATGAATCACTGGCCGCGCGCTGCCACCGGGTGGTTCGTTTGACCTCTGGCGTGCTGCGCTGATTGGCATACACGCGGCCCATGGCCTGGATTGACACCCACGCCCACCTGGATGCGCCTGAACTGGCGCACGATGTGGATGCGGTGCGCGAGCAGGCCCGGGCCCAGGGCGTGGTGCATTGCGTGCTGCCCGCGGTAGAGCGCAGCAACTGGGACAGCGTGCGCCTGCTGGCCCACCGCCATGGCGACAGCTACGCCCTGGGCATTCACCCCCTGTACACCGGCCGCGCTCAAGACGAAGACCTGGAGCTGCTGGCCCACACCCTGCAGCAGCACCGCGCTGACCCGCGCCTGGTGGCGGTGGGCGAAATCGGGCTCGACTACTTTGTGCCGGGGCTGGACGCCGAACGCCAGCAGCGCTTTTACCGCGCGCAGCTCGCGCTGGCGCGGCGGTTTGATTTGCCCGTCATCCTGCATGTGCGCCGCTCGGCTGACAAACTGCTCAAGGGCCTGCGCGACATCGCCGTGCCCGGCGGCATCGCCCACGCCTTCAACGGCAGCAGCCAGCAGGCACAGGCTTTCATGGCGCTGGGCTTCAAGCTCGGTTTTGGCGGCGCCGTGACGTATGACCGCGCGCTGCAACTGCGCCGGCTGGCGGCCGAGCTGCCCGAATCAGCCATCGTTCTGGAAACCGACGCGCCCGACATCCCCCCGCACTGGCTCTACACCCCCGCCGCGCAGCGGGCCGCAGGCCAGCCGCAGGGGCGCAACACACCCGTCCAATTGCCCCGCATTGCCCAAGTGTTGGCCGATGTGCGCGGTGTGCCGCTCGCGGCACTGGCCCGCGCCACCACGGCCAACGCCTGTGCCGCGCTGCCGCGTCTGGCCGGGTTGTTGCGTGGGTGAAAAGTGGCGCTGCCGCTTATCTGGCAAGCGGGAGGCGCTATCAAAAAAAATGTCGCCGACCAGGTTGGTGGGATTGGGGTAATTGGAATTTGACCCCGATTCATCCACTGCAATTCTGGAAAACGAGGCTGTCCCATGGACCGACGATCAGCGATTCAAGCGATGAGAATCGAAACGGAAGTGTTCTAGGATAGAAACCCATAGTAGTTGCCTATTGATCGGGCCCCATAAAGATTGAACTTTCTGCTGATTTTCGCGTTCGAAGCAGCATGGACAAAGAAGACGCGAGATACCAAACCCTGGAGCAGCTTCACGAGCGGCGCAAGCAAGTCATCCGACTGCACAAACGGGGCATCAAAGTCATGGAACTGGTGCAGATGTCGGGCTTGAGCTACCCGGCTGTGCGCAAGGTGCTTGATCTGTTCGAGCAAGGCGGCTGGCCAGCCATCAAACCAGCCGGTCGTGGTCGCACGAAAGGCGATGCCCGATTGCTCACGCCCGAGCAAGAAGTCCACATCCAAAAGACCATCTGCGACAAACGTCCCGAGCAATTGAAGATGGACTTCTTCCTGTGGAGTCGCGCCGCCGTGATGCAGCTTATCGAACAGGAATGTGGCTTGAAATTGGGTGTGCGCACCGTGGGCAAATACCTGGCACGCTGGGGTTTCACCCCACAAAAGCCCATCAAGAAGGCATACGAACAACGCCCCGAAGCCGTCAAGGCCTGGCTAGATGAACACTACCCGGCCATCGAGGCCAAGGCCAAGGCTGAGGGCGGCGAAATCCACTGGGGCGATGAGACCGCACTGGTCAACACCGATGTACGCGGCAGGAGCTATGCACCAGCAGGTGAGACACCCGTGGCGTTCACGGTGGGCAGCACACGCCAGAAGCTGTCGATGATCGCCACGGTGACCAACCGGGGCAAGGCACGCTGGATGATCATTGACGAGGCCTTCAACAGCGACAAGTTGATTGAGTTCCTGGAGGCCTTGATCAAGGACGCGGGCAAGAAGGTGTTCCTGATCCTTGACAACCTGCGTGTACATCACAGCAAACCGGTCAAGGCGTGGCTGGCAGAGAGAAAGGAACAGATCGAGGTGTTCTACCTGCCCAGCTACAGCCCGGAACTCAACCCAGAAGAGCGTTTGAACGCCGACCTCAAGCAGGCCATGGGCAAGCGGGTCCCGGTCAGAACAAAAGCAAAACTGCGCGATGCGGCCAACGAACACATGGCCATGCTGGAGAAGTCACCCGAGCGGGTGATGAGCTACTTTCAGGATCCCCGCGTCAAATATGCCGCCGCTTGAGACTTCATGGGGCCGGAGCAATAAGAGGATCTTATGCGGACCGCCCAGTCAGCCCACACGTACCTGATCGCTATCAAATTTTTTATAACGGTATTTTTGCTATGGCAAACCAACGCTGCGATGCCCGAAGTGTTCAGCTGCGGCGGTGTAGAGGCGGGCCAACTTGTGCAGCAAAAAGACCTCTATGGCCTGTGCCGACGCGACAGCAACAGAAAAGTTCACCAAGTTGTGGCACCCAAGTTCGCCTACATACGTACTTCGACCAATGACTACGATCGAATGCCAGCAAAAGACGCACAAAGCGGCCTATCAGGCTGCTGAAATACTCCCCGCCGCAGCCCAGCCCACCTCCCCGCTTTTGACGGAACCGCCTGATTTTTCAGCAGTCTGGGCCTGTTTTGCTCGTTTTTGAGCCCTTTTCTTCGCCCTTTACACCCCGCTGGCACCCTGCAGACGCACCTGTCCCAAGGTGCGCATGCGCGTGAGGTTGTACGCAGCCATGTTCAGCACAAACAACTGGTCGACCTTTTGCAGTCCGCGCACCATCACTTGCCGGATGCTGCCGATCATCTTGGCCCAGCCAAAGCCTTGTTCGATCAGCTTTCTCTTTTGCTGGGAGATGGCGTAGCCTTCGCTGTTTGCAATCGCGTCAGGAACTGCCGACTGGCGCCCCGATTTGTTCTGCGCCACATGGGGCAGCACGTTCATCTCTTGCAGCGCGTCGATGAACTCCCTGGCGTCGTAACCCTTGTCCGCGCCCAGCGTGATAGTGATGGGCTCATCGCCCGGTAGTGCCTGCCGCGCATCGTTGATCATGGCCTTGGCCGCTTCACGTTCGGCATGCCCGTCAGCCTGGGTGACCACAGCACTGACCACCAACCCATGGCGGTTGTCGGTGAGTGTGTGGCCCATGAAGCGCAACTCACTGGCCGTCTTGCCCTTGCGGTACAGCCTTGCATCCGCGTCCGTTGTGGACTCGTGGGTGTCGTTGCTGCGCTTTTGGCCTTTGAAGTTCCCCGCGTCGGTATCGTCGTCGCCCTGGCGGTCTTTGCGCACAAAACTCTTGTGGCCCGCCCAGGCCTGGATCAGGGTGCCATCCACGCTGAAGTGCTCGCCCGAGAGCAGTTCCCGCTCCTGGGCTTGTTGCACGATCTGATTGAAGAACTCGATGACCGCATCGTGCTCGATCAGGCGTTCGCGGTTCTTGCTGAAGACGGTGGGCACCCAAACGGCATCGTCCATGGCCAGGCCAATGAACCAGCGAAACAGAAGGTTGTACTGGGTCTGCTCCATGAGTTGGCGCTCCGAGCGCACGCTGTAGAGCACCTGGATGAGCATGGCGCGCAGCAGCTTCTCGGGGGCAATGCTGGGGCGCCCGCCCTTGATGTCGGCCGCATACATCTGGGCAAACAGCCCATCCATGTTTGCCAGGGCCTTGTTGACCATGATGCGGATCACCCGCAGGGGGTGGTCGGCGGGCACGAAGTCATCGAGATGGCGCATCGTGAACAGGCTCTCGGTGAAGGTGTCGGCTCCGCGCATGGATGGCTCGTCTGTCTGGTCAGTAGGGGGCTTGATTGTCGCGGCTGGGCGGCTGTCGCGGACTGTCGGTGGGGAGTATTTCAGCAGCCTGCTATGGGGGTTCATCGATACCGCTGGACAGTGGCAAATCCAGCCCACATTTACTTACGTCCATGATTTCGACGGCACTATTGCCAGCGTACAGAAGGACAAGAACTATCTGCTGATAGACCGCAGCGGGAATGTTGTCCGGGATCTAGGAAAAAACTATATTGGTCAGTTCGAAAACGGATACGCAGTTTTTTTTACAGGCCCTGCTGATACGAAGACCAGTGAGGCGTGTGAAAAAATTCTTTCCTCGATTCATGATGTTTTTGAAAGAAATGCTTACCAGTATTGGACGCCCGATTGTGCTCGTATCGACGCAAAAATGACTATTGTGGACCAAAATATGAAGCAAATTATTCCGCCGATATGCGATGCCACGACCCAAATTTTTGCTTATGGAGCTCGATTGGCCATGCGACATCGGATGTTTGCCTGTCGAATCAACGATAAGTGGGGTGTCATGACGCTTGAGCAAAAGATGATCGTGCCTCCAGATTATGAAATGCTCGGCTTCAATCTAGATCTCAGCAAGGACAGCAAAGGGCGCGAAAACAAACTTATTGGCCATGCTCGAAAAGAAGTTGAATCAGGCTACTTTACTAAAAAAATTCAGTTGTACGAAATGTTGTTTGATGACGGGAGCCTTGTATTTGAGCCGCTCGAAACAGAAACGGTCCCTCAATATGAAAACTGGCTTGCTCGTAAGATGTTTCAGTTGTGGGATTACGTGCGAAAAAATGCTGGTATTGAGAAACCTTTTACCTCTGAAAACTATCCGTTTCATTTTATTGGTCTCATAGCTACCGTCACACTCACACTTGGCAGTGCCGTGTTTTTGAAGTCGAAAGGCTGGCGGACATGGCAGATTGCCGGCGCAGCCCCCGCCGTTGGTGTTGTGGGAGGTCTAGGTGCTGGATTTTTGGCTTACCTGTTGTATGTGGTGTTTCTGGCTGCTTTTATTGTTATAGCTGGTGCTGCTTTGATTTTGGTTTTCTTTCGGCGATAAAGAGTTCGATGTGGAATTGCATTATTTAATTTCAAAAGAATTGAAAATTTTTTCACTGAATGCGGTAAATATTAATTTTTTATGATGTAGGGGTTGGGTTTTAATTGATGCGACCCCGATTAATTTGTTTTTAAAATTTAATTTGCTAACTTTAATTTACTATTTTCATAATTAACAATCATGAAATCATCAGACAAAACATTGTACGTCACGATTTTCAGTTTTGGGGTTTTTCTTTATCTTTTGCTTGGTTTAATGGCTGGGCGGGCGGGGTATGGTCCGCTGACTTTTATGTTTGGCATCTTGACCATATACGGGTTTTTTAATACTAGAAAGCTGTGGTCAATAGCGAAGGCAATCAACTCCCATCCTGAAATGCAGAATGCCAAATACAAGCATGAATGGGATGGTAGTGCGATTGCTGTTAATGATGCTAACCGCACAGTTTTTCTTGCCAACGGATTTAAAATCAAAACCTATTCATTTTCTGATGTTAGATCATGGCGATATAACCTTGAAACAGGTGGAAAATGGATCGGGGGGGCGCTGTTTGAAAGGTGGTTCAGAAATGCGGAAGTTAGTGCTAAAAACGTTGCAAGGTCGGGATTTTTTGTGACTGTTCGCGATGTTGAAAATCCAGAATGAAGGATCGGTTTCAGAATGAATGATCAAACTGAAAGTCAATTAAAAAAATGGATGGAGATTATGCAACAGGAAATCAATGAGGGTTAATTTCACTTGTGGATGATTAACCGTTCGACGGTGCCCTCTCCGCCTCGCGTAGACTTGATGAAAATAATTAGTCTGCCCTGAACAACCTGCAGAAAAATTGGGGTCAGATTCCAATTTCCTGTGTCAGCAATACCTTCAAGGCCTCGAAAACCGGCCCTGACGCGCACCCAGCAAGCGGGAGGTGATATCAAAATATTTTCAGCTGGGTTCGCTACGGTGCAGGCTTGCGCCCAACCCTGGAAAATGGGCTGAAAGCGGGTTTTTTTGGCATCAAAATCCGACTCTAAAGCTTATGCAGCAAGCGGTAGCAGCTATGAAAAAAAGAGTAAAAATGGCCCAGCCGCAACCCGTCGGGTTTCGCGCCAGAATCAGGCCATGACAGAAAACGCCAGTCCCACATCGGCTCCACAGCCCGCCGCCCAGCGCCTGACCGGGCTGCCGCCCGTGGTGTCGGAGCGCACGGTGGTGCTGGTGCTGGGCAGCTTTCCCGGTGCGGCCTCATTGCGGGCGGGGCAGTACTATGCGCACCCGCAAAACCATTTCTGGCGCATTTTGCAGACGCTGTGGCCGCAGCACCCGCTGCCTGAGCATTATGGCCAGCGCTGCGAGTGGCTGCTGGCGCGGGGCCTGGGGTTGTGGGATGTGTATGCCAGCTGTGAGCGCGTGGGCAGCCTGGACACCCATATTCGCAACGCGCAGGTCAACGATTTTGCGAGCCTGCGCGCGCGCTGCCCCCGGCTGGCGGCAATCGCCCACAATGGGGGCGAGAGCTTTCGCCATGAGCGCAGCACGGCGCTGCTCGGGGTGCCGGTGCATCGGCTACCCTCCACCAGCCCGGCCAATGCCTCGTGGAGTTTTGAACGTAAATTGACTGCCTGGGCACAGTTGCTGGCCCGGCATGGATTGGTGTGAATGGCCCGCAATAAAAAAACCGAGATTGAGCTGCCGGAAGTCAGCGTTTCTGACGATGGCGAAGTGCGCCACCTGCACCTGGGCACCCCCTGGATTCAGGGCTCCATGCGTGTGGACGACCCCTTTGCGCTGGAGCTGGAATACGTGCAGCGCATGATGGCCTGGCTGCTGTTTGTGGAGCCCACCTCCGTCACCAAGCGGCACGCCATGCAGCTGGGCCTGGGGGCTGGGGCCATCACCAAGTTCTGCCACAAAAAACTGCGCCTGTGTGCCACCGCCATCGAGCTGAACCCGCAGGTGCTGGCCGTGTGCCGCCAGTGGTTCAAGCTGCCGCCCGATGGGGCCAAACTGCGCGTCATCCTGGGCGATGCCGCCAAGGAAATCCGCGACCCGATGTGGCTGGGTACGGTGGATGCCCTGGCGGTGGACCTGTACGATCACGAAGCCGCCGCGCCCGTGCTCGACAGCCCTGACTTCTACGCCGACTGCCGCGCGCTGCTGTCGGAGGATGGCTGCATGACAGTGAACCTGTTTGGCCGATCTTCCAGCTTTGAGCGCAGCCTGCAAAGCATGGCCACAGCCTTTGGTGAAGAGGCGCTGTGGGCCTTCAAGCCCACGCGCGAAGGCAACACCGTGGTGCTGGCCCAGCGCACCCCCTCGCGCCCCAAGCGCGCCGAGCTGATGGCCCGCGCCGAGGTGGTGCAGGAGCGCTGGGGCCTGCCCGCCACCAAGTGGCTGCGCGTGTTCAAGCCCGTGTTGGCTTGACGAAGGCCAGGGCGGCACTGGTGTGCGGCCCAGGTTGTTGATGTTGTCGATTCCAGCAGGTTTGTCCCATGTCCACCGTTCCTCCCGCCGTTCCCCGCGCTTCTTCTGCTGCTGCATTCACAGGCCCCCTGGTCTGGCGCAAGGTGGTGGACTGGCTCAGCGCCGATGGCGTGATCTCGGCCGATGAGGCGCAGCGCACCATTGCGCGTTGTTCGCAGGCTGAAAGCGCCCAGAACCCGCTGGTGCGCCTGTCCAACGTAGCCATGGCGCGTGCGAGTGATGGCCGCCCGCTGGACATCGAGGCACTGACCGAATACCTGGCCCAGCGCGCCGGCCTGCCATACCTGCGCATCGATCCGCTGCGGGTGGATGTGGGCCGCGTGGCCGACACCATGAGCGCCACCTACGCTGAGCGCCACAAGGTGCTGCCTGTGCAGGTCACGCCCACCGAAGTGGTGGTGGCCACGGCCGAGCCGTTCATGACCGACTGGGTGGCCGAGGTGGAGCGCCAGTCGCGCCGCACCGTGCGCCGCGTGGTGGCCAACCCCCAAGACATCCACCGCTTCACGGCCGAATTTTTTGCGCTGGCCAAATCCGTGCGTTCGGCCCAGAAGGCCGGTGGCGCCAGCGCCGGCAGCAGCTTTGAGCAGCTGGTGGAGCTGGGCAAGACCAACAAGCAGCTCGACGCCAACGACCAGGGCGTGGTCAAGGTGGTGGACTGGCTGTGGCAATACGCCTTCGACCAGCGCGCCAGCGACATCCACCTGGAGCCACGGCGCGAGCAGGGCGTGATCCGTTTTCGCATCGACGGGGTGCTGCACCCGGTGTACCAGATGCCCATGGGCGTGCACAACGCCATCATTTCGCGCATCAAGCTGCTCGGTCGCATCGACGTGGTGGAAAAGCGCCGCCCGCAGGACGGTCGCATCAAGACCCGCAACCCGCGCGGCGAAGAAGTGGAAATGCGCTTGTCCACGCTGCCCACGGCGTTTGGCGAAAAGATGGTGATGCGGATTTTTGACCCCGACAACGCCGTGAAAGATTTGGACGCGCTGGGCTTTTCGCAGCACGACGCACAGCGCTGGGAGTCTCTGGTCAAGCGCCCGCACGGCATCATCCTGGTGACGGGGCCCACGGGCTCGGGCAAGACCACCACGCTGTACTCCACGCTCAAGCGCGTGGCCACCGAAGAGGTCAACGTCAGCACGGTGGAAGACCCCATCGAAATGATCGAGCCCAGCTTCAACCAGACCCAGGTGCAGCCGCAGCTCGACTTCAACTTTGCCGAGGGCCTGCGCGCCCTGATGCGGCAGGACCCCGACATCATCATGGTGGGTGAAATCCGCGATCTGGAAACGGCCGAGATGGCCATTCAGGCGGCGCTGACAGGGCACCTGGTGTTCTCCACCCTGCACACCAACGATGCCCCCAGCGCCATCACCCGCATGATGGAACTGGGTGTGCCGTCGTACCTCATCAACGCCACGCTGCTGGGTGTGCTGGCGCAGCGGCTGGTGCGCACCTTCTGCAAACAGTGCAAGCAGCCAGACCCCAGCGCTCAGCGCGAGGCCTTGGCCGAGGTCGTCAAGCCCTGGAAGCTCAACGGTGCCTACCAGCCTTACAAGGCCGTGGGCTGCGTGGACTGCCGCATGACCGGGTTCCAGGGGCGCATGGGGCTGTATGAACTGCTCACGGTGACCGAGCCGCTCAAGGACAAGATCAACCAGGCTCCGTCCATCGAGGCGCTGCGCCGCCAGGCGGTGCAGGACGGCATGCGTCCGCTGCGTCTGGCAGGCGCGCTGCGGGTGGCGGAAGGGGTAACTTCACTCGAAGAGGTCATTGCGGCTACGCCACCGCTGGAGGCGTGAGTGTTCTCCACAACGGGGTTTTCCCTGGAATTTCGGTGCCTATCACAGGAGCGTTACGGAATGTAGGTGGAATCCACATCGAGTGCCCCGAACCTTGGAACCACAATCGGCCGATCCGGATTTCCGTAAAGGGGACAAACTCGTGAAAATCAAGAGTCAGAAAGACTTTTTTGCCGGCCTCATGTTCATGGGCGTAGGCACTGCGTTTGCGTGGGGTGCCACCACGTACAACATTGGCACTGGCGCCCGCATGGGCCCTGGCTACTTTCCATTGATCCTGGGGATCTTGCTGGCCATCATCGGCTTGGTGATCACCTTCCAGGCCACCACGGCCGAAACCCCCGATGGGGACAAGATCGGCAAGTGGGCCTGGAAGCCGCTGTTCTTCATCCTGGCGGCCAACTTCACCTTCGGCATCTTGCTGGGCGGTCTGCCTAGCATCGGCGTTCCGGCCATGGGCCTGATCGTTGGCATCTACGCCTTGACCTTCATTGCCAGCCTGGCCGGCAACGAGTTCAGGGCCAAGTCGGTGTTTGTGCTTGCCACCATTCTGGCGGCAGGCAGCTACGTGGCTTTCGTGTGGGCGCTGAAGTTGCAGTTCCCGGTGTGGCCTAGTTTCATTTCGGGTTAAGGCAGGAGCACCACCATGGAATTGTTCGATAACCTGGCGCTCGGCTTTGGCGTCGCCTTCACGTTTCAAAATCTCGTTTACTGCTTTGTCGGCTGTCTGCTGGGCACGCTGATTGGCGTGTTGCCTGGCATTGGCCCTGTGGCCACCATCGCCATGCTGCTGCCAGCCACGTACGCGCTGCCCCCCGTGGCGGCGCTGATCATGCTGGCCGGTATCTACTACGGCGCGCAGTACGGTGGTTCGACCACCGCCATCTTGGTGAACCTGCCGGGCGAATCGTCGTCGGTGGTGACCGTGATCGACGGCTACCAGATGGCCCGCAAGGGCCGTGCAGGCCCTGCGCTGGCCGCTGCGGGTCTGGGCTCGTTCTTCGCCGGCTGCGTGGGTACGCTGATTCTGGCGGCCTTTGCGCCTCCGCTGACTGAAGTCGCCTTCAAGTTCGGCCCTGCGGAATACTTCTCGCTGATGGTGCTGGGCCTGATTGGCGCTGTGGTGCTGGCTTCTGGCTCGCTGCTCAAAGCGGTGGCCATGATTGTTCTGGGCCTGTTGATGGGTTTGGTGGGTACCGACGTGAATTCGGGCGTGGCACGTTTCAGCTTCGACATTCCTGAACTGACCGACGGCATTGGCTTCGTGACCATCGCCATGGGCGTGTTCGGCTACGGTGAAATCATCGCCAACCTTTCGCGTCCCGAAGAAGACCGCGAAGTGTTTACAGCCAAGGTGCAAGGTCTGTTCCCCACGGCGCAGGATTTCAAGCGCATGTTCCCCGCCGTGCTGCGCGGTACTGCTCTGGGCTCTGCCCTGGGTATCCTGCCTGGCGGTGGTGCGCTGTTGTCGGGTTTCGCGGCCTACACTATCGAGAAGAAGACCAAGCTGCACCCTGGTGAAGTGCCCTTCGGCCAAGGCAATATCCGCGGTGTGGCGGCTCCTGAGTCTGCCAACAACGCTGGTTCGCAAACCTCGTTCATTCCTCTGCTGACCCTGGGCATTCCTCCCAACGCCGTGATGGCGCTGATGGTGGGTGCCATGACTATCCACAACATCCAGCCTGGCCCCCAGGTGATGACCAGCAACCCAGAACTGTTCTGGGGCCTGATCGCTTCGATGTGGATCGGCAATGCCATGCTGGTGATCCTGAACCTGCCGCTGATCGGTGTGTGGATCAAGCTGCTGACGGTGCCTTACCGCTGGCTGTTCCCATCCATCGTGCTGTTCTGTGCGGTGGGCGTGTACTCCACCAACAACAACACCTGGGATATCTGGATGGTGGGTGGCTTCGGTCTGGTGGGCTACATCTTCCACAAGCTGGGCACCGAGCCTGCGCCATTGCTGCTGGGCTTCATCCTTGGCCCGATGATGGAAGAGAACCTGCGCCGTGCACTGCTGCTGTCGCGTGGCGACTGGAGCGTGTTTGTCACGCGTCCTCTGTCGGCCGGCCTGCTGGCTGCGGCGGCTCTGTTGCTCATCATCGTGCTGCTGCCAGCCGTGAAGAACAAGCGCGAAGAAGCCTTCGTGGAAGACTGATAACGGCAAGGGAGAGGCTTTCTCTCCCGTCTTTGCGCACCTCCAACAACGGCACCTTCAGATGCCGTTGTTTTTTGCCGTGTGGCGGCGCAGCGGAATAGGGCAGCCGGTACACAATGGGGCTGCTTTGCTTTCCGGGATTTGCATGTCTGCCACGATCAGCCCCACGCAGCACCCGCACCGGGTGTTGCTGCACAACGAAATCCACGCCCGCCCGCCAGAGGCCATGTCGGCGCCGCTGGCCATTGCCCACATCGTCATGCTGGCCGATGCTGCCGAGCGCGAGGCCAGCCGTGCCCATGTGGCCGCGCTGCTGCGCGACCACCACCTGGCGCTGCCCGATGCGGCCACCACCCATCTGCGTATGGATCTGGGAGCCTTTCGCCTACGCTGGGAACTGCATACCGAATTCGTTTCCTGGACCTTCATGGTGCCTGCGGCGGTGGAATCGTTCGGTGAGCGGGAGCCCGTCAGCGCCATCGCCTCGGTGCCGCGCGAGTGGCTGGCGGCACTGCCCGGCCAATGCCTGTGCAGCCTGAACTTGTGGGTGTTGCCCACCCACACCTTCGGCTCGGGCTCGCTGATCAAGCATGTGCTGCATGAGGACACGCTGCTGGCCTCCACCGTGGCCGACGGGCACGGCGAGGTCTACACCGACTTTGCCATCCACGCCGACGGCTTCTCGCGCATGGTGTTGCTGGCTGGCGGCATGACGCAGCGCCGCCTGGGCCGCCTGGTGCAGCGCCTGCTGGAGATCGAAACCTACCGCATGGCCGCCCTGCTGGGCTTGCCTGCCGCGCGCGAGGCTTCGTCCGTACTGGCCTTTGCCGAGCGTGAACTGGCCGAGCTGGCCAACGCCATCCGCACCGCCAACCGCGATGATGAACCTGCGCTGCTGGATCGACTGACCCGGCTGGCCGGGCAGGTGGAGAGCCAGTACGCCGCCACACATTCGCGGTTTTCGGCAAGCAGTGCCTATTTCGAGCTGGTGGATCGGCGCATCAAGGACATTGCCGAGTCGCGCCTGGCAGGCATGCAGACCATTGGGGAGTTCATGGACAGGCGCCTCACGCCGGCCCGTAGCACCTGCGAATGGGCCGCGCGCAGGCAGGATGCCCTGTCCCAACGCGTTTCGCGCATGAGCAACCTGCTGCGCACGCGGGTGGAAATCGAGCAGCAGCAAAGCAGCCAGGCCCTGCTGGCCACCATGAACCAGCGGCAGGACCTGCAACTGAAGCTGCAGTCCACGGTGGAAGGCTTGTCGGTGGCGGCCATCACTTACTACATCGTGGGGCTGGTCACCTACCTGGCCAAGGGTGGCAAGGCCCTGGGCTGGCCGCTGTCGCCAGAGTCCACCGCGGCCATTGCCATTCCGCTGGTGGCCGTGAGCGTGTGGCTGTCTTTGCGCCGTTTGCACCACCGGTTGTTTCGCAAGCATTGAGCGGGGCGGTTGCTGCGCGCGCCTGCCATCGCCAGTGGAGCAGGCTGGCACCCAAATGCTCGACGCCGCCGCCTGGCCTGCCGTGCCACACTGGGGTGCTGTTGCCCCCACTCTTCAAAGAACCTTCCCGTGTCGCATCCTGCTACATCCGCCGACAAGCACTCTGGCCTGGCTGGGGGCATGGCGCTGGCGCTGCTGGGCTCCATTGCGTTCAGCGGCAAGGCCATCATCGTCAAGCTGGCCTACCGCTATGGTGTAGACGCGGTCACCCTCATCATGTACCGCATGCTGTTTGCGCTGCCCATCTTTGCCACGATGGCATGGTGGGCCAGCCGGGGCAAGCCGCCCCTGTCGCGCAAAGACTGGCTGGGGGTGCTGGGCCTGGGCGTCACCGGGTATTACCTCGCCAGCTTTCTGGACTTTGCGGGGCTGATGTACGTGACGGCCAGCCTGGAGCGCCTCATCCTGTACCTGAACCCCACGCTGGTAGTGGTGCTGGGCTGGGCGCTGTATGGCAAGCGCATCCGGGCCGGGCAGGCGCTGGGCATGGGCATCAGCTACTGCGGCGTGGTGCTGGTGTTTGGTCTGGAGGCCCGGGAGCAAGGCGCGCACGCCGCCTGGGGTGCGTTGCTGATTTTCTTGAGCGCCGTGAGCTATGCGGTGTACCTGGTCTACAGCGGCGAGATGGTGCAACGCATCGGGGCGCTGCGTCTGGTGGGCTTGGCCACCACCGTGGCCTGCCTGTGTTGCCTGGCACAGTTCGTGGCGCTGCGGCCGCTGGGGGCAGCCATCGTGGCGCCTGAAGTGTTGTGGCTGTCGGTGCTGAACGCCATTCTTTGCACGGCCGCGCCAGTGCTCATGGTCATGATGGCCATTGAGCGCATTGGTGCGGGCATGGCCGCGCAAGCAGGCATGGTGGGCCCGTTGTCCACCATCCTCATGGGAATCTGGATTCTGGGCGAGCCCTTCACCCTGTGGCTGGCGGCGGGCACGGCCCTGGTCATGCTCGGTATCTTCGTGTTCACCCGCTCCGCAAGGCGGGCGAACTCTTAACGCCTGGGGCAGGGCGCTAGCCCGCGCCTAGCGGTTGCCCGCGCCCCAACTGTTGGCGCCACCGCCTGCAGCGCCGCCACCCCAGGCGTTGCCGTTGTTGCCCGAAGAGTAGGTGGACAGGCCCGGTGGAGCGGGCGGCTGTTGGGTGTTGGAGGGCATGCGCTGGTAGGGCGATGCCTGACCCCCCGCCGTGCGCGTGTTGGGTGCAGCACGCTTGGCAGGCGCTTGCGGTGCATCGTCGGTGCTGCTGTCTTCCTCATCTCCATCTTCGGAGTGGTCGGCCCCTGCGGGGGCCTGGGCTGCTTTTCCATTCCCCCAGCCCCGTGTGCCGGCCGTCGTGGTTGGTGTGGTGGTGCTGGTGCCGCCGCGCCCGAGCACACCGCCCAGGGTGCGCATGCTGCCGGTGCTGGCATTGTTGTTGCCCGAGGGAGCTGCCGAGTTGGCCGAGCCCATGTCGAAGTTGTGCACCCAGCCAGTGGCGCCTTGGGGCGTCTGCACCTTGACCCAGGGGCCGTTGCGTTCCGAAGTCCGGGTCACCTGCGTGTTGGCCGGAATCTGCCCCAGGCTCGGTGCGTTGTCTGCGGGCGATTCGCGCAGTTCGGTCGAGCGCTTGACCACTGCCGTTTGGGCATGTGCAGCGCTCAACGGGACCGCTGCCGCGAAAGCCAGGCCGCTGGCAAGGGCTAGGTGATGGAGCCAGTTCATGGTGAAAGCCTCAATTTATGATGCGCTGGACTGGGCATCCAACGTAAACCGGAGATTGTTATGGATTTGGGAATTGCGGGCAAATGGGCATTGGTGTGTGGCGCCAGCAAGGGGCTTGGCTTTGGCTGTGCCCAGGCTTTGGTGCGTGAGGGCGTGAATGTCGTCATCAATGCACGCAACGCCGATGTGTTGGCTCAGGCTGCTGCTAAATTGATAGCTGCCAGCGCTGAATACGCAAGCGCTAGAGGCCAAAAAGACTCACAACCTGCCGTCGTGGCCGTGGCTGCTGACATCACCACCCCCGAAGGCCGTGCCGCGGTGTTTGCCGCTGCGGGTGGCCCAGGCCGCGACTTCGATATCGTCGTGACCAACGCCGGTGGCCCCCCTCCAGGCGACTTCCGCGATTGGGATCGCGACGCGTGGATCAAGGCGGTAGACGCCAACATGCTCACACCCATCGAGCTGATCAAGGCCACGGTGGATGGCATGGCCGCACGGGGCTTTGGGCGCGTGATCAACATCACCTCCAGCGCTGTGAAGGCGCCGATTGATGTGTTGGGTTTGTCCAACGGCGCGCGCAGTGGCCTGACGGGCTTTGTGGCGGGCGTGGCGCGCAGCAAGATCGCGTCGCAGGGCGTGACCATCAACAACCTGCTGCCTGGCAAGTTCGACACCGATCGCCTGGCCACCACGATGCAAGCCGTTGCCACCAAGACTGGCAAAAGCTCGCAAGAGGTCCGCGTGGCGCAGCAAGCCCAGATTCCGGCTGGCCGCTTCGGAACGCCCGAAGAGTTTGGCGCCATTTGCGCTTTCCTGTGCAGCGTGCATGGCGCCTACATCACCGGCCAGAACGTGCTGGCTGACGGTGGTGCGTTTGCGGGCGTGTAACTGAAACGGTGAAACGGGTTGGGGGCGGTGCGGCCTGCGCATCTTGTTGGCCCGCCCCTCGTCCGGCCAAAACCCACGCTGGCGGCGCTGCCCATGCATGCAGTCTCGATCGACGTCAATTAACAGTTTCCATGCATTAGATTTTTCGGTGAAAACGGGCGTAGCGTAGGCACAATGGCGCATTCCTGCCTGTGGCCCGCAGGGTGGTGCTCTTCGGCTTTTCCAGTGGGGAAGAGCAAAGAGAAACGGGGCTTGTCTGGCGGCCATGCTGATTGTTTCTCGTTTACCTAAGCTGTTTCGCCGCTGCGCTGCTGCGCTGTGCTGCGGCGTGCTCGGGTGGGCGGCAACCTTGGCCTGGTCGCAGGCGCCTGCCCCCAAGGTTCCGGCCACGGTATCCCACCTGCGTGTGGTGGGCGGTTTGGCCGAACTCAACCAGTATGTGCGCCGCGAAGAGCCCTTTTGGACCCGCGAACTGGCGCGCCTGAGCGGCGGGCGTTACACCGCAGAAATCGTTCCCTTCGACAGGGCCGGGGTGCCCGGCACCGAAATGCTGCGACTGCTGCAGTTGGGGGTGGTGCCGTTGGGTACGGCGCTGATGAGCTCTTTTTCTGCCCAGCATCCCGAATACACGGCCCCCGATCTGGCGGGGTTGAACCCCGACATGGCCACCTTGCGCACCACGCTGGCCGCCTTTCGCCCGTATCTGGAGAAAGCGCTGCGCGACCAGCATGGGGTGGAGCCCCTGGCCATCTATGTGTATCCGGCGCAGGTGATCTTTTGCGGCAAGCCACTGCGCAGCCTGGCCGATTTGGCGGGGCGGCGGGTGCGGGTGTCATCGTCCACCCAGGCGGATTTTGTGAGCGCCCTGGGCGCAGAGCCCCTGCTCACCGGCTTTGCCCAGATCGTGCCCAATGTGACGGCGGGCAGCATCGAGTGTGCGGTCACCGGAACCATGTCGGGCAATACGCTGGGGCTGCACAATTTGATGAGCCATGTGCATGCCTTGCCCGTGACCTGGGGGTTGGCGGTGTTCGGCGCCAACCGTACCGTCTGGGCAGCACTGCCGCCGGATTTGCGCGAATTGCTCAAGCGCGAGCTGCCCAAGCTGGAAGCCGATATCTGGGCAGAATCCGAACGCGAAACCGCCGATGGCATGGCCTGCAACCGTGGCGCGCCCGAGTGCCAGGCGGGCCGCAAAGGGCGCATGGTGGTCGTGCCGGTTTCGGCGCAGGATGAACAGCGTCGCAAAGAGATTCTCACCTCCACCGTCCTGCCCCGCTGGCTCCAGCGCTGTGGCGCAAGGTGCGCCCAGGTGTGGAACAGCACCATCGGACCGGCGCGGGGCATCCCTGTGCCCAAGTCACCATGAACGTGGCAGTACCTCGGCGTATCAAGTTCTTCGTGGGGGGCGGGGTTGCGGCATTTGTGCTGGCCGTGGTCGCGGTGGCGGCGGTGCTCATCTTCAATGCTCGAAAGCTCGCCCTGGCTGATGGCGCCAGCGGCGCGGTGCGCTTTGTCTCCAGTGCCGAAGCTGCGCTCAACCGTTCCCTGTTGGGCGTTGACGTCTTGCTGGCCAGCATGGACGAGATATTGGATCTGTCGGCGGTGCGGGCGGAATGGCTGGACCCGGAAGTGACCAGCCAGCGCCTGCGCAGCTCGGCCCGCCAAAGCCTGATGGTGCGCTATGTGGCGCTGGTAGACAGGCAGGGGCGCGTTTTGGGTTCGTCAGACGCCGCAGGTGCAGCGGTGGCCTTGTCGTTGCCTTTGGGGTTTGCCGAGTCGGTGTTTGAGCAGCCGCTGCCGATGTTGATGGTGAGCGCGCCAGCCGTGAGCTTTGTGAGCGCGGAGCGTGTGCTCTATCTGGCCCGGCAGCTTCGGCTGGCCGACGGAACGCCATTGCTGGCAGTGGCCGAAATGCCCGTGGCTGCGCTGGCCGGTGTTCTGGTTCAGGGCATGGACATTCCCGGATTGCAGGTCACGCTGGAGCGTGCCTCAGGCCAGCTTCTGCTGACCATGCCGCGGCAGGAAGAGGAATTGGCCAGGGTGCTCGCCCCGCCGCTGGCCGAGCTGGATGTGACCGGGCCCCAGTGGAATGCCCGTGCGCGCCTGGGCGGCGAGCAGGCCCTGGTGGTGTACCGCCCGTTGATGTACCAGGACTTGCGCATTGCCGCCAGCGTGCCGCTGCACGCCGCGCTGGCCAATTGGCGCGCGGCGCGTGATGGCATTGCGCTGACGGCGCTGGGCTTCGTGGTGATGATCGTGCTGGTGGGCGCTGTTTCACTGCGCTACGTTGACCGCATGACCCAGGCCCGTTTGGCGATTGCGCAGTCGAAGGCCACGCTGGACGAGGCGCTGGAATCCATGGTCAGCGGCTTTGTGGTGCTCGACAGCCAGCTTCGCCTGGTGCAGTGGAACCGGCGCTTTGAAGAGATTTATCCGTGGCTCAAGGGGCAACTGGCGCCCCAGGTTCCGTTCAAGGAATTGCTGAAAGAGAAAGCCCGGCACCACCTGGAAAACGCCAGCGACGAAGAGCAGCAGCGCTGGGTGGAGCAGCGCGTGGCAGTGCAGCGCAACCCTCAGGGGCCGCACGAGCAGGGCCTGCCCGATGGGCGTGTCATCCAGGTCACCGAGCGGGCCACGCCCGATGGCGGCCTGGTGATCACGTACCACGACGTGACAGAGCTGCGCCAGGCCAGCGCAGAGATCGAAAACCTGGCTTTCTACGACCCGCTGACCGGGCTGCCCAACCGGCGCCTGTTGATGGACCGTATCCAGCAGTCGGTGGCGGCCAACGCCCGCAGTGGTTTGCATGGGGCCCTGCTGTTTCTGGACCTGGACCACTTCAAGACCCTCAACGACACCCTGGGGCATGAGGTGGGAGACTTGCTGCTGCGGCAGGTGGCGCAGCGCCTGAGGGCCTGTGTGCGCACCGAAGACACGGTGGCGCGGCTTGGGGGCGATGAGTTTGTGATCATGCTCAAGAACCTGGCCACCAACAGCGAAGAGGCAGCATCGCTGGCCCGCCGGGTGGGCGAGAAGATCCTGCGCCGCCTGAACATGCCCTATTTGCTGGATGCCCACAAGTACCACAGCACCCCCAGCATTGGCGCCACCCTCATCGGGCAAGACATGCAGCCGCCGGTGGACTTGCTCAAGCAGGCCGACATTGCCATGTACCAGGTGAAGTCACAGGGGCGCAACTCCCTGTGCTTTTTTGATCCGCAGATGCAGATCTCCATCAACCAGCGCGTGCAACTGGAGCACGACCTGCAGATGGCCATCACCGGCAACCAGTTTGAACTGCACTACCAGCCACAGCAGCGCCTGGACGGGCGAATTGTGGGCGTGGAGGGCCTGATCCGCTGGCGCCATCCCGAGCGGGGGCTGGTGGCGCCAGGGGCATTCATCAGCGTGGCCGAGGAGAGCGAAATCATCGTGCCGATCGGGCACTGGGTCTTGCGCACCGCGTGCGAGCAACTGGCGGCATGGAAGGGTGACCCGCGCTGCCAGCATGTGCAGGTGTCGGTCAACGTCAGTGCGCGGCAGTTCCGCCAGCACGACTTTGTGGCCCGGGTGGTGGAAGTGCTGCGCGAGACGGGCGCACCAGCGCACTTGCTCAAGCTGGAGCTGACGGAGTCGCTGGTGCTGGACGATGTGGACGACACCATTGCCAAGATGGTCCAGCTCAAGACCAAGGGCGTGCGCTTCTCGGTGGACGACTTTGGTACCGGCTATTCATCGCTGGCTTACCTCACGCGCCTGCCGCTCGACCAGCTCAAGATCGACCAGTCGTTCGTGCACAACCTGGGCGTGAAACAGACCGACGATGTGATCGTGCAGACCATCATCGGCATGGCCCGCAACCTGGAACTGGATGTGATTGCCGAAGGGGTGGAAACCGCCGAGCAGCGCGACACGCTGGCGCGGTATGGCTGCCACTACTTCCAGGGCTATCTGCTAGGGCGGCCCATGCCACTGAGCGAGATCGAAGCCCTGCTGGGCAATGACCTGGCTTTGCTGGGCTGATACGGATTTGCCGGCAACCGTATCGCGTCGCCGGTTCGCTTTGCCGTGCCAGACCGCGCCAGCGCTCAATACATCGCGCCAGCGCTGAGTACATCGCGCCAGCGCTCAGCGCCGGGATGACACCACGATCCCGCCCACGATGAAGGCGAATGCCACGCCGTGAAACAGGTGCGGTGTTTCGCCAAGAAAAGCCGCTGACAGCACGGCCGCGAACAGCGGCGTGAGGTTGACGAAGAAGCCCGCCACCGCAGGCCCTGCCCGCTGCACGCCCACACCCCAGCAGCGGTAGGCCAGCACCGCAGGCCCCACGGCGATGAAGGCCAGTGCGGCCAGCAAGGGCGCGCCCCAGGCGATCTGCGTGTGGCCCAAACTCCATTCCACGCCCGTGAAGGCGCCTGACCAACCCAGGCCAAACACCATCTGCGCCATCAGGAAGGCCGCCCAATCGCCGCGCAGGCTGGCGGGCTCACTGGTCCTCACCAAAAGCCAGCTGTAAAACGACCACGATGCCGTGGCCATCAGCATGAATAAATCACCGGGCACCAGCCGCAAGGCCAGCAGCTGGTTCCACTCACCACGGCTGAGCACGATCAGCACCCCGGTGATGGAGAGCACCGCGCCTACCAGTTGCTGGCGCGTGACTGAGGCACCAAAAAACAGCGCCCCCACCGCCAGCATCCACACCGGCATGCTGGAGCCCACCAGCGTCACGTTGATGGGGGTGGAGGTTTGCAGCGCCATGTACTGCAGTGCGTTGTAAAGCCCGATGCCCAGCAGGCCCAGCACTGCATAGCGCCGCCAGTGCGGCCACAGGGGGCTGTCTTTGCGCAACACCCCGTGGGCCAGGGGCAGCAAGATGGCAAAGGCCAGCACCCAGCGGAAGAAGTTCAGGGTGATGGGCGGGATCATGGCGTGCACCAGCCGGCCCACCACGGCATTGCCCGCCCACAACAGGGGCGCGGTCACCAGCAGCGCAGCCGTGCCGGGCGTGAGTCTTTGAGTCATGCCCCGGAATGTAACGGGCTCGCTCCGGCAAGGCTTGCAGATTCATGGCAGGATGGCGGCCGTTTGTCCCTCTTGTTACAGGAGCGTTGTTGCCATGAGCCTTGCCGTCCAGATCCGCCAGCATGGTGGTCCCGAAGAACTCCAGATTGTTGACGTACCCGTGGGGGAGCCGGGCCCCGGCGAGATCCGTATTCGCCACCATGCCGTCGGCCTGAACTTCATCGATGTGTACCACCGCACGGGCTTGTATCCGCTGAACATGCCTGCGTCCATCGGCATGGAAGCCGCTGGCGTGGTGGAAGCTGTGGGTGAAGGCGTGACCCACCTGGCCCCTGGCGACCGCGCGGCGTACGCCAGCAACCCACCAGGCAGTTATTGTGAAGCGCGCGTCATGCCTGCCAAGACGGTGTGCAAGCTGCCCGACGCCATCAGCTTTGAAACTGGCGCTGCGATGATGCTCAAGGGCTTGACGGCGCAATACCTGCTCAAGAAAACACTGCCCGTGGAAGGTCTGCAGCCCGGTGATTTCGTGCTGTTCCACGCCGCCGCGGGCGGAGTGGGGCTCATCGCCTGCCAGTGGGCCAAGGCCCTGGGCTTGCAGCTCATCGGCACTGCCGGCTCAGACGCCAAATGCCAGCTGGCGTTGGCCAATGGTGCGGCGCACGCCATCAACTACAGCCGTGAAGACTTTGCCGCGCGCGTGAAGGACATCACCGGCGGCAAGGGCGTGAAGGTGGTGTACGACTCGGTGGGCAAGGACACCTGGGACAAGTCGCTGGACTGCCTGCGCCCCTTCGGCCTGATGGCCAGCTTTGGCAACGCCTCGGGGCCCGTGCCTGCATTTGCTCCAGGCCAGCTCGGGCCCAAGGGCTCGCTGTACCTCACCCGCCAGACGCTGTTCACGCATATCTCTACGCGTGAAAGCACCCAGGCCATGGCCGATGACCTGTTTGCCGTGGTGGCCAGCGGCCAGGTCAAGATCCATATCGACCAGCGCTACCCCTTGGCCGACGTGCAGCAGGCGCACCGCGACCTGGAAGCGCGCAAGACCACCGGGTGCACCATCCTGACGCTGTGAGCCCGGCCGTTCAGACGCCCGCGTTCGCGCAATGGCTGGTGGGGGCGCGGCTGGCGGCGCAGCAGCCACCGGCCCAGCCACGCATACCACTGGTGGTGGCTGGCCACGAAGTGGGGTCGGTGGCTGCAGGGGTTTTGGATGATATTGGCCTGCAGCGCTTGCTGAATAAGCGCGAGCAGCTATCTTTTCAGGAGCGAAATGGGGCTTTCGCCTGGCATTTGCCTGTGCCAGATGCAGAGGTCACCTCCGCCCTAAATGCGCTGGCTGCAGCGCTGCGCCAGACGGGGCGCTGTGGCCCCTGGCGCGATGAACAGCTGGCGGTAACCAATGCACAAGGCGCAGTGGTGGGCACGGTGGAACGTGGGGCTGTGCGGGTGCTGGGCATTGCCACGCGCGCTGTGCACTTGGTGGGTTTGGCGCCGGACGGGCGCATGTGGGTGCAGCGGCGCTCGCTCACCAAACCCAATCACCCCGGCAAGTGGGACACCCTGATGGGTGGCATGGTGTCAGCGCAGGATTCACTGCACCAAGCGCTGGCGCGTGAAACCTGGGAAGAGGCGGGTCTGGAAGTGGCTGCACTCACGCAGGTGGTGCACGGCGGTCACGTGGATTTCTCCCGCCCCAGCCGCGAGGGTGGGGGCGTGGGCTTCATGCGAGAGCGCATCGACTGGTTCAGTGCCCAGGTGCCCGAGGGGCAAGTGCCCCACAACCAGGATGGCGAGGTGGATGAGTTCGCGTTGCTATCCATTCCGCTGCTGTGCGAACGTGTGGCTCAGGGCCATTTCACGCCCGAGGCGGGGCTGGTGATTGGTGGTTTTCTGGGCCTGTAGCGGGCTGGCTCGGCACCGCTGCCCAGCCAGCCGCATGGCCAAGGTCAGGCGGGTTCTGACGGCAGTTTGAGGCGGCTGGGTGCCAGGGCTCCTGCCGATTCCAGAATAGGGTAGGCAATGGAGCACAACAGCGAGTTGATGCGCTTGAGCTCGCTGATCAAGTCGATGTGCAGCGAGCTGGTTTCAATGCTCTGCACCGTGTTGTCTGACAGGCGCGCCAGGTGCGTGGCCGAGTAGGCGCGCTCCAGGTCGCGGAAGCGGGCTTTTTCTTCGAGCAGTTTTTGTGCGTCACGCACGTTTCCGTTCAGGAACACGCTCATCGCCAGGCGCAGGTTGGCCACCAGGCGGGTGTGCAGTTCGTTGATCTCTTCCATGCCAGCTTCGGAGAACTGGCGGCCTTTCTTGATCTTCTTGTCCTCAATGTCGATGAGCACGCGTTCGATGATGTCGCCAATCTGCTCCATGTTGATGGTGAAGCTGATGATGTCCGCCCACCGGCGGCCTTCGCGCTCGTCCAGAGCCTCGCGCGAAATCTTCGTCATGTAGTACTTGATGGCGGAGTACAGCTCATCCACCTGATCATCGAGTTTGCGCAAGTCTTCGGCCAGCTTCTGGTCGTCGGTGCGGATGACCTGGTGCAACCCCAGCAGCATGGACTCCACCACGTCGGCCTGGTGCAGCGCTTCGCGCGCAGCGCAGGAAATGGCCAGCGAGGGCGTGGCCAGCGCCGATGGATCCAGATGCCGGGGGCGGCTGCCTGCTGCGGCCTGCGTGTCTGCCACCGGGAGCAGGCGTTGCACGGCACGCGCCACCGTGCCTGTGAGCCCGATGCACACCAGCCCCACCACCGCGTTGAATGCCAGGTGGAACAGCACCACCAGCGAGGCGTTGTCGGGAACATAGGGGCGCACATGCTTGAGCCACAGCCCGATCAGCGGGGTCATGATGATGACGCCCATGATCTTGAAGAACAGATTGCCCAACGGCACCTGCCGCGTCTGCACATTGGAGCGCATGGTCGTGGCCACCGCCAGCAAGCCGCTGCCCAGGTTGGCGCCTACCACCAGCCCCAGTGCCACATCCACCGGAATACCGCCCGAGCCCGCCAGCGTGGCCGTGAGCAGCACGGTGGCCAGGCTGGAATAAGCCAGCACGGCCAGCACAGCGCCCGTGAAGATCTCCAGCAGCAAATCGCTGGTCAGCGCACCCAGCAGGGTCCGCACGGTGGGCGACTGGGTGAGCACCGTGGTGGACTCGGTGATGAGCCGCAGGGCCAGCAGCATCAAGCCCAGGCCAATCAGTACCCGGCCCACGCGGCCCACGGCGGTGTCCTT
The DNA here is from genome assembly GCF_028596105.1 of Acidovorax temperans. Lineage (NCBI taxonomy): Bacteria > Pseudomonadati > Pseudomonadota > Betaproteobacteria > Burkholderiales > Comamonadaceae > Acidovorax > Acidovorax temperans. The sequence goes on along the minus strand of NZ_CP117193.1, from coordinate 3,123,598 downwards.
GCGCGAAATGAAAAGCACCACGCCCACAAAGATGAACAACGGCGACAGCCACGACAAATCGAGCGAGAACACCACGGCCATCACGCTGGTGCCTACATCCGCGCCCAGCATCACGGCCAGGGCGGCAGGCAGCCCCACCAGCCCCTGGCCCACAAATGACGACACGATGAGTGCGGTAGCGGTGCTGGACTGCACCACAGCCGTGACGCCCATGCCCGAGAGAACGGCGGTGAACCGGTTGCTCACGCTGCGCGAGATGAGTTGCCGCAGGTTGGCGCCGAATACCCGCAGGATGCCGGTACGCACCAGGTGCGTGCCCCAGATGAGCAGGGCCACGGCAGCTAACAAGTTCAACAAATGCTTCATGGAATGCAGGCGTTCTTTTTATTCTTGGGGGTGTGCGTGGGCTTGGGCTTGTACCGCAGGGCGTCCGTCAGCAGCGCAAAACCACTTGGGTTCGTAGTGCTCTTTGGACCCGCGTGTATCCACGGATAAGCAAACAACGTGCACAACGCGAATTGTCATAAAACTGTCATGAAGCATACCCCTGATTTCACCTCGCAAGGCGCAAGCCCCCAAGTGAATCGGTGCATTCGGAATGCGTTGCTGGTAAAAGCCGTGCACTGGGGCATTCGTCAGGCAGATTCACAGAGGCTGGTGCTCTCGCTGTGAGCCAGGTGCGTTGCCTTCAATCTGCCGGGGTATCGCCGTTCATGAGGCTGCTGAAAACAAAACGGCCCGCACGAGGCGGGCCGTATCGAGGGCAGGTCGCTCTCAGGCTTCCCGGCGGGCTCTCAGCAGCTCGTCCACGATCAGGCAGACCGCGCCGACCGTGATGGCCGAGTCGGCCACGTTGAACGCCGGGAAGTGCCAGCCCATGGCGTGGAAGTCCAGAAAATCGACCACGTAGCCGTGCATCAAGCGGTCCACCACGTTGCCAATGGCTCCGCCCATCACGCTGGCCAGCGCAAAGCAGAACAGCTTTTGCGTGGGGTGTTTGTACAGTTGCCAGATGATAAAAAGGCTGGCAACGGTGCCGATGCCCGTGAACAACCAGCGCTGCCATCCCCCTGCGTTCGAGAGGAAGGAGAAGGCTGCACCGGTGTTGTGGGCCCGCACGATGTTGAAGAAGTTCGTGATGGTCGTGGCTTCGCCCCACTGGTAGTTGCGCAGGATCAGCTCTTTCGTCCACTGGTCTGCCGCCACAATAATGACAGCCCATATCAGCCACAACGCCATGCTGCGGGTGGTGGACTGGTTGCCCACGGATGGAATCGCGGCCATTCAGGCACACACCCGGTTTTCACCGGTGCCGTGAAGGTTGCTGGTGCAGCGGCCGCAAATGGTGGGGTGGGCCGCGTCCTGGCCCACGTCCTCACGGTAGTGCCAGCAGCGTTCGCACTTGGCGTGGCTGCTCGGTGTCACGCTGGCGGCCAGGGCTTCGCCTTCGGCCAGCGTGGCTGCGGAAGTGATGAACACGAACTTGAGGTCTTCACCCAGGCTGCGCAGGGCTTCCAGCAGTTCGCCGCTGGCGGTCACCGTGACTTCGGCCTGCAGCGATGCGCCCACCTTACCGTCGGCGCGCAGGGCTTCGATCTCCTTGTTCACCACTTCACGGGCGGCACGGATGCGGTCCCACTTGTCCAGCAGCGCAGCATCGGTGGCACCAAAGTCCCAGAACTTCTCGACGAAGATGGTCTCGGATTTGCCGAACACCTTCCATGCTTCTTCTGCAGTGAACGACAGGAACGGCGCCATCCAGCGCAGCATGGCGTGGGTGATCTGGTACAGCGCGGTCTGGGCGCTGCGGCGTGCCAGGCTCTTGGGCGCGGTGGTGTAAAGGCGGTCCTTGAGCACGTCGAGGTAGAACGCACCCAGGTCTTCCGAGCAGTAGACCTGCAGTTTGGCTACCACGGGGTGGAATTCATACACCTCGTAATGGCCCAGGATGTCGGCCTGCAGCTGACTGGCGCGGGCCAGGGCGTAGCGGTCGATTTCCAGCAACTGGTCGGCGGGCACGGTATCGGTGGCGGGGTCAAAGTCGCTCACGTTGGCCAGCAGGAAGCGCAGCGTATTGCGGATGCGGCGGTACGCATCGACCACGCGGGCCAGGATCTTGTCGTCAATGGCCAAGTCGCCCGAGTAGTCGGTCGATGCGCACCACAGGCGGATGATTTCGGCGCCCAGCTTGCCGCTCACCTCTTGTGGCGAAACGGTGTTGCCCAGCGACTTGCTCATCTTCTTGCCCTGGCCGTCCACGGTGAAGCCGTGGGTCAGCAGGCCGCGGTAGGGAGCGCGACCGAAGATGGCACTGGCCAGCAGCAGCGAGCTGTGGAACCAGCCGCGGTGCTGGTCGTGGCCTTCCAGGTACAGATCGGCCTCGGGGCCAGTCTCGTGGTGCATGGTGCCGTGCGTGCCGCGCATCACGTGCCAGAAGGTGGAGCCCGAGTCGAACCACACTTCGAGAATGTCGGTGCTCTTGGTGTAGTGCGGCGCGTCTTCTGCGCCCAGGATTTCTTCGGTTGTCACACGGCTCCAGGCCTCGATGCCACCCTTTTCCACGATGGCAGCAGCCTGGTCGATGATCTCCATGGTGCGCGGGTGCAGTTCGCCCGAGTCCTTGTGCAGGAAGAAGGGCAGAGGCACCCCCCAGCTGCGCTGGCGCGAGATACACCAGTCGGGCCGGCCCGCGATCATGTCGCGCAGGCGGCTCTTGCCGTTTTCAGGATAAAAACTGGTCTGCTCGATGGCTGCCAAGGCCGTCTGGCGCAGCGTGCCGGGGGCCTTGTCAGTGGTGAATACACCTTCGCCCTCGTCCATGCGCACGAACCACTGGGCGGCGGCGCGGTAGATCACGGGCGTCTTGTGGCGCCAGCAGTGCGGGTAGCTGTGGGTGATGTCCTTGGTGGCCATCAGGCGGCCCGCGTTGCGCAGCGCCTCGATGATGACGGGGATGGCCTTCCAGATGTGCTGGCCGCCGAACAGCGGGAAGTCGGCCGCATAAGTGCCGTTGCCCTGCACCGGGTTCAGGATTTCGTCGTACTTCATGCCGTGCGCCACGCACGAGTTGAAGTCGTCCACGCCGTAGGCAGGCGACGAGTGCACGATACCCGTGCCGTCTGTAGCGGTGGCGTAGTCGGCCAGGTACACGGGCGACAGGCGGCGGTAGCCATGGCTGCCGTCTTCACTGGCCACGTCGTACAGCGGGTGCTCAAACTCGAAGCCGCCCAGCTTTTCGCCCGGAACGGTGGCCAGCACCTTGCCTTGCAGGCCCCAGCGCTCCATGCAGGCATCGACCAGGGTCTCGGCCATCACGTACAGGCCGCGTTCGGTTTCCACCAGCGAATAAGGCAGCTCCGGGTTCAGGTTCAGCGCCTGGTTGGCGGGGATGGTCCAGGCGGTGGTTGTCCAGATCACGGCAAACGCGTCTTGCGTGAATGCTGGCACGCCAAAGGCCGCTGCCAGTGCGGCAGGGTTGTGCGCCTTGAAGGCCACATCCAGCGTGGTGCTCTTCTTGTCCTGGTATTCGATCTCGAACTCGGCCAGTGAGGAGCCGCAGTCAAAACACCAGTACACGGGCTTGAGGCCGCGGTACACATAGCCGCGTTCCATCACGCGCTTCAAGGCCCGCAGTTCGCCAGCCTCGTTGGCGTAGTTCATGGTCTTGTAGGGGTTGTCCCAGTCGCCCAGCACGCCCAGGCGCTTGAAGTCGGCCATCTGTTGTGCGATTTGCTCGGTGGCAAAGGCACGGCCCTTGGCTTGCATTTCGTCACGCGGCAGGTTGCGGCCGTGCAGCTTTTCAATGGCGTTTTCGATGGGCAGACCGTGGCAGTCCCAGCCGGGCACGTATAGCGCGTCAAAGCCTTCGAGCTGGCGCGCCTTGGTGATCATGTCCTTGAGGATCTTGTTGACCGCGTGGCCAATGTGCAGTTGGCCGTTGGCATAGGGGGGGCCGTCGTGCAGGATGAACTTGGGTGCACCACAACGGGCATCGCGCAGCTTTTTGTAGATGCCTTTGTCTTCCCACTCCTTCACCCAGCCGGGCTCACGCTTGGGCAGGTCGCCGCGCATGGGGAAGGATGTATCTGGCAGGTTCAGCGTGGCGCGGTAGTCCACGGCAGGCGTGCTGTTCGTGGGGGTGGAGCTGGCGTTATCGGACATGAAAGGACCTTAGGGCGGTGCAATCCGGGGCGTACCCGGCGCTAAAAACGGGAGTGACTGGGACGAGAGAAGCTGGCCCGCAAGCACGGGCGCTGCGCAAAGGCAGCCCTCTAAATTCGGTCGCGGGTGGTCTGGCGCCGGGTCTCGGTGTACGAGCGGGCGTGGCCAGAGGCAAAGTAGGCGCGCGCATCGGCGCAGTCCTTGGCGATACCGGCAGTGAGGGCATCGAGACCGTCGTACTTGAGCTCGTCGTGCAGTTTGTGCAGAAGTTCCACGCGAATGATTTTACCGTACGCCCCCTCGGCGCCCAGGCTGTCCGGCCATTGCAGGCAATGGGTTTCCAGCAGCACGCGGCCGCCATTCACATCGTTCGGGTCGAGCGACGGTCGCACGCCCAGGTTGGCCACGCCGGGCAGGGGGGTGTCGCCCAGGCCGTGTACCAGCACGGCAAAAATGCCGCTGGCGGCAGGCTTCCAATGGGCAAAGCGCAGGTTCAGTGTGCGGAAACCGTCTTGCGCGCCGTCGGCGCTGGCGCCCAGGGCGCGCCCCAGCTTGCGGCCATGCACCACATGACCTGAGATGGTGTACGGCCGCCCCAGCAGGGCGGCAGCAGCTTCCATGTCACCTGCGCCCAAGGCCTGGCGAACGGCTGAACTGGACACCCGCAGGCCGCGCACCTCGTAGCTGTTCATGCGGGCCACGTCAAAGCCCTGGGCTTGCCCAGCCGCGTCGAGCATGGCGTAGTCACCCGCTCGCTTCGCCCCAAAGCGGAAATCGTCGCCCACCAGCACGTAGCGCGCTCCCAGGCCTTGCACCAGCACTTCGTTGATGAAAGCCTCGGGTGTCTGCGCGGCCAGCCGCGCGCTAAAGGGCAGCACCACCACCTGCTGCACGCCGCAGCGCTCCAGCTCGGTCAGCTTGTCGCGCAGCGTGCCAATGCGTGCGGGGGCCAGTTCGGGCTTGCGCGCCGCGCCAGCGAAATAGTCGCGCGGGTGGGGCTCGAACGTGAGGACGCAACTCTCCACCCCCCGGTGGGCGGCTTCGTTGTTCAGCAGCGCCAGCATGGCCTGGTGCCCCCGGTGCACGCCGTCGAAATTACCGATGGTCAGCGCGCAGGCGCTGGCGATGCCAGGGTGGTGGAATCCGCGAAAGATCTTCATCGGCTTGTTATCTTTTTGATAGCAGCCTGCGCAAGTGGATCAAGCGCAAGACGCCAATTTGTCATGGAAAAAGAGTATATTGTGACCGACGCTTGCCCAGCAGGCGCCTGTCGCTTGGCACCCGAAGGTTGCAGGCCGACTGGAAGCGCACCAGCGCAGTGCCTTCCGCCGAGACATCCGAGTTCCGAATCCTTGTGTAGCGTAAGTTTCCAGGAGGCGTGTTTTGAAGGTCTTGAAGCTGTCAGCCCAGGGGCTGCCCCAATCGTGGATCACGTTGGAGCAAGCGGTCATCCACTACGCTGCAGGTGAGGTGCGCTGGGAGTCCGGCGCGCAGATCGCCCGCTTCCGCGGTGGTCACAACGCCATCACGGGCGAGCAATCGGTGATTGCCGTCAACAGCATCATCGGCACCAAGGGCGTCCCACGCATCAACCCGTTTGAACTGAAGCCGGGCCTGACCAACAGCAAGCTGTTCGCGCGCGACCGCAACATCTGCGCGTACTGTGGCGGGCATTTTCACGAGGACGAGTTGACGCGCGAACACATCGTGCCTTTCGCCCACCAGGGGCAGGACCATTGGATGAACGTCGTCACGGCCTGCCGTGCCTGCAACCACCGAAAAGGGCCGCGCACGCCCGAGCAGGCTCACATGCCTTTGCTGTATGCCCCTTATGTGCCCAGCCTGTGGGAAGATTTCATCCTGCGCAACCGCCGCATCCTTGCCGACCAGATGGAGTTTTTGCTGGCGCATGTGCCCAAATCGTCGCGGCTGGCGGCCTAGCATCCCTCTGCACCGCATCGCTGCGGCGCTGCAAACCCTGTGGGAGAATCAGGGTTTTCCCTGAAATCCTCCCATGATCGTTCGCGATCGGCCCTCCGGCCTGCGTCTGTTTCTGTTGCTGCGTGGGTCCATCCTGCAGCGCATCCGCTGGACACTGCTGTTCAACACCCTGCTGGCCACGGCCGTGACGCTGGCGCACGGCAACCTGTTCACTTTCAAGATCACGCTCACTCCCATCCCCTTTACCTTGATGGGTCTGCCGCTTGCGATTTTTCTCGGCTTTCGCAACACCACGGCCTATGACCGCTACTGGGAAGGGCGCAAGCTATGGGGTGAGTTGGTATTGCGGACACGCAACCTGTCGCGCCAATGCCTGAGCCTGATTGAGCTGGACCAGCCCGTGGACCCCACTAACCGCGCCGGCGACGTGCGGGTGCGCATGGTGCACCGAGCGATTGCATTCGTCCACGCCCTGCGCCTGCACTTGCGCTCGCAAAGCGATGATGCCTTGCTGCAGAGTTGGCTCCCGGTGCAGGACTGGCCTCGCGTGGCTCAGTCCAGCGTACGGCACGAGGCGATCATGCAGGGGCTGGGCCAAGACTTGCGCCAGTGCCTGCGCGAGGGGCGCATCGATCCCTGCCTAGCGGCGGGAATCGACACAACCTTGTCGGCCATGACGGCTTCCGCTGCCTCGTGCGAGCGGATTCGGAACACACCAGTGCCGTTCTCGTACACCCTGCTGCTGCACCGCACGGCTTACCTCTATTGCTTTTTGCTGCCCTTTGGTCTGGTGGATACCACCGGCTTCATGACGCCCTTTGTCGTCGCCATCGTGGCCTACACCTTCTTTGGGCTGGATGCGCTGGGCGATGAAATTGAAGAGCCTTTTGGTTTGGAGAGCAACGATTTGCCACTGGACACTCTGTGCCGGGCGATGGAGATCAATCTGCGTGAGTCTCTGGGCGAAACCGACTTGCCGGCCCCCTTGCTGCCGGTGGATTACTTGCTGATGTAAGGCAGGGTATGGCTTATGAGCCACGTCTGATTCGTGGCCGAGTGACTACCAGCCAGCGGATCGGCCTATGGGTTTGATCACCCATAGGCCGCTTGCGCGAATGCCGTGCTCAGGCAAACACCCCCGCCGTGTCTTGCATCCGCGCAGAAACCTCGCCCAGGTGGTGCAGCGTGTCGCCAAACGCCACTTCCAGCTGCGTGAGCTTCTTGAAGTAGTGGCTCACGATGTATTCGTCCGTCACGCCAATGCCACCGTGCAGTTGCACGGCCTGCTGGCCCACAAAACGCATCGACTGGCCCAGTTGCACCTTGGCGCGGGCCATGGCGGCGCGGCGTTCTTCTGCGGGGGAGCCGAGCTTGAGGCTGGCGTAGTAGCTCATCGAGCGGGCCAGCTCCAGCTGCATCTTCATGTCGGCCACGCGGTGGCGCAGGGCCTGGAAGCTGGCAATGAACACGCCGAATTGCTTGCGCTGGTTCATGTATTCGACGGTGATCGCCAGCGTTTTGTCCATCACGCCCACGGCTTCGGCGCAGGTGGCGGCAATGCCGGTGTCCACGGCCAGTTCCAGCGCGGCCAGGCCGTCGGTGGTGATGAGCGTGGCGGGGACGTTGACCAGGTGCACTTCGGCCGCGCGGCTGCCGTCTTGCGTGACGTAGCCCTGGGTGGTCACGCCACTCGCAGTACGCTCGACCAAGAAGAGGGCGATCTTGCCGTCGAGCTGCGCAGGCACGATGAAGGCATCGGCCTTGTCGCCTGCGGCTACTACGCTTTTGATAGCTGTTACCGCATAGCCTGATTGCGCTGGAGCCGCTTTTGCCTGACAAACGTCCAGGCGGTAGCGCGCCTTGCGCTCTTGGTGCGCCAGCACCACCACCGCTTCGCCGCTGGCCACGCGGGGCAACCAGGCCGACTGCACTTCGGCGGGGGCGTAGTGGGACAGCACAGCGCTGGCAATGAAAGACTGCGCGATGGGCTCCAGCACGATGCCGCGGCCCAGTTCTTCGGCCACCACCATCGCGTCGATGGCGCCCTGGCCCATGCCGCCTTGCGCTTCGGGCACGGTGAGGGCCGTGAGGCCCAGTTCGGCCAGTTCATTCCAGGCGGCGCGGTCAAAACCCCCGGCTGCAACCGCGGCGCGGCGCCGCTCAAAGGTGTAGCCCTTGTCCACCCACTTGCGCACGGCGTCGCGCAGTTGTTCCTGGTCGTCAGAAAAATCGAAATCCATGTGCTTGTCTCCTGGAACTTGGGATCAGCCGAGCACGGTCTGAGCCACGATGTTGCGCTGCACTTCGTTGGAGCCACCATAGATGGTGGTCTTGCGCAGGTTGAAGTAGGTGGATGCCAGTGGCGCGTTGGCGGTGACACCGCCGGGGAAATTGCCTTGCCAGCCGGCTTCCATAGCCTCTTCGATGAAGGGCATGGCAAAGGGGCCAGCGGCCAGCATCATCAGCTCGGCGTAGCGTTGCTGGATCTCGCTACCCTTGATCTTCAAGAGGCCCGCAATGTCGAGCGAGTTCTTGCCCGACTTCTCGGCCGACAGCACGCGCAGCACCAGCATTTCGAGCGCGACGATGTCCACTTCGAGCAGGGCGATCTGGTCGCGGAAGCGCACCGCATCAGCGCCCCCTTCGGTAGGGTCCCACATGCCTTCGGTCTTGGCGATGCGCTTCAAGCGCTCCAGCTCGCGCTTGCTGCGGTTCACGTCGGCGATGTTGGTGCGCTCGTGGCTCAGCAGGTGCTTGGCGTAAGTCCAGCCCTTGTTCTCTTCACCGATCAGGTTTTCGGCGGGCACTTCGACGTTGTCGAAGAACACTTCGTTCACTTCGCACTCGCCATCGAGCAGCTTGATGGGGCGCACGGTCACGCCCTTGGACTTCATGTCCACCAGCAGGAAGGAGATGCCCGTCTGCGGTTTGCCCTCGGTGCTGGTGCGCACCAGGTTGAACATCCAGTCGCCGTGCTGGCCGAGGGTCGTCCAGGTCTTCTGGCCGTTGACGATGTACTTGTCGCCCACGCGCTCGGCGCGGGTCTTGACGCTGGCCAGGTCGGAGCCCGAGCCCGGTTCGCTGTAACCCTGGCTCCACCACACTTCGCCGCTGGCGATGCCGGGCAAGAAGCGCTTTTGCTGCTCGGCATTGCCAAAGGCCATGATCACCGGGGCCACCATGACGGGGCCGAAGGGGATGATGCGCGGCGCGCCTGCCAGCGCGCACTCTTCTTCAAACAGGTGCTTTTGTACGGCCGTCCAGCCGGGGCCGCCAAACTCCTTGGGCCAGCCAAAGGCCAGCCAGCCTTTTTTGCCCAGAATCTTGGCCCAGCCCTGCATATCGTCGCGGGTCAGGCGCAGGGCGTTGTGCACCTTGTGGGAGATTTCTTTGGGCAGATTGGCTTGAACCCAGGTGCGGACTTCCTCGCGGAAGGCCTGCTCTTCGGGGGTGAATGCGAGATCCATGCAGCTTGTCTCCTATTGATTTTGTGTTTGTAGCACGGTCGTTCGTTTCAGTCCTGTCCGGGTGGTGACATGCTCGTCAACCCAGGCACCAGGCCCAGCTCGTCGCACAGGCGGCGCACCGTGGCTTGCAGGCTGGCCACTTCGGCCTCCAGCGCTTGTACGCGGGCTTGCAGGGCGGGGGCAGGGGTGTCCAGCGAGGGGGCCGGGTGGCCGCCGTAGGCGTGCTGGCTGGTGTCTACCGGCCCGCACAGCAGGTGGGCCCAGCGCGGCTCGCGGGCGCCGGGCGCGCGGGGCAGCAGCACGACCAGCGGGCCGCCTTTTTCTGGGCTGCGGTTTTGCAATTCGTCCAAAAATGCTTCCACCGACGAGATGTCGGCAAACCGGTGCCAGCGCTCGGCATTGATGCGCAGCTCACCCGCCGTTTGCGGCCCGCGCAGCATCAGCAGGCCCAGCAGCGCGGCGGACTGGTCGGGCACACCCACGCCGCGCTGAAAGTTGTGCTCCCACCGTGTGGTGCGGTTGCCGCTGCTCTCAAACACCAGAGTCAGCAGCTTCAGCGAATCCAGCGCCTCTTGCGCTTCGGCATCGGTCAGTTGCATCACCGGGTCGCGGCTGGTTTTCTGGTTGCAACCGGTGACCAGCCCATTGAGCGACATGGGGTAGCTGTCGGGCACCGTGCGAGCTTTTTCCATCAACGTCGCCAGCACGCGGGCTTCGTTGGGGGTGAGGGGGCGGGTGGCGGGGCTGAAGGGGGTGGACATGGCTGGGATAATCACGGGCAAATGAAGAACATTGTGATTTTGATCTCTGGCGGCGGCTCCAACATGGCAGCCATTGTGAAAACCGCGCAGCAGGAGCAGTGGGAGCGCGCGTACGGTGTGCGCATTGCTGCCGTGGTGAGCAACAAGGCCGATGCCAAAGGCCTTGTGTTTGCCCGCGAGCACGGCATTGCCACCGCCGTGCTCGACCACAAGGCGTTTGAGAGCCGCGAGGCTTTTGATGCAGCACTGGCCCAGGCGATTGACCGGCACCAGCCAGCCCTGGTGGTGCTCGCCGGGTTCATGCGCATCCTGACGCCCGGCTTTGTCGAGCACTACGCCGGGCGGCTCATCAACATCCACCCTTCGTTGCTGCCCGCCTTCACCGGTCTTCATACGCACCAGCGCGCCATCGACGCTGGCTGCAAGTTTGCAGGCGTGACGGTGCACCAGGTGACGGCCGAGCTGGACGTGGGCCCTATCCTGGACCAAGCCGTGGTTCCCGTGTTGCCGGATGACACCGCCCATACCCTGGCCGCGCGCGTGCTGACCCAGGAGCACATCATTTACCCCCGTGCGGTGCGCAACCTGGTGCGGGCGCTTTAGCCAAACCCTGCGCCAAGAGCGGCTAGAACAACCCCCGGCGTCGTTCCCCCGTCTTGTCGTACAGCTTGTACTGCCTGCGACGGAACGCCTGGCCAGGGCCGCTTCGCTGGGGCGTGTCAGCTCTCAGTGTGGAGGACGTGGGATGCCTGTAGAACGTGCCAAGTCGTCCGTGTAGGCGAGCCCGGTGTCGTCGACGGCAAGATTCATGAAAAATGGGCTCCGGCGCCTTTGGAAAAAGCGCCAGCAGCTATTAAAAGAGTAGCAAATCAAGCGCTTGCTTGGTTGACGGAGGTAGAGTCCGGACATTTGTCGAAGCGCGGGCGCAGCACCCCGTCGATGGTGACCTGCTCGGCAAACATGGCGGCCGGGCGCACCCACAAGCCGTGTTCACCGTACAGGGCGCGGTACACGGTCATGGGCTCCAGCGTTTCGCTATGCCGGGCGGTGCCCACCACCTCGTACAGGTTGCCTTTGTAGTGCCGGTACAAGCCCAGGGGTGTGGGGGACAAGGGAGGAAGCGTTTCGTTCATGGTTAGGATCGAAGGTTGTGCTGCGGCCGCCGACTACGGCGGTACCGCTAAAAAATAAAAAAAGGGAGGGGTTAGGCCATGGAATGGGCAGATTTTGTGCATCTGGTGCGCACCAGCGAGCAAGACAGCGCCGAAAACAGCAGTGCGTACCGGCGCAGCGTAGCCGCTTTTGCCGCCCTGGGCTACGCCTGGGTGGTGGGTTGTGCTGTCGTCGCACTGGCGTTGGTGGCCTGGGCGTTGCCGCAGTTGCTGCAAGGGCGTTTTCGTTTCGGCTTGGTGTTGCTGCTGCTGGCAGCGGGTAGCCTGCTATGGGTCAGCCTGCGGGCGTTGTGGGTGCGCATTGCGCCGCCTGAGGGCGAAGAGATCACCGCAGAAGACGCGCCGGAACTGTTCCAGGCGCTGGAGCGCATCCGCCGCAAGGTGAAAGGCCCCGCGATTCACCATGTGCTGCTCAGCGATGAGTTCAACGCCAGCATCCAGCAGATTCCGCGCTATGGACTGTTCGGTGGTGGCACCAATTACCTGGTGATTGGCCTGCCACTGCTGATGGCGCTGGACCGTGGCCGGTTTCTGTCGGTGCTGGCCCATGAATACGGCCACCTGCGCGGCGACCATGGCCGCTTTGGCGCCTGGATTTATCGCACCCGCTGGTCCTGGATGCAGCTGAACAAGAACCTGGGCGACGATACCGGCGTGGCTGGGGTTGCCACGCAGGCGTTTCTGCGCTGGTACTTTCCCCGCTTTGCGGCCAAAACCTTTGCGATGGCGCGGCAGGATGAATACGAGGCCGACCACATTGCCGGTCGCCTCGCGGGCCGCGAAGTCATGGCGGCGGCATTGATCGAGGTGGAGATCCGCGGGCGCTGGCTGCAAACGGAGTTCTGGCGCGACCATTGGTGCATGGTAGCCAGCCAGGCATTGCCCGTGGGGCCTTTCCGTGGTTTGCGGCGCCTGCTGGCCCGCGCCCCCGAAGCCGCATTTGCCAACGATGCCTTGCGCCAGGCGCTCAAACGCATCAGCAACCTGGACGACACCCACCCTGGCCTGCGAGACCGGCTGGAAGCGCTGGACGCCGCTGGCACGCTTCCGGAATGGTCGCGCGGCAGCGCCCTGGCCCTGCTGGGGCCTGAATACAAAGCCTGGATCGCCCGCTTTGACCGGCAATGGTGTGCCGACAACGCCACCGAATGGAAGCTGCACCACGCCTGGCTGCAGCGCGTGCGTGCCCGTGCCGAGGCCCTGCAGGCTGGCATGGCCCAGGCCAGCGCTGCCGAACTGGTGGAGCTGGCCCGGTTGCGCAAACACCTGGACCCGCGCGCCGACGTGCGCCCGCTGTACGAACTGGCGCTGGAGCGCAGTTCCGAACACCCGGGTGCCCTGCGCGGCCTGGTGCAGGCGCTGCCCGAGGGAGACCGCGAAGCCAGGCTGGCCTGCCTGCACCGTTTGTGGGACGTGGGCAGCAACGACCGCTGGTGGGCCGCCCGCACGGCGCTGGCCGAACTGGAAACCCCCCGGATGGGCTATGACCACGACGCGGCCGCCTTCAAGCAATGGCGCAAGCGGCTGGAGCGCGCCCAGGAATCGGAGGAGCGCGCCTGGGAAGAGTTGAGCCACCCGGCCTACTTCAGCCACATCGCACGCCACGATCTGAGCGAGTTCGAGCTGGGGGAGTTTCAGGCCGAGCTGGCCCACTGCACCCCCATTGCGCGGGCCTGGCTGGTGCGCAAGAACCTGCGTGAGCACCCTCAGCGCCGTGCCTACCTGTTGTTTGTGGAGCTACCCAGCATGGACGATGAAGACCGTTATGAGCTGTGCCGCTCGCTGGAGCGCACGCTCGGGCTGCCTGGCCCGGTGCTGGTGCTGTGGGCGGGTGAATCGCCCACGCTGCAGGAGATTCGGCGCTCGGCGTTCGAGCCGGTGTTTTCGCGCTGAAGGGCCCCTGCTTGTGGCAAAGGCCAGGGGCTCTGGCGGGGTAGGGTGGGCCCGGCGCAGGTCGGCCTGGGGCCATAGTGGGACAATCGGGGGATGCATCCCAAAGTTCTTCTTGACGCCTGTGCCGAGCTGGTGCGGCTGACCCTCACGTTTGAACACCCGGCCGACGCCGTGGTGTCCCGCTTTTTTCGCGACAACCGCGGCCTGGGCCCGCGCGAGCGCGCCACCCTGGCAGAAACGGTGTACACCGTGCTGCGCAAAAAGCTCTTGTTCGACCACCTCGCGCCCTCGGGTTCTGGCCCCAAGGAGCGGCGCCTGGCCATCCTGGGCTTTCATGGCCCACGTGACTTTTTGAAGAGTGCGCTGACCGAGCAGGAAAAGAACTGGCTCGACCAGTGCGACGCCATCAACCCCGCCGACCTGATGGAGCGCCACCGCCACAACCTGCCCGAGTGGCTGGTACAGCCCCTCAAGGACCAGCTGGGCGATGAGTTCTGGCCGCTGGCTGAAAGCATGGCGCAGAACGCGCCGCTGGACCTGCGCGTCAACGTTTTGAAGGAAAAACGGGCTGATGTGCAGAAGGAGCTTGCGCAGGCAGCTATCAAATCAGTAGCGACGCCATATTCCCCGTGGGGCCTTCGCATTGAGGGCAAGCCCGCACTGACCAAGCTCGACGCCTTCACCCGTGGCGCCATCGAGGTGCAGGACGAAGGCTCGCAACTGCTGGCATTGCTGCTGGACGCCAAGCGCGGCGAAATGGTGGTGGACTTTTGTGCCGGTGCTGGTGGCAAGACCCTGGCGATTGGCGCCACCATGCGCAGCACGGGCCGCCTTTACGCGTTTGATGTGTCGGCCCACCGGCTCGATGCCCTCAAGCCCCGCATGGCCCGCAGCGGCCTGTCGAACATCCACCCCGCCGCCATTGCCCACGAGCGCGACGAGCGCATCAAGCGCCTGGCCGGCAAGATCGACCGCGTGCTGGTGGACGCCCCTTGCTCGGGCCTGGGCACGCTGCGCCGCAACCCTGACCTCAAATGGCGCCAGTCTGCCAAGGCGGTGCAAGAGCTGGTGGTCAAACAGGCCGCCATTCTGGACAGCGCCGCCCGCTTGCTCAAACCGGGCGGGCGTCTGGTCTATGCCACCTGCAGCATCTTGCCGCAGGAGAACGAGGCCATTGCCGAAGCATTTACCGCAGCCCACCCGGATTTCGTGCCGCTGGATGCGGGTGAAGTTCTGGGCCAGCTGAAAGTGGAGCAGGCCGCCAGCCTGTGCAGCGGTGGCGAGACTGGCACAGCCTATTTGCGCATGTGGCCCCACCGCCACCAGACGGACGGCTTCTTCGCCGCCGTGTGGACGCGCAAGGGTTGATCCCCGGGCAACTGTGTTGCCCCTGGCGGCGTCCATTCGCGGGGAACCCCGATCCCCAAAAATGGAATGCCGTCCTAGAATTTGTGTCGAGTGCCCCGCGTGGGCTGTTTTGTGTGTGGAAGAGGCAGTGTGAATATGTTGTTACCTGATTGGGCGGTGTTGGACGCCATCATTGATTGGCTGGGCCATGGCCTGTGGAACCTGACCTGGTGGCAGATCGTGCTGTACACGCTGGTTACGACGCACATCACCATCGCGGCGGTGACGATCTTCTTGCACCGCGCACAGGCCCACCGGGCGCTGGAGTTGCACGCCATCCCCTCGCATTTCTTCCGTTTCTGGCTGTGGGTGGGCACGGGCATGCAGACCAAGGAATGGGTGGCCATTCACCGCAAGCACCACGCCAAGTGCGAAACGCCGGACGACCCACACAGCCCGCAAACGCGTGGGCTGGATACCGTAATGTGGCGCGGCGCCGAGCTGTACCGCGCTGAGGCCAAAAACCCCGAAACCCTCCAGAAATTTGGCCATGGCACCCCCAATGACTGGGTGGAGCGCAACGTGTACAGCCGCTTTGGCTGGCAGGGCGTGGGCCTGATGCTGATTTTGAATCTGGCCTTGTTCGGCGCTGCAGGCGCTGCCGTGTGGGCGGTGCAGATGGCCTGGATTCCGTTCTGGGCGGCCGGGGTGGTCAACGGCGTGGGCCACTACTGGGGCTACCGCAACTTCGAGGCGCAAGACGCCAGCACCAATCTCTCGCCCTGGGGCATCCTGATTGGCGGGGAAGAGTTGCACAACAACCACCACACCTACCCCACGGCGGCCAAGTTCTCGGTCAAGCCGTTTGAATTCGACATCGGCTGGCTGTACATCAGCCTGATGCAAAAGGTGGGCTGGGCCACGGTGAAGAAGGTGCCGCCCAAGCTGCAGTTGGGTGCCCCCAAGCCTGTGGCTGATGAGAAAACGCTGGAAGCCTTGATCGCCAACCGCTACGAGGTGATGGCGGGCTATGCCCGGGGTGTGCGCCAGGCGTGCAAGGATGAAATCGCTGCCTTGAAGGCGCGCCATGGCGATGTGTCCGTGCTCAAGGCCGCCAAGCGCTGGCTGCACCGCGACGCCGAGAAAGTGCCTGCGCAGGCCTTGCCCCAACTGGCCCAGGTGCGTGCCGCGTACCCTGCGCTGGACACCATGGTCACCATGCGCGAAGAACTGCGCCAGTTGTGGCTTAACACCTCTCACTCGCGCGAGCAGCTCACTGTAGATTTGCAGGCCTGGTGTCGCCGCGCTGAAGAAAGCGGCATTGCCGCGCTGCGCGAGTTCTCTTTGCGCTTGCGCTCCGTGCAGGCCTGATCTAGCCGGCGCTCCGTAAAGGCTCGGTTGCCTAGGGGCCTCTGCTGGCGCTAAAGACTGCTGCGGTGAAGTACATGGGCTGCCGTATTGGCATGGCAGTCCGGTACTCAGGATTTCCAGAAGCGTTGTCTTGAGGTAATTGCCCTCATTGGCCGCCAGCAAGTCAGATGCAAATAGCGCAGACATAAAAAAACCGCCGGGCATTGCTGCCGGGCGGTTTTTGGGGAAGAGGGCTGAATTACTTCAGCTTCATTTCCTTGTATTCCACATGCTTGCGAGCTTTTGGATCAAATTTCATGATCAGCATCTTCTCGGGCATGGTCTTCTTGTTCTTGGTCGTGGTGTAGAAGTGGCCGGTACCCGCAGTGGATTCCAGCTTGATCTTGTCGCGTCCGCCTTTGCTTGCCATGGTGCTACTCCTTAAGCCTGGCCACGGGCACGCAGGTCTGCGAGCACCGAGTCGATACCGTTCTTGTCGATCAAACGCAGGGCAGCGCTCGAAACACGCAGGCGCACCCAGCGGTTTTCGCTCTCAACCCAGAAACGGCGGTATTGCAGGTTCGGCAGGAACCGGCGCTTGGTTTTGTTGTTGGCGTGGGAAACGTTGTTCCCAGTCATGGGCTTCTTGCCCGTTACGTCGCAGACGCGTGCCATCAGGACACTCCGATACTTTTATAACGACCATTTGCGGGCGCCCTGGCAAAGTGCGCAGGGCTCGCTAGCGGTCTCACCTCGCCAGAAAGGGTGGCGGTAACCCGATTGTTGAACCTGAAGTTCCGCCAGGACGGCGGGCAGGAATCAGCAAAGCCGCAGATTATAGCCTGCGGCCTGCTTTTCGATCAAGCCTCTTGTTCCAGGAAGCGCTGCGCATCGAGTGCGGCCATGCAGCCCGTGCCCGCGCTGGTGATGGCTTGGCGGTACACGTGGTCTTGCACGTCGCCTGCGGCAAACACACCGGGCACGCTGGTCTGGGTGGCAAAGCCCTTGAGCCCGCCCTGCGTGACGATGTAGCCGTTGTCCATCTCCAGCTGGCCCTGGAAGATTTCAGTATTGGGCGCATGGCCAATGGCAATGAAGCAGCCCTTGAGCTCGATGTCCTGGGTGCTGCCGTCTTGCGTGCTCTTGATGCGAATGCCCGTCACGCCGGTGTCGTCGCCCAGCACTTCGTCCAGGGTGTGGAACACCTTCAGCTCGATCTTGCCGGCAGCCACTTTTTCGTTAAGCTTGTCCACCAGAATGGGCTCGGCCTTGAACTTGTCGCGGCGGTGCACCAGCGTGACCTTGCGGGCGATGTTCGAGAGGTAGAGCGCCTCTTCCACGGCCGTGTTGCCGCCACCCACCACGCACACGTCCTGGTCGCGGTAGAAGAAACCATCGCAGGTGGCGCAGCCCGACACGCCGCGACCCATGAAAGCTTCTTCCGAGGGCAGGCCCAGATACTTGGCCGATGCGCCGGTGGCGATGATGAGGGAGTCGCAGGTGTAGGTACCGCTGTCGCCTGTGAGGGTGAAGGGGCGCTTGCTGAAATCGACCTTGTTGATGTGGTCGAAGATGATCTGGGTCTTGAAGCGCTCGGCGTGCTCCAGAAAGCGCTGCATCAGGTCCGGGCCTTGCACGCCGTGCACGTCAGCGGGCCAGTTATCCACTTCTGTGGTGGTCATCAGCTGCCCGCCCTGCGCCATGCCGGTGATCAGCACGGGGTTCAGGTTGGCACGCGCAGCGTAAACGGCTGCGGTGTAGCCGGCAGGGCCAGAGCCGAGGATCAGAACTTTCGCGTGTTGGGTGATGGACATGGTACAAGCCTGTGTTGTGCGCGCCTGCCAGGGAGGCTGGGCGCTGTTGGAAAATAAAAAGAGAGCCCACCAAGTATCCGCCGAGGGGCGGCACACAGGAACAGGCCGTTTTCAATCGTGGTGATTGTAAGAACCCATCAAAACCGTGGTGGTTGGGATGGGTTCGTTTTGCTGTTGAGGAGAAGTCTTTTCCATGTCAACCATGTTGTCCAACCTGGACCTGCTGCGCAGGGTGCCATTGTTCTCGTTGCTCACGGTGACGCAGGCGGAAGTGATCAGCGGCGCGGTGACCAAGCAACGCTACAAGCGCGGTGAGGTGCTGGTCGAGCAAGGGCAAAAGTCCAACGCCCTGGCCATTTTGCTGACGGGCAGGGCGCGCGTGGTGTCGGCCGACAGCCGGGGCCGTGAGGTGATTCTGGCCACTCTGGGGCCGGGCGACTACATCGGCGAGATGAGCATCATCGACAACGAGCCGCATTCGGCCACGGTGCGGGCCGAGGTGCAGACCGATGTGCTGCTGCTCGGCCGGGCGGACTTTGCCCGCTGCCTCGCGGAAAACGCCTCCATGTCGCTGGTGGTGATGCGCGGTCTGGTCAAGCGCCTGCGCCATGCCGACCGCAAAATTGAGTCACTGGCGTTACTGGATGTGTATGGCCGCGTGGCCCATGCCCTGCTGGAGTTTGCGGTGCAAGATGCTCATGGCCAGTGGATCATTCGCGAGAAAATCTCGCGCCAGGATCTGGCCAAGATGGTGGGTGCCTCGCGCGAGATGGTCAGCCGCGTGATGAAAGACCTGGAAGAGCGTGCCTTTATCCAGACCTTGCCCAGTGGCGTGACCCTGCTCAAAGAGCGCCTGAACTCCCTGAATTGAAGGCCATGTCCGCACCGCTGCGGGCGCGGTCTGCCCTTGCCCATGGGGTAAGCTTGCCCGGCACGTTATGACTTATTCCCTCAATACCTTGAATGCTTCTGCGGCGGCCAAGTCGCCCCCCCGCACCGGCGCGGCCCGGTTCGGTCATGAGGTCAGTTTGCTGGTGGGGCTGCTGGCCCTGATTTTCTGGTTGCTGGCCTTGGTCAGCTATTCGGCTCAAGACCCGTCCTGGTCCTCATCGGGCGTGGGTTCGTCGCGCATGGTGGCCAACTGGGCGGGGCGCCTGGGGGCGTGGCTGGCTGATGGCAGCTACTTCGCGCTGGGTTTTTCGGTGTGGTGGTGCGTGGCAGCGGCCGTGTGCGCCTGGTTTGCGTCGTTGGCGCGGTGGATGCGCGGTGGTGAAGTGCCCGAAGGCGCTCCATCGCCCGCCATGCGCCGTCTGGTGTTCTGGGTGGGGCTGATTTTGCTCGTCTGCGCCAGTGCCGCACTGGAATGGTCGCGCCTGTACCGGTTCGAGTCGTACCTGCCGGGCGGCCACGGTGGTGGGGTGCTGGGCTACACGGTGGGCTTGAGTGCCATGAAGTGGCTGGGCTTTACCGGCTCGGGCCTGGTGAGCATCGTGCTGCTGGTGGTGGGCGCTTCCATGGTGTTTCGCTTTTCGTGGGGGCATGTGGCCGAGTGGCTGGGTGGGCGCATTGATGCGCTGGTGCAGTCGCGCCTGGCGCAGCGCGAAGTGGCCAAGGACGTGGCCGTGGGCCGCAAGGCCGCGCGCGAACGTGCGGTGGTGGTGCGCGAGGAGCGCACCGAGAGCGAAGAGCACCACCCCGAGCCCGTGCAGATCATCGAGCCTGTGCTGGTGGATACCCCCCAGAGCGCACGGGTGGTGAAAGAGCGGCAAAAGCCCTTGTTCACCGACATGCCTGACAGCAAGCTGCCCATGGTGGATCTGCTGGACGGGCCGCAACAGAAGCAGGAAACCGTTTCTTCCGACACGCTGGAGATGACCAGCCGCCTCATCGAGAAAAAGCTCAAGGACTTTGGCGTGGAAGTGCGCGTGGTGGCAGCCATGCCCGGCCCGGTGATCACACGCTATGAAATCGAGCCCGCCACGGGCGTGAAAGGCTCACAGATCGTGGGCCTCGCCAAAGACCTGGCGCGCTCGCTCAGCCTGGTGTCCATCCGCGTGGTGGAGACCATTCCGGGCAAGAACTACATGGCGCTGGAGCTGCCTAACGCCAAGCGCCAGTCGATTCGCCTGTCCGAAATCCTGGGCTCACAGATTTACCACGACGCCAAGAGCATGCTCACCATGGGCCTGGGCAAGGACATCGTGGGCAACCCGGTGGTGGCAGACTTGGCCAAGATGCCGCACGTGCTGGTGGCCGGTACCACGGGCTCGGGCAAGTCGGTGGGGATCAACGCCATGATTCTCTCGCTGCTCTACAAGGCGGAGGCGCGCGATGTGCGCCTGTTGATGATCGACCCCAAGATGCTGGAAATGTCGGTCTACGAAGGCATTCCGCACCTGCTGGCTCCGGTCGTGACGGACATGAAACAGGCCGCCCACGGCCTGAACTGGTGCGTGGCCGAGATGGAGCGGCGCTACAAGCTCATGTCCAAACTGGGCGTGCGCAACCTGGCAGGCTACAACGCCAAGATCGACGAAGCCAAGGCCAAGGAAGAGTTCATCTACAACCCCTTCAGCCTGACGCCTGAAGAGCCCGAGCCGCTACAGCGCCTGCCGCATATTGTGGTGGTCATCGACGAGCTGGCCGACCTGATGATGGTGGTGGGCAAGAAGATCGAAGAGCTGATTGCGCGCTTGGCGCAAAAGGCCCGTGCGGCTGGCATTCACCTGATTCTGGCCACCCAGCGCCCCAGCGTGGACGTGATCACTGGTCTGATCAAGGCCAACATTCCCACCCGCATCGCCTTCCAGGTGAGCAGCAAGATCGACAGCCGCACCATTCTTGACCAGATGGGCGCTGAAGCCCTGCTGGGCATGGGCGACATGCTCTACATGGCCAGCGGCACGGGCCTGCCCATTCGGGTGCATGGCGCCTTCGTGTCAGACGAGGAAGTACACCGTGTCGTCAGTTACCTCAAGGAACAAGGGGAGCCGGACTACATCGAAGGGGTGCTGGAAGGTGGCACTGTAGAGGGCGACGGCGATTTGTCGGCAGAGGGGGGTGAAGGCGGTGAGAAAGACCCCATGTACGACCAAGCCGTCGAGGTGGTGCTGAAAGACCGCAAGGCCAGCATCTCTTATGTGCAGCGCAAGCTGCGCATTGGCTACAACCGCTCGGCCCGCCTGCTGGAAGACATGGAAAAAGCCGGCTTGGTCAGCGCCCTCACGGCCAGCGGCCAGCGCGAAGTGCTGGTGCCGGCGCGCGAGGGCTGATCTGCACGCAGCCCATGGCAGCCCGGCCCGCGAGGGGCTGTGGGCCAGTCAGGGGACGAGCATCGCGTTCTAGGAGTTTTTGTTGAAAAAGATTTTCACTGCAATTTTGATAGCTGCCAGCGCAAGCCTGGCAAGCGCTGATGGGCTAAAAAGCCTTGAAAACTTCATGAAAGGCACGCAGACCGGGCGGGCCGATTTCACGCAGGTGGTGACCTCTCCGCCCAAAGACGGGCAGGCCGCACGCAGCAAGACATCCAGCGGTACCTTTGAATTTCAGCGCCCAGGGCGCTTCAAGTTCGTCTACCAAAAGCCGTTCGAGCAAACCATCGTGGCCGATGGGCAAACCCTGTGGCTGCTGGATGTGGACCTGAACCAGGTCACCCAGCGTTCGCAGGCGCAGGCACTGGGCTCCACGCCTGCTTCGCTGATTGCCTCGGCGGCAGACCTGTCGGCCCTGCGGGCTGATTTCACACTGGCCGCCGCGCCTGACCAGGATGGCTTGCAGTGGGTGCAAGCCACCCCCAAGGCCAAGGACGGCCAGTTGCAGAGCGTGCGCGTGGGGTTTGCGGGCGAACAACTGGCGGCGCTGGACATTGTGGACAGCTTCGGCCAGCGCTCGGCGATTCGTTTCAAGGGCATGCAGGTCAACCCGGCGCTGCCCGCCAGCACCTTCCAGTTCAAGCCACCGGCCGGTGCAGACATCGTCAAGCAATAAGGCCGGTGGACTGGCAGCCCCGGACATAGGCCAGATGAATGGAATGGTGATTGCTATTATTTCAATAGCTGCCTGCGCTTGCAGATAAAGCGCTACCCGATGTTTTTGGCTCTTCTAGCGAATGCTAGTGTAGCGTCTCAAAAATAGATAGAACTATTTTGACCGGTGTTGGTCGAATCAGCTTCCTTATAGGAGACTACGCTGATGGCCCACCCTGGACGCCCCGCCACGAAGCTGCAGATCACCGATGCCGAGCGCGCAGAGCTGCATGCGCGACTGCGCGTACGCAAAGCGCCCGAGGACGAGAAGCTGCGCATGCGAATCGTGCTGGGCTGCGCAGATGGGGAGTCGGGCACCATGATTGCCCAACGCTTGGGCACGACGGTGCAAACTGTCTCCAAGTGGCGGCGGCGCTACCGGGCGTATCGTCTGGCGGGTTTGACCGATGCCCCGCGCGCTGGCCGCCCGCGCAGTGTGGGCGACGAGCAGGTTCAGCTCATTGTGGACAAGGTTCGCCAGAGCAAGCCTGACAACGCCACGCACTGGAGCGTGCGCCAGATGAGTCGGCACGCTGGCGTATCGCCCGCGACGGTGCAGCGCATCTGGCATGCCTTTGGGCTGAAGCCGCACCTGCAAGAAACCTTCAAGCTATCGACGGATCCCCATTTCGTGGACAAGGTACGGGATGTGGTGGGGCTGTATATGGCACCACCCGATCGCGCCTTGGTGCTGTGCGTGGACGAGAAGAGCCAGATCCAGGCTCTGGATCGCACCCAACCAGGGTTACCACTGACGTTTGGCAAACCCAGCACGCGCACGCACGATTACAAGCGCCATGGCACAACGTCGCTGTTTGCAGCGCTGGATGTGGCCACTGGCAAAGTCATAGGACAGCTCAAGCGCCGTCACCGCAGTGTGGAATTCCTGCAGTTCCTCAAAGCCATCGATGCAGCGGTGCCTGGCGAACAAGACATCCACCTAATCATGGACAACTACGGCACGCACAAGACGCAGGCAGTGCGGGCCTGGCTAGCAGCCCATCCTCGCTACCACGTTCACTTCACGCCCACCTCAGCGTCCTGGCTCAATCTGGTCGAGCGTTTCTTTAGCCAGATCAGCGAGCAGTGGATCAAGCGCAGCGCCCACACCAGCGTTGCTCAGCTGGAGCAATCCATACGGGAATACATTGATCGTCACAACGAGGATCCCAAGCCGTTCGTGTGGCATAAAAGTGCGGACACCATCTTGGCATCTGTGGCGCGGGCAGCGAGTACCATTATTTGATGATTACTTTTGAGACACCACACTAGTGATGCACTCGATAAATGTCGCACGACGAAATCACCGTCTACAGACGTACGGCGATTGCCATCACTACTATTCGCTAGAAGAGCCATGTTTTTGCTTCAAGTGAGCATGGCCTTTGGTGCAATAGCTGCCCCGCCCCGTGTGCACTTCACTTTATGACCCGAAAACCCGCTGACCCCGTCGCTTCCCCCTTGGGCTTGCACCAGCCCCTGGCCGAAGTCCTGCGCCCGCGCACGCTGGCCGAGGTGGTGGGCCAGCAGCATGTGCTGGGGCCGGGCATGCCGCTGCGGCTGGCGTTCGAGTCGGGCCGCCCGCACAGCTGCATCCTGTGGGGCCCGCCGGGTGTCGGCAAAACCACCATCGCCCGGCTGATGGCCGACGCATTTGACGCGCAGTTCATCAGCATCAGCGCGGTGCTGGGCGGTGTAAAAGACATCCGCGATGCGGTGGAACGTGCCCAGGCGGCGCGTGATGGGCTTATGCAGCAGCGCACCCTGGTGTTTGTGGACGAGGTGCACCGCTTCAACAAGAGCCAGCAAGATGCCTTTTTGCCGCACGTCGAAAGCGGGCTGTTCACCTTCATTGGGGCCACCACCGAGAACCCATCGTTCGAGGTGAACTCGGCCCTGCTGTCGCGTGCGGCCGTGTATGTGCTGCAACCGCTGTCCGCCGACGATTTGAAGCAAATTGTGGCCCTGGCGCAATCCCATCAAGCGGTACCAGCTATGGAAAGCATAGCAATTGATCGCCTGGTGGCCTATGCCGATGGCGACGCCCGCAAGCTGCTCAACACGCTCGAAACCCTGGCCATGGCGGCCACCCAGGAAAAGCTGGAAGAGATCACCGACGCCTGGCTGCTGAAGGTGCTGGGCGAGCGTATGCGCCGCTACGACAAGGGTGGTGAGCAGTTCTACGACACCATCAGCGCGCTGCACAAGTCGGTGCGCGGCTCTGACCCGGATGCGGCGCTTTACTGGCTGGTGCGCATGCTCGATGGTGGTGCAGACCCGCGCTACATGGCACGCCGCCTGGTGCGCATGGCGGCCGAAGACATTGGCCTGGCCGACCCGCGCGCCTTGCGCCTGGCGCTGGACGCCGCCGAGGTGTACGAGCGCCTGGGCTCGCCCGAGGGCGAGCTGGCCCTTGCCGAATGTGTGGTGTATTTGGCGGTGGCCCCAAAGTCCAACGCGGTTTACAAGGCCTACAACGCTGCCAAGGCCTGGGTGAAGCAGGACGGTACCCGCCCTGTGCCCATGCATTTGCGCAACGCCCCCACGCAGCTGATGAAGCAGCTCGACTACGGCAAGGGCTACCGCTACGCGCACGACGAGGAGGGCGGTTTTGCGGCGGGCGAGCGCTACCTGCCCGACGGCATGGCCGACCCCGGCTTTTATGAGCCGGTGGAGCGTGGTCTGGAAATCAAGATCGCCCAGAAGCTGCGCGACCTGCGCGAGCGCAACGCCGCCGCAGACCTTTCGCGCCCACCAACCGCTGAATAACCCTTTTTCGTGGGCCTGCGCGGCCCCTTATGCCGATTGTGCATGGGCTGGGTAATAAGTTCACACATCGGTTGCGGGTGGTGCATCAAAATTCCTTATGGATTGCTTTTGTAGCTGATGAAGCGCAAATCCGCGGGAAAACCCCGCAACTGCTGGCGAGGAGTCGAAACGAGTACTCGCTACAATCGCGACCACAAACCCGCACAGCTGTATTTCTGGCGGGTTTTTTGCTAGATGGCAGTCGGGCCCAAAAGGCTGCACCGATTCCGGTGTCTGCACGATGGGCACGTCACAAACGAAGGACTTTTCTTATGGACATTTTGCTGCAGCAGATCATCAACGGTCTGGTATTGGGCAGCATGTACGCCTTGATAGCCTTGGGCTACACGATGGTGTACGGCATTATTCAACTGATCAATTTCGCCCACGGCGAAGTGCTCATGATCGGTGCACTCACAAGCTGGAGCTGTATTGGCTTGATGCAAGGGGCCATGCCCGGCGCGCCGGGCTGGGTCATCCTGCTTCTGGCCACGCTCATCGCCTGTATCGTGGCCGCCAGCCTGAACTTTGTCATTGAAAAAGTGGCATACCGGCCCCTGCGCAACAGCCCGCGCCTGGCTCCCCTGATCACCGCCATCGGCATGTCGATCTTGCTGCAGACGCTGGCCATGATCATCTGGAAGCCCAACTACAAGCCCTATCCCACGATGTTGCCCAGCACGCCTTTCCAGGTGGGCGGCGCCTTCATCACCCCCACGCAGATCCTGATTCTGGGTGTGACGGCCATCGCACTGGCTTCGCTGGTCTATCTGGTGAACCACACCAACCTGGGCCGCGCCATGCGCGCCACGGCGGAAAACCCCCGCGTGGCCTCGCTCATGGGCGTCAAGCCCGACATGGTGATCTCTGCCACCTTCATCATCGGCGCCATCCTGGCCGCCATCGCCGGCATGATGTACGCATCCAACTACGGCACGGCGCAGCACACCATGGGCTTCCTGCCCGGTCTCAAGGCCTTCACGGCAGCCGTGTTTGGCGGCATCGGCAATCTGGCCGGTGCGGTGGTGGGCGGCATCTTGCTGGGCCTCATCGAAGCCATCGGCTCGGGCTACATCGGCACGCTTACGGGCGGTTTGCTGGGCAGCCACTACACCGACATCTTTGCGTTCATCGTGCTCATCATCATCCTGACGCTGCGCCCCTCGGGCCTGCTGGGTGAGCGTGTGGCCGATCGCGCCTGAGGAGCCTCACACCATGAAGAACACCAAAATCAACTGGGTCCTGGGCGGCATTGCGCTCCTGATCCTCCCGCTGGTCCTGCAGTACTTTGGCAACGCCTGGGTGCGCATCGCCGACCTGGCCTTGCTGTACGTGATGCTGGCCCTGGGCCTGAACATCGTGGTGGGCTACGCTGGCCTGCTCGACTTGGGCTACGTAGCGTTCTACGCCGTGGGCGCCTACCTGTTTGGCCTGATGGCTTCGCCGCACCTGGCTGACAACTTTGCGGCCTTTGCCGCCATGTTCCCCAACGGCCTGCACACCTCGCTGTGGCTGGTGATCCCGCTGGCGGCGGTGTTGGCGGCCTTTTGCGGGGCCTTGCTGGGCGCGCCAACCCTCAAGCTGCGTGGTGACTACCTGGCCATCGTGACCCTGGGCTTTGGCGAAATCATCCGCATCTTCCTGAACAACCTGGACCACCCCGTCAACCTGACCAACGGCCCCAAGGGCATCGGCCAGATCGACTCGGTCAAGATCTTCGGTCTGGACCTGGGCAAGCGCCTGGAACTGTTCGGCTACGACATCAACTCCGTCACGCTGTACTACTACCTGTTCCTGATCCTGGTGATCTTCACCGTGGTGATCTGCTACCGCCTGCAGGACTCGCGCATCGGCCGCGCCTGGATGGCCATCCGCGAAGACGAAATCGCCGCCAAGGCCATGGGTATCAACACCCGCAACATGAAGTTGCTGGCTTTCGGCATGGGCGCCTCGTTCGGCGGCGTGTCGGGCGCCATGTTCGGTGCCTTCCAGGGCTTCGTCTCGCCCGAGTCGTTCAGCCTGATGGAGTCCGTGATGATCATCGCGATGGTGGTGCTCGGCGGTATTGGCCACATCCCCGGCGTGATCCTGGGTGCCGTTTTGCTGGCCGCGCTGCCTGAAGTGCTGCGCTATGTGGCTGGCCCGTTGCAGGCCATGACCGACGGTCGTCTGGACTCGGCCATCCTGCGCCAGCTGCTGATCGCCCTGGCCATGATCGTCATCATGCTGCTGCGTCCCCGTGGCCTGTGGCCTGCGCCAGAGCACGGCAAGAGCCTGACCCAAAAGACTTGAACCCATCGCAGAAAGTTAGAACATGGCAGAAAAAACCAACGATGTGGTGCTCAAGGTTGCAGGTATCTCCAAGCGCTTCGGCGGCCTGCAAGCCCTCTCTGATGTTGGCATCACCATTCAACGCGGTCAGGTCTATGGCCTGATTGGCCCCAACGGCGCTGGCAAGACCACGTTTTTCAACGTGATCACCGGCTTGTACACCCCTGACAGCGGCACATTTGAGCTGGCAGGCAAGCCCTACGAGCCCACTGCGGTGCACGAAGTGGCCAAGGCGGGCATTGCCCGCACCTTCCAGAACATTCGCCTGTTTGCCGAAATGACGGCGCTGGAGAACGTGATGGTGGGCCGCCACATTCGCACCAAGTCGGGCCTGCTGGGCGCCGTGCTGCGCACCAAGAGCTTCAAGGACGAAGAGGCTGCGATCGCTAAGCGTGCGCAAGAGTTGCTGGACTACGTGGGCATTGGCAAATTTGCCGACTACAAGGCCCGCACCCTGAGCTACGGTGACCAGCGCCGCCTGGAAATTGCCCGGGCCCTGGCCACCGACCCGCAGCTCATCGCGCTGGACGAACCCGCCGCCGGCATGAACGCCACCGAGAAGGTGCAGCTGCGCGAGCTGATCGACCGCATCCGCAATGACAACCGCACCATCTTGCTCATCGAGCACGACGTGAAGCTGGTGATGGGCCTGTGCGACCGCGTGACGGTGCTGGACTACGGCAAGCAGATTGCCGAAGGCACCCCTGCCACCGTGCAGAAGAACGAAAAAGTGATTGAGGCCTATCTGGGCACCGGAGGACATTGAGAATGGCCGAGAAATCCAACAAGGTACTGCTGCAGGTCAAGGGCCTGAAGGTGGCCTACGGCGGTATCCAGGCCGTCAAGGGCGTGGACTTTGAAGTACGCGAAGGCGAGCTGGTGTCGCTGATCGGCTCCAACGGTGCGGGCAAGACCACCACCATGAAGGCCATCACCGGCACCCTGCCCATCAACGATGGCGACATCGAATACCTGGGCGAGAGCATCAAAGGCAAAGGCGCCTGGGATCTGGTGAAGAAGGGCCTGGTCATGGTGCCGGAAGGCCGCGGCGTGTTCGCCCGCATGACCATCACCGAGAACCTGCAGATGGGCGCCTACATCCGCAAGGATAAGGCGGGCATCCTGGCCGACATCGAAAAGATGTTCACCATCTTCCCGCGCCTGCGCGAGCGCAAGGACCAGCTGGCCGGCACCATGTCGGGCGGCGAACAGCAGATGCTGGCCATGGGCCGTGCGCTGATGAGCCAGCCCAAGGTGCTGCTGCTGGACGAGCCCTCCATGGGCCTGTCGCCCATCATGGTGGACAAGATCTTTGAAGTGGTGCGCGACGTGTACGCCCTGGGCGTGACCATTGTGCTGGTGGAGCAAAACGCCAGCCGTGCGCTGGCCATTGCCGACCGTGGCTACGTGATGGAATCGGGCCTGATCACCATGACCGGCCCCGGCCAGCAACTGCTGAACGACCCCAAGGTGCGCGCAGCCTACCTGGGCGAATAAGCCGGTTCAGCGGTTACAAAAGGGACGCGGTGGTTTGCACCGCGTCCCTTTTTTCTTGGCTGAGTCGCCTGTGATGCTCGCTCAGGCTTGATGTGGTCAGAAACGGTATTGCAAACCCACCGTGGTCATCTTCACGTCTTGCTTGCTGTCAGAAAACTTGAGTTTGTGGTTTTCCCACTCGATCACGGCGGCCCACTGCGGGGTGAATGCCCAGCGCGCACCCACGCCGTACGACATGCCAAAGCCATCTTCCTTGCCCGTCTGCACGCCCAGGCCGCTGGCGCCGGAGGTGCGGGTGCGGCCATAGGTCGTACCCACTTTGCCGAACAGGTCGAATTGCTCGTTCAGCGGTGCACGGCCCACCAGGCTCAGGTTGAAGCCATGGGCCTCGGTATCACCGCCCAGCCGCCGGGCCTTGCCTGCATTGAGGTAACCCAGCTCTACGCCCCAGTTGGGGTGGAAGAACCCCCCGGTGTAGATCTTGAAAGCCGTGTCGGAGTTGTCATACGCCATGCCTGCAGGGCCGGTGGAAAGATCGTACTTCGAGCGACCGGCGCTGATGCCGGTGTAGCCGTTATGGGTGTAGGGCAGCATCGATGCGCGTTCACCGGACTGGCTGGGGTAAGAGTTAGTGCTCTGTGCCTGGGCGCCAGCCACGGCGAATGTGGCAACCAGCGCCACGGGGAGAAGGCGAAATGCGGACTTCATGGATCAGTTCCTTGGTGGTCTTTGCGGGGGGCGATGGCGCGGATTGCGAGCAATGCATCCCAGCGCCGAGCGAAGCACCACTGTATGAAGCGTTCCGACTGCCGGACGTGGGAGGCCGGGAGATGCGGTTGTCAGCGCCGTCCTATCCGGCGGCAGGGCAGGGCGTGTTCTTCTATGGCAAAGCTCAGTCAGCGCTGAATGCTACTTTTTATATAGCTGTAAGCGCTTGTTGCATAAGCGCTAGAGGCCATTTTTACTAAAATCAATCGCATCCACGCTTGCCCCTGGCCACCTTATGCAAACGCTCCAGTCCTTGCCCATTTCTTTGCAAACCGTGTTGCTGCTGATGGCCAGCAACGTGTTCATGACGTTCGCCTGGTACGGACATCTCAAGAACCTTGCGTCTTCGCCCTGGTACGTGGCGGCGCTGGTCAGCTGGGGTATTGCGCTGTTTGAATACCTCTTGCAGGTGCCGGCCAACCGCATCGGCCACACGCAGTTCAATGTGGGGCAGCTCAAGATCATGCAGGAAGTGATCACGTTGAGCGTGTTTGTGCCGTTTGCAGTGTTTTATATGGACCAGCCGCTCAAGCTGGACTACCTGTGGGCAGGACTGTGCCTGGTGGGCGCCGTGTATTTCATCTTCCGCAGCGCTTGAGCGGGCGGGCTTGCGCCGGGTGGGTTGTGCGCCGCCGGGCATGGCCGTCACCCCTCGTGTCCGCAGGCTTGCATCGGGGCTCGGGGCCTTGCTGGCGGGGCTTCTTGCACCTGCCTGGGTGTTGACCAGGCTCTAAGTGAGTGGTTGCCCCCGCCAGCGGACAAACGCGCACGGTTAAACTCGAGATGTCACAAAACCGTCACGATACCCTGTGGCGTTCGTTCTTTTGTATCTTTAAATTCCCACCAGGAGCCCGCATGCTGTTTGCCAAGCTGTTGCCACGCGAAGGCAATTTTTTCGAAATGTTCAACCAGCATGCGGAGCGCATCGTCGAAGCCGCGCGTGCTTTTTCGCAACTGGTGGCCAACTACGGTGATCCGCACCTGCGGGACAAATACAACCAGGACGTGGACAACGCCGAACGCGCTGCCGACCGTGTCACGCACGACGTGAACAAGGCCATCCACAAGACCTTCATCACGCCCATCGACCGGGAGCAGATCCACGCGCTCATCAACACCATGGACGATGTGGCTGACCTGATCCAGGACTCGGCCGAGACCATGGCGCTGTACGACGTGCGCCACATGACCGAAGAAATCACCCGCCTCACGGACCTGAGCCTCAAGTGCTGCGAGCGCCTGCGCGATGCCGTCAAGCTGCTCGACAAGATTGCCGACCCCGCCGTGGCCGAGGCCGCGCTCAAGACCTGCGAAGAAATCGACCGCCTGGAATCGGATGCCGACCGCGTGATGCGCAGCGCCATGAGCAAGCTGTTCCGCGAAGAGCCCGATGTGCGTGAAGTCATCAAGCTCAAGGCCATTTACGAGCTGCTGGAAACCATCACCGACAAGTGTGAAGACGTGGCCAACTGCATCGAGGGCATCGTCCTCGAAAACTCCTGATCCACCGGACTGACTGACATGGAAACCGTACAGACAGCCCTGTGGGTTGTGGTTCTGCTCGTCGCGTTGGCGCTCCTGTTCGACTTCATGAACGGGTTCCACGATGCGGCCAACTCGATTGCCACGGTGGTCTCCACTGGTGTGCTCAAGCCTGCCCAGGCGGTGCTTTTTGCGGCATTTTTCAACTTTGTGGCGATCTTTGTCTTTCACCTCAGCGTGGCTGCCACGGTGGGCAAGGGCATCGTGCAGCCGGGCGTGGTGGATACGCACGTGGTGTTTGGCGCCCTCGTAGGTGCCATCACCTGGAACGTCATCACCTGGTACTACGGCATTCCCAGCAGCTCTTCGCACGCTCTCATCGGCGGCATCGTGGGTGCGGTGATTGCCAAGGCCGGTGCGGGTGCTTTGGTGTCCACCGGCATTTTGAAGACGGTGGCGTTCATCTTCGTGTCTCCCCTGCTGGGCTTTCTGCTTGGCTCGCTCATGATGGTGGGGGTGGCCTGGGTTTTCCGGCGAACCCGCCCCAACAAGGTGGACAAGTGGTTCCGCCGCCTGCAGCTGGTTTCTGCCGGCGCTTACAGCCTGGGCCACGGTGGCAATGACGCGCAAAAGACCATCGGCATCATCTGGCTGCTGCTGATTGCCACCGGCTATGCGACCACGGCAGACACATCGCCGCCCACCTGGACGATTGTCAGCTGCTATGTGGCCATTGGCCTGGGCACGATGTTCGGCGGCTGGCGTATCGTGAAGACGATGGGTCAGAAGATCACCAAGCTCAAGCCTGTGGGCGGCTTCTGTGCCGAAACCGGTGGCGCGTTGACCCTGTTTCTGGCCACCACGCTGGGCATTCCAGTCTCCACCACGCACACCATCACCGGTGCCATCGTGGGCGTGGGTTCTACGCAGCGCGCCAGCGCGGTGCGTTGGGGGGTGGCTGGCAACATCGTCTGGGCCTGGATCTTGACCATTCCAGCCAGCGCCTTTGTTGCGGCCATTGCTTACTGGGTGAGCCTGCAGTTGTATTGATTGCTACTGAAATGATAGCTGCCTGCGCTTGTCCATAAAGCGTCAACGCCCTGTTTGGTTGTCAAGCCAAACAGGGCGTTGTGTTTTTTACTGCGAGATTTTGCGGGCTTCTTCGATCTGGTATTCAAAGTAGCGCTGAAAGCTGAAGGCAATGCTCGCCATCAGCACCGTGGTGCCCATCAGCAGCGACACCACCATCGCCCCAATGGTCAGCCACCGCGTTTGGCCCGCAGCCGCCAGTTCGGGAGCGCTGGGGTTGTAGCGCGCGTTCCAACGCTCCGGGGTTTGCAGGCCGTACAAAATCCCCCGCAGTGCGCAGCCCGCAATGGTGAAGCCCAGCAGCGGTATCAAGAACCAGCTGTACTGGTCATCTTGCCCAAACTGCTGCACCCGCTGAATGCCATACAGACCGAGTGCGGTAGGGATGGGTAGCAACCAGCCCAGCATGTCGGTCAGGCCGTGCAGATAAAAGCGGTGCAGGCCCAAGGGCCCCCCCACGAAGGCGAGCCAGGCGGCCAGGGTTTTGTTCTTCATGGGGGCGCATTATTCCGGTGAAGTGGTGTCCCCCGCGCCCAGGGTCTTTTCCATGAGCACGATGTCGCGCCAGGCGCCAAATTTCCAGCCCACCGAGCGCATCACGCCCACATCGGTGAACCCCAGTGCGCGGTGCAGCCCGATGGAGCCAGCGTTGGCAGAGTCTCCAATCACCGCGAGCAACTTGCGCACGCCCACCGCTTCCGCTTGCACGGCCAACTCGGCCAGCAGCTTGCGGCCCACGCCCATGCCCCGGGCAGCGTCGGCCACATAAATCGAATCTTCCGCCGAGAAGCGGTACGCCGGGCGGGGCTTGAACCAGTTGGCATAGGCAAAGCCCAGCACCTCGCCGTCCTTCTCGGCCACCAGCCAGGGCAGGTTGCGGCCCAGCACGTCTGCGCGGCGTGCAGCCATATCAGCTTCGGAAGGCGGGTCTATCTCAAAAGTGCCTGTGCCGTGAAGAACGTGGTGGCGATAAATGGCAGTAATGGCGGGCAGGTCTGCGTCGGTGCTCGGGCGGATGATGGGCATACAAGAGGGTTGTGGATATAATTGCAGGCTTTGCAACGTGTCGCTGGCCGGGTGGTCATGTCGCGTGTCTCAAACGTTGCGAAATTTCCGTGGCCCGCGCATTTTGACGTTGGCTCACCACCCGAAGGATAAATCATGGTCGTTATTCGACTCTCTCGCGGCGGCTCCAAGGGCCGTCCTTTCTTCAACATCGTTGTTGCTGACAAGCGCGTGCGCCGCGATGGCCGTTTCATCGAACGTATCGGCTTCTACAACCCCACCGCCAAGGAAACCGAAGAAGGTCTGCGCATCGTGCAAGACCGCCTGACGTACTGGCAGAGCGTGGGCGCCCAGTCCTCGCCTACCGTGGACCGCCTGATCAAGCAAGCTGCCAAGAAGGCTGCTTAAAGTCCCCCGAGAAGGGCGGGTTCCGTGGGTTTTCCCGGCGGATCCCGCCCTTTTCTTTTTGTCTGAACGAAAAATGGCCACATCCCTCCACCTCGAAGCCGCAAACCTGCCCGAAGATGCCATTGAAGTGGCGCGCATTGCCGACGCCTGGGGGGTGAAGGGCTGGTTCAAGGTCGTGCCGCACAGTGCCGACCCTGAAGCCTTGTTTTCTGCCAAGCGCTGGTTTTTGCAACCGTCTGAGCGCGGCGCCAAGGCGTTCACGGGTACCGTGCTGCTCAACATCCGCCAGGCCAAGGACCACTCGGACACTGTGGTTGCCTGGGCCGAAGGTGTGGATGACCGCGATGCCGCAGAAGCACTGCGGGGCGCCCGCGTGTTCGTGCCGCGCTCCAGCTTTCCATCGACCGGTACGGACGAGTACTACTGGGTGGATCTGATCGGCCTGCAGGTGGTCAACCGAGAGGGGGTTGCGCTGGGCCAGGTGCGTGAATTGATGTCTACCGGGCCGCAAACCGTGCTGGTGCTGGCCTATGAGCAGGACGGAAAAGCACAGGAACGGATGATTCCTTTTGTGTCTGCCTTTGTGGACAAGGTGGAGCTGGCGGAAAAGCGCATCACCGTGGACTGGCAGCCTGATTATTGAAGCCGCAGAGGTCGCGCCCCGCCATGCGTTTCGATGTCATCACGCTGTTTCCCGAGCTGTTTGCCCCGTTTTTGACGGCAGGCATCACGCGGCGTGCTTACGCCAGTGGCCAGGTCGATGTGCACTTGTGGAACCCGCGCGACCATGCCGAGGGCAATTACCGGCGCGTGGATGACCGGCCCTTCGGTGGCGGGCCAGGCATGGTCATGATGGCCGAGCCCCTGGAGCGGTGTCTGAACCACATCCGTGATCAACGTGGCGAAGCACTGGATACGCAAGCGCCGCTGGTGCTTTTTTCTCCCATCGGGCGCAAGCTCAACCATGCGGAGGTAGAGAGGTGGTCTGCCAGCGCTGGTGCCATCTTGCTGTGTGGTCGCTACGAAGGGGTGGACCAGCGATTCATCGATGCGCATGTCACCGTGCAGTTGAGCTTGGGCGATTTTGTGCTGTCGGGTGGCGAAATTGCGGCGCTGGCGTTGCTGGATGCCGTGGCCCGCTTGCAGCCAGGGGTGTTGAGCGATGAAGGCAGCCACCAGTTCGACAGTTTCAACCCGGCGCTGGATGGCTTGCTGGATTGCCCCCACTACACGCGGCCCGAAGAGTGGGCGGGCAGGGCGGTTCCGGCGCCTTTGATGTCGGGCCACCATGCGCAGATTGAGCGCTGGCGGCGGGACCAGCGGCTGCTGATCACGGCCCGCCACCGGCCCGACCTGATCGATGCAGCGCGCGCTGCGGGTGCGTTGCAGCCAGCCGACGAAGCGGTACTCGCCAAATCGCGCTAACGGGTTATAATGGCAGGCTTTTCGATCCTCTGGCCGGCCGTTTTGTGAGAGGTTTCACCTCGGCAAAACCTGAACGTCAATCCCGACGCAGCCATTTGTGGCGCGGACAAGATCGTTGGATATCAACATGAACCTGATCCAGACCCTGGAAGCGGAAGAAATCGCCCGCTTGAACAAGACCATCCCCGAATTCGCCCCTGGTGACACCGTCATCGTGAGCGTGAACGTGGTGGAAGGTAACCGCAAGCGCGTGCAGGCTTACGAAGGCGTGGTGATTGCCAAGCGCAATCGCGGCCTGAACAGCGGCTTCACCGTGCGCAAGATCTCGAGCGGCGAAGGCGTGGAACGTACGTTCCAGACCTACAGCCCGCTGATCGCTGGCATCGAAGTCAAGCGTCGTGGTGACGTGCGCCGTGCCAAGCTGTACTACCTGCGTGACCGCAGCGGCAAGTCGGCACGTATCAAGGAAAAGCTGCCTTCGCGCGTCAAGGCTGCTGCCACCGCCGCTTAAGGCGCAGGCATCCCCTGATACGCAAACCGCTACAGTGCTCAGGCCTGTAGCGGTTTTTTCGTTTCTGATGCCTGGATGGTTACCAGCGCCAATCTTTTGGCGAACCACCAGGAAGTTTGAGCAGGCCCTCGTGCCCGCTTCAGGCCAGCCAACCCGCCCACACCCGTGAGTACCACCAGCCCTTCAGATCGTCCTGTGGCAGCGTCGCCCACGACCTTGCCGGATTTTGATCCGCGCCAAGTGCCCATTGCAGCGGTCGACATCCATTTGCCTGCCGTTCCTCGGGCAGCCCTCACGCCTGAAGCGCTGCGCCAGCGCTTTGTAGCCCCGCCACAGTGGGAGCCAGAGGTGGTACTCGAAAAGTCGTACGCCAGCCGTTCACCGGCACGGGCTGCGGTGTTGCTCGGTATCGTGCTGCGCGATGAGCCCATGGTGCTGCTGACCGAGCGCACCGCCCACCTCTCCACGCATTCGGGGCAGGTGGCGTTTCCTGGCGGTCGTACCGATCCAGAAGATGCCAGCCCGGCGCACACTGCGCTCAGAGAGGCCGAAGAGGAAGTGGGCCTGGCCGCGCGGCACGCGGAAGTGTTGGGGGTGCTGCCCACCTACGTTACTGGATCCTCGTTCATCATCTCGCCGGTGGTGGCCTTGGTTGCTCCCGACTGTGAGCTGAATCCCAACCCCTACGAGGTGGCCGATCTGTTCGAGGTGCCTCTGGCGTTTTTGATGGATCCGGCAAACCATCGCAGGCATGTGTTTGAGAGCGGGGGCGTTGAGCGGCAGTGGTTTTCCATGCCGTATCAAGATGGCTCCAAGTCTCGTTTCATTTGGGGCGCCACGGCAGGCATGTTGCGCAATTTCTATCGATTCCTGAGCGCTTGAGTAGCCATAGCGACTGGATGCGGGTGGCGCAGGGCTTGGTGGCTCGTCAGGCCCCGCTATCATTGGCCGCATGAATTTCTTTGCCATCCTGTTCGCTCTGCTGATCGAGCAGGCACGCCCTCTGGCCCGAACCAATCCCATCCATGCCGGCTTGCGCGCGTGGGCGCTGTCTGTGAGCCGCAATTTCGACGCTGGTAAAACCCACCATGGCTGGGTGGCCTGGAGCTTGGCGGTGGTGGTGCCCGCGTTGGTGACTTTGGCCATCCATGGGGCTTTGATGTGGGGGCTGGGCTGGCCTTTTGCGGTGCTCTGGAGTGTGGCGGTGCTTTACGTTACGCTGGGTTTTCGCCAGTTCAGCCACCATTTCACGGGCATCCGCGATGCACTGGAAGACGGCCAGGAAGACGCCGCGCGTGAGCGACTGGCGCACTGGCAGCAGGTGGATGCAGGAATGCTGCCGCGCAGCGAAATTGTTCGCCACGTCATCGAGTACTCAGTCATTTCGGCGCACCGACATGTCTTTGGCGTGCTGGCCTGGTTTTCCATTCTGGCGGCCCTGGGGCTTGGCCCCACCGGTGCGGTGTTCTATCGCATGGCAGAGTTTGTGTCGCGCTACTGGCACCACCGGCAGCAGCCGGCCGCACCACAGGCCAGTGAAGCGCTGCAAGTCGCCTCAGCCAAGGCTTGGTGGGTCATTGACTGGCTGCCTGCGCGCCTGACGGCGCTGAGCTTCGCGGTCGTTGGTAGTTTTGAAGAGGCCATCGAAGGCTGGCGTTTTCATGCCCAGCGTTTTCCCAACGATAACGATGGGGTGGTGTTGGCGGCCACGGCGGGAGCCATCAACGTGCGCCTGGGTGGAGAGGCCCTGAAGGCGCGCTCAGAACCCACCGCGGTGCAGCAAGGTCTGGAGATTGATGCCGAGTTGGGCGACAGCGATTCCACGCCAGGCGTAGCCCCCGAGGTGGGGCATTTGCGCAGCGTGGTGGGCTTGGTGTGGCGGTCTGTGGTGGTCTGGATGCTGCTGCTGGCCTTGCTGACCTTGGCGCGCCTCCTGGGGTAGCAGAAGGCGCCCGGCAAAGCCGCGACACGCTCGCTGCCGCCGCTGCCCGTTCCTGTTTGTCAGTACCGAGGCTGGCTCAGTTCGGCGAATAAATCACTATAAATTTTATAGCGCGTTGCGCTTATTCCGCCTGCGCTAGGTGGCATTTTCAGTGCATCCAGCACACCGCAGCCCGGCTCATGCAAATGCGTGCAGTTGTAGAAACGGCAGTCATTGGCATGGGCTGCAATATCGGGCATGCAACTGGCCAGCTGCATAGGGGCGATATGGTGCAGGCCAAATTCTTGAAAGCCGGGGGAGTCGATCAGTGCGGTGGTGCGCTCGGCGTCCACCCAGTACCAATGGGTGCTGGTGGTGGTGTGCTTGCCGGAGTTCAGGGCCTGCGAGATTTCTCCCGTCAGCACGGTAGCGCCTGGCACCAGCAGGTTGATGAGGGTGCTTTTGCCTGAACCAGAAGGCCCCAGCACCAGCGTGACTTTGCCGCGCAGGTGCTGCAAAAGCACTTCCCGATCCACCTCATTCGATTGCGTCAGGCACAGGGGCAGCACGCCGTAATGCTGTCCTTCTTTGCCCATGTGGCGATAGGGCTGCAGGCGTTCCCAGGCGCGGGCAAACGGTTCCACCAAGTCGCTTTTGTTCAGCGCGATCAGCGGTGTGATGTGCGTAGCCTCTGCCGTGATCAGGGCACGGGCCAACTGGCTCTCAGAAAAAACCGGCTCCGCCGCAATCAGGATGAGCACCTGGTCGATGTTGGCTGCGAATGATTTGGTGCGGATCTCATCCTGCCGGTAGAACAGGTTGCGCCGTTCAAGCACCTTCTCAATCGTGCCTTCGTCCCCCTGGCCCTGGGGGGCGGCTTGCCACATCACATGGTCGCCCACCACGGCATGGCTTTTTTTGCCCCGGGGGTGGCAGATGCGGCGCTGGCCGTCGGGTGTCTCCACCACGCAGTGCCGGCCGTGGCTGGCAACCACGGTTCCTTGCATGAGGGCGCTGCGCTCAGCCATGGGTGGGGGCTGCGAAGGTCATGCCAGCACCAGCAGTTGGTCAAACTGCGCCGCGCACTCGATGTCGGTGATCGAGATGCCTTGCACATCATGGGTGTTCAAACGCACCACGCAGCGGTTGTAGTGCACGGACAAGTCCGGGTGGTGGTCTTGTGCATTCGCGATGAAGGCCACCGCATTCACGAACGAGATCGTCTCGTAGTAGTTGGCGAAGTGGTAGGTCTTCTCGATGGCGACGTTCTCGCCATCGCCACTCAGGCTCCAGCCTTCCAGTTGAGCCAGTTTTGCTACAACTTCAGGAGCTTTCAGCGCACGGCGGGTCTGGGTGGACCAGTCTTTTTTCTTCAACATGGAGGTCATGATTCAGGGGGTGTAGGAAAGGCGTGCCAGCCGCTCGGAGGCCGGTGGGTGTGAGTAGTAGAACTTCACGTAGACCGGGTCAGGGGTCAGGGTGGAGGCGTTGTCTTCGTACAGCTTGAGCAGCGCGGAAGACAGGTCTGCTGCCTGCGTTTGTGCCGCTGCGTAGGCGTCGGCCTGGAACTCATGCTTGCGCGAGAGTTGCGAGAACAGCGGCGAGATGAACTGGGTGAAAACGGGCGTTGCCAGCATGAACAGCAGCAGCGCCAGGGCATCGTTGGGCGCGCTGCCCCAGTCTGCAGACAAGCCCATGGCAGGGTACACCCCCAGTCCCGTGTAGAACCAGCTTTGGGTGGACAGCCAGCCCAGCAGTGCAAAGCCCAGCAGGCTGAACGCGAACATGCTCACGATGCGCTGGATGATGTGCCGGTGCTTGAAATGCCCCAGCTCATGCGCCAGCACGGCCTCTACCTCGCCCACGGTGAGCTGGCGCAGCAGCGTGTCATAAAACACCACACGCTTCGCAGCGCCAAAACCTGTGAAGTAGGCATTGGCATGGGCGCTGCGGCGGCTGCCGTCCATCACAAAAAGCCCCTTGGCTGCGAAGCCGCAGCGTTCCATCAGATGCGACACGCGTTGCTTGAGGGCTTCGTCTTCCAGTGGCTTGAATTGGTTGAACAGCGGGGCGATGAAGGTGGGAAAAATCACCATCAGCAGCAGGTTGAATCCCATCCAGACGGCCCAGGCCCAGGCCCACCAGTAGGGGCCCGCCTGGCCCATCAGCCACAGGATGGCTGCTGCAATCGGCAGACCAATGGCAGCCCCCAGCAATATCGACTTGCACAGGTCTGCAAGCCACAGGGCCGGGGTCATTTTGTTGAAGCCGAAGCGCTTCTCCTGCACAAATGTTTTGTACAGCGACACCGGCAAATCGATCAGCCCGCTGATCAGCACAAAAGCTGCCAGCAGCGCCAATTGTTGCCACATGCCGCCACCCAGCCAGTGCAGCAGCGCCTGGTTCAGCAGATTCAGCCCGCCAAGCAAGGTCCAGCCCAGCAGCACGGCAGTGCCCAGGGCCAGCTCCAGCAGCTCCAGCCTGGCTTTGGCTACCGTGTAATCTGCCGCCTTTTGGTGAGCGGCCAGGGTGATGCGCTCGGCAAAGGGCGCAGGAACGGCGTTGCGGTGCCGTGCCACGTGGCGTATTTGCCGCGAAGCGAGCCACAGTTTGAGCAGCATGCCCGCACTCAGCGCAAAGGCAAACAGAAGTGTGAACAGCAGGGAAGGGGAAATTGCGTCGGAAGAGGCCATGTGCGGCGAGTTTAGGTCATCGGCGACAATGCGCCCCATGTCAGAAGCTAACACCCCAACCCTCGCCGTGCTATCAAAATCAGATCAAAACCTTGTGTGGCTGGACTGTGAAATGACGGGCCTGAGCCCCGAGAACGACCGCCTGCTGGAAATCGCTGTGGTGGTGACAGGCCCTTCGCTGGAGCCTCGCGTTGAAGGCCCCGTGCTGGTCATCCACCAGTCTGATGAGCAATTGGCAAAGATGGATGCATGGAACCGTGGAACCCATGGCCGCAGCGGGCTCACGGACAAAGTGAAAGCATCCACCCTGACGGAAGAGCAGGCCGAGGCAGAAATTCTGGCATTCCTGCGCCAGTACGTT
This sequence comes from Acidovorax temperans, assembly GCF_028596105.1. Taxonomy (NCBI): domain Bacteria; kingdom Pseudomonadati; phylum Pseudomonadota; class Betaproteobacteria; order Burkholderiales; family Comamonadaceae; genus Acidovorax; species Acidovorax temperans. Next base: position 3,083,368 of record NZ_CP117193.1, on the reverse strand, counting down.
CCCAAGGGTGTTGCTCCCATGTGCGGCAACAGCATTGGTCAGGATCGACGGTTTCTCGTGCGCTACATGCCCAAGTTGGAGGCGTTCTTTCACTACCGCAATGTCGATGTGAGCACCCTGAAGGAGCTGGCCAAGCGCTGGAAGCCGGAAGCCTATTCGAGCTTCAAGAAAGCGCAGAAGCACACGGCTCTGGCAGACGTTCATGAATCTATCGACGAGCTGGCACATTACCGAACCCACTTCCTGGCTGTCTGACCAGATGGCCTGGGCATCACGGGCGTCAGTCTTGTCGCGCAGCACAAAGGCACGAACATGCATGGCGGGCAGCAACTTGATCTCATGTCCCAGCGTCTGCAGCGTTCTGGCCCAGTGGTGCGCACCGCCACAAGCCTCCATCGCGACGAGCGACTTCTGACGATTGGCAAAGAATGCGGTTACTCGATCACGCCTGAGCTTGTGCCGGGTGACCTCGCCTGTCTCGGCATCCACGACGTGCAGCTGGAACACGTGCTTGGCAATATCCATTCCGATGACTGGCAGCGTTGCAGTAAATTGCATGGTGGGGCCTCCGGTTCAAAGGTGGTTGCGACGAACTTCCACTTTGGCACTTTGATGCCGTTACCGCCAGGCCCCACCTTGTATCGGGTAACAGGCCAACGGCGGTGTAGGTGGAGACGTCCATGCCATCTGAACAACTCGAATGTGTGAGTGCTACAAGGCCGACGTTTACAGATCGCGCGATGGATGCCGTCTAGGCAGCCCTTGGGCCTTGTTTTCCCAGCCCTGTTCTGCTCTCTTGCACCGCTTTGGCGGCCATTTGCCTGATTTCAGGCGCACTCATCCCTGCACCCCCAGCAATTGGTGGCGCACCATCCAAAGATTGGACAGCGCAAACAGCGTCTTGGGCTGCAGCGTGTTCTTCTTCAGCCGCCGGTAGCGCACCTTCGTGTATCCAAACTGCCGCTTGATCACCCTGAAGGGATGCTCCACGTTGGCCCGGATGCGAAAGAGACTGCTGGAATCCACAGGGCATATATTGATCCGGCGGGGATTATTCATGAGGCCGCATAGGCGACATGCTTGTCACTAAAGTACTTCTTGACCCGCTCTGGTGTGTTCTCCAACATCGTCATGTGTTCAGTCGCCGCTGCACGCAGCTTGGCCTTGGTTCGCACCGGAACCTTGCTGCCAATCGCATGCTTCAAATCTGCGTTCAGCCGCTCCTCTGGGTTGAGCTCAGGGCTGTAGCTGGGCAGGTAGAACAATTCAATGTCCTGTTTGTGCTGTGTCGCCCACTCCTTGACTGGCTTGCTGTGGTGCACCCTCAGGTTGTCCAGAATCAGGAATATCTTCTTGCCCTGCGACTCCTTGATCAAGGCCTGCATGAACTCGATCAGCCTGTCTGAATTGAACGCCTCGTCAATGATCATCCAGCGCGTTTTGCCCTGGTTGGTGACGGTGGCAATCATGGAGAGCTTTTGCCGCGTTCCGCCGACTGCGCGCGTCACTGGTGTTTGGCCCGCAGGTGCGTAACTTCTGCCACGCACATCCGTGTTGACCAGCGCTGTTTCGTCACCCCAATGAATTTCTGCGCCTTCACGCTTGGCTCTGGCCTCAATGGTGGGGTATTCATCTTCGAGCCAGGCCTGGACGGCCTCGGGCCGCTGCTCGTAGGCTTTCTTGATCGGCTTTTGCGGTGTAAAACCCCAGCGTGCCAGATAGTCGCCCACCGCCCGCACAGACAGCTTGATCCCCAGGTCGCGTTCAATGAGTTCGCGCACTGCGGGCCGACTCCAAAGCGCGAACTCCATCTTGATCTGCTCTGGGCGTTTGTCGATGATGGTCATTCGAATCACGCGCTCTTGCTCAGTGCTCAGGCTGCGTCCACTACCTGGTTTCTTTCCCCTGGCGTGGGGCTTGAGTGCGGCCGCACCGCCTTGCTCGAACAGGCGCAGTGCAGTGTTAACCCCAGACCAACTGAGCCCGGTTTGCTCAACGATCTGCATCACGCCAACACCTTTTCGATGCAAGCGAATGACCTGCTTGCGCCGTTCATGCAGCACTTCCCGCGACTGCTTGCGTGCATCTTCTTTTTCCATGAACGTTCGACTCACGCAATCTACAAAAGTTCATGAATAAATCATGCCGAGTTTATAGTCAAGGAGTGGGCGACACAGCACAAACAGGACATTGAATTGTTCTACCTGCCCAGCTACAGCCCTGAGCTCAACCCAGAGGAGCGGCTGAACGCAGATTTGAAGCATGCGATTGGCAGCAAGGTTCCGGTGCGAACCAAGGCCAAGCTGCGCGCAGCGGCGACTGAACACATGACGATGTTGGAGAACACACCAGAGCGGGTCAAGAAGTACTTTATTGCTCCGGCCCCATGAAGTCTCAAGCGGCGGCATATTTGACGCGGGGATCCTGAAAGTAGCTCATCACCCGCTCGGGTGACTTCTCCAGCATGGCCATGTGTTCGTTGGCCGCATCGCGCAGTTTTGCCTTTGTTCTGACCGGGACCCGCTTGCCCATGGCCTGCTTGAGGTCGGCGTTCAAACGCTCTTCTGGGTTGAGTTCCGGGCTGTAGCTGGGCAGGTAGAACACCTCGATCTGTTCCTTTCTCTCTGCCAGCCACGCCTTGACCGGTTTGCTGTGATGTACACGCAGGTTGTCAAGGATCAGGAACACCTTCTTGCCCGCGTCCTTGATCAAGGCCTCCAGGAACTCAATCAACTTGTCGCTGTTGAAGGCCTCGTCAATGATCATCCAGCGTGCCTTGCCCCGGTTGGTCACCGTGGCGATCATCGACAGCTTCTGGCGTGTGCTGCCCACCGTGAACGCCACGGGTGTCTCACCTGCTGGTGCATAGCTCCTGCCGCGTACATCGGTGTTGACCAGTGCGGTCTCATCGCCCCAGTGGATTTCGCCGCCCTCAGCCTTGGCCTTGGCCTCGATGGCCGGGTAGTGTTCATCTAGCCAGGCCTTGACGGCTTCGGGGCGTTGTTCGTATGCCTTCTTGATGGGCTTTTGTGGGGTGAAACCCCAGCGTGCCAGGTATTTGCCCACGGTGCGCACACCCAATTTCAAGCCACATTCCTGTTCGATAAGCTGCATCACGGCGGCGCGACTCCACAGGAAGAAGTCCATCTTCAATTGCTCGGGACGTTTGTCGCAGATGGTCTTTTGGATGTGGACTTCTTGCTCGGGCGTGAGCAATCGGGCATCGCCTTTCGTGCGACCACGACCGGCTGGTTTGATGGCTGGCCAGCCGCCTTGCTCGAACAGATCAAGCACCTTGCGCACAGCCGGGTAGCTCAAGCCCGACATCTGCACCAGTTCCATGACTTTGATGCCCCGTTTGTGCAGTCGGATGACTTGCTTGCGCCGCTCGTGAAGCTGCTCCAGGGTTTGGTATCTCGCGTCTTCTTTGTCCATGCTGCTTCGAACGCGAAAATCAGCAGAAAGTTCAATCTTTATGGGGCCCGATCAATAGTGACAAGCATGTCGCCTATGCGGCCTCATGAATAATCCCCGCCGGATCAATAACGCTAGCGTAAGCTGAGGCAAACTACTGGCCGCAAGTTGCCGATACCGTGCAGGCTAACGCCTGCACTTCAATAAACTAGGGGCTGTTGAGAATCAAACACAACGGCTCGGAGGGCTGTGATGCAATAGGCGCATGAGCATTCGATGGGTACTGACAGACGAGCAATGGGCCAAGATGGAGCCGCACTGCCTTGGCAAGCCAAGTGATCCGGGGCGCAGCGGCACAGACAACCGCCGCTTCGTTGAGGCAGTGCTGTGGATTGCCCGCACAGGCAGCCCCTGGCGAGACCTGCCGCCAGAGTTCGGCAAGTGGAACACGGTGTTCAAGCGCTTTAGAGACTGGGTCAAGGCCGACGTATTCCAACGCCTGTTCGATGCAGTGAGCGAGCAGCCAGACATGGAATATGCGATGGTGGATGCCACGATTGTGAAAGTGCACCGGCACGGCCAGGGGGCAAAAGGGGGACTTCGGGCCAAGCCATAGGCCATTCGCGCGGAGGCATGAGCACGAAGATCCTGGCGCTGACGGATGCGTTGGGCAATCTGGTGAAGTTCGTCTTGATGCCAGGGCAGCGCCACGACACCAAAGGGGTCAGAGAGCTGATTGCCGATGTGCGCTTTGATGCCTTGCTTGCCGACAAGGCCTTCGATGTGAATTGGCTGATCCAGGAGTTGGACAAGCGCGGGGCGCAGGTGGTGATCTCACAGATGCCCCGCAGGAGAGCGCCACTGGAGATTGACCTGGAGGTCTACAAATGGCGCCACTTGATCGAGAACTTCTTTTGCAAGCTCAAGGAGTTCAAACGTATCGCAATGCGCAGCGACAAGACGGATAGCAGCTTCGCAGCGATGATCTATCTCGCAGCTGGGGTTATCAACTCTCGCTGATTCTCAACACGTCCTAGCCTCCACCAATCCCGGCGCGGTTCAGCGTGCCATTGTCCGTTTGAGTGCGGTTTTCAAGTGCCGTTGCATTGCCGCTTGAGCCTGAATGGGATCGCGAGCTTCGATCGCTTCGAGAATCTCTCGGTGCTCATTGAGTGCGACAAACCATGTGTCCACTGGGTCGTACAGACCAAGCAGCTTTGATGGCATAGGGCTTTGTCGTTCGTCGTACAGTGTCCCAACGGTTCGAGCGAGCACTTCGTTGTTCGACATCTGGGCGATTCGCACGTGGAATGCACGATCTGCTGCAATCGGAAGCTGCCCTGCTTGGCATTCGCGCTCCATCGTCTGATAGATGGCCCGTAGCGCTTTCACATCCTTTGGTTTAGCCAGCGGTGCCACGGACGCGGCAATCGCACCTTCGAGGATCGCGCGGGCACCCATGATGTCGATCAGGCTGTCTCCCATCTCCACATTGTCTTGTGCGGCATCCTCGGAGCTGGAGGGCACGCCGCAAAGATAGACACCCGAACCCATCCGGATCTCGACTCTGCCCTCAAGTTGGAGCGCAACGAGCGCTTCCCGAATCGAAGGCCGTGAAACGCCAAGCTGCTCTGCGAGTGTTCGCTCGGGCGGTAGACGGCCATTGACAGCGAAATCCGGCTCGTAAATCAGCGCCCGCAATTGATCCGCGATCTGCAGATAGAGCCGGCGGGAAGGGGTCGATCTTGTGTTCACTTTGGTCCTCCGAGCTAGTGTGTCTGGCCTATTTGTTGAATTGGAAGGCGCGTGCGGTGTAGGGCCGGCACTCACCTGAGCCCCAGTGAGAGCAAACCTCTCAATCTTCTTACATCCAACCTTGAGCATCGATCCAGTCTGGGGATTTCCCTAGTATTGATTGGCCAAAATTGGATTGACCAGTTTTACATATTTTCATAAAGTTGCAACTGGCATGACCAATTTTGAAGAGTGCGAACGGTCGCATCTTGTGGATGTGCAGAAGCTTTTGGGGGTTGAGACTTGAAGCGTCGTTTGTATACCGGGCGGGATGTAAGTCGCGCTCAGAGCATCGAGGAGCTGCGTGGGATGGCCCGCAGGCGGGTGCCTAATTTTTGTTTTGAGTACGTCGAAGGTGGCTCGGAAGACGAGGCTACTTTGCGTAGGAATCGTGAAGTCTTCTCGAACATCGCGTTTCAACCGCGGACTCTGGTGGACGTCACTGTGCGCAATCAACGTAGGCGACTGCTTGGTGAGGAGATTGCATCGCCGTTCCTGATTGGGCCGACGGGGTTCAGTGGACTGCTGTCGAGCGAAGGCGACGTGTCAATGGCACGTGCCGCGGCTTTGGCAGGCATTCCTTTCGTGCTCAGCAATGTTTCGACGACATCCCTGGAGGAAGTGGTGCGGCGAGCGGGAGCGGATGCCCGGGTATGGATGCAGGTTTACATGTACCGGACCCGCGAGTTTGTAGAGAAGATTGCACGCCGGGCCCAGGATGCAGGGATTGGCACGCTGGTACTCACTACCGATAGCGCGATCTACGGCAAGCGCGAGTGGGATGTGCGGAACTTCTCTGGGCCGCTAAGCCTTAACTGGCGAAACAAGATCGACGTCATTCGGCATCCGCGCTGGATCTTCGACATCTTGTTTCCGCACGGTTTTCCTCATTTCGCAAACGTTGGCGACCTGCTGCCGCCAGGGCAGACCAGCGTCCGTGGTGCTGCGTCCTCAATGATTGGTCAGTCGCTTGACCCATCGCTATGTTGGCGAGATGTCGAGTGGCTGCGGGACATCTGGCCAGGGAAGCTCGTAATCAAGGGGGTCATGAATGCGCAGGACGCGGTTCGGGCGATTTCAGTTGGTGCGGATGGCATCGTGTTGTCGAACCATGGCGGGCGGCAATTGGATGGCGCGCTGTCAACGATGGATGTGCTCCCTGAGGTCGTAGCCGAGGTTCAGGGGCGATTGGCCGTGATGCTGGATGGCGGATTCCGTCGCGGCTCCGACATTGTGAAGGCGGTGGCTCTGGGCGCTGATGCGGTGCTGGTTGGTAGAGCCACGACCTATGGCCTGGCGGCTGGGGGGCAGGCTGGGGCCGGGCGGGCGATTGAAATCCTGCGTAGCGAAATCGATCGCGTACTTGGACTGATGGGTTGTCCTGATATTTCGCAAGTAGACCAGAGTTATTTACGAGCAATTTGATGAGCTCGAATTACAACAATGGAGTCATCGCAATGAAGCGTGTAGCAGGTAAGACGGCTCTGGTCACAGCCGCAGGCAAGGGGGTTGGTCGAGCTAGTGCCTTAGCGTTGGTGCGTGAAGGCGCCACGGTATGGGCTACGGATGTAGATGATTCGGCGCTGGCGGAACTGGCTGCCGAGGCTGTGAAGGCTGGATTGAGCGACTTGAAGACGGGCCGCTTGGACGTCCTGGACACGGCAGCGGTGCAGGCCTTTGCTGCACGCACCGGCAAGGTGGACGTGCTGTTCAACTGCGCCGGCTTTGTGCACCACGGCAGCATCCTTGATTGCGAGGAGGCCGACTGGGATTTCAGCTTCGATCTGAATGCCAAGGCGATGTACCGCACCATCCGCGCCTATCTGCCGTCCATGCTGGCAGGCGGCGGTGGTTCCATTATCAACATGGCGTCTGCCGCTTCGAGTGTAAAGCGGCGTGCCTAACCGCTTCGTCTACGGTGCTTCGAAAGCAGCGGTAATTGGCCTGTCCAAAGCCGTGGCGGCCGACTATGTGCAGCAGGGCATACGCTGCAACGCCATTTGCCCGGGCACGGTGGAATCGCCCTCGCTGCAGGATCGCATCCGCGCGCAGGCTGAACAGGCCGGTGTCAACGAAGCTGCGGTCCGGGCGGCATTCGTGGCGCGTCAGCCGATCGGCCGCGTGGGGCGTGCCGAAGAGATTGCCGCGCTGGTGGTCTATCTGGCCAGCGACGAGTCATCGTTCACCACCGGAACCATCCATCTGATTGATGGTGGCTGGCTGAACTAATCATCAAGGAGACAAGACATGAAATTGGTACGTTACGGGCAGTCTGGCCAGGAAAAACCGGGTCTGATCGACGCCCAGGGCCAACTGCGCGACCTGTCGGCCCACGTGGCGGATATCGACGGCGCCGCGCTGTCGCCCGCGTCGCTGCACAAGCTCGCCGCCATTGATGTCGCCAGCCTGCCTGCGGTCAGCGGCCCGGTGCGCCATGGTTCGCCGGTCGCGCGCGTAGGCAAGATTATCTGCGTGGGCCTGAACTATGCCGACCACGCGGCCGAGACCGGCGCGCCGATACCGGCCGAGCCCATCCTATTCCTTAAGCCTAGCTCGTCCATCATCGGGCCCGACGATACGGTGGTGATCCCGCGCGGCTCGGTCAAGACCGACTGGGAGGTGGAACTGGGCGTGGTGATCGGCAAGAAGGCTTCGTATGTCACCGAAGCCGAGGCGCTGGACCATGTCGCCGGCTACACCATCGTCAACGATGTGTCCGAGCGCGAATACCAACTTGAGCGCGGTGGCCAGTGGGACAAAGGCAAGGGCTGCGACACCTTCTCGCCCATCGGCCCGTGGATGGTCACCAAGGACGAGGTGGCCGATCCGCAGAACCTCGGTCTGTGGCTCGATGTCAACGGCAAGCGCTTCCAGGACGGCAGCACCCGCACCATGATCTTCCCGGTGGCGAAGCTGGTGAGCTACATCAGCGAGTTCATGTCGCTGCTGCCAGGCGACATCATCAGCACCGGCACCCCGCCCGGCGTGGGCCTGGGTCAGAAGCCGCCTCTGTACCTAAAGGCCGGCGACGCCATGCGCCTGGGCATCCAGGGCCTGGGTGAGCAGCGGCAAACCACGCGCGCCTGGTCGCGCGAGCTGGCTTGATTCCCCAAAGCTATTTGCAGTTTGCAACTACCAGTCGGGTAACCGAAGCCCAGCGGGCTTGATGGTGGTTGCGCTGAGGAGCCAATATGAAATACGAGTTTGACTTCGCCAGCGTACTGGCGCAGTGGCCACTTTTCCTGGAGGGGGCATGGACGACCGTGCAACTGTCCTTCCTGGCCACGGTATTGGGCTTTGTGCTGGGCGCGTTGTGCGCCGTGGGGCGCGGCAGCCGGTATGGCTGGCTGCGCCGGCTGGTGGGGGCCTATGTGGAGGCCATCCGCAATACGCCGCTGCTGGTGCAGAGCTACTTTCTGGTCTTCGGGCTGTCGTCGGTGGGCGCCACCATGCCCATCATGGTCGGCGCGGTGCTGGCGCTGGTGATCAATATCGGCGCCTACACCTGCGAAATCCTGCGCGCGGGCATCGAGTCCATCCACGGCGGCCAGATCGAGGCAGCCGAATGCCTGGGACTGTCGCATGTGCAAATCCTCTGGCATGTGGTACTGCGCCCGGCCGTGGAACGCGTGTGGCCGGCGTTGACCAGCCAGTTTGTGCTCATGATGCTGGCCACCAGCATCATGTCCTCGGTGGGGGCGGAGGAGTTGCTGGGTGTGGCAACCCGCATCCAGTCCGACACCTTCCGCAATTTCGAGGTCTTTCTCGTGCTGTGGGGGCTGTACCTCGCGCTCTCATACCTGATGCGCACGGGCTTCTGGCTGCTGGGCTTGATGGTGTTCACGCGCCGGCGCAAGCTGGGCACGCCGCTGTGAAGGAGGTTTGATTATGACGAGCGAACAATTCTTCTCTTTGCTGCAAGGCGCCTGGGGCACGCTGGTGCTGTCGTTGCTGACCTTTGCGATCGGCGGGCTTGCGGGACTGGCCCTGGCCATGGCGCGCATCTCGCCGGCCCGCCCGGTGCGGGTGGCCGCGGCCGCGTGGATACAGCTCATTCAGGGCACACCGCTGCTGGTGCTGATGGGGCTGTGCTTCTATGGTCCCAACATTGCCGGCATCGGTTCGGTGCCCGCGCTGCTGGCGGCGACATTGGCCATGTCTATCTATGCCAGCGCCTTTCTCGGCGAAATCTGGCGCGGCTGTATCCAGGCCGTGCACAAGAGCCAGTGGGAGGCCGCCGAATGCCTGGGCCTGACGCGCTGGCAGCGCATGCGCCAAGTGGTGCTGCCCCAGGCGCTGCGCCTGGCCACGCCGCCCACGGTGGGCTTTGCGGTGCAGATCATCAAGAACACCTCGGTGGCATCGCTTGTGATCGGCTTTGCCGAGCTCTCCTATAACGCCAAGGTGCTCAACAACTCCACCTTCCAGCCCTTTGTCTATTTCGGCGCTGCCGCGCTGCTGTACTTCGCCATGAGCTATCCGCTGTCGCGCTGGAGCCTGGCACTTGAAAGGAAACTCAATGCAAGTCGCCGCTGAAACTGTCGTCCATCTGCAATCGGTGCACAAGCGCTTCGGTGCGCTGCATGTGTTGCGCGGGGTGTCGTTCTCCGTCACCAAGGGCCAGGTGGTGGCCATCATTGGCAAGAGCGGCTCGGGCAAGAGCACGGCGCTGCGCTGCATCAACCGGCTCGAAAGCGTGGACGAGGGTCAGATCCGCGTCTGCGGCCACCAGGTGCACGATGCCGGGCTCGACAAGCGTGCGCTGCGGCGCGACGTGGGCATCGTGTTCCAGAGCTACAACCTGTTCCCGCATCTGACGGTGCTGCAGAACATCACACTGGGGCCGACCTCGGTCAAGCGCATGCCGACAGTCCAGGCGCGTGAATTGGCGCTGGACGTGCTGGCCCGCGTGGGCCTGGCCGACAAGGCCGAAAGCTACCCCGAGCAGCTTTCGGGCGGGCAGCAGCAGCGCGTGGCGATTGCGCGCTCACTGGCCATGCAGCCGCAGGTGATGCTGTTCGACGAGGTGACCTCGGCGCTCGATCCGGAGCTGACCGGCGAAGTGCTCAAGGTCATGGAAAAACTAGCCGCCGAGGGCATGACCATGATTTTGGTCACGCACGAAATGGCCTTTGCGCGCAACGTGGCCGACAAGGTCATCTTCATGCACCAGGGCCAGGTCTGGGAGCAGGGCGGCCCCGAAATCCTGGCCAATCCCGCCACGCCCGAGCTGCGCCAGTTCGTCGGCAACGGACTTTGATTACCCCACCCCAACCACATTCAACCCTGAAACCTGGAGAGAGACATGTCTACATCTTTGATTCGCCGCCAACTTTGCCTGCTGCTGGGCGCTGCCGCCGCACTCGGCACGGGAATGGCCCACGCAGACCAACTGGACACCATCATGGCGGCCAAGAAGATCCGCGTGGCCATCGACATGGCCGTGCCGCCCTACAGCATGAAGGACGACAAGCTGAAGCTGATCGGCTCCGACGTGGAAGTCGCCGAGCTGCTGGCCAAGGACCTGGGGCTGGAGCTGGAGTTCGTGCCGACGGTGCTGTCCAACCGCGTTCCCTTCCTGCAGACCGGCAAGGCCGACATCGTGGTGTCGGTGTTCGCCATCACGCCGGAACGAGCAAAGGTGATTGATTTTTCCGTACCCTATTGATCGGGCCCCATAAAGATTGAACTTTCTGCTGATTTTCGCGTTCGAAGCAGCATGGACAAAGAAGACGCGAGATACCAAACCCTGGAGCAGCTTCACGAGCGGCGCAAGCAAGTCATCCGACTGCACAAACGGGGCATCAAAGTCATGGAACTGGTGCAGATGTCGGGCTTGAGCTACCCGGCTGTGCGCAAGGTGCTTGATCTGTTCGAGCAAGGCGGCTGGCCAGCCATCAAACCAGCCGGTCGTGGTCGCACGAAAGGCGATGCCCGATTGCTCACGCCCGAGCAAGAAGTCCACATCCAAAAGACCATCTGCGACAAACGTCCCGAGCAATTGAAGATGGACTTCTTCCTGTGGAGTCGCGCCGCCGTGATGCAGCTTATCGAACAGGAATGTGGCTTGAAATTGGGTGTGCGCACCGTGGGCAAATACCTGGCACGCTGGGGTTTCACCCCACAAAAGCCCATCAAGAAGGCATACGAACAACGCCCCGAAGCCGTCAAGGCCTGGCTAGATGAACACTACCCGGCCATCGAGGCCAAGGCCAAGGCTGAGGGCGGCGAAATCCACTGGGGCGATGAGACCGCACTGGTCAACACCGATGTACGCGGCAGGAGCTATGCACCAGCAGGTGAGACACCCGTGGCGTTCACGGTGGGCAGCACACGCCAGAAGCTGTCGATGATCGCCACGGTGACCAACCGGGGCAAGGCACGCTGGATGATCATTGACGAGGCCTTCAACAGCGACAAGTTGATTGAGTTCCTGGAGGCCTTGATCAAGGACGCGGGCAAGAAGGTGTTCCTGATCCTTGACAACCTGCGTGTACATCACAGCAAACCGGTCAAGGCGTGGCTGGCAGAGAGAAAGGAACAGATCGAGGTGTTCTACCTGCCCAGCTACAGCCCGGAACTCAACCCAGAAGAGCGTTTGAACGCCGACCTCAAGCAGGCCATGGGCAAGCGGGTCCCGGTCAGAACAAAGGCAAAACTGCGCGATGCGGCCAACGAACACATGGCCATGCTGGAGAAGTCACCCGAGCGGGTGATGAGCTACTTTCAGGATCCCCGCGTCAAATATGCCGCCGCTTGAGACTTCATGGGGCCGGAGCAATATGCGCCGGTCTTGGTGATCGTTGCCGCGCCCAAAAACATCAAGATCACGGACCCGGCTGATCTGGCGGGCAAGAAAGTCATCTCCACGCGGGGCACGACCAACGACCAGGAACTGACCAGGATCGCGCCGCCCGGCACGCAGATCACTCGCTTCGATGACGATGCCACATCGCTCACCGCCATGGTGAGCGGCCAGGCGGATATCTGGGTGACGACTCCGATGCTGATGAGGACCGTCAACGAAAAAAACCCATCCCGGCAGCTCGAGGTGAAGTTCACGATCAAGGCAAACATGGCGGCCGTAGGCATGCGCAAGGGAGAGCCTCGCCTCAAGGAAAAAATCGATACCTGGGTGCGCACCAACCTGAAGAACGGGCAGCTCAATGCCATCTACAAGAAGTACCACCACATGGATCTTCCCGCAGAAGTGTTGAATGCCGGTTCTTGAAGGCTCTTTTTATGAGAGCTGTTATTGATCCGGCAGGCTTTATTCGTAAACCTTGCTCGGGCTGAGGTGTCGAAGCCCCTCGACGGGCTCAAGTTGAACGGCATCGGGACTCTGCAATAAACCGTGCCGGATCAATAGCGCCCTGCCAGCCGGGCGCTAGTGCCTCATTTGCTCATAAATCACATGATCCCCTTCATCCGACTCCACCCCGCCGACGACGTGGTCATCGCCCGCACTCAGCTCGTCGGCGGCACGCCTATCGAATCAGTCACCAGCCGGGGCCTGATTCCGCCGGGCCACAAGATTGCCGTGCGCGCCATTGGCCGGGGCGAGCCGGTGCGGCGCTACAACCAGATCATCGGCTTTGCTAGCCAGCCGATCGCGCCCGGCGAGCACGTGCATGTGCACAACCTGGACATGGGGCCTGACAAGGGCGACTTTGCACGCGACTACGCCTTCGGCGCGGATGTGAAGCCTGCGCCCGCCCGGCGCGAGGCCACGTTCATGGGCATACGCCGCGCCGACGGCCGCGTGGCCACGCGTAACTACATCGGCATCCTGACCAGCGTGAATTGCTCAGCCACGGCGGCGCGGGCCATTGCCGAGCATTTCTCGCGCCGCACCAACCCGGCCGCGCTGGCGGCATATCCGAATGTCGACGGCGTGGTGGCGCTCACGCATGGCACGGGCTGCGGCATGGCCTCCGAAGGGCTGGGCATGGACATCCTGTCGCGCACGCTCACCGGCTATGCCACGCATGCCAACTTCGCCGGCGTGCTGGTGGTGGGCCTGGGCTGCGAGGCCAACCAGATCAACGCCTGGCTCGCCACCGGCCGCCTGGCCGAGGGCGAGAACCTGCGCGTCTTCAACATCCAGGACGTGGGCGGCACGCAGAAGACCGTGGACAAGGGCATTGCCCTGATCCAGGAGATGCTGCCGCGCGCCAACGCCGTGCAGCGCGAACCCTGCAGCGCAGCGCACCTGAGCATCGGCCTGCAGTGCGGCGGCTCGGACGGCTACAGCGGCGTCAGCGCCAATCCGGCACTGGGCGCGGCGGTCGACCTACTGGTGGCGCACGGCGGCACGGCCATCCTGAGCGAGACCTCCGAGGTTTATGGCGCGGAGCACCTGCTGACGCGCCGCGCCGTCTCGCGCGAAGTGGGTCAGAAACTGGTGGACCGCATCCACTGGTGGGAGCACTACACGGCGATCAACGACGGCGAGATGAACAACAACCCCTCGCCCGGCAACAAGGCCGGCGGCTTGACCACCATCCTCGAAAAATCGCTGGGCGCGGTGGCCAAGGGCGGCACCACCAACCTAGAGGCGGTCTACGAGTACGCCGAGTTGGTGGCCGCGCATGGCTTCGTCTTCATGGACACGCCGGGCTACGATCCGGTCAGCGCCACCGGCCAGGTAGCGGGCGGCGCCAACCTGATCTGCTTCACCACCGGGCGCGGCAGCGCCTACGGCTGCGCGCCTTCACCTTCGCTCAAGCTGGCCACTAACAGCGCGCTGTGGCAGCGGCAAGAGGAGGACATGGACATCAACTGCGGCGAGATCGTTGACGGCACGGCCTCGATCGAGGACATGGGTCGGCGCATCTTCGAGCTGATCCTGGCCACGGCCTCGGGGCAGCAGAGCAAGAGCGAGCGCCACGGTTATGGCCAAAGCGAATTCGTGCCGTGGCAGATCGGCGCGGTGATGTGACTGCGCCGCCAACTTTCAACGCAACTGGAATTCTGAAAATGCACCCAACCCTTTCCCTCAGCTTGCCCCAAGACCTGGATCGAGCCCTGCTGATCGGGCGCGTATGGCGGCCGGCACCGATCAACGGCCCATCGGTCGTCGTCGTGCGCGGTGGCCAGGTGTTCGACATCACGCGCTTTGCGCCCACCACGGCCGATCTGTTCGAACGCGGCGACGCCGTGGACGTGGTTCGTACGGCGCCGGGCGAGCTCCTGGGCACGATCCACGCGCTGCTTGCCGGGGAGTTGGGATTGCAGTTGCTGGCGCCCTGCGACGTTCAGGCCATCAAGGCCTGTGGCGTCACGTTCGCCGTGAGCCTGCTGGAGCGGGTGATCGAGGAGCAAGCCGGCGGCGATGCCTCGAAGGCCGCCGAGGTGCGCGGCATGATCAACGAACTGATCGGCACCGATCTGGCGGAAATCCAGCCTGGTTCCGAGGGGGCGATGAAACTCAAGGCCGAGCTGCAGCGCCGCAACGCTTGGTCCCAATACATGGAAGTGGGAATAGGGCCGGACGCCGAGGTGTTCTCGAAATCCCAGCCTATGTCCGCTGTGGGTTTCGGTGCGGACATCGGACTGCACCCGGCTTCAGTCTGGAATAACCCTGAGCCGGAAATGGTGCTGGCCGTCAACAGCGCGGGCCGGGTCGTAGGCGCCACGCTCGGCAACGATGTTAATCTGCGCGACATCGAAGGCCGCTCGGCGCTGCTGCTGGGCAAGGCCAAGGACAACAACGGCTCCTGCGCCATCGGTCCCTTCATCCGCTTGTTCGATGACGGTTTTTCCATTGACGATGTGCGCAGCGCGAGCGTGTCGCTGCGCATCGATGGCGATGACGGCTTCGTGCTTGAAGGTGTCAGCCACATGCGCGAGATCAGCCGCGATCCGCTCGATCTGGTCGGCCAGACCTATGGCGCCCACCACCAGTATCCCGACGGCTTCATGCTTTTTCTCGGCACCATGTTCTCGCCGATCAAGGATAGGGACACCGAGGGCGGAGGCTTCACCCACCACTTGGGCGATGTCGTCTCAATCTCCACACCGGCACTCGGCACCCTCGTGAACACCGTACGTCTTGCCACAGACATTGAACCTTGGACGTTCGGCACGCGCGCGCTATACCGCAACTTGGCCGAACGCGGTTTGCTAAGTGCGCCGCACTGAGCGGCTGGACATTTTTTCTATGAACCACTTGAATCGTATAGCCACCGTTTGCAGCGTTTATTGCGGGGAAACCCTGAACGTGTAATAATCTAAGGCTGCGCAGTTTTCTGCTGCAGATTGTGCATCTCCCCTCACACACTGGGCTCGCAAGCTCGCTGCCATGGCAGCACAGTTTTTGCATTCTTCGCCCACCCGCCACGACCAAGTTCATGGCAGGTTTCGTTTGATGGTTGATGTTTTTTAACCATTGACGAAACCACCGCAGGCGCACGCTTGCGGCAGGTCTCGTGTGAGAAAAATATGACCGACACTTTGCAAGTGCAGGGCGAATTCGCGCCTGCTGAATCTTCTTTTGCCGCTGAAACCCTGGCTGCTGCCGTGGTGGCTGATGCGGCTGCTGACGCAGTCACCGCCGAGCCTAACGGCTTTATCGAACTGGGCCTGGCTCCAGAACTCGTGCAAGCGGTGGCTGACCTGGGTTACACCCAGCCCACCAGCGTGCAGCGCAAGGCCATTCCATTGGCGATGGGCACTGGCAATGATTCCACCAGCTTCATCGATCTGATGGTGTCCAGCCAGACAGGCAGTGGCAAGACCGCCGCCTTCTTGCTGCCTGTGTTGCATACGCTGATTCAGCAGCAAGCTGCTGCTGAAGCTGAAGAACGCGCAGCGTTTGAGCGTGCCGTCGCCGAGGCGGCAGCCCGTGGCGAGCCAGCTCCCAAGCGCGCCAAGCGCAAGGATCCCACCAATTCACGCAACTTCAAGGCTGCTACGCCTGGCGCACTGATTTTGTGCCCTACCCGTGAGCTGGCCCAGCAAGTGGCGCACGATGCGATCGACTTGGTCAAGCACTGCCGCGGCCTGCGCGTAGCCAATGTGGTGGGCGGTATGCCTTACCAATTGCAGATCGCCAAGCTGCAGAATGCAAACCTCGTGGTGGCTACGCCTGGCCGCCTGTTGGATCTGCAGCGCTCGATGCAGATCAAGCTCGACAAGGTGCAATTTCTGGTAGTGGACGAAGCCGACCGTATGCTGGATCTGGGCTTCTCTGACGATCTGGCTGAGTTGAACCAGCTCACGGCCCAGCGCAAGCAGACCATGATGTTCAGCGCAACGTTTGCCCCGCGCATCCAGCAACTGGCCATGCGTGTGATGCACGATGGCGGCGCATCGGTGCAAAAGGTGACGATTGACTCTCCGCAAGAGAAGCACGCCAACATCAAGCAGATGCTGTACTGGGCAGACAACGCTCAGCACAAGCGCAAGCTGCTGGACCACTGGCTGCGTGACACCTCCATCAACCAGGCCATCGTGTTTGCAAGCACACAGGTGGAGTGCGATGGCTTGGCCAACGACCTGCAGCAAGAAGGCTTTTCTGCTGTGGCGCTGCATGGCGCATTGAGCCAAGGTTTGCGCAACCGCCGACTGATGGCTCTGCGTAGCGGCCAGGTGCAAATCCTGGTGGCAACCGATGTGGCTGCACGCGGTATCGACGTGCCCACCATCACCCACGTGTTCAACTTCGGCCTGCCTATGAAGGCTGAGGATTACACCCACCGCATCGGCCGTACCGGTCGTGCAGGTCGCGATGGCTTGGCTGTGACGTTCGCCGAATTCCGCGACCGCCGCAAAATTTTCGACATTGAGGGCTACAGCCGTCAGCAATTCAAGTCGGAAGTGATTCCAGGTCTGGAGCCTGCACAGCGCGCTCCCCAAACGCCTCGTGGCGATTTTGGTGGCCGTGGCCGCTCTGGCGGTTTTGAAGGTCGTGACTACGCCTCGCGTGATCGCCGTTTTGGTGGTCCAGCACGTGGTGGCAATGACCGTGGCGGCAACGACCGCGGTGGTTTCGGTGGTGGTTTTGCCGGCCGCGGCGGTCCTACTCCCCGTGGCGGTGAGGGTTTTGCACCTCGGGAAGATCGTGGCTTTGCTCCACGCCGTGACAACGAAGGCTATGGCCGCAAGCCCGGCTTTGGCGACAACGCCCCGCGTGGCTTTGCCCCGCGTGGTGACATGGGCGCCCCCCGTGGTGCAGACCGTGGCGATTTTGCTCCCCGCAAGCCTGCGTTTGCCAAGCCAGCTGGCGGCAAGCCGTTTGCACCCCACGATGCGCGCAAGCGTCCTGCACGCCCAGCTCGCTGATAATCTGCCAAGTGCCTGCGCATTTGGTGGGCACACTGCATGAAAGCCGCCTCTGATGAGGCGGTTTTTTTTATGGTGCGCCCAGCATGGGCGCACACCTGCGGGTGCAAGTCCTGCTGCGAGCTGGTCACAGTGAGCAAAGTGAAGCGCAACTGCATGAGGGTGACCGAATGTGGGGAGGAAGCGTGGAGCGTAAATCGTGAGCCGATGAACAAGAACCGCATAGAAGGCGCTGCCGAGCAGGGTGAGTGGGCCATTTACCACGAAGCTCTTGTGACCAAGGCTTGGGCGGCGTAGATGCGGCGGTTGTGCGATGAAGGTGTGCGACCCTTACCTGGGGAGATCTCGCCTTGTGCCTGAAAGGGTGACGGTTATGCCGTAGCGAGAAGTCAGCAAAGGTCGTAGTAGTGCAAGTCCGAAACCCGAAGGGGAGGTGTGGCGAGCACGAAGGGCCGAACGAGAGTGAGTGAACGAGGACACGTGTGATGTCAAAGGCCATGCGTCAGATGCCAGGGCGACCTGGGCGGGTGAGCGCAGCGCACGGTGAAGCCGTGCGTGATCTCATCAGCGACGAAGCCAGCGGCCCGCCGCGTGAACACCCGGACACAGGGTCGGCAAGGCAGCCTGCAGGCACAGGTGGCTTGCTGGAAGCGGCGCTGACGAGACAGAACCTGCAACTGGCGTGGAAACGGATCAAGGCCAACAAGGGCGCAGCCGGGGTGGACGGGCTCGACATCGAGCAAACCGCCCAGGTGATACGCCAGAGATGGCCCGACATACGCCAAGCGCTGTTGCAAGGGCGCTACCGGCCCAGCCCGGTACGCAAGGTGATGATTCCCAAACCTGACGGCAGCCAGCGCGAGCTGGGCATCCCGACGGTGCTGGATCGGCTGATCCAGCAGGCACTGCTACAAGTGCTGCAGCCGCTGATAGACCCCACCTTCAGCGAACACAGCTACGGGTTTCGTCCCGGTAGGCGTGCACATGACGCAGTCAAGGCTGCGCAGACGTACGTCCAATCGGGCAGACGCGTGGTGGTGGACGTGGACTTGGTCAAGTTCTTTGACCGGGTCAACCATGACATCCTGATCGACAGGCTCAAGAGGCGCATAGACGACGCTGGCGTCATCCGGCTGGTGCGAGCGTACCTGAAAGCCGGGATCATGGATGACGGGGTGGTGGTCGAGCGCCATCTGGGCACGCCGCAAGGCGGGCCGCTATCCCCATTGCTGGCCAACGTGCTGCTTGACGAAGTAGACAAGGCGCTAGAGGCGCGGGGCTGCAGCTTTGCGCGCTACGCTGACGACTGCAATGTCTACGTGGGCAGCACCAAGGCCGGCGAGCGGGTGATGGCCTACCTCAGGAAGCTATACGGCGGCCTGAAGCTTGAGGTCAACGAAGCCAAAAGCGCGGTGGCCTCAGCCTTCGGGCGCAAATTCCTGGGTTATGCGCTGTGGGTGGCCAAGGGCAAAGAAGTCAAATGTAAGGTGGCCGCCAAGCCGCTGCAAAACTTCAAGGCCCGCATCCGGCAACTCACACGCCGCTCGGGCGGGCGCAGCATGGAGGAGGTCGTTGACAAACTGCGGCCCTACCTGCACGGATGGAAGGCGTACTTTGGGTTGGCGCAGACACCCGGGGTCTGGCGGGAGCTGGACGAATGGCTGCGCCACCGACTGCGAGCCATCCAGCTGCGGCACTGGAAGCGATCCAGGACGATCTACCGGGAACTCAAGGCACTGGGGGCGTGCGACGATGTGGCCAACCAAGTGGCGGGCAACTGCCACCGTTGGTGGCGCAACAGCAATGGAGTCATCAGGCGCGTGCTGACGATTGCGTACTTCGACTGGCTGGGAGTGCCCAGGCTGTCCTGACCTCAAACTCTCGAACCGCCCGGTGCGGACCCGCATGCCGGGTGGTGTGGCAGGGGCGCCTCCTATCAGGGAGGCCCCCTATGCCGATCCTGATCGCTTGGCGAGAGAGTCACCGACATTGGATGGAGGCGTAGCCCAGGCTCGCATAATGGGCGACGAAAGGATTCAACCTGCAACCCTATGTTTCTTCTGGTGCAGATTTTGAGCACATGTTCAACCTGGCGCCCGTATCGCTATGGCTGGAGGACTGCAGTGCCTTGAAGGCTTTGTACCAGCGCTGGCGAGAAGAGGGGGGCGATGACCTGGAAGCCTATCTGCGTGCCGATCCCTCGTTGTTGGCGCAGTGCAGTGCGGCTTTGCGGGTGCTTCAGGTCAATCAGCGCACCCTGGATTTGTTTGCTGCGCCTGATCAGCTCACTTTGGTCGCACAGCTGGGGCAGATTTTTCGTGATGACATGCACCACTCCCTGGTACGCGAATTGGTAGAGCTTTGGGAGGGGCGGCTGGAATATTCCAATGAGACCGTGAACTACGCCTTGGACGGGCGGCGCCTGGATGTAAGGGTGAATGTGTGGGTGTTGCCCGGCCACGAGGAGGATTGGAGCCGGGTGCTTGTATCGTTAGAAGACATCACGCGGCAAATGCAGGATGCCCTCCAGGTGCGGCGTAGCGAGCAATATGCCCGGGGCTTGTTTGAATACTCTCCCGTGTCTTTGTGGGTAGAGGACTTCAGCACCATCAAGACGCTGCTCGATGGTGTGCGTGCGCAGGGAATCGCTGATTTCAAAACCTTCCTCAAGATGCATCCAGAATTCGTTTCACGCTGCATGCAAGAAATACGCGTGATCGACGTGAATCAGCAGACGCTGGAAATGTTCGGCGCCCGGTCCAAAGATCACTTGCTCAACAACCTGAGTCAGGTGTTTCGGGGTGAAATGGCAGAGTCGTTCGCTGAGCAGTTGCAGGACCTGTGGGAAGGCAAGACCGCGCAGCAGCGTGAGGTCACCAATTACTCGCTGTCGGGGGACGCGGTGCACATCCACATGCAGTTTTCTGTGCTGGGTGGTCATCAGGACGACTGGAGCCTGGTGCTGCTCTCGCTGGTAGACATCACGGCTCGCAAGAAGGCTGAGGCCTATCTGGAGTACCTGGGCAAGCACGATGTGCTGACCCAGCTTCGCAACCGCGCGTTTTATGCAGAAGAACTCAATCGCCTCACGCGCAAGGGGCCGTGGCCGTTTGCGGTGATTGCCATCGATCTCAACGGCCTCAAGGCCATCAATGATGAGCAGGGTCACGCGGCAGGTGACGCCATTCTGCGCCGCGCTGGCGAAGTACTTGCCAAGGCGGTTGATGCGCCAGCTTGCGCGGCCCGGGTGGGAGGCGATGAATTTGCGGTGTTGCTGCCGGGGGGGGGGCGGATGAGCGAGGCGCTGCTGCCATGCGTGACCGGATTCAGTCGCTGGTGGAGTTGAACAACCAGTTCTACTCAGGGCAGCCGCTGGGATTGGCCATGGGGGTCGCGTGCTGTCAATCCGGCGAGGCAGTGGAGTCTGCCCTGCACAAGGCCGACCAGGCCATGTACGAGGAAAAGAAGCGTTACTACCATCAGCAGGGCCTGGAGCGCAGACGCTGACCGCTTCTGCTCACTTCTTCATGAAGCGGTAAAGGTGGAGCTCAGCCGCCGGGTGTTACGCCCGCGTGGCCGCCAATTTCAGGCCAGCGGTGGTGCACGTACATCCATGATGTCAGCCCAATGCACATCATCAGCAAAGACGCTGTGGCCAGCCCAAGTGCAGAGTGCATGACCAGGGGGGAAATCACGCCGGCCACCACCCCGTTCGCGGTAGAGCCTACGAAAGCCTGCAGCGACGATGCCATCCCTCGGCGCTCGGGCACCAGGTCCAGCACCAGCAACGTGACCACGGGCACCATGAGTGCCCAGCCGAAGGAAAAAATGGCGATGGGCAGTAGCGCCCAGGCTGGATGAGGCGCAAGGACGGTGTTAAGCGCCACATTGGCGATGCCCACCACGAACATGATGACGAATCCATGGCGGATTTGCCGCTTGGGTGCGATGCGCCCTGCCAGGCGTCCGCTCAGCCATGCTCCCCCCATGATTCCGGAAATTGTCAGAACGAAGAACCAGAAAAATTGCGTGGGCTCGAGTTTCAAATGTTCGCCCAAGAAAGCAGGGGCAGACAGCACGTACAAGAACATGCCGTTGAACGGTACGCCACTGGCCAGTGCCAGCAAGAGGAACTTGGGGCTGGAGCCCAGCGCCCAATACCCACGCATCAAATGCCGCACGTTGAAGGGCTGGCGGTGGCGTGGGTGCAGGGTTTCGGGTAGCAGCCGGAAATTGGTGATCCACAGAATGGCCCCCACCAGTGCCAGGAACCAGAAAATACTGTGCCAGCCGGTGTGCACAAACAGCCACCCACCTACGATAGGTGCCACGGCAGGTGCCACCCCGAAGTAGATGGTGACCTGGCTCATTACCTGCTGGGCTTGCGCTGGCGGGAACATGTCGCGGATCACGGCGCGTGACACCACAATGCCTGCCCCGGTGGACAGCCCTTGTACCGCACGGAAGAACACCAACTGCCCGATGCTCTGCGAGAGCGCGCAGCCTGCAGAAGCGATGGTGAATAGCGCAATGCCCCACAACACCACGGGCCGACGGCCAAAGCTGTCTGCCAGGGCTCCGTGAAACAGGTTCATGAAGGCGAACCCGAAAAGGTAGGCCGACAGTGTTTGCTGCATCTCCACGGGCGTGGCGCCCAGGGCCGTGGCAATGCCGGCAAAGGCTGGCAGATAGGTGTCAATTGAAAAAGGCCCCAGCATGCCCAAAACGGCGAGCAGAACCGCCAAGGCCCATTTGGGGCCGGTCCAGAGCATGCTGGCTTGTGGATTCATTGCCGTGACCAGATCAGGAAGAGAAACGCCGCGCGTTAGAAATTGATACAGAGGCGCTGAAATGCAAAAAGCCGAAACTACGATGTAGCTTCGGCTTTTTTTGTTTGGTGGGTCCTGAGTGACTCGAACACTCGACCTACGGATTAAGAGTCCGCTGCTCTACCAACTGAGCTAAGAACCCAAACTTTTTAAATTTGTCTGCATCGCTGCAGAGACTCGTATTATGCACGATTTTTTGCGTTGTCCGCAAGTCGTGCAAAAAATTTATTGCATTGCGTTGCGACTGGCCAGTTCCACAAACAGCCCGCTGTGGTCTAGTTCGCCCAGGCCGTGTTCCACGCCTTCGGCGTACAGGGCTTCAAACAAGGTCGTGACCGGTGCGTCAAAACCTATTTCTTTGGCCGTGCCCAGCGCATTGCGCATGTCCTTGAGTTGAACGCCCATGCGTGCCTTGGGCGCAAAGTCGCGGTCCACCATGCGTTGGCCGTGCAATTGCAGGATGCGGCTGTCGGCAAACCCGCCTTGGATGGCCTCGCGTACTTTCGCCATGTCGGCGCCGCCTTTGGCGGCAAACAGCAGGGCTTCTGCCACGGCACCGATGGTGATGCCCACAATCATCTGGTTGGCCAGTTTGGCGAGCTGCCCGCTGCCGTGCGGCCCCACATGCGTGGCGCGACCCAGTGCGGCGAACACCGGATGCGCGCGGGCGAAATCTTCTGCCCGGCCCCCGGCCATGATGGCGAGGGTGCCGTTCTCGGCTCCTACCGTGCCGCCAGACACTGGAGCATCCAGGTGCGCCAGGCCCATTTCACCAAGCCGTGCGGCATGGTCGCGCGCCTCGCGCGGCTGGATCGAGGCCATGTCGATGAACAAGGTGCCAGAGCGCATGGCTTGCGCGGCACCCGCATGGAACAGCACATGCTCTACCGCTGGACCGTTTTCCAGCAGGCTCACCACGATGTCAGCTGGCCTTACCGCCTCTGCGACGGTGGCATGCACAGCAATGCCCAACGCTGCCAGCGGATCGGCTTTGGATTGGGTGCGGTTCCAGGCGTGCACGGTATGCCCGGCCTGTTGCAGGCGGCGTGCCATGGGACTTCCCATCATGCCGATACCGAGAACGGCGATACGAAGCGAAGGATTGGTCATGCTTGGTTTGGATGCGTGAGGTAGGGGAACTGTGTCCTGAATGATGGGCCGATTTGGAACGAGCAGCCTGTCACGCAGCTTGCAGCATGGAGTGGTTTGGCGGGATGATGTGGCGCTTCTGAGGAGATAAGAACGATGTCCATTTCCTTGCACAACCCAGCCTGGCTGGAGCGCATGTACAACAACCGCGCGCTGGTTCCTGATTACATGGATTACCTGCAGCGCTGGGCCCAGGACTCCGCGCAGGTGCGCGCCAACTGCCCTTGTGCGCTGGACCTGGCCTACGGCCCCGAGGCTGGCGAGACCCTGGATGTCTTCCCCGCGACACGCCCCGGCGCAGCGCTGGCGCCCGTGCTGGTTTTCATCCACGGCGGTTACTGGCGCTCGCTCGACAAGTCCGACCATTCCTTTGTGGCGCCTCCTTTCACTGTGGCGGGGTACTGCGTGGTGGTCGTCAACTATGCGCTGTGCCCAGGCACCCCTGAACACCCGGTCACCGTTCCCCACATTGGCCGCCAAATGGAGGCAGCCCTGGCCTGGGTGTGGCGCCACATCGGGCAGCATGGTGGAGACCGCCGCCGCATCACCGTGGCTGGTCATTCCGCTGGTGGGCAACTGGCCGCCTGGCTGCTGACCAGCGTGTGGCCGCTGGTGGCTTCTGATTTGCCTGACGGGCTAGTGCGCAGTGCGCTGTCCATTTCGGGGCTGCATGATCTGGAGCCCGTCATGCACGCTCCATTCCTGCAGCAATCCTTGCACCTGACCGAGCAGCATGTGCAGGACGCCAGTCCGGCACGCCTGCAGGCTCCCGCCCAGGGGCTGCTGTACAGCGTGGCAGGGGCCGATGAGAGTGAGGAGTTTGCGCGCCAGGCGCGGCTGATTCAGGATGCCTGGGGCACCCACGTCGTGCCGCGTTGCCAGATCCTGCCCGGCTTGAACCATTTCAGCATTCTGGATGCCCTGACCAAACCGGGCCATGACCTGCACCACATGGCGCTGAATTTGCTGCGCGCCTGAAAAGAGCCCGCAGCCTTGGCAGCAGTGCGGTGCTGGGTAGGGATCCTCTGCACAAATCACCGCGCCGTGTGCATCTGCTGCCTCGGGCGGTCTGCTGCGTTGCAAATCCTCGCAATAGCAACAGCTATTGCTGCGTTTTGCGCCTTGCAGCCCATCCCGATCCGCAGTGCACACTTGCCGCCCGATTCGTGCAGAGGATCCCTAGCACCGCACGCCGGGCTTACATCAGCAGGTGTTCGCCTGCGTTGTCTCCGCCCAGAATGACGTAGTTCACCTTGCGGATGTCCATCAGCTTGGTGCCCCCCGCGTAGCTGATGGAGCTTTGCACGTCCTGCTCCATTTCAATCAGCGTGTTGGCCAGCTTGCCCTTGATGGGTTCCAGGATGCGCTTGCCTTCCACGTGTTTGTACTCGCCCTTGTTGAAGTCACTGGCCGAGCCGTAGTACTCCTTGAACAGCTCCCCGTCCACTTCCACCGTCTTGCCGGGCGATTCCTCGTGCCCCGCGAACAGGGAGCCGATCATCACCATGGTGGCGCCAAAGCGCACGCTCTTGGCAATGTCGCCATGGCTGCGGATACCGCCGTCGGCAATGATGGGCTTGGTGGCCACGCGGGCGCACCACTTGAGCGCGCTGAGCTGCCAGCCGCCGGTGCCGAAACCGGTCTTCAGCTTGGTGATGCACACCTTGCCGGGGCCCACGCCCACCTTGGTCGCATCGGCGCCCCAGTTTTCCAGGTCAATCACTGCCTCAGGCGTGGCCACATTGCCGGCAATCACGAAGGATTGCGGCAGCTTTTGCTTGAGGTAGCCGATCATGTTCTTCACGCTGTCGGCATGGCCGTGGGCGATGTCGATGGTGATGTATTCGGGCACCAGGCCTTGGGCCACGAGCTGGTCCACCGTGTCGTAGTCGGGTTGTTTCACCCCCAGGGAGATCGACGCGTAGCAGCCTTTGGCGTGCATGTCTTTCACAAACTGCAGGTTGTCCAGATCAAAACGGTGCATCACGTAGAAGTAGCCGTTTTTCGCCATCCACTCGCAGATCCGCTCATCCACCACCGTCTTCATGTTGGCGGGCACCACCGGCAGACGAAAGCGCCGTCCGCCCAGCTCCACGCCGGCGTCGCATTCCGATCGGCTTTCCACACGGCACTTGCGTGGCAGCAGCAGGATGTTGTCGTAGTCGAAGATTTCCATGAGATTCCAAGCTCCTTTGAAAAGGCACTGCCGAACCATTTCGGCAGCGTGGGGCGCTTGGCTTGGGACCGGCTTTGTGGGGATGGGCGTAGGAGCCAATACCGAACCCTGGTTGCACAGGCACAAAAAAACCGGGCGTCAAGAAACTTGGGCCCGGTGATTGATTCTAGGCGCATGGCGCGGCGCTGTCATAACGCCATCCGTATGACCTGTATTACCGGCATGCTGACCGGGCGGCGGCCACCACGTCGCCCTGGGCGTTCTGCACCCAGCCCACCATGTGCAACTGCTCTGCCTTGGCCCCTTCAGGAATGCGCATGGGGCGGTTTTCCATCCAGGCAAAGCGGGTTCTTGATCGCTCTGTTTTTGATAGCTGGTGGCGCTTTTCCCATGTGCCTTGGAGCACGTTTCTGACCAAATTCCGTTCCACAGGGGAGCCTTCCGTACCTGCAGGCACGGACTCCACCAGCAGCAAGTGGTATTGCCAGGTGTCGGCTGGGTTGGCTCGGTGCGGCTTGAAGGCGATGCCGGTACCCAGGTAGTCATTGAGTGGCAGGCCGTGGGCTACGCGCGCGCGGTGGGCGGAAGTGCCTTCCACCGCAAGCACCGCGACATCGGTGGTGCCAGGCGCAGCACGGCCCAGTGCCTGCAGCCGCAGCAGCGCGTCGTTGGTGGCGGCTGCGGCCAAGGGGGCTTCATCCCCCAGGGCTGTGGGCACGATCCAGTCCAGCACCACCGCCGATGGCCCTGGCGCGGGCGTGGCCGGGTCGGCCCAGCAGGCTTCGCAATCGGCACTGATGAAGCGCTCGAACACCGCCGTGGGGCGGGGCACGCCATCGCTGCTGCAACTGGCCTGCGCCGCCACAGGGGGCACATAACAGGTTGCCAGGGCGACGGCAGCAAGGGCAAGGGGTTGAATGCGGACCATGGTGGGGGTGGCCTTTCTACAATGGCTGCATGTTCCCACACGATCTGTTTTCAGGGGCGCCCGATGAGTCGGTGCCCCCATCCGCTGCTGCACCATTGGGCGTGCCTGCTTCGTCGCCCTTGCTGGCCGGCCTCAACCCCGAACAACTCGCCGCCGTCACCCTGCCCAACGGGCACGCCTTGATTCTGGCGGGGGCGGGCTCGGGCAAGACGCGCGTGCTCACCACCCGCATTGCCTGGCTGCTGCAGCATGGCCACGTCACACCCGGCGGTATCCTGGCCGTGACCTTCACGAACAAGGCCGCCAAGGAGATGGTGGCGCGCCTTACCACCATGCTGCCGGTGAACGTGCGCGGCATGTGGATTGGCACCTTCCATGGCCTGTGCAACCGCCTTTTGCGCGCACACCACAAGGCTGCGGGCCTGCCGCAGGCGTTCCAGATTCTGGATACGCAAGACCAGCTCTCCGCCATCAAGCGGCTGTGCAAGCAGTTCAATGTGGATGAGGAGCGCTTTCCGCCCAAGCAGCTCGCCTACTTCATTGCGGGCTGCAAGGAAGAGGGCATGCGCCCCGGCGATGTGCCCGCGCACGATGCCGATGGCCGCAAGAAGATCGAGCTGTACCAGCTCTACGAAGAACAGTGCCAGCGCGAAGGCGTGGTGGATTTTGGCGAGCTGATGCTGCGCTCTTACGAGCTGCTGCGCGACAACGATCCCATCCGCGAGCATTACCAGCGGCGCTTCCGCCACATCCTGGTCGATGAGTTTCAGGACACCAACCGCCTGCAGTACCTGTGGCTCAAGCAGATTGCGGGCGACGAAGTGGCGGGCCGCCTGCAAAGCCACGCCAGCGTGATGGCCGTGGGCGACGACGACCAGAGCATCTACGCCTTTCGCGGCGCGCGCGTGGGCAACATGGCCGACTTTGTTCGCGAGTTTGACGTGCAGCACCAGATCAAGCTGGAGCAGAACTACCGCAGCTACAGCAACATCCTCGACTCCGCCAACCACCTCATCAGCCACAACAGCCGCCGCCTGGGCAAGAACCTGCGCACCACGCAGGGCGCGGGCGAGCCCGTGCGCGTGTACGAGGCCAGCTCTGACCTGGCCGAGGCGCAGTGGATGGTGGACGAGATCAAGCAACTGGTGCGCAGCGACGGCTTTGAGCGCAAGGAAATCGCTGTGCTCTACCGCAGCAACGCGCAAAGCCGGGTGATCGAATCGGCCCTGTTCAATGCCAGCGTGCCCTACCGCGTGTACGGCGGCCTGCGCTTTTTTGAACGCGCAGAAATCAAGCACGCGCTGGCCTACCTGCGCCTGCTGGAGAACCCGAACGACGACACCAGCTTTTTGCGCGTCGTCAATTTCCCGCCGCGCGGCATTGGCGCGCGCAGCATTGAAGTGCTGCAAGACGCAGCCCGCGCCGCAGGCTGCTCGTTGCACGATGCCGTGAGCGCCGTGCCGGGCAAGGCCGGAACCAACTTCAAGGCCTTCGTCGCCATGATCGACGTGCTGCGCGAGCAGACCGAAGGCCAGTCGCTGCGCGGCATCATCGAGCAGATGCTGGAATCTAGCGGGCTGGTGGAGCACTTCCGTACCGAAAAAGAAGGCGCAGACCGCATCGAGAACTTGCAGGAACTGGTCAACGCCGCCGAAAGCTTCGTCACGCAAGAAGGCTTTGGCCGCGATGCCGTGGCCCTGCCGCTGGATGAGCACGGCCAGCCGCTCACGCAGAGCGTGCCCACCCAAAGCCCGGTATGCCAAGGCCTGGACCCGAACGCCCCGGTGCTGGACGAGCCGCTCAAGCCCACGAACCCCGCCACCCCCGCAGGCATCATCGACGCCGACACGGGCGAAACCCTCTCGCCGCTGGTCGCCTTCCTCACCCATGCCGCGCTGGAGGCGGGCGACAACCAGGCCCAGGCCGGGCAAGACGCCGTGCAGCTCATGACCGTGCACGCCAGCAAGGGGCTGGAGTTTGACGGCGTGTTCATCGGCGGCCTGGAAGAGGGCCTGTTCCCGCACGACAACTCCTCCAGCGACCGCGACGGGCTGGAAGAAGAGCGCCGCCTGATGTACGTGGCCATCACCCGCGCCCGAAAGCGCCTGTACCTCAGCCATTCGCAAACGCGCATGCTGCACGGCCAGACGCGCTACAACGTCAAGAGCCGCTTTTTTGACGAACTGCCCGAGGAGTGCCTGAAGTGGATCACGCCCAAGCAGCAAGGCTTTGGCTCGTATGCTCCTAATTCAGGAGCTGGTAGCGCTTACCAGTCGGGCGCTAGAAGCCAATTTGGCTTCAAGTCTGAAACCTTTGCCAGCCCGCCGGTGCCCCCACAAAAAGCGGCACCTTCGCACGGCCTGCGCGCAGGTCTGGCCGTGTTCCACACCAAGTTTGGCGAAGGCAAGGTGCTGGCCATTGAAGGCACGGGTGACGACGCGCGCGCCCAGGTCAATTTCCCCCGCCACGGCACCAAGTGGCTGGCGTTGAGCGTGGCGAAGCTGACGGTGGTGGATTGAGCCACGGCAATCGGCGTTGTTGCACAAATGCCGGTCGCAGCTGATGTCGGCTCGGGAGATGAGAGAGACGAGCTGGGGTCGGGTTAAGTACCGCACAACGAACTGGAAGGCTTACAACGCAGCGTTGAAGGCGCGAGGTGAGCTGACCATTTGGCTCGATAGGGATTGAGGTTGCCCCTGAATTTCGGAGCGCTTAGCCCGGGTTTCATGCGGCGTTCTTGCGCTGAGCCGCCAGCCAGCGTTGCTCGTATTGCATGGGGCTGAGATAGCCCAGCGCCGAATGCAGACGAGAGTGATTGTAGAAGGCCATCCAGTTCAGAATGGCTGTCCTGGCCTGCTCTCGGGTGGCAAACCTTTGCCCCAGCACGCAAGCCACCTTCAGATGGCCCCAGAAGCTCTCCGTGGGCGCGTTGTCCCAGCAGTTGCCCTTGCGGCTCATGGATGAACTGATACCCCAGGCCTTCATCGTGGTCTGGAACTCATGGCTGCAGTACTGGCTGCCGCGGTCGCTGTGGAAGATCAGCCCCTTGGCTGGCCTGCGGCGCCAGCAGGCCATCAGCAGCGCGTCTTTGACCAGGCTGGTCTGCATGTGCGGCTGCATGCTCCAGCCCACCACCTGGCGGCTGTGCAGGTCAAGCACCGCAGCCAGGTACAGCCACCCCTCATCGGTGGGGATGTAAGTGATGTCGCCGCTCCACAGCAGATTGGGCGCCTCGGGGTTGAAGCGCCGCTGCACGAGATCCGGCGCCACCGGCAGGTGGTGCTTGCTGTCGGTGGTAACGACGAACTTCTTCTTGGTGCGCGCCTTGATCCCGTGGCGCTGCATCAGCACGCGCACACGCTCTTTGCCCACGCGGATGCCCCTGGCCAACAGCTCCTTGTGCATGCGGGGCCAACCGTACTCGCCTTTGATCTCCGCGTGAATGGCACGTATGTGCGCCAGCAAGGCTTCGTCGCTCTGAAACCGGCTGGGGCAATGATCAGGTTCACCCTGACCTCGCTTCCAGTTGAAGTACCCGCTGGTGCTGATCTCCAGCACCTCGCACATCAGGCTCACAGGCCATGCCTTGCCGCTCATTTGCCGGACCCAAGCGTACTTTGCAGCACATCCTGCGCAAAGTACGCTGCGGCTTTTTTTGCGATGTCGCGCTCCATCTTCAGGCGAGCCACCTCGGCCCTCAAACGCGCAAGCTCCATCTGTTCGGCTGTGACCACCGGGGCCTTCTGGCTCGGCACAACACCGCCCAATTGCCCCTTGGCATCCAGGCGAACCCAGTTGGACACATTTGATGACGGGATGCCCAGCACCTTGGCCACCACCGCCCCAGACTGCCCGGCCTTGACCTGCCTGACAGCCTCCAGTTTGTACTCCAGGGTGTACTTGCCACGTACCTGCTTGTCGACCATTTCTTCGCTCCTTTCCAGCATTGTGGTCATGAGCTAAGAACTCCACTTTTCGGGGGCAACCTCACCCGTCAGGGGGGCGGCAACCATCAATACATAAAGACTTCCGTGTGTAAAGTGCGCAACCCATTGCTGAAAAGACGAAATAGAAGCGAGAGGTGGCGGAGCCCGGTTAAAGGCCCGGACGACGATTCGCACGAGGACCAAAGCAAATACCGTTACGCCCACCCAGCGATGCCAGTCAAATAAATCTTTGCGGTTAGATGCCTCTTCGGGCGTGTTGCCGAGCGTCAAGCCTAATACGACGGCGACGATCAGAGTCAGAGCCACCACCCAGTGCAGTGCGACGGTCGGATGTCCATAACGCCCAATCCCATTGGCATCCTGATCAGACACAAAATCCACCCGTCAATCTTGTTGCTAGAAAATCAAGCGCAAGCCGGCGCGAACCGTGGTGGCTGGTCTCTGCCCGCCCGATTGCGCGCGCGGATAGAAGGTTCGTGAAACATCGACATATGGCGCGAACTGGCGGTTGAACTCGTATCGCGCCTGAAGGCCGACATCGGTCTGGTAGGGTCCCCTGCGCACGGTTGCATCAAGGTTCGAGGCCGACCACTCCACATTGATGTACGGACGCGCGATGAAACGATTCGTCAGCAAAAAGTCGTTCTCGAACCGGGTGCGCGCAGACACCTTGCCATCGTCGCGAACAAACAGTTTCAGGTCCACGTCAAAGGCATAGGGCGCGAGGCCGCGCACGCCAACGGCGAGGTAAGTGCGCTGACCGGGCCGCTCGTCACGACGCAGGCCCACCTGCGCGTCCCAAAACGGGGCGATGTAGCGGCCGTAGAGCAGTTGCAGTTCCGCAGCTTCGGTTCGACCCCCCGCGCGTTCTCCGTCAAACTGATACCACAGGCGGTTGAAGTCGCCACCGATCCAGCCGTCCACATTGAATGACTGGCTTGAGCCCGCCTGGCCGCGTATCTTACCGGTTCCGGCTTCGACCCTGGTGTAGGAGTAAATCGACTCGTCTTCCATGGCCTGAGCAGACAGGGCGGACAAGCCGAGGGCCGCAGCGACGAGCCAGCGCAGCGATGCTATTTGTTGGGGATAGTTGTTGGTCATGGCAAGGTTCAGGCTACTTCGACGAGACGCATCATGCCGGTCGCTGCGTGGTAAAAAAGATGACAGTGGAAGGCCCAGGTACCTTCATCTTCGTAGGTGACATCAAGCTCCACCGTTTGCGCCGGTGGCACGATGATGGTGTGCTTGCGCGGACCGAAGGCGCCATTGCCATTGACCAGTTCCATAAATACACCATGCAGGTGCATGGGGTGCTCCATCATGGTTTCGTTGACCATCTTGATGCGTACACGCTCCCCAAGGCCTATCTTGAAGGGCTTGGCGTTGGAAAGTTTTTTGTCGTTCATCGACCAGAAATAACGCGTCATGTCGCCGGTCAACCGTACCAAAAGTTCTCTTTCTGGTGCACGGTTGTCGGCGTTGCGGGTGGCAGCGCGCAGCAGCGCGTATTTCAGGCGGCGCAGTCCGTCCTCATCCATCGGGGCAGTGATCGGGGCGGCGGCCGTCTGGTCCGACATGCCGGGCATGCCTGCCATCGAATCCGCCGGCTTCGCTGCTGGCGCCGGCTTGCCCGACGCTGACATGCCAGGCATGTCGGCCATGGCCTTGTCGGCAGGCTTCGACGGCATGGCCATAGACGCGCCTGGCGTATTGGCGGCTGGTTTGCCCATATCCATACCCGCCATGCCCGCCATGGCAGCATTTGCAGCGGGTTTGGTATCCATGCCGGGCATTCCGGCCATGCCTGAAGCATCTGCCGCACCCGAGGTACTGGCTGCGCCGCTCATGTCCATACCCGCCATACCCATGTCGGCCATCGTACGTACCGGCTTCGGGCCCATTGCGGGTACTGGGGCGCTCATGCCCAACTCTGGGGCCAATGTTCCCAGTGCGTAGCCAATGCGTGCGATGGTAGGCACAAAAATGCTGTAAGCCTTGGCTTCCTTCGGTTGCACGATCACATCGTAGGTTTCACCATTGCCGATGCGGAACTCATCGACTTCGACCGGGCTCACGTTCTGACCGTCGGCCTGCACCACAGTCATGGGCAGGCCCGGAATCCGGACATCGAACATATTCATCGGCGAGGCGTTGATGAAGCGCAGTCGCACACGTTCGCCGGGCTTGAAAAGCGCGGTCCAGTTTTCGGCAGGCTTTTTGCCCGCCATCAGGAAAGTCCACTCGTCGCCGCCATCGCTGAAGTCGGTCGGGTCCATGCGCATCTTGGCCCATTCCATGCGATCATTCCAGATGGCTTCACGCGCCTTCTTGTCGGGTGCGTTGCGCAACTGGGCAAGGAATTGCGGCGTCGTGATTCGCCGGTAGTTGTAGAAACCATCAACCTTCTTCAGGTTCGCCAGCACCTGCTGCGGTGGTGTGTCGTTCCAGTCCGAAAGCATCACAATGTATTCACGGTCGTACTTGAACGGGTCGGGCGTGATCGGGTCGATGACGATGGGGGCGAAATACCCGGCCGCCTCTTGCAGCGCCGCATGGCTGTGGTACCAGTACGTCCCCGACTGGCGCAGCTTGAAGCGGTAGGTAAAGGTTTCTCCCGGCTGAATGCCCGGAAAGGTAACGCCGGGCACGCCGTCCTCGCTGTTGGGCACCAGTAAGCCATGCCAGTGAACGCCGGTGATTTCGCGAAGTTGATTGGTCACGCGAATAACGACTTCGTCGCCCTCGCGGAAACGCAACACAGGCCCCGGCATGGTGCCGTTGATGGTGATGCCCATGGCCGGCTTGCCAGTGATATTGAGCGCCGTTTCGGCAATCGTCAGGTCGTAGGTGCGATCAACGGGTACCGCGCCAATCTCAACAGCGCGCAGCTGTGCCCATGCGGGTGGAAGCGCCCCCAGGGCGCCCAAGCTAAGCAGCGACTGCAGCGATCTGCGTTTCAGTTCATCCATGGTGATCTTTTTTTGAATAAGTGACGGGATAGAAGTTGCGCCGACCGCGTCGGCGTTCCTTCTGTCCTCTGCTTACTGAGCAACTTCCATGCTGGTCACGACTATCGCGCCGTCCGATTTTTCAGCCTTGAATTTGACTTTGCTACCCACCTGGACCTTGTCCAGCAAGGCCGCGTCTTTGACCTTGAAAACCATGGTCATGCCGGGCATATCGAGGTTTTTGATATCGCCGTGCTTCAAGGTAATTTTCTGGTTTTCCTTGTCGATCTTGCGAACCTCACCTTCTGTCGCGGTAGCTGTTGCCGACGTGCCCATGGCCATGCCCGGCATGTTCATGCCCGCCATGCCGCCCTTGTCTGTGGGCGCCATCTTCATGCCCGACATGTCCATGCCCGGCATGCTGTCCTTGTTCATCGTGGTTTGGGCATAAACATTGGTTGCGAAAGCCGCTGCCAGTGCGAGGCTGCCAAGAACAGCGAAAGAATTAGAGATTTTCATAATGTGCTCGATTTCAATAAAGTTGAGAGATGATAGATTTACATCGAAAATGGGGTCAATCGGGGTGCAAAAACCCCGCAAAACGCTGTAGGTTTATGTGCTGTCATTAATGCTTGTGGCCTGCGGCCGCACCGGCTTTGGGCGCGGCTCCAGTGGCGCCAGCAGTTTCGGCGACGGTCACCAGGCCCTTCATGCCGGCGTCGTAGTGGCCAGGCTGCAGGCAGGCGAAGTCAACTTTGCCCGCCTTGGTGAATTGCCAGACGACTTCACCGGTTTTGCCCGGAGCGACCGTGACCATATTCGCATCGGCATGCTCCATTTCGGGCATTTTCATCATCATGGCGTAGTGTTCCTTGAGTTCTTTTGGTGTACCCAGCACCATTTCATGCTTGATTTTGCCGGAGTTTTTGACCACGAACCTTATCGTCTCCCCCTGTTTGACGGCAATGTCCGCCGAAGAAAATCGCATGTTGTCGGTCATGTCGATGTTGATAGTTCGGCTGACGTTGGCCGTCTTTCCAGGCTGACCGATGGCGACCTCGTCGTGACCGCCCCCGTGTGAACCAGCGGCAAAGGTTAGCGCTGATACAGCGGAAAGGGCAAAGGCAAGCGTGGCGGTACGAAGATGGTTTGTCATGAAAAGTCCTAAATGATGTGAATGAAAACTGTAAATATATGCCATATGGCGATCACCCGACCCGTGTGGCTACGCCACTCAATTGGCGTATTCCTTGCGAAAAGCGTGACGCTCCTCATGGGACAGGGCGTTGTTGCACAAATGCCGGTCGCAGCTGATGTCGGCTCGGGAGATGAGAGAGACGAGCTGGGGTCGGGTTAAGTACCGCACAACGAACTGGAAGGCTTACAACGCAGCGTTGAAGGCGCGAGGTGAGCTGACCATTTGGCTCGATAGGGATATGCAGTGGCTAGCTCAGCCCACGGGCAAGCGTGGTCGTTGCCAAAAATTCTCAGATGCGGCCATTCAGTTTTGCCTGACCATCAAGTGCTTGTTTGGCCAGCCCTTGCGCCAGACACTGGGCCTGGTTGAGTCGCTATTGGGTATGGCAGGCCTGGATTGGCCAGTGCCCGACTACAGCACGGTGTGTCGCAGGCAAAAGAGCTTGGATGTGCAGGTGCGCTACCGTGCAAGTGACAAAGGCTTGCACATGCTGGCCGACTCCACGGGCATCAAGTTCTTGGGCGAAGGTGAGTGGAAAACCAAAAAGCACGGCGCACAGCGGCGCCGCCAGTGGCGCAAGGTGCATCTGGGTATTGATGCCCAGACACTGCAGATTCGGGCCATCGCAGTAACAACCAATGAAGTGGGCGACTCGCCCATGGCAGCAGACCTGCTAGGTCAAATTCCAAGCAATGAAGAGATAGCTAGCTTTACCGGTGATGGGGCGTACGACACGCAGGATGTACATAAGGCGTGCTACCTGCGGGGAGCCATTCCAATCATCCCGCCGCGCAAAGGAGCGAAGCTGCGCAAAGGGCTGGCATTTGCTCACCGCAATGAAGCGGTCAAGGCGTGTAGGCAGTTGGGGCGGGCTATCTGGAAACGCTGGAGCGGCTACCACCGAAGGTCATTGGTGGAGACCAAGATGAATTGCTTCAAGCGCCTGGGCGAGAAGGTCATGGCCAGGACGTTTGAGCGCCAGGTGACCGAGCTGCACATCCGAGCTTCAATCCTCAATCAATTTACCGCTCTGGGCACGCCCCAGACGGTCGCTGCTGCGTAAATCTATTTGGGATTGGGGATGCCTTGGCCTATGGCCGATTTATGCAACAAAGCCTAGTGGGTGCGCCGGGTTCGCTCGATCGCCTTGCTTACCGCGTCAAGGGCTATTGCGCGGGGCTCGGTAGATCAAAACTCCAGGTTGTCAATCAGCCGCGTGCTGCCCAGCCGGGCTGCGCCCAGGGCTACCAGGGTGCCGGGGCCGTCGTGGGCGGTGGCGGGTTGCAGGTCGGCGCGGCGGCGCACGGTGAGGTAGTCGGGCTGCCAGCCACGGGCGCGCAGCACGTCCATGGCCTGCGCCTCCAGCGCGTGGGGTGGGGCGGTGAGGTCGCTGTGTTGCAGGGCCTGCAGCCAGCGTTCACTCAGGTGTTGCAGGGCTTGCGACAGGGCCACGGCTTCCTGGCGCTCTTGCAGGCTTAGATACCCGTTGCGAGAGCTCAGGGCCAGGCCATCGGGTGCGCGTGCGGTGTCGCCCGCCACGATGGTGATGGGCAGCGCAAACTGCTGCACCATCTGGCGGATGACCATGAGCTGCTGGTAGTCCTTCTTGCCAAACACGGCCACGCCGCCGGTTTGGCCCAGCACGCAGGCAAACAGCTTCATCACCACGGTGGCCACGCCGGTGAAAAAGCCGGGGCGAAACTGGCCTTCCAGCAGGTCGGCCAGTGCGGCGTCGGGGTGCACCTTGAAGGTTTGGGGCTGGGGGTACAGGTCGGCCTCGCGCGGGGCAAACAGCACGTCGCAGCCTGCGGCTTGCAGGGCGGCGCAGTCGGCTTCCCAGGTGCGGGGGTAGCTGTCAAAGTCTTCGTGCGGCAAGAACTGCAGGCGGTTTACGAAGATGCTGGCCACCGTCACATCGCCCAGGGGCTTGGCCTGGCGCACCAGGCTGATGTGGCCTTCGTGCAGGTTGCCCATGGTGGGCACAAAGGCGGGGCGGCGGTAGGGGGCCAGGGCCTGGCGCAGTTCGTCGATGGTGTGGGTGATGAGCATGGGGCGGGGCTTTGTATTTGTATTCAAAAGGGCTTACCAGGCGACTTACCAGGCGTGCAATGCGTTGTCGGGAAAGCGGCCTTGTTTGACGGCTTGCACATAGGCTTCCATGGCCCCGCGCACGCTGCCAGCGTCTTGCATGAAGTTGTGGACGAATTTTGGCATCTTGCCCAGGTTCATGCCCAGCATGTCGTGCAACACCAGCACCTGGCCTGCGGTGCCGTTGCCTGCGCCAATGCCTATGGTGTGGCAGTGGGGCAGCTCGGTGGTCAGCTCTGCGGCCAGGGGGGCGGGCACCATCTCCAGCACCAGCATGGTGGCACCGGCGTTTTGCAGGTCGTGGGCGTCTTTGCGCAGGGTGCGGGCGGCTTCGTCGGTTTTGCCTTGCACGCGGTAGCCGCCCAGGGCGTGCACGGTTTGGGGCGTCAGCCCCAGGTGGGCGCACACGGGCACGCCGCGCTGCACCAAAAATTCCACCGTCGGCGCCGTCCAGCCACCGCCTTCGAGCTTGACCATGTGCGCGCCCGCCTGCATCAGCGTGCAGGCGCTGCGCAGGGCTTGTTCGCGGCTTTCTGCGTAGGTGCCGTAGGGCAGGTCGGCCACCAGCCAGGCGGTGCCTTGCACGCGCTGCAGGCCACGGGCCACGCTGGCGGTGTGGTAGGCCATGGTGTCGAGCGTGACGCCCACGGTGCTGGGCAGGCCCTGGCACACCATGCCGAGCGAGTCGCCCACCAGGATGCAGTCCACGCCCGCCGCGTCGGCCACGGCGGCAAAGGTGGCGTCGTAGGCGGTGAGCATGGTGATTTTTTCACCGGCCTCGCGCATCTGCGCCAGGCGCGGCAGGCTTACGGGGCGGCGCTGGGGCAGGGGCGATGCGGGCGGCAGCGTGCCGTAGGGCGTGGCGCTGGGCGGCTGGGGGGCAGTGGTGGCGGTCATGCGGGGTCACCCTTAGGGTGTTGTCTCTGAAAAAAATTGCCGCGAGTCTATGACAGTGCGGGCTGCGCAGTGGTTGGCCCGGGGTGTGGTGGGGCCATAGCGCAAGGCGCAGCCGCTTGCGTGCTGCGGATTGTGACCAGGGTGTTGGCGCATGATTGGCTGCAAAATGGCCGCCGAACATGAATGAAAACCGCGCTGACGCGGTGGGTGGGCGGGGCAGTCAAACGCAGAAGTGGGGGGTGTAACGTTGGGTGTGAACACAGGGCAGACGATGGCGATTCTTCAGAACACGGATTTGAGAATTTTGGTGGTGGATGACCAGGATTCAGTACGCAGCCATTTGTCCCAAGAGTTGTTGCGCATGGGCGTGAAGCAGGTGTTGGAGGCCGCTTCAGCCGAAGAGGCGTTGGCCGTTTTTGAACAGCACCAACCCGACCTGGTGCTGCTGGACATCCTGATGCCGGGCAACAACGGATACTGGATTGCTGAGCGCATTCGCGACCTGGAAGATGGCCGCTGGACCCCCATCATTTTTCTGACCGGTATGGACCGCGATGAAGACCTGTGGGAGGGCATTCGGGCCGGGGGCGACGACTACCTGGTCAAGCCCGTGCGGGCCACGGTGCTGGCCGCCAAGATCCGCGCCATGCAGCGCCTGTTGACCATGCAGCGAAGGCTGGTGACGGTAACGGAGGAGCTGTACGAAGCCAACCGCCAGTTGAATTCGCTGATCGAGCGCGATGCGCTGACGGGGCTCGTCAACCGCCGGGGCTTTGACCGGGTGCTGCACGAGCAGATTCGCCTGGCCCGGCGTGAGAGCAAGCCGCTCACGCTGATGATGTGCGACATCGACTTCTTCAAGCAATACAACGACAACCTGGGCCACCCTGAGGGTGACAAGTGCCTGAAGGCCGTGGCCAATATGCTGGCGCGGACTTGCCAGCGCCCTGGCGATTTGGCCTGCCGAGTGGGGGGCGAGGAGTTTGCGCTGATCCTGCCGAACACGCCCCGTTCAGGCGCCATGATGTTTGCCCGAGCGCTCACCGAGCTGCTGGCCAGCGGCAAGCTGCCGCACCCGGCGTCGCCGGTGTCGCCGTATGTGACGGTGTCTGGCGGCATCACGACCTGTGTGCCCGACGAAAGCACCACGTCCATGGGCATGGCGACCCGGGCCGATGAGGCGCTGTACGCCGCGAAGGCGCTGGGGCGCAACCACTTCTTCAGCTACGAGCTGCAGGTCACGGCCAAAGATCACTTGGCGCACAGCGCTGATCGCGCGCGGCTGCACACACCGCCCATCGTCTGATGCCGTGGTGCGGGCTGCGCTGCAGGAGCTGTGACCCTCTTAGAACCCGTTCAAAGTTTTAACCCCAGGAGCTTTCCATGCTGGTTCAAAAAATTCACCATGTTGCCTACCGCTGCAAAGACGCCAAAGAAACCGTGGACTGGTACGTCAAGCACCTGGACATGAAGTTCGTGCTGGCCATTGCCGAAAACGAAGTGCCTTCCACCAAGGCGCCCGACCCCTACATGCACGTCTTTCTGGATGCAGGTGATGGCAATGTGCTGGCCTTCTTTGAGTTGCCCAGCCAGCCGTCCATGGACCGCGACCGCAACACGCCCGCGTGGGTGCAGCATCTGGCGCTGAAGGTGGATTCGATGGACACGCTGCTGGCCACCAAGGCGCGGCTGGAAGCTGCGGGTATTGAAGTGGTGGGCCCCACGGACCACACCATCTTCAAGAGCATCTACTTCTTCGACCCCAACGGCCACCGCCTGGAGCTGGCCGCCGACGTGGGCACGCCCGAGATGTACGCCAAGCTGGACGAGGTGAAGTGGGACATGCTGCAGGAGTGGAGCGAAACCCGCCGCGCGCCCCGCCACGCCGCGTGGATGCACGACGGCAGCATGGCGCAGTAAGGCAACCGCCCGAAAGAACCCCATGAACCTGTTGAACGAAACCCATGACCCCAGCCTGCGGAGTTGGGTGGCCAGCGCGAATGCTGCTGGCAACGACTTTCCGCTGCAAAACCTGCCGTTTGCGGTGTTCCGCCGCAAGGGCAGCGGTGAAGCTTTTAGGGGCGGCGTAGCCATTGGCGACCAGATTCTGGATTTGGCCGCCGCAGCAGCCAGCGGCGCCTTCACGGGCGTGGCGGCCACGGCTGCGCAAGCGGGCGCGCAAGACAAGCTCAACGCCCTGATGGCTTTGGGCGAAGCCGCCTGGCGCGCCCTGCGCCTGGCCTTGTCGTGCGCGCTGCGCGAGGGCAGTGCCCAGCAGGCGGCGTTGCAAGGCTGCCTGGTGCCCCAGGCCGAGGCCGAGTACGACGTGCC
The DNA here is from genome assembly GCF_028596105.1 of Acidovorax temperans. NCBI lineage: Bacteria > Pseudomonadati > Pseudomonadota > Betaproteobacteria > Burkholderiales > Comamonadaceae > Acidovorax > Acidovorax temperans. The sequence goes on along the minus strand of NZ_CP117193.1, from coordinate 3,043,384 downwards.
CGCCCGCATTGGCGACTACACCGATTTCTACACCTCGGTGTACCACGCCACCAACATCGGCAAGCAGTTCCGCCCCGACAACCCGCTGCTGCCCAACTACAAATGGGTGCCGATTGGCTACCACGGCCGCGCATCCAGTATTGGTGTGTCGGGCCAGGCGTTTCATCGCCCCAAGGGGCAGACCATGCCCCCCGGCGCCGAAATGCCCGTGGTGGGCCCCTGCAAGCGGCTCGACATTGAGCTGGAGCTGGGCATCTTCGTGGGCGAAGGCAATGCGCTGGGCCATGCTGTGCCCATCACGCAGGCCGAGCAGCATGTGTTTGGCATCTGCCTGCTCAACGACTGGTCTGCGCGCGACATCCAGGGCTGGGAATACCAGCCGCTCGGCCCGTTCCTGTCCAAAAACTTCGCCACCACCATTTCCCCCTGGGTGGTGACTTTGGAAGCGCTGGCCCCGTACCGCGTGGCGTTCACCCGGCCCGAGGGCGACCCGGCCCCACTGCCTTACCTCGACTCACCCGCCAACCAGGCCCAGGGCGCGTTCGACATTCAGCTGCAGGTGGGCGTGCGCACGCCGCGCATGGCGCAGGCCGGGCAGGGCGATGCCACCATCTGCCGCACCAGCTACCGCCATGCGTACTGGACCATTGCCCAGATGCTGGCGCACCACACGGTCAACGGCTGCAACCTGCAGCCGGGCGACTTGCTGGGCAGCGGCACCTTGTCGGGCCCTACGCTCGATCAAGCCGGGGCATTGATTGAGCTGACCACTGGCGGCAAGAACCCCGTGCAGCTGCCCGGCGGCGAGCAGCGCGTGTTTCTGGAAGACGGTGACGCCGTGGTGATTCGCGGCTGGTGCGAAAAGCCGGGCGCTGCGCGCGTGGGCTTTGGTGAGTGCTGGGGCACGGTGCTGCCCGCACTTTGAAGCAAGCGGCCCAGCACCAGGGCGGTGCGGGGTAGACCGCGCCATGGGTTTTGCAATGCGGCTATGCTCCCGGGCCATGACAGCAGTGTTACAACCCGCGACCACCCCCATGAACGACAACGACGTAACGGCCCTGGCCCAGGCCGACGTAGCCCGCGCCCTGGCCGAAGACGTAGGCGCTGGCGACCTGACGGCTGGCCTGATTGACCCCGCCCGCCGTGCCCGCGCTCGCATCCTGGCGCGTGAAGAGGCCGTGATTTGCGGCGCCCCCTGGGCCGAAGCCGCCCTGCGGGCGCTGGACCCCACCGTGCAGATCACCTGGCATGTGCAGGAGGGCCAGCGTTGCGCCCCCGACCAGGTGGTGCTGGAGCTGGAAGGCAATGCCCGCGCCTTGCTGAGCGCCGAGCGCACTGCGTTGAATTTTTTGCAACTGCTGTCGGCCGTGGCCACCAAAACGCGCATTTATGTAGATGTGGTGGCGGGCACCCGCGCCCACATCGTGGACACGCGCAAGACCATACCCGGCCTGCGCCTGGCGCAAAAGTACGCTGTGCGCGTGGGCGGTGGCACCAATCACCGCATCGGCTTGCACGATGCGGTGCTCATCAAAGAGAACCACATCGCCGCTGCAGGTGGCGTGACGGCGGTGCTGAAAGCTGCGCAGGCAGTGGCCGCCCAGGCCAGCTTCATCGAGATTGAAGTGGAAACGCTGGAGCAACTGGCCGAGGCGTTGGATGCTGGCGCGAAGATGGTGCTGCTCGACAACATGCCGCTGCCCATGCTGCGTGAGGCGGTGCGCATCAACGCAGGTCGCGCGATTCTCGAAATCTCTGGCGGCGTGACGTTGGAAGGTCTGCGCGAACTGGCCGAAACCGGCGTGGACCGTATCTCCATCGGCACGCTGACCAAGGATGTGAAGGCGACCGACTTCTCGATGCGCCTGCAGGAGCTGGCATGAGTACCACCACCATGAACCGTATTGACGTCGAGTACGAGCAGCCCGACGAAGCAGCTGCGGGCTCTGTCTGCTCCACCAAACACGCCTGGGCGCGTGTGCCGCCCGAGCCTTCGCAGGCCGAGCGCGTGGCTTTGAAAGACAAGATTCGCCGCTTGCTGAAAGAGAAAAACGCTGTCATGGTGTCGCACTACTACGTGCACCCCGACCTGCAGGATTTGGCCGAGGAAACCGGCGGCATCGTCAGCGATTCGCTGGAGATGGCCCGCTTTGGCCGTGACCACGCGGCGCAGACGCTGGTGGTGAGCGGTGTGCGTTTCATGGGCGAGACGGCGAAGATTCTGAGCCCGGAAAAGACCGTGCTCATGCCTGATCTGGACGCCACCTGCAGCCTAGACCTGGGCTGCCCCATTGACGAGTTCAGCGCGTTTTGTGACCAGCACCCGGACCGCACCGTGGTGGTCTACGCCAATACCAGCGCGGCAGTGAAGGCGCGGGCTGACTGGCTTGTGACATCGAGCTGCGCGCTGGAGATCGTGAGTGCCCTCAAAGCCGCAGGCCAGAAAATTCTGTGGGCCCCTGACCGCCACCTGGGCGCCTACATTCAGCGCGAAACGGGCGCGGACATGGTGTTTTGGAACGGCGCCTGCATCGTGCATGACGAGTTCAAGGCGCTGGAGCTGGAGCTGCTCAAAAAAGAGCACCCGAATGCCAAGGTGCTGGTCCACCCCGAAAGCCCCGCCGACGTGGTGGCCCTGGCCGATGCCGTGGGCTCCACCAGCGCCATCCTCAAGGCCGCGCGCGAGATGGATGCCACCGAGTTCATCGTCGCCACCGACAACGGCATGATGCACAAGCTGCGCACGCTCAACCCCGGCAAGACGTTTTACGAAGCCCCCACCGCAGGCAACAGCGCCACCTGCAAGAGCTGCGCGCACTGCCCCTGGATGGCCATGAACGGCCTGGCCGACGTGGCCCGTGTGCTGGAAACAGGTGCCAATGCCGTGCAGGTAGACCCTGCACTGATTCCGCGCGCACGCCAGCCCATTGACCGGATGCTGGCGTTCACGGAGGCTCTCAAGAACGGTCAGCCCACCGGGAGCCTGGTACCCCACTTGGGCGCAGCTTGATTATTTTGCTATTTATTTGATAGCTGATTGTGCTTTCTGGATAAGCGCTAGAGGCCTCTGGAGCTTTCAATGACCCTGGTTGCAACGCCCGGCACCTGGATCGACTTCACCCAGCCGCGCGCGGCGGGCAACCTGCGCCTGCGTGGGCGGTGGGGGGCTCCAGCCCGCGTGCTGGTCGCCCATCACATCGACGAAGTCAAGCCCGTGCTGGAGGCCGTGCACGCCGCCGCCGAAGCAGGTCACTGGTGCGTAGGCCATGTGCGCTATGAAGCAGCACCGGCCTTCGACGCGGCACTGCAGGTGCACGCGGCAGACGGCCCGCTGGTGTGGTTTGAGGTGCATGACGGTGCACCGTCTGCATGGCCGTCGGCCCAAGCCGCTGGCCACGCAGAGGCCCGCGCCACCTGGCTGCCCACATTGGCCCGGCCAGACTTTGATGCCGCAATCGCGCGCATCCACCAGGCCATTGGTGACGGCGAGCTGTACCAGGTCAACTACACCGCACCCTGGATGGGCACGGTCACCGGTGAGGGCACCGCCTTGTTCGACGCCTTGCTGCGCGCCCAGCCCGGCGGCTATGCCGCGTGCTTCACCGCGGGCGACGAGCAGGTGCTGAGCGTATCGCCCGAGCTGTTTTTTGACTGGCAGGCCAGCGCGGCTGGCGGCAGCATTCTGGCCCGCCCCATGAAGGGCACGGCCGCGCGCGGTGCCACGCCGGCGCTGGACGCGGCTGCCGCCGAGCGCCTGCGCGCATCGCCCAAAGAGCGGGCCGAAAACGTGATGATCGTGGACCTGCTGCGCAACGACCTCTCACGCATTGCCGAGCCGCACACGGTGCGGGTGCCCGAGTTGTTCCACACCCAGGCGCTGCCCACCGTGTGGCAGATGACGTCTGACGTGCAGGCCCGCACCCGCAGTGGCCTGCGGCTGCCAGATGTGTTTGCTGCCTTGTTCCCGTGCGGATCGGTCACCGGTGCGCCCAAGGTGCGGGCGATGCAGCTCATCCGTGAGCTGGAACGCCAGCCCCGGGGCATCTACTGCGGCGCCATCGGCGTGGTGCGGCCAGATGGCCACGGCGGCATTGCCGCGACCTTCAATGTGCCCATTCGAACCGTGGTGATGCGCGGCACCCAGGCCCGATGCAGCATCGGCAGCGGTATCACCGCAAGCGCAGAGGCGGGTGCCGAGTGGCAAGAATGGCTGCACAAGCAGGCTTTTCTGGCGCGGGCGAGCAAACCGTTCGAGGTGCTGGAAACCCTGGCGCTGGTCGATGGTGTCTATCGCCATCAGGCAGAGCACCTGGCCCGTATGGCTGAGGCGGCGCAGCACTTTGGCTACCCCTGGCAGCCCGCTGCCGTTCACGCGTGCCTTCAGGCACCGGCAGCGCAGCATGGCAGCGGCCCGTGGCGCGTGCGCCTGTTGCTGGACCGCTTTGGCCAGCCACGCGCAGAAGCCTTTGCCTTGCAACCCACGGCAAGCCCGGTGCGATTGCAGCTGGCCCCCCGGCCCCTGGCCGAGGCGCATGGCGAATGGGTGCGCTTCAAAACCACCCGGCGTGCGCACTATGCAGCCTTTGCGCCAGCGCCGGGCAGCGGCATCTTTGACACCGTGCTCTTCAACGCAGAAGGCGAAATCACGGAGTCAACCTTCGGTAACCTGGCGATGCAGATGGACGACGGCCGCTGGCTCACGCCACCGCTGGGCTGTGGCCTGCTGCCGGGCGTGGGGCGTGCAGTGGCCTTGCGGGAAGGCCGGGTGCAGGAAGGCGTGGTGCGCGTGCACGACCTGCACCGCGTGCGCCGCTGGGCCTTCATCAACAGCCTGCGTGGCTGGCTGGATGCGGAACTGGTCTAGTGCCTGTTCACACCAGCGACGGTTTGAGGTGCTGCCGCGCCATGGCCAGAAACGCCATGGCGGCGGGGCTGAGCGGTTGCTTGGCCAAGCGGATCGCCACGATAGGAAACTCCAGCACCGGCCGCACGATGGGCACGGCGTGCAGGTCGGGTGGCATCAGGCGTGCCACATAGCGCGGCAGCAGCGCCACTCCGGCGCCCGCCTGGATCATGCCGAACGCGGTGGTCAACATCGACACATGGTGCACCACCTGCGGGTACACATTGGCCGCGGCGCTCAGCTCACGGCTGATGGCGCGCCACACCACGGCGTCAGGGTTCACGTGCACCAGGGGCAGGCCGTCCAGGTCCCGCCCTTGCACGCTGGCGCGTTGGGCCAGCGGGTGGTCGTGCCGCAGGAACAGCGCCATGCGTTCGCTGAACAGCCGCTCGGTGGCTAGCTCGGAATGCGTCTGGCCAATGTCGGAGCCCAGCGCCAAATCGGCTTCGCGCGAGAGCACCTGCGCCACCATCTGCGCGGCATTGCTGTCGTGCAGCGTGGCCACCAGCTGCGGGTGCGCTGCTGAAAAGCGGGTGAGCAACGCAGGCAGCAAGGCACCGGCCGTGAGGTGACCCACGGCCACCACCACGCGGCCTTCCTGCAGCTGCGCCTGCGAGCGGCAGGCGTGCACCGATTCGTCAATCATGCGCAGAGCGCGCTGCGCGGTGTCGGCCATCATCTGTCCCGCATCGGTGAGCCGAATGCGCCGCCCGCGCACCACCAGCGGCTGGCCCAGTTGCTGCTCCATGCGCTTGATGAGGTGGCTCACGGCGGGCTGCGTCAGCTGCAGCGCATCGGCCGCCAGCGTGAAGCTGCCCGTCTGCGCAATCGCCGCCAGGGCGCGGAACTGCTGCAGCGAGACTTCATCAGGCGTCGCAAAAGTGGGTTTCATGACGTGGCGTCATAGTGAAATAACTTTGATTATCTGTTTTGATGGATCAACAGCGCCTACATTGGGGCTTGAAAGATCCTGAACCAATGGGATGGACGCCCCCACCCTAAACGGCATCGAAAGTGCCACAGTGGAGATGTCAGTTTTTCCACCTCAACGAGCAGGAGCGTCCACCATGAAGATTACAACCATTGGCATCGATTTGGCCAAGAATGTGTTCCAGGTCCACGGCGTGGATGAGCACGGCAAAGCCGTGTTCAACAAGCCGCTCAAGCGCGAACAGATGGCTGCCTTCTTCGTGAACCTGCCGCCCTGCCTGATTGGCATGGAAGCCTGCGGCAGCGCCCACCACTGGGCGCGCAAGCTTCAGGGCATGGGCCACACCGTGCGCCTGATGGCACCCCAGTTCGTCAAGCCCTACGTCAAGACCAACAAGAACGATGCAGCCGATGCGGCTGCCATCTGCGAAGCCGTCACCCGCCCGAGCATGCGCTTCGTACCGATCAAGAACGTGGAGCAGCAAGGCGTGCTGGCCCTGCACCGGGTGCGCCAGGGCTTTGTCAAGGCCCGCACTGCACAGGCCAACCAGATCCGGGGCCTGCTGGCCGAGTTTGGGGTGATCGTTCCCCAAGGCATAGGCCACATTACCCAACGGGTGCCAATGCTCATTGAGGATGCAGCCAACGAGTTGCCCGGCGTGTTTAGACTGTTGATACAACGTCTGCTCGAGCACCTCAAGGAGCTTGACTGCCAGGTGCAGGAGCTGGAGGCACAAATCGTGGCCTGGCACCGCCAAAGCGACTTGAGTCGCAAACTCGGGCAGATCCCCGGCATTGGCCCCATCACGGCCTGCGCATTGGTGGCATCTCTGGGGGATGCAAAGAACTTCAAGGATGGCAGGCAGGTGGCAGCCTGGCTAGGGCTGGTGCCACGCCAACACTCCAGCGGGGGCAAACAAAACCTGCTGGGTATCAGCAAACGGGGCGACACGTATTTGCGCACCTTGCTGATTCACGGAGCGCGCTCGGTGATCTATCACGCCCAGAAAAAAGACCAGCACCAAGGCCAGGGCAGCGCGCAGTGTGGCTGGCTCAATGGTGTGCTGCAGCGGCGCAACAAGAACGTAGCGGCGGTGGCGCTGGCCAACAAGAATGCCCGCATCGTGTGGGCGTTGCTCGCGCATGACAGGAGCTACGAGCCGGGCTACGTACGAGAGTCGGTCTGAGCAACTAGCGCCGGCACGACAAGAACGAGGAGCGGGAGAAAACCAACCGATTGCTCAAGCAATCATGAAGTGATGGCAAGACAGGTCAGACCGTGGTGGATGAAATCCGATAAGAACGTGGCACTTGGAGTGCGTTGAACCGATAGGACCTCCACCAGCGATTCCCATCAGGGACCGTGGCTCGCGCCACAACAAGTCCGGATATACGGGTGCAATCTTTACCTTCTTGGCAGCAGTGAGTGAGGGCTTGGCTTATTCGGGGCGTCCATATAGGGTTCTACAGGCCCTGAGTTGTTGTTGTCCCCCTTGTGAGGAATCGATCCATGATCCGTCGCCACCACTTTCTGCGCGGCCTGGCCGCAGCCCTGGCGCTGGGCGCCGCCATGCCAGCCGCCCTGGCCCAGTCCAGCAAACCCATCCGCTTGGTCGTTCCATTCCCGGCAGGCGGTGCCACCGACCTGTTTGCGCGAACCCTGTCGCAAAAAATGGGCGAGCGCTTGGGTACTTCCATCGTGATCGACAACAAGCCTGGCGCAGGTGGCAGCCTGGGTTCAGACATGGCGGCCAAGGCGGCTGCGGACGGCCAGACCTTGCTGTTCACCACCACCAGCACCCATTCCATCGGCCCCGCCATTGGCGCCAAGCTGCCGTATGACACGGTGCGCGACTTCACGCCCATCGCCCATGTGGGCAATGCGCCCAGCATCATGTTGGTGCCCAACAGCTCGCCTGCGAAGACGGTGAAAGAGTGGATCGAGTACGCCAAGAAGAACCCCGGCAAGCTCAATTACGCCTCCAGTGGCAACGGCACCATCGTGCAGCTGACGGCTGAGCTGTTCAAGGCCCAGGCGGGCGTATTCGTCACGCACATCCCCTACAAGGGCACGGGCTTGGCGATTCCTGATCTGGTGGCTGGGCAGCTGGATGTGTTGTTTGACTCGCTGCCCACCGGCATGCCCCATGTGCGCGATGGGCGTTTGCGTGCCCTGGCTGTCACCACGCTCAAGCGAACCCCGCTGGCCCCTGATTTGCCCCCTGTGGCCGACACGCTGCCCGGTTTCGAGTCCAGCACCTGGTTTGGCCTGTATGGCCCCAAGGGCTTGCCTGCCGAGGTGGTCAACCGGGTGAACACCGCTGCCAACCAGGCACTGAGCGACCCTGAGGTGCGCGCCAAGCTCACCACCCTGGGCATTGAACCCGTGACCAGCACGCCTGCGCAGTTCGCCAAGATGGTGGCTGACGACCAAGCCAAGTGGAGACGCATCATTGCCGAGCGCAAGATCGTCAATGAATAAACCACTGCTTCACCGCTGCTTCATACCCAGCCACACCCGTTTCCCGGAGACCGCATGCTGATCAACCACCCAAACCCCTACCTGTCCACCCGCATTCCCGTTTTTGCGCGCAATGTGGTGTCCACCTCGCACCCCCTGGCCGCGCAGGCGGGCCTGCTCATCCTGCACCAGGGCGGGAATGCGGTGGATGCGGCCGTGGCCGCAGCCGCTGTGATGACGCTGGTGGAGCCGGTGAGCAACGGCCTGGGCAGCGATGCGTTCTGCATCTTGTGGGATGGGCAGCAACTGCACGGCCTCAATGCCTCGGGGCCCGCGCCGCAGGCCTGGACGCCTGAATATTTCAAGGCCAAATACGGCGATGGCGCACCCACGCCGCCCATGCGCGGCATGGACTCCGTCACCATCCCTGGCGCAGTGCGTGGCTGGGTGGCACTGAGCAAGCGCTTTGGCAAGCTGCCTTTTGCTGACCTGATGGCCCCAGCCATCGAGGTGGCCGAACGCGGTTACCTGGTGCCCCCCGTGGTGCAGCAGAAGTGGGCGGCGGCCACGCCCGTGCTGCAGGGCATTGCCGGTTTTGCCGACACCTTCTTGCCCTGGGGCCGTGCCCCTGAGGTGGGTGAACTGTTCCGCTTCCCTGCGGCCGCGCGCGCGCTCAAGGCCATTGCCGCCAGCAACGGTGATGCGATGTACGAAGGCGAGATCGCCGAAGCCCTCGCCGCGTTTGCCAAGGAGCAGGGCGGTGCGCTGACGGTGAAGGACCTGGCCAGCTACCAGCCCGAGTGGGTCATGCCGATTTCGCGCGACTACCGGGGCTACACGTTGCACGAAATTCCGCCCAACGGCCAGGGCATTGCCGCGCTGATCGCGCTGGGCATTCTCGAAAAGTTCGATCTGGCCAGCCTGCCGGTGGATTCCACGGCGTCGCAGCACCTGCAGATCGAGGCAATGAAGCTGGCGTTTGCCGATGTGTACCGTTACGTGTCGGAACGCTCCACCATGGAAGTGACGACCGAGCAGATGCTGGACGACGCCTACCTGGCCTCGCGCGCGCGCCTCATCGACATGCGCCGGGCACAGGACTTCCAGGCGGGCAACCCGGTCAAGGGCGGCACCATTTACCTCACGGCGGCCGATGAGAACGGCATGATGGTCAGCTTCATTCAGAGCAACTACATGGGCTTTGGCTCGGGCTGTGTGGAACCCCACTACGGCATCAGCCTGCAAAACCGGGGCTACGGTTTCAGCCTGGACGCCGCCAGCCCGAACGTGGTGGCACCGGGCAAGCGGCCCTTCCACACCATCATTCCGGCCTTTCTGACCAAAGACGGTCAGCCGGTGATGAGCTACGGTGTGATGGGCGGCAACATGCAGCCGCAGGGGCACATGCAGACGTTGGTGCGCATGTTGGACTATCGCCAGGGCCTGCAGGCCGCGTGCGATGCGCCACGCTGGCGCTTCAACAAGGGCCTGAACATCAACGTGGAAGCTGCCATGAATGCGGCCACGGTGCAGGGCCTGAAAGACCTGGGCCATGAGATCGATGTCATCAACGATTCGTACCAGGACTTTGGCGCGGGCCAGTTCATCTGGCGTGCGGGCAACCCGGCGGTGGAAGGCTACGTGGCGGCAAGCGACCCGCGCCGCGACGGGCTGGCGGCGGGGTATTGAGGGACCGGGCGGGCGCTTTGCCCACTCCGTCCCTTTCGCTCGCTCGGCTGCTGGCGTGGGGCACGGCAGCCCCCGCAGCGGTTTTTATTCGAGCCGCGCCTTGGCGTAGGTGGCGCGGTCCATGTCGCGCACTTCCACGCTCAACTGCACCGACATGCCCGCAGGGCGGGGTGTCAGGCGCTGCAGCACCTCCAGCACGCGTCCGGCCAGTTCGGTCTTGGCTTCGGGTGTGCGACCAGTCATCAGGCGCAGCTCGGCGTGCACAAAACCGCGCAGTTCAGGGGCAGTGCCCATCTCAAAGTCGGTCACGTCCACAAAGCGGATCTTGAGATCGGCCTCGACCGGAATCTGTGGGTGTGCGGTGAGGGACGTGGCCAGTTCCTTGAGAACCTGGGCCTTGGGATAAGTGCCTAGGTTGGCGGTGGTTTCAATGACCAGATGGGGCATGGCTGTCTCGCTTTCGTGTGTTTAAGAGGGGTGGATAAGAAGGGTGTCAGCGTGCTCGGCCAAGGCCTGCACCAGCCGGTCCACGTCAAACGGCGTGTGCGCCGCCGACAGCGCAATGCGCAGGCGGGCGGTGCCCTCGGGCACGGTGGGTGGGCGAATGGCAGGTACCCACAGGCCGCGCGAGCGCAGCGCTTCCATGGCGGCCAGGGCGGCTGCATTGCTGCCAATGACCAGTGGCTGGATGGGCGTGTGCGACGGCATGAGCTGCCACTGCGTGCGCGCCAGCAAGGGGGCCAGCCCCGTGCGCAGGCGGGCGATGAGCTGCTGCAGGTGCGTGTAGCGCCAGGTTTCGGTATGCATCAGCTGCACGCTGGCCTGCAGTGCTTTGGCCAGCAGGGCGGGGGCGGCGGTGGCAAAGATGTAGCTGCGGGTTTTTTGCAGCAGCCATTCCACCAGCACCTCGCTGCCCGCGACAAACGCACCGGCCACGCCTGCGGCCTTGCCCAGTGTGGCCATGTACAGGATGCGGGGCGAGGCGTTCTCGCCCGTTAGCCCGTAGTGCGCCAGCGTGCCGCGTCCTTCCTGGCCGGGCGCACCCAGCACGCCAAAGCCGTGGGCATCGTCGATGAGCAGCAGCGCGTCGTAGCGCTCGCACAGCGCCAGCAGGGCCGGGATATCGGCCACGTCGCCGTCCATGCTGAAGACGGCATCTGTCACCACCAGCTTGCGCTGCGCGGGGCTGCTGGCCAGGGCGGCTTCCAGTGCGGTCAGGTCGGCATGTGGGTAGCGGTGGATGGTGGCCCGCGACAGGCGTGCGCCGTCGATCAGGCAGGCGTGGTTGAGCGCGTCCGAGAACAAAGCGTCGCCTGCACCCACCAGCGCGGGGACGATGCCCACGTTGGTGGCATAGCCCGCGTAAAAGTACAGCGCACGCGGCAGGCCCACAAAGCGGGCCAGGTCATGCTCGAGCAGCGCATTGGCCGTGCTGTGCCCGCTGACCAGGGGCGAGCCGCCCGAGCCCAGGCCGTAGGCGTGGGCGGCCTCGCACGCGGCGGTGGCCAGCGCGGGGTGGCTGGCCAGGCCCAGGTAATCGTTGCTGCAAAAGGCCAGCATGGGCTGGCCGTCGATTTGCAGCATGGCGCCGCCCGCCGGGGCCACGGTGCGGCGCACGCGCAGCAGGTGCCCGTCCTTCAGGTCCGCTATGCGGCCGGGCAGCTCGTCCAGCCAGGATGCCGTCGGTGAAGTGGCCGGGAGGGCAGGGGTGGTGGCAGAGGTGTTCATCGGGTCCAATCTGCGGGCAGTTGAAAGTGGGCTGCCAGGTTGTGGGCGGTGTGTTCGCCCCAGGGGATGTCGGCCAACGGCGGGGCGCCCAGGCGCTGCTGCAGCCAGGCAATGTTCTCCTCGGGCGCTAGCATGTCTGGGTCCACCCGGTTGGCCACCCAGCCTGCCAGCGTCAGCCCGCGTGCGGCAATGGCCTCTGCCGTCAGCAGGGCGTGGTTGAGGCAGCCCAGTCGCAGGCCTACGACAAGCACCACGGGCAAATTCAGCGCTAGGGCCAGGTCGGCCCCGGTCTCGGTTGGCGACAGCGGCACATGAAAGCCACCGGCCCCTTCGACCACCACGGCATCGGCTTGCGCGGCCAGTGCCTGGTAGGCCTGCACGATGGCCGCGATGTCGATCTGCACCCCCGCGCGTGTGGCGGCAATGTGGGGTGACAGAGGATCGGGCAGCAGCACCGGTGTGTCCAGCTCAGGGGGCACGGCGATGGTGGACGCCGCCCGCAGGGCAATGCTGTCCTCGCTGGCCCAGCCTTCGCCCCAGGGCACCACGCCTGCAGCCACGGGCTTCATGCCCACCACGCGGCGGTGGTGCTGCGCCAGGGCCTGCAGCAGCGCGCAGGAGACGTGGGTTTTGCCCACGCCCGTGTCGGTGCCCACCACAAAGCAGGCGGTCATGCGGGCTCCTCTGCCAGGGTGGCGTGCAGGGCATGCAATGCGCCCTGGGCCAGGCACTGCACGGCCTCGTCGTCCAGCACATAGGGTGGCATGGCGTACACCGTGTGGCGGCCAGCGTCGCCAGAGATAGGCCGCAGCAGCAATTCCTGCGCCAGCGCGTGCTGGTGGTAGCGGCGTGCAAAGTCGGGCAGCGTGGTGTCCACGTCCCACGCCCAGATCATGCCCAGGCGCCGGGCGTGGCGCACACGGGGGTGGAGGGTGAGGGGGGCGCAGGCCGCGTCGATGCGCTGGGCCAGGGCGGTGTTGGCGTTCAACGCGTCCAGCTGTTCAAACAACTCCAGCGTGGCCACCGCAGCGCGGCAGGCCAGCGGGTTGCCGGTGTACGAATGCGAATGCAAAAAGCCCCGGGCCACGCTGTCGTCGTAAAACGCCGCGTACACGGTGTCGGTCGTCAGCACGGCCGACAGCGGCAGCGTGCCGCCCGTGATGCCCTTGGACAGGCAAATGAAGTCGGGCTGGATGCCCGCCTGCTGGTGGGCGAACATGCTGCCGGTGCGGCCAAAGCCCACGGCGATTTCGTCCACCACCAGGTGCACCTCGTAGCGGCTGCACAGTGCGCGGGCCAGGCGCAGGTATTCGGGGTCGTGCATCGCCATGCCAGCCGCGCATTGCACCAGGGGCTCGACGATCAGCGCGGCGGTGGTGGCGTGGTGCTCCTGCAACCACGCCTCCAGCGCGGCAGCTGCGCGTCGTGCCACGTCCTGTGCGGTCTCCCCCGGTGCCGCACCGCGTGCGTCAGGGCTGGGCACGGTGTCGGCCAGGCGCACCAGCGGGGCATAGGCTTCGCGAAAGATCGCAATGTCGGTCACGGCCAGCGCGCCCACGGTTTCGCCGTGGTAGCCACCGGCCAGGCCCACAAAGCGGCTCTTGGCAGGGCGGCCGGTGTTGCGCCAGTAGTGCGCGCTCATCTTCAGGGCGATCTCGGTGGCGGCGGCACCATCGCTGCCGTAGAACGCGTGGCCCAGGCTGGTGAGCGCGGCCAGTCGCTCGGACAGCTCCACCACGGGCGCATGGGTGAAGCCCGCCAGCATCACGTGGTCCAGATGTCCCAGCTGGTCCACCAGCGCGGCCTGGATGTGTGGGTGGCTGTGGCCGAACAGGTTGACCCACCAGGAGCTGATGCCGTCCAGGTAGCGCTTCCCATCGGTGCCGTAGAGCCACGGGCCCTGCGCGCGGGCAATCGCCACGGGAGGCTGGGCCTCGTGCCGCTTCATCTGGGTGCACGGGTGCCAGACGGCAGCCAGGCTGCGGGCCACCAGAGCGTCATGGGTCGGCGCCATCGTTACAGGGCCTGCGTGGGCACTGCGTGGCGCAGTTCCGTCTGGCGGTTGTGGTCGTCCACAAACACCAGCTGCGGCTGGTGCGCGGCCACCTGGTCTTCGTGCACCTGGGCGAAGGCCGCAATGATGATGAGATCGCCCACTGCAGCACGGCGTGCGGCCGAGCCGTTCACCGAGATCATGCCGCTGCCGCGCTGGCCCTTGATGGCATAGGTGACAAAGCGCTCGCCGTTGTTGATGTTCCAGATGTGGATCTGCTCGTTCTCTGCGATGTTGGCGGCATCCAGCAGGTCTTCGTCGATGGCGCACGAGCCTTCGTAGTGCAGCTCGCACTGGGTCACGGCCACGCGGTGGATCTTGGATTTGAGCAGGGTGCGGAACATTGGGCTTCCTTGGGTGAAGTCTGTGAACTTTTGGGGGGTAGCCTGCCGGTGGCAGGGCCGTGGCCGGTCAGGGCTGTGGAAAGTCCAGCGCGCAGCTGTCGCCCAGCGCCTCGCGCCACACGCGCACGCGGCTCAGGCTGGCGCGCAGGTCGGCGGGCAGTGCCTGGGCGATGAACAGGCACAGGTTCTCCAGCGTGGGTGTGCCCAGGCCGGGCACTTCGTCGAGCATGTGGTGGTCCAGCTGCTCGCGCACCACGGCCAGGCCCTGGCGCAGCAGGCCCAGGTCCAGCACCATGCCTGTGGCGGGGTCGCGCGGGCCGGTCAGGAACACTTCGGCGTGGTAGGTGTGGCCGTGCACACGGCGGCTGCCTTCGGCTTCGATCTCGCGGCGCAAGGTGTGGGCGGCGTCGAAGAAGAAGCGCTGGGAGATGGTGAACAACATACGGAAACTAGAAGATAAAACCGCGTCACCTGATGCCGGTGAGCTTGTGGGTTTGAAGGCTTAATCGCCATGCGGGGTGGGCCAGGCAGGCGTCAATGCAGGCGGCAGTGTTCTGGCGCTGCAGAAGTCCGTCCATGGGCTGAAGAAAGCGGTGGGTGAACTGGGTGTCCTGCTCCAGCGCCTGCAGGTCAAAGCCGGGCTGGGGCCAGACCAGTTTCAGTTCCTGCCCGCTGCGCTGCACCCACGGTGCACTCGCCTTGGGGCTGATGCACAGCCAGTCGATGCCTTCGGGCGCGGCGACGGTGCCGTTGCTTTCGACGGCGATGCGGAATTGCTGCGCGTGCAGCGCGTCTATCAGCGCCGCATCGACCTGCAGAAGGGGCTCGCCGCCCGTCAGCACTACCAGGCGGTGGCCCGCGCCCGCAGGCCATTGGGCGGCGATCAACTCCGCCAGCGCCGTGGCTGTTTCAAACTTGCCGCCCAGCGTGCCGTCGGTGCCGACAAAGTCGGTGTCGCAGAACTGGCAGATGGCTTGCGCACGGTCCTGCTCGCGGCCCGTCCAGAGGTTGCAGCCTGCAAAGCGGCAGAACACGGCGGGTGTGCCCGCCTGGCCGCCTTCGCCTTGCAGGGTGTAGAAAATTTCTTTGACGCTGTAAGTCATCGCGGCACCGGAGGAACGAGGATGGTGGGGGCCGCTGGGGCGGCGACTTCGGGGTAGTCACGGCTGAAATGCAGGCCCCGGCTTTCGCGCCGCAGCTGGGCGCTTTTCACGATCAGGTCGGCCACCTGCACCAGGTTGCGCAGCTCCAGCAAATCGCGCGTGACGTGAAAGTGCGCGTAAAACTCCTGGATCTCACCCTGCAGCATGGCAATGCGGTGGGCGGCGCGCTCCAGGCGCTTGTTGGTGCGCACGATGCCCACGTAGTCCCACATGAAGCGGCGCAGCTCGTCCCAGTTGTGGGAGATGACGACGGATTCATCCGCATCGGTCACGCGGCTGTCGTCCCAGGCGGGCACGGTGGGCAGTTCTGTGGTCGGCGCTGCGGCGATGGCCTGCGCGGCGGCGCGGGCGAACACCATGCATTCGAGCAGCGAGTTGCTGGCCAGGCGGTTGGCGCCATGCAGGCCGGTGCAGGCCACCTCGCCCACGGCGTACAGGCCGGGCAGGTCGGTGCGGCCCGCCAGGTCGGTCAGCACGCCGCCACAGGTGAAGTGGGCGGTGGGCACCACGGGGATGGGCTCCTTGGTGATGTCGATGCCAAGCGACGCGCAGTGCGCGAGGATGTTGGGGAAGTGCTCCTGCAAAAACGCGGGGCTCTGGTGCGAAATGTCGAGGTGCACGCAATCGAGGCCGTGCTTCTTCATCTCGAAGTCGATGGCGCGCGCCACCACATCGCGCGGGGCCAGTTCGGCGCGTGGGTCGTGGTCGAGCATGAAGCGCTTGCCACCGGCCGATGGCGGCAGCAACAGCTTGCCGCCCTCGCCGCGCACCGCTTCGCTGATGAGGAAAGACTTTTCGTGCGGGTGGTACAGCCCCGTGGGGTGGAACTGGATGAACTCCATGTTCGCCACACGGCAGCCTGCACGCCAGGCGGCGGCAATGCCGTCGCCCGTGGCGGTGTCTGGGTTGGTGGTGTACAGGTACACCTTGCCCGCGCCACCCGTGGCCAGAATAGTTTCCGGGGCACGGAAGGTGACGACCTCGTCGGTGTCGCTGTCCAGCGCATACAGGCCCAGGCAGCGGTTGCCCGGCAGGCCGAGCTTGCGCGTGGTGATCAGGTCTACCAGCGTGTGCTGCTCGAACAGCGTGATGCCGGGGGTGCTGCGCACCACGTCGATCAGCGTGCGCTGCACCGCTGCGCCGGTGGCGTCGGTCACATGCGCAATGCGGCGCGCGCTGTGGCCGCCTTCGCGCGTCAGGTGCAGCTGGTCGCCTTCCAGCGTGAAGGGCACGCCGAGCGCGCGCAGCCAGGCAATGGACTCGGGCGCGTTCTCCACCACAAAGCGCGTGGTGGCCAGGTCGCACAGGCCTGCGCCCGCGACCAGCGTGTCTTCTATGTGCGCGGCAAAGCTGTCGTCGTCGGCCAACACGGCGGCAATGCCGCCCTGGGCCCAGCCGCTTGATCCATCTTGCAGCGTGCGCTTGGTGATGACGGCCACGCGGTGCGTGGGCGCCAGGTGCAGCGCGGCCGAGAGGCCTGCGAGGCCGCTGCCTACGATGAGTACGTCGAAGTCGTGGGATGCCATGGCTTGCGGGTAAGGGGGTAATGCCACGGCCACCGGCCAGGGCGGTGAACAGTGGGAGGCGGCCCTAGGCCGGCGTGTAGGCCAGGCGTACGTAGATGGGCGCAAACGCCTCGGCCTGGGTGATCTCGATCAGCGTCTCTTTGGCCAACTCCAGCAGCGCGATGAACGTCACCACCAGCACGGTGCTGCCCTTCTCGGGCTCGAAGAGTTCTTCAAACTCCACAAAGCGGCGGCCCTGAAGCGTCTTGAGCACCATGCTCATGTACTCGCGCACGCTCAGCTCTTCGCGGGTGATCTTGTGGTGCTGCACGAGTTTGGCGCGCTTCAAAATGTCGCGCCAGGCCTCCTGCAGCTCTACCACATGCACATCGGGGAAGCGCGGCTGCAGGCTTTGTTCGATGTAGACCTGGGCCTTCAAAAAGTCGCGGCCGTACTGCGGCAGCTGTCCCAGGCGCGCGGCAGCCATCTTCATCTGCTCGTATTCCAGCAGGCGGCGCACCAGCTCGGCGCGCGGGTCTTCAGGCTCCTCGCCTTCGGCCTGCTTCTTGGGCGGCAGCAGCATGCGCGACTTGATCTCGATGAGCATTGCTGCCATCAGCAAATACTCGGCCGCCAACTCCAGGTTGCGGCTGCGGATCTCGTCCACATACGCCAGGTACTGCTTGGTCACCCCCACCATGGGGATGTCCAGGATGTTGAAGTTCTGCTTGCGGATCAGGTACAGCAGCAAATCCAGCGGGCCTTCAAAGGCTTCGAGGAAGACTTCAAGCGCGTCGGGCGGGATGTACAGGTCTTGCGGCAGCGCAAACAGCGGCTCGCCATACAGGCGCGCCAGGGCCACCTGATCCACCACGTCGGGCATGGAGCTGCCGTTGGAATCTGGCCGTTCATCGGCGGCGGGTGCGCTGGTGGGCGCTGTGTTGCTCATGTTTGCTATGAAATAAATAGCTGCTGGCGCTTGTCAGTCAAGCGCCAGAGGCCAATTTGATTGCAAATGCTGGCGGCAGCAAGGCTCAGTCCGCGTTGGTTTGGTAGACGTAAGGCTTTTGGGCCACGCGCGCCTGGCGGTAATCGTTCCATAGCTGGCGGTCTACCTGCTTGTCCCACAGCAGGGCACGGCCGGCTTGCTGCTGCTTGTCCAGTTCAGGCTTGGTGGCCTTGAGCTGGTTGATGAACTGGGTGGCGTCGGATTGGTAGTCAGGGCGGCGGAAAATAGACATGTGCAGTGGACCTCTTTTGCTGGATTTTACCGGGACGATGCCATGCCACTTTCTGATCGTATTCACCGTGCCGCCGCCACCGTGCTGGCGGCCCTCGCCCTGCTTGCCGCAGCGGGGTGCGACCCCCAGCGGCTGAGCGAGCTGCAGCCGGGCGTTTCCACCGAAGCCGATGTGCGCGACCGCTTCGGCGCCCCTGAGATGATCTGGGAGGAGCCAGGCGGTGCCCGCACCTTTGAGTACAACCGCCAGCCCGCCGGCCAGGTCAATTACATGATCACGTTGGGGCCCGACGGCAAGCTGGCCGGGGTGCGCCAGGTGCTGACGCCCGAGAACTTCGCGCGCATTCAGCCGGGCATGCCCATGAGCGAAGTGCGCCGCATGCTGGGCAAGCCCGCCAAAACCATGCACTTCGCCCTCAAGGGCGAAACCGAAGTGGACTGGCGCTTTGCCTTGCCTGCCACAACGCCCAAGCTGTTCACCGTGGTGCATGGGCCAGACCAGCGCGTGCTGCGAACCTACACGGGTGACGACATGGATGCCCACGAGAACAAGGGCGGTGGTCGATAGGGCCAGGTGTGCTGTTGGATTTTGAATATGGAAGAAAATGAGGCCCAGCGCTTGATTCGTAAGCGCTGAATGCTATTTATTCGATAGCAATTGCAGTGTTGATTGCCACTGGCAGCAGAGCCACATTCCGTTTGGCGCACTGTTTGCTTGTGTTCTTGTGCCCCCGTGACAGGGGCCATGGTGTTGGGGCTCACAAGGCTCTGACCCCTTTTCATTTTCAAAACCAAGAGTTTTCTCCATGTCTCCTGCTGAATCCAGCATCCCGCCCGCCCCGGGCCCCGTGGCGTCTTTGCGTCACGGCACTTATGAAGATGCGCAAGCCCTGTTCTCGGGCACCCTGTTTGTGGCCATGGCGCTCATGCTGTTCAACCAGGCCGGGTTGCTTATTGGCAGCACGGCGGGCATGGCGTTTTTGCTGCACTACGTCACCGATATCTCGTTCGGCAAGCTGTTCTTTGTGGTGAACCTGCCGTTTTACTGGTTCGCCTGGACGCGCATGGGCCGCGAGTTCACGCTCAAAACCTTTATTTGCGTGGCGCTGCTGTCGCTGTTGACCGAGCTGTTCCCGCACGTGATGCAGGTCAGCTACATCAACCCGCTGTTTGCCTCGCTGCTCGGTGGGCTGCTGCTGGGCACGGGCTGCTTGTTCCTGGCTCGGCACCGCTCCAGTCTGGGTGGCGCCACCATCGTGTCGCTGTACATGCAAAACCGCTACGGCGTGCGGGCGGGCAAGGTGCAACTGGCGATCGACTGTGTAGTGCTGCTGCTGGCCCTGTTCGTGGTGCCGCTGGAGCGGGTGTTTTATTCGGTGCTGGCGGCCGTGGTGATGGGCGTGTTTTTGTGGATCAGCCACCGGCCGGGGCGCTACGTGGGCGGTTGACGCTTCTGCCCTGAGGCTGGTTGCCTGGCGCTGCTATCAGCGTGTGTTGCCAAAAAGTAAAGGCCCTCTGAGCGAGGGCCTCGTCATTGGATCCAATCGCAGGCGATCAGCGCACCCGCATGCCGGGTGTGGCGCCGGGCCAGGGGTTGAGGACGTAGATGCCGGGGTTGGCCTTCTCGTCGCCGTGGCTTGCGGCCAGCACCATGCCTTCGCTCACGCCAAACTTCATCTTGCGTGGGGCCAGGTTGGCCACCATCACGGTGTGCTTGCCGATCAGGTCTTCGGGCTTGTAGGCGCTGGCAATGCCGCTGAAGACGTTGCGGTGGCGGCCTTCGCCCACATCCAGCGTCAGGCGCAGCAGCTTGGTCGATCCTTCTACCGGCTCGCAGTTCACGATCAGCGCGATGCGCAGGTCGATCTTGGTGAAGTCGTCGATGGTGATGGTGGGGGCCAATTCCTCGCCACCGGGGGCTGCTACGGTTTCTGTAGCTGCTGGCGCTTGTGCCGCTTGGGCTGGAGGCTCAAACAATGCCTCAAGCTGCTCGGGCGTCACGCGCTGCATCAGATGCTGGTAGGGCTGGATAGCTGCTACGTCGATGTTGTTAGCGTCCCAGTTCTGAAGGTTACTGCCGGTGAACTGTTCCACGGCGCTTGCCAGCGATGGAAGCACGGGAGCCAAATAGCGAGACAGGGTGGCAAAGCAGTTGATCAGCACTGAGCAAACTTGGTGCAGCGCCTCATTGTTGGCGGCGTCCTTGGCCAGATCCCAGGGCTTGTTCTGGTCTACGTAGGCGTTGACCTTGTCCGCCAGCAGCATGATTTCGCGGGTAGCTTTGCTGTACTCGCGATCTTCGTACAGTCGAGCGATGGAGTCAGAGGCTTCACGCAGTTCCTTCAACAGTGCGAAGCCGGAAGTGCCAAAGTTGTGCGTCAGCTTGCCTTCAAACCGCTTGGTCAAAAAGCCCGCAGCACGGCTGGCAATGTTCACGTACTTGCCGATCAAATCGCTGTTCACGCGCAGCATGAAGTCTTCGGCGTTGAAGTCGATGTCTTCGTTGCGGGCGCTGAGCTTGGCGGCCAGGTAGTAGCGCAGCCATTCTGCGTTCATGCCCAGGCTCAGGTACTTGAGCGGGTCCAGGCCCGTGCCGCGGCTCTTGCTCATCTTCTCGCCGTTGTTCACGGTGAGGAAGCCGTGCACGAACACGCTGTTGGGCGTCTTGCGGCCGCTGAAGTGCAGCATGGCGGGCCAGAACAGGGTGTGGAAGGTGACGATGTCCTTGCCGATGAAGTGGTACTGCTCAAGCAGCGGGTCGGCCATGTAGGCGTCGTAGCTTTCGCCGCGCTTTTCCAGCAGGTTCTTGAGCGACGCGAGGTAGCCCACGGGCGCGTCGAGCCACACGTAGAAGTACTTGCCCGGTGCGTCAGGGATCTCGATGCCGAAGTAGGGCGCGTCACGGCTGATGTCCCAGTCGCCCAGGCCTTCGCTGGTGGTGCCATCGGGGTTGGTGCGGACGCTGAACCATTCCTTGATCTTGTTGGCCACCTCGGGCTGGAGCTTGCCGTCCTGCGTCCAGTTCTGCAGAAACTCCACGCAGCGGGGGTCTGAGAGCTTGAAGAAGAAGTGCTCGGAGTGCTTGAGCTCTGGCTTGGCGCCGCTCAGGGCCGAGTAGGGGTTGATCAAATCGGTGGGGGCGTACACCGTGCCGCACACCTCGCAGTTGTCGCCGTACTGGTCCTTGGCGTGGCACTTGGGGCATTCGCCCTTGATGTAGCGGTCAGGCAGGAACATGTTCTTCTCGGGGTCGAAGAACTGTTCGATGGTGCGCACCTCGATCAGGCTGCCATCGGCGCGGTCGCGCAGGTCGCGGTAGATCTGGCGGGCCAGTTCGTGGTTTTCGGGCGCGTCGGTGCTGTGCCAGTTGTCAAAGCTGATGTGAAAGCCGTCCAGATACTGCTTGCGGCCTGCGGCAATGTTGGCCACAAACTGCTGGGGCGTGACGCCTGCCTTTTCGGCGGCAATCATGATGGGCGCGCCGTGCGTGTCGTCCGCGCCCACAAAGTTCACGGCATTGCCCTGCATTCGCTGGAACCGCACCCAGATGTCGGCCTGGATGTATTCCATGATGTGGCCGATGTGGAAGTTGCCGTTGGCATACGGCAGGGCGGTGGTGACGAAGAGTTTGCGTGCAGGTGACGACATGGGGAGACACTTTCTCAGGCGGAACCCGCGATTTTAGGCCACGGCCCGTGCGGTTGCCACGCAACCCGGTCTTGCCCCGCAGGGCTACTGGTGCAGCTGGGTGCGCACTTCGGCGCCGGTGTCCGTCCAGCCAAAAAACTGGCACACCTGCGCGCGCATGGCCAGGGTGTCGGCGCGGCCCAGGGCCATCAGCTCCTGGGTGTAACCGGCCTCAAACAGCAGGTAACTGGCCAGCGCCGCGCCGCGCACGTCGGCCATGTTCGACGTGACGCCCAGCGCTCCCAGCATGGTGCGCACGGGCGTGGGCAGGTTGCCCACATGGCGGGCGGCCACGGCATCCAGCCGCTGCGAGGGGGCGATGACCAGCAGCTCAATCGGCCGCAGGGCGCTGTGGGCGCGCTTTTCTTCGGGGATGAGTGAGAGCGTCTGGTTGATGCGCTGCACACGTTCCACATCCACCGCCAGCGCATCCAGAAAGATGTTGGAAAGCGCGTGCCCCGCAATTTGCGCAAGCGACGGGTAGTTGGGCGTGGGGTTGGCGGCGGCGTCGTTCTTGGGTTCGTGCATGCGGCCTGCGCCGATCACCAGAATGCGCTCGGCCCCCAGGTGGATGGCCGGGGCGATGGGCGCGGACTGGCGCATGGAGCCGTCGCCAAAGTATTCGATGTGGTCGTCCACCTCGATGCCCTTGGCCGGAAAGATGAACGGAATGGCTGAGGACGCCAGCAGGTGCTCGTGCGTGATGCGGTCGCGTGCGGCCTTGCGCTGCGAGCGCTCCCAGGGTTTCACAGGCTCGGCCGATTCAAAGAAGGTGACGTGCTCGCCCGAGCTGTAGCTGGACGCCGTGACGGCCAGCGCCTTCAAATGCCCCTTGCGGATGAGGCGGGGCAGACGCACCAGCGGCACCATCTTGACGAGTAGTTTTTCGAGCGGCTTGTTGTCCAGCAGCGACTGCGGGCGCATGCGCCGCCAGCGGGCCAGCGCCCAGCCAATCGACACCAGCGTGAGCCAGCGCGCGCCGCTGCGCATCACGCTCAGTGAATCGGCCCCGTACACCTGGTTGGCATGGAATTGCCGCCACACCCGGGCAATGCGCCGCACGGCGCGGTCAAAGTTGTCGGCCCCGCAGGCCAGCGCGGCGGCGTTGATGGCGCCCGCCGAGGTGCCGGTGATGATGGGAAACGGGTTGGGCTCGCCACCTGCGCCGCAGGCCTGGCGCAGGTCGGCAATCGCCTCCAGCACCCCCACCTGGTAGGCCGCGCGGGCGCCGCCACCGGTCAGCAGCAAGCCGGTGGGCGGGGCTGATGTGGGCGCTTTGAGGGCTGCTTGGGGCATGGTCTGGTGAGGGTGATCAGAAAGAGCCACCGTGGCAGATGCGCTGCGGCGGCTTTGAAGGCTGAAAGTGTGCGGCTCGGCCGCAGCCCGCAGGCTTTGGGAAAACCCGCAACCCTGGCCACAGGGCGCCGCAGTGTGTCAGCCGAGCAACAGCACGGCCAGTGCGGGCCCCTGCAGGATGGTGATGCCATGGTCGCGCGCAAACAGTGCAGCGCTTTCGCTCACGGTGCCTTGCCCCGCCACGTAGATGCCGCCCTGGGCGTTTTCAGCCTGCATGGCGCTGTACAGCTCGCGCAGTGGTTCCACGCCGTGGGTGGCGGCTTTCCAGCGTTTGGCGCTGACCAGAGTGGTCTGGCCGTTTCGGGTCAACCGCAGGTCTACGGCCCCTTTTGATGGGGCGTTCACCCCATAACCCTGGCCCGCCCAGGCGCGGGTGAGGGCCTGCGAGAACTTGGCCCACTGCATCGCCTGCGCTTGGACGAGCATGGTTTGCACCTTGGCAGCGCTGGGCGCGCGCAGCTGGCGCCAGGCCGCAATGCAGCCCACCACAAAGATAGGAAAGCCGCCCAGCGCGCCATAAATGAAGTACTCCGATGGCAGCAGCGCCTTGGAGATGAGCGCGACGCAGGCGACCAGCACAAAGCTGATCCACCACGGCGAGCGCAGCAGCAAGGCGAACAGGGAGTTTTCGGACATCTTGAATTTCACGGTGGCTTCTCGCTTGGGCGTTGGGGCAATGGCTGCGCATTGTCGTGCAGTTGCAGGGCGGTTATGGGCACGCGGGAGCACTGCCAAAGTGGGGCCTTCACGGCTTGCCCACAAGAAAAATCGGTGAAAGCCCCTTGGATAGACTACGGCCCCCCACAGGAGTTATTTGAATGTCAGTCACCGAACAAGGCCTTTTGGCCGCACTTTCCAGCGTGCTCGACCCCCACACGGGCAAGGATTTTGTCAGCACCCGCGCCCTGCGCAATGTGCAGATCAGCGGTGGTGACGTGGCGTTTGACGTGGAGCTGGGCTACCCCGCCAAGAGCCTGGTGCCAGAGCTGCGCCGCAGCCTGGTAGCTGCCGCCAAGGGCGTTGCCGGGGTGAGCAACGTGTCGGTCAACATCACCACCAAGGTCATTGCCCATGCCGTGCAGCGTGGCGTGCAGCTCTTGCCCCAGGTGAAGAACATCATTGCCGTGGCATCGGGCAAGGGCGGTGTGGGCAAGAGCACCACCGCCGCCAACCTGGCGCTGGCCCTGGCGGCCGAGGGTGCCAGCGTGGGTGTGCTCGATGCCGACATCTACGGCCCCAGCCAGCCCATGATGCTGGGCATCAACCGCCGCCCTGAAAGCGACGACGGCAAGACCATGGAGCCGCTCGAAAACTACGGCGTGCAGGTCATGTCCATCGGCTTCCTGGTGGACCAGGACGAAGCCATGATCTGGCGCGGCCCCATGGCCACCCAGGCGCTGGAGCAGTTGCTGCGCCAGACCAATTGGAAAGACCTGGACTACCTCATCATCGACATGCCCCCGGGCACCGGCGACATCCAGCTCACGCTGAGCCAGCGCGTGCCCATGACCGGCGCGGTGATCGTGACCACGCCGCAGGATATTGCGCTGCTGGACGCCAAAAAGGGCATCAAGATGTTCGAAAAGGTGGGTGTACCCATCCTCGGCATCGTCGAGAACATGGCCGCCCACGTGTGCAGCAACTGCGGCCATGTGGAGCACATCTTTGGCGCCGATGGCGGCAAGAAGATGGCCGCCGACTACGGCATGGACTACCTGGGCGCGCTGCCGCTGAACATGAGTATCCGCCTGCAGGCCGACAGCGGAAAGCCCACCGTGGTGGCCGACCCCGATGGCGAAGTCGCGCAGATCTACAAGAAGGTGGCGCGCGATGTGGCGGTGAAGATTGCGCAGAAGGCCAAGGATTTTTCCAGCAAGTTCCCCACCATCTCGATCAGCAAGAACACCTGATCCTCCCGAGCCGCCTGAGCCGCCCCCACTCGCCATGAACCTGCTCGCGTCCCTGCGCTACCTGGTGGCGCTGCACGAGCACCGGCACTTTGGCCGCGCCGCGCAGGCCTGCCACATCACGCAGCCGGCCCTGTCCAACGCGCTGCGTGCGCTGGAAAAAGAATTTGGCGTGGTGGTGGTGCGCCGGGGCCGCAGCTTTGAAGGCTTTACGCCCGAAGGCGAGCGCGTGCTGGCCACCGCCCAGCGCATGCTGCACGAGCACCAGGTGCTGCAGCAGGACCTGAGCAGCGACGCCGCCCACCCGCGCGGCACGCTGCGCCTGGGCGCCGTGCCCACGGCCATGCCCATCCTCGCGCGGTTTGCGGCGCAATTGCAGGCACGGCACCCGGGCATCGTGCCGGTGGCGCTGTCGATGAGCTCGCAGGCGCTGGAGGCGGGGCTGGAAAACATTTCGCTGGACCTGGCGCTGGGCTACACCGAACGCATGCCCGGACGCGGCGGCCCGCTGCGGGCCTGGCCGCAGTATGTGGAGCACTACTTTCTGCTGCGCCGTGCCTCCCAGCCGCCCAAGGGCGCAGCGCGCGGGCTGCAGATTGGCCCGCCCATGGCCTGGGCCGATGCGGCGGCGCTGCCGCTGTGCCTGCTTACTCCCGAGATGCACAACCGCAGTCTGGTGGACGGAGCCTTTCGCGCGGCAGGTGCCATGGTGCGGCCTGCGATGGAAACCGATTCGGTGCTGACCCTGGCGCTGAGTGTGGTGGCTGGCCAGGTGTGCAGTGTGTTGCCTGGGGCGCTGGTGGATGCCGTGCGCGGCCATAAGGGGCTGGAGGCGCTGCCTCTGACCGCTCCAATGCTTACCACGCCCATCGGATTCATGTCGCACCGACAGGTGCAGCCCACGCGCGCCCTCGATGCCGCGCTGGCCCTAGCGCAGGACCCCGACTGGCTGCAGCACGCAGCAGCGCACAGTGGGCTTCTGGTCGCCGA
Source organism: Acidovorax temperans (assembly GCF_028596105.1). Classification (NCBI taxonomy): domain Bacteria; kingdom Pseudomonadati; phylum Pseudomonadota; class Betaproteobacteria; order Burkholderiales; family Comamonadaceae; genus Acidovorax; species Acidovorax temperans. The sequence continues at coordinate 3,017,428 of NZ_CP117193.1, read as the reverse complement.
TTGAGCGCTGACCCCACGGGTTGCGGTGGTTGATTCACGGGCCGTTGCAAAAACGGCCGTTTCATTTGTTTTTGTGATCGCCCCATGTGCATCGGCAATTTGACGCCGCACGAGTCCCTGGCTGACACTGCGGCGGCGCGCCTGGCCTATGCAGGCGCCTTCATACAAAACAACGCGCTCCACGCCCCCGGCCCATGCACCTTGCCCCCGAAGCCCCCAACGCAACCGTTGTCGCCACCGTGTCGGTCAGCGACATGCGCGAGCGTATCCGCCGCAAAAGCCGCCTCAAAGGCCGCCAGCCTGAAGAGGCTGCCATGGCAGACGTGGCGCAGTTGCTGGGCCCGCGCCCGGCCAATGGTTTTCGGCGCGACCTGCTTATTGAATACCTGCACCGCCTGAACGACCACTTTGGCGTGCTGCACGACCGGCACCTGGTGGCGCTCGCCAAGCAGATGAACCTGCCGATGGCCGAGGTGTACGAGGTGGCGAGCTTCTACCACCACTTCGAGATCGTGCGCGGCGACGATGCAGTGGCCCCGCGACTGGTGCTGCGCGTGTGCGACAGCCTGAGCTGCAGCATGGCGGGCGCCCGCGAACTGCTGGCTGCGCTGCCCGAACGCCTGCGTGCGGCCGGGCAGGGTGACGTGCAGGTGTTGGCCGTGCCCTGCGTGGGACGCTGCGAGCAGGCGCCCGTGGCCGTGGTGCACCAGTGCCCTGTGCCGCAAGCCACCTTGGACTCTGTGCTGGAAACCGTCACTTTGAAGCCAAATCGGGCTCTGGCGCTTCACCCATCAGCGCCAGCAGCTATCAATTTTGATATTGCAGCGCTGGCAGAGCACAGCGTACCTGTTCAGCCGGAAGGCATCAGCCCTGCCTACGCCGACCTCGCCGCGTACCGCGAGCAAGGCGGCTACCAGACCGCCGCCGCGCTGGTCAACGGCGAAATGGATGCCGAGGCCGTGCTCGCGGCCATGGAGGACTCCGGCCTGCGCGGTTTGGGCGGCGCGGGCTTCCCGGCGGGGCGCAAGTGGCGCATTGTGCGGGACCAGCCTGCACCACGCCTGATGGCCGTGAACATTGACGAGGGCGAGCCCGGCACCTTCAAGGACCGCACCTACCTGGAGCGCGACCCGCACCGCTTTCTGGAGGGCGTGCTCATCGCCGCCCAGGTGGTGGGCACCGAGGCCGTCTATATCTACCTGCGCGACGAGTACCACGGCTGCCGTGCGCTGCTGCAAAAGGCGCTGGACGATCTGCGCGCCGAGCCGCCATGCCCGCTGCCGCACATTGAACTGCGGCGCGGCGCGGGTGCCTACATCTGCGGCGAAGAGTCCGCGATGATCGAGAGCATCGAGGGCAAGCGGGGCGAGCCGCGCATGCGCCCGCCTTACATCGCCCAGGTGGGCCTGTTCGGCCGGCCCACGCTGGAGCACAACTTCGAGACGCTGTACTGGGTGCGCGACATTGTGGAGCGCGGGCCCGCGTGGTTCGCCAGCTTTGGCCGCCACGGCCGCAAGGGGCTACGGTCTTTCAGCGTGAGCGGCCGCGTGAAGCACCCGGGCGTCAAGCTCGCGCCCGCGGGCATCACGGTGCAGGAGCTCATCGACGAATACTGCGGCGGCATGCAGGACGGCCACGAGCTGTATGCCTACCTGCCCGGCGGTGCCTCGGGCGGCATCCTGCCCGCCAGCCTCAACCAGATACCGCTGGACTTCGACACCCTGCAGCCCTACGGCTGTTTCATCGGCTCGGCCGCTGTCATCGTGCTCAGCCAGCACGACCGCGCGCGCGATGCCGCGCTGAATGTGATGCGCTTTTTTGAACATGAAAGCTGCGGCCAGTGCACGCCCTGCCGCGTTGGCACGGCCAAGGCAGCCACGCTGATGCAAGCGCCGCAGTGGGATGAAGAGCTGCTGGACGACCTGGCGCAGGTGATGGCCGATGCCTCCATCTGCGGCCTGGGGCAGGCCGCGCCCAACCCCATTCGCTGCATTCACAAGTATTTTCCGCATGAGGTGGGCGAAGGGCCCTGGCCGGGTGACCTGCCCAAGCCGCGCAACAGCCCGCTGACGGAGCAGTTGCCCCAAGGAGGCCAGCCATGAGCGCATTGCACAGCACCTGTGGTGTGGCCTTTGAGCTGGACGGCCAGCCCATCACCGCACGCCCTGGCGAAACCATTTTGACAGCCGCGCAGCGCCATGGGGTGGACATCCCGCACCTGTGCTACAGCGACGGCCTGCGACCCGACGGCAACTGCCGCGCCTGCGTGGTCGAGATCGCGGGCGAGCGCACGCTGGCCCCCAGCTGCTGCCGCGCACCGACCGAGGGCATGAAGGTGCAGGCCGCCAGCCCTCGCGCGCGCAAGAGCCAAGAGATGGTGGTGGAGATGCTGCTGTCGGACATGCCCGATGTGGGTTACCAATGGAACGATGACAGCGCAAAGACTCCTGAATTAATAGCTGCCAGCGCTTGCGTAGTAAGCGCTGGAGGCCAATTTGATCAAAATACTTCTGTCGTGAGCCAGCATGGCGAGTTGAGCGCATGGGCTGATCGCCTGGGCGTGGCGGTGCGCCCGGCGCTCCAAGTTCTGCGCCGCGAACAACCTGCGCCGGACCTGAGCCACCCGGCCATGGCCGTCAACCTCGACGCCTGCATCCAGTGCAACCGCTGTGTGCGCGCCTGCCGCGAAGAGCAGGTCAACGATGTGATCGGCTACGCGCTGCGCGGTGCCGACAGCAAGATCGTCTTCGACCTCGACGACCCCATGGCTGAGAGCACCTGCGTGGCCTGCGGCGAATGTGTGCAGGCCTGCCCCACGGGCGCGCTCAGCCCCAAGACGCACATCGGCTCGCAAAAGGTGGACCGTAAGGTCGACTCGGTCTGCCCGTTCTGCGGCGTGGGCTGTCTCATCACCTACAACGTGCGCGACGAAAAGATCATCAGTGTGGAAGGCCGCGACGGCCCCGCCAACCACGGCCGCCTGTGCGTGAAGGGGCGCTTTGGTTTTGACTACGCCCACCACCCCGACCGGCTGACCGTGCCGCTGATCCGCAAGCCCGGCGTGCCCAAGGAGGTGCGGCCCTACGGCGCCGACTGGCGCGACACCTTCCGCGAAGCCACCTGGGAAGAAGCGCTGGATCTGGCCGCTGGCACGCTCAAAAACCTGCGCGACACGCACGGCCCCAAGGCGCTGGCAGGCTTTGGCTCGGCCAAGGGCAGCAACGAAGAGGCCTACCTGTTCCAAAAGCTCGTGCGCACCGGTTTCGGCAGCAACAACGTGGACCACTGCACCCGGCTGTGCCACGCATCCAGCGTGGCCGCGCTGCTCGAAGGCGTGGGCTCGGGCGCGGTGAGCAACCCGGTCAACGATGTGGAGCACGCCGAGCTGATCTTCGTGATCGGCTCCAACCCCACGGCCAACCACCCGGTGGCTGCGACCTGGATGAAGAACGCGGCCAAGCGCGGGGCAAGAATAGTGCTGGCCGACCCGCGCGTGACCGACATTGGCCGCCACGCCTGGCGCACGCTGCAGTTCAAGGCCGATGCCGATGTGGCCATGCTCAATGCATTGATCCACACGGTGATCGATGAGGGGCTGGTGGATGAGGCGTTCATCCGTGACCGCGCCAACAACTACGAGGCGCTCAAGGCCAACGTGATGGGCTGCAGCCCCGAGGCCATGGCGCCCGTCTGCGGCATTCCGGCCGAGACGCTGCGCGAGGTGGCGCGGGCTTTTGCCACCGCGAAGGCATCGATGATCCTCTGGGGCATGGGCGTGAGCCAGCATGTGCATGGCACCGACAACGCGCGCTGCCTCATCGCGCTCTGCGCCGTCACGGGCCAGATCGGCAAGCCCGGCTCGGGCCTGCACCCGCTGCGCGGCCAGAACAATGTGCAGGGTGCGAGCGACGCAGGGCTCATCCCGATGATGTTCCCCAACTACCAGCGCGTGGACAACGCCGGGGCGCATGCGTGGTTTGAAGACTTCTGGGGGACGAAGCTGGACGAGGCGCCCGGCTACACCGTGGTCGAGATCATGCACAAGGCTCTGGCGCCGGACAGTGACCCGCACAAGGTGCGCGGCATGTACATCATGGGCGAGAACCCCGCCATGAGCGACCCCGACCTGAACCACGCGCGCCACGCGTTGGGGAGCCTCTCGCACCTGGTGGTGCAGGACATCTTCCTCACGGAGACGGCCTGGCTGGCCGATGTGGTGCTGCCCGCCAGCGCCTGGCCGGAAAAGACCGGCACCGCCAGCAACACCGACCGCATGGTGCAGATGGGCCGCCGCGCCCTGAACCCGCCGGGCGATGCGCGGCCGGACCTGTGGATCATTCAGCAGATCGCACAAAGAGTGGGCCCCCACGCTCCGCACTTCGTGTCGTCGCTGCCCCCCGAGGGGGCCGGCCCCGCCTTGGGGCGGCCCGGCGGCGGGGCGGGCCTGAACTGGAACTACGAAGGCGAAGAATCTGGCGTGGCCGCCGTGTACGAGGAAATGCGCCAGGCCATGCACGCCAGCATCGAGGGCATCACCTGGGACCGGCTGGAGCGCGATTCCAGCGTGACCTACCCGTGCCTTGCACCTGACGACCCCGGCCAGCCCATCGTCTTCACTGATCAATTCCCCACGCCCACGGGTCGCCTGCAACTGGTGCCTGCCAGCGTGATCCCGGCGGCAGAAAAGCCGAGCGCTGAGTTCCCGTTCGTGCTCATCACCGGCCGCCAGCTGGAGCACTGGCACACGGGCAGCATGACGCGGCGCAGCACCGTGCTGGACGCCATCGAGCCTATGGCCACCGCATCGCTGCACGGTGACGAGCTGGCGCGGCTGGGTGTGCAGCCCGGCGCGCTGGTGGGCATCCGCTCGCGGCGCGGCATGGTGCAGGTGCGCGTGCGGCGGGACGACGGCACGCCGCGTGGCACGGTGTTCATGCCGTTTGCGTATGTGGAAGCCGCAGCCAACCTGCTCACCAATGCGGCGCTGGACCCGTTTGGCAAGATTCCGGAGTTCAAGTACTGCGCCGTAGCCGTGCAAGCGCTGCCATCCACCCAGGGCGATTGAAGAGCAGGGCGCAGGGGTTTGGCGGCGCGCCTGTATGGCGGGGGCTGCTACAGAGTACAGTCGCAGCCCATGACTGAGCGCCCCTACACCGATGTTGCTGTGATCATGCGCTGCGAGCGCATTGACAACCGCTGGCAGCCCTGGCGGTGGTCGCTGGCCGAAGTCGTCATGCACGACCCGGCCTTCGGCATCGAACCGCGCCAACTGTTGAGCGACGAGCGCGAACAGCGCTGGATGTTTCCCGGCTTTCGTGTGGAGCTGTTCCGCGACGATGCCGAGGGTTACCACCTGAATGTCGAATCGCCCGCCCCGTGCTGGTTTGTGCTGTGGCGCATGGACGAAGACGATGGTGGCGATGCCCCCCGCCTGGCCCGCCCGGTGGAAGTCAGCCTGAGCTACCACGAGGCTGGCCGCTGGCTGGATGCACAAGAAACGGTGGAGCAAGTGCCTGTGCCGCCTGAGGTGCTGGAGGTGCTGCAGGCCTTTGTGGCCGAGAACTACCAGCCTGAGCCCAAGCGCCGTAAGCGTCCTGACAGCTTTCAGCCGTTGCAAGACCGGTTCGGCAACCCCGCGTCGGTGAGTACCGAGAAACACCGCGGGGGAGGTGGCCGTGGCTGACGGATTCCTGGGCCGCTGGTCGCGCCGCAAGCAGGAGGTGCGCGAGGGCAAGCCCGTACAAGACCCTGCGCCACCTTTGCCACAGGCACCTGCGCCAGCCGGGGTGAATGCGCCTGCGCCCCTGGCCGCGCAGCCGGCTGCGGCACCCGTGCCGCCCGAGCCCGCAGCCGCGCCGTTGCCCACCTTGCAAGACGCGCAGTCGCTGTCCATCGATTCCGATTTCAAGCCCTTCGCCAGCCGTGCGGTGGCGCCCGAGGTGCGCAACGCTGCGATGAAGAAGCTCTTCACCGACCCCCACTTCAATGTGATGGACGGCCTGGACATCTACATCGATGACTACACCCAGCCAGACCCGCTGCCCGCTGCCATGCTCAAGGAAATGGCAAGCGCGCAGTTCATGGGGCTGGTGGAAGAAGAGCCGGAAAAGCCATCAGCCGCAGGGCAAGCCGCTGCCCCTGCGGGGCGGAATGACCCGAAAGACCCCGCATCTGTGAAACCCCCTCTGCCATCGGCAGCGCAACCGGGGCAAGACGTGGCACAGTCGGGGGTATGCACAGCTATTCCTAGCACGCACGGGCAAGCGTCGGCTGGTTCCACAGGGGAGCCTGCGCCGCTTGCCCCAGCCAGCCACACAGAACATGACCACGCTCATCTGCGATTGCAACCAGACGATGCCGCTGAACGCCCAGGCCCTGGGCACAGCACTTCGTGAAGACCTGACCCTCCATTCCACCCTGTGCCGCCGCGAGGCGGGCGCCTTCACCCAGGCCATCCGCTCGGGCGAGGACGTGGTGGTGGCATGCACCCAGGAAGAGCGCCTGTTCGCTGACCTGGGCCGCCAGACGGAAGGCGCCATCTCGCCCATCCGCTTTGTGAATATCCGCGAAACCGGCGGCTGGAGCCGCGATGCGGGCAAGGCCGGCCCCAAGATCGCCGCGCTGCTGGCGGCGGCGCACCTGCCCGAGCCGCCGCCCGTGCCGGTGGTGACATATAAGAGCGCCGGGCGCCTGCTGATCATCGGGCCGCTCGATGCGGCAGAGCAGGTGGCCGGGTTGGTGTCTGATGTGCTGGACGTTACCGTGTTCGCCCAAGGCCCCGGCCAGGCCGGTGGCGCCCAGGCTCGTCGCTACCCCGTGCTGGGCGGGCGCATCGAAGCATTGACGGGCTGGCTGGGTGCGTTTGAATTGCGCTGGCGCGAAGACAACCCCATCAACCTTGACCTGTGCACCCGCTGCAATGCCTGCGTGGCCGCCTGCCCGGAAAACGCCATCGGGCTGGATTACCAGATTGACATGTCTGCCTGCCAGCGCCACCGCGCTTGCGTGAAGGCGTGCCAGGTGGCAGGGGCGATTGATTTCCAGCGTGCGGGCGAGAGCGAGTCGGCCCAGTTCGATCTGGTGCTGGACATGCGCCGCGCCGACGCCACGCCCACCTTCTTGCAACACGCGCTGCCGCAAGGTTACTTGCGCAGCGATGGGCGCGACCTGCCCACCGTGCTCAAGTTGCGCGAACTGGTAGGCGAGTTTGAGAAGCCCAAGTTTTTTGAATACAAGCAAAAGCTCTGCGCCCACAGCCGCAACGCCACCGTGGGTTGCAGCGCCTGCGTGGACATTTGCTCGGCCGAGGCCATCAGCAGCGACAAGGCCCGCCAGCGCGTGGTGATCAACCCCAACCTGTGTGTGGGCTGCGGCGCCTGCACCACGGTGTGCCCCACGGGCGCGATGACCTATGCCTATCCGCCTGCGGCAGAGCAGGGGCAGCGTTTCAAAACCCTGCTGTCCACCTATGCCGCAGCTGGCGGCAAAGATGCCGTGCTGCTGTTGCACAGCCAGGAGCGTGGTCAAGCCTTGGTCAATGAGCTGGGCCGCGCAGCGCAGCTGAAGGTGGCCCGTGGCGTGCCTGCGAATGTGATTCCGGTGGCCTTGTGGCACACCGCCAGCACGGGGGTGGACCTGTGGCTGAGCGCAGTGGCCTACGGGGCTTCGCAAATCGTCTTGCTGGTGACCAACGAAGAGGCGCCCCAATACCTCGAAGGGCTGCGGGCGCAGATGGACGTGGCCCAGCGCATCCTCAATGGGCTCGGCTACACGGGCACCCACCTGCGCATCATCGAGGCCAAGCACCCGACTGAGTTGGATGCGGCGCTGCAAACCCTGGGCCAAACGCGCCAGCGCACCCCGAGCGTTGCCGCACGCTTTGCCATCGCGCAGGAAAAGCGCAGCACCCTGGACATGGCGCTGGACCATCTCGTTGAACAGTCGCCCTTGGGTGCGGCCACCTTGCCTGCCGCGATTGCGCTGCCTGCCAAGGGCTCACCCCTGGGTACCATTACGGTCGATAAAGACCGCTGCACCCTGTGCCTCAGTTGCGTGAGCGCCTGCCCGGCAAGCGCTCTGCAAGACAACCCGCAAACGCCGCAGCTGCGCTTTCTCGAGAAGAACTGCGTGCAGTGCGGCTTGTGCCAGACCACCTGTCCGGAAAACGCGATCAGTCTGCAGCCCCGCCTGTCGCTCACGCCCGAGCGCGCGCAGCTGCGCGTGCTCAACGAAGCGCAGCCCTGGGCCTGTGTGCGCTGCAGCAAGCCGTTTGGCACCGTGAAGGCCATCGAGGCCATGCTGGGCAAGCTGGCTGGGCATGCCATGTTCCAGGACGAAGCGCTGGAGCGGCTCAAGATGTGCAGTGACTGCCGCGTGATTGATCTGTACTCCGCACAAAACGAATCGAAAGTGACTGACCTGTGAGTGCCTCTGTTTCATTGACCCAGCCCGGCAGCTCTGCGCTGGACGAAGAAACCGCACGCGCCGAGTTGTATGGCGTGTTGTCTCAGCTGTATTACGCACCGCCCAGCCCCGAGCTGCTGTCGGCCCTGCGCGTGGCCGTGACCGAAGCGCCCATGGAAGGTGGCTTTCTGCAAGAGCCCTGGCAGCAGCTGGTGGCAGCGGCCCGCGCGCAGGACGATGTCGCCATTGCAGCCGAATACGACCGCCTGTTTGGTGGCGTGGGCAAGCCCGAGGTGTTTGTGTACGCATCGCACTACCTGGCGGGCTTCTTGAATGAAAAGCCACTGGCACGTTTGCGCACCAGCCTGGACCGCCTGGGGCTTGCGCGGGGCGACACCATGCCCGAGACCGAGGACCATGTCGCGTATCTGTGCGAAGTCATGCGCTACCTGATTGCGGGCGACGACATGGCTGTCTGCAACCTGACGGCTCAGCGTGATTTTTTTGCCGAGCACATCCAGCCGTGGCTGCCAGCCATGTGCAACGCGCTGGAACAGCACCCGGCCGCGAGCTTCTATGCAGCCGTGGCGCGCCTTACGCGGGCCTTTGCTGCTGTTGAGGCGCAGGGTTTTGACATGCTCGATTGAAGAGTGGTTTCGATGTGCCGCGTTTTGACGCGCGGCAATGCTCAAGTGCATTGGTGGGATTAGGGCTGGCCTCGTTGTGAAGGTTACCTGGCTGCCTTAGACTCGCCTATGCAATCTTTTACATAACTGCCAGCCTCCTGGAGACAAGCATGCAGGACCGCCAGCCTTCCGCTTCTACCCCCCCATCCCGTCGCCGCTTCTTTGCGGGCGCCGCCGCCGTGAGCGCCGGTGCTGCCGCCGTGACGGTGCTGCCGCGTGTAATCCCCGCCGAGGTCGTGGCCGCCGAGCCCGCCCGCGTGGCGCCTGAAAAGGGTGGTGGCTACCACCTCTCGGCGCACGTGAAGCAGTACTACAAAACCACCCAACTTTGATTTCGGGGCGCGCCATGTTGCTCACCAAAAAGTCTGCGCATGCACCGCACAGTGCATCGACATCCTCTCCCTTTGTTCACAGCCTGCGTCGGGGCCTGTCCCAGGCGCTGCCCACCATGGACCGCCGCGCTTTCCTGCGCCGCTCGGGCCTGGGCGTAGGCGTTGGCATTGCGGCCTCGCAGCTCACTCTGGTCAAGAAGTCGCAAGCGGCTGAAGGCGCCAAGGTGGGCCTGGGCGACAGCAAGATCGAAGTGCGCCGCACGGTCTGCACCCACTGCTCGGTGGGTTGCGCCGTGGATGCCGTGGTGGAAAACGGCGTGTGGGTGCGCCAGGAGCCCGTGTTCGATTCGCCCATCAACCTGGGCGCCCACTGCGCCAAGGGTGCAGCCCTGCGCGAGCACGGCCACGGCGAATACCGCCTGCGCTACCCCATGAAGCTGGTGAACGGCAAGTACGAGCGCATCAGCTGGGATACGGCCCTGACTGAGATCTCCGCCAAGATGCTGGAACTGCGCAAGGCCAGCGGCCCTGACAGCGTGTACTTCATCGGCTCTTCCAAGCACAACAACGAACAGGCCTACCTGCTGCGCAAGTTCGTGAGCTTCTGGGGCAGTAACAACTGCGACCACCAGGCGCGTATTTGCCACTCCACCACCGTGGCGGGTGTGGCGAACACCTGGGGCTACGGCGCCATGACCAATTCGTACAACGACATGCAAAACAGCAAGGTCGCTCTGTACATCGGCTCCAACGCGGCTGAAGCCCACCCCGTGAGCATGTTGCACATGCTGCACGCCAAGGAAACCGGCTGCAAGATGATCGTGGTAGACCCACGCTTCACCCGCACGGCCGCCAAGGCCGACGAGTACGTGCGCATCCGCTCGGGCACCGACATTCCCTTCCTGTTCGGCCTGGTCTATCACATCTTCAAGAACGGCTGGGAAGACAAGAAGTACATCCACGACCGTGTCTACGGCATGGAAAAGGTGCGCGACGAGGTCATGGCCAAGTGGACACCCGACAAGGTGGAAGAGGCCTGCGGCGTCAAAGAAGAACAGATGTTCAAGGTTGCCAAGATGCTGGCCGACAGCCGCCCTGGCACCATCGTATGGTGCATGGGCCAGACGCAGCACTCCATCGGCAACGCCATGGTGCGTGCCTCCTGCATCTTGCAGCTGGCCCTGGGCAACGTGGGCAAGAGCGGTGGCGGCACCAACATCTTCCGCGGTCACGACAACGTGCAAGGTGCGACGGATGTGGGCCCCAACCCTGACTCGCTGCCCGGCTACTACGGCCTGGCCGAAGGCGCGTGGAAGCACTTTGCCAACGTGTGGGGTGTGGACTTCGAATGGATCAAGAAGCAGTACGCCACGCCCGCGATGATGACCAAGAACGGCATCACCGTGTCGCGCTGGATCGACGGCGTGCTGGAGAAGAACGAGCTGATCGACCAGGACAGCAACCTGCGCGGCGTGTTCTATTGGGGCCATGCCCCCAACTCGCAGACCCGTGGCCTCGAAATGAAGCGCGCCATGGATAAGCTGGACCTGCTGGTGGTGGTGGACCCCTACCCATCGGCTACCGCTGCCATGGCCGCCATGCCCGGCAAGCCCGAAGACCTGAACCCCAACCGCGCGGTGTACCTGCTGCCTGCAGCCACGCAGTTTGAAACCAGCGGTTCCTGCACGGCGTCCAACCGCTCGCTGCAGTGGCGCGAGAAGGTCATCGAGCCCCTGTGGGAGAGCCGTTCCGACCACATGATCATGTACCAGCTGGCGCAAAAGCTGGGCTTCGACAAGGAACTGGTCAAGAACTACAAGATGCAGAAGGTCAAGGGCATGGATGAACCCATGGTTGAAGACATCCTGCGCGAAATCAACCGCTCCGTCTGGACCATTGGCTACACCGGCCAGAGCCCAGAGCGCCTGAAGGCCCACATGAAGAACATGCATGTGTTCGACGTGAAGACCCTCAAGGCCAAGGGCGGCAAGGACAAGGAAACCGGCTACGACTTTGGTGGCGACTACTTCGGCCTGCCCTGGCCTTGCTACGGCACGCCCGAACTCAAGCACCCCGGCTCGCCCAACCTGTACGACACCTCCAAGCATGTGATGGAGGGTGGCGGCAACTTCCGCGCCAATTTCGGTGTGGAAAAAGACGGCGTCAACCTGCTGGCCGAGGATGGCTCGCACTCCGTGGGCTGCGAGATCACCACGGGCTACCCCGAGTTCGACCATGTGCTGCTGAAAAAGCTGGGCTGGTGGGACGACCTGAGTGACGCCGAGAAGGCCAAGGCCGAAGGCAAGAACTGGAAGACCGACCCCACGGGCGCGATCATCCGCGTGGCCCTCAAGCATGGCTGCCACCCCTTCGGCAATGCCAAGGCGCGTGCGGTGGTGTGGAACTTCCCTGATCCGATTCCGCAGCACCGCGAACCGCTGTACGGCACCCGCCCCGACATGGTTGCAAAGTACCCCACGCACGAGGACAAGAAGGCCTTCTGGCGCTTGCCCACGCTGTACAAGACGGTGCAGGACAAGAACATGGCGGACAAGGTGTACGAGAAGTTCCCGCTCATCCTCACCTCGGGCCGCTTGGTCGAGTACGAAGGTGGCGGCGAGGAAACACGCTCCAACCCCTGGCTGGCCGAGCTGCAGCAGGAAGCGTTCGTGGAAATCAACCCCAAGACCGCTGCCGACCGTGGCATTCGCAACGGCAGCCGCGTGTGGCTGAGCTCGCCCACCGGCGCACGCCTGAATGTGCAGGCCCTGGTCACCGAGCGCGTAGCGCCGGACACCGTGTGGATGCCGTTCCACTTCTCCGGCCGCTGGCAAGGCGCCGACATGCTGGCGTATTACCCCAAGGGGGCAGCGCCTGTGGTGCGTGGCGAGGCCGTGAACACCGCGACAACGTATGGCTACGACAGCGTGACCATGATGCAAGAAACCAAGACCACGATCTGCAACGTGGAAGCTGCGTGAGGAGACCGCGATGGCCCGCATGAAATTTATCTGTGATGCAGAGCGCTGCATCGAGTGCAACAGCTGCGTGACAGCGTGCAAGAACGAGCATGAAGTGCCCTGGGGTGTGAACCGCCGCCGCGTGGTGACCCTGAACGACGGCGTGCCCGGTGAAAAGTCCATCTCGGTGGCCTGCATGCACTGCAGCGATGCGCCTTGCATGGCGGTGTGCCCCGTGAACTGCTTCTACCGCACCGAAGAAGGTGTGGTGCTGCACGACAAGGATGTCTGCATTGGCTGCGGCTACTGCAGCTATGCATGCCCGTTCGGTGCGCCGCAGTTCCCCTCTTCCGGCACCTTCGGTGTGCGCGGCAAGATGGACAAGTGCACCTTCTGCGCTGGCGGCCCTGAAACCCATGGCAGCCAGGCCGAATTCGAAAAGTACGGCCGCAACCGACTGGCCGAAGGCAAGCTGCCTGCCTGCGCAGAAATGTGCTCGACCAAGGCCTTGCTCGCCGGCGACGGCGACGTGGTGGCAGACATCTTCCGCAACCGCGTGGTGCAGCGCGGCAAGGGTGCCGAGGTGTGGGGCTGGGGCACTGCCTACGGTTCCAAGCAGGCAGGCCAGCCTCCAGCAGGCGCAACCGGAGCCAAGTCATGACACGCATTGCTTCGACACTTTTGACGGCCGCCACCCTGTGCGTGGCACTGGCAGCCTGCGGTGAAAAGCCCCAGACAGGCGGTGCAGTCAAGCACGATGCGGCGCCTTACGCCGGTACGGGCAGTAACTTCACCCAGCCAGGCTGGACGGCGGGCGACAAGACCAGCTGGGAGCAGCAACTGCGCACGCGCCAGCAGTACGGTCAAAACGAGTATTCCCGCAACCAGAAGCCCTGAGCGAGGTCTGCCATGAAACACAGTATCTGTGCCGTGCTGCTGGCCTTGGGTGCGCTGGCTGCGCAGGCCCAGGCGCCAGCGGGGCCCACGGCCTCGGGCGTTGTGGGCCAGGCGCCTGCCGCTCTGGGGGTGCAAGGGCAAAACATTTTTGATGTGAAGCCCGACGCGAGCGCCGAGCCCGGCTATGCCGAGCAGACCAACGGCGAACGCATGAAGGTACAGCCCGGCAACAATGCACCCATGTGGCGGCAGGTGGGGCAGGGCGTGACTGGCTACAGCAGCCTGCCCAAAACGCAGGCGCCTGAAGCAGGCAACCTGATCCAGCCCTTTGTGCAGTACCCCGGCTCCCGCGTGAGCAGCGCGGGCGAGGCTTGGCGCCAGGTGCGCAACCAATGGATCATTCCCTACGGCGCAGCGCTGTTCGCGATTGTTCTGCTGGCCCTGGGCATTTTTTACTTCACCAAGGGGCCGCTGGGGCACGACCACCCGGAAGGCCCTGGCACGCGCCGCATTGAACGCTTCACGCCGTTCGAGCGCGCAGCCCACTGGGCGAATGCCTTTGCCTTCATTGCCCTGGCCATTTCGGGCATCGTGATGGCGTTTGGCAAGTTCTTCCTGCTGCCCATCATGGGTTCCACGCTGTTTGGCTGGCTGACCTACGCGCTCAAGAACGTGCACAACTTCGTAGGGCCGCTGTTTGCCGTCTCGCTCCTGGTGATCATCCTCACGTTCGTGAAGGACAACATTGCCAACCGCGCCGACTTCGTGTGGCTGTCCAAGGGCGGTGGCATGCTGGGCGGCGACCACCAGGTGCCATCACATCGCTTCAACGCGGGGGAGAAGGGGTTGTTCTGGTGGGGCATCACCATCCCTGGTATTTTTGTGGTGGCCACGGGGCTGGTGCTCGACAAACTCATCCCCGGCTTTGGTGATGTGCGCAGCGACATGCAAATCGCCCACATGATCCATGCCACCCTGGCGATCTGGATGATGGCGCTGATCTGCGGTCACATCTACATGGGCACCGTGGGCATGAAGGGCGCCTACAAGGCCATGAAGACCGGTTACGTGACCGATGAATGGGCCAAGGAGCACCACGAGCTGTGGCACGACGACGTGCAGGCAGGCAAGATTCCACGGCAGCGCAGCGCCGCCCATCAGGGCGATGCTGCAGCCACCACTGCGGGCCAGCCCGCGCAGGTATGAGGCAACGCACCATGAAGCAAATCTTCCGATCGTCCCTGCTGGCGCTGTGCGCCGGTGGTCTGTGTTCTGTGGCGCTGGCCAAGCTGCCTGCCCCCACGCCTGAAGCAGCCGCTAAGGCCGCCGAAGCGGCTGCCAAGGCTGCCTGGTCGGGCAAGGTAGACAACTACAAGCTCTGCCAAGCGCAAGACCGTGTGGCGGCGCACTACCGCAAGACGGCCAAGGACGCCAAGCCCGCCGCAGCATCCACACCTTGCGCCGACCCCGGCCCATTCGCCTACACGCCACCAGAGGCGAAGCCGATTGAGGCGGCAGGCGCCCATTCGCCACCAGGCACGGCCAGCAGCCCGCCCAGCACCACCATGCCAGCGGCGTCTGCGCCCAAGTCCTGACAGCGGACCCGGCGGCCATCGGCACGGTAGCGTGCCTGCGTGGTTTGCCCCGTCGCTGATCCGGCCGCAAGTTCCAAAGAGCTTGCGGCTTTTTTGCGTGTACCCTGCGCCCATGAACGATTCGACCCTGGCCCCCCCCCACCCGCCACAGCCATTGGACTTGCCCCGCCTGACCCAGGCGCAAGCCCCCCTCACCCAGGCGGTGGATGTGATCAACGAGCGGGGAGAGACTGAGCAGGTGCACATTCCTGCAGAGCGCGCCTTGACGGTGTATGTGGACCGCCGAGAGCTTGTCACGCTGATGACGCTGGGCGCGCACCCCGAGCTGCTGGTGCTGGGCTACTTGCGCAACCAGCGGCTGGTGGATTCGGTGTTCGACATTGAATCCATCACCGTGGACTGGGAGGTGAACGCCGCCGCCGTGCGCACGCGCCGCGGCATTGCCCGCATTGAAGAGCGCACCGCGAGCAAGGTGGTGACCACCGGTTGCGGGCAGGGCAGTGTGTTTGGTGGCCTGATGGACGAGGTGGACCGCATTGAGCTGCCGCAGGCGCAGCTCACCCAGGCACAGTTGTATGGCCTGGTGAATGCCATCCGCCTCAAGGAAACCACGTACAAATCCGCTGGCTCGGTGCACGGCTGCGCGCTGTTCCGTGGCGAAGACATGCTGGTGTTTGTGGAAGACGTGGGCCGCCACAATGCCATCGACACCATTGCAGGCTGGATGTGGATGAACCCGGAAGCCCCTTCTGCAGCGCGCTCAATCCAGGCAGGGCAGACCGATACCGCGTCGTTCCAACCCATGGGCGGTGCCGATAAGGTGTTCTACACCACCGGGCGGCTGACCAGCGAGATGGTCATCAAGTCCGCGCAGATGGGCGTGCCCATTGTGGTGTCGCGCAGCGGCATGACGCAGATGGGCCATGCCGTGGCCCAGCAACTGGGCCTGTGTGCCATTGGCCGCGCCACCAACCGACGCTTTGTCTGCTACGCGGGCGCGCACCGGCTGGTGCTGCAGCCCGAGCTGGCCTGAGCCCGCGTCCTGCGGCAAGCCGCCCGCCTTGTACTGCCTTGAATGCTATTGAAAAGATAGCTGCTGGCGATTGTTGGATAAGCGCCAGGTGCCAATTTTGTCTCATGGCATGATGGCGCCATGATTGCCGAGTCGCCGTCCCCCGAAACCCCCGCTACTGCTTCGCTGCCCAGTGCGGCACCTCCGCCCACGCCCCTGCCTGCGCCCCAACGTTTACCCGCCTACCGCTGGGTGCTGGAGGGCCTGCGCGCGGCGGCCTTCCTGGCCCCCCGCACCGGCATGGCTGCGCCCACGCCATTGCAATTGCTGGTGCTGCTGGCCGCCGACTGGGGGCTGGTGTTGTGGGGCGAATGGTGGGCCACTGCTGGCCCCGTGGAGTTCAATGCACGTGCGTGGCTGGGGCAGCAGTGGCTGTCGCTGGCTTTGATGGGCGCGGCGTGGTGGGCCATGGCGCCTGCCCAAGACCGCAGCGGTGTGTTCTCCAACCCGCAGCGGGCGCCCGGTGGTGGGCTTCCCGCCTGGCTGCTGCTCAGCAACTGGGCCATGCTGCCCTGGCTACTGCCCACCTTTGCCTTGCCTGCCAGTGTCGATGCCAGCCTGGGCGCTGACGCATTGGCGGGCGCAGGCGATTGGGCTTGGCAGGATGGGATGCTGGATGGCTTGGCGCTGCTGGCGTTGCTGTTGTCTCTGGCTGTGCTGCTGCGCCTCACGGCGCGCTTCATCCAGTCGCGCTGGCGCACGGCGGTGTTTGCCCTATGTTTGTTGGGAGGCATGGCCGCGCAGTTCTATCTGGGCGTGGAGCCTTCGTGGCAGCCCGTGGTCACGGCACCAGCTGCGGGCGCTGATCCGGGCCTCGGCGAGCCATCCGCTGGCGTGCCTTTGTCCCAGTCGGTGTTTGAGGGCCAGCAACTCATGCTGGAGGCCTACACCCAGGACCTGACCCCCGAGCGCCCCGGCGTGGTGGATGTGTACGGACTGGTGTTTGCCCCTTATGCGGGCGAGAAGGTGTTTCGCCGTGAAAGCACCATGGTGAGCGACCTGCTGCAAGACCGCTTCGACGCCGAAGGCCGCGTGCTGCACCTGCTCAACCACCCTGATACCGCAGACACCCACCTGTGGGCCACGCCCGAGAACCTGCGCAGTGCCATCGATGCCCTGGCGGCCACCATGGACCGCGAGGAAGACGTGTTGGTGCTCTACATGACTTCGCACGGCGCGCGCGACCACCAGCTGGCCGCTGCCCACCCGCCCCTGCAGGTGGACCCCATGACCCCAGAGCTGCTGCGCCACATGCTGGACGACGCGGGCATTCGCCACCGGGTGATCGCCATTTCTGCCTGCTATTCCGGCGGCTGGCTCGATGCGCTGACCACCCCATCCACCCTCATCATGACGGCGGCAGACGCCACCCACACGTCCTACGGCTGCGGCACCCGTTCAGAGCTGACCTTCTTCGGCCGGGCGGTGTTCCATGAGCAACTGCGCTCCACCTATTCCTTCACCGAGGCGTTTACCAAGGCCGTGCCGATCATTGCGCAGCGTGAAATTCAGGCTGGCAAGGACGATGGCTTCTCCAACCCCCAGATGCGCGTGGGGGCAGAGATCGACCCCGTGCTCAACGCTCTGGCCCGGCGGCTGGCGGCGGAAGAGGGCCCGGTGCTGCGGCCCGGCGGCAAAGGTCTGGTCGCGCAAATCCCTATGGCATGGCGCTCAGCGCAATTGCGCTAAGGTTTGCCCCCTATGAAACTGTCTTTCCTGCGCCTTGGGTGGCGCACCTTGCTGCGCGACCTGCGCGCGGGTGAGCTGCGTTTGTTGGTGGTGGCCGTCACGCTGGCCGTGGCCGCGCTCACATCGGTGGGTTTTTTTGCGGACCGGCTCCAGGGCGGGCTGCAGCGCGACGCCCTGCAACTGCTGGGCGGCGATGTCGTGGTGGCCAGCGACAACCCCACGCCCCAGGCCTTTGTGGACAAGGCCCAGGCGCTGGGTTTGCAAACCGCGGGCACCATGGGCTTTCCTACCATGGGGCGGGCCAGTGATGCGCAGGGGGGCGCCAGCAAGCTGGTGGCCCTCAAGAGCGTTGCGGCGGGCTACCCGCTGCGCGGCACGCTCAAGGTGGCCGATGCCCCCGGCGCTGCTGAGCAGGCCACGCGTGACATTCCCGCCCCCGGCGAGGTGTGGGTTGATGCCCCCCTGCTCGACGCCCTGGGCTTGGCCATGGGCGACCAGCTCCTCTTGGGCGATGCCCAGTTGCGCATTGCCCGCATCATCGTCATCGAACCCGATCGTGGCGCTGGCTTCATGAGCTTTGCGCCGCGCGTCATGCTCAACGCGGCCGATGTGCCCGCCACTGGCCTGGTGCAGCCTGCCAGCCGCATCACCTACCGCTTTGCTGTGGCGGGGCAGCCCGCCGCCGTGAAGGCGTTTTCAGAATGGGCGGCTGAAGAGGTCAAAAAGCCTGACGTGCGCGCCGTGCGGGTGGAATCGCTGGAAAGCGGCCGCCCCGAAATGCGCCAGACGCTGGACCGCGCACAGAAGTTCTTGAGCCTAGTGGCCCTGCTGGCCGCATTGCTCTCGGCCGTGGCCGTGGCGCTGGCCGCGCGTGGCTTTGCGGCCGACCACCTGGACGCCTCGGCCATGCTGCGCGTGCTGGGCCAAAGCCAGCGCACCATTGCGGGCGCCTACACCACTGAATTTGCGCTCATTGGCATATTTGCCAGCGCGCTGGGCGTGGCCGTGGGCTATCTGGTGCACAACGTGTTTGTGCTGCTGCTGTCGGGTCTGGTCGAATCGGCCCTGCCCGCGCCCAGCCTGTGGCCCGTGGCCTTTGGCCTGGGCATGGGGCTTACGCTGCTATTTGCCTTTGGCCTGCCGCCCGTGCTGCAACTGGCGCAGGTGCCACCGCTGCGCGTCATCCGCCGCGATGTGGGCGGGCTCAAGCCGGCATCGCTGGCCGTGCTGTGCGTGGGCGTGGCGGGCTTTGCTGCACTGCTGCTGGCGGTGAGCAGTGATCTCAAGCTAGGCCTCATCGCCGTGGGCGGCTTTGCCGGGGCCGTGGCCCTGTTTGCGGGCCTGAGCTGGGTGGCCGTGAAGCTGCTGCGCAAAAGCGTGAATGAAACCACCGCGCCGCGCTGGCTGGTGCTGGCCACGCGGCAAATCTCGGCCCGCCCGGCCTATGCCGTGGTGCAGGTCAGCAGCCTGGCCGTGGGCCTGCTGGCGCTGGTGCTGCTGGTGCTGCTGCGCACCGACCTCATCAGCAGCTGGCGCCAAGCCACACCGCCGGATGCGCCCAACCGCTTTGTCATCAACGTGATGCCCGAGCAGGCCGACGACTTTCAGAAAACCCTGCAAACCAACGGCGTGTCCAGGTACGACTGGTACCCCATGATTCGCGGCCGCCTGCTGGCCGTGAACGGTCAACCCGTGGGGCCGGACAACTACACCGAAGACCGTGCCAAGCGGCTGGTCGACCGCGAGTTCAACCTCTCCACCGCCGTGCAGCAGCCCCCCCACAACCAGATCGTGGCTGGCCGCTGGACCGAGAACGAGGCCGGTGCCGTGAGCGTGGAAGAGGGCATTGCCGAGACCCTGGGCCTGAAGCTGGGCGACCGCCTGCTGTTCGACATTGGCGGCGTGCAAAACGAAGCCCGCATCACCAGCCTGCGCAAGGTGGACTGGGGATCGATGCGCGCCAACTTCTTCGTGATGTACCCGGTGCAGCAGCTCGAAGGCGTGGCCATCACCTACCTGGCGGCCTATCGCGCGCCAGAAGTGCAGGGCTTTGACAACGCGCTGGTGCGCCAATTCCCCAACATCACCAACGTGGACATGGCCAGCACCATCAACCAGGTGCAGCGCGTGCTCGACCAGGTGATCCGAGCAGTGGAGTTTTTGTTTGCCTTCACCCTGGCGGCCGGGCTGGTGGTGCTGTTTGCGGCCGTCACCGCCACGCGCGAGGAACGCGCGCGGGAGTTCGCCATCATGCGCGCCGTGGGCGCCCGCGCCAGCCTGCTGCGGCAGGTGCAGCGGGCCGAGCTCATGGGCGTGGGCCTGCTGGCTGGCTTCCTGGCCAGCGCCGTGGCCGTGGGTGTGGGCTGGGGGCTGGCGCGCTATGTGTTCGACTTTGCCTGGACGGCTTCCCCCTGGGTGCCGCTGGGGGGCGCACTGGCCGGTGCCGTGCTGGCGCTGATGGCCGGGTGGTGGGGCTTGCGTGAAGTGCTGCGCCGCCCCGTGGTCGAGACGCTGCGCCGCGCCGCCGAATAAAATGCTATGAAAAACAGAGCTGCTGGCGCTTGCCCATCAAGCGCTGGCGGCCAATTTGACTATGAACGACGAAACCCAAGGCTCCAACGCCGTGACCCCGTTTGAATGGATTGGGGGTGAGGCCCGCGTGCACGCCCTGACCGACCGCTTCTACGACCTGATGGACCTGGAGCCCGCCTACACCGAACTGCGCGCCGCCCACGGCCCCGAGCTGGACAGCGCCCGGCAAAAACTCTTCTGGTTCCTGTGCGGCTGGCTGGGCGGCCCGTCGTATTACACCGACCAGTTCGGCCACCCGCGCCTGCGTGCGCGGCACATGCCGTTTTCCATCGGCATCAAAGAACGTGACCAGTGGGTGGCCTGCATGGATCAGGCCATGGGCGAGACCGGCGTGCCCGACGACCTGCGCGCACGCCTGCGCGAGAGCTTCATGGGCACCGCTGACTGGATGCGCAACAAGGGCGTTTGAGCCCGCCCGGCAGGGCAGGGTGCCGCGCAGCGAACCCGCTGCGATGGGCTTGCGGGCGACACCCCCTTGCCGGCCTGTTTGCAGGGCGCGCGCCATATACCCACTACCCATGGGCCCATCGCCGGTTTTGCGGGGGTGACTTTGCACAATGGCCCGGTCATTGTTGACAGAGATCGCGCATTACCCATGAAGACTTCGACCCGTTCTATCGCTGCTGTGGCAGCCCTGGCCATGGCCGCATTGCTGGCCCCAACCCTTGCACAAGCCAAGCGCCTGGGCGGCGGCAAATCGGTGCAGCCTGCCCGCACCACCACGGCGGCGCCCGCAGCCACCCCTGCCGCGACCCCCGCAGCGACCAAAGCCACTGCACCTGCCGCAGCGCCCGCTGCAACCTCGGCAGCACCGACTGCGGCAACGCCTGCCGCCGCAGGGACTGCAGCACCTGCCGCTGCACCAGCAGCGGGCAGCGGCATGATGGGCACCATGGGTGCCGCTGCTGTCGGCGTTGTGGCAGGTGGCATGGCGGGCAGCGCCCTTGCCAACGCCACTGCGCCGTCTGAAAAAGAAAAGAAGGCCAAGGAAGCCGAGGCCGCTGAAAAAGAAGCGGCAGAGCTGCAGCGCAAGGCTGACGAAGCCAAGGCACGCGCCGAAGCCGCACGCAAAGCCAACAAGACCAAAGACGCCGAAGCAGCCGACAAGGAAGCTGCCGAGCTGCAACGCAAGGCAGCTGAAGCCAAAACCAAGGCCGAAGCGGCCAAGGTGGCTGTCAAGTAACAGGCCACAGGCCGCGCAGGGCGGGCCCGTTCATTGGCGAAGGAGCCCGCGGCCGGTGATGCGACGGGTTTGTACCAAGTCGCTCGCCGAGCCCTTTTTCCGTTCTCGCCAGTAATGACCAGGGCTTATTCCCCGCTCTCTGCCTTCAAGTTGCCCTCAAGTTGCTTTCAGGCGTGCTTTGACGCAGCTTTGGCGATGGTTCTGCGCCGGTCTCGCCTCCGGGCATTCTCGCGGCTCAGGCGGTGTGGGAGCCTTTGGCTCCGGTCGCAGCCTTTGTGCTGGCCGGGCACTGCCGCGCCTTCGCATCGCGGTAGGCCTGCAGAAATTCGTCCGACGCCACCTGATCGGCCAGCGCCCGCAGCATGGCTGCAGACTCGGGACCCAGCACCTGCTCCACACGGTGGTTCACCGCCGACCAGGCCAGCAGCGCCTGCTTGAGGCGCGTCTTTCCCTCGTCCGTCAACGTTGCGCGTTTGGTGCGCTTGTCCTGCGCATCGGGCTGCAGCGCAACCAGCCCATCGCGCACCAGGGGCCGCAGGGCGTGCGTCAGCGCCGAAATCTGAATCGCCTGCGCGCCAGCCAGCTCCAGCAGCGTGGGCCCCTGTGCGGTGTGCATGTTGGTGAGCTGGTCGATGGTGCCTGCCAGCGTGACCTGCGTGGCCTTGAGGTCCACGCACTCCGCCGCTTCGTCATACAGGTACGTCAGCCGCCGGGCGGCCCTGCGGATCGCAATGTTGGTGCACGGCAAATCGCCCGGCGCCTCACGTTCGTAGGCGCAAGGGTGTGCCGCCGGGCCTAGGTCGTTCATTGCGGGCGTCTTCATCCTGTCGATTGTCTAACACCCGCGCACGCCCATCCAAGCACACTTTGGTATTCACTTGAGTGCTCAATGGTTTTCGTGAATGCCTATAGTTGTGCACTCAACTCTGTTGCAACCTCCCGCCAGTGATGGACGCAGGCGGCCCTGCGCAACTTCGTTTCCCCAGTCCTTCCTCACCCGTTTACTGCAATGCACTCCTCACTCTTCAATCCCTTGCAATTGATCCGGCAGGCTTTATTCGTAAACCTTGCTCGGGCTGAGGTGTCGAAGCCCCTCGACGGGCTCAAGTTGAACGGCATCGGGACTCTGCAATAAACCGTGCCGGATCAAAAGTTGGCGCTCTCACGGTTCCTAACCGCATCCTGCTCGCGCCTTTGACCCGCGCACGCGCAGATGCGGGCCACATGCCCAACGCCCTCATGGCCGAGTACTACGCCCAGCGCGCCAGCGGTGGCCTGCTGATCACTGAGTGCACCATGGTGGCCCCCAACACCTCGGCCTTCATCGCCGAGCCGGGTATTTACTCGCCAGAGCAGGTGGCCGCCTGGAAGCAGGTCACCTCCGCCGTGCATGCCAAGGGCGGGCGCATCTACATGCAAATCTGGCACGCGGGCCGCGCTGCGCACCCGGCCATCAACGGCGGCACGCCCACCGTGTCGTCCACCGCAACCCCCATCGAGGGCGACATCCACACCCCAACTGGCAAAGTTCCGCATGTGCCCGCGCATGTGCTTACCGAGTCTGAAATCCCCGGCATCGTCGAAACCTTCGTGCAGGGCGCCAAAAACGCCATCGCCGCCGGCTTTGATGGCGTGGAAGTGCACGCAGCCAACGGCTACCTCATCGACCAGTTCCTGCGCGACGGCGTGAACGACCGCACCGACCGCTACGGCGGCCCGTTGGAGAACCGCGCGCGCTTCCTGTTTGAAGTGCTGACTGCCGTGACCGCCGCCATCGGCAGCGACCGCGTGGGCGTGCGCTTGTCGCCGCTGAACAGCTTCAACAGCATGAAAGACAGCGATCCCATCGCGTTAATCGGCTTCCTGGCCGAAAAGCTCAACGCCTTCAAGCTGGCCTATCTGCATGTGATGCGGGCCGATTTTCTGCAGGCGCAACATGGCGACGTGCTCTCGGTGGCGCGCGCCAAGTACCACGGCGTGCTGGTTGGCAACATGGGCTACACCGCAGAAGAAGCCGATCAGGCGATTGCCGGCGGCAAGCTCGATGCCGTGGCCTTTGGCACCAGCTTTTTGGCCAACCCCGATCTGCCAGAACGCATCCAGGCCGGTGCCGCGCTGAACGCGCCCAACCCCAACACGTTCTACTCGCCCGGCCCCGTGGGCTACACCGACTACCCCACGATGGCCGGTTGAGGAGGGCGTTGCCCTGCATTGCGCGCCTGCGGCTTGCGGGCGGCGGTGCCAATGCATTGCTTTGCAGGGCGGGCTTCAGGGCCCCCGCCTGGGGGGCGTAAACACCGCTCGGCTTGTCGTGCACCACGATGCCTGCAGGCCGTGCTCGCCAGCGTCAAGGCCAAAGCGCAGAGGGCTCAGGCTGCCTTAGCCGCGCCCCACAAAAGGCATCTTGGTCGCCATCACAGTGTGGAAAAGCACATTCGCCTCCAGCGGTAGGCTGGCCATGTAGCGCACCGATTCACCCACAATCGCCACGTCGATCAGCGGCTCCACCGCGATCTCGCCATTGGCCTGCGGCACGCCCTTGCCCATGCGCGAGGCCAGGTCCGTCAAAGCGTTGCCAATATCAATCTGCCCCACGGCAATGTTGTACTGCGGCCATCCAGGGCGCCGGTTTTGGTCAGCCCCATCACGGCATGCTTGTTGGCGGTATAAGCGATGGAATTGGGGTGCGGCGCGTGCGCCGAGATCGATCCGTTATTGATGATGCGCCCGCCCTGCGGCGACTGCGCACGCATCACGCGAAACGCTTGCTGCATGCAGAAAAACATGCCGTTGAGGTTGAAGTCCACCACCTCCCGCCACTGCTCGGCCGTCCACTCGGTGAACTCGCCAGGCGGGTTGCCCCGGCCCGCGTTGTTGAACAGCACATCGACGCGCCCCAACTGCTCAACCGTCTGGGCAAACAGCGCCTCCACCGCAGCCGCGTCGCATGGATGGGGCTCTGAGCGTGGACGATTCGGGCCGGGGCGACTGGCGCGACGTTTCCAGCCTGGAGGCCGCAGGGTTACGGGTGGCTGGGTACGTAGAGCAGGTTTACCGGGCGATGTGATCGCCAGAAACAACAAAGCCCCATTTCTGGGGCATTTTTGCGCTTGCCTCTACCTGTTTTGGTTTTGGCGGGTTTCATGGGGGGTAGCGATGGTGAATCACCTTGTAACCCGCATGAATGCTGGGCCTATGGCGGAGACTGTGAGATTCGAACTCACGGACGGTTGCCCGTCGGCAGTTTTCAAGACTGCTGGTTTAAACCACTCACCCAAGTCTCCGGATAGCCGCGTATTCTAGCCGCTCGCTGGCCTGTTTTTTGCAGAGTATGCCGTTAGCCGCATGGCCTTGGGTTGGAGCGCCGCTTTGGCGGAGTCTTGCGAGCGGGTCACCGCACGTTAGCCCAGTCGCAGACTCAACAACCCACCGCAGGGAGCGCCCGCCGGTGGTGGCGCCCATTACATTGGTGGTAGGCACAGCGTCTGGCTCTTGCGGGGCTGTGCGTTTTCTTATTTGTTGTTTGTTGAAGGAACCCGTTGCATGCGCCCAGTCATCGCCCAGCTCGAAGCATCCAAGATCCGCGAGATCGCCAACGCCGGCATGGGGCGCAAAGATGTGTTGGCCTTCTGGTTTGGTGAGAGTGATGAGGTCACGCCCAATGTGATTCGCAACGCGGCCATCGAGTCGCTGCAAAGTGGCGAAACCTTTTACGCGCAGAACTGTGGCCTGCCCGAGCTGCGCGAGGCGCTGGCGCAGTACACCCGGGAATCGCGCCCTTCGGCGGAGGTGGACGCCAACCGCATCGTCGTTACCTCGGGCGGGGTCAGCGCACTCATGCTGGCCGTGCAGGCGCTGGTGGATGCCGGGGATGAAGCCGTGATCATTACCCCCGTATGGCCCAACCTGGTGGCGCAACCCACCATCATGGGAGCGCAGGTGCGTTGCGTGCCACTGCGGCCGCAGGGCGGTGCCTGGGGGCTGGACTTGCCTGGGCTGCTCCAGACCATCACCGAGCGCACGCGGCTGCTGATCGTGAATGCGCCCAACAACCCCACGGGCTGGACGCTGACCCGCGAAGAGCAGCAGCAAATCCTGGCGCATTGCCGTCGCACGGGCACGTGGATTTTGGCGGACGAAGTGTACGAAAAGCTTTATTACGAGCCCACCCCCCACGGCTGCGCCCCCAGCTTTCTGGACATTGCCGAGCCTGAAGACCGCCTGCTGGTAGCGCACAGCTTTTCCAAGAGCTTTTTGATGACCGGCTGGCGCATGGGCTGGCTGGTGCTGCCGGCATCGCTGGCCGATGCTATGGGTAAGCTCATTGAGTTCAACACCTCGTGTGCCAGCGTGTTTACCCAGCGCGCGGCCCTGGCGGCGCTGGCCCACCGCAAAGAGATCACGCCTCGCATCGTGGCGCATTTCAAGCAGTGCCGCGACACGCTGGTGCCTTTGCTCGCGCAAGTGCCGGGCGTGCAGGTGGCCTCGGCGCGAGGCGGCATGTACGCCTTCTTCCGCATCGAGGGGTTCGATGATTCCATGGCGGTGGCCAAGCGGCTGGTGGCCGAGGCGGGAATTGGCCTGGCCCCCGGCGATGCGTTTGGCCCGGAAGGGCGGGGTTGGCTGCGCTGGTGCTTTGCCTCCAAGGACCCCACGCGGCTGGTGGAGGGTGTGCGGCGATTGAAGGAGTGGCTTGAAAAGCAGTGACTGGCGCTGATTTGTTGGCCCGCCCCTCCGGCGGCGCAAGGCCTTGCACATCGGCAGAGCATCGGGTGCGGCCCGCAGGGCTTGAATGACCACTGCGGGCGGCCGGCAGGTCGGCCGCGAAGGCGTGCGTTTCCGCCCTAGCCAACGCCCCAGCATTCACGCCGCCGCGCCGCCCGCCATGCCTGCCATGCACAGCGCGTGCAGGGTGGGCAGCGGTATCCACGCATAAAGGCCATTGGCGTCCGTCCACGGCGCCCAGGGTGTGATGTCGGCGTGCATCACGCTGTCGAGCAACACATGCGACCAGGTCCCGGCCAGCGCGCTGAGCAGCACGGTGCGGGGCTTCCACCGTTCGTCTTCAGCCAGCCATGGCGCGCGGTAGTGGGTGACCTCCTGATTCCATCGCTTTAACAGTGGGCGGCACGGCCAGGGCGCCAGCACTGCCGTGGCCAGCGCGATGGGCACCGCGCCCAAGTAGGTGTGCGTGGGCCCATGCAGCACGGCGGCGCCGCGCAGCATGCCCACCAGGGGCTCAATGTCCATCGCCACCTGGGCAATGCCGAAGGTGAGCACACTGAAGTGGCGCCCGGCCACGGCCTTGAGGGCCAGGCCAGCGCCCATGTGGAAAGGGGTGAAGGGCATGGGGTTGCAGGCTTTCAGTAGGGAGTACGGTGGTTCCGCAGCAGTGTGCCATTGCAGACCAAGGGTCGGCCGTCGGCGGATGGGGACGGGCCATTACCGCAGGCTGTCAACACTTGAGGTGTGTGGCGGTCGGCTCGCTATGTGCTGGCACGGGGGCATTCCTGCAGCGTATGCTCAGCCAACCGCCTGTGCAAATGGCACAGGATCTCGGGAGATGCTTTAAATTTCGCCGCTTGCTACCTGCCATGACCCACCACGTATTGCTTACAGGCTTTGAACCGTTCGACCAAGACCCGCTCAACCCCTCGTGGGAAGTGGCCCGCGCGCTGGACAGGTGGCAGCCTGCAGTTATGGGCCGTGCAGGTGATGCCTTCGAGGTGCGAGCGGCGCAGTTGCCCTGTGTCTTTGGCGATGCTGTGGTGCGTCTGCAGGCGGCCATCGCGCAGTGGCAGCCCGTGCTGGTGATTTGCCTGGGCCTGGCGGGCGGGCGCAGCGAGATCACACCCGAGCGGGTGGCCATCAATGTGGACGATGCGCGCATCCCAGACAACGCGGGCCGCCAGCCTGTGGACACGGCGGTGCAGTTGCAAGGGCCTACGGCCTACTTTTCAACGCTGCCCATCAAAGCCATGGTGCGCAATCTGCGTACCGAGGGCATTCCGGCGTCTGTGTCCAACACGGCGGGCACCTTTGTGTGCAACCACGTTTTTTATGCGCTGATGCACCATTTGGCACAGGCCACCACGAAGGATGGCCGCCCGCAGGCCCGCGAGGCGCGTGGAGGATTCATCCATGTGCCTGCGCTGCCCGAGCTGGCTGCGCGCCACCCGGGTATGCCAAGCATGGCTTTGGCCACGCAGGTGCGCGGGTTGCAGGTGGCCATAGAAACAGCATTGTCCGTGGCAGACGATGTGCGCGAAGTGGGCGGCGCTTTGCACTGAAAGCCTGCCCGCGCCCCGCGCCTTTGAACAGGTTCTGAGCCAAAAGCAGCGCGCTGGTGGCGTGTGGCTACTTGGGCTGACCGCCGTCTGAAATGCGCCGTGCATACACGGCCAGCACGATGCGTTCGGAGTGCACCAAGTAGTCGTTGAGTGCGGCGGCGGCTTCGGCCAATTTGCCCGCTTCAAACAGCTCCAGGATCTTGACGTTCATCTCCACATACGGGGCGTGGAGGAACTCGGGGTCGTTGAGCAGGCCAAATGCCAGGCGCAATTCGGCCAGCAGATGGGCGAACATGGTGTTCAGCCGCTCGCTGTCGGCCAGCTCCACGATGGCCATGTGGAACTCCATGTTGGCGGTGCCCACGCCTTGCCAGTCGGCGTTGTCGCGGCATGTTTGCCCGGCCTCTACGGCGCGGCGCATGTGCTGGATGGCGGGGTTGCGGGGGTAGGCCTGGGCCATCGCCTGACACTCTATGAGTCGGCGCACCCGGTAGATGTCAATGATGGAGGCGATGCTGGGCACGGCGACCGACACGCCCCGGTTGGGCTCATGGCGCAGCAAACCCTCTTTGGTCAGCAGCCTGAATACTTCGCGCAGCGTGTTGCGCGAGATCTGCAAGTGCTCGCTGAGTGCGGCCTCCGACAGCCGCTGGCCGGGCGCGAATTCCCCATGCACGATTTTTTGGCGCATCTGCTCGGCAATGCGGTCAGAGAGATTGAGCAGGGTGTCAGACGGGCTGGGCATGGGGCGATCGAAGGGGCGTGCGGTCATCCGAGTGTATCTGCGGCGCCTGCTGCAAACGCGCGCCGCGCGGCTCGCTCTCTGGCGGGGCGGGTGGTGGGTGTGGCAAGGGCTGGCACATCTGTGCACGACATGGGTGCAACAGTGCACCTTGCAGGCGCTTAGATAGGGTAACTACTGATCACAGGTGGTGCATATATTGTTCAACAATATAAGATCAATGCAATGACAAATGATTTGGTGCCAAAGAACGTTGGTATGCATTTTGCATTGCCAAGTTGTCTTTATTCATCCATTATTTGATGCATTGGCTTGAACGTATGGCCCTTTCTGCGCTGGCGCGTAAGGGTTGCACGGACGGACCCACCATCGGTTTCTGTGAGTTTTTTAAGGAGTCATTTCATGAAACGCAGCCTTTTGTCGCTCGCCCTGGTTGTGGCCGGAGCCGCTCATGCCCAGGTGAAGTGGGATTTGCCCACCGGTTATGCCGCCAACACCTTCCAGACCCAGAACAACCAGCAGTTCGCCAAAGAGGTCGATGAGCTGACGGGCGGCAAGCTCAAGATCACCTTGCACCCCGGTGGCTCGCTCTACAAGGCCAACGAAATCAAGCGTGCGGTGCAGACGGGCCAAGTGCCTTCGGCCGAGTTCATCCTGTCGGGCGCTGCCAACGAAAACGCGTTGTACGGCGTGGACTCTGTCCCGTTCCTGGCCACTTCGTACGCTGAAGCGTGGCGTCTGTACCAGGCCGCCAGGCCAGCGCAAGAAAAGCTGCTCGCTTCGCAAGGCATGAAGCTTCTGTTCAGCGTGCCGTGGCCCGGCCAGTCGCTGTACTCCAACAAGCCCATCCAGGCACCGTCGGACTTTGCCGGAACCAAGATGCGCGCCTACAACCCCGCATCGACGCGCATTGCGCAGTTGCTCAAGGCGCAGCCTGTGACGATTCAGTTGTCCGAGCTGGGACAGGCCTTGGCGACCAACACGGTCAACAACTTCCTCACCTCGTCGGCCAGCGGCGTGGAAAGCAAGCTGTACGAACAGGTCAAGTACTTCTACACCGTGAACGCCTGGCTGCCGCGCAATGCCACGGTGGTGAACCAAAAAGCCTTTGACGCGCTCGACAAGCCCACGCAGGAGGCCGTGATGAAGGCTGCCGCTGCCGCTGAAAAGCGTGGCTGGGAAACCAGCGAACGCCTGGACAAGGAGTACCTGAAGGAACTCGCCGCCAAGGGCATGGTGATTGCCGAGCCGTCTGCGGCGCTGAAGGCCGAATTCGCCAAGATCGGCGACACCATGACCGAAGAATGGATCAAGAACGCGGGCGCCGATGGCAAAGCCATCGTGGACGCTTACCGCAAGCGCTGATCGGCTTGACCGAACCGGGGCGCCACAGGCCCCCGGCGAGACCCGCGTCGGTGCGTTGTCCGCGATGCAGGGCCGGGTTCCTCTTTCTTTTCACCTCATTCACGCACTGCGTACGCCTGGAGTCCGCCATGGGTCAGCTCGTCCGTCATTTGTATCGCCTGCTCATCGGACTCGCTTGCGTGTCCATGGTGGCCGCCTTTGTCATTGTGTTGCTGGGCATCTTGGCCCGGCAGGTGACGTTCATTGATATCCAGGGGCTGGATGCCTACGCAGGCTATGCCATCGCTGCCACCCTGTTTTTTGCATTGCCCACGGCGCTGCTGCATGGAGATCACATCCGCGTGACTCTGGTCCTGGATCGCCTGGGTGCCAAAGCGCGGGCCGTCTTTGAATGGGGCGCGCTGATTGCCGCCCTGCTGCTGTCGGGCTATCTGGCCTGGTATGCCGTGCGTGCCGTGTGGCTGTCATACATCACGCACGACGTCTCTCCATCGGCCGACGCCACGCCGCTGTGGATTCCGCAGCTGTGCATGGCCATTGGTTGTGTGGCGTTTGCGCTGGCGTTTCTGGATGCGATCGTGGCGCGGCTGCGGGGTCGTGAGTGGTTCATTGCGGGCCCCGGCTCGGTGGCTGAGTAAACAAGGAGAACATCATGGACATGATGGCTGCCGTGGTATTGATCGTGGCCCTGTTTGCCGTGCTCGGCGCAGGCATGTGGATTGGCCTGGGCCTGCTGGCCGTGGGCCTGATAGGAATGGAGCTGTTCACCAGCCGGCCGGTGGGCGACAGCATGATGCTGACCATCTGGGGTGCCAGCTCTGCGTGGACGCTGACAGCCTTGCCGCTGTTTTTGTGGATGGGCGAAATCCTGTTTCGAAGCAAGCTGTCGGACAGCATGTTCCGGGGCCTGGCGCCGTGGATGGACAAGCTGCCTGGGCGGCTGCTGCACACCAACGTGGTGGGTTGCACCATTTTTGCCGCCATCTCCGGCTCGTCGGCGGCCACCTGCGCCACGATCGGCAAGATGACCTTGCCTGAGCTGCAAAAGCGCGGTTATCCCGACGCGATGGCCGTGGGCACATTGGCTGGTGCGGCCACGCTGGGGCTGCTCATTCCTCCGTCGATCATCATGATCGTGTACGGCGTGGCGGCCAACGTTTCGATTGCCAAGCTGTTTCTGGCGGGCGTGTTTCCTGGGCTGATGCTGGCGGGGCTCTTCATGGGTTACATCGCCATCTGGGCACTGTTCCATCGCGACCAGGTGCCTGCGTCGGACATGTCCATGACCTTCATGCAGAAGATCTATGAGTCCCGCCACCTGATCCCTGCCGTGATCCTGATCGGTCTGGTCCTGGGCGGTATCTACAGCGGCATTGCTACGGCCACCGAGGCAGCCGCTCTGGGCGTGGCCGGTGCACTGGGGCTGGCTGCGTGGGAAGGATCGCTGAGCTGGCAAAAGTTCAAGGAAGGCCTGATCAGCGCTTGCCGCGTGTACTGCATGATCGGTCTGATCCTTGCCGGGGCGGCCTTCCTCACGCTGGCCATGGGCTTCATCGGCCTGCCGCGCCACCTTGCCGAGTGGATTGGCTCGCTGCACCTCTCGCCGTTTGCGCTGCTGATGATGCTGACAGTCTTCTTCATCGTGCTGGGCTGCTTCCTGGACGGCATCTCGATGGTGGTGCTCACGATCGCCGTGCTGCTGCCCACCGTGGAAGCCGCAGGGTATGACCTGATCTGGTTTGGCATTTTCATCGTGCTGGTGGTGGAGATGGCGCAGATCACGCCGCCCGTGGGATTGAACCTCTTTGTGATCCAGGGGCTGACCAAGCGCGATATTGGATGGATTGCGCGCGCCGCAGCGCCGATGTTCTTTGTGCTGATGGCTGCGGTATTGATGCTGTACGCAGTGCCTGAAATTGTGCTGTGGCTGCCATCGCGCATGTGAACCTGCCTGAATTGCCACAGTGAACGAGGAGTGCCTGCTCTGTGTCGGCACGTCATCGGTTTGACCCAACCCCGAGATGTTCCATGGACCGTCTTCCGTCTTTGGAATCGTCGGCCTGCGCCGGCCTGCGTCGGTGGCCATGCCTAACACCCTGGCGCGCAATGCGACGGTAGAGGCCGCGCGTGCAGGCGAACAAGGCGGGGGGTTGCCGTGGTGGCCGGGGAGGTGCGCAGCCTGGCCGGCCGCGCGGGCGCCACGACGTCTGAGGCGGTGGACAGCGTGGCGCAGATCCTCTCGGGCCTGAGCCTTGCCAGCCTTGGGCAGAGCGATGACATCGCCCGGGCCAGCCGCGCGGTGACGGCGCTGGATGAAGTCACCCGGCAAAATGCGGCTTGGGCGGAGAAGGGCACTGCCGCGGCCCAAAGCTTGCAAGACCAGGCCATGCCGCTGAACATGGCCATGGGGGGCTCCCGCTGGGGGGCTGGGGTTGGTGAAATTTTGTGGGGTGATTTAACTTATATTGTTGAACAATAAATGTTTTATTGATTGACAATGATGGCTTTGCTGGGATGATTCATCCCCACGCTCCACCGGCATGTAGGCCGGGGCGTCAAGACAACAGGCCTGAGACAGAAGGCCTGAGACAGAAGGCTTGAGACAAGCAGAAGGAAAACAGCCAATGACGACGATGGACTTGAACAGCGACCTGGGCGAGAGTTTTGGCGCCTGGCGCATGGGCGATGACGAGGCGATCCTGCGCGTGGTCACCAGCGCCAACGTGGCCTGTGGCTTTCATGCGGGCGACCCTGCGGGCATTCTGGCCACATTGCGTGGCGCAGTGGCGCAGGGCGTGACGGTAGGGGCCCACGTGTCTTACCCCGACCTGGTTGGCTTTGGCCGCCGCAACATGGATGTGACCAGCGCCGAGCTGCAGGCCGACGTGATGTACCAGATTGGCGCGCTGCAAGGGCTGGCCACGGCCGCTGGCACGCGGGTGCGCTACGTCAAGCCGCACGGCGCGCTCTACAACACCATCGCCCACGACGAGCGCCAGGCCAAAGCCGTCATCGCCGCCGTGCGGGCGGTGGATCCCACGCTGGTGCTGGTCGCCTTGGCCGGTGCCCCGGTGGTGCAGTGGGCCCGCGACGCTGGCCTGACAGTGGTGGGAGAGGCCTTCGCCGACCGTGCGTACACGCCCGAAGGCACGCTGGTGTCGCGCCGTGAAAAAGGGGCCGTGTTGCACGATGCCACGCTGGTAGCCCAGCGCATGCTGCGCCTGGTGCGTGAGGGCGTGGTCGAAGCCATCGACGGCAGCCTGGCGCGTGTCGATGCCCAGTCCATCTGTGTGCACGGCGACAGCGCCAGTGCGGTGGAGATGGCGCAAGCCGTGCGCGCCGCCCTGGAGCAAGACGGCGTGGTGCTGCGCTCCTTTGTAGACCCTGCATGAAACCCTTGGCCTGATCACTCACAGGATTTCCAATGCCAACCACCTACCAAAACCCATCCCTGCAAGCCGCCCTGCGCCAGGCCCGCGCTGCCCGGCAGGCCTACCGTGAAGGCAAGGTTGAGCCCACAGCCGGCATTGCCCCCGGCATGACGCAGGCCAACATGATTGCGCTGCCGCGCGAATGGGCCTGGGACTTTCTGCTCTATGCCCAGCGCAACCCCAAGCCCTGCCCGGTGCTTGACGTGATCGAAGCGGGCGACCACCGCACGCTGCTGGCCGAAGGTGCCGACGTGCGCACGGACATTCCGCTGTACCGCGTCTGGCGCGACGGCCAGCTGGTGGAGGAGGTGAGTGACGCCCGGCCGCTGTGGCAAGAGCACCCCGATCTGGTCACCTTCCTCATCGGTTGCAGCTTCACCTTCGAGACGCCCTTGCAAGAATCTGGCATCGAGGTGCGCCATATCGAGCAGGGGTGCAACGTGCCGATGTACCGCACCAACCGCGCCTGCCGCCCGGCCGGGCGGCTGCATGGCGACATGGTGGTGTCGATGCGGCCCATTCCGGCACACCGCGTGGCAGACGCGGTGTCGATCTCCGGGCGCTTCCCGTCGGTGCATGGTGCGCCAGTGCATGTGGGCGACCCCGCAGCGCTGGGCATTGCAGACCTGCAGCGCCCCGACTTTGGCGACCCGGTGCGCATCGAGCCCGGCGAGGTGCCCGTGTTCTGGGCCTGTGGCGTCACACCCCAGGCCGCCGTGATGGCATCGCGCGTGCCTTTTGCGGTGACCCACGCGCCAGGGCACATGTTTGTCTCGGACGTGCCCGACAGCGCCTACCACGTGTAAGCGCCAACGCTCAACGTCCAACGCCCCTCTGCAATCTGGAGACACTGTTTTGCGCTTCTTGCCTGTGACCCACAACGCGCTGCTGGTAGAGCTGGCCGATCTGGACCAGACCCTGGCTTTGCTCGCGTCGCTACAGCGGCATCCTCCCCACGGCGTGGAGGAGCTGGTCCCCGCTGCGCGGACCATTCTGGTGGAGTACCGCGCCTCGGCCACCCGGGCCGAAACCTTGGTGCAGGACATAGCTGCGCGCAGCCTGACGCAGGGCGCCGAGCGCAGCGACACGCTGATCGAAATCCCCGTGCATTACAACGGCGAAGACCTGGCCGAGGTGGCGCAGATTCTGGGCATCACCGCCGATGAAGTGGTGCAGCGCCACACGGGCAGCGAGTACACCGTGGCTTTCACCGGCTTTGCGCCCGGCTTTGCGTACCTGAGCGGCGGCCACCCCAGCCTGAACGTGCCACGCCGCAGCACCCCGCGCACGCGCCTGCCCGCAGGCTCTGTGGGGTTGGCGGGCACCTTCAGCGGCGTGTACCCGCAGGCCAGCCCCGGTGGCTGGCAAATCATCGGCACCACCCCCGTGGCCATGTGGGACATCACTCGCGCGCAACCTGCCTTGCTACAGCCCGGCTACCGCGTGCGCTTTGTGGATATTGCTACTAAAAACATAGCTGCTAGCGCTGATGCAGAAAGCGCTGTAGGCCAAAAAGACCCCAAACCCTCTGGCCGCACGCAGCACCACTTGGCCGCCGGGCAAACCGCGCTGCAGGTGCGCGCCACGGGCCTGCTCACGGTCTTCCAGGATCTGGGCCGCCATGGCCAGGCCGGGCAGGGCGTTTCGGCGTCGGGGGCCATGGACCAGGCGGCCCTCAAGGCCGCCAACCGCCTCGTGGGCAATGCCAGCCACCTGGCCGCGCTGGAGACCGTGGGCGGCGGCCTGCAACTGCGCAGCGTGGGCGATAACGTGGTGGCCGTCACCGGGGCCGATGCCGTGCTGACACTGACCACGGCCGACGGCCAGCGCTGGCCTGTGCCGCGTTACGAACCTGTGGCCCTGGCTGATGGCGACACGCTGGCCGTGGGCCAACCCACCGCAGGCGCCCGCTGCTACCTGGCCGTGCGCGGCGGCTTTGCCGAAGCGCCCGTGATGGGCAGCTGCGCCACCGACACCCTGGCCCATGTCGGCCCCGCGCCCGTGGCCGTGGGCGACTGGCTGGCCGTGCGGCCCGCGCCTGCCACCAGCGTGGTAGCCGCCCCCGAGCTGCCGCCTGCTGATTTGCCCACTCTCGAACACGAAGTGGTGCTGGACGTGGTGATGGGCCCGCGCACCGACTGGTTCACGCCCGAGGCCATCGCCCGCTTTGCCGCGCAGCGCTGGCAGGTCACGCCCCAGTCCAACCGCGTGGGCCTGCGCCTGGCGGGCGAGATGCCCCTGGACCGTGCCATCACCGGCGAACTGCCCAGCGAAGGCACGGCCCTGGGTGCCCTGCAGGTGCCGCCCAGCGGCCAGCCCGTGCTGTTTCTGGCCGACCACCCGCTCACGGGCGGCTACCCGGTCATCGGCTGCGTGGCGCCGTACCACCTTGACCGTGCGGGGCAGATCCCCGTGGGGGCGTGGTTGCGGTTCAACCCGATTCAGCCGTTTGCGGAGTTGGTGCCGGAAAGCGGCGCGTCCACTTCCTGACAAATCTTTGGAAAGTTTCTGATGAAAAAAGTCTTGATTGCCAACCGGGGCGAGATCGCCGTCCGCATCGCCCGCGCCTGTGCCGACTACGGCGTGAAGTCCGTCGCGGTGTACGCCAATGCCGATATCGACGCGCTGCACGCCCGCATGGCCGATGAAGCCTATGGGCTGGATGGTGACCGCCCTGCGGATACCTACCTCAACGTCGAAAAGCTCCTGGTCATCGCCCAAAAGAGCGGAGCGGACGCGGTGCACCCCGGCTACGGATTCCTCTCGGAAAATGCCGCTTTTGCCCAGGCTGTGATCGATGCAGGCCTGGCCTGGATTGGCCCACGCCCCGCCACCATCGCCCAACTGGGCGACAAGGTGTCTGCACGCAAGATTGCACTGCAAGTGGGCGCACCGCTGGTGGTGGGCACGCCCGACCCGGTGAAAGACGCGAACGAGGTGCTGGCCTTTGCCGAGCAAAACGGCCTGCCCATCATCATCAAGGCCGCGTTTGGCGGCGGCGGGCGCGGCATGAAGATCGCCTGGCGCATGGACGAAGTGGCCGAGCTGTATGAATCTGCCGTGCGTGAAGCCGTCACGGCCTTTGGCCGGGGCGAGTGCTTTGTGGAGCAGTTCCTCGACAAGCCCCGCCACATCGAGGTCCAGGTGCTGGCCGACACGCACGGTAACGTGGTGGTGCTGGGCACGCGCGACTGCTCGCTGCAGCGGCGCAACCAGAAGCTGGTGGAAGAGGCCCCTGCGCCATTTTTGAGCGACGCACAGCGTGAACGCATCCACACCGCCGCACGCGACATCTGCGCCGCTGCAGGATATGTGAGTGCGGGCACGGTGGAATTTTTGCTGAGCCAAAGCGGCGCCATCTCGTTCCTGGAGGTCAACACCCGCCTGCAGGTGGAGCACCCCGTGACCGAGCAGACCACGGGCGTGGACCTGGTGGTGGAGCAACTGCGCGTGGCCGATGGGCTGCCGCTGTCCATCACGCAAACGCCCGCGCCGCTGGGTCACTCGTTCGAGTTTCGCATCAATGCCGAAGACGTGGGCCGGGGCTTCTTGCCAACACCTGGCCCGGTGCAGCGCTTTGATGCCCCCTCAGGCCCCGGCGTGCGGCTGGATACGGGCGTGCAGACGGGCTCCGTAGTGCCCGGCACGTTTGATTCGCTCATGGCCAAGCTCATCGTCACCGGCGCCACGCGCGAACAGGCCCTGGCCCGCGCGCGCCGTGCGCTGCGCGAGTTCCAGATCGAAGGCGTGGCTTCGGTGCTGCCCTTTCACCGTGCCGTCATTGACCACCCCGACTTTGTGGGGGCAGAGGGCTTCAAGGTGCACACCCGCTGGATCGAATCCGACTTTGCCACCCCACTGGCCGCCGCCGTACGGGCCGTGCCTGCGGCAGACACCAGCTTGCTGCGCACCGCCATCGAGATCGACGGCCGCCGCGTGCAACTGGGCCTGCCAGCGGTGCTGCTACAAGGCTTGGCGGCAGCAGGCGGGCAGGGCGCTAGTGCCGC
Source organism: Acidovorax temperans (assembly GCF_028596105.1). Taxonomy (NCBI): domain Bacteria; kingdom Pseudomonadati; phylum Pseudomonadota; class Betaproteobacteria; order Burkholderiales; family Comamonadaceae; genus Acidovorax; species Acidovorax temperans. The sequence continues at coordinate 2,980,184 of NZ_CP117193.1, read as the reverse complement.
AGCACCGGCAGAGGCCGCGGTGGATGCCGCCGCCGTCACCTCGCCCATCGCCGGCAATCTGCACGCCTGGAAGGTGGCCGACGGCGACATGGTGCAAGAGGGCGATGTCATCGCCGTGATGGAAGCCATGAAGATGGAGATGCAGGTGACGGCTCACCGCGCTGGGCGAGTGGCCTTGGCGGCAGCGGCGGGCACCGCACAAGCGCTGGGTGCGGTGATTGCCCGAATCGCCTGAGGCGCGCCGTCTTACTGCCGCGCCAGGGCGGCGGGCGCGCCCCGCCAGCGCGCCATGCTGTCCATGATGAGCACGGTGCACACCATCCAGGTGCCGCCCAGCACCCAGCCCGCGAGCACATCGCTCACGTAGCGCACATGCAGCACCACGCGGCTCCAGCCGGTGGTGAAGATCAGCGCGCCCGCACAGCAAACGGCGGGTATGTGCCATGCCCGTGGCAGCAGCCGCACGGCCAAGTAGGCCAGCATGGCATAGGCGACGAGTGACGCGCTGCTGTGGCCGCTGGGAAAGCTGAACCCATCGGCCTGCGCTGCCCCATGCACATGCTCGGGCCGCACGCGGGCAAACACGTCTTTAAAAATTTTGGTCAGCAGCCCATTGCCCGCCATGGCCACAAGCCAGCCCACGGCCAGCAAGCGGTGCCTGCGCCACCACAGGGCGCCCGTCACCGCCAGGGTCAGCGTGGTCAGCACGGCAGTGTCTCCCATGTGGGTGAGTGCGCCAAACCACCGCAGGGCCGCCATGTCTGCATGCAGGCGCAGTTGCTGCGCAATGCCTTCGTCCACCCGGCTCCAGGTGCCCGTGCGCTGCCAGCCCTCGGCCAGCTCTGCCATCAGCGCACCCCCGGCCAGCAGGGCGCAAGCGGCTGCGGCCATGCTCAGCAGCATCACGGTGGTGGCGCTGGCGGCGTGAAGCAAATGCCGTACGGGCGAGGGGCGGTGGCGCACAGGCGAGGGGCGGTGGCGCAGGGTTTTCAAGGCCCACAAGGCGCCACTGCCCAGCAAGGCGCCCGCAGTCATTCCCAGCAGCCAAAGGGCATTGGGGTGGCGGGCAACAGTGGTGGCGAGGGTGTCCAGGTCCATGGATTCAAAGGTCTTTTGGGGGGAAGAGAGCCGGTGCCGGGACGGGTTGTTACTGCGTACCCAGCGGATGCACTGGAATCGTCTTCAGCCAAGCGAATGGCCAGCCCGTGCAGCTTTCGGCAGCGTGGTGTTTTACCCCAGTAAGGGGTGGCCCGTTGCGATCACAGGGTTTAGTGCTGCGAGGCGGAATGCTGTCTGTAGGCGCACGCCGACGCACCAAGGCGCCGCCTGCTGGCTGCGCTGTAGCCACTGCGCTGTGATCATTGAATATCGGCCCTCTGTCGGGTCTTTGGCCACACAGGCATCGTTACGCCCACCACGCTTTTCATCCCCATGACCGATTTGCACAGTCCCATGATCCTTCATCACCACAGTCCCATCCATGTGGTGGTTCCACTGCGGCCAGGGGCCGATCTGGATCTGGTGCGCGCAAAGCTGAGTGGTGCCTTTGCCCAGCACGACCATCCCGTGGTGTGGCACATACCTCGTGAGCGGGGAGATATCGTTCAATTGGCGGATCACGCAGCAGAGGCTGCACGCGATAACGCTGGTTTGCTGGTGGCGGCGGGTGGAGATGGCACCATCAACGCGGTGGCCGCAGCCGCCTTGCGTGCCGGTGTGCCTATGGGCGTGGTGCCCATGGGCACTTTCAACTATTTCAGCCGCGAGCAAGGCTTGGAGCTGGACGCCGAAGCCGCCGTGCTGCAACTGCTGGAGGCCCTGCGCGCGGGCGAGTTGCGGCCGGTGCAGGTCGGCTTTGTGAATGATCGGGTATTTTTGGTGAACGCCAGCGTGGGGCTGTACCCCCGTTTGTTGGCAGAGCGCGAGCAGGCCACGCGCAAGCTGGGCCGCTCTCGCGCGGTGGCCATGGCCGCTGTGGTGTGGAGCATGCTGCGCCCTTCTGCCCGGAGGCGCTGGCGCGTGGTGGTGCGCACCCGCCAGGGAAATCAGATGCAAGAGCAGGAACACGAAGTCACCACGCTGTTTGTGGGCAATAACCCCTTGCAACTGGAACAGGTGGGTTTGGCGCAGGCCGAATCGGTGGCGCAGGGCGGACTGCTGGCCGTGGTGTTGCTCAAACCCCAAAGCCGTTGGGCCATGGCTCGCACGGTATGGCGCGCCGCCACCGGCCAGCTGGAGGGCGACCCGGCCGTGCAAAGCCTGGCCTGTGCCGAGCTGAGTGTGGCGCCCGCTGGGTGGCGCAAGGCCAGCGTGAAGGTGGCTTTTGATGGCGAGCGCGAGCGCATGAAAGCGCCTCTGTGCTTTTCGCTACACACGCGGCCGCTGTGGCTGGTGGCGCCAACGCAGCTGGAACATTTGCCGCAACGCGACTCTGCCAATACACCACCCGCCGCCGCGCAACCCTTGCCCGAACCTGCGCTGGCGCCTGCCTGAACACCATGCGCCAGGAACTGCCCGCAGTCGCGGAGAACACCGGTGCCATGCTTCGCCACGAAGGTCATGGGGCAGCGACGGTTCCCCCGTCGTTGAAGGTGGAAGCTGACAAGGAGCTGGGGCTTGGCAAGAACGAAGCGAAAGTTTTGCATCCAGCACCAGCGTCGGTAATCGCCACCACGCACAAATTGATGCATCTTTCCGATCTGCATTTTGGAGCGCACGACCCGCTGGTGTGCGCGGCGGTGCAGCGACTGGCGCATCGGCTGCGTGTGGATGTGGTGGTGGTTTCGGGCGATCTGACCCAGCGTGCCACACGCCAGCAGTTCGCCTTGGCGCACGATTTTGTTTGCGGCCTGGGGGTGGATGAGCGCGTGGTGCTGGCCGGCAACCACGACTTGCCCCTGTTCGCCTGGTGGCTGCGTTGGGGCCGGGCCTACCAACGATTTGCATCGCAGTTTGGAGCCCAGCTCGAACCTCAGCGGCAGGTGGGGCCGTTCTGGATTGTGGGTGTGAACACGACCAGACCTTGGCGACACGAGCGCGGCACGCTATCGGCCGCGCAGGTGGCGCGGGTGGCGGAAGACTTGCGGTCTGCACCCGCGCAGGCATGGCGCATCGTAGTCAGTCACCACCCGTTGGTGGCTCGCAGTACAGAGGATCGATCCCACCGGCCCCACGGCGCCAACGCTGCCGTGCAACGCTGGCGCGATGCGGGTGCCCACATGTTGCTCTCAGGCCATGTGCACCATCCGGCCTTGTTGCAGCCCCAGCCAGGTTTGTGGTCCATGCAGGCCGGCACGGCCGTGTCGCGCCGCCTGCGCAGTGGGCAACCCAATAGTCTGGTGGTGTTGCAGATGCAGTCAGAGCCCACGGGTTCGCTGGGGCGGCAATACCCTAATCGTTTTGCTCAGCGCTGGGATTTTGATGCCCGCTTGGGTGACTTCGTGTGCGTTGAATCGCTGCCCGTGGCGGGTTGAAATACGCCCGTTCCCTCACAGCCAGGGCTTGAGCCAGCCCAGCCCGTCGCTGGTGGCGTGGGCTGCCGTGCCGCGCGCGGGGCGGTATTCGCAGCCAATCCAGCCGTCGTAGCCCAGCTGGTCGAGCAGTTGGAACAGGTAGGTGTAGTTGATCTCGCCCACATCGGGTTCGTGGCGCTCGGGCACACCGGCGATCTGGAGGTGGCCGACGTTGCCCGCGGGCAGGTACTGGCGCACTTTCATGGCCAGGTCGCCTTCCACGATCTGGCAGTGGTACAGGTCCATCTGCACCTTCACGTTGGTGGCGCCGATCTCGGCGATCAGCGCATGGGCCTGGTTCTGGCGGCTCAGGAAGAAGCCGGGCATGTCGCGGCCGTTGATGGGCTCCAGCAGGATCTGGATGCCGTGCGGCGCAGCTTGTTCGGCGGCGTAGCGCACGTTGGCGATGTAGGTGGCGCGCACGGTGGCTGCGTCCGCCCCCTGGGGCACCAGCCCGGCCATTACGTGGATGCGGGGGCATTGCAAGGCCTGGGCATAGTCGATGGCTTTGGCGATGCCTTCGCGGAATTCGGCCTCACGCCCCGGCAGGCAGGCCAGCCCGCGCTCGCCCGCGTCCCAGTTACCGGGTGGTGCATTGAACAGCACCTGCTGCAGGCCATTGGCTTGCAGGCGCGCGGCCAGTTCTTGCGCAGGGTAGGCATAGGGGAAGAGGTACTCCACCGCCTTGAAGCCATCGCGCGCAGCGGCGGCGAAGCGGTCGAGAAAGTCCACGTCGTTGTAGAGCATGGACAGGTTGGCGGCAAAACGGGGCATGGGTGTCTTTCTGTGTAATGGTGAAGGCGTTGCCTTACCACTGCGCGCCAAAGGTCTGGCGCAGTTGTTCAATCTGGGGCTCGGTCAGCGGCGTGGGGCGGGGCTGGCACAGCATCCACAGGCGGGCGGTTTCTTCCAGCTCTTCCAGCACCGCCATGGCGGCTGCTGGCGTGTCGTGCCACACATTGGGGCCCAGGCGTGCCAGCATGACGGCGCGCACCGGGCTGCCCTGGGAGGCATAGCGGGTGATGGTCTGCGCCACCAGTGTTGCCGCTGCGGCATCGCCGGGGCGGTGGTACGGGATGTGCGGCACGCGGCCTACCTTCATCACAAAGTAGGGCGTGATGGGCGGCAGCAATTGCGCATCCGCTGCCAATTCCCCGTCTGCAGCGGTGTCGGCTTGCAGCGAGCAGCCCACCAAGTGCGTGCTGTGGGTGTGGATCACGCAGCGCGCTGGGGCTGCTGTCGATGCAGAGGCCTCGTAAATCTGCCGGTGCAGCGCAATGGTTTTGCTGGCCCGGTCGCCCGCCACCTGCTGGCCCTGTGCGTCCAGGCGCGCCAGCCGCTCGGGCTGTAGCGCGCCCAGGCAGGCATCGGTGGGGGTGATGAGGTAGCCGTCGGCCAGGCGCACGCTGATGTTGCCTGCGGTGGCGTGCACATAGCCCCGCTCAAACAGGCTACGGCCCACGCGGCAGATCTCGTCGCGGGCCTGGCTCTCGTCCATGAAGGCGGGGGGTGAGGTCATGCCTGCAATTGTGCAAAAGCCTTGGTGAAAAAGTCGGTGCTACCAAAATTGCCCGACTTCAGCGTGATGTGCAGCCCGTCCTTCGCGTCGTGTGCCACGGCATGGCACCACGGCACGCCGGGGTCAATCTGCGCGCCAATGCGCATTTGCGTGATGCCCAGGGCCTGCACGCAGGCACCCGAGGTTTCGCCACCCGCCACGATGAGCTGGCGCACACCGCGCTGCACCAGGCCGCGTGCAATGGCGGCAATGGTGCCTTCCACCATGGCACCGGCTTTTTCGGAGCCCAGTTTGCCCTGAATGGCGCGCACGGCCGATGGCTCGGCGGTGGAGTAAACCAGCACCGGGCCGTTGCCAATGTGGCCTTCGGCCCAGGCCAGCGCTTCGGCGGCCACGTCCACGCCCGCAGCGATGCGCAGCGGGTCGATGGCGAGAGCAGGCTTGCCTGCCTTGATGAAATCCATGACCTGCTGGTTGGTGGCCACCGAGCAGCTGCCCGACACGATGGCCTGCAGCCCTTGTGCAGCGGGCAGGCGTGCTGCCTCGTTGCTGGGCGCCACGCCAAAGTTGCCCGGCAGACCAATGGCCACGCCCGAGCCTGCGGTGACCAGCGGCATGCCCTTGAGGGCAGGGCCCAGGCGCAGCAGATCGGCGTTGGACACCGCATCGACCACGGCCATGCGCACGCCATCGGCCTTGAGTTGGGCTATGCGTGCGCGGATGGCCGTCTCGCCCTGGGCGACCACGCTGTGGTCGATCAGGCCCACACGGCTGGGTGTTTGTGCCTGCAGCACGCGCACCAGGTTGGGGTCGGTCATGGGCGTGAGCGGGTGGTTCTGCATGCCGCTCTCGCTGAGCAGCACATCGCCCACAAACAGGTAGCCCTTGAACACGGTGCGCTTGTTGTCGGGGAAGGCGGGCGTGGCGATGGTGAAGTCGGTGCCCAGGGCCTGCATCAGCGCATCGGTCACGGGGCCGATGTTGCCTTCGGCCGTGCTGTCAAAGGTGGAGCAGTATTTGAAATAGATCTGCTCGGCACCTTGCGCCTGCAGCCACTGCAGCGCAGCCAGCGACTGGGCAATGGCTTCTTCTTTGGGAATGGTGCGCGACTTGAGCGCGACCACGATGGCATCGGCCTCGGTATCGAGCGGCGCCGTGGGAACGCCCATGGCTTGCACCACGCGCATGCCTGCGCGCACCAGGTTGTTGGCCAGGTCGGTGGCGCCAGTGAAGTCGTCGGCAATGCAGCCCAGCAGGGCACGTGCGCGTGTCATGGCTTGTCCTTCGCTTCGGGCAGGGTGATGCCAGGGAAGATCTTGATCACGGCGCTGTCATCTTCCTTGGCAAAGCCTGCGGTGGACGCTTGCATGAACATCTGGTGCGCGGTGGCCGCCAGCGGCAGGGGGAATTTGCTGGCGCGTGCGGTGTCCAGCACCAGGCCGAGGTCCTTCACGAAGATATCGACGGCCGACAGCGGCGTGTAGTCGCCTGCCAGCACATGGGCCATGCGGTTTTCAAACATCCAGCTGTTGCCCGCGCTGTTCGTGATGACTTCATACAAGGCGCTGGCTTCCACGCCTTCGCGCAGGCCCAGGGCCATGGCTTCGGCGGCCACGGCAATGTGCACACCGGCCAGCAGCTGGTTGATGATCTTGACCTTGCTGCCCGCGCCCGCCTTGTCGCCCAGGCGGTACACCTTGCCAGCCATGCCTTCGAGCACCGCGCCCGCTGCGGCATAGGCCTCAGGCTTGGCCGAGGTCATCATCGTCATCTGGCCCGACGCGGCCTTGGCGGCACCGCCGGAGATGGGGGCATCCACATAGTGCAGGCCCAGGGCGTTCAGGCGCGCTTCCAGCGCCACAGACCAGTTGGGGTCCACGGTGGAGCACATCACAAAAGTGCTGCCGGGGCGCATGGTGCTGGCTGCGCCGCCTTTACCGCCATCGCCAAACAGCACGCTCTCGGTTTGCGCCGCGTTGACCACCACCGACACCACCACATCGCTCACCGCCGCCAATGCCGCCGTCGTGGCGTGTGCCGTGCCACCGTCTGCCACAAAGGCATCGGCCACGCCGGGACGCACGTCGCACACGTGGATGGTGAAACCGTTGTTGCGCAGGGTCTTGGCAATGCCAGCGCCCATGGCGCCCAGGCCGATGATGCCGACGGTGGGTTTGGTCATGTTGTCAGTCCTTCAATGAAATTCAAAAGAGGGCGCTCAGGCCACCAGCATCCACAGCAAGGCAGTGAGGGCAAAACCCGCCAAGCCCAGCACCGTGGTCAGCACCGTCCAGGTGCGCAGGCCATCGCTCAGGCCCAGGTAGCGGGTCACGATCCAGAAGCCCGAATCGTTGACGTGCGACAGGCCCAGGCTGCCAAAGCCAATGGCAACCGTGAGCAGCGCCACTTGCAAGGGGGAATACCCGCCACCCGCCATCGCATCGGCCAGCAGGCCGCAGGTGGTGATGATGGCCACGGTGGCCGAGCCTTGGGCAGCGCGCAGGGCCAGCGCAATGATGAACGCCAGCAGGATGAGCGGCAGATGCGTGGCGGTGAGGCTTTGCGACAGCGCCGCGCCAATGCCGCTGGCCGTGAGCACCTTGGCAAACACGCCGCCTGCACCTGTCACCAAAATCACGGTAGCGGCCGGGGGCAGGGCAGATTCCATGATGGCGTTGGTGCGCTCGCGGTTCCAGCCCTGGTTGCGGCCCAGCAAATACATCGCCAGACCCACGGCCACCATCAGCGCAAAGATGGGCGAGCCGATGAAGCCCAGCACATTACGCAGGCTGTCGCCCTTGGGCAGCAGCGTGGCACCGGTGGTGCCCGCCATGATCAGAGCGAGCGGGATCAGGATCAGCGCCATGATGGTACCTACGCCGGGAGCGATGCGTGCCTTGGAGTCCGTGCTTTCTTGGCTGGTACCAAAGGCCGCAAACTGCTCTGCCGTGGTGGGCAGCATGGGGTAGCCCTTGCGGTTGAGCCAGCCCGCCACGACCTGCGCCAGCGCCGCCAGCGGGATGCAGATGGCCAGGCCAATGATGGTGATCCAGCCAATGTCGCCCTTGACGATGGCCGCCCCGCCCACGATGCCGGGGTGCGGTGGCACCACCACGTGCGCGGCCAGCATGATGCCCGCCACGGGCAGGCCGAACTTGATGGGGTTGACCCCCGCCGCCTTGCAAAAGCCGTAGACGATCGGCACCAGGATGATGAAGCCCACATCAAAAAACACCGGGATGGCCAGCACCAGCGCAGCGGCCGTCAGGGCCATGGGCACCCGTGTGGGCCCCAGCAACTGCGTGAAGCGGTTGGCCAGGCTGGCCGCACCGCCCGAGACCTCGATCATCCGCCCCAGCATGGAGCCCAGCGCCACCAGGATGGCCACCGAGCCCAGTGTGCCGCCCATGCCTGCAATCAGCGTGCTGATGATGTCGCTAATCGGCATGCCCGTGGCAAATGCGACGAGGAAGCTCACCAGCATCATCGCCACGAAAGCGTGGACCTGCCAGCGGATGATGAGCAACAGGAGCAGGGCAATGCTGCCGGCGCCGATGCCGAGAAGTGCGAGGGTGGACATGAACGAGATATCTCCGGGATGGAAGGGCGCAGGCCCAGATGGAGGCCGTTGAAAACGGCCTCGTGAGGAAGGCTGGGTGCACCTGGTTTGATGTGTTTATATGGTTATCATACAAATTTTTGCGATCGGTATTCCTACGGGTTAACCCGCGTGTGCCCGTGCGTGCAGAGGGCGGGTGACGCGGTTTTGAGGCGTATTGGTGCTCAAGCGTTAGGGTCTGTTGAGAATTACCGAGAGTTGATAACCCCAGCTGCGAGATAGATCATCGCTGCGAAGCTGGTATCCGTTTTGTCGCTACGCATGGCGATGCGCTTGAACTCCTTGAGCTTGCCAAAGAAGTTCTCGATCAAGTGGCGCCATTTGTAGATCTCCAGGTCAATCTCCAGTGGCGCTCTCCTGCGGGGCATCTGTGAGATCACCACCTGCGCCCCGCGCTTACCCAACTCCTGGATCAGCCAATTCACATCGAAGGCCTTGTCGGCAAGCAAGGCATCAAAGCGCACATCGGCAATCAGCTCTCTGACCCCTTTGGTGTCGTGGCGCTGCCCTGGCATCAAGACGAACTTCACCAGATTGCCCAATGCATCCGTCAGCGCCAGTATCTTCGTGGTCATGCCGCCCCTCGAGTGGCCTATGGCCTGGCCCGAAGTCCCCCTTTTGCCCCCTGGCCGTGCCGGTGCACTTTCACAATCGTGGCATCCACCATCGCATATTCCATGTCTGGCTGCTCGCTCACTGCATCGAACAGACGTTGGAACACATCGGCCTTAACCCAGTCTCTAAAGCGTTTGAACACCGTGTTCCACTTGCCGAACTCTGGCGGCAGGTCTCGCCAGGGGCTGCCTGTGCGGGCAATCCACAGCACTGCCTCAACGAAGCGGCGGTTGTCGGTGCCGCTGCGTCCAGGATCACTTGGCTTGCCAAGGCAGTGCGGCTCCATCTTGGCCCATTGCTCGTCTGTCAGTACCCATCGAATGCTCATGCTCCTATTGCATCACATCCATTCACGCCTCTCAGATTGATTCTCAACAGACCCTAGTGCAATATGCCTGAGAAGCTACTAAATATGTAGCAAATCAACAATCCGCAGGGGGCAAGTCCAGCCGCCGCCACACCTCAAGCTTCGCTCGGATGCGCGCTACGCCACCAGCGTCAAAGCGTTTAAGCCCGTCGCGCAGGCATCACCGATGCAGCTCAGAACACCAGCGGTGCGGACGCCGCCACCAGCGGCTGGGCCAGTCGCGCGCCGTCCTGGGCCCAGAACGACAGGTCGGCCTGCTCAATGCGGGCCAGTGCGTTCTTCATGTGCTGCGCCGCAGCGACGCGTGCAGCCACCGGGTCGCCCGCCTCGATGGCGCGCACGATGTGGGTGTGCTCGTGGGTCACCGCATCGGCAAAGTCGGTGCGCCGCGCCTCGTTGGCGCGGGTCACACGCGTGGCGCCTTTGAGGAACTGGGCCAGGTAGTCCAGCGTGCTGATCATGAACGGGTTGCCCGCCGCCTGGGCGATGGCGCGGTGGAACAGCACGTCTTCTTCCACCCCGTCGCGGCCTGCGCGCACGGCGTCGGCAATGTGCTGCATGGCGGCGCGGATGGCGGCAATGTCTTCATCGGTGCGACGCAGGGCTGCCAGTTCAGCCACTTCGGCCTCCAGCGCACGGCGCACCTCCACGATCTGCATCACCGCCTCGCGCGATGCGGCAAGGGGCACATCAAACTGCAAAGGCTCGATGCCCGGCGCCAGCACATACACGCCGCTGCCCTGCCGCGAGTCCACCAGCCCCAGCGACTTGAGGCGCGAGATGGCCTCGCGCACCACCGTGCGGCTGACCTGGAACTGCTGCGCCAACACGGCCTCGGTGGGTAGCTTTTGCGCAGCCTGGATGCGGCCCGCGCGAATCTCGGCCTCCAGCGCGCTGGCCACCTGGTCGGAGAGCTTGGCGCTGGGTTTGACGGCGGAGAAGGGAGAAGGCATGGAATGGGTGGGGCGGGCAGTGTGGGGCGTGAACGTGGCGCCGGCTGTTGTGGGCAGGCGTTGGGCGCAATAGACTTTACCCGAAGGGCGCTGTGCCGGAAGGGTTTGTTGGCTGCGCTACTTGGGCGCTGGGCAGGAGTCGTCCAGCTTGGCCAGGCCCGCCAGCTTTTGTAGCCGGCTGCGGTTGTCCAGGCAGGCCTGGTAATGCGACTCGGCCGCCTTCTGCTGGGCCTGCGCCGCCGCCTTGGCGCGTTCGGCTTGCAGCTGGGCCACACGCTCGCGGATCTGCGGCATCACGGCCAGTGCGGCCTTTTCGCCTTCCACGATGGCATTGGCGCGCTGGCTGAAGTCGGCGGCACCAATGTCCAGCACCTGCGGGCGGACGATCACATCGGCCCGCGCCAGCTCGGCCTGGCCCAGCTTCTGGCCCATGATGGCAATCGACTGGTTGAGCGCGCCCAGCATGTTGCCGGGCGTCTGGCCCCGGGCCTTGTTGGAGATGTCTACCGCAATCACGATGTCGGCGCCCAGCTGGCGCGCGGCATCCACCGGCACGGGGCTGACGATGCCGCCGTCCACAAAGTGGTACTTGCCGATGGTGACGGGCTGGAACACGCCGGGCACGCTGCTCGATGCGCGCACGGCCTGGCCGGTGTTGCCGCGTGCAAACACGGTGCGCTCGCCATCTTCCAGCCGCGTGGCCACGACCACAAAAGGCTTGGCCATCTGCTCCAGTGGCTTGCGGCGTACCTGCTCGTTCACATAGTCTTCGAGCTTCTGGCCCAGCACCAGGCCGCCGGACGAGAGCTGCAGGTCGCGGATCTTGGCCTCGTCCAGCGCCACGGCTTTTTCCTGCATCTCGAAGGCGTTCATGCCGCTGGCGTAGAGCGCGCCCACCACGCTGCCTGCACTGGTGCCCGATACCACCGCGGGCGCAAAGCCGTTGGCCTCCAGCATCTTGATGACACCAATGTGCGCGAACCCTTTGGCTGCGCCACCGCCCAGGGCGATGCCGATGCGGACAGGGGGAGCGGAGGAGGAAAGAGCAGGCTGCGTCCCCGCGTCGGGCCGGGCGGGGGTGGTGCCGCCACATCCAGCCAAGGTCAGGGCTGCCAGCATGGTTACGCTGGCAAGGGTGGCCAGCGGGTGGAAAAAAGCGGTCAAGCGCATGCCAGGCGGTCCTGCGGAGCAACGGGGCGCGAAGTATAGCGGCGGCGTTGATCCCACACCGTGGGTGGCGCTGTTTGCTCCTAAAAATGTAGCTGCTAGCGCTTTATGGATAAGCGCTGGGTGGCATTTTCGCTGAGTTTTTGACAACCGCCCGTGCAACCTCACTCGCCTTGCGAGCCCCGGTGCGCCCAGCCCGTGGTGCGTTTTTCGATCCAGCTGAACAGCTCGTACATGACCATGGCCATCGCACCCACCACCATCAGGCCCGCAAACGCCAGGCCCATCTGCATGGACGAGCCTGCGCTGATCAGCAGGTAGCCGATGCCCTCGTTGGCCGCGGTCATTTCCGACACGGTGGTGCCGACAAAGGCCAGCGTGATGGCCACCTTGAGCGAGCCGTAGAAGTACGGCATGGAGCGGGGCAGCCCCACCTTGGTCAGCACGTCCCAGCGCTTGGCGCCGAGCACGCGCAGCACGTCTTCCAGCTCGGGCTCCAGCGTGGCGAGGCCCGTGGCGATGTTGACCATGATGGGGAAGAAGCTGATGAGGAACGCGGTGAGGATGGCCGGGCCCACGCCGATGCCGAACCACACCACGAGGATGGGCACAAAGGCGGCCTTGGGCAGCGCGTTGAAGGCCGTCATCAGCGGGTACACGGCGGCGTAGGCGATGCGCGAGCTGCCGATCACAAAGCCCAGCAGCACACCCACGACGATGGCGATGCCGAAGCCCGCCATGGTGACCCAGAAGGTGCGCCAGGCATGGCCTGCGATGACGCCGCTGAACTCCACCAGCTGCACGCCGATGGCCCAGGGGCTGGGGAACAGGTATTCAGGGATGCTGAAGGCCGAGCAGATGATTTGCCACAGCAGGATGGTGGCGACGAGCAGGATCCAGGGGGACCAGCGCTCCACGGTTTTCTTGTGCATGGGGATGAGGCGCTTTCTTTGTTCTTATTGCTGGATGGGCGCGCCTGCTTTTCGCAGGGCACCGATGTGGCCGCGCAGCTCGTGCACGATGTCGGTGAACTCCTTGGTGTAGGTCACCTCCAGGTCGCGCGGGCGGGGCAGTTCGATCTCTTTCTTCACCACAAACCGGCCAGGGCTCTTGCTCATCACATACACCGTGTCGGCTAGGAAGACCGACTCGCGCAGGTCGTGCGTGACCAGAATCACGTTGAACTGCTGCTCGGTCCACAGGTCGCGCAGGATGCACCACAGCTCTTCGCGCGTGAAGGCGTCGAGCGCGCCGAAGGGCTCGTCCAGCAGCAGCATCTTGGGTTCGTGGATCAGCGCGCGGCAGATGCTGGCGCGCTGCTGCATGCCGCCCGACAGCTGCCAGGGGAACTTGTCCTCATAGCCCGCCAGCCCCACCTTTTGCAGCAGCTTGCGGGCGCGCTCTTCGTACTCCTTGCGCTTTTGCTTGAAGTGGCTGCGGTAGGGCTCGACGATTTCGAGCGGCAGCAGCACGTTGTCCACCGTGGTGCGCCAGGGCAGCAGCGAAGGCGCCTGGAAGGCCATGCCCGACACCTTGAGCGGCCCCGTCACTGGCTGGCCGTCGATGAGGATCTTGCCCATGGAGGGCATCTTCAGCCCCGTGGCCAGCTTCATGAAGGTGGACTTGCCACAGCCCGAGGGGCCGACGATGGCGATGAACTCGCCGCGCCGCACCTGCAGGTCGATGGCTTCGACCGCAAACTGGTTCTTGGCGCGCAGCTCGTCGTTGTAGGCGAGCCAGACATTGCGAAAGTCCACAAAATAGGAATCGGCAGCCTGCATGGAAGGTCGTTCTTGTTTTTGAATGAAAATGGCTGCTGGCGCTTGTCTATCAAGCGCTAGCAGCTATCAAATTGATAGTTTTACTTCTTCGGCAGGATGTTGAGTTCCGCCGTGCTGGGCAGGAAGCTGGGGTTCCACACGTCGTCGGCGTTGACGCGCGTCTTGGTGTTGAACGCGTCGGACACCTGCGAAGCCATCAGCGACAGGCGGCCGGGCACGGCCTTGCCAAACCCTTCTGCCCGCGCGTCGGGGCCGTTGATCACGGTGTCGATAGCCAGTTGCAGGCGGCGGGTTTCGAGCGGCACGTTCACGATGCCATCGCGCGCCTTTACATGCTCGATGGCGGCAGCGGGGTTGGCGATGACTTCCTTGGCACCCTTGGTGAAGGCCGACAGGAACGCCTTGATGGCGGCAGGGTTCTCCTTGATGAGCTTGGGGCTGGCAATGATCACGTTGCCGTATAGCTTCACGCCAAAGTCGGCATAGGGCAGCACCACCACGTCGGCGGCCTTGGCGCCCCGGGCTTCCAGGTTGAGCAGCGAGGTGAAGGTGAAGCCGGTGATGGCGTCCACGTCGCCGCGCACCAGCATGGTTTCGCGCAGTGGCGGGTCCATGGCGGTCCAGGTCACGGCGCCAATGCCGTTGGCCTTCTGGAAGATGGGGAACGCGCGGCGGCCTGCGTCAAACACGGGGGCGCCCAGCTTCTTGCCGGCCAGGTCGGCGGGCTTGGTGATGCCGCTCTTTTTCAGCGCCATGACCGAGGCGGGCGTGTTGTTGTAGACCACCATCACCGCCACGGGCTTGTTCTGCGCGTCGGGGTTGTTGGCGTGGAATTCCATCACTGCGGCCAAGTCGGCAAAGCCCATGTCGTAGGTGCCCGATGCCACACGCTGCACCGCGCCGCCGGAGCCGTTGCCCGCATCCACCGTCACATCCAGGCCCGCGGCCTTGAAGTAGCCCTTGGCCACAGGCTGCAGGAACAGCGCCGCAGGGCCTTCAAAACGCCAGTCGAGCTGGAACTTGATGGGCGTGCTTTGCGCATACGCCATGGGCAATGCGCTGGCCAGCGCCAGTGCCGCTGCGGTGTGCATGAAGGTTCTTTTTTTCATGGGATAGCTCCTGGCGGTTGCCAAATAAAAAAACAGAAGGAAAAGGCAGTCATGCCTTGGCTGTACAAGCCATGCAGCAAAAAAGATGCCCGCTTTCAAGCGCGCTGTCGGGTTTTTGCAAGGGCGGCGCGGCACGGCAAACCATTCCTCACCGAAGTGGTGCACCCAGGCATGAAGTGTTTCCCGCAATGGTGCGTGTGCGGTGGCAACGGATGGGGACAAATACGCAGATGGGTGCACGGCCGCAGTGGTGCAACGAAGCCGCAGCATCCAAAAAACAGGGCATGCCCTCGCAGACCAAAGGCGCTACTGGTCAGTGCGTTTAGGGATGGGTGCGCAGCCCGTTGCACTGCAGCACAAAGGCTTGCGTCTTCGGGTTTTCAAAGACCCACGAGAGGGCTCACCCATGCCACACCTGACCGAGTTCTGTGACAACGTGCAGTTGCCCTCCATGCCCGACGTGGCGCGGGATCTGGTGGCCACGATGCAGGGCGACGACATCCCGTTTGAAAAGGTGCTGCTGGCCGAGATTGGGCTGGAGGAGCCCAAGTCCCCCGCCGACACCATTGCCAGCCTGCCTGAGGAAATCAAGCGGGCGCTGCAACTGGACTCGGACTGGCTGGCCGAACATCTGCCGCCGGTGGCGGACTTTGTGGATGTGTCTGTGCGCTGACGCAGGCCGGGCAAAGACCCGCGTATCGATACACCCAAAAAGAAAGGCCCCGAAGGGCCTTTCTTTTTTTTCAGAGCCTGATCGAATCAGGCGGCGCGCGCCGCAGCGCTGGCCACGGCCAAGGCTGTCATGTTGAACACGCGGCGCACGGTGGCGGCAGGCGTCAGGATGTAGGCCGCAGCCGCCGCACCCATCAGGATCGGGCCCACCGTCACACCGCCGCTGGTGGTGGTCTTGAGCACGTTGTAGAGGATGTTGGCTGCGTCAATGTTCGGGCAGATCAGCAGGTTGGCCGAGCCGCTGAGCGTGGAATCTGCCATGTACGCGTTGCGGATGCCTGGCTCCAGCGCGGCGTCACCGTGCAGTTCGCCGTCGCATTCGATCTCGGGGTGGGCCGCCACGAACAGGTCGCGCGCTTCACGCATCTTGCGGGCCGAGGCGCGCTTGGACGAACCGTAGCTCGAATGCGACAGGAATGCCACCTTGGGTGGCAGGCCAAAGCGCTGCACTTCCTGCACCGACATCCAGGCAATGTCGGCCAGCTCCTGCGCCGTGGGGTCTTCGTTCACATAGGTGTCGGCAATGAACAGGGTGCCGTTGCGGTCCGTCATCAACGCGTTCAGCGCGGCGTAGTTGGTGGCGCCGGGGGCATGGCCCAGGATGTTGCGGATGCGCTCCAGGTGGGTTTCATAGGTGCCCACCAGGCCGCAGATCATGGCGTCGGCATCGCCCAGCTTCACCATCAGCGAGGCGATGATGGTGTTGGAGCGGCGCACGGCCGCCTTGGCCACCTCGGGTGTGGCGCCTTCGCGCTTCATGAGCTGGTGGTAGGTCTCCCAATACTGGCGAAAGCGTGGATCGTCTTCGGGGTTGCACACTTCCACATCCTTGCCGATCTGCATGCGCAGGCCAGCCTTTTCAATGCGGGCTGCAATGACGGCCGGGCGGCCGATGAGGATGGGGTGGGCAATCTTGTCGTCGATGGCCAGCTGCGCTGCACGCAGGGCGCGCTCGTCTTCGCCGTCGGCATAGGCAACACGCTTCTTCGCATCGGGCAGGGCCTTTGCGGCCGTGATCACGGGGCGCATGAGCATGCCGGTTTGGTAAACGAAGCGCGACAGGCTTTCCTTGTAGGCCTCCATGTCTTCGATGGGGCGCGTGGCCACACCGGATTCGGCCGCAGCCTTGGCCACGGCAGGCGCGATCTTGAGGATCAGGCGCGAGTCAAACGGTGTGGGGATCAGGTAGTCGGGGCCAAAGGTCAGCTCCTTGCCTGCATACGCGTTGGCCACCTCTTCGCTGATGTCGGCCTTGGCCAGGTCGGCAATTTGGCGCACGCAGGCCAGCTTCATGGCTTCGGTGATCTTGGTGGCGCCGCAGTCCAGTGCGCCACGGAAGATGTACGGGAAGCACAGCACGTTGTTGACCTGGTTGGGGTAGTCCGAGCGGCCCGTGGCAATGATGCAATCGGGCCGCACGGCCTTGGCCAGCTCGGGGCGGATTTCTGGCTCTGGGTTGGCCAGCGCCAGGATGATGGGCTTTGGGGCCATCGTCTTGACCATCTCGGCCGTGAGCACGCCAGGGGCCGAGCAGCCCAGGAACACATCGGCGCCGTTCACGGCGTCAGCCAGCGTACGGGCTTCGGTCTTTTGCGCGTATTGCGCTTTGGACTCGTCCAGACCACCGGGGCGGCCTTCGTAGATCACGCCCTTGGAGTCGCACACGAAAATGTTTTCGCGTTTCACGCCCAGGCCCACCATCACATTCAGGCAGGCAATGGCTGCAGCGCCAGCGCCAGAGACAGCCACCTTCACGTCGCCAATTTGCTTGCCTACCAGCTCCAGGCCGTTGAGCAGCGCGGCGCTGCTGATGATGGCCGTGCCGTGCTGGTCGTCATGGAACACCGGGATGTTCATGCGCTTGCTCAACTCGCGCTCGATGTAGAAGCACTCGGGGGCCTTGATGTCTTCGAGGTTGATGCCGCCGAGCGTGGGCTCCAGGCTGGCGATGATCTCGATGAGCTTGTCGGGGTCGCGCTCGGCCAGTTCGATGTCGAACACATCGACACCGGCAAACTTCTTGAACAGGCAGCCCTTGCCTTCCATCACCGGCTTGCCGGCCAGCGGGCCGATGTCGCCCAGGCCCAGCACGGCAGTGCCGTTGGTGATCACGCCCACGAGGTTGCCGCGCGAGGTGTAGTCAAACGCCTTGGAAGGGTCGGCCTGGATGTCCAGGCAGGGGTAGGCCACGCCAGGCGAATAAGCCAGGGACAGGTCGCGCTGGTTGGACAGCGGCTTGGTGGGCGTGACGGAAATCTTGCCCCGGCTGGGGTTGCGGTGGTATTCACGCGCGGCTTCGCGCAGGGCTTGTTCGGCGGCGGACAGATTCTGGGTCATACGAAAAAGTGGGAGGCTTTCACGAAATTCAGCGGCAGGCGCAAGGGCGCCAGGCCTCGAAGCGGTATCGGTTCATTCAAAGGCAGCGTCGGCCCCTCGGATGGTGTGCAAGGCCTGCACCCAGGGAGAGCGCCGCAGCGGTCACATCAGTCTGCCTCGGTCAGGCGGGTCCGCAGGTGTGCGGCAGGCCTGGCGAGGTCCCCGCAACGCGCAGGTCAAGCGGCGGGCAGGTTCCCTGCGGTGGACTACAGGGCAGGGTTTTGGACTGCGATGGCCCACAGGATAACCCGATTGCCGGGCAACCTGAATGAATTCTGACTAACCCATTGGTATCAGAGGGGCTGGGTGTGGAGGGCCATCGCGAGGCGCGCGAACCCTCACACCCGCTGGTTTGTCAGACCAGCAGGTCGCGCAGCGCCCTTGCGATGACCTTGGTGGCTCGGCGCAGGTCTTCCAGTTGCAGCCGCTCGTCGGCGCGTTTGGCGTGCGATTCCAGCACCGTGCGTGGCCCCGCGCCGTAGATCACGCCGGGAATGCCGCGCTCCACATACAGGCGCACATCGGTGTACAGCGGTGTGCCCACGGCGGGCACGGGCTCGCCGATCACGGCCTGGGCGTGCTTCCGGATCGCATCGACCAGCGGCTGGTTGCCCGCCAGCGGCGTCATGGCATTGGCCAGCAGCAGGCGTTTGATCTCGACACTGAGGCCAGCGCGCTCGGCTGTTGCCTGCGTGATGGTGTGGCGGATGGCGGCTTCCACCTCCACCGGGTTCTCCTCAGGGATCATGCGGCGGTCGAGTTTGAAGCTGACCTTGCCGGGCACGACGTTGGTGTTGGTGCCGCCTTCGATGCGGCCCACATTCAGGTACGGGTGCTTGATGCCCGCGACGTTGGACGTGATCTTCTTGTATTCATCGTTTTGTGCATACAGCGCGTTCAGGATGTGCACCGCGCCCTGCAGCGCGTCCACGCCGGTGTGCGGCACGGCGGCATGGGCCATCTTGCCGTGTACGGTCACTTCCATCTGCAGGCAGCCGTTGTGGGCGGTGACCACTTCGTAGCTGAAGCCTGCCGCAATCATCAGGTCCGGCTGGGTCAGGCCCTTTTTCAGCAGCCAGCCCGGGCCCAGCTCGCCACCAAATTCTTCGTCGTAGGTGAAGTGCAGCTCTACCGCGCCTTGCGCGGGTCGCGCCACGGCTTCCAGCGCGCGCACCGCGAAAGTGAAGCTCGCGAAGTCGCTCTTGCTCACGGCGGTGGCGCGGCCATACATGACACCGTTGACGATCTCGGCGCCGTAGGGGTCGTGCGTCCAGCCTTCGCCGGGCGGCACCACGTCGCCGTGGGCGTTCAGGGCAATGGTCTTGCCGCCTGTGCCGTAGGGCCTGCGCACGATCAGGTTGGTGATGGATTCCATGCCGTAGGCCTGCACGTCGGCAGCGGGCACGGCGTGCTTTTCGGCGTCAAAGCCAAAGTCTTTCAGCAGCTCGGCCGTGCGTTCGGCGTGGGGCGCGTTGTTGCCGGGCGGTGTGTCGGTGGGCACGCGCACCAGGGCCTGCAAAAAGCGCACTTCCTCGTCAAAGTGCTTGTCAATCCACGCGTCGAGCGCGTCGTAGGAGGCCTGTGGGGTCATGGTTGGGTTTCCTCGGCAAGCTGGTGCAGCACCTGGGTGAAGGCGTCCACCGTGAGCTGAATGTCGTTGTTGGTGGTGGATTCGAGCGGGTTGTGGCTGATGCCGGAGTTCTGCCCGCGCGTGAACAGCATGGCCTGCGGCATGATTTCGTGCAGCTTCATCGCGTCGTGCCCCGCGCCGCTGGGCATGCGGAACACGGGCACGCCCAGGGCGTCCACGGCGCGCTCCCAGTGGTGCTGCAGGGCCGGGGCGCTGGGCGCGGCAGCGGCGCGCATCGATTCTTCAATCGTGTAGCGCAAGCCGCGCCGCTGGGCGATTTTGGCCAGTTCGTCCAGCACGTCGGTCACCATCGCATCGCGCTGGGCGTCGGTGGGGGCGCGCAGGTCCAATGAAAACAGGCAGCGGCCGGGCACCACGTTGATGGAGCCACTGGGCACATTCAAGAGGCCGATGGTGCCCACCGAATCGCCGTCTTTCGCAGCGCGCTGCTCCACATACAGCGCCAACTCGGCCACGGCCACGGCGGCATCACGGCGTCGGTCCATGGGCGTGGTACCCGCGTGGCTGGCAGTGCCAATCATTTCGCAGAGGTAGCGCACGCCGCCGTTGATGGACGTGACCACGCCCAGGGGCAGATCCAGTTCATTGAGCACCGGGCCCTGTTCAATGTGCACTTCGATGAAGCCCAGGTACTGCGCGGGGTCGCGCTGCAGCTTGGCAATGTCGTCCAGGCGCAGGCCCGCGTGCTGCATGGCCTCACGCATGGTCACGCCGTTGGCGTCTTTCTGCTCCAGCCATGCAGGGTTGAAGTGGCCGATGAGCGCGCCCGAGCCGAGGAAGGTGGCCTTGTAGCGCTGGCCTTCTTCTTCCGCGAACGCCACCACCTCGATGCCGAAAGGCAGGCGCTTGCCAGCGCGGTGCAGCTCGCGTACGCAGGCCAGGGGCACGAAAATGCCCAGCCGCCCGTCGTACTTGCCGCCGTTGCGCACCGTGTCGTAGTGGCTGCCGGTCATCAGGTAGCGTGCGCCTGGCGCGGCCGGGTAGTAGCGCCCCACCACGTTGCCCACGGCGTCTATCTCCACCCTGTCAAAGCCACATTCGCGCATGCGCTGTGCAATGTCACGGCCGCAGGCGCGGTGCGCGTCGGTGAGGTACGTCACCGTGAGCTGGCCCTTTTCCGCAAAGCCGGGGTCAGAGTGGCGGGCCAGCGCTTCGTGCCAGTCCCACACATCGTTGCCCAGCACTGGCTCGGCAGCGAACTTGTCGTTCAGGCGAATCTCGGCAATGCGGTGGATGTTGCGCAGGGCCTCAGCCAGCTCAAATTCGGGGTGGTTGTCCAGCCGCCGTGCAAAGGTGTCGATGATTTCCTGCTTGGAGAGACCCGTGCCGCGCGGCCCGCGCACCGCCAGGATGAACGGGAAGCCAAAGCGTTCGTTGTACGCCGCGTTGAGCTGCTGAATGCGCTCGAACTCCTCGGGCGTGCATTCGGTGAGGCCTGCCTTGCTCTGCTCGTTGGTGGATTCGGCCGTGAGGCTTTTCGCCACCATGGCCTTGCCCGCCAGTTCGGGGTGTGCGCGAATCAGGGCCAATTGCGCGTCCAGCCTGGCCGTGCGTACCACCTGCGCCAGCGCGTGCTTCAGGTGCGCCAGGCTGCGAAAGGGCCGCTGCGCCAGGGCCTCCTCGGCAATCCAGGGCGAGTGTTCGTACAGCCCGTCCAGCAGCGCCAGCGCTTCGGCGGGGCTGGCGGCGTTGAGTTGTTCCAGAGTCAGTGGCATGGTGGTTGCTTCAAAAAAGTGAGCGGCCAGCGCTTATTGCACGGGCGCTGGAGGCCGATTTGGTTCATAAAACCGGGGCGGGGTGGTGCTGTGCCCAATGGCGGGCAATGTCGATGCGCCGGGCCACCCACACCTGGTCGTGCTGGGCAATGTGGTCCAGAAAACGCTGCAGCGCCGTGATGCGGCCGGGCCGGCCCAGCAGGCGGCAGTGCATGCCGATGCTCATCATCTTGGGCGCGTTGTCGCCAGCCGGGTCACCCTCGGCATACAGCGCGTCAAACGTGTCTTTCAGGTACTGAAAGAACGGGTCGGCGTGCGAATAGCCCTGCGGCAGGGCAAAGCGCATGTCGTTGCAGTCCAGCGTGTAGGGCACGATGAGCTGGGGCACCACGCTGCCGTCGGTCTTCTTCACCTTCATCCAGAAGGGCAGGTCGTCGCCGTAGTAGTCGCTGTCGTAAGCAAAGCCGCCGTAGTCGGCCACCAGGCGGTGGGTGTTGGGGCTGTCGCGGCCGGTGTACCAGCCCAGCGCCCTTTGCCCGGTCATGCGCTGGATGATGTCCATGGCCTCGTGCATGTGGGCGCGCTCCACATCCTCGGGCACGTTCTGGTAGTGAATCCACTTGAGGCCGTGGCAGGCGATCTCGTGGCCCAGTTCCACGAAGGCAGCCGTCAGCTCGGGGTGGCGCTGCAGCGCCGTGGAGACGCCAAACACCGTCAGCGGTAGCTGGCGCTTTTCAAACTCGCGCAGGATGCGCCACACGCCTGCCCGCGAGCCGTATTCGTAGATGCCCTCCATGCTCATGTGCCGATCAGGGTAGCTGGCCGGGTTGAACATTTCCGACAGAAACTGTTCGCTGCCCGCATCGCCGTGCAGCACGGCGTTCTCGCCGCCTTCCTCGTAGTTCAGCACAAACTGCACCGCAATGCGGGCGCCGCCGGGCCACTGGGCATGGGGCGGGTTTTTGCCGTAGCCAATCAGGTCGCGGGGGTAGGGGGCGGTGGCGTCGTAGATCATGGCGTCAGGGGCATGGAATGGGGTCAAGACAGGGCCAGCGAGAGATCGTTGACCGGTGGCTGGCGGTCAAACGTCAGACTTTCTTCCACATGCAGCAAATGTGCCTGCATGAGCTGCACGGCCCGCTCTTCGTCTTTGGCCCCCAGGGCCTTGACGATCTGGGCGTGCTCTTCGTGCGAGTGCGCGGCGGCGCTGGCGCTTTGGTACATCAGCGTGATGAGCGAACAGCGCGAGATCAGATCGCCCAGCATCTGCGCCAGCACCTGGTTGCCCATCAGCTCGGCCATGCGCACATGAAAGTCGCCCAGCAGCTCGGTGCGCTCTGGCGCGTCGCCCTGGGCCACGGCTTGCTTCTCGCGGGCCACATGCTCGCGCAGCGCGCGCAGTTTGGCGGGGGTGACCTGGCGCATGAAGGCGCGGACCATTTCGGACTCGAGCATGCGGCGCACGGCAAACACCTGGCGGGCTTCGTCGGCCGAGGGGGCCGCTACAAAAGCGCCCCGCGCGGGCTCCAGCCGCACCAGCCGGTTTTGCGACAGCTGAAACAGCGCCTGGCGCACCAGCGTGCGCGACACGCCAAAGTGGTCAGCCAACTTTTGCTCGGCCAGCTTGGTGCCCGGTTGCAGGCGGTGCTCGACGATGGCGCGGGTCAGGCGCGCAGCGATGAGGCTGGTGGTCGAGTTGTCCATGCGCCGAATGATAGCGGCAAGCGGTGTTTTGTATACAGTTTTGGTGGACGATTTGCGCGATCAGTACCCTGGCGAGCTGGTGGCAAAGCGTTCTGCCAGAAAGTCTACAAACGCGCGCACCCGCGCTGCTGTCTGGTGGCGTTGGGGGTAAATGGCGTAGATGTCCGCCGGGGGTGTCTGGTGGTCTGCCAGCACCTGTACCAGGCGGCCACTGCGCAGGTAGCGGGCCACGTCCCATTCGGCCCGCATCACGATGCCGTGGCCGTCCAGCGCCCAGTTGACGGCGATCTCTCCGTCGTTGGTGCTCAGTGCGCCCCGCACCTTCACCACTTCGGTCTTGCGCCCGGCCGTCAGCCGCCACTGGCCATAGGCATCGTCGCCCTGGCGGATGCCGATGCAGTCGTGCCGCGCCAGGTCGCTGGGCAACTTGGGGGTGCCCCGGCGCTCCAGGTAGGCGGGTGCTGCGCACAGCAGGCGCCGGTTGGGTGCAATGCGGCGTGCAATCACGCGGGCGTCGGGCGGCTCGCCAAAGCGGATGCACACGTCAAACGCATCGGCGGCTAGCGGTGGTGGGTCTACCGAAAGTTGCAGTTGCACCTGCACCAGTGGGTGCTGGCGCACAAAGTCTGAAATCAGCGGCGCAATCTGGCTGCGCCCAAAGCCCAGCGTGGCGTTCACGCGCAGCAGGCCTTGCGGCGTGGCCAGGGTACGCGAAACCAGCTGCTCCATGTCGTCAATCTCGGCCAGGATGCGCCGCGCATGCTGCAGGTAGGTCTCGCCCTCGGGTGTCAGGCTCACGCGGCGGGTTGTGCGGTTGACCAGTTGCACACCCAGGCGCGTTTCCATCTGTGCCAGCCTTTTGCTGACGGCGGGCGTGGTCACATTCAGCTCGCGTGCTGTGGCCGAGAAGCTGCCGCAACGCGCCAGGAGGCTGAAAAAGCCCATCTCTGAGGGGGCCGACAAAGGTGTGTTCATTGTTTCTTTGAAGTTAACAATAGGATAACTTGAAGAATGGTTTTGTGAATACGAAGCCGGTAGATTTGTCTTCGTCCGGCGCACCCGTTGCGCGCCACCCAACTACAGGAGACAGGTTTCATGACGAGCAAGACGTACCGCATTGCGTGCATTCCCGGTGACGGTATTGGCAAAGAGGTGATTCCCGCAGGGCAAGAAGTGCTGCAGGCCCTGGCTGCGTCACAGCCCGACCTGGCGTTTGAATTCACCAGCTATGGCTGGGGCGGCGACTGGTATCGTGCCCACGGCGAGATGATGCCCGCTGATGGGCTGGCGCAATTGCGGGACAAGGACGCCATCCTGTTCGGCTCGGCGGGCGACCCACACATCCCCGACCACATCACGCTATGGGGCCTGCGCCTGAAGATTTGCCAGGGGTTTGACCAGTACGCCAACGTGCGGCCCACCCGCATCCTGCCCGGCATTGACGCCCCCCTCAAGCGCTGCGCGCCGCAAGACCTGGACTGGGTCATCGTGCGCGAAAACTCCGAGGGCGAGTACGCCGGTGTGGGCGGCCGCGCCCACCAGGGCCATCCCATCGAGGTGGCCACCGACCTGAGCGTGATGACCCGCGCCGGGGTGGAGCGCATCATGCGTTTTGCCTTCCGCCTGGCCCAGTCGCGCCCCCGCAAGCTGCTCACCGTCATCACCAAAAGCAATGCCCAGCGCCACGCCATGGTGATGTGGGACGAGATTGCGCTACAGATCAGCCAGGAGTTTCCTGATGTGAAGTGGGACAAGGAGCTGGTGGACGCTGCCACCGCTCGCATGGTCAACCGCCCGGCCACGCTCGACACCATCGTCGCTACCAACCTGCACGCCGACATCCTCTCGGACCTGGCCGCCGCGCTGGCGGGCAGCCTGGGCATTGCGCCCACCGGCAACATCGACCCCGAGCGCCGCTACCCCAGCATGTTCGAGCCCATCCATGGCTCGGCCTTCGACATCATGGGCAAGGGCCTGGCCAACCCCGTGGGCACGTTCTGGAGCTGCGTGATGCTGCTCGAACACCTGAGTGAGTACGCCGCCGCAAAGCGCCTGATGGCCGCTATCGAGCAAGTCACCGCGGACACCAGCCTGCACACCGGCGACCTGGGCGGCAAGGCCACCACAGGGCAGGTGACCCGTGCTGTGTGCGAGCGACTGGCCACCGCTGCCTGATTCCTCCTGCATCCATTTTCCCCGCCAATACGCTCCCGACAAGAGGTGCGAGGGTGGGGCACCCCTTCACAGAACGATATTGGAGACAAGCCATGACGACGACCCTGCAATCCCCCAAGCGCCATACTTTGCGCCACTTGGCAGGCGCTGCCCTGCTGTGTGCTTTGGCTACCACGGCCGCAGCCCAGGCCTGGCCCACCAAAGCCGTCAGTCTGGTCGTGCCCTTCCCCGCCGGGGGCACGACGGATGTGCTGGCCCGCGCGCTGGGGCAAGAGCTGGCCAAAAGCCTGGGCCAGCCCGTCATCGTGGAGAACAAACCCGGTGCAGGCGCCACGCTGGGCGCCGACTTTGTGGCGAAAGCCAAGCCCGATGGCTACACCCTGCTGATGGGCGCTGTGCACCACACCATTGCCACCAGCGTGTACCGCAAGCTGGCGTACGACTTTCAAAAAGACCTCGCCCCCATCACCACCGTGGCCATGGTGCCCAACGTGCTGGTGGTGCAGGCCGACAGCTCCAGCCGCACGGTGCCCGAGCTGATCGCCCAGGCCAAGCGCGCCCCGGGCAAGCTCTCGTTCGGCTCCAACGGCAACGGCACGGGCCAGCACCTGATTGGCGCGCAGTTTGAATCCATGGCCGGGGTGCAACTGCTGCACGTGCCCTACAAGGGTAGCGGCCCCATGACCACTGACTTGCTGGGCGGGCAGATCAGCATGTCGTTTGACACCATCACGCCCGTGCTGCCCCACATCAAGGCGGGCAAGCTGCGCGCACTGGCTGTGACCACGGCCAAGCGCTCGGCTGCGCTGCCCGATGTGCCCACGCTGGACGAAGCCGGGCTCAAAGGCTTTGACCTGGGCACCTGGTTTGGCGTGCTGGCCCCCGCAGGCACGCCCAAAGACGTGGTCACGCGGCTGAACACGGAGATGGTCAAGATCATCCAGTCGGCCGACTTTCGCAAGAAGATGGACGACATTGGCGCCGACCCCATCGGCAACACGCCCGAGCAAATGGCCCGCCAGATCAAGGACGACACCGAGCGCTTTGCGCGCCTGGTGAAAGAGGCCAAGGTGGTGCTGGAGTAACGCAACTGTGCGCTGAACGTCCAGCGCAGAGGATTCCCAAGAGCGGCTCACAAAACTCAGCGTAGCGGTGCTGGCTAGGCGCTGCGCCGCAGGCAGTACGAGTGGTACGACAAGACGCAGCAACGACGCCAGAAGAGTTTTGTGAGCCGCTCTACGCCACAATGGCCCACCATGACTTTGCCTGATCCCCACCAGAACCCCACCGCCTTCCTGCGCCACCTGTACGACGTGGCGGTGCAAAGCGCCCAGCCCCTGCAGGGGCTCCAAGCCCATCTGCCCGCTGTGCCTAAAGGCCGCACCCTGGTGCTGGGCGCGGGCAAGGCCGGGGGCTCCATGGCGCAGGCGCTGGAGGCGCTGTGGCCTGCCGATGCACCGCTCAGCGGCCTGGTCGTCACCCGCTACGACCACATCCCGCCCCGACCGGCGGGCCTGAAGCAGCGCATTGAAGTGGTCGAGGCCGCTCACCCCGTGCCCGATGCCGCAGGCCTGCAGGCGGCCGAGCGCATGCTGGCGCTCACCCAGGGGCTCACGGCCGATGACTTGGTGATCTGCCTCATCTCTGGCGGCGGCTCGGCCTTGCTCACGTTGCCTGCCGACGGCCTCACGCTGGCCGAGAAACAGCGCATCAACAAAGAACTGCTGGCCAGCGGTGCCGCCATTGGCGAGATGAACTGCGTGCGCAAGCACCTCTCGCGCATCAAAGGCGGGCGGCTGGCTGCGGCCTGCGCCCCGGCACGCTTGGTCACCCTCACCATCAGCGACGTGCCGGGCGACGACCCCTCCATCATCGCCAGCGGCCCCTCCGTGCCCGATGCCAGCACCTGTGCCGATGCGCTGGCGATTCTGGACCGCTACCGCATCACCGTGCCTCCCGCCGTGCGCGCGGCGCTGGAAGCGGGCCTGCTCGAAACTCCCAAGCCCGGCGACGCCGTGTTTGCAGGCCACGCCGTGCACCTCATCGCCACCCCCCAGCAGTCGCTGGAAGCGGCTGCCCGGGCCGCCCGTGCCGCAGGCTGGGCTGCACACATCCTGTCGGATGAAATAGAAGGCGAATCGCGCGAAGTGGGCAAGGTGCACGCCGCCCTGGCCCGCGCCGTGGCTCAGCGCGGTGCGCCGTTTGAACGACCCTGCGTGCTGTTGTCAGGGGGCGAAACCACCGTCACGGTGCGCCCCCGCCCCGAGGGCTCTTCCAAAGGCCGGGGCGGCCGTGCGGGTGAGTTCTGCATGGGCCTGGCCCAGGCTCTGCAAGGCCAAAGCGGCGTGTGGGCCCTGGCGGCTGACACCGATGGCATCGATGGCGTGGAAGACAACGCGGGCGCCATCGTCACGCCGGACACCTTGGCCCGTGGCCGCGCCCTGGGTTTGCGGCTCGACGACCACCTGGACCGTAACGACGCCTATGGCTACTTCAGCGCTTTAGGTGATCTGGTGGTGACAGGGCCTACGCACACCAATGTGAATGACTTCAGAGTGCTATTGATTTTGTAGCTGCTTGCGCTTGTGTATCAAGCGCCAGGTGCCAAAAAGGCTTGAAGCCCGGGCCGACTCAGGTGGCCAAAGCCTGTTCCACCGCAGCCTTGGCGTCTTCCAGGCTGCTGAAAAAGCTCATGGGCTGCGGCGTGGCCCTGGGCAAGTGGGCTGGTGGCTGCCACAGGCGGTCACCCATCCAGGTCGCCGTCCATCCGCCAATGTCTTTGCCCTTGAGAATGCAGACTGGCTGCCCGTTGAGGTTCGCCACCCAGCTGGTGGGGGGCTGTGGTGTCCAGGTAACTGTCATGGTAAGTCCGTGGGGTGGCTATGCCCCAGTGCAGGGGCCGTGGCAGCCGCGTCGGCATTCTGGACAACCCTGAGGAACGGGGCTTGCGCGCGGGTGGGCGGTGGTGTGGGGGCGGCACTGATCCGGCACATCCACCGAGCAGCGCACAGGCGGGGCAGGGCCGCCCCCGGGGTCATGCCGCTATGGGCGCTGCGACCGTGCTTCCTCGTCAATCACCTGCTGCACTTCACGGTAGAAGTTCTCGCGCGCCTCTGTGGCCTGGGGGTCGCGCGCCCCGTGGGCCCAGTTGGCGTTCGACACGATCACCAGCTTGCGTTGGGGGTCGATGAAGATGCCTTGGCCGAAGATGCCGCGGGCCGCATAGCTGCCGTCGTCATAGGTCCACCACTGGTAGCCATAGCCGCGCCCGGGGCGGCCAATGTCGGCGCGCTTGGTGGTGGCCTCGGCCCACCAGCTCTCGGGCACGATGCTCTGGCCGTTGACTTGTGCGCCATTCAGGATGAACACGCCCAGGCGGGCATAGTCGCGTGGCGATGCCTGCACGCAGCAGCCGCCAATCTCCTTGCCGGTTTTGCTCAAAAGCCAGGTGGCCTGCTGCTCCATGCCTGCCGGGCCCCACACTTTTTCTGCCAGGTAGGTGGCCAGGGGCTTCTTGGTGGCCTGCTGCACCAGGGTGCCCACCAGGTTGGTCTCGCCCGTGCTGTACAGCCAGCGGGTGCCTGCCGGTACATCGCGCGGTAGCTTGCGCATGTAGCTCACCAGCGCTTCCACGCCGGGTTCGGGCTGGTGGTTGTTGAACTTGGCCACGTCTGAATTCGGGTCGGCGTAGTCTTCATTCCACTTCACGCCAGATGTCATGGTCAGCAGTTGCCGAACGCTCACATCGTCGTAGGCAGAGCCTTTCAGCTCGGGGATGTAGACGCTGACCTTGTCGTCCAGGCTCTGGATGAAGCCATCTTTGACCGCAGCGCCCACCAGGGTGGAGGTGAGCGACTTGGCCACAGAAAAGCTGGTCCAGCGGCCAGCGCCATCAAAGTCCAGGCCATAGCGTTCCAGCCGCAGCTTGCCGTCGTGCACCACCAGCAGCGCAGCGCTGCGCTGGCCTGCCATGTAGGCATCCACATCGCTCTTGAGCTTCAGGGGCGGTCCTGGGGGCAGGGGCGATGGCGTGCTGCTGGCGGGCACCACGTTGGCCTTGGCCAGCAGCGGGATGCGGTCCAGCGCGCGGAAGGCGGCGTCGCGTTGCGGCTGCGTCCAGAACAGCAAATCGCGGTTGGTGGGCACGGTGGCCAAAAGCCCGCGCGTTTCCTTGTCCAGGCTGAACCAGCCGCCCACGGCGGCGGCCGCCACAACGACCAGTGTGCCCAGCACTACTTTTTTCAATGCCACGTTTGTCTCCTTAGGGTGCCCAAAGCCTGTAACCCGCAGTACACATTTCGCCGCATGTGTGGTGTCTTGCGCTGCGGGCGCGGCCCGTTTTGTTGATGTTGCCGAGTGTGCATCATCGCGTGCGGACAGAGTGTCGGGAGGTGCACACAAGCCCGACATCCGCGCAGTGGATTGACCGCCGTGCGGCGACCTGCAAGCTGTGAGGCACCCCTCTGCACAAGGCCCAGTCCATAAAAAAAGGGGCCGCAGAATGTGCGGCCCCTTTTCTGCGTTGGCACCAGCCGCCTGTCAGCGCTGGTGCTTTGGCAGTTTTCAGTACCCCAGCGTCTGCCCATCGGGGTTGCGTGGATCAGAGTAGCCATACAGCATCCCGTTGCGGATCTGGATGGTCTGCGTGCGGCCCATCGATGGCTTCACTGCGATGTTGTGGCCGCGTTGCTTGAGCAGGGCCAGCGTGTCGGGCGAGAGGCCCTTTTCCACGCGCAGTTCGTCGGGCGTCCACTGGTGGTGCACGCGGGGGGCTGCGGCGGCTTCGGCGGGGTTGTTGCCAAAGTCAATCGTGTTCACCACGGTTTGCAGCACTGTGGTGATGATGCGGGCGCCGCCGGGGCTGCCGGTCACCAGGGTGGGCTTGCCGTCCTTGAGCACCAGGGTGGGCGTCATGGAAGACAAGGGGCGCTTCTTGGCGGCCACGGCGTTGGCGTCGCCGCCGACCAGGCCGTAGGCGTTGGCCACGCCGGGCTTGGCGGCAAAGTCGTCCATCTCGTTGTTCAGCAAGATGCCGGTGCCTTTGGCGACGATGCCGCTGCCAAAGTTGGTGTTCAGCGTGTAGGTCACGGCCACGGCGTTGCCCGCCTTGTCCACCACCGAGTAGTGGGTGGTCTGGTCGCTTTCATACGGCTGGGGTTGGCCGGGCTTGATCTCTTTGGCAGGACGAGCGCGGTTGGGGTCGATGGTCTTGGCCAGCGATTCGGCGTAGCGCTTGGAGGTCAGGCCCTTGAGTGGGATCTTCACAAAGTCGGGGTCACCCAGGTATTCAGAGCGGTCGGCATAGGCCAGCTTGCTGCTTTCAGCCATGTGGTGCAGCGTTTGCGCACTGTTCTGGCCCCACTGTGCCAGGGGCCACTGCTCCAGCATGTTCAAAATCTGCACCAGGTTCGTGCCGCCGGAAGAGGGTGGGGGCATGGTCACCACCTCATGGCCACGGTAGGTGCCGCGCACAGGTTCGCGCTCGGCCACCTTGTATTCGCGCAGGTCTTGCAGTGTCACGGCGCCGGCGTGCGGGGCCATTTCGGCGGCAATCTTCTGGGCGATGGCGCCTTCATAGAAGGCCTTGGCACCTTGCTGCGCGATCAGGCGCATGGATTGGCCCAGGTCTTTTTGCACCAGCAGGTCGCCGCGCTTGAGGGGCTCGCCGTTCTTCCAGAAGATCTCGGTGGTGGCGGGCCACTTGCCCATGTTCTTTTGCTCTTGGCGCAGGATCTTGGCCAGGGTTTCGCTCACAGGGAAGCCCTTTTCTGCCAGCGCGATGGAGGGGGCAATCACCTTGTCCAGCGGCATGGTGCCCCATTTCTTCAGGGCATGCTCCATGCCGGCCACGGTGCCCGGCACGCCCACGGCGTAGTGGGTGTAGAGCGACTTGCCGTTGATGACATTGCCCTTGTCGTCCAGGTACATGTTGCGTGTGGCCTTGATCGGGGCCACTTCGCGGAAGTCCAGCGCCACGGATTTGCCCGTCTTGGCGTCGTGCACCATCATGAAGCCGCCACCGCCAAGGTTGCCTGCGTTGGGCAGGGCCACGGCCAGCGCAAAGCCAATGCCCACGGCGGCGTCCACCGCGTTGCCACCGGCTTTCAGAATATCGAGCCCGATGCGCGAGGCCAGCTCTTGCTCAGTGGCCACCATGCCGTTGTTGGCCACCACGGGGTGGAACACGTCCATGTCGAAGTCATACGCTGCGCTGGCGGCTGCGGCTGCGGCAGCGGATGTCTGTTGCACTGCAGCAGGCGCGGTGGACGCTTGCGGCGGGGTCGCACTGCAGGCCGCAAGGCTGGCCAGGGCCAGCGCAAGGCTGGCGGACAGCAGGGTTTGCCGGATGTTCATGGGTTTGCCGCCTTAAAGAATGGGTGGCACAAGTGTAGGTTGTCTGCGGGGCTTTGGCGGGGTGTGGGCCGCCAGGGGCCGTGGCACGAAACTGGCTTCAGCACCGGCTGCGGATGTACAGAAACTGTATACACTTTGCCGTCAGCGCACGGCGGCCGCTGCACCACTTTGGATGCCTGCCAACCACCTCGCGGAGATACGGAGATACCTATGGGCCTGAGCACCCACGTTTTAGACATCATGCACGGCTGCCCCGCTGCGGGCATGGCGGTGCGCCTGTACGCCACCCAGAGTGAGCAGGCCACGCTCGTCAAGTCACTGGTGCTGAACCACGACGGCCGCACCGATGCGCCCCTGTTTGACAACGCCAGCCTGCGCGCGGGTACGTACCGGCTGACGTTTGATGTGGCAGGCTACTTCAAAGCCCGGGGCGTTGCGCTGCCCGAGCCGAATTTCTTGAACCAGGTGAGCCTGGACTTTGGCATTGCCCATGCCGACCAGCACTACCACGTGCCGCTGCTGGTCAGCCCCTGGAGCTATTCGACCTACCGGGGGTCTTGAGCCCGGGGGCAATGCAAGCAAGCGCTATTTATTCGATAGCTGCTTGCGCTTTTTGAGTGCGCCTTTCAGTATCTTTTGACCTTGCAAGGCAGGCGATGAAAGCGCTGGCAGCTCCTGCTTTCATAGCGGCAGATGGGTCAGAGCTGGCCTTCGGTCAGGGTGTCGAGCTGGAAATTGCCGCTCTTGTCCCACAGCCAGGTGTCGGTATACGTCACCTTGCCCAGGCGGCTGGGCGTGGGGTAGGGGGCGGCAGCGCGCACGGTGCGTTCAATCTCGGCCACCACCTCGGGCGCGTGGCGGGGGGCGCGGGTCCAGTGCAGGCGGGTTACGCGGCCCTGGCGGTCAATGTCCACTTCCAGCACGCCAATGGCGTACAGCATGGGCGGCAGCTTGCCCTTGTAAATGCGCTGCTGGTTGTGGCTGTACAGATGGCTGGCAGCGTCCTTGCGGTAGTCGCGCGGGGTGGCTGCGGCAGATGCCTTGGGTGCAGGCATCGCGGCAGGGCCGGCCGCGGTGTCCCGGCTGGGCATTTTGCTGTCTTGTGCCGTAGGGGCCTGGGGCGGAGGCGACTTACAGGCTGCCAGGGCGGCCATGGCGCTGGCCAGCAGCCAGCGCAACCAACTGGTACGGTTGCCTTGGGCGCGCGTGGCGCGCTGGGGTGGAATGGATGGCATGCTGGTGGGAGAGTCAGGCAACTCGAAACGCAATGGCTGCGTGCGGTAACGCCGCGCGCAGCCTTCAAGGTGAAAGGGCCGATGTGACGGATGTAGGTTTGCTGGTGGCCGCGCTGAACAAGGGCGCAACCGCGTGGCTGGTGAGCGTGAAGTCTACCGAAGGCTCGGCCCCAAGGGAACCCGGGGCCTGGATGGCGGTGCTGGCCGACCGCGTGATCGGCACCATTGGCGGTGGCCACCTGGAGCACCAGGCCATGGCCGATGCGCGCCGCCGCCTGGCGGGCGAGCCTGGCGAGCCGCAGGTGCGCTATGCCCTGGGCCCCGCCCTGGGCCAGTGCTGCGGCGGCGTGGTGCACCTGCAGTTTGAGCCGCTGGGCCCGGCCGATGCCGCCAGCCTGCCCACCCGCCTGCAAGGCCCGCGCACGCCCGTGGCCCTGTTTGGCGGCGGCCATGTGGGCCACGCCCTGGCGCGAGTGCTGGCGCCGCTGCCTTTTGCGCTGACGTGGATCGACAGCCGCGACGGCATCTTCCCGTCCCATCCGCCCGAGGGCGTGGTCTGCGAGCATTCCGAGCCCGTGCACCTGGCCGTGCCCACGCTGCCAGCGGGCTCGCGCGTGCTCATCATGAGCTTCAGCCACGCTGAAGACCTGGACGTGGTGGCCGCGTGCCTGCGTCGCCAGCGGCAGCAGCAGGATTTGCCCTTCATCGGCCTGATTGGCAGCAAGACCAAGTGGGCCACTTTCTCGCACCGGCTGGCCGAGCGTGGCTTTAGCCCGGCCGAGCTGGCACAAGTGACTTGCCCGATTGGCGTTCCCGGCATCCACGGCAAGCAGCCCGAAGTGATTGCCGTGGCGGTGGCTGCGCAATTGCTGCAGACCCTGACGCCGTAAGAACCTGCGCCAGTGATTTGAAACGCACGGAATCTGGAACAATTCGTGCATGCACCTTCGGGTGTTGTCAGTAAGTTTTGGTCGCAGCGGTGCCCCGGCCCGCTGGCCCTTCTTGTATGGAGAGGTCAGCCAGCCAAGGTGCGCGACCTGTGTGTTCTGCTCAGAGCGCCCGCAGTGGTGAGCAGGTTTGCAGCGCCGCGCGCTGCCGAGGTTGAGATATGGAAAGCTATGTTCTCGACTGGGCCAACCTGCTGTTGCGCTGGGTCCACGTCATTACCGCCATTGCCTGGATTGGCTCGTCGTTCTACTTCGTCTTTTTGGACAGCAGCCTCACGCCACCCGAAGACGAAGACCTCAAAAAGCAGGGCGTGAGCGGTGAGCTGTGGGCCGTGCACGGCGGCGGGTTCTACCACCCGGTCAAGTTCGCCGTGTCGCCACCCAAGCTTCCGGGGCATCTGCACTGGTTCTTTTGGGAAAGCTACAGCACCTGGCTCAGTGGCTTTGCGCTGTTCACGGTGTCGTACCTCTACAGCGCCAGCACCTACCTCATTGATAAATCGAAGATGGACTGGGCGCCCGCCACCGCCATCATCGTGGCGCTCGCCTTCTTCGTGGTGTTCTGGCTGCTGTACGACGCCATCTGCCGCATCTTTGGCCAGCGCAAGAACGGCGACGCCATCGTGGGTGCACTCGTCTTCGTGCTGGTGTGCGTGGCCTCGTGGCTGGCCTGCCATTGGTTTGCAGGGCGCGCGGCCTTCCTGCTGGTGGGCGCGATGATTGCCACGGCCATGAGCGCCAATGTGTTCTTCTGGATCATCCCCGGCCAACGAACGGTGGTGGCGCAAATCAAGGCGGGGCAGCCAGTGGACCCCATCCACGGCAAGCGCGGCAAGCAGCGCAGCGTGCACAACACGTACTTCACGCTGCCGGTGCTGTTTGCCATGCTCAGCAACCACTACAGCTTTACCTGGAACCACCCGCAAAACTGGCTGGTGCTCATCCTGATGATGTTTGCGGGTGCCGCCATTCGCCAGTTTTTCGTGATGCGCCACGGCTACAAGCTGGGCCGCAATGGCAACCCGCTGCCCTACGCGCTGGTGGGCGTGGCCGTCATCGTGGGGGCCATGGTGTGGATGCGGCCTGCTCCTGTTTCAGTAGCTGGCAGCGCAAGCGCTACAAGCGCTGCAGGCCAAAATGATGCAAAGGCTGATTTTGCTATGGTGCGGGGTGTGCTGGAGCAGCGCTGCTACACCTGCCACGGCGCGCAGGTGCAGATGAAGAACCTGCGGCTGGACGAGCCGGCCCTGGTTCGGCAAAACGCCCAGGCCATCTACCAGCAGGTGGTGGTGCAAAAGCTGATGCCCATGAACAATGCCACGCAGATTACCGATGCTGAACGCGCGCTGATTGGCCGCTGGTTTGAGGCCGGGGCGCTGGTGCCTTGACGGGTGTTTTTCAGATGCTGGCCGCGCTCACGCCACCAGCATGTTCAGGTCTGCGGCGGGCATTCCGGTGTGCAGCACCAGGCCGGTGGCGGTTTGCTTGGCTTCGTGCTTGGCGGTGGCGGCCACGTTGGCCACTTCTTCCGCGTGGCGAAAGCGCCCTGGCGTGACGTGAACCGCACCCACCGCCAGGGTGGTGCACGGGAAGAACCTGCGCACGCCGTGCCGGTCTTCAGAGTGGATGCCGCCAGACCGCCGGGCTGATTCGTCAAACAGGGCCAGCGCTTCGCGTCCAAAGTCCTGGATGATGTTCTTGCAGCGCTGGCGCCAGTTGCTGCTCTGGAAGATGAGCATGAAATCGTCCCCACCCACATGGCCCACAAAGTCGCGCCGCGCATCGCAGTGCATGGTGGCCAGGCGCGCCACCAGCCGGATCATCTGGTCGCCGCGCCAGTAGCCGTAGTGGTCGTTGAAGGGCTTGAAGTGGTTCAGGTCGGCGTAGCAGGCCACGAACTCGGTGCCGTTGTCCAGCAGCCGCTGCATGTGCAGGCTGATGGGGATGTTGCCCGGCAAGAACGTGAGCGGGTTGGCGTGGCGGGCCGCTTCGATGCGCGTTTCGGTCACGGCGCGCACCAGTTGGTCGCCCGTGCCCAGGCCGATGTAGCGGCCGTTGTCCGTCACGATGTAGCCGTCGCTCAGGTAGCGCTGGTCTTGCGATGTGAGGATGCCCATGAGCTGCTCCACATCGCAGTCTTGCTCCACCACGCGCGGCGCAGTGTTGGCAAACGCCAGACAGGGCTTGCGCCCGTGCACCTCGCGGAAGTACAGCGTGGCGTAGTGGTTCATGAACTGCTGGCGGTTGATGAGGGCCACGGGCTGCGTGCCGTCCACCACAGCCAGGGCGTGCAGTTCGGTGCGTTCGTGGAACATCGCGGCCACCGCGTCATTGGTCGTGGTGGGGGTGACGGGCGGGGCCTGCACCACGCGCAGGCTGCGCAAGATGCTGGGGCGTGCGGTTTGCCCCAGGTGCGGCAGCACGGCCACCCGGCGGTCGTGCAGCACATCCAGGGCCGGACCCTCGATGGTTTCACGCGCCATGGCTGCGGGCCGCCCCAGCAGCCAGCCCTGGCCGTAGGGTATGTCCAGGTCCCGCAGGGCGCGCAGGTCGTCCTGGGTTTCGATGCCTTCGGCGACCAGCGTGGTGCCAAACACATCGGCAATGCCTTTGATGGCTTGCAGCATCTGCAGGTTTTCGGGGCGGTCGCTGATCTCGCGGATGAAGTACTTGTCGATCTTCACGAAGTCGGGCTTCACCTCGGACCACAGGCGCAGGCTGGACCGGCCATCGCCAAAGTCGTCCAGCGCCATGCGGGCGCCGCAGGCGTGCACCGCGTCAATGGCTTCGCGCAGCAGGGGCATGTTGGTCACGCGCTCGTGCTCGGTAATTTCCAGCACCAGCATCCGCGCATTGAGGCCGCAGCTGCGCACCGCTTCGCCCAGCTTGGCCATGCCCACCATGCCCACGCCGTGGACCAGAGCGTCAGCGCTGATGTTCACGAACAGGCGCCCTGGCGTGGCCTGGGCGCTCCATTGTTCCAGCGCGGTGAAAACGCAGAACAGTTCGAAATCCTGCAGCACGCCCTCGGTGCGGGCCTGCGCCAGCAGGGCGTCGGGTGCGTGCCAGGGGCCGCCCTGGGGGCCTCGGATCAGTGCCTCATGGGCATAGACGCTGCCCTCGCGCAGATCGGCAAGGGGCTGAAAAACGCAATGCAGCGCGCCATCGCGCATCAAGCCCGCCAGCGGGCCTGTGCCATGGCGTGCAGCGGGCGACAGTTGCGCCACCATCGCTTCCCGTCGGCTGCACTGTGTGTTTTGCATCGCTTGTGTTGAATCCCTGAGCAGGGGCTGACGATAGCGGCGGCTTGTGACACGGTAGTTACAAGTGGCAAAAGAGGGGTGAGGAGCCTTCTCCAGGCTGCGGTGGGCGCTGTAGTTCTTGGTTTGCTATTAAATGTATAGCTGATTGCGCTTTGTTATTAAGCGCAAGATGCCAATTTGTCTTGTGTGTTTACAGACTGCCTCGGCGCACAACCGCCCAAGAAAAAGGGGCCTGAAACAGGCCCCCTGGCAAATCGTGATGGAGCAGACGAGCAGCCGCAGCGCGCTGCCCGCCCACCGCAAGCTGCTTTAGAAACGGTGGCGAATGCCCACGCCAAAGCTGGTGCCAGAGGTTTGGTTGGTGATCTTGTCGCCCATGAACATGGCGTACACGTCGGTGCGCTTGGACAGGAAGTGGTCGTAACCCACGGTGTAGGTCTTGCGGTTCACATTGGTTTGCGACAGGTCGGTCTTCACCCATTCGACCAGCACCTTGCCCGCGGGGCCCACGGGCACCGAGGCGCCCAGTTGCACGGTCTTGGCCTTGTTCGGGTTGTTGTCGGCCTTGGCCTGGCCATAGCTCACAAAGGGCTTCACCACGCCGAAGTCGTAGGCGCCCAACAGCATCCAGTCCTTCTTGGTGGTGCCAAGGTAGCTGCCTGCGCCGGGGTTGCTGATCTGGTCGCGTTCATAGAAACCGGTCAGCGTCAGCGGGCCGCCAAAGTAGAAGAAATTGGCACCCACGTTCTTCTTGCCGTTGTTGCCGGCCTGCTCGCCAAACTGGTACTGCAAGTTGGCCTTGAAGCCGCCGATGTTGGGTGTGCTGTACACCAGCTGGTTGCTCCAGCCCGTGTCAGACGGCGTGGTGGCGCCCCAGCCTGTGCCGTTGAACAAAGGCACGTTCATGTGCAGGATCAGGGGCGAAAAGGTGAACGAGTCGCCCAGCGGGTTGCCCACCACGGAAGGCAGGAAGTTGGGGGCCATCCAGCGGCCCAGCATCACCGAGCCAAAGCTGCCCGAGAGGCTGACGTTGGCGTCGCGCGAGAAGAAGGTGTCGTTGGCGAAGCGGCCCTGGCTGCCAGTGTCCACCTTGATGAACGAGGTCAGCTGGAAGTTGGCCTTGAGGCCGCCGCCCAGGTCTTCGGTGCCCTTGAAGCCAAACCAGGATGTGGTGAGGCCCCCGCTGTCGACCACCGACTTGCGGCCTGCATCGCCGGAGTTTTTGATGGAGCCGGCAAACACATCGACCAGACCGGACACTTCAACCGAGCTTTGGGCATGGGCGCCGCCAGCGCACAGCAGCACACCGCCCACCGAAAGGGACAGTGCCAACAGGTTTTTTTTCATAGGTTCTCCTGGGTTGGGAAGGGTTGTAAACAAGGAAAAAAACAAAGAATGCCGCGGGAGTTGCTCCATTGCGCTATCGGCCGCTGTGGCGCTGCCGATGGCCGCTTGGTGGCGCACTTCGCCTGCATACCAGAAGGCTCAGCAAGTTTTGTGCCCTGGCTTTGCATCCCGGCGGTTGCATATTGTCACTTTTGGCCGCAGGGGTCGGCACCGTAAGAGGGCGTAATGCGCTGAATGCACCGAATTGAGCACGGGCTGTGCGTCCACCCAAGGGGCATGGCTGCTGGCTTTGAGCTAATCGGGGTGGGTTCCGCGCGGCTTTTGATCTTGCTCAAAGCCTTCTGCGGCCTGCGGCGGCACATTCAATCGCATGCTGCCATCCAACTTATTTTCCTTGCCCATCCAGACGGAAGTGTTTGCCGCCGGCGAAGTGCTGCGCAGGCGCAATGAGGTGCTCACCTCTGTGCTGCACCTGGAAAGCGGGAGGGTGCTGCGCGGCTTTTATGAAGAAGGCT
Organism: Acidovorax temperans; assembly: GCF_028596105.1. Lineage (NCBI taxonomy): Bacteria > Pseudomonadati > Pseudomonadota > Betaproteobacteria > Burkholderiales > Comamonadaceae > Acidovorax > Acidovorax temperans. Next base: position 2,941,528 of record NZ_CP117193.1, on the reverse strand, counting down.
ACCTGCGGCACCAGTTGGGTGCGGTGGAAGGCCCGTTCTGGCTCGACGCTGCATCGGCGCTGCTTGGCCTGCCCTTGCCGGTAGACATGGTGGCTGAAACGCGTGTGCAGTTGCGCCGGGTGCCGATTGCGGAGTTTCGCCAAAGCTTGGCCGCCATGCCCGAAGGGGCACGTGGCCTGCTGCTCGACATGGCGTCGGGCTATCGCCAGCAGTCTGAACTGGCGGTGAGCCGTCTGGCCCACGACGCGGAAACACGCTGTGCCCAGTGGTTGCTGAACCATGCCCAGCAGGATGCGTCCGGCACCATGCGCGTCACGCTGCACCAGCGCAAGCGCCTGATTGCGGCGCAGCTGGGCATCGCCCCGGAAACCTTCTCGCGCGTCCTTCGCCATCTGCGCGAGATGGGGCTCATCCACGGTACAGGCAATGTGCTGAACCTGCCGCAGCCCCTGGCGCTGCAAACCATGGCAGGTAGCTGACGACAGCGCAGCCCCTGAATCGCTGAATCTTGAGGATTGAACGCGCTGGTTTTCAGCGCGTTTGCCATTGGCTGGCGGCTGTGTGTGCGCTACGGCCAGCCTCTGTGTGTGCCCTGCGTTGGGGCCCTGCAAAGCCTGGTTGCCCTAAGGGTTTCTCCGTGTGATTTGATGAGGGTTCCACCCAAGCGTGGCCCTGGATGCACTGCGTATATTTGCTGGAAGCCTTGCTGCTATCACCAGCCTTTATGCCCAGCCTGCCACCTCACTTCTCAACCCATGTCATGCGCGCCACGCCTTGTGCAAGTGGGGTGGCTGGCGCGTCGGCGCGCGGTTGCGGCAGAGTGCTGTTGCTTATCTCTGCGGGCGCACCATGACCCCACGCCTCGCCCCTGCACAGCCTTCCGAAGCTCCGTCCTGGCACATGCCCGGGCCTTGGGTGCTGCGCATGATTTTGGTGGCAGTGTGCGCCATGGTGCTGGCGGGGGTTGGCGCCGCGTGGCATGTGTCCCAGGTGTCGGGCCAAGAGGCGATGCGCCGTGTGGTGGCACAGCAGACCGACGAGGTCGAAGTGATTGCGCGCCTGCTGGCCAGCAAGATGGAGCAGAGCCAGAAGGTGTTGCGCACCATGGCTGCGGGCGTCACGCCGCGCATGCAGGATTCCAGTTTTTTTGACGACCAGCGGCAGTACCTTGCGCTGCCCGCCCTGGGTTTTTTTGATGCGGTGCAGGTGGTGGGCAGCGACGGTGCCATGCTGCTGAACCTGCGCGGGGGCCGGCCTGTGGCCGCAGCCTCACTGGAGCCAGCCGAACGCGATGTGCTGCGGCGCACCCTGGCCGATGGAAAGCCCCAGGTATCGGAGCTGGTGGCCGGCGGAACAGGCGACGCCCGGGTGACTTTCACCATGCCCATGCACCGGGAAGATGGCTCCGTGCTGGGGGCTGTGGGCGGTGCCCTCAAGCTGCAATCGCAAAGCCTGCTGCCGCCTTCCATGGCATTACCTGAAAGAGACGATTCGCGGCTGGTGGTGTTCTCGCGGGACGGAACCATCCTGTCGCATTCCGACCCCACCCGGGTGCTGGGCAATGTGCGGGACGAGGCGGGGTTGTCAGCGGTGTACGCACAGTGGCTGCAGCAAGCCCAGCCGCTGGTGGGCCGGGGCATCACGCAGGTAATGCCCGACCACATCGTCAGCATGGCGGGCATGCCGCTGCCCCAGTGGGTGGTTGCCCGGGTCAGTTACTCGCGCGCTTTGCTGGCGCCACTGGCGGGTGCGCAACGCGATGCATGGTGGACCGTGGCAGGTGCACTGGGCGCAGGCGCCGTGCTGCTGGTGCTGCTGCTGGTGCTGCTGCTGGGGTGGATGGCCCAACCCCTGGCCCGGCTGCGGCTGGCTGCACAGCAACTGCTGCAGGTCGACACCCAGGGACCCGTGCAGTGGCCCCGGGTGCGGGGCGAAGTGGGTGACCTGGTCCAGGCGCTGGAGCGGCTGGCGCGCCAGGGCAGCCAGCATGCGGAGCAACAGTCCACGCTGGGTAGCCAGTTTCAGGCGATTCTGGACCACGCCTCGGTCGGGATCGTCATTACGCGCCACGGCGTGCTGGAGGTGGTGGGACGGCAAACCTGCCTGATGCTGGGCTATACCCCTGCCGAACTGCAAGGCAAGCCCGCGCGCACCATCTACGCCTCTTCAGAGGAATATGCCCGCGCTGGCGCCAGGGTGCAGGCCGAGTTTGCGGTGCACGGCGCGTTTGATGGCGACGTGTGCTTCATGCGCAAGGACGGCAGCCACGTGTGGGCGCGCGTACAGGGGCGGGGCGTGGGGGCTGGGTCCATCGACGGCGGCACGGTGTGGATTCTGGAAGACATCACCGCGGCCCGGGAGGCGCAGCAGCAAAAGGCTTGGGAGACCGAGCACGATGCGCTGACCCAGCTGTTCAACCGTGCGGCGTTTGACGAGCGTCTGGGAGCCCTGCTGGCGGAGCGCGCTACCCGTTTGCGCGATAACGGTGCGGCGCCGCATGCTGCGGCTGCAGGCGATGGCGTGGTGTTGTTCATGGACCTGGACCATTTCACCGTGGTGAATGACCTGGCGGGGCATGACGCGGGCGACGATGCGCTGCGCCACGTGGCGCGGCTGCTGGAATCCCAAGTGCGACAGCTGGGCTGGGCTGCCCGCGTGGGTGGCGACGAATTTGCCGTGGTGCTGCCAGGTTGCGCTTTGGCGCGAGGCCAGGCGGTGGCAGAGCAACTGCGCCAGGCGGTGCAGGCCTGGGCCCCGTCGTACCAAGGCAGCAGTTTCACCCTCAGCATGAGTATTGGTCTGGTGGCTCTGGAAGCGTCCATGCAAGACGTGGCTTCCGTCTTGTACGCGGCCGACATGGCGTGCTACGACGCCAAGCGGGCGGGGCGCAACCGGGTACAGACTGGTCGCGCCCGCGAAGCGTCTGCGTCAGGGCGCGTGGCGCTGGGCCCGGCCTGACTCGCCATCAGAGAACTGCGTCAACTCAAGCGCCCCAGTGCCCTCAGTACGTTCTCGGCCGTGGCAGGGGCCGTCAACACCACCGGCTTTGCTGACAGTTCGCCACTGCGCCCCGCGGCGATGGCATTGCGCAGCGCCTCATACACGCTGATGGCCAGCATGAAGGGCGGCTCGCCCACCGCCTTGCTGCCGCCCACGTTGTCCTCGCGGTTGGCCTCGGGCCACAGATCCACCTTGAAGTGCTCGGGAATGTCGCCCGTGGCTGGAATTTTGTAGGTGCTGGGGGCGTGGGTCGATAGGTAGCCCTTGTCGTTCCACACCAGTTGCTCGGTGGTGAGCCAGCCCATGCCCTGCACAAAGCCGCCTTCGATCTGCCCCACGTCGATGGCCGGGTTGATGCTATGGCCCACGTCGTGCAGGATGTCCACCTTCAGCACGCGGCTCTCGCCCGTCAGCGTGTCGATCACTACCTCAGAACAGGCTGCGCCGTAGCTGAAGTAGTAGAAAGGCCGGCCGGTAAGGGTGGCCTTGTCGTAGTGGATTTTGGGCGTGCGATAAAAACCGTCGCTCCACAGCTGGATGCGGTTGGCGTACGCCTCTTTCACCACGGCGTCAAAGCTGCGCACGGTTTTTGGCGAGATGACCTGCCCGCCCACAAAACGGATGGCCCCGGCGCCGCAGCCGTCCAGCCCGCACACGAAGGATGCCAGGTTGTCGCGCACATTGCGCGCGGCGTACTGGGCGGCGCGGCCGTTCAAGTCGGTGCCGCTGCTGGCGGCGGTGGCGCTGGCGTTGGGCACCTTGCTGGTGTCGCTTGCCGTCACCAGCACGCGGTGCAGCGGCACACCCAGCTCATCGGCCACGATCTGCGCCACCTTGGTGTGCAGGCCCTGGCCCATTTCGGTGCCGCCGTGGTTCACCTGCACGCTGCCATCGGTGTACACATGCACCAGCGCGCCTGCCTGGTTGAACAGCGTGGCCGTAAAGCTGATGCCGAACTTGACCGGGGTGATGGCGATGCCGCGCTTGAGCACCGGGCTTTGTGCGTTCCACGCAGCAATCTCGGCCTGGCGCTGGCGGTAGCGGGCGGTCTGCTCCAGCTGCGGCAGCAACTCGTGCAGGATGTTGTCTTCCACCGCCATCTGGTAGTGGGTGACGTTGCGGCCCTCGCTGGCATCGCGCCCGTACAGGTTGGCCAGGCGCACGTCTTGTGCATCGCGGCCCAGTGCGCGCGCGATGTCGCCCAGGATGGCCTCGATGACGATGACACCCTGCGGCCCACCAAAGCCGCGAAACGCTGTGTGGCTCTGGGTGTTTGTCTTGCAGCGGTACGAGGCAATCTCTACATCGCTCAGGTAATACGCGTTGTCGGCATGGAACACCGCGCGGTCGGCCACGGGGCCGGACAGGTCGGCGCTGAAGCCGCAGTTGGCAGCCATTTGCAGCTTCAGGCCCGTGATGCGGCCGGTGTCGTCAAAGCCCACGTCGTACTCGTACGCAAACGGGTGGCGCTTGCCGGTGACCATGAAGTCTTCGTCCCGGTCCAGTCGCAGCTTGACGGGGCGGCCCAGCTTGTTAGCCGCCACAGCGGCCCACACGGCCAGGTGTCCGGCCTGCGTTTCCTTGCCGCCAAAGCCCCCGCCCAGGCGGCGGCACTCCACCTTGACCGCATGGTTATCAATGCCCAGCGCGTGGGCTACCCAGTGCTGCACCTCACCGGGGTGCTGGGTGCTGGAGTAGATCCACCACTGTTTTTGCTCCAGCGGCAGGGCGTAGGCGATCTGGCCCTCCAGGTAAAAGTGCTCTTGTCCGCCCACCTCGAACGCGCCTTGCAGGCGGTGTGCCGATTGCGCGAGGCCTGTGGCCGCATCACCCCGGCGCACAAACACGGGGGGGAGCACATAGCTTTGTGCCTGCATTGCGTCTTGCACCGTCAGCACAGCGGGCAGGGGCGTGATGTCGAGCTTGACGGCGCGCACGGCGCGGCGCGCCTGCATCACCGAGTCGGCCACCACCAGCCCAATGACCTGGCCGATGTGCTGCACGGTGGTGTGTGCAAACACGGGCTCGTCGTGTGCAAAGGCAGCCAGCAGCTTGTCGCCGGGCACATCCTGCGCCAGCACCACGCCGCGCACACCGGGCAGGGCCAGGGCGGCGCTGGCATCCACACCGTTGAGCGTGCCATGGGCCACAGTGGAGAGGATGGGCGCGGCGTACAGCGTGCCCTTCACCTCCGGCAGGTCGTCGATGTAGTGCGCGGCACCCGCCACCTGGGCGCGGGCGCTCTCGTGGAAGTGCGATTGCCCCATGGCAGCGCGTGCGGGGGCGGGCAGGGCGGTGTCTGGCACGGTATGGTCGGTGGAAGGTTTCACAATGCGCTCTCCAAGTGGGTCGCCTGCAGTTGCGCGATGCTGGCCGGGGCGCCGCCGCCCTGGCTTTCCAGCCAAAAGCGTTGCAGCAGATTGCCCAGCACCGTGCGGCGGTAGTCGCCACTGGCGCGCATGTCCGAGATGGGGCTGAACTCGGCCTGCAGCACGCGCATGGCTTGCTGCACGGTGGCCTCGGTCCAGGGTTGGCCTTGCAGTGCGGCTTCGGTTTGTTGTGCACGCACCGGGGTGGCCGCCACGCCCCCCGCGCCGATGCTGGCGCGCTGCACCGTGCCGTCTGCGATGTCGACGTTGAGCACCAGGCAAACCGCAGAGATGTCGTCGTCAAAGCGCTTGGAAATTTTGTAGGCCCTGAGCTGTTCGGAGGAGGCGGGTTTGGGCACGACGATGCGTACCAGCAATTCGTCGGGCGCCATCACGTTCTGGCGGTAGCCGGTGTACAGGGCTTCCAGCGGCAGCGCTCGCTCGCCGCGCGCCTGGCTGGCCAGCACCACCTGGGCACGCAGTGCGATCAGCAGCGGCATGGAGTCGCCAATGGGCGAGCCGTTGGCCACATTGCCCCCCAGCGTGCCCGAGTTGCGCACGGGCAGACCCGCAAAGCGGTGGGCAAACTCGGCGAGGCTGGGCCACTGGGCGGTGAGCCGGGCAAACGCCTCGGTCAGCGTCGCGGCGGCGCCGATGGCGATGTGCTTAGGGGTGTCGTCGATGCGGCGCAGCTCGGCGGCGCGGGTCACGTCCAGCACCTGGGCAAACTGGCGGTGTTGCTTGGTCACCCACAGGCCCACATCGGTGGCGCCAGCCACCACTTGCGCCTGGGGGTGGGCAGCGCGGGCGGCCAGCAGTTCGGCCTGGGTGGTGGGGGTGATGTAAGCCAAATTGGCCTCTGGCGCTTGTGGGGTAAGCGCAAGCAGCTCTAGTTTTTGTAGCAATTCCGCTTCGTTCACGGCCATGGGGGGCAGCTGGGCCATCTGCTGCGCGGCGTCCAGAATGGGTCGGTAGCCCGTGCAGCGGCACAGGTTGCCCGACAAGTCCTTCGCGGCCTGGGCGCGCGAGATGCTGCGGCCCTGGCACACCCGGTTTTGGTACATGCCAAACAGGCTCATCACAAAGCCGGGGGTGCAGAAGCCGCATTGGGAGCCGTGGCACTGCACCATGGCTTCTTGTACCGGATGCAGTGCGCTCTTGTCCGTAGGCTGCGCCGAGGAAGCGACAGGCTGGATCAGCGGGTCTTCGGCCAGGTCTTCCGCCGTCCACAGCGCCATGCCGTCAATCGAATGGGCCAGGCGGATGCAGCTGTTGACGGCGCTGTAGCGCACCTTGCCGTGCCCATCGGCCTCGCCCAGCACCACGGTGCAGGCACCGCAGTCGCCCTCGCCGCAGCCTTCCTTGGTGCCGGTGCAGCCCAGGTCCTCGCGCAGCACCTCCAGCAAGGTGCGGTCGGGTGGTACATTGCCCAGCGCCACGGGCTGGCCTCGGCGCAGGAATTGCAAGGGTCTTGTGGTCATGACAAACGCTTCTTTGATCTTTGAAAGCCCCGCAGAGGGTAGAACGCAGCGCCACCATCGGCATACGCGCAAGCTTATGACAGCCATGCCCCTACCGCTATGAGAGACCAAGCCCTTTTCGACAAGATAGACCTCCATCTCATAAGGGTCTTGCACACCGTGCTTACTGAACGCAGCGTATCGAGGGCCGCCGTCCGTCTGGGCATGCACCAGCCGGCGGTGTCGGCCGCGCTCAAGCGCCTGCGCGACCTGGCGGGCGACCCGTTGCTGGTCCGATCGGGCGCCAGCATGATGCCCACCGACGCTGCCCTGCGCATGGTGGAGCCCGCCGCGCTGATCCTGCGCTCGGCCGAGGCACTGTTTTCTGACGCACGGGGGTTTGACCCGCGCACGGCCACCCGAACCTTCCGTGTGGCGGCCAGCGACTATCTGGACCCGCTCTTCTTGCCCCAGCTGGTGGCCCGCATCAAGTCACACGCCCCCCTGTGCCCGATTGAAATCCTGCCCCTGTCGGCTGATGCGCATTACCACGCCCACCTGGCCCAGGGCGATGTGGATGTGGTGATTGGCAACTGGCCCCAGCCGCCGGATGACCTGCACATGGGCCGTCTGTTTGGTGACGAGGTGGTGTGCCTGGTGAACAAGGACCATCCTGCCGTGCGCCGGGGCTGGACCGAGGCCGACTGGCTGGCGGCGGAGCACATTGCCCCCACGCCCACCCACCCTGGGGCGCGTGGTGTGATCGATGCGCACCTGGACAGCCTGGGCCTTTCGCGCAACATCACCGCGCGCTGTGCGCATTTCAGCGCCATTCCGCACATCGTGGCTTCCAGCTTGCTGGTGTTGACCACCGGGCGCCAGTTTTGCGAACGGTTCACAGCGCAGCTGCCGTTGGCCATCCTGCCCAGCCCGGTGGCGTTTCCAAGATTGATGTATTACCAGCTGTGGCATGCGCGCACCCACCACTCGGCTGCGGCCATCTGGCTGCGTGATACGGTCAAGTCCGTCGCCGCGTCGCTACGAAAAGAATAGCTGCTTGCGCATGCTGACAAAGCCGCAAGGCAAGATTTGCCCCTACACGCCCCGAGATAACAAGTTGTAATTCTGAGAGACAATCTCCGCATGAGTTCTCCCCCCATTCCTTCAGCGCCTGGTGCGGCGCCGCCACGGCTGCAGCTGGCGGGCATCACCAAGCGCTACCCGGCCGTGGTGGCCAACAGCGGTGTGTCGCTGACGGTGCAGCCCGGCGAGATCCACGCCGTGCTGGGCGAAAACGGCGCGGGCAAGTCCACGCTGATGAAAATCATCTATGGCTCGGTCAAGCCCGACGAAGGCAGCGTGCACTTCAACGGCCAGGCCGTGCAGGTGCGCAACCCGCAAGAGGCACGCGCCTTGGGCATTGCCATGGTGTTCCAGCATTTCAGCCTGTTCGACACCCTCACGGTGGCCGAAAACGTATGGCTGGGCCTGGACAAGAGCCAAACGCTGGCCGAAGTGACCAGCCGCATCACCGCCAAGGCCGCCGAATACGGCCTCGACATCGACCCCCTGCGCCCTGTACACACCTTGAGCGTGGGCGAGATGCAGCGCGTGGAAATCATCCGCGCCCTGCTCACCAACCCCAAGCTGCTGATCCTGGACGAGCCCACTTCGGTGCTCACGCCCCAGGCGGTCGAAAAGCTGTTTGTGGTGCTGCGCCAGTTGGCGTCCGAGGGCTGCAGCATTCTCTACATCAGCCACAAGCTGCACGAAATTCGCGCGCTGTGCACTGCTTGCACCGTGCTGCGGGGCGGCAAGGTCACCGGGGTGTGTAACCCTGCGGAAGAAACCAACGCCTCCCTGTCGCGCCTGATGATTGGCGCCGAGCCGCCTGCGCTGGAGCACCGCCCGGCGCAAGCCGGTGCTACGGTGCTGCGGGTGCAAAACCTGTCGTTGCCGCGCGCGGACCAGTTTGGCGTGGACTTGATTGACGTGGAGTTTGAGGTCAAGGCGGGCGAAGTGGTGGGCATTGCCGGGGTGTCGGGCAATGGGCAGAAGGAGCTGCTGTACGCACTGTCTGGCGAAGACCAGCGGGCCGATGCGGCCAGCGTCCAGGTCGCAGGCCAGAACGCGGGGCGCATGGGGCCTGCCCAGCGCCGTGCTTTGGGCCTGCACTTTGTGCCCGAGGAGCGGCTGGGCCGTGGCGCCGTGCCCACCATGGGCTTGGCGCATAACCTGCTGCTCACGCGCACTGACTCGGTCAGCGGCAGCGGCTGGATCAAGGTCGGGGCGTTGGAAAAGCACGCTGAGGACATCATCCGGCGCTTCAATGTGAAGGCCGGTGGCCCCCATGCCGCGGCCAAGTCGCTGTCGGGCGGCAACCTGCAAAAGTTCATCGTGGGGCGCGAGATCGACGCCAATCCCCAATTGCTCATCGTCTCGCAGCCCACCTGGGGGGTGGACGTGGGTGCGGCTGCGCAGATTCGCGGCTCGATTCTGGCGCTGCGCGATGCGGGCTGCGCCGTGCTGGTGGTGAGTGAGGAGCTGGACGAATTGTTTGAAATCTGCGACCGGCTGCATGTGGTGGCCAAGGGGCATTTGTCTCCCTCCGTGCCGCGTGCTGAGGCCACGGTGGAGCGCATTGGCGAGTGGATGAGCGGCCTGTGGCATGCCGATGTGCAAGCCCATCTGGCGCAGTCTGCGCAGCAGGCTACAGAGAAGGGGGCTCAGCATGTTTAAGCTGGAACCGCGCCCCCAGGCTTCTCGCCTGTGGACTTACGGCTCGCCGCTGCTCGCGTTGGCCGTGACGGTGCTCATCGGTATCGCCCTGTTCATGGCACTGGGCAAAGACCCGGTGCGGGGCTTGCAGGTGTTCTTCTGGGAGCCGATCAAGTCGCAGTACGCCTTGGGCGAGCTCATGGTCAAGGCCACGCCGCTGCTGCTCATTGCGCTGGGGCTGGCCGTGTGCTTTCGCTCCAATGTGTGGAACATTGGCGCCGAGGGGCAGTTTGTGATCGGCGCAGTGGTGGCGGGCGGCGTGGCGCTGCTGGCGGATAAGACCACCGGGCCGTGGATCGTGCCCGCCATCTTGCTGGCCGGGGTGCTGGGCGGCATGGCCTGGGCGGGGCTCACGGCGCTGCTGCGCGACAAGTTCAACGCCAATGAAATCCTGGTCAGCCTGATGCTGGTCTATGTGGCTACGCTGGTGCTGGGCTACCTCGTCTATGGCCCGTGGAAGGACCCCATGGGCTACAACTTTCCGCAGACCAAGACGTTCGAGAAGGTCACGCAGATTCCCCGACTGATGCAGGGCTCGCGCGTGTCCATCGGGTTGCTGCTGGCGCTCGCTGGGGCGGCGGCGCTGTGGGTGTTTCTGTTTCGCACCCGGGCGGGCTTTGCCCAGCAGGTGGGCGGGCTGGCCCCGGCAGCGGCGCGCTATGCAGGCTTTTCATCGCGCCGCGCGCTGTGGACAGCGCTGCTGATCTCGGGCGGCGCAGCGGGCCTAGCGGGTGCGCTGGAGGTGGCTGGGCCCATCGGCCAGCTCACGCCCTATGTGCCTGCGGGCTACGGCTTCGCGGCCATCATCGTGGCCTTTGTGGGGCGTTTGCACCCCGTGGGCATGATCCTCTCGGCCATCCTTATGAGCATGTTCTACATCGGCGGTGAACTGGCGCAGTCGCGCCTGGGGCTGCCCAAATCGCTCACGGGCGTATTCCAGGGGCTGCTGCTGTTCACGCTGCTGGCCTGCGACACATTGATTGCCTACCGCATCCGCTGGGTGGCCTCGAAGGGAGGCAAGTGATGGAATCGTATGCACTCCTTATCGGCGCCACGCTGAGTGCGGGCACCGTGCTGGCCATTGCGGCCCTGGGCCTGCTCATCAACGAAAAAGCGGGCATCGTCAACTTGGGGGCTGAGGGCATGATGCTCTGCGCCGCCATCGCAGGTTTTGCCACCGTGGTGCACACGGGCAACACCTGGCTGGGCTTTGCGGCAGGCATGGCCGCGGGGGCATTGCTGGCGGCCATCTTCGGTGTGCTGGTCATCTGGCTCAACACCAACCAGTACGCCACGGGGCTGGCGCTGAGCCTGTTTGGCGTCGGCTTCTCGGCGTTTGCGGGCATCAGCTACGTGCAGGCCAAGTTGCCTGAGCTGCCCAAGTACGCCATTCCCGTGCTGGGAGATCTTCCGCTGGTAGGGCCTGCGCTGTTCCAGCAGCACGCGCTGGTGTACCTCACCATGCTTCTGGTGCTGGCGCTGGTGTGGTTCCTGTATCGGTCGCGCGCCGGTTTGGTGCTGCGCTCGGTGGGCGAGTCGCCCGAGTCTGCCCACGCGCTGGGCTACCCCGTGCGCCGCATCCGGCTGCTGGCTGTGGTGGCGGGCGGCGCACTGTGCGGGCTGGCCGGGGCTTACATCTCTACCGTTTACACCCCGCTGTGGGTGGAGGGCATGGTGGCAGGGCGCGGCTGGATTGCGCTGGCGCTCACCACTTTTGCCACCTGGCGCCCGGCACGGGTATTGCTTGGTGCGTATCTGTTTGGTGGGGTGACGATGCTGCAGTTCCATTTGCAGGCCACGGGCGTGCAGGTGGCCAGCCAATTGCTGAGCATGCTGCCCTACCTGGCCACCATCGTGGTGCTGGCCCTGATCTCGCGCAACCCCACCTGGATTCGTGTGAACATGCCCGCATCTCTCGGCAAGCCGTTTTACCCCGGCTCATAATGGCTGTTTTTCGTTTTTCTCCTCCCGTTTCACAGTTTTCTCACAAGGAATCGACATGACCGATCTGCAAAAGCGTTCGTTGTTCAAAGTGGCGGCACTGTCTGCCCTGGCGGCTGCTGCCATGGTGGGCTGCGGCAAGAAGGAAGAGCCTGCGCCTGCTCCCGCCCCGGCACCTGCGGCAGAAGCCCCAGCACCCAAGCCCGAGCCACTGAAGATCGCTTTTGCCTACGTGGGCCCTGTGGGCGACGGCGGCTGGTCTTTTGCGCACGACAACGGCCGCAAAGCCATCGAGAAGGAATTTGGCGACAAGGTGGTGACCAGCTTTGTGGAAAGCGTGCCTGAGTCCGCCGACGCCGAGCGCGTGCTGCGCGACCTGGCGGGCCAGGGCAACAAGCTGATCTTTGGCACCACCTTTGGCTACATGGAGTCCATCCAGAAGATCGCGGGCGACCTGAAGGACGTGAAGTTTGAGCACGCCACAGGCTACAAGACCGCCGAGAACGTGCGCACTTACGACAGCCGCACCTACGAAGGCGCCTACATGGCCGGCGTGATCGCTGGGGCCATGACCAAGTCCAACACCCTGGGTGTGGTCGGCTCGGTGCCAATCCCTGAAGTGATCCGCAACATCAACAGCTTCACGCTGGGTGCGCAGTCGGTCAACCCCAAGATCAAGACCAAGGTGGTGTGGGTGAACGAATGGTTCAGCCCACCGAAAGAAACCGAAGCCGCCACCAGCCTGATCAACGGCGGCGCTGACGTGCTGTTCCAGAACACCGACTCGCCCGCCGTGCTGAAGACTGCCCAGGAAAAGGGCAAGCGCGCCTTTGGTTGGGACAGCGACATGACCGCCTACGGTCCCAAGGCCCACTTGGCTTCTGCCGTCATCAACTGGGGTCCTTACTACATCAAGGCCACCAAGGATGCACTGGAAGGCAACTGGAAGGGCGGCGAATCTTCCTGGTGGGGCGTGAAGGAAGGCGCGATCGACATCGTCTCCATCGCCGAAGACGTGCCTGCCGAAACCAAGGCCAAGGTCGAAGAAGTGAAGAAGGGCCTGGCCGATGGCAGCTTCGTGATCTGGAAGGGCCCCATCGCTGGCCAGGACGGCAAGCCCGTGCTGGAAAAAGACGCCGTGGCCGACGACAAGTTCCTGGGTGGCATCAACTTCTACGTCAAGGGCGTGGAAGGCAAGATCCCTGGTGCCGACAAGAAGTAAGGCACTGTTTTTCTGAAGCCAAGGCCGCCTTCGGGCGGCCTTTTTTTTATCTTGTGTCCTGGTTTGTTGGTTTGCATTGAGATGGCAAAAGGGCATGATGTTTTCAACGATACCCACGGAGTCTGCCCATGTTCAAAGTCCCCCCTGTTCCTGCCCAGCGCCTGCCCGAACTGTTGCGCCAGATGCCCAAGGCCGAGCTGCACATCCACATCGAGGGCTCGCTGGAGCCTGAACTGATCTTTGCGCTGGCCCAGCGCAATGGTGTGTCGCTGCCCTATGCCGATGTGGAAAGCCTGCGCCGCGCCTACGCGTTCACGAACCTGCAGAGCTTCCTCGATATCTACTACGCAGGCGCCAGCGTGCTGCTGCACGAGCAGGACTTCTACGACATGGCCTGGGCCTACTTCGAGCGTGCCGCGGCCGACAACGTGGTACACGCTGAGTTGTTCTTTGACCCGCAGACACACACCGAGCGCGGCGTGACCATGGCCACGGTGGTGCATGGCCTGCACCGCGCCTGCGTGGATGCGGGGCAGAAACTGGGGGTGAACGCCTCGTTGATCCTGTGCTTCCTGCGCCACCTGAGCGAAGAGTCTGCCTTTGAAACGCTGGAGCAGGCCTTGCCATTTCGCGACAAGTTCATCGGCGTGGGGTTGGACAGCAGTGAACTCGGCCACCCGCCAGAGAAGTTTGCCCGGGTGTTTGCCCGCTGCAAGGAGCTGGGTTTGCACCTGGTGGCTCACGCGGGTGAGGAAGGCCCTCCGGCCTATATCTGGAGCGCGCTGGATGTGCTGAAGGTGGAGCGCATCGACCATGGCGTGCAAGCCATCCACGACGCCGCCCTGATGCAGCGCCTGGCGCAAGACCGCACGCCGCTCACGGTGTGCCCACTGTCAAACCAGAAGCTTTGCGTCTTCCCCAACCTGGCTGACCACAACCTGGGCAAGCTGCTGGATGCTGGGCTGGCCGTCACCGTCAATTCCGATGACCCTGCTTACTTTGGCGGCTACATCAACGAGAACTTCACCCAGCTTTTTGCCGCCACCGGTCTGACGGCCAGGCACGCGTACCAACTGGCGTTCAACAGCTTTGAGGCCAGCTTTGCCACCAACCCGCAAAAACGGGCGTGGGAGCACCAGCTCAAGGAGACCTTTGAGAAGTTTGTTGAGCACGACTACTGAATCGTCGGCGGTTGATGCGGGGTTTCCATCCCCCGCAGCCTTGCCATGCTACTGGTTGGGGAAGATGGGGATTGACAATCTGTTCTCCATTTTTTGTTGTAAGGTTCGCGGGGTATCATGTTGCACTTTGTTGCGTTTGGCCCTGTGCACCAAGCGCGCGGACTGAAGCGCGACGACTCCCCCTGAGCGTTTTCCGGAGGAGGTCGCGCTGCTTGCCACCCAGCCCTCTGCGCGGCTGCTGGTCGGCCAGTTCCGTAACCCACCCCGTCATCACCTATGTTTCTCAATCAGTTATCCATTGCCAAGCGCCTGGCCTGCGTGCTCGGCCTCATTCTTTCCCTGTCGTTGCTGACCAGCCTGTTTGCCGTGTTCAAGCTGCAGCAAATGGGCGAGGTCACCGATGCCATGCTGGCCGTGAACCTGAAAACCGAGCGCGCCGCCGCCGACTGGCTGCGCAACACCACGGCTGGCGTGCAGCGTGCCGCTGCCATTGCCAAGAGCAGCGACCCCAGCCTGGTCGAGTACTTTGCCCCGGCCACGGCGGCTGCCATTTCTGAGACCAACGAGTTGCAGAAGTATGTGGAGTCGCAGATGGTGACGCCCGAGCAAAAGGCGTTGAACGACAAGGTGTCGGAATTGCGCAAGGGCTATCTGTCTGCGCGTGAGGAAGTGAACAAGCTGAAAAAAGCGGGTGATCCAGATGGCGCTGCCAAAGCCTTTGCCGAGCGTTTTGAACCTATGGCCCGCAGCTACGTGGCTGCTGTGCAGGAAGTGGCCACAGGCCAGCGTGCCCAGCTGGACGCTGCCGCCAAGCGCAATGACGACCTGCGTTCGCAAACCAGCGTGCTGCTGGTGGTTTGCGGCCTGCTTTCCTTGCTGCTGGGCCTGGTGCTGTCGTGGTACCTGTCGCTCAGCATCACCCGCCCCCTCAAGCTGGCCGAGGCCAGCGCCCGCGATATTGCCAACCTCGATCTGACCGGGCAGGCCCAGGCGTCTTACTCCAACGATGAAACCGGACATTTGCTGCGCGCCATCGACCAGATGCGCACGGTGTTGCAGACAGCGCTGCAGCAAGTGCGGGGCGTGGTGGACAACATCTCCACCGCCAGCCACCAGATTGCTTCGGGCAACCAGGACTTGAGCGCCCGCACCGAAAGCGCCGCCAGCAGCCTGCAGGAAACGGCCAGTTCCATGGAAGAGCTGACCAGCACCGTGCAGCACAGTGCCGATGCGGCTACCCAGGCCAGCATGCTGGCCAACTCGGCTGCGCAAGTGGCGCAGCGTGGAGGCGATGTGGTGGCCCAGGTGGTCAGCACCATGGACGAGATCAACAACAGCTCCAAGAAGATCTCCGACATCATCGGCGTGATCGACAGCATCGCCTTCCAGACCAACATCCTGGCGCTAAACGCTGCAGTGGAAGCGGCCCGCGCTGGCGAGCAAGGCCGCGGCTTTGCGGTGGTGGCCAGCGAAGTGCGCAGTCTGGCGCAACGTTCTGCCAATGCTGCGCGCGAGATCAAGAGCCTGATTGGCGCCAGCGTGCAAAGCGTGGAGGATGGAGCCCGCCTGGTGGGCGATGCGGGCTCGACCATGGACGAAATCGTGGCCAGCGTCAAACGTGTGACCGACATGATGGGCGAGATCAGTGCTGCCACCAAAGAGCAAAGCCATGGCATCGGCCAGGTCAACGTGGCGGTGACTCAACTCGACCAAATGACGCAGCAAAACGCAGCGCTGGTGGAAGAATCCACCGCCGCTGCGCAGAGCCTGAATGACCAGGCCCAGCGCCTGAGCGAAGTGGTGGGCCAGTTCCGTCTGGGTTACCAGGCAAACCCCAGCTTGAAGCGCCTCGCGTGATCCACCTGTAAAATCCGAATCTCTTGAAAACCGCTGCCCGGCGGTTTTCTTGTTTTTATCTTCGGGCCATGTAGAGGAACACCATGTACAAAAACCTCGCTGCCGCGCTCGCGGCCGCCTGTTTTTTCTCCCCCGCTTTTTCCCAAACCCCCGCGAAGCCGCAGGCCGAGCCCGTGAAAGCTGGCTTTGTCTATGTCTCGCCCATCACGGAGGCGGGCTGGACGCGCCAGCACGAAGAGGGGCGCAAGGCCGTCGAGGCCGCGCTGGGCAGCCAGGTCAAAACCACGTTTGTCGAGAACGTAGCCGAGGGCGCGGATGCCGAACGTGTGATCCGCGATCTGGCTGCCACCGGGCACCAGATCATCTTCACCCCCAGCTTTGGCTACATGGAGCCCACGCTCAAGGTGGCGCAGGATTTTCCCCATGTGAAGTTTGAATCCATCACCGGCTACAAGCAGACCGCCAATGTGGCTACAGCCAATGCCCGCTACTACGAAGGCCGCTACCTGGCGGGCATCGCGGCAGGCCGCATGAGCAAGACCGGTGTCGCCGGTTTTGTGGCGGGCTTCCCCATTCCTGAGGTGCTGCAGGGCATCAATGCCTTTACCCTGGGGATGCGCTCGGTCAACCCGCAGGCCACCGTCAAGGTCGTGTGGCTCAACGTGTGGTTTGACCCCCCCAAGGAACGCGATGCCGCCATGGCGCTGTTCAACCAGGACGTGGACGTGATCGCCTTCCACACCGGCTCCACGGCCGTGATGGCAGCGGCGCAAGAGCGCGGCAAGATGGCCGTGGCTTACCACTCCGACATGCGGCGAATCGGGCCTGATGCGCAGATCGTGGCCGTGACGCACCAGTGGGGGCGCTACTACACCGAGCGCGTTCGCGCTGCAGCCAACGGCACCTGGAAGAGTGCCAACCTCTGGGGCGGCGTGCGCGAAGAGATGATCCGCGTTGGTGCCTTTGGCAACCGCGTGCCGGCGGCTGTGCAGCAAGAGGTGCTGAAAGCGCAAAAGGCCATTGGAGCCGGCACGCTCCTGCCCTTCCGTGCAGGCAAGACCCCCGTGCGCGACAACGAGGGGCAGGAGCGGATTGCTGCAGGCCAGGCGCTGGGCGATGCACAGATCCTGCAGATGAACTGGCTGGTGGAAGGGGTGGTGGGCAAGCTAGCGCGTTGAGCGCGTTCGCGTTCCCGCATTGACTCGGCCCATGCCTTGCAAGCTGCCGTCCATAGCCACTATGGGGCGTGCAGTATGTGGGCATGGCGCGGTGCCAGTAAGCTAGGGCCTGTTCACACTATTTTTGCCAGATGCGTTGCAATCAAAAAGAGTCAGGCGCCAGGCGCCAAACGAAGCTGGGGTGCGGCCCCAGCGAGGCTTGGCAACGCCGCGGATGGCTCTTTTTGGTTGCAACCCGAAGGGAAGGCCATGAAAGCCGCGCCACTCGTTGTTGCGTTTCTAGCCAAGGCCCCGGCCTTGGCGTCGTCACGCGCCTAGATTGGCGCGGCTTTCATGGCCTTCGCACTGGCAAAAATAGTGTGAACAGGCCCTAGTACCCATGTCTGTATACCGTTCCGCCCTATTGCGCTTTGCCGACGACGGCCGCGCCCTGTATGACGAAGATGGCCTGCTGGCCATTGGCCCCGACGCGCAGGGCCGCCAGCGTGTGCTGGCGGCAGGTTCATGGCAGGCGCTGTGCTCGCAATACGCAGACCAGCCTGTCACCCACCTGCCGGGGCGTATCCTTGCGCCCGGGTTTGTGGATATGCACATCCACTTCCCGCAGACGGACGTGATCGGTTCGCCCGCTGACGGCTTGCTGCCCTGGCTGGAGAACTACACATTTCCGCATGAAAAACGCTTTGCAGCGCCCGATTACAGTGCGCAAGTAGCTCAGTTTTTTATAGCAGAGCTGTTGCGCAACGGCGTGACCACGGCGCTGGCATTTTCCACCTCGCACCCCGCCTCGGTGAATGCCTTGTTCACCGAGGCACAGCGCCAGCATTTGCGCCTGATCACCGGCAAGGTGCTGCAGGATCGCCACTCGCCCGATGGTGTGCGCGACGACACCGAACAAAGCCTCATCGATACCGAAGCGCTGATCCAGCGCTGGCACGGTGTGGACCGCCTGGGCTACGCCATCACGCCGCGGTTTGCCCCCACAAGCACGCCTGCGCAACTGCGCGGCGCGGGCGAGCTGGCGGCACGCTACCCCGATGTGTGGATCCAGTCGCATGTGGCCGAGAACCTGGACGAAATCCGCTGGGCGCGCGAGCTGTTTCCGCGCTCGCGCAGCTACCTTGGCGTGTACGACGACTTTGGCCTGATGCGCGAGCGTGCCGTGTATGCGCACTGCATCCACTTCGATGACGATGACCGGGCCCTGATGCGCGACACCGGCGCAGTGGCCGCCGTCAGCCCGACGAGCAACCTTTTTCTGGGCAGCGGGTTTTTCGACTACGCGAGTGCCGACCGGGTGGGATTTCGCTACGGACTGGCCAGTGACGTGGGCGGGGGCACCAGCTTCAGCCCCTTCCATACGATGATGGCCGCCTACTACGTGGGGCGTGAAGGGCAGACCAAGCCCGGCCTGAGCCTCTCGCCCCAGCAGCTGTGGTGGCAACACACGGCGGGTGCAGCCCGGGCGCTGGGCCTGGCGGGTGTGGTGGGCAACCTGCAGCCTGGGTGCGAGGCCGACTTTCTGGTGCTCAACCCCGAAGCCACGCCGCTGCTGGCGCGCAAGACGCGCCAGGCCCAGAGCCTGGATGAGCTATTGTTTGCGCTGATCGTGCTGGGCGACGACCGGGTGATCGAGCAAACCGTGATTTCTCAAGCAAAATACGCCCCTAGCGCTTGATGTAAAAGCGCTACCAGCTACATATTTAATAGCATCTCACCTGGCGCACCGATCTGCAGCCACGTGGGTGCTGCAGCGCAGGAGTCATTCGATGAGTATCAAGAGCGACAAGTGGATCCGCCGCATGGCCGAAGAGCACGGCATGATCGAGCCCTTCGAGCCTGGCCAGATCCGTGAACGCGAAGGCCACAAGATCATCAGCTACGGCACCAGCAGCTACGGGTACGACATCCGCTGCGCGCCTGAATTCAAGGTCTTCACCAACATCCACAGCACGGTGGTGGACCCCAAGAACTTTGATGAAAAGAGCTTTGTCGATTTCCACGGCGACAGCTGCATCATCCCGCCCAACAGTTTTGCGCTGGCCCGCACGGTGGAGTACTTCCGCATTCCGCGCAACGTGCTCACCATCTGCCTGGGCAAAAGCACCTATGCGCGCTGCGGCATCATCGTCAATGTCACTCCGTTCGAGCCCGAGTGGGAAGGCTACGTGACGCTGGAGTTTTCCAATACCACGCCACTGCCTGCGCGCATTTATGCGGGCGAGGGCTGCGCCCAGGTGCTGTTCTTTGAAAGCGATAAGGACGACGTCTGCGAGGTCAGCTACAAGGACCGCGGCGGCAAATACCAAGGCCAGGTGGGCGTTACCCTGCCCAAGGCCTGAGGCCCATCCGTTAGCGGGCGTTGCAGCCGAAGGCGAGTGAAGGCTCGCCCCCGCGCTACGCCTGCACCACCACGCAGTTGCGGCCCTCGCGCTTGGCCTGGTACAGCGCCATGTCGCCCCGCCGCAGCAGTTCCTGCGCCGTGTCTTCCGCGCCCCGCAGTGTGGACACCCCCGCGCTGATGGTGAGCCCGCCAATCACCGGGTAGCCCAGAGACGCTTGTGAATCCACCAGCTCCTGTGCAATGGTGCGCGCGCCTTCCAGGTCGGTGTCGGGCAAAAGCACCGCAAATTCCTCACCGCCCAGCCGGGTCACCACGTCGGATTGGCGCAGCCGCGTGGCCAGTGTGGCGGCCAGCCGCTGCAGTACCTGGTCGCCCACATCATGACCATGCGTGTCATTGATGCGTTTGAAGTGGTCCACATCCACCGTGATGATCGACAAGGGGCGGCCGCTGCGGCGTGCCAGGGCCAGGTCGTGGTTCATTTGCGCGTCAAAACCGCGGCGATTGAGCAGCCCGGTCAGCGGGTCGCTGCGGGCCTGGCGGTCCAGCTCCTGGTTGGCTTCTTCCAGCTGCTGGGTGCGCTGCCGCACCTGGGTTTCCATCGCCTCGTTGGCAGACAGCAGTTTGTGGATCATGTCGCGCAGCGCGGAGGACAGCCGCTGCACTTCGCGGCTGCTGTGGGCCGCAGGGATGTCGGCCCCACGCTTGCCTGCCTCCAGATCCTTCGCGGCCCGCGCCAGCGCGTCCAGGTCCTCGCTCAGCCGGCGCGCGGCCAACCAGGCCAGGAGCGATGCCACGGCGGCCGCTGCCAAGCCACCCAGCAGGGCTTTGGCCACGGCCTCATCGGCTTGGGCAAAGGCAATGTCCACGGGAATGCGCGCCACGATGTGCCAGCCCAGGTCGCTTTCAGCGTTGCGTGCGGGCAAGTGTGCGTGCGCGGTCAGGTAGGTCTTGCCGTCTTGCCAGCGCAGCACCTTGATTTCACGGGGCTGGTGGGCATCGCTGGGAACTTTGGCAAAGCCGGGGTCGGGCAGCGTCTGGCCCAGCCGCTGCAGCACCGCTTGCTGCCGGCCTGGGGCATGGATGAGCTGACCGCTTCTGTCAAAGATGAATACTTCCAGTTGCTGCTCACGCGCTACGGCAGGTGTCAGGGTCTGGATCATCTCGTTGACCCATTCCCAGTAGCCATGCACCCCCAGCACGCCCACCGTGGTCGATCCGATGCGGATGGGCGCGGCAAAGTCCACGAATCGGTAGGGGTCGCCGCTCTTGGTGGGCGGCAAGAGGCTTTCGAGCAGCTTGGCGGGTTGGACGTCACCCACGTAGGGCGCTTGCAGGCCAGCCCGGAACCAGGGCCGTTCTTCCACGTTCTGGCCCAGCAGCATGTTGCCGGTGGCGGCACGCACCACACCCTGGGCGTCGGCCACGCCAAGCCAGAGGCTGTGGGGTTGCATGGCGTGCTGGCGGGCCAGCACGTGCTTGACTTCGGCGGAGTCCAGCCCCTGGCGCCAGATGACTTCTGCGTCGGCCAGCACCTGCACTTCGCGAATGCGCTCAAACAAGCCATGGGCCAGGAAGGCAGCCGTGTTGTCCGTCACCATCTGCAGGGATGCGTTGGCGTCGCCCTGGATGCGGCGCTTGAGTGCCTCGCCAAATCCGAGCGACAGCAGCACCGCCAGCGTCACCACGAGAGCGCCGAACACCCAGGCAATTTGGGTGCGCAGGCTGCGCCCCGAGATGAGAGCGGGGAGGGTGTTCAATGGCACCGATGAAGTCCTTCAGGGGGCTGGTTGCCCGGGCCGCGCCTTGGCGCCTTCGTGAATGGGGGCGCGGCAAAACGGCCTGCAGGTTGCGTGGTCAGCATGGTCGCACTTTATACAGGCTTCAAGGGCGGCTGCTGTGCAAAACCCGCTATCCGGCACCGGCCAAGGGTGGCAGGCGAGCTCACTGTTGTTTACCAATCAGCGCCTCCGCGCCGGATGGACTGCCGGGAATTGGCCCTAATATCGAGGCCATACCCCGCGTGGTGGCGAGGTGCAGGGAGCAACAGCATGAAATGGGAAGGCAACCGCGAGTCGGACAACGTGGAAGACCGCCGTGGCAGTGGGGGTGGGGGCGGCATGCCCGTATTTGGGGGGCGCAGTATCGGCATCGGCACCATCGTGATCGCGCTTGTGGGCGGCTGGGTGCTGGGCATCAACCCGCTCACAATTCTTGGCCTGCTCAGTGGGGGTGGTATGCCTGCGCAGGTGCAGCAGGCCCCTGCGCAGCGCCCACCGGCAGACGACACCATGGCCCGCTTCGTATCGACCGTGCTGGCGGATACGGAAGATGTCTGGCAAGCGGTTTTCCGCGAGGGCGGGGGGCGTTACCAGGAGCCACGCCTGGTGCTGTTTCGCGGCGCCACACCCACTGCCTGCGGCACAGGGCAGGCAGCCATGGGGCCGTTTTACTGCCCCGCAGACCAGAAGGTGTACATCGACCTGGGCTTTTACGAAACCCTCAAGAGCCGCCTGGGCGCGCCCGGCGACTTTGCCCAGGCCTACGTGATTGCCCATGAGGTGGGCCACCATGTGCAGCACTTGCTTGGCATCACTTCCAAGGTGGACCAGATGCGCGGCCGGGTGAGCCAGAAGGAATACAACGCCATGTCGGTGCGGCTGGAGCTTCAAGCCGATTGCTTTGCCGGCGTGTGGGCCCACCACGCGCAAAACGCACGGCAGATTCTGGAGCAGGGCGATGTCGAAGAGGCCATGAATGCGGCCGCACGCATTGGCGACGACGCCCTGCAGCGCGCCAGTGGCGGCGCCGTGGTGCCCGACAGCTTCACCCATGGCAGCAGCGCGCAGCGCCAGCGCTGGTTCCACACGGGTTTGAAGCAGGGCTCGGTGCAGGCCTGCGACACGTTTTCTGCTCGCAGCCTGTAAAGCCGCGCTCGGCCCAGGGGAAGGCAAGCATGGCACTGCGTTGATTTTTTATGGAATCGTGCTGTAACGCCCATTAAGCAAGCGCTATTAGCTATGTTTTTGATAGCAGTTTGCATCGTCTGTCACCGCAGCTGCACGTATCCAGCCCCGCCCATCTGGAAAAAAATGCGTTCTTGGGCCTGCGGTGCGACAATAGTGGGCTAAATGACAAGTTCCTTTTCCAATTTATCGCTGGCCGAGCCGCTAGCGCGCGCCGTAGCCGAAATGGGCTACGAATCCATGACGCCCATCCAGGCACAGGCCATTCCCGTCGTGTTGACGGGGCAGGACGTGATGGGTGCGGCCCAAACAGGCACCGGCAAGACGGCAGCCTTTTCGCTGCCCCTGCTGCAGCGTCTGCTCAAACACGAAAACAGCTCCACCTCGCCTGCACGTCACCCCGTGCGCGCCTTGGTGCTGCTGCCCACGCGCGAACTGGCCGATCAGGTCGCCCAGCAGATCGCCCTGTACGCCAAGTACACCAAGCTGCGCAGCACCGTGGTGTTTGGCGGCATGGACATGAAGCCACAGACGCTGGAGCTGAAAAAAGGCGTAGAAGTGCTGGTGGCCACCCCCGGCCGCCTGCTCGACCACATCGAAGCCAAGAACGCTGTGCTCAACCAGGTGGAGTACGTGGTGCTCGACGAGGCGGACCGCATGCTGGACATCGGCTTTTTGCCCGATCTGCAGCGCATCCTGTCGTACCTGCCCAAGCAGCGCACCACGCTGCTCTTCAGCGCCACGTTCTCGCCTGAAATCAAACGCCTGGCCAGCAGTTACCTGCAAAACCCCGTCACCATCGAAGTGGCCCGCCCGAACGAGACGGCCTCCACGGTGGAGCAGCGCTTTTACAGCGCAGGCGATGATGACAAGCGCCGCGCCATCCACCAGGTGCTCAAAACCCGTGGCATCAAGCAGGCGTTCATCTTTGTGAACAGCAAGCTCGGCTGTGGCCGCCTGGCCCGCAGCCTGGAGCGCGAAGGCCTCAAGACCGCGGCGCTGCACGGTGACAAGAGCCAGGATGAGCGCCTGAAAGCGCTGGAAGCCTTCAAACGGGGCGAAGTGGATCTGCTGGTGTGTACCGATGTGGCCGCGCGTGGTCTGGACATCAAGGACGTGCCTGCCGTGTTCAACTTCGATGTGCCCTTCAATGCCGAAGACTACGTGCACCGCATTGGCCGCACGGGCCGTGCTGGCGCGTCTGGCTTGGCTGTGACGCTGGTGTCGGGCAGCGATGCCCGCCTGGTGGGCGACATTGAAAAGCTCATCAAGAAGAAGATCGATCTCGAAGCTATCGAATACGACGAAGACCGTCCCAAGGAACGTATCAACGATGGCCGCCGCGCATGGCGCGAAGGTGCGGATTCGAACGACCCGCGCAGCGCAGGCTCTGCCCACCGCCGCGAGGCGCGCGAACCCCGTGAACCGCGTGAGGGCCGCGAACCCCGTGACTACCGCGGCTTCCGCCCTGCCTCGGTGTCGCGTGACCCGTTCTTTGCCAAGCCTTACGAGCCCAGCGTCTCTGACGCAGCACCCGCTTGGGAAGCTGCCGCCAAGGTGCCCGCGCGCAGCGGCATTTCGGCCAACATCAAGCCCAAGCGCAAGGTCGCGGCACTGTTCAAGGCGGTTCCGGCCACCGAGCCCACCAGCCAGTCGTGATGAAGAAGCGCCCCTGTTGAGGGGCGTTTTTTATGGGTTAATCGAACTCCAGCGCTTGCTGGATAAGCGCTTGCAGCTATTGAAAATATAGCAAAAAGCCAGGCGTTTAGTGCGTTCAATGCGCGTGCTGGTCGCCAGTGCTGCGGCGCTGTGGTGCCAGGCTGGTGAGCAGGGGCGCGTCGATGGCGTCAAAACCCAGAATCCGCCCCCCGCGTGCCTGCACAAAGCGCTGGGCAGCGCCGCGGTCTGCAAAGGCAGGCAGGTTGCCCGCCCGCATGGGCCCCAGGGCTGAGGAGCCCGCCACATACACCGCTTGCTGCGCATCCACCCAGGCCCCACTGTCCATGTCGGTGACATAGCGGGCCACGATGGCGCTGGCCGTGCGGCCGCGCGTGTAGTGACCCACGTTGCCCAGGTACATCATCAGGCTCAGGGGGGAGTCGAAAAAGAATGCGTCCCCGTCGGCAAAGATGACCTGCCCCGCCCAGGCGCGTGAGCGAGCCGGGTACATACCGCACACCGGGCAGCGTGCGTCTGCGGGCACATCGCGCGGTGCCGCCAGGGGCTTGCCGGAAGCTGGGTCATACGGCGTGGGGGGCGCCACTACGCACACATCGCCGCCCACGGTGGGTGGCGTTGTAGTCTCTGCCTCCTGCTGTCCCCAGCCTGATTGCCACTGCCACGCGGCCGTCGCTGCAGTGCCCAGCAGCAGCGCAGCGACGGCCATGCGCCGGGTGGGCTGCGGGCCGCGGGCTGCGGGTGGGCAGGATGGCTGCGAGAGCATGGTTACATCCGCGTGTCGTGCAGCGCGCCGCCGCTCAGGTCCACCATGGCGGGCGTGATTTCAGCGAAGCGCAGCACCTTGCCGCCGTATTCGCCTGCAAACTTCTTCGCGTCGGCCTCTTGCGCAAAGCTGCCGATGGTTGGGCCCATCGAGCCATGGCGCTTGCCGCCCACCACATACACTGCTGTCTTGGCGTCAATCCAGTGGCCCTTGGGGGCGTTCCAGTCGGCCTGGCCCATGTCCTGCACGTACACCGCCTGGGCGGCCCGCACTTGTTCGCCTGCCAGCAGGGTGGCAAACAATTCCACCGTGTCGCAGAAGAACGAGGGCTTGTCTTGCCCCGCAAAGCGCACCTGCGCCTTGGGGCCGGGGTAGTCGGCCAGCAGCATGCCGTCGAGCTCGCAACTGGTGGCACCGTCAATTTCCATGGGCTTGAGGGATTGGGCGCTGCTGTTGTCGGCCTGGCTGCAACCGGTCAGCTCAGTAAGGCCCGTGATGGCGCCGATGGAGGCGAGGGCAGCCCAGCCCATCATGTGGCGCCGGGTGGCGCAGCCGCATTGAGGGTGATATGGATGGGTCATGGTTTGAATCTCCAGCTCGCCAGGCCAAGTGGCACCACAATCCAGGCCGCCATCACCGAGCCCATCAGCCATGGCTTGGCCAGGGCAGGGGGCACGATGCTGGTGAGCCCGTACAGGGTGCGCACGTCTTCCAGCGAGAACACGTTGAGGATGCGGAAAACGTCTGCGGGGTTGAGCAGCAGCAGGTAGGCCATGGCCGCACCGCCGTGGCTGCCGCCTGTGGCCACCAGGGCGCCGAGCAGCAACAAATCAAACACCAGCACAAAGAAGAACCAGGTGGCAATCGCCAGACCCGATGCGCGCGTGCGCTCATGGGTCAGGACGGACAGCAGCACGGCCAGGCTCAAGAAGGCCAGACCCAGCAGCACCGAACTGACCATGAAGCCGCCGTAGTGGAACAGGCCCGCCGAGTTGAACTGCCGGTACAGCAGCACAGCCACCAGACCAAAGCCCGCCAGGGTGGACAGCGTGAGTGCCGCCGCCAGCCCCAGGTACTTGCCCAGCAGCAGCTCAATCCGCGTGATGGGCAGGGACAGCAGCAGGTCGAGCGAGCCCCGCTCACGCTCGCCCACGATGGCGTCAAAGCCCAGCAGCAGCGCGATCAGCGGAATGAGGTAGATGACCAGGCTGACCAGGCTGGCGATGGTGAATTCGATGGAGCGAAAGCCCACGGTGCCTTGCTGCGCGCCGCCAAAGTAGGCAATGGCGAGTGAGAACACCGTGAACACCAGCGCCACGGCCAGCACCCAGCGGTTGCGCATGCGGTCGCGGAATTCCTTGCCCGCGATGGTGAGGATCTGTGTGAATTCCATGGCTCAGTTCTCCCGCAGACCGAAGTACACGTCTTCGAGCGAGGGCTCGATGATGTTGACATCCAGCACCTTGGCACCCAGTGGCCCCAGTGCGCCCAGCACGGCCATCTTGGCGCTGCGCGGACAGCTGATGCTGAGCCCGCTGGGGTTGGCGTTGGTGTTTGCGGTGGTGGTGATGCCCGCCAAGGGTGCCAGGGCCAGCACCGCAGCGGGGATGTCGGCTTCGTTCAGCGCCAGCTCAATGGTCAGCGGCATCTGGGCCTGTTCACGCAGTGCTTGCACGCTGCCCAGGGCCTGCAGCTTGCCTGCGGCCAGGATGGCCAGCCGGTCCACACGTTCTTGCAGCTCGGCCAGGATGTGCGAAGTGATGACGATGGTGACTCCAGCAGCCTGCAACTCGCGCAGCGTGGCGTAGAAGTCGCGGATGGCCTGCGGGTCCAGGCCGTTGGTGGGCTCGTCCAGCAGCAGCACCTGCGGGTTGCCGAGCAGCGCCTGCGCAAAGCCCAGGCGCTGGCGCATGCCTTTGGAGTATTCGCGCACTGATCGCTTGCCCGCATGGGCCAGGCCCACGCGGTCCAGCAGCGCCTGGCACTGCGACAGCGGCGCGCCCTTGAGGCGGGCGAAGAAATGCAGGGTTTCCAGCCCGTTCAGGTTGTCGTACAGCACCACGTTTTCAGGCAGGTAGCCCAGGTGGCGGCGCGCAGCGCGAAAGTTGCGGCCCTGCACCGTGGCGCCGCTGACCCGGATGTCGCCCGAGGTAGCGGGCACCAGGCCCAGGATCATCTTGAACAGCGTGCTCTTGCCCGCGCCGTTGTGGCCGATGAGGCCGAAGATCTCACCGCGCTCCACGCGCAGGTCGATGCCGTCCACGGCGTGCAGGGCACCGTAGTGCTTGTGCACGCCTCGCACCTCAATGGCGGCGGTTGCGCTCGGGTCAGTGGGGGGAGGTTTGCGTGTCACGCTGAAAACTCCGTTGGGGTTGATTCGGTTGCATGCGGGGCTTGGGGTCCACCACGGTGGGCACGCGCAGCACAGGGAACTGCTGGCCCACCAGGCGCAGTGCCTGCACCGCAGGGCTGGCCAGCAGCAGCTTGATGGTTGGGTGGCGCCAGGTCAGGCGGTCCACCATGTCGTTGGCTTCGTAGGGCACATCGCCCACGCCGTTGCCATCACGGTCCCAGCCCAGGTAGTTGCTCCAGTAGTTGCCGCTCTCGGTGCCCCAGCGCTCGTCGCGTGCGCCCACGTAACGCACCTGTTCGCGGTTGCCGATGAAGTCATTGCCTTCCACCTTGTTGCGGGTGGAGCCTGCTGAAAGGTGAACGCCCACGGTGTTGCGCAGGATGAGGTTGCCGCGCAGGGTGGCGTATTCCACGTCGTAGATGAAGAAGCCGCGTGCGTTGTCGGCCACCACGTTGTTCTCGATGACCGAGTCTTGCAGCGTGCGCAGCATGATGCCGTGGTCGCTGTTGCCCCAGGCGCGGTTGTTGCGCACCACCTGGTCGCGCACTTCCATCAGCGCGAGGCCCCCCCGGTTCAGGTAGGTGTCGTTGTCTTCCCACAGGTTGTAGTAGGAATTCATGTAGTGCGTGCCGTAGCGGCTGTGGTGCAGCTTGTTGCCACGGAAGATGGCGTGGTGCGAAACGTCCACATACAGCGCATCGCGCACAAAGCTGATGTGGTTGCCTTCGATGCGTGCGCCGGTGGTGTTGTACAGCTGCACGCCATTGCCGCGCTGCGATGAGTTCACGTTGCGCAGGCCGGTGATGGTGTTGTGCTCCACCCGCACATCGTTGGCCTTTTCAATCCACAGGCCGAACAGGTTGTAGGTGAGGTCGTTCTTGCGCACCACGGCGCGGTGCGCGCCAGGGTAAATGTAGATGCCCGCGTTCTGATCCTTGAGGCTGGTGCCTGAGTCGCGCACGATCAGGCCTTCCAGCACCACGTCGGGCGCGGTGACGCGGATGGTGTCGCCCACCTGCCCGCCGCTGAGCGTGGGACGGTTGATGCCCCGCAGCGTCAGCGCCTTGTCGATGCGCAGGTTCACGCGGTAAAAGCCCCGCTCCACCTCCACCGTGTCGCCAGGGGCGGCAGCTTGCACGGCGGCCTGCAGGTCTTGCCCGGCCTGCACGCGCACGGTGGCGGCGCTGGCAGGCTGGCTGAGCAGGCTGGCGGCAAAGGCCAGCAGCGCGATGGCGGCGAGGCTCGGCTTCATCACGCCAACCCTACCAGGGTCTTGATGGCCAGGAACAAGGCGGCGCCGATCAGCAGGTTCTTGAAGCCCACGTAGCTCAGCATGTCCATCACACCGGCCACGCGGTACTGGTCGCGCCACCAGGGGCCGTCTTTCACATAGCGCTTGCCCGACAGGCGGATCAGCACCTCGTACACGCTCCAGCCAAACCACCAGCCAATGATGGCGCCCGACGACAGCGAGCCCATGGCGGCCATGACCCAGGCCACGCTGGCAGCCACGGCCAGCGAGAAGCCTGCCACCTGCAAGGCGCGGCGCGATGCCCAGCCCTCACGGCTCCAGGGCCACAGGTGGTCTACCAGCTCCAGCAGCACCCAGCGCAGGCCGCGTGCACCGGACTTGGGGGCGGGCTGTGCAGGGGGCGTGGGCATGCGTGGATCAGGCCCTTGTGCGGCCTTCGCCGAAATCTGGTCAGCCACCGTGGCGGGGTGGATCGGAATGAAGTAGCCGTTCTTGCCGATAGGCGTGATCTCCAGGCCATCCTTCTCGCGGCGCTTGCGTTCCTTGGCCAGGGGCGGGCAGCCCTTGGTGTCGGTGTAGAGCACCATGCAGTCCAGGCAGTGCAGGCATTCGCGGTGGTCAATGCGGCCATCGGCATCAATGGCCTGTGCACCACAGCCCACGGCGCAGGCCTTGCAGCTGTTGCAGTCCTGCTTGCGCTTGAGGCCAAACCAGCGGAACGTGCTGGGCATCGCAAGCGACGCGCCCAGCGGGCAGATGTATTTGCAATAAGGCCGCTCGATGAAGATCGACACGCCCAAGATGGCAGCCACAAACAGGCTGTAGGGCCAGGCGCGGTTCATCACACCCACCAGGAAGGTGGTCTTGAACGGCTCCACCTCGGCCAGCTTTTCAGCCAGGCCCATGGAGAACATCGACACCACCAGCAGGCCGAAGAACACCGCGTACTTCACCCACTTGAGACGGTCGTGCCACTTCTGCGGCAGCTGGGTCTGGAAGCGCTTGAGGCCGATCATGCGAGCGACCTTGTAGATCGCTTCTTGCAGCGAGCCGAACGGGCACATCCAGCCGCAGAACAGGCCGCGCCCGAACAGGAACACGGTGACGATGATGAAGATCCAGAACAGGAAGATGAACGGATCAGACAGGAACAGCGACCACGTCCACTGGAACAGCAGCGAGTGGAACCAGGTCAGCACCTGCGTGATGGAGGGCTGCGCCATGGCGCCAAAGCCGATCCAGAAAATGGCCAGGGCCCAGAAGGTGTACTTGAAGCCATTGACGGGCCACTTGTTCTTGTGGGTGGACAGGCGGGTGAGCTTTTCGCGGAAGGCGTACACCACTGTGACGGCGATGAGCACCAGCGCGAACAGCGCAATCTCCACCGCACGCGTCTTCCACACGCGCACCCAGGGTGCGTCGGGTTCTTCAATGGTGGGGCGGCCGCCTTGCAGCATGCTGGCGGGCAGCCAGTAAGGCGTATCAAAGCTGGTGAAGCTGCGGGTGCCGGTGGCGCGGTCCACGCGGTTGCCCAGGAAGCTCAGCTTCCAGGGGTAGGCGGCAGAGAACGCGGCCGAGCGGATGATGAAGATGACGGACTCGTTGTAGCTCGGTGCTCCAGCCGCATCCAGGCCATAGAGGTTGAGCGCATCGAGGTCACGGAAGGTGAAGGAATCTGCCCCTTGGCGCACCTGCACCCGGTCGTAAATGCCGCCGCGCACAAAGCCCGAGCCCTTGAAGGATTCCTTGCCGCCCGTGCGGATGATGAAGAAGGCGTGCTCGCCTTCCTTGAGCTGCAGGCGCAGATTGTTCCAGCCGTTGTCGCCCAGCAGGCTCTTGCCCAGGTCGGGGTGGTTCAGGTCGCCAAACCACAGCTCGATGAAAGGCTCGGGGCCCTTGTCCAGCCCCACCTGTTCGGGCTGCACACGCAGGCGTTGCACCACGCCTTGCTGCACCATGTCGGCCCAGGTCAGGCGCTTGCCGGTTTCGGCATAGCGGGCGGGTTCGCGCACCGTGGGCGCGAGGATGCCCACCTGCCGCGCCACGGCCGAGCCCGAAGCCATCATGACCTGGTTCTGCGCGATGACGGTGACGGTGGCGCCCGAGATGGCATCGAGCCCGATCACGTTCTCATCGGGGCGCGACTGGCCCACCTCGATCTTGTCAGCCACCGACTTGCCCAGGTACTGGGCGTTGAAGTTGAGCAGTGCCGATTCAGGAATGCCCAGCAGCAGGATGGGCTCGGAATGCTTGAGCACCTTCACGCCCACAAAGCGGCCTTGCGTGTCCATGCCGATGAGCGTGACCACCGGCTTGCCCGAGTAGGCAGGCGTGTCGGTGATGTCGGTCGAGAGCATGACGTAGCCGAGCAGCTTGCGCGGCTCGCTGGCCTGGTCGTATGCCTCTACGTAGGGCGGCTGGCCCTTGCGTTCGGAAAAATGGGTGGCGCCCGGAAACACATCCTTGCAGGGCACGAGGGCGCACAGGTCGCGCGCGGTGGCCAGTTCCGCCGGCAGCTCTGCCTCGTAAGCACCCGCCGCCGCATGGGCACGCGACAGCAGCAACAAAGGCAACAGCAAGACCAGAACAAGTGCGGAGAACCGCCGACCGAGGGATGTCATGGGACTATCTTTTTGATAGCTGCCAGCGCTTATTTCATAAGCTCTAGAGCAATATTTGGCTTAAAAATCAGTGTGGCCTATGCCACTGACGCTGCCCAAGCGAAGGCAGCCGAGCAAGGGCCTACGCCGGCCGCGCCGCCCCGCAGCGAGGGCTGCGTCCCCCTTCCGCAGCGCGTAGCGCTGCAAGAGAAGGGGGAAGGCGCGCAGCGCCTCAGGGGGATGCTCCGAATCAAGCTTCGACGATCATGCGAGTACGCATCTCCAGGTGCAGCGCATGGCAGAAGTGCGTGCAGTAGCACCAGAACACACCGGGCTTGTCGGCGATGAAGGTCACCGACTTGGTCTCCAGCGGGTTCACGATGAAGTTCACGTTGTAGTTCGGGATCGCAAAGCCGTGCGTCAGGTCTTCGATCTTGTCCAGGTTGGTCAGGATCAGCGTGACCTCGTCACCCTTCTTGAGCTTGAACTCGCGCAGGCTGAATGCGGGGGCCTGCGAAGTCATCTTCACGGTGACCTTTTTGCCATTGCGGAACACGCCGGACTCCTTCGGGTCCTTCACGGCCAGCGGGAACTCGTCGAGCGTGTAGACCTGCTTTGGACGCACCAGATCGCGCTTGAAGATGATGAAGTCATGGGGCTCGCCACGCACGGGGTGGTCGGCCAGCAGCACCATCTTCTCGCCCGAGATGTCGATGAGCTGTTCGTTCTCGGGGTGCAGCGGGCCCGCGGGCAGGAAGCGGTCCTTGGAGAACTTGCAGCCCACAGCCAGGAACTTGCCGTCGGCGGCGATGGTTTCGGACTGCGAGGCATTGACGTGACCGGGCTGGTACTGCACGTCCAGGCGGTCCACCACATACTTGGCGTTCTTGTCGCCGGCGTGGAACTTGATGGCGGCTTCCACGTTCCACTTCACGACCTGGCTGTCCAGGAACAAGGTGGTGTAGGCGTTGCCACGGCCGTCGAAGGCGGTGTGCAGCGGGCCCAGGCCGATTTCGACCTCAGCGACGATGGCGGAGTCGAGCTTTTCCAGCTTGCCGTCGAACCATTCAAGCACCTTGGCCAGTTCGATCACGGTGGCGGTGGGCGAGAGCTTGCCGGCGCAGATGAAATACTTCTGGTCGGGGCTGGCGTTCACGCCGTGCGGGTTCTTGGGCACCGACACATAGGCGGTGAGGGCCGTCTTGGGGTCCTTGTTGGCTTCATGGGTGCCGTCCACCACGGGCACCTTGCTGGTGCCGATGGTCTTGAACTTGCCAGCCTTCACGGCGGCTTCGATGCGAGCAATGTTGAAAAACAGGCAGGCGTCGCGCTCGGCGGACATCATGTCCTCGTACTTCGCGCCCATCTCGGTGTTGTACTGGTTGGTGGCAGCCAGCTTGCCGTCATAGGAGGTGGCGGTCAGATCGCAGTTGCCGTCGATCAGCACTTGCCAGCGCACTTCCATGGTCTCGGCGTCCACGCAGGTGAACATCGAGCGGTACTTGGTGTGATCCTCGGAGCCGGTATTGGGCAGCGGGATGCTGAACTCGGCGCCGCAGAACACGCGCGTGGTGTAGTTGATCGCTGGATCGACCGGGTCGCGCTTGTCCGGGAAAATGCCGTGGAAGCCCTGCACATTGGGCAGCTGGGTGATCTTGTCGCAGACGAAGTAGTCCAGGCGGATACGGGCCAGACGGCTGTTGATCTTGTCGTTGATCCAGGCGTAGCGGCCGTCGTAGTTGCCGTCTTTGTACGAAGCGTGGGTGTGGTGGGTATCGGCCACCGTGTACGTCAGGCTGCCGTCGGGCTTGGTGCCCATCACGGCCTTGGATTCATTGGTGATGCCCCAGCCCACCAGCGCGTCGGGTACGAAGCAGGGGATGCGGGTGATTTCTCGGCCCGATGGCAGACCCAGCACGCGCATGTCGCCCGTGTGGCCACCGCTCCACAGGCCGTAGTAGGTGTCCAGTTCGCCGGGCTTGAGGTGCACGTTGGCTCCAGCACCTGAATGGCTCGATGCGGGGGCGGCAGGCGCTGCAGGCGCTGCAGGCGCGGCCGCTGTGCCGGGCTTCTCGGTGCAGGCTGCAACGCCAGCCGTCAGGCCAACCAGTGCGGCGGTGTTGATGAAACTGCGCCGGCCCAGGCCGCCGGATGCAAGTTGCTGGTCTTTCTTATCGATCATGGTTTACCTCGTTAGGTTGGCTCAGTGAAAAAAGGGGGAGCACGCGCGGGTGGGCGGTGCCTGAGAAGCAGTGGATGCAGCGGCTCCGCACGCCAGATCGCCAAATGCAACGGCGCTGGCATGGCAGAAACAAAGGGGGTGAGGTGCGGCGGCGGAACGTTGGAAGGCAGGCACAGAGGGCAGTCCATGCCCATGGCCTTCGCAGTGGAGATGTCTTTGGTCACCTCGGCGGCCACCCACTTGGCAGGGCCGCCGTTGCCCGAGCACACCAGTTCCATGGTGTGGTGTCGTATGGAAGGAGATGCCCCAGCCACCAGCAAGGCGAGCACGAACGAAGCCAATACCCATAGGCGCAGCGCTCGGTGTTTGCAATGGAAGGACATGGCCGCGATAATAGATTCACATAATATGAATCATATTGATGTACCTCATGCTTTTGCGGTGCGTACCCCTGTCCATCAAGACACTGCCAAATTACATTGGTGGCACGAGATGCGCAGGCCCACCGCCAAGGCGGACAGCGCTGGAGCAACTGCCCGCGTGCAACGCACAAGGACCTGCACCGCATTCAATGTTTATCCAATACGACAGGACGTTTGCTATGAAGAAAATTTCCATGATGTGCACGGCAGCCGCCGTGCTGGCCTTCACGCTTGCAGGCTGTGGTGACAAGCGGCCCGCCGAAGCGCCTGCCGCATCGGCACCAGCACCTGCGGCGGCCCCAGCGGCCCCTGCGGCACCGGCTGCCCCAGAGAACACAGTGGGCAAGAGCGTGTACGGCAAGACCTGCGCGATGTGCCATGCAGCCGGCGTGGCGGGTGCGCCCAAGCCTGGTGACAAAGCCGATTGGGGTCCACGCATTGCCCAAGGCAAAGACACGCTCTACAAGCACGCCATTGAAGGCTTTACCGGAGCCAAAGGCATGATGCCCGCCCGTGGCGGTGGCGCCAGCCTGACCGACGATGAAGTCAAGGCCGCCGTGGATTTCATGGCCGACCAGTCGATCTGACGGAGGCGTTATGCCGCAAGCATCTGCCCCCGCTTCTTCCCACTTGCTGAGCCGCAGGCGTGTGGCGCTCGCCATACCGCTGCTGGGCAGCTCACTGTGGGCTGCCACGGCCAAGGCATCCACTCCCGTGCTGCGTACACAGCGGCCGGTGGTGGGGACGGCCGTGGACATCGTGGTTGAGGGGGCCGATGCCCAGCAGCTGCGCAGCGCCACCGAGCACGCCTTTGCACGCATGCGTGAGCTGGAGGCGTTGCTGAGCAAATACGACCCCCAAAGCCCCGTCAGCCGCGTGAGCGCAGCGGCAGGCAAGCACCCCGTGGCGGTGCCGCCTGCCGTGATGGCGGTGCTGCGCGAGGCGCAACGCATCCATGCCGTGACCGGGGGGGCATTCGACGTCACGGTGGGCGGGTTGAAGGCCTGGCACTTTGGCGAGGGTGTGCAGCAGATGCCGCAGGCAGAGGAAGTCGCGCGGCAATTGAGCCTGGTGGGTGCGCAGGATTTGGTGCTGGATACCAACGCAGGCACCGCGTTTTTGCGGCGTCGCGGCATGGCGCTGGATTTGGGTGGGATTGCCAAGCTGCCCATCCTGGAAGCGGGCATGCGCGTGCTGCAGGAGCATGGCATTGACAACGCCATGGTCAATGGCGGCGGCGATGTGCTGGTGCGCGGGCAAATGCAAGGCCGCGCCTGGCGCGTGGGTCTGCGCGATCCGCGCACGCCTTCCCAACTCTTGGGTGCTGTATCGCTGCAGGGCAGCGCCGTGGTGGCCTCTTCGGGCGACTATGAGCGCTACTTCCTGCACCAAGGGCAGCGGCAGCACCATGTGCTCAA
This sequence comes from Acidovorax temperans, assembly GCF_028596105.1. Taxonomy (NCBI): domain Bacteria; kingdom Pseudomonadati; phylum Pseudomonadota; class Betaproteobacteria; order Burkholderiales; family Comamonadaceae; genus Acidovorax; species Acidovorax temperans. Next base: position 2,906,562 of record NZ_CP117193.1, on the reverse strand, counting down.
CCCGCGCACGGGCTGGCCCACCACGGGCGTGCACGGCGTGAGCCTGATCGCATCTTCGGTGGCTGAGGTCAATGGCTTGGGCGCCTCCATCATGGTGATGGGCGCTGATGCCGGCAAGGCCTTGGCGCACCGCCAAGGTGGCCTGGCGGTGCTGATTGCGCAGAGCAATGGGCAGGTGTGGAAGTCGCCCGCCATGGCGCGCCAGCTCGGCTCTGCCTGATTCGATTCAGGCACGTGCCCTTGCCGCAGATTTTTGCGAGGGCACGGTCTTACCGTGCGATGGTCAGTTGCCCGGCACCTGGGCCTGTTCGCAATGCACTTGAATCAACTCCCGTTCTGCCAGCGTGTTTCCAAAACGCACTGCGCTGAGGCAGCCGCCCCACACGCAACCGGTGTCCAGCCCCAGCACATGGGGGCGGTTCAAGAACCCCAGCGTAGACCAGTGCCCAAAGGCCATCGTGGTGTCTGCCGTGCGTCTGCCCGGCACATCAAACCATGGCACCAGGCCCGCAGGTGCCTGCGCGGCACTTTCGGTGCTTTCAAAATCCATCACGCCGTCCACCGAGCAAAACCGCAGGCGCGTCATGGCGTTCACGATGGCGCGCAGCCGCTCGGTTCCCTGCAGTGCTGCATCCCACCGGTCGGGTGTGTTTCCGTACATCTGGTGCAGAAAGTCGTGCAGCTGGGCTCCTCGCAGCACCGCTTGCACTTCGCCTGACAAGGCCACCACGTCCTCCAGTGTCCAGCTTGGCAACACCCCCGCATGCACCATGAGCAAGGTTTCGCCAGCCAGGGTGTGCGTTCGCGCCAGCCTTTGCTGGCGCAGCCAATCGAGCAGGGCAGGGTGGTCGGGCGCTTCCAGAACGTGGGCCAGGGTGTCGCGTTTGGAGGGCTTGCGCGCACCGTGCGCTGCCGCCAGTAAATGCAGGTCGTGGTTACCTAGCAAGGCTTGAATGGCACCATCATTTCGCATGCACCGGCGCAATACGTCTGCGGAGGTGGGCCCCCGGTTGACCAAATCACCCAGCAGATAAATCGTGTCGCGGCTGGGAGAAAAACCAATCGTGTCCAAAAGTCGGTGCAATGCGTTGTCGCAGCCTTGGATGTCGCCTATGCAATAAATGGCCATGGGGTGAAGATGAGGGTCTGGGAGAATGAGGAAACTGATTTTCCTCGAGCCGAATCGCCTGAGGATACGCTGCACTGGAGCAGAGTAACTGGGGCCGATGGTGGGAAGAGGGCTGGCCTGGTTGACCATGCCAGGTGGGGATATGCTGTTATGCCACAAACGATCTGCAAAATCTGGGCTGTCCATTCTCAAGCGATCAGTGGCTTGCCGATGTTCTCCATGCCTTGTGGTGATGCGGCTGTATATCTTGCTCTCGGGCAAGGTGCAGGGAACTGAATCGAAATAACCAAGTCCAGCGTAAAGAATGTTATTTGTCCATATAATGGCTATTCCGCTCTACTTACTTTTGATTACACACCATGACCACCTACAAAGAACTATTGAAGCAACGCGAGGCTCTGGAGCAGCAAATCAGTGAAGCCCGCCGGCGCGAACTGAGTGATGCCATCAGCCAAGTGCGCTCTTTGGTGGCTGAATTTGGTCTGACTTCTCAAGATGTATTCCCCACTGGCCGTGCCCGCAGCGCCAGCGCTGGCACCAAGGTGGCGCCCAAGTACCGCAACCCCGCGACAGGCGAAACCTGGACGGGCCGTGGCAAGGCGCCCAAGTGGATTCAAAACCAAGACCGCGAGCAGTTCGCGATTTGAGTGGATTCCATGCATTAAAAAAAGCCCGCTTTTGCGGGCTTTTTTTATGGGCGCTGGTATTTTGTTCGTAATGCGAAAGATATTGAGCCGTTGGAGACAGGGCTTTCATTTCGTCACCTGTACGGCCCCGCATTAATGGATTCAACGTTCGGCAGTTCCACCCACCAGAGCGCTCTGACTGCCTGAGACACCGCTGGATAACCATTTTGCAAACTGGGGTGCTTGTTTCAGATTCTTGTGACATCTTTATGCGGGTGCATGGGTTATCTGACCCGCGTGGCTGTGTCACAGGCAGTAGCGTTCGAACAACCACGAACTCTGCCGCCACCTGAACTCTGCGGGGCTCATGCTTCCCCCCCTTTTAAGGCAGCAAAACTAATTCCGGGTTGAACGCGGCTACCTGCCAGAGCGTCATCGCTTTGGTCTATGGCATGCCTCGCATGGCCGATCAAAGCGTGAGAAACCGCTCTGTGTGTTGATCATCCAAAGCCCATCGCCGTTTAAATGCGCTTGATTGGGAGGTTTTCGGGTGCATAACCCTTCGGCTTGCGTATTGGTACAGGTCTGACGAAAATGGTTTCGTCACCTTTCATTCCAAGGATTTCGCCATGGCACGTTCACCCCAGCCTGTACCCCACGCGTTTCCCGAGACTTTGCGGAGTTTCCCAATCGCTTCTGGCAAAGAAGGCAAGCTCTATTCGCTGCCTGCGCTGGCCCAGCAGTTTCCGCAGATCGCAAGGCTGCCCGTATCGATTCGGATTGTTCTGGAGTCGGTGCTGCGCAACTGCGATGGGCGCAAGGTCACGGCAGAGCATGTGAAGCAATTGGCCCAATGGGCACCGAACGCAGAACGCAAGGATGAAATACCGTTCGTCGTGTCGCGGGTGGTGCTGCAGGATTTCACGGGCGTGCCCTTGCTGGCTGATCTGGCGGCCATGCGCAGCACGGCCGTGCGGCTGGGCAAGAACCCCAAGAAGATTGAGCCGCTAGTCCCTGTGGACCTGGTGGTAGACCACTCCATCATGGTGGACCACTACGGCAAGAAGAATTCGCTGGACCTGAACATGAAGCTCGAATTCCAGCGCAACCGCGAGCGCTACGAGTTCATGAAATGGGGCATGCAGGCCTTTGACACCTTTGGTGTGGTGCCGCCGGGCTTTGGCATCGTGCACCAGGTCAACCTCGAATATCTGGCGCGCGGCGTGCACAAGCGCAAAAACGGTGTCTACTACCCCGACACGCTGGTGGGCACTGATAGCCACACCACCATGATCAACGGCATTGGCGTGGTGGGCTGGGGTGTGGGCGGCATCGAGGCCGAGGCCGCCATGCTGGGCCAGCCGGTGTACTTCCTCACGCCCGATGTGGTGGGCTTTGAGCTCACAGGCCAGCTGCGCGAAGGCGTGACGGCCACCGACCTGGTGCTCACCGTGACTGAGATCCTGCGCCAGCACAAGGTGGTGGGCAAATTTGTGGAGTTCTTCGGCGAAGGTACGCGCACCCTGGCGCTGCCCGACCGCGCCACCATCGGCAACATGGCGCCGGAATACGGGGCCACCATGGGCTTTTTCCCGGTGGATGAAAAGACCATCGACTACTTCAAGGGCACCGGCCGCACCAAGGGCGAGATCGAAGCCTTCGAGGCCTACTTCAAGGCGCAGGGCCTGTTCGGTGTGCCCGCTGCGGGCGAGATCGATTACTCGCAAGTCGTGCAGCTGGACCTGGGCACCGTGACCCCCAGCCTGGCTGGCCCCAAGCGCCCGCAAGACCGCATTGAACTGGGCAAGGTATGCAGCGAGTTTTCCAGCCTGTTCAGCAAACCGATTGCCGACAATGGGTTCAACCGCCCCGCTGAGCTGCTGCACACCCGCTACCACGTGCGCGGCAAGGAAGCCCTACCGTTGGCTGCGCCACCCCGCGAAAAGCCAGCCCCCTCGGGCGCCCCGCGCTTTGTGGCAGAGATGGAGCAGAACCGGCCCACGCTGGCGGCGGCGCACGCCGAGGTGCCTGCGCAGCAGGCGGCACGGCCTGGCGATATCACCGTGGGCAATGGCGATGTGCTGATTGCCGCCATCACCAGCTGCACCAACACCAGCAACCCGAGCGTGATGCTGGCAGCCGGCCTGCTGGCCAAGAAGGCCGTGGAAGCGGGCCTCAAGGTCAAGCCCCACATCAAGACGTCGCTCGCGCCCGGCTCGCGCGTCGTCACTGAATACCTCACGCAAACCGGCTTGCTGCCTTATCTGGAAAAGCTGGGTTTTGCGCTGGCGGGCTATGGATGCACCACCTGCATTGGCAACGCGGGCGACCTCACGCCCGAGCTCAACGACGCCATCACCAGCAACGACCTGGTGTGCGCCGCCGTGCTGTCGGGCAACCGCAACTTCGAGGCGCGCATCCATCCCAACCTGAAGGCCAACTTTCTGGCCAGCCCGCCGCTGGTGGTGGCCTACGCCATTGCAGGCACGGTGCTGAAGGATCTGATGACCGAGCCCGTGGGCAAGGGCAAAGGCGGGCGCGATATCTATCTGGGCGACATCTGGCCCAGCAGCGAGGAAGTGCATGCATTGATGAAGTTCGCCATGAACGGCAAGGCGTTCCGCGAGAACTACGCCAAGGTTGCCAGCGACCCCGGCAAGCTGTGGCAAAACATCCAGGGTGTGAGCGGGAGCACCTACACCTGGCCTGCCAGCACCTACATTGCAGAGCCACCCTTCTTCGCACAGTTTGCTATTGAAGATGTAGCATCTGGCGCTTATGCAGAAAGCGCTGCAGGCCAAAAAGACCAAAAGCTCCCATCGGTGCTCGGCGCGCGCATCATGGCGCTGTTTGGTGACTCCATCACCACCGACCACATCTCGCCCGCAGGTTCCATCAAAGAGACTTCACCGGCCGGGCAGTGGTTGCTTCAGCACGGCGTGCAGAAGGCTGACTTCAACAGCTACGGCGCGCGGCGCGGCAACCACGATGTGATGGTGCGCGGCACCTTTGCCAATGTGCGAATCAAAAACCTGATGATTCCGCCCGCCGCCGACGGCTCACGCGAGGAGGGCGGTGTGACCGTGTTCCAGAGCGAGGGGCCGCTGGGGGGTGAAAAGATGTTCATCTTCGACGCCGCCATGCACTACATGGCGCAGGGCACGCCCACGGTGATTTTTGCGGGCGAGGAATACGGCACAGGCTCCAGCCGCGACTGGGCCGCCAAGGGCACGCAGTTGCTGGGCATCAAGGCCGTGGTGGCGCGCAGCTTTGAGCGCATCCACCGCTCCAATCTGGTGGGCATGGGCGTGTTGCCGCTGCAGTTCAAGGCGGGCGATTCCTGGGAGTCGCTGGGCCTCACAGGCACCGAAATCATCGACGTGGTGCCCGACCCCGCCCTCACGCCGCAAAGTGACGCGAAGCTGGTGGTGCACCGCCCGGACGGCACTTGCCAGGAGGTCACCGTCACCCTGCGCATCGACACCCCCATCGAAGTCGACTACTACCGCGCGGGCGGCATTCTGCCTTTCGTGCTGCGCCAGTTGTTGCAGGGCTGAGCAGGGTAGTGCGTCCATCGCCTGCCCAAACCTTGATGCGCGTCTAGCCTTTGCTGCGCTTTGCCGGGCAGCAGGTACGACAATGCACGTATGAAAAAGCAGGTATTGATTGCAGGGGGCGGTATTGGCGGCATGGCGGCGGCGCTGGCCGCTTCGCGTGCCGGGTGGGACGTGCGCATGTACGAGCGCGTGGCCGAGTTTTCTGAAGTGGGCGCAGGCGTGCAGCTGGGCCCGAACGTGGTGCGCTGCCTGCAGGCCTGGGGCTTGCAAAAAGCCCTGCAGCAGGTGGCAGCGTTTCCTGATCGCCTGCAGGTGCGCTGCGCCCTCAGTGGCGCAGAGCTGGGCGTGCTGCCCCTGGGGCGCACGGCGGTGCAGCGCTACGGCGCGGCTTACGCCACCATTCACCGGGCGGATCTGCACGGCCTGCTGCACACGGGTGTGCAGCGCTACACCGATGCCCAGCTGTACCAGGGCCTGGCCATTGAATCCTTCACTGACGCCAGCCGCGCGGCCCCGGTCATTCCGGGGGGCGAGACGGTGGTGTCGGTGCGCACCTCGCAGGGCAAAGAGATTGAGGGTGATGCACTCATTGGCGCTGATGGCTTGTGGAGCTGCACGCGCACGCAACTGCTGGGCTACCAGGCCCCGCGTGTGACGGGGCACCTGGCGTACCGCGCCCTGGTGCGGCAAAGCGCGCTGCCCAAGGCGCTGCGCACGCAGCATGTCACGGCCTGGCTGGGGCCACGGCTGCACATGGTGCAGTACCCCGTGCGGCGGGGAGAGTTGCAGAACCTGGTTGTCATCGTGCAAGGCCCCGCGCCGCAGAACCTGGAAACCTGGGACCACGACGCCAACGCGCGCGACCTGGAATTTGCGCTGCAGGGCACCTGCACCGCGCTGCAACACGCCGTGCATGGCGTAGAAGCTGCCGGTGCCGGCTGGCGCCTGTGGCCGCTGTGCGACCGCCCGCCCGTGCGCAGCCCCGAGGAGATGGTGCAAGGCCTGGTGGCGCTGCTGGGCGATGCCGCGCACCCCATGCGCCCCTACCTGGCGCAAGGCGCGGGCATGGCGATAGAAGATGCCGCCCAGCTGGAGCGGGCGCTGTCCATGCATGACCTGGAAGTGCCCTTGCGCCTGCGCCGCTACGCGGTGAACCGCTGGCAGCGCAACGCGCGGGTGCAGGCCCGGTCTACCCGCAATGGGCGCATCTTCCACGCCACCGGCCCAGTGCGGTGGGCGCGCAACCTGTCGCTGAAGATGCTGGGCGAGCGGCTGCTGGATGTGCCCTGGCTCTACCGCGGCGATGGCATTGACTCTGTGCGCTCCTGAATTGCTATTGAATCAATAGCTGGCGGCGCTTATGGGGCGTGCGCTAGAGGCCTATTTGTGCTGCATCACACCTGCTGGCGCGGTGCAGGCAGCCAGCGAAAGGCCGCCGCGCCCAGCGCCAGCATGCCGGCAATGGTGAACATCACCACCGCATAGGGCTCGGCCCCCTGGGCCTTGGCGGTGGATGCCGCCACGCCGGTGATCCACTGCATCAGCGCCACCCCCAGAAACAGCGCCATGGTGAAGACCGACATGGCGCGCCCCGTCATGGCCGCCGGGTAGGACGAGCGCACGTCTGCATACTGCAGCACCATGTAGCCCGACAGCACCCCCACCGCCAGCGGGCCCGCCACATCCAGCCACGCCAGTTGCCACACGCCCATGGCCGCAAACAGTGCCGCCATCAGCACCGTGAAGCCGGTAAGCCAGCGGCGGCGCGTGCCGGGGCCGGGGTCCATGCGGCCGAAGAATGCGGGGCTGAACAGCGACACCAGCGACATGGCCGTTGCCACATGCCCGCTGGCGACCAGCGTGTAGCCGTGCCGGTCAATCAGCAAAGGCCCCAGCCACAGGCCGCGCAGCGACAGCATCGAGGCATAGGTCATCAGCGCCAGAAGCAAGATGCCCACCGTGTGCGGCAGCAGGAACAGCGCCCCGAACCCGCGCACCGTCTGGCCCAGCGATTCGGGCGTTGCATGGGTGGCCGTGTCGGCATGGGCCGCCCGGGGCTCGCGCACCTTCCAGAAGATCAAAGCCCAGGCCAGCGCCGCCAGGCCCGCCAGCACCCCAAACCCCCAGCGCCACGACGATTGCTCCACCAGCCACGCCAGCGGCGTGCCGGTGAACAGCATGCCCAGCCCACCGACCCCCATGGCTGCGCCTGACACGGCGGCGAAGCGCGACGGCGCAAAGTAGCGGGCGATGAACACCGTGCACACCAGAAAGGCGGGCGCACAGCCCACCCCAATCAGCACCTGCCCCAGCAGCAACATGCTGTAGCCCGTGGCCACCGCAGACAGCGCAGCCCCTGCAATCGCCATCGGAAACGCCACCAGCAAGGTGCGCCGAATGCCCCAGAAATCGATGGCGATGCCCATGAAAAGCTGCATGGTGCCGAAGGCGAACGCGAAGGTGCCGGCAAACACGCCCAGCGCCTGGGCCGACAGGCCAAACTCTGCCTGCAGCCCCGTGGCCATGATGGCGGTGATGGTGCGAAACGCCTGGCTCAGCGCAAAGCCGCTGACCAGTGCCAGCAGCATGGCCCAGGCTTGTGGGGCAGTTAACGGTTGAGGGTGTGCAGCGGCGTTGGCGGAGGGCAGGCTCATGCCGCAAGCGTAACGCCCGCCGCTTCACTGGCCTGTCTCGTGGGTGCCGATGGCGGGTTGCCTCGCCACGAAAACATTTGGTACCAACTTTTGCCGAACAGATAATGCGCTCGGGCCATCCCGGTCAACGCGGGGCCCCGGCTTCCGTTACAAAGGGGCACTGGCTTGTTTTTGCCAGCCATCCTCACAAAAAAGCCGCGTTGAACGCGGTGATTCCAACACCCAAGGAGGTTCCCCATGCCATTTCGCCACTCTTTTTACGGCTTCTGGGCCGCGCTGCTGCTGTTCTTCGGGCTGCTGGCCCCTGCGGCCGCGCAGCGTGGCGGTGACGACGGGGCCTACCAGATCCTGAGCGCCCGCTACGGAACGAGCGAGCGCTATGTGGACGTGACCGAGCGCGTGCGCGAGCTGGCCAGCGGCGACCAGCCCTTTCTGGTGCACAACGACACCTTTGGCACCGACCCGGACCGGGGCCGCGTGAAAACACTGCGCATTGATGCCCGCGACGCCCGAGGCAAGACGCGCACCTTCAACTACCGCGAAGACGCGGTGGTCGATGGCCGCCAGTTCACCAGCTGGCGCGGCGGAAACGGTGGGTACGGCGGCGGCCAGGGCAATGGCCGCGACGATGGCGAGTTCCGCATCCTGCAAGCGGTGTACGGCACCCAGGAACACCATGTGGACGTGACCCGCCGCCTGCGCGACCTGGCACGCGAAGACCGCCCCATTGCGCTGACCAACGACACCTTTGGCGTGGATCCGCACCGCGGCCGTAGCAAGACGCTGCGCATTTTTGTGCGCACCCGCGACGGCCAGAACCGCATGTTCGAATACGCCGAAGGCTCCACCATTGACGGCGCGCGCTTTACCGGCTGGCGCAGCGGCAACTGGGGTAACGAGGGCTGGAACGGCGGCTGGCATGGCAACGGCGGTGGCTACAACCAGGGCGGCGCCTACCAGGGCGGCGGCTATGACCGCCCCGGCGCGGGCTACGGCGGGCTGGCCATCGTGCAAGCCGCCTATGGCGCTGACAACCGCGTGATCGACGTGACAGACCACGTCCGGGCCCAGGTGTCGGGCAATCAGCTGTCGGTGCGTGCCGGCAATGACCTGGCGGGTTACGACCCCGCCCCGGGCACGCCCAAGGTGCTGTGGGTCACGTACTCCATCGGTGGCCGCGAATACCAGGTGAGCGTGCGCGAGTCGGAATACCTGCGCCTGCCTTGATGGCTGGGGCGGTCATCGCCCTGTGCCTTGTTTGCTATCAAAAAAAGAGCTGCCAGCGCTTGTGAATAAAGCGCTGGCAGCTCTTTTTGTTGTGAAAGGCTGAATACCGCTGTGCAGCGGCCCTGGCCTTACAGGTTGGTGCGCAGGCGCCAGATCTCGGGGAACAGCACCACGTCCAGCATCTTGCGCAGGTAGCTCACGCCCCCGGTGCCGCCGGTGCCGCGTTTGAAGCCGATCACCCGCTCCACCGTCGTCACATGGCGGAAGCGCCACAGGCGGAAGGCGTCTTCCAGGTCCGTCAGCTCCTCGCCCAGCTGGTACAGGTCCCAATGCTGCTCAGGGTTGCGGTACACGGTGAGCCAGGCTTGCTCCACGGCTTCGCTTTCGGCGTAGGGCTGTGTCCAGTCGCGCTCGGTGTGGCTGGCAGGCACCTCAATGCCGCGCCGCGCCATCAGCCGCAGGGCCTCGTCGTACAGCGACGGTGCTTCGTACGCCGCCTGCACCTGGGCCAGCAGGTCGGCGCGGTGCTCGTGGGGCTTGAGCATGGCGCGGTTCTTGTTGCCCATCGAAAATTCAATGCAGCGGTACTGGTAGCTCTGGAAGCCGCTGGACTGGCCCAGGTACGGGCGCATGGCGCTGTACTCGGGCGGCGTCATGGTGGCCAGCACATCCCAAGCGTGCACCAGCTGCTCCATGATCTTGCTCACACGCGCCAGCATCTTGAAGGCGGGTGGCAACTCATCACGCGCAATGTGTGCAATTGCCGCGCGCAGCTCGTGCAGCATCAGCTTCATCCACAGCTCGCTGGTCTGGTGCTGCACGATGAAAAGCATCTCGTCGTGCGCGGGCGACAGGGGCTTTTGCGCGGTGAGGATGGCGTCGAGCTGCAGGTAGTCGCCGTAGCTCATGGACTTGCTGAAGTCGAGCTGAGCGCGCTCCTCGTGCACGATGGATTCAGGCAGCGCAGCGCCCGGTGCTTCGCTGGCGGACGCAGGGGTTTGAGAGAAAGGGCACATGGTGGTTTTCTTCCCGGTTCAGGTCACGGCGTGGGTCTGGTTGAACTCGGCCTTTTGCCACTCGCCGCTCTCCAGCACCTGGCGCAGGTGCTCCACCGCGTTCCACACGTCTTCAAACCCGATGTACAGCGGCGTCAAGCCAAAGCGCAGGATGTCTTTGTGCACCTTGCCGCCGTCGCCTTTGCCTGCACTTGGAGCCGCGCCGGACCCGGCGCGGTAGTCTCCAATCACGCCGCGTGCAATCAGCGCCTGCACGATGGCGTAGGCACCGCTGCCCTGGCCGTTCACGCCCGCGCCTTCGTCACGCGTCAGGCACACCTGCGAGCCCCGCTGGGCATGTTCACGCGGTGTGGCAAGGCCCAGGCCGTAGCCCGCGCAGCGCTCTTCCACCAGCTGGATGAACAGGTCGGTGAGCGCCAGCGACTTGGTGCGCAGCGCCGCCATGCCGCCCAGGCTTTGCGCGGCGGTGAATACATCCAGCCCGCACTGCAGGGCTGAGAGGCTGATGATGGGCTGTGTGCCGGACAGGTAGCGGGTGATGCCGGGGGCGGGCTGGTAGTCGGGCGTGAACTGGAAGGGCGATGAATGACCCCACCAGCCCGACAAGGGCTGCCAGCACCGGTTGGCATGGCGCGGGTGCACCCACACAAAGGCCGGTGCGCCGGGGCCGCCGTTCAAATACTTGTAGCCACAGCCAATCGAAAAATCGGCGTTCGCGCCCAGCAGGTCCACCGGCACGGCGCCTGCGCTGTGCGCCAGGTCCCACACGCACAAAATGCCCTGGGCCTGGGCGGCGGCGGTGATGGCGGCCATGTCGTGCATGGCGCCGGTGCGGTAGTTCACGTGCGTCAGCATCAGCACGGCCACGTCGCTGGTCAGCGCTGCGTTGATCTCTTCAGGCTCCACCAGTACCAGTTCCAGCCCGCGCTCCTTGCACAGGCCTTCGGCAATGTAGAGGTCGGTGGGGAAGTTGCTGCGCTCGCTCACGATGCGCTTGCGGGCGGGGCTGTCTTCGCGGGCGATGTTCAGCGCCGCGCTCAGCACCTTGTAGAGGTTGATGGAGGTGCTGTCGGTGCACACCACCTGGTCGGGGCCCGCGCCAATCAAGGGGGCGAGCTGGTTGCCCAAGCGCTGGGGCAAGTCAAACCAGCGGGCGGTGTTCCACGACTTGATCAGGTCGGTGCCCCATTCGCGCTGCACCACATCGGCAATGCGGGCGGGCGCGGCCTTGGGCAGCACACCCAGCGAATTGCCGTCCAGGTAGATCACGCCCGGGGGCAGGGCAAAGTGGTCGCGCAACGAGCGCAGGGGGTCTTGGGCGTCGCGGGTGCGGCAGTCTTGCAGGGTGATGGTCATGTTGATGTTGCTTTCATTTTGATAGCTGCTGGCGCTTGCTGTATAAGCGCTAGAGGCCGAAAATGTTTAAAAATTTGGTGGACGCGCTGGTCAACCAGGCAGCGAGCGAAGTACCGCCCGCACGGGGGATGCATCGGCCGTGGTCAGCTTGAGTGGCAGGGCGATGAGTTCGTAGTCACCCTCGGGCACATCGTCCAACACCAGGTTCTCCAGCACGCGCAGGCCCCGGCGGCGTATGACCTGGTGGCTGTCGAGCGTTTTGCTGTCGGCGGGGTCAATGCTGGCGGTGTCTATGCCCACCAACTGCACGCCCAGGTCCGCCAGCCGTTCGATGGTGGCGGGCGCATAGGCGGTGAGCTGGCCGTCCCACTGCGCGGGGGCCTGGGCGTAGGTGCGCACCAGCACGCGGGCAGGCAGCGTGGGAAGGGCTGGGTTGATGGCGTGGGCAATGTGCGCCCACTCAATCAGCGGCCCGCAGCCTATGGCATGGATGACGCGGCACGGGCCCAAAAACGCATCGAGCGACACGGCCCCAATGCTGGCACCGCCAGCGTCATAGTGCAGTGGCGCATCGGCATGCGCGCCTACGTGGGGCGATAGCGTGATGGCACTGACGTTGACCGGACAGCCCGGGCCGATGGTGGCGCACCACTGCTGGCTGTAAGGCGTATCGCCCGGAAACACCGGGCTACCTGCGTGAACGGGGGGGGAAATGTCCCAAAGCTTTTGCATGGGACGTGACGGTAATGGCGTGGATTTTTTGTGGTGTCGGTTATTTGCAACACCCCCTGATTTTTGGCGCAGGGTTTGCCCGACTCGGTTGACCGGGGTTCAGGGGTGTGGCTGCCTGCGCAGTCACGTTGGGGTCTGAACCGCCGATCAGGTGGCACCGCAATGTTCAGTGGACGGGCCACGGCAGGCGTGATCTCCAGCGCCCCACTGGCCCCCTTATTTCCCGATAGTGCGTTGAAAGCGTTGGCCGTCTGCACCCTGCCAGCTGTGTGCTGGCTTACCTCAAGGCGCTGTGCCGCAACTGATGCCGCCCGGCAAGGTGGAAAGGGTGCCGGCCGTGGGGTCTGTCAGGCGGCGCCACAGCCAGGGCAAGGCCGTTGAAAGATCAGGGCGCTGCCATTGCTGAACCACTGAGCCTGTCTCGCTCGCCGGGGAGTGGGCCGGGCCGATGTCGAAGTGGAAGGAATAGCAGGGCTCCAGCCCCATGCGCAGGTCGGTGATGGTGAGCCGCCCCTGGCTGTTCGCTTGCATGCGCATGAACCCGTGGCTGAACCATGACAGCCGTTGCACATGGGGGTTGTCTGCGTGCTGCAGGCGCAGATCGGCGCCGCGCGGATGTGAGGTCCAGGCAACGGGGTGCGCGCCATCCAGCAAGGAGTAATACGCTTCGTGGTAGTGCTCCGGCCCCATGGCCACAGCACGCCACAGCACGGTGCTGAATGGGGCGGGCGTGACCAGCATCTGGCTGGCTGCCATTCCGTTGTGACGCAACGAAGCCTCCAGAACGCCGCGCACATGCTGCTGTGCCAGCACACTCCACCCCAGGTAGGCGGTGCTGAGCGCCAACATGGCTGCATTCCAGCGCAGCCCCTTGGTAGATGACCCGATGACGGCGACCAGAACCCCGAGCAGCAGTGGCAAGGTGTAGAACGGGTCGATGATGAAAACGCTGCCCACGGCAAAGGGATGGTTGCTGAATGGCTGCAGCAACTGGGTGCCGTACACCGTCAGGGTGTCGAGCAGCGGGTGGGTGATGAGCGCCAGCGCCATGGCCATCCACCAGCGCCGCCACAGGTCGGGCTGACCCGAAAAGCGCGCGGCCAGCCAGCCCAGCGGGGCCGATGCCAGCGCGAGCAGTGCCAGGCCATGGCTCTCGGCCCGGTGGCGCACCATGTTGAGCAGCGGGTCGCCATGGTCGATGAAAGCGTCCAGGTCGGGCAGGGTGCCAGCGGCGGCACCCCACAGGGCTGCCTTCCATGCGGCAGTGCGGCGCCCGAGGGTGGCAAGCACCACGGCACTGCCCAGGGCGGCCTGGCTGATGGAGTCCATGTGCTACTCATGAAGTGAAGGTGCGCGCATTTTTGCAGCGCAAAGCGCACCCTGCATTCGAGGGGATTTGTCGTGCGGGATCAGCCGATGACCAGCCTGCGAGAAGGGGCGCAGCTTGAGCAGGTAACAGCGTGGGCTGGATGCAGCGGGCCAGCAATCGGCTTGGAGGAGTTCAGGGTGGCCCCGTGCGCCCGTACCTTGTGCAAAGTGCCTGCGATCTCCTGACCATCAGGGCTACTCTGATTTGAATCAACAGCCGCCAGGATTCAGTTTGTAGAATGAGAACCAAACTCATTTACGAAAAGGCTGATTCCCATGAAAACCATGCACGAGAGCGCCGCCGCCCTGTACCCCAGCGCGTTGGCCGCCACATTGGCCGTGGCCTCGGCGTCTCCGTCAGCGGCTTTGGGCCTGGATGGACTGAAAGTGCGCACGCCCGCGCTGGTGACCGGGCTGGTGCCGGCGCGTGATGGGCGTGAGCACAGCACTTTGCTGCGTTTGCTGGAAATTGGCTTTGTGCCCGGCGAAACCGTGCAAGTGCTGGCGCGGGGCGCTTGGGGGGGTGACCCCTTGGCCGTGCGGGTGGGGCAGGCCACTTTTGCGCTGCGGCACCAAGAGGCAGCGATGGTGCAGGTTCAGACGCAGGGGCAGTCATGAGCGCGGTACGGAACGCTGGGGGCGTGTCGCCCAAGGCAGATTTCCTGCGTGTGGCTTTGCTGGGCAACCCCAATTGCGGCAAGACGGCGCTGTTCAACCTGCTGACCGGTGCGCGCCAGAAGGTGGCCAATTTCGCCGGTGTGACGGTAGAGCGTAAAGAGGGCACGATGCACACGGCCAGTGGCCGCAAGGTGCGCGTGCTGGATTTACCCGGTGCCTACAGCCTGCACGCGCACAGCCTGGATGAAGCCATCACCCGTGACATCGTGCGTGGCCGCCGCCCCGGCGAGCCGCTGCCCGACTTGCTGGTGTGCGTGACCGATGCCACCCACCTGCGCCTGAACCTGCGCCTGGTGCTGGAGGCCCGGGCCTTGGGCCTGCCCATGGTGCTGGTGCTGAACATGAGCGACATGGCCGAGCGCCGGGGCATTCAGATTGACCGTGAGGTGTTGGCCCGTGAGCTGGGGATGCCCGTGCTGGCCACGGTGGGTGTGCGCGGTGATGGCGCGCAGGAATTGCTGGCCTGGCTGGATTCGCCCGCCGCGCAGGCCCTGAAGGCCCCGGTGGTAGCCGCCCAGGAGGCGGTGGCGCTGGATGCCTCGCCGCTGGACGCTCAGACCCAGGTCATTCGCACCCATCAGCAGGTGCACCGGCTGATGGAACTGGCCGTGCGGGCCCCTGCAGCCAGTCTGCGTGTGGATGACCGCATCGACGCCGTGGTGCTGCACCCCGTGTGGGGCATGTTGCTGCTGCTGGCCACGTTGTTTTTGATGTTCCAGGCGGTATTCACCTGGGCTTCTGTGCCTACCGACTGGATCAACGCAGGCGTGGAATGGACATCTGCCTTCATCCAGCAGCACATGGCCGATGGCCCGCTGCGCAGCCTGCTGGTGGACGGCATCGTGGCCGGCGCGGGCGGGGTGCTGGTGTTCCTGCCGCAAATCCTCACACTGTTCCTGTTCATCCTGGCGCTGGAAGACTCGGGCTACCTGCCGCGTGCCGCCTTCTTGCTGGACCGCGTGATGGGTACCGTGGGGCTGTCGGGCCGTTCGTTCATTCCACTGCTGTCGAGCTTTGCCTGCGCCGTGCCGGGCGTGATGGCTACGCGTTCCATCACCCACTGGCGTGATCGGCTGGTCACCATCATGATCGCGCCGCTCATGACCTGCTCGGCCCGCTTGCCGGTGTATGCGCTGCTGATTGGCGCCTTCATCCCCGAGCGCACCGTGGCGGGCCTGTTCAATCTGCAGGGCCTGGTGTTGTTTGCGCTGTATGGGGGCGGTATTGCCAGTGCCATGGCCGTGGCGGGCGTTGCCAAGCTGGCCCGGTCTGACCAGCGGCCCCCGCAGTTGCTGATGGAATTGCCCGCTTACCGCTGGCCCAGCCTGCGCAGCCTGGCGCATGGTCTGTACGAGCGGGCGGTGATTTTCATCAAGCGCGTGGGCGGCATCATTCTGGCGGTGACGGTGCTGCTGTGGTTCCTGTCCACCTACCCCGCCCCGCCCGAAGGGGCCACCGGGGCGGCCATCACCTACAGTTTTGCAGGCCAGTTGGGCCGCCTGCTGGAGGTGCTGGTGGCGCCCATCGGTTTCAACTGGCAGATCGCCATCGCCCTGGTGCCCGGCATGGCGGCGCGCGAGGTGGCCGTGGGTGCGCTGGGCACGGTGTATGCGCTGTCGGCCACGGGGGACGAAGTGGCCAGCCAGCTCGCGCCGCTGATTGCGCAGAACTGGTCATTGGCCACGGCGCTGTCGCTGCTGGTGTGGTTTGTGTTTGCGCCGCAGTGCATCTCCACCATCGCCGCCGTGCGGCGCGAGACGAACAGCTGGCGCTACCCGCTGCTGATGGTGGCCTACCTGTTTGGCTTGGCGTATGCCGCCAGTTTTGTGACCTACCGAATCACTTTGGCCCTGGGAGGTGGCGCGTGATGTGGCAACAATGGATCACCGGTTTGATCGTGGCGCTGGCCGCCGCTTACATGCTGTGGCGCTGGCTGCCCGCCGGGCTGCGTAAAAAGCTGGGCCGGGTGCACCCGGCCATGGGGCAGAGCGCAGGCTGTGGTGGTGGCGGGGGCGGCGGTTGCAGCAGTTGCGGCGGGTGTTCGTCGTCTGCAGCACCCCGCGCGACGGTGCACGCCGCAGAGCGCCAGGAGCGGTTCTGATCTGAATGGGCGGCCCTTGCGCCTGTTCAGCCGCCGTTCGGGCTGAGCGGCCGCAAGCGCCCTGTGCAACGCGTTGGCGCTGTCTGCCTGGTGGTGGTTGGCGTTTGTCGATGCGTGCGCCGCGTCAGGCGTACAACTGGCCTTGCTGCAATGCTGCCAGTGCTTGGCGCAGATTGGCGCGGGCCTGCGATTCATAGCGGTAGAAAAACCACTCGTCGTGATAGATGCGCGGCCTGTCCAGAAAGCCTTGCAGCACTGCGCTGCGCCCCGCTACGTAGCGCGGCCAGCGCACAAAGAAATACTCCTTGCGCACGTTGCGCTCAAACTGGCGGTACACCGCATCGCTTTGGCCCAGCACGGCCAGGTCGATGTCCACGACCCAGGTGGCGTCGCCTTGCAGCGCGCCCGAGTTGTGGCATGTGGCCATGATGTGTGCGTGAACGGTTGAAACCAGGCTGGGTGGCACGTGCTGGCCGTTGAGAAAGCGCGATGCCCACTGCGCGCTGCGTAGCTCGTTGTGGGCACTCCAGGGCCAATACACCGCGTCATGAAACCACAGGGCCAGCGCTACGGCATGGGGTTGCTCCAGCGCGCCGGGCAGTTCGTTTTGCACCGTCTGCCAGTGGCCCAGGCAGGCCTGCAGGTGCGATGCATTGTGGTACGCCCGGGGCCAACGCTGCCAGCTGCGCAGCAGGCGCTGGCCTTCTTGCATCCACGGATTGGCGGGGCAGCCCAGGGCCGTGCCCAGGACTGCCCATTGGGTGAGCAGCGCGTCGGTGTTTACCGTGCTGCGGTCGAACATGCCGCTTTGGCGTTATGCCACGCGGCCGAGCAGAAGGTACTCCATGAGTGCCTTCTGCACGTGCATCCGATTCTGGCTTCGGCCCGCAGCCTGCGGCTGCTTCACGTCCGCATGGCGGACATGAGCCTGCGCCGAAACAGTCTGCCGGCGCTGGCGCGCCACCGCGTTGCATTTCATGCCACGCGGCCGAGCAGCAGGTACTCCATGAGTGCCTTCTGCACGTGCATCCTGTTTTCTGCTTCGTCCCACACCACCGATTGCGGGCCGTCGATCACTTCGGCCTCCACCTCTTCGCCACGGTGCGCGGGCAGGCAGTGCATGAAAAGGGCGTCAGGCTGGGCGGCGGCCATCATTTCGGCGTCCACGCACCAGTCGGCAAAGGCCTTCTTGCGGGCCTCGTTCTCGGCTTCGTAGCCCATGCTGGTCCACACGTCGGTGGTGACCAGGTCGGCGCCCTTGCAGGCTTCGAGCGGGTTGCTATAGAACTGATAGCTGCTGGCGCTTACCCCTTGGGCGCCAGAGGCCAATTTCTCATCAATTTCGTAGCCACGCGGTGTGCTCACGTTCACCTTGAAGCCCAGCAGTGCAGCGGCCTGCACCCAGGTGTTGGCCATGTTGTTACCGTCGCCCACCCAGGCCACCGTCTTGCCTGCGATGGAGCCACGGTGTTCGATGTAGGTGAAGATGTCGGCCAGGATCTGGCAGGGGTGGTATTCGTTGGTCAGCCCGTTGATGACGGGCACGCGCGAATGGGCGGCAAAGCGCTCGATCTTGGTTTGCTCGAATGTGCGGATCATCACCAGATCGGTCATGCGGCTGATGACCTTGGCGCTGTCTTCAATTGGCTCGGCGCGGCCCAGCTGGCTGTCGCCCGTGGTCAGGTGCACCACACTGCCGCCCAGCTGGTACATGCCCGCTTCAAAGCTCACGCGGGTGCGGGTGCTGGCCTTTTCAAAAATCATGGCCAGGGTGCGGTCGGCCAGCGGGTGGTACTTTTCGTACGACTTGAACTTCTTCTTGATGATGGCTGCGCGCTCGAACAGGTAGGCGTATTCGTCAGCGGTGAGGTCGGTGAACTGCAGGTAATGTTTCATGGCAAAAAAGGGCACGCCGTGGCGCGCCCTGCAAGGTTTATTCGGCCAGGATGGCTTTGACCAGAGGGGTGAGCTTGGCGACGATTTCGTCGGCTTCAGCCACGGTGAGGATCAGCGAGGGCACCAGGCGGATGACGCTGTCCGCCGTCACGCTGATCAGCAGGCCTGCTTCAGCGGCGCGGCCGGTGAGGGCGCCGCAGGGCTTGTTCAGTTCAATGCCCAGCATCAGGCCCTGGCCACGAATTTCCTTCACGCCGGGCAGGCTGCCCAGCTCACGCTCCAAGGCCGCCTTCAGGTGTGCGCCCACGGTGGCTGCGTTCTCCAGCAAGCCTTCTTCTTCCATGATGCGGATGGTCTCGTTGCCTGCGCGCATGGCCAACTGGTTGCCACCAAAGGTGGTGCCGTGGTTGCCCGGCTGCAGCACGTTGGCGGCCTTGGGGCCCGCCACCACGGCGCCAATCGGCACGCCAGAGCCCAGGCCCTTGGCCAGGGGCATCACGTCGGGCACGATGCCTGCCCACTGGTGGGCAAACCACTTGCCGGTGCGGCCCATGCCGCACTGCACTTCGTCAATCATCATCAGCCAGCCGCGCTCGTCGCACAGGGCACGCAACTGCTGCAGGTATTCGACGCGGGTGGGGTTCACACCGCCTTCGCCCTGGATGGTTTCAAAGAACACCGCCACCACGTTGGGGTTGCCCTCGGTGCGCTGCTTGATGGCCTCGATGTCGTTCAGTGGCACGCGGATGAAGCCCTCGACCAGCGGGCCAAAGCCGCTGTAGATTTTGGGGTTGCCGGTAGCCGACATGGTGGCGATGGAGCGGCCGTGGAAGGCCTTTTCGTAGACCACGATCTCGGGCTTGGCGATGCCCTTGTCCACGCCGTACTTGCGTGCAATCTTGATGGCCGCCTCGTTGGCTTCCAGCCCCGAGTTGCAGAAGAACACGTTGGTCATGCCAGAGCGTTCCACCAGCTTGGCAGCCAGCGCTTCTTGCAGCGGCGAGTGGTAGTAGTTGGAGGTGTGGATGAGCTTGGTGAGCTGGTCTTGCAGTGCAGGCACCAGCTTGGGGTGGTTGTGCCCCAGCGTGTTCACGGCAATGCCGCCCAGCGCGTCCAGGTATTCCTTGCCATTGACGTCCCAGACTCGGCAGCCCTGGCCTCGGGCCAGCGCGATGGGTACGCGGCCATAGGTGTTCATTACGTGGGGCGAGGCTGCCTCGATGAAAGCGGTCATGCAGAGATCTCCAGACGGTGCAGAAAAAGGTTGGGCTTGTGGCCTGCGAACAGGGTGTTTCACCCGAAAAGCGAAGCACGATTCTAGGGGGAGTGCCGTGGCTGGCCATTGACAATTGCGCATCACTGCGATGCGTTACCCGCCTGGGCTGCAGGAGTACCGGGTTAGCTCTTATATAAGAGTTAGAATGGATGGCTGTAGCAACCCTGCGGTGAGCTGCCACTTACCCAACCGACCGCGATGGTTTCCCCCTCCACCAAAGAAGTCTTCATCCAAGGCGTTACCCACGACGGGAAAACCTTTCGACCCAGCGATTGGGCCGAGCGCTTGGCGGGCGTCATGAGCCAGTTTCGCCCTGGTGGCTCGCGGCCGGGCAGCCACCTGAGCTATTCGCCCTGGTGCATTCCCACCACCCTCAACGGCGTGAAATGTGTGGTGGTCCACCGCGACTTGCAAAACCACGAGCCCATGGCCTGGGACTTTGTGATCAACTTCGCAAGGGACAACAACTTGCAAGTCGCTGAGGCCTGTTTGCTACCCGACGCTCCCCCCCCCAAGGCCTGACTGGCCTTTTTTTACGCCTGCTCGCGCCGCAGGTGGGGGCCATGAAGGCGGCATGCAAGGCATAGGGATCCGCCAGATGTGCCAAGAAGATGGTTTGCGCCGCACCTGAAAACCAAGCGGGCACAAAATATTGCTCATGTCAAGCCCTGGCCCGGAATTTCCAGGGTTTGAAATCATAAGCAGGGCAATAGGTTAGCTCTGTTTTGGGCCACTTGAAGTGACTGCTGCGTCGTGGGCTAGGTGCCACATAAGAGCGTCGGGAGAGAAAGCCGGATCGCACTTGGTCGTGCTGGATTGCCGGGAGGCGGCGGGCTTGTCGCACCATGATAGCCCAAGTGGCTTCGCAGCATCCAGAACGAAGAACGCGCAGCCGAAGGCTGCGCGTTCGATGAATGCCGTTGGATGGCACGCGACGCCATCAGGCCGGTTTCGTTGGCGCGCTCCGTATCGCCGAGCCCTTCCTGAATCCCCTGTCCCCCGCCATGAAGGCTTCCAGCATGTACGGAATCAGCGTCATGGCATCGACCACCTCGCCATACGCTTGAGCGTGCAGCGCGGCGTAGCAGTCGAGGTCGGCCTTGAGGCTGGCCGGGCACGAGAACGTGAGCTTCGTGCTCTCAGTCTTGGGAAGCGGCCCGAGCCGCAGCTTCTTGGTGGTGTTCATCGCATTGCTCCCCGGTTGAAGAACATTGGCTGGTACGGTCGCAGCACCAGATCGCGGTTGACGATGATCCGCACCGGCAGGCCCGGCCGCTCCGTCAAAGTCGGCTGGATGTTCATGTTGCGCCTGGTCATCTCCTGGCCCACCTGGTTGATGCTGTCTTGTGCGCTGTCGCGCCCAGCGATCACGATGCGGTTGCCGTTCTGCCGGTTCTCCGGCGCGGCCAGCTCGGCACCCACGCCCAGCAATGTGGTCAGCGCCGCACCGGCAAAGACGCGATCCCAGTGCCAATCGACACCATCCTCCAGGCCGGCATAGCCGGCCGGATCGGTGCCCGCGAGGTTGTCGAGCTTCAGCGAAGACGTGTCCGGCAGGATGATTCGGTTCCACACCACCTGCACGCGGCTTTGCCCGTAGCTCACCTGGCTGTTGTACTTGCCCAGGATGCGCGATCCCTGCGGGATCAGCAGGAACTTGCCCGTCGCCGTGTCGTAGACCGGCTCCGTCACCGTGGCGATCACGTCGCCCGGCAAATCAGACTTGATGCCCGTCACCAGCGCACCGGCGATCACCGTTCCCGCCATGACCTGATACGGCGAGGACGGCATTTGCAGACTGGTGGAATTACGGGTTTCCGTAGAGGCGCCTTTCAGGAAAGCCTCTTTCTGGTTTTGCCGGTTCTGCACGGCGGTTGGGTCGGCAGGCTGGGCCGCCGTCGAGGCCGGGCCAGCGGCCAGCGGGTCGAAGCCCGCCAAGGCCGATGCCGGGCCAGCTGCTTGCGCGGTCGCTGGCGCTGCGGTCTTGCCGGGAGTGCCTGAGCGGAAAAACACCGACGAGGCTGCGGCTGCTTCGGCCTCCTTGCGCCGCGCATCCTCCGGGTCATGACCCGGTGGCGCATAGGTCGGCGTCACCGGCTGCTGCGACTTCACGATGGCCGGGCCAAGGTCGCCGGGCAGCGGCGGCCCCAGCTCCGGCACCTTCGGCAGCTTGGAGTAGTCGGAGGGCAAGCCATCCAGCCCTTCAGACTTCGACACGCGATCGACGTTGTACAGCTCGGTCCGCTCGCCTGCGCCGCGCCGATGTGACTGCAATGACCAGATCGTGGCTCCCAGCACGGCGACCGACAGGCCGCCGGTGAGCATGGCCAAGGTGCGCCGGTTCAGGCGCGTTACCGGGCGCGGCTGGGCGCGCAGCGCCACCGCCTCGGGCGCGACCTTGCCCGCCTGCGCCGCAAGATCAGGGGAGTCGTCCTGGCTCATGGTCAGTTCCTCCGCGTTCCGTCCGTGCGCTCGATCCGAACCACATCGCCCTTGTCACCGCCCAGGCGCAACTCGGCCGCGCCGAACAGGCGATCCACGATGTAGTACGGCGAGCGGAAGCGGTAATTCACCAGTTGCCCATCGCCCTGGGCGCCGATGACGAACAGCGGCGGCAGTTCGCCTTGGGCGATGCCCGGCGGAAACTGGATATAGACCTTCTCGCCGTCATCGAAGGCGCGCAGCGGCTTCCAAGGCGGATTGCTGCCGCTGACCGCATAGCGGAACCGGATCTTCTCCAACGACAGCCCGGCATCGACCGGCGCGGCGGCGCTGGCCGCCTGCGCCTGGCGCTGCAAGGCCAGCATCTTGTCCTTCGGGTACTCCCAGGACACCGACGCCATCCACGTCTTTTCGGTAGAGGTCAGCTCCAGCAGATAGGTGCGCCGGCTGGTCGTGATGACGAGATTGGTCTTCAGGCCCGAGCGGATCGGTTTGACCATCACATTGACGCGCAGCGCGTCAGCGCTGCCGCTCGATGTGTCCCCGACGATCCAGCGCACGGTATCGCCAGCGGCCACCGTCACCAGTTCCTCGCCGGGCTGGAGCGCGATCACCGTCACGCGGCCCACGGCCGCATAGACCTGATACAGCGCGCCATCGGTGAAGGGCCAGACCTGGATCGCGTTGACGTAGCCCTCGCGCGTGGGCGCAATGCGCGCCTCGGCGTTGGCGCGGGACACACGCACGGTTTCATCGGCGGGTTCCGGCGTGGGCTTGGCATCCGGCACAGGTTTCATCTGCGCCGGCATCGGCAGCACCTGCGGCACGGCCACCACTTCCACAGGCGCAGGCGGCTCCGGCAGCGGCTGCGCCTGCGCCGGCTCATCGAGCGAAATGGACGGCGGCGGCTTGCCCTGCGTGGCGCAGCCCGCGAGGGCAAGCAACATGATCGGCAAGGCGGATTTACGGAAAAGATCATTCATGGCTTTGCTCCTTCGTTTCCTTCCAGTTCGCGGCTCCACGACAGCCCGTTGACGTAGATACCCAGAGGGTTCTTGCGCACGCGCTGCTCGGTGCGCGGCGTCTGCTGCACGATGGAAACCACGGCGTTCCAGCGTTCGGTGCGATCCAGCGCGCCATTGACAAAGCGCGTCTCCGTCCAGCGCACGTTGAAAGACGTGTCGCTGGCGCGGGTCACGCTGGTGATCTGCACCGTCACCGACTCCTTGCCGATGCGCGCGAACGGATCGTTCACGCGGGCGTACTCGTTGAGCACCACGGCGCCCTTGTCAGTGGTGTAGTCGTAGGCATCCAGCCAGTTCTGCCGCACCACGATGGGGTCGATGGACAGCGAGCGCACCAGGCCGATGAAGCGGCCCAGGTGATAGGCCACCTGGGCATCGCTGGGCCGATACGGCGTAGCGGCTTCACCGACCGCGCGCACCTGGCCCGCGTTGTCCACCTCGATAACGTAGGGCGTGACGATGGACTGCGCCGAGCGCCAGACCAGCCCGCCCGCCATCAGCACGGCCAACGTGAGGCAGCCAAAGGCCATGAAGCGCCAGTTCTTGGCCTGCACGCGGGCCGAGCCGATACGGTCGTCCCAGACCTGCGCGGCGGATTGGTAGGGGGTGGCAGGCTGCGGCGTATCGGCGTAGCGCACCTGCGGTCTTTTGAATCGCATGAGGGTTCTCCTTGAAGATCAGGAATCGGAATCACGCAGGCTTGGCCCCTGGCTGGAGCTGCCGCCGTCGCCGCCGCGCAGCGTGTGGGCGGCGGTCGTGGCGGCATGGGTGAGCTGCTGCCTGCGGTGCAGGCGCTTGGCCCAAGCGGGTTGTGCGGTGGATGGGGCTGTGACGGGAGATTCGCTCGCAGCCCGTGCGGCACTGTCCCCCGACGCCGATCCGGCGTCATCAGGCCGGAAGGCGGCGGCGACGCGCTCCTTCATCGAGCGTGCGCCTTGGGCCACCTTCTGCCCGGCTGCCTGCGCGCCAGTCTTGGCGACATTGCCCACACCGGCGGCGGCGCCCTGGAGGCCGCCACCGGCCGAAGCGGAGCCCGCCTGATAGGCCGACTTGGCGCTGCTGGCGGTCGATGCCATCGAACGGGCGCCACTGACCCCTGCTTTGGCGGCTGCGGGCGCCATACGCGCTCCGGCCGCCACGGCGCCGCCGACACCCGTAGCAGCAGCGCCGACCGCAACGGCGGTTCCGGCTGCGCCGATGGCAGCACCGGCCATCGCGCCCGCGCCAAGCTGCGGGCCGCCGGACACCAGCCCGGTCGCAATGCCCGGCCCGAAGATGCCCAGGGCCAGCATGGACAGCGAGACCAGCATGATGACCAGCGCCCGGTCGATCGAAGGCTCCGAACCTGCCGGGATGTTGAACTCGGAGAACAGCCCCGAGCCGATACCGACGATGACGGCCAGTACCAGCACCTTGATGCCCGACGACACCACGTTGCCCAAGACCTTCTCGGCCAGGAATGCCGTCTTGTTCCAGAGGGCGAACGGCACCAGCACGAAGCCCGCCAGCGTGGTCAGCTTGAACTCGATCAGCGTCACGAAAAGCTGCACCGCCAGCACGAAGAAGCTGACGATGACCACCATCCATGCGAAGAACAGCACGACGATGGGCATGATGTGAATGAACACCTCGGGGAAGCCCGCCATCTCCTTGATCTGCTCAAGAATGGGCGCCCCGGCGTCGATGCCCACTTTGGCGAGCCGTCCCGGCTGCAAGAAGTTACCCATGCTCAGGGTCGAGCCGCTGGCCGTCAGGCCCAGCCCGGCGAACGAGCGGAACACGATGCTCGCCAAGGTGTTGAAGTTGCCGATGATGTAGGCGAAGGCACCGACGTACAGCACCTTGCGGATCAGCTTGGCGATCACGTCCTCGCCCTGGCCGCTGGCATGGCTCATGGCCCAGAACAGCCCGGCGAGCGTCATGTCGATGACGATCAGCGTGGCTGTGAGGAACGCCACCTCCCCGTGCAGCAGGCCGAAGCCCGAGTCGATGTAGCGCGAGAACACATCGAGGAAGCGATCAATGATCGAAATGTCATTCATGGCGAGTCCTCCTGCCCCGGCAAGGCCGCTGCCACCGCCTCGCCGTCTTCGGTGGGTTCATCGAAGCTGGCCGGAATCGGCGGCAATTCGGCCAGCGTCCGGTACTCATCAGGCCCGGCCTTGCCGGAGAAAAAGCGGCGCAGGTCGGCCTTGACCACCTGCGCGCATAACGCGCCGTCGAGCTGACCCGCGCGGCATTGCTCCTTGAGCAAGCGCAGCCGCGCCGGATGGGCCGAGAGTGCATCGACCGAAGGCACCTCCTGCTGGCCGCAACCGGCCAGCAAGAGCACGAGACCGCAGAAAGCAGGCGCGCGGGTCATGGCAACACCTGTCACCGGCCGTAGAAATCGACGGTCTGCGGCGTGTACGGCGTACCTTCACCCAGGAAACGCCGGTTCACCTCGCGGCCTCGCTCCACGGCGGCAGCCTGCCGCGCCAACTCCAGCGACGCGGCGCGATCCTGGGTGATGCTCAGGCGTTGCGTTTGGATGGACTGCTTGGCCTGCAAAGCCAGAAGCTGATTGGTGGCTTGCATGGCCTGCAAGGCGCCCACGGCCGATTGGCTCTTGCCCACGAGGTCGGCCAGCACGCCTTCGTCGTCGCTCAGGTTCTGCGACGCCTGGGCCTGCATCTGCATGGTGGTCTGCAAGCCGTTGAGCGTGTTCTTCCAGCGCTCCTGCGCGTCGCGGTACATCTGGTTGCCGCTGACGGTAGCGGCATATTGCTCGGGATACAGGCGCTGGAACTCCCGATCCAGATTCGTCACGTCGTAGGCCAGTCCTCTGGCCTGGGCGATCAGCCGCTGTGTGGTCGCCAGATTGGCGCGCAACTGGCCGACCACGCTGGACGGCAGGCTGGCGAGGTTGCGCGCCTGGTTCATCAGCATCTGCGCTTCGTTCTGGAGCTGCTGGATCTGGTTGTTGATCTGCTCCAGCGTGCGGATCGCGGTCAGCGTGTTCTGCACGAGGTTCGTGGGGTCGATCACGACCCATTGCGCATGGGCGGTGGCGGTGCAAAGCATGGCCGCGATGGCGGCGGCGATGAGACGTTTCTTCATGGCTGGTTCTCCAGGGGTTGGTCAGCGAGGGAACCCGGCGCGAGGCCGGGGAACGAGGGCAGCAGGTCGGCCGCCCAATCGAGGCCGCGATGGCGCAGCCAGGCGCCCGCGAAGCCGGGCACGCCGGCGTCGGCCAGCACCGCGTCCATGTCGCGCTGGTCTTGCGGCGTGGACGCGCCCGCGAAGGCCAGCGCCGCCGGCCCCAGGTCGAGGTCGAACAGGCGATTGCCGAGGCGCGATTGGTAGTAGTAGTCGCGCTTGGGCTGCGCGGTGGCGACGATCTCGATCTGCCGCCTGTTGAGGCCGAAGCCCTCGTAGATCGTGCGAATCTGCGGCTCGGTGGCCTGCGGGTTCGGCAGGAAGATGCGACTCGCGCAGCTCTCGATGATCGCGGGCGCGATGCTCGAATCCTTGATGTCGGCAAGGCTCTGCGTGGCGAAGATGACGCTGACGTTCTTTTTCCTGAGCGTCTTGAGCCACTGGCGGATACGCGCGGCAAACACCGGGTCATCGAGGAACAGCCACGCTTCATCGAGGATCAGCAGCGTGGGCGCCCCGTCGAAGCGTTCATCGAAGCGCGCAAAGAGGTAATGCAGCACCGCCATGACGGCGGCCTTGCTGTGCATCAGCTCCTCCATCTCGAAGCACTGCACGTCGGCCATGCCGAGCCGGTCATGGTCGGCGTCCAGCAGCTTGCCGTGGGCACCGCCCAGCACATAAGGCGACAACGCCTGCCGCAGCGTGTTCGATTGCAGCAGCACGGACAGCCCCGTCATCGTGCGCTGCTCCACCGGCGCACCGGCGAGGCTGCCGAGCGCCGACCAGATGGCGGCCTTCTCTTCGGGGCCGACGACCACGCCCTCATGCCGCAAGCGGCCTTCGATCCACTCTGCCACCCAGGTGCGGTAGCCCTCGCGGTCGATACGAGCCAAGGGCTGGAAAGCGATTTCGCCATCCATCCCGAGGTCGTAGTGCTCGCCGCCCAGGCCCAGGATGGTGGCGCGCATCGAGCGGTCCATGTCGAAGGCGAAGATGCGCGAGCCGCGATAGCGACGGAATTGCATCGCCAGGGTGGCGAGCAAGACCGACTTGCCCATGCCGGTCGGGCCTGCGACCAACGTGTGGCCCACGTCGCCGATGTGCGTCACCAGCCGGAACGGCGTGGCGCCATCGGTGCGCGTGACGATCAGCGGCGGGCCGTCAAGATGGGCATTGCGTTCGGGGCCGGCCCATACCGCCGACACCGGCATCATGTGCGCCAGGTTCAGCGTCGAGACGATGGGCTGGCGCACATTGGCGTAGGCATTGCCGGGGAGCGAGGACAGCCACGCATCCACGGCGTTCAAGGTTTCAGGGATCGTCACGAACCCGCGCCCTTGGATGGCCCGCTCCACCATCCGCAACTTCTCGTCGGCCACGGCCGGGTCGGCATCGAGCACTGTAACCGTGGCGGTGAGATAGCCGAAGGCGACTTGATCGCTGCCCAGCTCCTGCAAGGCGGCATCGGCGTCGGTGGCCTTGTTGCTCGCGTCGGTATCGACCAGCGGGCTTTCTTGCTGTAAGATCGTTTCGCGCAGCAGCGCGATGACGTTCTTCCTTTTCGCAAACCACTGGCGACGCAGGCGGACGAGTTCCTTTTCCGCTTCGGCTTTGTCGAGGCACAGGAACCGGGTTGACCAGCGATAGGCAAATCCAAGCCGGTTGAGGTCGTCCAGAATCCCCGGCCAGGTCGAGGGCGGAAATCCCCGCACCGACACCACGCGCAGGTGCCGGTCGCCCAGCATGGGCGCCAAGCCACCGACAAGTGCGGAGTCGGTCAGCAGCGCGTCGATGTGGAACGGCACTTCGGGCACGCCGACGCGGTAGCGCCGCGTCGAAATGGTGGCGTGCAGGTAGGTCAGCGTCTGGCTGTCATCCAGCCAGGCGATTTCCGGCATCACGCCGTCGAGCAGGTCAAAGATGCGATCCGTTTCTGCGGCGAAAGCTTGCAGCCGCTCGCGCCAGTCCACGCCGTCGGTAGGCCGGTTCTCGTACAGCATCCCCGCCGCGCGGGCGTGCGATTCCTCGGGCGGCAGGTACACCAGCGTCAGGTGATAGCCGCTCTCGAAGTGATTGCCCGAGTCCTCGAATGTGGCCCGGCGTTCCTCGTCCACCAGCCACGACAGCGGCTCGGGGAACGCCGAGTGCGGATAGTCGGCGGCGGCGCGGCGCTCGGCCTCGATGAACAGTGCCCAGCCCGAACCCAGGCGGCGCAGCGCGTTGTTCAAGCGCGCCGACGTGGCGATCAACTCGCCTTGCGTCGCGCTGTCGAGGTCAGGCCCGCGAAACCGGGCCGTGCGCTGGAAACTGCCGTCCTTGTTCAAGACGACGCCCGGTGCGATCAGCCCGGCCCAGGGCAACCAGTCAGCCAGCAAGGCCGGGCGCTGGCGATATTCGGCAAGGTTCAGCATGGCATTCCCCTCACACGTCCAGCAGCGGCCGGTGCTTGATATGGCGCGCGAACACGGCCATGAACTGCGGATCGACACGCGCACCCCAGACCGCCAGCGAATGGCCGACGATCCAGAGCACCACGCCTGGAATCCACATCTGTAAGCCCAGCCCGACAGCAGCGGCCAAGGTGCCGTTAGTGATGGCCACGGTGCGCGGCGCACCGCCCATCAGGATCGGCTCGGTCAACGACCGATGCAGCGGCACCTCGAAGCCGGGTATTCCATCGTGTGGGCCGTTCATACGACGGCCCCACCGGAGAAGCTGAAGAACGACAGGAAGAAGCTCGAAGCGGCGAACGCGATGGACAGGCCAAACACGATCTGGATCAGCTTGCGGAACCCGCCCGAGGTATCACCGAAGGCCAGCGCCAAGCCCGTAGCGATGATGATGATGACCGCGACGATGCGCGCCACCGGCCCCTGGATGGATTCGAGGATGGATTGCAGCGGCCCTTCCCAGGGCATCGAGGAACCGGCGGCCTGCGCAGTACCTGCGAGCAGCAGCATGAAGGCAGCGAGCATCAAGCCCTGCATGGCCGGGCGAGCCAGGCCATCCAGCCGTGCGGGCCGAGGAAGCGGATTTGCGGAAATACGGAAAGCATCAGCGTGCGTCATGGAAGTTCTCCAGAGTGGTCAGGGGACGGGGAGGAAAGGTCGGACTGCGACAGCAGCTCCGGGAATGGAGCCTCCAGCGCATCCGCCAGGTGGTAGCCCACGCCATCGAAGCCGATGACGCGGACGATGCTCTCGATGCGGCGCTTGCGCCCGCGCCCAGCGATGTGGATGACCACATTGACCGCTTCCGCGATCAGCGCACGGGGCGGGTTCACCGCCACTTCGAGGATCAGTTGCTCCAAACGCAGCAGCGCGCCCAGCGCGGAGCCGGCATGGATGGTGGCGATGCCGCCCGGATGGCCAGTGCCCCAGACTTTGATGAGATCCAATGCCTCGGCGCCACGCACCTCGCCGACGACGACACGATCCGGGCGCAGGCGCATCGAAGATCGCACCAGCTCGGTCATGGACACCACGCCCTGGCGTGTGCGCAGCGGCACGTGGTCGCGGGCCGCGCATTGCAGCTCCACCGTGTCTTCGAGCACCAATACGCGGTCGCCCGTGGCGGCGATCTCGGCCAATAGCGCATTGGCCAAGGTGGTCTTGCCGGTACTCGTCCCGCCGGCGATCAGGATGTTCTGGCGTTCGCGCACGGCGCGCACCAGCAAGCCCGCCTGCGCGGCGGTCATCATTTCGTCCTCGATGTAGCGCGACAGCGGGATCACGCCAAAGGCGCGCTTGCGCAACGCAAAGGCCGGCCCCGGCGCAGCGGGCGGCAGGATGCCCTCGAAGCGCTCGCCCGTCTCGGGCAGCTCCGCCGTCAGGAGCGGCTGGCCGCGATGCACCTCGGCGCCGACGTGGGCCGCGACCAGCCGGATGATTCGTTCGCCGTCGGCCTCGGACAGCTCCACACCCATCGGCGCGCGGCCCGACGAAAGCCGGTCGATCCACAAGGTGCGATCCGGGTTGAGCATGATTTCCACCACGTCCGGGTCTTCCAGCGCGGCGGCGATCAGCGGCCCCATCGCCGTGCGCAGCATCAGGATGCGGCGATCCAGTGAAACGGCGGTGAAGGAAGGAACGGCGCTCATGACGCGCGCTCCTGCGCGTCGTCCATGCGTGCCGGGTCTGGATGCAGTTCTTCCACCACGTCTCGCACCAGACTGCGACCGCGCAGCAAATGCCGCCCGAGTTGTTCGACGAACTGCTCGAAGCGCGCCTTGCCCTGGGCGCGCGCTGCGTCCTGATGCGCTTCGGGCACGGGCGTGCTCACCGTGAGGAAGTAGCGGATGAACAGTGCCAGCGTCTCGATCTGGATGTTCTGGTCGCGCTCCATGCGTTCGGCCTGCCGCGACAGGCGATCCAGCCGCTTGGCAATGGCCGCCTCGCGCTGGTCGGCGGCATCGGGCGACAGCCACGATGCGAGCGCCGCCGCGACGATGGACGACTTGGACACGCCCTTCTTGGCGGCCAGCTCATCGAGCCGCTTGGCGTGCTCCGGCTGGATGAACACGTTGAGGCGGTGTTGGGTCATAGGTCGATTCCGTCATCAGGGTCGAGGGATGCCAGCCGGGCCGTGCGTTGCAGGGCAGGGTCGAGCTGGCGAGGAAGGGGAAGCGGCAGGTCGTCGTCATCGAGCAACCCAAGGTCGGCCGCAGGCGCGGCCAGCTCGGGGTCGTAGGCGGCGATTTCGGAGAGTTCGGGCTGGCGACGCGGGCCGCCGTCATCGGCGCTGCCAAGGTCGCCAACGGTCTCCGCGACGAGAGGTGCCGGCACCGCAGGAATTGCCAGCCCGCTCCAGTCATCGGCGCGGGCCGGCGGCGCGTCGGCGTACTGCCCGTCCGCCAGCGTGGGCGGCGGCAGCACGCGGCGCTTGAAATTGGCGTCCGCGTAGTAGCGCAGCTTCTTCGCCTTGATGGGCGCCACGCTGGACACCATTACCACGGCCTCATCAGGCGGAAGCTGCATGACTTCGCCCGGCGTCAGCAGCGGACGCGCGGTTTCCTGGCGCGACACCATGAGGTGGCCCAGCCACGGCGCGAGCCGGTGGCCCGCGTAGTTGCGCTGCGCGCGCAGCTCGGTGGCGGTGCCCAGCGTCTCGGAGATCCGTTTGGCGGTGCGCTCGTCGTTCGTGGCGAACGTCACGCGCACATGGCAGTTGTCGAGGATGGAGTGGTTTTGCCCATACGCCTTGTCGATCTGGTTGAGCGACTGCGCGATGAGGAAGCTGCGGATGCCATAGCCCGCCATGAAGGCCAGCGCCGTCTCGAAGAAGTCCAGGCGCCCCAGCGCAGGGAACTCATCGAGCATCAGCAGCAGCTTGTGGCGGCGCTCGATGCCATCGGAGCCATCGAGCGACTCGGTGAGGCGCCGCCCGATCTGGTTGAGGATCAGGCGAATGAGCGGCTTCGTCCGCGATATGTCCGAAGGCGGCACCACCAGATACAGCGATACCGGATGCTCGGCCGCGATCAGGTCGGCGATGCGCCAATCGCACCGCGACGTGACTTGGGCCACCGTGGGATCGCGGTACAGGCCGAGGAACGACATGGCGGTGCTCAACACGCCGGAACGCTCGTTGTCCGATTTGTTGAGCACTTCGCGCGCAGCCGAGGCCACCACCGGATGAGGCCCATCGCCGAGGTGCGGCGTGGTCATCATCCGGTGCAGCGTCAACTCGAAGGGGCTGGCCGGGTCGGAGAGGAAGTTGGCGACGCCGCGCAGCGTCTTGTCTTCGCCCGCGTAGAGCACATGCAGGATGGCCCCGACCAGCAGCGCGTGCGAAGTCTTTTCCCAGTGATTGCGCTTCTCCAGCGCACCTTCGGGATCAACCAGAATGTCCGCGATGTTCTGCACGTCGCGCACCTCATGCGCGCCGTGTCGTACCTCCAGCAGCGGGTTGTAGGCCGCTGACTTCGCATCGGTGGGGTTGAACAGCAGGCAATGCGAGAAGCGCGAGCGCCAACCGGCGGTGATCTGCCAGTTCTCGCCTTTGATGTCGTGGATGACGGCGGATGCAGGCCAGGAAAGCAGCGTCGGCACCACGAGGCCCACGCCCTTGCCCGAGCGCGTAGGCGCGAAGGTCAGGACGTGTTCCGGGCCTTCATGCCGCAGGTACTGTTGGCGATGCAGGCCGAGGAACACGCCCGCAGGGTGGTCAAGGCCCGCCTTGTGAATGTCCTCCACATTGGCCCAGCGGGCCGAGCCATAGGTCGTGACCAGGCGCGACTGGCGCGAGCGCCAGATCGACATGCCGATGGCGACCACAACCGCCAGTAGGCCACTGCCGCCCGCGATGGCGCCGCCGGTATCGAACACGCGCGGCGCGTAGGCATCGAAGAAGAACCACCACTCGAACAACCGCCACGGGTGATAGACCGGTGTGTCCAGGAAATCGAACCACGGCGAGCCCAGGCGTAGTTGGTAGCCCAGGGCCGCCGCTGTCCATTGCGTGGCGCTCCACACCCCAGCGATCACGATGCCGAACACCACGGCAATCTGACCGAACAGCACGTTCGTTCCCTGCATCATCCAGCCTCCGATCGCAGCACAGGCATGTGCCGCCCTCGTGAGGATCAGTGCCGCTGGGCGTGCCGGTCAAAGACCGTTATCGGCAGGTTGATGCCGCAAAAAACATGGTTTCCGGCAGGGAAGAACTGGGGCGAAAGACCGCCACAATGAGCGCGCTGCTGCGCAGCGCGCAAAAAGGCGCAGGCACGCGCAGGTGCGTTGCGGCAAGCCGACCATCAGAACTTCGGCGGTTCCTTCGGTGGCGTATAAGGCACCTTGCCGTCGCCCAGGAAACGTCGGTTCGTCGCCTCGGCCACTCGGTTGCACAGCACGTCGCCCATCGTCGGACGATCCGTCTTGCACTGCTGGCGCAGTTCTCGCAAACGCACGGGGTCAGCAGCCAGTTCCTCCACGCTGGGCACGGCAGCGGGCTTGGACGGCTCAGACTTGCCGCAGGCGACCAGCAGAACTGCTAGCGACGACATAGCGATGATCTTGGATAGGTTCATGGCTTGAATCCTCCGAAGTGAAACGGGGCCAATGGCTAAGCGTCTCCCGGTCCCAGGGCTTCGACCCGCTCGATAAAGCGGGCTAGCGCCTGCGACGGCTCGGCGTCGCGGCGCAGCAGATAGGTAGTGAGCATGGGCGACTTTCCCGCGAGCGGTCGGCCCACCACGCCCGGCTCGCGGCTGGAAGCGATGTGCGCGGCGCCTGCGAGCCCTAGCGCCAAGCCGGCCGACACGAAAGTCATCATCACGTCGAACGTGGCGACGTACTGTTCGATCAAGGGCTCCCGGTCCTGCTTGCGCAGGATGCGGTCGATCTGCTTGGCATGGCCTTCGCAAACTGCCGGGTCGCCCAGCACCAGGGGATGTTGCAGCACTTCATCCAGCGGTACCCGCTTGTGGGCCAGTAGTTCATGGCGCGCGGGCATGGCGACCATCAGCTCATCCTCCCAGGCGGGTTCGATGATGATGCCGTCGCCCACCTCGTCGGCCATCGAGAAGCCCACGTCGTATAGATCGTCACGCAGGCCGCTGAGCTGCTGGGCCAGCGGCACCTCGAACAGGCGGATCTCGATCTCCGGGTCTTCCTCGCGGCAGCGCGCCAGCAGCGCCGGCAAGCGCGAGGGGGTGATGCCGTCGGACAGCGCCACGCGCAACCGGCCGTGAAAGCCATTGGCCGCTGCCTTCACGCTCTCACGCGCCTGGTCCAGCGCCAACAGCACGCGAGGCGCGTTCTCCATCAGCAGCTTGCCCGCAAGCGTCAGGCGCGTGCTGCGGCTGGTACGCACGAACAGTTGTGCGCCCAACTCTTCTTCCAATTCCCTGATGGCGCGCGACAGTGGTGACTGTTCGATATGCAGCCGCTCCGCAGCGCGGGCGAAGTGCAGCTCCTCGGCAACGGCCAGAAAGTACCGAAGGTGACGAAATTCCATGAGTCGATGTCCCTGTAAAGCTCGAAGGAGTCTGTCGTGGTGCCGTAACGGCGTTCATCGTTGTTCCTTTCAAGCGGTTACGCCCTCATGTGCGGGCTCTGCCGTGACATCCTCTTCTTGCTCGTCCGGGCGATGAGCCAGCCGATACAGAATTGGCAACACGAGCAGCGTCAGTACGGTGGACGACAAGATGCCGCCGATAACCACGGTGGCCAGAGGCCGTTGGACTTCCGCGCCCGTTCCCGTGGCGATGGCCATCGGGATGAAACCCAGCGACGCCACTAGGGCCGTCATCAGCACCGGCCGCAAGCGTGTCAGCGCGCCCTCGCGGATGGCTTCATCCAGCGGCGTTCCGTCCTCGCGCAAGCTGCGGATGTAGGAAATCATCACTAGGCCATTGAGCACGGCCACACCTGACAGCGCGATGAAGCCCACGGCGGCGGAGATGGACAGCGGAATGTCGCGCAGCCACAGCGCCAGGATGCCGCCGGTCAGTGCAAACGGAATGCCGGTGAAGACCAGCAAGCCGTCCTTGACATTGCCGAACATAGCGAACAGCAGCACGAAGACCAGCAGCAGCGACACTGGCACGACGATCTGCAAGCGCTGCGTGGCGGATTGCAGGTTCTCGAACGTGCCGCCCCAACTCGTCCAATAGCCAGTGGGAATCTTGACTTGCGCCAGCGCTGCCTCGGCGTCGGCCACGAAGGAACCCACGTCACGGCCGCGCACGTTGGCGCTGACCACGATGCGGCGCTTGCCGTTTTCCCGGCTGATCTGGTTGGGGCCGGGCGCCAGCTCGAAGCTCGCCACCTCGGCCAGTTGGATGAAGTTGGTTCGGCCCTCGCCGCCGCCCGCGCCACCCGTTGCGCGCGGCAGAGGAATCGGCAGGCGCTTCATGCTTTCCAAGTCATTACGCAAGGACTCGGGCAAGCGCACCAGAATGTCGAAGCGGCGGTCGCCCTCGAACAGCGTGCCGGCCTCGCGCCCACCGATGGCGGTGGCCACGGCGTCCTGGATGTCGGCCACGTTCAGCCCATAGCGCGCGGCTTTCTGGCGGTCGATGTTCACGGTCAGCATCGGCAAGCCGGTGGTCTGCTCCACCTTGACTTCGGAAGCGCCGGGAATCTTCTGCAGCATGGACGAGACCTCCTCGGCCGTCTTATTCAGGACATCCATGTCGTCGCCAAAAATCTTCACCGCCACATCGCTGCGCACCCCCGAGATGAGTTCGTTGAAGCGCAACTGGATCGGCTGCGAGAACTCATAGTTGTTCCCCGGCACCTTGCCCACGGTCTCCTGAATAGCCGCCAGCAATTCGTCGCGCGACTTGCGCGGCTCGGGCCACTCGGACACGGGCTTGAGCATGATGTAGCCGTCGGAAATGTTCGGCGGCATGGGGTCGGAGGCAATCTCGGCCGTGCCGGTGCGCGCGAAAACGCGGTCGATCTCGGGGAACTTGGCCTTCAGCGTGGCTTCCAGTTGCTGCTGCATCGCAACCGATTGCGAAAGGCTGGTGCCCGGAATGCGCAGCGCCTGGATGGCGAAGTCGCCTTCGTTCAGACTGGGCACGAACTCGCTGCCCATGCGGGTGGCGATCAAACCGCACAGCACCACCGCCACGGCGGCTGCCGCCAGCATCACTGCTTTGGCCGCCATCACGCGATCCAGCAGCGGGCCATACCAGCGCTTGGCCTGCACGACCAGGAAGTTTTCCGTCTCGCTGACCCGATGGCCGATGAACAGGGCGACCGCTGCCGGGATGAAAGTCACCGACAGGATCATGGCCCCCACGAGTGCAGCCACCACCGTGAACGCCATCGGGTGGAACATCTTCCCTTCCACCCCCGTCAGGGCGAAGATGGGCAGGTAGACCACCATGATGATGAGTTGCCCGAACAGCAGCGCGCGGCGTGATTCCTTCGATGCCAGGAACACCTCGTGAAAGCGCTCCGCCCGCGTCAAGGGCCTGCCCTGGTGCGCCTGCGCATGGGCCAGTCGGCGCACGCAGTTCTCGACGATCACCACCGCCCCGTCGATGATGATGCCGAAATCCAGCGCCCCCAGGCTCATCAGGTTGGCGCTCACCTTGTAATGCGCCATGCCGGTGAAGGTGAACAGCATCGACAGGGGAATCACCGTCGCCGTGATGATGGCGGCACGGATGTTGCCCAGGAACAGAAACAGGATCACGATCACCAGGATCGCGCCTTCCAGCAGGTTCTTCTTCACCGTGGCGATGGCCTTGTCCACCAGCACGGTGCGGTCGTACACCGTCACCGCATGCACGCCCTCGGGCAGGCTGCGGTTGATCTCCACCATCTTCTTGTCCACGGCCTGCGACACCGTGCGGCTGTTCTGGCCGATGAGCATGAACACCGTGCCCAGCACCACTTCGCGGCCGTTGTCCGTGGCGGCGCCGGTGCGCAGTTCGCGCCCCATCCCCACGTCCGCCACGTCGCGCACCCGGATCGGCACACCGCCCGCGCTGCTGAGGATGACATTGCCAATGTCCTCCAGCGTCTTGACCTGCCCGGGCGCCCGGATCAGATACTGCTCGCCGCGCTTCTCGATATAGCCCGCACCCACGTTGCCGTTATTGCGATCCAGTGCCGTCACGATGTCTTGCAGGGTAACGCCGAGCGAAGCCAGGCGAGCGGGTATAGGTGCGATCTGATACTCCTTGGCATAACCGCCAATCGAGTTGATTTCAGTCACACCGGGCACGTTGCGCAACTGCGGCTTGATGATCCAATCCTGAATCTCGCGCAGGTCTGTTGCCGTGTAGGGCATCCCGTCGGGTTTCTTCGCACCGTCCTTCGCCTCGACCGTCCACAGGTAAATCTCCCCCAGGCCGGTGGAGATCGGCCCCAGCGCAGGCGTGATGCCGGAAGGCAGTTTTTCCCGCGCCTCCTGGATGCGTTCATTGACCAACTGGCGCGCGAAGTAGATGTCGGTGCCGTCCTTGAAGATCACGATCACTTGCGAGAGGCCGTAGCGCGAAAGAGAGCGGGTTTGCTCCAGGTTGGGCAGGCCCGCCATCACGGTTTCAATGGGATAAGTCACCCGTTGCTCGGTCTCCAACGGTGAATAGCCCGGCGCCTGGGTATTGATCTGCACTTGGACGTTGGTGATGTCGGGTACGGCGTCGATGGGCAACTTCTGGTAGCTGAACACGCCGACGGCGGCCATGCCAATGGCGGCTAACAACACTAGCCATCGGTGCTCGATGGCCGCGCGAATAAGTTTTTCAAACATGTGCGTTGCTCCGGCATCAATGGGTGTGTTCGGCAGAGGCTTTGCCAAGCTCTGACTTCACGACGAAACTGCCTGCGGCCGCATATGCCGCCCCTGCTTGAAGACCTTGCAGTACCTCGACCCGCTTGCCATCGCTGCGACCCAACTGCACAGGCTGGGCCACAAAGCCGTCCTTCACCTTGACGAAAACGACCGGCTTGTCCCTCACGCTCTGAATAGCGTCGCTAGCCACGCTGACTGGCACGGCGGTTTCGGACGCGATCACTTCCACATTGACGAACAGGCCGGGACGCCAAGCGCCTTGGGGGTTGGACAAGACCACGCGGGCCTTGGCCATGCGGGTTTGTTCGCCAATCAGCGCGCCAACAAAGGTGATGGTGCCTTGCGCGCTGGCATCGAATGCCGTTGCCTTGATGGTGACCTTTTCGCCGACCCTGACCAGTGGCAAGTCCTTGGCAGGTATGTTGATTTCAGCCCAGACCTGTCCCAGATCGGACACGGTGAACACGGCGGCGTCTTCCTTGACGGCCTCACCCAGGCTGAGATGCTTTTCAATCACCAGGCCATCGAACGGGGCGCGCAACTCAAAGCGATTCAGCCCTCCCGAAGATCCCGCGCTCAACCCCAAGGCCGACAGCTTCTGCTGAGCATTGGCCACAGCGACTTGCGCCTCGTTTAACGCCTGCCCTGCTTGTAGGTAGTCCTGCTCGGCGGAAATTTTCTGCTCCCAGAGCCGCTTTTCACGCTCGAACGTGGTCTTGGCCAAGGCCAGACGCTTTTGTGCTGTCTGCAACTCGCTGCGCTGCTCAGACGCAGCCGGGCTGGCAATGACTGCGAGAACCTGTCCCTTCTTGACTGCTTGACCCAGACTGGCCTGAACGCTCTCGACCACTCCTGCAATGCGTGGGACAACGTGCGAAGTCCGGTCTTCGTTCAAGCGAATTTCCCCGGGCAATTGCAAGGCTGACTTGATTCGTGCCGCGCCAGCCGTGTCGATGCTAATGGATGCCGCTTTGATTTGTGCATCACTGAGTTCGACTTTCCCCTCCTCTTGGTTGAGGACGAACATGAAGGGTTCGTTGGCTGTCTGGGCAACGATGCTGATCTCGAACGCGTGCGGCTCCGGCACGACCTCGCGGCTCAGCAGGCTGTCCTTGTCAGGCGCGAAGTTGAGCGCCTGCTTCTCGCCGGTCAAGCGCGTGACGGTGGCGCTGACCTTTGCAGTGTTGCTGGCAAGTGGTTTGCCCTTGTCATAGAGCCAGATTCGCAAACGAGGCTCACCGCCTTCCTCCGCGAGCAACGCCTCCAATCCGAAATCCCCTTCATTGAACAGTTTGCCGCCATGCACCCCCTTGCTCGGCCCTTCGTGGTGCTCACCGTCCGCATGGCCCTTGTCGTGGTCGTGCTGGTCACCACTTGCCTTGTCGTGATGCTCACCATCACTGTGGGCCTTGGCTTCAACGTGGCTGCCGTGACCCTCGCCCTCGGCGCTCTTATCCGTCTTGCCGCCGAGAATGGCGCTGCCCAGTCCTATGCCCACTGCGGCGATCACGGCGATGGCAAACCACTGCTTCTTGCCGACGTTCAGTTTGTTCGTTTCGGGTTTCATGTTCATTCCTTGTTTGCAGGCAGGGTGGTCGTGGATTCGGATGCGCCGATCACGCGATCCATGTCCGCCGCCGCGCGGTGCGCATCGGCGAGCGCCTTGAGGTACTGGGACTTGGCGGCAAAGTAGGTGCGTTGCGCGTCCAGCACTTCCAGGTAGTTGAACTTGCCGTAACCAAAGCCCACGGTGGCCGCGTCATAGGCGCTCTTGGCCCCTGGCAGCACCTCTCGCTGCAATATGTCGATCTCGCCGCGAACCGACGCCAGCCGTTCGCGGGCTTGCAGCACCTCCGTGCTCAGGCGCACGTTCAGCGCCTGGAGTTCGTCCCGCGCCTTGTCTTCGCGCTTCAACGCTTCCAGCAAGTTGCCCTGATTGCGGTCGAACAAAGGCAGCGGCACGGAAACACCAAGCATCAACTGATTGCGTGCAAGCTCGTACGGGCGCTTCACGCCCAGGCTGACCGTGACGTCGGGCGTCTGCTTGCTGCGCTCCACGTCGGCCAGCGACCGGCGACGTTCGATCTCCAACTGCGCCCGGCGCAGTGCCGAAGAGGCCGACAGGCGCTGCTGGATGTCATCCAGCGAAGGGACGTTGGGAAGATCATCCACGCTGCCCGCTACCTGGGTGAAACGCGGCGGGTTGGCCCCGAGCAAACTAGCCAGCCGCGCGCGGGCACTGCGTTGTTCGCTCTGCGCCTGTGCCAGTTCAACCCGCACGCCGGCTTCGGCCACCCGAGCCTTGGTTTCTTCGACCGGGGACACCTTGCCCGCCGTCACGCGCTTGGCAACGGCATCCGTCGCTTGCCTGGCCAGGTCAACGCTGTCCTGGGCTAAGGCCGTGCGATCCTGGGCGGCCAGCGCCTCAAAGAAGGCGGCAACCACAGCGGCGCGAATTTCGACGCGCCGCGTGTTCAGTTCTTCAACTGCGACGTCACGCCCTCGCTCTGCCGCGGCAATGCGGGCAGCGCGCTTGCCCCCCAGCTCGATGGGCAGATTGATCTGGACGCTTTGCGTGCGGGTTGGCGTGCGTTGGTCTTCGAGCGAGTACGCCAGCTCGGGATTAGGACGTACTCGTCCCTGAATTACCTGGCCCTCCACGGCCTCGATCTCCCGTTGGGCGACAGTCAGGTCAAGATTCGCCTCCAAAGCCAGCGCGACGGCCTTTTGCAGGGTCAGGGGCGTTGCTGCTTCAATCTGCTCTACGCCGTTGGCGCTCTGCCCAAGAGCTGGTGCCGTCGGCAATAACTGAGCGAAAGCCGTCCCCGTCATGAGCGCAAGGAGCAAGCCTGCCGCAACCGCCCTCGCGTTGTAATTGTGAATATCCTTCAGCATCCGATTCTCCAGTGATTTGAAATACACAAGGGAATCGGCGGGGGGCAATCCAGATGATCGCCAGCAACGTCATCACATCAGCCGCGCGAAGCCGGCTGGATACCGTAGCGCGCCATGCGCGACGGCAGGGGTGAGGACGAAGGGAAAGGAACGCGCTCCCCGCCGATCAGGCGAGGACACGCCACTGAGGGCGCTCTAAACGTTCAGGTGGAGGCGCAGCAAGGTGCTCCGGGGGATACCCCGTAACCAGGGACGGGCTGACTGGCGACGCCAGCTTCACATCCCCTGACAAGACCGAGAAGCACCCGGCATGACAGGACGCGCAATCAGGATCGCCACCCAGGGTCTTGGCCGGATCAGGGCTGGCATCCTTGCCGTCGGCCGCCTTGTGCTGATGCGCGTGGTGGCCGAAGTGCTTGGCCGCAGCCCCGGTTTCATGCTGGCAATAGCTGGCCGCTGCCGCCCAACTGAATTGAAGCGGCAAGAACACCAGCAAGACGATGGCCAGCCATTTGCGCATAGGGGTAACAGTGTAGCAGCTACATGCTTTACTTTGCCACTCCTCGCTGCTTGGGTTTTCTCAGAGCCCCGTGCGCGTAGCGTGCCTCCTCTCAGGTTCATCCTGCATCAAATCAGAGCCGCTTCGATATTCGGCGAGTTGTGGCCGCTTTGACGACTGAGTAACCGTCTTCGAAGTCAAGCGCAATGAAGCGACTTGTCCCAAGGTTTTCCAGTGCGCACCATGGCGTTGAGCGTGGTGAGCAACTTGCGCATGCAAGCGACCAGGGCGACCTTGGGCAACTTGCCAGCGGCCTTCAGACGCTCGTAGAAGGCCTTGATGGCCGGGTTGTAGCGGGTGGCCGTGAGCGTTGCCATGTACAGCACGCGGCGGATCTCGAAGCGCCCGCCTTGTACGCGCCGCCTGCCCTTGCTGCCGCCGGAGTCATTGGCCATGGGCGCCACGCCCACCAATGCAGCGATCTCGCGCCGGTTCAGCCGGCCCAGCTCTGGCAGCTCGGCAATCATCGTGGCACTGGCCACCGGGCCGACTCCCGCAGCCGACTGCAGCAGCGTGTCGAGCTCCCCAAAGTGCTCGCGCACATGCGTGACCATCTGCTCTTCGATCTCATCGAGCTGCGCCTTGATCGCCGCCTCGATGGCCTCGATGCTGGCGTGCAGCTTCTTGGGCGTGATCTGCAGCCGTTGGCGCTCCGAATGGAGCATGGTCAGCAACTGGCGCCTGCGCGTGACCAGGGCCGCGAGCCACTGCTGGCGCTCATCGGCCAGGGGGCGCAAGAAGCGCTGCAGATCGTCGCGGCGCAGCAGCACCGCTGCCAGCTCGGCCAGCGTGCGCGCATCCACCGCGTCGGTCTTGGCCAGGCGTCCCATGGATTTGGCGAAGTCGCGCGCCTGGCGCGGGTTGATGACCGCCACGGGCAGGCCTGTGGCCTGCAGGGCACACGCTAACGCGGCCTCGTAGCCGCCGGTGGCCTCCATCACCACCAGACCCACGTCCAGGGGCTGCACGGCAGCCGCCAGCGCCGAGTGGCCTTCGGCATCGTTGTCAAACCGCTGGGCGCTGCTCTTGGCACCCAGCACACAGACATCCACGTGCGCCTTGGCCACGTCGATGCCCACCGTCACTGAGGTAACAGACATGATCTTCAGATCCCTTGCTTGTGCATGCGCGCTCAATCAAGGCGCGCGTAACCGTTCGGGCTTCACGAAGACCAGCGCGGCGGCCATGCGTTCTGTACTCAGTCACGGGCTCTATCACCCCAGCGCCTACCAAACTGCACGGGCCGGTCTGGCCGCCTCAACGGCGTTCAGACTCTACCGCGCTGGTCTGGTTTAAAGATACAAGGCGACACGAGGGGGCGCCACAGCGCAGGGTACGGGCAACTGGAAGCCTTCAATGCTGATGTTGCGCATGAA
Organism: Acidovorax temperans; assembly: GCF_028596105.1. Classification (NCBI taxonomy): domain Bacteria; kingdom Pseudomonadati; phylum Pseudomonadota; class Betaproteobacteria; order Burkholderiales; family Comamonadaceae; genus Acidovorax; species Acidovorax temperans. Next base: position 2,864,255 of record NZ_CP117193.1, on the reverse strand, counting down.
CTGTTCACGCCGTTGGCGACGTTGATGGGGGGCACTGAAGTTGCTTTGCGCAAAGCACGCGATGCCGACACGTTGCGAGATGTGTTGGGCTCGCACCTCGAAGATCTCCAGCGCATGTCGATGATCGTGCAGGACATGCTCTTTCTGTCGCAAGCCGACCGTGGGGCTGAGGCCCGCCGCGAGCATGTCGCCTGTCTGGCCGGCGTTGCGCGCGCGGTGGTGGAATTGCACGAGGCGGCCATTGAAGAGGCCGGGCTGAAGGTTCGTATCGACGGCGATGCCACCGGCTTGGCCGATGTGCGCCTGTTGCAGCGCGCGCTATCCAACCTGATCGGCAACGCAACCCGACACGCGCATCCGCACAGCACCGTTGTCGTGCAAATCGACCGGCTGGACGGCGAGATCGCCCTGCGGGTGGTGAACGAGGGGCAGACGATTTCAGCCGAGCATTTGCCCAATCTGTTCAACCGCTTCTACCGGGCAGATGCGGCGCGGTCGGATGCCGCCCGCAATCATGGACTGGGCTTGGCCATCGTGGCTGCCATCGCCCGCATGCACGGAGGGCGGACGATGGTCGATTCGAGCAACGGCATCACGTCTATCGGGCTCATGGTGCCCACCCCGCGCGCGCAATAGTCAACGGATCGGGCACCACCAACAGACTGGCTCCACTAGCCAATTACTTCTTCCAGCAGGAGAAGCGCCAGAAAGCCGACAAAGAACATCGCCGTCACCCAGGGGCGATCTGGCGTTTCGTGTGCTTCGATCAGCAGTTCTTCGGTCACGAGGTAGAGCAACGCAATCAGACCAAACGCGAAGAAGCCAGTCAGAAGAGGGTTGGGCAACAGCGCCACCGGCGCTCCAAGCAAGGCCCCGATCGGCAGCAAGAGCACGAGCGCGGCCGTGATCCAGACGACCCTGGCACGGGAGCGAACGCTCTCGCCGAGTTCCGTGGCCACTGTCAATCCCAGGAACAGAACCTCGATGGTCAGGGCGATGGTCAGAAGCAAGCCGACCTTTGGGCCAGCCGCAAACCCGATACCAAGCACCAAGCCATCAATCAGGATGTCGATGCCGATCACGGTCAGGAGACCGGCCGGCCCCTTCGCCAACGCTTCCAGATGCTTCACCAGCAGCATGGTGGCGACGCCGATTCCGCCGCCGATCATCGTCGCCCAAGGCGAGGCCCGGTGCATGATGTCGGGCAAGATTTCGCCGGCCGCCGCCGCGAACACGACGCCAGCGGCGAAATGCTGAATCGCGCTGACCAGTGTTGGCCCCGGCCGCACGTTCACCGCGACCGCAGCTCCGATGATGGCGGCCGCTGCCGGGATCAAGGTGTAGATCCAGGCCGAGATCACCATGACTTAAGTTACCGCGTTGCCGCACTGAGCACAGAATTTCGCGCCGATCGGAATGACGCTACTGCACTTCGTGCACGACGCTGGCACCAGCGATGTCCCGCACTGGCCGCAAAAGCGAGCGCCGTTCGGATTGATCGCTTTGCATTGCGGGCAAGTGATGCCGCTGGCCGAAGGCGCCGGATTGCGCCCCCAGTCGTGACTGCTGGGGCCACCGTGGCCATGGCTACTGCCATGCCCGTGGGAGCCGCCATGCCCCCCGCCGTGGCCGCCGCCATGCCCACCAAAAATTCGATCCAGGATTCCCATTTTCAACACTCCATATTCGGTTTTACTGACCCGCCTGCTGCCTGAGCAGCCTCAGCCCGTTGAAGACCACCAGCAAGCTCGCCCCCATGTCGGCGAACACGGCCATCCACATGGAGGCATCGTCGAAGATCGCCAGCAGCAGGAACACTAGCTTGATGCCCAGCGCGAGCGCGATGTTCTGCCATAGCACGGCGTGGGTGCGCCTGGACAGCCGGATCGTTTCGGGCAGGCGGCGTAGGTCGTCGTTCATGACCACCACGTCGGCGGCCTCCATCGCGGTGTGGGTGCCCGCGCCGCCCATAGCGAAGCCGATGTCAGCCTTCGCCAGCGCGGGGGCGTCGTTGATGCCGTCGCCGGTCATCGCCGTGACGCCCATGCGCTGCTGAAGCTCGCCGATGGCCTGCAACTTGTCCTCGGGCAGCAGGTTGCCACGCACCTCGGCGATGCCCGCCTGGGTGCCGACGGTTTGCGCCGTCGCCAGGTTATCGCCCGTCAACATCACCGGCGTCACGCCCAATGCCTTCAGGTCGGCCACGGCCTGCGCGGATGAGGATTTGATGGTGTCGGCTACTGCACAGATGGCCATGACCCGTTCGCTGCTGGCCAACAACGTGACGGTGCGGCCAGCTTGCTCATGCACTGCAAGGCGGGCTTCGAGGTCAGCCGAACACTGCCCGCGCTCTTCAATCCAGCGGTGGTTAGCCAGCACATAGGTATGGCCGTCGATCACCCCCTGCACGCCGCGCCCGGCAACAGCCTGAAACTCATCCACTTCTTGCGTGGCGGACGACACGCCATCTGCGATGGCCTTGGACACTGGATGATCCGACCGCGCTGCGAGGCTCTTGGCCAGCCCCTCCAGGGCTTGTTGGCCGAGTCCTGTGTCCACGGGCTCGAAGGCCACCAGCTTGGGCTTGCCTTCGGTGATGGTGCCGGTCTTGTCCAGCGCCACGGCCTTGATCTTGCGCGCCTCTTCCAGGTACACACCACCTTTGATCAGGATGCCTCGCCGCGCCCCAGCGGCCAAACCGCTGACGACGGTGACGGGCGTGGAAATCACCAAGGCGCAAGGGCAGGCGATGACCAGCAGCACCAGGGCCTTGTAGGCGGCCTGCATCCAGGTCAGCCCCATGAGCCAGGGCGCCAACAACGCAACGGCAACGGCCAGGACGAACACCGCAGGCGTGTAGACGGCGGCAAAGCGATCCACGAAACGCTGCGTGGGCGCACGGGAAGACTGGGCCTGCTCAACGGCGTGGATGATGCGCGCCAGCGTGCTGTCGGACGCGGGGGCCGTGACACGGATTTCCAACGCCGCAGCCTGATTGATGGTGCCGGCGAAGACTTCATCGCCGGGGCTCTTGTCCACCGGCAAGCTTTCGCCGGTCACGGGGGACTGGTCAATAGCGCTCTGACCTAGGCTCACGATGCCATCCAGCGGAACGCGCTCGCCAGGGCGAATACGCACGGTCATGCCCACAGTGACTTCCTTGACTCCCATGCGCACCCAATTGCCATCGTCTTGACGCACTTCAGCTTGCTCCGGCGCGAGCGCCAGCAGGCTCTTGATGGCGCCGCGCGCCCGATCCACGGCGCGGGCCTCGATGGCTTCCGCAATCGCATATAGGGCCATCACCATCGCCGCTTCGGGCCACTGGCCGATCAGGAAAGCGCCGGTCACGGCCACGGTCATCAGGGCATTGATGTTCAAGCGGCCCTGCCGCAGTGCAGCCAGCCCCTTGCCGTAAACCGAGAAACCCGACAGCGCGATGGCCGCCGCGGCCAGCGCCATTCCCAGCGCCTTGACAGGTACGCTGTCTGGAAAGGCGAATGCCAAGCCCTCGGCCGCCACAGCCAACCCCAGGGCGCCCAGCGACTTGCCCCATGTCGTCCAGAAGCCCGTTGGCGAGGCAACCGCAGCAGCCGACGAGCCTGTGTCGCCAAGAGGTTCCGGCTTGAAGCCTGCCTTGCGGATTGCGTCTAGCGCCTGCTGCAAGACAGGATCATCGGCGGCAATGGCCAACTCGCGTTCGCCCAGATTGAATTGCAGGCTACGAATTCCCGCCATGCCGTCCAACGCCCGGCGGATTTCCGACTCCTCCGAGGCACAGTCCATATTCGCAATGCGGAAGCGCTGGACATTCTTCGCGCCGAGGGGTTCTGGCTTGAAACCCGCTTTGCGGATCGCTTCTAGGGCCTCGGGCAGCGCGTGGTCATCGGCGGCAATGGCAAGCTCTCGATCCCCCAGGTTGAATCGCAGGCTGCGAATCCCCGCCATGCCTTCCAGCGCCCGGCGGATTTCCGACTCCTCTGAGGCACAGTCCATGTTTTCTATGCGAAAGCGTTGCGGCCCAATAGTCGTTGCATCAGACGCTGTTGGCTCGGGCGCCACAGGCACTGTTGCACAGCCACTCCCGCAGCAGGCAGCGTCGGCGTGTTGGCGTTGGTGGGCAGAGTTCATGAAATTCTCCTTTTCAGTCAGATTGGAAACCCTGTACCCACTACAGAGTCAAGCGCCTACAATGAGCCTTGGAGAAAAACCCGCGACCGCTGAAGATGAACTCATGAAAATCGGCGAACTGGCTAAGGCCGCACATACCCAGGTAGAGACGATCCGGTACTACGAGCGTGAAGGCTTGCTACCCGAAACGGCCCGTACGGATGGCAACTACCGCATGTACGCAGAAGAACACGTTGACCGGCTGTCCTTCATCCGGCACTGCCGGGGGTTGGACATGACGCTGGATGAAATCCGGGTTCTGTTGCGCTTCAAGGATGCACCGCACGAGAACTGCGCCCAGGTGAACGACCTGCTCGACGAGCACATCGACCATGTGGCTACCCGCATCAAGGAATTGAAAGCGTTGGAACGACAGCTCAAGACCTTGCGGGAACGCTGCCGTGAATCCCAGCAGGCCAGCCAGTGCGGCATCTTGACCGAGCTGTCCTCAGCATCGCGCCATCTGCACGAACCGGCGACGCGCAGGGGCCATGTTCATGGGGCACATAGCCTCAAGTGACTAGCCCAAAGAAACCCCAAGCCGACGCCCGATTTCCCATGAGGTCGTTCCGCCACGCACTGTCGCCGCAAGCGGCTGCCCCAACCGCTGCTCGATCACTGGCCTCCACGGTACCAGGCTGAAGCCCATGCCGTCGTCCAGCATCGCATACCGACCGCTGGCGAGCATGAGGCTGCGGCGGTAGATGCCGGCCACGCGCTGGCCGTCGGCCACCGGGCGGTGCTCCAGGCCGGTTTCGGCGGCGATGTCCTTGGCGGCCTGCGCCAGCTCGCGGCTGCGCAGCGTGCCCAGCAGGTTTCGGGCGAGGATCACGCGCTGCCCGCGCCGCTCGGCCAGTCCCTGTTCGGCCAGGAAGTCGGCGCGCTGCTGCATCGCCTGCTTGGCCTCGCCGCCAAAGCCGAGGTCGCCCAGGCCCGAGCCGCCGCCGATCAGTTGCTGGTCGAGCCAGGTAGCCCCGATGACGCGGGCCTGCCGCTCGATGGGCAGGTGCGATTTCAGTTCCACGGCCACGCCGCCCAGGCGCTGCGCGTCGTACTGATGGCCACGCTCGGGCAGATCGTCCGGCACCTTCCATAGCCCTTCGGCCACGCGCTCCACGATGCCGGCGCGGCGCAGGGCTTCGAGTCGGCGGATGTGGGCCGCGACGACTTCCTGCGGATCACGGCCCGGCACGGCCTGACCCTGCGCGACGGCCAGGTGATGGTCGGTGCGGTATAGGCCGCCGCTCGCCAGTGCGGTGATGTTCTTGTCGGCTGCGCGCACGTCGGCCGATCCCTTCACCTCCACTACGGCGCCGGCCGGATAGTTCGCCAGTTCATCGTGTGCGTTGAGCGCGACGTAGTGGGCCTTGCCGTCCACGCCGTCGATGACCAGATAGCCCCGGTCGCGCAGCTCGTCGGCCAGCCCCTTCGCTGCCACGCGGCCGAGAATGGTTCGGCCATCGTCTCCCGGCTCGAACACCGCCAGCTCGCGCGGCTCGCCGCGCATGGCCCGCCGCATGGTGCGGATGATGTCGCCACGCTCGCCCAGGGCGCACAGGGTCTTTTCCGCGTCGGCATGGACGGCCCAGGTGCCCGGCTGCATCTCGTCGGCCAGGCCCAGGCGCTGCAAGCGTTGCAGTCGGCCGATCAACAGCAGGCGTTGGCGTTGCAGCTTCGGTTCGTTGAAGCGTTCGATCTGCACTCTGCCGTCTTCGCCGGCCTCTCGTTGCAGCGTCCGATCCAGACTCGTCCACCGCTCCTGCTCCACCTCGCGCTGCAAGGTCTGCTGGATCTCCAATTCGGTGCGTGGCCCCAGCCATTCGGTTGCCAGCTCGGATGCTCGATGGCGGAAGCCATCGGCGATGTAGTCGCCCGCGATGATGAGGTCTTTGCCCGTGTCGTCGCGTCCGCGCACGATCAGATGGGTGTGCGGGTTGTCGGTGTTCCAGTGATCGACCGCCACCCATTCCAGCCGCGTGCCCAGGTCGGCTTCCATGCGGCCCATCAGATGCCGCGTGTAGGTGCGCAGGTCTTCCAGTTCCGTGCCATCCTCTGGCGAAACGATGAAGCGGAAGTGGTGCCGATCATCGGCACAGCGTTCCTTGAAGGCATCAAGATCGGCTTCGTCGGTCTGCGGCCCGTAAGCCCGGCCCGGTTCACCGTCCCGGCCCACGCCGTCGCGCTCGATGTAGCGCAGGTGCTTGGCGAGCGACTGCGGACTGGCCCGCTGCTGGTTCACCAGCAAGGTCTTGATGGTCACGCGCCGCGACATGGGCGTGAGCTTCGCCCCCGCGAAGCGCGCCGCCGTATGCCCACGCCCCAGGCGCGAGCCGGGTCGCTGGCCAGTGGTCTTGCTGCCACCAGTCGATGCCGGACGGCGCACCGAGGACTTGCCGCTGCTGGCTTTGCCCGCCTGCTTGAGCACCTTGGAAACGAAGCTCTGGCCCTGGCTCTTGCCCCGGTTCTTCGGAGCGCTGGGACGGATGCGGAAATCATCGTCGCGGCGGTCGGTCATGGCCGCGCTCCCTGCAAGCTCTGGCGTGTCCGGTCGTGCGAAGCACGCGGACATGCCCGCATCGGCGCGGGCCTCGCGCCCCACGCGGCACGGAGGCGAAGCCGCGCCGTGCCGCGCCACCCCCACGTGCAGACTGGCTTTGCGGGCCGACAGGTGCCGCCCCCTTTTGTCTTGCCTTCCGCCTTTGCCCCTCGCTGACGCTCCGGGCAGCGGCGGCCCGGCGGCGCTGCTGCGCGAGCAGTCAGCGCGCTGGCGAACACGGCGATGGCCACAGGCCAACCGTGTTCGAGGCAAGACGCCTGCACGTGGGACGGCTGCGCCGAAGGCAGTGCGAAGTGCGGTGCGAATGCACCCGCACTGCACGCGCGACGACACGGCGACGGCCAGCAGAACGACACGCCCGATGGCACGATGAGATGCACGGCAACGTGCAGCGAATCGGCGGCCATCATGGGCGTGACTCCAGCCAGACCGGGCGCGCAACGCCGATCACGGCGGCGGCGCTGATCGGCCCGAAATACCGGCTGTCGAACGACGCCGGGTTAGTCACGCTCAAGAGGAACAGTTCGCCAGGTCGAAGGCGGCGGCACTGCTGCCAGGACGGCAGTGGACGGCCCAGCCGATCAGCGGGCAGCACGGCGGCCGAAGGCACGCCGTCGATGCGGACGCTGCCGCCAGCGATGCACACCTCCTGCGGCGCGATGGCGCCCACGCGCTTGAGCAGTGGGATGCGCGTCGGTAGGTAGCCGCGCTGCGCTGCGAGCGCAGCGGCCTCGGCGGGCAGCGGAACCAGCACGATGCTGTCCACGGACAACGGACGTGGCAGCGAGCTGGTGCGACGGTCGAGCGGATCGACGCGATACCAGCCGACCGCCACGCTGTCGGACGGGTTGTAGGTCAGGCGCGGCAGTGGATGCACGAAGGACGCCCAGGCCAGCGCAGCGAGGCCGTAGGCGGATAGGCCCGCCAGCACGAGGCGAACGCGCAGGCGGGAGCGAGGATGGGCCGTCATGGCAGCACCCTCCCGGCCAGCCAGGCGGCGTGCCGCTCGGCACTGTATTCGGGCAGCGGCAAGCGCGCCGCGAGCCGGTTGCCCAGTGCGCGCCAGTACGCGGGCGAGGCGGTAGCAGGCGCGATGCCCAGCGCCTCGATGGCGTCGATACGCTCCAACACGGCGCGCACCGCGTTGTCGCCCTCGGCGTGCAGCAGCAGGCGCGCGCCCGGCTGCACGCCGGGGATGCGCTGCGCGTCATCCAATGGCGTGCAAGCCTGCATCACCATGAGCTGCCAGCGGATCGTGCCGTAGTCGTTGGCCTGCCAGCGAATGCGGCAGAACACGGCGTTCGGCATGAACACGGCGAGACTGCGCCAGCGGTCGAGCCGCAGCGTGCGCGCGGGTTCGCCAAAGCGCAGATAGAGCTTGAAACGGTGCTCCAGGAAGGCCAGCGAAACGCGCGTCAGCGGCGTTAAGGTGTGCCGCGCCGCGAGCACAGCGAGCGACGGCGACGGTGCAGCCGTGGCCGCGATAGGAGCCTGCACGTCGGCAGGAAAAGCGGATGCGTTCATGGCGTGTTCTCCCTGCGTTGCTCCGGGAACTCCCGTTCCAGCAGTGCGCGCAGCAGATCGGCCACCGTCACGCCCCGCGTGAAGGCCGAAACCTTGATGCGCGCCCGCATCGCGGGCGTGATGTCGAGGGTCAAGCGGGCGGTATAGAGATCGCCCTTGTTGAGCGCATCGCCGTCGCCCTGCCGAATCCACGCCTCGGCGTGCGGATTCGCAGGCGGGCGGGCGCCGATGCCGACACGCTTGGCAGCACGTTTGCTGCTGGGTGTGGGCTTCGTGGTCATGACGGCCACCGCAGCAGTTCGTCCACCAGTGCGGTGATCTCGCGCGCGGCGGCGCTGTCCGGCGCCGTCTCGCGGGCGAGCCGCCCAGCGGCCACGCTGTCGGCGAAGACGATGCGCTGGCGCACTTCCGAGCGCAGCGCAGGCAGCGGCTGCTCGGCCAGCGCGCCGCGTGCCTCGCGTCCGATCACGGTGGTGCTGACGCGCCGGTTGATGACGAAGGCCGCGCGCAGCGCAGGCCGGAAGACTTGCGCCTCGCGGATCAGCGCCACCATCTCGGCAGAAGCCCACAGGTCGTAGGGACTCGGCTGCACCGGGATCAGCACCCGCTCGGCCGCCAGCAGCGCGGAGCGCGCCAAGGCGGCGATGCGCGGCGGGCCGTCGATGACGACGTGATCGGCCCGCCTGGCGAGTTCTGGCGCTTCCTGATGCAGCGTTTCGCGTGCCAGGCCCACGGCGCTGAACAGCCTTGGCAAGCCTTGCTGGCTGCGGCGCTGCGTCCAGTCCAGCGCAGAGCCTTGCGGGTCAGCGTCCAGCAGGATGACCGACTGCCCACGCATCGCCAGCTCGCCGGCGATGTGGGTGGCGAGCGTGGTCTTGCCCACGCCGCCTTTCTGGTTGAGCAGCGCGACGATCATGGCCTGGCCCTCCGTGTTGGAAAGCCCGGCTGTTGCTGCTGCTTTTCGTGCCGCGTGGTGGTTGTCCACCGTGGCGCGGCGCTTCTACTAAAAGTTAGAGAATTTAAGTTAGGGAAGTTAGGAGAGGCCGAAACCCGCGCCAGCATTGGCTTTGCGGCCGATTTTGTTGCCTGATAGCACGAGGATTCGTTGCCTGATAGCACGATACCTCTGTTGCCTGATAGCACGAGTCCGTCCACAGGCTTTGTCGCAGTTATCCCCGTGCCGTTTGCGGCACGGGCCGGAACGTCAGTAGCGGCGAGGAAATGCCCGAGACGTACTCGATGCCCAACTGGTAGCCCGGCAGGGCTTGCCGCGCCACCAGCGCCCGCAGGTCGGCGGCGAAGTCGTAGTACCGCGCCACGCTGCCCGACTTGCGATACAGGTGCTGGAAGTCGAATTGCCAGCCGCCCGGTTGGCGCCCGCCATGTTTGCGCACCAGCCGGTACAGCCAGCGCTCGATCCCCCCCGTGAGCCGGAAATACGCCGGGTCGATGGTCAGCACCAGGGCGGCGTCGAGCACACCGGCAAAGAACCAGTCCGGCAGGATCAATTCGAGACCCAGCGGCGTGCCCTTGGCATCGGCCAACTCCTTCCACTCGTTGATCCACGAGAAGCGGTGCAGCCGTCTTCCCGTGATCTCCCGGATCGACGTGGCCACCGTCGTGGATTGCAGTCGATCCAGCGCGGCCTTGAGGCGCTGGTAGTCGCGCAGCGACGTACCGCGCCCGATGAAGCGCAGGATCTCGTAGGGCGTGGCTTGCATCAGCCGCGACGGGCGCAAGCCCGCGTCGCGCGCTTCCACGATCTGCGAGGCCGCCCAGATCAGCACGTCCGCATCCCAGATCGTGGCGATGCCGTGCTCGGATGTCCCCTCCACGCGGATCGTGATGCCGCTGGCGCGGAAGTCGATCGGCGCCACGCGCCGCGACTTCGCCAGCGAGAAGAACGGAAAGGCCATCAAATCCTGGCTGTCGCGCGGCGCCATGTCGCCCGGCAGGGCACGGAACAGGTCGAGCTGTTCGCGCTCTGGCACGGGCCGCTGCCGGGACGGCAGCGCAGGGCTGGACATGGCGAAGGCCACCCGCGTGCCTGCGATCAGCGCGCACGGCTGTCCGCCGAGTGCTGCTCGGCGTATTCGGGATCGGACGTGCTCTCAAAGCTGCGATCCGCAGCCCAGGCATCGAGGTCGGCCACGGCGTACATCACGCGGCGGCCGAACTTGCGGAACTTGGGGCCGCCACCCAGCACGCGCTGCTTCTCCAGCGTGCGCGGCGACAGCCGCAGGTAGTCGGCGGCTTCGTCGTTGGTGAGATAACGCTGCGGTTGCGCGACAGCGGTCGAGGTGGTTGCGGGAGCGGCGGCAGGCCGCAAGGGAGCAGGACGCATGGTGAGAACCTCCATCGGTTGCAGGGCTCCGGCCGCACAGCGCAACCGGATGGAGGCAGTCTCAGAAAACGAAGCGCTCCTGCTCAGGGTCGTTTTGCGTGGCCTTCAAAACGACCCTTCTCAAGCGGAGCAAGCTGTGCTAGGCGGCGATAGCCGCCGCGCATCAGCGCATCGCCTCGACGCACCAGGCGGCGCACCTTGGAACGCAGTCCACCATCGCTGTACCAACCAGCCGCGGCATCCACGCCGAACAAACCTTCGGCCACGTCGCGCAAGGACGCGCCCGTCAGGGCCGCGTCGAGCGCCTGCAAGGTGTGCAGTTCCAGCAAGGCCGAATGCGATGGCCGGGGCCGCGCATCGGCCAGCGCCGCACCGGGCGCATGGCCGCGTGCAGGTGCGGCAGCACCGCCGTGATGGGCATAGGCGACAGCCATGCCGTCCTCCAGGCCGGGCGCCAGCGCGAAGCGCAGGCACTGGCCGGGGCTGCGCGCGATCAGCGCCAGTCGCTTGCCGTCGTGGAGCAGGTGCTTGTGGCCGGGGATGTTCCAGAAGTCGAATGCGGCGGCGTCGGGCGGCGGATCAGCATCAGGGTAGAGCTGCACCACACCAGTGTGGCCGGGCAGCCAGGCCGGGTGCGCGTCACGCGCATCCAGCGCCGGGTCTTCCAGCAAGCGCAAGCCCCAGCGATGCGCGGCATCGGGGCGGCGCGCACGGCGCAGCCAGTCGAGCCGGTAGTCAGGATGGCGGCGCAGGTACTCCCAGGCCAACGCGAGCGCATCCAGCCACAGAACGTAGAGGTAGGCGGCAGTGGGATACCAGTGTGCAACATGATGAGGATCGACCATGACCAAAGCTCCCGTCGAATAGCAGGAACGTCGCCACGGCGGCAGGTATGCGGGAGCGTCAAATCAACGTACAAATCCGGTTGAGCTGTAACTTCTAGTGTCAAAGACTAATTGGCTCCGGCGTGTTGCGAAATCCGTCTGAATGCGACGGCCGCCTGACCCAAAAATGTCACGCGGCACAAAACACCGTGCCGCAAGCCGCGCGAAAGATCGTGACTGTTTCAGTCACAGATATTCCGGTTAGATGCAGAGTGCGGATTCAGACCGAACAGGTCTGGAGCAAGACCGAAATAGTCTGAATTCGCCCGGCTTGGCCGGGGCGCGAACGGTTCAATCAACGATGGAACCGTTCTCCTGCGCCAGCCGCAGATATTCCGACAGCGGGCGCACCCCCTGGAAATACAAATCCCGCGTCACGGGCTGTTTGTTCGGGCCAACGATGGAGGCCAGGTCGGACAGCTTGATGCGGCCCACCTCGGGCATGCCGATGCCCACGTCCATGATGCCGAACGCCGTATCGCCATCGGCAGGATCGAGCGAGGCCAGCAGCCAGATAGCGTGCGCGTCGGGGGTGAACAGCCGCATGACCGGCAACGGGTCGTCCGGTTCACCGGCGGCGGCCCGCCGCCCGTTCTCCAGCAGCGCGGCGCGCTGCGCCTCGGTGACGAGGGGAGCTTTCATCGTGATGCTCCTGTTCCAACATGGAATGCCGGTTTTGCGCTTCCGCGCCGAAACACGGATGTGTGTTCCACCAAAGTCGTGGAAACACGAAAGCGCAAAAACGGCGGATTCAAGTACGAGGTGCAACACGGTTTAACGAGGCGTGAAACACCTCGTGGGGTGTCTTGAATCCGAGCCGCTTTCGAGGTCTGTGATTCAATCTGTTTTGGATCATAGCCAGCTCTTCATCCGTCACGGTTTCCATGCGCCGCTTCTTTGGGATGTACTGGCGCAGCAGCCCATTGAAGTTCTCGTTGCTTCCGCGCTGCCAGCTGCAATACGGATCGGCAAAGTAGGTCTGGATGCCCAAGGCCTGATCGATGGCCTGGTGGTTGGCAAACTCCTTTCCGTTGTCCACCGTCAACGTCTTCACCCGCGCAGCCAAGGGCCCCAGTTTGTCCTCAATGGCTTGGCCCACCAGATCAGCGGTCTTGTTGCTGACCTTGGCCAAAACGGCATAGCCGCTCTTGCGCTCTACCAAAGTCACGATGGCCTGCTTGTGTGCTGCGCCAATGACGGTGTCGCCCTCCCAGTGGCCTACCTGCTTGCGCTCTTCAATATGGCCTGGCCGCTCGCTGATCGGGCGTCTGTTGGGGATTTGCCCGCGTCTGTCGCGGCCGTGTAGATAGCGTTTGCGCCGAGGTTTTTGACTGCGCAGGTTCTGGTGCAGCTTGCCACCAGCGGCCTTGTCCGCATAGACACGCAGGTACACGCTCTCGTGGCTGACTGCAACCTTCTGGGCAATCTGCTCAGGACTCCATTGCAGTCCAAGGTAGAACACTACATCGCCCCAGACCTGAGCACTCACGCGTCGGGCGTTGCGGCTGCGCTGCGCTCGTTGGGCTGCCTTGCGGCACGCCTGCTCAGCGCGGTACCCGCGCTGACCACGACCGCGGTTCAATTCGCGGCTGATGGTGCTGCGGCTTCGACCCAGCAGGCGGGCAATCTCGCTGATGGTGTGATTGGCTTTCAAGAGACTGTGGATTTGGTATCGTTCTTCTCGGCTGAGGTGCTTGTACATCGGGCAACTTGGACTTGGCGGTTTGAGCGGCCATGATGCCTTGGCATCCTCAGCCACCCGTCACCGGGTTCATCTTTGTTGCGCTTCGTACTTGAATCCGCCAACAGAATTGTAGAAATCTGGAAAGGCACGTAGGCGGTTCTCCGGTTCTGTCGGAATCCGCAAAAGCGGATTTCCGTAAAAGCACGAATAAGGCCAGAGCCATGAAAGAGTTAAAGATAACGTGGTTTTATTGATCCGGCACGGTTTATTGCAGAGTCCAGATGCCGTTCAACTTGAGCCCGTCGAGGGGCTTCGACACCTCAGCCCGAGCAAGGTTTACGAATAAAGCCTGCCGGATCAATAATTGTGCTGCGACTTGACGCTTCTGTCCATGCAGAAGCGATCCATCCAGCGCGGCCGACCGGCCGGCGCCACCACCTACGATGCCGAGTTGGCGCAAGCCTTCGGCGCGGCGGTGCGCGCGCTGCGGACGGAGCGCGGCATCGCGCAGGAATCGCTGGCGCACCTGGCGGGCATCGAGCGTTCCCACATGGGCAAGGTCGAGCGCGGCGAGCACATGCCCACGCTGGCGATCATCTTCAAGATCGCCAGCGCACTCGAATGCAGCACGGCGCTGCTGATGAGCAAGGCCGAAGAACTGCTGGCGGTAGCCCAGGCGTAGCCACCTGAAGCCCTGCTGTCATGGCGGGGCGTGTCGGGCCGATCCGGCGCCAGCCGGTTCGGCGGTATCGAGGGGCGCCAAGCACCGCGCGGCGGGGATGGGCCTGGCGCCGATCCCCTGGAGGCAAGCGCAGCGCCACAGGCGCGAAGGCGGGAGGGATTGGAGCCGAATGGCTGTGACGGCGTAGTCGGCACGGGGCGGAGCCCGCAAAGCCCGGTGGTGCGCAGCACCGACCCGCCCCGCATGTACCTCTACCAATTCAAGCCATTGCTTGGTGGCCAGGCAAGACACATCCCGCACACTGCCAAGCCCTTCTGCTTGCCGATACAGCGCAGCATTCGCAGCACAGCGCCCCGCCGCGTGGGCGAGGCGCCGGCGGCCCGTCAGGCCGCCTGGGGCTTGCTGCGCGACCAGATCAGGTCGTGCGTGCCGTCCTCGCCCTCGATCAGGCGGGCGTAGACCGTTGCCGGGAACGAGGGGTCATCAAGGGTCACGGAGACGTAATTCCGTCCGGCCTCGCTGGTCTTCTTCCATGTCGCGCCGATGTCGTGACTGGCGGCCTGAACGCGGAAGTCCGGGGCTTTCTCGTTGTCCCCCTTGTCGTTGGGAACCAGCTTGGCCTTGACGTTGAGCGTCAGGGTGCGCAGCGTGCCGGTGAAACCGTCTTTGTCCGCGGTGAAGGTGCCGATGGTTGCCATGATGAAACTCCTTACGGTTGAACAAGGTTCGCGCCCATCGCGTCCTTGTTGTGATCCGGCCGGCGGAGGAAGGGCTGGCTGCACCGCTTGCGGGCGCAACGCAGTGAAGCACCTGGAAGACCAAATAATTTGCCCCGCGAGGAATGCGCGCAGCGCAGGGGAAATTATTTGGGCTGGAAGGTTGCAGACATGAAGCCCGCGCCACCGCCAGGATTCACAACAACACAAGGACGCCTTGGGCCGAACCACCCCAATCCGAAAGGAGTCATGGCCACCACGGCATCCCCGCACGAAGGTTTTACCGGCACGCTCTCTGACACAGGCAAGGCCATTCCCCAACGACCAGCAGGAACACGCCCCTGCCCATGCGGGCGGCCCTGCTTGCAGCGCGGCATGGAACCCAAAAGCATGGCCGGGCGGCGTATTCGTGAACCATCCTTCGTGACACACAGGCAACGAGCCGCCAGCGTCGCGGACGGCACGCATTCGCACAACCTGCCGCAGCAAGCCCCGGCGCACCCACCGAGCACTGCCCAGCGGCGGGGCGTTGACCTTGGCCGATCCGGCGCTGCCGGTTCGGTGGTATCGAGGGGCGCCAAGCCACGCGCGGCGGGGATGGCCCGCAGGGCTTTCCCCTGGAGACAAGCGCAGCGCGCAGTGCCGCAGGCGCGAAGGCAGTTGGATGAGGAATCGGGCGTGCCGCCCGCATATTGCAACGCCGCCGCCTGAGTGCCAGCGAAGGCGGCGGCGTGATGTTCGGCTTCAACACCGGGCGCGGCCACCGCCGCGCCCGGATTTTTGAAGTTCACCGCGCCCAGGGCGGAACGGCCTGGGCGCGGTGCTGACGATGGCTATTCCTTCGTCTCGATGATCCACCATACGGCACGCGGCAAGGCGCGGCCCGTGACGGGGTGAATGTCGGTGAGGTCGGCGCGGGCCGTCCAGCCCGAAGGCGGACGGTAGCCGCGCACGTCGCCATCGCCGTGCCAGCGGCGGGCGCGCACTGTGCCGGGTGCGTAGATTGCCGCCATGCGCGGGCGGCTGGTGGTGTTGATGGTGGGCATCATTCGGCTCCCTGCGGCGAAGCGCCCCGGTCTGAACCGGGGCGCTTCGCTGCGGTGAGGGTCAAGCAGCCAATGCCTCGGCGGGTTCATCCGCCACGGCGGCGGCGTCCTCCGCCCCGTCTTCGGGCACGTCCTCCGGTGTCACCTCCTGCGGCCCTGCGGCCTTGAATATGGCGGGCATCCATCCCGTGCCATCGGCCAGTCGCTCCGCTTCGCTGGCAATGTCGGCCTTCTTCAACTTTGCCAGCCGCGTGACGTGCTCGGGTGCGTATTCGCCCACAGCCTCCAGAATCACGGCCTTCGGCACATGCCGGAAATACCCCTCGGCGGTCGGCTGCCACCATGCGGCCATGTCGAGGCCCACGGCCTGCGCCAGTTTCGCGCCCGGCTGGTGCGGCGTGGCGCGAGGCGTCACCACGTCCACCGTGGACGCCACGCACACAGCCAGCAGCGCCATCAGTTCGGCTTGGCCCATTGCCAGCAACGCGGGGAACAATTCGGCATCGTCCTGCGGAAGCCTTTCGGCCCAGGCCTGCTGCATTTCGCGCAGCGCCACGGCGGCGGATGATTCGGGCAAGTCCGGGGCCATGCCTTCCAGCCGGTCTTGCACCGTGAGCCGCACGCCCAGCGGCAGGTCATGTCCATAGCGGCGATCAAACAAGACGGTCTGCACCATGCCATGCACCAGCGCGGCCAGCGCCACCTGCGGACGGCAGGCCACCCCGATTTGCAGCGCGGCGGTGCGGTGGGCGCTCAGGCGCTGGGCCAGCCGGTCGGACATGGCTGCGGCCTTGGGCTGCTCGTCTTCTTCGCCTTCGTCATCGTTCGCGGCCTCCGGGTCGCTGAAGCCCTGCCGCAGCTTCTCCAGTGTGCGCAACGCCTTGGCCTCGGCTTCCCGCAGCAGCCCGCGATGGATCACGGCTTCGCCGTTGCGGTCAATGGTGACGATAGCCCCGGCAGCGGCCTTCACGTTCGGACTGTAGTCCTGCAAGCCATCTTCCAGCGCCTGCAACTGCTCGCCTACTGTTTCGCCTTCCTCCTGCAAGGCGTCCGCCTTTTCCTCGTCGTCGGCGTCCAGCGCAGCATCCACGGCTTCGGCCAATTCGTGCATCTTGATTTGCAGCTTCTCGATGCGTGCGGCTTCGCGCTTGTTCGGCTCGCGCCGCTCCCTCCGCGCACGCTGGAAGGCGTGCAGGTCGGCATGGGTCACACCCGGCGTGGCATCGACCCACGCCCAACCCTCGGCGCGGACAGTGGCGGCAATGCCTGCCAGCTTGTCTTGCGCCAGCCGTTCCAGCATTGCGGCATCGGTCAGATACACGCCCGCATCGCCTTCCGCGAACAGGTCACGGCGAATGCCGCCGCCTGCGGCTTCGTAGCTATCCAGCCCGACGAAGCGCACCAGCGGATGCCGGTAAGCGTCGATTTCCCTTTCGGTGAGGCGTTCGCGCAGGTGCGGGGGATGGCGCTGCCACTGCGGCGCATCGTAATACGCGGCTTCCTGCGCGGCGTGGTCGTCGGTGATGGCAAGGGCCATCAACTGGTCAAGGCTCACGGCATCGGCGCGATAGTCGGCCATCAGGCGCGGCGACACGTTGGCGAGCTTCAAGCGACGCTGCACCACCAGCGGCGTCACGCTGAAATCCGCCGCAATGTCCTCGATGGGCCGGCCTTCGGCCACCAGTGCCGCGAAGGCTTCAAACTGGTCTGCGGGGTGCATGGTTTCGCGTTGCACGTTCTCGGTCAGGCTGGCGGTTCGGGCGGTGCCATCGGCCACCAGCAGGCAAGGCACTTCCCATTCCTTGCTGATACGGTGTTTCTTCGCCAGCAGCTTCAACGCGGCGAGGCGACGGCCACCGGCCACGACTTCGTAATGCTCGCCATTGGCGGATGCAATCACGATCAGGTTTTGCAGCAGGCCCACGCGCTGGATGGATGCGGCCAGCTCGGGGATGGACATGCGCGGGGTCTTGCGCACGTTGCGGCCCGTGGGGCGCAGCACCAGCCGCGACAGTGGAACCAGAATCAGGTTCTTGGTCGGGTCGGCGGCTTCCAGCACAGGGGTTTGGATGGCGCGGGCTTCGGTTTGGGTGATGGCGTTCATGGTGTATCTCCAATCGAGTGAAACAAGGGAATGGAGGGGAACCGCCCCTCCGGCGGGGGAACGGTTCAGGCTTTCAACTGGCGCAGGCCATCGGCCAGCATCCAGAGGGCGCGATTCAGGCGCACATCGGAATCAATGCCCTGTACGGGTCGGGTCTGCTGGCGGCGTCCATTGGCGCTGCGGCCATGCAATCCACCCTTGGTCAGGTTCTCCTGCGTGCGGTTGAACACGCTCCACAGGTCGGGGCGGCGGTCGTCGAACCGGCGCGGCATCAGGATTTGCGATTCGGTGATGGGCGCGGGCTTGCTGTCGGTAGGGTCGTACTTGAGCGCCAGCGCGGAACGGGCGAACACTTCGGCTTCACCTTCGTCCAGCGTGATCGCACGCATGGCATCGCGGGACTCCTTCACTCGGTCGAAGCCGCGCAAGACTTCGTAAGCGCCTTCGATGACATGCCCGGAAACATCGCCTTTGTGGGGCACGCGCACATCGGCCACGGTGTCGCCGCAGACAAGGCCATTGCTGCAAACGAAGCGGAACATTCCGGCCAGCATCTGATAGCTGCTGGTGCCGTCGTGCGAGTTCAGCAGCACGATTTCGTTAGCCTCCGCACCGTTGATCTGGCTGGCGTGGCGCAGGCGCAGCATGTGTTTCGTGTGGTCGCGCTTGCCTTCATCGCGCACGCGGGTCTGCGTCACCATGAAGGGCTGAAACCCCTCCTTGCGAAGTTCGGTCAGTACGGCAGCCGTGGGGATATAGGCGTACCGCTCGGAACGGCTTTCATGCGGAGCGTCCGCAAAGATGGACGGGGCTACGCGGTGAATCTGGTCATCGGACAGCGGGTAATCGCTGCGCAGCGAGGGGGAACGGGAAGCGAAACGGGATGCGAGTTGCATGGTCTTTCTCCTGACAAAAAGAGGTTTGCTGTTCACACCGCACACCGGATTCCTAGATTCGGAGCCCAGCCTTTCGGCTGTTCGGTGCGGTCGGCACGAGGAACCCGGTTGGCCCTGTTGCCACCGTCTTTCCTGAGTTCATCGCCCGCGACGAAAGGGAGCCCGTGGACGGGGGCCGTCAAGGAAACAAGCGCAGGGTTGGTGCGGCCCGCAGGCGCAGCCGAGGACACGGCCCTGCGCGCCTTGACGGCACACGGCCGCGGGCTACAGTCGCGGACAAGGTGATGAAGTCAGGGAAGACGGCTGGACATGGCAACGGCCTCCCCACACGCCGACCGCACGGCAAGCGCAAGCGCGCAGGCCCGAAGCTGGAAGCCGGGCCGGAGGCGTCAGCCGAGCGGAGCGAGGGAACGATGGAAGCCCGACAGGGGCGAGACGCCGCAGGCGGCTCGATGCGCTACGCGCACGAGAGCGCGACCGGCCATCTCCCAGGTGGCCGGAGACGCCCAGCCTTCAATGCCAAAGAAACGGCAAGATCAGGACGAGCACACGCAAGGCACTGTGGGTGTGATGCGGCTGCTGTCTGGCCGATCCGGCGCAGCCGGGTCGGCGGTCTTCGAGGGGCGCCAAGCTTGCGCGGCGGGGATAGCCCGCAGGGCTTTCCCCTGGAGTGCAAGCGCAGCGCGCAGCGCCGCAGGCGCGAAGGTATCGGCTCCGGGCGCAGCAAGAAGAAAGGTGCGCCGCTCCCGAAGGAACGACGCACCGAAGGCAGCGCGGCGCGATCAGCTCGCCGCCGGCGCCGTCATCGACTGCAACTGTTCGATCACGCCAGGCTCAACGAATACGCAAGCCTGCTTGTCTTCGATCAGCACGTTGAATACCTGCGCGAACACCGTGCGCCGTAGATGGGCCAGTCGGCCCGTCCGGTACGCCTGTTCGGGCTTCATGCGACCACTGGCCTGCGAGCCGCTGCGCTGCGGATCGCATTCGACCAGCGTGACAAAGCCATCGTCGGCCAGCTTCTGATGCTCGGGGCACAGGCCCCAGCCGGTCGCCGTATGGCGTTCCATGCTCGCGCGCAGGTGCTTGTCCAGCAGGATGGCGCCGGTATCGAACGGCTTGCCGCAAACGAGGCAAACATGCTGTTCGAGGGAAACGTGTGATTTGTCGTTCATGACGATCTCCGGTTGCACGGGCGGAATTGCCCGGAACCGTCGCCCTCACGGCGCAGCGCAAGCAGTCAAAGATCGAAGACGGCCGCCAGGCCGCAAGCGTGCCTGCACGCGCAGTCATTGACGGCGCGAACGCCGTGATACGGTGAAGGGAACAGCAAGACCGCCCACACCCCGCCCACTGCACAACCTGCCTTGGGGCAAGCGCAGGCCCGAGAGGGCCGGAGGCGTCAGGGATCAAAGCCGGATGGCCGCGATTCGGCACGAAACGCGGGGCGCAGCCCGCGAGCCCGACGGCGGCACGCCGGGACGCCCGGTTATGGCTTACGCTTCTTGGGAAGTACGGTCACGCGAGATTCGATCAGCCGCCGCGTGTTCTCCAGTTCCTTTTGCAGCACTTCGGCATCCGGCAGCACCATCTTGTAGTTCGCTGCCATCACCTTGTTGGGCAAGCCTTCCAGCGCGTACCGCGCCAAGGCGTGTCCCTTGTCGGCGCAGAGAATCAGGCCCACGGGCGGATTTTCCTCGGGGAACGTCCAGTGTTCCTTCGCATAGTTGCAATACAAGTGCATCTGGCCCACGTCGGCATGGGTCAACGCACCGAGCTTCAAGTCGATGATGACCAGGCAGCGCAAGCGCCGATGGAAAAACAGCAGATCGACGCGATACCACGTCTGGTCGATGCGCAAGCGACGTTGCCGCCCGACGAAGGTGAAGCCGTCGCCAAGCTCAAGCAGAAAATCCTCCAGCCGTCGAATCAAGGCTTGTTCGAGGTCGGATTCCGAATACTCGTCCTTGAGGTCGAGGAACTCCAGCACATACGGGTCTTTGATCGCATCATCGACCGTCACGGCGTCGTCTGGCTTCGGCACAGCGCCCTTGACCAGCATCCCTGCCTTGTTCTTCGACAGCGCCGTGCGCTCGTAGAACTGGCTGCCGATCTGCCGGTCGAGCTGGCGCACGCTCCAGCCGCCGCGCAGGGCCTCGGCTTCGTAGAACTGGCGCGCATGGTCGTCCTTGACCATCAGCAGCCGCACATAGGCCGACCACGGCAAGGGGAAGACCTGGGCCAGTTCGTCCAGCCGCTCAGGGCGCCCCTGCGCCAGCAGGAAATGCCCTTGCGACGGCGCCAGGGAAGATTCGCTAGACACTGTCTGGCGAATTGGCCAGGTCAGGAAGAACGACCGCATCTGCTGCAAGTTCGGGCGGCTGAACCCACGCCCGAACTGCGCAGTCAAGTCGGCAGACAGCCGTTCGATCAACTGCTCGCCATACCCCGCGCGGCGTTTGCCCTGCTGCTCGGCTTCCACGATGCGGCGGCCGATTTCCCAATAGCTGGCGGTCATCAGCGCATTGACGCTGCGCGCCGTTGCACGGCGTGCAGCGTCGAGCAGTTCCACGATGCCGCCGTGGATGCCGGCGTAGCCGGCAGGCAAGGCGGCAGGCTTGACCGCCACTGCGGCCGATTTCTTGCTGTTCATGCTGTTGCCTCCCGCGGCTGACTCTGCCGCGCACCCGTGATGGCCTGCCGCCGGCTGGCCACCAACTCGGCCGCATCGCGGACGGGCTTGTCCTCGGTGTGGACGTAGTGCATGAACTGCGCGACGGTCTTGTGCTGGGTCAGCTCCATGCCGACCTTGATGGGGACGCCAGAATTGGCAATGTCCGTCGCCGAGCGGTGGCGGATGCCGTGCGTGCCAACGTGCGGCACGCCAGCGGCCTTGAGCACTCGGCACCAGCCACCGTAGTGCTCGCCGAAGGTCAGGTGCTTGTCCGGGTCGTTGGGCGAAGGCAGGACATAGGGGCAGCCTTCCCGGCGCGGAGCCGTCGAAAGCAGCCGATAGGCTTCCGCGCTCATGGGCTTGGACATGCCGCCGGTCTTGCTGTCAGGCCACTTCACTCGCCGCCCCTCGAAATCCAGCCAATCCCATTCGAGCGGGCAGATTTCGGAGCGACGCGCGGCAAACTCGAATTGCAGCCGGATCGCCAGCGGAATGACGTAGTTCTCCAGTCCCTCCGCTTCCAGCTTCTCCAACTGACGGAAGACGCGCACCAGTTCATCGTCCACGATGAGCCGCGTTTCCTTGCCGGGCGGGTACATCGGAACGTGGCGGCACGGATTCGTGCCGTCCGGGCGGAAGCCCCACACTTCGGCCAGGTTGAACATCTTGCGCAGCACGCCGAAAGCCTTGTTCGCTTCGGTCGGCTTGTAGGCCAGCTTCTCCATCAGGCCGGCAATGTCGGGCCGTTTCACGTCCTGAACCTTCTTGCGGCCTAGCAGCGGGACGATGCAGCGGTCGATGACGCCCTGGTAGCCGTCCTGCGTGCTGGGCTTGTTGCGCTTCTTGGAGTAGTCCTCCATGAACTTCTTGCACAACTCGGCCATCGTAGGCGCCTTGCGCGCCTCGGCCTTGGCGCCGCCGGGGTCGCCGCCCCGGCGAACCTCGGCCAGCCAGTCCTGGGCCATGACGCGGGCCTGTTCAACCGTCAGTTCCCCGAACAAACCCAAGGCGGGCTTGCGACGTTCTCCGGCGTTCGTGCGGTACTGGAGCATGAACACCCGACGGCCCGCCGGGGTGATCTTGCAGAGGAATCCGGGCACCACGGTGTCCCGCAGTTCGATGGCCATGACCTGGGGTTGTGCCGCCTCTACGGCGGTCTTGGTGAGCTTGATCTTTGCCATGATGACTCCTTGGAACGACCCGATTCCAGGAGCCAGATAGGAGCGGCGCGAGGGGAAACCGGGTCAGGTTTCGGAAAGCACCGGCATATGATGGACGCGCGTAAGTTATTGATAAACCTGCTGTATCGGGCTACAGCGCAGTCCAGCGCAATGTCGGGCTGGAGTCATCGTGAAACAAAAAAACCGCCCGAAGGCGGTTTTGATGTTTTGCTGACAGCGCACCCGTTACAAACGGCGGGCAGTTTGCACTACCCGTGCTGTTTGCCTGAAGTGGGTCAGGCGGCCAGTGCCAGGGCTTTCACCTTGGCTGCCAGGCGGCTCTTATCGCGAGCTGCCTTGTTCTTGTGGAAGATGCCCTTGTCGGCAACGGTATCCACCACGCTTTGTGCCTTGGCAAAAGCTTCAGCAGCCTTCACCTTGTCGCCAGCCAGAACAGCCTTTTCGACGTTCTTGACGGCAGTGCGGTATTTGGAACGCAGCGATGTGTTGGCTGCGTTGATCTTGACGTCCTGACGGACGCGCTTACGGCCCGACGCCAGGCGTGGGTTCTTTTTCTTTGGTTTAGCGGATGCCATGATTTAGTTCCTTGAGTCTGAGGATGATGTCAGCAAAGCCGACGATTATAGCCCACTGGCTGAGAAGGGCGGGGCTTTTCGCCAGCGGGCCCATTCCGGGCATCTGCTCGCCGGGCATATGGGCCCTGCGCGGCGCTGCATCCGCCCGGATGTTTCAGGTAAGGGCGTGAAACAACCCCACAGCCGCCCAGGCGGGGCCGTGCGCTGCGAATACACTCCCGGCGGTGTCTCTGTTCAAAGCCGCCTCCACCGTATCCCTGCTGACCCTGGCCTCCCGCGTGACGGGCCTGGTGCGCGACCTTTTGATGGCGTCCATGTTTGGCGCCAGCGCCCTCACGGACGCCTTCAACGTCGCTTTCCGCATTCCCAACCTGTTTCGCCGCCTGTTTGCCGAGGGTGCATTTGCGCAAGCCTTTGTGCCCGTGCTGGCAACCACAAAGACCAAAGAAGGCGAGGAGGCCACGCACCGGCTGATCGCTGCGGTGGCCACCGCCCTGGCCTGGACGCTGCTGTTGACTTGCACGCTGGGTGTGCTGGGGGCGCCTGCGCTGGTGTGGGCCCTGGCCAGCGGCATGCGCCAAACCCCCGAGGCTTTTGACGCTGCCGTGTTGATGACGCGGTGGATGTTTCCCTACATCGGTTTCATGTCCATGGTGGCGCTGGCCGCCGGAATTCTCAACACCTGGAAGCACTTTGCCGTGCCCGCCGCCTCGCCCGTGTTGCTCAACCTTTCCATGATTGGCGCGGCCTGGCTGGGGGCGCCCCAGCTGGAGGCGCGCGGCATCGAGCCCATCTACGCCATGGCGGGTGGGGTGATGCTGGGGGGCGTGCTGCAACTGGGGGTTCAAATCCCGGTGCTGCTTCGCATGGGACTCATGCCCCGCATTGGGGTGACCTGGGGTGCCCTGGGCGCGGCCTGGGCTGAGCCGGGCGTGCGCCGGGTGCTGACGTTGATGGCGCCCATTCTGCTGGGTGTGGGGGTGGCGCAGGTGTCCCTGATGATCAACACGCAGATTGCTTCTTACCTGGCGCCCGGCAGCGTCACCTGGTTGTTTTATGCCGATCGGCTGATGGAATTCCCCACGGCCTTGCTGGGTGTGGCTCTGGGTGTGGTGCTCACCCCCCAGCTCACTGCCGCCAAAGCGGCGGGGGATGCGCAGAAATACTCGGCCATGTTGGATTGGGGTTTGCGCATCGTGGTGCTGCTGGCCGTGCCCTGTGCCGTGGCGTTGCTCACTTTTGCCAAACCCTTGGTGGCCACCTTGTTCCACTACGGCAAGCTGGCAGACACCGATGTGGGGCAGATTGCCGTGGCGTTGGCTGGCTATGGGGCGGGCTTGCTGGGCCTGGTAGCCATCAAGGTGCTGGCGCCCGGCTACTACGCCAGCCAGGATGTGCGCACGCCGGTCAAGATTGCCATCGTGGTGTTGGTCATCACCCAGATCCTCAACGCCGTTCTGGTGCCGCTCATCGACCACGCGGGGCTGGCCCTGTCGATTGGCCTGGGGGCTCTGGTCAACGCGCTGTGGCTGTTGATCGGGCTGGTGCGGCGCGGCAGCTACCAGCCTCAGCCGGGCTGGTCGCGCTTTGCCTTGCAGGTGGTGGCGGCCAGTGCGTTGCTGGCAGTGCTGCTGGCCTGGGGCTCACATTACTTTGACTGGGTGGCCCTGCGCGCCCACAGCGGCCAGCGGGTGCTGCTGTTGCTGGGGTTGATGGTGGCGGCTGCCGTGGTGTATTTCGGTGCCCTGTGGGCCGCAGGGCTCAAGCTGCGGCAGATGCTGCGCCGCTGAGCGTTCTTTGCACGCGGCGCAGTGGCGGTAACACCGGGGTAAAGCCCCCGGTTTTGCGCCTTGACTGCCATGCAGCCCCCACCTAAAAATCTGCCATGTCCCTGAGCTATACCGTTCCTTCGTCCCTGGAGTATTTCGCTTGCCTAGTGCAAAGCGACGAGCACTTTCCGCTGCTCGAAGCCGCCGCCAGCATCGCGCAGGACGAGTACCCCGAGTTGGATGTGCAGCAACTGCTGGGCGATGTGGACCAGATGCAGGCCCGCATCCGCCGACGCCTGGCCAGCGATGCCCCGTCGCTGCAGCGGTTGCACATGCTCAACCAGTTCTTTTATTCCGACCTGGGCTTCGCGGGCAACGTCAACAATTACTACGACCCCGACAACAGCTACCTGAATGCGGTGCTGCGCACGCGCAGGGGCATTCCCATCAGCCTGGCGGTGTTGTGGATGGAGCTGGCCCAGGGGCTGGGTCTGCATGTGCGCGGGGTGGGTTTTCCGGGCCACTTCATGGTGAAGGTGCTGCTGCCCAAGGGGCAGGTGGTGATGAACCCGACCACGGGCCAATCGCTCAGCCGCGAAGACCTCTCCGAGCGGCTCGAGCCCTACAAGCGCCAGAGCGGGCTGGTGGATGACTATGACGTGCCGCTGGGCCTGTATCTGCAGGCGGCCACGCCGCGCGACATCATTGCCCGCATGCTGCGCAACCTCAAGGAAGTGCACCGCTCGCAGCAAGACTGGCAGCGCCTGACGGCGGTGCTGGACCGCTTGGTGGTGCTCTCACCCCAGGCATGGGGTGAGCGGCGGGACCGTGGCCTGGCCCATGCCGAATTGGGCAACGCGAAAGAAGCAGTGCAAGACCTGGAAACCTACCTGGCGCACGCCGAAGACGGGCTCGATGCCGACATGGTGACCGAGCGGTTGAACGCCCTGCGGCGTTCGCTGGGTTAACCCAAAAGATTGGCGCCTAGCGCCCTTTAAAACGGCTGGCCGTCTTCTGCTGAGAGTTGTGCGCGCAACTGGGCCAGTTGCTGGCGCAGGGCCTCGTTTTCGGCCGTCAGCTCGGCCACACGCGCGCGCAGTGTTGTCAGCTCATCGGCGTTGCTGGCGTCAGCGGACTGTGAGGTCTCGTCTGCATTTTTGGGTGCGGCTTCTTCGCGGGTTTTGCGCTTGGCTTCGCGCACGCGCTTGGCGGCTTGTTTGAGCTCGTCTTTGCCTGCGGTGGCGGCAGCCACCTGTTCTTCCGCAGGCAGGGTGGCCACGGCGGCTGCGGCGTTGAGCGAGATGGTGCCGGACTTCACCGCCGCCACCAGCTCCGGCGCTGCCTGCTTCTGGATTTTTTCAATCATGACCACCTGGCTGCTGCTCAGGCGGGCCGCGCGCGCAATGGCTTCGCGGCTGCTCAGGTCTTCGGGTGGCGCCACGCTGGCCGCCGCAGGGGCGGCGGTTGCAGAGCTTTCTTCAGGCTGCGTTTCTGCTTGCGCATTGCCCGCCACAAAGGCTGCAGCCGCGCGTGCACGGCGCTCTGCCACGATCTCGCGCTTGCGCAGCGCCAGCACGCCGCGCTGAAAGTCAGAAACGCTGCGGCGGCCCAGGTGCTGGTCAATCATCCACAGGTGCACATCTTCCATCGATTGGAAGCGCGTGTTCTGCACGGTTTGGAAGGGTAGGCCGTGCTTTTGGCAAATGCCGTAGCGGTTGTGGCCGTCCACCAGCACATCGCCCCACAGCACCAGGGCATCGCGGCAACCCTCGGCCAGAATGCTGCGCTCCAGCGCATCGTGTTCTTCCGGGGTCAGGGGGTCGATGTAGGCTTTGAGTTCTTCGTTGACAACGATGTTCATGGTGTGTGGGCGCGTGGCCGGGTCTTCAAGGCAGGGGCGGCATTGTAGTTGCGCCGTGCTTGCTGTCTGGCAAGGCTCAGTTGTCCCGCGTGCCGCGCAGGGCCAGCCAGCCCGCCACTGCTGTGAACACCACGAGGATGCCCACGATGACCCAAAAGCCATGTTCGCTGTTGGCCAGCGGGATGCCCCCCACGTTCATGCCCAGCAGGCCCGCAAGAATGTTGATGGGCAGCGCCAGCACGGTGACCACGGTCAGCACGAACAGGCTGCGGCTGTTGGCCTCTTGCACGCTGGCCGCCAGTTCTTCCTGCAGCAGCTTGATGCGCTCTTGCAGGCCCTGCATGTCGCGCAGCACCACCGAGAACTCTTCGGTGGAATCGCGCAGCTCCTGCACATCGTCGGCGCCCATCCAGGTGGGTGGGTGCTGCAGCAGGCGGAACAGGGCTGCAGGCTCGGGGGCCAGCAGCCGCTGCAGCCGCACCAGCAACCGCCGCAGCACGCCCAGCCGGGCCCGCTTGTGGTTGAGCCGGCCCGCCAGCAATTCATCCTCAATGCCGTCGATGCGCTGGGTGACGCCGCGCACGATGTCCACCAGCCCGGCGGCCTGGGTGCGCATCAGTTGCTCCAGCAGCGCCACGCTGGAGCGCGGCGTGTAGCCCTGCCGCACGGCCGTGCGCAGGGCGTCCACCGACCGCAGCGGGTGGGCGCGCGCGGTGATGACCACGTGGGGCAGCACGCAAATCCACAGCGTGGCAATGTCAAAGGGTTCGAAGGCGAAGTCGAAATGTGCGTCGTTGAGCACGCCCACCAGGGCATCGTCGTCGCGTTCGATGCGGGTGGAGTGCGAGCCCTCTTTGAGTGCCTCAAAAAACGCATCGGGCAGCTGGGCGTGCCGCTGTATCCAGCGCAGGGCCTGGGCGTGTGCCAGGTTGAAGTGCAGCCAGACGAAGGGAGCCGCGACAGCCCGCGGTGTGCCGCCCCGCACGGTGGGCGTTGCCTGTGGGTGCGCCTGCAGCCATCGCGCCGCCTCGGCGCTGTCCAGCGGTGTGGCCGGCACGCTGCCCTGCATGAGGTAGCCGCACACCAGACCTGCCGAGTCGCCGCCGTAGCTGTGGTGTGGCAGCGTGCCAGCGGAGTGGACTGTCATGAAATGGGTAGGCAGAAGGAACAAGGGCCCGGACGGGAGGGCAGCCTGCCATCGTGCGCTGCGAGCGTGACGGTTTGATGACCGTTTGGTGGCTGTCACTGTGTTGTCACCAAGGCAGGGCAGCATGGGCGCACCTTTTTGCACCGTTTCACAGCCATGCTCCAGAACGCCCCGTTCGATGCCCAAGACCTGATGCAGCGCATCGCCAATGACTTGATGGACAGCTACGACGAAGAGTTGGAGCTGGAGATTGAAGACCGCAACGTGGATGAGGCGGGTGACCTGGTGGCCACCGACAAGCTGGAGCGCCAGCGCTACTTCAAAGAGCTGTTTCGCCTGCAGGGCGAGCTCGTCAAGCTGCAGGACTGGGTGCAGCACAGCCGCCAGAAGGTGGTGATTCTGTTTGAGGGCCGCGATGCGGCGGGCAAGGGCGGGGTGATCAAGCGCATCACCCAGCGGCTGAACCCACGGGTGGCGCGTGTGGCCGCACTGCCTGCGCCCAACGACCGCGAGCGCACGCAGTGGTACTTTCAGCGCTATGTGGCCCACCTGCCAGCGGCTGGCGAGATCGTGCTGTTTGACCGCAGCTGGTACAACCGTGCGGGAGTGGAGCGTGTGATGGGCTTTTGCTCGGACGATGAGTACGAAGAGTTTTTCCGCACGGTGCCTGAATTTGAAAAGATGCTGGTGCGCTCGGGTATCAAGCTTGTCAAATACTGGTTCTCGATCACTGACGAAGAGCAGCATTTGCGCTTTCTGGGGCGCATCCATGATCCCCTCAAGCAGTGGAAGCTCAGCCCCATGGACCTGGAAAGCCGCGTGCGCTGGGAGGCCTACACCAAGGCCAAGGAAACCATGCTGGAGCGCACCCACATCCCCGAAGCTCCCTGGTGGGTGGTGCAGGCGGTGGACAAGAAAAAGGCGCGCCTGAACTGCATTGCGCACCTGCTGTCGCAGCTGCCCTACCAGGAGGTGCCGCACCCGCCCGTGGTGCTGCCTGACCGCGTGCGGAACCCCGAATACCTGCGCCAGCCCGTGCCGGCCAGCATGTACGTGCCAGAGATCTATTGAGATGGAGGCACCCGGCGGGCTGCGCGGTGGGGGCGGCTATCCGTCCTTCAGCAGACCAATGGTGGCGATCACGTCCCGCACCTTGAAGGGCTTGATCAGCACCGGCCGCACCTGCAAGGCCTTCATCTTCACGGCGGTGGACGCATCCACCTGCGTGGTGGTGACCGCCACCGGCACATCGGCGCTGACAGCCAGGGCGTCGTTACGCACCTGCTCCAGCAGGGCGATGGCCTCCTGCTCTTGCTCGTCCAGCGAGACGATCACGCCCGCATAGCTCTCATGGCTCAGCCGCTGCTGGGCCATGCGTAAGCTGTTCACCTGCCGCACCACGGGTAGGTTCAGCTGGCGGGCCGTGGCCACGATGATGCTGCCGGTCAGCGAACTGGGTTCGATCAGCAGGATGTCCTGGGGGCTGCGGTCGTTCATGGGGCAGCGTCTCCGTGCTCGCAGCGCACCAGTTCTTCCACTGCCAGATCGCGCAGCGATCCCAGGATGGCCAGGTCGATGTCGTCCAGGGTGCGCGGTTTGCTATCGATCAGGCACAGCGTGCCCACGTTCTGCCCACCCGGCAGCTTGAGCGGGGCGCCGGCATAGAACTGGATGTGGGGCTCGCCCGTCACCAGCGGGTTGTCGATAAAGCGCTCGTCCTGGTTCACATCGGACACCACCATGATGTCGTCCTGCAGGATGGCGTGGCCGCAGAACGAGATGCCCCGCGAGGTCTCGCACTGG
Organism: Acidovorax temperans; assembly: GCF_028596105.1. Classification (NCBI taxonomy): domain Bacteria; kingdom Pseudomonadati; phylum Pseudomonadota; class Betaproteobacteria; order Burkholderiales; family Comamonadaceae; genus Acidovorax; species Acidovorax temperans. Next base: position 2,834,638 of record NZ_CP117193.1, on the reverse strand, counting down.
TCCATGCCCACGCGGGACTTGAACCACTGGCGGTCGTCGTCGATGAGCGAAAGCAGTGCCGTGGGCACGTCGAACTCCTGCGCGGCAAAGGCCGTCAGGCGGTCAAACCGCTCCTCGGGGGGCGTGTCCAGAATCAGCAGCTGGCGCAGGGCCTGCAGGCGGTCGGGCTCGTTGGCGGGGCGGGGTGGTTCTTGCATGGTGGCGACCCGGCGGGTGGTGTGGCAAAGGGCTTGATTATCGGCGGGTGCTGGGTCGAGTGCATCGCGCGGCATCACGCAGGACGGGCCCCTCAGTGGCTGCGCGCACTGCCCTGTGATGGCGTGCCGCCACGCCCGAACTGGTGCCAGGCCCGGCGCAACTGCGTGTCAGAGCTGAACCCCGCCATCAGCGCCGCCTGCGTCACGTTCTGGCCCGAGCGCAGCGCGGCCTCGGCCGTGGCCAGGCGGATGCGGCGCAGGTACTGCAGCGGGGCGATGCCCGCATGCTCCAGAAAAAGTCGTGTGAGGTGGCGTGACGAGGTGTGCGCCACCTCGGCCATCTGCGGCACGCTCCAGTCGGCCTGGGGTTGTTGTCCCACGGCGTCCTGCACGCGGTGCAGGGCCGGGTGCAGGTGGTTGCGGTGGTGCAGAAAGGGCGAAAACTCCGGGTCGTTGGGACCCCGGCGCAGCGCCACCACCATGGCCTGTGCCACCTGGGCTGCCAGCGCCGGGCCGCAAGTGTCGGAGACGCGGTGCAGCAGCAGGTCGATGCCCGTGGTCACGCCAGCGCTGCTGTACACCGCGCCGTCGGCCACAAACACGCGGTTGGCCACCACGTCGCAGCGCGGGTCCACGGCGGCCAGTTCATGAAGGTGCTGGTGGTGCGTGGTGGCGCGGCGCCCCGTCAGCAGGCCGGCGTGGGCGGCCAGCACCGAGCCCGCGCACACGGTGATCAGCTCCAGCTGCCCTGCCACAGGGCGCAGCCCGCGCAGCCAGTGCAGCAGTGCGCGGGCCTCGTCACCGTCCACTACGATGTGTTGCCCGGCCAGGCCCACCAGCACCACCCACGCGGGGCGTGGCAGGGTGGCGGGCAGTGGCTCCAGCTGGGTCAGCACGGCGCCGACCGACGAGACAGACTCGGGCGTGGGGCTCACAAAGTGCTGCACAAACCGCTCAGGCTGGCCTTGCTTGGCCAAGGTCTGGTTGGCAATGCGCAGCGCCTCGGCGGGGCCGGCCCAGTCCAGCACCAGGCTGCCCGGCGGCAGGGCGAAATATACGTGGATGGGAGAGGGGGCCGGGTTCTGCATTGATGGCGTTGAGTGGCTAAAAGCGTGTCATGGCTGAGGGTTCCAGGGCGTGTCCATCTGGCGGGCCGTGCGCTCGGACAGCGCCGCGCCCAGCAGGCGGGTGACCAGGTGCAGGCTCATGTCGATGCCCGCGCTGATGCCTGCGGACGTGACCAGCGCGCCCCGGTCCACCCAGCGCAGATTCTCCAACACGTCGAGCGCGGGGTACTGCGTGCGCAGGTCGGCAATGTCCTCCCAGTGCGTGGTGGCCGGGCCTTCGGTCAGCACCCCGGCTGCCGCGAGGATGAAGGCCCCCGTGCACACCGAGGCCGTGATCTGCGCGGCCCCAGCCGCCTGCGCCACCCAGGCGCGGGTGGCGGGGCAGGCCGCTGCGGCGTCGACCACGCCGCCGGGCACGATGACCACATCGGGTGCGGCGGCGCTGGCAAAGTCTGCATCGGGCAACACACGCAGGCCCGCACGGGCGCGCACCGGGGCCATGCTGCGGGCTACGCACTGCACCACAAAGGGTGCGGCGGCCTCCGGGTGCTGTCGCTGGTGCACGCGGCTGGCGGTGGTGAAGACCTCGTAGGGCCCGCCCAGGTCCAGGGCCTCCACGTCATCGAACACCAGGATGGTGACCTGTAGTGGCTGCGTGCTCATGCGGCCGCCCGGTCCAGCGCCTGCTGCACGGTGCACAGCGTGGCAAAGCGGCCCTGCAGCACGGTGGCGGTGCGGGTCTTGATGTCGGCCGCTGCCAGCACCTGGCCGTCGGGCTGCACCATGTCCCAGGTCAGGGTGGCGTCGATCACGTAGTCCACGTCCCAGCCCAGGTCGGATGCGTGGCGGGTGGTGGTTTCGCAGCACTGTTCGGTGCGGATGCCGCTGATGATCAGGCGCTGAATGCCATGGCGCGTGAGCCACACATCCAGCCCCGTGCCCACCAGCGCGCTGTGGCGCGACTTGGTGAAGGTGGCCGCCGCCTCGAAAGGCGCCAGGCCATCGAGCGCACGCACCTGGCCGGAGGCCTGCGAGAACGGGTTCTCGGCCACTTCGGGGCCGTCGCTGTGGAACACGCGCAGCACCGGGATGCCCTGGGCGACGCAACCGTCGATCAGCGCGTTCTGCGCTTGCAGGTAGGCGGGCAGGTGGCGTTCGGTGAAGAAGGGGCGGTGGCGGAAGGATTCCTGGACATCAATCACTATCAGACAGGTTTTCATGGAAGACTCGCGGAGGCAGTGGTTGGGATGCGCTTATCTTCCGTGCGCAGCGAGCCGACGTCCGAACCGCCGAGGACAGGATTCGATCAATTTCAGTCATCAGTATTCTGCTGGCGAAGTGGCCTGGCTGGCGCCGCTTGCCGGGTGGGGTGGCCTGGGTTGCCGCTGGAGGGTGGTTTGAAGAAAAAGCAGCCTCAAGCGCCAGTGAATCATGCCCTGATAGCTATAAAAAAAGTAGCAATTCGCCAGGCATGGCAAGAAGCTGTTAAGGTGACTAGGGTTTTCCCTGTGTTTTGAACATCGCCCGCACGCCCTCCTGCCTATGCCCCGCCGCTCCCGCCTGTTTTCCCTGTCGTCCCTGGCACGGGCCTACCAGCGCAATCTCAAGGCCTTTGCCCGTGCGGCAGGGGCGGCCAGCAAGCCCGTGCGGGCCAAGGCGGTGTCAAAGCTGCGCGCTGCACCGCGCAAAAGTGCGGTGGCCCCAGTGCCGTCCACCGGCCGTACGCCGCGCGCAGCCACCAAGCCGGTGCCGCTGCGGGGCGAGTGGATCTCTGGCGTGGCCCCGGGCCCGGCAGGGGCGCGGCGGTTCCATGCCTACGTGCCCAGCGGGCTGGCCCTGCGCCCGGGCGAAAAGCTGCCGCTGCTGGTCATGCTGCATGGGTGCCGCCAGACGGGAAGTGACCTGGCCGCCATCTCGCGCATGAACCGCATTGCAACGCGCAAGCGCTTTCTGGTGCTCTACCCGGAGCAAGAGCGCATGGCCAACCCCCAGGGCTGCTGGAACTGGTTCGAGCGCCGCAGCGGCAAGGCCGACGCCGAGGCGGCCACGGTACTCGCCGCCGTGGACCAAGTGGCGCGGCGGCACCCTGTAGACCTCTCACGTGTGGCCGTGGCGGGCCTGTCGGCGGGTGCCAGCATGGCTGCGCTGCTCGCGGCGCTGTACCCCACGCGGTTCTGCGCCGTGGCCATGCATTCGGGGGTGGCACCGGGTACGGCCGAATCGGCCGCCAACGCCTTGGCCGCCATGCGCGGCACCCGTGATGCGCAATTGCCTGATGCATGGCCCGCGCTGCCAGCCGCCATGACCGACACAGGGTTGCCCGCAGCCCCCCAGGGATTGCGCCTGCCGCCCCTGCTGGTGCTGCATGGCGATGCCGACCGCGTGGTGTCCGTGCGCAACGCCACGGCCACAGCACTGCTCTGGGCCCAGGCGTCGGGCGCCCGTGCCACGGCAGAGCGCACCGTGGCGCGCGGGCAGCGGTATCCGATGCGGGCGGTGGACTTCAAGCTGCGCGGCCAGTTGGCCGTGTCGTTGCGCGAAATTGCCGGGCTGGACCACGCCTGGAGCGGCGGGGCTTCCCGTTGGCCTTACAGCGATCCGGCGGGACCGGATGCATCCGCCCTGATCTGGGCTTTTGTGGCAAGGCAGTTCAAGAAAATTTGAAGAAAAATGGCCGCTAGCGCTTATGCATCAAGCGCTGGTAGCTATCATTTTTGATGGCTGGCGTGTACGAAGGCCGCTCAGGTCAGTCGCAGCGGTGCCGTGCCGGTCGAGCGTGCAGCTGGGGCCTGGTGGGATTCGTCCAGATGGAAAGTCGCCACCACCTGCGTCAGCTCTTGCGCGTGCTGCTGCAAGGCTGCGGCAGCCGCTGCGGCTTCTTCCACCAGCGCGGCGTTCTGCTGCGTGCCCTGGTCCATCTGCGCCACGGCCTGGTTGATCTGCTCGATGCCGTCGGTCTGTTCGCGGCTGGCCTGGCTGATTTCTTCGATCACGGACGACACCTGCAGCACGCTGTTCACCACCGCCTGCATGGTGGTGCCGGCTTCCTGAGCCAGTTGCGTGCCGGCCTTGACCTGTTCAGCGGAATTTCCGATCAGGGCCTTGATTTCTTTGGCCGCTTCGGAGGAGCGCTGGGCCAGGCTGCGCACTTCGGTCGCCACCACCGCAAAGCCCCGGCCTTGTTCACCGGCGCGGGCCGCTTCCACCGCCGCATTCAGCGCGAGGATGTTGGTCTGAAAGGCAATGCCTTCAATCACGCCTGTGATGTCTGCGACCTTGCGTGACGACGCTTCAATCGAGTCCATGGTCTGCACGACCTTTTCCACCACAGCGCCCCCCTGGCGCGCCACGTCGGAGGCAGACTTCGCCAGCATGCTGGCCTGGCGTGCGTTGTCGGCGTTCTGTTTGACGTTGGAGGTCATTTCCTCCATCGACGCAGCCGTTTGCTCCAGCGCACTGGCTTGGGATTCGGTGCGGCCCGACAGGTTGCTGTTGCCCGCCGCGATCTGTTGCGAGGCGCTGGCGATGTGCTCGGTGCCGCTGCGTACCCGCTGCACGATGCGGTGCAGGCTGTCGCGCATGGCCTGTATGTCCAGCATCAGGCTGGACTCGTCACCGGGCCGGGTCTTCACCGCCACGGCCAGGTCACCCTGGGCAATGCTGCGCGCGACGAGGCGCGCATAGTCGGGTTCGCCACCCAACTGCCGCAGCAGGTTGCGTGAGATCAGGGTGCCCACCACCAGCACCGCTGCACCCAGCGCCAGTGCCACGGCACCAAAGCCCATGGCGCGTTTCCAGATGGCGGCGTTCACGGTGTCGATGTAGACGCCTGAACCAATCACCCAGCCCCAGGGCTCAAAGCCTTTGACGTAGGAGGTCTTCTCCACCGGAATATCACTGCCAGCCTTGGGCCACATGTAGGGCACAAAACCGGCGCCTTGCGTCTTCACGATGCGCACAAATTCCATGAACAGCGCCAGGCCGTTGGGGTCTTTGTTCGCAGAGAGGTCCTGCCCGTTCAGCTCAGGCCTGACGGGGTGCATCACCATGCGGGGATGCATGTCGTTGATCCAGATGTATTCATTGCCGCTGTAGCGCAGCGCTTGCATGGCCGCTGCTGCGCGCTGGCGGGCTTCTTCGTCGGGCATGGCGCCCTTGGTGCTCAGCGTGTGGAAATGCACGGCAATGCCATGAGCCACCTCGACCACCTGGCGCACACCGGTTTGTCGCTCTTCAAGGATCAGCTTGCGTTCGGAAACCAGGAACCAGGCCGTCATCACCACCATGCCTAAAAGGGCGAACAGCACTAGAAGGGCGAGTTTTCTTGCAATGGTCATGGCGCGCTCCTAAAGTGAAAGGAGAGGTGCAAATTTGCAAATTTTTTACAAAAAGTTGCAAATTGTGCTGGTTTGCGCTGATTTTAGTCTTTGGGTTTGCAATGTGCGGAGATTGAACCCGTTCTTCAGGTTTTATCCCGACAGAGCTGCGCAAGCGCGAGAACACCTACAGGCGCGGGTCGCGCTTCAGAGGTGGCGACCCAGGGTCACACCAGTCGCGCGGCGACCAGTTCCTTTTTGAGGTAAGCGTAAAACAGTGGCGCGGCCACCAGTCCCGCCGGGCCAAAGACGGCCTCGGCCACGAACATCACGCTCAGCAGTTCCCACACACCCATCTGCGTGCGCTGGCCCACCACCTTGGCGTTGATGACGTATTCGGCCTTGTGGATCAGGATGAGAAAGCCCAGGCAGGCCGCAGCCGCCAGGGGCGACACCGACAAGCCCACAATGGTCATCACCACATTGCACAGCAGGTTGCCCACGATGGGTATCAGGCCCGCCACAAAGGTCAGGGTGATGAGCACCGGCGTGTAGGGCAGGGCCATGTCCCACATCGGCAAAATGAACAGCAGAAACAGGGCCGTGAGCAAGGTGTTGAAGGCAGCAATCCAGAACTGTGCCGCCACGATCTGACGGAATGCTTCGCCAAACAGGGTGACGCGCTGGGCCAATTGCTGGGCCAAAGGCCCCAGGCCTGCCTTGGTAGTGCGCACGGCGGCCAGTGAGCCAATCAGCAGGCCCACATAAGCAAACAGCACACTGCCCAGCCATGCACGCCCTGCCATGGCCAGTGCGCCTGCCTTGGCGCCCAGGTAATGGGCGATGATGCGCTGGATTTCGGCCGCCCCCTCGGGCAGGTGGGAGGCCATGTCGGCCGGTAGCTTCAGGCGCAGCTCCAGCACCGTGCGGGCCATGTAGGTGAGCAGTTCGCGGTATTGCTGGGGTGCATCGACCAGGTAGCCGCGTGAATGCGTCAGCCCCGCGGCCAACAATGCCAGAGGCATCAGCATGACCACGGCAGCAGCCAATACCTGGGCTGCCCGCGGCGCGGCAGGGGGCGCGTGGTTCACACCGGGTAGCCTGCGCATGCCTGCAGCGAACCACCCAGTGAGGGCACGGGTGAGCAAAAAGCCCAGGCATACGCACAGCAGCCCTGGCAACAGCCCGCGCCACATCACCAGCAGCAGGGTGCCTCCCATCAGCAGGTAGCTCGCCAGCACCACACCCGAGCTCGCAGCCCAGAAAGGCTGTTTGGAGGGGGTGTAGCTGGTGAGCGCCGCCGGGGGCGGCTCTTGGGAGAGGGCTGGGGGCTGGTGCTGCGCCATGCGCGTGGTGCTGGAGCAGTGCGGGGTTAGGCGACGACCACTGCGGCACCCTCGCCGCGCTGCGCAATCGTGCCAATGGTGTACACCTGCTCGCCAGCGGCGCGCAGCGTGGCGGCCGTGGCTTCGGCGTTGGCGGCGTCTACCACCACCACCATGCCGATGCCGTTGTTGAACGTGCGGTTCATCTCGATGTCGTCAATGCCTGCGGTCTTTTGCAGCCAGGCAAACAGCTCAGTCTGGGGCCAGCTGCCCTTCTTCAGGTGAGCGGCAGTGCCTTCGGGCAGCACGCGGGGAATGTTTTCCAGCAGGCCGCCGCCGGTGATATGGGCCAGTGCCTTGATGGGGTGGGCGGCCAGCGCGGCCAGCACGTTCTTCACGTACAGGCGGGTGGGCTCCATGATGGCTTGCTTGAAGGGCTTGCCGTCCAGCGTGGCGGGCACGGTGCCCGCGGCTTCGGCACGTTCAATGCACTTGCGCACCAGGCTGAAGCCGTTGGAATGCACGCCGTGGCTGGCCAGTCCCAGCACCACATCGCCAGGGGCGACGTTCTGGCCAGTCAGGATCTTGGACTTTTCGACTGCGCCCACGGCAAAGCCGGCCAGGTCGTATTCACCTGCGGGGTACATGCCGGGCATTTCAGCGGTTTCACCGCCAATCAGCGCGCAACCCGACAGTTCGCAGCCTTTGGCAATGCCGCCCACCACGGCGGCGGCGGTGTCCACGTCCAGCTTGCCGCAGGCAAAGTAGTCGAGGAAGAACAGGGGCTCGGCGCCTTGCACCAGCACATCGTTCACGCTCATGGCCACCAGGTCGATGCCCACGGTGTCGTGCATGTTCCATTCAAACGCCAGCTTGAGCTTGGTACCCACGCCGTCGGTGCCGCTGACCAGCACGGGTTCCTTGTAGCGCTTGGGCACTTCAAACAGGGCGCCAAAGCCGCCAATGCCTGCCAGCACGCCTTCGCGCATGGTTTTCTTGGCCAGGGGCTTGATGCGCTCGACGAGTGCGTCGCCAGCGTCGATGTCAACGCCAGCGTCTTTGTAGGACAGGGGGGTAGGGGTAGCGGCAGAGTTGCTCATGGCAGGGTAAGCACGGACCAGCGTGCACAGCAGACTAAAATTTGCGCAGATTTTACGGGGTGCGCGCCGCCTGCCCGGCGGCTCTCCCTTCACACCGTCCTGTTTTCTCTCTGGAGCCCATGCTGTTCTTCGCCTTTTCTCCTTGCTCCAGCGTGTTCGCCAGCAGGCAGTTGCCATGAAGCAACTGGCGCTGGATATCGGCCTGGCCACGGGGCCGACACTGTCAAGCTTCTATGCGGGCCCCAATGAAGCCGCCCTGCAACACCTGCGCTTGTGGGCTGGTGAAGGCAGCAGCCAGAACACCCGCTCGCCCGTGCCCACCTACCTGTGGGGCGAGGCCGGCAGTGGCAAAACGCATTTGCTCAAGGCGGTGTGCGAGGCCCTGCACGAGCAAGGCGCGAGCGTCGGCTGGATGGATGCCTCGGTTGCCAACCCCCCTGACTTTGACGAGCGCTGGGCGGCTGTGGTGATGGACGAAGTGCATCTTTACAACACGGCCCAGCAGGCCAGCGCGTTCAACTGGTTCGTGAACGCCATCAACCCCGCTACCGGCGGCCAGCGCTGGGTGCTGGCTGCGGGCGATTTGCCGCCTGCCGACCTGCCGCTGCGCGATGATTTGCGCAGCCGCATGGGCTGGGGGCATGTGTTCCAGCTGCAATTGCTGGATGAAACCGCGCGCCGTGCCGTGCTGCGCCAGGAAGCAGACGCCCGGGGCGTGTTTTTGGGCGATGAGGTCATGGACTTCATGCTCAAGCGCTTTTCGCGCGACCTGGGCAGTCTGATGCAGTTGCTGGACCAGCTCGATGCCTTTGCCTTGCGCACCCAGCGTGCCATCACCATTCCGTTGCTGAAGGCGATGCTTGAATCGGAATGAAAAGGCTGAGGCCTGTGGATTGCTGTGGATCCACCCAAGCCCGCCCACGCTCAATGCACTTAAAGAATCAATGACGGATACCCAGACCCCTCGCCTTCGGTTGGCCTTGTTCGACCTGGACCACACCCTGCTGCCGCTCGACTCCGACTACGAGTGGGGTGAGTTCACCATTCGCCTCGGCTGGAATGACCCCGTGGAGTTTGCCCGCCGCAACGACGAGTTCTATGCCCATTACCAGGCGGGCACGCTCGACGTGCACGACTACGTACGCTTCGCCACCGAGGCGGTTCGTCTGCGGGGGCCTGAGGCCGCGGCGGCAGCCCATGCGCAGTTCATGCGCGAGGTGATTGCCCCCGCCATCCGTCCTCAGGCGCTGGATTTGATCCGCCAGCACCAGGCGGCGGGGGAGCAGGTGCTTATCGTCACGGCAACCAACGAATTCGTCACCCGCCCCATCGCCAAAGCGCTGGGCGTGGGGGAATTGCTGGCCGTGCAATTGGCGCGCGATGCGCAAGGCTGGTACACCGGTGAAATTGACGGCATACCGACCATGCGCCAGGGTAAGGTGCTGCGCATGGAACAATGGCTGGCCGACCGCCAGTTGGGCTGGGGCGACGTGGAAAGCACGTTCTACAGCGATTCCATGAACGACGTGCCTTTGTTGGAAAAAGTCGATCATCCTGTGGCCACCAACCCCGATCCCCGGCTGCGCGCCCTGGCGCAAGAGCGCGGCTGGCGCATACTGGACCTTTTCGCGGACGATGCCAGCGCCGCCACTGCGGGCGCGTAAGCTCCCGCCCCCTGAACTGCGCCCCGTGCCAGTCACACTGTTTACTGCATACCCATGATCAAGAAGTTCATCGACAAACTGCTGGGCAAATCGACGCCCGGAACCTCTGGCGGCAAGCCGCACTTCGGCAAGCGCGAAGAGGTTCCTGCCTCGGTGCACGGCATCAACCCCGAGCTGGTGGACCGGCGCGCGGCCGATGTGGTGCACACGCTCAAGGATGCGGGCTACGAGGCCTACATCGTGGGTGGTGCCGTGCGCGACCTGCTGCTGGGTCTGCGCCCCAAGGACTTTGACGTGGCTACCAACGCCACGCCTGAGCAGGTGAAGGCGCTGTTTCGCCGTGCGTTCATCATCGGCAAGCGCTTTCGCATCGTGCACGTGGTGCATGGCCGGGGCCGCGAGCATGAAGTGATCGAGGTTTCCACCTTCCGCGCCTACCTCGACAATTCGGCCGCAGGGCAGGTGAGTGGCAACGAAAAGACCAGCAAGGCTCAGCTGTCGGGCATGCAGCATGCGGTGGATGCCAGCGGCCGCGTGCTGCGCGACAACGTGTGGGGCCCGCAAGACGAAGACGCCACCCGCCGTGACTTCACCGTGAACGCCATGTACTACGACCCGGAAACCCAGGTGGTGGTGGACTATCACAAGGGCATCCAGGACGCGAAGAAGAAAACCCTGCGCATGATTGGCGACCCCGCCACGCGCTACCGCGAAGACCCGGTGCGCATCATCCGCGCCGTGCGTTTCGCCGCCAAGCTCAGCCCCCTGGGTTTCACCATCGACGCCAAGACGGCCGCGCCGCTGGTGCAGTCGCAGGCGCTGCTGGCCGATGTGCCGCAAAGCCGCATGTTTGACGAAATGCTCAAGCTGCTGCAAACCGGCCACGCCATTGCCACCATCGAACAACTGCGCAAGCTGGGCATGGCCAAGGGCATTTACCCCCTGTTGGACGTGGCTGTGGAGCGGGCCGACACGCCGTTTGTGAAGGCTGCCCTGATGGACACCGACCGCCGCGTGCAAGAAGGCAAGCCCGTGGCGCCCAGCTTCTTGCTGGCCTGCGTGCTGTGGGAAGACGTGCGCAAGGGCTGGGACGAGCGCCTGAACCGCCGCGAGCATGCGCTGCCTGCCTTGCAGGATGCGATTGACGAGGTGTTTGACCGCCGCATTGGCGATGTGTCGGGCCGCGGCAAGCTGGCCGCCGACATGCGCGAGATCTGGGTCATGCAGCCCCGCTTTGAAAAGCGCGTGGGCAACACGCCGTTTGGCATGGTCATGCAGCCCCGTTTCCGCGCAGGCTTTGACTTCATGCGTCTGCGTGCCGACGTTGGAGAGGTGGAGGAAGCCCTGGCCGAGTGGTGGCAAGACTTCCAGACGGCCGACGACGAGCGCCGCGAGGACCTGATGGACCAGGCCCGGGAAGAGCAGCGGGCGCGCCAGAAGGCGCAGCAACAGGCCCAGCCCGTGGTGCGCCGTGTGCCCAAGAAGGCGGCCCCCGCAGCCGCCGCGCCATCGACCGAGGCAGGGTTGCCCACCGCAGATGGCGCGCCTGATGACGCTGCTGCCCCCAAAAAGCGCCGCCGCCGTCGCCGCAAGCCAGGTGGCGCGGCAGGAGACGCCGGGCCAGCATCGTCCGCCGAATGATTGCGGAGCAGGGCGCGGCCGCGCCTGTTGATGTGTGGGTGGGCCTTGGGGCCAACCTGGGCGAACGTGAAGAGGCCCTGCGCAGTGCCTTGCAGCGCATGGCTGAATGGCCTGGCACCCGTTTGATCGCAGTGTCTGCCCTGTACTCCAGCGCCCCCGTAGACGCGGGTGGCCCCGATTACCTGAATGCCGTGGCGCACTTGCAGACCGCGCTGGCGCCTCTGGATGTACTGCAGCGCCTGCAGGCCATAGAACAGGATGCTGGCCGCGAGCGGCCTTACCGCAATGCTCCGCGCACGCTGGACTTGGACGTGCTGCTGTACGGCAGTGAAGTGCTGTCTACCCCTACGCTCACGGTGCCGCACCCTCGCATGAACGAACGCGCATTTGTGCTGCTGCCGCTGGCAGAGCTGGCGCCTGGCTTGGTGAGCGAAGCTGCGCTGGAGGCCGTGGCAGACCAGCGCATTGCCCGTTTACCCCAGGCGTGGGTTGCAGGTTTGCTATAAAAATATGAGCTGCTGGCGCTTTGCATATAAGCGCTAGAGCCCAATTTTCCTCTTAATCTACCTTCGCGCCAGAGAGCTTCACCACGTCCTTGTACTTGGCACGTTCGCTGGCCATGAAGGATTCAAACTGCTGCGGTGTGGTGGGCACAGGCTCTGCCAACAGCGCCCCGAAGCGCGTCTTGGTTTCCGGGGCCTGAAGGGCCGCGACAAAGGCGCGGTTGAGCTTGTCCACCACGGGCTTGGGCGTGTCCTTGGGCGCTACAAGGCCCCACCAGGTGTCAATCGAAAAGCCCTTGAACGTGCCGGCCATGGTGGGCACGCCCGGCAGCGCAGAGGAGGGCTCCAGCGATGTCACTGCCAATGCCTTGAGCTTGCCCGAGCGGATATTGGGCGCCGCTGCGGCCAGGTTGTCGATGTTGAAGTCCACCTCGCCCGCCAGCAGTGCCAGCTGCGCAGGGTTGGCTCCGCGGTAGGGGATGTGCAGGGCGTAGATGCCTGCGCGTTGCTTGAACATCTCGCCCGCCAGATGGCCTGCACTGCCATTGCCGCCGCTGCCGTAGTTCAGCTTGGCGGGGTTGGCTTTGGCGTAGGCAATCAGGTCCGCCAGGCTATTGATCTTGAGCTGCTCTGCCTTCGCTGCATTCATGACCAGCACATTCGGCACCCGCACCATCTGCGTGATGGCCACGAAGTCTTTGGCTGCATCGAATGGCATGCGGCTGTAGAGCCACGGGTTCACCGCATGTGTGGCTGTGGCCGCGATGCCAATGGTCAGCCCGTCAGGCGAAGCCTTGGCAATCGCATCGGCCCCGATGTTGCCGCCCGCGCCGCCCTTGTTGTCGATGATGACCGTGCCCAGCGAATCGCGCACACGCTCTGCCAGGGCCCGTGCCGTCACGTCAATCGGCCCGCCAGGGGCATACGGAACGATGATTCGGATGGGTTGTCCGGTGTCTTGTGCCAAGGCCAGGGGTGATGAGAAGGCTGCTGCAACAGCAGCACCGGCGACGAGGAGGTTTCTGCGGTTCATGGCTACATTGTTGCAAAAAAGTGAACAACCTCAGAGGGAAGCCTGCACGGAGCGATGTGTGGCAGGCCCTCCAGCCCAATCGGCAAGCATCTGAATCGGTGAAGTGGATGAATCGCTGGAGGTGCCAGAGCAGCCAGGGATTCATCCTTGCGCAGCAGGGCCGTGCCCGCCAGCCCTCAAGCCTGCGGGCCGTGTTTGTCGGCTTCGGAGGTGAAGGAATCCGCGAAGAACTCTTCTGCAGGAAGACCCCGCTGTGCCGTGTAGGCCGTGCGTGCCGATTCCACCACGATGGGTGCGCCGCAGGCGTAGACCTGGTGGCCCGAGAGGTCGGCGAAGTCGTCCAGCACGGCCTGGTGCACAAAGCCGGTGCGGCCTGTCCACTGGTCTTCAGGCAGCGCGTCAGACACCACGGGCACGTAGCGCAGTTGCGGCATCTGCGCAGCCAGTTCGACCACCCACTGGTGCATGTACAGGTCACCCGGCCGGCGACCGCCCCAGTACAGCGTGGTGGGGCGTGTGATGCCCTTGAACTGCATGTGCTCCAGCAAGGCTTTGATGGGGGCAAAGCCCGTGCCCGAGGCCAGCAGCACGATGGGCTTGTCGGAATCTTCGCGCAGGAAGAAGCTGCCGAAGGGGCCTTCCACGCGCAGGATTTCCTTTTCCTTCATTGCGCCAAACACGTGGTCGGTGAACTTGCCCCCTGGCAAATGCCGAATGTGCAATTCGACACCTGCGGCGGTGGTCTGGGTGTGCGGCGCGTTGGCCATCGAGTAAGCGCGCCGCGCGCCGTCGCGCAGGATGAATTCGATGTATTGGCCTGCGTGGTAGCGGAACGTATCGGCCGCAGGCAGTTGCAGGCGCACCTGCATCACATCGTGCGACTTTTTCTCCAACGTGGACACGCGCACTGGCATCTTCTTGATGGGGTAGGCGCTTTCGTCGGTGACTTGCCGGGACTCCAGCACCACATCAGACAAAGGCCTTGCGCAGCAGGTCAGCACGAAGCCGGCGGCTTCTTCGTCGGCGCTCAATGCCTTGGCCTGATGGTCTGCGTGGGCTACTGAGCCGCTGAGCTTCTTGCACTTGCAGGAGCCGCAGGCACCGTCCTTGCAGCCATAGGGCAGGCCCACGCCGCTGCGGATGGCGGCAGCCAGAATGGTTTCGTCGCCCTGGCTTTGGAAGCTGCGCCCGCTGGGGGCTACAGAAATCTGGAATGCGGCGGCGCCACTGTCTTCAGGTCGCGTCATGTTGTGGGTATCCTCGGGGTTCTTGTGCGAATGGCGCCGATTTTGCCCTCAGAAACTGAAGGTCTGCTGAGGTGGCCTATTTGCCCGACGTTTCCTTGACATGGGCTGGGTGTGGTCGCCACGCGGGCTTCGCGTGCGGATGACCTGCCTGCGCCCGAGCAACACCCATCATCCTCGCTTGTCTGTCCGAAAGAATTCATGAGTACCGTGGCTTTGTCCAGTGGCTTGGGCGCCTTGCCCGCGCGTTTCCGCCGCGAGCGGTTGTTGATTGTGGGTTGCGGCGATGTAGGCATGCGCGTGGCCCGCAACTATGCGCAGGGCGCGGGTGCCGGCCGCGTGCGGGTGATGGCCCTGACCTCCAGTCCAGAACGCAAGGCGGCTTTGCGCGGGGTGTCTGTCACGCCGCTTTTGGGAGACCTGGACCAGCCTGCCACGCTGCGCCGCCTGGCCGGGCTGGCCACGCGGGTGTTGCACCTGGCCCCACCGCCTAGCGAAGGGGGTGGGCGCGACGCGTGGTGGCGCGATCCGCGCACGCTGGCGCTGGCCCGCGCGCTGCGCATGCGCAATTTGCCAATATCGCTGGCGTACGCATCGACCAGTGGGGTGTATGGCGATTGCGCCGGGGCGCTGGTGCCCGAAACGCGCCCCGTGGCGCCTGCTACCCCACGCGCCCAGCGCCGTGTGGATGCTGAAGCCGCCGTGCGCCACCTGGGCCGCGCAGGGGTGCGGGCCAGCATTCTGCGCATTCCGGGCATTTACGCGCCTGACCGGGAGGGCGGCACGCCCCAGGCGCGTTTGCTCAAGGGCACGCCAGTGCTGGAGGCGGGCGACGACGTCTACACCAACCACATCCACGCGGACGACCTGGCCCGCGCCTGCGAGGCCGCACTGTGGCGGGGGCGTGCGCAGCGGGCGTACCACATCAGCGATGGGCAGCACATGCAGATGGGGGCGTACTTCGACTTGGCGGCCGATCTGTATGGGCTGCCACGCCCTCCACGCATTCCGCGCAGCGCTGCGAAAGAGCAGCTCTCGCTCATGCTGCTGAGCTTCATGAGTGAATCGCGCCGGCTCGACAACCAGCGCATGCTGCGCGAGCTGGGGGTTCGCTTGCGGTTCCCGGATGTGGTGGCGGGCCTGCGCTCCGGGCTATCCGCCCATCAGCAGGGGGCCTGACCGCCTTTGGAACGGCACACGCCGTCGTTGCCGGGAAAGCGCCCTGGCCCCGCCCGTGGGTAGCGGGCGCCGGTGTTGTCCACGCAGTGAAAGTTGCCGCAGTGCGTGAGGTACGGCTTTTGCGGAACAGGGGGGGCATACACCGGCTGCCGTGGCGGGGCCACGACGATGCGCGGCTGCGTGGCGCGGGCGCGCTCCAGCTCGGCATAACCCTGTGGGCCCAGGCAGTCCAGATCCATCTGCCGCTGGGCAGCCTCCAGGCGCGGTTCCTGGTCATAGGTGTTGCCTGACAAGGTGCTGGAAACAAGCTCCAGATTTCTGCGTGAACGCGCGCATTCCGCAGAGCGTGCGTAGTCCTGCGGTTGCGGCGCGGTGGCGGCTGCTCTGGCCGCCCTCACGCGTTCTTGCTCGGCTTCGCGTTGGGCTTGCAGATCGGCCGCCGCTTTTTCGGCTTGCAGGCGTTGCTGTTTGAGCTCAATGGCCCGCTCGGCCGCTTTGCGATCCTGCTCTATTTCTTCGGCGGAGCGTTTGGCTTCCACCTCGTGGCCTGTGGTGCCCGCCGCGCATTTCCCATCGGTGTACGTCACTTGGCCGGTTTTTGGGTCGGTGCAGCGCACCACCTGGCTGGATGCAGGCAACGCGCTGAAGGCCGCAAGCGCCAGGAAGGCGACTGGTTTCCAGAGGGTGATCAAGCGGCGTGGCTGGGTCATGGCAGGGCCTGCTGACAAGGTTCAGGGCCGGGCTCCCGGCATGGAGGGGCGCCCCCAAGGGCCGCGGCCGTCTTCCGCACTTTGCCCTTGAGCTGGAGGGCGCGCGTCGCGCCATACCCGGTCAGGCCCTTGCGGGGTGGGTTTGCGGCTGGGTTCGCCGCCCTGGGGCTCGCGGTCAGGCTCTCTGCGGTCGGGGCGGTTGGGGCGCGGGGGGCTGGGCCGGTCTGGGTCACGGTCGCGGTGGGGGTCGCGTGCGTTGTCCCGGTCCGGGCCCCTCCAGTGGCCGGGCGGGCCGGGCGGCGGGGGGCGGCGGTCATCCCAGTGGCGGTCGTAGCCGGGGCGGCCGTAGTAGGCCGGTGGGGGTGGTGCAGGGTAGGGGCGAACGATGTAGGGTTGCGGGTAGATGTACACCGGCGGCTCGCCATACGCAGGGTGGTAGGCGGGCTCGTAGTAGCTATCTCCGGGCACGGTTGCGCAACCAGCCAAGCCTGCTGCCACTGCCGCTGCACTCAAAAACCGGAGGAAAAATGTCGTCATGGGCCGTTCCCTGGAGTAGTGCCACCTTTGCAGGCGCCGTGAACTGCCCGAGCAGGCGGTATTCACGGTGAGAGCACGCTACCACATGACGTTTGGGCACACGGTCTGGTTGACCGTTGCGGGCAACCAGGGCCCGGCCCTAGCCCTGCGGCGCTTGCGGGTGTGGGCAAGCGCTGCTGGGCCGAGTCTGTGTCAGTGCGGCAGAACCCGGCGGATGGTTTCCGCCAGTTCTTCGGCCACGAACTTGGCCACGTAGCCATCAGCGCCCACGCTGCGCACATGGTCTTCATTGGCTGAGCCCGAGAGCGACGAGTGGATGACCACGGGCAGGCCGCTGAAGCGGGCATCCTGCTTGATGTTGCGCGTGAGCGTAAAGCCGTCCATCTCGGGCATTTCCAAGTCAGTCAGCACCATGGCCACGCGGTCGGTCACGGCCTTGCCCTCGGCCTCGGCGGCCTTGGCGATGGCGTTCAAGCGGTCCCAGGCTTCCTTGCCTGACTTGACCATTTCATAGGGAGCATGCAGAGCCTTCAGCTCTTGCTCGATGAGCGAGCGGGCGACAAACGAATCGTCTGCCGCCAGAACGATGGTGCCGGGCTTGAGCTTGAGCTTGGCGCCGACCTTCTCTTCGGTCACTTCGTGGCCGTCCGATGGCGACACCATCTGCAAGATGGCTTCCACGTCCAGCACCTGGGCCAGGCGCGACTCATCGGTGTTGCCATCCAGGCGGGCAATGCTGGTCACCAGCTTGCCAGCGGCGCCGCTGGTTTCAGCGGAGAGCACTTGTTTCCAGTCCAGACGCACGATGTCTTCCACCGATTCCACGGCGAAAGCCTGTGTGGTGCGCGCGTATTCCGTCACCAGCATGATGTTCAAACCCGTCTGGGGCTTGCAGCCCACGATGGAGGGCAAGTCCAGCACCGGAATCACCTGGCCGCGCAGGTTGACCACCCCCAGCGAATGCGCCGTGGTGCCCGCAATCGGGGTGATGCTGGGCATGGCCACGATTTCGCGGATCTTGAACACGTTGATCCCGAACAGCTCGGACTTGCCCAGCGCGCTGTCGATACCCAGGCGGAACAGCAGCAGCTCGAACTTGTTGGTGCTGGTGAGGTTGGTCCGCTCGTCAATTTCCTGCTGAACTGCTTTCATGGTCGTGTCCTTCGCGTTGATACGCATATTTACAAATTCTAGGAGGAGTTCAGGTTGCGAGGGTGAGGAAATTTTCAGGCTTAACCCGTACAACCCACCCCGAATCTGCCCGGCTGCGGGGTAACAAGGGGTGGCACAGCGCCATGGGCGGCTGCCAAGGTGCCAGCATACGTCTTGCGCGTCGCATTTACGCGTCATTTTGCGCAATGAAGGGGATATTCCACTTTCGGTACGTGCGTGCATTGGCTGGCAGGGATGTGCGCGTGGCTGGACGAGGCGCTTTTGAAGGGGGCGGCCAACCCCCGTTCTGGCCTGCTGCCCCGAGTGCCTTGCGCGGGCTTTCACGCCTGGGCCAAGAATGCCGGGTTACATCGGCAAACCGTGGTTTTTCCCCAGCAGGACTGAGTTGCTATTAAAAATATAGCTGATTGCGCTTGTTTGGCGGGCGCTAGAGGGTGTTTTTTCTAAAATTCGCCATCCGGGCTTGCTTGCGACTTCTTGTGATCGCTAAACCCTTGCAGGCTTGATGCTTGTCAAATTGCAACCAGCGGTGCGCGCAAAAATGGTGCTTTCATAATTTTGTAACAAGCCCTCGCGCGCTGAGATCGCTACTGCGGATGCCAGAAAACGGCCTTGCTCGGTCTGGCCTGCAGCACAAGCTGCGAACGTGGGCGTGCCCAACCTGATACCTCGCCATGACACAACGCCGCGCTTCTGTTCCTCCCGCCGCTTCGGTCAGCCCTCTTGATGGCGTCGAGCCTGCCACGCCGGCCAGGCGCCGCCGGGCATCGGCGGCGGTCAAGACTCCCGTGCGTGCGGGGCGCACGGTGGCCCGGGGCGATGTGCCGCCCAGCCTGCAGTCGGCCACGCTGGCGCGGCATGTGGCGCAGCAGGCGGTGCAGGCGGCAGACGGGCAGCAGACGTCGGCCATACTGTCTTTGCTGGGCAGCGACGACGCCACGCAAACCACCCAGGAGCGCATTGACAGCCTGCGGGCCTTGCTGGCGGGGGCTTCGCAAGATGACCTGGACGCGCTGCGCGAAGCCTTGCGCCAGCACATGGACCGGCGCGATGAAGAGTCTGACGACAGCGTGAACCCTGACGAGGAGCTGGCCAGGGATTGGCGCCGGGGCGCCTACCCTTACCGCAACTTGCTGCGCCGCTCTACCTACGAGCGTGAGAAGTTTCGTCTGCAGGTCGAATTGCTCAAGCTGCAGGCCTGGGTCAAGGAGACCGGGCAACGCGTGGTGATCTTGTTTGAGGGGCGCGATGCTGCAGGCAAGGGCGGCACCATCAAGCGCTTCATGGAGCACCTGAACCCCCGCGGTGCGCGTGTGGTGGCGCTGCAAAAGCCCACTGAAACCGAGCGTGGGCAGTGGTACTTCCAGCGCTATGTGCAGCACCTGCCCACGCAGGGCGAGATCGTGATGTTTGACCGCAGCTGGTACAACCGAGCCGGTGTGGAGCGGGTGATGGGTTTTTGCTCAGACGCCGAATACGCCGAGTTCATGCGCCAGGCCCCAGAGTTTGAGCGCCACCTGGTGCGCAGTGGCGTGCATGTGATCAAGTTCTGGTTCTCGGTCAGCCAAAAGGAGCAGCGCCGCCGCTTCAAGGAGCGCGAGGCGCACCCGCTCAAGCAGTGGAAGCTCAGCCCCATTGACACCGCATCGCTCGACAAGTGGGACGACTACACGCGCGCCAAAGAAGCCATGTTTTGCGATACCGACACGGCCGACGCGCCCTGGACGGTGATCAAAAGCGACTGCAAGAAGCGCGCGCGCCTGAATGCCATGCGTTACGTGCTGCACAAGCTGCCTTACGCGGCCAAAGACCTCGCCCGCATTGGCAAGCTGGACCCGCTCATCGTGGGGCGCGCCCATGTGGTGTACGAGCGTGGCGAGCAGCCCGGCGCGATCCTCTAATAAGGCCAGCAGGGCGCGCGGTGCAAGCGCTTCCTCGGGGGCCTAGCCCGCAGCCAGTGACGGAGTGCGAGCGGCGGGGGCGGGAGAGGCCGAGTCCTGCGCAGACACACGGAAGAACGCCACCGCATCAACCAGCTGCCGCGCCTGCAGCTTGAGGCTGTCGGCAGCAGCAGCGCTTTCTTCCACCAGGGCGGCGTTTTGCTGGGTCACCTGGTCCATCTGCGTGATGGCTTCGCCCACCTGCGCCACCCCCTGGCTCTGCTCCGCGCTGGCGGCACTGATCTCGCCCACGATGTGCGTCACGCGTTGAATGGCGGCCACCACATCGGTCATGGTGCTGCCCGCCTGGTCCACCAGTGCCGAGCCTTGTTCCACCCGTTCCACGCTGGTGTGGATGAGCCCCTTGATCTCTTTAGCCGCTTGTGCACTGCGCTGCGCCAGGCTGCGCACCTCGCTGGCCACCACGGCAAACCCGCGCCCTTGCTCGCCCGCACGGGCTGCCTCCACGGCAGCGTTCAGCGCCAGGATGTTGGTCTGAAAGGCAATGCCATCAATCACGCCAATGATGTCTGCAATCTGCTTGCTGCTGTCGTTGATGCCCCGCATGGTGCTGACCACTTCAGACACCACGTCTCCCCCACGCACGGCAACCACAGACGCATCGGCGGCCAGCTGGCTGGCCTGACGGGCGTTGTCGGCATTGGCCTGCACGGTGGAGCTGAGTTCTTCCATCGAGGCGGAGGTTTGCTCCAGCGCGCTGGCCTGTTGCTCGGTGCGCATCGAAAGGTCGTTGTTGCCCAGGGCGATTTCAGCGCTGGCACCTGCCACGCTGTCGGCGTTGGTGCGCACCCGCTGCACCACCAGCGCCAGGCTGCCCTGCATGTCGTGCAGGGCGTTGAGCAGCTGGGCAATTTCATCGCGCCCGGCCGATGGGGCCGCCACGGTCAAATCACCTTTGGCCACAGCCTGTGACACCTGCACGGCCTGTCCGATGGGGCGCACCACCGACCGGCTGAACAGCAGCGCCCCCACCACGCTGGCGGCGCACACCGCCAGCATCACGATCAGGCTGACCGTGGTGGCCTGGCTGGCGCGCTGGGCCGCTTTGCCTGCAGTGTCAGCACTGGCCTTGGCGATCAGCTCTGCTGCTTCGTCCAGCAGCTTCGACGGCTCCCGGTCCATGCCTTGCACCGCCTTGTCTCCGGCCTGTGGGTCGTGGTCTGCTGCCTGAAAGGCTTCGTAACCCTTGCGATAGGCGGCCCCCATGCGCTCGTGCGCCTGGCTGAAGGCTCGCACCTTGTCCAGCGCGGGGCCTGGGGGCAATTCGGCCAGCAGCTGGCTGGCGTCTTGCACCACGATGCGCTCTTGTTTCTGGAAGGCGGCCCAGTAACGCTCGCGCTGGGCGCTGTCCTTGCCGCGCAGCAGCACGTTTTTCCACTCCTGCACCTGCACCTTGAAGTCCTGCAACATGGTGGCGGCTTTGCGCTCTTGCGCGTAGCTCTGCGCAACGGAGGTTTCGTACACCGCAAGTGCCTGGTTCAGCTGCTGTATGCCGAACAGGGCCGCACCCATCAACAGCAGCAACGCCGCCAGAAAGGCGAGGGGGAGCTTGAGACTGAGCTTCATGGAAATCTCCAAACAAAAAGCAGACCTGTTCTTCGTATCTGCTCTCGTCCATCCCTCACGCCAACCCGGATGACCCAAGAGCAAATGCCGCGCTTTGTCGGTGCCCCGCACTGCGCAATGCGGGCCAGCGCATTTTACACATGTTACGAATTGTTTGTGTGAAGATCACAGGCCTTGGCAGGCAGCCTCGCCCATGAAAAAGCCCCCGGGGTACGGGGGCTTGTGGGGCTCAGGCGTTGGCCTGCTTTGCTCGCAGGGCCAACGCAGGGGCGCGGCAGATCAGTCCATGGTCAGATTTTGCTTTGCCACCACGTCTTTGTAGACCGCCAGCTCTTCACGCATCTGCTTGGCAAAGGCCTCAGGCGTGTCGGCCATGATGATGGAGCCGGTTTCCTCGATGCGTTTGCGAATGGCGGGGTCTTGCACCACCTTGCGCACGGCGGCGTTCACTTTGTCCACCACGTCCTTGGGCATGCCCTTGGGGCCAATCAGCCCGTAGTAGGCCATGCGGTTCACCTGCTCCAAGCCGACTTCCTTGAAGGTGGGAACGTCGGGCAGGGCTGGCACGCGCTGCGGTGCCGCCACCACCAGGGCCACCAGGCGCTTTTCCTTGATGAAGGGCAGGGCCGAGGGCAGGTTGTCAAAAATCAGCGGCACCTGGCCGGCCACGGCGTCGGTCAGTGCGGGGCCCGAGCCACGGTAAGGCACGTGCACCATGAAGGTCTGCGTGCCCAGCTTGAACATCTCCATCATCAGGTGCGTGATGCTGCCGTTGCCAGGCGAGGCGTACGAGTATTTGCCTGGCTCGCGCTTCACGGCAGCCAGCATGCCCTTGTAATCCTGAAAAGGCAGCTTGGGGTAGGCCGCAATCACATTGGGCGTGGCCGCAATGTTGATGATGGGTGTGAAGTCGGTAGCGACGTTGTACGGAATCTTGGGGTTGATGGCAGGGTTGGTGGCCGTGGTGGAGACGGTGGCCATGCCCAGGTTGTAGCCATCGGGGGCGGCGCGCGCGGTTTCGGCAGCGCCAATGCTGCCGCCGCCACCGCCGCGGTTTTCCACCACCACGGGTTGGCCCAGTTCGCGCCCCAGGGGCTCGGCAATCACGCGGGCAATCAGGTCGGTGGTGCCGCCTGCCGCAAACGGAACCAGCAGGCGGATGGGCTTGCTGGGCCAGGCGGTTTGGGCCTGGGCTGTGCTGGCTGCGAGGGCGAGGATGCCCAGAGCGAGGGCGGTGCGGCGAATCATGAGGTTGTCTCTCCTTGTTATAGGGTGCGCGCAGCACAGGCTGGCGCAGCTTTCTCGCATGAGGGTGCCTGTGCACCCAATGTTTTTGGCCCGGAAGTCAGATGGCCTTGGCCGCGCGCAGCGCTGCAATGCGTTCGGCATCCAGCCCCAGCTCGCGCAGCACCTCATCGGTGTGCTGCCCCAAGGCTGGCGGCGCATTGCGCAGCACGGGCGGTGTGGCCGACAGGCGCAGCGGGCTGGCCACGCCGGTGATGTGCGTGATGCCATCGCCCGCTTCACCATCCTTCCAGCGCGGCAACGATACGGCCAGGCCGCGTGCCTTGACTTGTGCGTCGTCAAACGCCTGGGCAATGGTGTTGATGGGACCGCAGGGCACGGCCTTGTCTTCCAGCAGCGTGATCCAATCGGCCGTGGTGCGCGTTCGGGTCACAGCCTCCATGGCGGGGATGAGCTCTGCGCGGTGCTTCACACGCAGCGTGTTGGTGGCAAAGCGTTCGTCGCTGGCCCACTGGGGTTGCCCGGCGGCTGCGCAAAAGCGCTGGAACTGCCCGTCGTTGCCAATGGCCAGCAGCATGTTGCCATCCTGCGTGGGGAAGTCCTGGTAGGGCGCCAGGCTGGGGTGGCTGTTGCCCATGCGGCCAGGGGCCTGGCCTGTGGCCAAAAAGCCTGCGGCCTGGTTGGCCAGCACGGCCATGCCCACGTCCAGCAGGGCCATGTCGATGTGCTGGCCCTGGCCCGTGTGGTGGCGCACGTTCAGCGCCGCCAAAATGGCATTGCTGGCGTACAGGCCTGTGAACAGGTCGATGACGGCCACACCCACGCGCATGGGGCCACCGCCGGGGGCGTTGTCTGCGTGGCCGGTGATGCTCATCAGGCCTGTCATGGCCTGCACCATCAGGTCGTAGCCTGCGCGTTCGGCGTAGGGGCCGTCTTGCCCAAAGCCGGTGACGGAGCAGTAGATGAGCCGTGGGTTGAGCGCCCGCAGGCTTTCATGGTCCAGCCCGTACTGCTTGAGGCCGCCGACCTTGAAGTTCTCCACCACGATGTCCGCCTGCAGCGCCATCTGCTTGATGAGCCCCTGGCCCTCGGCAGTGGCCATGTCGATGGTGACCGAGCGCTTGTTGCGATTGCAGGCCGTGAAGTAGCTGGCCTGGTGGGTGTCGTTGCCCTGGGCATCCTTCAGAAAGGGAGGGCCCCACTGGCGCGTGTCGTCGCCCAGGCCTGGGCGCTCCACCTTCACCACATCTGCACCCAGGTCTGCCAGCATTTGCGTGCACCAGGGGCCCGCCAGAACGCGCGACAGGTCAAGGACTCGGATACCGGCCAGCGCGCCCGGCGTTGCAGAGGTGGAATTCATGGTTTTGAATAAAAAAATGCCGCTAGCGCTTATGGGTAAAGCGCTAGCAGCTATCAAAAGATGAGCGCTATCAGTTGGCGAACGCCGCCAGACCCGTCTGTGCGCGGCCCAGAATCAGCGCGTGCACATCGTGCGTGCCTTCGTAGGTGTTCACCACTTCCAGATTCACCAGGTGGCGGGCCACGCCAAACTCGTCGCTGATGCCGTTGCCGCCCATCATGTCGCGCGCCAGGCGGGCAATGTCCAGCGCCTTGCCGCAGCTGTTGCGCTTGATGATGGAGGTGCCTTCCACGCTGGCCGTGCCTGCGTCCTTCATGCGGCCGAACTGCAGGCAGGCCTGCAGGCCGATGGCGATCTCGGTCTGCATGTCGGCTAGCTTCTTCTGGATGAGCTGGTTGGCAGCCAGGGGGCGGCCAAACTGCTTGCGGTCCAGCGTGTACTGGCGGGCGGTGTGCCAGCAGAATTCGGCCGCACCTAAAGCGCCCCAGGCGATGCCGTAGCGGGCGCTGTTCAGGCAGGTGAAGGGGCCCTTCAGGCCTTGCACTTCAGGGAAGGCATTTTCTTCCGGCACGAACACATCGTCCATCACGATCTCGCCGGTGATCGAGGCGCGCAGGCCCACCTTGCCGTGGATGGCGGGGGCGCTCAATCCCTTCATGCCCTTTTCCAGCACAAAGCCACGAATCGGGCCGACGGCGCCGCCTTCGGACACTTCCTTGGCCCAGACCACGAACACGTCGGCCACGGGGCTGTTGGTGATCCACATCTTGCTGCCCTTGAGCTTGTAGCCGCCGGGCACCTTGTAGGCGCGCGTGGCCATGCTGCCGGGGTCGGAGCCGTGGTCGGGCTCGGTCAGGCCGAAGCAGCCAATCCACTCGCCGCTGGCGAGCTTGGGCAGGTACTTCTGGCGCTGGGCTTCGCTGCCGAATTCATAAATGGGCACCATCACCAGCGACGACTGCACGCTGGCCATCGAGCGGTAGCCCGAATCCACACGCTCCACTTCGCGGGCGATCAGGCCGTAGGCCACATACGACAGGCCGGGGCCGCCGTACTGCTCTGGGATGGTGGGGCCCAGCAGGCCCACTTCGCCCATCTCGCGGAAGATGCTCACGTCCATCTTCTCGTGGCGGAAGGCGTCCAGCACGCGCGGGGCCAGCTTGTCCTGGCAGTAGGCCGCCGCTGCGTCGCGGATGGCGCGCTCGTCGTCGGTCAGTTGCTGGCTCAGGAGGAACGGGTCATCCCATTGAAAAGCGGCGTGGGCCATGTGTGTCTCCAGGTCAAAAAGAGGGGGGTAACAAAAGAATCTGGATTGCATCGTAGGCCTGGCTTGGCCGAGCCGCAAGCGAGTTCTTTTCATCCAGAAATGCGTTTCATGAATATATGGAATACTTGATTCTGCTGGCAGTAGAGGAAATCGCTGCTGCTCAAGTTCCTTTTCATCATCATGCGCCGCAACATTCCATCGACCCAAGCCCTGGCCTGCTTTGAAGTGGCCGCCCGGCATGAAAGCTACACCCGTGCCGCACAAGAGCTGTTCTTGACGCAGAGCGCGGTGTCGCGCCAGATTCAGGCGCTGGAAGAGTTTTTGGGCGTGCAGCTGTTTCGCCGCACACGCCATGGCGTGGTGCTGACGCCCGCCGGTGCGCACTATGGCCGCCAGGTGGCGCGCTGGCTGCAGGGGCTGGAGCGCGACACGCTGGACGTGATGGCCCACCAGGGCGAGGGAGGCACCATTTCGTTGGCGGCGGTGCCCACGTTCGCCACGCGCTGGCTCATCCCGCGCCTGCCGCAGCTGGCGCAGGCACACCCCGACATCGTGGTCCACATCGAAACCCAGACCCGGCCCTTCTTGTTTGCCGACACCACCTTCGATGCAGCCCTTTACGCAGGCACACCCGAGCAGGTGGCCCACTGGCCCGGCGTGCAGGCGCAGTTGCTGATGCATGAAGACGTGGTGCCGGTGTGCAGCCCCCGCCTGCTCGAATCTGCTGCGCCCCGTGGCCGGGGCCGCGCCCACCAGCCGGTTGCTGCCGAGGCGCTGGCCGATTTGCCGCTGCTGCAGCAAAGCACGCGCCCCTACGGCTGGCGCCAGTGGTTTGATGCGATGGGAGTGGATGCGCCGCACGCGCTGGATGGCCCGCGCTACGAGCTGTTTTCCATGGCCGCCGTGGCAGCCACGCATGGCATGGGCGTAGCGCTGATGCCGCTGCTGCTCATCGAGGCAGAGCTTGCCAGTGGCGAACTGATGGTGGCCTGCAACCGCCCGCTGCGTGGCGAGCGGGCGTATTACCTCATCAGCCCTGCACAGGCCCAGCCACCGGTGCTGACTACGTTTGCGCAGTGGCTGCAGACCATGGCCCAGACGGCCACCAGCGCCGCAGGAAAGGCGGGTGGGGCCGAGTGATTCCTCGCCATTGGTGGTGAACAGGTATGGATAGCCACAGCATCTTTTGGCCGTGACAGACCCAGCCGCCCCATTACCCCTGCCGCACACTTCGGCACCCCATTGCCCCTATCCTGACGCCTCGATTGCTGTTATCGCCAGGAACCATCGTGTGTGCACTGTTGTTTCCTTTTCATTCCACATGGCGCGCTTTTGCCCTGTTGGCGTGCGTGCTGCTTATTCAGGGCTGCAGCGCCGTGAAGCTGGCCTACAACCAGGCGCCGCAGCTGGTGTATTGGCGGCTGAACAACTATTTCAACCTGACCGATACCCAGGCAAACCGTTTGCGAAGCGAACTGGGTGATCTGCACCAGTGGCACCGCGATCAGATGCTGCCGCAGCACGCCGCCCTGTTGCAACAGGTGCAGCAGCAGCTGGCTGCCGACATTACGGCTGACCAGGCCTGTCGTGTGTATGCCGACGTGCGCGCGCAGATCGGCCAGCTCATCGCGCAGGCGGAGCCCAGGCTCGTGGTGCTCGCATCGCAGTTGACCGAAAGTCAGATTCGGAACTTCGAAAAACAACAAACAGACAGCAATGCTGACTGGCGGCGGGAGTGGCTGGATGTGCCTGCCGACAAACTGGCTGCGCATCGTTTCAAGTTGCTGTTGTCGCGGGCTGAAGGCTTTTATGGGGCGCTGCAGGATCCTCAGAAAGCTGCTTTGCGCAGCTTTATTGCCGAGTCAACGTTCGACCCCCAGCGCAGCTACGCAGAACGCCTGCGTCGGCAAAGTGACTTGGCCCAGGTACTGCGGCAGATTGCCTCTGACCCAGCCAGTACAGAGCGCAACCGAAGCCTGCTGCGCGGCTACATGGAGCGTTTCAACACCTCACCCGACCCGGCTTACCAGGGCTACGCCCGAAAACTGGTGGAGGAAGGGTGCGCCGGTTTTGCCCTGGTGCACCGCGCGATGACGCCTGCCCAGCGGATGAAGGCGGTGCAGTCTGTGAAAGGATATGAGCAGGACTTTTGGGTGCTGGCGGGGTGTTGAACTCTGGCGGCAGCGAAGGGCTGTTTTTTTCAGCACTGACAATGGCGTGCCTTGGGGCCAGGCAACAAGTGCTGCGCCTGAGCCTCTGGTCAGTTGGGCAAGGCATAGCCTTTGTCGTTGATCAGTCGAACGGCCGCACCTGTGCGGCTCTTTTTGAACATCAGCCCCGTGCGAACTCCGGCCGGTCGTTTTGCTGCGGCTTCAAAGGCGCAGCTACCTTGCCTTCGGCGCGTTCCTTGCGCCATTGCTCCTTGCGTGCTGTCCACTCGTTGAGTCGGCCGTGCGCCACCGTGCTGTCTTTGGCCATCTGTTCTTCGTTGGCCACTTGTGCTGCCAGTTCCAGGCGTATGCCATTGGGGTCGAAGAAATAAATGCTTTTGAAGATGTGGTGGTCGGTCACGCCCAGCACTTCCACGCCGTGGGCTTGCAGGCGGGCCTTGGTGTCTTCCAGTTCCTGCACGGTGTTCACGCGAAAGGCGATGTGGTTCACCCACAGGGGGGTGTTGGGAGAAGGTTCGGGCTTGACGTCATCGCCCAGGTCGAAGAAGGCGATGAAAGAGCCGTCTTGCAGGCGGAAGAAGAAGTGGGTGTAGGGGCAATACTCGCCCGTGCTGGGCACATAGTCGCTCTGGATGATGTGGTACAGCGGCAGGCCCAGGATGTCTTCGTAGAAATGGCGCGTTTCCTCCGCATCCCTGGCTTTGTAGGCGTAGTGGTGCAACTGCTGAATGGCGGCTGGCGCAGGCAATGTGGCTGTGGGCGCAGGGGTCTGGGGGGCGGTCATGGGGCGTCTCCTGAATGTGGATCAAATTCTACTATTCATAATTGATTTACTTAAAAATAACTCTTGTGGATTCACCGGCATAAAAAAAGCCACCGCAGCGGCAGGCGCTGCGGTGGCTTTTTGCGGGTGCGCCAGGAATTACTGCTTCACAGCTTCCACTTGCACGACCAGGCGCACGTTCTTGGAAAAGCCCCAGTCCACGCCGTAGTTCATGCCCCACTGGGTGCGGTCGATGGTGGCTTCAAAGTCGCCACCGCACACTTCGCGCTTGAGCATGGGGCTTTGGTAGCAGGCGAACTGGTTGGCCTTGAGGGTGATGGGGGCTGTCTTGCCCAGCAAGGTCAGCTGGCCGGTGACTTCGCTCACGTTGTCGCCCTTGAAGACGAACTTGTCAGAAACAAACTTGATGGTGGGGTGGGCGGCTGCGTTGAACAGGTCTGCGCTTTGCAGGTGCTTGTCGAATGCAGGCGTGCCAGAGTTGACCGAAGTGGCGTCGAAAGAAATCTCCACCTTGCCAGTCTTGCCAGCACGGTCGAATTGCACGGTGCCTTCCTTCTTGTCGAAGCGAGCACGGTTGACCGATGCGCCGAAGTGGCTGATTTCAAAGGTCACGAAGGTGTGTGTGGGGTCGATGGCGTAGTTGGCCGACTGGGCTTGTGCAGCGCCTGCAAACATGGTTGCTACGGCGGCCAGTGCGAAGAGAGATTTGCGCATGGGAAAAACTCCTGAAAATCAGAGGGTTGAGGAAAGGGTTATGAAAATTGAATGCACGGCGGATGGGCGCGTGGGGCTCAGAGCTTGCCCACACCCGTCAATGCCAGCTTGAACTTGACTTGAACGTCATCGGCCACCATCGAGGTATCGGCCCATTCGTTCTCGCCAATCTTGAAAGCCAGGCGCTTGATGGGGAAGGAGCCCGTGGCGGTGGTGACAGGGCCGGCTTGTGTCAGCGTGACGGGTGCCACGATATTGACCGAATTGCCTTTGATGGTGAGCTTGCCCGCCACTTCAAACTTGCCGCCGCCCAGGGCCTTGATGGCGCTGGATTCAAACGTGGCTTGGGGGAACTTGGGCACGTTGAACCACACGGCCTTGGGCAGTTCGGCGTCTGTTTCCTTGGAGCCGAGGGTGGCGCTGCCGGTGTCTACCGTGAAGGTGATTTTGCTGGTGGCCAGCTTGGCAGGGTCGAAGGCCACTTGGGCATCGAACTTCTTGAAGTGACCGTCCAGGGGCACGCCCATCTGGCGTGCGGTGAACTGCACTTCGCTCCTGGCAGTGTCCAGCTTCTGCTGGGCCAGGGCGGGTTGGGCGAGCAAAGTGGAGCCCAGGGCCAGTGCGGAAACGATGTTGGCGAATTTCATGAAAACTCCTCAGAGATATGGGGCCTGCCAGCGAGGTTGGCAGCGATGAGAGTGTTGGTTTTGCGGTGCAAGCAGGTTCAGCGGTTGTTTCAGCGCTTGCCGGGCAGCATGCGTTGCAGCAAGCCGTCGCGGTCAATGAACTGGTGCTTGAGCGCTGCGGCCACATGCACTACCACCAGGCCTGCCATGGCATAGGCAGATAGCTCGTGCCAGGGCTTGATCGCCTCGGCCAATTCCTTGCTCACGGGCACAAAGTCGGGCAATTGCCACACGCCCAGGAACACGATAGGGAAGCCTGCTGCCGAGCTGTAAGCCCAGCCAATCAACGGCACTGCGAAAAACAGCACATACAGCAGGTGGTGCGTGGCGTGGTGCGCCGCCTTTTGCCACACGGGCATGGCGCGTTCCATGGCGAGTGGCAAGGCCGGTGGCCGGTGGGTGATGCGCCACACCAGTCGCAGCAGGGACAGCGCCAAAATCGTCACGCCCGCCCATTTGTGCCAGTTGTAGAGCTTGAGCCGCTGGGGCGAGAAGGGAAGCCCGGTCATGTAAAGGCCCAGGCCAAAAATCGCGATCAGTGCGATGGCCAGCACCCAGTGCAGCAGCATGGCGGTGCCTGAGTACCGCAGGGGCTTGGTGTCCGTTTCGTGAGAGTGTGAAGACATGGGGTGTATTGGTCGAAACTAAGGGGGCAGGAAGGCTGGCTTGGGAGCCAGTGCCATCGCTGCAATACCTGCAGTTTAGGAAGCGGCGGCCCGTGTCGGTTTCAGGCGAATTGTTGCCTTGGTTCAAAAAAACTGAATTGATATAGCCTCTGCGCTCAAAGTTCCCCAACGTTTGAGATAGCGCATTGCACGCAAAACGTGGCTTTCCCTGGTGGTCAACACCAAGGATCTACAAGGGGACTAGGGCAAAGTGGGCCACGGCGGTACGGCAGACCTTGGCCGTACCGGGGTTGGCTGAGAAAGGCAGGGAGAAGGGGCGTGAGGGCTGTTGCAGCCCTCCGAACTCAGCGTTGCTGCTGCGCGGCAGATTTCCAGGCGTGGGCAGCGGCTTCGCTGTCGCCCCGCTGTTCTGCCTGCTCGGCCAAGTTGCGCCAGGCACTGGCGCGCAGGGATTTGTCGGTCAGCTGGGATGCTGCTTGCGTCAGCAACTGCTGTGCCTTGCCCCAAAGCTGCCGTTTCAGGCAGGCCATGCCTGCCAGGTACTGCAACCGCGCATCGCGAGGGTTGGCTTGCTGCGCTGCTTCAATGCGCGCCAGCCAGCCGGCGTCGATGGTGGACAACCCGTCTTCGAGGCAATGGATGAGCTTCAGCGCCAGTCCTTCGGGCAGGCCATCGGGCAGCCCTACCATGCGCTCCCACACGGGCAGGAGCCAGGCTCGCACCTGGGCCGGATCGCCGCCCAGGTGGGCCAGGCGCTGGGCGGCCTGCACCGCCAGTTCAGGCATGTTGCGCTCAGAGTTTTCCAGCGATGTCCAGATCTGCACCAGCTGCGCGGGGTCGTGCGCCGACTGGATGAGTTCAATGGCTAGTCCGCGCACGATGCTTTGGGCAGCACCCGCAGAGAAGGCGCGGTGCTTGCCCAGCAAACGAGCGGTGTCCAGCGCTTCACGGGTTTGCCGTGCTTGGCGTGTGGCCTTGAGGCGAATGCGCAGTGCCAGAGTGCGACGGGCCGCTCCCTGCGGCAACGCAGCGAGGCGTTCCAGGGTTGCGTTGGGATCCCGGTCGTCCAGGCTCCAGCGGGCAGCGCGAATCTGGGCGCCCTCACGCAGTTCCTGGTCTTGGCCGTTGCCCCTGGCGGGAGCCTCTTCCAGGGCATTTTGAAGGTGGCTTTCGCGCGTGGCACGGTCTTGCAGGGCATGCGAGGATTCAGCCGCAATCAAATGCGCCAACGCGCGCAGTTGCTTGCCATGGGGCACCGGCTCGCCAGCGGACTGCAGGGCTCCTTCCTGCGCCAGCGCAGCCAGTGCCGACTTGCGAGAGCGCAGGAAGCGCCCGGCCAGCATGTGCGTCAGCGCGTCCAGCAGCGCGTGGTGCATGGCGCGTTCCTTTTGCTGCACGCGCCAGCGGCGGGCCTGGTGGGGCAGTGCCAGCAGGGCTGCCAGGGCCCGCAGGGCCGCATACAGCGTGGTGAACCCACCCACCAGCAGCAGCACGACCAGATTGAGTGACAGGTCTACGCGGTAGGGCGGCCAGTACAGGGTGACGGTGCCCTGGTTGTTGCCCGCAAACAGCGCAGCAGCCACGGCCACGCCAAACAATGCCAAGAGCCAGAGAGCTGCGCGCATGTTGGGAGCCCTCTTTAGCGGCCTGCGGCGGCAGTAGCCAGCGCAGAGAGGGTTTCATCCAGCCGTGGTAGTTCAGCGCCTTTCATGTGCTGCTGGGCTTGCTGCAGCATGGTGGCTGCGTTCTGGGTGCGGCGCGAGGCGGGGTCAAAGTATTTGTTCAGCGCTGCGGTGGCGGCCGTCAGGTCGGCCCGGGCTGAGTCGTATTGCCGAGCCAGCACGCCCAGGCGGGCATTGAGCAGCTTGAGCTTGAGGTTTTCGCGCAGGAAGAAGGTCTGGTCAGGGGCCAGCAAGATGGCTTCGGGCTGATCAATGCGGCTGACGCGTACCAGCCCGCGGGCTTCGTCGCGCACCACTTCCCAGCTACGTTGCAGGGTGGCTTGCCACCAGGGCAGGTCGGCCAGGTCAGTGGCGGTGCTGGTTGCAGCGGGTGCTGACAGGCGCCGCGTGGCTGCTGCCTGCGCCACGGCGTTGAGCACGGGCAGGTCATCCACCTGGCGTACCAGCTCGTCCAGCCGACCCAGCAGGCCGGCGGTGTCCGTCACAGCGGCGCGGGTCAGCCGGTCCAGATCGCGGCCGATGGCCCTTTGCAGGGGCGCCAGGCGCGGCTGGGCGGCGCGCTCGATGCGCTGATTGGCCGATTTCAGGGCTGCGACCAGTGGATCGAGGCTGCCAGTGAGCTGGGCCTGTTGCTGCGCCAGCCTGATGGCCGATTCAATGTCCACCACCAGGTTTTCGTCGCGTGAGCGCGACAGGCTTTGCATCAGCTCTTCAAGCT
This sequence comes from Acidovorax temperans, assembly GCF_028596105.1. Lineage (NCBI taxonomy): Bacteria > Pseudomonadati > Pseudomonadota > Betaproteobacteria > Burkholderiales > Comamonadaceae > Acidovorax > Acidovorax temperans. The sequence continues at coordinate 2,802,169 of NZ_CP117193.1, read as the reverse complement.
GGCTGCGTTGCAGCGCCACTTCGCTCACGCGGGCTTCTGCCACTGAAAGCCGGGCAGACGTTTCTCGGACTTGATCTTCCGCTTGCCGGGCGATGGTGCGCGCCTCAATGGCCAGCGCCCCCGAGTCTGCCGACTGCCGCGCCAGCTGTTCCTGGATGCCGGTGAGCTTTTGCCACAGCATGACGCTGCTGGCGAGTGCCGCTGCCGCCACCACGCCCAGCAACAAATGGGTGATGCCCACGCCCGTAGTGCGCCCAGGCGCGGCTGCTGGCGCTGTCACTGCCTCAGCGGGGGGCGGTGCAATGGTGGCGGCAGGGGGTTGTGGAAGATCGTTGGGTGGCGCAGAGCTCATGCGCCTGATTCTATCGATGCCACCACGTCCGCGAGGGCTGGACGGCATTCACGCACCTCGCCAAAGCCGGCGTCGTGGGCTGCCTGGGCAATGCGGGGGTGGGTGGCCAGTGCGCGGGCGGTGTGCCAGTGGTGCTGCGGCAACGCTTCAACCAGATGGGCGACGGCTTCGGAGCTGCTGAGCAGCCACAGGGATCCGTTGTGGGATGCCTGGCGGGCGAGGGCCAAATCATCCACCGATAGCTGCGGGGCGCCACGCTCGTAAGCCACCACGAAGTCCACATGCCCCCCGGCGGCTTCGATCTGGCGGGCCAGCCAGTCGCGACCGGAACCCTTGGTTTCGTGCACGCCGGCAGAGCGGCCGCGCACGATCAGGATGCGATCCCCCGGGCGAACCTGGGTGTGGACTTGCTCCCACAGCGCTTCGGAGTCGAACTGCGGTGCGTGGGCTGCGGGCCCATCAATCAGGGGGGCGGGCCAGCCAGCCTCTTGCAGCACGCGCGCCGTGCCGGGGCCAGGTGACCATGCTCTTGTTTTGATAGCTGCTGGCGCTTGATGGATGGGCGCTAGAGCATGAAATGATTCAAGAAAATACAAGGCAGCATTGCCGCTGACAAACATGGCAGCGCGGTAGCTGTTCAAACGGCTGCATGCTTGCTGCAGGGCCTGTTGCAGTTCGGGGCCGGAGGCGGGGGCCACGTGAATCAAGGGCAACGCTACCGCAGCAATGCCTCGCTGGGTCAACTGGCCCACCCAGTGCGCGGCTTCGCGCGCTGGCCGGGTCACGATGACTTGCGGGGGATGCAAGGCGCCGCCCGGGTGATTCAGCCCGCGGTGGCAGGCGTTGCGCCGACGGCCCCGCCATCGCGCAGTTGCTGCGCAATGGCAAGCCCCAAAGCGTCCGCCTGGGCCTGCGTGGTGACGGTGGCGCTGGCGCTGGCGCGCACCAAGGGGAGTTTGCCTTCCGTGTCGCCCCATGCGGCATCGAGCTGCAGGGTGGTGCCTGTCAAGGTGCCGTGGGCGGCCAAGGGCATAGAGCAGCTGCCACCCATGGCACGGCTTACCGCGCGCTCGGCCGTCACCGTCAGCCAGGTGGGTATGTGGGCCAGCGGCGCAAGGGCGTCGATCAAATCCTGGCGATCACTGCGCACTTCAATGCCCAGGGCCCCTTGGCCCGCGGCAGGCAGCATGGCGGTGGGGGCGAATGTGGCGCGGATGCGCTCGCCCATCTTCAGCCGTTTGAGGCCCGCTGCGGCCAGAACAATCGCGTCGTACTGGCCTTCGTCGAGCTTGCGCAAACGGGTGTCGAGGTTGCCGCGCAGGGGCTCAATCTTCAGGTCAGGCCTCAGGGCTTGCAGCAGCACTTGGCGGCGCAGGCTGGATGTGCCCACCACCGCACCTTGCGGCAGCGCTTCCAGGCTGGCGTAGCGCGGTGAAACGAATGCGTCACGGGGGTCTTCTCGCTCCATCACGCAGGCCAGTGCGAAGCCTTCAGGAAGCTCCATCGGAACGTCTTTGAGCGAGTGCACGGCGATGTGGGCGCGGCCTTCTTCCAGCGCCACTTCCAGCTCTTTCACGAACAGCCCCTTGCCCCCCACCTTGGATAGCGAGCGGTCCAGAATCTGGTCGCCCTTGGTGGTCATGCCCAGCAGTTCCACCGAGTGGCCCCTCGCGCGCAAAAGTGCCTGTACATGCTCTGCCTGCCACAGCGCCAGGCGGCTTTCGCGGGTGGCGATGACGATGGAAAGGGGGGATTGGACGGGGCTCAAGTTCGTAACCTGTTTGTAATCATTCTGCGGCGGGCGATGCTAGCATGCGCCCGCATCGGTGACCTTGATGTGGCGCGTGTCTATTGCAGTAGCGGCGCTGATCGGGCACCTCTTTCCCATCTCTGGAGACCCTCGCGCATGAAACGATCCGACAAGGACCAGCCCCTGATTGACGATATCCGCCTGCTGGGGCGTATTTTGGGCGACGTGATCCGTGAGCAAGAGGGTGTGGAAGCTTACGAACTGGTCGAGCAGGTGCGCAAGCTGTCTGTGGCTTTCCGCCGCGATGCCGACCAGGAGGCCGACCGCGCGCTCAAGAAGCTGCTCAAGTCCCTCTCGGGCGACCAGACGGTGAGCGTGATCCGCGCCTTCACCTACTTCAGTCACCTGGCCAACCTGGCCGAAGACCGCCACCACATCCGCCGCCGCGCCGTGCACGAGCGTGCGGGCGATACGCAAGAAGGCAGCATCGAGGTAGCCCTGTCACGCCTGCGCTGGGCCGGCATTGCGCCCAAGACGATTTCGCAGACGCTCGCCGGCAGCTATGTGGCCCCCGTGCTCACCGCCCACCCCACCGAAGTGCAGCGCAAGAGCATTCTGGACGCCGAGCGCGACATCGCCCAACTGCTGGCCGTGCGCGATGACATCCAGGTGCGCGCGCAGCTGTACAACAGCGCCAAGGACGCGCTCACCCCTCGTGAACTGGCCGCCAACGAGGCCTTGCTGCGTGCCCGCGTGGCGCAGCTGTGGCAAACGCGCCTGCTGCGTTACAGCAAGCTCACCGTGGCCGATGAAATCGAGAACGCGCTGTCGTATTACGAAGCCACCTTCCTGCGCGAGATCCCGAAGATCTACGCCGACCTGGAAGCCGAACTGGGCCAATACCCCGTGCACAGCTTTCTGCGCATGGGCCAATGGATTGGCGGCGACCGCGACGGCAACCCCAACGTCACTGCGCAAACGCTGCAGTATGCGCTGAGCCGCCAGTCTGACGTGGCGCTGCGCCACTACCTGACCGAGGTGCACTACCTGGGTGGAGAACTGTCTTTGTCTGCGCGCCTGGTGCGGGTGTCGCCCGAGATGGAAGCCCTGGCCCAGCGCTCGCCCGACACCAGCGAGCATCGTGTGGATGAGCCTTATCGTCGCGCCCTCACCGGCATTTACGCCCGCCTGGCAGCATCGCTCAAAGACCTGACGGGCGGCGAGGCCGCGCGCCATGCCGTTGCGCCCCAGAATGCCTACGCCAGCGCAGAGGAGTTTCTGGCCGATCTGCGCGTGATTGAAGCCTCACTCAAGTCGCACCATGGCGAAGCGCTGGCGCAAGAGCGTCTGCACCCGCTGATCCGCGCTGTGCAGGTGTTTGGCTTCCATCTGGCCACGGTAGACCTGCGCCAAAGCTCTGACAAGCACGAAGAGGTGGTGGCCGAGTTGCTGGCCAAGGCGCGCATCGAGCCGAACTACGCGGGCCTGCAAGAGGCCGCCAAGCGCGCGCTGCTGATCAAGCTGCTGAACGACGCGCGCCCGCTGCGTGTGGTGGGCGCCGAGTATTCGGCCCACACCCAGGGCGAGCTGGCCATTTTTGAAACCGCCCGGGTGATGCGTGAGCGCTTTGGCCATGAGGCCATTCGCCACTACATCATCAGCCACACCGAAACCGTGAGCGATCTGCTCGAAGTGCTGCTGCTGCAAAAGGAAGTGGGCCTCATGACCGGCACGCTCGATGCCGAATCGAAGAACCACCTCATCGTGGTACCGTTGTTCGAAACCATTGAAGACCTGCGCAACGCCGCGCCCATCATGCGCGAGTTCTATGCCCTGCCCGGCGTGGCAGCATTGGTGCAGCGCAGCGGCGGCGAGCAGGACATCATGCTGGGCTACAGCGACAGCAACAAGGATGGCGGCATCTTTACCAGCAACTGGGAGCTGTACCGCGCCGAGATTGCCCTCGTCGAACTCTTCGATGAACTTGCCACCACCCATGGCATTCAGTTGCGCATGTTCCACGGCCGAGGCGGCACGGTGGGACGGGGCGGCGGCCCCAGCTACCAGGCCATCCTGGCGCAGCCGCCTGGTACGGTGCGCGGGCAGATTCGCCTGACGGAGCAGGGTGAAGTCATCGCGTCTAAGTACGCCAACCCCGAGATTGGCCGCCGCAACCTCGAAACCCTGGTGGCCGCCACGCTCGAAGCTACCTTGCTGCAGCCCACCAAGCCTGCCACCAAAGCGTTTCTGGATGCGGCCGCGCAGCTTTCGCTGGCCAGCATGGGCAGCTACCGTGCGCTGGTCTACGAGACACCGGGTTTTACCGATTACTTCTTCAACTCCACGCCCATCCGCGAGATCGCCGAGCTGAACATCGGCTCACGCCCCGCATCGCGCAAGGCCAGCCAGAAGATTGAAGATCTGCGCGCTATTTCGTGGGGCTTCAGCTGGGGGCAGTGCCGCCTCACGTTGCCGGGGTGGTTTGGCTTTGGTTCTGCTGTCGAAGCCTTTGTGAATGCCGAGGGCAAAGACCCCAAGACCCAGTTGGCCCTACTGCAGCGCATGTACCGGCAGTGGCCGTTCTTCCGCACGCTGTTGTCCAACATGGACATGGTGCTGGCCAAGAGCGACCTGGCCCTGGCCTCCCGCTACAGCGAGTTGGTGACCGATGCCCGCCTGCGCAAGAAGGTGTTCACGGCCATCGAGGCTGAGTGGCACCGCACGGCCGATGCGCTCACCCGCATCACTGGCGACAAGCAGCGCCTGGCGCACAACGCGGCCCTGGCGCGGTCCATCAAGCACCGTTTCCCGTACATCGACCCGCTGCACCATCTGCAGGTCGAACTGGTGCGCCGCTGGCGCGCGGGGCAGGGCGACGAGCGGGTGCAGACAGGTATCCACATCTCCATCAACGGGATTGCTGCCGGCTTGCGCAACACGGGTTGATTGCGCGCAGCACCTGCAGAGAAGAACAGGCGAGGTTGGCTGCAAGCCTCGCTGGATCCTTTATTCCGGCAGATATTCCAGCGGTGCCTGCTGCGTGTTCCAGTCCTCGGTGAACGAGTTGAAAAACTCCAGTGGCTTGGGGGCAGACAGCAGGTAGCCCTGCGCTTCGTCAATGCCCGCGCCAATCACCATGGCCAGTTGCTCAGGGGTTTCTACGCCTTCACACACGGTGCGCATTTTCAGGGACCGTGCCAGCTGCGCAATGTGCTGCACCACGGCCAGCGCCTCAGGGCGCTCCATGGCTTCCTGCACAAAGCTGCGATCAATCTTGAGGGTGCTGAACGGAAAGCGGCACAGGTAGCTCAGCGATGAATAGCCGGTGCCGAAGTCGTCCAGCGCCACGTGAATGCCCAGGGCGTGCAATGCATGCAGTTGCTTGAGCGCGGCTTCGGTGTCTTCGATGAACACCGATTCCGTGATTTCCAGTTCCAGCCGGTCAGCAGGCAGGCCTGTGGATTCCAGCACCGATTGCACGAGCGATACAAATTCGGGATCGGCCAGCTGTACGGGCGAGACATTCACGGCCACGCGCACGCCTTTGAGCTGGTTTTGCCCGCATTCGCACGCGTGGCGCAGCGCCCACAGGCCAATCAGATCCATCATGCCTTCTTGCTCAGCCACTGGGATGAACTCGCCAGGGCTCACTTTGCCCAACTGCGGGCTTTCCCAACGCAGCAAGGCTTCGGTGCCGGTGATTTTCCAGGTGGAGAGATCCACCTTGGGCTGCCAATGCAGGCTGAGTTCGTCGCGGCGGACAGCCTGGTGCAAGCCTTCTTCCACCTCGGCCCGCCGGCGGGTGCGTTCTCGCAATGCATGGGTGTATACGGCAGCGCGCCCCCGGCCATGGGCCTTGGCGTCATACAGCGCAATGTCGGCCCGCACCAGCAATTCGTCCACATGGGTGACTTCACCGTCTATCAGCGCAATGCCTACGCTGGCGCCCACTCGCAATCGCCGCTCTTTGATCTGGTAGGGGCGTGAGAGTGCCGTCACCAGCCGTGCGGCCAGTGCTTGCGCTTCGGTGGGGTCTCGCTCGGCGTCGTTGTGGTGCAGCAATATGGCGAACTCATCCCCGCCGAGCCGGGCCACCAGGCTGTGGGGCGGTGCATGTTGCAGCAAACGCTCAGCCACGCAGGTGAGCAGCGTGTCGCCTACGGAGTGTCCCAAGGTGTCATTGACGGTCTGGAAATGGTCCAAGTCCAGCAGCAGCAACGCACCCGAGGGGGGATGCACCCGCAGTTGCTGCTCAATGGCACTGTGCAATGAAAGCCGGTTTGCCAATTGGGTGAGGGAGTCGGTGTGCGCCTGCCGCTGCAACCGCTCCTGCGCTTGTGCCACGGCGGTGCGGTCTGACATCACACCCCGCCAGCCTGAGGGTTGCCCCAGTTCATCGAACAAGGGCTTGCCCTGGAGCGCCAGATGGCAGTGCTGGCCACCCTGTTCAATCACCACAGCCACGTTATGGAATGGCACGCCTTTCGCCAGCGCCTGGGCCAGGTCGCCGCTGCCACTCAACGTATGTTGCTCCAGCCAAGACACTAGCGAGAGGCCCCGGAGCGTGTCAGGTGCGGTGTGCAGCAGCTTGGCCAAGCGCGCAGAGGGCTGCTGCAAGCGGCCCTCGGTGTCGATTTCCCACAGGGCGTCGGTTGCTCGCTGCTCGAAGTCCTGCAACACCACCGCCAGCATTTGCTCGTGCCGGATGGCCTCGTTTTTGGCCAGGATCAGCGCGGTGGCCTTGCGCCAGTACGAAATGCCGCCGACGAGCACCATGAACGCATACAGCAGCACCAGAAGGGCAAATGCGATGAACTGCGGTTCTCCTGCACGCGCCAGAGCCCACAAGGCCGACGCTGCGAACACTGCCACATACGCCATGCTCGCCAGCGGCAGGGCGCCCAACACAAAGGCGCCGGCCCCCATCATCCCGGTGAACAAGGCGGTAATCGCCACCTGCTGGCTGTGCCCTGCATCGGCGAACCACACCACGGGAAGAAAACCCCAGGCCAGCGCCAGCACGCCAGCGTGCAGGGTAGAGCGGCGGATAGCGCGGCAGGACACCTGGGTGGAGCTGCGATTCCGGAACCGGAACCAGCTGAGCAGCGACATGCTGGCCAGCGTCATCATCACCGCCCACCAGCTGAAAAGCCCTGCGGTCAGGCTGTCTTTGAAGCTCCACAAAATGAGTGAAGCATTGCCCATGTTGGCCGCCATGGCCATGGGGGTCAGTCGCAGGACGGCACTGAGGTGCTCATGGCGTATGCGCCCTGCCGCGGCTCCGGTGTCCCCATACATAGTCCTGATGCCGCTGCGCAGGAGACGCATTTCGGAGAGGAATGAATTTAGCATTGATGTTAGTTTTAACATATCGTAGCAAAACTACGATCAACCTCGTGGAGCAGAGGCCCTCCATCATCAGGGTTTAGTCGCTCAGCAGCTCGCCCACCGCCTTCAAGTCTTCTACCCGGTCGCACACCGCCTTCACGGCCATCATGACCGGAATGCCCAATAGCAGCCCCCACAGCCCCCACAGCCAGCCCCAGGCCAGCACGCTCACGAACACGGCGACGGGGCTCATGCTGCTGGTGCGGCTGGTGAGCCAGGGGGTGAGCAGGTTGCCGACGATGGTGTGGATCACGAGCGATGCACCACCAATGGCCAGGGCCATGTCGAACGAGCCGAACTGCAGGAAGGCCACGAGCGCCGATGCCCCGGTGACCAGCGCAGAGCCAATGTACGGCGCCAGGTTGAGTACCCCCGCCACCACACCCCATACGGCCGCGTTTTCTAGCCCCAGGGCCCAATAGGCCAGGCCCGTGGCCGCGCCCACCAGCACACTCGTGAAAACCTGCACCAGCAAATAGCGCTGAATCTGGTTGGTAATGTCTTCCAGCACATGGATGGTGATCTTGCGGCGCTCCAGGCTGGTGCCCGCAATGCGCAGCAGCTTGTTGCGAAACAGGTTGCCCGAGGCCAGTGCGAAAAACGTGAGAAACACCACCACCGTGAGTTGACCTAGTGCAGACATCAACCCCATGGTGCCGCTCCACAGGTAGTCACGCACATTGAATGGCGGGCGCTCCACCACCACCCGCTGCACACCGCGCCGGGGTGGGCTGGTGGTGCTGTTTTCGGTGGCGGCCTGCTCGATCTGGGTGGCCGCCTTTTGCACGGTGTCCAGCGGGCTGCTGCCGCCCGCCCGCGCCTTGAGGTTGTCGCGCACTTTCTTGGCGGCCACGGGCAACGAGTCCACCAATTGGGTGGCGCCATCGCTCAACGACCATGCGGCGCTGGCCAGCCCCAGCACCAGGCTGATGAGCAGTGCGCCGGCGCTGAGCCAGCGTGGTACGTGGTAGCGGTACAGCACTTCCACCAGGGGGCGCAGCGCGGTGGTCAGCAGCAGGCTCAGCATGATGGGGATGAACACGGCGCTGGCCCAGTGCAGCAGCGCCACACTGGCGAACAGCGCCAGCAAGGCCAACGACAGGTTGCGCACATCCACAGGCATGTGGAGCATGAGGGGCGCGGGGGCAGGCGGGGAGGCGGGGGGCTCTGTGCCAGTCATGGCTTCGCGCGGGGCATCGTCCGCTGCCGCCTGCGCTGCATCGGCGCTGCAGGGGGTTTCTTCCGAGTGCGGCGCCAGGGCCGCGCCCGGCTCTGAGGGCAGTGTGGGGGAGGGCTGTGGAGCTGTAACAGACGCGTTCATGCGCGGATTGTGGGGCAGCTCCAGCCCGCTGTGTGTAGGTGGCCGCCTGCGTCGCAATTTAGCTGCTAAAGCCTTTAGCAGAGCCTTCTACAGCGGTTGAGCAACTTGGGCGAAGCACCACAGCCATTGCTGGGGTGTGGGCACGGCTTTAGTCGGTGGATTTGCGTTCAGTGGCAAGGCCCGGGCTGCATCAGCACCGGCCTTGCTCCCCCGTCCTTGTTCAGCAGAAAGGAAGGGTGCGTTTCTTGTTGATGGCGTCCACCGTGCCCAGCAGCTGTGGCCAGTAGGTGGGCAGCGCCGACCAAGGCGTTCCGATGGTCAGGTTGGTGGGGTAGACCATGCCTGTGTTCATGCGTGGGCTGTTGGCCTTGGCCAGCGCCGTCTGCATGTCGGTGCATGTGCTGGCGGTGTGCAGCAGCATGGCCTGGGCGGTGTTGTCCTTCGCGTAGATCCAGGTGTGAGCAGGTTGCGGGTCAATGGCTTGGTAGGCAGCGGTGTTGCCGGCATACGTGACCAGCAAATCGGCCACGCCTGTGCCGGAGTTGGCGCTGGCGTAGGCAGCTGCAGGGTAGGTGCCGGGGTTGCCGATCACGCTGTACTTTCCGCCGTCTAGGCTCTTGACATAGGTGTGCCAGGCGCGCGCTGCGCCAAGCGGCGGAACCTGTGTTTTGGGCGGAAAAACAGGCCTTGTTGCCCGGATTGCGCGGCTGGTACGCCGCTACGATGCGTGCCATGCCCTCTTGCACATTCCGCACTTCTTCTGCCGCTTTCTTGGCGGCCTTGCTGCTGGCTGGCTGCGGCACGCTGGATGTGCCGCGCGCTGACAACTACCCCGCCACGGGCCAGAAAAAGGCCCGGGCCGTTCACCACTGGGACGTGCTGGCCAATGACGTGGCGGCCCGGGTGGCAGAAAAAATTGCCGCCTGGCCTGCGGGGGAGCATCCCATTCATCTCACGGTGACTGACAAATCCAGCTTCAGCCAAGGCTTCCTCAAGCTGCTGCGTGTGCAATTGCTCAACCGGGGCGTGACATTGGCAACGGGGCCCACCGAGGTGGAACTGCAAATCGAGGCCCAGCTGGTGCAACACCTGGAGCCGCTGTCTGCAAGCTCGCCCGTGCCGCTGCACTGGACTGCCCTGGGGGCGGGCGTGGGCGTGTGGCGCGATTGGCGCGAGCACTACCCGGACCGCAGCCTGCTGCCTGGAATGGCCACGCTGCTGGGCGTGGGCACAGGCCTGGCGGTAGACCTGGCTCAGCGCTACACGCAAGGTGATGCGGCGGGTGGCCCCACGCGCACGGAAGTGCTCATCACCACCTCGCTGAAAACCACCGACCGCTACCTGGCGGGCTCGGCCGACCTGTATTACATAGAACGTGGCGATGCGCCGTTGTATTTGCCAGAGCCGCCTCCACCGCCTCCGCCGCCACCCACGCCGGTCAAGAGCTGGCGAGTGACCGCGCCAACGCCCGTGTGGGCGACCCCCGCCACGCCATGAGCCGCTTGCCATGAAACGCCGAAATTTCTTCAGCGCCGCTGTGCTCATCGGTCTGACCGGGTGCAGCAGCTTTTATTACGGTGACAAGCCGGGTACGACCTGGTTTCCCACCGACCTGATCGAAGCCAACCACCGTGCGGTGGACGCCTTGCTGGCCAACGCGCCGCTGGATGCGCAGCATCCGGTGATGGTGGCAACACTGGTCCAGGTGGACCGGCTGAGCGAGTCCTCGCGCCTGGGGCGCATCTTCTCTGAGCAAATCGCCGGGCGCATGGTGCAGCGTGGCGTGCGCGTGGTGGAGTTGAAACTGCGCGACAGCGTGGCGCTGCAAAGGGACCAGGGCGAACTGCTGCTGTCGCGCGAGGTGCGCGAAGTGAGCCAGAGCCATGATGCGCAAGCGGTGGTGGTGGGCACCTATGCAGCGTCAGCGTCGGCGCTGTACATCAGCCTGAAACTGGTGACCCCGGCGGGCAACACCGTGGTGGCTGCCCACAACTACGCTGTGCCCATGGATGAGAACGTGCGGGCGTTGCTCGCCAGCGGTGGCTTGCGCTACTGACAAGGGCTGAAAAACCAAAAGCGAGCGTCAAGCTCGCTTTTGGCTTTGGCTTTGCTATTTAATTGATAGCTGATGGCGCTTATTTATCAAGCGATAGAGGCCATTTTGTTCATCAATGCAGCATCAACGCACCGGCAGACTTGCTCTTGCCTGCGCGTGCGGGTGGGTTGCACAGGCCGCAGGTGAAGTGGCGGTTTTCATACAGCTCGGTCACAAACTGGCCGCCGCACTGGCTGCACTTGGTGCGGGTGAGCATGCCTGCGTCCACAAACTTCACCAGGCGCCATGCGCGGGTGAAAGACAGCAGCGGCTCGATCTCGGCGGTGGCCACTTGTTCGTTGTACAGGCGGTAGGCCTTGGTCAGCAGTTCCACCGAATCCAGATCCACGCCCTTGGACAGGTATTCGTAGATGTTCAGGAACAGCGAGCTGTGGATGTTTTCTTGCCAGGTCAGGAACCAGTCGGTCGAGAAGGGCAACTGGCCTTTGGAGGGCGACTTGCCTGCGATTTCCTTGTACAGGCGGATCAGGCGCTCGTACGACAGAGTGGTTTCCGACTCCAGCACCTGCATGCGGGCTCCCATCTGGATGAGCATGGCAGCGCGTTCGATCTGCTTGGATTCATTCAGCACGCTTTTGGCGACGGTGGGAGTGGCGGTCATGGCAGGCTTTCGAGAAATGGTCGGGTTCGAGGGCGAAGAGCGAGAAGTGGGTGTGCCTTACAGCACTTCCGACACGCGGCTGGCCATCAGGATGTTGGCGTGCAGGGTGTTGGTGGCTTCGTTGCCCACCTTCTTGGCCGTGTGGTTGGTCAACAAGCTCCACACCAGGTTGTCGTCCACGCGGAAGCTGCACAGCAGCGTGTTGCATGACGCCAGCTTGAGCACCTGGGCGGCCGACAGCGAGGCCAGGATGTCCGCGGCTTCTTCGTTCAACCCCAGACGGAACACGGCTTCGGCCTTGTCCTGGCGAATCAGGTTCTGGGCCAGCATCAGGTAAGTGAGGTTGGCTTCGCGGATTTCGGCGAGGATTTGTTCGTTGGTCATGGCGGCTTCCTTTTCCATTGGCTGGATCTGCGTTTCATGCGGTTGCATGTTTTGCGTGATCCGTTGAAATGGATTGTGAAACTGCCCCAATCAAAAATTAAGTCCGTTTTTGACTGTGCCGAGTGTCTGGTTTTGGGTGGGCGTTTGTAGGAATTTGCCTTACACGCGCCGAAGGCTTTGGCTTGCAGCGCCCTTGTAAAACGCTGCTACTTGGCAGCACCCCAGGGCTGCTCAGCCCCGCTCGACCGGACGCGCCGGGTCGCTGCACCATTCGCTCCAGCTGCCCGCAAAAAGTGATGTTTTTCCGAGACCTGCGACTTCCATGGCCAGCAGGTTGGGGATGGCGCTGACCCCGCTGCCGCATTGGTGCACCACGGTGTCAGGGTTACGGCCTGCCAAAAGTTCATCGAACTCGGCGCGCAGCAGTGCTGCGGGCTTGAAGCGGCCGTCTGAACCCAGGTTCAGGCCAAAGGGCCGGTTCAGCGCGCCCGGAATGTGACCGGCCACAGGGTCCAGCGGCTCTGTCTCGCCCCGGTAGCGTGGTGTGGCCCGCGCATCCACCACCGTCTGCGTGGGCTGCTGCAAATTTTGCAGCACTTCGCTGGCTGTGACCAAGCGGCGCAGCGGCGTGTGCAAGGTGAAGTGGCTTTGAAAATGCGCGGGCTCGTCGCCACTGGCCACAGCGCCACCTGCGGCCTGCCAGGCTTGCAAGCCGCCGTCGAGCACGGCCACCGCATCGTGGCCTGCCCATTTGAGCATCCACCACAGCCGCCCGCAGTAGTTGGCGCCCTGGCGGTCATACACCACGGCTTGCATGTCGTTGGAAAAACCCACGCTCGACAGCCACATGGCAAAACGTTCACGGCTGGGCAAAGGGTGGCGGCCGCCGGATGCAGGCTGGTCTGCCTCTTGTGCCACCAGCGTGCCATGTGCGCCTGGCGCACCGTGCTTGGCACTCAGGTTCTTGTCCAGGTCGGCATATACGGCGCCAGGAATGTGGGCCTGCGCAAATTGCTGCGCCCCAGCAGATGGGCTGGTCAGGTCAAAGCTGCAGTCAAACACCATCAGTGGCTGGCCGCTGGCGATCAGTGCTTGCAGTTCCGTGGCGGCAATCAGGGTCGTGTAGGTCATGGGTGAATGCTCCGGGAGGCGCACATCGGCGCGCGGTGGGCGAGGGCAGGGGTGGTGCAAAAAGCCTATTTTGCGCCGTGCGCATGTCGCCAGGGATCCTCGGCACGAATTGAGCGGAAAGTGTGCGCTGCGGATCGGGATGGGCTGCAAGGCGCAAAGCGCAGCAATAGCAGCAGCTATTGCGAGCATTTGCAACGCCGCAGACCGCTCGAGTCCGCAGATGCACACGGCGCGGTGATTCGTGCAGAGGCTCCCTGGGTGTATCAGTGTTCTTCCGCAGGGGTGTCGGGTGCGGCGCGCGCGCGCAGCACGGTGGCCACAATGCCGCTGCCCACGATCAGCACCATGCCCAGCCACCCAATCGGGGGGATCTGGTCGTTGAACAGCGCCACGCTGTAGATGGCGGCGAACACAATGCCCGAATACTGCAAATTGGCCACCACCAGCGTGCCGCGCGATGTTTTGGCTGTGGAGTAAGCGCGCGTCATGCACAGCTGCCCTGCTGCCGCCAGAACGCCGATGGGCAGCAACCACAGGGCGGGCCAGCCCGGCCAGGCCGACGTGCCATTGAAAACCATGGCCACACCTCCCGCCACAGCCGAGCCCACGGCAAAGTAAAACACGGTGCGCGATTCAGGCTCGCCCAATCGCGAGAGCGCCACCACCTGCATGTAGGCAAACGCGGCCGTCATGCCCGAGAGGAGTCCCACCAGGCCCGCGAACGCCTGGTTCTGGTCCAGGCTGGGGCGCAGCATGAGCACAACGCCCACGAACCCCGTCAGCACCGTGAGGACCAGCGAGCCCTGAAATGCCGGGCGCGGGGTGGCGGCAGTGGGGCGCCAGGCCATCAATGCGCCGCCCACCAGGAAGGCGGCAATCCACACGCTGCTCATGTAGTTGAGCGTCATGGCGGTGGCCAGGGGGAGTTTGCCGATGGCATAGAACCAGGTGCCCAGAGAGGCCACCCCCACCAGGCTGCGCCAGGCATGCATGCCGGGGTAGCGGGTTGCCAGGGTGATTTGTTGGGACCGCGCCAGCATCCACAGAATGGCGATGCCAATGAGGCCGCGGTAGAAGACCAGTTCTGCTGCGTTGAAGTGGGCCGAAGCCATCTTCACGCACACCCCCATGCTGGCAAATATGAAGGCGGCCAACACCATCCAAAGTGCTTGCATGGAACGTGGAACCTGATCAGTGAGTTGAAATAAAAATAGCCGCCGAGGCTGGAGTTTCCAGCGCTGGCAGCTATTCTAATGAGAGCGGCAAGGGCACGTCCGTGTGACTGGCGGCGGTTTACCGCTGTATTTGGACGATTGGCTTTTGGCCGCGGATGGGTGAGGAGCCGGGTGGCCTCAGCGTTGAGGCACCGCGCTGCCCATGGTCTGGCGGTACCACTCGTGAAAGTGCTGCATGCCGTCTTCCATGGGGCTCTGGTAGGGGCCGACTTCGTTGTCGCCACGTTCCAGCAAGGCCTTGCGGCCCGCGTCCATGCGTTCGCCGATCTCGTCGTCTTCGATGCAGGTTTCCATGTAGGCGGCCTTCTGCGCCTCCACGAATTCGCGCTCGAAGGCTGCGATTTCTTCGGGGTAGTAGAACTCCACCATGTTCAGCGTCTTGGTCGGGCTGATGGGATGCAGCGTCGAGACCGTGAGCACGTGCGGATACCACTCCACCATGATGTGCGGGTACAGCGTGAGCCAGATGGCTCCGTGCTTTGGTGGCACGCCGTTACGGTACGCCAGCAGGGCTTCATGCCAGCGTTCGTACACCGGGCTGCCGGCCTTGCCCAGGCGGTTGGCCACGCCCACGGTTTGCACCGAATAGTTCTTGCCGAACTCCCAGCGCAGGTCGTCGCAGGTCACAAAGCTGCCCAGGCCAGGGTGGAAGGGGCCGACGTGGTAATCCTCCAGATAGACCTCGATGAAGGTCTTCCAGTTGTAGTTGCACTCGTGCAGTTCCACATGGTCGAGCACATAGCCGTCAAAGCTCAAATCGGCCTTCGGGCCCATTTGCGCCAGATCTGTCGCCACGTCGTAGCCGTTGTCTTCAAACAGCAGGCCGTTCCACTCGCGCAGCTTGTAGTTGTTCAGGTTCAGGCAGGGGTCGTGCGCGAAGTGCGGCGCGCCCAGCAATTCGCCCTTGGGGCTGTAAGTCCAGCGGTGCAGGGGGCACACAATGTTGCCGCCTGCGCTGCCTTTTTGCTGCGTTTGCAGCGAGCCCTTGCCCTTGAGCATCACGGCCTGGCGGTGGCGGCACACGTTGGAGATGAGCTCCACCCCGCCGTGGGCGTTGCGCACCAAGGCACGGCCCTCGCCCTCTTGGGGCAATGCGTAGTAATCGCCCGCATTGGGCACAGAAAGTTGGTGCCCCATGTAGCGGGGCCCGCGCTGGAAGATGGTCTCCAGCTCGCGCTGGAACAGCGCATCGTCAAAGTAGCTTGAAACTGGTAGTTGGCTTGCAGCCTGCTGCAGTTGAAGACTTAAATCAGACATGGGTGACCTGACCTAAAGACTCCCCACAGGGAGAAAGTGCGGGAGGTGCGCAAATGCGCATCTGGAAAAAAGAAACCGGCTAGGGGAGATAGCCGGCTCGACGAAAATGGGATTATAGGCGGTGGGGTTATTCCCGCGCACCCCTTGCGTGTATTGGTGCCGCGGGCTTGACCCAGAGCAGGGTTTGCGCAAGTTCATCACTGCCTGCTGAAAAGCGCTTGGCACGCGCAAACGTGTCCCCAAGGCAAAGCTCTGTGGATGCTGCGCCTAAAATCCTTGGTTTTACCTGCGCCAGCCGCCCACTGTCCATGCCCAAGGCTTCTCCCAAGACCGATCTGCCCAACGAACCCGCCAGCTATGAGCTGGCGCTGGAAGAATTGGAGCAACTGGTTGGCCGCATCGAATCCGGCCAGATGCCCTTGGACCAGATGCTGGCTGGCTACCAGCGGGGCGCTGCCTTGCTGGCGTTTTGTCGCAAGCGGCTCGATGCAGTGCAAGACCAGATCAAGGTATTGGACGAAGGCAGTCTGCAAGCTTGGGGGCAAGAATGAGCGCCGCCATGATTCCTGCATCTCTGACCGCTTGGGATTTGAACGGGTGGAGCAAGCACCACCTGGGCCGAGTGGAAGACGCGCTGTCTCGCTGGGTGGGCATTGAGGCCCCGGCAGGTCTGGGCGATGCCATGCGCTACGCCGTTCTGGATGGTGGCAAGCGCCTGCGCCCCTTGCTCGTGCTGGCGGCTTACGAGGCGGCCCTCAGCGCCCAATCGACCGCATTGGATGTGACGCAGCGTAGCGGTGCTGATGAAGCCGCTCTGCGCGCGGCGTGCGCTGTAGAACTGATTCACGCGTATTCGCTGGTGCACGACGACATGCCATGCATGGACAACGATGTGCTGCGCCGTGGCAAGCCCACCGTGCACGTGCAGTTTGGCGAGGCCCAGGCTTTGCTGGCTGGCGATGCGTTGCAGGCGTTCGCTTTTGAGCTGCTGACCCCCGACGATGAACGGATTTCAGCCGCTGTGCAGGCCCATCTGTGCCGCCAACTGGCCCATGCCGCGGGCTCAGCTGGCATGGCCGGAGGGCAGGCGATTGATTTGGCAAGCGTCGGCTTGTCACTTACCGAAGACCAATTGCGCCAGATGCACCGCCTCAAGACTGGAGCGTTGCTCGAAGGCAGCGTGATGATGGGCGCGACCTGTGCAGGGGCTCAGGCCACAGCCCGTGCCGCTCTGGAAAACTACGGAGCGGCGGTGGGCCTGGCCTTTCAAGTGGTGGATGACATCCTGGACGTCACGGCAGACTCGGTCACGCTGGGCAAAACCGCGGGCAAAGACGCTGCCAGCGACAAGCCGACCTATGTGTCGCTGCTGGGGCTGGAGCGCGCTCAGCAGTACGCTTCGCAGTTGCTTGAACAAGCCCATGCGGCCTTGGCCGATAGTGGCCTGCCTGACGTGCGCGCCCTGGCGGCTTTGGCTGACATGGTGGTGCGCAGGTCGCACTGACTTGTTATCGGGACTGCCTTGCCAGTTGCGTTCAGATTGATGTTTAAATCAGCCGCTAGCGCTTGATATATAAGCGCTGGCAGCTATTAAAAGAATAGTAAATGGCCACGACTTCCTACCCCCTGCTGCAAACCATCAACGATCCGGCAGACGTGCGCAAACTGTCCCGGGCAGACCTCAAGGTGCTGGCCACCGAGCTACGTGGTTTTGTGCTGGAGAGCGTCTCTCAAACTGGCGGTCATCTCAGCTCCAACCTGGGAACGGTGGAGCTGACCGTGGCTTTGCACCATGTGTTCAACACCCCGGAAGACCGCCTGGTGTGGGATGTGGGCCACCAGACCTATCCACACAAGATCCTCACCGGCCGCCGTGACCGCATGCACACGTTGCGCCAGCTGGGCGGTATCTCTGGTTTTCCGCAGCGGGCTGAGAGTCCGTACGACACCTTTGGCACGGCGCACTCCAGCACCAGCATTTCTGCGGCGCTGGGCATGGCCATGGCGGCCAAGCGCAAAGGGGAAGATCGTTACGCAGTGGCCATCATTGGCGATGGCGCCATGACCGCTGGCATGGCCTTTGAAGCCCTGAACAACGGTGGCGTGACCGATGCGAACCTGCTGGTCATCCTGAACGACAACGACATGAGCATCAGCCCACCCGTGGGTGCGCTCAACCGCTACCTGGCCCAGCTCATGAGCGGCCAGTTCTACGCGGCTGCTAAGAATGTGGGCAAGACCGTGCTGCGGCCGGTTCCGCCGCTGCTGGAGCTGGCCAAGCGCTTTGAACAGCAGGCCAAGGGCATGGTGGTGCCAGCCACGCTGTTTGAAAAGTTCGGCTTCAACTACATCGGCCCCATTGACGGGCACGACCTGGACTCGCTGATCCCCACGCTGGAGAACATCAAGGGCCTCAAGGGCCCGCAGTTCCTGCACGTCGTCACCAAAAAAGGGCAGGGCTACAAGCTGGCCGAGGCAGACCCGGTGGCTTACCACGGCCCCGGCAAGTTCGACCCGGCCGTCGGCCTGGTCAAAAGCACGGCTGCACCCAAGCAAACCTTCACCCAGGTGTTTGGCCAATGGTTGTGCGACATGGCGGCGCAAGATGGCCGACTGGTGGGCATCACGCCCGCGATGCGCGAAGGCTCGGGCATGGTGGAGTTTGAAAAGCGCTTCCCTGATCGGTACTACGACGTCGGCATTGCCGAGCAGCATGCGGTGACGTTTGCCGCCGGTATGGCGTGCGAAGGCGTGAAGCCGGTCGTGGCGATCTACTCCACCTTTCTGCAGCGTGCGTACGATCAGTTGATCCACGACGTGGCCCTGCAAAACCTGCCCGTCGTGTTCGCACTGGACCGCGCGGGGCTGGTGGGCGCTGATGGCGCGACGCACGCGGGTGCGTACGACATTCCATTTGTGCGCTGCATTCCCAACATGAGCATGGCTTGCCCTGCGGATGAGCGCGAGTGCCGCCAGCTGCTCAGCACGGCTTTTGAACAAGACCACCCGGTTGCCGTGCGTTACCCGCGCGGCAGCGGCGCCGGTGTATCCCCACTGGCTTCGCTCGAAGGCTTGCCCTTCGGCAAGGGGGAGATCCGCCGTGAACGCGTGGCGACGGATGACCTCGCCGCGCCGCGTGTGGCCATCCTGGCCTTCGGCACCTTGCTGTACCCCGCACTGCAGGCGGCTGAATCGTTGAACGCCACCGTTGTCAACATGCGCTGGGCCAAGCCGCTCGATGTGGATCTGCTACTGCAGGTCGCTTCTCAGCACGATGCACTGGTGACCGTGGAAGAGGGCGCCATCATGGGCGGTGCGGGCAGCGCCGTCACGGAAGCCTTGAATGTTGCGGGCATTACCTTGCCTGTACTGCAGCTCGGTTTGCCAGATGTGTTCATTGAGCACGGCGACCCCGCGAAGCTACTCGCCCTGCAGGGCTTAGATGCCGATGGCATCCAACAGTCCATCGCCAAGCGGTTCTTTGCAACGGCAGAGGGCTGACTGCCCGCTGCGGACATTGCTCCGCACGTCAGCATGTGCAGCGCTCCACGTGGCCAACTTGGTCTTGCTGCAGGGGCCTGCTCAAAGTTCTGCATCGCCGCGCTCTGATTTGCGCACCGGCACCTTCTACCTCCACTCGGTAGGGTGGAATGCTGCGCGCGTGCGAAACAAGCTTGCAAAACCCTGAAAGGCAGCCGAGACATCGGGGTTTTCGCGGGATAACCCGCAAAGTTCGCCGCCCGCAAGTTTTTACAATGCAGATTCAATTCGCACGTACCGGTCAGTGCTTGTTCCAAGCCCCGGCCGTCGAGCGGTGTGGTCATCACTCAGGAAAGATTTACATGGATCGTCGTTCCATCATCAAACAGGCCGGTATTGCCGGTGTGCTCGGCGCGGGTATTGCCCCAGCCGTTCACGCCCAGGCCACCGTGCGTTGGCGCCTTGCTTCCAGCTTCCCCAAGTCGCTGGACACCATTTTCGGTAGCGCCGAAATGTTTGCGAAAACGGTACGCGCTCTGTCCGGCGGCAAGTTCGAAGTGTCGGTGCATGCAGCCGGTGAATTGATGCCTGCCTTCGGCGTGGTGGACGCGCTGCAGAGCAGCACGATCGAGATGGCGCAGACCGCCCCGTACTACTACACCGGCAAGAACTCCATCTTCGCCTTTGGCTGCGCCGTGCCTTTCGGCCTGACAGCCCGCCAGATGGATGCCTGGATGGACCACGGCAACGGCCGCAAGTTGATGGACGCGTTCTACGCCAACTACAACATCAAGAGCCGCAGCGCTGGCAACACTGGCACCCAAATGGGCGGCTGGTACCGCAAAGAAATCAAGACCGTGGCCGACCTCAAGGGCCTGAAGTTCCGCATGGGTGGTGGCCTGTTTGGCGAAGCCATGCAAAAGCTGGGTGTGGTGCCGCAAAACATGCCTGCGGGTGACGTGTACCAGGCCCTGGAAAAGGGCACGCTGGACGCCACCGAGTTCGTCGGTCCGTACGACGATGAAAAGCTGGGCTTCAACAAGGTGGCACCGTTCTACTACTACCCCGGCTGGTGGGAAGGTGGCGCCGAGCTGGAGTTCTTCATCAACGCCAAGGCTTACGCTGCGTTGCCCGCTGAGTTCCAGGCCATCGTCGATGCCGCCACCACCGTGGCTGCCCGCGACATGACTGCCAAGTACGACGCCTTCAACCCCATCGCTCTCAAGCGCCTGGTGGCCGCGAAGACCCAGCTTAAGGCCTTCCCCAAGGAGATCATGGACGCTGGCTACAAGGCCTCGATGGAAGTCTTTGCCGAGCACGAAGCCAAGTCGCCCGAGTTCAAAACCATCCACCAGGACATGCGCGCCTTCCAGCGTGACCAACTGCTGTGGGCTCGCTACTCTGAGCTGCGTTTTGACAATTACATGACCGGCGTGAAGCTGTAACTGTGTTGTCCGGGGCTGTTTTGGCAGACCCGGTTTTATTTTTCGATCCGGTAGCCTGGGCTGTACACCCTGCAGCACAGATGCCGGTTTTTTTTGGGCCCGTCATGTGCCAAAAGCGCATGTGTATAGAAGGAAAATCACCATGGATCGTCGTTCCCTGATCAAAAAGACCGGTATCGCCGGCGTGCTCGCTGCCGGCATTGCTCCGGCAGTGCATGCCCAAGCCACGGTTCGCTGGCGTCTGGCATCCAGCTTCCCCAAGTCGCTGGACACCATCTATGGCTCTGCCGATGTGTTTTCCAAGGCCGTCAAGGAAATGTCGGGCGGCAAGTTCGAAGTGTCCGTGCATGCCGCAGGCGAACTGATGCCCGCGTTTGGCGTGGTCGATGGCGTTCAAAACGGTACGGTCGAAATCGCTCACACAGCTCCGTACTATTTCTTCGGCAAGAACGAAGCGTTTGCCATTGGCGGTGCGATTCCTTTCGGCATGAACTCCCGCCAGCTCACAGCCTGGATGGTCGATGGCAACGGTACCAAGCTGATGCGCGAGTTTTATGCTCAGTACAACATCGTGAACTTCCTGGGTGGCAACACCGGCGCGCAGATGGGCGGCTGGTTCCGCAAGGAAGTGAAGTCGCCTGAAGACATCAAGGGCCTGAAGTTCCGCGTGGGCGGCTTTGGTGGCAAGGTGATCGAGCGCATGGGTGGCGTGCCACAGAACATTCCTGGCGGCGAAATCTACCAAGGCCTGGAAAAGGGCACCATCGACGCCGCAGAGTGGATCGGCCCATACGACGATCTGAAGCTGGGTTTCCACAAGGTGGCTCCGTTCTACTACTACCCAGGCTGGTGGGAAGGTAGCCTGAATCTGGAGTTCTACGTGAACCAGAAGGCTCTGGAAAGCCTGTCTGCCGAGAACCGTGCAATTGTGCGTGCTGCTGCGCACGAAGCCCACGTCAGCACACAGGCCCGCTACGACTCTCGCAACCCCGGCGCCCTCAAGCAACTGGTGGCCGCCAAGACCAAGGTCGTGCCCTTCCCGCAAACGGTGCTGGACGCTTCGTTCAAAGCCACCATGGGTCTGTATGCCGACCTCGACAAGAGCAACCCAGACTGGAAGAAGATTTACGCTGACTACCGCAATTTCCAGCGCGATCAGATCCTCTGGTTCCGCTTTGCAGAGTCGCGTTTCGACAGCTTCATGTCGTCGCAAAAGCTCTGATTGCAAACGGGTGGTCTAGCGCCACTCCGGGCATGCAAAACCCCGCCAAAGCTTTGGGCTTTGGCGGGGTTTTTTTGTGGGTGCGTGCTGTAGAGGGGCCTGCGACCTCGATGAAGAGAGAGGTGCGAAACGTCCTGATCCTTGAGTGGCCGGCGAGGTTGTATAGCCCCTCAACATAACCCTCTGCGTATGCCGTCCTAGAGTGGGCCAGGGAAGGCATTCAGGGGTGCGTATCCCAGACACAGGCGCTGCCAGGCGCCCCATGCCTCTTGCAGTGATGTCTTGGCGTTGGTGGTCGCGCTCCATTCATATGCCAGTGCTGCCGCGTTTGCTCCGTAACCATGAATGGCGGTGAATGTGCGCTGGCGATATGGGTAGTCGCTGGCGTTGCATCGACGATGTGAACTGATGTAGCTCGCACCCCCCAAAAGAAAACCCGCCAGTGGCAACACTGGCGGGTTTTCAAATTGAGCATGATGGCAAGACCCTTGCAGGCCTTGCCATGGTCATCAGTTCTTCTTCTCAGCGTCCTGCGACAGAGATTCCTGCATGGCCTTCAGAGGATCATCTTCGGCTGCTGGGGCCTCTGATCCGGGCATGCCAGCCGTGGGATCAGCCTGCTCCATGGGTGCTGGCATGTTGGCTTCCATTTCGAGGCGAACCTTGTCCAGGTCATACACCTCGGCCTTGTCCAGCCCGCTCGAAACAATGCCAGGGAAGGTAATCACCAGGGCCACCATCAGGATCTGGATGCACAGGAAGGGAATGGCGCCCCAGTAAATCTGGGTCGTAGTCACGGGCGCAATCATCTTCTTGGTGACCTTGTCCATGTATTCCTTGGCTGGAGCCACGCTGCGCAGATAGAACAGCGCGAAGCCGAAGGGAGGATGCATGAACGATGTCTGCATGTTGATGGCCAGCAGCACACCGAACCAGATCAGGTCGATGCCCAGTTTGTCGGCCACGGGGGCGAGCAGAGGCACCACGATGAACGAGAGTTCAAAGAAGTCCAGGAAGAACGCCAGGAAGAACACCATGATGTTCACGACGATCAGGAAGCCCAGCTGGCCGCCTGGCAGGCCCGACAGCAGATGTTCCACCCACAGCGGGCCATCCACGCCCTGGAAGGTCAGGCCGAAGATGGTGGCGCCCACCAGAATGAACACCACGAAACACGAGAGTTTGGTGGTGGTATTGAGGGCTTGCGTCAGCAGGCTCATCGACAGACGACCACGAATGACAGCCATGACGATGGCACCCAGCGCACCCATAGCGCCGCCTTCGGTAGGTGTTGCCACACCCAAGAAGATCGTGCCCAGCACCAGGAAGATCAGCAGCAGGGGGGGGATCAGCACGAACGTCACTCGTTCAGCCGCACGCGACAGCAGACCCAGGCGGGTGATCTTGTTGAAGCTGGCGGCAACGAAAGCCAGTGCCACGCCGAAGCACATGGACACCACGATGGTTTCGTCCAGAGCGACCTTGTCTACGGCTTCGCCCGACCACCATGTGTGCAGTGCAGGCATGTTCTTGGCGACATAGATGGAGGCTGCCGTGCAGATGGCAGTCAACACCAGCAGCGATGGCACACCGCTCTTGCCGTTGTCTTCGCGCAGCGTACGTGCCTCGGGGGGCAGTGCAGGCACCCACTGGGGTTTGATGACTGCCAGCAAGATGACGTACAGGGCATAGAAGCCGGTGAGCATCAGACCAGGCAGGAAGGCGCCCTTGTACATGTCACCCACGCTGCGACCCAGCTGGTCGGCAATGATGATGAGCACCAGCGAAGGGGGAATGATCTGTGCCAGAGTGCCAGAGGCGGCAATCACGCCGGCCGCGAGCCGCCGGTCATAGCCATACCGCAGCATGATGGGCAGCGAGATCAGGCCCATCGAAATCACCGAGGCAGCCACCACGCCGGTGGTTGCAGCGAGCAGGGCGCCCACAAAAATCACGGCCAGAGCCAGGCCGCCGCGGATGGGGCCGAAGAGCTGACCAATGGTGTCCAGCAAGTCTTCGGCCATGCCGCTTCGCTCAAGGATCAATCCCATGAGCGTAAAGAACGGAATGGCCAGCAGCGTGTCGTTCTGCATGATGCCGTAGATACGCAGCGGCAAGGCCTGCAGCAGCGCCTCGGGCAATACGTTCATCTCGATGCCGATGAAGGCGAAGAACAGGCCGCAAGCTCCCAGGCTGAAGGCGACCGGAAAGCCGACCAGCAAGAAGCAGATGAGCCCCGCAAACATGATGGGGGCGAGGTTATGGGCAATAAATTCCATGGTGTGTGTCTCCCGCTCTTAGGCTTTGGCCTTGTTGCTGCCGTTGCCCTTGGCTGCCTCGGCCAGCTTGCGGATGGATTCGGCCAGTTCTTCTTCTGCCGTCTTTTCTGCTTTCTTGGCAGTGGGGTCTTCGATCAAGCCTTTCAGGAACGCCAGGCGCTTGATCAGTTCAGAAACGCCCTGCAGCCACAGCAAGCCGAAGCCCAGAGGCATCATCAGATATACGGGCCAGCGGATCAGGCCGCCGGCGTTGCTGGACATTTCGCCCGACACAAAAGCGCGGGTGAAGAAGGGAATGCCGTACCACAGCACGGCCATGCACATGGGCGTGAGGAAGACGATGTAGCCAAACACGTCGATCCAGATCTGGGTGCGCTTGGAAAAGCGGCTGGAAACCACGTCCACTTTCACGTGCTCGCCCTGCAGCAGCGTGTAGCCAGCAGCCAGCAGGAAAGATGCAGCGAACAGGTACCACTGCACTTCCAGAAAACCGTTGGAACTGACGTTGAACACTTTGCGAACCACTGCGTTCACACCGCTGATGAAGGTGGAACCGAGGATCAGCCAGATCACGTATTTACCGACTTGGGTGTTAAGCCAGTCGATCCCTCTTGATAACTTCAATAGAGCCTGCATGGTGTCTCCAATAAAAAGGCTTTGCCTACAACGCGCGGTCCGTGGCAGCTGATAGCCAGCGCGGAGCCCGAACTTTTTGCACGGCGCGATTCTACGGAGCACTGTAGGCCGAGTCTGACAGCAGCGTGACGGTGTTATCCCTTTGTCAGCTTTGATTTTGAAGCTATCAAAAACGTAGCAATTAGGGTTTCTTCCTATGCGCTGGCTGCCGCTTGGGGCGGCTGAAATCCCACCAGGGAAGGACGTTGCTCATCGCCAGCACCTGCCCACTGTGCATGGGTGAATACCCGGGCAAGCTCGCCAGGTGGTCTTGCCAGACCCGCGTGAGCAGCAATTCCCGAAGCGCTCGGGTGGCTGGTTGCTCCAGCGTTGCCTTCAGGCAGGCCAGGTGGTAGCGCTCGTCTACCAGAGGGACAAAGTCCAGCCCGCGCGCGCGAGCTGCCATCTCGATCCCCAGGCCCGTGTCAGCCGCACCGCTGACCACGGCCTGTGCCACCGCGGTGTGCGAGGTTTCATCGCGTTCAAAACCCGCAATGTGCTGGCCTGTGAGCCCTTCCTGCGCCAGCAGGTCTTCCAGCAGCACGCGGGTGCCGCTGCCCAGGGGGCGGTTGGCAAAGCGGGCACCGGTGCGGGCGACGTCCGTGAGGGATTGCAGGCCGAGCGGATTGCCCTTGGCAACGATCAGCCCCTGCGTGCGCCGCGCAAAGCCGATGATTTTGTGCAAGCCCGGCTGCAGCAGCGGTTTGTAGGTGCGTGCAGCCAGTGAGGTGGCTGCAGGTTGTTCCAGCGTGTGAAAGCCGGCGAGGGTGCAGCGGCCTTCGTTGAGTGCGCGGATGGCGTCCACGCTGCCCGTGAAGCGGATGTCCAGGTGTAGTGCACCGGAAGTGCCCGGTGTGGCTGCATGCGCCCGAAGAGACGCCAGCGCATCGTCGTGGCTGGCGTACATGGTCAGCACATGGGCACTGTCGTCAAACGCTACCGCGAAGGCGCGCTCCAGGTCGGCGTGCAGGGCGGCAATCTGGGGGGCCAGCCGCGCTTGCGCTTGCCGTTCTGCCCACAGCAGCTTGGTGCCGAACTCGCTGAGCTGGGCCGATTGCCCCTTGCCCCAGATGATGAGTTCTCCACCCAGTTGCTCTTCCCACCGCTTGAGGGCGCCCCACACGTGGCGGTACGACATGCCCAGCGTACGCGCTGCGGCCGAGATGGAGCCCTGCTGCGCCACGGCTTCCAGCATTTCAGGCAAGGGGTTGCGAATCTGGGCATCGCCCGCGTCGCGGCTCAGGGTGTAGTGGAGTTGGATCCTATGCACAGGATTACATATCGCTGGAGATTGGCTGGGTGCATACGATAGTCGAATCCATGTCCACTCTCACCGAAAGCGCGACAACAGCGCTGCAACTCACTTTTTCTGCCGACCCCGCGCTGTGGACCATCGTCGGCCGCTCCCTGTCGGTCAGCGCCACTGCGTGCTTGCTGGCCTGTGGTGCTGGCCTGGTGCTGGGCGCGTGGCTAGGTGTGGCCCGGTTTGCCGGGCGTGGCGCTGTGCTGGCTGTGCTCAATACCTTGCTGGCGGTGCCTTCGGTGGTAGTGGGGCTGGTGGTGTATTTGCTGCTGTCGCGCAGTGGGCCGTTGGGTAGCTGGGGCTGGCTGTTCAGCTTCAAGGCCATGGTGCTCGCCCAAGCATTGCTGGTGCTGCCAGTGGCCACGGCGCTGACCCGGCAGATGGTGGAAGACGCAGACCGTGCCCATGGCGAGCAGTTGCGCTCCCTCGGCGCCAGCCCTTTGCTGCGCAGCTTGCTGCTGGCCTGGGATGAGCGCTATGCCTTGCTCACCGTGCTGCTGGCATCGTTTGGGCGTGCCATTTCTGAAGTGGGCGCGGTGATGATCGTGGGCGGGAACATCGACGGTTTCACGCGCGTCATGACCACTGCGATTGCGCTGGAGACCAGCAAGGGGGACCTGCCCCTGGCCTTGGCGCTGGGCATGATTTTGCTGGCCGTGGTGCTGGCCCTGAATGTGGTGATTGCGCTGCTGCGCCGCTGGCGCGAGCGGGTGGACGGCAGTGCGGCAGACTTGCCGGTGGGGGTGACCGCATGAGTGGCATGCCGCCCAGCGCCGGCTCCCGCTGGCTCATGGATTTGCGGGGCGTGGATGTGCGCTTTGGTCGCGTGCACGCGCTGTCCGGCATCACGCTGCGCATCGCGCCGGGGGAGCGGGTGGCCCTGGTGGGTGCCAACGGCAGCGGCAAAAGCACCTTGCTGCGCGTGTTGCATGGGCTGGTTCCCGCCAGTGCCGGAACCTGCATTACCGCCTTGCCACACCAGCAGGCCATGCTGTTTCAGCGGCCTCACATGCTGCGCACCAGTGCGCAAAACAATGTGGCCCTGGGCCTGTGGCTGCGTGGCAGCCGCTGGGGCGCTGCCCGAAAGACGGCGCTGGCCGCACTGCAGCGGGTCGGGCTGGAATCCATCGCACAGCAAAACGCCCGCACCTTGTCTGGCGGGCAACAGCAGCGTGTGGCACTGGCCCGTGCCTGGGCGCTGCAGCCAGATGTATTGCTGCTGGACGAGCCCACGTCCAGCCTGGACCCCCATGCCAAGCGCGAGGTGGAGCGCATGATGGCTGACTTTGCCAACGCACACGCCGAACAGGGGCGCGCTCAGCCCGTGACCATGCTGTTCAGCAGCCACAACCTGGGGCAGGTCAAGCGCCTGGCCAGCCGGGTGATTTATCTGGAGCACGGGCAGCTGGTTGCCGATTTGCCCGTGCACGACTTTTTCAATGGCCCACTGCCCGAGGCCGCACGTCTTTTTGTCAAAGGAGAACTGGTATGAGTCAATTCAAGGTTTATCTGGCTCTGAAGCCCATCCATCAAGCGCTAGCAGCTATGCTTTTTGTAGCGTCTGGCGCGGTGTCAGCGCAGTCCATCACGATGGCATCGACCACCTCGACCGAGCAGTCGGGGCTGTTCTCGCACCTGCTGCCTGAGTTCAAGAAGGCCAGCGGCCTGGATGTGAAGGTGGTTGCGCTGGGCACAGGCCAGGCGCTGGACACGGCCCGCCGTGGCGACGCTGATGTGCTGTTCGTGCACGACCAGGTGGCCGAAGAAAAGTTTGTGGCCGATGGCTGGGGGGTGAGGCGCTACCCGGTCATGTACAACGACTTCATTCTGGTGGGCCCCAAGGCGGACCCCGCGGGCGCCAAGGGCAAGGACATCGTGGAAGCCCTCAAGAAGCTGGCGGCGGGCAATGCCAACTTCGTATCGCGCGGCGACAAGAGCGGCACCCACGCGGCTGAGCTGCGTTACTGGAAGCTGTCTGGCGCCGATGCGGCCAAGGGCAGCGGCTACAAGGAGTGCGGTTGCGGCATGGGCCCCGCGCTGAACATTGCAGCCTCCAGCGGCGCCTACGCGCTGGCAGACCGCGGCACCTGGCTCAACTTCAAGAACCGTGCGGATTTGGCCATTCTGGTGGAAGGCGATACCCGTCTGTTCAACCAGTACGGTGTGATGGTGGTGAACCCCGACAAGCACGCCCATGTGAAAGCGCAGGACGCGCAGAAGTTTGTGGACTGGATCGTGTCGCCCACCGGTCAGGCTGTGATCGCCAGCTACAAGATTGGTGGCGAACAGCTGTTCTTCCCCAACGCGGGAAAATAAGCCATGTCTTCAGCCCGTCATAACGCATGGGGCGTCTCTTCGCTGATGCTGGGGGTTGTGGTGCTGTCGGGCTGCGCCACGCAGCAGGGCGCAGCACCCGTGAAAGCCCCTGCGGCCGGGGCTGACCCGGTGCAGGTTTATGCGGCGGGTAGCCTGCGCGACGCTCTCACCGAGATCGCACGCGACCATGAGGCCCGCACGGGTCAGAAGGTGGTGCTGACCTTTGCTGCATCGGGCCTGCTGCGGGAACGCATTGAGCAAGGCGCACACGCCCAGGTGTTTGCTTCGGCCGATACGAAGCACCCGCAGCGCCTGGCCAACCAGGGGCAGTGGCAAGCCCCTGTTGTTTTCACGCGCAACACCTTGTGCGCGCTGGCGCAGGGTGCGGTGGCGGTGACCTCTGATACTTTGCTCAGCACCATGCTGTAGCCCCAGGTGCGGCTGGGCATTTCCACGCCCAAGGCTGATCCCGCGGGCGACTATGCCTGGGCTTTGTTCCAGAAGGCCGACGCGCTGCAGCCAGGGGCCACTGCGCGCCTGGAGGCCAAGGCGCTTCAGCTCGCAGGTGGTGCCAATTCGGCGCAAGCTCCGGCCGGTCGCAACACTTACGCGTGGGTGATGGAGCAGAACCGCGCGGATGTGTTTCTGACCTATTGCACCAACGCCGTGGCTGCACGGGCTGAAGTACCCAGCCTGCAGGTGGTGGCCGTGCCAGAGGCATTGCAGGTAGGGGCAGCCTATGGGCTCACGGTGCGCGCTGGTGCGCCTGCCCACGCACAGGCGTTTGCCCAGGCGGTGTTGCAGCCCCCGGCACAGGCTGTGTTCCGCCGGTTGGGTTTTGCTGCACCCTGAGGCGCGCAGGGCTATTTCCCGGTCAGTTCCAAGCGCTGCGCCCTTGTGTGGGGCGCAGCGCTTTTTCATTGGAGAAGCGGGCCTGGTGGCTTCGTCAATCGTCGTCCCGCCCGTGGCTGCTGCGCCAGATGGCACGCACCAGCCAAAGACCGCACACCACTGCCCCCATGAATCCGAGAAAGCCGAACGCTGGCAGGCCAAACAGCGTGGGCCCTGCCTGTACCGTCATGACGATGGAGGAGCCGATGATCAGCGCGGCAATCACCAGGGCCATGGCCAGCCGGTTGGCCGAGCGATCAATCTGGTCGCCCACGCGCTTGAGGTGGGCCAGTTCAATGCCGACCTGCACCCGGCCACGTCGCGCGTTGCGCAGCAGGCGGCCGAGGTCGTCTGGCAGGCGCTCCAGCGTGCTCAGCGTTTGCCGCACCGACTGCCAGGCACGCCCCGCCAGGGCGCGCGGCTGGTAGCGTGCCCCCACCACCTGCTTGAGCAAGGGCAGGGCTTCTGAAGCCATGTGAAAGTTCGGGTTCAGGTTGCGGCCCATGCCTTCCAGTGAAATGAAGGCTTTGATGAGCAGGGCCAGATCGGACGGCAGCGCCAGCCGGTGCTCACGCAGGATGGCCGTCACATCGGCCAGCATCTGGCCCAGGCGCAGCTGGGCCAGCGGCACGCCGTGGTATTGGTCCACAAAGGCTTCGATCTCGGTCTCCAGCTGGCCGATCTGCACTCCTGGCTCGTCACCCGTCCAGTCCAGCAGCACATCGGCCACGGCCTGGGGCTGGTGCTCCACGAGGCCCAGCAGCAGTTGCAGCAGCTCATCACGACGGCGTTGCGACAGCCGGCCAATCATCCCAAAGTCGATGAATGCGATGCGGTTGCCCGGCAGGTAAAACACATTGCCGGGATGGGGGTCTGCGTGGAAGACGCCGTCTTCCACAATCATCTTGAGCACGGCGTGGGCGCCGCGTTGGGCGAGCAGCGTGCGTTCAAAACCTGCTTCGGGCGTAAGGGCCTCCAGATGGTTGCCCGGAACCCCATCGATGAAGTCTTGCACGTTCACCCGCTCGCGCGTGTGAGCCCAGTACACCTTGGGGATGGCGATGAAGCCCAGGGGCGCCATGTTGGCGGCAATGCGCTCAGCATGGCGGCATTCACCGGCCAGATCCAGCTCACGTTTGAGCGAACGGGCAAATTCGCGCACCAGTTGCTGGGGGCGGTAGGGCTTGAGCGTGGGCAGCTCGGCCTCTGCCAGTGCCGCCAGGCGCAGCAGCAGGCGCAGGTCGGCCTCGATCGTGTCGGCAATACCGGGGCGGCGAATCTTGACGATGACTTCGGTGCCGTCGTGCAGGCGCGCCCGGTGGACTTGCGCGATGGAGGCTGCGGCCAGCGGCGTGATGTCAAACCATGCGAAAACAGCCTCGGGCTCGTCGCCCAGGTCTTCACGCAATTGCGGGCGCAGTGCGTCAATAGGCAGGGCGGGTACGTGGCTGTGCAGCTTCTCGAACTCGGCAATCCACTCCGGGCCAAACAGGTCGGCCCGGCCCGCGAGGATCTGGCCAAACTTCACGAACGTGGGCCCCAGTTCCTCCAGCGCCAGCCGCACCTGCACGGGGGGCTCCAGCCGCGCCAGTTCGGCGGCGTGGGGCCAGTTCAGCACCTGCCCGGCGCGCTCCAGCCGGTCTGCCAGGCCCAGGCGGCGCACGGTGTCGCCAAAGCCGTGACGCACCATCACACCCAGAATTTCCTTGAGGCGGCCCAGGTCTCGTGCGGTGTCCAGAGTCTCGATCAGCATCCGGGCATGATAGCCCCGCCCTTGGGGGTGATATCAATCCAGCAGCGCAATGCCTTTGACTTGTGCCACCACGTGCATGCCTGGCGTCAGGCACAGCGTACGTGCTGAGCGTTGGGTGATGCGTGCCAACAGCCGAGTGGTACCAGCCTCAAGCCCCACCATGATTTGCCCAGGGCTGTCCTCGCGCAGCGCCACGACCTGCGCGGGAACGGCATTGAGAATGCTTGTGCCGGTTTGTGGCGATAGCGTCAGGCTCACATCGCGGGCTTGTACCCTCAAGCGTACGGCCTGACCCACAGGGCGCTGACGGGTGCTCACGAGCTGTAACTGTCCACCCGGGAAAGCGATGGTGGTCAGGTGATCTTCCAGGTCGTGAGCCAGCACCGTACCGGCCACGATCGTGGCGGCTGCATCGCCCTGCGCGAGGGGTAAGTCCAGCGCGCCCATCAGCTCTGCCGGGTCGCCTTGCGCCTGTACCTTGCCGTCTCGTAGCAGCACAAGGTGGGACGCAAGTCGGGCGACTTCGTCAGTAGCGTGGCTTACGTACAGGATGGGCATGTCCAATTCGCGCGGAAGGCGTTCTAAGTAGGGCAGTACCTCTGCTTTGCGAGCCATGTCCAGCGCTGCCAGTGGCTCGTCCATCAGCAGCACGCGCGGGCTGGTGGCCAACGCTCGAGCAATAGCCACACGCTGGCGCTCACCGCCAGAGAGGGTTTCGGTAGCGCGCTCCAACAAAGGCGCAATACCCAGCAGGTCCACCGCCTGTTCCAGGGCAATCTGGCGGCGTGCTGCAGGCGTACGGTTCAGGCCGTACTCGATATTGCGGCGCACGCTAAGGTGGTGAAACAGGCTAGCCTCCTGGAAGACATAGCCCAGTGCGCGTTCGTGGGTGGGCCGCCACACCCCCTGGGCATCGTCTTGCCACACCTGACCGTGCACCGCGACCCTGCCTGGGTGGGCTCGTTCCAGTCCTGCCACTGCGCGCAGCAGGGTTGTCTTGCCGCAGCCCGAAGGCCCAAACAAGGCGGAAACGCCTTGGCCGGGCAGGTGCAGATCAACGTCGAGCGTGAAGGTGGTGCGCTGCAAGCGCAGCTGCAGTTCCATGCCGTTCACAGTCGCGCTCCTCGAGGTTGCAACCAATGCAGGGTCAGTAGCACTACGAAAGAGAATGCAACCATGCCGCCCGCCAACCAATGGGCCTGGGCGTATTCCAGCGCCTCCACGTGGTCATAGATTTGCACCGAGACAACGCGCGTGACGCCAGGGATGTTGCCGCCCAGCATCAGCACCACGCCAAACTCGCCCACCGTATGGGCAAAGCTCAGAATGGCCGCGGTGACGAAGCCGGGGCGCGCCAGGGGCAGGGCCACGGTAAAAAACCGGTCCAGCGCGCTGGCGCCCAGCGTGGCGGCGGCTTCCAGCGGGCGCGGGCCGATGGCCTCGAATGCGCGCTGCAAGGGTTGCACCGCAAACGGCAGCGAATACACCAGCGAGCCAATCACCAGGCCGGGGAAGGTGAATGGCAGGGTGCCCAGACCGAGCGCCTGGGTCAGCTGCCCCAATGGGCCGTTGGGGCCCATGGTGACCAGCAGATAAAAACCAATCACCGTGGGCGGCAGTACCAGGGGCAGGGCCACGATGGCCCCCACCGGGCCGCGCCAGCGGGAGCGGGTGGTGGCAAGCCACCACGCAATGGGCGTGCACAGCACCAGCAGCAGCACTGTGGTGGTGGCCGCGAGCCGCAGGGTGAGCGCGATGGCGGTCCAGTCTTCAGCAGAGAACGGCATGGCGGCAGGACGAGTGGCTTGAAAGAGGCATGGCGCCCGCGATCTTCGCAGAACCAGGGCTGGCGTTGGGGCGAGTGCGCCGTCAGAAGCGGTAGCCGAAGGCCTTGATCACCGCGCGCGCCTTGTCACTGCGCAGGTATTGCATCAGCGCAGTGGCTGCGGGGTTGTCCTTGCCACTGGCCAGCAGCGCGACGTCTTGCAGGATGGGCGCATGCAAGTCGGAAGGAACAACCCAGGCCGAGCCTTTGGTGATCTTGCCGTCCTCCATCACCTGCGACAGTGCCACGAACCCCAGCTGGGCGTTGCCGCTGGCAACGAACTGGTAGGCCTGGGCAATGTTTTCACCGGTAACGATGCGCGCCTGCAGATGTGCGGTCAGGCCCTGTTTGTCCAGCACCTGCATGGCTGCAGCGCCATAGGGCGCGAGCTTGAGGTTGGCAAGCGAGAGGTGCTTGAAGTCTCCCGTCTTGAGAACTGCGCCTTGCGCGTCCACGTAGTGGGCGTTGGGGCTCCAGAGCACCAGTTGGCCTATCGCGTAGGTGAAGCGCGACCCGGCCACGGTGCGGCCTTCCCGGTCGAGCCGGGCCGGGGTGGTGTCGTCTGCCGACAGGAACACCTGAAACGGTGCACCGTTGGTGATCTGCGCATAGAACTTGCCTGTAGCCCCAAACGAAAGCACGGCCTTGTGGCCCGTGTCTGCCTCAAAAGCGGCTGCAATCTTCTGCATGGGGGCGGTGAAGTTGGCTGCCACGGCGACCTGAACCTGGTCTGCGTGGGCGCAGGTAAGGCCGCTGAGCAAGAGGGCGAGGGCAACGGCCCAAGGGTGGCGGATGGCAGGCAGGCGCATAAGGTGGGCGCAAAGCGCTATTCATGAATGGAATAGCGAAGTATAGAAGCGCCTGCCAACCAGTGGGGCGTATGCCCCTGCGGTGTGTAGGCTGTCTACACTTCCTGCATGCCTTCTTCTTCCCATTCGCTGGCCGGTGCTCTGGGGCACGACCTTTCTGACCGCCGCATCGGCATCCTGCGCCAGATTGGCGCGCTGGGCTCCATCTCGCGCGCAGCGCGGGCGGTGGGCGTGAGCTACAAAGCGGCCTGGCAGGCGGTGGACACGTTGACCAACCTGGCGGGCGTGGCGCTGGTAGAGCGCGTGGTGGGGGGCGCTGGCGGTGGTGGGGCGCGCCTGACCCCTGCCGGGCTGGAACTGCTGGCGGCCGCTGATGCCATGGCCCAGGCCCGCAGCGCGGTGCTGCAGCGCCTGCAGCAGCCTGCCCCCCGCTTGGGCGTGAAGACCAGCATGCGCAACCAGTGGCCCTGCGTGGTGGA
Organism: Acidovorax temperans; assembly: GCF_028596105.1. NCBI lineage: Bacteria > Pseudomonadati > Pseudomonadota > Betaproteobacteria > Burkholderiales > Comamonadaceae > Acidovorax > Acidovorax temperans. Next base: position 2,768,157 of record NZ_CP117193.1, on the reverse strand, counting down.
GTCGGTAGAGCGGCTGGGGCCCATCGCCCGTGTGCATTTCAAGGCGGCCGAGCCGGGATCGGTGGCCTTGTCGCTGGCATCGCGCATCACGGCGGAGAGTGCCGAGCTGCTGGGCCTGCAGCCTGGGCAGGCCTTGTTGGCACTGTGCAAGGCCACGGCGGTGCGGGCGATGCCGTATGCCGAGTCGCCCTCCGCTGGGGTGAACTTGTGGGAAGGGCGCGTGACCCGCCTTTCACGCGGCCCCGAGGTCGACGAGGTGGCCGCGCAGCTCGATGCGGGTGTGCAGATGGTGGGCTTTGCGCCGGCAGGCAGCGGCTTGCGGGTGCGATCCCGGGTCAAGCTGCAGGTGGATGAATCGGCGGTGGTGCTGGCGCTGTGGGATTGAGGGATGGGCCGCCGTAGGTTGGCTTGCTCTGTTTTTGATAGCTGCTGGCGCTTTTCTGGTGAGCTCTAGGGCTCATTTTTGTTCAAAATTTCCCTGCGGGCTGACCTAGCTTGCGGTACACCGTGGCGCGGCTGATGCCCAGTGCGCGCGCGGCCTCGGCCACATTGCCACGGGCGTCTTGCACCGCCTGGCGGATCAGCGCGGTTTCTGTCTGCCGCAAGGGCGCGGCAGGGCTTGCGCGCACACGGCCCTGAACTGCTGCAGCCGGTTGCACCAGCGCTTGCAGGCGCAGACCCGACCACAGCGGGACCGGCATGGCTGCACTGCGCTGCTGGCATGCCGCATCGCGCAGCATGGCCCAGGGCATGGCAAACAGATCGGCGCTGTGCAGAGCGCCGCCGGGGCTGCGCAGCGGCATGGGAAGCAGTTGCCGCGCCGTGGTGTTGGTGCCCAGCACCTGGCCGTCGTCGTCCAGCGTGACCAGGCCATCGCTTTCGCCGCCCAGTGCGCCGCCGGGCCAGTTCAATCGCATCAGCCAGTCGTGCGGGCGAGACAGCAGCAGTGCATCTTCGATCGCACGGGCAGATCGCGCCACCAGGTGCCGCAGCTCGGGCCGCTCGGGCACATCCACGCCTGTCAGGTCCAGCATGCCCATGCAGCGCCCTTCCGGGTCGAACAGAGGCGCGCCTGCGCAGCTGTATGCGCTGTTGTCATCGCAAAAGTGCTCGCCCCGGTGCAGCCAGACCGGGGTCAGTTCGGTCAGCGCAGCGCCGATGGCGGTGGTGCCCACAGCGGCTTCAGAGAGGTCCACCCCCACGCGGCCGATCAGCTGGCTGCGCGCGTCGTGCCGATCCACCGCGCCTTGCACATCAATCACCACGCCGCGCGCGTTGGTCAACATCGCGAAGTAGCGCATGCCCGCAATTGCGCGGGTGAGCTGGTCCAGCACCGGCCGCGCGGCCTGCACCAGCGCATGGCTTTCATCGGCCAGCTGGCGCAATGCCTGGCCGCTGATGGGGTTGAAGACCACCTTGTGCCCGGGATGGAGCCCGGCGGCCAGGCACCGCTGCCACGAGCGCGTGATCCATGGCTCCAGCGATACCTCGCCACCCGCGCCCAGCAAAACGCTCTGCCGGGCCCTCTGGATCAGGGCCTGGCGGTGGTGGGATGACGGATCGGCAGCAGCAAGCATCGCAGTCCCTGGGGCAGGGCCTTGGGTACGCCGTGGGAGCGTGCGCGCAAGGCGAGGTGGCAAGGGGGTGAAGATTTCCGCGCATGGTGCACCGGTGTGCAGTGCAGCATGTTTCATTTTGAGAATATCCCGCGCAGCGCCGGGTGTTTCTAGGGTTGTCCCTAGAGAAGCGGGGGGCAGGGGCGTTTCAAGATGCGCCGTGCGAATCCAGCCATCACCATTACAGGAGACAGCGAGATGCAAGTGCAGTTCACCGTCAACGGCCGCGCGGCCAGCATAGACGTCCCCCCCAACACCCTGCTGGTTCACGCGTTGCGAGAGCACCTGCAGCTCACAGGCACCCACGTAGGGTGCGATACCAGCCAGTGCGGTGCCTGCACCGTTCACGTCAACGGCCGCGCCGTCAAGTCCTGTGCCATGCTGGCCGTGCAGGCCCAGGGGGCCGAGGTGACCACCATCGAGGGCATGGCCGCGCCCGACGGCACCATGCACCCCATGCAGGCGGCCTTCAAAGAGTGCCACGGCCTGCAGTGCGGCTTCTGCACCCCCGGCATGGTGATGAGCGCGGTAGACCTGTGCAAGCACCACCCCGACGCCAGCGAGGGCGAGATCCGCGAGCTGCTGGAAGGCAACATCTGCCGCTGCACGGGCTACCAGAACATCGTGCGCGCAGTGCAGGTCGGCCAGAAGGCCATGGCTTAACCAGGAAAGAGGAGAACGACCATGGGTGCATCCGACTTTTCCAAGCTGCCATACATTGGCGAGGCCTTGAAGCGCAAGGAAGACTACCGCTTCCTCACCGGCGCCGGCCAGTACACCGACGATGTGGTGCTGGCCGCGCAATGCCACGCGGTGTTCGTGCGCTCACCGCACGCCCACGCCAAGATCAACAGCATCAATATCGATGCGGCCAAGGCCGCTCCTGGCGTGCTGGGCGTGTTCACGGGGGCCGATGTGGCCGCCGACAACATCAACGGCCTGCCCTGTGGCTGGCTCATCACCAGCACCAACGGCGAGCCCATGAAGGAGCCGCCACACCCCATCCTGGCCCAGGGCAAGGTGCGCTACGTGGGCGACCATGTGGCCATGGTGGTAGCGTACACCCAGCAGCAGGCCCGCGATGCGGCCGAGCTGGTGCAGGTGGACTATGACGTGCTGCCCGCCGTGGTCAATGTGGCAGATGCTGCATCGGGCGCGGTGGCCGGTGCGGTGGTGCACGACATTGCGCAAGACAACCATTGCTTCAAGTGGGCCATTGGCGATAAGGGCGGTGTGGACGCAGCGTTTGCCAATGCGGCGCATGTCACCAAGCTCGACTTGGTCAATAACCGCCTGATTCCCAACGCCATGGAGCCGCGCGCAGCCATCGGCAGCTACAACCGGGCCAGCGACGAATACACGCTGTACGTGAGCAACCAGAACCCGCACGTTGAGCGCCTGTTGATGACAGCGTTTGTGATGGGCCTGCCAGAGCACAAGGTGCGCGTGATTGCGCCCGACGTGGGCGGTGGCTTCGGCTCCAAGATCTATCTGTATGCCGAAGACGTCTGCCTGACCTGGGCGTCCAAAAAGCTCAACCGCAACATCAAGTGGGTGGCCGACCGCAGCGAGGCTTTCCTCTCCGACGCCCATGGCCGCGACCATGTGAGCCATGCCGAAATGGCGATGGACAAGGACGGCAAGTTCCTGGCCCTGCGCGTGCATACGCACGCCAACCTGGGTGCCTACCTCAGCACCTTTGCCAGCGCCGTGCCCACCATTCTTTACGCCACGCTGCTGGCGGGTCAGTACAGCACGCCTCAGGTGTATGTAGAGGTGGACTCGTGGTTCACCAACACTGCGCCGGTGGACGCCTACCGGGGCGCAGGCCGCCCTGAGGCCACCTACCTGCTGGAGCGCCTGGTCACCCGCTGCGCGTGGGAGATGGGCCTCTCGCAGGACGAAATCCGCCGCCGCAACTTCATCCAGACCTTTCCGTACCAGACGCCGGTGGCGCTGCAGTACGACACGGGTGACTTCAACGCCTGCATGGATGGTGCCAACAAGCTGGCCGATGTGGCCGGGTTTGAGCAGCGAAAGGCTGCCAGCGCTGCCAAGGGGTTGCTGCGGGGCATCGGCTATTCGTCGTACATCGAGGCCTGCGGCATTGCGCCATCCAACATCGCTGGCGCTTTGGGCGCACGCGCCGGGCTGTTTGAATGCGGCGAGGTGCGGGTGCACCCCACGGGCAGCGTGACGGTGTTCACCGGCTCGCACAGCCACGGCCAGGGGCATGAAACCACTTTTGCCCAGGTGGTGGCCGCGCGCCTGGGCATCCCGGTGGAGAACGTGGACATCGTGCACGGCGACACGGGCCGCGTACCGTTTGGCATGGGGACGTATGGCTCGCGCTCCATCAGCGTGGGCGGCGCAGCCATCATGAAGGCGCTGGACAAGATCGAGGCCAAGGCCAAGAAAATTGCCGCGCATTTGATGGAGGCCAGCGACGCCGACATCGACTTTGCCAACGGTGAATTCACCGTGCGCGGCACGGACAAGAAGATCCCGTTTGGCCAGGTAGCGCTCACCGCCTATGTGCCGCACAACTACCCGCTGGACAAGCTCGAACCTGGGCTGAACGAAACCGCCTTCTACGACCCGACCAACTTCACTTTCCCAGCAGGCACCTACATCTGCGAGGTGGAGATTGACCCACAGACTGGCGTGACGCGCGTGGACAAGTTCACGGCGGTGGACGACTTCGGCACCATCATCAACCCCATGATCGTGGAGGGTCAGGTGCATGGCGGGCTGGTGCAAGGCATTGGCCAGGCGCTGCTGGAGAACTGCGTGTACGACCGCGAGACCGGCCAGTTGCTTACCGGCAGCTTCATGGACTACGCCATGCCGCGTGCGGACGACTTCCCCGAGTTCAAGCTTGGCCATGTCTGCACGCCGTGCACCCACAACCCGCTGGGCACCAAGGGCTGCGGCGAGGCCGGGGCCATCGGCTCGCCACCGGCGGTGATCAACGCCGTGCTCGATGCGCTACGACCTCTGGGCGTGAAGGACTTTGACATGCCCGCATCGCCCCACCGCGTGTGGGAAGCGATTCAACAAGCCAAGGCATAAGGAGATTCGACCATGTACGCATTCACCTTTGAAGCGCCTGCTTCCACCGCCGCTGCCGCGCAGTTCATTGCCCAGGGCGGAAAGCTGCTGGCCGGTGGGCAAAGCCTGCTGCCTTCCATGCGGCTGCGCCTGGCCAATCCCGAGAAGATCGTTGACTTGAACAGCATTGCCGAGCTGGCGGGCATTCGCCGCGAGGGCAACGCTTTGGTGATCGGTGCCATGACGCGCCACGCCGATGTGGCGGCCAGCAGCGAGGTCAAAGCAGCTATCCCGGCCCTGGCCGACTTGGCTGCGGGCATTGGCGACCGGCAGGTGCGCGCACGCGGCACGCTGGGCGGCTCTGTTGCCAACAACGACCCCGCCGCCTGCTACCCCAGCGCGGTGCTGGGACTGGGGGCCACCGTCATCACCAACCGGCGCGAGATTGCGGCAGACGAATTTTTTGTGGGCATGTACACCACCGCGCTGGACGAGGGCGAGATCATCACCGCCGTGCGCTTCCCTATCCCAAAGCGCGCGGCCTACATGAAGTTCAAGCAGCCTGCCTCGCGCTTTTCGCTGGTGGGCGTGTTTGTGGCGCAGTTCGATGCGGGTGTGCGCGTGGCTGTGACCGGGGCTTCAAGCTGCGTGTTCCGCCACGCGGGGCTGGAAGCCGCGCTGTCGCGAGACTTTACGCCCCAGGCCGCAGCCGCGGTGGTAATCGACCCCAGCGACCTGAATGCTGACCTGCATGCCAGCTCGGCCTACCGGGCCAACCTCATCAGCGTGCAAACCCAGCGCGCGGTGGCGAAGATGACATCCCCCTGAGCGGCTGCGCCGCTTCCCCCTTCTCTCGCATGGCGGTGCCATTCGGGAAGGGGGACACCGCCGGTGCTGCGGGGCGGCCCTTGCACGGCGGTTGCTGGCCCAGGGCGCTCCGGTATCGAAGGGCGCGTGTACTAATGGTGATGTTTTTGAATGAAATTGTCCTCTAGCGCTTATCCATCAAGCGCAAGTAGCTATCAAAAGTGAAGCAATCAAGCATGAATGCCTTGGCCTCTGTCGATGCCCTGATGCAGGCGCTGCGGAACGAGGGCTACCTCGCAGACCGGCGGCTGGCCACCGCTGTGTTCCTTGCGTTGAAGTTGCAGCGGCCGCTGCTGCTGGAGGGTGAGCCCGGCGTGGGCAAGACAGCCTTGGCGCAGGCTTTGGCCCGGGCGCTGCAGCGGGTGCTGATTCGCCTGCAGTGCTACGACGGCATGGAGCAGCGCGAGGCGCTGTACGAATGGAATTACGCCGCGCAGCTTTTGCATCTGCGTGCCGCTGAAATGTTGGCCCCCACGCTCGGCACTGGCGTGTCCTCGCTGCCCCCCGAGGGGGCGCCCGCGCCTTCGGGCGGCCGTGCGGCGCTCGGTTCCGTTCGTGACATCGAGGCCGAGGTGTACCAAGACCGCTACCTCATTCCCCGTCCGCTGCTGCAGGCCCTGCGCGCACCTGCGCCCGGGGCAGTGCTGCTCATTGACGAGGTAGACCGCGCCGACGAGCCGTTTGAAGCCTTCCTGCTCGAATATCTGGGCGAGTACCAGGTCAGCATTCCGGAAATCGGCACCGTGCAGGCGGCCGTGACGCCCGTCACCATCCTCACCAGCAACCGCACGCGTGACCTGCACGACGCTGTGAAGCGCCGCTGCCTATACCACTGGCTGGACTACCCCGAGCGCGAGCGCGAGCTGGCCATTGTCCGCGCGCAGGTGCCCGGTGCCAGCGATGCTCTGGCCCAGCAGGTGGCGCTGTTTGTGTCGCGCCTGCGCAGCCAGCCGTTTGCTGACGCCTTCCAGCGCGCCCCCGGCATTGCCGAAAGTGTGGAATGGGCCAAGGCCCTGGTGGCGCTGGACACGCTGGTGGTGGACCCCGAGGTGGTGAGCGACACCGCGGGCATCTTGTTCAAGCAGCGTGAGGATGTCGCGGCACTGACCGCCGCGCTGGCGTCTGAGTTGTTGCAGCCGGAGGCTTCATGAGCGGGGCAGGGGCTGCTCCTGTTGCCGCAGCTACCGGCTGGACGCATGGCACCGCCTCGCAATTGGGGGATGCGCGCAGCGGCAAGCTGGCGGACAACCTTACCGGCTTTGGTCGCGCCCTGCGCCGCGCCGGTGTGCCAGTCGATGCCGCCCGGATGGCGCTGGCCCAGCAAGCCCTGTTGCTGGTGGGCCTGGCCCGGCAGGACATGGCCGCCGCGCTGGAGGCCGTGCTCATCAGCCGCGAGCAAGACCGCCAGGTGTTTCGCGAGCTGTTTGCCGCGTACTTCCGCAACCCCGATGTGGCGCAGAAGCTGCTGGCGCAGATGTTGCCCACCGCCCCCGAAAAATCCAAAGGCGCCCCCCGCCGCCAGCGCGTGGCCGATGCGCTGGCGCCGCTGCGTGCGGCACGGCAGCAGCACGCCAGCACGCAAGAGCAAAAGATCGAATTCGACGCCGCCATGACAGCGAGCGACCAGCAGCGCTTGCGCCGGGCAGATTTCAACCAGCTCACTGCTGGTGAATACCAGCTGGTGCAGCGCTTGGTGTGCGAGGTGGCCTTGCCCCTGCCGCGCTACGCATCACGCCGCACCTGCCCCGGCAGCCGGGGCAGCCGCCCGCATTGGGCCGCCGCCATGCGCCGGGCCGCGCGCACGGGCGGCGAGCTGCTGGAGTTGCCACGCCTGGCGCGGCGCGACCAGCCCGTGCCCCTGCTGGTGCTGGTGGATGTGTCCGGATCGATGGAGCGCTATGCACGCCTGCTGCTCACCTTCTTGCACGCCGCCACGGCGCGAGGGCAGGGTGCTGCGCGGAATGTGGGGCGGCGCGATGTGTTCGCGTTTGGCACAGGCCTGACCGACCTGACCCCGACCTTCCGTCACGCCGATGGCGACGCCATGCTGGCCCACGCCAGTGCCGCCATCACCGACTTTGCAGGCGGCACCCGACTGGGTGAGGCGTTGCACCAGCTGCGCCGCCAGCACGCGCGCCGACTGGTGGGGCGGCGCACGCTGGTGCTGCTCATCAGCGATGGGCTGGACACGGGCGAGCCTGCCGCGCTGCTGCAAGAGTTGGGCTGGCTGCGCCGACACTGCGGGCAGCTGATGTGGCTGAACCCCCTGCTGCGCTACGAAGGCTACCGCCCCACTGCGCGTGGCGCAGAGGTGCTGCATCGCCACGCCCACGGCATGCTGGCCGTGCACAACCTGGAGAGCCTGCAGCAATTGGCGCGCAGCATTGCGGCGGTGTTGCAGCCGCAGCGCCGTCAGGCCGTAAAAGTTTGAATATTCACTGAACGAAGGAACCTAATCATGGAAATGCAAGCCAGCCGCACCCTGGCCGTGACCCAGCAACAAGCCTGGGAGGCGCTGAATGACCCTGATGTTCTCAAGCTTTGCATCCCCGGCTGCGACAAGGTAGAGGCCAGTGGCGAAAATCAGTACGTCGTGGCCATGGCGCTCAAGATCGGGCCGGTGTCTGCGAAGTTCGCGGGCAAGATCACGTTGGCAGACATCGTGCCGCCTGAGAGCTACACCATCGCTTTCGATGGTTCGGGCGGTGTGGCCGGTTTTGGCAAGGGCACAGCGCAAGTGCGATTGGAACCAGCGCCTGCCGATGCCTCGGGTCTGCCCACCTGCGAATTGCATTACACCGTGCACGCCACGGTGGGCGGCAAGATCGCGCAGCTCGGCCAGCGGCTCATCGACGGGGCTGCCAAAACCATGGCAGAAGATTTTTTCAAACGTTTTGACAACGAAATGCAGCGCCGCTACCCCCGGGAGGCGGCCGGCGAAGAAGCCCAGGATACGGTGATGTCGCATGCCCCAACGCAGCCTATTGCGCTGCCAACCGATTCGCAAGCCTCGGGCGGCATGCCGGTGTGGGGCTGGATTGCCATCGGTGTGGCGGTATTGGCGATGGTGGCGTGGTTAATGAGTTGAACAAGCCAGCGCTTGCAGTGAGGTAGGAGCATGGAAAATCTGGATGTGATGGTGTTGCGCACCCTGCTGGCTTGGCGCCAGGCGGGCCAGCGCGCTTTGCTGGCCACGGTGGTGCGCACCTGGGGGTCGTCGCCTCGGCCCGTCGGCTCCATCATGGCCCTGTGCGAAACGGGGGCGGTGGTGGGCTCCGTATCCGGCGGTTGCATTGAAGACGACTTGATTGACCGCCACACCCGCGCCTACGCGCAGGCCGCAGGGGCAGACCGTGGTCTGGCGCACGCCATCCCCAGCGGGCCGCCCACCTTTGTGAAGTACGGAGTGACAGCCGACGAGGCCCACCGGTTTGGATTGCCCTGCGGCGGCACACTGGAGCTGCTGTTGGAATACGACCCCGACCCGCAGAGTCTTGCGGAATTGGTCGCACAGCTGGAGTCTGGTCAACTGGTGCAACGCACTGTGCTGCTCCCTGATGGGCGGGTCAGCCTGCAAGCGGCTGCAGCACCTGCCGAGCTGGTGGTGGACGCTGTGCAGCTCACCAACACCTTCGGCCCCGAATACCGCATGCTGCTCATCGGAGCCGGACAGTTGGCGGAATACCTGGCCACCATGGCGCTGTTCAGCGGTTTTGCCGTGACGGTGTGCGACCCGCGCGAAGAGTTTGTCGGCAGCTGGAACGTGCCGGGCGCCAAGCTGGTAAGAGACATGCCAGACGATGTGGTGGCCGCCTTCAAGCCCGACCGCCGCAGTTGCGTGGTGGCCCTCACGCACGACCCCAAGCTGGACGATCTGGCGCTGCTGGAAGCCTTGGCGTCAGAGGCGTTTTACATTGGTGGCATTGGCTCCCGGCGCAACAACGAGGCGCGCCGCGCCCGCATGATGGAGCACTTCGGGCAGACCGAGGTATCGCTGCAGCGACTGCGCGGCCCCATTGGGGTGTACATCGGCAGCAAGACACCGCCTGAGATTGCCGTCAGCGTGATGGCCGAGATCCTGGCGGTGAAAAACGGCGTGGCCCTGCCACAAGGCGTAGAGGTGGCGCGCGCCAAGAACGAGCGTGAACTGGCGCCCACCGGGCCGCTGGTGTGCGGCGTGTGAGGGCTCAGGCGCTCATCACCACAGGCCCGCCTTTGGCAATGCCGCGTTGGTAGGCTGGGCGGGCCTGCATGCGCTGCAGGTAGGCCTGCAGGTGAGGGCGGGGTTTGCCGGGGTTGGCCCGCGCAAGAGCTGCTTCCACCGCAAAGCTCATTTGAAAATCAGCCATGGTGATGTGCTCACCCGCGAACCAGTGGTGGGTGGCCAAGTGGTCTTCCATGAAGTCCAGGGCCGTGTCCACGTTGGGGTCGATCAGCTTGCTTTGCACAGTGGCACACAGCGCCTTGGCCACCGGCCTCACAAAGAACGGCATGGGCTGTTTGGGAATGCTGGCGAACACCAGTTTCATGACCAGCCAGTTCATCAGTGACCCCTCTGCGTAGTGCATCCAGAACCGGCATTGGCGGTGGGCAGGCGTGCCCGCAGCGGGAGCGAGGTGCGCCAGCTCGCCAGTGGCTTGGATGGCATGGGTTTCGACCAGGTATTCAATGATTGACCCCGATTCCGCCACCACGATCTGCCCGTCGGTGATGACGGGCGACTTGCCCAGCGGGTGGATCTGTTTGAGTTCAGGAGGCGCAAGCCGGGTGCGCTTGTCACGTTGGTAGACCTTGAGCTGGTAGGGCAAGCCCAACTCTTCCAAGAGCCAAAGAATGCGCTGCGAGCGCGAGGTTTCAAGGTGGTGGACGGTGATCATGGCGTCATTTTGAACAGGTTTGCACGTCAGTGTTCGTGCAGGCGTTTTGCACCCCCATTGGGAGGGTGGCGCAGTGACTCATGCGCCGATGGGGCAAACCAACCAGCCGTCATGTGGCTGGCGGGCTGCGTTCAGTTCAGCATCGCGAGGCGATGCCGCAAATCACTCCAGCCGCTGCTACAGGTGGCGGCATCAGCCACGGCTGCGGCATCCTCCAGCGCCCTGGCGACCAGGCTGTCTTGCGGCCTGCCCAGTGTGAGGAGCACGGTGGCGAGGCTGTGGGCCAGCGTGCGCAGAGCGGGCCAGTCTTGCGCTTGCGCTGCGGCATCACCCGTTTGCACATCGGCGGCAAACTGCTTGAGACATGCCGCGCGGTAGGTGGTGAAGAGTTGTGTGTCGCCACCAAAATGGGTTGCGATGGCCAATGTCTCGGAAGCGTTGGTGGCTGGGGTTGGTTTGGCAGCCGGGTTGGTGGAGGAGGGCTGCAGCGCTGCCGTTGCAGTATTGGTATCCGCCTCTGGCGACGCATGCAGGCCCAGTGCATCGCGCACGCAACTCTCCAGTTCTCGCGCGGCGATCGGCTTGGACAGAACTCTCCAAAGGTCCATTCCCTGCAACTTCTCCTTCACAGCCGTCGTCAGGCCAGCGCTGAAGACGGCCACCAGCGTGCCACCCCGCAGCTGCGGATTCGCTGAAAGGCGTTGCACCAAAGAAATGCCAGACTCGCCCGGCAGCATCAAGTCCGTGATCACGAGCTGGATATCGTGCTGCTCTAGCAACGCCACTGCGGCAGGCACGCTGGTGCAGGTGAGCAGCTCAATGGGCAACTGATCCAGCGCCATTGCCACGAATCGCGTGATGGAGGTGTCGTCCTCCACCAGCAAAACACAGGGCGATGCAGCGCTCGTCATGCGGTGGGGGCGGGCAGCGACTGTGCCAGTATGGCGGGCAGTTCTGCCACCAGTTGGGGTTTATGGATCACTGTCACACCCTGCAAGGCGAACGCGTAGGGCTCTCGCTGCTCTTGGTCCAGCGAGGTCACCACAATCAGCCGGCTGCGGGCGAATTGCGGGTGAGACCGCAAGGTGGTGATCAGCGTGGCCCCGTCGATGCCCGGCAGCAGAATGTCCACGATCAGGATGTCGGGCTGAATCTGCCCATACATGGCCAAGCCGGTGATGCCATCGCTGGCCGTGTGCAAAGCAGCGCCTGGGAAGTGCTGGTTCACAAGCAGGGTGACCAGGTTTTGAAAGTGGATGGAGTCTTCGATCAACAAAATCTGCGGAGCACCACGGCCGCGCGCTGGCGTGCCAGTACCCACTGCGCCATTGCCACTGCCAGCAGGCTGCGAGGCGGCCTTGCCGCCTGCGCCCGTACGGGCATTGATCCACTGCTCTACCGAAGCTCTAGAGATGCGGCGGTGACCCCCAGGGGTCTTCCACGCTTCCAGCTCGTTGCGATCGACCATCAATTGCACCGACCGCACCGCAAGCCCGAGCATGCTGGCCACTTCCAAAGTGGTGTAGTGGTCTTGGACCAGCGACGGTGGTGGTGTTTTTTCAGATTTCATGAGTTGCGCATTTTCCTCTTTTTTCATAGCAGGGAGAAGAGCTTGCATTTGATACAAATGCTTGATATGATTTGATCATACCAAGCAAACGAAGCAACGGGACAATAACCACCTGAAGCGCCATGAGGCTAGGTTCACCATCTCTTTCAAGGGCGTGCCATGAAAAAAATACTGATTGTTGAAGACCATGCCGACATTCGCAAGTTATTGAAAATGACGCTGGAGTTCGATGACTTCGAAATCCATGAGGCTTCTACGGGTGACGCTGGGTTGGCACTGTGTCGTGAGATCTGCCCTGACATCGTGCTGCTGGACATCATGATGCCCGGCACCCTGAACGGTTTGGAAGTATGCCGCCAGATCAAGGCAGACCACGCCACACGGTTCACGAAAGTCGTCTTGCTGACAGCCCGTGTTCAGGCCGGTGACAAAGAGGCAGGTTTGGCCGCAGGGGCGGACGATTATTTGATGAAGCCTTTCAGCACATTGCAGGTGCTCGAAACCATCTACCGCATGGAAGCCGAGGCGTGAGCTTCACGGCCGCGCTACCGTGCCCAAGCTGCGAGGTAGAGCGGCTGCGCGCTCGATGGACCCGCCGCGTTTGAGCGGCTACTTCTGGGCGGAGGGGGTTGTCATGATTTTTCTCTCGAGGGCTTGCCCGCTGCTGGCGGTGCTTGGCATGCTGCTGCTTGGCTACGCCCACGCTCAGCCCGTTCTGGACAGAGTGCGCACGGCAAGGGCTCTGAAGGTGTGCATCTGGCCCGAATACTACGGTGTCACTTACCGCCACCCACGCACGCAAGAACTGAGCGGTATCGACATTGAGCTGGCCGCTGCGCTGGCTGCAGACTTGAACGTTCGCGTCGAATACGTGGACTCTTCGTTTCCAACGCTGGTCAGTGACCTTGTGGAGGATCGTTGCGATGTGGCGATGTTTGCCGTGGGCGTTACCGCGCAACGGGCGGAGAAATTGCGTTTCACCCAGCCTTATTTGCGCAGTGATATTTACGGCATCACGACCAAGAGCAACCAAGTTGTCCGCGAATGGTCGGATATTGACAAGCCAGGGGTGCTGGTTGCCGTTCAATCCGGCACCTTCATGGAGCCGGTGATGGAGCAGCGCCTCAAGCATGCCCAACTGGTGCGTGTGAAGTTGCCGGCGACGCGAGAGCGGGAACTGGTGGCTGGGCGTGTGGATGTGTTCATGACCGACTATCCCTACAGCCGGCGCTTGCTGGACAACGCTGACTGGGCGCGACTGATTGCACCCGCCGAGCCTTTTTCGGTGCTGCCTTATGCGTATGCGGTGAAACCGGGCGATGCTCAGTGGCTTGCGGTGGTGGATGAGTTCGTCTCGCGCATCAAGAAGGACGGCAGGTTGAACAATGCCGCCAGCAAGCAGGGGCTGGGGCCCATTGTGGTTCGTTGAACATGGCCAACACGCATGCAGCCGCTTCCATCAACGCCCCCACCTCGGAGCGTTGGTCCAGGGCCAGCACACTGGTGCTGGTGGGGGGCGCCGCTGCCACGCTGATCGCTGTGATCCTGGTGGCGCTGGTCACTGGCAATGCGTTTCGCCGTGCCATCGCTGAAGAGCAGTCTCACTCGATCTTGCTGGCCAGAGTGATTGAAGACCAGGTCACGCGCACGCTGGATTCCGGCGAAATGGCGCTGGATGCTCTGGCAATATCGCCAGCGCTGCGCGCTGATGTTCCTGATGCTGCGGCCATACAGGCGGCGCTGAATCAAACGCTGTCGGGCCTGCCTTTTTTGCGAACCATTGCGGTGGCTGATGCGCATGGCAATATTCTTGCAAGCACCAGTCCCTCTGAGGCAGGCATTCGCATCGATCTGGAGCGTTTGGGCCCCCGAAATGTCGGCGGCCGTGCAGTGCTGGGCCCCTTGGTCATGGGGAGGGGATTGGCTGCGATCCAGGTGGGCGCCCCTGCGGTGAAAGCACCGCCGGGCCTGGCGTTCATTCCTTTGTTGCGCCCTATGGCGAGCGAGGCGGGTCGCCCACTGTTTCTGGTGGGCTTGATCAACCCGGATGCGTTTTCCAACTTTCAGTATCTTGCGCTGGAAGGTGGCAGCTTTGAATCCATCGTGACCACTGATCGGGGCATGGTCTTGGCCGGGTCTCGCGATGGTGCTGCGCTCATGGGCACCAACGTCGGCGGTATCCCTGTATTCACCAGTTACCTGGCCTCCAAAGAGCACGAGCAGTACGTAGGGCGTGGTGTGCTGGGGGATCGGCAGCTCCTGGCATTCCGCGCCTCCAGCACCAAACCGCTGGTGGTGATCGTGGAGGAGTCGTACAGCGGTGTTGTCTGGCGTTGGTTGTCTGGCGCCAAGGCGCTTTTGGGCATTGGTGGTGCTTTGGTCCTGCTGGTGGCTGGTTTGACCGCAGCCGTGTGGCGGGTGGTCAAGTTGCGTGAAGCAGCCCAAGTTGCTGCCAACAAAGCGCAGCAGCGCATTGCCCAGAGTGAGCGCGAGCTGAGCGTGCTGATGCGCAGCGTGCAGGAGCTGATCTTTCGTATCGATGCGCAGGGGATGGTCACTTATGTGAACGATCACTGGGTAGCCTTCAGCGGTAGCCCGAAAGAGCAGGCCATCGGCAAGCGCCTGGAGGACATCGTGGATCCCTCCAGCCGCGATGATGTGCGCAAGGCGCTGGATCCGTTGGCGCCTGCTGGGGTGCGTCACCTGCAGACCAAGGTTCGCCCGCGAAATGGCGGCGAAATGCATTTCGACGTGGCCTTGGTGTCCTTGCGGTCCGAAGGGCGGCTGGTCGGCTTTGTGGGCAGCGCTGTGAATGTGACCGAGCGCCGGGTGGCAGAACACCGCTTGCAGGCCCAGATCGCCTTCCAGAATTTGCTGCTGGACACCAATCCGCTGCCGATTTCCGTCGTGGACCTGCGTGGGGCGGTGGTTCAGGTCAATCGTGCCTGGGAGGAATACAAGGGTCTGGACCGAAGCTCGGTGGTCGGGCGGCTGCTGCCGGATCTGTTGCCTGCAGATGAAGCGCAGGTTGAGCTGCTGCACACCCGAGAATTGCTTGTCAAGGGCGGGCAGGCTTTTTTTGAAACCAAGGTGCTGCATGCCGATACGACGCGGCGCGAGACCCGGGTGATCAAGGCCGCCATCACAGATGCGCAGGGCCAGGTGTCGGGCGTGCTGACCATCTTCGTGGACGTGAGCGAGTTCCGCGAGGCCGAGCGCGCCACCCAGGAAGCCCGGCACGCAGCCGAGGAAGCATCGCGGGCCAAATCAGAGTTTGTGGCCAACATGAGCCACGAGTTGCGAACCCCCTTGCAGTCCATTCTTGGTTTTGCCGAGCTGGGCGCGCTGCGCGGGCGCGCCGAGCCGCGCTTGGCAGGCATGTTTGAAGACATCCATTCAGCCGGGCAGCGCATGCTCGCTTTGGTGAACGACTTGCTTGAGGTTTCCAAGCTGGAGAGCACGGTGGGCACTTTCCACCTGGAGCGCATCGATTTGCGGGGCCTGATCCAGCCGGTAGTAAAGGAGTTGGAGCCCTTGCTCGCGCGCAGCCAGCAAACCATGCAGTTGCGGCTGTCAGAACTGCCACTGGTGGCGAAGGTGGACCCGCTGCGCCTGCAGCAGGTCATTCGCAATGTGGTGGCCAATGCCATCAAGTTTTCGCCCCCTGGCTCCGCCATCTCGGTGGTGGGACGCATGGACTCCCGAGGGCAGGTCCATCTGGAGGTGCACGACGAAGGCCCTGGGGTGCCCGAAGCTGAGTTGGAGCAGATCTTTGAAGCCTTCGTACAGTCCAGCAAAACCAAAGATGGTTCAGGCGGCACCGGGTTGGGGCTGGCCATCTGCCGCAAGATCATCGAAGCCATGGGAGGCCAGATATTTGCGCGCAACCTCACGCCTAAAGGGGCCGCGTTCCACATCGTGTTGCCAGCACGCGGTTTTGCAGAGACCCAGCCGGCTTCTTTGTGAGTGCATCCGCGGCACGGTGAGTGCAACAGTGAGTGGGGGCGAAAAAAAAGCCAACCGATTGGTTGGCTTCTGTTTTTGGGTGACCCTGCTTGAGGTCACCACAGGCTTTAGCCGCCCTTCTTGGAGCGCTTGCCGGGGTTCTTCTTGCTGCGGGTAGCAACGCCACGTTCCAGGCTCACGCGCTGGCCACGACCGGGGGTTTGCAGTGTGTTGCCTGGCAGGGGCTGTGGACGGGGAGTGCGCTTGCGGTCTGCTTCGGTAACGATCTTGTTGCCCATGGAACTTCTCTGGAAAAAGTGGTGGAAAAGCTGCTATTAGGCCATAGGTTGGCGTGGTTGCCAAAAATTGGGGGATAGGTCACAGCAGCAATGCCACCATGATCTCGCTTTTTTGCCCCCAACCTTTCGCTGCTTGGATGCGATGGGCTGCTAAGGCAAACAGCCCGCGTCAGACCGTTGGCTCGAATGTGTAGCCGTTACCTGTCGCAGTCATCCGGCCAAACGCCGGGAAGGGGAAGTGGAACCCGCCCACGAGCGATTTGCTGGAAGTCACCCGCGCAAAGACCTCACGACGCACCTTGCGTGCGGCTTCTGCGTCCATATCGAAAGACACGGCCCAGTCGGGGTTGCGTGCAAAGAGGGAAGGCACGTTGGTCAGGTCAGCCAGGTAGAAGAAGCTCTGCCCTGCAGATGTCACTTCAAACAGGGTGTGCCCTGGGGTGTGCCCGTAAGCGGCCACCGAGCGGATGCCAGGCAACACCTCGGCACCTGCTGCGAACTGCACCAGCATGTCAGGCCCCATGGCGCTGAAGGTATGGCGGGCATTTTCAAAGGCACCCTTTTGTCCGGCGGGAGCGGCTGCCATTTTGGCGTCGTCCATCCAGAACGCGTACTCGGCTGCAGGCACCATCACCTTGGCTTTGGCAAAGGCCAGTTCGCCCGCCTTGTTGCGCAGGCCATTGATATGGTCGCCGTGAAAGTGGCTGATGAGCACGGTGTCGATGTCGGAGGCGGGCACACCTGCGGCACGCAGGTTTTCCAGCAGCTTGCCTGCGTTGGGGCCACCGAAGTCACCCAGGCCGGTGTCGATCAGCACCTTGCGTCCGCCAGCAATCACCACGAACGGGGTGAACGGCACGTCGATGTAGTCGGTGGGCAGGCCTTGGGAGGTCAGCAGGGCTTTGACTTCCGCGAGCGGGGCGTTCTTCACGAATTCTTCGCCCAGCGGCCGGCGCGCAATTCCGTCCAGCACCGAGATGATTTCGACGTCACCCATCTTGGTGCGGCGAAACCCCGGAGATGGCAAGGTGGGCGTACCCAGATTGGGCGCGCTTTGAGCCCACACGGGAACGAAAGAGCCAGCAGCATAGGCGCAGAGCCCTGCACCAGCACCCAGAAATTGACGGCGTTTCAGCATTGTTACTCTCCGGTCATTGATTAGACTAATAAGTATTCCAATGTAACGCCAGAGTTTGCTGCGTGCATGCTGCGGGCTTTTCCCCTAAAGGGCTTGGGGTTTTGGGTCGCCATCGCGCACCCAAAACGCCCCGCAGATGGGCTACTCCAGGCCGAATTCGGCGCGCAACGCCTCGCAAAACTGTGCGTGGCCGCTCAAGGTCAGGGTCACCGTCAGTCTTGGTGGTGCTGCCGTTTCAAGCTTGCGCGCAATGCCCCCGGTCGCTGGGTCGAAATGCAGGGCCACGGGTGTGCTCACTTCCTGCACCCCTTGCAGGTCGTACTGCCAATCGCCGCCATCTTCCAAGGGGCTGGGGCCTTCCGGAAACTGCTCATGACACCACTGCAGCACCTGAGTGATCTCATGTTGCAGGCGTGCCCATTGCGCTTCCGTCACACAGGCCATCGCGTCAAAAGTGCCGGTGCCTTCGTCGTCTTCGCTGTAATCAAAATCAAGGTAGTCCAGGGTCATGGGGCGTAGGTGTGAGAGGGTGGTGATCAGAGCGCATTGTCCGGTCTGTGCAGCAGTCGCCGTGCACAATGTCTGCCGCCACCCACTACCTTTTTTGCTCGCAACGCCATGTCTCCTATGCCCACTTTGCTGTCTGTCGATGCGCTGGATTTTGGTTATCCCCAGTGCAACGTTTTTCAGGGCTTCAGCCTTCGCTGTAATGCGGGATTGGTGCTGGTGTGCGGCGATGAAAGCACGGGCAAAACGACCTTGCTGCGTTTGCTTGCAGGTGAGCTGGCGGCGCAAAAAGGGCGCGTGGCAGTGGGTGGCGTGGATGCTGTGCAGGAACCTGAGCGCTACAGCGCCCAGGTTTTTTGGATGGACCCGCGCTCGGATGCAGTGAACCCCACCACCGCCCAGGCTTGGCTGGATGCGCAAGCCGCCAAGTATTCGCGCTGGGATGCGAACGCTTTGGCGGTGCACGTTGCAGGCTTTGCGTTGGCAGAGCATTTGCCCAAGCCTTTTCATGCGCTGTCCACCGGCACTCGGCGCAAGGTGTGCATGGCGGCTGCATTGGCCAGCGGGGCGCCGCTGACGCTGATTGATGACCCCATCGCCGGGCTGGACAAGCCTTCGGTGACGTACCTCGCCCAGGCGCTGAACAGTTGTGCGGACCAGCCCGAGCGCGCCGTGGTGGTTGCCCACCATGCGCCTTTGCCCGGAGTACGGTGGGCACACAGGGTGGATTTGGCTGGCCTCGGCAGATAGGCGAGTGCCACGTTGCAGGCCCAGTCAGGTCGGCGTGCGCTAATGAATGCCCATGTCTGTACAAGACCGGTAAAGCCTGGGTAAATCCCGCGCCCGTCCAGCGCTGGTGGCCGAGCCATGGCTACCATACGGCCTCCGTTACCGCATTGCTCCGGCACGCCTGGCTGCGCTTTTTCCCATGCCCGCTCCTCTTTTCATGTCTTCCTGGTCTGCTGTGCGCCAACAGGGCCGCGTGCGGTGGTGGTTCGTGTCATTGGTGTTGCTGGCGGCCGCTGCGGCCGGGGCCTGGTGGTGGAAGCAGCAGCAGGCGCCCGCTGCCGCATTTGCGGGCGCCGCGCGCACGCCCGGCCGGTTCAGTGGGGCAGGGGCCGCCCAACCGGTGTCGGTGGGGGTGGTGCAGCGCCAGGATGTGCGCGTGATGGTCAGCGCCATCGGCACCATGAGCGCGCGTGCCACGGCCGTGGTGCGGGCCAAGGCCAGCGGGGAGCTGTTGTCCATCAAGTTCAAGGAAGGTGATGAGGTCAAGGCCGGGCAACTGCTGGCTGAAATCGATTCCCGCAGTTACCAGGCCACGCTGACCCAGGCCCAGGGCAACCTGCAGCGCGACCAGGCCCAACTCAAAAATGCCCAGCTGGATTTGCAGCGCTACCAGGACCTGCTCGCCAAGGATTCGATCGCAGCCCAGCAGGTAGACACCCAAAAAGCTTTGGTCCGCCAATTGGAAGGCACGGTAGCCGCCGACCAGGCCCAGGTCGATGCCGCCAAGCTGCAGCTGAGCTACACCCGCATCACCGCGCCCATCAGTGGGCGTCTGGGCTTGCGCCAGGCCGATGTGGGCAATGTGGTGGGCCCATCAGACGCCGCGGGCATCGTCACCATCACCCAGGTGCGGCCCATCGATGCCGTGTTTTCGGTGCCCGAGGCACAGTTGGTCGCCATCAACCAGCGCCTTCAAAGTGGTGCCAGCTTGCCGGTAGAGCTGTGGGACCGCGAGCAAAAACAGCGCCTGGCCCGCGGGCGGCTGGGTGCGGTGGACAACGCCATCGACGCCACCACCGGCACCATCAAAGCCAAGGCAGCCTTTGCCAATGAAGAAGGCGCTCTCTTTCCCAACCAGTTCGTCAACGTGAAGCTGCAGGTCAACCTGCTCAAAGACATGCTCACGGTGCCCAGCACGGCGGTGCAGAACAACTACGTGTATCTGGTGCGGCCCGACGGCACCGTGACCCAGCGGCGCATTCGTGTGGGTGTGGTGGACGGCGACCGCGTGAGCGTGGAGGGTGAACTGCAGGACGGTGACCAGGTGGTGACCGATGGCATCGACCGCCTGCGCGAAGGCGCCAAGGTGGCTGTGATTGACAGCGGCGCTGCCACCCGCGCGGATGCTGCCGCCCAGGACGCAGGTGCCCGCCGCGCAGCCCTGATGGCCAGCCTGACCCCGCAAGAGCGTGAACAGGTGGCCAAGATGACACAAGAAGAGCGGCGGGCGTTCTTCCGCAACCGGCGCGCGCAGGCGCCGCAGGCGGCGGCTTCCGCCCCGGATTCTGGCCCGACTGCTGCGGTGGCCTCCACGCAGGCGGCCTCTGCGGCAGCATCGCCAGGGTCTGCCCCCGTGCGCTGAGCGATAGCGCTTCTCCACCCAGCGCTTTCCGCGTCGCACCTCGCAGGCCCCGTTGCCGTACCCGCCATGAATTTGTCCCGCATCTTCATTCTGCGCCCCATCGCCACCTCGCTGTTGATGGTGGCGCTGCTCATCGCGGGCTTGCTGGCTTACCGGCTGCTGCCCATCTCGGCTTTGCCTGAGGTGGACTACCCCACCATTCAGGTCACCACGCTGTACCCCGGCGCCAGCCCGGATGTGATGACCTCCAACGTCACTGCGCCCCTGGAGCGCCAGTTTGGGCAGATGCCGGGTTTGTCCCAAATGTCGTCCACCAGCTCGGGCGGGGCCTCGGTCATCACGCTGCGGTTTGCGCTGGATATGTCGATGGACGTGGCCGAGCAGCAGGTGCAGGCCGCCATCAACGCCGGCAGCAACCTGCTGCCCAGCGACCTGCCCATGCCGCCGATCTACAGCAAGGTCAACCCGGCCGATGCGCCCGTGCTCACGCTGGCCATCACCTCGCCCTCGTTGCCTGTCATTCGCCTCAACGATCTGGTGGAAAACCGCCTCGCGCCCAAGCTCTCGCAGGTCAACGGCGTGGGCTTGGTGGCCATTGCGGGCGGGCGCCGCCCGGCGGTGCGCATCCAGGCCAACCCCACCGCGCTGGCCAACCTGGGCCTCACGCTGGAAGACGTGCGCACTGCGATTGCGGCGGCCAACGTCAAGCAGGCCAAGGGCGGCTTTGATGGTCCCGCGCGTGCTTCCACCATCGACGCCAACGACCAGCTGCAGTCCGCGCAGGAATACCGCGACCTGATCCTCGCCTTCAAAAACGGCAACCCCATCCGCCTGCGTGATGTGGCGCAAACCGTGGACGACGCCGAGAACACGCGCCTGGCCGCATGGGCGGGTACGCCCGAGACGGGCTCCAAGTCCGGCGTCATCCTCAACATTCGCCGCCAGCCGGGCGCCAACGTCATCGACACGGTCGATCGCATCAAGGCCTTGCTGCCCCAGTTGCAAAGTACGCTGCCCGCGTCGATGGACGTGCGGGTGCTCACCGACCGCACCACCACCATCCGCGCCTCGGTCAACGACATGCAGACCGAGCTGGCGCTGGCCATTGGCCTGGTGGTGGCGGTGATTTTTGTGTTCTTGCGCAGCGCCTCGGCCACGCTCATCCCCAGCTTTGCGGTGCCGCTGTCGCTGGTGGGCACGTTTGGCGTGATGTACCTGGCGGGCTTTTCCATCAACAACCTCACGCTGATGGCGCTGACGATTTCCACCGGCTTTGTGGTGGACGACGCCATCGTGATGATTGAGAACATTGCCCGCTATGTGGAAGAGGGCGAGCCACCGCTGCAGGCCGCGCTCAAGGGCGCCAAGCAGATCGGCTTCACCATCATCTCGCTCACCATTTCGCTCATTGCGGTGCTGATTCCGCTGCTGTTCATGGGCGATGTGGTGGGGCGCCTGTTCCATGAATTTGCCATCACCATGGCGGTGGCCATTTTGCTGTCGGCGGTGGTGTCGCTCACGCTCACGCCCATGCTGTGCGCCCGCCTGCTGCGCCACACACCCGAAGAAAGCCACGGCCGCCTGTACCAGGCCACGGGCCGGTTTTTTGACCGCACCATTGACCACTATGGCAGAGCGCTGCACTGGGTGCTGAACCGCCAGGGCCTGACCTGGCTGGTGTTTGGCGCCACGCTGGTGCTGACGGTGGTGCTCTATCTGGTGGTGCCCAAGGGGTTCTTTCCAGTGCAAGACACCGGCACGCTGCAGGCCACCACCGAGGCCGACCAGTCCATCTCTTTTGCTGCCATGGCCGAGCGCCAGCAGCAATTGGCCGAGCGCATCCTGCAAGACCCGGCCGTGAAAAGCGTGTCGTCCTTCATCGGTGTGGACGGGGCCAACACCACGCTCAACACCGGTCGCCTGCTCATTGACCTGAAGCCCCATGCCGAGCGCGACCGCGCCCCCGTGGTGCTGCGCCGCCTGGCCGATGAAACGGGGGACATCGTGGGCATTCGCCTCTATGCCCAGCCGGTGCAAGACCTCACCATTGAAGACCGCGTGGCGCGCACGCAATACCAGTTGCTGCTCTCGTCGCCCGACATGGCGCAGCTGCAGACCAGCACGGCCGACCTGGTGCAGCGCATGCGCGCCCTGCCGCAACTGGCCGATGTGGCCAGTGACCTGCAAAACCAGGGCCTACAGGCCTTTGTGCAGATTGACCGCGCCCAAGCCAGCCGCCTGGGCGTGACGGTGGCGGGCATCGACACCGCGCTGTACAACGCCTTTGGCCAGCGGCTTATCTCCACCATCTTCACCCAGTCCAACCAGTACCGCGTGGTGCTGGAGGTGGCGCCCCAATTCAAGCTGGGGCCGGAGGCTTTGAACAGCATCTACGTCACTTCGAGCGCAGGCAAGCCCGTGGCTTTGTCATCGGTGGCGCGCATTGAAGAGCGCCCCATGCCGCTGGCCGTGAACCACGTGGGCCAGCTGCCTGCCGCCACCATCTCGTTCAACACCGCGCCGGGCGTGTCGCTGGGCGATGCCGTCAAGGCCATCCAGACCGAGCAGGCGGCAGCGCGTGCGGCGGGCTTGCTGCCGCTGTCGGTGGACACCAGCTTCCAGGGGGCGGCGCTGGCGTTTCAGGCGTCGCTGTCGAACACGCTGCTGCTCATCCTGGCGGCGGTGGTCACCATGTACATCGTGCTGGGGGTGCTGTACGAGAGCACGATCCATCCGGTCACCATCCTCTCGACCTTGCCCTCGGCGGGTGTGGGGGCGCTGCTGGCGTTGTGGATGGCGGGGCTGGACGTGGACATCGTGGCGGTGATCGGCATCGTGCTCTTGATCGGCATCGTCAAGAAGAACGCCATCATGATGATCGACTTTGCGTTGGAGGCTCAGCGCGACCAGGGGTTGCCTGCGCGGGAAGCGATTTACCAAGCCTGTTTGCTGCGGTTTCGGCCGATTTTGATGACGACGCTGGCGGCTTTGCTCGGTGCGTTGCCGTTGATGTTGGGTGGGGGTGTGGGCAGTGAGTTGCGGCATCCGCTGGGGGTGACGATGGTGGGGGGGCTGATCGTGAGCCAGTTGCTCACGTTGTTTACGACGCCGGTGATTTATTTGACGTTTGAGGGGTGGGCTGAGCGGTGGCGGGCGCGGCGAGGGGCTGTGTGATGGGTGCTCCTGTTTTTGTAGCTGGTTGCGCTTTTTTGATAAGCGTTAGAGGCCGTTTTGGCTTCATGCCTTTGCATGGGGCGGGGGCCGGGTTGTCGCCCCGGCGGGCGACTCACTTTCTTTTGCTTCGCCAAAAGAAAGTAAGCAAAGAAAAGGCGACCCCACTGTCTGCGTCCCTGCGCTTCGCTTCGGGCAACCTGCGGTGCTCGCGTCCAGCGGGGTCTCGCTCGAACTCGCTGCGCTGCGCTTCGCTCAGACAATCGCGAGCCCTGATCCGCTGGCCGCTGCGCTCCTCGGCGCATACAGAGGGGATGGGGGAGCCAAACAGCCAAACAGCCTCTCGGGCCATTGCTTCGCTCGGCCCTTTGTTGTGGGCGCAAGCACCTTGCGCAGGGCGCAGCATTTTTTGGGTCGAGCGCAGCGAAGACCCGAATGGCTGTTTGGCTGTTCACCCCCTGCTGGCTGCGCCTGCGGCGGGGCGGTTGCGGGGTGGCACGCGCGTCGGAGCGCGCGTGCTTCGTGATCTGACTCGCCGTGGCTGTCCGAGCGGCGCTGCGCAGCAGCAAAGCGAGTTCCACGGCGCACCCCGCAAGCGCACCGCCGCAGGTTTGCCCCGTAGCGCAGCGCAGGGGTCGCAGACTGGGGGGCGCCTTTCTTTTGGGTACTTTTCTTTGGCGAAGCAAAGAAAAGTGCCTCGCCCGCCGGGGCGAACACCCGGCTCCCGCCCTTGGCAAAGGCATGCAGCCAAAAGAATGGCGACAAATCAAGACACTATCAAATTAGTAGCTGCAAGCGCTTATCTAGTAAGCGCTAGAGCTATAAAACACATCAAAACCCAGAGGCCCGTTCCATGAGCCTCTCCACCCCCTTCATCCACCGCCCCATCGCCACCATGCTCCTCACCCTGGGCCTGGCCCTGGTGGGCGCGGTGTCGTACTTCCTGCTGCCTGTGGCCCCGCTGCCCCAGGTCGATTACCCCACCATCTCCGTCAGCGCCAGCCTGCCCGGCGCCAGCCCCGACACCGTGGCCGCCACCGTCGCCACGCCGCTGGAACGGGCGCTGGGCTCCATTGCCGGGGTCAACGAAATCACCTCGCGCTCCATCCTGGGCAGCACTAGCATCACCCTGCAGTTTGATCTGAGCCGCGACGTGGACAGCGCCGCGCGCGATGTGCAGGCGGCCATCAACGCGGCGCGCTCGCTGTTGCCCACGGGCATGCCCAGCAACCCGACCTACCGCAAGGTCAACCCGGCCGATTCGCCCATCATGATCCTGGCGCTCACGTCCAGCTCGCTCACGCGCGGGCAGATGTACGACGCGGCCTCCACCGTGCTGGCGCAAAAGCTCTC
The DNA here is from genome assembly GCF_028596105.1 of Acidovorax temperans. Lineage (NCBI taxonomy): Bacteria > Pseudomonadati > Pseudomonadota > Betaproteobacteria > Burkholderiales > Comamonadaceae > Acidovorax > Acidovorax temperans. The sequence goes on along the minus strand of NZ_CP117193.1, from coordinate 2,743,392 downwards.
GCAGGTCGAAGGGGTGGGGCAGGCCACCGTGAGCGGCGGGGCGCTGCCTGCGGTGCGTGTGTCGCTGGACCCGGTGCGGCTGGCGGCCAACGGCGTGTCGCTGGAGCAGGTGCGCAGCGCCATCAGCACCACCAACGCCAACCGCCCGCTGGGCGCGGTGGAGCGTGAAGACCACTATTGGCAGATCGCCGCCAACGACCAGGCCCGCGTGGCGGCTGACTACGCGCCGCTGGTGCTGCGCTGGAAGGATGGCAACGCCATTCGCCTCTCAGACGTGGCCGAGGTGACCGACTCGGTGCAGGATGTGCGCAACTTTGGTGTGGCCAACGGCAAGCCTGCCATCTTGCTGCAGGTGTTCAAGCAGCCGGGCGCCAACATTCTGGAGGCCGTGGACCGTGTGCGGGCGTTGATGCCGCAATTGCAAGCGTCTATCCCGGCGGCCATCGACATTGAAATCGTGTCAGACCGCACACCCACCCTGCGCGCTTCGGTCAAAGAGGTGGAGAACGCGCTCGTCATCGCCGTGGGGCTGGTGATCCTGGTGGTGTTTTTGTTCTTGCGCAACGCGCGCGCCACGCTCATCCCGGCGGTGGCGGTGCCGGTGTCGCTGGCCGGCACGTTCGGGGTGATGTACCTGGCGGGCTACACACTCGACAACCTGTCGCTCATGGCGCTCACCATTGCCACCGGCTTTGTGGTGGACGACGCCATCGTGGTGCTGGAAAACATCATGCGCCACATGGAGCGGGGCAAGTCGGCGCTGCAGGCGTCATTGGATGGTGCCCGCGAGATCGGCTTCACCGTCGTCTCCATGAGCATCTCGCTCATCGCCGTGTTCGTGCCCATTTTGTTCATGGGCGGCATCGTGGGCCGGTTCTTTCGCGAATTTGCCATCGTCATGTCGGCGGCCATTCTGGTGTCGCTGGTGGTCTCGCTCACCACCACACCCATGATGTGCGCGGCCTTGCTCAAGCACCCTGCGCCTGCGCAGGCGGCGCCGCGCACGCTCTGGTGGGCGCGGTTTTCGCGGTGGGTGGATGGCTGGCAGACCCGTGGTTTGCGGGCTTACCGCCACAGCCTGGCCTGGTGCCTGCGCCACCAGCCCGTCGTGCTGCTGGTGCTGGCCGGTGTGGTGGGGCTCAATGTGTACCTCTATACCGCCATCGACAAGGGCTTTATGCCTGAGCAGGACACGGGCCGCATCTCGGGCTTCATCCGGGCCGACCAAGCCACGTCATACCAGGCCATGGAGCAGCGTCTGCAGCGCTTTTTGGCCATCGTGCAGGCCGACCCGGCGGTGGAATATGTCACCGGCACCACGGGTGGCTGGCAGCGCAATGCGGCGGCGATGTTCATGACGCTCAAGCGCGGGCCGGGGCAGGAGTCGTCTGAGGCGGTCATCGCACGGCTGCGCGAGCAACTCAAGAACGAGCCGGGCGCGCGCCTGTTCATGTCGCCGCAGCGTGACATCCGCATTGGTGGGCGGCAAAGTGGCGCGTCTTTCGACTTCACGCTGCAGGCCGACGATATTGCCGAGCTGCGCACCTGGGAGCCGCGCATCCGCCAGGCGCTTTCGCAACTGCCCGAGCTGGAAGACGTGAACAGCGACGTGGCCGACTACGGCTTGCAGACCACGCTGGTGATTGACCGCGACGCCGCCACCCGCCTGGGCCTCACCATGGCGCAGATCGACGCCACGCTGAATGACGCCTTTGGGCAGCGCCAGGTGGGCGTCATCTACAACCCCCTCAACCAGTACCGCGTGGTGATGGAAGCCGCGCCGCAATACCTGCAAAGCCCCGAGACGCTGCGCGGCTTTTTCTTTGTGAACAACGTGGGCCAGCAGGTGCCGCTCACCGCGTTTGCGCGCATCACCACCGCCAACACGCCGCTGTCCGTCAACCACGAGCGCGGCACACCCGCCAGCACCATCAGCTTCAGCCTGGCGCCGGGCGTGTCGCTGTCGCAGGCGGCCGATGCCGTGAACAACGCCGTGGCCGAACTGGGCGTGCCCGTGGGCATTCGCGGCAGCTTCAGCGGCACGGCGGGGGCATTCCAGTCGGCTCTGGCGGGGCAGCCGCTGCTCATCCTGGCGGCCATCATCACCATCTACCTGGTGCTGGGCATCTTGTATGAAAACCTGGTGCACCCCATCACCATCCTCTCCACACTGCCTTCGGCCGGGGTGGGGGCGCTGCTGGCGCTGATGTGGTTCAAAACTGAGTTCTCGCTGATCGCGCTCATCGGCGTCATCCTGCTGATCGGCATCGTCAAAAAGAACGCGATCATGATGATCGACTTCGCCCTGGCGCGGCAGCGCGATGGCTACGCCACGGCGGCCCAATCCATCTACCGCGCCTGCAGCCTTCGCTTGCGCCCCATCCTCATGACCACCATGGCCGCCATTTTTGGTGCGCTGCCTCTGGCGCTGAACCGTGCGGACGGGGCCGAGCTGCGCCAACCCCTGGGCATTGCCGTGGTGGGTGGGTTGCTGGTGAGCCAGCTGCTCACGCTCTACACCACGCCCGTGGTTTATGTCGCGCTGGACCGCTTGCGCCAGCGTGTGCTGCGCGCTTTGCGCCGCCAGCGGGGGCGTGCGCCCCAGGCCGCTCATGGCCCCGTGGCCCCAGCGCTCGAAGGAAACGACTGATGTCTGCCATGCCACTATCCCTTGCGTTGACGATCCGTTCTTGTCGGCCTGCCACTCTGCGCCTGCTGCCCGCCTTGCTGGTAGCTGCCGGGTTGGTGGCATGCAGCACCCCGCCGGTGTACGAACGCCCCGCACAGCCCGTGCCCGCCCATTACAAGCAAGCCTTGGCCGCCACGGCGGGGGGTGTTTGGCAGCCTGCGCAGGCGGGCCAAATCGCCGCTGAAGCCCCCGCCGCGTGGTGGACGCTGTACGGCGATGCCACGCTCAACGCCCTGCAAGAGCAGGCCGCCAGCGGCAACCAGAACATCGCGTTGTCTCTGGCCCGCCTGCGCGCGGCCCAGGCAGTCGTGGCCAGCAGCCGCGCCAGCCTGGGACCCACGCTGGGCACCACAGCCAGCGCTTCGCGCGCACGCAGCGGCAGCCAGGCGGCAGACGGCAGCAGCAATACGCGCACCAGCAGCAGTTATTCGCTGGGCCTGAACGCGAGCTGGGAGCTGGATCTGTGGGGCCGCCTTGCTGGCACAGTGGATGCTGCCCAGGCCACCGCCCAGGCCAGTGCGGACGACCTGGCCGCTGCCCGCCTGTCGGTGCAGGCCAGCGTGGCGCAAACCTATTTTTCGCTGCGTGCGGCAGAGGCCAACGCGCAAATTCTGCGCGAGACGCTGCAGGCCTACGAGCGCAGCTGGGAGCTGACGCGCAACCGCCAGCAAGCGGGCGTTGCCTCGGTGGCTGATGTGGCGCAGGCCGAATCGCAATACAAGTCCACCCAGGTGCAATTGCTGGAGGCAGAAACCACCCGCACCCAGCTGGAAAACGCCCTGGCTGCGCTGCTGGGCCAGGCCCCCGCCAGCTTCAGCCTGCCCGCCACGGGCACGCTGCCCCAGCCCCCGGTGGTGCCCGCCCAGCTGCCATCGCAACTGCTGGAGCGCCGCCCCGATATTGCCGCTGCCGAGCGCCGGGTGGCCGCCGCCAACGCGCAAATCGGCGTGGCCCAGGCCGCATTTTTCCCAGCGCTCACGCTGTCGGGCACGGCGGGGTACCGGGACTCGGAGCTGTCCAACCTGTTCAATGCCCCCAACCTGTTCTGGTCGCTGGGGCCGCAACTGGCGCTGTCGCTGTTCGATGGCGGTGCCCGCACGGCGGCGGTGGAATCGGCCCGCGCCGCCAACGAACAGGCCGCCGCCACCTACCGCCAGACGGTGCTGACGGCCCTGCAAGAAGTGGAAGACAACCTGACCGCTGCCACGGCCCTGGCGCAAGAGCAGCAACTGCAAACCGAAGCCCTGGCCGCCGCCCAGCGCGCGCTGGAGGTGGTGAGCAACCAGTACCGCGCGGGCACGGTGGGGTATCTCAATGTCATCACCGCGCAGGCCACGGTGCTGTCAGCCCAGCGCAGCCTGATCGATGTGCGCAGCCGTAGGCTGGCGGCGGTGAATACGCTGCTGAAGAACGTGGCGGGGCGGTGGGAGGTGGAGGGCGGGTGACACGGGGGGCTTGCGCTGCAGACTGCTGAGTCTGCAGGGCAAGCGCTGTCAGCCACCGGCCCCCTTCACAACACCAAAAACGCCGCCGCCGCCATGGCCGTAGGCCCCAGCGCCCCCAGCAGCAGCCCGCCGGCCCCAATCGTCTGGTCGGCAAAGCCGTTCTTCAGCAGCGCCACACCCGCAGGGTTGGGCGCGTTGGCAATCACGGTGAGGCCGCCGCCTGCCACAGCCCCAGCCACCAGCGCGTATTGGGCGGCGGGTGAGATGCCTTCAATGAGCGAGCCCAGGTAGGTGAGTGCGGCGTTGTCGGTGATGGCGGTGAGGCCCAGGGCGCCTGCGAACAGGGCCAGGGGCTCCAGCCCCGCGACGATGGGTTGCAGCCACCATTGCTGCATGCCGCCCAGCACCACCAGCCCCGCCAGGAAGAAGCCCACCAGCAGTGCCTCTTTGAGGATGAGCGGGCTCTGGTGGCGTGCATAGGCCTGCGTGTAGCCCAGGAACATCAGAAAGATGCCCAAAAACACCACCGGGTGGTGTGCAAACAGCACCACGCCCGCCAGCAGCGCAATGTGCACAGCGGCCACACTCACAGGCACAGGGCGCTGGTCAGCCGCTTCTTGCCCTGCCCGCAGGGCTTCGGCGCTGGGCAGGTGCCGGCGCAGGGCCAGCGCACATGCCGTGGCGTTTACCAGCACGGCCAGCGCGGCCTTCCAGCCAAAGGTGGTAAGCATGAAGGCGCTGTCCCAACCCCAGGTGGCGGCCACCATCAGCACGGGCGGCGCGGCATACGAGGTGAGCGTGCCGCCGATGGATACATTGACAAACAGCACGCCCAGCGCCAGGTATTTGAGCCGCTCTGGCACGCCCGTGCGGAAGATTTGCGGGGCCAGCATGAGGGCGGCAATGGTCATGGCGGCGGGTTCGGTGATGAGCGAGCCCAGCAGCGGCACAGCCGCCAGCCCCAGCCAGGCGGTTGCCAGCGGGGTGGGCACCGGGGCCAGCTTGGCAAGGGTGTGGACGATGGCCACCACCGTGCGCAGCACCGGGCGCGATGCGGCAATGACCATGACCACGAAGACGAACAAAGGCTCGGTGTAGTTGCGCGATTCAGCGTATTGCAGGGCCTGCGGGCCGCCCACGGCCAGCGCCATGGCCACGATGAGCACCATGGCCCAGAAGCCAAAGACCACCTCGACCTCGCCCAGCAGGTGAAACAGCCCGGCGTGGCGTGGGTAGCGGTGCGAGAGCCGCTCGAAGAATTTGACGGAAAAGGTGTGCAGCAACGCCACGCCAAAAAGGGCAGCGGCAATCCATTGGATGAGGGGTGTGATCATGCAGGCAAGCGGTCGTAGAAAAGCCGCGTGGCGGCCCGACCATCGCTGTACCTGTTGCGCCGATTTGCGCAGACACCCGGCGCGCATTTTAACCGCCAGGACTTGCGCAGCTGCGTAGGAGAAGGGCGCCCGTGGTGCCCGGCACCGCTACATCGCCTTGAACAGGTGTGCGTAAAGGCGGCTCACGGCCAGGCGCTCGGGGCGCCCGTGCAGGTTCAGGTGCAGCTTGCCCAATTCGTCGCGCACCGCGGTGGCGATGGCGCTGGCGCGCACCAGGGTGCTGCGGTGCACTTGCCAGAATTCCTGCGGGTCCAGCTGGTCTGCCAGCTCTTTGAGCGGGGTGCGGATGAGGTATTCGGCACTTGCCGTGAGCACGCGGACGTACTTGTCTGCGGCCTCAAAGTACAGCACGTCGCCCACGGGCACCATGTGGATCTGGCTGCCGTGGCTGGCCTGGATGACGGTGAGGCGTGGGCGCTGTGCCTGGCTGCGGCGTGCCCACAGGGCCACCGAGCCCAGGGCGGTGGCCAGCACGGCGGCGGTGAGGTGGATGGCGACAGCGGGGCTGAGGTTCGACAAGGCAGGCAGGGCGGTGGTCATGGCGTTCATCTGTGCGGCATGGCTGGGATGGACGTGACTGTGCCGCTGTCCCCGCGCAGCCACTACCGGTTTGCGACGAACTGCATGGTGACGCCGCGAAATGCAGGCGGCTTACCGCGAGGTGCAGTCCACTTCGCTTCGGGCGAGGTGCGCAGGTGCTGCATCGCCTGGGAGTAGAGACTGTGCCAAACCAAGATGCGGCGCGACGATAATTTGCGCTTTAGTTGGCCCGTGGGGCCTGAAGGAATTGCGCGTGGATATCGTTTTGCTGGTCAAGGCCGCCATCATGGGCGTGGTCGAGGGATTGACCGAGTTTCTTCCCATCTCGTCCACCGGCCACCTGATTTTGGCGGGGTCGCTGCTGGGTTTTGACGATGCCAAGGCCAAGGTGTTCGATATCGCCATTCAGACCGGTGCCATCTTTGCCGTCATCCTGGTGTATTGGCAAAAGATTCGCGCCACGCTGGTGGCCCTGCCCACTGAACGGCAGGCCCAGCGTTTTGCGTTGAATGTGTTGATCGGTTTTGTGCCCGCCGTGGTGCTGGGCCTGCTGTTTGGCAAGGTCATCAAGGCACACCTGTTCACCCCGGTGGTGGTGGCCACCACGTTCATTGTGGGCGGCTTCATCATCCTGTGGGCAGAGCGGCGCGCCCCGGTGGCCACGCGCATTGAGTCGGTCGACGATATGACCCCGCTCGACGCCCTGAAGGTGGGCCTAGTGCAGTGCCTGGCCATGGTGCCGGGCACCAGCCGCAGCGGCTCCACCATCATTGGCGGCATGCTGCTGGGGTTGTCGCGCAAAGCGGCGACGGACTTCTCCTTCTTTTTGGCCATCCCTACGCTGATTGGCGCAGGGGTGTACAGCTTGTACAAAGAGCGTGCATTGCTGTCGATGGCCGATGCACCCATGTTCCTCACCGGGCTGGTGTTCTCGTTCATCAGTGCCTGGCTGTGTGTGCGCTGGCTGCTGCGCTACATCAGTACGCACAGTTTTGTGGTGTTTGCCTATTACCGCATCGTGTTTGGTGTGGTGGTGCTGGCAACGGCATGGTTGGGGTGGGTGCAATGGGCCGAATGAACATGCTGCGAGATAGGGTGGCGGTGACAGCCGCCCTGGTTTGCTGCGCCACAGGCTCAGCTTTGGCTGAGGAAGTCGCCAGTCAGGCGACTTCCTCCACCTCTTCGGCCCACGGGCTGGAACCAGCGTCCACACTGGCGTCTGGTGCTCTTGACGAGTCGGGGGCTGTGGTCACAGAGGCGGCGGCCCCAGCCCCCAAACCCCGTGTCAACTACGTGCTCGGCGCCATCGTCAGCTCAAGCCCTGACTACGCGGGCGGTACCGAGCGCTCTTACGGCCTGCGGCCTGCCTGGGCTCTGGAGTACGGGCGCTTTCGCCTCAGCTCCTCGCGTGGCAATGCCTTGATGGGACACGGGCTGACCGCGCAATCAGAGTCAGGCGCCAGTGCGATGCTGGCGCAAAGCGAACGGTTTTCTCTGCGCGCTTCATTGCGCATAGACCAGGGCGATGACGGCTCGGACTCTCCACGCCGCCGGGGCTTGCCCGAAGTGCGCTCCACCCTCCGGGCGCGGCTCAGCACCGGCTATGCCCTGACCCCACGCTGGTCGGTGAGCGCCGGGGTTTCGCAAGACATTCTGGGGCGTGACGGTGGCGCCCTGATGTCGCTCAACCTGGGCTACAGCTTTCCCTATTCACAGCAAACGCGGGTGTCGTTTGGTCTGGGGGCAGGCTTTGCCGACCGGCAGTACCTGCGCAGCCATTTCGGCGTGCCCGCAGGTTCGGCCAGCCCGCTGCCTGCGTTCGACCCGAAAGCCGGGCTTTACTCGGTGGATGCTGGTGTGGATGTGATGGTGGCCCTGAGCCGCCATTGGGTGGCGGTGGGCGGGGTGAGCGTGTCGCAGTTGCAGGGCGATGCGCGGCGCAGCCCGCTCACGGTGAAACCCCTGGGGTATTCGGCCTCGGTGGGGCTGGCATACCGCTGCTGCCGTTGAGATGTGCGGGCATGGCCAGACACGCTGGCCGCTTGATTCGCGCAGAGGACAGCTAGGCCGATGACAGGGCCAGGTCGCCCGTATTGCGGCGCACACAGAACTTGCCGCTTTGTTTGCCGCTGTACATCGCCGCATCGGCCAGCTTGATGAGGCCGGCACCGTCCTGGCTGTCGATGGGCGCGATGGCGTAACCGATGGTCAGGCCCACCTGGACCTGGATGCCGCCCAGCGCGAAGGGCGATGAAAACGCCTCAAGCAACTTGAGGCCCAGTTCATGGGCTTGCGTGGTGCTTTGCAATTCGCCCGTCATCACCACAAACTCGTCGCCACCCAGGCGGGCAATCACATCAGACTGGCGCAGGTGGCACTGCAGGCGGCGGGCCACGGCCACCAGCAGCTCGTCGCCCACGTCGTGCCCGTGCTGGTCGTTGACGGGCTTGAAACCGTCCAGATCCATCACGTAGACCGCCAGCAGGTTTTCATGTGTGGCGCGCGCGAGGGCTGACGACAGTTCGATCTGCATGCCGCGGCGATTGGGCAGGCCGGTCAACGGGTCGGTGTGGGCCAGTGAGTGCATGGCATCGAGCTGCTGGTTGGCGTGTTGCGCCTTGGTGTGCAGCTCTTTGGTGCGCAAGCCCAGCACGCGCATGAACAGCAGCATGTCGAGGGTGGCAGAGATCTGGAATGAATACAGCGTCCAGAAATTGACGGGCAGCGCCCCATTGATCACACCGATGATGGCTGCCGAGCCCAGGCCGTATACAAACCACGCTATCAGCAAGGTGGTGCCAATGCTGCCGCCCGCGCGTGCGCGCCGCCAAGCGCCCGGCAGACAGAGCAGGGCGGGCAGCGGGCCCATGATGCTGACGATGGCGGCCAGCCCCTTCAGCGAGATCAGGTCAAGGGCAAACGCCACCCCCAGACCCACGCTGAACAAGGCGCCCCACCGCATGCGGCGCAAGAAGCGGCTTTGCGGGTTGTGCCCCTCCAGGGCCTGGCTCATGAACAAAAAGCTGCCCGTGATGGCCATCAGCGATGCCAGCCCCACGGCATGGCTCGTCAACCAGGGGCTGTGGCCCCACAGATACTGCTGGCCCACGCCAAAAAAGTGCAAGGAATAGAGCAGGCTGCCGCTGGTGAGCAGCGCGTACTGGATGAACATCGGCTCGCGCAGGCTGTACCACTGCGCCATGCTGTAGAAGATGAGGCACAGCGCCAGGCCGGTCAACACGCCTTGGAGCATTTGCTCGTTCACGGCACGGCCCAGAATGCCGGTGGGTGTGTTGAAGGTGATGGGCAAAATCATCGCGCCCCGGGTCTGCACCCGCAGCAAGAATTCGTAGTTCTGGCCTGCTTCCAGTTGAAACGCCTGGGCAGGCGTGCGGCCGGGCAGGGGCCGCTGGGCCCGCGGCACTTCTGTGCCCAGCACGCTGCGTTGCAGCACTTTTCCGTTTTGCAGCAGCACATCAATGCGGTTGAGGTCGGGGTGGTTGATTTCAAGCACCCACCGGCCGTCTGATGCGGGGTCCACCGCCAGGGGGATGTGCAGCCACACGGCATCCTTGCGCACGCCCAGCGTGGCATCTTTGGTGGGCTTTTGAAACTCGTCCAGCCGGGCCAGCGTCTCTTCGGCGGTCAACGTCAGTTGCTCATCGACCAGAAGCCGCAGGCGGGCCAGGCGGCCACTGTGTTGTCAGCGTCACGCAGCAGCAGCGGCCCTGCCGCCTGCACCGGGCTCAGGTGCGCTATCCACAGCATCCAGACAGCAGCCATACCCATGCACCAGCGCACAGAGGCCGCGCGCGGGCCCAGGCCTGTGAGCCAGTGGCTGATCAGCTGAAGAAACGAGATCTGCACGTGCTGAGACTGTTTGAGCGAGGGAAAGTGGGACGGATGGCCTCAGGGCGTAGCGGTGTGCCAGCACGCAGGCGTAGCCTCTGCCACCCACAGGGCTCGCGGGTGGCTCCACAGGAATTTCATGGGTTGCTCGCCCTGAACCCTCCGCCCGGCAAGCAACCGAGCGCAAGAAGCAAAAAGATGGGCGGCAAACGGCGGCATGATTGATGTATCACCTTGTAACGCGCACTCAGTGTAGGGTATCGCGGGCTCAAAGCGTGCTGAATTTTCACAATTCCGTGCGTGCTGGTGCCTCCCACTACAGGCTTGATGGCTCGGGTGAGGGTAACCATCGGGGGCGCAGTTGCCTTCCGCCCACCAAACGGGGAAGGGCTCGCCGCTCAGCGGCCCTGGGTGACGGCCTGCAGGTTCAGCAGCGAGGCCTCGATGGCAGCCGCCGTGGCCAGGGGCTGCTCCATGGGGAAGAGATGGCTGCCGTCCAGCATCATGGTGCGGCCCTGGGTTACGCGCTGCGTCATGGCCATGCCCACCTGGCGCATCTCTTCAGAATCGCGCCCGCCGATGAAAGCCACAGGGCAGCGCAGGGGGTGGGTGCTGAGCAAGCGCCCCAGGTTGTGGGGCAGGGTGTTGTAGATGGCGGTCTCCACCGCCCGGTCAAAAGCCAGCACGCGTTTGCCTGCGTGGTCTTGCAGACCGTGTTCGATGTAGTCCTGCAGCACCTGGGGGTGCCAGCGGGCAAATGCCTTTTTCTTGCGAAAGTGCTCCAGGGCTTCTTCGTTGCTGGCCCAGCTTTCGCGGCGGCGGCTGCTGACCTTGCCGGGCGAGAGCGAGCCCACCACCTGCGTGCGCTTGGCCACGCCCAGGGCATTGGCGCGCCAGCCGCCGATGAGCGGCGAGTCGATCAGCACCACGCCCCGTGCCAGTTCGGGGTGGCGTGCGGCAGCCATCACGCTCAAGAATCCGCCCAGCGAATGCCCCACCAGATACACCGGGTCGCCAATGCGTTGCACCTGGGCCTGGGTAAAGTCCACCAGTTGCTGCACCAGATGGGGCCAGTTGTTGGTCACCGGGTACTGGGGCTCGTGGCCGAAGCGTTCCACGGCGCTCACGTCCATGCCGCGTTCTTTCAGGTACTTGAACAGCAGCCGGTAGGTGCCGGCTGGAAAGCTGTTGGCGTGCGAGAAAACGACAGGCAGGTGAGGCGAGGCGTGGCGTGGCATGGTGGGGTGCGGTGGGTGAGGTCAGCCGGGGCTGGCGGTCAGATCAGCTTGTCCTGGGGGGTGGTGATCTTCTTGAGCGGCTTGCTGCGCGGGTTAGTCGTCAGGATGGGCGCCTGCGTGCTGCCGCCGTTCCAGGCCGGGTCTTCAATGCTGTCGAACACTTCGCGCAGCTTCTGGCCCCAGCTGTCGTGCAGCATGCGGAAGTAAGGATTGTTCTCGTCGATGCACACCACCTTGTCGGTGCCGAAGCGGTCGGCTTCGTACACCACCAGGTCCAGCGGCAGGCCCACCGACAGGTTGGACTTGAGCGTGCTGTCCATGGACACCAGCGCGCACTTGGCGGCCTCGTCCAGCGGGGTGTCGGGCGTCAGCACGCGGTCGAGCACGGGCTTGCCGTACTTGGATTCGCCGACCTGGAAGTAGGGCGTCTCTGAAGTCGCTTCGATGAAGTTGCCTGCGGAGTAGACCTGGAACAGGCGCATGCCCTCGCCCCTGATCTGGCCGCCAAACACCAGCGATACGTTGAAGTCCACGCCCGAGCGCTTGAGGGCTGCGCCATCGCGGTCGTGCACATGGCGCACGGCGGCGCCCAGCACGCGGGCCGCGTCGAACATGCTCTTGGCGTTCCAGATGGTGATGCCCTCGGCGTCGTCGCGGTCCTTGATCTGCGTGGTCTGCAAAATCTCGCGCACCGACTGCGAGATGCTCAGGTTGCCCGCCGACAGCAGCACCATGAACCGGTCGCCCGTCTTCTCGTAGATCATCATCTTGCGGAAGGAGCTGATCTGGTCCAGGCCCGCATTGGTGCGGGAGTCGGACAGGAACACCAGCCCGGCATTGAGTTTGATGGCGACGCAGTACGTCATGGGTCGATTGGGGGAGAAAACAAAAGCGTGGAGTGTAGTGCGCCGCCTGTCAGCGCGGTGTCGCCTGCCAGTCGCAGCCGCCACCACAGGCGGCCGCGCCTGCAGGAGCCTGTTTGCATAGCATTCAGTTTGCTATGAAAAGTGTAGCTGCTAGCGCTTATTCATCAAGCGCTAGAGGCCAATTTGGCTTCAAATCAGCCAGCAGAACCGGTCAGGCGCTTGAGCTGGTACAGCGCATCCAGCGCCTCGCGGGGGCTCAGCGCATCGGGGTTGATGGCGGCCAGAGCGGCTTCCACCGGGCTGGTGCCTGGGCCCTCGGGCTCGGGCGGGGTAGCAAACAGGTCCACCTGCACGTCGTCCTCGCCCGCGCGTTCTTCCAACGCCGCCAGGGTGTGGCGGGCGTGGTGCAGCACCGGCGATGGCATGCCTGCCAGCTTGGCGACCTGGATGCCGTAGCTGCGGCTGGCCGGGCCGGGCTGGATTTCGTGCAAAAAGACGATGTCGCTGCCCGCTTCGGCCGCGCTCACATGCATGTTGACGGCGTGGCGCGCCTTGGCGGGCAGCTCGGTCAGCTCAAAGTAGTGCGTGGCAAACAGGGTGAAGGCGCGGGTCTTGTCGTGCAGGTGGGTGGCAATGCCGCTGGCCAGCGCCAGGCCGTCAAAGGTGCTGGTGCCGCGGCCAATCTCGTCCATCAGCACCAGGCTGTGGGGCGTGGCGGCGTGCAATATTTGCGCAGCCTCGGTCATCTCCAGCATGAAGGTGGACTGGGCGTTGGCCAGGTCGTCCGCCGCGCCAATGCGGGTGTGGATGGCGTCGATGGGGCCAATGCGGCAACTCGTGGCGGGCACATGGCTGCCCATGCAGGCCAGCAGCGTGATCAGCGCCACCTGCCGCATGTAGGTCGATTTACCGCCCATGTTGGGGCCGGTGATGATCTGCATGCGGGTGTTGGCATTGAGCCGCGTGTGGTTGGCGATGAAGCTGGCGTTCGACGTTTCGGCCAGCCGCGCCTCCACCACCGGGTGGCGTCCGCCTTCGATGTCGATGCAGGGCTCGGGCGCAAACTGCGGTGCGCACCAGTTCAGGGTGAGCGAGCGCTCGGCCAGCGTGCACAGCACATCCAGCGCGGCCAGCGCCTGCGCCAGTTGTGTGAGGGCGGGTACGTGGGGTTGGAGCTGGTCCAGGATCTGCTCGTACAGCCATTTCTCGCGCGCCAGCGCCCGCTCGTTGGCCGACAGGGCCTTGTCTTCAAACGCCTTGAGTTCGGGCGTGATGAAGCGCTCGGCGTTCTTCAGCGTCTGGCGGCGGCGGTAGTCGTCGGGCACGCTGGCCAGGTGGCTGCTGGTCACTTCAATGTAGAAGCCGTGCACCTTGTTGAACTGCACCCGCAGGTTGGGGATGCCGGTGCGCGCCTTCTCGCGGGTTTCCAGCTCCAGCAAAAAGCTGTCGCAGTTGGTCTGGATGGCGCGCAGCTCGTCCAGCTCGGTGTCAAAGCCCCCGGCAATCACGCCGCCGTCGCGCACCAGGGCGGCGGGCTCCTCGGCAATGGCGCGGCGCAGCAAGTCGGTGCAGCCCTCTGGCGGCTGCAGGTGGCTGAAAATTTGAGCCAAATAGGGCTCTGGCGCTTGTGTGTTGTGCGCTAGCAGCTCTGCTTTTTGTAGCGTTTTGCCCAGACCTACCAGCTCGCGGGGGCGCACCTGGCGCAGGGCGATGCGGGCGGTGATGCGTTCCACATCGCTCACGCCCTTGAGTTCGCCGCGCAACTGGGCCCACGGGCCTGATCCGCCGCCTGCGCCCCCGGCCCCACGCAGCGCGGTGGTGGCTGAGAGGCGCTTGCGGGCCTCGGTGCGCTCGCGCTGGGGCTCCAGCAGCCAGGTCTTGAGCAGGCGGCTGCCCATGCCTGTCATGCAGGTGTCGAGCAGCGAGAACAGGGTGGGGGCGTCATCGCCGCGCAGGGTTTTGACCAGCTCCAGATTTCGCCGCGTGGTGGCGGGCAGGTCGATCAGGTCGTCGCCCCGCTGCACCTGCACGGTGTGGATGTGCGTGAGCTGGCGGCCCTGGGTGTGCTCGGCATAGGCCAGCAGCCCGGCGGCGGCGGCATGGGCCTCACCCAGTTCGTGCGCGCCCCAGGCCTGCAGGCTGGCCGCGCCCAGGTGCTCCAGCAGCTTGCGCTCGCCCAGGGCACTGTCAAATTGCCAGTCGGGCCGCAGGCTCATGGGGCAGGTGAAGACGCCGCCCTGGCGCATCACCTGCAGTTGCTGTTCAAAGCGCTCGGTCACGCCGGCGCTGTAGATCACTTCGCTCGGGGCCACACGGCCCAGCCAGTGGGCCAGCTCGTCCTGGCTGCATTCGGCCAGATGCACGCGGCCTTGCGTCACGCTCAGCCACGCCAGGCCGCAGCGCGCACGCGGGCCCTGGTGCACGGCCAGCAGCATGGATTCGGTTTTGTCAGACAGCAACTCAGTGTCCGTCAGCGTGCCGGGGGTGACCACGCGCACCACCTTGCGTTCCACCGGGCCTTTGGCCGCGCCCACTTCGCCCACCTGCTCGGCAATAGCGACGGATTCACCCATCTTGATGAGGCGGGCCAGGTAGTTTTCAAGCGCATGGAAGGGCACCCCCGCCATCACCACCGGCTGCCCGCCCGACTGGCCGCGCTGGGTGAGGGTGATGTCGAGCAACCGCGCGGCTTTCTCGGCGTCCTGCCAGAACACCTCGTAAAAGTCACCCATGCGGTAAAAGAGCAGCGTGTCCGGGTACGCGGCTTTGAGGCCAAGGTACTGCTGCATCATCGGCGTATGGTGCTCGAAGGTGTCGGACATGCGGTGCGAATGGGAAGACGAAAGAAAAACAGGGCCAAGCGGGGTGCTGCGGCGAGAGGCGTGGACTGTAGCAGGGCCGGGTGGCGGCTGTTGTTTCACAAATCTTTGACGATTCGCCGCGTTTTGCTGTTACCTTTTGACATACTGTGGTCGGCGACGCAGCACAGTGCGCCGTTGCGGGATACCCGTTCTTCTAATTTTGCAGAGGTTCCAGAGCGATCGTGATTTCTTCCGAACTGCTGACCGATCTTCTCTATCCCGAGGGAGACATCCTGATGGGGCCCCTCGCACATGGGCGCATGCAGGCGTTGCTGGATGCCGTGCCCGTGGGGCTGCTGGAGTTTCGCCTGGAAGAGGATGGCCTGTATCTCTGGGCCTCCAATCCAGCCGCGCGCCGCATGCCGGGCCTGGGCTTGGTGCGCGAGGAAGGCGTGCTGGCGCAGGTGGTGTTTGACCAGCTGGCGCACACCGCGCTGGTGGAGCAACTGTGCACAGTGGCGCGCCTGGGTGTGCCCCTGGATTGCCGCCAGGTAGTGCGTGAGGGCACACGGCTGCTGTTGGCCTGGGATCTGTCTGCCAGGCGCGTGGCAGATAACTGCATCGTGGTGAGCGTGCGCGATGTGTCGGAGGCCGAGAACCTGCGCATGGCCCTGGCGCAGGCCCAGAGCGCCCTGGCCGATGCCCGCCGGGACCTGCAGGAGCAGACCGAGGTGTTCAACACCATGGAAAGCCTGGCGCAGGCCGGCCATTGGCGCCACATTGAAGACCCGGGCGAGACGGTGCTGCTGTGGTCGCCTGGCCTGTGTGACATCGCGGGTTTTGAGCGGCAGGAATGGCTGAGCAACGAGCGTGCGGTCAGCGGCATTCCCGCCGAAGACCGGCCCGTGTTTGATCAGGCCTGCCGGCTGGGCGATGGCTCGGACGTGGAATACCGCTGGCGCCGCCCCGATGGCGAGGTGCGCTGGATGCGTTCGCGCGTCCTGCACTCGCGATCGCGCGACGGCATGGTGGTGTACATGGGCGTGGTGCAGGATGTGACCGAGGAGCACCGCGCGGCAGAGCAGTTGCGCGAACAGCTGCTGTTCATCCAGCGCATCGCCAGTCGCATCCCCGGTTTCATTTACCAATACCGCCTGCATTCGGATGGCACCACTGCCCGTGTGCAGTACATCAGTGATGCGGTGAAGCAATTCCTGGGCGTCACGCCCCAAGAAGTCGCGCAAGACCATGACTTGCTACTCAAGCATGTGCTGCCCGAGGACGCCCCGCACCTGCGCCGCTCTGCGGTGATGTCGGTGCGCCGCATGCTGCCGTGGCGCTGCGAATACCGTGTGGTGGGGCCTGACGGCAGCGTGCGCTGGCACATGACCAGCGCCGTGCCCCACAGGGAGCCGGACGGCACCGTGCTGTCGCATGGGTTCACCATGGATATCACCGACCGCAAGCAGGCCGAGCAAGAGATCAAGCGGCTGGCCTTTTATGACGCGCTCACGGGCCTGCCCAACCGGCGCTTGTTGCTAGACCGCCTGCAGCGCGCCATCGTGGCGGGGCAGCGCACCAAGGCCCAGGGCGCGCTGTTGTTCATTGACCTGGATAACTTCAAGGACCTGAACGACACCCTGGGCCATGACATGGGCGATCAGCTGCTGTCCCAGGTGGCATCGCGGCTGGTGGCCTGCGTGCGCGAAACCGATACTGTGGCCCGTTTTGGTGGCGACGAGTTTGTCGTGATGCTCGAAAACCTCAGCAGCCACCTGCATGAAGCCGCTTCACAGGCAGAAGCAGTGGCCGAAAAGCTGCTGGCCAGTCTGAACCAGCCGTTTGAGCTGGGCGGGGCGCGGCACTACAGCACGCCCAGCATTGGCATCACCTTGTTTGGGGAGCATCGCCTCTCGGTGGACGAATTGCTCAAGCGGGCCGACCTGGCGATGTACCAGGCCAAGGCTGCGGGCCGCAACACCCAGCGCTTCTTTGACCCGGAAATGCAGGCGGCGGTGAATGCCCGCTCTAACCTGGAGGCTGACCTGCGCCAGGGCCTGGCGCGCAGCGAGTTGCTGGTGCATTACCAGCCGGTGGTGGACCATCAAGGCAAGCTCGTCGGTGCCGAGGCCCTGGCCCGCTGGCGACACCCGCAAAGGGGCATGATCAGCCCGGCAGAGTTCATACCCCTGGCAGAGCAGACGGGTCTGATCCTGCCCCTGGGGCAAGCCGTGCTGCGCAGTGCCTGCACTCAGCTCAATCTGTGGGCCCAGCACGAAGCCACGGCCCACCTCACCCTGTCGGTGAATGTGAGCGCCCGGGAGTTTCGCCAGCCTGGCTTTGTGGCGCAGGTGCTCGACACCCTGCGCGAATGCCAGGCGCGCCCGCACAATCTCAAGCTCGAACTCACCGAGAGCATGCTGCTGGGTGATATTGAAGACACCGTGCAGCGCATGGAACAGCTCAAGAAACAGGGCGTGGGCTTCGCGCTGGATGACTTCGGCACCGGCTATTCCAGCCTGAGCTACCTCAAGAGGCTGCCGTTAGAACAGGTCAAGATCGACCAGAGTTTTGTGAGAGATGTGCTGAGCGATCCCAACGACGCGGCCATCGTCAGAACCATTCTTGCGCTGGCCAAGAGCCTGGATTTGCAGGTGGTGGCCGAAGGTGTGGAGACAGCCGGGCAGCTAGGGTTTTTGCGTTTGCACGGGTGTGATGGGTTCCAGGGATACTTGTTTGGGCGCCCCGTGCCCGTGCACGAAATGGACGCCCACATCTACCCCGCGCTTTGAAAAGCAGGGCGCAGTGGGGGTAAGGGGGAGACAACGCATGTGCTGCAGCGCCACAAGGCGCGCGGCGTGATGAGGGGAACGTGTGATGAATGAGGAGTCATTTCAGTGCACGCCTGCGGCACCTAACTGGTGGAGCGTGTGGTGGTAGGGGTGAAACGCTCGGGCACCGGCGTTGCCACGCTGCTGGACAAGGTGCTGGGCCGCAATGCGCCGGGCTGGCGCGGCGTATCCGTGGTGTTGCTTGCCGCTGTGCTGGCGGCCTGGCTGACGGTGGAGGTTTTCGCCCACTGGCTGGCGATGGAGCGTGCGCAGGAGCGCCAAGCCAAACTGCAGCAAACCGCCGATGCCCTGGTGTACCAGATCATGGGTTCCGGCATGCTGGGGGCAGTGTCCCTGCTGGGCCTGAGTGAACCCGTGCTTAAGGACATGGCCCGGGGTAAGGTGCCGCCTGACCACCCCGCTGCGCTGGCACGCCTGACCGTGGCGCGCGAGCGTTTTCTCGTCAATGGCGCGTATGTGATTGCCCGTGATGGAACGGTGGTGGCCCATGAAACTGCGGGGCCTCGCTCCACCGGTGTGAACCTTGCGTACCGGCCCTATTTCCAGCAGGCGATGCAGGGCAGCATCAGCGTGTATGCGGCCATTGGCGGTAACACGCACGAGCGCGGGCTTTACTACGCAGCACCCCTGTATGAATCCGATTCGCCCTCGGGCGCCATCATTGGTGTGGTGATGTTCAAGGTGGGGATGGAGTCGGTCGATGGCCTGCTATCGCGGGTGGGTTTGCCGGTTTTGCTCTTGTCGCCGCAGGGCGTGGTGTTTTCATCCGCCCGGCCTGAGTGGCTGTTTGCCGTGGCGCCGCCTTTGACCCAGGCGCGCATCGACAGCATTCGCGCCACGCGCCAGTTTGGCAGTTACTTTGACAATGGCCTCGCCTCCGAGCTGCCTTTCAGCGTGGACGCATCACACGTGGTTCTGAACGGCGTACCCCATGCCATTTCGCGGCGTGCCGTGGATTGGAAAGACCCCGGAGGGCAATGGCAGCTCTTGATGCTGGACGATGTGAGCGGACTGATGCCCTGGTCGCAGCGCCTGCAAGTGGGCCTGGCGGCATTCATGTTGTTTGCCATTCTGGGGTGGCTGCTGCTGGATCTGCTGCGCAGCAGGGCACAGGTGGCGCGCGCGTTGGAGCGCTTCAAGGTGCTGGGCATTGCCTTGGAAAGCAGCCCGGTAGCCGTCGTCATCACAGACAGTGAAGGCTTCATCGAATGGGTGAACCCGCAATACGAGCGCAACTGCGGCTACACGCTGGAAGAGGTCAAGGGGCGAAAACCTTCGGTCGTGGCGAGCGGGCAAACGCCCCCCGCGACGTACCAGGCCATGTGGGGGACCTTGTTGTCAGGCCAGTCTTGGCGCGGCACCTTCATCAACCAGCGGCGCGATGGAAGCATCTACCACGACGAAGTCACTTTGTCGCCCGTTTTTGACGAGCGCGGCAAGCGCATTGCCATCGTGGGCTTGCAGGAAGAAGTGTCAGAACGCATGCGCGCCCAGGCAGAGCTGCAGCGCCGCGAGCGCATGCTCAACGAACTGCTGGAGCAGCAGACCGCCATCTTTGACAACGCCCCGCCCATCGTGCTGATTTGTGACCGGCACCTGCGCCAGTTCAACCCTGCGTTTGCCGAGTTGATGGGTGAAAGCACGGCACAGCTGCAGGGCCGTCATGCGTCTTTCCTTTTTGGTGGCGAGGCACCGTTCGAGGCGTTCCGCTCCAAAGTCATGCCAGGCCTGCACCCCCATGAAGCGGTGCGTGATACGGCCGTGTTGCATCGTCCTGATGGCAGTGTTTTCCACGCCCGGCTGTCTGGGCGCCGCCTGCAAATGGAAGGTTTCGCCAACGCCTCGCTGTGGGTGATTGAGGACGTGACCGAGGCCCGCAAGGCCGAGGCTGCGCTGCGCGAAATCCATGAGCGCCTGGAGCTGGCGCAAGAAGCGGGCAAGATCGGTGTGTTTGACGTAGACCTGCGCAGCGGCCGTATTCTCTGGTCGTCCAAACTGTCCGTCATGATGGGATTTGCGCCCGACAAGCAACCCCTGTCGCGCGACGAGTGGCTGGCCTGCCTGCACCCGCAAGACAGGCAACGCGCCCGCGACCATTTCGACGCCTGCATCAACGGCACCCAGGACTCTGTGCGCGACTCCTGGCGCGTGTTGCGCCAGGATGGCGAAGTTCGCTGGTTCCTGGAGGCCGCCCGCATCTTCCGCGATGAGACCGGAAAGGCCACCCGGGTAGTGGGCGTCAACGTGGACATCCATGACCAGAAACAGCTGGAAGCCCAGGTGGCGGCGCAGCTGGATTTTCAGCAGGCCCTGATCGATGCCATCCCGGTGCCGCTGTTCTACAAGGGCGCGGATGAGCGCTACACCGGGTTCAACCGCGCGTACGAGCAGGCCTTTGGTGTGAATCGCTCAGACTTCATTGGCAAGACGGTTCAAGAGCTGGCGTTTTTGCCCGAAGAGCTGCGCATGCAGTTCCTCCAGGATGCCGAAGAGGCCCTGGGAGGCAACCAGACAGTGCACCGCGAGGTGGACTTGCCTTATGCCGACGGGCAGATGCACCACACCCTGTTCTGGCTCCACGGCTTTGTGCGCCCCGACGGCACGCCGGGTGGCGCTATTGGCACCTTTGTAGACATCACTGATCGCAAGCTGGCAGAGCAAGGCCTGTTGCGCGCGAAGGAACTGGCGGAGGAGTCAACGGCGCTCAAATCCAACTTCCTGGCCAACATGAGCCATGAAATACGCACGCCGATGAACGCCATCATTGGCATGTCGCACTTGGCGCTCAAATCGGGGCTCAGCCCGCGCCAGCACGATTACGTCAGCAAGATTCAACAAGCCGGCCAGCATCTGCTGGGCGTGATCAACGACATCCTGGATTTTTCAAAAATCGAGGCAGGCAAGCTCGAGGTGGAGCACCAGCCATTTGTGCTCGACCGTTTGCTCGAAAGCGTGGCCGACGTCGTGGGCTACAAGGCAGGTGCCAAGGGGCTGGAGCTGGTTTGCGATGTCGCCAGCGATGTGCCGCCCAATTTGGTGGGCGATTCGCTGCGGTTGGGGCAGATTCTCATCAACTACGCCAACAACGCCATCAAATTCACTGAAAAAGGCGAAATTTCCATCGCGGTGCGCATGGTGGAAGAGCGTGGACAGCAGGTGCTGCTGCGCTTTGAGGTGCGCGATACCGGCATCGGGTTGACGCCAGAGCAGATGGGGCGCCTGTTCCAGAGCTTCCAGCAGGCCGATACCTCTACCACGCGCCGCTATGGGGGCACAGGGCTGGGCTTGGCCATTTGCAAGAGCCTGGCCGAACTCATGGGCGGGGAGGTCGGCGTTGTCAGTGAATTTGGTTGCGGTTCCACGTTCTGGGTGACCTTGCCGCTAGAGCGGGGCGCGCCAGCACGGGCCCTGCAGCCACCTGCGGATTTGCGTGGCCAGCGCGTTCTGGTGGTGGATGACAACCATACGGCGGCGGCTGTCTTGTCAGACATGCTGGTGGCGATGGGCCTGGAGGTGGATCAGGCTTATTCGGGCCTGCAAGCGCTGCAAATGCTGCGCGAGTCGATGGCCCAGCAGCGCCTGTATGGCCTGCTGCTGCTGGACTGGCACATGCCGGGCATGGATGGGGTGGAGCTGGCGCGCCACATCCGCAGCCTGGGCATGTCCCGCGTGCCGCAAATGTTCATGGTGACCGCCTATGGCCGGGAAGACGTCATGCGTGCGGCCCGCTCTGAGGGCATAGAAACCGTGCTCATCAAGCCGGTGAATGCATCGGTGTTGCTGGACACCCTGATGCAGCCGCTGGATGGCGGAAGCGGCAACACCTCACGCACACCTGCGGCCGCGCCCGCGCCTGATGTATTGCCTGTGGCTATTCGTGGCGCACGCGTGCTGCTGGTGGAGGACAACGAACTCAACCAGATCGTGGCTGCGGAGTTGTTGCGCGATGCGGGTTTTGTGGTGGATGTGGCGGACAACGGCCAGATGGCTTTGGACCAGTTGCGCCAAGCCGCCTATGACGTGGTGCTGATGGACATGCAGATGCCGGTGATGGACGGGGAGACCGCCACCCGGCAACTGCGCCAGGATCCACGCCTGCAAGACCTGCCTGTGATCGCCATGACCGCCAACGCCATGGATGCCGATCGGCAGCGCTGCTTTGCTGCGGGCATGAATGACCACGTTGCCAAACCCATCGAGCCTGCCGCGTTGTGGAGCGCGTTGTCCCGCTGGATCAAGCCCCGGCCTGGGCTGGGCCAGGCTGCCATGCCCCCGCTGGCAGGCGCGGCCCCGGTGCTGGCCTCGGTTCCGCGGCTGACGGGGTGGCCGCCTGTGGTACAGGGCCTCAATACGGCCCTGGGCTTGCAGCGCGCCCTGGGCAAGCCCGCGCTGTACGCCGATATGCTGGTGCGCTTTGTCCAGGCCCAATCGTCCGTTGTGGCCCAGATTGATGCGGCGATTGCAGCGGGCAACCAGGGGCAGGCCGAACGGCTTGCCCACACGCTCAAATCCGTAGCAGCCAACATCGGTGCGCAAGAGGCCTCGGAACACGCCCATGCGCTGGAGCAGGCCCTGCGCCACCAGCCTGCAAGCGCATCCAGCGCGCAGGTGCTGCCCTTGCTCGGCGCTCTGGCGGCGGCCATGGAGCCCTTGGTGGCAGGCCTGCAAAGCTGGGTCGATCAGTCCGGGGCTGCATCGGCTGCATTCGCTCCGGGTCTGGCCGCGCAGCAATCGCCCACGGCGGATGTGCTGGCGGTGGATGACGTACTCACCCAGCTGCGTGATCTGCTATCGCAGGACGATCCGGCAGCGACCGAGTTTTTGCAACACAATGCAACAATTCTGGAAGCTGCCCTGGGGGATGGGTTCGCCACGGTCCAGGCGCAGGTTCGCAACTTCGATTTCGAGCAGGCACTGGAGCATCTTCCCCAAAGTCAGGGGGGCGTGCAGCCACCTGGCCCGAATTCTGGTTAAGCTCTCTGAACGGTGTACTTCGCAGGAATTCCAATGGAACAAGCGCCTTTTACCGTGAATGCTTCCACCCTGGTGGACAAGCACATCGCTACCGTGCTGGTGGTGGACGACACGCCAGAGAACCTGACCTTGATGGGCGCCTTGCTGCGCGACCACTTCATGGTGAAGGTGGCCAACAACGGCGAGAAGGCCTTGAAGATTGCGATGTCTGACGCACAGCCTGACCTGGTGCTGCTCGACATCATGATGCCGGGCCTGGACGGGTACGAGGTGTGCCGCCGGCTCAAAGCCACCGCAGCGACCCGCAATATTCCGGTGATCTTTTTGACGGCCCGCTCAGATCCTGACGACGAGCGCATGGGCCTGGCCCTGGGGGCGGTGGACTACATCGCCAAGCCCATCAGCCCTCCGATCTTGCTCGCACGGGTCAACACCCACCTGGCGCTCAAGGCGACTGCCGATTTTCTGCGCGATAAAAGCGCCTACCTGGAGCGCGAGGTGGCGCTGCGCACCCTGGAGGTGCAAGCCATTCAGGACGTGACCATCATGGCCATGACATCACTGGCAGAGACGCGAGACAACGAGACGGGCAACCACATTCGCCGCATCCAGCTGTATGTCAAGGCGTTGGCAGTGCGCTTGCGCAACCACCCCAGGTTTGAGGCCGTGCTCAACGAGCGGATGATCGAGCTGCTCTACAAGTCCGCTCCCCTGCACGACATTGGAAAGATCGGCATTCCCGACAGCATCCTTCTGAAACCCGGCAAGTTGACGGTGGAGGAGTTCGAGGTGATGAAGACCCACACCACCCTGGGACGCAAAGCGATTGAAGATGCAGAGCGCAGGTTGGGAATGCGGGTGGCGTTTTTGAGTGTTTCTAAGGAAATCGCCTACAGCCACCAGGAAAAGTGGGATGGCAGGGGCTACCCCCAAGGATTGGCGGGTGACCAGATTCCCGTATCGGCCCGCCTGATGGCGGTGGCCGATGTGTACGACGCGCTCATCAACAAGCGTGTCTACAAGGTTGCGTTCTCGCACGACCAGGCTTGCAGCACCATCGTCAAAGGCAAAGGCACGCACTTTGACCCGGACATGGTGGACGCCTTCGTAGATATTGCTGAGGACTTTCGCAGCATCGCGCTGAAGTACCCCGATCCAGAGTGAACCCGGGTCGGCGTGCGCAGCGCCCCGCCAGGGTGCTGCGCTCAGCTCAACGGTTCAGAACGGTGCGTCGCCCGAGCTTGCTGATGCGTCGGGGTTGGTGAGCTCTTCTTCAGCAGTGCTGGCGCTATCGGCAGAGATGTCTTCAGCGGCTGCCTGGCGCACGGAAGCCTTGTCACCAGCGCTGGCAAACTTGCTGTATTTGCCCAGAATGGGCACGAGCTGGCCGTACACGCGGGGGTTGCCCGCCATGCATTCGCGCTGTTCCATGAAGTCGGCTTCGCCTGTGAAGTTGCCGATCAGGCCACCGGCTTCGGTCACCAGCAGTGAGCCTGCAGCCACGTCCCAGACGGACAGACCGGTTTCAAAGAATCCATCGGTAAAGCCCGCAGCCACGTAAGCCAGGTCGAGCGCGGCGGCACCGGGGCGGCGCAGGCCGGCCGTGCGTTGCATCACGTCGCTCATCATGTTCATGTAGCTCTTGAAGTTGTCGCCAGGGCGGAAGGGGAAGCCTGTGGAGATCAGGCAGTCCTTGAGCTGGGTGCGCTTGCTCACGCGGATGCGGCGCTCGTTCAGGAAGGCGCCACGGCCCTTGGTGGCGGTGAACAGGTCGTTGCGGGTGGGGTCGTACACCACCGCTTGTTCGACCTTGCCCTTGACGGTGAGCGCAATGCTCACGCAGTACACGGGGAAGCCGTGGATGAAGTTGGTGGTGCCGTCCAGCGGGTCGATCACCCAGACGAAATCGGAATGCTTGGCGCCGTACTCCTGGCCCGACTCTTCAGCCAGGATGCCGTGGCCTGGGTAGGCTGTGAGCAGGGTTTCGATGATGATTTTTTCGGCCGCATGATCCACTTCGGTCACAAAGTCGTTGATCTGCTTTTGCGAAATGCGCACGGATTCCACGTCAAGGGCCGCGCGGTTGATGATGGCGCCGGCGGCGCGTGCAGCCTTGATGGCCACGTTGAGCATGGGGTGCAGATTGGACGACATAAATTGTGGTGGTTGGCAAGGCTTTCGGGCGCGCGGGTGGCGTGAAAGTCTTGCGGATCATGAGCGGTGATCGCAGCCGGGCGATGCGGGCGGCGACAATAAGCCCTCCATTTTAGCTGCACCGCCGCTTTTTTACCTAGTCCCCGTCCATGAAGACCCGTTTTGTCCTGATCAACACCAGCCACGCTGGCAACGTGGGCGCCGCTGCCCGTGCCATGAAAGTCATGGGTTTTGATGACCTGGTGCTAGTGGCTCCGCGCTGGCCCAACGTGCTGCGCAAGGAAGAAACCATCCAGCGCGCCAGCGGAGCCCTGGATGTGCTGGAGAAGGCCCGCGTGGTGGCCACGCTGGACGAGGCGCTGGACGGAATGAGCCACCTGTGCGCCACGGCCATGACCCCGCGCGACTTCGGCCCGCCTACGGTGGAGCCGCGTGTGCACTTCGAAGCGCTATTAAAACAAGAGCGTTTGGCGCTTGCTGCATCAGCGCCAGAGGCCAAAAACGCTTCAAACCCCGCTGACGACGGTGAAGCAGGCGGTGGCTCAGCACCGGTAGGCCAAACCGGCGTGGCATTTCTGTTTGGCTGCGAACGCTTTGGCATGACCAATGAAGACGTGTACCGCTGCCACGCCGCGCTTTCCATTCCCACCAACCCGCGTTTCGGCTCGCTGAACCTGGGCGCAGCCATCCAGGTCATTGCCTACGACTGGCGCCAGGCGCTGGGCGGCTTTGGCGTGCAAGATGCGACCCCCGCCCGCGTGCAGGCTGATGCGGCCCAGGTGGCGGGCATGCTGGGGCATTGGGAGCAGGCGCTGACCAGCATCGGCTTTCTGGACCCGGCCGCGCCCAAAAAGCTCATGCCCCGCCTGAACCAGCTTTTTAACCGCGCGCAACTCACCCCCGAAGAAATCCACATCTTGCGTGGTGTCGCCAAAGCCATGATCGAGACGGCGCAGGCAAAGCGCTAGACTGCGTTTCCAAATTCCAACAACAACCTGACCATGTTTGCCCGCCTGCGCTCCGATATCCAGTGCATCCTTGACCGTGACCCTGCAGCGCGCAGCACCTGGGAGGTGATCACCTGTTACCCCGGCCTGCACGCCGTGTGGCTGCACCGGCCGGCGCACTGGTGCTGGGGTAATGGGCTCAAGTGGCTGGGGCGCTTCATTTCGCACTTTGCGCGCTGGTTCACGGGCATTGAAATCCACCCTGGCGCCAAGATTGGTGAGCGCGTGTTTTTCGACCACGCCATGGGCGTGGTGGTGGGCGAAACGGCCGAGATTGGCGACGGCTGCACCATCTACCAGGGCGTGACTCTGGGCGGTACCTCGCTGTACAAGGGCGCCAAGCGCCACCCCACGCTGGGCAAGGATGTGGTGGTGAGCGCTGGGGCCAAGGTGCTGGGCGGCTTTGAAGTGGGCGATGGCGCCAAGATTGGCAGCAATGCCGTGGTCATCAAGCCGGTGCCTGCGGGCGCGACGGCGGTGGGTATTCCCGCTCGCATCATTCCCTCGAAGGAAGGGCAGAGCGCCGACGTGACCGAACCGCAGCAACCGCGCAAGTTCACGGCCTACGGCATCACCCAGGAAGACGACCCCCTGTCGCAAGCGATGCGGGGTCTGATCGACAACGCCTCTTCGCAAGAGCACCAGATCGCCTTGCTGTGGCAGGCCATCGAGAAGCTGTCGGCCTGCGTCAAGACCGGTGACTGCGTGCCGGACGACGCTGCGCTCAAGGAACAGTTCGAAGCCGGCAAGCTCAACGATCTGGTCGGAAAGTAGCAAACGTCCGTCACCACTCCATGCAAAAAGCCCTGCAACATTTGCTGCAGGGCTTTTTCGATGGTGATGGGCAAGGGCCTTTGCAGCCCTTGCAAACCGGTGCCTTATTGGGGCTTGATGGCCACCTTCAGCACGCCATCGCGCTGGTGCGCGAACAGGTCGTACGCGGCCACGATGTCGTCGAGCTTGTACTGGTGGGTGACCAGCAGGCCCAGGTCCAACCGGTTGGACGCCAGCACGTTCATCAGGCGGCGCATGCGCTCCTTGCCGCCGGGGCACAGCGCGGTGTTGATCTTGTGATCGCCCAGGCCAGCGGCAAAGGCAGACAGCGGGATCTTCAGGTCTTCGGAATACACGCCCAGGCTCGACAACGTGCCGCCGGGCTTGATGGAGCGCAGCGCCGATTCAAATGTGGCCTGCGTTCCCAGCGCCTCAATGGCGGAATCCGCGCCACGGCCACCGGTGATCTTCATGATCTCGTCGATCACGTCGCAGTTCTTGACGTTCAGCGTGACATCGGCGCCCATCTTCTGCGCAATGCCCAGGCGGTGGTCGTTGCCGTCCACCGCAATGATGGTGGTAGCGCCCAGCAGGCGCGCACCGGCCGTGGCGCACAGGCCAATGGGGCCTTGGGCAAACACCACTACCGTGTCACCGATGCGGATATTGGCGTTTTCAGCCCCCTTGAAACCGGTGGACATGATGTCGGGGCACATCAGCACCTGTTCGTCCGTCAGGCCATTGGGAATGGGCGCGAGGTTGGCCTGCGCATCTGGCACCAGCACGTACTCGGCCTGGGTGCCGTCAATCAGGTTGCCAAAGCGCCATCCAGCGGTGGCCTTGAAGCCGTGGCAGCCGCACATGCCCTGGGGGATGAGGTAGCTGCCGTCTTGCGAAGGCGCGCCGTCTTGCGCTGCGTAGGAGTTGAAGTTGGGGCAGATCGCCCCGGCAATCACGCGCTGGCCTTCGGTGTAGCCCACCACGGCGCTGCCCAGTTTTTCGATGACGCCCACGGGTTCGTGGCCCACGGTGAGGCCCTTGGCCACCGGGTATTCGCCCTTGAGGATGTGCACGTCGGTGCCGCAGATGGTGGTGGTCGTGATGCGGATTAGGGCATCGTTGGGGCCCACCGAGGGGATGGGCTTGCTGACCAGCTCAATGCGGCCAGGTTCAACGAAAACGGCGGCTTTCATGGTGCTCATGGGGAAACTCCTTGGTGGTTTGCCAATGCAAGAGCACGCCCCGCGTGCTCAACCCCCAATGTGTAGCCCAAAACCGTGACGATGTGGTGCCCCTGGGCCGCGCGGCTTGACTTGGAGCAAGACCGCGCCGGAAGCCTGCTCATGGCAACACCGCCGCGTGAGGCTACCTACCACCGCGATGAGCGAGGGCTGCGCGCACTCAGGCGCCGCGTGCAGGGCGCTGTGCCGAGGCCGGGCGAAACGCCTTGCAGAGCTCGTCGCGCGTTTCCAGATATGGCCCGCCGATCAGGTCCACGCAATACGGCACGGCCGCAAAGATGCCGGGCACCACCGTGGCGCCCTCGGCGTCTTTCAGGCCTTCCAGCGTCTGCGCAATGGCCTTGGGCTGGCCGGGCAGGTTGATGATGAGGCTCTGGTCGCGGATGACCGCCACCTGGCGCGACAGGATGGCCGTGGGCACGAACTTCAGGCTGATCTGGCGCATCTGTTCGCCAAAACCGGGCATCTCCTTGTGGGCCACGGCCAGCGTGGCCTCGGGCGTCACATCGCGCAGCGCGGGGCCGGTGCCGCCGGTGGTCAGCACCAGGCTGCAGCCCGCGTTCACCAGCTCTATCAGCGTGGCGCTGATGGTGGCTTGCTCGTCGGGAATAAGGCGGGCCTCGAACTGGATGGGGTTGTGCAGCGCACGGCCCAGCCAGTCTTGCAAGGCGGGCAGGCCCTTGTCTTCATACACGCCGGTGCTGGCCCGGTCGCTGATGGAGACGATGCCGATTTTCACGGCGTCGTGGCTGCTGGTCACGGCTTCAGTCATCGCTGTCCTCGTCAGAGTTCGATTCCTCTTCGCGCTCCAGCCCGGTGCCGCCCAGGTGCTCGCGCACCAGCTGGAACAGCTCACGGTATGCACGGCCCTTGCGTGGTGCCAGCCCTTGCGAGACGGCGGCCTTGTCCACGGGCGGCGCATCCTTGCGCGCCTGGCGGATCAGGGCGCGCAGCTGCTGCGTGTCGGTGTTGGGATACTCGTCCATCCACTGGGGCAGGGTGGCGTCGTCGGCAATCAGGCGGTCCCGCCATTGCTCGGCCAGGTGCAGGCGCAGCTTTTCTGTGGCCGATCCCTTGTGTTGTTCTTCCAGCGCAGTGCGTGCGGCTTCCACAATCTCGGGGTCGAGCTTGCGCATGAGCTTGCCCACGTATTGCATCTGGCGGCGCTTGCCTTCGAAGTTGGTGATGCGCTTGGCTTCAACAATGGCCTCGACCAGCTTGTCGGGCAGGCCCACGGCGTCGAATAGGTCAGAGCGCAGCGTCAGCAGTTCCTTGCCCAGGTCTTGCAGGGCGTCGCTTTCGCGTTTGAGATCGGTGCGGCTGGCATCGGGAGTGCCTTTGAGTTCGGCCTTGAGCTGGATGTCCAGTTCGCTACCTTCGGCAACGAATTGGCCTCGCACAAAGTAACCTTTTTTGGGTTTGCGTGACATGGGTGGGGGCAAAGAGAGAGGTGGCAGCGAGTGCGCCACAGTGGCAAGTATCATAGCCGCCGCTATGAATAAACCTTCTACCCGCGCGAAAAGCGCCCCGGCCGCTGCCAAGGCTTCCGCTTCCCTTCAAGAGCCCGCCAGTGGCTTCAGCTACAGCCGCCCGTTTTTTGAAGAGCTGGTAGACCGTGCCCTGGCCCACGCCAAGAAGCTGGGTGCCACCGATGCGGGCGCCGAGGCGTCCGAAGGTTGCGGCCTGTCGGTCAGCGTGCGCAAGGGCGAGCTGGAAAACGTGGAGCGCAACCGCGACAAGTCGCTCGGCGTGACGGTCTACATCGGCCACCGCCGTGGCAATGCCAGCACCTCTGACTTTTCCGAAAAAGCCATCGAGCAAACCGTGCAGGCGGCCTACGATATTGCCCGCTTCACGGCCGAAGACCCTGTGGCCGGCCTGCCCGATGCGGATGACATCGCCCCGCCAGAAACCCACCGCGACCTGGACTTGTTCCACCCCTGGGCCATCACCAGCGAAGAAGCGGCCGAGATGGCCAAGGCCTGCGAGGCTGCAGCGTTCAAGACGCACCGCCGCATCACCAACAGCGAAGGCGCGGGCGTGTCGGCCCAGCAAAGCCATTTCTTCAGCGCCCACACGCGCGGTTTTCGCGGTGGCTATGCCAGCTCGCGCCACAGCTTCTCGGTCGCTCCCATCGCCTCGCTGCCCGGCAAGAACGGCGAGATGCAGCGCGATGCCTGGTACAGCTCCATGCGCAACGCGGCCGACCTGGCCTCGCCCGAGGCCGTGGGCCGCTACGCCGCGCAGCGCGCGCTGAGCCGCCTGGGCAGCCGCAAGATCCCCACCACGCAATGCCCTGTGCTGTTTGAATCGACCCTGGCCGCGGGCCTGCTGGGTGGTTTTGTGCAGGCCGTGAGCGGCGGCTCGCTGTACCGCAAGAGCAGTTTCTTGCTTGACTCGCTGGGCAAGATGGTCTTCCCCAAGCACATCGATATTCTGGAAGACCCCTTCATCCTGGGCGGCAAAGGCAGCTCGCCGTTTGACGAAGAAGGCGTGCGCGTGGCGCCGCGCAAGGTGGTACAGGGCGGCCGTGTGCAGGGTTACTTCCTCTCCAGCTACTCTGCCCGCAAGCTGGGCATGAAGACCACGGGCAACGCTGGGGGCTCGCACAATCTGGTGATGGCCTCGCGCCTCACGCAGGCCAGCGACGACCTCGATGCCATGCTGCAAAAGCTGGGCACGGGCCTGTTTGTGGTGGAGCTGATGGGCCAGGGCGTGAACTACGTGACGGGCGACTACTCGCGCGGCGCCAGCGGCTTCTGGGTGGAGAACGGCAAGATCGCCTTCCCGGTGCACGAGATCACCATCGCTGGCAACCTCAAGGACATGCTCAAGGGCATTGAGGCCGTGGGTGCCGATGCCTACAACTATGGCGCCAAGACGGTGGGCTCCATCCTGGTCAACCGCATGAAGGTGGCGGGCAGCTGATACGGGCGTTCGCGCACCATGCAAAAAGGCTCCTGGGTTTCAGGAGCCTTTTTTGTTGGGCGTTTGATCGGTACGAGGCCGGTGTGGTAGGCGCTGGCAGCTCTCATTTCAGGAGCGCACCGCACCGGGCGCGCCTGTGCCTGTGTTTCAGCCCGCCGCAATGCGTGCGGCAATCGCCTCACCCACCTGGGTGGTGTTGGCCGTGCCGCCCAGGTCGGGCGTGCGCGGGCCGCTCTTGATGGTTTCTTCGATGGCGCTCACCATGGCGTCGTGCGCCGCGCGGCCTGCGCCCTGGCCTTGCGTCAGAAAGTCCAGCATCAGCGCGCCGGACCAGATCATCGCAATCGGGTTGGCGATGTTCTTGCCGTAGATGTCGGGCGCGGAGCCATGCACGGGCTCGAACAGGCTGGGGAAGTTGCGCTCGGGGTTCAGGTTGGCAGAGGGGGCCAGGCCAATGGTGCCGGTGGTGGCCGGGCCCAGGTCCGAGAGGATGTCGCCAAACAGGTTGGTGGCGGCCACCACGTCGAAGCGGCCGGGTTGCAGCACAAAGCGGGCGGTGAGGATGTCGATGTGCTGCTTGTCCAGCGTGATCTCTGGGTAGTCCTTGGCGACTTCGTCGGCGCGCTTGTCCCACCAGGGCATGCTGATGGCGATGCCGTTGCTCTTGGTGGCCAGGGTGACGTGCTTCTTGGGGCGGCTTTGGGCCAGGTCAAAAGCGAACTTGAGCAGGCGGTTGGCGCCGTGGCGCGAGTAGACGGATTCCTGGATGACGATTTCGCGGTCGGTGCCTTCGTACATCACGCCGCCCAGCGATGTGTATTCGCCCTCGGTGTTCTCGCGCACCACGTAGTAGTCGATATCGCCGGGTTTGCGGCCGGCCAGAGGGCAGGGCACGCCTTCAAACAAACGCACGGGGCGCAGGTTGATGTACTGGTCGAACTCGCGTCGGAATTTGAGCAGCGAACCCCACAGCGAAACGTGGTCGGGCACGGTGGCGGGCCAGCCCACAGCGCCGAAGAAGATGGCGTCCATGCCCGACAGTTGCGCCTTCCAGTCGTCGGGCATCATCTTTCCGTGCTCGGCGTAATAGTCGCAGCTGGCCCATTCAAAGGTGTGCAGCTGCAAGTCCAGCCCAAAGCGCTTGGCGGCGGCCATGGTGGCGCGCAGGCCTTCGGGCATGACTTCTTTGCCAATGCCGTCTCCGGCAAGCACGGCGATCTGGTAGGTCTTGGACATGGGTCTCCTTGAGGGTGTTGGATTGTCAGTGGGGGCATTTTCGCCCTATCTCCGGCAAATACAATCCGCGCTCTGTGGCCTCATTGTTTACACATCGTGCATAAAAACCCGTCGCCGGACGACCTGCGCGTCTTCACCATCGTCGTGCGCAAGGCCAGCTTTGCCGAGGCCGCGCAAGAGCTGGGCGCTTCGCCCGCCTTTGTCAGCAAGCGCATCCGCCTGCTCGAAGAGGACTTGGCCGTGAAGCTGCTGCACCGCACCACCCGCCGTATGAGCGTGACGGAAGAGGGCGAGCGCGTCTTCCACTGGGCGTTGCGCATTCTGGACGACATGGACCAATTGCTGCAGGAAGTGGCCGTGACCCGCGCTGAGCCACGCGGCCTGCTGCGGGTGAGCTGTAGCTTTGGTTTTGGCCGCAGCGTGGTGGCGCCGGTGCTGTCACAACTGGTGGAACGCCACGCCGGCCTGCAAGTGCGGCTGGAGGTGTTTGACCGCTTGGTGGACGTGGCGGGCGAGGGGTTTGACCTGGACGTGCGCGTGGGTGACGAAATCGCGCCGCACCTGATTGCGCGCCGCCTGGCCGACAACCACCGCGTGCTGTGCGCAGCCCCCGCCTACCTGGCGCGGCGCGGCACGCCCCGCACGCTGGCCGAACTGCCGGGGCACGATTGCCTGGTGATCAAGGAGCGCGACCACCCCTTTGGCGTGTGGCGCCTGCGCCAGGGCGCGCAGGAACAGGCGGTGAAGGTGCGCGGTCCCTTGTCGGCCAACAACGGTGAGATGGTGGTGCAGTGGGCGGTGGATGGGCGTGGCATCGCGCTGCGCTCGCTGTGGGACGTGGCCCCCTTGCTGCAAAACGGCCAGCTGGTGCAGGTGCTGCCCGAGTGGCGGCAGGAGGCCAATATCTGGGCCGTGTACCCCACGCGGCTGGAACGCTCGGCCAAGGTGCGGGTGTGCGTTGAATTTTTGCAGGAGCAGTTTCGCCACCGGCCCTGGGCCAGCGCCGTGCCTGCTGCGCAAGGTGCGGCATGAGCGCCCCGGCGTGGAGCGGGTGGCTGCCGCCTGAAAGCCTGGCCTTGCTGGCCGCTGCCACCTGGGCCACGGCCAGTTTGTTTTCGGCAGCCGCCTCGGCGCGCATGGGGGCGTTTGCCTTCACGCGCTGGCGCATGGTGTTTGCCGCGCTGCTGCTGTGGGGCATGGCGCTGGCCACGGGCCAATGGCGCAGCCTGTGGAGTGATGGTGGCTCTGCTGCCTGGCAGGCCATAGGTCTGCTGGTGCTGTCGGGCGTGATTGGCATCTTTGTGGGCGACACCGCCTTGTTTGCCTGCATGAACCGGCTGGGGCCACGCCGTTCGGGCCTGCTGTTTGCCACGCACTCGCTGTTCACGGTGGTGCTGGCGGCGCTGTTCCTGGATGAGTCGCTCAAAGGCTGGGCTGTGCCCGGCGGCGTACTGCTGGTGGGCGGCGTGATGGGCGCCATTGCCCTGGGTAGGCGCGAGGGCGCGGCGCACCAGCTGGAGGCCACGCAGGGCCAACTGGCTGCGGGCGTGGCGTTGGGGCTGCTGTCTGCCCTGGGGCAGTCGGTGGGCACGCTGGTGCTCAAGCCTGCGATGGCGGCGGGGCTGGACCCGGTGGCCGCATCGGCGGTGCGGATGACGGCGGGCTTTGCCTGCCATGCGCTGCTGTGGTGCACAGGGCTGCAGATGGC
The DNA here is from genome assembly GCF_028596105.1 of Acidovorax temperans. Lineage (NCBI taxonomy): Bacteria > Pseudomonadati > Pseudomonadota > Betaproteobacteria > Burkholderiales > Comamonadaceae > Acidovorax > Acidovorax temperans. The sequence goes on along the minus strand of NZ_CP117193.1, from coordinate 2,709,696 downwards.
GCGGGTGCAGTCTGCCCTGCGGTGGCGCGACCTGGCCTACACCTTTGCCAGTGCCGCGCTGGCCATGGCCGTGGGCATGACGCTCATCTTGAAAGCCCTGCAGCATGGCAGCGCCGGGTTGGTGGGCATGTTGTCGTCGGTATCGCCAGTACTGCTGCTGCCCCTGCTGTGGTGGCGCACCGGGCAACGCCCTGCCTGGGGCGCCTGGCTAGGTGCAGCCATGGCGGTGGTGGGGTGCGCGTTGATATTGGCGTGAAACCTCTGCGGCAGGCCTGGCAGGTGCAGTATTGCAAAAGAAAATAGCTTCCAGCGCTTGCGGAACAAGCGCTGGAAGCTATTGTTTTGATAGTGATGGAGAGGCTCAGCCTGCCAGCGCAGCCTTCACGGCGGCAGACACCTGGCCCATGTCGGCCTTGCCGGCCAGGCGGGTCTTGACCACGCCCATCACCTTGCCCATGTCGCCAGGGCCCGAGGCGCCCACTTCGGCCACGATGGCCTTCACGGCGGCCAGCGTTTCTTCGGCCGACATGCGCTCTGGCAGGTAGGCTTGCAGCACCACCATTTCAGACTTTTCCTTGTCAGCCAGGTCCTGGCGGCCTGCGCCCTCGAAGGCGGCGATGCTGTCCTTGCGCTGCTTGATGAGCTTGTCCACGATGGCGACGATGGCCGCATCGTCCAGCTCCACGCGCTCGTCTACTTCCTTTTGCTTCATGGCCGCCTGCAGCAGGCGGATGGTGCCCAGGCGCTCCGAGTCCTTGGCGCGCATGGCGGTTTTCATGTCTTCAGTGATTTGGGCTTTCAGGCTCATAGTGATCTCCTAAAGGTGAGCGACAGGATTTGCACAAAGCCACTTCGGCTAGGCGTGTCGCCGCAGACAGTAGTTCAGCTACGGCAAGGCGGCACAACGACGCTGAAGTGGCTTTGTGCAAATCCTGAAAACAAAAAACCCGCGCTTGGCGTCCCTAGCGCGGGTTGTGCATCGGCCTGGGCCGGCTGCGATCAGTACAGCTTCTTGGGCAGCTGCATGCTGCGAACGCGCTTGTAGTGGCGCTTGACGGCAGCAGCCTTCTTGCGCTTGCGTTCAGCAGTGGGCTTTTCGTAGAACTCGCGAGCGCGCAGGTCGGTCAGCAGGCCCAGCTTTTCGATGGTGCGCTTGAAGCGACGCAGTGCAACGTCGAAGGGCTCGTTTTCTTTTACGCGGATGGTGGTCATTAGCTAATGTTTTCCAAAAGTGTGCCGTCAGAGGGTTTTCGGGAAGATCGCGCCCAAAAGCCATGCACAGCGGTTGTCCCCGTCTCTAACTAGTATTGGCCGACGGGGTATTGCCAGCAAAGCCAAAGATTATAGCGACTTCAATGAAAAACGGTAGCAGTTGGCGCCGAAGTTGCCTGCAAAAGGCCTGCAGACGCCCCAAAAAACTCACTGCGGCCCTGGCAGCGCCTGCGCGCAGGCCATGCCGCTGGCCCACGCCCATTGAAAGTTGTAGCCGCCCAGCCAGCCCGTGATGTCCACCACCTCGCCAATGAAGTACAGCCCCGGCTGGGCCTTGCACTCCATGGTCTGCTGCGACAGGGCTTTGGTGTCCACGCCGCCCAGCGTCACCTCGGCCTTTTTGTAGCCCTCGGTGCCGGTGGGTGTCAGCTCCCAGCGGGCCAATTGCTCGGCCAGCTTGGCCAGGGCTTTGTCAGAAGCCTCATTGACAGGGCGCTGCCAGTCGGCCTCGCGCTGCGCCCACGCATCGGCCAGGCGGCTGGGCACCAGCGTGGCCAGCTCGTTGGCAATCAGCTTGCGCGAGCGGGCCTTGGCCTGCTGCAGCGCTTCTGGCAAGTCCACCGTGGGCGCCAGGTTCACGGCCAGGGGCGTGCCCTCGCGCCAGTAGCTGGAGATTTGCAGCACCGCCGGGCCCGACAGGCCGCGGTGGGTGAAAAGCAAATCCTCATCAAACGCCATGCGCTCTTTTTTGCTGCCGGTGCTGATCTGCACGGGCAGCGCCAGCCCTGACAGTTGGGCGTAGGGCGCCCAATCCGCGCCATCGAAAGTCAGCGGCACCAGCCCGGGACGCCGCTCCACCAGCGGAATGCTGAACTGCTGCGCCAGCCGATAGCCCAGGTCGGTTGCGCCGATCTTGGGGATGGACAAGCCCCCCGTAGCCACCACCACGCTGCGGGTGTGCACTGGGCCCTGGCTGGTATCAATTTGATAGCTGCCGGCGCTTGATTCGTGGGCGTTAGAGGCCAAAAAGGCTATGTTTTTGATGCTGCACGGCTGCCAGCGCGTGACCTGGCCTGCTTCGCATTCGGCCAGCAGCATCTGGATGATGTCTTCGGCCGAACGGTCGGCAAACAGCTGGCCCTTGTGCTTCTCGTGGAAGGGGATGCCGTGCTTTTGCACCAGCGCAATGAAGTCGGCCGGGGTGTAGCGCGACAGGGCAGAGCGGCAGAACTGCGGGTTCTGCCCCACAAAGTGCTTGTGCGGGGCGCGCACATCCAGGTCGCGGTTGGTGAAGTTGCAGCGCCCGCCGCCCGAGATGCGGATCTTCTCGGCCACCTTCTCGCTGTGGTCGATGAGCAAGATCTTCAGGCCGCGCTGGCCCGCCTGGCCTGCGCAGAACAAGCCTGCAGCACCCGCGCCGATGATGACGGCATCAAAAAAGGGAATGGAAGACACAACAACCCACCGGTGAACAAAACGCGTGATTGTCCACCGGAGGGCTGGCTTGCTGGGCAAGCAGGGTCAGAACTCTGCGCGCAGCGTCACGCTCACGTTGCGTGGGTCCGCATAGTTGCCGTAGTCCAGATTGGCCCAGTATTTCTGGTTGGCCACGTTGTTCACCGCCAGCGTGGCGCTGAGCTTGGGGTTGAACTGCCAGGACGCGCGCAGGTTGAGGATGGCCTTGGGCGACTGCTTCACCGTTACGGTGCCGCTGGGGTGCGGGATGTTGAAGCCTTCAATGGAGCTTTGCCAGGTCAGGTTGCCGCCCACCGACAGCGGCGCGAGCGTGCCGGAGAGCTGGTAGTCCGTGCCCAGCTGCAGCAGGTAGTCGGGCATGTTGGCGTAGATCAGGTCGGTGGGGGCGCGCGTGACCTTGGCGCGGGTCAGGCCCGCGCTCACGCGCCACTGCCGGGTGGCCATGCCTGCGAATTCCAGTTCAAAGCCGGTGGACTTCGTGCCATTCACGGCGACGTAGGGCAGGGTGCCGTCGGGCAGCGGGGTGGTGATGGCGCTGTCGCGCACGCCGAAGTTGTCTTGCTTCGTCTGGAAGACCGCAAAGTGTGCCTGGATGCGGCGTTCAAACAGCTCGGCTTTCAGCCCAGCCTCGGCATTGCTGCCGATGACGGGCGACAGCGGATTGTTGTTGCGGTCCTTGTAGTTCTGCGGGTTGAAGATGCGCGCGTAACTGGCATAGGCCGACAGCGTGGGCGTGATGTCGTACACCGCGCCGATGAAGGGCGTGACCTTGCGGTTCTCGTCCTGGATGGCCGAGCGGCCCGCGTAGGCGCCGGTGGTGCCATAGGTGTCGGAGTGGCGGTGCCAGTCGGTCAGGCGCAGGCCAGTGAGCACCGACAGCGGATCGGTCACGCGCCAGCGTGCCGAGGCGAACAGGCCGGTCTGCTGCGTGATCTGCGTGCGCCAGGCGCCTGTCTTAGAGTAGGTGGGCGCAGGCGCGTTGCCGTCCCAGGTGTAGATGTTGGGGATCACGTAGCTCCAGCCCGCCACGGACGTGTAGCCATCGGTGCGCGCGGCGGTGCGGGTGGAACTCATGCCCACCACCAGGTCGTGCTTGCGGCCGCCCAGCTCGAACTTGCCCGACAGGTAGGCGTCCACCGTGTCCTGCTTTTCGCTGCCGCCGCCCACGGCGGCATACAGCGTCGTGCCCGTGCCGGTGGCCGGGTTGATGAACGGGGCCTGGCTGGTGGTAGCGCCAGAGCCGTAGGTGCTCAGACGGAAGGTATCGCCCTCGGTGTGGTTCAGCGCGGCCTTCAGGCTCCAGTCGTCGTTGAGCTGGTGGTCCAGCGTGGCGTAGAGCGTGCCGGAGGTGCGTTCCCAGCGTGTCCACGATGGTGAAAAGCTGGTGGAGATCGGCAGGTCGATGGGCGCACCCGTGGTGGCAAAGCGTGGGATGGTGCCCCAGATGGGCGCCTTGGGGCCGTTGGACTGACGCTGGTAGCCCAGTGCCACCACGGTGGACTGGCCGATGTCGGCCTCCACCGCAGCGAGCAGGGCGGTCTTGTCTTCGGAATAGCGGTCGCGGAAGCTCTCCTTCTTCTGCGGGGCGACGACCAGGCGGCTGCGCACGCTGCCGTCGCTGTTGAGCGGTGCGTTCAGGTCCAGCTCGCCCCGGTACAGGTTCCAGGAACCCGCCGTGAGTGCCACAGAGGCCGCGAACTCGCGCTGCGGGCGCTTGCGGATCATGTTGATGGTGGCTGAGGGCACACCCACGCCGGTCTGGATGCCGTTGGCGCCACGCACGATGTCGATGCGTTCGTACAGCGCGGTGTCGAATTCCTGGTTGGTGCTGCTGCTGTAGCTGGGCAGGCCGTCGGTCTGGAAGTCGGTGATCTGGAATCCGCGCGCGTAGTACAGCGGGCGCTGCGTGTCATAAAAACTCACCGCAATGCCGTTCACGTTGCGCAGCACCGCATCAATGCTGGTGAGCGACTGGCGCTCGATCTGCGCGCGGGTCACGGTGCTGGTGGACTGCGGGGTTTCGCGCGGCGTCAGGGGCAGGCGGGTGGAGGCGCTTTCGCGTGCGCCAGAGATGGTGATGCCCCCTAGCGCTTTGGGCTCTTGCACCAATTCATCGGGTGCGCTGGTTAGGGTCTGCTCGGCGGGCTGCGGCGCAGCAGTGCCCGTTTGGGCCCAGGCGGGGCTGAAGGTGAAAACGGCGACCGCCAGGGCAATGGGATGCAGGCTGGGGGCGGCAGCACGGCGGCTGCCAGCAGGGCACGATGAGCGCATGCGGGGTTCCTGAAGGGGAGGGTGAGGACACTGGCTGGCGGCGCAGCCCCTTCAGGACGCACGGCTTGCTAACGGAGCCGTGCATTGTAAATTTATTGAGAATAGTTCTTGTTTATTTGTTTCCAGGTGTTGTTGCGGAACGACGACCAGCGGGTGGGTGCACGCATCGCGCGGGCCCCGTGCACGCACAAGGCCAGCTCAGGCTGCAGATGCGCGCAGCTTGTTCCTAGCCTTTCCAGGTAAACGGAAACTTCAACTGCTTGATGAACCCGTTGGGCACGTAGTCGCCCAGCACTCCGTAGTGCTCAGGCCACAGCTTGGTGCTTTTGACGGCAGTGCCGAACAGGTAGTCCAGAAACGCGAAGTGCGCGGCGTAGTTCTTGTCCAGCGCTTCCTGGTCCTGGCTGTGGTGCCAGTGGTGGAAGTTGGGCGTGACCAGCACATAGCGCAGCGGGCCCAGGCGCACGCTCACGTTGGCATGGTTGAACACCGCCTGGAAGCCCACGATGACGATGTACGCATCGATCACTTCCTTGGAAAAGCCCAGCACGTAGATGGGCGCCAGCACCATCGAGCGGGTGATGATCAGCTCCAGGATGTGCTGGCGCGAGCCGGCCATCCAGTCCATGCTTTTGACGCTGTGGTGCACCGCGTGCAGGCGCCACAGCAGCGGCACCTCGTGGTAGGCGCGGTGCGTCCAGTACTGCACCAGGTCGGCCACCAGAATGATGCCGAACAGCGCCACCCAGAAGTTCAGGCCTTGCACCCAGCCGCGAATGCCATTGTTGGCGGCCCAGCCAAAGAACTTGTGCACGATGAGGTTGGTGGCCAGCAGCACAAAGCCCACCACCATGTGGTTCACGATAAAGTGGTGAAAGTCCGTCTGCCACTCGGCGCGGAACACGGGCTGGTCCTTGCGGTGCGCAAACAGCTTTTCAATGAAGATGAAGATGAGCGAGCTGCCCAGCAGATCCAGGATGAACCAGTCCAGGCCAATGTAGGGCGTGTGGTCCGGGAAGTTCGGGTCCACCTCCACCTTGTGCCCGCCCAGCAGCGCTGCCAGCGCCACCATGGCAAACGCAAACGTGGCCAGCCATCGGGCGCGGTTGAACAGGATGTTGACCAGCGAGATACCACCCGCCGCGGCCATGGCGGCCAGCATGATGGTGCGGATGATGTTCACGTCGTAGCTCTTGCGCAGCTCGGGCGTGGTGAGGTACTGCGGAAAGTGAAATGCCAGCACGCCCAGCAGGCACAAAATGGCCAGCGTGAGCGCGATGACGCCTGACACCAGCCCCTTGCCTGTGCGCAGTGCGCCGTGGCTTTCGGTGAATTCGTTGAGTTTTTCTAGTTCGATCATTGTTGGTTCCTCCCTTGCATCCGAGAGGGAAAGCCTCGGATGCCCGCGCGAGTGTAGCGAAGCAGGCACGGCGCGTGCATGTTGTGTGATCTGGCGCAAAGCATGGTCCAGCGGATCGGGCCCCACTCCTAAAATCGCAGCATGAACATCCCTTCACACCAACTCAGCATGACCGTGCTCATGTCGCCTGACATGGCCAACTTTTCGGGCAACGTGCACGGCGGCGCCATCCTCAAGTTGCTCGACCAGGTGGCGTATTCGTGCGCCAGCCGCTATTCGGGCTGCTACACCGTGACGCTGAGCGTGGACCAGGTGATGTTTCTGCAGCCCATTCACGTGGGGGAGCTGGTGACGTTTCTGGCCAGCGTGAACTACACCGGCAGCTCGTCGATGGAAGTGGGCATCAAGGTGATGGCAGAAGAGATTCGCTCGCAGGTGGTGCGCCATGTGAACAGCTGCTTTTTCACCATGGTGGCGGTGGATGAAAACCGCAAGCCGGTGGCCGTGCCGGCATTGACGCCATCCACCCCGGATGAGCGCCGCCGCTGGGATGCGGCCTTGATGCGCAAAACACTGCGCAAGGAATTGGCTGCGCGATTTGCCGAAGTGCGCCAGACGGCGGGGCAGTGAAACCCGCAGGGGTCACGTGTAACGCGCTGCTCCGGGCGCTGTGGCTGAAGGCGTGATCAGGTCGCGCGGCGGGCCTGGGGGGCCGCCTCAGCCGCATCCTGCGTAGCCAGCGCCACCCCGCGCACCACGTCGCCCACCACAATCACCGAGGGGCTGCCCAGCCCCTGTGTTGTGATGGTGGCCTGCAGCCGCCCCAATGTGGTGATGGCGTGCCGCTGGTGGGGCAGGCTGGCGTGCTGGATGATGGCCACCGGCGTGTGCGCAGGCAGGCCGCTCAGCAACTCTTGCTCGATGGTGGCGGCGCCGCTCACACCCATGTAAATCACCAGGGTGAGCTTGGCGTCCCTGGCGGTGCGGGCCAGGGCTTTCCAGTCGGTGCCGGTGTCGCCGGGCTTGGCATGGCCAGTGACAAACACCACGCCGTGCGCGTGCTCGCGGTGGGTGAGCGGTGCACCCAGTGAAGTGAGCCCGGCCAGACCCGCCGTGATGCCATTGATCACCGTCACCGGCACGCCTGCTGCGCGCAGGTGTTCCACCTCTTCGCCGCCACGGCCAAAGATGAATGGGTCGCCTCCCTTGAGGCGCACCACGTTCTCACCCTCGTTCACGGCCATCAGCATCAGCTTTTCGATGAAGGCCTGGGGCGTGCTTTTGCAGCCACCGCGCTTGCCCACGTAAACGATGCGGGCGCTGGGTGAGGCGTGGGCCACGATGGCGTCGCTCACCAGGTCGTCCACCAGCAGCACCGTGGCGGCCTGGATGGCCTTGAGTGCCTTGATGGTGAGCAGCTCTGGGTCTCCTGGCCCAGCGCCCACCAAGGTGCATTGTCCGCCCGTGCCCAAATGGGGGCGGGCCGGGTCGGAAGAAGAGGGTTGGGTTGGGCTGCTCATGGCTTTGTCTCTCAGGAAGTTTGTGCTGCCACCTGCAAGATATGTTCCACCTGCCGCGCCAGCGCCGGGGGCACCGGCAGGGCGCCCGCCAGCACCTGCCGCGTGTATTCGGCCGTGGTGGCCACGTCGATTTCGGTGGGCAGGCCGGGCACTTCGGCGGCGGTGCCAGGTTGCTGTTCTTCCAGCAGGCGGTGCTGGCCGCCCACGAATGCGTCATAACGGGGCTTGCGGCGCGGGTCGGTGGCCACTTCGCCTTCCAGCCCGCGCGAGAGCAGGGCAGTCATCCCCATGCTGGTGAATGTGGCGTGCAGCATGTCCAGGTACTCGGGGTGGGTGTAGGCCGTGACGACCACGGCTGGGCCCGCGCAGGGGTTCATCAACTTGACCACGCTGTGCCCTGGGTTGCGCAGGCCCACCACCTGCCGCACGGACAACAGGCGCGCCAGGCCGGGGTGCAGGTGCTGGGTGTGGATGTGTGCCACCTGTCCATTTGCTATGGTTTCAGGAGCTGCTAGCGCTTTGATATCAAGCGCTTCAAGCACATCTGATGCCAAAACCCTGCGCGCTTCGGTACGCATGCCGTGCAGCAGCACGGGCAGCCCCTCGCGTGCCAGCAGCATGGCCAGCAGCGGGGTCAGCACGGGTAGCTTGCGGGCGCCGTTGTAGCTGGGCAGAACGATGGTGGCGCGGCTGGTGGCTGGCAGCTTGGCCAGCCGCTGGTGCGTCGCGTCCAGAAAGCCGCACATTTCTTCGGGCGTTTCGCCCTTGATGCGCATGGCCAGGCAAAAGGCGCCAATTTCCAGATCGGTCACGCTGCCATCCAGCACCTGGCCAAACAGGTCGGCTGCCTGCTCACGCGTCAACGGCTTGGAGCCGCGCGGGCCGCGACCGATTTCCTTGATGTACTGACTGATAGCCATGGTTTTGTGTGGCGGGACTTGTGAAATAGGGCTCCAGCGTCGTTATTTCGGCTTGCCGTACAGGCGTACTGTCTGCGCCGAAAATGCCTAGCTGGAGCCCTATTGCACAAGTCCTGGTGCGGTGGTTGTGGCAGTGAGGTGGGTGGGGCGCTATTTTGGCGCAACCCAGACAACTTTTGGTTATATGACGGCCTGTGTCGCGGGTTTGGACGCCAGCGGCCCGGTGGTGCGCACCATGCGCTTTAGTTCGGGCAGGCACGAGCCGCAGTTGGTGCCGCAGCGCAGCTTGCCTTGCAGCTGGGCCAGGCGGTCGTCGTCGGTGCCGTGGCAGTGTGCCAGCTCGGCGGTGATGGCGGCGTCCGTCACGTTAAAGCAGGTGCACACCGATTTGCCGCGCGACTGCACGGCCACGGGTGCCTTGGCGCCGGGGACCAGCAGCAGGCGGCCGTAAGTTTGCGCGGGCAGTTCTTCTTGCAGCAGGGTCTTGAGCCAGCCCTCGGCGCTGGTGTCGCCCGCCAGCACGATGCCTTCGAGCGTGGTGGTGTCATCGTGGCGTGCCAGCCGCGCGGCGCGGCGCTGGCCGCGTTTTTTGTCGGCATAGCGCAGCGTGTCGGTGGTGGCCAGGCCCATCAGGGCTTCGATGCGTTCCACCGTGGCGTCCGGCGGGGCTTCGTGCGCGGCGGCGCGCAGCAGCACGCCCACGCGCTCGCGCCCGGGTTCGCCCAGCGGCGTGTTGTTGCTGAAGGGCACACAACTGGCAAACGGAAACTGCGCCATCAGTGCGGACAGCGCTTCGCGTGCGGCCTGGGCGCTGTCGGCGGGCAGCCAAGCCATGGCCAGCAGTGTCCAGGGCAGCTCGGCCTTGAGCACCTTCACGGCCGCGTGCTTGAGCTCGGGCTGCTTGGACGTGGGGCAATAGGCCGAGGTGGTGAGCGCGTTCACGCCTGCCAAGCGCTCGCCGGTGGACGAGCAGCCGCTCAAAAATTCGCTGCCCCAGTGCATGGCCATGAAGGCCTGCGACAGGCCCACGGTGGTGTCGGCCTGCGCGGGTACCACGATGGTGCCGCGCTTGCTCGTCACGTAGACCAGGTCGCCGTTCTTCAGGCCGCGCCGCTCCATGTCCTGCGGGTGCAGCTGCACGCTGGGCTCGGCCACATGGCCAAACAGGCGGCCCAGCGTGCCGGTGCGGGTCATGCCGTGCCACTGGTCGCGCAGGCGGCCCGTGGTCAGGCTGAACGGGTAGCGCGATTCGCGTTGTTCCGCCGTGGGTTGCCAGGCATGCGCGGCAAAACGGGCGCGGCCGTCGGCCGTGGGGAAGATGCCGTCTTCGTACAGGCGGGCCTTGCCGGTGGTGACGCCCTCGGGCAGCGGCCACTGCTGCGGGCCAGCAGATTCGAGCATCTCCCACGACAGGCCGGTGATGTCCAGGTCGCGGCCGCGGGTGCTTTCGCGGTGTTCGTTCCACACGGTTTCGGCGCCCTGGTCTGCATGGTCGGTGGTGTAGGGAAACAGCGTGGGCTGGCCGGGGCGCAGGCGTGCCTCCAGCTGGTGCGCAAACTGCACCGCAATGGCCCAGTCGTGGCGTGCCGCGCCGGATGCGGGCACGGCAGAGCGCACGCGCGAGATGCGGCGCTCGCTGTTGGTCACGGTGCCGGTTTTTTCGCCCCAGGTGGTGGCAGGCAGCAGCAGGTCGGCGTACCGCGCGGTCTCGGCCGTTGCGAAGGCCTCTTGCACCACCACAAATTCGGCGCGCTGCAGGGCGCGGCGCACAGTGGCCTGGTCGGGCATGCTCTGCGCGGGGTTGGTGCAGGCAATCCACAGGGCCTTGATCTCGCCGTCGGCAGCGGCCTGGAACATCTCCACCGCCGTCTTGCCCGGCTTGCTGGGCACATCGACCACGCCCCACAGCGCGGCCACCTCGGCACGGTGCTGGGGGTTGGCCAGGTCGCGGTGGGCGCTGAGCAAATTGGCCAGGCCACCCACCTCGCGCCCGCCCATGGCATTGGGCTGGCCGGTCAGGCTGAAGGGGCCTGCGCCGGGTTTGCCGATCTGTGCGGTGGCCAGGTGCAGGTTGATGAGCGCTGCGTTCTTGGCGGTGCCGCTGCTGCTCTGGTTGAGGCCCTGGCAGTAGAGGCTCAACGTAGCCTTGGACGTGGCAAACCACTTGGCGGCCGTGGTCAGGTCGGCCACCGAAATGCCACACACCTGGGCCACGCGCTCGGGCGTGGCGTCACGCACCAGGGCCTTGAGTTCGTCGAAGCCCGTGGTGTGTGCGCCGATGTAGGCGGCGTCGATCCAGCCTTCCCACAGCATGATGTGCAGCATGCCGTTGAACAGCATCACATCGCTGCCGGGCTGGATGGGCAGGAACAGGTCGGCCATGCCCGCCGTGTCGGTGCGGCGCGGGTCGGCCACGATGACCTTCATGCCGGGGTTGGCGGCGCGTGCGTCTTCGATGCGGCGGAACAGGATGGGGTGCGCCCAGGCCGCATTGCTGCCCACAATGAACAGGCACTGCGCGTGTTTCACGTCGTCGTAGCAGGCGGGCGGCGCGTCGGCGCCCAGCGTCTGCTTGTAGCCGGCCACAGCGCTGCTCATGCACAGGCGCGAGTTGGTGTCGATGTTGTTGGTGCCGATCAGGCCCTTAGCGAGCTTGTTGAAGACGTAGTAGTCCTCGGTCAGCAGCTGGCCGCTCACGTAAAAACCCACGGCGTCGGGGCCGTGCTGCTGGATGGTGTGGGCAAACTTGTCCGTGGCCAGGCCCAGGGCCGCATCCCACGACAACGGCCGAGGGGCATCGCTGCGTTGCGCGCGGTGCAAGGGCTGCAGCAGCCGGGTCTGCAGCGTGATGGGGCTGCTGGCCGTGAGGTGCAGCGTCGAGCCCTTGGTGCACAGGCGGCCAAAGTTGGCGGGGTGGTTCGGGTCGCCCCGCACGCCGGTGATCTGTGCACCGTCGCTTTCAATGATCACGCCGCAGCCTACGCCGCAGTAGGGGCAGGTAGATTTGGTTTCTTGCATGGCGTGTGGCTTTGAATGTTTTACGGCGCTAGCGCTTTATTTATAAGAGCTAGCAGCTATTATTTTTATAGCTATGGTGCCCGTTGGGGCTGGCGCAGGGGTCTGGGGGCTGGGCTTGTTGGCAAGGGGCGGGCGCACAAGGCACCCTGCGCCTACGCGCCTACGCGCCCACCGTGCGGCGTGCAGGCCCGGCGATGGGCCGCGTCAAATCCGTGGCCACGGTGGCCAGCTCTGCAGCGTCCAGGTACACGGCACCGTCCTCCACCTTCACGGTGAACTTGGGGGTGCAGCCCTCATCGGGGGCCGATGCCTGGCCGTCGCACAGGCCGATGGTCCAGTTGTGCATGGGGCAGGCCACATGGGTGCCAAACACAATGCCTTGCGACAAGGGGCCACCCTTGTGCGGGCAGCGGTCGAGCAGGGCGAAGACGCCGCCCGCGTCGTTGCGGAACACCGCCACATCCAGGCCTTGGGGGCGGGCAACGCGGCGCGAGCCCAGCACGGGGATGTCTTCGATGCGGCAGATCAGTGTCCATTCAGTCATGGTGGCGATTCCTTGTGGTTGTTGGGGGGCTCTGGGCTCTGTGTCAGGCGGCCAGGGCGGCATACATGCCGGTGACGCGGTCCATGCTGGCCAGCAGGTTCTCGCTGGTCACAAACACCTCGGACACCTGGCGAAACGTGTTGGCGCCTGTTTGCATGCGCTGCAGCGCGGCGTCAAAAAACACCCATTGCCCGTCGGCCAGTTGCAGTTCCTGGCGAATGCGGTCGGTGGCTTGCGGCGCGGTGCGCAGCAATTCGTTGGCGCTCAAAAACTCTTTGCGCGCCTTGTCGATTTCGGTGGTGCTGGTGGCAGCGTCCACCTGCAGCATCGCGGCCAGGCAGAACTTGGCCATGCGCTGGCTCAGCATGCGCTGGCGCCCGGCCACGTTGACCAGATGGCCCACGGGCTTGCCCGAGGCCGCTTCGTATTGCACGGTGCCCTGGTGGGCCAGGGCCAGCACCTTGGCGTCGGCCTGCAGCAGGCTGCTGGCCGCGTCTTTGGAGGGCTGGGCCGTGGTCAGCACGGTTTTGTAGGCGCTCCAGGCGGCTTCCAGCTCGGTGTAGGTGGTGCGGATGTCTGCCTGCGGGGCGTAGGCCTTGAGTTCTGCCAGCTGCCGCTCAAACAGCTTGATGGACTGGGCCAGCGCCTGGCGCGCCGGGTTGGCATCGGCCTGGTGGGCCAGCATGAGCCAGGCTTTGGCCATGCGCTGGCTCAGCATGCGCTGGCGGCCCGCCTTGTTGATGGCATCGTTCACATCCTGCAACTGGGCCCACGCCGCCACCGGGGCGCCCACAGCGCCTGCCAGCAGGGCGCCAGCGCTGGCGTTCAAAATCCATCGGCGTTGCAGCATGGGTGGGCTCCTTGGTGGTTTGGGGGCGGGCAGGGGCAGTGGGCAGCGGCGTCAGGCGCCCAGGGGCACAAACTGGCGTGTGTCCACGGCGGCTTTGTCAAACTCGAACCAGGGGTCGGGCTCGCCGTCCAGCGCAAACTGCAGTTGCTCCCACAGCGCCTTGCGGCCTTCGTGGTCTTCCAAAATGCGCTTTTTCACATAGTCCAGGCCCACGCGGCTCACGTAGTGCACGGTGCGCTCCAGGTACCAGCCTTCCTGGCGGTACAGCTCGCAGAACGCGCCGGTGTACTCCAGCACTTCTTCGGCGGTTTTCAGCTTGGTGAAGAAGTGCGCCACCTCGGTCTTGATGCCGCCGTTGCCAGCGACGTACATCTCCCAGCCGCTGTCCACGCCGATGATGCCCACGTCCTTGATGCCGGCCTCGGCGCAGTTGCGCGGGCAGCCGCTCACCGCGAACTTGACCTTGTGCGGGGCGTACATGCGCCACATGGCGCGCTCCAGGTCCTTGCCCATCTGCGTGCTGTCCTGCGTGCCCATGCGGCACCACTCGCTGCCCACACAGGTCTTCACGGTGCGCAGCGCCTTGGCATAGGCGTGGCCGCTGGGCATGCCGATGTCTTTCCACACGTTGACCAGGTCTTCCTTCTTCACGCCCAGCAGGTCAATGCGCTGGCCGCCCGTGACCTTGACGGTGGGAATGTTGTACTTGTCCACCGCATCGGCAATGCGGCGCAGCTCGTCGGCCGTGGTTTCGCCGCCCCACATGCGGGGGATGACGCTGTAGGTGCCGTCCTTTTGGATGTTGGCGTGGCTGCGCTCGTTGATGGCGCGGCTTTGCGGGTCGTCCTTCGCGTCCTTGGGCCAGGTGCTCAGAAGATAGTAGTTAACGGCGGGGCGGCAGGATGCACAGCCGTTGGGCGTCTTCCACTCCATGAACTTGAACACATCGCCAATGCTCAGCAGCTTGTTGGCGCGGATCGCGTCGCGCACCGCCTGGTGGCCGTGGTCGGTGCAGCCGCACATGGCCTTGGTCTTGGGCGTGGCGCTGTAGTCGCCACCGGCGGTGAACATGATGATCTGCTCGACCAGGCCCGTGCACGATCCGCACGATGCACTGGCCTTGGTGTGCTTGCGCACTTCGTCGAGCGTGAACAGGCCCTTGTCCTTGATGGCCTTGCAGATGGCGCCCTTGGTCACGCCGTTGCAGCCGCACACCTCGTCGCTGTCGGCCATGGCCGATGCCTTGCTCTGGCCCTGGTGGCCCACGTCGCCGATGTTGCTCTCGCCAAACATCAGCTTGTCGCGGATATCGCTCACGCTGCGGCCGTCACGCAGCAGCTTGAAGTACCAGCTCCCGTCCACGGTGTCGCCATACAGGCAGGCGCCCACCAGCTTGTCGTCCTTGATGACCAGTTTTTTGTACACGCCGCCAAAGGGGTCGCTCATCACGATCTCTTCGGTGTTCTCGCCGCCCTGGAAGTCGCCCGCGCTGAACAGGTCGATGCCTGTCACCTTGAGCTTGGTGGATGTCAGCGAGCCCTGGTAGCGGCCGATGCCGAACTCGGCCAGGTGGTTGGCCAGCACCTTGCCCTGCTCGAACAGCGGGGCCACAAGGCCATAGGCAATGCCCCGGTGCGCGGCGCATTCGCCCACGGCGTAGATGCGCGCGTCGGTGGTGGTCTGCAGCGTGTCGCTGACCACAATGCCGCGGTTCACGTGCAGGCGCATCTTTTCAGCCAGCGCGGTGTTGGGGCGGATGCCCACGGCCATCACCACCAGGTCGGCGGGCACCTGGGTGCCGTCCTTGAACTTGACGCTGGCCACGCGGCCGTCGGTGTTGCCCACCAGTTCCTGCGTCTGCGCGCCCATCAGGAACTGCATGCCGCGCTCCTGCAGCGACTTCTCCAGCATCTTGCCGGCCACATCGTCCAGCTGGCGCTCCATCAGCCAGTCGCCCACATGCACCACGGTGACCTGCATGCCGCGCTTCATGAGGCCGTTGGCGGCCTCCAGGCCCAGCAGGCCGCCGCCGATGACGACGGCGTGCTTGTAGGTGGCGGCGGCGTCGATCATGGCCTGGGTGTCGGCGATGTCGCGGTACGCCAGCACGCCCTGCAAGTCCTTGCCGGGGATGGGCAGGATGAAGGGGTTGGAGCCGGTGGCGAGGATCAGGCGATCGTATGCGGCGGTGACCACCGTGCCGTCTTTGCTGGTGGCGCTGACCACGCGGCGCACGCGGTCCACGTCGGTCACGGTGAAGCCGGTGTGCAGCGTGATGTGGTTGTCGGCGTACCACGACCAGTCGTTGAGGATGATCTCGTCGATGGTCTGCTCGCCCGCCAGCACGGGGGACAGCAGAATGCGGTTGTAGTTGGGGTGGGGCTCGGCACCGAACACCGTGATGTCATACAGATCGGGGGCGATCTTGAGCAGCTCTTCCAGCGTGCGCACACCGGCCATGCCGTTTCCCACCATCACCAGTTTGAGCTTTTTCATCATGACTCCATCGGTTCCATCGCCGGGGCGATGCGCAAAACAAAAAAGGCGTCCACACGATGCTGCTCCGAGGTCTCGAAACCGCATGTGGGGACGCCTTCGTCCTGACAACTCCTCTGTGCGCCTTTGCACTGCTGAATTGCGTGGGCCTGCCCGGCCCTTGCCCTTGTTAAGCAATGGCCGTGCCAGATTCCTTGCACTGATCTGGGGTGGGCGCGCGGGACGGGCCCGGGCGTGGGCTGCCGGGGTGGGCAGGCGGCCCCGCCCCGGCATGCACCACCTTGGGCACAAAACCTGCATGGAGCTGGTGCATGAGCTTTGAACTGGATGTGGGCCAGGCCTCGCTGGCCGGCCGCAATGAGGTGAACGAGGACTTTGCCGCCCTGGCGGTGGGGCAGGGGCGCGACCGCGAGCGCGGCGCCATCGCCGCCATTGCCGATGGCGTGAGCACGGGCGGCAAGGGCCGCGAGGCCGCCCAGACCACGGTGAGCACCCTGGTGGGCGACTACTTCGCCACCCCCGAGACCTGGGACACCACCGTGGCGCTGGACCGCATCCTGAACGCCCACAACGGCTGGCTCGCCTCCATGAACCGGCGCCGCCAGCCCGCCGTGGGCCTGACCACACTCACCGCGCTGGTGCTGCGCGGCCAGTCGTACACGCTGGCCCATGTGGGCGACACCCGCGCCTACCTGCTGCGCGGCGGGCGCCTGCAACTGCTCACGGCCGACCATGTGATGGCGCAGCGCGACTTTGCGCACCAGCTCACCCGCGCCATGGGGCTCGATGACCATGTGGTGGTGGACTACAGCCAGGGCGAGCTGCACAGCGGCGATCTGTTCGTGCTGCTGTCCGACGGTGTGCATGGCAGTCTGCCCGAGCGCGAACTGCGGCAGCTGCTGCGCCAGGAGGGCGTGGCGGCCCAGGCGCTCAGCGACGAGCTGGTGCAGGCGGCTCTGCGCCGGGGCAGCAGCGACAACGTGACCGCGCTGGTGGTGCGGGTGCAAGGCGCGCTGCAGGCCACGCTGCAGGACGAATCCCGCCGTGCGCAGGACCTGCCCGTGCTGCCCCTGCTCAAGGTGGGCGATACCGTGGACGGCCTCACGGTCACGGCCATCGTGGCCGACAACGGCATCCACCGGCTGTACCAGGTGCGAGACCCGGCCACGCAGCGCCTCTACGCCCTCAAGACCCTGCTGCCCACGCGCGCCCACGATGCCGAAGAGCGCGCCACGCTCGCGCACGAGGCCTGGGTGGCGCGGCGCATGCAGTCGGGCCAGGCCGCCGCCCACCTGGCGCGGCTGAACACCTGGCCTGCGGGCGAGGGGCAGGAAGGTGCAGGAACCAGTGCCAGCGCGTTCTACCTGCTGTACGACTGGCACGCGGGCGAAACGCTGGGCCAGCGCCTGCGCAGCCGCCAGCATCTGCCCGTGCCACAGGCCGTGTCGGTGGTGGTGCAGGCTGCGCGCGTGCTGGGCTGGCTGCACCGGCAGGGGGTGGTGCACCGCGACATCAAGCCCGACAACCTGCACCTGGGCGACGACGGCGTGCTGCGCGTGCTCGATTTGGGCGTGGCCCTGTCCGGCCGCGAGCCCGAGGCTACGCGCCAGCTGCACGCGGGCACGCCCAGCTACATGAACCCCGAGCAGTGGCCCGGCTACGAAAAAAGCGGCGATACCGAAGGCCAGCTGCCCGACGCGCGCAGTGACCTGTTTGCGCTGGGCGTCACGCTCTACCAGCTGCTGAGCCAGGGCCGCCTGCCCTATGGCGAGGTGGTGCAGTACCAGCTGGGCCGCTACCACCGCGACCCGCTGCCCCCCAGCCGCCACAACCCCGGCGTGCCCATCTGGCTGGACCAGATCTCCCTGAAAGCCGTGGCCCGCAGCCGCGCCCAGCGCTTCGAGACCGCCGAGGAACTGCTGCTGGCGCTGGAGCGCGGTGCATCCCGCCCGCTATCAGCCCCCGGCCCGCAGCCGCTGATGCAGCGCGACGCCACGGCCCTGTGGAAGATCGCGCTGGCGGTGAGCGTGCTGGTGAATCTGCTGTTGATCTACTGGCTGTTGTTTTTGCCGAGGTAGTGGGGAGTCTTGGTTTGCTCCTGAAAATGTAGCTGCTTCCGCTTATGCAGTGGGCGGTGGAGCCGATTTTGGCTTGAATATTCAGCGGTGCATCGCCTGGTTTTGATGTACGCCCCGGTGGGTAGCAGGCTCTGCCACAGGGCGCTGCCTGTGGGCTCCCTCTCCCCTTGCGGGAGAGGGCGGGGGGAGAGGGGGCTTCCCTGGGGGCGCTGCTGCCCCCTCTCCCCAACCCTCTCCCGCGAGGGGAGAGGGGGTTTCAGTCGGCAACACTTGCGCCGGTCACGCGCTGCGCGCGCGGCCGCCCTTTTAGCGAAAGTTCGGCAAGCGCTATCGCGCTTACTTGTTTAACGCAAGTCATGCGCTACGCGCACGGCCACCCTTTTGCTGGAAGTGTGGCGAGCGCTTGCGCGCTCACCGGCTACGCCGGTCATGCGCTGCGCGCACGTCCACCCTTCTCCGCCCACGTGCGCGTCCAGCGGATCTGCATCACCCGCAGTAGCACCAGCATGGCCAGCGCGCACGCCGCAATGCCGACAAAGCCCCACAGGTAGGTGCCGGTGTACTGGCGCGAGATGCCCATGCCGCTGGGGATCAGGCCGCCGCCCAGGGCGCCGATCTCGCCAATCATCGAGCCTGCCACGGCCGTGGTCAGAGGCCAGCGCAGGGGCACCAGCTGGAACAGGGCGCCATTGCCCGCGCCCAGCGCAGCAAAACACACCAGGAACAGCAGCATGGTGATGGGCAGCGAGTTCTCGGCCAGGCCGCACAGCACCATGCTCACGGCCGTGATGGCCAGCACGGCCGTGAGTGTGTTCACGCCGCCCCAGTGGTCCGACAGCCAGCCACCAAAGATGCGCAGGGCCGCGCCCAGGAAGGCCGCCAGCATGGTGAGCTGGCCTGCCTGCACCTTGCTCACATGGAACTGGTCGTAAAAATAGCCGGGCAAGAAGGTGGTGAGGCCGATGAAGCCGCCAAAGGTCACGGCATAGATCAGGCTGAAGGCCCAGCCATCTTTTTCAAACAGGCAAGCGATGTGTTCGCGGAAGCTCGAATGGGCCGCCAGGTCGGAGGGCTCCTGTGCAAACACGGCCATCACGATCGCGGGCACCGCCACGCTCACGGCGGCAAAGCCGTACACGGCCTGCCAGCCAAACTTCTGGGCCAGCGCCGGGGCCAGCAGAGCCGCCACGGCGGTGCCCACGTTGCCTGCGCCCACGATGCCCATGGCCAGGCCCTTGTAGCGCGGCGGAAACGAGCCCGAACCCAGCGACAGCGCCACGCCAAAGCTGGCCCCGGCCACACCCAGAAGGATGCCCATGGCCAGCAGGTCGCCGTAGTCGTGCACAAACAGGTAGCCGTAGCCCATGGCCACAAAGATGCCCGCCATCTCGACCAGCGTGGCGTTCTTGCGCCCGATGTACTGCGCCAGGATGCCCAGCGGAAAGCGCATCAGCGCACCGGCAAAGATGGGGATGGACAGCATCATGCCCATCTGCGTGGGCGTGAGCTGGAAGCTGTCGCGGATGAACGGCGCCATGGCACCGTTGATCACCCAGACAGCGCACGAGAAACCGAAGTAGAGGAAGGACGACCACAACGTGGGGGCGTGGCCGGACTTGAGGAACTCGCGGAATTGAAGCATGGCGATCGTGCGCAAAAGGGCTGAGGGGCTTCCCAGCCGGGGCAAAAAACAAAAAGGCGCCTGCATGGATCGCGCAGGCCTTGCAGCCTGTTTGCATTCCATGAAGACGCCATCGTCCTGTTCGCCCAATCCGCCATTGCACCGGGCTGATACACGGCCAGCGTTGACCGCACCCATCTGCAAGCAATGTCTGTGCCAGCCAGGGTGCTTCGAGGGTTTGAATAAAAAATGGCCGTTACCGCGCGTCCATTCTCAGTTTATTGCTATAAAAATATGAGCATCCCATCGAAGATTGCCACGCTTTGGGGCAGGGTGTTGGATGAATGCTCTCTTTTGGTGAATGCGCAGCACACGGCGATTTAGTTGTTTGCGAAACAACTTTTTCGCCTTAGGATGAATTCGACTTTTCCGAGGCTTTTTTCAGTTCAGTTTTTTCTGGGGTGACTAGGGTCTGTTGAGAATCAATCTGAGAGGCGTGAATGGATGTGATGCAATAGGCGCATGAGCATTCGATGGGTACTGACAGACGAGCAATGGGCCAAGATGGAGCCTCAATGCCTTGGCAAGCCAAGTGATCCTGGACGCAGCGGCACAGACAACCGCCGCTTCGTTGAGGCAGTGCTGTGGATTGCCCGCACAGGCAGCCCCTGGCGAGACCTGCCGCCAGAGTTCGGCAAGTGGAACACGGTGTTCAAACGCTTTAGCAGGCTGCTGAAATACTCCCCGCCGCAGCCCAGCCCACCTCCCCGCTTTTGACGGAACCGCCTGATTTTTCAGCAGTCTGGGCCTGTTTTGCTCGTTTTTGAGCCCTTTTCTTCGCCCTTTACACCCCGCTGGCACCCTGCAGACGCACCTGTCCCAAGGTGCGCATGCGCGTGAGGTTGTACGCAGCCATGTTCAGCACAAACAACTGGTCGACCTTTTGCAGTCCGCGCACCATCACTTGCCGGATGCTGCCGATCATCTTGGCCCAGCCAAAGCCTTGTTCGATCAGCTTTCTCTTTTGCTGGGAGATGGCGTAGCCTTCGCTGTTTGCAATCGCGTCAGGAACTGCCGACTGGCGCCCCGATTTGTTCTGCGCCACATGGGGCAGCACGTTCATCTCTTGCAGCGCGTCGATGAACTCCCTGGCGTCGTAACCCTTGTCCGCGCCCAGCGTGATAGTGATGGGCTCATCGCCCGGTAGTGCCTGCCGCGCATCGTTGATCATGGCCTTGGCCGCTTCACGTTCGGCATGCCCGTCAGCCTGGGTGACCACAGCACTGACCACCAACCCATGGCGGTTGTCGGTGAGTGTGTGGCCCATGAAGCGCAACTCACTGGCCGTCTTGCCCTTGCGGTACAGCCTTGCATCCGCGTCCGTTGTGGACTCGTGGGTGTCGTTGCTGCGCTTTTGGCCTTTGAAGTTCCCCGCGTCGGTATCGTCGTCGCCCTGGCGGTCTTTGCGCACAAAACTCTTGTGGCCCGCCCAGGCCTGGATCAGGGTGCCATCCACGCTGAAGTGCTCGCCCGAGAGCAGTTCCCGCTCCTGGGCTTGTTGCACAATCTGATTGAAGAACTCGATGACCGCATCGTGCTCGATCAGGCGTTCGCGGTTCTTGCTGAAGACGGTGGGCACCCAAACGGCATCGTCCATGGCCAGGCCAATGAACCAGCGAAACAGAAGGTTGTACTGGGTCTGCTCCATGAGCTGGCGCTCCGAGCGCACGCTGTAGAGCACCTGGATGAGCATGGCGCGCAGCAGCTTCTCGGGGGCAATGCTGGGGCGCCCGCCCTTGATGTCGGCCGCATACATCTGGGCAAACAGATCGTCCATCTTCTGCAGGGCCTTGTTGACCATGATGCGGATCACCCGCAGGGGGTGATCAAGGGGCACGAAGTCATCGAGATGGCGCATCGTGAACAGGCTCTCGGTGAAGGTGTCGGCTCCGCGCATGGATGGCTCGTCTGTCTGGTCAGTAGGGGGCTTGATTGTCGCGGCTGGGCGGCTGTCGCGGACTGTCGGTGGGGAGTATTTCAGCAGCCTGTTAGAGACTGGGTTAAGGCCGATGTGTTCCAACGTCTGTTCGATGCAGTGAGCGAGCAGCCAGACATGGAATATGCGATGGTGGATGCCACGATTGTGAAAGTGCATCGGCACGGCCAGGGGGCAAAAGGGGGACTTCGGGCCAGGCCATAGGCCACTCGAGGGGCGGCATGACCACGAAGATACTGGCGCTGACAGATGCATTGGGCAATCTGGTGAAGTTCGTCTTGATGCCAGGGCAGCGCCACGACACCAAAGGGGTCAGAGAGCTGATTGCCGATGTGCGCTTTGATGCCTTGCTTGCCGACAAGGCCTTCGATGTGAATTGGCTGATCCAGGAGTTGGGTAAGCGCGGGGCGCAGGTGGTGATCTCACAGATGCCCCGCAGGAGAGCGCCACTGGAGATTGACCTGGAGGTCTACAAATGGCGCCACTTGATCGAGAACTTCTTTGGCAAGCTCAAGGAGTTCAAGCGCATCGCCATGCGTAGCGACAAAACGGATACCAGCTTCGCAGCGATGATCTATCTCGCGGCTGGGGTTATCAACTCTCGGTGATTCTCAACAGCCCCTAGGTTTTCCGTAAGGAGGGGTTTCATGCGCGTCAATCTGCCCGTCAGCACGCACGAATATGCGTTTCCCAAAGGCCAGACTCTGGTGTCCACCACCGATCTCAAAGGCCGCATCCTGTACTGCAACCCGATGTTCATCGAGGTCAGCGGCTACGCCAAGGAAGAGCTGCTGGGGCAGCCCCACAACATCGTTCGGCACCCGGACATGCCTGAAGAGGCGTACCGTGACATGTGGGAAACCATTGGCAAAGGCATTCCCTGGTCGGCACCAGTGAAGAACCGTCGCAAAGACGGCACCTACTACTGGGTGATGGCCAATGTGACGCCCTTGATGGAGGGTGACCAACCCGTGGGCTACATGTCGGTGCGTACGCAGGCTTCGCGCGATCAGATCCAGCAGGCCGAGCAGCTCTACAAGACCATGCAGGCTGAAAAGCAGGCCGGTGTGTT
Source organism: Acidovorax temperans (assembly GCF_028596105.1). NCBI lineage: Bacteria > Pseudomonadati > Pseudomonadota > Betaproteobacteria > Burkholderiales > Comamonadaceae > Acidovorax > Acidovorax temperans. The sequence goes on along the minus strand of NZ_CP117193.1, from coordinate 2,687,262 downwards.
GGCGCACGGACTGCGCGCAGGGCGCGTGGTCAAGAACAACCTGTGGGGGCGCGTGAGCGGTGCGCTGCGCATGGGGGCGTTTTCCGAAATGCTGCTGGGGATGGGCGTAGTGGTGGCGGCTGCCGTGGCTGCCGCTCAGCTGGGTGGGCAGGGGCTGACTTTGGCCTCTGGCCTGGCATGGCTGGGCGTGGTAGCGCTGGCGTTGGGCTATTGCGTTTACATGCGCTCGGTGTTGGTGTCGCCGCTGCAGCAGATGCTCAAGTGGGCTAACCGCATGGCGGCCGGTGATCTGACCCAGAAGATCACGGTGTCGCGCGACGACGCGGTGGGGCATTTGCAAAAGGCGCTGTCGCAACTGAATGTGAATTTGATGTCCATCGTGCGTGATGCTCGTCAGGAAGCGGAGCACATGCAGCTGTCTACCCAGGAGATCGCTCAGGGCAACCAGGACCTGTCAGCCCGCACCGAGTCTCAGGCCAGCAACCTTGAGCAAACGGCTGCCTCGATGGAAGAAATCACCGGTACGGTGCGCCAGACTGCAGAGTCTGCCCGCCAGGCTACTTCGCTGGCCACGCAGGCCACTACGGCAGCTGAGCGCAGCAGCGAGGCCGTCAACAGCGTGGCAGACACCATGCACCAGATTCAGACGGCGTCGGGCCGCATCAGCGAAATCACGCAGATGATCGACAGCATCGCCTTCCAGACCAACATCCTGGCATTGAACGCGGCCGTTGAGGCCGCCCGCGCGGGCGAGCAGGGCCGGGGCTTTGCGGTGGTGGCTTCTGAAGTGCGCAGCCTGTCGCACCGCACCCTGTCGGCTGCGAAAGAAATTCGCCAGCTGATCGATGATTCAGCCAACAAGGTGCAAGAGGGCAACGTGAAGACGGATTCCGCCCAGAAAACCATGACCGAGGCCCTGGAGCTGGTGCGCCGCGTGAACTCGCTGATGAGTGAAATCCACGGCGCTTCCAACGAGCAGCTCAGCGGTATCTCGCAGGTCAATGCCGCCGTGGCTCAGCTGGACACCATCACCCAGCAGAATGCCGCGCTGGTAGAGGAAAACGCGGCGTCCGCCATGCAGTTGCAAGAGCAGGCCAAGTCTGTGGCCGACACGGTGCAGGTATTCCGCATTGATGGGTCTGCATCCACCAAGGGCCCGGGTGCCGTAGCCTTGCGCCGCGAAATGCGGGCGGCCTCTGCCCAGCGGTCGCTGACCGTCGATTAACCCGGCCGCTCGCCAGCGCAGCAGCCCTCGCGGATCTCGCGGCCGCTGCAAGCGTCAGGTGCTTTGCCGTACCGTCAGTTCAAACCCCAGGTTCACACAGTTGTTCTCTGGGGGGTGGCCCCGCATCAATGCCAGCAGCATGTTCGCGCCCGCCTCGCCCATCGCGGCACGTGGTGTGCGCACGGTGGTCAGGGGCGGCACCATCTGGTCGCTGCCCGCCAGGTCGTTGAAGCCGGCAATCGCCACTTGTGCGGGCACAGCAATGCCCAGCCGCTGGGCCGCCAGCAGGCCGCCCTGGGCCAAGTCATCGTTGCAGAAGAAGATGGCGTCTACCTGAGGGCGGGTGCGCACGATTTCTTCGAGCAGCGTAGCCCCCAGGCGTATGGAGGAGGGCTCGGGGCTGAGGATTTCCAGCTTGGCGTCGTACACGCCTGCATTTTTCAGGCAGCGCCGGTAGCCCTCCGCGCGCTGGAGGGTGCGCGGGTCCAGCTGCGCAGCCGCAAAGGCGATGTGGCTATAGCCGCGCTGCAGCAAATGTTCCGCCATGGCGTAGCCCGCATCGTGCTGCGAAAAGCCTGCGCAATACACACCGGCAGCAGCCGTCACTTCCATCAGGTGCACGCACGGCACACCACTGGCAGCAATCATCTGCCGCGCGTTTTCGGTGCGGTCAAACCCCGTCACCAGCAGGCCCGCAGGGCGGTGCGCAAGGTAGGTGCGCAGCAGTTGCTCTTCTTCCTGCGGGTCGTAATGCGTCACGCCAATCAAGGCCTGGTAGCCCAGCGGAAACAGCACGCGGTGCACGGCGTCCAGAACGTCCACGAACAACGCGTTCGATAGCAGCGGCACCAGCACGGGCACCTGCACGCTGCGTTGGGATGCGAGGGCGCGGGCGGCGGGGTCGGGCACATAGCCGAGTTGTTGCACGGCGGCTCGCACGCGGTCTGCCAGTTCGGGGGCCACGCCGCGCTCGCCGCGCAGCGCGCGCGATGCGGTAATCGGGCTCACGCCCGCCGCCTTGGCCACGTCGCTCAGGGTGATGCGGCCGCTGGAGCGGCGTTTGGTGTCGGGTTTGTTCAAGGGTTTACCCCTAATGATGTTCTTGGAAGTCGATTTAGGATAGCGCTATCCCGCTGGTCGGGCAACCGTATTACGCTTGATTTTGGTCTTTCTTCGGCCAATCCTAGCGCTTCAGCGTACCTTGGTTTGAGGTGCGTTTTTTTGGTTTTGATTGGATAGCGCTACCAATATGTCTTTCGACGGATCTCCATTGTTTCTGGTGGTCATGGGCGTGGCAGGCTGCGGCAAGTCCAGCCTGGGCTTGGCGCTGGCCCAGGCCCTTCGTCTACCCCTGATTGAGGGCGACGACCACCACAGCCCCGCCAGCCGCGCCAAGATGAGCGAGGGCATCGCCCTGACCGATGCCGACCGGGAGGGCTGGCTCACCACGCTGGGCCAACTGCTGCAGGCGCACCCGCAAGGTGCGGTGCTGACGTGCTCCGCACTCAAAAAGGCCTACCGTGACCGGCTCCGTACGGCCTGCCCCCCGCTGCGCTTTGCGTTTCTGGAGATTGGCCGCGCTGAGGCGGAAGTACGCGTCAAGGCCCGGGCCCAGACGCATTTCTTTTCTGCCGCGTTGGTGGAAAGCCAGTTCGCCACGCTGGAGTCTCCGGCGGGCGAGCCCGGTGTGCTGACTCTGGACGCCGGGCTGCCTTTGCCTACCCTGGCCCAACAGACCTGTGCCTGGCTTGCCCTGCAGGAGGTTGCATGAATTCACCCACCCCGGCGCCCGTGCACCCCGCAGCGCGCGTGGCGCACATCCTCATGGCGCTGTGCCTGGGGATCATGGCCGTTGCCGTGTTCTTCAACGTGGTGTTGCGCTACGGGTTTGGCAGTGGCATTCCCGCCAGCGAAGAGCTGTCGCGCCTGCTGTTCGTATGGATGGTTTTCATTGGGGCTGCAGCCGCCTATCCGGCGGGTGAGCACATGGCCTTCACCAGCCTGGCGGGCCTGCTGGCGCGCAAGCCTCTGGCTTTCAAGCTGCTCACGGCGGTGATCCGTGTGCTGGTCATGGCCGCCTGTGCCATGCTGGGCTGGGGCGCCTGGCAGCAAGTGGTGGTGGGCATGGACAGCCACTCGGTGGTGCTGGGCTACCCGGTGGCACTGCTGCCGCTGCCCGCCTTGCTTTGTGCCGTGGCGATTGGTGTGATGGCCCTGGTCGAACTGGTGCGCGGCAAGCCGCTGGACCTGGGCCACGGCGCGGAGGTGGAATGATGCTGGGAATGACGCCTGAAGCCATGGCCTTCGTGGTCTTTTCGGTGGGCATGCTGGTGCTGATGGGCACGGGCATGAACATGGGCCTGGCGCTGGTGCTCACGGGCGCTGGCATGGCCTGGGTGCTGGACTTTTGGGACACGCAGCTGCTGGCCCAGAACCTGGTGGCAGGGGTAGACAGCTTTCCGCTGCTGGCCGTGCCGTTCTTCATTCTGGCGGGCGAGTTGATGAACTCCGGCGGCATCAGCCGCCGCATCATCGACATGGCCCAGGCCTGGGTGGGGCATATCCGTGGCGGGCTGGGCTATGTGGCCATTGGCGCTGCGGTGCTCATGGCCAGCATGAGTGGCTCGGCCCTGGCCGACACCGCCGCCCTGGCCACCATCCTGCTGCCCATGATGCGCCAGCAGGGCTACCCGATGAACACCTCGGCCGGGTTGATTGCCTCGGGCGGCATCATCGCGCCCATCATCCCGCCGTCCATGCCGTTTGTGATTTATGGCGTGACGACCAACACCTCGATCTCGGCGCTGTTCGTGTCGGGCATCGTGCCGGGGTTGATGATGGGCGTGGGCCTGATCTTCGCCTGGCGCTGGGTGCTGCGCGACCTGGACCTGCCCAAGGGCGAGCCACTGCCGGTGAAAGACCGCCTGCGCGCCACGGCCCGCGCGTTCTGGGCCATGCTCATGCCCATCATCATCATCGGGGGCATGAAGACGGGTGTGTTCACTCCCACCGAAGCCGCCGTGGTGGCCGCGTTCTATGCGCTGATGGTGGCGCTGTTCATCCACCGCGAAATGCGTGTGGGTGAAATCTACGGCGTGCTGCTGCGCGCCGCCAAGACCACCTCCATCGTGATGTTCCTGTGCGCTGGCGCCCAGGTGGCCAGCTACATGATCACCCTGGCCGATCTGCCCAATGTGCTGACAGCATGGCTGGGCCCGCTGGTGGAAAGCCCGCGGCTGCTGATGGCCGTCATGATGATCGTGCTGGTGATGATTGGCACGGCGCTGGACTTGACGCCCACCATCCTGATCTTCGCGCCGGTGATGCTGCCCATCGCCGTCAAGGCAGGCATCGACCCTGTCTACTTCGGCCTGATGTTCGTGCTCAACGGCGCCATTGGCCTCATCACCCCGCCGGTGGGCACCGTGCTCAACGTGGTGGCCGGGGTGGGGCGCATCTCCATGCACAGCGTCATTAAGGGGGTGAACCCGTTCCTGTTGACCTACGTGCTGATCCTGGCGCTGCTGGTGGTCTTTCCGCAGATCGTGACCGCGCCGGTGCTTTGGATGCGTTGATGACGCAGCACGCTCTTTTTCCTGTGCCTTTCTTTCCCTTGCCAATGGAGACAACCATGAAAACTTTCCGTCGCACCCTGCTGGCCGCCTTGTCGGTGGCTGCTTTTGCAGCTTCGTTCCAGGCCGCTGCCCAGGACTTCAAGCCGCGCATCATCCGCTTCGGCTACGGGCTCAACGAGGCTTCCAACCAGGGCCGCGCCACCAAGCTGTTTGCGCAAGAGGTGGAAAAAGCCTCGGGCGGCAAGATGCGGGTGCGCGCCATTGGTGCTGCCGCTCTGGGTTCTGATTTGCAGATGCAGCAAGCCTTGATTGGTGGTGCGCAAGAGATGATGGTGGGCTCCACCGCCACGCTGGTGGGCATCACCAAAGAGATGGCGATCTGGGACACGCCTTTCCTGTTCAACAACGCCAAAGAGGCCGACGTGGTACTAGACGGCCCCGTGGGCCAGAAGGTGATGGACAAGCTGCAGGAAAAGGGCCTGGTGGGCCTGGTGTACTGGGAGAACGGGTTCCGCAACCTCACCAACAGCAAGCGCCCTGTGGCCAGGCTGGAAGACATGAACGGCATCAAGCTGCGCGTGATGCAGAACAACGTGTTCCTCGACAGCTTCAAGACCCTGGGCGCCAACGCCGTGCCGCTGCCGTTCTCGGAACTCTTCACCGCGCTGGAAACCAACACCGTGGACGGGCAGGAGAACCCCTACAACACCATTCTGTCGAGCAAGTTCTACGAGGTGCAGAAGTACCTCACGGTGACCAACCACGTCTACAGCCCCTGGATCGTGCTGGTGAGCAAGAAGTACTGGGATGGCCTCTCGAAGGCTGAGCAAAAGGTGCTGCTGGACGCCGCCAAGAAGAGCCGCGACTTTGAGCGCCAGGACACCCGCGCTGAAGCCGACAAGGCCCTGGCCGACCTGAAGGCCAAGGGCATGCAGGTGAACGAGCTGCCCGCCGCCGAAGCCAACCGCATGCGAGAAAAGCTGGCCGCCGTGAACGCTGGCATCGCCGCCAACGTGGGCGAGGCCCTGTGGAAGGAAGTGCAGGGCGCTGTGGCGCAGGCACGCGCAGCCAAGTAATTCCATTTCTAAATCATCCGTGTCGTTGTTGCTTCGCCTTGCCGTGCTACAGCACTCTCTGCGGCTTCGCGCCTAGACACAAATGATTTGGAAACGGAATAAGTACAGGGAACAGGGTGGGTCGCGACCCTGAAGGCGCAGCCAAACCCTCCATGCAAAAGCCAGCAGCCCTTGGGCCGCTGGCTTTTGTGCTTTTCAAGGCCCGCCCTGGCGCCTCTACAGCGCAGGACTGGACCACACGCTCATTGCGGGGCCTGGTAACCAGACGTCTCATCAAGGCATCTACGGTTGCATTCAGCGCACAGATGGGCTGAAATGTTCCGAAGCCTGTGGATTGCTTTTTGGGGGTAGGGCCCTCAAGAGGCTTGAGCAGGTCGGTTCATCCATCGTGCTTTGCGCTCTACCGGGAGGTTGCCATGACCGTTGTTGCCGAAATCCTGAAATCCAAACCCGACACCACCGTTCACACCGTGCGCCCCGCCGATTCGGTGCTGGACGCCTTGCGCCTGATGGCGGAAAAGGGCATTGGGGCCCTGCTGGTGACGCAGGACGATGACCGCATCGTTGGCATCTTCACCGAGCGTGACTATGCCCGCAAGATTGCGCTGCTGGGCCGCACGTCGGCCGCCACCCAGGTGCGCGATGTGATGACGACCGACGTGCTGTTTGTGCGACCACACCAGACCAGCGAGCAGTGCATGCAGATCATGAGCAACAACCGCCTGCGTCACCTCCCGGTGGTGGAGAACGAGCAGCTCGTGGGCATGATCTCCATCGGTGACTTGGTCAAGGACATCATTTCCGAGCAGAAATTCATCATCGAGCAGCTGGAGCAGTACATTACCGGCCACCGTTGATGCCAACCCCCGGAGCGCAGCGCACGGGGGCCGCCCGCTGCGGCGTCAATGCTGCCAGCGGAAGTGCGCCATGGCGCTGCTGACCTGATCGGCCTGCGAGCGCAGCCCTTGTGATGCGGCGGCCGTTTCCTCCACCAGGGCTGCGTTTTGCTGGGTCATGCGGTCCATGTGCTCCACCGCCTCCAACACCTGAGAGATGCCTGACGCCTGCTCGGCGCTGGCGCTGCTGATTTCGGCCATGATGCCGCTGACCCGGGCAATCGCTTGCACGATGCCCTGCATGGCCTGGCCCGCGCTGTCGGCCTGGCGAGATCCTTCATCCATGCGCTGAACCGAGTCGGTGATGAGGGCCTTGATCTCGTGCGCAGCCTGGGCGCTGCGCTGGGCCAGGCTGCGCACCTCGCTGGCCACCACGGCAAAGCCCCGGCCTTGCTCGCCCGCGCGGGCCGCCTCCACGGCGGCATTCAGCGCCAGGATGTTGGTCTGGAACGCAATGGAGTCGATCACCCCGGTGATGTCTGCGATCTTGCGCGAGCTGTCGTGGATGCCCTGCATAAACGCCACCACCTTTTGCACTTGCGCGCCGCCGTGCTCAGCCTCTTCGCTGGCTTGGCGCGCCAGTGCGTGGGCATGGCTGGCGCTTTGGCTGTTGGCGTTCACCGTCTGGTTCAAGGTTTCCATCGATGCGGCGGTTTGCTCCAGCGCGCTGGCTTGCTGCTCGGTGCGTGCACTCAGGTCTTGCGTGCCTGTCGCAATCTCCACGGATGCTGTGTGCACCGTAGCGATGGACTGCTGAATGCCTTGCACCGTGTGCGCCAAGGCGCGGGTGGACTGGCCCAGGGCGCGGGCGATGTCGCCAAACTCGTCGTGGGTGTCCAGGTGCAGCGGGTGGCCCAGGTCGCCTGCCGCCAGGGCGCGTGCTGCACCCAGCGTTTGCTGCACAGCGGCTTGCGCCTGGCGCACCGTGGCCAGACTCACCCACAGGGTCACCACCAGGGCTGCCAGCAGCGCGGCGGTGAACCACCACATGAAGCGCTGAGCCTGCACCACCCGCTCTTCCAGCATGGTGTCCAGGGTTTCGTAGCCCTTGGCGATGAGGGCGAATTGGGTGTCGATGGCCTCGGTCAGGCTGGCGAAGTAGGCCTGGGGCGGGTGGCTCAGCTCGGTGGGTTGCAGCAGTTGCTCCTGAATGGACTGTAGTGCGCGGCTGGCGTCGTCCGCCGCTTTTTTCTGCGCGCTGGCCAACGTGCGTTGCACGGCTGCATCGGCTTCGCCAGCGCGGCTGAGCAGTGCTTGCGCCTTGTCGTTCTGTAGGCGCGCCGCAGTGACGGCTGCCAACAAGGCGGCCCGCTCGGTGTTGCCCAGATCGCGGCGGGTGAGTGCGCCGGCGCCCACCGCCCGCGCCTGGCCGAGTGACTCCGTCAGCGCGGGCAATTGGTCGAGCGTGCCCGACATCAGGTAGTAACTGGATGCCTCGGCGTCCAGGGTCAGTGTGGATGTGTCCAGCACCTGGTTGAGAAGCCCCAGTTGCCGCGCGATAAGGGCGGTGTGGTTGCGAAAGCTGTCTGCCGCCTTGGCGCCGGGGGCCGCGACCTGGGCGGCGAGCGCCTGCCAATCATTTTCAATCTGCGCTGTCAGGGGTGCCAGCTTGGTGTCGTTGGCGCTGGTGGCCAGTGCCTGGGTGGCTTGCAGTGCCTGTTACAGGCGGTCTTGTACCTCGACCTGCTTTTTCTCGCGTTGCGCGATGAATTGGGTGTTGCCCGAGAGCGCTCCGTTGGACAGCCCTCGGTGCTGCTGGGTCAGCTGGATGAGCCGCAGCACCTGCTCTGCGGGCTTCAGCCCCGCTTGTTCCGCCCGTGCAGTGCGCAGGGCTTCATAGCGAGCTTGCAGCACCAAAGCCGATGCGGTAATTGCTAGCAGCATGCAGGCTGCACAGACCAGTGCAAATTTTTGCCAGAGTTTCAAGCGTGCAATCAGTGCATTCATCCTCGTGGTTCCCGTGTTGATTTTGCGACCCATGCGTTAAAGAGTTCACAATTCAGTTTAGGCCCGCCCCAGAGGTTTTGGGCGAGGTGCACGCTCAGGCCGCGGTTTTTTCCACGTGGGTTTGACGTGTGTACAAAAAGTCGATCACCGCCTTGCGGTACTGCACGTAGTGCGGGTCTTCCGCCAGCTCTACGCGCTTGCGGGGGCGGGGCAAGTCCACATGCAGCACTTCGCCAATGGTGGCGGCGGGGCCGTTGGTCATCATCACGATCTTGTCGGACAGCAGCACGGCCTCGTCCACATCGTGCGTCACCATGACCACGGTGCTTTGGGTGCGGGCCACAATCTCCAGCAACTCGTCTTGCAGCTTGGCGCGGGTCAGGGCGTCCAGCGCGCCAAAGGGCTCGTCCATCAGCAGCACCTGGGGTTCCATGGAGAGGGCGCGGGCAATGCCCACGCGCTGCTTCATGCCGCCCGATATTTCGCCGGGGCGCTTTTGGCCAGCGTGCGTCAGGCCCACCAGGGCCAGCGCGGCGTCGGTGCGGGCCTGGAGCTGGGCCTTGTTTTCCTTGCCACCAAACACGCGCTCCACGGCCAGGTAGATGTTGTCAAAGCAGGTGAGCCAGGGCAGCAGCGAATGGTTCTGGAACACCACCGCACGCTCAGGGCCAGGGCCCTTGATCTCTTTGTTGGCGCAGATCAGCACCCCGTTGGTGGGGGTGGTGAGGCCTGCAATCAGGTTCAGCAGCGTGGATTTGCCGCAGCCCGAGTGCCCGATGAGCGCCACGAACTCGCCTTTCGCGATAGTCAGGTCGATGCCCTTCAGCGCCGGGAAAAGCCCCTTGGCGGTTTTGAACGTTTGCTCCACGCCTTGGATTTCGATGAACTTGGTGGTGAGAGAGGTATGCATGAGGAGCTCCTGGTATTTCCGAGGACCGCCGTGGAGCCGGCTTTGCCGGGCCACGGGGAGTGATGCGCCGATGGCGCGGCTCTCAGGGGTGGGTCAAGTTTTGACCTCTTCAAACGTGAAGGCGGTGGCCAGCTTGATGAGTGCGTACTCCAGCACCAGCCCGACGATGCCGATCACGAAGATGGCGATGATGATGTTCTTGACGTTCAGGTTGTTCCACTCGTCCCACACCCAAAAGCCGATGCCTACGCCGCCCGTGAGCATCTCGGCCGCCACGATCACCAGCCACGCGGTGCCAACGGCCAGACGGATGCCGGTGAGCATGTAGGGCAGCACGGCGGGGAACAGGATCTTGGTGGCGATCTTCCACTCCGACAGTTGCAGCACACGGGCCACGTTCATGTAGTCCTGCGGCACGCGCTGCACGCCCACCGCAGTGTTGATGACCATGGGCCAGATGGAGCAGATGAAGATGGTCCAGATGGCAGCCGGGTTGGCGCCCTTGAACACCAGCAGGCCGATGGGCAGCCAAGCCAGGGGCGACACGGGGCGCAGCAGGCTGATGAGCGGGTTGAACATGCGCGACAGGATGTTGAAGCGCCCGATGACAAACCCGGCCGGAATGCCCACCAGCGCCGCCAGCCCAAAGCCCACGGCCACGCGCTGCAGGCTCATCAGCACGTTCCAGCCCACGCCCTGGTCGTTGGGGCCATTGCGGTAGAAGGGGTTGCTGAACACCTCCACCGCCTGGCCCCAGGTCTCCAGCGGAGACGGGATACTCTTGCCTGTGGCTGCAGACACCATGGCCCAGGCCACCAGCAGCAAAGCCACACCGCAGGCCGGTGGCAGTACTGCCATCCAGAAGTTGCGTGACCAGGTGGCCAGGTCACGCCCGGAGGCTTTGGTAGAGGTGGTGGCTGCGGTTTTAGAGGCGTTTTGGGCTGTAGCGCTCATGGATAAAGCGCTAGGCGCTATGGAGTTTGTAGCGGGCTTGTCCGCGTGGGGCGCGGCGTCCAGCGGGGTGTGAAAAACAGCACTGACCATGGCGATCTCCTGGTTTCAACGTGGGGGAGGGCGGGGCGTGGGTGTTGCGATGAAGGGGGTGGGCTTCAGGCCTTGATCTTGAAGCCGTCGGCGTACTTCTTGGGGTCCTTGCCGTCCCACACCACGCCGTCGATCAGCTTGTGGCTGCGCGTGTCGCTCTTGGGCAGGGGGGTCTTGGACGCAGTGGCGGCCTGCTTGTAGAGATCGATCCGGTTGATGGCCTTGGCCACGCCCGCGTAGTCGGGGTGGTCCTTGAGCAGGCCCCAGCGCTTGTGCTGGGTGAGGAACCACATGCCGTCAGACAGGTAGGGGAAGTTCACTGCGCCGTCGTTATAGAACTTCATGTGGTTCGGGTCGTCCCAGCTCTTGCCCATGCCGTCCTGGTAGCGGCCCAGGATGCGCTGGTTGATCGCATCCACACTGGTGTTCACATAGGCCTTGCCCGCAATGGTTTCGGCCATCTTGTTCTTGTTGGCCAGGCCTTCGTCGATCCAGCGGCTGGCTTCCAGGATGGCGGCCGTCACGGCGCGTGCGGTGTTGGGGTACTTTTGCGCAAACTCGGCCGTGGTGCCCAGCACCTTCTCGGGGTGGTCTTGCCAGATGGCTTGTGTGGTGCTGGCCGTGACCCCGATGCCGTCCATGATGGCGCGCTGGTTCCAGGGCTCGCCTACGCAGAAGCCGTCCATGTTGCCCACGCGCATGTTGGCCACCATTTGCGGTGGGGGCACGGTGATGACCTTGGCGTCCTTCATCGGGTCAATGCCATGCGCGGCCAGCCAGTAATACAGCCACATGGCGTGCGTGCCGGTGGGGAAGGTCTGGGCAAAGGTGTACTCGCGCTTTTCGCTGGCCATTAGCTTGGCCAGCCCGGCGCCGTTCACGGCGCCCTTGTCCGCCAGCTTTTTAGACAGCGTGATGGCCTGGCCGTTGTGGTTCAGGTTCATCAGCACGGCCATGTCTTTCTTGGGGCCGCTCACACCCAGGTGCACGCCATACACCAGGCCATACAGCACGTGGGCAAAGTCCAGCTCACCGTTGACCAGCTTGTCGCGCACACCGGCCCAGCTGGCTTCCTTGGTGGGGATGATGGTGACGCCGTATTTTTTGTCGATGCCCAGCACCGAGGCCATCACCACGCTGGCGCAGTCGGTCAGCGGGATGAAGCCGATCTTGACCTCTTTCTTCTCCGGCGCATCCGACCCCTGGGCGTGGACAAGCGCACGCAGTGCGGGGCTGACACCCACGGCGCCCACGGTGGCCGCTTGCAGCACGGTGCGGCGGTGGAGGCTGGTTTTCAACAAATCGGTCATGGCACATCCCTCAAGGGCAAGTCGGTGAAGAAAACAAAAAAGGCGTCCTCACGCCTCGCACGGCTGCCGTAGCAGCACGTTGCAAGGGTGGGGACGCCTTTGTCCTGGGTGGAGCCTGGGGCTCCTTGGCTGCATTCACCCGCCGTTGGGTGTTTGCTGCCAGTACAAGACCTTCATTGGTCTATGCAGGAGCTGATGCAAGCGGTGTGCCAGCTTTGAAAAGAATGCGTTTGCTATTTATTTGATAGCTAGTAGCGATTGCAGATAAAGCGCTACAGCATGTTTTGGCTTGAAGGGGTATGCCTGCTGTGCACCTGTGGCGTGGCGCAGGCCTGCACGCGATTTGTGCGTTGCACCATCGCTGTTCCTTCGCAGAGCCGTGGCTGCTCCATGGGCGTGCTGCTGCGGTGTGGTGCTGCCCCATTGCGGGGTGGTGTGACGTGGTGCGGTGCGAAGGGCGGGGCGGTGCTCGCCGTCAGCCGAGCAGGTCCATCACATCCAACATGCGCTGGGCTACATCCACGAGCTTGAGACCCTTGTCCATGGCCGTCTTGCGCAGCTTGTCGTAGGCGGCCTGTTCGCTCAGGCCCTGGCGCTGCATGAGCAGGCCCTTGGCGCGGTCGATGGTCTTGCGGTCCTTGAGCTCGGTCTTGGCATCGGCCAGCTCCGCCCGCAAGGCCTGCTCGTGCTGAAAGCGCGCCATGGCGACATGAAGGATGGGGCGTATGCGCTGCGGCGCCAGCCCCGCCACGATGTAGGCCGACACGCCTGCGGCCACCGCGTCCTTGACGTGCGAGGTGTCCTCGTCGTTGGTGAACATGACGATGGGCCGGCGGGCATCGCGCGTGGCCATCACCACATGCTCCAGCGCATCGCGGGCTTCGCTCTCGGCGTCCACGATGATCAGGTCGGGTTGCAGCTGCGCCAGACGGTCGCTCAGGAAAACGTCGGCGGGCAGTGTGGCAATGAGGTTGAAGTTGTTTTCCAGCAAACCAATGCGCAACGCCTTGGAGCGCTGCGCTTGCAGCAGCGCGTGTTCGTCATCCGGGTCGGTGACGGCCAGGTCGGAGGCGACCACCACGATACGTAATGCCTCATTCATACCGCTACTTTAAGCAAGATTTACGCCACTTTTTGGTGCGCTGCTGCGGTGCGCAGGGTCGTGCACAAGGTGTGGCTCACGCTGCCGTGGCTTACGGGGCCTGAAACTTGCTAATAAATGTAACCCTGGCGGGGCATACCCGCTGGTGCGGGGCCCGGCTGCTCTTCTATACCTCCGGTCACTTGATCATTCATCTCATATTCAGGAGTCCACTGCATGAAGAATCACATCGCGCGTCGCCGTTTCCCGGTGGCCTTGGCCCTGCTGCCCACCTTGGTGGCAGCCGCTGTGCTGGCCGGTTGCAGCAAGGTGCCAGACACCCTCAAGATCGGCGTAGCCCAGCCCCTGACTGGCCCCCTGGGGGCGCTGGGGCAAGACCTGCTCAACGGCGTGAACCTGGCCGTGCAAGAGCTGAACAAGGACGGCTTCATGGTGGACGGCAAGCGCGTCAAGCTGGAAGTGGTGTCGGTGGACGACAAGGCCGATGCGGCCACGGGCAAGCAAGTGGCCCAGCAACTGGTGGATGCCGGGGTGGTGGCGGTCATTGGCCACCTCAATTCGGGCGTGAGCATTGAAGCCGCGCCCATCTATGCGGCCAAGGACATCGCCCAGATTGCGATTTCGACCAACCCCAAGTTCACCCAGCTGGGCTTGAACTCCACCTTCCGCATGGTGGCCAACGACACGCTGCAGGCCCGTGCCATTGGCTCGTTTGCCGCCACGCAGCTCAGCGCATCCCGCTATGCCGCGCTGGACGATGGCACGCCCTACGGCAAGGGCCTGACCGATGGCGCGGCCGCCCAGCTCAAGGCCGAAAACAAGGAGGTGGTGGTGCGCAAGTCGTTTGACGACAAGACAGTGGAGTTTGACGCCCTGGCCGGTGAGCTCAAGGCCGCGCGGGTCGAGGTCATCGTCTCCACGCTCAACGACTTCCAGGCGCTCGCTTTGCTCAAGGCCCTGCAGAAGGTGGGCCACACGCAAGTCAAGCTGCTGGGTGGAGACACGGTGAAGACCACCGACATGGCCAAGGGCGCGGGCTTGATTGAGGGGTTGTACGCCACATCCCCCGTGCTGGAGGCCAAGGAGTTCACCACCGGCAAGCCCTTCCTGGAGAAGTACATCGACGCCTACCAAAAGCCCCCGGCCTATGGCGGCCACTACAGCTACGACAGCACCTATGTGTTGACGGCCGCCATGCAAAAGGCCAAGTCGGCCGATCCCAAAGACATCATCAAGGCCATGCGCACCATCAACGGCTATGCCCCGGTGATTGGCACCATGAGCTGGGACGACAAGGGCGAGCAGCGCTACGGCGCCGTCGGCGTGTATGAACTGCGCGGCGGGGTCTGGGAACTGCGCATGCGTTCAGACCGCTGGTAAGCCTGCGGTCGTGTAGGCGCATAGCTGTGCATGCGAGAGGGCTTGGGCGCAGCACCGCGCTGCGCCAGGGCAGGGGTTTTACACTCAGGGCATGAGTCTGCTGATCCTGGGTATTGAATCTTCTTGCGATGAAACGGGCGTGGCGCTGGTGCGTTCTGCCGACACCGGCGTGCCCGTGCTGTTGTCGCACGCATTGCACAGCCAAATTGAAATGCACCAGGCCTATGGCGGCGTGGTGCCCGAGCTGGCCAGCCGCGACCACATCCGCCGCGTGCTGCCGCTGGCCACCCAGGTGCTGACCGATGCCGGCCAAACCCTGGCCGATGTGGACGTGGTCGCCTACACCCAAGGACCAGGCTTGGCCGGGGCCTTGCTGGTGGGTGCAGGCGTGGCCTGCGCCCTGGGCGCGGCGCTGGGCAAACCCGTGCTGGGCGTGCACCACTTGGAGGGGCATTTGCTTTCACCCTTCTTGAGTGCCGACCCGCCCGAGTTCCCGTTTGTGGCGCTGCTGGTGTCTGGCGGCCACACCCAGCTCATGCGAGTCGATGGCGTGGGCCGCTACGAAATTTTGGGTGAAACCATTGACGACGCGGCGGGCGAAGCGTTTGACAAATCTGCCAAGCTCATGGGCCTAGGCTACCCCGGCGGGCCCGCCTTGTCGCGCATGGCGCAGCAGGGTGATGCGGCAGCCTTCAAGCTGCCACGGCCTTTGCTGCACAGCGGCGATCTGGATTTTTCATTCGCGGGGCTCAAGACCGCCGTGCTCACGCAGGCCAAGAAGCTGGGCGACGAGCTAGAAGCCCGCAAGGCCGACCTGGCCGCAAGCACCGAGGCCGCGATTGTGGAAGTGCTGGTGAAGAAGACCCTGGCAGCCCTCAAGCAGACGGGCCTGCAGCGCGTGGTGGTGGCGGGCGGCGTGGGGGCCAACCGGCTGCTGCGCGAACAACTCAACACCGCCTGCAGCAAAGCCCGTGTGCGCGTGCACTACCCCGAACTGCACCTGTGCACCGACAACGGCGCCATGATTGCCATGGCCGCCGCCATGCGCCTGCAGGCGGGGCAGCAACAGGCCAACACCGCCTATGCCTTTGACGTGAAGCCGCGCTGGCCGCTGGATGCCATCACGGCACCTGCTGCCTGATCTGGCCTGTGGGCTATTTGCTATTAAAAATATAGCTGCTGGCGCTTGTTGAATAAGCGCTAGAGCCCTAAAAGACTCGTATTGCAACGGCGCTGTGAGCGGTCAGAGGTCCTCCCGCCGGTGGAGGGGGGAGCGCATCTCCCAGTGCCCTGGTGCGGGTGAAATCAGCACGCACGGCCCCAGCGACAAGCCTGGCGGCCCGGGCCGCTCGATTTCTTTACCTCAGGTTGACACAAGCGCCTTCAGAGCGACAAGGGAAACCGTGACAATGGACTTTGCTGAGAATGATTTGCAAATAGATCCATGAAATCTTCCCCTTTCCAGTCCCCTGTCGCCGCTGGGCGGTGGCCGCGCTGCGTGCCATCTGCCAGTGCTGCGCTGGCTTTGGCCATGGTGCTGGCCGGTTGCAGTACCTTGCAGCCGCCCGATGCGCAGTTGCCCCCCGTGGCAGTGCCTGCCGGCTGGTCAGCGGCTGGGGCAGGGGGCATTGCCACGCCGCTGGTGCAGTGGTGGGAGCGGCTGGGCGACCCCGAACTGACCGCACTCATCAGCGAGGCTCTGGCCGTCAACACTTCGGTGCGCAGTGCCCAGGCGGCATTGCAGCAATCGCGCGCGCTGGTGGATGTGCAGACGGCTGGCACCTTGCCCCAGCTGGGTGCTTCGGGCTCTGCGCAGCGCAGCCGGGCGTCGGGCAGCACGGGCAACAGCTTCAGCGCCGGGTTTGATGCCAGCTGGGAGCCCGATGTATTCGGCCGCCTGCGGGCCGGGGTGAATGCTTCTGAAGCCGATGCCCGCGCTGCACAGGCCAGCCTGGCCGATGTGCAGGTGTCATTGGCGGCTGAAGTGGCCGTGAATTACATCGAGCTGCGCGGCCTGCAGCAGCGCCTGCAAATTGCTCTCAGTAATCTGGCCAGCCAGCAAGAAACCTTGCAGATTGCACAGTGGCGCCTGCAGGCCGGGTTGACCACCTCGCTGGTGGCCGAACAGGCCCGGGCTGCGGCAGAGCAGACCGCAGCCCAGGTGCCGGCGTTGCAAAGCAGCCTGGCCCAGTCGCGCCACAGCCTGGCAGTTTTGACGGGGCAGCCACCGGCGGCGCTCAACGCACGGCTGGAGGCCACGGCCATGGTGCCCTTGCCGCCCGACGACCTGGCTTGGGATATTCCGGCCCAGACGCTGCGCCAGCGCCCCGATGTGCGCGCCGCAGAACACCGCGTGGCAGCGGCCGCAGCGCGCGTGGCGCAGGCGGATGCCGCCCGCTACCCGGATTTTTCGCTCAGCGGCACGCTGGGACTCAGGGCCTTGACCGTGGGGGCACTCACGGCGGGCAATGCGGTGACCAGCTCGCTTGCTGCCGGTGTGACGGCGGCGTTGTTCGATGGTGGCGCGGCCCGCGCCCAGGTGCGTTCGCAAGAAGCCGCGCTGGAACAGGTGCGGGTGGCGTACGAGGCCACGGTGCTTGCAGCCCTGAAGGACGTGGAAGATGCCCTGGTGGCCTTGCAAGGCAACCGTGAACGGTTGCAGCGCCTGCAGGCCGCAGCCGATGCCGCCGCCAATGCCGCATTGATGGCGCAACAGCGCTACGCCAGTGGCCTGATTGATTTCGCCACCGTGCTGGAAACCCAGCGCACGCAGTTATCTGCACAAGACAGCGTGGCGACCACGGTGGCCAGCGTGGCGGCGGACCATGTGCGGCTCTACAAAGCTTTGGGTGGCGGCTGGCAATAGCCAGGCGCTCTTGGCGCCCTTGCGGGCGCAGTCTGGCGCAGGCCACGGGCTCTTTATCTTGTTGTTTTGATTCTTGATCCATGAACCATCCTGACACTTCTGTGAAATCTCCCAAGGCTGCATCGGCGCAGGCTGCAGGCCTGGCCGGGTTGCTGGGGGCCGCGCCTCGGCGCCGCTGGTGGCAGCGCACCACGCTGTGGATTGGCGTGGCTGCCTTGCTGGTGGCTGCCGGGGGCGTGTATGCCTGGCAGAGCAGCAAGGCGGCCAACGCTGCCCCCAGCTATGTGACGGAAGAAGTGCGCCGCGGCAACCTCACGCTCAGCGTGGCGGCCAACGGCACCTTGCAGCCCACCCGGTCGGTGACGATTGGCAGCGAGCTTTCGGGCACCGTGCGCAACGTGCTGGTCGATGTGAACGACAAGGTCAAGAAGGGCCAGGTGCTGGTGGAACTGGACACCGCCAAGCTCGAAGCGCAGGTGCTGCGCTCGCGTGCATCGCTGGCTGCCGCCCAGGCAAGGCTGGCGCAGGCCGTGGCCACCACCAAAGAGGCCACCGCGGGCCTGGCGCGCTTGCAGGAAGTGGCGCGCCTGTCGGGCGGCAAGGTGCCGTCTGCCACCGAACTGGATGCCGGCCAGGCCACGCTGGACCGCGCCAAGGCCGACGAGGCCAGTGCCCGTGCATCGGTCGATGACGCCCGTGCGGCGCTCTCTACCGACGAAACCAATCTCTCGAAGGCATCGATCCGTTCGCCCATCAACGGTGTAGTGCTCACCCGCAGTGTCGAGCCCGGCAACGCCGTGGCCGCATCGCTGCAAGCGGTGACGCTGTTCACCGTGGTGGAAGACCTGACGCGCCTGCGGCTGGACGTGAGTGTGGACGAAGCCGATGTGGGCTCGCTCACCGTGGGGCAAAAGGCCAGCTTCACCGTCAGCGCTTACCCCTCGCGCCGCTATCCAGCCGAGGTCACGCGCGTGTCGTTTGGCTCCACCAAAACTGACAACGTGGTCACCTACATCACCTGGCTGGACGTGGACAACAGCGACCTGAGCCTGCGCCCCGGCATGACGGCTGCGGCCACCATCACCTCCACCGAGCGCAACGACGTGCTGCTGGTGCCCAACACCGCCTTGCGCTTTACCCCCGCCCAGGCGGGCGCCGAGGCGGCAGGCAAGCCTGCCAGTGCCAACCGCGGCATCGTTTCGCAGCTCATGCCCGGCCCGCCCCGCAACGCCAGCCGCAAAACGGCTGGGGGCGCAGGGCCTGGCACTGGGCAGACGCGCCAGATCTGGCTGCTCCAGGACGGTGTGCCGCAGCCTGTGAGCGTGAAGGTGGGTATCAGCGATGGCCGCATGACCGAGGTGAGCGCCGAGGGCCTGGAGCCCGGTGCGCAGGTGATCACCGACCAGCGCATGGGCAAGGCGGCACCATGACCGCTGCGCAGGCTGAACCAGGGCGCCCGCCAGCCGAGGCGCCCATCATCGAGTTGCGTGGCGTGACCAAGGTGTATGGCGAAGGGGCGCTGGCCTTCCAGGCCCTCAGGGGGGTGGACCTGCGGATTGCGCAGGGCGACTTCGTGGCCATCATGGGCCCCAGCGGGTCGGGCAAATCCACCGCCATGAACACGCTGGGTTGCCTGGACCGGCCCACCACCGGCGAATACCTGTTCAAGGGCGTGCGTGTCGAAGCCCTCTCGCGCGACGAGCGCGCGCTGCTGCGCCGCCGCTATTTCGGCTTTGTGTTTCAGGGCTTCAATCTGCTGGCACGCACCTCGGCGCAAGAGAATGTGGAGTTGCCGCTGCTGTACCGGGGCGAATCTGCGGCCACGCGCAAGGCGGCTGCCGCACGGGCGCTGGAGGCGGTGGGGCTCAAAGGCTGGGAGCATCACACCCCGGCCGAACTCTCGGGCGGGCAACAGCAGCGCGTAGCGATTGCCCGGGCCATCGTGACCGAGCCCGTGGTGCTTCTGGCCGATGAGCCTACCGGCAACCTCGACACCCAACGCAGCCACGAAATCATGGAACTGCTGTGGCGGCTCAATGCCGAGCAGGGCATCACCGTGCTGATGGTGACGCACGAGCCCGATATGGCCGAATACGCGCGCCGGATGGTGCGGTTTGTCGATGGCGTGGTGGATTCGGACACCCTCAACCCTCACCCGGTCGGGCTGCGTGGCAAGCCCGCCCCGGTGGTGGCTGCTCACGCCAGCCAGGGAGTCGCGTGATGCTGTTCAACACCATCTTGCTGGCGTTGCGCTCCATCCGGCGCAACCTGATGCGCTCGTTCCTGACCATCCTGGGCATCGTGATCGGGGTGAGCGCGGTGATCACCATGGTGACGCTGGGCAACGGCGCCACCTTGGCTGTGCAGACGCAAATCTCCAGCCTGGGCACCAACCTGCTGCAAGTGCGGCCAGGCCAGCGCATGGGGCCGGGTGGTGGCACGGGTGCGCCGTCATTCAAGGACACTGATGCCGACGCGATTGCGCAGCAGATCGGCGGCATTCTGGCGGTGGCGCCAGAAGCGCGTGCAGGCGCCACGGTGGTGGCAGGCGGGCGCAACTGGACGACCAGCGTGATCGGCAGCACCAATGCCTGGCTGCAGACGGGCAACTGGACGGTTCAGGCCGGAGGCCGCACTTTCACCGACCCCGAACTGCGCGCCGGTGCCGCGGTGTGCCTGATCGGCGAGACCATTCGCCGCGAGCTGTATGGCGGCCGCGACCCGGTGGGCGAACAGCTTCGCGTGAAAGCCTTCTCGTGCGAAGTGGTGGGCGTGCTCGGCTCCAAGGGCCAGGGGGCGTTTGGCAATGACCAGGATGACATGGTGCTCATCCCCCTCAAAACACTGCAGCGACGCGTGACGGGCAACACCCGCGTGAACACGCTGCTGGTGTCCATGCAGGACGGCAGCGACCCCGCGCGTGTGAAAAGTGCCCTGACCCAGTTGCTGCGCGAATTGCGCAAGCTGGCCGACACCGATGAGGACAACTTCAACGTGCTCGACACCAAGCAGCTGGCCGACACCTTTGCGGGCACCACCAAGGTGATGACCACGCTGCTGGGCGCCGTGGCCGCCGTGAGCCTGCTGGTGGGCGGCATCGGCATCATGAACATCATGCTGGTGAGCGTGACGGAGCGCACCCGCGAGATCGGTCTGCGCCTGGCCATTGGCGCGCTGGAGCGCGAGGTTCTACTGCAGTTCCTGATCGAGGCGGTGGTGCTGGCCGCGCTGGGCGGCCTGGTGGGCATTGTGCTGGCCATAGTGGCATCGCTGGGCCTGGCGCAGGTGATGGGTGTGCCCTACCTGTTCAATCCTGCGGTCAACCTGCTGTCGTTCGTGTTTTCTGCAGGCATCGGCGTGGTGTTTGGCTACTTCCCGGCGCGCCGTGCAGCGCACATGGACCCCATCGACGCCTTGCGCCACGAATAGCCGGGGGGCTGTGATAACCCTCTGCTGGAGCGGGGCAGAACGCACAAAGGCCGCTTTCGATCGTGGCGAAAGCGGCCTTTTTTGACGGCGTGCGCCGTGGCTCAGTGGATGGTCAGCGAGGTGGCTTTGCTGGCAGGCTCCACGCGGGCCAGGGTCAGCGTGAGAACACCGTTTTCAAGCTTGGCGGTGCTGGCGGCGGTGTCAATGTCTTGTGCCAGTTCCCAGGCGCGCTGAACGCTGCGGGGCGCGCCTTCCACACTTTGCACTTTGACTACATTGCCTTCGATGGTGATGTTCAGTTGCTCGCGTGACAGACCGGGTACATCCAGTTGCAGCGTGGTGTGCTTGTCATCCTGGGTAACCGTGTAGCCCGCTGGCTGGCCAGAACCACCAGCCGTGGCCCCCAGGGTGCCCATCAAAAAACGTTGCAAAGCCAGGTCGGCAGAGCGGGGTGCGTGGGTGTAAGCGGCGCGGCGGATGACGGGGGTGAAGAACATGGGGACTCCTATACACTGCGCGGCTCTCGACGTGGTCGCCGCATGCACAGGAGGTGTGTGCGCCGCCGCAGGATTTCAAGGGAAAAATGAGTATGAATAAATTGCAGACCACGGGCTTGAAATGGCGCCGTGCAGCACTATTTCGGGCTGTTTGTGCCGTCGCCGGCGCAGCAGTGATGGGCTTGGCGCCCGTGGCGTCGGGCTGGGCCCAGACCGCAGCGCCTGCCGCTGCCGCCCCTGCGGGCAAACCCATCAAGGTGGCTTTGATCGAAAGTCTTTCAGGCACCTTTGCCAACACAGGCGAGGCGGTGTTTCGCAACGTGTACTGGGCCATGGAACGTGTGAATGCCCGCGGTGGTGTGGCCTTGCCAGCCGCAGCTGGTGGCAAGCGCCCGCTGGTGCTGGAACGCTATGACAGCAAGGGCCAGAACGAAGAAGCCTTGTCTGCCCTGCGCGCAGCAATTGATGACGGCGCGCAGGTCATCCTGCAGGGCAATTCGTCGGCCACGGCTGCGGTGCTGATCGAGGCCATCAACAAGCACAACGAGCGTGAACCCAGCAAACGCGTGCTGTTCCTCAACTACTCGGCGGTGGACCCGATCCTCACCAACGAAAAGTGCAGCTTCTGGCACTTCCGCTTTGACGCCCACGCCGACATGCGCATGGCCGCGTTGATGGAGGTGATGCGCGAGGACAAAGCCCTCAAGAGCGTGTACCTGATTGGCCAGGACTACAGCTTTGGCCAGGCCGTGCTGCGCGAAGCCAAGAAGCAGCTGGCAGCGCAGCGCCCCGATGTGGCCGTAGTGGGCGACGAGCTGCACCCCGTGGGCCGCGTGAAAGACTTTGCGCCTTACGCCGTCAAGATCAAGAGCAGCGGCGCGCAGGCGGTGGTGACTGGCAACTGGGGCAATGACCTGACCCTGCTGGTGAAAGCCGCCCGCGAGGTGGGCTACGAGGGTAGCTTCTATACCTTCTATGGCAACGCCCTGGGCGCGCCTGCCGCCATGGGCGACGCAGGTATTGGCAAGGTGGTGGCCGTGGCCGACTGGCTGCCCAATGTGCCCGGTGCGCAGAGTGAGGCGTTCTACCAGTCCTTCCGCGAACGCTTTCCCAAGCCGCAGGACGACTATGTGCACATGCGCATGCAGCTCATGATCGAGGCCCTGGCCCAGTCGATGGAACGGGCCGGCACCACCGATGTGGTGGCTGTGGCGCGGCAAATGGAAAAAGCCAGCGTGCAGCTGGCGGGGCAGGCCGGCACCATGCGCGCTGCCGACCACCAGTTTCAGCAAGCCCTGGCCGTGGGCGTGATGGACAAGAAGGGCGCGCCGGGCGTCAAGTTTGACGTGGAAGGCTCGGGCTACGGCTTTCGCGTGGTGAGGCAGATTCCTGCGGCCAAGGCGCAGCAGCCACACAGCTGCAACATGCAGCGGCCTTGAGGACCATGTAGCGCCGCCGCCCCGGCCCCAACGGCTGCTTCAGCGGCTGGACGCCAGGGCCGCGTTGCGTGCGGCGGCCACTTCGCGCCCCAGCTCAATCACTGCCATGGCGTAGTAGCTGGACCAGTTGTAGCGCGTGATGGCGTAGAAGTTTTCGGTGCCCGCCACGTAGGTGGGCGCATCGCCACCGTTTTCCAGTTCCACCAGAGCCAGTGGGCCTGTGTGTTGGGCGCCGGCCGCATCCAGCAAAGCGCCCTTGGCCTGCATGCTGGTGGCGCTGAAGGTGGGCAGGATGTCGGGGGCCAGCAATTCGTCCATCTTCACCGTGGCGGGGTCGAACTGCACGGTGTAATGCGTGGGCATGCCAGTGGTCCAGCCATGGCCCTTGAAGTAGTTGGCCACAGAGCCGATGGCATCCGTGGGGCTCCTGAACAAATCAATGCGGCTGTCGCCATCAAAGTCTACGGCAAACCGGGCCCAGCTGGAAGGCATGAACTGCCCCAGCCCCATTGCGCCCGCGTAGCTGCCGCGCACCTCGAACGGATCGATGTTGGTGCGGTTGGACAGGCTCAGCCACTGCTCCAGCTCGCGGCGGAAGAATTCGGTGCGCTCTTTGGCGCGCGGGTGGGCGGTGGGGAAGTCAAACGCCAGGGTGGCCAGCGCGTCCATCACGCGGAAGTTGCCCATCTGCTGGCCGTAGATGGTCTCTACCCCGATGATGCCGACGATGATCTCGGCGGGCACACCGTATTCCTGCTCGGCGCGGGCCAGGGCCTCGCGGTGTTCCTGCCAAAACCGCACGCCCGCGCGGATGCGGATGGGGTCGATGAAGCGGCTGCGGTACACGCGCCAGTTCTTGGCCGTGCCTTTGGAGGGCGGCAGCATGAGCTTGGGCACCGAACCCAGAAAACGGGCCTGGCCCACCGCTTGGCGCACCCATTCGCGGTCCAGCCCCCGGCGCTCTGCCAGGTCGTCGGCAAACTGCATGGCATCGTCGCGCTGGGCATAGGGGGTGCTGCCCTGCACGGCGTTGCTGCGGCTCACGCTTTGTGAGGTTTTTTGGGGCTTGGCGCTTGCGGGTATTGCGCAAGCAGCTATCAAAGCAGTAGCAAGAAAAACAGTTTTGAACATGCAGTCAGGTCACTGGCCTGGGGTGGGTTGGGGCCAAGAAAGGGTGTTGAATTCGCGCCGCAGCGTGCCCAGTTGCTGGGCCGGTTGCGGGGCATAGCGTACCTGCTCCAGCCGCAGCAGCCAGTCGTGGATACGCTGCACCTGGGCTTGTGTGCTCGGTGCCGCCGCGCCACTGGCCGTGCCCCAATGGGCCTGTACGCGCTGCGCGATGGCGCGTGGGGGCAGGTGATCGGGCAGTGGCAACCCGGCCGCTTCCGCCCGCTTGCGCGTGCGCCCCAGCAGGCGCAGCCACGGGTCATGCTGGCGGCGTTCCCACCAGCTCCACGTGGCGCCACCCAGGGCAGCCACGCCCAGCAGCGATCCAAGGATCGTGGTCAGGTCTTGCCAGCTGGGCGATTCAAAACCCAGTTTTTTCAGCAAGTCCATCTGGCTGTTCTGGGTGTAGTTGAGCACCCACTGGTTCCAGCGGTTGTTCACGGCCTCCCATACCGCACGCATTTGCTGCAGTGCGTTCGCGCCGATGACGTTGCCCACGGCCGACGCAATCGCTCCCTGGGGAATGGGCAGTCGCTCAAAAGCACCCACGCGGCCGGGTGCTACGGCGCCCGTGGGGTCCACCCGCACCCAGCCACGCTCGGCGATCCACACCTCTGCCCAGGCATGGGCATCGCTTTGGCGCACGGTCCAGTAGCCATCCAGCGAGTTTTGTCCGCCGCCCTGGTAGCCGGTGACGATGCGCGCAGGCACGTCCATGGCTCGCATCAGCACCACGAAGGCCGAGGCAATGTGTTCGCAAAATCCTTCTTTACGGTCAAACCAGAACTCATCGGCTGTGTGCTCGCCGTACACCCCTGGCTCCAGCGTGTAGGTGTAGCCGCCGGTGCGCAGGCGCGCCATGGCAGCATCGATCAGGGCGGCGGTATCGTCGCCCGCCAGGGCCGGGTCGGCACGCATTTGCGCTGCCAGGGCCAGGGTGCGCGGGTTGAAGCCTGGCGGCAGGGCTGTGAACTCACGCAGCTGCCGCACGGACGCCGCGGGGCCGTGGCGGAATTCCGGGTAGCTTTCAACCCGGTAGCGCACCACATCGGTGACAGGGCGGGTAGTCATCCACTGCAGATCCTGCGTCATGTAGGTGGGGTTGCCGGGCAGTTCTGGGGCTTTTGGGGTGGATTCCAGCACCATCAGCCAGGGGCGCTTGTGCGGCTCCAGGGTCACTTCGTAACGCAGCGCGGGGCCTTGCACCTGCAGGTTGGCGGGCAGGGCGGCTCGTGCCGCCCAACTGCTGTCTTCACGAAACGGCTCGGCCCGCCATTCACGCCCATCAAACCCGGATAGCACGGGCCCGCGAAAGTAGAGGGAAGACGCGGGTGGAGTCGCTTGCGCCAGGTCGTCGAACTTGATGCGAAAGGCTATGGCATCGCTGAGCGCAAGTTCGGCAATCGTTCCCACTTGCATGGACCCCGACAGCCCCGTTCGGCCCACCATCTGATCGCCCGGCACACCCCACAGCGGCGCCATGCGCGGGAAGAACACGAACAGCGCCGCCATGATGGGCGCCCCCAGCAGCGCCATGGTGAACGCGGTGCGAAACGCTTGCACCAAGGGTGGGCGGCCCACTGGCATGTGGGCGTTGACCAGCGCCGTGAGCATGCCCAGCAGTGCGAGCAGCATGGCCGCAGCGGTCAGCAGCGACTGCGAGTTGAAAAAGCTGCTGATCATGGTGAAGAAGCCCAGGAAGAAGATGACCAGCGCATCGCGACGGGCCCGCAATTCCAGGGTTTTCAGGGCCAAGAGGGCAATCACCAGCGTTACCCCTGCTTCGCGGCCAACAAACGTGCCGTGCGAAAAAACGGTGCCCGCCACCGCCAGAGGGGCCAGCAGGCCGGAACTGATCCAGCGGCTGGGCAGGGGACGGCTGTGCCAGGCCAGCCACCCGCGCCACACCAGCACCCCCGCCGCGAGCAGCGTGGTCCACACCGGCAGGGTGGGGACTTGCGGGGCGATCACCCAGGCAATCACCACCAGCAAAAACAGCGTGTCGCGCGCGTCGCGTGGTAATTGGGCCAGGGTTTGGCGCAGCGAGGCGCCGCTCTTGATGCTGGAAAGGCTGCTCATTCGGTCACCTCGCAAATGGCAGGCCCAATGGAGGCAGGCGGTATGGCGCTATAAAAAGATGAGCTGCTTGCGCTTTTGCAGAGGGCGTTAGAGGCAGTTTTCATGCTTTACTCCAACCAATGACCGGCGGGACACGGCGAATACCGTTCAGCACAGCGCCAACGCTTCCAGGCATTGCACGCGGTGGGCTGCACCGTTGGCTGGCGGGATTTCTCGCCCGGGCACACGCAGGCCGTAGTCCAGGCCCAGCCGGTCGGCTTGCAACACCCAAGCGGTGACGCGTGAGATGCGGGCTTCCAGGTCGGGCAACTGGGCATGGGCCACGTCCAGCCACAGTTCCTGCCGGTGGCTTTGTTGCGCGTCGCGGCTGACCAGATCGTCAGCTCCGCTGCCCAGGGATTTGGCGGCTTTTTTCCAGACCACGAGCTTGAGAGGATCCCCACGGCGGTAGGCTCGCACGCCGTCAAACTCACCGATGCCTTGGCTGGTGGCGTGGCCCTTGCCCGTGGCGCGGGGCTCTCCCGCTGGCAATGGCGGCGGGGTGGATTCGGGGGCCGGATACACCAGCAGCTGGGCGGCCGGCCGCCAGTAGGTCCAGACGCGGAAGGTGCCCAGCGGAAAGCGCGTCTCGGCCGTCAGGGTAGGCACGGGATGCAGGCCTCGCCGTTGGGGTTGAAAGGCAACGTGCACCACGGCTTGCCCTTGTGCGGGAACGTCCGTCCAGGCCCAGTGGTGGTCTGCGGGGGACGATGGGTCATCGCCACTGTGCACGGCGATGCCAATGCCATACCGTGGGGTGGAGCGCTGGCTGGTGAGTTGCACCTCCAGCGCCGCGCTGCTGCCCATGAATTGCGGTTGGGGCTGCTTCAAATGCAGGGTCAGCCCGCGCAGCGTAGCGTGGCTGATGTGCATGCCAATCACGGCGCTGCCCGCCAGCATGAAGGTGAACAGGTAGCCCAGGTTGAGCTGGAAGTTGATGGAGGCAATGAGCAGCACCACCAGCGTCACCGCCAGCATCCATCCCGGGCCGGTGGGCAGGATGTAGACGTTGCGCTGTGTCAGCTCCAGCGTGTCGGTACGTTTGAGGCGCCCCTGCCACCATGCGCGAATGCGCCGCCGCAGTGCGGCGGCGGGTGACCAGCTTGCCAGCCAGCCCGGGGCGGAGGGGGGAGGGGCAGTGGAGGCCATCACGCAAGCGCAACCGCATCCACCATGGCGCGTACCTGCTCCACGGCGCCGCGTCCGGCGTCACGCACGGGTACCAGCCGGTGGGCAATGGTTTGGGGTAGCACGGCTTGCACGTCATCGGGTGCTACGTAGTCGCGCCCGCTGATCAGCGCCTGCGCCTTGGCCGCACGCATGAGCGCAATGCCTGCGCGCGGCGATAGACCTTGCAAAAACCACTTGCCCGAGCGGGTGGCATCCACCAGGTCCTGCACGTAATTCAGCAGGGCGTCTGACGTGTGCACGGCCAGCACCTGGCGTTGCAGTTCGGCCAGTTCGTGCGGTGTGAGCAAGGCGGGCAGGGTGTCCACCATGTCGCGGCGGTCGGAGCCTGCCAGCAGCAGGCGCTCGGCAGCCCGGTCGGGGTAGCCGATGGAGATGCGCATCAAAAAACGATCCAGTTGCGATTCAGGCAGTGCAAAGGTGCCCAGCTGGTCTTGCGGGTTTTGCGTGGCAATCACAAAGAACGGATGGGGCAGGGGGCGGGTGGCGCCTTCCACCGACACCTGCTTTTCCTCCATGGCCTCCAGCAGCGCGCTTTGCGTCTTGGGGCTGGCGCGGTTGATTTCATCGGCCAGCAGCACCTGCGCGAACACGGGGCCGGGATGGAACACGAAGGATTCCTTGCCGCGCTCATAGACAGACACGCCGGTGAGGTCGCTGGGCATCAGGTCGGCCGTGAATTGCACGCGCGAGAACTGCAGGCCAAAGGTGCGCGACAGCGCATGGGCCAGCGTGGTCTTGCCCACCCCCGGAACGTCCTCGATGAGCAAATGCCCCCCGGCCAATAGGCAAGCGACGCAGTCTTGTACCTGGGCCTTTTTCCCCACGATCACCGTGTTAAGCTGATCCAGAAGCGAGTTGATTTTGTGCTGTGCATCCATGGCACAACGTTATCCGAAAAACTCTGAATCAATCGAGACACGGGGACAAGACTGTGAGCAAGACGGGCTATTTCACGCACAGGGATTGTTGGAAACACGAAATGGGCCCTGGCCACCCGGAATGCCCGGAGCGGCTGGATGCCATTGAAGACCGCTTGCTGGTCACCGGAGTGGGGGATGCGCTGGAGCGTTTTGAAGCCCCCGAAGCCGCCCTGGCCGACATTGAACTGGCTCACGACCGGATGTACGTGGCTGCGCTGCGGGGCATGTCAGATCGGCTGAATGAAGAACTGATGGCGGGCGGCCCTAATTACGCGCAGCTCGACACCGACACCTCCATCAACGCGCACACCTGGAAGGCCGCCCTGCGCGCTGCGGGCGCCGCCCTGGCCGCCACCGATGCCGTGATGGCCGGCGAGCTGGAAAACGCCTTTTGCGCGGTGCGCCCCCCAGGCCACCACGCTACCCGCAGCAAGGCCATGGGTTTTTGCTTTTTCAACAACGTTGCGGTGGCTGCCAAATACGCGCTGCAGCGCTACAACCTGCACCGCGTGGCGGTGGTGGACTTTGATGTGCACCACGGCAACGGCACCGAGGACATCCTGGCGGGCGACTCGCGCGCCCTCATGGTCAGCATCTTCCAGCACCCTTTCTACCCTTACAGCGGCGACGTCGATCCGGCGCCCAACATGGTCAATGTGCCCGTGGCGGCCTACACCCGGGGCATGGACATCCGCGAAATCATCGAGATGATGTGGATTCCGAAGCTGGAGGCGTTCAAGCCCGAGATGATTTTCGTGAGTGCGGGCTTTGACGCCCACCGCGAGGACGACATGGGCCAGCTCGGGTTGACCGAGCAGGACTACACCTGGATCACCCAGCGCATCAAGGACATTGCCCGCCGCTATTCCAAGGGGCGCATTGTTTCTTGCCTGGAGGGGGGCTATGTCATGGGCCCACTGGCCCGCAGCGTGGAAGCGCATCTGCGCGTGCTGGCTGATTTGTGACGTATTCCCCGGGGCGCAGCTGGTGTTGCGTCCCGGGTCGCCTTGCGGTGAGCCGCCCTACTGCGGCGGCTTGGCCGATGAAAGCAAGACATGACAACAACGACTTTGAACGATGTACTCCAGGTCACCCGTGATGCGCGCGGCGTGGTCACCCTGACTTTGAATGACCCCGCCCGCTTCAACGCCTTGAGCGGTGAGATGCTCACGGCGCTGCAGCATGCGCTGGATGACGTGGCGCGGGACGACACTGCGCGCGTGGTGGTGCTGGCTGGCTCTGGCAAGGCCTTTTGTGCGGGGCATAACCTCAAGGACATGGCAGCCAACCCCGATCTGGCTTACTACCAAAAGCTGTTTGCACAGTGCAGCCGCATGATGCTGGCCATCCACAAGCTGCCCGTGCCCGTCATCGCGCGCGTGCACGGCATGGCGACGGCGGCGGGTTGTCAGCTGGTGGCCCAGTGCGACCTGGCAGTGGCGGCCGAAGAGGCCAGCTTCGCCACCAGTGGCATCCACTACGGTCTGTTTTGCGCCACGCCCAGTGTGCCGCTGGTGCGCAACGTGCCGGCCAAGCGCGCCATGGAAATGCTGCTCACCGGTGACTTCATTGACGCACGCACCGCTTTGGCACAGGGCTTGGTCAACCGGGTGGTGGCTGCCGATGCGCTGGATGCCGAATTGGAAAAGCTTGTTCATTCCATCCTGGAAAAGCCCCGCACTGCCGTGGCCATGGGCAAGGCCCTCGTGTACCAGCAGCGCGAACTGGGGCTGGAAGCCGCCTACCAGTTGGCGGGCCAAACCATGGCCTGCAACATGATGGACGCTGCCGCCCAGGAGGGCGCCCGTGCATTCGCTGAAAAACGCACACCGGAGTGGAAGCGCTGATGGCGATGGATACAGGCGACTTTCTGATGGATGACGTAGGCCAGTGGCTGGGGGCCTTTGCGTCCCCTACGGTGTTGATTGAATTGGCCAGCCTGCTGGTGTGTGTGGGGCTGGCCTGGGTGGTGGTGGCGGGGCTGCGACGTGGGTTCCACCATGAAGGGCGCCGTTCCATCCTGTTTGGCCACCGGGTGATAGACGGCGCCTTGTTCCCCATCGTGTTGCTGGCGTCTGGCTATGTGGCGCGTACCCTGTTGATCAAGTGGGTGCCGCTGGCCGTGTTCAAGGTGGCGATTCCGGTGCTGGTCTCGCTCGTGGTCATCCGCATCGGCGCCAAAGTGCTGCAGGTGGCCTTTCCCCAGTCGGCCTGGGTCAAGCCGATCGAGCGCTCCATTTCCTGGCTGGCATGGATGGCTATGGTGCTCTGGGTTACGGGCCTGCTGCCGCGGGTGCTGGGCGAGATGGAGCAGATCCACTGGAAGGTGGGCAACGTCACCCTGAGCCTGCGCACCATGGTGGAGGGGGCTTTGACGGCGGGCGCGGTGCTGCTGCTCACCCTGTGGGTGTCCGCCGCCATTGAGTCGCGGCTGCTGCGCTCGGCCACCGGCGCCGAGTTGTCGCTGCGCAAGGCCATCAGCAATGCGCTGCGGGCCCTGATGGTGTTCTTCGGCCTCATCATCTCGATGTCTGCGGTGGGCATCGACCTCACGGCCTTGTCGGTGCTGGGCGGTGCGGTGGGGGTGGGGATTGGTCTGGGCTTGCAGAAGCTGGCAGCCAACTATGTCAGCGGCTTTGTGATCTTGACCGAGCGCAGCATGCGCATTGGTGACAACGTGCGGGTGGATAACTTTGAAGGCCGCATCACCAACATCAACGCGCGGTACACGGTGGTGCGTTCTTCTGCCGGAAGCGAATCGATCGTGCCCAATGAAATGATGATCACCCAGCGCGTGGAAAACCTGTCGCTGGCCGACCCACGGGTGTGGCTTTCCACGGTGGTGAGTGTGGCTTACGACAGTGATGTGGACCTGGTGATCCGTTTGCTCACCGAGTCTGCCCTGGCCAGCAGCCGCGTGCTGCGCGATCCAGCCCCCTCGGCGGCGCTGTCGGCCTTTGGTGCCGATGGTCTGGAGTTCACGGTCGGCTTCTGGATTGCCGACCCCGAAAACGGCACTTTGGGTCTGCGCTCAGACATCAACCGCGCCATTTTGGTGGCGCTGCGGGCGCACAAGATCGACATTCCATTTCCGCAGCGGGTCATGCATGTGCAGGTGGACGGCAGCCTGCCTGCGGCAGGCCCTTCCGTCGCGGATTTGGCGGGCGTTGCCATGTCGGGTGAACGGGGGCAATGACCCCGCCGCGCGCAGGGTGCCGAAAACTTTTGCGGTGTGGGCGGTTTGCTGGCCTATAATCCAGAAAAGCACGGTCGTTCGTTTTTGAGATTTGCTGCATTGGTGCGTACTTTTTGACAGGTTCGCTGCAGTGCGACATAGAATGTTCCGGTTTACGTAAACGTCAATTCAACCAACTCTCTAGGAGCCGCAGCAATGAAGGTTTTGGTCCCTGTCAAGCGCGTGGTGGACTACAACGTGAAGGTCCGCGTGAAGTCGGACAACACGGGTGTGGACATCGCCAACGTGAAGATGAGCATGAACCCCTTTGACGAAATCGCCGTTGAAGAGGCCGTGCGCCTGAAAGAAAAAGGCCTGGTGACCGAAGTCATCGCAGTCTCGTGCGGCGTGGCCCAATGCCAGGAAACCCTGCGCACCGCCATGGCCATCGGCGCCGACCGCGCCATCCTGGTCGAGACCGATGCCGAACTGCAGCCCCTGGCCGTGGCCAAGCTCCTCAAAGCCCTGGTCGACAAAGAACAACCCCAGCTCATCATCCTGGGCAAACAAGCCATCGACGACGACGCCAACCAGACCGGTCAGATGCTCGCCGCCTTGGCAGACCTGCCCCAGGCCACCTTCGCCAGCAAGGTGGAACTGGCTGCTGACAAAGTCAGCGTGACCCGCGAAGTGGATGGCGGCCTCGAAACCCTGGCCCTGACTCTCCCCGCAGTCATCACCACCGACCTGCGCCTGAACGAACCCCGCTACGTCACCTTGCCCAACATCATGAAGGCCAAGAAAAAGCAGCTGGACACCGTCAAGCCAGAAGACCTCGGAGTGGACGTGGCCCCCCGCCTCAAGACCCTGAAAGTGACCGAGCCCGCCAAGCGCGGCGCGGGTGTGAAGGTGGCCGACGTGGCCGCCCTGGTAGAGAAACTCAAGAACGAAGCAAAAGTCATCTAAGGAGAACAAGAAATGACCGTACTCGTTATTGCTGAACACGACAACGCATCCATCAAAGGCGCAACCCTCAACACCGTCACTGCCGCTGCAGCTTGCGGCGGCGACGTGCACATCCTCGTCGCCGGCCACAACGCCGGTGCCGCCGCACAAGCCGCTGCCCAGATCGCCGGTGTCGCCAAAGTCATCCACGCCGACGCAGCCGGCCTGGAGCATGGCCTCGCTGAAAACGTCGCCGCGCAAGTTTTGGCTATCGCCAGCAACTACAGCCACATCCTCTTCCCCGCCACCGCTGGCGGCAAGAACGTGGCCCCCCGCGTGGCCGCCAAGCTCGACGTTGCGCAGATCAGCGACATCACCAAAGTGGTGAGCGCCGACACTTTCGAGCGCCCCATCTACGCCGGCAACGCCATTGCTACGGTGCAAAGCGCAGATAGCGTCAAAGTCATCACCGTGCGCACCACCGGCTTTGACGCAGCAGCCGCCACTGGTGGCTCTGCCGCCGTTGAAACCGCAGCCGCCACAGCCGACAACGGCAAGAGCAGCTTCATCGGCAGCGAAATCGCCAAGAGCGACCGGCCCGAGCTCACCGCCGCCAAGATCATCGTCTCCGGTGGCCGGGCTTTGGGCAGCGCCGAGAAGTTCAACGAAGTCATCACCCCACTGGCCGACAAGCTGGGCGCAGCCATTGGCGCCAGCCGCGCGGCGGTGGATGCGGGCTACGCCCCGAACGACTTGCAAGTGGGCCAGACAGGCAAGATCGTGGCGCCGCAGCTGTACATCGCTGCTGGTATCTCGGGTGCGATCCAGCACTTGGCCGGGATGAAGGATTCGAAGGTGATCGTGGCGATCAACAAGGATCCGGAAGCGCCGATCTTCAGCGTGGCTGACTACGGGCTGGAGGCGGACTTGTTCACGGCTGTGCCGGAATTGGTCAAGGCGCTGTAAGAACGCCAACTGCGTACAAAGGCATCGCTCGCGATGCCTTTTTTTTGACGAAATATCGCTTTCTCGGAGACATCCATGAGTTACACCGCACCCGTCAAGGACATGTTGTTCGCCATCGAGCACCTGGCCAACATTGAACAGATCGCCCAGATCCCCGGCTTTGAAGACGCAGGCCTGGACACCGCCGCCGCCGTGCTGGAAGAGTGCGCCAAGTTCAATGAAGGCGTGCTGGCTCCGCTCAACTGGGAAGGCGACAAGAACCCCTCGAGCTGGAAAGACGGCGTGGTCACCACCACCCCCGGCTTCAAGGAGGCCTTCCGCCAGTACGCCGAGGGCGGCTGGCAAGGCCTGCAGCACCCAGCCGACTTTGGCGGCCAGGGCCTGCCCAAGACCATCGGCGCTGCCTGCATCGAGATGACCAACAGCGCCAACATGAGCTTCGCGCTGTGCCCATTGCTGACCGATGGCGCGATTGAGGCGTTGCTCACGGCCGGTAGCGATGAGCTCAAGGCCACTTACCTTGAAAAGCTGGTGACCGGCGAGTGGACCGGCACCATGAACCTGACCGAACCCCAGGCGGGCTCGGATCTGGCCCTGGTGCGCACGCGCGCTGAACCTCAGCCCGATGGCATCTACAAAATCTTCGGCACCAAGATCTTCATCACCTACGGTGAGCACGACATGGCCGAGAACATCATTCACCTGGTGCTGGCCCGTGTGCAGGGGGCGCCTGAGGGTGTGAAGGGCATCAGCCTGTTTGTGGTGCCCAAGTTCATGGTCAACAAAGATGGCTCGCTGGGCGCGCGCAACGACGCGCACTGCGTGAGCATCGAGCACAAGCTGGGCATCAAGGCATCGCCCACGGCCGTGCTGCAGTTTGGCGACCACGGCGGTGCCGTGGGCTACCTGGTGGGCGAAGAAAACCGCGGCCTCGAATACATGTTCATCATGATGAATGCCGCCCGCTACGCCGTGGGCATGCAGGGCATTGCGATCTCTGAGCGCGCTTACCAAAAGGCTGTGCAGTACGCCAAAGACCGTGTGCAAAACCGCCCCGTGGATGGCAGCATCGCCGCCAGCGCACCCATCATTCACCACCCCGATGTGAAGCGCATGCTCATGACGATGCGCGCCACGGTGGAAGGTTGCCGCGCCATGGCCACTGTGGCCGCTGCTGCGTTTGATGCAGCGCACCACCACCCTGATGCCGACACGCGCAAGCAAAACCAGGCGTTCTACGAATTCATGGTGCCGCTGGTTAAGGGCTACAGCACCGAAACCAGCCTGGAAGTGACCAGCCTGGGCGTGCAGGTGCACGGCGGCATGGGTTTCATTGAAGAAACCGGCGCGGCCCAGTACTACCGCGACGCCAAGATCCTGACCATCTACGAAGGCACGACCGCCATCCAGGCCAATGACCTGGTGGGCCGCAAGACAGCGCGTGACGGTGGCCAGGTGGCCAAGGGCATTGCTGCGCAGATCGAAAAGACTGAGAGCGAATTGCTGGCCAGCGGCACGCCTGCCGCGCTGGCTGTGGCCAAGCGCCTCACTGCCGCACGCAAGGCGCTGCTGGACGTGATCGACTTTGTGGCCGGTGGCACCAAGGCCCAGCCCAACGCCGTGTTTGCGGGCAGCGTGCCTTACCTGATGCTGGCAGGCAATGTGGTGGCAGGCTGGCAGCTGGCTCGCAGCCTGCTGGTGGCGCAAGACCTGTTGCAAAAGGGACAGGACGAAGCCTTCATGCGAGCAAAAATCACCACGGCCCAGTTCTATGCCGACCACATCCTGGTGAAGGCCCCTGGCCTGCGCGACAGCATTGTGGAAGGCGCGGCCAGCGTGACCGAGCTGGCGCTGGAAGCCTTCTGACAGCGGGCGCCTACCCGCTAGGGAGTGAGACAAGGCCTGTGCAGGGTGCAGGCTGTTACTATAAAAATAATAGCTGCTGGCGCTTATTGCATAAGCGCTAGGGGCTGTTTTGATCAAAATCTATTTCTGGAAGTCGTTGCCCATGTCCAAATTGCCTCCCGTGTTGCAAAACATGTCATTGCCTGTGATTGGCTCGCCGCTGTTCATCATCAGCAACCCCAAGCTGGTCATTGAGCAGTGCAAGGCGGGTGTGGTGGGCTCCATGCCTGCACTCAATGCCCGCCCCGCCGAGCTGCTGGACGAATGGCTGGCCGAGATCACCGAAACCCTGGCGGCCTACAACAAGGCCAACCCCGACAAGCCCGCCGCGCCCTTTGCCATCAACCAGATCGTGCACAAGAGCAACGACCGCCTGGAGCACGACATGCAGGTGTGCGCCAAGTACAAAGTGCCGATCGTCATCACGTCCTTGGGCGCGCGCGAAGATGTGAACCAGGCGGTGCACAGCTGGGGTGGCGTGGTGCTGCACGACATCATCAACAACAAGTTTGCGCACAAGGCGATTGAAAAGGGCGCAGACGGCCTGATCGCCGTGGCCGCGGGTGCGGGGGGCCACGCGGGCACCAAGAGCCCGTTTGCCTTGATTCAGGAAATCCGCCAGTGGTTCGACGGCCCGCTGGCGCTGTCGGGCTCCATCGCCTCGGGCGGTGCCATCCTGGCGGCACAGGCCATGGGGGCCGACTTTGCGTACATCGGCTCGGCCTTCATCGCCACGCACGAGGCGCGCGCGCAGGACGCCTACAAGCAGGCCATTGTGGACAGCAATTCAGACGACATTGTCTACAGCAACCTCTTCACAGGTGTGCACGGCAATTACCTGGCACCGTCGATCCGCGCTGCGGGTCTGGACCCTGACAACCTGCCCGAGTCTGACCCCAGCAAGATGAACTTTGGCGGCGACGCCAAGAAGGCCTGGAAAGACATCTGGGGCTGCGGCCAGGGCATTGGTGCCATCAACGCCGTGACCAGCACTGCCGAGCTGGTGGGCAAACTGCGCCGCGAATACGAAGAGGCCCGCGCACGCCTGAAGCTGTAAGCCTTCGCGCGTTCCAACCAGCCAAAGCGGGCCTCGGGCCCGCTTTTTGTTGTGCAGCGTTGGCGGTGGCTGCGCGGATTCCATGCGAACGCGCTCCACGCCGCGTTGATCGCCAAGGCGTGCTGGATGGCGCTGTTTGAGCAATTTGGTCTGTTTTACCCGCCGGGTGGACAATAGAGGGCTTTACCTCCACGCCCTCCTATCGCCCAAGCCCACTGCCGCTGCGGGTGAGCACCGGCAATTTCGCTGTCTGCATGTCTCAAGTTTCCTCTCGCCTGCCACTTCTGGACACCGCCAAGGGTTTGGCTTGCGCAGCCATCGTCGCGCACCACCTGGCGTTCTATGGCCCCATGTCTGATATTGCGCAGCCGCTGGCGCCTGACCTCATGGCCTGGCTGTACGACTACGCGCGCATGGCGGTGCAGATCTTCCTGGTGCTGGGCGGCTACCTCGCTGCAGCCAGCCTGGCACCGGAAGGCGTGGCGCGCTTTGATTCGGCAGGGCAGCAGGTGGGCAAACGGTTTGTGCGGCTGGTGGTGCCCTACGTGGTGGCGCTGCTGGTCACGGTGCTGGTCAGTGCCCTGGTGCGGCCCTGGTTCGATCACCCCTCGGTGCCTGGAGACCCAGATGTTGCCCAGCTAATCACCCACGCGCTGCTGCTGCACAGCGTGGCAGACCACGAATCGCTGTCGGCGGGGGTGTGGTATGTGGCCATCGACTTTCAGCTCTTCACCCTCAGCGTCCTGGCATTCGCTGCCGTGCGTGCGCTGCCGCAGGGGCTGCCCCGCCAACGCGCCGCATGGGTGGGCCAGTGCGCGGTGGTGACCGGGGTGGCAGCCTCGCTCTGGGGCTTTAACCGTGACGCCCAGTGGGATGTGTGGGCGGTGTATTTCTTTGGCGCCTACGGCCTGGGCATGATGGCCTTCTGGGCCAGCCGTGCGCCGCGCGCTGCGGGCTGGGTTGGGGCCATGGCCGTGTTGGGCGTTGTGGCTCTGGTGGTGGACTTCCGGGGGCGCATTGCGCTGGCGCTTGCAACGGCCTTGCTGTTGGTGTGGGCCATGCGCACCCCTGCGGTACGCCAGTGGCAGGGAGTGGCTCCGCTGGTGCGACTGGGGCAAATGTCCTACTCGGTGTTCCTCATCCACTTCGCGGTGTGCCTGCTGGTCAACGCGGTGGTCAGCAGCCTGTGGCCCACTTCGCCCGGCGCCAACGCGCTGGGCATGGTGGCGGCGTTTGCGCTGTCTTTGGTGGCTGGTCAGTGGCTCTACCGCCGGGTGGAGCGGCACACGCCGTCGCTGCCCACGTTGTTGCGCTGGCAGGCCAGTCTGGTGGCTGCCGGGGTGCTGGTGCAACTGGGGAGCAACTGGGCTTGAACGAGGGGCGTACGCTACGGGCTCGCGCCGCCGCCCCATGCACGCGCTCAGCGGTGCAATTCGCCCGAGCTTTCGGGCTGGTACACGATTTCCTTGACCTGCACCGTCATGGCCTTGCCGCCGGGGCCAGGCCAGGCCAGTTCGTCGCCCACCGCCAGGCCCAGCAGCGCACTGCCCACGGGGGCCAGGATGGAAATCTTGTCAGCGCTGCCGTCCATGTCGCGTGGGTAGACCAGCGTCAGGCAAAACTCCTTGCCTGTCTCGACGATCAGGAACTTCACCGTGGAGTTCATGGTGACCACGTTGGGCGGAATCTCCTCGGGCGCCACCACATCTGCCCGGTCCAGCTCGGCCTGCAACTCTATCTTGCCCGGAAAGACACTCGCGGGCATCGCTGCAATCAGGGCTTCGATACGGTCAACATCCAGAGAAGAGAGAACGATTTGGGGCTTGCGCGCCATGGCAGTACCTTGCGTTGATTGAAAAGGCGGGACTGAAGCCCACCGGGCAATCTCGCACTGGGGTGTGCGGGCATTGCCTCAGGCGCTGTGGCGGTGGCGACGGGGGCTGTTGTGCGATGGCTTGGCGTGCCATGACGGCAGTGCGGACACAGTTGCGCGGGTTGTTACAGCCAATTTTCTCAAAAAACTGTATATTTATACAGTTATGAGCCATGCCGATGACACCTTCCCCGACGACCTCCCGGCGCCCCCGGCAGAGGTGCGCATTCCGCTGCAGGCCCTGCGGGGGCGGGGTGCGGCGTCCAGCATGGCGCACCGGTTCAGCCCTGATGTGCGCGAAGTGGCTGACGATGGGTGGGGGTACACCGGCACATTGCACATGCCCGGGTCTGTGGTGGCAGAGCGCCGCGCGGAATATGCCGAGGCGGCCCAGGACGGCGAGGCGCATGGGTGGCACAGCAGCGGGTTGATTGCCCCCGCCACCCGCGTGCATCTGGAGACAGCGCGCAGCGCCCTGTGTGCCAACGATTCGCCTGATATCTTTTTTGAGCTGTCGGTGAACCCCTACCGGGGCTGTGAGCACGGGTGTATTTACTGCTATGCCCGTCCCACGCACAGCTACCTCAACTTTTCGCCGGGGCTGGATTTTGAAACGCAGATTGTGGCCAAGCACAACATTGCCGAGGTGCTGCGCAGCGAGCTGGCCCAGCCGCGCTACGTGCCCAGGCTGGTGAACATTGGCTCAGCCACCGATTGCTACCAGCCTGTGGAGCGCGAACTGAAGCTCACCCGCAGTCTGATCGAGGTGATGCAGCAGGCGCGCCACCCGTTTTCGCTCATCACCAAATCCAGCGGCGTGGAGCGCGACCTGGATCTTCTGGCCCCTCTGGCCGCGCAGCGCCTGGCGGCGGTGTACGTCACCATCACCACGCTCGACCCGGTACTGGCCCGCCGCATGGAGCCGCGCGCCGCCGCGCCCCACCGGCGCTTGCGCACAATTCGCGCGCTGGCTGACGCGGGCGTGCCCGTGGGCGTGAGCGTGGCGCCGCAAATACCGTTCATCACCGAAGACATGGAACACGTGCTGGAAGCCGCCCATGAGGCAGGTGCGCGCTCGGCCTTCTACACCGTGCTGCGCCTGCCGTGGGAGCTGGATTCGCTGTTCCGTGAATGGCTGTCTGTGCACTATCCGCAGCGCGCCGCGCGGGTCATGGCCCGCGTGCAGGATTTGCACGACTTGAGCGACGCCCAGCGCGGCGCTGGCAAAACCTACGACAGTGACTTTGTCACCCGCATGAAAGGCAGTGGGCTGTGGGCAGACTTGCTGCGCCAGCGCTTCGCGGCCGCCTGTCGCCGCCTGGGGCTGAACCGCGAGCGCGAGGGGCTGGACCTGACCCAGTTTCGCCCCGGCCTGCTGCGTGGGCAAAGCAGCTTGTTTTGACGCCGGGGCTGTTGCTGCTTTTGCCTGTGGTGTGCAGCAGGCGCCCCATAGGTTTTTAATGAAAATCGGCTCTAGCGCTCATGGGTAAAGCGCTAACAGCTATTTAATTGATAGCGGTACAGGTTGCCTCAGTCCGCCTCTCCACGAAAGCCGCCAGGCAAACTGCTGGGCGGCTCCATGCTCAACCACCCCACAGGCGCAACACCACCTGCGTGTACAGCGGAATGCCCACCAGGATGTTGAGCGGAAACGTCACCCCCAGCGACAGGCTGACGTACAGCGAAGGGTCTGCCTCAGGAATGGCGTAGCGCACCACGGCGGGCACGGCGATGTAAGACGCGCTGGCGGCCAGCACCATCAGCAGCGCCGCGTCGCCTGCGGGCACCCGGGCCAGCCACGCCAGGGCCAGGGCCAGCCCGGCGTGCACCAGCGGCCCCAGCACGGCATAGGCCAGCAGCCACGGCGACTGCTTGCGCACGGCAGGCAGGTTGCGCGCTGTGGAAAGGCCCATGTCCAGCAGAAACAGGCAGAGCATGCCCTTGAACAGGTCGCCCGAAAACGGCTGCATGGCAGCCTTGCCCGCATCGCCCGTGACCAGGCCGATGACCATGGCGCCCAGCAACAGCAGTTGGGTGCCGTCGGTGAGGGATTCATGCAGGATCTTGCCCACCGACAGATGCGGCCCAGCCTTGCCCGCAGTGGCTGAGCCTGAGGCACCCAGGCTGCCCGGGCTGGGCAGGGTGGCTGCACCGGAGGGGGACATGGCCACCATCTGCGCTGCATGGGTGGCGGGCACCCCCTGCCGCTGGCGCAGTGCGTTGGCCAGCATCACGGCCAGGATGATGGCGGGCGACTCCATCAGCGCCATGGCGGCGGCCATGTAGCCGCCATAGGGCACGGATTGCGATTCGAGATACTGCGTCGCCGTCACAAACGTCACCGCGCTGACCGAGCCATAGGTGGCTGCCACCGCCGCGGCGTTGAAGCCCGACAGCATTCGCCGCAGCAGCGCGTAACCCATCAGGGGCACCACCACGGCCAGCAGCACCGCCAGCCCCAGGCTGCTAGCCACGCTGGCGGTGAATCCCGAGGCAGCCAGCGCAAAGCCGCCCTTCAGGCCCAGTGCCATCAGCAGGTAAATCGACAAGAACTTCGAGATGGCCGCAGGCATTTCCAGGTTCGACCGCACCAGGCCCGCAAACACGCCCAGCGCAAAAAAAAGGACCGCAGGGTCCAGCAAACTTTGCATTTTTCTACTCCAAAGGGATGACTGGGGTGGATGCTAGAGACAGCAGAGCGCAAAGTAAAATCGATTCGAATGCGGTTATCTATAGATAAAAATCTATGAACATCACCTTTCGCCAATTGCGACTGTTCCTGGCGCTGGCTGAAACCGGCAGCGTGAGCGCCGCCGCCAAGGTCATGCACGTGACCCAGCCCACGGCCTCGATGCAGCTGCGCGAGGTGACGCAGGCCGTGGGCGTGCCGCTGTACGAAGTGGTGTCGCGCCGCGTGTACCTGACCGAGGCCGGGCAGGCCCTGGCCCGCACGGCGCGCGCCATTGCCGGGGAGTGGGATGCGTTTGAGCAAAGTATTTCGAGCGCCAAGGGCCTGACCAGCGGCCGGCTCAAGGTGGCGGTGGTGAGCACCGCCAAATACTTTGTGCCCCGTTTGCTGGGCAGCTTTTGCAAGCTGCACCCGCAAATCGACATTTCGCTGGAAGTGCTCAACCGCGACCATGTCATCACCCGCCTGCGCGCCAACCAGGACGATCTCTACGTGATGTCCATGCCCCCGGGGGATTTGCCGCTGGAGGACCAGATCCTCATGCCCAACCCGCTCGTGGTCATCGCCGCCGCAGGCCACCGGCTGGCCGCCCGGAAACGGGTGACGCTGGCGCAGTTGCAGGGCGAGCGGTTCATCTTGCGCGAGAAAGGCTCAGGCACCCGCATGGCTACCGATGCACATTTGCGCCAGCTGGGCTTTACGCCCAGTGCCGTGCTGGAGCTGGGCAGCAACGAGGCGATCAAGGAATCGGTAGAAGGGCAACTGGGCGTGTCCATCGTGTCCCGGCATGCGCTGGGGCCGCATTGGGATGGTCTGGCCATCCTGAACGTGCAGGGCTTTCCCATCCAGTCGCAGTGGCACCTGGTGTGGCCCAAGGGCAAGCGGCTGTCGCCCATTGCCGAGGTGTTTCGCGGCCACCTGATCGCCCAGGCCGCGGTGTGGATGCAGGGCCGCTGACGGGCGGCCGCTCAGCTCTTGGCTGGCGCGGGGGCCGCCTGCTTGGCGGCCACGGTCTTGCGGCAGGCGCTGAAGATGTCCAGCTCGGGCTGGTACGCGCCCGTCTTCACATCCATCAAGCCCAGCACCGAGTGGAAGTAGTTGTCGTGCGTGATGCGCTGCTGGGCCAGTTCTTTTTGCAGGCAGGGTGTGGCCGTGCCCGTGCGCGACTGCATGGCGGGCGAGAGCCAGGTGATCCATGGCACATGCTTTTGCACGTCAGGTGCAATGGAGTAGGGTAGGCCGTGCAGGTAGATGTTGTTCTCACCCAGCGATTCGCCATGGTCTGCTACATAAATCATAGCTGGTTGCGCTTGATTGGATTGCTTTCCAAGCCAGTTGAGCACTGAATCCAGAAAGTGGTCGGTTTCCACGATGCTGTTGTCGTAGGCGTTCACCACCTGCTGGCGGTCGCATTCCTGCAGCGCGTTGGATGTGCATTCGGGCAGGAACTTCTTGCGCTCTGGGGCTGAACGCTTGGAGTAAGCGGGGCCGTGGCTGCCCATCTGGTGCAGCACCACCACAGTGCCGCGCTGGCGCTGCTCGGCGGGCAGGTCTGCCAGGCGCTGGTCCAGGCCCTTGAGCATGATGTTGTCCAGGCAGTCGCTGCCAGTGGGGCACAGTTCGGGGTCTTTCTGTGCCGAAGTGTTGGCGTTGGGAATGCGGTCGCAAGTGCCCTTGCAGCCCGATTGGTTGTCCACCCACAAAACGGCCAGGCCTGCGTGCTGCAGCACGTCCATCAAGCCTTCGAAGTTGGCGCGGCGCGCCTCGTAGCCATTGCGGCCCAGGTGCGAGAACATGCACGGCACCGAGGCCGCCGTGCTGGTGCCGCAAGCCCAGGCGTTGCCAGCGCTGATGAGGTCTGGCCGGGCCGCCAGCAGCGGGGTGGTGTTGCGTTCGTAGCCGTTGATGCCAAAGTTGCCCGCGCGGCCGGTTTCGCCCAGCACCAGCACCAGCAGCGGTGGTTTGGACTGGCCTGCGTAGCTGGCACCCAGTTGGGCATCGCGCCCCACGGGCAGGATGGTGCGCGTGTCCATGCGCAGCGGTTTGGTGGCAATGTTGCCCAGCGCATAGACGGTGTTGAGGGGATTGATCAGGTAGCGCAGCTGGGTGTGGTTGCGCATGGTGGAGGCAAAGTCCTGGAACACCAGCAACACCGCACCCACGGCCACCAGCACGGCGGCGACGAAAAGCCCCGCGTTGTGGAGCGTTTGCCGCAGCGGTGCCAATGGGCGCACGGGTTGGCGAACCAGCCACGCCACTGGGGGCACGGCCAGGGCGCCGACGGTCAGCGGCAGTTGCCAGTTCAGCAGGTCGCCCGCTTCCTTCACATCGGTTTGCAGCACGTTGGTGAGCATGCTGGCGTCAATCGCAATACCGTAGGCCAGCATGAAATAGGCGCCAAAGGCCGCCACCAGCACCAGCAAGCCAGCGGCGGGCTTGAGCGTCCAGCGCCAGGCCAGCAGGCTCAGCAAGGCGGCGTTGCCCGCAGTGACCAGCACCATGAAGGCCGCCAGGAAAGCCCAGCCGCGAACGCCGGTGTTACCGGGCAGGTGGAGCACTTCTCGCCACAGCGGCACATTGCACACCGCGGCCATCCAGACACTGATCCACAGCACGACCCAGGCGGGGTGCAAACCCTGCGCCGAGGGCTGTGATGTGGAAGAGGCGTGGGAAGCACCAAAAAATGGGGCGCGCGGCAGCAGCCGTTGCAGGATGAGGGGCATGCGGACGATTGTTGAAACCGCCACTTAACCCCACATTAAGAAACTACCCCGGCATGCGAATGTCCAGCGCCAGGTTCAATCCTTCGGCCATCGCGTATTTGCGAATGCGGCTGATCATGTCTGCGCTGAGCACATGCCCGGCAGACAGCAGCATGACCCCCTCTTTCGAAAGCAGATCCTTGCCCAGCACCATGCCGGGCTTGAGATGGTCGGTGCTGACGGGCTCGATGCGCACGGGCTTGGGCTTGACCTCTTGCGTGATGTGCAGGAAGACGTCCACCACCTCGGGGTCGAATTGCGTGCCGCGCCCGCGCTGCAAGATGGTGCGCGCTTCCGCTTCCGTGAGCGACGCGCCGGTGAGGTGCCCGTGCGTCATGTCGTCGTACGTATCCACCACCGCCAGGATGCGCGCGCCCCGCGGAATCTGCGTGCCCTGGAGTTGGTCCGGGTAGCCGGTGCCGTCAAAGCGCTCGTGGTGGGTGCGGATCAATGTGGCCACGGTCTGGTGGTCGTCCAGCGCCATGAAGGCCTGCGCGCCCAGCACCGGGTGGCGCTGGTAGCTGGCCAGTTCTTCCGGGGTGAGCTTGCCCA
Organism: Acidovorax temperans; assembly: GCF_028596105.1. Lineage (NCBI taxonomy): Bacteria > Pseudomonadati > Pseudomonadota > Betaproteobacteria > Burkholderiales > Comamonadaceae > Acidovorax > Acidovorax temperans. The sequence continues at coordinate 2,643,246 of NZ_CP117193.1, read as the reverse complement.
CGGGCTTGCTCATGATGGAGTCCGGCAAGGCCATGAAGCCCATGTCGTGCAGCAGCCCGGCCACAAAGATGTCCTGCACTTCGTCTTCGGGCAGGCCCATGGTCACCGCCACCTTGCGTGCCAGGTTGGCGCAGCGCTTGCCATGCCCGGCCAGCACGCCGCTGCGCAGTTCCATCACGCTGGAAAAGATCTTGATGCTGGTGAGGTAGTTGCGCCGCAGTTGGTCGTTGGCCTGGCGCAGCTCGTTGGTGCGCTCTTGCACCCGCTGCTCCAGCCCGGTGTTCAGGGCTTTCAGCTCTTCGTTCTGCGCGCTCGTCAGGGCTTGCAGGCGGTCGCGTTCACGCTCCAGCTGCCTGCGCTCGGCCGCCTGGCGCACGGTCAGCCGCAGTTCGGTCTCGTCCCAGGGCTTGTGGATGTAGCGATAAATCTGCCCTTCGTTGATGGCCGCAACCGTGGCCTTCATGTCGGCATACCCCGTGAGCAGAATGCGCGCGGTGGCGGGCCAGCGGGCTCGCACCTGGGCCAGCAGGGCGGCGCCGTCCATGCCCGGCATGCGCATGTCGCTCACCACCACGTCCACGGGGTGTTGCTCCAGCACGGCAATGGCTTCCGCGCCGCTGCCCGCTTGCAGCACCTTGCAGTCTTCGGCCCGCAGCACGCGCTTGAGGGCTGACAGGATGCTGGGCTCATCGTCCACGCACAGCACGGTCCAGGGCTCGGCAGGTGGGGCGGGCGGCTGGCTGGGCGCTGGCGCCGTAGCCTCGGCGGGGATCAGTGGGCTGTTGTCGGTGTCCATGGCTGCAAAAAGGGTGCGGGGCTGGGCGGTACTGGCAAAGACGCTGAACTGCCGTCAGGCGGCTGGCTGTGTGGCTGCTTCTTCGTGCTGGATGGGCAGCGTGACCCTGAAACGGGTGCCCACCCCCAATTCGCTGTGCACCTCCATGCGCCCACTGTGCTTTTGCACGATGCCGTAAGACAGTGACAGGCCGAGGCCCGTGCCTTTGCCCACCGGCTTGGTGGTGAAGAAGGGGTCAAAAATACGCTGCAGGTTTTCTTGTGCAATGCCTGCGCCAGTGTCGGCCACCTCCACCCACACATTGCGGCCCTCGACTCCGGTGCTGATGGTGATGGTGCCGCGCTCAGCCGTGATGGCGTGGGCTGCGTTGACCAACAGGTTCATGAACACCTGGTTCAGCTCCGAGGGCAGGCACTGAACTTCGGGCAGCGCGCCGTAGTGCTTGACCACGTCGGCCTTGTACTTGATCTCGTTGTTGACGATGTTGAGTGTGGAGTCGATGCCCGCGTGCAGGTCCACGCTTTCCCATTCCTGGCGTGCATCCACGCGCGAAAAATCTTTCAGGTCCTGCACGATTTTGCGCACTCGCTGGATGCCATCGCGCGACTCGCTCATCAGGTTGGGAATGTCTTCCTTCAGGTAGTCAATGTCCAGATCTGCCTTGAGGCTGCGGATGCGAGCCAGTGCTGCTCCGTCGCTCATGCTCGCCTCGGCCTGCTCGTAGGCGTCCAGCATCTGGAACAGGTCTTCCAGGTATTGCTCCAGGGTGCCGAAGTTCGAGAAGATGAAACCGATGGGGTTGTTGATCTCATGCGCCACACCCGCTGCCAACTGCCCGATGGAGGCCAGCTTTTCCGACTGGATGAGCTTGCTTTGTGCATCAGACAGCTTGGAGTTCAACTCCTTCAAGTCCCGGTTGGCCTTGATCAGCTCGCCCACGATGGCGCGGATCTGTGCGTCCGACATCTCGGCCAGCGTCATCTCATGAGGCAGTGGGGACAGTCCGGTGTGGTTCATGGGGCCTCCTTGGCGGGCTTCAGCACGGCATACAGATCGTTGAATTCGCTTTCAATGCTTGCCGGCAGCGCCGGTAGTTCGCGCTCTTGCAGGCCCAGCCGTGCCCACGCTGCGGGGCTGATTCCAGGCACAGCCTCGTTGGGGGCATCGGCCAGGTCCAGTGCGTGGGTGATGGCGTCGGCCACGTGAACGATGTCAATCAGCGTCAGCGCGCCCGAAGGCGGTGGGTGGTGGTAGCCCGCGATGGCATCGGTCACATCGCTGGTAAACCGCCAGTGGCGGCACACCCAGGACCCCAGTTCTGCGTGGTCAATGCCCAGCAGCATGTACTCAGCATCGCAGTGGGGCGTGTCACTGGCCTCTGCCCAGGCAATGGCCTGCGCGGCTTCCAGGGGGTGGTGGCTGTTTACCACCAGTAGGCCCACGTCGTGCAGTAGGCCTGTGGTGAAAGCTGCTTGCTCATCCAGGCCCATGCGCTTGGCAAGCTGGCGGGCTGCGGTGGCGCAGCCTATCGAATGCCGCCAGAACGCATTCATGTGCAGGGACTGGCCGTGCAGCTTTTCGAACTGCAGGGTCAGCGCCGCAGCGATGACCAGGCTGCTGAGCTGGCGCATTCCCAAAATATTGATCGCATCACGAATGGAACGCACCCGGCCGGACAGCCCGTAGAACGGAGAGTTCGCCAGCTGCAGCACTTTGACCGACAAGGCCTGGTCCAGGCTCAGCGTGTTGGTGATGGTGTCCAACTGCACCTCATTGTTCTGCACCAACATCATCAGCTCCTGCACCACGGTGGGCAGTGACGGCAGGGCGCGTACGTCGCGTGCGAGGGCTTCGCGATCAAGCTTCAAGATACGGGGAGGCGGGATTTTCATGGCAGCTCAATTCCGCGGTATTCGAAAAGCGCTTTCTTCAGCACATGGGTCTGGCCTTTGGCATCCAGGCGGCGAAACAGGTAGTGCAGCCGTTGTGCAGCAGGGTTCGCGGCCTTCGCGCCAGATGCTGGCGATGCAGCTTCAGGCGTTGCGCCGCTGGGTGCCGCAACGGGCGTGGCACTGGGTGTGTCGGGCAGTGAGGGGGCGGAATGGGGTGCCATGGACAAGGGCTGGTGTTTTTGATCGGTGCCGTGTTCGCGCTCGCGTCTTTCGCGTCTTAACAGGGTGTTTCGTTGTCGGGCTGTGGCTGTGCTGGGCTATGGTGGTCCGTCAACACCACCATCAGGCCGCGCGGCGGCGTGGTGTTCAGCACGCGCACCTTGCCGCGCCAGTGGGGGCCCTGCCAATGCAGGGGCGGCTGGTAGGAGTGTGGGGCGTTTTGGACTGGGGTCGAAAGTGGTTCCGTCGCCACGGGCGGCAGAGGCTGTTGTAGTACGGCCTCGGCAGGTTCACCCAGCACGGCAATCCGGTGGCCCAGAACGCGCTGGGCCTCTTGGTTGGCCAGCACGATGACTCCGTCGGGGTCCACCCCCAGCAACGGGACGGGCACCAGGTCCAGCATGTCGCGCACGGCGTTGGCGCGGGCTGATTCCTGGTCGATTTGCTGCTGCTGGTCGTTCAGCACCATCTCCAGCCGCTCGTTGGCGGCGGCCAGGGCCTCGCTGGCCGTGACGACTTCGGTGGCCAGGCGCTTGTTTTCGTCGCCCAGTTCCTTGTGGGCAAAGGCCTCGCGCACATGCACGAGCAGCCGTTCGTCATCCCACGGTTTGGTCAGAAAGCGGTAGATGGCGCCTTCGTTGACGGCGTTGGTGATCGACTGTAGTTCGGTGTAGCCGGATAGCACCATGCGCACGGTGTCGGGGTACAGCTCTTTGGCGCGGCGTAAAAATTCAACGCCGGTCATGCCGGGCATGCGCTGGTCCGAAAGCACCACGTCCACTTCGTATTCGGCCATGCGCTGCAGCCCCTCGGCTCCGCTGCTGGCCGTGACGATGCGGTAGCCCTCGCGGCGGAACAGGCGCCGCAGCGCCGAGACGATGTTGGGCTCATCGTCCACCAGCAGCAGGGTACGTTCGCGCCTGCGGGTGAGCAGGTGTGCTGGCAGCGTGATCTTGCTGGCCAGCTGCTGCACCAGTGCGGCGGCGTCCACAAAAGGCGACAGCACCGGGCCCTGCATGCGGTCACAGCCATTGGCAATCAGCAGCGTGAGCTGGCCTGTGGTTTCCACGCCATCCGCCATTACCTTCATCTGCAGGCTGTGCGCCATGTTGATGATGGCCCGGGTGAGCGAGACATCACCGGTGGCTGCTGTCACATCGGGCACGCATGAGCGGTGCACCTTGATTACATCCACCGGCAGGGTGCGCAGCAGGCCCAGGTTAGTGGCGCCCGCGCCGAAATCGCCCAGCGAAATCTCCAGCCCCAGCCCGCGCAGCTGATTCAAGGTCTGCACCAGTTCGGGCGATGCATTGAACAAGGCCTGTTCGCTGATCTCAATGCCGAGCGCTTGCGCTTGAAGGCCGTTGGCCAGAAGGCTTTGGCGCAGCTTGTCCACCATGTCGGGCTGCTGCAATTCCAGTTGCGAGATGCGCATGGACAGGCGCGGCACGCGCACGCCCGCCTGCTCCCAGGCACGCAATTGCTGGCAAATGGCTTCACGCTTCCAGTCGCCCAGCATGACGATCAGGCCGGTTTGCATGGCAATGGGCACAAACTCATGGCCTGGAACACTGCCCAGTGCCTGGCTCGTCCAGTTCATGATGACCTGCGCACCAGCAATCTCGCCGGTGGTCAGGTCGGCCTGCAGTTGGTAGGAAAGGCCCAGCTCACCGCGTTCTGCGGCATGCCGCAGGCCCGACTCGACAGCCAGTTTGCGCAACGCTGCGGCCCGGGCTTCGGGGGTGAAGATCGCGACCTGCTCACCGGTGGCCGGAATGCCCATGCGTGCCGTTTGGGCGGCTTCCAGCAGTTCGCTGGCAGTTTGTGCATCGGCCGGAAAGCGCGCCACACCCACGCGCCCGCCAGGAACAATTTCGGCCGCGCCCAGGCGCTCGGGCTTGGACATGGCCTCCACCACCGCGCGAGCGTGGTGGTAGCCCTGGGGGTCCAGCGCGCTGCTCTCGGGGCTCAGCAAAATCGCAAATTCGCCGCCGTCCAGGCGCGCCACGATGTCGCCGGGCGCGGCCAGCGTGTAAAGGCGTGATGCCACGGCCATGGCCATGGCATCGCCCGCGCCATATCCCATGGCCTGCTTGAGATGGTCCACCTGATCGACCTGGATGGACAGCAGCAAAAACGTCTGCGGGTCCCACTTGGCGGCGTGCACTGCGGCATCGATGCGGTCAAGCAACTGCGTGCGGTTGGCCAGGCCCGTGACCTCGTCGTGGTTGGCCAGCTCCTGGATGCGCTGCTCAGCTTCACGCTGGGCGGTGATGTCCTGGATGATGACGTGGCCATGGCGGCGGCCAGAGCCGTCGGTTTCGACCATGCCACGCTGCAGCACTTCAAGCCGCTTGCCATCGCTGCACACCAGCCGGTGCTGGAACTCGAACGGCTCGTCGGGCAGTGCGCCTTGCCAGATCGAGGCCGCATAGCCGCGCTCTTTCGCGGGCAACCGCTGCAGCAGGCGCCAGCTGGGCACGGCTTCGGGGTGGAATGGCAGCCCCAGCAGCGTATACAGCCCCTTGGACAGCACGGCCTTGCCATGGTCCAGGTCGATTTCTGCCGAGCCGCTGCGGCCCATGGTCTCCGTCTGCTCCAGCATGCGGGCACGCCAGCGAGATGAAAAAGCAATTTGCGCGCGTTGGAGGTCGTCTACCACGGTGATCAGTTCCGCCCCTTCGGCCAGTGCGGGCAGCACCCGCGCATAGGCACGGCCATTGAAGATGCGGCCCGAGGTTGTGGCACAGCTCACATGCCGTTGGCCGTGTCCGATGCCGAGCAGTTGTGGCCACAGCTCTGGCCACTGTCGCTGCAGCCAGGTGACAGGGCGCAGAGCGTCCTCAGGGGCGGCCCCGAGCAATTCGGCAAACCGCCCGTTGATGAGCACGGGCTGGGCATGGATCAGCAAGCACAGCCCCATGGGGGTTGCGTCAAAGATCCGTCGCTTGAGTTCATCGACAGACAAGCACACCTCTGCAGCAGCGCCTCCCGGCGCGGGAGAGGTTTCTGTCGACAAAGAAGAGGTCGTCATCATGCAATCTTTCCGGTGCCTGCGTGCGCGGGTGGCTGCTGGCGAAGCCCATGCACCAGCGCTGTGCATGGTTACATTATGTGACGCGTTTGCTCAATTATAAGCACATTTATCAAATAAATGGTTATTTGATAAATGTATCAATTTTCGATTGAGCAGCTTCACTGCTCTGTGCCCGTTCTGCGGCAGGAGGCAAGAGGCAGGGCGCCCTCGTTGCGCCATGCAGAAGTCTATCTTTTGCAGGGGCCTGTCATGCCTTGGTCACACGCCGCGCCTACAAATGCGGCGCGCGCTGCTACCCCGGCGGCGCAGTCACAACCAAGTACTGCACGATGGCAAAAGACTTTTCCCTGATGGAAGACAGCAACCGTTCTTCCAACCCCAGCATCCATGAGGTGTCCGACCCTTCGCGCCGCACCTTGCTGCGGGGCGGTCTGGGTGCGTTGGCCGGTAATTTTCTGGCGCCGCTGAGCACGGTGGCCGGTGCGGCTGCGCTGGTGGGTTGTGCCACCCCTGGCTCTGGTGCTGGCCCCCTGCTGGGCTTCAAGAGCGTAGCTCTTTCCACGGCCGACACGGTGACGGTGCCCGAGGGCTACACCGTGCAGGTGATTGCGCCCTGGGGTGACCCGGTGGGCATGTCTGGCGAAAACGCCGCATTCAAGGACGACGCCAGCAACACAGCCGCTCAGCAGGAAACGCAGTTTGGCATGCACCACGACGGCATCCACTACTTTGCGCAAGAAGGCTCCAAGGTGGGCCTGCTGGCCATGAACCATGAGTATGTGGACCACGGTCTGCTGTTCCCCGACGGTGCAGCCAACTGGAGCCTGGAGAAAGTGCGCAAGTCGCAGGCCGCCCATGGCGTATCGATTTGCGAAGTGCAGGAAAAGAACGGCAAGTGGGAGGTGGTGACCCCCTCGCCCTGGGCGCGCCGCATCACCGCCAATACGCGCACCCAGCTCAGCGGCCCCGCCGCAGGCCATGCGCTGATGAAAACCGCAGCCGACCCGCAAGGGCGCTCGGTGCTGGGCACCCTCAACAACTGCGCCAGCGGCATCACGCCCTGGGGTACGTACCTCACGTCTGAAGAAAACTTCATCAACTACTTCAGCGGTGGCGACACACTCAGCGCCCACGAAAAGCGCTGGGGCCTGAAGAAGGGCGGCTCCGGCTACCGCTGGCATGAGTTTGACGCGCGGTTCGACGCCACCAAGAACCCCAACGAGCCCAACCGCTTTGGCTGGATTGTCGAGATTGACCCCAACAACCCCAGTTCCACCCCCATCAAGCGCACGGCCATGGGCCGGGGCGCGCACGAAGGCGCCACCGTGGCCGTCACGCGTGACAACCGGGCCGTGGTCTACATGGGCGAAGACGCACGCTTTGAATACATCTACAAGTTTGTGAGCCGTGATGCCATCAAACCCGGCGGTGCAGCAGCCAATGCCACGCTGCTGGACCACGGCACGCTGTACGTGGCCCAGTTCAACGCCGACGGCAAGGGCCGCTGGATTGCACTGACCCATGGCGAAGGCCCGCTCACAGCCGCCAACGGCTTTGCTGACCAGGGCGAAGTGCTGATCAAGGCACGCCAGGCCAGCGACCTGCTGGGCGCCACCAAGATGGATCGCCCCGAGTGGATTGCCGTGGACAAGCAGGGCTGGGTCTACACCACGCTGACCAACAACAGCAACCGCGGCGGTGCCAACCAGCCCGCCGTGGATGCGGCCAACCCCCGTGCCAACAACACCCAGGGCAACATCATTCGCTGGAAGGAAGACGGCGACTTCAGCGGCCAGACTTTTGCCTGGAACCACTTCGTCATGGCGGGCGACCCCTCGCTGCCTCGCGCCGAGGCCAAGGGCAACATCAAGGGCGACATGTTCTCGTGCCCTGATGGTCTGTGGGTGGACGGCCGTGGTGTGCTGTGGATCCAGTGCGACATGTCCACATCGGCCATGGGCAAGGGCGACCTGAAGAACTTTGGCAACAACATGATGCTGGCTGCCGATGTGAACACGGGCGAAGTGCGTCGCTTCCTGGTTGGCCCGGCAGGCTGCGAGGTCACGGGCGTGACCACCACGCCCGACGGCAAGACCATGTTCGTCAACATCCAGCACCCCGGCGAGCCTGCCAATGAGCTGACCGACCCGAAGAACCCCCGTGCCGTGTCCAACTGGCCCGAGAAGAAGGCCAACGGCCGCCCCCGCTCGGCCACCGTGGTCATCCGCAAGGCAGACGGCGGCGTGGTGGGCACCTGACCCGCGCTGGGCGCTGAGTAAAAAAGGGCTGCCCCTTGCGGGACAGCCCTTTTTGCCATTGGAAGGCGGTACGAAACAGCCCGTTCAGGCCGCTACGCCCAGGCCCTTGGCGTGGTGCCGCAGGTGGTCGTCGATGAACGTCTGGATGAAGTAGTAGCCGTGGTCGTACCCTGCGTGGCGGCGCAGCGTGAGGGGCTGGCCAATCTGCGCGCATGCTGCCTCGAACAGATGGGGGTGCAATTGCCCTTCCAGAAACTTGTCCGCCACGCCCTGGTCGATGAGGATGCCGCCAGGGTAGGGCGCCAGGGGCTGGTTTTCCATCAGCACGGTGGCGTCATGCTCACCCCAGCTGGTGCGGTCTGCGCCCAGGTAGCCGGTGAACGCCTTCTCGCCCCAGGGGCATTGGGTGGGCGCGCAGATGGGCGCAAACGCCGAGAGGGTTTTGAACCGCCCAGGGTGGCGCAACGCCAGGGTGAGCGCGCCGTGCCCGCCCATCGAGTGGCCAAAAATACCCAGGCGCTGCGCGTCGATAGGCAACTGTGCCGTGCACAGCGGCAGCAGTTCGTTCATCAGGTAGCTTTCCATGCGCCAGTGCGTGGCCCAGGGTGCCTGGGTGGCGTCCAGGTAAAAACCTGCGCCCACGCCAAAGTCCCAGCTCTCGGCTTCGCCGGGCACGTTGGCGCCGCGCGGGCTGGTGTCGGGCGTGATGAGCGCCAGGCCCAGTTCGGCTGCACGGCGCTGGGCGCTGGCCTTGGTAGCGAAGGTCTCTTCGGTGCAGGTCAGCCCGGCCAGGTACAGCAGGGCCGGGACAGGGCCCTGGCTGGCCTGGGGCGGCAGGTACACCGCAAATTTCATCGGCAGGCCGATGGTGCCCGAATCATGGCGGTAGAAGCGTTGCTCACCGCCAAAGCAGGCATGGCTGCTCAACAGTTCTAGATGGGTGGACATGGGTTGCTCACAAAAGAATAGCTGGTAGCGCTTGCTGAATAAGGGTTTCAAGGGCTTTATACCTTGAATGCTTATCCAGCCAGCGCAAGGCGCTCTTGTTTTTGTAGTGCCTGGGTCAGGCTGCGTACTTCACCACCGAGCGGATGGACTTGCCTTCGTGCATCAGATCGAACGCGGTGTTGATCTCTTCCAGCCCCATCGTGTGGGTCACGAACGGTGCCAGCTGGATCTTGCCGGCCATGGCGTCTTCCACCATGCCGGGCAGCTCGCTGCGCCCCTTCACGCCGCCAAAGGCCGAGCCCAGCCACTTGCGGCCGGTGACGAGCTGGAAGGGGCGGGTGGAGATTTCCTGGCCCGCGCCGGCCACGCCGATGATGACCGACTGGCCCCAGCCACGGTGCGCGCATTCCAGCGCGGCGCGCATCACGTTCACGTTGCCAATGCACTCAAAGCTGTGGTCCACGCCCCAGCCTGTCATCTCCACAATCACTTGCTGGATCGGCTTGTCGAAGTCCTTGGGGTTGACGCAATCGGTGGCGCCAAACACCTTGGCCAGGTCGAACTTGGAGGGGTTGGTGTCAATCGCGATGATGCGCCCGGCCTTGGCCAGCTTGGCACCCTGGATCACAGCCAGGCCAATGCCGCCCAGGCCAAACACGGCCACCGTGTCGCCTTCCTGCACCTTGGCAGTGTTCTTCACGGCGCCCAGGCCCGTGGTCACGCCGCAGCCCAGCAGGCAGACCTGCTCGGGGTTGGCGTTGGGGTTGACCTTGGCCAGCGACACCTCGGCCACCACGGTGTATTCGCTGAAGGTGCTGCAGCCCATGTAGTGGTAGATGGGCTGGCCGTTGTAGCTGAAGCGCGTGGTGCCGTCGGGCATCACGCCCTTGCCCTGCGTGGCGCGCACGGCCACGCACAGGTTGGTCTTGCCGCTCTTGCAGAACAGGCATTCGCCGCATTCAGCGGTGTAGAGCGGGATCACATGGTCGCCCGGCTTCACGCTGGTCACGCCTTCGCCCACTTCCACCACGATGCCGGCGCCTTCGTGGCCCAACACCACGGGGAACAGGCCTTCTGGGTCTTCGCCGCTCAGGGTGAAGGCGTCGGTGTGGCACACACCGGTGTCGGTGATCTTGATAAGCACCTCGCCTTTTTTGGGCGGAGCGACGTCGATCTCGACGATTTGCAGGGGTTCTCCGGCTTTGAAGGCAACGGCGGCGCGGGATTTCATGGGGTGGTCCTTTCAGTGAGTCGGGATAGGCGGTTTATTTGAGGTATGACCGCAGCAGCGCCAGTGTTTCATCCACGGCCTGCTGCGACGGTGCGGGTTTTTCTGCCAGCGTTTCGCGCACATGGCTGTCCAGCAGGTCGGCCATCAGTCCGTGCACTGCGCCACGCATGGCCGCCAGCTGCTGCAGGATGGGGGCGCAGTCTGAACCGGCCTCCACCGCGCGCTCCAGCGCCTCCGCCTGGCCTTTGATGCGGCGCAGGCGGGTGATGGCGCGTTGCTTGTCTTCAGCGGTGTGGGGCATGGGGCATTCCGTTCTGGCGCCTCTCAATCATCGATCAAGAGGTGTACTGGGTGGTAGTATAAATTGCTAGCGCAAACTACATAAGCGCTAGCCTGGGTAAAAGTGGGGTTACTAGGGGGGAGTACGAGCGTGTCTTTGCAAAAAGACGTAAGGGTGCATTCGGCAATCCTCGCGGTTCCGCGCCTGCCGTTGGTGGGTGGTTGCTCTGCTACCCAGCCCGCCTGTAGGCGCAAGCGGGCGGGCTCTGCCTCTACCAACCCAGCCAGCGCTTCCAGAAGTTTCGGGCAGGCCGGGCGGCAACCCCCATGCGGTTCAGCTGTTCTTTGAGGCGCCGAAGATCGCAGGTGGCCAGCAGATCCATGGGCGAAGCGCCATCCACCTCAGACACACGCAACGGATTACCGCCGCGCTGCAAGATGAAGAGCGCCACTTCTTCCCGCTGGTTGCGTATGGCTGCTACCAGCGGCGTGGAGAAGAACTCTGGGTGGGCATAGTTCACATCAATGCCTGCTTCGATGTAGTGCCGCACCAGGCGCATATCGCCATCACAGACCGCCTGGTAAAAGCGCTTCCAGTCACCTGCGGACATAGGAACTTCCTCCATGTTGGGTTTGGCTGTGGGCAGGGCCATAAGTCATGCTGGCGCGCTGGTCCCATGGGGCCGGGGGCGGTCAGCGTGTCCAGCGATCCATGCCTAGCTTATGCCGTAAAGGCTGCATTCTGCGGTGCACTGAAGGCTGGCGCGGTGATGGAAATCCCTTGGAATATTCGGCGCTTAAGGGTGTCCTGCAAAACCCTCGCGAGTCGGTGGTGGTGCGGATCGGGATAGGCTGCAAGGCGTCTTTTTGCAGCCAATAGCCGGGCTATTGGCAAGAAAAGCAACGCAGCGGACTGCCCGAGGCCGCGCTATCACGGACCGCAGGGAGTTATGCAGGACATCCTTAAGACTGCGCCGTGGGCACTTTCGGCAGTGTGGCGTGGACTGCTGCGTTGCAAAGACTCGCCACCGTCGTTGGAGTTACTTCGCTCAACGGCTGGCGGTTCCGAGGGATGCGCGGTGCTCTTGGCCCGCAAGGTTCCTGCCAATCACCCTGGGGTCATTTCCCTGGTCTGAACCCCATCGCAGGCTCAAAAGAAGCGGCAGCAGGCGTAAAAAAGCCCGCAGGGGGCACCTGCGGGCTTTGGAGTTCAGGCCTGGGCGCCATGCGCGCCAGGCACTTGACCGATCAGCGCTTACTGATAGGCAGCACGTCTCGGCGCTCAGCACCGGTGAACAGCTGGCGTGGGCGGCCGATCTTGTACTCGGGGTCGCCAATCATTTCGTTCAGTTGGGCAATCCAGCCCACGGTGCGTGCCAGCGCGAAGATGGCAGTGAACAGCGACACGGGGATGCCGATGGCGCGTTGCACGATGCCCGAGTAGAAGTCCACGTTGGGGTACAGCTTGCGCGACACGAAGTAGTCGTCTTCCAGCGCAATCTTCTCGAGCTGCTTGGCCAGCTTGAACAGGGGGTCGTTTTCCAGGCCCAGTTCCTGCAGCACTTCGTTGCAGGTTTCCTGCATCAGCTTGGCGCGGGGGTCGTAGTTCTTGTACACGCGGTGGCCAAAACCCATCAGCTTCACGCCAGAGTTCTTGTCCTTGACCTTCTCCATGAACTCGCCGACCTTGGCCACGCCACCGTTGCGCTGGATGTCTTCCAGCATGTTCAGGCAAGCCTCGTTGGCGCCACCGTGGGCAGGGCCCCACAGGCAGGCCACGCCCGCAGCAATCGCTGCGAAGGGGTTGGTGCCCGACGAGCCGCACAGGCGCACGGTCGATGTGGATGCGTTTTGCTCGTGATCAGCGTGCAGGATGAAGATGCGATCCAGAGCGCGTTCGAGCACAGGGTTGACCTTGTACTCTTCGCAAGGCGTGGCAAACATCATGCGCATGAAGTTGCCGGCGTAGCTCAGGTCGTTGCGTGGGTAGATGTAAGGCTGGCCCACGCTGTACTTGTATGCCATGGACACCAGCGTAGGCATCTTGGCGATCAGGCGAATCGCGGCGATTTCGCGGTGCTCTGGGTTGTTGATGTCGGTACTGTCGTGATAGAACGCAGACAGACCGCCCACCAGACCGGTCAGCACAGCCATGGGGTGCGCGTCACGGCGGAAGCCACGCAGGAAGAACTGCATCTGCTCGTTGACCATGGTGTGGTTGGTCACGCGGCTGGTGAAGTCCTTCTTCTGGGCTTCGTTGGGCAGGTTTCCGTACAGCAACAGGTGGCAGGTTTCCAGGAAGTCGCAGTTCACAGCCAGCTGCTCAATGGGGTAGCCGCGGTACAGCAGCTCGCCCTTGTCGCCATCGATGTAGGTGATGGCGGACTGGGTTGCAGCTGTGGACAGGAAGCCGGGGTCATAGGTGAACATGCCCGTTTGTGCATACAGCTTGCGGATGTCGATGACGTCCGGGCCGATGCTGCCCTGATAGACCGGCAGGTCCACGCTGGGGCTGCCGTTGGAGAACGACAGGGTGGCTTTGTTGTCAGCTAGCTTCATTGTTACTTTCCTTAGGTTTGCCGATGTCAATCCGGTCTAGAGAGCGCCCTGCGTTTGTCAGGCCCGCAGGGCAGGGGTGCCGCCACTCAAGCGCAGCATGCTGAGTACTTCGTTCACTTCTGCGCTGGCCAGTGTCTCGTCTGGTTCGCGGCGGCAGAGCAACAGGTCCAGCAGGTCGTTGTCTGCCAGGGCCATGAGCGCCGCCAACCCCTGAGCATGGCGTTGCTTCAGCTCAGGTTCGAAACGTTTGAAGAACTGCTGAATGAACAGGTCGTTCTCCAGCAAGCCGCGCCGGCAGCGCCAGTGCAGCTTGCTCAGTTCGCGCTCTGTCAGCAGCTCGTCGGCTGCTGCAGGCGCTGTGGTGGCGATATCGCTCATGGTGAGGCCCTGAAAGGATCAGATGGCGCGGCGCACCATCAATTCCTTGATCTTGCCGATGGCCTTGGTGGGGTTCAGGCCCTTGGGGCAAACGTCCACGCAGTTCATGATGGTGTGGCAACGGAACAGGCGGTACGGATCTTCCAGGTTGTCCAGGCGCTGGGCTGTGGCTTCGTCGCGGCTGTCGGCGATGAAGCGGTAGGCCTGCAGCAGACCAGCGGGGCCCACGAACTTGTCGGGGTTCCACCAGAAGCTGGGGCAGCTGGTCGAGCAGCTTGCGCACAAGATGCACTCGTACAGGCCGTTGAGCTCTTCACGCTCTTCGGGGCTTTGCAGGCGCTCACGATCAGGGGCCACGAGATTGTCGTTAATCAGGTATGGCTTGATCGAGTTGTACTGCTTGAAGAACTGCGTCATGTCCACGATCAGGTCGCGGATCACTGGTAGGCCGGGCAGGGGCTTCAGAACAATCGTGCCCTTGAGGGTGTTCATGTTCGTCAGACAGGCCAAGCCGTTCTTGCCATTGATGTTCATGGCGTCAGAACCGCAGACGCCTTCGCGGCAGGAGCGGCGGAACGACAGCGTAGGGTCTTGTTGCTTCAGCTTGATCAAGGCGTCCAGCAGCATGCGTTCGTGGCCGTCGAGTTCGATCTCGATGGTCTGCATGTAGGGCTTGGCGTCCTTGTCCGGATCGTAGCGATAGATTTGGAATGTGCGCTTCATGATTCTGCTCTCGTGGGGCTACTGTTTAGAACGTCCGGACCTTGGGTGGAATGCTTTCCACTGTCAGGGGCTTGAGGTTGACCGGCTTGTAATCCAGGCGGTTGCCTTCGCTGTACCACAGGGTGTGCTTCATCCACTCCTGATCGTTACGGCCCAGTGGGAACTCTGGGTGGTCGGCAGGATGCTCGTAGTCGTACACGGTGTGGGCGCCACGGCATTCCTTGCGGGCAGCGGCAGAGACCATCGTGGCCTGCGCCACTTCGATCAGGTTGTCCACTTCCAGGGCCTCGATGCGGGCGGTGTTGAACACCTTGGACTTGTCTTGCAGAGTGACGCTTGCCACGCGATCGCGCAGCTCGGCAATCTTCTTGACGCCTTCGTCCATGCTGGCCTGGGTGCGGAACACGCCAGCGTGCTGTTGCATCGTGGCGCGGATGTCGCCGGCGAGGGTTTGGGCGTAGGTGCCGCTCTTGGAGCTTTCGAGCTGGTTCAGGCGTTCCAGCGTGCGGTCTGCCGCGTCGGCAGGCAGTGGCTTGTGCTCTTTGTTCTTGTTGTTGAACTCAACGATGTGGCGGCCAGCGGCCTTGCCGAACACCAACAGGTCCAGCAGCGAGTTGGTGCCCAGGCGGTTGGCGCCGTGCACGCTCACGCAGGCACATTCACCCACAGCGTACAAGCCGTTCACCACGGAGTTGTTCACACCGTTCTTTTGCTCCACGACCTGGCCGTGGATGTTGGTGGGCACGCCACCCATCTGGTAGTGGATGGTGGGAACCACGGGGATGGGTTCCTTGGTGATGTCCACGTTGGCGAAGTTCACGCCGATTTCGTACACCGAAGGCAGACGCTTGTGGATGGTTTCCGCACCCAGGTGATCCAGCTTGAGCAGGATGTAGTCCTTGTTCGGACCGCAGCCACGGCCTTCCTTGATTTCCTGGTCCATGCAGCGCGATACGAAGTCGCGGGGAGCCAAGTCCTTCAGGGTAGGCGCATAGCGCTCCATGAAGCGTTCACCATTGCTGTTGAGCAAGATGGCGCCTTCACCGCGGCAGCCTTCGGTCAGCAGCACGCCGGCACCGGCCACGCCGGTGGGGTGGAACTGCCAGAACTCCATGTCTTGCAAGGCGATGCCAGCACGCGCTGCCATGCCCAGGCCGTCACCGGTGTTGATGAAGGCGTTGGTAGATGCCGCGAAGATACGGCCTGCGCCACCCGTGGCCAGCAGCACGGTCTTGGCTTGCAGGATGTGCAGGTCGCCGGTTTCCATTTCCAGGGCGGTCACGCCGACCACGTCGCCGGATTCGTCGCGAATCAGGTCCAGAGCCATCCACTCCACGAAGAAGTTGGTCTTGGCCTTGACGTTTTGCTGGTACAGCGTGTGCAGCATGGCGTGACCGGTACGGTCAGCGGCTGCGCAGGCGCGTTGCACAGGCTTTTCGCCGTAGTTGGCGGTGTGGCCGCCGAAGGGACGCTGGTAGATGGTGCCGTCGGGGTTGCGGTCGAACGGCATGCCGAAGTGTTCCAGCTCGTACACCACCTTCGGTGCTTCGCGGCACATGAACTCGATGGCGTCCTGGTCGCCCAGCCAGTCAGAACCCTTGATGGTGTCGTAGAAGTGATAGTGCCAGTTGTCTTCGCTCATGTTGCCCAGCGAGGCAGACACGCCACCTTGTGCGGCCACGGTGTGCGAGCGGGTGGGGAAGACTTTGGACAGCGAGGCCACGTTCAGGCCTGCACGGGAGAGTTCCAGCGCGGCACGCATGCCCGAGCCGCCTGCGCCGACGATGACTACGTCGAACTTGCGCGTGGTGATGTTGGCTTTTGTATAGCTCATTTTGTACCTTCAATCGCGGGAATCAGAGACGCCACAGAACCTGGATACCCCAGCCAGCGCAACTGACCAGCCAGACAATGGTGAAAACCTGCAGGACCAGACGCAGGCCCACGGGCTTGATGTAGTCCATGAAGATGTCACGGACGCCCACCCACACGTGCCATGCCATGGCCACGATCACGGAGAAAGTCAGAACCTTCATCCATTGGGCAGAGAAAATGCCGGCCCACAGGTCGTAACCGATGGGGCCCTTGGAGGCCACGAGCTGGACCAGAACCACGACGGTGAACAGAACCATCAGGGCGGCGGTGACGCGCTGGCTGAGCCAGTCGCGAAGGCCATAGTGGGCGCCGACGACCGTGCGCTTGGAGCCGTAATTGACGGACATATTGGTTTCCTTTTTTGTGGGGGCTATGGTGCCTTCAATGGCACGCACGCCTTGTTGTTTGAAATCAGTACAAGCCGAAAAGTTTGGCGCCCAGTACCAACGTCAGGCCGATGCTGACTGCCAGTGTGAAAACGGCGGAAGTCTTGCCGAATTCCTTGGTCACGGCGTCGTGGCTGACGTCCATCCACAGGTGGCGCAGGCCGGCGATGAGGTGGTGCATGTAGGCCCAGATCAATGCCAGAACCACGAGTTTGATGAACCAGCCGGGGACAAAGCCCAAGCCCGCATTGAAGGCTGCTTTGAATTTTCCGAAAGAGATTTCCGACGACAGCGAGGTGTCGAACATCCAGATGACAAAGGGCAGCAGCAGGAACATGATGGCCCCGCTGGCACGGTGCAGGATCGAAACCCATGCTGCTGGTGCCATGCGATAGGTCGTCAAGTCCTTGAAGGCATTGATGTTGCGGAATTCAGGCCGTTTTTTGGCTAGTTCAGTCATGTCTGGTGCTTTCGTGGATGTAACTGCTCTGTAATTGGAAGATGCAAACAACACAAAATTCTATTGCAATGCAACAACCGCGCTTTTGTATCGGGATCAAAAATCGACGTTTGTAATCAGGTGCCAGCCTGCTGTCAGCTCAGTTCGTTACGGTAATGGTGGGTGTCGGTTCGGTAGAGGCCACGTCGTAACTCCATGGGAACATCGTTATAGGTGTAAGCGATGCGCTCCACACTCAACAGGGGGGTGGCTGTGGTGACCTGTAGCAATTGGGCCTGCTCTGCATCGGGCAGCACGGCGCGAATCTTTTCTTCGGCACGCACCATGCGTACTCCGAAATCCATCTCGAACATGGCGTAGGTGGGGCCTTGGTAGTTGGCCATCTGCTCGCCCGTCAGTCCTTTGAAAGCGTGGCCGGGCAGCCAGATGTCTTCCAGAATGGTTGGAACACCGGCAAAAGACAAGATGCGTTTGGCCTGCATGACGGGGTCACCGCTGCGCAATGCCAGCACCCGTGAAATGTCGGCGCTGGCGCGCACGCGGCGGCATTCGATCACGGAGCGCTGGGCCGGACCTTCCACGCTGGCATCGCCAGTATCGGGTAGCAGCTTCAGGAACCGGTATTGGACATGTTGCTCGGCGTGGGTGGCAACAAAGGTGCCCTTGCCTTGCCTGCGCACCACCAGGTTTTCGGCAGCCAGTTCATCAATGGCCTTGCGCACGGTGCCTTGGCTCACCCGAAAGCGTGCCGCCAGCTCCATCTCGCTGGGAATCGATTCCCCAGGCTTCCACTCGCCTTGCTGCAGGCTCTGCAAAATCAAACCCTTGATTTGCTGGTACAGCGGGCTGAACGCAGGCGTCGGCAACCCGGCGCCTTGAGGGGCGGGCGAATTGTCGGCAGCGAACGGGAGCGAGGACATGGGCAGGTGGTTGGGCGGGATGGGCGGTGAACCGCAGCGCTCGCAATCATATCTTATATAAGACATAAGACAAATTGACCGAGGCCATGAAACGGGGGTAAACTCCAAGGCTGTTTGCGGGGCACGGGCTGCTGGTAACAGGCGCTGGTGCTGCGTTGCACCTTTACCTGTTTTTGTCACTTCCTGGAGTTTTTCACCATGAGCAAGAAGCCTGTCCGTGTTGCCGTTACTGGCGCCGCTGGTCAAATCGGTTACGCACTGCTGTTCCGCATCGCCTCCGGCGAAATGCTCGGCAAGGATCAGCCCGTCATCCTGCAACTGCTGGAAATTCCTGACGAAAAGGCCCAGAACGCACTCAAGGGCGTGATCATGGAGCTGGAAGACTGCGCCTTCCCTCTGCTGGCTGGCATCGAAGCCCACAGCGACCCCATGACCGCTTTCAAGGACACCGATTACGCCCTGCTGGTGGGTGCCCGTCCTCGCGGCCCAGGCATGGAGCGCGCTGACCTGCTGGCTGCCAACGCCCAGATCTTCACTGCCCAAGGCAAGGCTCTGAACGCCGTGGCTTCCCGCAATGTGCGCGTGCTGGTGGTGGGCAACCCCGCCAACACCAACGCCTACATCGCCATGAAATCCGCTCCTGATCTGCCAGCCAAGAACTTCACCGCCATGCTGCGTCTGGACCACAACCGCGCTGTTTGGCAAATCGCCGCCAAGATCGGCTGCGCTGTGGGCGATATCGAAAAGCTGGCCGTGTGGGGCAACCACTCGCCCACCATGTACGCTGACTACCGTTTCGCTACAGTGAACGGCAAGTCCGTGAAGGACACCATCAACGACCACGACTGGAACGTCAATACGTTCCTGCCCACCGTGGGCAAGCGCGGCGCCGCCATCATCGCAGCCCGTGGCCTGTCGTCGGCTGCCTCGGCCGCCAACGCTGCCATCGACCACATGCGCGACTGGGCCCTGGGCACCAACGGCAAGTGGGTCACCATGGGTATTCCTTCCAATGGCGAATACGGCATTCCCAAGGAAGTCGTGTTCGGTTACCCCGTCACCTGCGAAGGCGGCGAATACAAGATCGTCGAAGGTCTGCCCATCGACGCATTCAGCCAAGAGTGCATCAACAAGACCCTGGCTGAGCTCGAAGGCGAGAAGGACGGCGTCAAGCACCTGCTGTAAAGCACGTAGTCGCTAGCGCTTTGTGGCGGGCGGTTTGAGGGTTTTTGGCCTCTAGCGCCCGCCAATCAAGCGCTAGCAGCTCTCAATTTGAGAGCGGTGAGAGACATGCTGTGGCCCTTGCTTTCGATTTGCAGTGGCCACACGATTTTTCTCCCCCTGGGCATTGCACATAGCCCTGTAGCTGATGATGGACGCACTCCACCCCCGTGAAATACTGCTCGGCGCCCAGGCGGGTGGTCAGGCATTGCCTGTGTGCGATCACTACAGCGGTGTGGAAGCTCGCATGCGCAAGAGCCTGCAGATGCAGGCTGAGCTGACCGAAGAGTTTGGCGCTTGCGTGGTAGACGTGACGCTGGATTGCGAAGACGGCGCTCCGGTGGGGCAAGAGGTGGAGCACGCCCGCCTGGTGGCTTCGCTGGCCTCGGGTGCCTCGGCCACTGCCCGGGTGGCAGCGCGGGTGCACGCCACAGACCACCCCGCTTTTGCAAGCGATATCGACATCATTGCCGGCGCGGCCGGTCAACGCCTGTGTCACATCATGGTGCCCAAGGTGGAAACGGTGGACGACGTGGTTGCTGCCGAACAAGCCTTGCTGCGTGCAGGCGCCACCCATTTGCCTTTGCATGTGCTGATTGAATCGCCCTTGGCGGTATCACACGCTTTTGAGATCGCATCCCACACCCGGGTGCAGAGCATCAGCTTTGGGTTGATGGACTTTGTCTCCTCCCACGGCGGCGCCATTCCTGCCCACGCCATGACATCGCAGGGGCAGTTCGCCCACCCTCTGGTGGTGCGTGCCAAGCTGGAGATTGCAGCAGCCTGTCATGCCTACGGCAAGGTGCCCTCGCATTGCGTGGTGACGGAATTCACCGACCCTGCCGCGATGCAGGCTGCGGCCCAGCGCGCATCCCAGGAACTGGGTTACACCCGGATGTGGAGCATCCATCCGTCGCAGATCCGCCCCATCCTGCGTGCGTTTGCGCCGGCGTTGGCTGAGGTGGAAGCGGCGGCGCGCATCCTGCTGGCAGCCCAGGCCGCCCAGTGGGCCCCCATCAGCCACGATGGGGTGTTGCATGACCGGGCGAGTTACCGCTACTACTGGCAGTTGCTGGAGCGTGCGCACTACACTGGCGTCGCGCTTCCTTCCTCGGTGGGCCACTGGTTTGATGTGGTTACGCCCGTGAGCCACGTTACTGCATGATTTTTACTGGAGCTTTGACGCCATGAAACAACTTTTCGCCTCCGCTCTCCTGCTTTTGGCGCCTGCTTGGGTGATGGCCCAGGGTTCCGGCGCCGCAACGCCTGCCAAGCCTGCATCGGCCAAACAGGCGACGGCGGCCAAGGCCAAGCCCGCCAACACCACCAAATCCTCTACCGCTGCGGCAGGCAATGGCAAGACTGTAGTGGCCAAGGCCCAGCAGACCAGCAGCCGCACCCAACTCAAGAGCGCGGCCAACCAGGTGGCTACCGGCATCATCGCCGCAGAGGCTGCACTGTCCCCCGAAGAGTTGGCCATTGCCGAGCGTGTGCATGTCGGGCGCATCGCCTGCGAACTGGGCGCTTTCGTCAATGTCTCAGCCGACAAGGCCAATCCAGGCCACTTCCAGGTCGAAGGCAAGGGCTTCAAGTACCGCATGATTCCCGTGGCGACCACCACGGGTGCGGTGCGTCTGGAAGACACCAAGGCCGGCGCGGTCTGGCTTCAAATTGCCAACAAGTCCATGCTGATGAACCAGAAGCTGGGTCAGCGCATGGCAGACGAATGCATGAGCCCCGAGCAGTTTGTTGTTGCTGAAGCCATCAAGAAAGCGCCCCCGCAGAGCGTTTTTGACGCCCCCAGCGGCAGCAAATAAGAACCTTGAAAACGCAGCACTTTCTTGCCCGGCCAGTGGGCAGGGAGGTGCGCTGTTGCCCCACTTTAGAACGTAACCGGAGAGAAGTATGTTGAAAGCCTACCGTGACCACGTCGCCGAGCGCGCCGCCCTGGGCATCCCGCCGCTGCCCCTCGACGCCAAGCAAGTGGCCGAGTTGATCGAGCTCATCAAGAACCCGCCCGCAGGCGAAGAAGCCTTTCTGCTGGACCTGCTGACGCACCGTGTGCCTCCAGGCGTGGACGATGCCGCCAAGGTCAAAGCCAGCTTCCTGGCCGCTGTGGCGCATGGCGACATCAAGGTGGGCCTGATCTCCAAGGCCAAGGCGACCGAGCTGCTGGGCACCATGGTGGGCGGCTACAACGTGCACCCTCTGATCGAACTGCTGGACGACGCGGAAGTCGCTGGCGTGGCCGCAGAAGCCCTCAAGAAGACGCTGCTGATGTTCGACTTCTTCAACGACGTCGCCACCAAGGCCAAGGCCGGCAATGCCAAGGCCCAGGAGGTCATGCAGAGCTGGGCCAATGCCGAGTGGTTCACATCGCGCCCAGAAGTGGAAAAGAAAATCACCGTCACCGTGTTTAAAGTGCCCGGTGAAACCAATACCGACGACCTGTCGCCCGCACCCGATGCCTGGAGCCGTCCAGACATCCCGCTGCACTATCTGGCGATGCTCAAGAACACCCGTCCTGACGCGGCCTTCAAGCCCGAAGAAGACGGCAAACGCGGCCCCATCCAGTTCATCGAAGACCTGAAGAAGAAGGGCCACTTGGTTGCCTACGTCGGTGACGTGGTGGGCACCGGTTCTTCGCGCAAGTCCGCTACCAACTCGGTGATCTGGGCCACCGGCCAGGACATCCCCTTCGTGCCGAACAAGCGTTTCGGCGGCGTGACGCTGGGTGGCAAGATCGCCCCCATCTTCTTCAACACGCAGGAAGATTCCGGCGCTCTGCCCATCGAAGTCGATGTGTCCAAGCTCGAAATGGGCGACGTGATCGACGTGCTGCCCTACGACGGCAAGATCGTCAAGAACGGCGAAACCGTGGCTGAGTTCGCGCTCAAGAGCGACGTGCTGCTGGACGAAGTGCGCGCCGGTGGCCGTATCAACCTGATCATTGGCCGCTCGCTCACTGCCAAGGCGCGTGAATTCCTGGGCCTGCCAGCTTCCACCGTGTTCCGTCTGCCTACGGCACCAGCCGCGTCCAATGCTGGCTTCACATTGGCGCAGAAGATGGTCGGCCGTGCGGTGGGTCTGCCAGAAGGCCAGGGCGTGCGCCCCGGTACCTACTGCGAACCCAAGATGACCACCGTGGGCTCGCAAGACACCACGGGCCCCATGACCCGCGACGAGCTGAAAGACCTGGCTTGCCTGGGCTTTTCGGCTGACCTGGTGATGCAGTCCTTCTGCCACACCGCCGCCTATCCCAAGCCAGTGGATGTCAAGACGCACCGCGAACTGCCAGCGTTCATCAGCAACCGCGGCGGCGTGGCACTGCGTCCTGGCGACGGCGTGATCCACAGCTGGCTGAACCGCCTGCTGTTGCCTGACACCGTGGGCACGGGCGGCGACTCGCACACCCGTTTCCCGATTGGTATTTCCTTCCCCGCAGGTTCCGGCCTCGTGGCCTTCGGCGCCGCTACCGGCGTGATGCCTCTGGACATGCCTGAGTCGGTGCTGGTGCGCTTCAAGGGCGAGATGCAGCCCGGTGTGACGCTGCGCGATCTGGTGCACGCCATTCCGCTGTACGCCATCAAGGCTGGCTTGCTGACCGTGGCCAAGGCTGGCAAGAAGAACATCTTCTCCGGCAAGATCCTGGAAATCGAAGGTCTGCCAGACCTGAAGGTGGAACAGGCCTTCGAACTGTCTGACGCTTCGGCCGAGCGCTCTGCCGCTGGCTGCACGATCAAGCTCAACCCAGAGCCCATCGCTGAATACCTGCGCTCGAACATCGTTCTGATGAAGAACATGATCGCCGATGGTTACCAGGACGCGAAGACGCTGCAGCGTCGCATCGAGAAGGTGGAAGCCTGGCTGGCCAACCCCAACCTGCTCGAAGCCGACAAGGATGCCGAGTACGCCGCCGTGATCGAGATCGATCTGGCCGACATCAAGGAACCTATCGTCTGCTGCCCCAACGATCCTGACGACGCCAAGTTCCTGTCGGAAGTGGCCGGCACCAAGATCGATGAAGCCTTCATCGGTTCGTGCATGACCAACATCGGCCACTTCCGCGCCGCAGCCAAGCTGCTGGGCGGCCAGCGCGACATTCCCGTCAAGCTGTGGGTGGCACCGCCCACCAAGATGGACCAGAGCGAGCTGATCAAGGAGGGCCACTACGCCGCCTTCGGTACCGCCGGTGCGCGTACCGAAATGCCCGGTTGCTCGCTGTGCATGGGCAACCAGGCCCAAGTGCGCGAAGGTGCGACGGTGATTTCTACCTCCACCCGCAACTTCCCGAACCGCCTGGGCAAGAACACCAACGTGTTCCTGGGCTCTGCCGAGCTGGCCGCCATCGCCTCGCGCCTGGGCAAGCTGCCCACCAAGGAGGAATATCTGCAGGAAATGGGCGTGATCGACGCCGACAAGGCCAGCGTGTACCGCTACATGAACTTCGACCAGATCGAGGAATACGCTGAGGTTGCAAAGGGCGTGACGGCCTGACAGGCTGCGCTTAGCGCATCGATGCAAACGGCCCTTCGGGGCAATGCCAGTAAGTTAAGCAAAGGCCCTTCGGGGTCTTTGTTGTTTGTACAGTGCAGGCTTGATCAATTGAGCTTTGGCCATAGAGGTCAAGCGATAGCCAATGCTGCTGCAAGAGTACCTGAACGATACCCATGAGTTTGCGAGCCCCGAACAATGGGGTGTCGTTCAAAGCAACATACCCCAGCAGTGGATTGAACAGGCCTTGCAGATGACGGGTGTAGCCACGCTGCGCAAGCGGCGACTGCCCATGGAGCAGGCACTTTGGCTGGTATTGGGTGTGGCCTTGCTTAGAGACCGCTCCATCGTGAACGTGGCCGAGGTACTGGAGCTGGCACTGCCTGGGCAGCACAATGAACCCATCAGCTCCAGCGCGCTGAGCCAGGCGCGCCAACGGCTGGGCAGTGAGCCCCTGCAATGGCTGTTTCGCCACACTGCTGCCCATTGGGCGCACCAGCAGGCCGCTCGCCACCGCTGGCAAGGCTTGGCGCTGTACGCATTGGATGGCGTGGTCTGGCGTACCCCCGACACACAAGACAACCGCCAGCACTTTGGTTGCCAGCGCAACCACGCAGACCACCAAAGTCCCTTCCCCCTGGTGCGCATGGCCTGCTTGCTCGATGCCAGAGCTCGTTTATTGGTAGATGCCAGCCTGGATGCCTACGACACCAGTGAGTACGCATTGGCTGAACGCTTGTGGCCGAAGTTGCCGCCTGACTCGCTGGTGATTGTGGACAAAGGGTTTTACTCGGCAAGTCTGCTGTGGCCGCTGCAACACCGCCAGGGACGTCACTGGCTGATCCCTGCGCGTGCCGGACTCAGGGGCGAGGTGGTGCAAACGCATGGCCCTGGCGATGTGAGCTTGCGCATGAAGGTCTCGCCCCAAGCTCGCAAGAAAGACCCCGGCTTGCCGCTCACGTGGGAGGTGCGCGCCATCACCCGTGAACTCGATGGCAAACCCAGAACCTTGTTCACGTCCCTGATGGATCCGGCACGCTACAAGGCCGAGGAGGTGTTCGCGCTGTACCACGAACGCTGGGAGATTGAGCTGGCCTATGGAGAGATGAAGACGGACATGCTGGGCCAGGCGATGACGTTGCGCAGCCAGCAACCCGATGGGGTCAAGCAAGAGCTGTGGGCAACCTTGCTGATGTACAACCTGATCCGCTTGGAGATCACGCGCATCGCAGACGAGGCCAAAGTGCAGCCCTGTCGCATCAGCTTCATCACGGCGCTGCGCTACATCGTGGATGAGTGGCTGTGGAGTTCAGGATCACACACCCCTGGGGCCATCCCGGCCAAGCTTGCGGCCATGAGAAAGAACATCCGCCGCTTCGTGCTGCCGCCTCGCAGATCCCACAGGCGGTATCCGCGTGAGGTTCGTATGACCAAGACCCAGTATCCCGTCAAAAAAATGCCGCTCAGACTTAACTGAGCGGCATTGCCCTTCGGGGCCGTTTTTTGTTGGGTGCTGTCACCAAATTGTCATGAATCCGTCACTATGCTGGAGGCCATAACAACAAAAAGGAGGGGCCATGGCAGAAGGAAAAACGGCAGTGGGGCGGGGCGTGTTGGTGGTGTTTTGTGCCGTCTTTGCAGTCCTCTTCACGGCCGTGGGTTACTGGGCCGGGCTGCGTCCTCTGGCCTCCACCTTGCAGGCTGCGTTGTCCGTCCAGTCCTGGCAGCCTGTGCCAGCGCAGGTGCTGGACGCCCAGATTCGCAAACATGCGGACAGTGAGGGCGGCACTACCTATCAGGTGCTGACGCGCTATCGCTACGAAGTGGCTGGCAAAGCCTACGAAAGTCAGCGTGTGGGGTTGGACCCCCAAGCGGGTGCCGACAACGTGGGTGATTGGCAGGAACGATGGTTTCAGACGCTGTACCAGGCGCAGCAACAAGGGCGCCCCATCACGGTCTGGGTCAATCCCGCGCAGCCCTCTCAAGCCCTGGTAGACCCGTCCATCCGCTGGCGGTTGCAAATCTTTCGCTTGCCGTTTGCACTGGTCTTTACCGGGGTGGGCTTGGCCGCTGGCTGGATGCTGTGGCGGCTGCTGTTGGGCCGCGATGCAAAGGCGCCAGAAGACTCACCGCCAAACCCGCTGACCAACAGCCATTGGGGTCTGTGGGCCTTCACGCTGTTCTGGTGCGGTATTTCCTTTCCCATGGCGGCGCTGTTCTGGAGCGACGCTCGCGCACCCTGGTGGGTCAAGGCGCTTCTGGGTGGTTTTGTGGCCATTGGCGCGGGCATGGCCTGGTCTGCTGTCCATCAAACCCGCAAGGTATGGCGCTACCGTGGGCTGGTCATGACGGCACTGCCGTCACGGCCCAGGGCAGGTCAGCCCGTTGAAGTGACGCTGGTGCTTCCGCCCCGCGCAGCGCAGCACCCGGCTGCCGGCCAATTCCAGCTGCGCGTGGCGCAGTACCGTGTGGACGAGGCCAGTTCAGGTTCACCCGAGCGGCGCGTGCAGACCCTGGAGGCTGGCACGCGCCGCCTGGCAGTGGGCGATGGACATCTGCGCCTGGTCGCCCGGTTTTCCCTTCCAGACGATGCTCCTGCCCATGGTGCCCAGCGCAGTGGCGAGCGCGTGGACTGGCGGTTGGAGTTGCTGGGGGCAGAGGGCGGACTGGAGCTGGCTTATGAATTGCCCATTCGAGCATCCACCGCGATAGGGGCGCGGTTGGATGTCGATCCGTACGCTCCTTCGGCTGCCTGGCAGGAGGAAACCCCCATCGGAGCGATTGGCGAGGCGGAAGAGGGCGGCGCGGCTTCGCCGGACGCATCCCGGCTGCCCGTCAATGTTCAGGTGCGCGAAGGGGCTGATGGATGGAGTCTGCAGTTTGGGCAAACGCCCTGGCGCTGGTCTGCCGTGGTGGCTGCTGCCGCATTGGTGGGCGATGGGTGGCTCCATGCCCGCCTGCAGCCCGGCGCGTTCGTGCTACCGCAGAGCCTGGGGGGCATGTTGGCCTGGCTGGTGTTGCTGGGGTGGCTGCTGCACGCTGCAACCCGGCGCTGGACTTTGAGCGTGCTGGACGATGGTCTGCTGGTGGCAAGAGGGTCGTGGCTCTGGTCGCGACGGGTCCAGCTGCCCGGTGCTGCCAGCCAGTCCCTGGTCTACAAACTGTTTTTTACGAAAGGCGCAGGCGCCGCGAAGCGAGACTACTACGCCGTGCATGCCAAAAATGCACAGGGTGAGTTGACCAGGCTCACCCCTGGTGTGCATGGCACGGGCACTGCGCGTGCCGTAGGTCAAGCTATCGCGCAGGCGTGGAAGGACCGTCAAGGCCGCTTCACGCCAGGGTTGCAGCGGGCGGTGGCAACGGGGCATTCCAGGCCTGCGTGGGGCAGCTTGTTGGTCGCAGCGCTGGCGTGCGCATGGGCGACGGATGCCCGGGTTCTGGCCTGGAACCCCGCCCGGCACCAGCAGTCTGCCCGTGCTCCACAGGTGGAACGCATCTGGGCCCCCGCGGATGCCCAACTCATCGACGCCCAGAACGCAGGAAATGCACGAGCCCTGACGCAGGCGCTGCAGCAGGGCGCGAACCCCAATTTGCTGGCCGACAGTGGTTCTTCCATGCTCATGCTCGCAGCGCATCGTGGGCAGCAGGAGCATGTGGAACTGTTGCTCCAGGCAGGCGCGCAGGTGGATTTTCGACAGACGCAAAAAGACAGTGAGCGGGGCGACACCGCCTTGCTGCGGGCCTTCTATGGCGGCCACCTTGGCGTGGCGCAACGGCTGGTGCAGGCGGGTGCCAGCTTGCAGGCCCGCAACCGCTGGGACTGGGGCCCCGTGCACATGGCCGCGCAAAGCGGCTGTGTGCCTTGCCTGGCGTGGCTGCAAGGGCAGGGCCAGTCACTGGTGGAGCCTGCCCCGGCAAGCCGTGGCGAGACACCGGCCATGCTGGCGGCGGCCAAAGGGCGCCTGGCCGCTTTGGAGTGGTTGCACGCGCAAGGCGTGGATTTGTGGAGCCGCGACGCGCACGGCAAAACGGCGCTGGACTGGGCCCAGTTTGGCAAACAGGCAGATGCCGTGCGCTGGCTGCGAGAGCGCCAGCCAGTGGCGCCTTGAGCTACAGGTTTGATGACATGCTATAAAAAATATAGCTGCTTGCGCTTGTCTGACAAGCGCTAGAGGTCGTTTTGTCTTGAAATCGCGGGCAACCTGGGTGGCTTGTGGTTACAAGCGCCCAGGCGCCACTCTCTCATTCAATCCTGTGGCCTGAAGCCAATCTCCAGTGAGGAAGGCACACGCCCATCCACATCGCGCGGCAAGGTTTCTGTCTTTTCCAGTGCGCGCAACACGGCGTCGTCCCATGCCTTGTTGCCACTGGACTGGATTAGCTTTTTGCCGACGATGGTCCCGTCGGGCGCCGCACGCACTTCCACCACGGCCCGGGGGTTGCCCGAAATAGCATCGGGGTACACGATGTTGGGCTTGACCTTGGCTGCCACCTTGCCGCCGTAGCTGCCTGAGGGGCCCGAGGTAACCTTGTCTTTGCCCGTGGCATGTTCGCCGCCCGTGGCGCCCGCCAGGCCTTGCATGCGGCGCATGTTGGCGTCACGCAAGGCGGCCAGTTCCTTGGCTTCGGCATCGGCCCGGCGCTTCGCATCGGCTTCTGCCTTGCGTTTGGCCTCCGCGTCTGCGGTGGCCTTGCGCTTGGCTTCTGCTTCTTCGGCACGGCGCTTTTCTTCGGCCTGCTTCTTTTGCTCGGCGCGTTTTTGTGCTTCCTGCTTTTCCTTCAGCTCGCGCTCTTTTTCACGTTCCTTCTCGCGTTCTTTTTCTTTTTGCAGGCGCTCTTTCTTCTCGGCTTCCAACTTCTCGCGGCGCTCACGTTCGCGCTTTTCTCGCTCCTGCTGTTCGGCGCGTTCACGCTTTTCCTGCGCCAGCCGCTTTTTCTCGCGCTCGATGGCAATGTCTGCTTCGCGGGTGTCAGGCTTTTCCTGAGCCCGTGGCGCAGGTGGAGGCGGGGGCGGCACCACGGCAGCGGGTGGCGGAGGAGGCTCTGCGGGCGTGGGAGGCGCAGGCGGTGGGGGCGGGGCCACGAGGGCAGGCGCGGCCTGCTGCGGAACCGCTGACCACAGCTCGGCCTCCACTGCGGGCTGGTCGGTCGTCGTGGTCCAGTTCACCCCCATGGTCAGCGCCGCGATCAATGCGGCGTGCACCACAACGGCCAGCGACACCGCGCGCAGGCGGCCGGGCGGCGAGGGGGGAGAGAACTGGTCGCGTTCGTCGTGAGCGTGCATGGATGGCCTGGTGACGCTGCGGTATCAGCCGCCTTGCTTGACGGAAAGGCCCACGCGCTGCACGCCGGCTTTTTGCAGGGCATCCATGGCTTTGACCACGGCTTCGTATTGCACGCCCTTGTCCGCGCTGATGATGACGGCGGTGTCCTTGCTCTGGTCTTTTTGCCAGCGCAGGGCGGCCTCACCCACTTCGCGCTGGGTGACGGTGCGCGTAGCGTCAGGCGTCTTGAGCTGCAGTGACCCGTCCTTGTTCACGATCACCTGCGCCACCACCTTGGGCACATTTTTGCCTTTGCCCACGCTGGGCACATCGATCATGCCGGGCGTGAGCATGGGCGCTGTCACCATGAAGATGATGAGCAGCACCAGCATCACGTCAATGAAGGGCACCATGTTGATTTCATTGATGGTGCGACGGCCTCGGCCGCGGGACGCCATGGCGGGCATGCGGGCTCCTTAATGGCCAGAGGCCGATTGCGAAGGCTGTGCGCCCAGGTTGCGCTGCAGGATGTTGGAGAACTCTTCGATGAAGGTTTCGAGGTGCGTGGCCACGCGATCAATATCACGCGCAAACCGGTTGTAGGCAATCACCGCAGGAATGGCAGAGAACAGGCCAATGGCCGTGGCGACCAGCGCTTCGGCAATGCCGGGGGCCACGGTAGCCAGGGTGACCTGCTCCATGCCTGCAAAGCCAGTGAAGGCGTGCATGATGCCCCACACGGTGCCAAACAGGCCGACGTAAGGCGAGACGGAGCCTACCGATGCGAGGAACGACAGGCTGGACTCCACCACATCCATCTCGCGCTGGAAGCTCGCACGCATGGCGCGGCGGGCGCCGTCCAGCAGCGTGCCGGGGTCGGTGATGCGGCGCTCGCGCAGCTTTTGGTATTCGCGCATGCCGCTGGCAAAAATGCGCTCCATCGGGCCTGCGTTCTTGGCGTTCTGTGCTGCGCTGGCAAACAGGTCATTCAGGCTGGTGCCGGACCAGAACTCGCGCTCAAAATCCTCGTTGAGCGACTTCACCCGCTTGAGTGCAAACAGCTTGCGGAAGATGGCCGCCCAGCTGGCGATGGAGACGCTGAGCAGCAGCAACATCACCAGCTGCACCACCCAGCTGGCCTGCAGCACCAGGTTCAAGATGGACATGTTTTGAGGGGTCATGAAAGTTGTTCCAGAAGGGTGCTCGGTATTCTTGCGGGCCGCATCGTTGCAGCATCCACCCAGCCAATGCGGATGGTGCCTTCGGTCAGCAACGTGGGCTTGTCTTTGGTCATGTGCTCTGGTTTCAGGAGCGCTTGCTGCGTGATTGTCAGGGATGCGCGGCCCTTGTCGAGCAGGCTGGCGGTAACAATCAGTTCGTCGTCCAGCTTGGCGGGCCGCAGGTAACGCAACTGCGCGTCGGTTACGACAAACATGCCGCCGGTTTGTTCCCGCAAATTGTGCTGGCCAACGCCCAATGAGCGCAGCCATTCGGTGCGCGCGCGCTCAAAGAACTTCAGGTAGTTGGCATAGAACACGATGCCGCCGGCATCGGTGTCCTCCCAGTACACGCGGATCGGGAATTCAAAAGCCATGCCGTTCCCTCAATGCCGCTCAGGCCAGCAGCTTGCGCAGTCGCGCTACGGATTCCTGCAATTGCTCCATGGAGTTGGCCGTGGAGAAGCGCACAAACCGTTCGGGCTCAAAGCTGCCAAAGTCACGGCCCGGTGTGATGGCCACATGGGCGCGGCGCATCACTTCCAGGGCAAAGTCCCAGCTGCCTTGCACGCCCAGGCGCTGGGCTGCGTCGGTGCAGTCGGCCCAGGCGTAAAAGGCGCCATCCGGCATCACGGGCACGCTCAGCCCCAGCGACTGCAAGGCCGGGATGAAGTAATCGCGGCGCGCCTTGAACTCGGCGCGGCGGCGTTCGTATTCGGCAATGCTCTCGGCTTCAAAGCAGGCGAGGGCGGCCTGTTGCGACACGGTGCTGGCGCAGATGAAAAGGTTTTGTGCCAGCCGCTCCACCACGGGCACCATGGCATCGGGCACCACCATCCAGCCCAGGCGCCAGCCGGTCATGTTGAAGTACTTGCTGAAGCTGTTGATGCTGATGATGTGCTCATCGATGGCCAGGGCGGTGTGGCCAAACTCTTCCTCGTACGACAAGCCCAGGTAGATCTCGTCGATCATGGTCACGCCGCCACGCGACTGCACCACCTCGTGAATGCGGCGCAGTTCGGCGGGGGCAATCGATGTGCCGGTGGGGTTAGAGGGCGATGCCAGCAGCACGCCCCGTGTCTTGTCCGTCCACGCGGCGTGCACCTTGTCGCTGCTCAGCTGGTAGCGCTCGGCTGCCGTGGTGGGCACCAGCACGGCCCGGCCTTCGGCAGCGCTCACGAAGTGGCGGTTGCAGGGGTAGCTCGGGTCGGGCATCAGGATTTCGTCGCCACGCTCAATCAGCGCCAGGCAGGCCAGGTGCAATGCGGCAGATGCGCCAGCCGTAACCACAATGCGCCGTGCCGGAACGTCCACCCCGAAGCGGCTTTGGTACCAGCCGCTGATACGTTCGCGCAGCGCATCCAGGCCCAGGGCGTTGGTGTATTGGGTGGCACCGTCGCGCACCGCCTTGGCTGCAGCTTCCTGCACCAGCGGCGGGGCGGTGAAGTCCGGCTCGCCGATGTTCAGAAAGATCATGGGCTCGCTGGTGCCCGCCACCTCGCGTGCCATGGCCTGGGCGGCCTTGGCCACTTCCATGACATAAAACGGATCAATGCGCTCTGCGCGGCTGGAGAATTTCATGCTCGGGAATCCTGCGGCCCGCGAGGCTGCGGGCATGGCTCAAAAGAGAAAGACTGCGCCGGAGGCGCGGCCTCTGGCTGGCCGGTGCAGCACCCATCGACAGATAGGCGCAGCACGGGAAGGGCTCAGGCCCCTTCGCCTTCGGCGGCTGCGGCTTCGGGGCCGGGCTTGCCAGCCGCTTTGTCGGCAGCGACTTCGTTGGCACGCAAGCGGGGGGCCAGGCCGTTGAGCACGGCATTCACGTACTTGTGGCCGTCGGTGCCACCAAACTCCTTGGCCAGCTCAATGCATTCATTGAGCACCACGCGCCATGGCACGTCCATGCAGTGCATGAACTCGTACACGCCGATCCACATGGAGGCGCGTTCGATGGGCGAGATCTCGCCCAGCTTGCGGTCCAGCAGCGGCGTGATCAGGGCGTCCAGATCATCAGCGGTGTTGATGCAACCATGCAGCACGGCGTTGTAGTGCGCCGCGTCGGCCTTGTGAAAGCCTGCAAGGTCACGCGTGAAGGAGTCGATGGCAGCCGCGTCGTTGCGGCCCACGATGTGCTGGTACAGCGCCTGCAGCGCAAATTCGCGCGCACGGCTGCGGTTGGATTTGGATGCCGCCTTGCGCGTACCGTTGGCCTTGAGGCCGGTGCGCGATTGCTTGGGTGGGCGCGTTTTGGACGATGGGGTGGTTTCGGTCATGACAATTCGTCCAGCAGGTTGGCCATCTCTACTGCCACACGGGCTGCATCGGTGCCCTTGTCGCTCTGGCGGGCAATGGCTTGCTCCATGTTTTCGGTGGTGATGATCGCGTTGGCGATGGGGATCTGGTAATCGAGCGAGAGTCGCGTCACGCCGGCGCCAGACTCGTTGGCCACCAGCTCAAAGTGATAAGTCTCGCCGCGGATGATGCAGCCCAGTGCGATGAGGGCGTCAAAGCTGTCGCTCTCGGCCATGGCTTGCAGCGCCACGGGCACTTCCAGTGCGCCGGGCACTTTCACGTGGGTGATGTTCTTTTCCTGCACGCCCAGTGCCTTCAGCTCTGCCAGGCAGGCAGAGGCCAGGGTGTTGGTGATGCTTTCATTGAAGCGGGCCTGCACGATACCGATGTGCAACTTCTTGCCGTCCAGCTTGTCCGCTGTGCCTTTTTCTGCGCCAAACATGTTTATTCCTTGGGGATGAAGCCGGTGATTTCGAGGCCGTAGCCGGCCATGCTGGGCATGCGGCGGGGCTGGCCCATGAGTGCCATTTTTTGCACGCCGCAGTCGCGCAGGATTTGCGCGCCCACGCCATAAGTGCGCAGATCCATGCGGCCGCGCTCTGGGGCCTGAGATGCGCGGGCCGTGCCTTCAAACTGGGCCAGCAATTGCTGCGCGGTTTCGCCGCAGTTCAGCAGCACCGCCACGCCCTTGCCCTGCTTGGCCAGGTACTGCAGGCTGGTGTCCAGACCCCATGAATGCATGGAGCGGTTGATTTCCAGCGCGTCAAGCACCGACAGAGGTTCGTGCACGCGCACGGGCACCACTTCGTCGGCCGTCCATTCGCCCTTGACCAGGGCCAGGTGCACGGCCTGGCTGGGCTTGTCGCGGAAGGCGTGGGCGGTGAAGGTGCCGTATGCCGTGGTCAGCGGGCGGCTGCCCACTTTTTCCACCAGCGATTCATTGCGGCTGCGGTATTGGATGAGATCGGCAATGGTGCCAATCTTCAGGCCATGCTCTGCGGCAAACAGCTGCAGGTCGGGCAGGCGGGCCATGGTGCCGTCGTCCTTCATGATCTCGCAGATCACCGACGACGGGCTGCAGCCGGCCATGGCGGCCAGATCGCACCCGGCTTCCGTGTGCCCGGCGCGCATCAGCACGCCGCCATCCACCGCCTGCAGCGGGAAGATGTGGCCTGGCTGCACCAGGTCGGAAGGCTGGCTCTTGCGGTCCACGGCCACTTGCACGGTGCGGGCACGGTCAGCGGCGGAAATGCCGGTGGTCACGCCTTCGGCTGCTTCGATAGACACGGTGAATGCGGTGCTGTACACCGTGCCATTGCGCGCTGCCATGGGGGGCAGCTTCAGGAACTCGCAACGCTCGCGGGTCAGCGTCAGGCAGATCAGGCCGCGGCCAAAGCGGGCCATGAAGTTGATGGCTTCTGGGGTGACGTGGTCGGCGGCGAGCACCAGGTCGCCTTCGTTTTCACGGTCTTCTTCGTCCACCAGGATGACGATGCGCCCAGCGCGCATGTCGGCCACGATGTCTTCGACGGGCGAGATGGACACAGGGGTGAGGGGGGTGTTCATGGGAGAGGGCTTTCGTTAGGGCCACAGCGGGGTTGTGCAGCGCGAAACCACACGCCCTCATGGGCCGCACAACCGCAAAGGGTCGCTTGGCCATCCAAAGAACATGTTGTGCGGCGCTGCCGCAGCGCAAGGGGCCAAGCGTGCAGCCTCTTGCAAAGCTGAGTATTTTAGTTCAGCCGGGGCCGCGCTTTGGTGCGCCGGATCAATGGCCTCTGTCATGGCTGGCAAAAAAACGGCGTTGCCATGGGCGGCTGCAGAGCTTGCGGCTGAGTCGGCCTTTTGTGCCAGCCCTTGGGTCAGATCGCGCTGCCCTGCAGCACCACATCCGACTCGGGGTAGGCCACGCACGGCAGTACGCAGCCTTCGGCCTTTTCTTCAGGACTCAGGCCCGGCCATTCGATGTCATAGCGCACGCTTCCTTCAACCAAATGGCCGATGCAGGTGCGGCAGGTGCCATTGCGGCAGGAACTGGGCCAGTCGATGCCGCCTTGCTCCATGGAAGTCAGCAGCGGTTGTTCGGGCCAGGCATCGCACTGGGTGCCGTCGGGCTCGATGCGGGCGATGAAAAAGGGGGCAGCTTGGGTCATGGTGGTTGGGGCCGAAGTGAGCGGTGGGCGGAAGGGGTAAGTGGCAGAGGGAATGATCGGGTCAACGCGAGCGCCGCCACACCAGCAGCAGGTTGTTGGCAGGCATGGCGTGGCGCTCGCTCAAACGGAGGCCGGCCGCCTCTGCCTGCCGGGCGACATCTTCCAGCGCGCGCAGGCCCCACTGGCTGTTTTGGGCTCGCAGGCTGGCGTCAAAGGCCAGATTGCCTGGAGAAGTGAGAACCCCTTGCTCCAGATAGGGGCCATAGGTCACCAGCATTCCGTCGGCGGCCAGGTGGCGGGCGGCGCCGCGCATCAGTGCCACGCAGCATTCCCAGGGCGCAATGTGGATCATGTTGGCGCAGTAAATCAGGTCAAACGGCGTGGAGAAGGGCTCGCCCTCGCTGGGCCATTGCGCCTGGGTCACGTCCAGCCGCAGCGGCGGCAATACCTGCTGCGCACCGCTGTGCGCGCACCATCCGGAGATCGACGCGAACAGATCGTCTTGCCAGTCAGTGGGCTGCCAGCGCCAGCCGGGCAGGGCGGCGCCAAAGTGCGCTGCGTGCTGCCCCGTGCCGCTCGCAATCTCCAGAGCGTTGCCACGGGGGGCGAGCAGCGCTTGCAGCACCGCAAGGATGGGGCCCTGGTTGCGTTCAGCAGCGGGGCTGTGGGCCCATGGCGGTGTTTGCATAAAAAAGGGTGTTAGCGCTTCACAGTCAAGCGCAAGATGCTATCAAAAATAGAGCGCCACAGTGTTGCCTGGTTTTTTCCGGGCCGGCAGCCCATGTGCCAATTTGCTTAAAAAATGTGCAGCGGATAGGCGGCCCTTGTAAATCAATGACTTGCGACGCTCATACAGCACTTGTTCAGAGTTATCCACAATTTTGTCCAGAAAAGAACGGGATAACCGCTGAAAACTCGCGTGTCAGCACCGGGTGGTAGATTTGCTTAATTTTTCAGCATTTCGTTGAAAGTCTTTGAAAATCAAAGGGTTGCATCGCTCATACAAGACTTGTCAAAACTTATGCACAGGCTTGTTCAGCGTGAACAGGGAAAACTGAGCGCCTGAGTGGTTTGCGTTGATGAAAAATTAAGCAGCACAAGTGGCTTCTTGATAAATCAACCACTTAGCAGTCTCATACAAGACTTTTCCCCACTTATCCACATGCTTGTCCAGTGCTGTCAGGGATAACCCGTGCACGGCGTTCTGTCCCCTTCGCAACGATGCCGCGGCGGGCGTTGCCGTACAGTGCTGCCAGCAGTTTTTGTTCCGACATTCATCCCATTCCCCCCCTTTTTAGATACAGGAGAGTCTTTCTATGGCAGACATCGAATTCAAAGGCCGCGTAGCCATCGTCACGGGTGCAGGTGGCGGCCTGGGGCGTCAACATGCGTTGGCCCTGGCGGCCCGCGGCGCCAAGGTGCTGGTCAATGATCTGGGTGGCGCCGTGGATGGCAGCGGTGGTACAGCAGGCGCGGCGCAAAAGGTGGTGGATGAGATTCGTGCTGCGGGCGGCGAGGCCCTGGCCAATGCGGCCTCGGTGACCGACTTTGCAGCGGTGGAAGCCATGGTGCAGCAAGCCATCGACGCCTGGGGGCGAGTGGACGTGCTGGTCAACAACGCCGGCATTCTGCGCGACAAGAGCTTTGCCAAGATGAACATGGACGACTTCCGCCTGGTGGTGGATGTGCACCTGATGGGCGCGGCGTACTGCTGCAAGGCGGTGTGGCCGCACATGGTGGCCCAGCAATACGGGCGCATCGTGATGACCACCTCGTCCACCGGCCTGTATGGCAACTTTGGGCAGAGCAACTATGGCGCTGCCAAGCTGGCTCAGGTGGGGTTGATGCAGACCCTGGCCCTGGAAGGCGCCAAGCACAACATCCATGTCAACGCCCTGGCACCGACAGCTGCCACGCGCATGACTGAAGGGCTGATGCCCCAGGAAGTGCTGGACGCCCTCAAGCCCGAGGCCGTGGTGCCCGCCATGCTGGTGCTGGCGCACGAGTCCGCGCCCACCCGCACCATCCTGTGCGCCGGGGCTGGCACGTTCGAGGCGGCCCACATCACGCTCACGCAGGGCGTGCACCTGGGCATTGGCTCTGAGGTGCCCGAGCAGCTTGCGGCCCGCCTGGCCGAAGTCACGAATCGCGCCGGTGAACAGGTGCCGCAAAGCGGCGCGGCCCAAGGTACCAACGAGGTGGCCAAGGCGATGGCGGCCCGTTGAGTGCTGGCGGGGGACGAAGGGTAGGGGCTGCGAGCAGCCTCCAACCACAGCCTTCCGATGCGCGTGCGGGGCTGTGTTTTCAGCCGTTTTACGACAAGGACTTGAGCAGGGTTCGGGCGCAGGGGGCCGGGCCGTGCTAAGTTCCGGGCCAATGAGAAGATGGACCGGTATTACCTTATGAGCAAACTGCAGGACAAACTGAACGCCCTCCCCACCGATTCCCTGCGCGGCATTCGCCGTGGTGTGGAAAAAGAGGGGCTGCGCGTGCAGCCCACCGGAGGACTGGCGCTCACCCCCCATCCCAAGGCCCTGGGCTCTGCACTCACCCACCCGCTGATCACCACCGACTACAGCGAATCCCAACTGGAACTCATCACCGGCGCACACCTGGGCGTGCAGCAGTGCATGGATGAGTTGACCGAGGTGCACCAGTTTGTGCACCACACCTTGAAGGACAGCGGCGGCGAGCTGCTGTGGGCGTCGAGCATGCCGTGCGGGCTGCCCACGGACGAGACCATTCCGCTGGCCCGCTATGGCGGCTCCAATGTGGGCCGGGCCAAGAGCGTGTACCGCATGGGCCTGGGCCACCGCTACGGCCGGCGCATGCAGACCATTTCGGGCATTCACTACAACTGGTCGCTGCCCGGCGTGAGCAGCGAGCAATATTTCTCGCTCATCCGCAACTTCCGTCGCCATGCGTTTGTGCTGCTGTACCTTTTTGGCGCATCGCCCGCGTTGTGCCCTTGCTTTGTGCAAGGGCGTGAGCACCGCTTGCAACGCCTGAGCGACAGCGCCTTGTACCTGCCACATGCCACATCACTGCGCATGGGGCGGCTGGGCTACCAGAGCGATGCCCAGGCCACCCTGGCCGTGAGCTACAACGGCCTGCAGGGTTATGCCAACTCGCTGCACGAAGCGCTGACCAAGCCTTACCCCGCCTACGAACAGGTGGGCGTGCGCAATCCGGGCGGCGACTACAACCAACTGGGCACCAGCCTGCTGCAGATCGAAAACGAGTTCTACGGCACCATCCGCCCCAAGCGCACGGTGCGCACGGGCGAGCGCCCCTTGCACGCCTTGCGTGAGCGCGGGGTGGAATACGTGGAAGTGCGGTTGATGGACATCGACCCCTTCGTTCCCGTTGGCATCACAGCGCCCACCATGCGTCTGCTGGATGTGTTCTTGCTGCACTGCCTGCTGTCAGACAGCCCGCCGGACACCCCTGAAGAGATCGCGGAACTCAAGCAGAACCAGCACCTCACGGCCGAGCGTGGCCGCGAGCCCGGCCTGCTGCTGCAGCGCCAGGGCCAGGCTGTGGCCTTGACCCAATGGGGTGACGAAGTGCTGGCGGCGTGCGAACCCCTGGCGGCCGCGCTGGACGCCACCCACGGCTGCACCGACTACAGCGCCGCCTTGCGCGAGGCCCGCGCGCTGATGCAGGCGCCCGAGCGCACCCCCTCTGCCCGGGTGCTGGCCACCATGGTGCGCGAACATGCCAGCAGCTTCGAAAGCTTCGCCTTCCACCAGTCAGAACTGGCCCGCGACACCTTGCTGAACTTGCCCTGGACGGCCGAGCAGCAGGCACGCTACGTGGCCATGAGCGAAGAGTCCATTGCCGCCCAGAAGGCCATTGAAGCCGCTGACACCCTGCCGTTTGAGGCTTGGCGCGAGCAGTACATGGCGGTGGAGGGGCTGGGCTGATTTGCCGGGGCTGACCGGTTTAATGCTGGGTTGCTATTGAAATGTGAGCTGCTTGCGCTTGCTGTGTAAGCGCTAGAGCCCATTTTTATTCATAACCCAGCACCAGCAGCGCTTCCTGCCGCCAGTACTCTGCAGCGTCTGCAAAGCCTTCCCACACGCAGCCGTTGCAACCCCGCCCGCAGCAGGTGGTGGGCTCGGCCGGTGGTGGTCGCAATGCCAGGCCCTGCGCAAGTGCTTGGGCCTGCAGCGCGGCAAACATGGCGCTTGCGCTGGGTCCGTCCGTTGCGCGGGTCGCAGCCACGGCGGGCAGGGCAGGCCGCGTGCTCACTGGCGGTGTGCCCCGGCACGCACCCGGCGCACCACGTACTGCACGATGAACGCCCCGCCCAGCACCAGCGCAAACCAGCCCACGGCTGCTACCTGGCCCATCAGCTCGCGCACGTCGCCCGAGCGGGCAATGTAGGGCGCCAGCACAATCACCAGCCCGATGAGCGCGCAAGTCACGCCTTTGAACAGCAGTTCCTTGTCGGCCTTGCTGGGCTGCCGGGTGTTGGGGGGCGTGGGTTGGTGTGGTGGCATGGGCGTCTGAAAAAGGTGGCGTGCCGGTTTGACCGGCTGCCGCAATAGAAATGGTGGCGCAGGAAAGCGCAGCGCGATTATCCTTGCCGCCTCTGTCTGAACTGAACGAACAAGAAAGATCCCGCATGTCCATCCAGTGGTTCCCCGGTCACATGCACCTGACCAAGAAAGCCATCACCGAACGCATCAAGGACATTGACGTGGTGATCGAGGTGCTGGACGCGCGCCTGCCCGGCTCCAGCGCCAATCCGCTGCTGGCCGAGCTTACGGGCCACAAGCCAACCCTCAAGGTGCTGAACAAGCAGGACGTGGCCGACCCCGAGCGCACGGCCCTTTGGCTGGACTGGTACAACGCCCAGAGCGAAACCCGTGCCGTGCCGCTGGATGCGTCTGACCCAGCCCCGGCGCGCAAGCTCATCGATGCCTGCCACCTGCTGGCACCCAACCGGGGCGGCATGGCCAAGCCCATGCGGGTGCTGATCTGCGGCGTGCCCAACGTGGGCAAGTCCACGCTGATCAACACGCTCAGCAACAAGCGTCAGGCCAAGACGGGGGACGAGGCGGGCATCACCAAGCTGGAGCAGCGCATCACGCTGGCCGATGACTTCTACCTGTGGGACACCCCCGGCATGCTCTGGCCCCGCATCATCGTGCCCGAGAGCGGCTACAACCTGGCTGCCAGCGGTGCCGTGGGGCGCAATGCCTACGACGAAGAACTGGTGGCGCTGGAGCTGCTGCGCCGCCTGCAAGAGCACTACGCGCCGTTGCTGGAAGCGCGCTACAAACTGGGTCTGCCGCCCGGCGCCATGGCCGAGATGCAGGACGACGAGCTGCTGGAAGCCATTGGCCGCAAGCGTGGCGCCATGATGAGCGGCGGGCGGGTGAACCTGCAAAAAACCGCCGAGATCGTGATGACCGACTTCCGCACCGCCACGCTGGGCCGAATCACGCTGGAAACCCCTGAGCAATTCGAGCGCTGGCTGGCTGCAGGCTTGGCCAAGGATGCCGAGCGCGCTGCCAAAAAAGAGGCTCGACTCAAGTCCCGTGGCAAGGGTTCAGGCAAGCGCGAACCAGGATCGGGCGACCCAGGGGCGCAATAAGCTTCACCCTGTGCGTGGCTGTGTCCACGCACTGAAGGGCCAGGGGTTCGCGGCCATCGGCCCGACCTTGCCTTGGACTGGTCCTTACGTGGGAGAGCCGTCCACCGGCGCTATGGCAATCTGGTTGCGGCCCCGGTTCTTGGCGAGGTACAGCGCCTGGTCGGCGCGGTCCAAAACGTCCCGCAAACTGCGGTCGTGGGGGCTGATGGTGCCTACCCCTACGCTGACTGTGATGCGGTAGGGGCGGCCCGTCTCATCGGTCAGAGGCGTGCAGGCAACCCCATGCATGATGAGGGTCGCAATCTCGACGGCTTGGTCGTGCGCCGTCAGGGGCAGCAGCACACAGAATTCTTCACCGCCCAAGCGGCCCACCACATCCGTGGCCCGGAGCTGGGCTTTGACCACATGGGCAAACTCTGCCAGCGCCCGGTCACCCTCCAGGTGGCCCAATTCGTCGTTGATGGTTTTGAAA
Source organism: Acidovorax temperans (assembly GCF_028596105.1). NCBI lineage: Bacteria > Pseudomonadati > Pseudomonadota > Betaproteobacteria > Burkholderiales > Comamonadaceae > Acidovorax > Acidovorax temperans. The sequence goes on along the minus strand of NZ_CP117193.1, from coordinate 2,602,567 downwards.
TGGTCCAGATCCAGCATGAGCAGGGCAAACGGCGCTCCATCGGCGCGTGCCTGTTCGTACACCTGGGTGGCCGCTTCCAGAAAAGCCCTGCGGTTGGCCATGCCGGTGAGCATGTCGGTGGTGGCCAGCCGGTGCAGCTCGCGCTCCAGATTTTTGCGCTGGGTCACGTCGCGGTAGATGCCCTCCACGCCCGCAAAATTGCCGGCTTGGTCGTACAGGGCGTGGCTGCTGATGGAGATGTCGATCACCGAGCCATCCCGCCGCACCATCTGCCCCGGAAAGTCCGACACCTCACCTGTTTGCTGGATGGCCGCCTTGAAGGCGTCGCGGTCTTTGCTTTGCGGGTAGTACGACTCGGCCGTGCGGCCCTCGATCTCGTGGGGCTCGTAACCCAGCACGCGCCGCACACCAGGCCCCACATGCTGGACGACGCCGTTGGCGTCCGTGCGGTAGTACACGTCCTGCATGTTTTCAAAAAGACGGCGAAAGTTCTGCTCACTCTCGCGCAGCTGGGCCTGGATTTCACTTTGGTGGGTCATGTCCAGCCCGCACATCAGCACGGCGGGCTTGCCATGCCACTCCACGGCGACGCTGGAGATCAGTACCATGCGCAAATGGCCTTTGGCCGTGCAGATGCGAAATTCGGAGGACTTGTTGGGGCGCCCCTCCTGGTCAGGGTCAGCCACTTGCTGGATGCGTTGGGTGGAGCGGATCTGGTCCACCAGGTGCACGAATTCGCCAGACTGCCGCCCGATCAGGCATCCGGCGCTTTCCACTTCAAGCAATGCCACCGCGGCCGCGTTCGCGTACCGGATGGCTCCGTCCTGGGTGATCAGCACAGCCCCAGGCAGCGCGTGCAGCAGATCTAGTGGGTCAGACATGGGTGGGCTTGCCGGAATAGTCGGTGCATTGTGGCACCCGCCACGACCCGCTCGCACACATTTTTTTGCAAAGTGTCACGCATGTGCCAAGCCCAGGCGCTGCCGCGTTGCGGCCTGGAACGTGCCGCTGACGCGCTGGTGGCGTCAGTCTTTGGAGTCGGCCTGGGCGCTGGCGGCCAGGGCTGCCGCAGCGCGCAGCTTGTCTTTCTTGCTGGGGCGTTTGCCCTTGATACCGCCAGTGCCGGGCGGCTGCTTGTTCACGGCCACGGCCGTGGGCTCAAAGCCCGCCACGGTTTCACGCGCCACCTGCTGGTTTTGCCGCTTTTCGATCAACTGAAAATGCGCTTCGGCTTCCGGGGTGATGAAGCTCACGGCCACACCACTCTGCCCTGCACGACCGGTGCGGCCGATGCGGTGGGTGTAGTCGGCCGCAGAGCGGGGAAGGTCGCAATTCACCACGGCGGGCAACTGGGCAATATCAATTCCGCGTGCGGCCAGATCGGTGGTCACCACCACCTGCCAGCGTTCATCCTTGAACTCTTGCAACACTTGGGCGCGCGAGCCCTGGCTGAGCCCGCCGTGAAACGGCGATGCGTAGATGCCTGCTTTGTAGAGCTTTTCTGCAACGTGATCTGCGGCGTATTGGGTGGCCACGAAAACCAGCACCCTGGACCACTGGTGCTGCTCGATCAAGTGCTTGAGCAACTGGGTGCGCCTGGGGGCATCCACCACGATGGCGCGTTGGGCAATATCGGGTTGGGTTTGCTCGGTGGCGGCAATCTCGATGCGCACGGGGTCGCGCAGCAGGCTTCCCGCCAGCGCTTCCACCTCTTGGGGGAAGGTGGCCGAGAAAAACAGGTTCTGGCGGCGCTGCGGCAGCAGTTGCAGCACGGCTTGCAACTCTTCGGAAAAACCCAGATCCAGCAGGCGATCGGCCTCATCCAGCACCAGGTGTTGGACCTGGCCCAGCCGCAGTGCGTTGTTCTGCACCAGATCCAGCAGCCGGCCAGGCGTTGCCACGACCACATCTGCGCCCCCGCGCAGGCGCATCATCTGCGGGTTGATGGAGACTCCCCCGTACAGCACGGCCACCCTGGTGCGGGTGGGCAGGGCCAACGCGAACTGGCTGAATACCTCGCCCACCTGGGATGCCAGCTCGCGCGTGGGCACCAGCACCAGAACCAGAACGCTGGGGTCCCTTTGCTGGGGGGCGCTTTGCAAGGCCTGCAGCAAGGGCAGGGCAAAGGCGGCGGTTTTACCGGAGCCGGTCTGGGCACAGGCCAAGACATCGCGTCCTTCCAGCACCGATGGAATGGACGCTGCCTGCACAGGCGTGGGCGCAGTGAAACCACTGGCCACAGCGGCCTGGGCAAGTGCTGGGGATAAACCGAGGGAGGCAAAAGGCATGGATTGGAGTCTGGCGAGGCAAATAAAGCGCGAAACACGGTGTGTGCGGGAGCACCTGCGCCCCTGAACCGTTGGCAGGTCGTGATGCCCAGACCCGTCGCGCAACGGGCATGGCATTTCGCGGTGCAGGGATCGCCTGATTGTCGGGCACTTCGCGCCAGGCGGCACAGGCCTGTGGAAAAGTTTGTTTCTCTCGTACTTCAGCGGCAGGGGGTGGGTGCCCTGTCTGGAGCCACGGGAACACACCGATAATCGCTTCCCCGCGCTTTTGCAGCGTTGATTTCTTACCGGTAGCCGACCATGAGCATTGCCCCCGAACCCAGCACCATCACCCACGGCATCCAGCTGGCCGTGGCCCCGGTTTTCTTGTTGACTGCCGTGGCCGGCATGATTGGCGCGGTGGCTGGGCGGCTGGCGCGCATCATTGACCGTGCACGCGTGGTGGAAGACAGGGCCCGCAATTCCAGCGATGCCGAACACCACGACCACGCCATGCTGGAGTTGGGCTACCTGCGCACCCGTGGGCGCTTGGCCAATGCCTGCATCGGGTTGCTGACGCTGTGCGGCTTCTTGATTGGCGTGACCATCGTTTTGCTGTTTCTGGGCGAAACCATGGATTTCCGGGGGCACAGCTGGGCGGTGGCCAGCTTTCTGTCGGGCGTGATCTCCTTCCTGGCCGCATTGGTGCTGTTTTTCACCGAGACGGTGATGGCCACCCGCCTGCTCAATTTCCAGCTACTGAACGCGAGAGGGAAGTGAGCCATGGCCTCGTTGCGCGACCTTCAAAGCCTGGGTGGGCTGGTGTATTCCACCGACCATGGCCGCATGTGCCCTGCCTGCAGCAAGCCACAGGCGCAGTGCGTCTGCAAGCAAATCAAGCCAGTGCCCACGGGCGACGGCATCGTGCGCGTATCGCGTGAAACCAAAGGCCGTGGGGGCAAGGCTGTCACCTTGGTCAAAGGCGTTCTGGTGGATTCAGACCAACTGGAGCAGCTGGGCAAGCAGCTCAAAACCGCTTGTGGTACCGGTGGCACCGTCAAGGACGGTGTGATCGAGGTGCAAGGCGACCATGTCGAAAAGGTCATGGCCGCGCTGCAGAAGCTGGGTTACAAGGTCAAGCGGGCAGGGGGCTGAAGGCGTGAACATTCCTGGGCTAGACCCGGCCGCGTTGCAGCGCCTGGTCACGGTGCAAATGCCCTATGGCAAGCACAAAGGCTGTGTGTTGGCAGACTTGCCCGGCAACTACCTGAACTGGTTTGCCCGCGAGGGCTTTCCGAACAACGAGCTGGGCCGTTTGCTGGCGTTGATGCACGAAATCGACCACAACGGTTTGAGCGAGCTTTTGACGCCGCTGCGGCGGCGGTAGCCCTGCCTCAAGCCGCATCGCGGATGCGTGGGGGCCCGGCACCATAATGGCTGCCGATCAATTCATAAAAAAAAAGGAGTGCAGATGAAGGGCAACGTCGCAGCCATCGTGCTGATTGTTCTGGGCGTATTTTTTCTGTTGACCAACCTGGGGCTCATCAGCATCAGCTTGCGCGAACTGCTTCGCGTCTGGTGGCCTGTCGCGTTGATCGCCGTCGGCGTGGCACTTTTCTTCACCCCCGGGGGCAAGGGGCGGTAAGACAAAAGCCTGCGCTTGCGGCGCAGGCTTGTTGAAAGGCAGCAGGGGTTTCCGGTCACCAACCCCGTGACTGGAGAATGGGCGCGAAGCGCTCAAGCCCCGTTGGCATGGGCGTCTTGGCGCGGCGTGGCAAAGCCGGGCAGCTCCCCAAAATACCCTCGGAAGAGATTGCGGGCCACCCCATGCGCTGCGGCCTGCAGCCCGTGTGCCACTTCCGGAGCAAACAGCCGGGCCGTGTGCTCGTTCCACAAACGCACCCAGGCCGCAAAGTGGGCGGGCGTGATGCCTTGCAGCTGCATGTGCTTGCCCAGCACATTGCCTTTAAAGCTGCGACTGCCCAGCAGCACTGTGCTCCAAAAATCCACCAACCTGTGCAAGTGCTCGTCCCACTGGCCGTTCAGGGCCTCGTCAAACACCGGGCCCAGCAGCGCGTCTTGTCGCACATCGGCATAAAACGCGTGCACCAACTCGGAAATGCTCTCAACAGTGGGGGTGTGATAGGTCAGGTTGGCTTGCATGGCGCACAGTGTGAGCGATCAGCTGCAGCTACATGCTGACGTACCGCAACCCCCGGCCTTGGAAGACGCCTCAAACTGAGGGAAAAGCACGTTGTTTTCCAGGTGGATATGGTTGATCAGGTCATCGTTGAGCTGGGCGATGCCGGCATACAGGGCGCGCCAAGTGTTGCACGCGCCCTGGGGGGGCGTGGCATCGTTGGTCAGGGCGTTGAGCTTGTCGAGCGCCTCACCGTGGTCCACATGCTCGGCACGCATCATGCCAATGGGGTGAACCACAAAGGCATTGCCGCCGGTCTTCAGCATGGGGAACAGAATGGTTTCTTCCTTCTCCATGTGCGACAGCAGCTCTTCGTGCATGGCTTCCAGCGTATCGGCCAAGCCTGCTGGCACATCGGGGTTGTCGCGGTGCACAGCTTCCACTCGGCGCGCCATGCGAATCAGCTCAGGAAGCTGCGCGCGATGCACTTCGTGGTAGCGGGCCAGGATGTGGTCTACCAGTTCGGCTGGCGAAGTAATGCCAGGCAGGTCAGTGCTGCGCTGCAGTTGCGACAGCTCGGCAAGGATGGCGTCCACGTCCAGCGATTTCTGTGCAGCCGCCTCGCGCAGGCTGATCTGGCCGCCGCAGCAAAAGTCCAGCTTCAAACGGCGAAAAACGGCGGTGGAACCTGGCAGCTCCACAGCGATCTGACCGATGGCTTGCTCTGCGCTCAAAGCGGGTTGGGTGTCTTGCAGGCGGGCATTCATGGGGTCTTCCTTAAAGATTCATTTGGTATGAATATTTTATTCAATAAAATTCACGTTGCAAGCATCTTTTAATTCGAGCCAGGAACAACGCCATGCGCCTTACCCAATGGACTGACTACACCTTGCGTGTACTGATGTATTGCGCGGCTACGCAGGGCCGTGAACAACCTGTGACGATCACCGAAGTGGCCGAGGGCTATGGCATCTCGCGCAGCCACCTGATGAAGATCGTGCAAGAGCTTGCTGCCCAGGGTTTGCTCGAGACAACGAGGGGCAGAGGAGGCGGCATGCGCCTGATGAAGCCGCCAAGCGAGATCAACCTGGGCGCCGTGGTGCGCCAGACCGAAACCGACTTTCACCTGGTCGAGTGCTTTGACCCCCGGGTGAACCGTTGCCGTTTGAGTGACAACTGCCGGCTCAAGGGTGCCTTGGGGGCAGCCATCAACGCTTACCTGGCGGTGCTGGATGGCGTGACCCTGGCGGATTTGGTGGATGCGCCCACTTCCACCATGGAGGTGTTGCCGCTGGTTCAGCATCCCCGGCGCAGCGCCAAGCCTGCGTCTGGCGTGGCGGTGAAATGATCCGGTGAGCGTGCTTGAGGTGGCCTAGGGCCTGGCCGGGCCTATTCCACCTGCATTGATTACTGCCCCTGGTTGGGCGGTGCTGTTGCGAAGGGGCAGAGCTGTTGTGTGTTCGAAAAGGTCCGTTGTCGAACCTTTTTGAAGGAGCTTACGGAGTCACCACTTCGAGCAAACGGTCCAGGCCACCCTGGTTGATGGCCACATGGGCTTGCGCACGCACGGTGGGTTTGGCGTGGTAAGCCACTGAAAGACCAGAGACGCTCATCATGGGCAGGTCGTTGGCACCGTCGCCCACAGCAATGGCCTGCTTGGGGGAAATGCCCATCAGCGATGCCAGCTCCAGCAGGGTGCGGCGCTTTTCGGCGCCATCGCAAATGTCGCCCCAAGCCTGGTCCACCATGCGACCGGTCAGCTGGCCGTTGTCCACTTCCAGCATGTTGGAGCGGGCGAAGTCGATGCCCAGGCCCGCGCGAACGCGATCGGCAAAGAAGGTGAAGCCTCCCGATACCAGCAGCGTGGTGAGTCCGGCGGCTTTCGCGGCGGTGATCAGCTCTTTGGCTCCGGGGTTGAAGCGCAGCCGTTCGGTGAACACATGCTCCAGATGGCTCACCGTCACCCCTTTGAGCAGGGCCACGCGCTGGCGCAGGCTTTCCTTGTAGTCGGTGATCAGTCCTTGCATCGCTGCTTCGGTGATGGCGGCCACTTCTGCCTTTCGGCCAGCGGCATCCGCAATTTCATCCACGCATTCGATGTTGATGAGCGTCGAGTCCATGTCAAAAGCAATCAGCTTGAAATGGGACAGCGAGAGCGGCGCTTGAATGCCCTGGACAACGAGGCCTGGGGCCAGTTCGGTGGCTTGTGTCATGAAAAAACTGCGGCTAGACGGAAATGGAAAACCGCAATGGTAGCCCTGTGGCAAAGGGCTGCCGCTGTGCCGCAGACATTGGGCACAGGGCGCATGGCTTTGTCAGCGCACGCTCAGCCAGCCCACGTCACTAGTGGGTGGCTACAGGATTTAAAGCGAAAAAAGGCCCTAAGGCCCATGGATAAAGCGCGAGCAGCTATCAAAATCGAAGCAAACGCTTGCGCCCAAAGCGCCATCACTGCAGGCGCCTCTCAAAGCAACTCAGCGCGTGGACGTCTGTCCTTCTCGGTTGCCCTTGCCGACCTGTGCGGGGTTGGGCGCTGGTGGCTCGTTCATCTTCACCACAAACATGCGCACGAAGAACGCGGCCATGCACAGCATGAATCCAATGCCGATGATGCTCATCAGGCCGTAGTCGGTAGAGAAAAGGTCGTTCAGCAATTTCATGGGGAAACCCTCTTTCTTGAATGGATATCCCACTATCGTGCCCCAGAGGCGTGGGCGGCTTGCGCTATGTCAAGAATCCACCAGCCACGGCGGTCGGCTTCAATCGGGTTTGCGCAAGTACAAACGATCCGACCATGTGGCCAGCCACTCGGGCTTGAACGCCACAAAGATCGCCGTCAACATGCCCGTGACGAAAGCGTCGCCCCAGGCCATGAGCCAGCGTGCGACCAGCGACAGGTCGCCTTCCACGCCTGGGAGCGAATGTCCGCTCCACTGCCCCAGCACGTTTGCCAAAAACAAGCACACGGCCGTGCCGAGAAAGGCGCGACCCAGCACGTAGACAAAGGGCTGTGTGCCGATCAGGCGCCGGATGACCGCACCCAATGCCAGCGCCAAGGTGGCAGGCACAACCCCTTGCCAGGCAATCGTGCCCACGGCGTCAGCCCAGTCGAGCGAGGGTGAAAGCACGGCCGCAATGCCGCCCACGGCCACCAAGGCCGGTATGGCCAGCGGCCACCCCAGCATCAGCATCACCAGGCAGGCACCAGACCATTGCAACTGCAGCGGCATGCGATGCAGTGTGGGCAGCGCCCACAGCCAGGGCAGCACCACCAGTGTAGCCAGCAGCGGCGTCACAAGTGGGGAGGGCTCGCTAGGCCCGTCTTTCTCCAGCGCCTGACGGCTCAGCATGCGCCAGGGGCGCAGCCACAGCGAAATGGCCAAGGCCACCGCGATCAGACAAGCTTCAAGTTCCATAGCGTTCCTGGCGCGGTGTTGCCGAGGGCGTGGCGTTTATCCGAGGGCGGGTTGGGCCAGCGGCTGCCCGAGCCCGCGCAAGATATCGCGCACCAGTTGTGCCCGATCCTTCGGCTCTTTCAACTCGCGCTCGATGCGCAGCTTCTCGTTGCCCGCCAGCTTGATGTGCTTGTTCTTCTGGATGAGCTCGATGATGCGCATCGGATCAATCGGCGGCTGGGGCTTGAAGGTGATGTTGATCACGCCCGGCGCCGCATCCACCTTCACCACCCCGTAGGGCTGGCTCAGCACGCGCAGGCGGTGCACGTCAATCAAGGTCTGGGCCTGCGGCGGCAGTTTGCCAAAGCGATCCACGATCTCTTCGAGCAAGCCGTCGATCTGGTCAGGTGTCTTGGCCGTGGCCAGCTTCTTGTAGAACGACAAGCGCAGGTGCACGTCGCCGCAGTAGTCGTCGGGCAGCAGGGCGGGGGCGTGCAGGTTGATGTCGGTGGTGACGGACAGGGGCGAGAGCAGGTCGGGCTCCTTGCCCGCCTTGAGCGCCTTGACGGCTTCGTTGAGCATCTCGTTGTACAGCTGGAACCCGACTTCGAGCATGTTGCCGCTCTGGTTTTCGCCCAGCACCTCGCCCGCACCGCGGATCTCCAGGTCGTGCATGGCCAGGTAAAAGCCGCTGCCCAGCTCTTCCATCTGCTGGATGGCTTCGAGCCGCTGCTGCGCCTGCTTGGTCAGGCCTTCCACGTCAGGCACCATGAGGTAGGCATACGCCTGGTGGTGGCTGCGGCCCACGCGCCCACGCAGCTGGTGCAGCTGCGCCAGGCCGAACTTGTCGGCGCGGCTCATGATGATGGTGTTGGCCGTGGGCACGTCGATGCCGGTCTCGATGATGGTCGAGCACAGCAGGATGTTGTAGCGCTGGGCCACGAAGTCGCGCATCACGCGCTCCAGCTCGCGCTCGGGCATCTGGCCGTGGGCCACGGCAATACGCGCCTCGGGCAAGATTTCTTCGAGCTTCTGGCGGCGGTTCTCGATGGTCTCCACCTCGTTGTGCAGGAAGTAAACCTGCCCGCCGCGCTTCAACTCGCGCAGCACCGCCTCGCGGATCACGCCCGTGCCTTCGTTGCGCACAAAGGTCTTGATCGCCAGGCGCCGCTGCGGCGCGGTGGCGATGACTGACAGGTCGCGCAGCCCTTCCAGCGCCATGCCCAGCGTGCGCGGGATGGGGGTGGCGGTGAGGGTGAGCACGTCCACCTCGGCGCGCAGGGCCTTCATCTGCTCCTTGTGGCGCACGCCAAAGCGGTGCTCCTCGTCGATGATGAGCAGGCCCAGGTTGTGGAACTTGGTGGATTCAGACAGCAGCTTGTGCGTGCCCACCACAATGTCCACCGTGCCATCGCCGATACCCTTGATGGCGGCCGTGATTTCCTTGCCGGAGCGGAAGCGCGAGACCTCGGCAATCTTCACCGGCCACTTGCTGAAACGGTCCACCAGCGTCTGGTAGTGCTGTTCGGCCAGCAGCGTCGTGGGCGCGAGGAAGGCCACCTGCTTACCGCCCGTCACAGCCACGAAGGCAGCGCGCAGCGCCACCTCGGTCTTGCCAAAGCCCACGTCGCCGCAGACCAAGCGGTCCATGGGGCGGGGGCTGATCATGTCCTGGATCACCGCGTGGATGGCGGCATTCTGGTCGGCCGTTTCTTCAAAGCCGAAGTCGTTGGCAAAGGTCTCGTAGTCTTGCGGGCTGTAGCGGAAGGCATGGCCTTCGCGCGCCGCACGCCGGGCGTAGATGTTGAGCAGCTCGGCCGCGCTGTCACGCACCTGCTCGGCAGCCTTGCGTTTGGCCTTTTCCCACTGGCCGCTGCCCAGCTTGTGCAGCGGCGCCTCGTCGGCGCTCACGCCGGTGTAGCGGCTGATGAGCTGCAGCTGGCTCACGGGCACATACAGCACGGCCTTGTCGGCGTACTCCAGGTGCAAAAACTCCTGCATGGCGGGCGAGCCATCGGGGTTCTTGTTGCCCACGTCCATGTTGACCAGGCCCCGGTAGCGGCCGATGCCGTGCTGGCTGTGGACCACCGGGTCTCCCACGTTCAGCTCGGCCAGGTCCTTGATCAGCGCCTCGACATCGCTCACCTGTTCCTGCTTCTTGCGGCGGCGCGTGGTGGGGCCTGCGGCAAACAGCTCGGTCTCGGTGACGAAGTCGATGCCGTCCTCGATCCAGCTGAAGCCCACGGTCAGCCCGGCGGTGGCGATGCCCACCTTTTCGTCGGCTGCTCCCTGAAACTCGGCCAGCGAATCAAACGCGGGCGGATTCAGTTGCGACGCGCGCAAAAAGTCCAGCAGACTTTCGCGTCGGCCGTCACTCTCGGCCAGCAGCAGCACGCGGTGCTGGGTGTTGCGGATGTGGGCGTGCAGGCGGGCCAGCGGGTCTTCCGCACCGCGCACTACCGACAGGTCGCCAAGCTTCTGGAAGTGCGGGTTGTCATCCACGTCCTGCACGCCGGGGCGCAGCGACAACTGGGCATGCTCGTTGGCGCGGGTGTAGAACTGGTCTATCGAGAGAAACAGCGATTCGGGCGGCAGGGCAGGGCGCTCGGGGTCGCCCTGCACCAGACGGAAGCGGTCTTTCGTGTCCTGCCAGAAGCGCTGAAAGGCAGGCTCCAGGTCGCCGTGCAGCACCACCGTGGCTTCGTTGCCCAGGTAATCAAATACGGTGGCCGTCTCGTCAAAAAACAGCGGCAGGTAGTACTCGATGCCCGCCGTGGCCACGCCCGCGCCCATGTCTTTGTAGATGCGGCTCTTGGTCGGGTCGCCCTCCAGCATCTCGCGCCAGCGGCTTCTGAATTTGGCGCGCGCATCGTCGTCCATGGGGAACTCGCGGCCGGGCAGAAGGCGCACCTCGGGCACGGGGTACAGGCTGCGCTGGCTGTCGGGGTCGAAGGTGCGGATGCTGTCGATCTCATCGTCGAACAGGTCTACGCGGAATGGCACGAGCGAGCCCATGGGGAACAGGTCGATCAGCCCACCGCGCACCGCGTATTCGCCAGGGCTTACCACCTGCGATACATGGCTGTACCCGGCCAGCGTGAGCTGCGCTTTGAACTTGGCTTCGTCCAGCTTTTGCTTCGTCTTGAAGTGGAAGGTGTAGCCGGCCAAGAACGAGGGTGGTGCCAGGCGGTACAGCGCAGTCGTGGCGGGTACCAGCACCACATCGGCTTCACCTTGCGAGATGCGCCACAGTGTGGCCAGCCGCTCGCTGATCAGGTCCTGGTGCGGGCTGAATGTGTCGTAGGGCAGCGTCTCCCAGTCGGGGAACAGCGCGCAGCGCAGGCCGGGCGCAAAGAAGGCCATCTCGTCGATGAGGCGCTGCGCGTCGGCAGCGTCGGCGGCGATGATGGCCGTGGTGCGGTGAGAGGCTTTGTCACGCTCGGCCAGGCGGGCCAACAGCAGGGAATCGGCGCTGCCCACGGGGCGGGGCAGGGAGAAGCGTTTACCAGGGGTGAGTTTTGGCAGTTCCATGCGGAGACGGTGTCGTCAGCCCCGCAGCACCCCCTGGGGCGCGAAGCGCGCACGGGCTGGGCGGGGCGGGGGAGTGGGGATTTTAGAATGCTCTCCTCATGACCGCTGCGCTCCTGCCCTCCGCCCCTTCTGATCCTGTTCCTTTGTCGGCCCATGGCCGTTTTTGGGGCCTGGTGCCCTGTGCAGGCATGGGGCTGCGCGCGGTGGCTGCGCCCGCAGCGGGCACGGCGCCTGCACCCTCGCTGCCCAAGCAGTACCACTTGGTCGCGGGTCAGCCCATGGTGCTGCACACCCTGGCCGCTTTTTCTGGTGTCAGCCGTTTGTTGGGCACGCTGGTGGCGGTGGCGGCAGGTGACCATTTTCTGGACGCCTATGCCCATCCCTCTTTCTTCAGGGTGGAGTGCGGCGGCCCTACCCGGGCTGATACGGTGCTGGGAGGGCTGAAGGCGCTGCTGGCGCGCGGCGCGCAGCCACAGGACTGGGTGCTGGTGCACGATGCGGCCCGCTGCCTCATCACCTCGGCGCAGATCGACACCCTGATTGACACCTGCGCGACCGATGGCGTGGGCGGTCTGCTCGCCCACAAGCTGGCTGACACGCTGAAAACCTCGATTGATGGCCCTGGCGGCGTGCGTGTGGCCGCCACGGTGGACCGCAGCGACAAGTGGCTGGCCCAAACGCCGCAGATGTTCCGCATCGGGCCGCTGATGGCAGCCCTTGAACGCATCGGCCCTGCTGCGACCGATGAGGCCAGCGCGATGGAAGCGATGGGGCTGCACCCCCGGCTGGTGCCTGGCGGGGCGCAAAACTTCAAGGTGACCTACCCCGATGACTTTGCCCTGGCCAGCGCGGTGCTGGCCCAGCGCGGGCATGGCACGACGCTGGAGCGTTTTGGCGGCGGGCGAGTGGCGCCCAACCTGGGTGGCTGAGCCAGGGCTGCTCCACAAACCTCTTGCGAACGATTTTTGAAACAGGTTGCCTCTACGCAGGCAGAAGGTGAAGCGATGAATTTCCGGATTGGTGAAGGATGGGACGTGCACGCACTGGTGCCCGGCCGCCGTTTGGTGATTGGTGGCGTGGTGATTGAGCACAGCATGGGGCTTCTGGGTCACTCAGATGCCGATGTGCTGCTGCACGCCATCACCGATGCCCTGTTGGGCGCGGCCGGTCTGGGCGACATTGGCACGCATTTTCCAGACACCGACCCCGCCTTCCGTGGCGCGGATTCGTCCGTGCTGCTGGCTGAAGCAGCCCGCCGGGTGCGCGCGGCTGGCTACGAGATTGGCAACATCGACAGCACCGTGGTGGCCCAAGCGCCGCGCTTGGCAGCGCACATTCCTGGCATGCGCGCCTGCATTGCGCAGGCACTGGGTGTGCAACCTGATCAGGTCAACGTGAAAGCCAAGACCGCAGAGCGCCTGGGCCCGGTGGGGCAGGGGCTGGCCATGGAAGCGCGTGCCGCTGCGCTGATCTACCGCGCCTGACAGTGCTTATAACGGGCCGAGCCGCCCGCCTTGGCGCGCAATACTTCAGTGCGCGTTCGCGGCTTCTTCAAACCGGTCTACCGTGCGCAGTTGTTTGAAGCCCAGCGTCCATCCCCCCACCACGCCCGGCGTGCACAGCCCACCCAGCACGGCGGCGGGCACGACGCCTAGCCAGGCGGCGCTGGTGCCGGCGCGGAACTCACCCAGCTCATTGGATGAGCCAATGAACAGCATGTTGACCGCGTTCACGCGGCCCCGCATATGGTCGGGCGTGGAGAACTGCACCAGCGCACCGCGGATGTAGACGCTGACCATGTCGGCAGCGCCCGCCACCAGCAAGGCCGCGAACGACAGCCAGAACCAGGTGGACACCGCAAAGAGCAGGTTGGCCAGCCCAAACACGGCCACCGCCACAAACATGGTGCGCCCCACCTTGCGGTTGAAGGGGCGCATGCTGAGGTACAGCCCTGCACCCACTTCGCCCACCGCCAGGGCGCTGCGCAGCGCACCCAGCCCCGCCGGGCCTACGTGCAGCACTTCGCTGGCGTAGATGGGCAGCAAGGCCACCACACCGCCCAGCAGCACCGCAAAAAGATCCAGCGAAATGGTGCCCAGGATGATGGGGCGTGAGCGGATGAAACGGATACCTGCGCCAAACCGTTCCCACATGGTGCCCGTGGCCGCCGCTGCATTGCGGGCCTGCAGGGTGACAACGCGTGACAGCAGCACGGTGCCCAGCGCAAAGCCCACAAAACACAAGGCATAGGTCAACCGGCCCCCAGCCCAGCGCATACAGCACCCCACCCAGCAGGGGCCCGCCAATGCTGGCGGCGCGCATGAGCATGTTGTTGGCGGCAATGGCAGCGGCCAGCTGTTCGCGCGGCACGACTTGCGGCAGCAGGCTTTGCAGTGCGGGCCCAGAAAACGCCCGCGAGCAGCCAAACAACACCAGCACGGCATATACGCCCGCCACTCCCGCCGCGCCTGCCGTGGTGTGGCCTGAAAGCCACCACAGTGCGCCGCTGCACACGGCTCCCACCGCCCAGCTGCTGGCCAGGATGGCTTTGCGGTTGAAACGGTCGATCAAATCCCCGGCGGGCAGCAGCAGGCACAGCATGGGTAAAAACTGCGCCAACCCCACGTACGCGAGTGCGAGGGGGTCTCGTGTCAGGTCATACACCTGCCAGGCCACCACCACGGCCTGTATCTGCGTCGCAAACACCGCCATGAGCCGTGCACTGATGAACGCCAGAAAGCCCGGGTGGCGGTAGATGCTGGCGGACGGCTTGGCAGCGAGGGCGGGGCTGGGGATGGTCACGTTGCTGGGCGGGCCCCGAGGCCTGCAGAGAGGGGAGGAGGATGCTAACGCTTGGCCTGGCGCAGGAGCGCGCAAGGGTTGGCCGCATTGACTGCTGGCGCCTTAGGCCCGGTGCCGTTGCCGATAAGTCCATGGCGCCAGAGGGCGCTTTTGCGACCAAAGCCCCAGACGCTGCGATCGCGCGCGCTGCTGCAACGGCTGCAGCTGGGGGTGTTGCTGTGCATAGGGCGCGTAGACCCAGGCCATCCCAGCGGCAACCTGGGCGGCCGCCACATCTTTGCCCGCACACTGCACATTGGCCACGGTGCGGCCGTAATCGTCCCGGGTCAGCGGCTGTAGCCGGGCCTTTTGCCGAAAGCACAGCTGCGCCAGGTGCTGCTTGGAGCGGGTGCCAAACGCCTGTTTGGTTTCGGGGGCATCAATGGCGGCGACGCGTACTTTGACGGGGCGATACGCCCCCGGTGCGCCGCAGCGGGCGGTGAGGGTGTCGCCATCGCTGATGGCAACAACCAGGCAGAACATGACAGTGAGAGACACGAGCAAAGGCGCGCGGGAACAAACCGTGGCGCAATGGAACCAAAAGGGGCGCCACTATACGGTGATCCCGCTCGGCGGCGCATGGTGGGCTACAGTTCTTTACGCTCGCAGTTCACAAAGTGGCCAGAAAAACCGGCTACCCTTTCACTACCTTTCCAGTCTTGTCGGAGAACACAGATTTGAACCAGTTTTCAAGCGCCTCGCGTGCCGGGGCCATGCCCCTGCCCATCGGGCGCCGGGTGATGAGCGCCATCGCCCTGTGTGCGGTGACCTTGCTGGCTGGTTGCGCCACCACCGGCAGCGTGCCAGTGTTTTACGGCCCGCAGGAGAAGTTTGGCTCGGTGGCCACCTATTCGCGCCTGTTTGACGCCACCCCTGCGCAGACGTGCGAGGCCTCGCGCCGCGCCTTGCTCAGCCAGGGCTACCTGATCAACACCACCACGGCCGAGATGGTGGAGGGGAAGAAGAGCTTCCAGCCCAGCCCAGAAACCCACTTGCAGATGGTCATTCGCGTGGTGTGCGTGCCTGACAGCCCCAGCGGCAAAGTGAGCCTCGGGTTTGTGACGGCCTTGCAGGACAGCTATGCCCTGCGCAAGACCAACAACTCCGCCAGCCTGGGCGTGGGGGCCCTGGGGTCCGTGTCGTTGCCCATAGCGGCCAGCAGCGATTCGTTGGTCAAGGTGGGGAGCGAAACCATCGCCTCCGACGTTTTCTACGACAGCTTCTTTGACCTGATCAAGCGCTACCTGGCGGCCGATGAACTGCCGCCTGAGGCATCGTCCAGCGGGGGCTGATGCCCGGGTTGTGAACCCCCATGGGCTGGGTCTGAATGGCTGCAGCCTTTACTTTTGTGCGCGGTTGCATGACCATTTGACTTTTATGCACTGCAACAGGAGGCAGCCATGGAATCTGTTCAGCCCCGCGCCGATGCCGCCACCCGATACGGCCCGCTGACTGCCACCACCGCCGTTCAGTCTGCGGGCAACGCCCGCCGCGAAGCCGCCGCACAGCCCGGCAATGCGGCCAGCCCCTCCAGCGACGCCGGTGAAGCCACCGCCACCTTCAGCCGCCGCGCGCAAGAGCTTTCGGCCCGGCAGACGCAAGAGGTGCGACAGGCGCAGGACACACAAGACCAGGATCGCATGACGGCCCGTCAGACGAATGACGCCATGCAGGCGCGCCAAGTGGCTGAGACCGATGCGGCTGCCGAGGTCAATCGCAGGGCCACGGCCCAATCCACTTCCACTGAAGTGGCAGGGGCCCTGGGTGCGCAGGCCCGCCGGGCCTACCAGGGTGTGGACAGCATGTCGGCCGCTGGCTGACGCAGCCGCGCTACCGCACACCGCAGGTTCACCCCCAGCACCACCCCCAAGCGCCAGGAGTTCGCCATGGTTTCCGCCGTTCGCAGTGTGGCCCCTGCCGCCAATACCTCCTTGGCTGTGCAGAGTGCTCGGCGCGAAGCGCAGCAGGCAGAGCAAACGGCGCGCGCGCTGCAAAGCCAGGCGCAGGCCGCCCAGCGCAGCGCAGACCAGGAACAAGCCCGCGCTGACGACCTCCGCACCCAATCCGCCACCGCCGACCAGCGTGCCAACCGGGCGCGTAGCAGCTTGGCTGCGGCCACTGATGCAGCATCGCGCCCTGCCGCCACGCCGCCGGGGGTGACGCTGGCGTCCCCACCGTCTGACCCCACGCTGCTCAGGGCAGACGGACGCGTGGCCGGGGCCTCCAGCACGGGGCTTTACGTCAACGTGTTTGCTTGATGGCTTGATGGAGCTGATTTGACGGTTCGGAACTGAAGCCGCATACCCCGCAGGCACACTCTTGCAAGCGTGGCTGCAAATTAGCAGCCGGGCGTTGGCTACCGCGCGCTCACCTGTTTCCACAGGCCGGGCGCAAGCCCTTCCAGTGAATACGGCCCCACGGCCGCCCTGACCAGGCGTAGCGTGGGGTAGCCCACCGCTGCCGTCATGCGGCGCACCTGGCGGTTGCGGCCCTCGCGGATCACCAGCTCCAGCCACGACGTGGGGATGGACTTGCGCTCACGGATCGGGGGCACGCGTTCACCCACATCGGGCGGCGGGTTCAACAGGCGTGCGTGGGCGGGCAGGGTGGGGCCGTCATTCAGCACCACGCCCAGGCGCAGGGCAGCCATGGCAGCTTCGTCGGGTGTGCCTTCCACCTGCACCCAGTAAGTCTTCTCCATTTTGAAGCGCGGGTCTGCAATCTGCGCTTGCAGCTTGCCGTCGTTGGTCAGCAGCAGCAGGCCCTCGCTGTCCGCGTCCAGCCGCCCGGCCACATACACGCCGGGCAGGTCGATGTAATCCTTGAGGCCTTGCCACTTGCCCTCGGGCGTGAACTGGCTGAGCACGCCGTAGGGCTTGTAAAAGCAGATCAGCAGCGCGTCTTCGGGTGCGATGCGTTCCGCCACCGGTCTGCGCACGCCTGCCCGCGTGGGCGCTGCCTTGCCGGTGGGCTGCGCCACCGCTGGCCTGGGGCGGGTGAGCTTGGGGCGGGGGCTGGGTGGGGTCATGGGGCGTTGCGACGGCAGCGGCTCGCGTCAATCTTCATCTTTGCCCACCACCGCCCGCACTCCGGCGGCGCCTACGTCTACCGTGGTGCCCACCACGGTCGCACCCACTTTCACCGTGGTGCTCACCACCGTAACGGCTGCGTCGGCCACAGCCACCACGGCGCAGCCAGAGCACAGCAGGGCCACCGCGCAGGCCAGTGCGCCCAGGGCTGGGCGAACCCGTGGAACAGGGTGCGGGCGGGCAGAAATCAAGGTGAGGCGCATGGGGCAGACCAAAGGTGTGGGTGGCGTGGGGCAGGGGCTAAAGCACCAGCCTTTCCAAGCGTGAGGGGCGGATTGTGCTCCAGCCCCGGTCGGTCCATGAACAGGGCTGGGTCCACCATGGCGCGGTTGAGCATCACGCCCCAGTGCAGGTGCGGCCCGGTCACGCGGCCAGTGGCGCCCACCTTACAGAAGGCGTCGCCTGCGCTCAGGGTGTCGCCCACCTGCACGTCGATGCTGCTCAGGTGGCAATACATGGTGAGCACGCCGTGGCCATGGTCCAGCCACACTGTGCCGCCGTTGAAGAAATAGTCGCCCGTGTCAATCACAGTGCCCGGCAGCGGCGCCACGATGGGCGTGCCGGTGGGGGCGGCGATGTCCATGCCGCTGTGCGGATTGCGGGCTTGCCCGTTGAACACCCGCCGCAGGCCAAACGAGCTGGAGCGCCGCCCCGGTGTGGGTTGGCGCATGTGCAGGGACGGCACGGCGCCGCCTGCGGGTTCGCTCCAGGTGGCCATGATGCGGGCCTGGTGGTCGCGTTCGCGCTCGTAGCGGGCCTGGTCTTGGGGCGACAGGTCTACCGTGCGGGGCGAGACGGTGAGTTGCTGCTCCGCATACCGCTTGGGGGCCACGGTGTAGTGAACCTGCCGTGCCTGCCCTTCGGCCGCTGCGGGCAGCACCGTCACATGGGCGTCGCCCGTGGGTGCGGCCAGTGGAATGCCCAGCACAGCCGTCCACTCGATGGCGTCGCCCACCACCAGCACGGGCACATCCGCATCGCCCTGGCGCACCTGCACACGGGGCCGCTGCGCTGCGGGGCCCAGCGACAGCCGCGCCACCCCGCCTGGCACTGCCAACGCGCGCGGCCAGACACCTGCGGGCGCGGGCCGCTGCTTGGCCGCCAGGCCAATGCCGGGCAACGATGCCAGGGTGAGGGACGCGAGCAGGTGGCGGCGGTTCAAGAGCGGCATGGAAGGGGGCGGTGTTTGAAAGAAAAATAGCTGCCAGCGCTTATTCTATAAGCGCTGGCAGCTATCAAATTTGAAGTGAGTTGCTGGCTGGCTGGACGGCTAGCCCGGATATTTCACCGTAGTAGAGCCACAAACGAGGACGGCATTGCCCTTGTGTGCCCGAAAATCCAGGTGTCGAATCTTGATCAACGAGCGGGCAATGCCGAAGCCAAACTGTACCGAAGAAATTGACGTTGGGAGCATGGACTTTGGCCGGTTGGGCCGGCGCGTGGTGCAGGGGTGTTTTGACGGCGGCAGCATGACCAGCGATGGTGGCGTGATGCTGCTTGGCCAGGTCGATCGCAAGCTGGGCTTGATGGATGCGGCGGCGCGCTGCATCGCCGATCCGCGCAATCCGCTACTGATCACGCACGACGTGCGCGACATGTTGCGCCAGCGGGTGTACGGCCTGGCGCTGGGCTGGGAAGACCTCAACGACCACGGTGCTCTGCGCTGTGACGTGGCTGTGCAGACGGCTGTTGGCGTGGACCACGAGATTGCCAGCGCGCCTACGCTTTGCCGACTGGAGAAATGGGCCGACCGTGCCACGGCGTGGCGGCTGCACGAGGTGTTGGTCAATCAGTTCATCGCCAGCTTCGAGAGCGCGCCCGAAGAGTTGGTGCTGGACTTTGATGCCACCGACAACCCGTTGCACGGCCAGCAGGAGGCACGCTTCTTCCATGGTTACTACGACAGCTACTGCTACCTGCCCCTGTACGTGTTCTGCGGCCAGCAACTGCTGTGCGCCTACTTGCGGCCCAGCAACATCGATGCGGCGCAGCACGCTGGGGCTATCCTCAAGCTGCTGGTGCGCCGACTGCGCCAGAGTTGGCCGCAGGTGCGCATCGTGTTTCGGGCCGACTCCGGGTTCTGCCGCCAACGCATCCTGAACTGGTGCGAGCGCGCCGGCGTGCACTACATCGTGGGTCTGGCGCGCAATGCACGGCTGCAGGCGCGCGTGGCGTTTGCCGAACTCTCAATGAAAGACGAATACGAGCGCAGCGGGGCCAAACAGCGCATGGTCGATGAATTCGACTACGCCGCACAGAGCTGGCCGCACGAGCGGCGCGTGATCACGCGGCTTGAATGGGGCGCGCAAGGCTGCAACCCGCGCTTCATCGTGACAAACCTTGCCGGTGATCCCCAGGCGCTGTACGACGGCGTGTACTGCCAGCGCGGCGAGGCGGAGAACCGGATCAAGGAAGCGCAGGTAGGGCTGTTCGCCACGCGCACGAGCTGCCATGTGCTGCGCTCCAACCAACTGCGCATGCTGCTGGCCGCGCTGGGCTACGTGCTGGTAGAGAGGCTGCGCGCGTTGGCGTTGCAGGGCACAGAGCTGGCCACGGCGCAGATCGACACGCTGCGCATGAAGCTGCTCAAGGTGGCGGCAGTGGTGACGCGCAACACGCGGCGCATCCGCCTGTACCTGGCCTCCAACTGGCCCAGTGCGCAGACCTTCGCGCACGCCATGAGCCAGCTGCGCTCACCCTGAACACACCAGCAGCGCCTGGCCGGCGCGATGAAACAAAAACGGCCCGCAACCCAAGCCGGGGTGGGGGTCAGTGCGACCGCATTGCGCATGCCAACCATCACACCCATGGCTGCGGCCAACATCGTGGCCTTGCTCGCTCAAATCCGCGCCGCGATGCCCCGCTGCGCAGGCCGTTGCCTACATGCGTGAAATATCCGGGCTAGCAGCGCCGCGTCAGACGGGGGTGAATTCGTAGGTGACGGATTCGCTGTCCACCATGTCCAGCACATCGTTGAGCACCTCATCGTCGTCGGTGCTGCTCCAGGTCTCTTCGGGGTTGGTGGCAAACAGGGGTTCGATGGCCAGGTCCATGAACGTGCCGTCGGGCAACTGGAGCACGGGCGTGCCTTCAGACGTTTCCACCAGGCTCCAATCGTCGGGCACGGACATTTCAAGCTGGATGGTGACGTTGAGTTTTTTCATGGTGCATTCCTAAAGAGTAAGCTGCCAAGGGTAACCGAGTTTGATGAAAAAAATGGTGCTGGGGCACGGTGAATAAGCGCCGACAGCTATCAAAAGAGGAGCGAATGGATGAGCGCGGGCCAGGGCCGGCACAACCCCCGCATTAGTCCGGTATGGCGGCCTCGGCCGGTTGGGCGAGCAGCAGCAGCGACTCCTGCCACCCCAGGTAGCAGGCCTCGGCAGGAATCATGGCCGGAATGCCTTCTTGCACTACCTTCAGCTCGGTGCCCACGGAGACGGGCTTGAAGGTGACGGTGGTACGCATCTCGCCGGGCAAGTGGGCGTTGTCAAACCGGTCGGTGTGGACGATGCGCTCATGGGGCACCAGTTCCAGGTACTCCCCCCCAAACGCGTGCACTTGTCCGGTGGCAAGGTTGCAAAACTGCATGCGGTAGCGCCCGCCTACGCGCGCATCCAGCTCGAGCACGCGGCCGGTGAAACCGTGCGGCGGTAGCCATTTGGCCATGGCGTCGGGGTCCAGAAAGGCGCGGTACAAGCGCTCAGGCGGTGCGCGCAGAACGCGGTGCAGCGTGACGGTGCCGGGGGCAGACGAGTTGGCGGGCATGGGGGCTCCAGAACAAGGGATGCAGGCAACGAAGAATGGGCGCCCATCATGATCTGTGCCCCTGGCGCTGTAAATGGCGCAGCCGCGTGGCTGCATAACATTTACATCGCGTTGCGAAAGGGATGGTTTTACGCGGCAGCCTGCAGGCGCACTTCGTAGCTGGTGCTGCCTTGCGCCCACTGCACCAGGCGATCAATGTTGGGGTGCTTGCCGGGGTTGGCGTGGGCGTCGGCCGTGTGTTCGGCATACCACTCCAGGCCCAGGCTGGCGGCAGCAGGGGTGATGCGGCCGCCATACAGGGCAGCCAGCGCGTGGTACACGGCCAGCGAACCCGCTTGACCGGGCTTGTTTTCTAGCGTGGCGGTAGGTTGGTTGTCGGCGCCCAACACATGCAGGGCGGAAAGGTGGGCGATGGAAGGCAGTTGCTGGAGGCGGCTGGCAAAGTTCATGGTGTGTGGTGCAGTGAGAAAACCCGCGACCATACCGCAACGGAAGGGGTGGCGGGAGAAAGGCTTGCTTCTGTTTTGATAGCTGCTTGCGCTTGTGGATAAGCGCTAGAGCCAAATTTTGTGAATTTTCGAATGGCTCAGGCCAGCAAGGCCGTGTGCAGCTCGGCGGTGTTCAGGTGGCTTGCCACGTCTGCCGCGCCCGGCGCAGAGCCGCCCAGGCGTGGTACCACGCCCCAGCAGGGGGCGTTCAGCCGGTCGGCCAGCGCCGTCAGGTTGTCGGCCTGGTGGGGTTGGGTGGCGTCCACGGTGTTGCCCACCCAGCCGGCCAGCGCCAGCCCGCGCGCACGAATCGCCTGGGCGGTGAGCAGGGCGTGGTTGATGCAGCCCAGGCGCAGGCCCACCACCAGCACCACGGGCAAGGCCAGCTCGGCGGCGAGGTCGGCGGTGTCCCAGTCGGCGGTGAGCGGCACGCAGAAGCCGCCCACGCCTTCCACAAAGCCGACCTCCGCCCGCGCCAGCGTGGCGCGCACTGCGCTCAGCAGAGCGGTGCGGTCGATGCTCACCCCCTCCAGTGCGGCGGCGATGTGCGGCGCGCAGGGGGTGCGCAGCTGCAGTGGGCCCACATCGGCATCGCTCAGGTCGGGGAGGTTACTGGCCGCTTGCAGGCGGGCCACATCCTCATTGACCCAGTGCAGTCCTGCGGGGCCGCTCACGGCCTCCTGGCCGGCCGCCACGGGCTTGACAGCCACGCTGCGCCGCCCGGCCTGGGCTGCCCAGTGCGTGAGCGCGGCGGTGATGGTGGTCTTGCCGATCTCGGTGTCGGTGCCGGTGACAAAGAAGGCACGGGTCATGGTGTGGCGGTCTCCAGGTCGCTTGTCAGGGTGTTTTGCAGCGCATGCAGCAGCGCGTCCACATCGGCCTCGGTGTGGCTCGCACACAGGGTGATGCGCAGGCGTGCCTCACCTTCGGGCACGGTGGGCGGGCGGATGCCGGGAACGCGCAGGCCCGCCGCATCAAGCCGCGCGGCCAGCGCCATCACGGCGGCGTTGTCGCCCACGATCAGCGGTTGCACGGGGGTGTCGGAATCGGCCAGCCGCCAGCCCAAGTCAGGTCGGCGCGCCATGAGCGCCTGCACGCCGGCGCGCAGCCGGGCCTGCAATGCTTGCAGTTGCTGGCGCCGTGCCTGGCCTTCGGCTCCCTCGATCAGCGCCAGGCTGGTGCACAAGGCGTGGGCCACGGCGGGCAGCGAGGCGGTGGTGAAGATGTAGGTGCGTGCGGCCTGCAGCAGGTACTGCGCGATGGTGGCGTGCGCCACGACGAAAGCCCCGGCCAGGCCGGCCGCCTTGCCCAGGGTGCCGACCAGGATCAGCCGTTCGCTGCACAGGCCAAAGTGTTCCAGCACACCGCGCCCGCGCTCGCCCAGCACGCCAAAGCCGTGGGCGTCGTCCACCACCAGCCAGGCGTCATGGGCCTCGGCCAGGCGCAGCAGCGCGGGCAGCGGGGCGATGTCGCCATCCATGCTGAAGACGCCGTCGGTCACGATGAGCTTGATGCGCGCCGTACTGGCGGCGAGCTGGGCGGCCAGGGTGGCGAGGTCGGCGTGCGGGTAGCGCTGCACGGGGGCCTTGGCCAGGCGCATGCCGTCGATCAGCGAGGCGTGGTTGAGCGCGTCTGAGAAGAACTCGGCCTCGGCGTCGCCCAACGCGGTGGTCACGGCCAGGTTGGCCATGTAGCCCGTGCTGAAGGTGAGGCACCGGGCCTGCGGGATGTGGGGCGCGTACCAGCCGGCCAGCGTGGCCTCCAGCGCCTCGTGGGCGGCGGTGTGGCCGCTGATGAGGTGCGACGCGCCCGAGCCGCCAGCCCAGTGCGCGGCACCCTCGGCCAGGGCCTGGGCCAGCGCGGGGTGGCCGGCCAGGCCCAGGTAGTCGTTGGAGCAGAACATGAGCAACTCCCGCTCATCCCCCGGGCTGGCCTGCGCATCGCGCACCCTCTGGCGCGGTCCGGTGGGGCTGTGGGCCATGCGCAGGCTGCGGGTCTGGTGGCGTGCGGCGATGGCCGCAAGCTGGTGGTTCAGGTGGTCAAGCAGCATGGCTCAGTCCTTGGCGGTGACGTCGTCGAGGGCGGCGGCCACGGCACGGGCCAGGAAAGCGGCGCTTTCGTCGTCGATCAGGTAGGGCGGCATCAGGTAGACGGTGGCGCCGATGGGGCGGATCAGCAGGCCGTGGCGGCGTGCCGCCAGGTGAAAGCGCTCGCTGAAGCCAGCGCCGGCTTCGGCCACGTCAAACGCCAGGATCAGGCCGCGCTGGCGCCAGTGGCGCACGCGCGGGTGGGTGGCCAGCGGCGCGCAGTGGGTGGCCAGGCAGGCGGCCTGCACGCGCACGCGCTCTGCCTGGCCCGCATCAAAGCGGTCGAGCACGGCGTTGGCGGCGGCGCAGGCCAGGGCGTTGCCGGTGTACGAGTGCGAGTGCAAAAAGCCCCGCCCCACGTCTTCGCTCCAGAAGGCCCGGTAGACGGCTTCGCTGCTCAGCACCAGCGAAAGCGGCAGGGTACCGGCGGTGATGCCCTTGGACAGCAGGATGAAGTCGGGCCAGTCGGCTGGTCCGGTGGGCTCGGTCTGCTCCCAGGCGAAGAAGGTGCCGGTGCGCCCGCAGCCCACGGCGATTTCGTCGGCAATCAGGTGCACGCCGAACTCGCGGGTGAGGGCGCGCAGACCGCGCAGGTAGCCCGGCCCGTGCATGACCATGCCGGCTGCGCCCTGCACCAGGGGCTCGACGATGACGGCGGCGATGTGCTCGGCGCGCTCGGCCAGCAGCGCGCGCATCGCGGCCAGGGCGGCGGCCTCGTTGCCCCGGCGCTCATCGGGTGATTCGACGGTGTGGGCACGCATCAGCAGCGGGTCGTACGCATCGCGGAACACGGCCACGTCGGTCACGGCCAGCGCACCGATGGTTTCGCCGTGGTAGCCGTTTTGCAGACACACAAACTCGCGCCGCTGCGCTTGCCCCAGGTTGCGCCAGCTGTGGAAGCTCTGCTTGAGTGCAATCTCGACCGCGCTGGCACCGTCGGATGCGAAGAAGGCGTGGCCCAGGGCGCCGCCAGTGCGTGCACCCAGGCGCTCGGCCAGGCGCACGGCGGGCTCGTGGGTGCAGCCGGCCAGCATCACGTGGGGCAGGGTGCCCAGCTGCTCGCGGATGGCGTTGTGCACGCCAGCATCACTGTGGCCGAACAGGTTGACCCACCAGGAGCTGTTGGCGTCAAAGTAGCGTTGCCCTGCCGTGTCTTCCAGCCAGGGGCCATTGCCCCGGGCGATGGCCAGCGGCGGCAGGTGCTCGGCCCGCGCCATTTGTGTGCAGGGGTGCCACACAGCATCAAGGCTGCGGCGCGCGAGGGACGCTGGCTGCGGGTGAGGTGAGGACATCGGGTTCTCCGGCAATGCGCAAAAAAACACTGCCCAGGGCCTCAGCGTCAGCCTGGGTGGACAGGTCGGGGCCGGAGTGTAGTGGAGGAAAACGCGTTTTGAAGGGCTTTGAGGTGTGGTGCACCGGTCAAGAAAATGGCGAAAGTAGATAGCTATTTATAGAAGATGGTGATTTTTCGATGCGTTTGTTGATTTTTGCCAAGTTCGAGAATTGGGCCATTTCAGCATCTGCCGCTATCTCGCGGAAACGGTCGGGCCCCACGGGGCGCAAAAAGTGATGTGACTGGCACAAAAAAGCCCCGCGGTGGGGGCAGGGCTTGATGGCGTGGGACTGGCGGACTGTGCGGGAAGATTCGGCGCCCCCTTGCTGTGGCCTTTGGCGCCAGCCCCCGACCGCCACGGTGTGCGGCCGGGGGGCATGGCGCGCCGAGTGGCCCCCTCCGCCCGTGCCGTGGAGCGATGTGAGAGAGGGGGGGAAAGTGCGTCACGCTACATCGAAGCGGTCCAGGTTCATCACCTTGGTCCACGCGGCCACAAAGTCGCGCACAAATTTGGCTTGTGCATCTGCCTGGGCATACACCTCGGCAATGGCGCGCAGTTGGGAGTTGGAGCCGAACACCAGGTCCACGCGGGTGCCTGTCCACTTCACGGCGCCGGTCTTGCGGTCGCGGCCTTCATACACCTCGTTGGCGGGCGATGCGGGGCTCCAGGCGGTGCCCATGTCCAGCAGGTTGGTGAAGAAGTCGTTCGTCAACTGCCCGGCACGCTGGGTGAACACTCCGTGCTGTGTGCCACCCACGTTGGTGCCGATGACGCGCAGGCCTGCAACCAGCACGCTCATTTCGGGCGCGCTCAGGGTCAGCAACTGGGCCTTGTCGATGAGCAAGGCCTCGGCGGGCACGCTGTACGTCTTCTTCTGGTAGTTGCGGAAGCCATCAGCCACGGGCTCCAGCACGGCGAACGATTCCACATCGGTCTGCGCCTGGCTGGCGTCGGTGCGGCCGGGGGTGAAGGGCACTTGCACCGACTGGCCTGCGGCCTGGGCAGCGGCTTCCACACCAGCGTTGCCCGCCAGCACGATCAGGTCGGCCAGGGATACCTTCTTGCCACCGGTTTGTGCAGCATTGAATGCAGCCTGGATGCCTTCGAGCACGCCCAGCACCTTGGCCAGCTGGGCGGGCTGGTTGGCTTCCCAGTCCTTTTGCGGTGCCAGGCGGATGCGTGCACCGTTGGCACCGCCGCGCTTGTCCGACCCACGGAAGGTGGATGCCGAGGCCCAGGCGGTAGACACCAGCTCGGCCACCGTCAGGCCCGATGCCAGCACCTGGGCCTTGAGTTCGGCCGCATCCTTGGCGTCGATCAGTGCGTGGTCCACCGCAGGCAGCGGGTCTTGCCAGATGAGGTCTTCGGCCGGTACTTCAGGGCCCTTGTACAAGGCCTTGGGGCCCATGTCGCGGTGGGTCAGCTTGAACCAGGCGCGGGCGAAGGCGTCGGCAAACTCGGCGGGGTTCTGGTGGAAGCGGCGGGCAATCTTCTCGTACGCTGGGTCCATGCGCAGCGAGAGGTCGGCCGTGGTCATCATGGGCGGGTGCTTCTTGCTGGGGTCGTGCGCGTCTGGGATCATGTGCTCGGGCTTCACGTCCTTGGCCACCCACTGGTGCGCGCCGGATGGGCTCTTGGTCAGCTCCCACTCGTAGCCAAACAGCATGTCGAAGTAGCCGTTGTCCCAGGTGGTGGGGTTGGGCTTCCAGGCGCCTTCAATGCCGCTGGTGGTGGTGTGCACGCCCTTGCCGGTACCAAACTGGTTGATCCAGCCCAGGCCCTGCGCTTCCAGCGGGGCGGCTTCGGGCTCCGGGCCGACCAGCTTGGGGTCGCCCGCGCCGTGGGCCTTGCCGAAGGTGTGGCCGCCGGCCACCAGGGCCACGGTTTCTTCGTCGTTCATCGCCATGCGGGCAAAGGTTTCGCGCACATCGCGGCCGCTGGCCACGGGGTCGGGCTTGCCGTCCGGGCCTTCGGGGTTCACGTAGATCAGGCCCATCTGCACGGCGGCCAGGGGGGGTTCCAGGTCGCGCTCGCCGCTGTAGCGGCTGTTCGGCTTGTCGCTGGTGGCCAGCCATTCGGCTTCCGAACCCCAGTAGATGTCTTCTTCGGGCTGCCAGATGTCGGCACGGCCACCGGCAAAGCCGAAGGTCTTGAAGCCCATGGATTCGAGCGCCACGTTGCCCGCCAGGATCATCAGGTCGGCCCACGAGATGGCATTGCCGTACTTTTGCTTGATGGGCCACAGCAGGCGGCGGGCCTTGTCCAGGTTGCCGTTGTCGGGCCAGCTGTTCAGCGGGGCAAAACGCTGGTTGCCAGTGCCTGCGCCGCCACGGCCATCGCTGGTGCGGTAGGTGCCGGCGCTGTGCCAGGCCATGCGAATGAACAGGCCGCCGTAGTGGCCCCAGTCGGCGGGCCACCAGTCTTGCGAGTCGGTCATCAGCGCCTTCAGGTCGGCTTTGAGGGCTGCGTAGTCCAGCTTTTCAAAAGCGGCGGCGTAGTCAAAGTCTTCGCCCAGCGGGTTGGATGCGGGGGCGTGCTGGTGCAGGATGCCCAGGTTCAGTTGGTTGGGCCACCAGTCGCGGTTGGTCTGGCGGGCGGTAGCAGTCTTCGCGCCTTGTACGCTGGCTTGCGCGCCGGTGAAAGGGCATTTGGCTTCGTTGCTCATGGTTCTCTCCTTCTGAAACGGGTGTCTTGCTCAACAGTGCATGAAGGATATTTCAATCGATGACGAATGGCCATTTGTTAAAACTAATCGCTCATATGCACCTGGGCTATACGGCGCTGCATTGATAAGCATGCAAATGGTTTCTACGCATTGGCACCCCCTTTGCTTTGGCATACCGTGTGCCGCTGGTTCTGCTTGCATGTTCACCCTTTTGGAGCTTTTTGAAATGACCCCCAACAAATTCCTGGCAGTGGCCGCTGCTGCCGTGGTGGCTACCTTGTCGTTCACCCAGGCAGCCGTGGCGGGCCCCCGGCTCGACAAGATCATGGAGACCAAGGTCATCCGCGTGGGCACGCCGGGCGACTACCGGCCGTTTGCCATCAAGACCGATGGCGGCTATTCGGGCCACGACATTGACGTGATCGAAACCATGGCCAAAGAACTGGGCGTGAAGATTGAATACGTGCCCACCTCATGGCCCAACCTGTTCAAAGACCTGCAGGGCGACAAGTTTGACGTGGCCGTGGGCGGCATCACCCGTAACGTGAACCGCATGCGCCTGTTCGACATGCTGCCCGGCTACGCACCCTTCGGCAAAGTGGCCCTGGTGCGCGCTGCAGACAAGGCCAAGTTCACCAGCGTGGACGCCATGAACCAGCCCGGCGTGCGCGTCATCAAGAACCCCGGTGGCACCAACGAAACCTATGTGCTGGCCAATCTGAAGGCTGCCCAGGTGAGCACGCACGACAAGAACGCCGAAATCCCCGCGCTGATCGCCGAAGGCAAGGGCGACGTGATGATTACCGAAACCTACGAAGCCCTGCACTACGCCCGCGTGGACACGCGCCTGCACGCCGCGTTTGTGGATGCACCCCTCACCCCCAAGAACTACCTGGGCTTCATGGTGCCCACGGATGACGCGGACTACACCCGCGTGATGGGCTTTGTGTGGGGTTTGATTGAAAGCCGTGGCGCCATCAAGCAAGCCGCAGACAAGTGGCTCAAGTAACGCCCTGATGCCGCTGGGACAGGGCGCCAGGCACTGCAAAATAAGTGCCCCGGCAATGGGCCGGTGACCACACCGGCCTGGCCACCGTGGCCTTCATACGGCTTTGCCTTCCAACGTATAACCGCGTTCGTTCGCCTTGCCGTGCTACCGCACCGCCTGGTTACTCGATTGAATGCAAACCCCAATCCCATGACTGCACCCAGCACCGCCAGCCCCTCGGCTTTCCCCCCGTCGTCCTACCCCATCGGCACCCCTGGCCAGGCCTGGGGGCCTGCCGAGCAAGCCCAGTGGCGCGCGCGGCAAGTGCGCCAACGCAGCTATGCCGACGATGTGCTGGCGGTGGTGGAAGGCCTGCGCAACCGGTTCGACATCAGCCGCTACGGCGAAGTGGCCTACGGCGATGACCGCTACCCCGTGCACGCCATTCGCCCCCGCCAGTGGGTAGCAGGTCTGCCCACGGTGCTGGTCACGGGCGGCGTGCATGGTTATGAAACCAGCGGCGTGCTGGGCGCCTTGCGTTTTGTGGATGAGCATGGCGAACGCTACGCAGGCCGCGTGAACTGGCTGGTGGCCCCCTGCGTCAGCCCCTGGGGGTGGGAGCGTATCCAGCGCTGGAACCACGACGCCATCGACCCCAACCGCAGCTTCCGCCCCGGCACCACGGTGCAGGAATCCGCTGCGCTCATGGCCCTGGTTGCGCCCCTGCGCGGGCAGTTCGCCGCGCACATTGACCTGCACGAAACCACCGACACCGACGAATCTGAATACCGCCCCGCACTCGCCGCGCGGGACGGCAAGGCATTTCAGCCCGGCACCATTCCCGACGGCTTCTACCTGGTAGACGACACCGAAAACCTGCAACCCGCCTTCCAGCAAGCCGTGCTGCAGGCTGTGGCCGCCGTAACCCACATCGCCCCGGCAGACGAGCGCCAGCAGATCATCGGCTCGCCCGTGCTGGCGCCCGGCATCATTGCCTACCCCTTGCAGGCCTTGGGCTTGTGTGCCAGCGTGACCGGCGCGCGCTACACCACCACCACCGAGGTCTACCCCGACAGCGCCCGCACCACACCCGAGGAATGCACCGCCGCGCAGGTGGCCGCCGTCTGCGCGGTGATGGAATTTGTGCTGCGATAGTTTTGAATCAAAATCGGCTGTAGCGCTTGTCCATCAAGCGCTACCAGCTATGAAATCAATAGCTAACCGCCGGTGGCCTTGGGCAGCGTGCGCTTGCAGCGCGGGTAGTTGGTGCAGCCCCAGAACAGGCCACCATCGCTGCTGCGGCTGCGCTCCACCATCTTGGTGCCGCAGCTGGCACAGGTGGGGCGCCAATACTCTCCCTCATAAGCCACTTGCAGCAGTTCCTGCTGCTGCGCAGGCGTGCGGCGGCTGATGAGTTGCAGCAGCCCGGCGCCGTCCAGCGTGTGGATGCTGTTGGCCCGCGCAAACGCCAGGGCCTCGGGTGTGTAGGTGGACGTGGTGGCAAACGTGCCGCGCTTGAGCTTGTGCGATGCCATCACCCCATAAAACTCGCGCAGCTCGCGCACCCCCACGGGTTTGCTCTGCCAGTGCTTGCATTGCACCACCGCCGCCGGGCCCGGGCTGTTGCGGCTGTGCAGCCAAATGTCCACGCCGCCATCGGCCCCGTGCGATTGGGCGTGTGTCTCAAACCCCGCCTGCGCAAACAGCGCCTCGCACACCGCTTCAAAGCGGCGCCACTCAATTGCGGCAAACACTTCCATGTTCCATGCCACCGCGGGTCCGGCCGGGGTTGTAGTGGGGGCAGCTGTGTCGGTCAGCGTGGGCTCGGTGCGTTGCGCCGTGTTGCGGGCATCGGCAGCAGGGTGGCTGGCAACGCTGTTGGCCGTTTGCAGGGTGGCGCGCCCGTTGCGCTTTTGCGCTGCCGGGCGCGAGTTGGCGGGGGGCACCGCGCGCAGTTTTGATTCTTTGCCCTTCAGCGCATAGTGCAGGGCCAGCAGCACCACCCCCAGGCCCAAGGCCGTCCACCCCACCGGGCGCAGCCCTTGGCTGACGGCGGTGCCGAAGGTGGTGTTGCCAGCGACCAGCGGGAACACCGTCAGCAGCGCCACACCCAGCACACACGCCGCCCAGCCCTTTTCCCGCAGCGCACCCCGCGCCCGCTCTTGCCGCCTGCTGCGCCCCACCGACCGTGAATAAGTGCGTGCCACGTCGTTCTCCTTGCTAACGCGATGGTCTGCGGCCTGCCCAGCAATTCCCGGCCGCATCAAGTGGAGCAATCCCAATGCTTTAAAGCCTTCTAGGGCTTGTGCAGAAAGCGCTGGGCGCTATCATTTAGGTAGCGTAGAAAGTCGGAGGCTAAACACCTCTCACACTTGCGCTGCTGCCATGCAACCGCTACGGCAATCCGTATCAAATTACATTTTGTTAACATTGTAAGCAGGTGCGGAGGTTGTATCCATCTTTCCTTCGCCGAACGGTTCAAGCCGTGAAGTCGATGTGGAACACGTGGCCTTCTTTCGGGCGGCCATGAAGGCAAGCGCAGAGCGCACACCAGCCCGCCAGCACAGGTGCGCTGCTGGCCACGCGTACGCAGGTTGAGCAACCAGATGTTTAAAGCAAAAAGGCCTGTAGCGCTCAGCTAGTAAGCGCTACCAGCTATAGATATGAGAGCAATTTCAGGGCTGTGCTGAACGACAAGGAGAGGCCTTGCCTATTCACTTCAGCGCCAGCCGCGCCCGGTGCGTAGGCCACTCACTGCACGCCCACAACCCCCGGCGCCTTGAAGTGTGCCGAGAGCTTTAAACCGTCAAGACCCCGCGCCAGATTTGCCCGCCAGCGCCCCCAGCAACCGCGCACTCACCTCGGCCGCATCGGGCGCGGCAAACGCCATGTTGTGCTGGTTCGTCAGCGGGCCGTGGCCCGGCTCCATGCGCCCGGCAGCGTCGTAGCCCATGGCCTTGAACTTCCACACCCCGCCCACCTGTTTGAGCGAACCCACATGCGCCCCGGTGGCGGTGTGCACTGCCACCACCTCGGAATTGACCGGCAGCAACTGCAACGGCCCCGCCAGCGGGCCGGGCGGCACATGGACAAAGGTGGGGGTGAACGAAGTTTTCATGGATGGATGGGCGTTAACAGTGCTGGATTGCCTTGATTGAAATTGGCCTTCAGCCGCTGACTGCCGTCGCGTTGGCAGAGGCGGCAACCCACTATTCAGCTCGGCTGCAATGCATCCAACTGGCTTTTTAATGCAGGCAGTGCGGTTTGGACAGTACCCCAAACCACTTCAAGGTTGATATCGAAGTAGCCGTGCGCAATGCGGTTTCGCATCCCCCGCATATTGCGCCAGGGAATCTCAGCATGGCTGGCGGCAAAGTCCGGGAATTGGTCCATCACCTTGGTCGCCGCCTCGCCCAGCACGATGAGGCTCCTCACCACCGCTTGCTGGGTGCGCCTGTCTTGCATGAAGTCCGCTGGGGCCATGCCTTCGGTGAAAGTCTGTGCATCGGCAATGGCCTGCCGCATGGGGTCCAGGTAGTCTGGCAACCTGTTCGACGTCTTCAAGGTCATACAGGGCGCGCTTCTTGCGCAACGATATCGCGGAACTTGGCGGGCAGGTCTTGGAGCGTGAGCACATCCACCGATACGCCGAGCAGCTCCTGCAGTTCGTCTTGCAGGCCACCCAGATCGAACAAGGTGGCTCCCGGCAGTGGGTCTACCAACAAATCCAGATCGCTTCCTTCGCGGTCATTGCCGTGCAGGGCCGAACCAAACACCCGTGGGTTGGCCACGCGGTAGCGCGCTGCAGCAAGGCAGACGGCTTCACGGTGCTGGCTCAGGGCTTGGGAGGGGCGCATGGGCTGCAGTTTACCGGAGCAGTTCAGTTATGTGCCAAATTGGCTTCTGGCGCTTATGGATAGAGCGCAGGCAGCTACCAAAAGCGTAGCAAATCTGCCGCCGTCAATCTAGAACGAAGAGCCCGGTTCGCTCAAGAAAGCCAGTTCTTCGGGCGTGGAGGTGCGGCCCAGCACTGCGTTGCGGTGCGGGTAACGCCCAAAGCGGTCAATGATGGCCTTGTGGCGGCGCTCAAAGTCCAGGTTGTTTTCCATGCCCGGCTGCGCAAACAGCGCAAGGGCTTGCTCGTGGATCAGCGCCGATTCGCTGTGCATGTACGGCATGTAGGCAAACACGCGCTGCGCCGTGGGCAGGAGGCGGTCCTGCCCGCTGGCCACCAGCTCTTGCGTCAGCGCAAGGGCCAGCGCGTCCTGCGCAAAGGCGCGGGCGGTGTCGCGGTACACATTGCGCGAGAACTGGTCCAGTACCAGGATTTCTGCCAACCGGCCTTCGGGCGTGGCGCGCCAGGCGAACAGCTCACAACGGGCCGCGACCTCTAGCGTGGGGCCGAAGCGGGTGCGGATGGATTCGTCCAATGCAGTGTCTTTGGCGAAGTGCTGCTGGGGGGTGAGTTCGGTGAACCAGAAATGGATGATGGACTGCGGCGACATGGTCAGACCAGATGGAAGTCTTGCGGCCACAAGAAGTACGGGCCGAAGCGCGATTTGGCAACAAACTCCACGCCCGCTTTTTCGCCCTTGGGCGTGATGGTGTGTTTGTCGCCATCGGCAGCCAGATAGCCCAGCTCTGTTGCGCGATCCAAAAACTGCGCCGTTTTCAGCCCCAGCTTTTGTCCAATCTTGGAGGACGTGAGCTTGTCTGTTGGCGCATCGGTCGCACTTTTATCGTCGTCTTTGCCATTTGCATCGCTATCACTGGTCACTCGTTCCAACGATATCCGCACCTCATCGCTGATGCGAATGATGCGCTGCGCCTCTTCATAAGCGTCTTTGTAGAGCTGACCGTCCTCGCTGCGCTGAATCAGGATGCCCATCTCGTTGTTGTTCACCTGGCTGAACTCGTACAGATTCAGGCTGGTGATGATGCACATCTCTTCATTCATGTAGCACTTGGCATGCAAGTTCTTGCAAAAGCTGGTGCGGATGTAGGTCAGACCGCGCAGCCATTCAATCTCTTGCGGCTGCAACTCGCTTTTGCCATAGACGATACGGACATCGATCTTCAGGCGGTTTTTATCGGCCAGCAGCTCCTTCATCCGGTCGTTGAGCTTGAGGAAAGGGCTGATCAGGATCAAGCGGTCTGACGCGCCTTTGATCAGTTCTTCAAGGTGGTAGTTGGTGCCGGTTGTCGAAAGAAATTTCGCCATTTATGTTGATCTTCCATGAAATAGAGCGCTTGTGACTTATTGCTTGCGGATGATCTCGATCACTAATAAAGGCAAAATCAAGATCTGACTCCTTTATGTCCTCGCTCACATCCAAATTGCCTGTGCGAGCACAGCCCTGATTTTTGGGAGGGTTGCCTCTTTAATCCATGGTAATGCCGTCAGTTCCGCATCGCTAGCGTCCACTACATCGCCGATGGTCTTGTAACCTGCGCTTTCAAGTACTTCTAGACGCTTAGGTGTAAGGCCATAAGGATAAGCTGGAGATTTCGCAATCGCGGAGACGGGGCTATCTAAAATTCCCAAGTCTCTGTTTTCCAAAAGACTGGGCATTTCAATTCCTTCGAACGCACCACTAGACCTTTGAATTTCCGCGACATCGTCGCGATCTGTTTCAAGCCATTTACTGAAAAGGTCTTGAGTTAGCCGTGCACCTGGCGTTGTTTCCAAAAGGTTTGCCAGATTGACCGCATAGCGTGGACCTCGACCACCTTTCTTCAAAGCTCTAGATGCCTCGCGCTTCAAGATAAAACCCGCATATTCAAGGATTTCCAGCGGCTTGGCGTAGTGTTGGCAAAAATCGCGATGAATTATTACTGACGGGGATCGAGCATCGCCGCAAACTTTAAATATTGCAACGGCGAGTGATTTGCTTGGCTCTACTAGTGGTTCATATCGTCCCAGCTTTGGTTGTACTTCTTCCAGCAACGGCCAGAAGTAGCCTGCGCAAAGTTCAATAAGGCATTTGGTTAATTCGGGTAAACCGATTGAGCTTTCAAATTGGCTCAGCTTGTTGCATGCGAAAACAAAAGCACGCATGTTTCCAAGAACAGCTTTCCCTAAGAAAGCTGCAACTTCGTTTTTTCTAAGGCTAGATGTGAACTTTGCAGGTAAAGTCGGATATCTCGCCTCCATCACGGAACTGAAAAATTGCGCTAATGCTTCTGCGCCTTCTTCGCGTGAAACATCAATAACCGTTGCATCGTTATAAACATCGAAGCGTTTACCAAAATTTGTTACTCCCGGATATATGGAGGCTTTGCAAGACACATTGCGGCTTGATATAGAGCGAAAAAGATCAAAAAATTCCGTTGAAGCTGATTCGCGACCTAAGTGAGCTGCATCATCGAAGAGGAGAACAATTCTTTTGTTCACCATGTTGGCAAGATTGGATAGCGCCCTTTGTAACTCTCCGCCATGTTCGACACTTGGAAAATTTATATCGTCTATCCCTTGATCCACCAAAGCCGCGTTTATTGTTTCAGTCAACAGCTGACAAAAGAAGCGCTCGTAAGTTGGCCCCGACTCTCGCAGTAAGGGTAGGTAACGCAAACTCAAATAAATGCCAAAAGCAGTTGATTCTTTTCCATTGAGGCGGTTCGCCGCTTCTCGCATTAATGTGCTTTTCCCACTCCCTCGCCCCCCGCGTAAAAGGACCGGCCCATGTGCAATTAAAGTCCGAACGATGCGTTCTTCAAATGCTGAGAATTTGTGAAGAACATAAAAAAGTTCCGGAGAGCACTCTTCTGCTGCAAGAACGAGTTGTCCTTGTTCTTCTATTTGTTCTATGTTCATCTTGCTATTTCCTCAATTGTCTTGAGATGATTGAGGCAGTGCTCAAACTGTAGTCTGGTTGAAAAAGATGCAGAGCAGTGCGATAGCAGTCCTAAGGACGAAGTCCATTTAAATGCTCTTTCCAAATAGGTTTGCAGTGTTGGGCTGTCGTATTCTGACTCGCGATTTACAGCAAATTCTGGGTGTATGCCCTTTGAAAGTTCACTGTAAATTTGATTACCCTCGCCAATGAGCTTCTTAATGAGGTCCTTAGGCGTCTCGCTTTGTAGTTCCGCCAGCCACGTTGACGAAATCGCGTTCGGCAGATTGGCCAAATTTTTTGCAGCGGGTTCCCAAAAAGCCTCGCACATTTGTCCGGAGAAAAGATGTCTAGGAAGTTTTGAGCTACTCAAGCTAGGGTCCCATAAACTCTTTGTTGCCGCTCCTGCTGTGCTATTGGCTGGCGTAGCAGAGGATTTTTCAGCTTCCCCCATAACGTCGCCCTTCCATTTGAGAGCGGCTGCTTGAGGCATCGCCTTGTTGTAGGCTGCACTGTTTTGTGATTTGCTAGAGAGCAAGACCCTTAATGGGTCAATGCGTGCAAGTAGCCCGATAGCAGTGGTCTCCATGAGGCTTCGCAGTGAAACAGGTAAGAAATATGAGGACTGAAGCCTTGATAAATCTTGTTTATATTCCAATGAGAAATCGTAGTAAGAAGTAATCAATTTGCTGATTCCCTTAAGAACCAGAATTGATTCGTCCTCTATAGCCGTGCTTGTTGCGGTGGCTGAACCACAAATAAGCTGCTCCAGCGGACACATCGCGTTAACTGCTGGCGCTACCGCTGCGTTCGATTGCATTACTTCCCCCACGAATCCTTCAACCCCACCGCCAAGTTAAACACCGGCTTCTCCGCCCGGTGGTCCACCCGGTCCGCCACAAAGTACCCATGCCGCTCAAACTGGAACTTGTCGTCCGGCTTGGCGTTGGCGAGTGACGGCTCCACGATGGCGGTCACCACCTTCAGGCTGTTCGGGTTCAGGCTCTCCAAAAAGTTTTTACCGCCCGCGTCGGGGTGGGCGTCGCTGAACAGGCGGTCGTACATGCGCACTTCGGCGTTCACGCCGTCGGCCACGCCCACCCAGGTGATGGCGGCTTTCACCTTCACGGTGTCGGCGCCGGGGGTGCCGCTCTTGGTGTCGGGCACCACGGTGGCCAGCACTTCGGTGATGTTTCCATCTGCATCTTTAGTGCAGCCTGTGCATTCAATGACGTAGCCGCCCTTCAGGCGCACAGTGTTGCCGGGCAGCATTTGACCGTCCGCCCCTGGCCGGGGCGGATAAAGGCGCTTGTAGCCCTTGGGCGGCACTTCGGCGAAGTCTTCGCGCTCAATCCACACTTCCTTGCCGATGGTGAAGTGGCGGATTGGCGATTCTGTTCCTTCTGGTGGGTGGGGCAGGGCGGGCAGTTGGCAGGGCTCCAGGTGGCCGGGGCCCATCACTTCGTCCCAGTTGGTCAGCACGAGCTTGACGGGGTCGAGCACGGCCATGCCGCGGTGGGCCTTGGCTTCCAGGTCTTCGCGCAGGCAGCCTTCCAGGGTGCTGTAGTCGATCCAGCTGTCGGACTTGGTGACGCCAATGCGCTCGGCAAACATCTGGATGGCGGCGGGGGTGTAGCCACGGCGGCGCAGGCCAACGATGGTGGGCATGCGGGGGTCGTCCCAGCCGTTGACTTTGCCCTCCTGAACCAGTTGGGCCAGCTTGCGCTTGCTGGTGATGACGTAGGTGAGGTTCAGGCGCGCAAATTCGTACTGCTTGGGGGCGGGGGCGGCCAGCAGGCCACCTTCGCAAAGGCGGTCCATCAGCCAGTCGTAGAAAGGGCGCTGGTCTTCAAATTCCAGCGTGCAGAACGAGTGGGTGATTTGCTCCAGCGCATCTTCAATGGGGTGCGCAAAGGTGTACATGGGGTAAATGCACCATGTGTCGCCCGTGTTGTGGTGCGTGGCGCGGCGAATGCGGTAGATGGCCGGGTCGCGCATGTTGATGTTCGGCGAGGCCATGTCGATCTTGGCGCGCAGCACGGCTGCGCCGTCGGCCAGCTTGCCACCCTTCATTTCGCGAAAGCGCGCCAGGTTTTCTGCCGGGGTGCGGGTGCGGAAGGGGCTGTTGACGCCGGGCTTGCCAAAGTCGCCCCGGTTCACGCGCATTTCTTCGGGTGTTTGCTCGTCCACGTAGGCGTGGCCGGCTTCAATCAGGTATTCCGCCGCGCGATACATGAAGTCGAAGTAGTCGCTAGCCTGGTAGGGCGCGGCGCTGCCGGGGGCCTGGCCGAGCTGGGCCCAGTCAAAACCGAGCCATTTCACCGCGTCGATGATGCTGTTGACGTATTCGGTGTCTTCTTTTTCGGGGTTGGTGTCGTCAAAGCGCAGGTGGCACACGCCGCCGTAGTCACGCGCCAGGCCAAAGTTGATGCAGATGCTCTTGGCATGGCCCACGTGCAGGTAGCCGTTGGGCTCGGGCGGGAAGCGGGTGCGGATCTTGGCGGGGTCGGGCTCGCCCTTGGCGTGGTGGGCGGCGTCGCCGGGGCTGCCTGCCCAGCGGCGGGTGGCGTAGGTGCCTTTTTCCAGATCAGATTCGATGATCTGGCGCAGAAAGTTGCTGGGCTTGACGGCTTCGGGGGCTGCAGCGGTGGCTGCAGGTTGTGTGTTGGCGGGGGTGGGGGTACTCATTCGCCCATTTTAGGCGGCGCTTACGTGGCAAATGGCACAGGTGCCGCTGGCGCGTGTACGTCCAGAAACAATATTGCGGCGGTTTTGTGCCATCCTTTTGGGCACCTGGTGCGTTATGCACGGCAGAGGCCAACCCCGCCCGTGGGCCGCCTCCCCTCAAAAAGGAGATTTCCATGACGAAAACCCGTTCTATCCAAGCCATGGCCGCAGCGGCCGGCGTGGCACTGGCGCTGCTGACTGGCGCCGGTGCTGCCCAGGCGCGTGATGTCAATTGGTCGATTGGCGTGAATTCGCCTGGCGTGTCGGTGGGCGTTAGCAACGGCTACGGTTACCCCGTGTATGTGGCTCCCCCGCCGGTGTACGTGGCGCCGCGCCCCATTTATTACGCGCCACCGCCACCCCGCGTGTACTACGCGCCCCCCCCAGCGGTGTACTACGCGCCGCCCCCCGGCCACTATTACCGTGAAGGCCATCGCGGGCATCGCCACCACCGCCACCACGGTGACCGTGACTGGCGCTGAACGTTAAGGGCCCCTGCGGCCCTGGCTGCGCACCATTCCCCTCGCGCTTCGTGCGTCGTCACCGCCGAAGCGCCTTCCCAGCGCCTTGCCTCTTTGGGGCAGGGCGCTTTTTTGCGGCCTGTGCAAGCGGCGCGGCAAAAAGGCGCGGTATTCTGGTGCCGCGTGTTTCTTGTGTTTCTAGAAGAAGCCGCGCTCAGCCTTGCTTGCACCATCATCACCGCCCTATGTCTACTGCCCCGTTGGTTCGCCCCATTCAGCCTGAAGAGGTGGAGTGGTGCGCCGTGCGTGCGCAGGGGCCGGGTGGGCAGAACGTCAACAAGGTATCAAGCGCAGTGCATCTGCGCTTTGATGTGCGGGCCTCTGCGTTGCCAGAGGCGGTGAAAGAGCGCCTTCTGGCCTTGCACGATTCACGCATCACGCAAGACGGGGTGGTGGTGATCAAGGCCCAGCAGTTTCGCAGCCAGGAGCAGAACCTGGCTGACGCCATGGCCCGGCTCAACGCGTTGGTGCAATCGGTGGCTGCACCGCCGCCCGTGCGCCGCCCCACCAAGCCCACATACGGTGCGCAGCAGCGCCGCCTGGCCGGCAAGAGCCAGCGGGGCGAGACCAAAGCGCTGCGGGGGCGGGTGTGCAGCGGGGATTGAGCGGCCCGCGCACACCGCGCGGCGGTTACCACCGCTGGGGTGCCACGAAGAGGGTTGATTCGCAGCATGGGCGGAACAATCCGTCCTTGTTCGGCGGCTTTTTCGGCGGGACGATCTCTTCTACAGTACGAATACTCACAAGAGGTGTTCCATGTCCACGCATTCTTCCGCTCTTTCTACCCCTGCTTCTGCAGCCGTGCCTGCACTGTTCGTGTCGCACGGTGCCCCCTTGTTTGCGCTGGAGGCCGGTGAAACCGGCCCGGCGCTGACCCGCTGGGGCCAGGAGCTGA
This sequence comes from Acidovorax temperans, assembly GCF_028596105.1. NCBI lineage: Bacteria > Pseudomonadati > Pseudomonadota > Betaproteobacteria > Burkholderiales > Comamonadaceae > Acidovorax > Acidovorax temperans. The sequence continues at coordinate 2,562,998 of NZ_CP117193.1, read as the reverse complement.
AGGCGCAGTTTCCGGGGCTGCGCGGCGTGGTGGTGATGTCGCCCCACTGGATGGCGCGATCACCCCTGGTGATGGCGGGTGCGCAGCCCGCTACGTGGCACGACTTTGGCGGCTTTCCGCCCGCGCTGTACCAGTTGCAGTACCCGGCCCCAGGCTCGCCTGCGTTGGCGTCTGAAGTGCTGGAGTTGCTGGGCGCTGCGGGCATTGCCGCGCAGGGCGATGCAGCTCGGCCCTTTGACCATGGCGCCTGGGTGCCCATGATGCACTTGCTGCCGCAGGCCGATGTGCCCGTGGTGCAGGTGGCGCTGCCTGTGGGCGCAGGCCCGGCAGAGGTGTATGCCATGGGCGCTGCCTTGCGCAGCCTGCGCAGCCAGGGCGTGCTGGTGGTGGGCTCTGGCAGCATGACGCACAACCTGGCGGAATTCTTTGGCGGTGCGCGCGAGCCCGCCCCGTATGTGCTGGAGTTCAGCCGCTGGATTGAAGACGCTTTGGCACGGGGCGACCTGAAAGCCTTGCTCAACTACCGCAGCCAGGCCCCGCACGCCGCCCGCGCCCACCCCACGGACGACCATTTCCTGCCTATCTTCTTTGCGCTGGGCGCGGCAGGCGACGATTTGCGGGCAAACTATCTGAGCCGCGAAGTGATGTACAGCATGCTGGCCATGGATGCCTTCTCGCTGCACCCGGTGCACTGACTACCATCCCTGGTTCCCGCACCAAGTGCCCGCCTGGCGGGTGCTGGCGCCCAACTTTTCAACCCGCCCAAGGTGACTGGATATGCTTGATTTGCCACTGACCTTTTTGCAACGCCCCGCCACCGCCACTACGCCCCATCCCTGGTTGCTGGTGCTGATGCACGGCGTGGGCAGCAACGAGCAAGACCTGTTCAGCCTGGCGCCCCAGATACCAGACCGCTTTCATGTGCTGAGCCTGCGGGCGCCGTTTCGCATGGGGCCGGGTTCGCATGCGTGGTTTGATTTCTCCATCGAGCCCAATGGCGAGCGCACCATCAACGAAGCGCAAGAGGCACAAAGCCGCGCCCTGGTGGCGCAGACGGTTCAAGCCGCCAGCGAACAACTGGGCATTCCGCCTGAGCGGGTGGTGGTGGGCGGCTTCAGCCAGGGCGGCATCATGGCGCTGTCGCTGCTGCTGACGCAGCCAGCGTTGATGCACGCTGCGCTGGTGTGGCACAGCCGCCTGTTGCAACAGGTGGTGCCCCTGACGGCGCCTGCAGATGCACTGCACGGCAAGCGACTGTGGCTGAGCCATGGCACCTACGACAACGTGATCCCGCTGGCCCACGCCCAGGCCATCGCGCACCACATGGCTACGCTGCCTGTGTCGGTGGCGTACCACGAGTTTCCCAGCGCACACGAGATCCGGCCATCCGAACTGGCGGCCACGGTGGCGTGGCTGGAGTCCCTTTCGACCACGCCGATGGCGTTCTAGCCCTGGGGCGAGCGGGGCGCGGTCTACATCGCGTTACCGGCGCCTCACCCAGCGGGTTTCCAATTCAGCAAGCCCCACTGCGGTAGGGGCGGGGAGCGCCTGGCGCCTCAGCCACTCGGACAAGGGTTGTTCCTGTTTTGACCTGAGGAGACCTGATGCCCGATCACGAAACCCCCGAGTTCCGCCCCGCGCCGGAGCGCGCATCGTCCACACCCCAGGTCATTGCGGCCGCGCTGGCCTGCGCGGTAGCGGCGGCAGCTGCCTGGTGGTACTGGCTGCGCCCTGAACAGGCCACCGTGGTGCCGCCCCCTGTGGCTGCAGCGCCAGAGGCGCCTGTGGCCCCGCCGCCCATGCACGAGGCATCTGGCCCCCAGAATCCTGTGGACGCCCTGGCACCGGCAGACCCTGCCTTGCCTGCGCTGGCCGAGTCTGACCAACGGGTCACGGCCCTGCTGGCCGAACTGCTAGGCCGCGACAAACTGGCGTCGTTTTTGGTGAGCGATGGCTTCGTTCGCCGTGTGGTCGCCACCGTGGACAACCTGGCCCGCGCCCATGCACCCTCGCGCATGTGGCCGGTGCAGCCCATGCCGCAGCGCTTTGTGGTGGATGACCAAGGGGACGCTGGCACCACGATCTCTGCCGCCAACGCAGCCCGCTACAGCGCTTTTTTGACGTTTGCCGAGGCGGTGCCGCTGGATTCTGCCGTGGCGCTCTACGCGCGGCTGTACCCGCTGTTTCAGCAAGCGCACGAAGAACTGGGCTACCCCAAGCAGTACTTCAACGACCGCCTGGTCGCCGTGCTGGACCACCTGCTGCTGGCGCCCGAGCCGCAGGGCCCGCTGCGCGTGAAGCTCACGCCAGTGAACACCGATGTGCCCAACCTGCGCCCGTGGGTGCGGTATGAATGGGGCGATCCGGCGCTGGAATCGCTCTCGAGCGGGCAGAAAATTCTGGTGCGCATGGGGCCCGCCAACGAGGCGCGGGCCAAAGCGCTGATTCGCGAGCTGCGCAAGCGTGTGGCCACCAGCGCGCTGCAACTCCCGCAACGCTGAAGGGTTGGAGCGGTGGCTGCCGCGCAGCTTGCTACAGCGGCAGCGCCATGGTGCGCTTCACTTCCTTGAGCGAAAAGCTCGTCGAAATCTCACGCACGCCGGGCAGGCTGCGCACATGGGTGCGCACGTAGTCGGCAAACGATTCCAGGTCGGCCGCCACCACCTCCAGCTGGTAGTCGTACCGGCCCGAGAGGTTGTGGCACGACAGCACCTGGGGCATGGCCATCACCTCGCGCTCCAGGGCCGAGGTGGTCTCGGCCGTGTGGTCGTGCAGCGCCAGTTGCACAAAACCCAGCACGCCCCAGCCCACGCGCTGGCGGTGCAAGTGGGCGTGGTAGCCCGCAATCACCCCGGCTTCTTCCAGCGCCCGCACGCGCCGCCAGCAGGGTGAGGTGGAAAGTGACACCGCCTCGGCCAGGTCGCCCACGGTGGCGCGGCCATCGCGCTGCAGGGCGTTGAGCAGGGTGCGGTCTACGGGGTCGAGCGGGTAGGGGTGCATGGTGGCTCGCAGGGTGATTGTTTGAGGCAAATTTTGCCCTTTGAATCTGATATTGAGGCAAAGAAGGCGAAATTTTGCCCGTCGATGAGGCCAAGAATCTCCACATCCGACCCGCACCCCGCCTGTGGTCGGTCCATCAGGAGACAAGCATGACCCGCACCATCGACCGCACCACCGACCACACCACCGCCACCGGTTTCAGCACCCGCGCCATCCACCATGGCTACAACCCCGCCGACCACCAGGGCGCGCTGGTGCCGCCCATCCACACCTCGGCCACCTACGCCTTCCCGGACGTGGCCTATGGCGCGCGCTGCTTTGCAGGCGAGGAACCCGGCTACTTCTACACCCGCATTGCCAACCCCACGCTGGCGCTGCTGGAAGGGCGACTGGCGGCGCTGGAAGAGGGCGCGGGCGCGGTGGTGTTCGGCTCGGGCATGGGGGCCATCACCGCCACGCTATGGTCCATGCTGGAGCCGGGCGACGAAATCCTGGCTGACCTCACGCTCTATGGCTGCACCTTCTCGTTCCTGCACCACGGCCTGGGCCGCTTTGGCGTGACGGTACGCCATGTGGACATGACCGACCCCGCCCGCGTGGCCGAGGCGCTGACCGCCAAGACCCGCGTGGTCTATCTGGAAACCCCCGCCAACCCCAACATGCGTCTGGTGGACATCGCTGCGGTATCAGCTTTGGCCCACGCCCAGGGCGTGAAGGTGGTGGTGGACAACACCTACTGCACGCCCTACCTGCAGCAGCCATTGCTGCTGGGTGCCGATGTGAGCGTGCATTCCATGACCAAGTACCTCGGCGGCCATGGCGACCTGACGGCAGGCGCAGCCGTGTTTGCCGATGCCGAGCTGGCCCAGCGCGTGCGCCTGTACGGCCTGAAAGACATGACCGGCGCCGTGATGTCAGCACAAGACGCCCACCTGGTGATGCGCGGCCTGAAAACCCTGGCGCTGCGCATGGATCGCCACTGCCAGAGCGCGCAGAAGGTGGCCGAATTCATCGCTGCCCACCCGGCTGCCGCAGCCGTGCACTACCCCGGCCTGCCCAACTTTGCGCAGCACGCGCTGGCCCAGCAGCAGATGCGCCAGATGGGCGGGATGATTGCTTTTGAGCTGCGCGGTGGCCTGCAGGCGGGTGTGCGCTTCATGGACGCACTGAAGCTCGTCACCCGCGCCGTGAGCCTGGGCGATGCCGAAACCCTGGCCCAGCACCCGGCCAGCATGACGCATTCCACCTACACGCCCGAGCAGCGTGCCGCCCACGGCATTGCCGAAGGGCTGGTGCGCCTGTCGGTGGGGCTGGAAGACCTGGACGACCTGCTGGCCGACATCGGCCAGGCGCTGGACCTGGCCCACGCCATGGACCTGAGCGCAGGCACCAACACGGCGATCAGCCCCGAGCGTGCGGCAGCGGCAGCGCCGTCTTGTAGCGCACCTGCTTGAGCGCAAAGCTGGAGCGGATCTTCTCGATGCCCGGAATCGGCGTGAGCTGCTCCAGGATGAACCGCTCCAGCGCCGCAATATCGGGCAGTGCCACGCGGATGAGGTAGTCGGAGTCGCCGCTCATCAGGTAGCACTCCATCACCTCGTCGTGCTCGGCGATGCGCCGCTCGAAGTCGGCCAGCGCCTCCTTGCTCTGCGTCTTCAGGCTGATGTTGATGAACACATTCAGCCCCAGGCCCAGCGCCGCCGCATTGGCCAGCGCCACATAGCGGGCAATCACGCCCGCCGCCTCCAGCGCCTTCACCCGCGCCAGGCAGGGCGAGGGCGACAGATGCACGCGGCGCGCCAGCTCCACGTTGGAGAGCGAGCCATCGGCCTGCAACTCGGCCAGAATGCGCAGATCGGTTGCGTCAAGCTTCATATGCTGTCATTTCATTGTGGTGCAGCATATTGTGCTTTTGAAGTGGCAAATTCTGCGCACTTCGGCATCCTATTTTTGGAAAACTTTTCTACAGTGTGCTCCCATGAACGCCCCACTGCCCACCCATCTCCTCAGCCCTCAGGACACTGTGGCTGACATCGACCCCCAAGAAACCGCCGAATGGCGCGACGCCTTTGTGGCCCTGGTGGCCACCGAGGGGCCCGAGCGCGCTCGCCTCATCTTGGCCGAGCTGGTGCACCTGGCACGCACCCAGCAGATTGGCTGGCAGCCGCAGCTCAACACGCCCTACGTGAACACCGTGGCCGTGCAGAACCAGCCCGTCTTCCCGGGCGACTTGGCGGTGGAAGAGCGGCTCGCGTCCATCATGCGCTGGAACGCGCTCGCCATGGTGGTGCGCGCCAACCAGGCCGATCTGGGCGGTTCAAGCGAGCTGGGCGGGCACATTGCCAGCTATGCCAGCGCGGCCGATTTGTTTGAGAGCGGCTTCAACCACTTCTTCCGTGCCCGCGAGGGGCTGGGCGAGGGCCAGCACCGGGGCGACCTGGTGTTCTTTCAGCCGCACAGCGCGCCGGGGGTGTACGCACGGGCGTTTTTGGAGGGGCGCTTGTCTGAGCAAGACCTGATGCACTACCGCCAGGAGCTGACAGCGCCCGCCGCCGGGGCGCAGGGCCTGTGCAGCTACCCGCATCCGTGGCTGATGCCTGATTTTTGGCAGTTCCCCACCGGCTCGATGGGCATTGGGCCCATCAGCAGCATCTACCACGCACGCTTTATGCGCTACCTCACGCACCGCAACCTGCTCAATTGCGAAGGGCGCAACGAGGCAGGGGGACACACCGCGAAGCGGCGTGTGTGGGGCGTGTTTGGTGATGGCGAAATGGACGAGCCCGAGAGCATGAGCGCCCTGACCCTGGCCGCGCGCGAGGGGCTGGACAACCTGGTCTGGGTCGTCAACTGCAACCTGCAGCGCCTGGACGGCCCCGTGCGTGGCAATGGCCGCATCATTGACGAACTGGAGCGACTGTTTGCCGGTGCGGGCTGGAACGTGGTGAAACTGGTGTGGGGCAGTGACTGGGACGGCCTGTTTGCCCGCGACCTGACAGGCGCGCTGGTGCGCACGCTGCAAGGCACGGTGGACGGGCAAATGCAGACCTTTGCTGCGAAAGACGGGCGCTTCAACCGCGACAACTTCTTCGGCCAAAGCCCCGAGCTGGCCGCGCTGGCCCAGGGCATGACGGACGAGCAGATCGACCGCTTGAAGCGCGGCGGGCACGACCTGGTGAAGATCCACGCCGCATATGCCGCCGCTGCTGCCCACAAGGGCCAGCCCACCGTCATCCTGGCCCACACCAAGAAGGGCTACGGCATGGGCACGGCGGGGCAGGGCAAGATGACCACGCACAGCCAGAAGAAGCTTCATGATTCCGACCTCATCGAATTCCGCAACCGTTTTAACCTGCCGCTCACCGACGCGCAGGCCACGGGCCTGGCCTTCTACAAGCCTGCTGAAGACAGCCCTGAGATGCAGTACCTGCGCCGCCACCGCCAACAACTGGGTGGCTACTTGCCGCGGCGCGAGACCGTGTGCGATGCGCTGCCCGTGCCCGCCATCGAAAGCTACGCGCAGTTCGCGCTGCAGTCCGATGGCAAGGAGATGAGCACCACCATGGCCTTTGTGCGCATGCTGGGCACGCTTTTGAAAGATGCCCAACTGGGCCCGCGCATCGTGCCCATCGTGGCTGATGAAGCGCGCACCTTTGGCATGGCCAACCTGTTCAAGCAGGTCGGCATCTACAGCAGCGTGGGCCAGCGTTATGCGCCCGAGGACATTGGCTCGGTGCTGAGCTACCGCGAGGCGCTGGACGGCCAGATCCTCGAAGAAGGCATCAGCGAGGCCGGGGCCATCGCCAGCTGGACCGCGGCGGCCACCAGCTACAGCGTGCACGGCCTGGCCATGCTGCCGTTCTACATCTACTACTCGATGTTCGGCTTTCAGCGCGTGGGCGATGCCATCTGGGCGGCTGCCGACCAGCGGGCGCGGGGCTTTTTGCTGGGCGCCACCTCGGGCCGCACCACGCTGGGCGGCGAGGGCCTGCAGCACCAGGACGGCAGCAGTCATCTGGTGGCAGCGACCATCCCCAATTGCAAGGCGTACGACCCAGCCTACGCAGGCGAGATGGCCGTCATCATCGACGCTGGCATGCGCGAAATGGTGACCGAGCAGCGCGACGTTTTCTACTACGTCACGCTGATGAACGAGAATTACGCCCAGCCCGACTTGCCAGCGGGTGCCACCGAAGGTGTGCTGCGTGGCTGCTATGTTTTCAGGAGCTACCAGCGCTTGATGGGCGGGCGTGAGAGCCCGATTTCATCCAAATACGTCACCCTGATGGGCTCGGGCGCCATCCTGACCGAAGTGGTCAAGGCAGCCGAGCTGCTGGCGGCTGAAGGCGTGGAGGTGACCGTGCTGAGCGTGACCAGCTGGAGCGAGCTGGCCCGCGATGGCGTGGCCTGCGAACAGCGCGCCTTGAGTGGCGAGGCCGAGCACGGCACGCCTTGGCTCACGCAACAACTGGCAGGCACCGCCGGGCCGGTGATCGCCGCCACCGACTACGTGCGCGCCGTGCCCGAGACGGTGCGCGCCTTCGTGCCCGAAGGCCGCCGCTACATCACCCTGGGCACCGACGGCTTTGGCCGCAGCGACACGCGCGCGGCGCTGCGCCAGTTCTTTGGGGTGGATGCGCAGGCCGTGGCGAAGGCGGCGCGCTTCGCGTTGGGTTTGTAGTCAAAATAGCTGCTGGCGCTTGATGGATAAGCGCCAGCAGCTATTGAAAATATAGCGTTCACACTGCGCAACACAAGGTACTGCGGGCCATCGCTGGCGCACAGCTTGTGGGCCAATGGCCTTCAGTCGGCCATCGCCTCACGCCGGAAGAACGCATCCAGCACCTGCACCAGGCTCGCGAACTCTTGCGCAAACCGGGTGCGGTTCACAAAGTAAGCCTCGCAGGCCACAGCAAAAAACTCGGATTGCGATGTGGCGCCATACGCATCGAGCCAGGGCTTTTCAGCGCCAAAACGCTCGGCCAGGATCACGCGCTCGCGAAAGTCCTGGTAGGCGGGCTCCCACGCGTTCCACCACGCTTCATAGGCCGCTCGGCCCGTGCGTGCGCCCATGAAGCCCGCAGGCAATGGCGGGCAGCCGTTGGCGTCGCCGCTGCGCATGTCCAGCTTGTGCACAAATTCATGCACCACCACGTTGTGGCCGCGCGCGGTGTTTTCGTGGGCGTTGGCAATGTGCTGCCAGCTCAGCATCACGGGGCCGCGCTCCATGGCTTCGCCCAGCAGCACCTGGGCGTGTTCGTGCACCACGCCCGCCTCGTCCACCATCTGCCGCCTGGCCACGGCTTCACCGGGGTGGACCACGATGGTCACGAAATCGTCGTACCAGTCCAAGGCCTTGGCAGCGTCGCCCAGGTGCAGCAGGGGCAGGCAGGCCTGCGCCGCAATGTCGATGGCCATGGCATCGGTCACTTCCAGCCCATGCGCGCCGTGGAACTGCTTTTGGTCCAGAAACAGGGCGCTGAGCGCGCGCAGCTTGCCCTGCTCGGGCAGCGACAGGCGGGCCAGGAAGGGGTAGCGCTGCAGGGTTTGCAGCCAAAGCTCTGCCGAAATGTCGGGGACGGGGGCCACGGTGGCACGCACACTGCGCCAGAGCCGGTTGAGAAAAGGGGGCATGGTGGGCTGGATCGGAGCCTGCCGTGGGCAAGCCCCTGAGTTCAAGACACCCGCTACATGGGGCCCAGGGCCACGCGTTCCAAGCCCGTGGCCGACAAACGCAGTGCTTCCAGGCGCGGGGGTACTGCGGCCGCGTCCCAGTCGCTCAGCACCACGCGCTGCAAGCCGGGGGCCAAGGCATGGTCTGCCGGGCGGTGGGTGTGGCCGTGGATGAGTGTGTGCGCGCCTGCGGCCTGCAGCCAGGCGATGGCGCTGGCGTGGTCCACATCGGCATAGACGGTGCCTGATTGCTTGCGCGCTTCACTCTCTTGCCGGATGCCACGCGCCTGTGCGCGGCGCGTAGCGAGCGGTTGCGACAAAAACTGTTGCTGCCAGGCGGGGCTTCGGGCCTGCACGCGAAAGCGCTGGTAGTCCACATCGTCCACGCACAGCAGATCGCCATGGCTGAGCAGGTAGCGCTGGCCTGCAAAGCTCAGCACGGTCGGGTCTTGCAGGCCGGTGATGCCGCAGTGCTGCAAGAAAGCGCTGCCCGCCAGAAAGTCGCGGTTGCCGTGCATGAAGTACAGCGCGGTGCGCTGTGCAGCGGCCTGGAGCTGAGCGCACACCTGGCCCTCAAAACTGCCAGGGTCGTGGATGGCATCGTCGCCCACCCACACTTCAAAAATGTCGCCCAGTAAAAAGACGGCGTCGGCGGGTGTGGTTAGCAGGTACTGCTGCCAGGCGGCCACGGTGGCGGGCTCGCTGGCCTGCAGGTGCAGGTCGGAAATGAAATCGACCGTGCGCCAGTGTGAGGGAGCAACAAGCTCCTCCAACGGGGGCACGGTCGGGGTCACGGAGTTCGTTTCTCTCAGAGCTTCATGCGCACAGCCATGAGCGCGGCGCATGAAACCGGCGCGATGCAAGCCAGTGGCCGCCGCGCAAGGGCCGCCCCGCCGCGCTGGCGGCGTCTCCCTTCCCGAATTGCGCAGCAATTCGAGAGAAGGGGGAAGGCGCGCAGCGCCTCAGGGGGATGAGGCTCAAAGCGCCACAGCCTTGTCGATGACCACGGCGTCAAAGGGCACGTCGTCGTGGAAGCCCTTGCGGGTGGTGCGCACGGCCTTGATGGCATCGACCACTTCCTGGCCCTTCACCACCTTGCCGAACACGGCGTAGCCCCAGCCTTGGGGGGTGGGCGAGCTGTGGTTCAGGAAGCCGTTGTCCACGGTGTTGATGAAGAACTGGGCGGTGGCGCTGTGGGGGTCACCCGTGCGGGCCATGGCCACGGTGTACTTGTCGTTCTTCAGGCCGTTCTTGGCTTCGTTTTCGATGGGGGCCTGGGTTTCCTTTTGCTTCATGTCAGCAGTCATGCCGCCGCCCTGGACCATGAAGTTCTTGATCACGCGGTGGAACACGGTGCCGTTGTAGAAGCCGCTGTTCACGTAGGCCAGGAAGTTGGCGGTGGACTTGGGCGCGTTCACGGCGTCCAGTTCGAGGGTGATGACGCCTTGGGTGGCGGTTTCAGCCACGTTGATGGTGACGTGGAGTTCAACTTGTGGATTGCTCATTGCAGTGCTTTCTTCAAAAAATCACTTCACCACGGTGGCAGAGGTGATGGTGACGGGGGTGTTGGGAACGTTCTGGTGGGGGCCCTTGTTGCCCGTGGCCACGGCCTTGATCTTGTCGACCACGGCAGTGCCTTCCACCACCTTGCCGAACACGGCGTAACCGTGGCCGTCAGGGTTGGGGGCGTTGAGCATGGCGTTGTCCTTCACGTTGATGAAGAACTGCGAGGTGGCCGAGTTGGGGTTGCCCGTGCGCGCCATGGCGATGGTGTAGGTGTCGTTCTTGAGGCCGTTGTTGGCTTCAAGCGGAATGGGCGCCTTGGTGGGCTTTTGCACCATGTCGGCAGTGAAGCCGCCGCCCTGGATCATGAAGCCGTCGATCACGCGGTGGAACACCGTGCCGTCGTAGTGCTTGTCGTTCACGTAGGCGAGGAAGTTCTCCACCGTCTTGGGAGCCTTGGCAGGGTCGAGCTGCACCACGATGTCGCCCAGGGAGGTGGTCAGCTTGACCTTGGGGGCAGTCTGAGCGTGGGCAGGTGCTACGGAAAACATAGCTGCCAGCGCAAGTCCAGCAAGCGCCAGCACCGATTTTCTTTTGGAAATCATCCAATCACTCCTTCAAAAAAGATTTGCCACTGCTGGCCGCGTCGCGTCCAGTACTGGCGTTTGATGGGGCCGGTGCGCGCACCTTCTGCCACTTCGCCGAACGTTACCACCATGGTGTCGGCCGAGTCCGTCCAGCGCAGGTAAGCCTTGTCCTTGAGGTGGACAGGGCGGCCCTTGAGCGCCTGGGATTCAGCCTGCAGCACGGTGGCCCATTCGGACAGGGGCTTTTTCTTGTGGCTCTGGAAATCAGGCGCGTAAAAGCCGAGCAGACGGTTCATGTTGCCTTCGGACTTGGCAGCGCTCCAGGCGTTGAGCACGGCTTCGAACGAATTGCGCTCGGCCTGCACGCTGTGGGCCTGCACCCACTGCAGTTGCTTGGCGATCACCACGGGGGTGGAGCGGGGCTCTACCGTGCGCAGGATGCGTTCCAGGTCCGGGTTGGCCAGGGCCACGCAGCCATCGGTGGCCAGCGGTGCGCGAGAAAACTGGTCGGGCGGCGTGCCGTGCAGCCAGATGCCGCTGCCGGTCTTGCCCCGCACCTGGTCCAGCGGGTTGGGGTAATTGATGGGCAGGGCACCCGCACCGTAAAAGTCCTTGAGCGTGGCGGGGTCCAGACGGCTGGTGATGAAGTACACGCCCAGGGGGGTGCGCTGATCGCCTTCCGTCGCCTTTTCAATGCCCAGCTTGCCTACCGAGGCGTAGTAATCCGCCACCAGCTTCAGGCCCTTGTCGGTGTTCTCGAACAGGTACAGCCGCGAACGCGAGGCATCCACGGCAATCGCATGCTTGTAGCGCGGCGCCAGTTCCACAAACTGCGCCGGGATGTGGGTGGACGCCGGGCGGTTGCGCTGCGCCTGCACACGCTGGCGTGATTCGGTGCGCAGTTCGTCCAGCGTGGCAATCACCTCGGGCGGGTAGGGCAGGGGGGGCTCCGGGACATCGCCCAGTTGCTTGACGGGGCGCACGCGGGCCGCCAGCAGGTCGCCCACGGCCAGTTGCGCCAGTTGAAAGTTGGGATGCTCGCGCGCCAGGCTTTCGGCCTGCGCCAGTGCTTCGCGCCCCCGGCCTTCGCTGGCCAGCTGGTACACCTTCAGCAACCGCGCCTCGGCCTGCCCGTCTCGCAGTGCGGGGGGTGCCACAGGTGCTGCAGGCTTGGCTGCAGCGCGCTTGGAGGGGGCCGCAGAGCGCTGGTTTTTGGCTGCAGCTTGCTGGGCCTGGGCTGATGTGCGCTTGGGCGGCTGAGACGGTTGTGCGTAGGCGCTGGCCTGCACGGCCATGGCAAGCAGCGTCAGGGTGCTGGCGGTGTGACGAATCCAGGTGGGCATTCCCACCCTGTGGCGCTGTGTCAAGGGGCTGTCAAGATAAAGGAAAGAGGGGCATGAAAGGTGAAGCGCCCGCTGCACGCATCACTGCCCGTGGGCAGGGTTGGTGCAGCGCAGGCGATTTGCAGGTCAGCCGCCAGTGGCTTCGCGCACGATAAGCCAGCGGCCGTTGCTCTCGACCAGATCCAGCGTCTTGCGGCTGGAGACGTTCAGCGAGTCAGCGCTGTAGGCTTGGCGGAAGCGCGCGGTGGCCTTGTTGCCGTTCACCGAAACGTTCAGGTCGGACACCTGCACGGTGATCTTGGATTTGCCCACGATCCGGGCCTCACGTTCTTTCTCCCACGCGGCGCGGGTCATGCGGCCTGGTGGGTCAAAGTCTTTGCCGTATGCGGCCAGGTAGGCCTTCATGTCTTTGGCTGCCCAAGCGGCAGCCCAGGCTTGCACGGCTGCGGTGACTTCCTTGGCATCCTTCGCGGCCTCTTGCTTGGCTGCGTCTGGCGCGGCGGGTGCCGGGGCTGGTGTGGCAGCCGGTGCAGCCGCTGTGGCGGCAGGGGCGGTTGTTGGGGCAGGGGCCGCAGCAGGTGCAGGGGCCGCAGCAGGTGCAGGGGCCGCAGCAGGTGCAGGGGCCGGTGCCGGCCGCTGGGTAGCCACCACGGCCGGGGCAGGCGCTGCCGCTGCAGGCTTGGCACCCTTGGCAATGTCGGCCGAGAACAATTCGCGGATCAGGGCCAGCTTGGGCTTGACCGATGTGGCGTTGGCCGCATCCAGCTGCAGTGCCTTGTTGTAGGCCTGGCTGGCCAGCTTGGCGTAAATGTCGCCCAGGTTTTCGTGCGCGGTGGCGTAGCTGGGGTTGGTGCGGATGGCCATTTCCAGCGCGGTGCGGGCCTTGTCCAGCTGGTTCTGGTTGGCATACAGCACAGCCAGGTTGTTGTAGGGCTCGGGCAGCTCTGGGTAATCTTCCGTCAACTTGGTGAACGTGGCCACGGCGTCTGCCGGCTTGCCCGAGTCGGCCTGGGCCACACCCTTGAGAAAGCGCAATTGCGGATCGCGGGGCGTGGCAGACAATCGCTGGTCCGCCTTGGTCAGGGCTTCGGCCGCTTTGCCAGCCTTGAGCAGCTGCGTGATTTCGGCATAGTCGTTGGCCTGCGCCTGGGCAGCACCGGTACCGACAAGGGCCGTCAGTGCCAACAGGCGCAGTAGTCGGGGAAGGGTGCGGCGGACTTGCTTCATGGGGGTTCTGGAGGGGTTGAACGGCGTGAAACCCGGGCCGGGCTTATACTGCGGCGGATTGTAGCTGAGGGGGTTGTCATGACGGAGCACTGTTGCCGCTGGTGATTTCATCGGTCGCCCACTTGAGGCGCCGTCCCCCGCGAGGGACCGATTCCTCGCGCTACAGGGCGATCCGCATCGCCCATCCACACCCCCGATCCCGACCCTGACATCCCATGAGCTTGCGCATCTACAACACGCTGTCGCGTGCATTGGAAGACTTTTCTCCGCTCGAACCTGGCCACGTCCGCATGTACGTCTGCGGCATGACCATTTATGACCTGTGCCACATTGGCCACGCCCGCATGATGATGGCGTTTGATGTAGTGCAGCGCTGGCTCAAGGCCAGCGGCATGCGCGTGACCTATGTGCGCAACATCACCGACATTGACGACAAGATCATCAAACGTGCGCTGGAGCGTGGCATCACCATCCGCCAGCTCACCGACGAAATGATCGCTGCCATGCACCAGGACATTGGCGCGCTCGGCATCGAGCCGCCCTCGGTGGAACCCCGCGCCACGGAATACGTGCCGCAGATGCTTTCGCTGATTGGCCAACTCGAAGGCAAAGGGCTGGCCTATCGCGCCAGCAATGGCGATGTGAATTACTCCGTGCGCAAGTTTGCGGGTTACGGCAAGTTGTCGGGCAAGTCGCTCGACGAACTGCGCGCGGGCGAGCGCGTGGCCGTGCAAGACGGCAAGGAAGACCCGCTCGACTTCGTGCTGTGGAAGTCTGCCAAGGCCGATGAGCCGGACGACGCCAAGTGGGCGAGTGAGTTCGGCACGGGCCGCCCCGGCTGGCACATCGAGTGCTCTGCCATGAGCTGCGCCACGCTGGGCGAGACGTTTGACATCCACGGCGGTGGTGCGGACCTGCAATTTCCCCACCACGAAAACGAAATTGCCCAGAGCGAAGGTGCTACGGGCAAGCCGCTGGCCAAGTTCTGGGTGCACAACGGGTTTGTGCGCGTGGACAACGAGAAGATGTCCAAGAGCCTGGGCAACTTCTTCACCATCCGCGATGTGCTCCAGCAATACGACGCCGAGACGGTGCGGTTTTTCATCGTGCGCGCCCATTACCGCAGCGCACTCAATTACAGCGATGCCCACCTGGACGACGCGCGCCAGGCCCTCAAGCGCTTGTACACCGCGCTGAGCCTGGTGGAACCCGCCGCCGTGGCTGTGGACTGGAGCAACCCCTACGCTGCCCGCTTCAAGGCCGCCATGGACGAAGACTTTGGGACGCCCGAAGCCGTGGCAGTGCTGTTTGACTTGGCCAGCGAAGTCAACAAGACCCGGTCTGCCGAACTGGCTGGTCTGCTCAAGGCCCTGGCCCAATGCCTGGGCTTGCTGCAGGGCGATCCCAAGGCGTTTTTACAGGCGGGTGCTGGACTCGACGAAGCCGCTATTCAGGCGCAAATTGCCGCTCGCGCTGCTGCCAAGGCCGCGAAGGACTTTGCTGAGGCCGACCGCATCCGTCAGGCCTTACTGGCCCAGGGCATCGTGCTCAAGGACTCTGCAGCGGGTACGACCTGGGAAGCTGCACAGTGATTCTTTTTATGAAAAAAACCGCCATCAAGGCAGACTGGATGAGCGGTGGCAGCTACTAAAAATATAGCATCTGCGGATGCAGCTCAGCCATCGCCTGATCTGGCGACGCCGGCCTACTGGGCCGAGGCCTGCAAACACCTGGTCAAGAAAGACCGGGTGATGAAGCGCCTGATTCCTCAGTTTGGGGATGCAGCGCTGCAAACCCGGCGCGATGCATTCACCACGCTGGCGCGCAGCATCGTGGGCCAGCAGTCGTCGGTCAAAGCCGCACAAGCCGTGTGGGAACGCTTTGCCGCGTTGTCGCGAACCCTGAGCCCGGCCCATGTGCTCAAGCTCAAGGTGGACGATATGCGCGCCGCAGGCTTGTCGGCCCGCAAGATCGACTATCTGGTGGATTTGGCCCTGCACTTTGACAACGGCAAGCTGCACGTCAAGGATTGGGAGTCCATGGACGACGAGGCCATCATTGCCGAGCTGGTGGACATCCGCGGCATTGGCCGCTGGACGGCCGAAATGTTCTTGATCTTCTATCTGCAGCGCCCCAATGTGCTGCCGCTGGATGACCCTGGACTGATCACCGGTATCAGCCAGAACTATTTTTCGGGCGAGCAGGTCAGCCGCAGCGATGCGCGTGAAGTGGCCGAGGCCTGGAAGCCTTGGTGCAGTGTGGCGACTTGGTATATTTGGCGGTCGCTGGACCCCGCACCCACTGCCGATTGACGGCGGACAACCGACCCTTGTTTGACATCGGTTACATTGCGTGCCGTTCGCGGCTGCCCCGCAGTGCGCGACCTAAGGAGAAAAACGTTGGCGAAAAAAACCTTTCTGGATTTCGAACAGCCGATTGCTGAGCTCGAATCCAAAATCGAAGAACTGCGCTACGTGCAGACTGAAAGCGCTGTCGATATTTCTGAAGAAATCGATCAGCTCAGCAAGAAGAGCCAGCAGCTCACCAAAGACATCTACAGCGAGCTGAGCCCCTGGCAGATCACCAAGATTGCCCGCCACCCCGAGCGTCCCTACACGCTCGACTACGTGCGCGACATCTTCACTGACTTTGTGGAACTGCACGGTGACCGCCACTATGCCGATGACCTCTCCATCGTAGGTGGCTTGGCCCGCTTCAACGGCCACGCCTGCATGGTGATGGGCCACCAAAAGGGCCGCGACACCAAAGAACGCGCCATGCGCAACTTTGGCATGAGCAAGCCCGAGGGCTACCGCAAGGCGCTGCGCTTGATGAAGACGGCCGAGAAGTTCAAGCTGCCCGTGTTCACCTTTGTGGACACGCCCGGCGCTTATCCCGGCATCGATGCCGAAGAGCGCGGCCAGTCCGAAGCCATTGGCCGCAACATCTTCGAGATGGCGCAGCTCGAAGTGCCCATCATCACCACCATCATTGGCGAGGGCGGTTCGGGCGGCGCGCTGGCCATCAGCGTGGCTGATCAGGTTGTGATGCTGCAATACGCCATCTATTCCGTTATCAGCCCAGAAGGCTGCGCGTCTATCCTCTGGAAGACGAGCGACAAGGCCCAGGAAGCGGCCGATGCCTTGGGCATTACTGCCCACCGCCTCAAGGCACTGGGCCTGGTGGACAAGATCGTGAGCGAGCCCGTGGGCGGCGCCCACCGCGACCACAAGCAAATGGCGGCTTTCCTCAAGCGCGCTTTGGGCGATGCCTTCCGCCAATTGGCCGACCTCAAGACCAAAGACCTGCTGGATCGTCGTTATGAGCGTCTGCAAAGCTATGGCCGCTTCAGTGACACCAAGGCAGACAGCCGCTGAACGCCTGACTGTGGCCGCGAGTTTCGCGCTACGTAGCACCGCTGCAAAGGCCCCGGATGGGGCTTTTGCATTTGTGCCGATGGCTGGGCTTCTCTCTCGCCTTCGGTGGTTTGTTCAATGGTGCCAGTGCGGGGCAGGGCATGCGGAGGTCTGGGCATGACCATCTCCGTGGATGCCGCCATGGCGGCGTTTTCTCCCAAACTACCCTTGGCTGTCGGGCTCAGTGGGGGCGCAGACTCTACGGCGCTGTTGTTGGCCGCGTCACGAAAGTACCCAGGGCAAGTCAGCGCCATCCATGTGAACCATGGCCTGCAAGCGGCGGCAGCGTCTTTCGAGCGGCATTGCGTGCAGCTGTGCAACGCTCTCGGTGTTCCCTTGTTCGTGCAGCGTGTGGACGGTCGCCACGCCAGCGGCCAGAGCCCGGAAGACGCTGCACGCCAGGCGCGCTATCAGGCATTTGATGCTGCACTGGCCTCTGAGCCTGCGCTAGCTGCTATCAAGACTGTAGCGCTGGCGCAGCACGCGGACGATCAGGTAGAAACCATGCTCCTTGCCTTGTCGCGCGGCGCAGGGGTCGCAGGCATCGCGGCCATGCCCGCCCACTGGCAACGGCAAGGGCGCGTTTGGTGCAGGCCACTGCTCCAGGTATCCAGTCATGACGTGCGCGACTGGTTGCGCCAAGGTGGGCATGCGTGGATAGAAGACCCCAGCAACACAGACCAGCGTTTCACCCGCAATCGCATTCGCGCCCAGCTACTGCCTGCGCTTCAGGCAGTTTTCCCCTCGTATCGGGAAACGTTTGGACGAACCGCGGCCAACGCAGCCCAGGCAGACGAGTTGCTGCAAGAGATCGCAGAGCAAGACCTCGCTGCCACGGGCTTGCCTCCCACGATACAGCGCCTACAGACGCTGACCCGCTCAAGGCAGGCCAACGTCTTGCGCTACTGGCTGCGGATCCATCACCAAACCACCCCATCCGCCGCCCAGCTGGCGGAGCTGCTGGATCAGATAGCTGCGTGCACGACCCGAGGACACCGTTTGCGGCTGAAAGTGGGGCGTGGCTTTGCGCTGAGGCAAGGGGCTGTACTTGAATGGAGTGCGGCCTGAAACCTCTCCGGCAAGCCTCCAGGTTTTCCTAGAAAGCCTCAAAAATGAGGCATAATAGCGGGATTGGAAACGTGACCGAGTGGCCGAAGGTGCTCCCCTGCTAAGGGAGTATGGGGTGTAGAGCCTCATCGAGGGTTCGAATCCCTCCGTTTCCGCCAAGATAAGCCCTGAGCAACAAAGTTGTTCAGGGCTTTTTCGTTTGGATCCCCATCTGCGCATTGAGGCGGTATCGACAGCATCCCGTCATCCCAGTACTTGGGATATTGAAGCCAGGACGTATGCCATCTTGTGGACCGCCGACCCCAACCTACGGTGAATTTGAGGCGTAAGGGCCGTGATATGAGCAACGGTGTTCCCTCGCCCGCGACCAAGCACCAGGGCGATCTGTACAAGGCCACCAAAATGCGCGCCGGACCCTGTGTGGGCTTGTTTGAAGACGTTCATAGCGTGTTCTTGCAGATCTTGCCGTCTTTCATGACCAATTTCAGATTTCTCTCAGGGGCCTCACGCGCTATCGCCCCGCCCGTGGCAAACCAGGGTGGTACTTTTGGGAGTGCGCGGCTCATAATCAGCCATCACGTTTCTGGGGGACACACGATGACGCCACCTACCGCCTCTGACCGAAGTGCTTTCGGTAAAGCCAACCCCCACGCTCTGGCCACCATTTTGGAGGCGAGCGAAACCCGCCGGATCATTTCCGCCACCGACATCTACGACATTTCCGGCGTAAAGCTTTGGGCTGGCAACCAGCCTGTGTCCACCTCGCTGCAACGCAAGCTGCTGGACCGTGAGTTGCGTCAGCCGCTGGAAACCAGTTTGGTGGCGGAAGATGGCGTCAGCGCCGCGAGCCTGGCGCTTGCGTTCGAAGAATTGCTGGGCGGCGGCTCCGCGCTGCTCCCTTTGCTGCAACCCCATGCCCAGCGTTTGGCCAGCTTGATCAAAGGGCTGACTCTGCACCCTGTAGCCCAGCTTTTGCTCACCGCCGCGCAGACCGCGCGGCCTGAACACTACGCTCATGCTGTGGCCGCAATGGCTCTGAACGGGGCTCTGATGGCTGCAGGAGGTGGAGACGACGCCGCGGTGCGCCTGGCGTTGCTCTGCGGTCTGTTGCACGATGTGGGCGAGATGTACATCGGCCCGGAGCACGGCGAAGCCGAGGCCGACCGGGATCTGGACTTTGCCAGTTACCAGCAGCTGGTGGTGCATCCGCATGTGGGGTCGCTGCTCTTGGCGCAGTTGACCAACTATCCCGCCGACGTGGCCAGGGCTGTGGCAGAGCATCACGAGCGGCTGGACCAGTCGGGCTACCCCAATGCGTTGGCTGGGGGGCAGATGTCCACGCAGGGCCGTCTGTTGGCGGTGACGGAGGCCACCCTCCACGCGCTGCGCAGCCCCTACAGCCACCTGCTGCACGCCAGTGTGGCGTTGCGTGCGGTTCCCGGAGAATTCGATTTGGTCTGGGTCGGAAAAATCACCCAGGCGGCCAGCGCACAGCCACCCCAATCGGCAGTGATGGAGCCTGAAGACATTCAGCAGCGACTGGCTGCCTTGAGTGAGGTGCTGGCGTCAGCAGAAAGCCGGGTGAGTGCTTTGGCAGCGCAGGCCCAGTTGCCTGCGTTGCAGCAGGCGCTGGAGCTTGCAGAATTTTTGTTGGGACGACTGCGCACCGGCTGGAACGAGAGCGGTTTGTGGAACCCATCGGCCCTGCTCAGCGCAGATGCGGCGGAGGTGGAGGCACTGGAAGACGAGCTCTACTTTCGCTTGCGAGGCGTGCAGCGCGCCGCTTTGCTGCGTGCGGGCACGCTTCCAGCACCGCAGGCGCAGCAGTTGCAAGACCTGTGCGACTCGCTGGCCATGGGGGGCTAGCTACCACGCAGCGCAGACCAGCGAAATCACCGAGCTGCGCTGGCTGGTGCAACAAGTGATGGATGAGCTGGCCTTGCGCCATGGGGCTGCGCCGCAGGTGCACCTGAAGTGTTGTCGCCAAAAGGGTGGGGCGGACGAGGGACAAAGCCTGCCGCTGCTCACGCTGGATCGTTCGCGCACCAGGCTACTGCGCAACTTGCTGGACAACGCTTCGCGCCAGAGCGACCCTGCTGGCCAACCCTTGCAGCTGCGCTGCACATCGCCAATGCTGGCCGGGGCCTGCTGGTCGAGGCGGTGTTGCCTGGCACCGCTTTCTGACGGGCGCAGCGGGCGGTGTGCCGCAGTGATGCGTAGGCGGCCCATTTTCTGCAGGCCCAGGTTGCACTTATATGGTGCAAGTTGATATCTACGTTTGTTAGAGATTTACGTAAAAAGTGCCGCTAACGCACGCTGAATAAGCGCTGCAAGCTATCAAATAAATAGCATTGCTGATTCGTGGTCTGGGGGCATGGCCCTCTGTTTGGGCTGGCCTCGTTCTTGCTGTTCTGTTCGCTCCCACTTGGCCGTGGTTCGTTGGTGATTACCCTGTATAGACAGGTGTTTCCGCAATGTCATCATGGCGCGGTGTTGCTGGGGTGTCCTGGCCACGCGTGGGCGACGACGAATTCTTTTTTCGAACAGGAGCAGATGATGACTGGATCGGTTGTAAAGATGGCAACGCTGGCTGCGGCCGCTGCTTGTGTCCTGGCTGTGGCCACGCCCGCGCAGGCGCAAAACACCAAGATCGTGTTGGGCATGTCCGGCTGGACAGGTTTCGCACCGCTCACGCTGGCCGACAAGGCGGGCATCTTCAAGAAGAACGGCCTGGATGTGGAGATCAAGATGATCCCGCAGAAGGACCGCCACCTGGCCCTTGCCTCCAAGTCCATCCAGTGCGCTGCCACCACCGTGGAGACCCATGTGGCCTGGAATGCCAATGGCGTGCCCATCGTGCAGATCTTCCAGATGGACAAGTCCTACGGCGCCGACGGCATCGCGGTGCGCGGCAACATCAACAGCTTTGCAGACCTCAATGGCAAGACCATCGGCGTGGATGCGCCCGGCACCGCCCCTTATTTCGGCCTGGCCTGGATGCTGAGCAAGAACGGCATGAGCCTCAAGGATGTGAAGACCACCACGCTGTCGCCCCAGGCGGCCGCGCAGGCCTTTGTGGCTGGGCAGAACGACGCTGCCATGACGTACGAGCCGTATCTCTCCACCGTGCGCGACAACCCTGCGTCGGGCAAGATTTTGGCCACCACTCTCGACTACCCCATGGTGATGGACACCGTGGGTTGCGACCCCACCTGGCTCAAGGCCAATGGCAAGGCCGCGCAGGCGCTCACCAACTCGTACTTTCAGGCGCTCGACATGATCAAGGCCGACCCGGCCAAGTCCAACGAGATCATGGGCGCTGCGGTCAAGCAGACGGGCGAGCAGTTCGCCAAGTCCTCGTCCTTCCTGCGCTGGCAGGACAAGGCCGCCAACCAGAAGTTCTTTGCGGGCGAGTTGCAGGCCTTTATGAAAGACGCCACAGCCATCCTGCTGGAGGCCGGCATCATCCGCAAGGCCCCTGAAGACCTGAACGTCACCTTCGACGCCAGCTTCATCAAGTGAATAGACGGAAGAAGAGCGCTCCATGTCCGCCGTGCAACCCCTGTCCGTTACCGAGCCAAAAAAACAGCCAAAGGCCACCGTGCGCCGCCGCTCACTCGCCCCGCTGGAGCCTGTGAGCAGCCGATCCCGCTGGATGCTGGGGCTGGCCTTTTTCGCCCTGTTTGTGGCGGTGTGGGCGTTCTTCACCCTGAGCGGCTTCGTGTCGCCCACCTTCCTGGCCAGCCCCGTCACCATGGTGAAAGAAGGCTGGCTGCTGTTCACCGAGTACGGCTTCATCAAAGACATCGGCATGACCATCTGGCGCGTGGTCGGCGGCTTCGTCCTGGCTGCGGTCATTGCTGTGCCGCTGGGCATTGCGATGGGCGCGTACAAAGGCATCGAGGCGTTCTTCGAGCCCTTCATCTCGTTCTGCCGCTACCTGCCTGCGTCGGCATTCATTCCACTGCTGATCCTGTGGGCGGGTATTGGCGAGGCGCAGAAAATCCTCGTCATCTTCATCGGCTCGGTCTTCCAGATCACGCTGATGGTGGCCGTCACCGTGGGCGGTGCGCGGCGCGACTTGGTGGAAGCTGCATACACATTGGGTGCGGGCCACAAGGGCATCGTCACACGGGTGCTGATCCCCGGCGCAGCGCCCGAGATCGCCGAGACCCTGCGCCTGGTGCTGGGCTGGGCCTGGACCTATGTGATCGTGGCCGAGCTGATCGGCTCGTCCAGCGGCATCGGCCACATGATCACCGACAGCCAGTCGCTGCTCAACACCGGCCAGATCATCTTCGGCATCATCATCATCGGCCTCATCGGGCTGGTGTCCGACTTCGCCTTCAAGGCGCTCAACCACCGTCTGTTTGCCTGGAGTTTTGTACGATGAGCAGCGTATCCATTCAAGCCGTCTCGCGCATCTTTGAAGGGCACAAGGGCCAGCGCACGCAGGCCCTGCTGCCCGTCGATTTTGAAGTGCGTGACAACGACTTTGTCACCATCCTTGGCCCCTCGGGCTGCGGCAAGTCCACGCTGCTGCGCATCGTCGCGGGCCTGGACCACGCCACCAGCGGCCGGGTGCTGCTGGACGGCGTGCCAGTGGAAGGCCCGGGCGCAGACCGGGGCATGGTGTTCCAGAGCTACACGCTGTTCCCCTGGCTCACCATCGAGCAGAACATTCGCTTTGGCCTGCGCGAGCGGGGTATGCCCGAGGCGCAGCAAAAAGAGCGCGCCGCGTACTTCATCGCCAAGGTAGGCCTGCGCGGCTTCGAGCAGCACTTTCCCAAGCAGCTGTCGGGTGGCATGCAGCAGCGCACCGCCATCGCGCGCGCCCTGGCCAACGACCCCAAGATTTTGCTGATGGACGAGCCCTTTGGCGCGCTGGACAACCAGACCCGCGTGCTCATGCAAGAGCTGCTGCTGGGCATCTGGGAGGCCGAGCGCAAGACGGTGCTGTTCGTGACCCACGACATCGACGAAGCCATCTTCATGGCCAACCGCGTGGCCGTGTTCAGCGCCCGGCCCGGCCGCATCAAGACCGAGCTGGCGGTGGACTTGCCGCACCCGCGCCACTACACGATCAAGACCAGCCCCGAGTTCATGGACCTCAAAGCGCGCCTCACCGAAGAGATCCGCGCCGAATCCATGGCGGCGGACCTGCACTGATCTGAACCTGAACCCACCCGGCATCCACCCATGAGCGCACGTCCATCCCGCCGCACCACCGCCGCTGCACCGCGCAGCGCCACGCCTGCCAAGGCCGTGGCCGTGGCCGTGGCCTCTGCGGCTGCGCCCGCGCAGGCCATGGCGCTGTACGAGCAGGTCAAGGACCACATTGCGCGCAAGATCCAGGAAGGCATCTGGCGCGCGGGCGACCGCCTGCCGTCCGAGAGCGAACTGGTCACCCAGTTCGGCATCTCGCGCATGACGGTGAACCGCGCACTGCGCGAGCTGGTGGAGCAGGGGCGCATCGTGCGCGTGGCCGGTGTGGGCAGCTTCGTGGCCGAAGACAAGCCCCAATCCACGCTGCTGCAGATTGCCAACCTGGCGAGCGAGATCCGCCAGCGCGGGCACGACTATCGCTGCGATGTGCTGACGGTGGAGCGCACCTCTGCCACGCTGGAGGTGGCCGCCGCTCTGGACCTGCGCACGGGCGAGTCGGTGTTCCACTCGCTGTGCATCCACCGCGAAGACGGCCTGCCCGTGCAACTGGAAGACCGCCACGTCAACCCACGCCAGGTGCCCCAGTTCGCCGCGCAGGACTTCACGCAACTGCAGCCCTCCGAATACCTGGTGCGCAACGTGCCCTTCGACCAGATCGAGCATGTGGTCGATGCCGTCATGCCCACCGCCGAGCAGGCCGCGCTGCTGGAGATGTCTCCGCAGGAGCCCTGCCTGTTGCTCACCCGCCGTACCTGGTCGCGCGGCGTGCCGATCACCGTGGTGCGCTGCCTGCACCCCGCCACCCGCTACCGCCTGGGCAGCCGTTTCCGCGCCGACGGCAACCCCGTCGCTGGTTAAAAGTTTTTGCCAAAAGCACAGAATTTTTTTGCTTGTACCTACTTGTATATACAGGACCAACGCCATGACACACAACGCATCGCCCATCACCCTGCACCCCGGCCGCGTCACGCTGGCCGAGCTGCGCCGCATCCACGCCGGCCCCGTGCAGCTGGTGCTGGATGCTTCGGCCCGCGCGGGTTTGCAAAAGTCCCTGGCCACGGTGCAGCGCATCGTTGATGAAGACCAGGTGGTCTATGGCATCAACACCGGCTTTGGCAAGCTGGCCAGCACCAAGATTGCGCACGACCGCCTGGCTGAACTGCAGCGCAACCTGGTGCTGTCGCACAGCGTGGGCACGGGCGACCCGCTGCCTGATGACGTGGTGCGCCTCATCCTCGCGACCAAGTCCGTGAGCCTGGCGCGCGGCCACTCGGGCGTGCGGCCCGAGCTGGTGGATGCGCTGCTGGCCCTGGCCAACGCCAACGTGCTGCCGGTGATCCCGGCCAAGGGCTCGGTGGGGGCATCCGGCGACTTGGCGCCGCTGGCGCACATGGCCTGCGTGCTGATTGGGGAAGGTCAGGCCAAGGTAGATGGCAAGGTGGTGCCCGGTGCCGAGGCCATGCGTTCCATCGGCATGCAACCGTTTGTGCTGGGCCCCAAGGAAGGGCTGGCGCTGCTCAACGGCACGCAGGTGTCCACCTCGCTGGCGCTGGCCGGGTTGTTCGGCGCCGAGAGCGTGTTTGCTGCCGCGCTGGTCGCAGGCTGCCTGTCGCTCGAAGCCATCAAGGGCTCGGTCAAGCCGTTTGACGCGCGCATCCATGAGGCACGCGGCCAGGCCGGGCAGATCGCAGTGGCCGCCGCTGTGCGCGCGCTGCTGGACGGCAGCGCCATCGACCCCTCGCACCCCAACTGTGGCCGCGTGCAAGACCCTTATTCGATCCGCTGCGTGCCGCAGGTGATGGGTGCGTGCCTGGATAACCTGCACCACGCGGCGCGCGTGTTGACCATCGAGGCCAATGCCGCGTCGGACAACCCTCTGGTGTTCGACAACGGCGATGTGATTTCCGGCGGCAACTTCCACGCCGAGCCCGTGGCCTTTGTGGCCGACATCATCGCGCTGGCCGTGGCCGAGATCGGTGCCATTTCCGAGCGCCGCCTGTCGCTGCTGCTGGACCCAGGCCTCTCGGGCTTGCCCGCGTTCCTGATCCGCGACAGCGGCGTCAACTCTGGCTTCATGATCGCCCAGGTCACCGCCGCCGCATTGGCGGCCGAGAACCAGTGCCTCGCCAACCCCAGCAGCGTGACCAGCCTGCCCACATCGGCCAACCAGGAGGACCATGTCTCCATGGCCACTTACGGTGCACGCCGCCTGGGCGACATGGTGCGCAATGCGGCGGTGATGGTCGGCATCGAAGCCATGGCCGCCGCACAAGGCATGGAGTTCGACCGCTCGCTCAAGAGTTCACCCCTCATCGAAGCGCAATTCGCCGCCATCCGCGAGCGCGTGGCCTACCTGGAGCAGGACCGTTACCTCGCTCCCGACATCGAAGCCATGCGCGCCTGGGCCCAGCAGTCCACATGGCCCGCAGCGCTCACGCAATGCCTGCCCAGCTTCGCCTGATTTTTTCCACGCACACCCACTGATTCACAGGAGCCCACCATGAATGCCAACGACGCCATCATCGCCGCCGCCTCCAACACTGACCCCCGCCACGACGCCAGCCGCGTGATCCGCGCGCCGCGCGGCAGCCAGCTGACCTGCAAGAGCTGGCTCACCGAAGCGGCCTACCGCATGATCCAGAACAATCTCGACCCCGAGGTGGCCGAGCGCCCGCAAGACCTGGTGGTGTACGGCGGCATCGGCCGCGCCGCGCGCAATTGGGAATGCTTTGACCAGATCCTCGCCTCGCTCAAGGACTTGAACGACGACGAAACCCTGCTCATCCAGTCCGGTAAGCCCGTGGGCGTGTTTAAGACCCACGCCAACGCGCCTCGCGTGCTGCTGGCCAACTCCAACCTGGTGCCCAAATGGGCCAACTGGGAGCACTTCAGCGAGCTGGACCAGAAGGGCCTGTTCATGTACGGCCAGATGACGGCGGGCAGCTGGATCTACATCGGCACGCAGGGCATCGTCCAGGGCACGTACGAAACCTTTGCCGAGGCAGGCCGCAAGCACTTTGGCGGATCGCTCGAAGGGCGCTGGATCTTGACCGCAGGCCTGGGCGGAATGGGCGGCGCGCAGCCGCTGGCCGCTACCTTTGCGGGCGCGGTGTCGCTCAACATTGAGTGCCAGCAAAGCAGCATCGACTTCCGCCTGCGCACGCGCTACGTGGACAAGCAGGCGCGTGACATTGACCACGCGTTGGAGCTGATCCAGCAGCACACGGCGGCCAAAGAGGCCGTATCGATTGCACTGCTGGGCAATGCTGCCGAAATCCTGCCCGAGCTGGTGCGCCGCGCCAAGGCCGGTGGCTTGAAGCCCGACCTGGTCACCGACCAGACCTCGGCCCACGACCTCGTCAACGGCTACCTGCCCGCAGGCTGGACGGTGGCCCAGTGGCGCGCCGCGCAGCAGGACGTGACGCAGCACGAGGTGCTGAAGAAAGCTGCCGCCCAATCGTGCGCCGTGCATGTGCAGGCCATGCTTGACTTCCAATCGATGGGTATCCCCACGGTGGACTACGGCAACAACATCCGCCAGGTGGCGTTTGACGAAGGCGTGAAGAACGCCTTCGATTTCCCCGGCTTCGTGCCTGCGTACATTCGTCCGCTGTTTTGCGAAGGCAAGGGCCCGTTCCGCTGGGTGGCCCTGTCGGGCGACCCGGAGGACATCCGCAAGACCGACGCCAAGATCAAGGAACTGTTCCCCGAAAACAAGCACGTGCACCGCTGGCTCGACATGGCGGGCGAACGCATCGCGTTCCAGGGCCTGCCCGCGCGCATCTGCTGGCTGGGCCTGGGCGAGCGCCACATCGCGGGCCTGGCCTTCAACGAGATGGTGAAGAACGGCGAACTGAAGGCCCCCATCGTGATCGGCCGAGACCACCTGGACACCGGCAGCGTGGCCAGCCCCAACCGCGAGACCGAAGGCATGAAGGACGGCACCGACGCCGTGAGCGACTGGCCGCTGCTCAACGCGCTGCTCAACACCGCAGGCGGCGCCACCTGGGTCAGCCTGCACCACGGCGGGGGCGTCGGCATGGGTTACTCGCAGCACTCGGGCATGGTCATCGTGGCGGACGGCACGGATGCGGCAGCTGCACGCCTGGCCAATGTGCTGGTCAACGACTGCGGCAGCGGCGTGATGCGCCATGCCGATGCAGGCTACGAATTGGCCGTGGAAACGGCCAAGAAGCAAGGCCTGAAGCTGCCGATGATCAAGTAAGCCCGCCAATACTCGCGGGGTCTATCTATCTGTCTCTACGGTTGATCTGGAGGTGAGGTGTCATGCCCGATGTTTCGTCTGGGATTTCGCAGCAACGGTGGCAGGCACGCCTGCGCGGGAGGTTGAGTGACCAACAGGTCGCCGACTTCGTCCGTGACGGCGCCATCTGCATCAAGCAGCTGCTCACGCCCGATGAAGTCGCTCTGCTGCGCGATGGCATCGACGCCAACTTGGCCGCGCCCAGCCCGCGCGCCAAGGTGGCCAGCCGGCCGGATGACCCAGGCCGGTTCTTCGAGGACTTCTGCAACTGGCAGGACATTCCGCAGTTTGGCCGCTTTGTGCGCGACACGCCGCTGGCCCTGGCCGCGCAGCGCCTGATGCAGTCGCGCACCGTGCGGCTGTACCACGACCATGTGCTGGTCAAAGAGCCGGGCACGCGCCAGAAGACGCCTTGGCACCAGGACCAGCCGTACTACAACATCGAAGGCATGCAGAACGTGAGCATGTGGATACCGGTGGACCCGGTGTCCCGCGCTGCGACGCTCGAATTTGTGGCCGGCTCGCACAAGGGCCCCTGGCTCATGCCGCGCACCTTCATGGACAACCAGGCCAAGTGGTTCCCCGAAGGCAGCCTGCAGGACCTGCCCAACGTTGAGGCCGACCGTGCTGCATTCCCCATCGTGGGCTGGGAGATCGAGCCCGGCGACGTGGTGTGCTTTCACATGCTCACGCTGCATGCGGCGGGTGGAGTAGAGGGCACTAACCGCCGCCGGGTGTTCTCGGTGCGCTTTCTGGGCGACGACACGCGCCATGCGCCCCGGCCATGGAAGACATCGCCCGAGTTTCCCGGCCTGGCCGATGAGCTGCCCGCCGGGGCTGAGATGGATCACCCGCTGTTCCCTCTGCTGGTGGATGGCAACGATGCGCCGCAGGGTGAACGCGCATGAAGCAGTTTCTGGACCTGGCCTCCACGCCCCCGGTGCCTTGGAAAAACGGCGGCGGCAGCACGCGCGAGCTGGCTTGCTGGCCACCCGGCGCGGGCATGGACAGCTTTGCCTGGCGCGTGAGCGTGGCCACCATCGCCCGCCCGGGGCCGTTCTCAGCCTTTCCGGGCGTGGACCGGCAGATCATGCTGCTGGAGGGCGACGGCGTACAGCTGCAAGCCGCAGCAGGACAATGGCAGCACGCGCTGACGCAGCGGTGGGAGCCGTTTGCGTTCTCCGGCGAGGAGCCGGTGGACTGCCGCATGCTCGGCGGTGTTTCCACCGACTTCAACCTGATGCTGCGCCGGGGAGAGTGGAGCGGGAGCCTGCAGGTGCTGCGCGATGTATCGCCGCCCGCTGAGGGGGCTGCAGCGGGCCTGTGCATGGTGCTGCAGGGCGCCTGGCGATATGAGGACAGCGATGGCCGCCCAGCGCGGATGTTGGCAGCGGGGCAGGGCCTGTGGTGGGTGAACGAAGGGGGCGAAGCTGCGCCGTCAATCACCCCCGTGCGCCGCGCCGAAGGCGCCATGTCTGCCGATGACGCACCGGTGCTGGCCTGGGTGGCCTTGCACAGGGGCTCCACACCATAATTTCAATCAGATGGGCTGCAAGCGATAGTGGAATATGCGCAAGTAGCTATATAAAAGATAGCAAATTGATCCATGAACACAGCAGCAGGTAGCAACCCTCAGAGCGCGGTCCCGCCAACATCTTCCGCGCCCAGTGCCGATGGCGTGTGGACCCACCTGCGGCCCGTGGCCGCGTTGTGGTCGGCGGACGTGCCGGTGCCCGAAGGCGCGCTGGCGTGTGTGGTGGTGCAGGGCGGCGCTGTGCAGTGGGTGGGCCCGCAGGCCCAGGTGCCCGCAGCGTTTGCCGGCTTGCCCCGCTTTGATGGCAAGGGCGCCGTCACCACACCCGGCCTGGTCGATTGCCATACCCACCTGGTGTACGGCGGGCAGCGTGCCAACGAGTTTGCGATGCGGCTCGCAGGCGCCACGTATGAAGAGGTGGCCAAGGCGGGCGGGGGCATTGTGTCGTCGGTGCGCGCCACACGCGAGGCCAGCGAAGACGAGCTTTTTGCCCAGGCCGTGCCGCGCCTGCAGGCCCTGCTGGCCGAGGGCGTATGTGCCGTCGAGATCAAATCGGGCTACGGCCTGTCGCTGGAACATGAGCGCAAACAGCTGCGCGTGGCCCGCCGTCTGGGCGAGGCGTTTGGCGTGACGGTGCGCGCCACCTTTTTGGGCGCGCACGCGTTGCCGCCCGAGTACGCAGGCCGCAGCCAAGCCTATGTCGATCTAGTCTGCAAGGAGATGCTGCCCGCGCTTGCCGCCGAGGGCCTGGTGGATGCGGTGGATGTGTTCTGCGAACGAATCGCCTTCACGCTGGCCGAGACAAGCCAAGTCTTCCAGGCCGCGCAAAAGCTGGGCATTCCCGTCAAGCTGCATGCCGAGCAGCTGTCGGACATGGGCGGAGCGGCGCTAGCCGCGCGCTACGGTGCGCTGTCGTGCGACCACATCGAGCACCTGTCGGCCGAAGGCATCGCTGCGATGAAGGCTGCTGGCACCGTGGCCGTCCTGCTGCCCGGCGCCTACTACACGCTGCGTGACACGCACCTGCCACCCATCGCGCAGTTGCGCGCGGCCGGTGTGCCTATGGCAGTCTCTACCGACCACAACCCTGGCACCTCGCCCGCGCTCAGCCTGCTGCTCATGGCCAACATGGCCTGCACGCTGTTCCGCCTGACGGTGCCCGAGGCGCTGGCCGGCATCACCACCCACGCCGCGCGCGCGCTGGGACTGCAAGAAACGCACGGCCTGATCGCATCCGGCAGGCCCGCCAACTTCGTGCTGTGGCCCGTGGGCGAGGCGGCCGAGCTGGCCTACTGGCTGGGCCAGAAGCCCACCTGCACCATCGTGCGGCAAGGGCGCATTCACGGAGTCATGCCATGACGCAACAACTGTTCGCCGCCGATGCACTGCTGCCCACGGGCTGGGCGCGCAATGTGCTGATCACCTGGGATCGGGCAGGGCGCATCACCGCCGTCACGCCCGGTGCGCAGCGGCCTGAGGGCGCAGCCATGGCGGCGGGCCCGGTGATCCCCGGCATGCCCAACCTGCACTCGCACGCCTTCCAGCGCGCGTTTGCGGGCCTGACCGAGTACCGGGGTGAAAGCCAGGACAGCTTTTGGAGCTGGCGCAACCTGATGTACCGCTTTGCGGCGCGTATCACGCCCGAGTCACTCGAAGCCATTGCCACCTGGCTGTATCTAGAGATGCTGGAGGCGGGCTACACCAGCGTGTGCGAGTTCCACTACGTGCACCACGACCAGGGCGGCACGCCCTATGCCGACGACGCCACGCTCTCGCTCGCGCTGCTGCGTGCGGCGCAGCGTGCGGGCATCGCCATCACGCTACTGCCCGTGCTGTACCAAACTAGCGGCTTTGGCGCCAAGCCACCCCGGGCGGACCAGGCCCGCTTTATCCGCAGCGCCGACAGCATGCTCTCATTATTGGAGCGCCTTGCGCCCGCTGCACAAGCGCAAGGGGCTGTTTTGGGCTTGGCCCCGCACTCGCTGCGTGCCGTGCCGCCGGACAGCCTCACCGCTGCGGTGCAGGGCCTCACAGCGCTGAACCCCCAGGCGCCCATCCACATCCACATTGCCGAGCAGACGCAGGAGGTGGATGACTGCATCGCCTGGAGCGGCCAGCGCCCCGTGCAGTGGCTGCTGAACCACGCCCCCGTGGATGAACGCTGGTGCCTGGTGCACGCCACGCACATGACGGCGGATGAGTACGCTGGCGCGGCGCGCACGGGCGCTGTGGCTGGCATTTGCCCCACCACCGAAGCCAACCTGGGCGATGGCATTTTCGACATGCCGCTGTGGCTGCAACATGGCGGGCGCTGGGGCGTGGGCTCGGACAGCCATGCCTGCGTGAACGCGGCAGAAGAGCTACTGATGCTGGAATACGGCCAGCGCCTGTCGCGCCGCCAGCGCAATGTGCTGGCAAGCAGCGGTCAGCCGGAGGTGGCCACGGCCATGACCCTGCAAGCCGTGCAGGGCGGGGCGCAGGCATCGGGGCGCTTGGTGCCCGGTGCCGCAGCGGGCATCGCTGTGGGCCAGTCGGCGGATTGGGTCGTGCTCGATACCCAGCATGTGGCCCTGCGCGGCCTACCCGCGCCCGCCACGCTGTCGGCCCATGTGTTTGCCAGCCACCGCACCTCGGCCATCGACAGTGTGTGGGTGGGCGGTGCATGCCGTGTGGCGCAAGGCCGCCATGCGCTGCATGACTCCGCCGCCAGCGCTTTTGCTGCAGCGCGTGCGAGCACCATTGCTACCGACTGACGCCGAACCTTTCTGATCCGATCTCCATGACTGCCATGTCCGCCATGACTGCCACTGCCCCCCCACCGTTCGTGTTCCACCAGGGCACGCAGCCCCTGTTGGTGTCCATGCCCCACGCGGGCACCTATGTGCCGCCGGCACTGGCCGCACGCTTCACTCCCGAGGCCCGCCAGGTACCAGACACCGACTGGCACATGGAGCGCCTGTACGCCTTTGCCAAAGAGATGGGGGCAGCCCTCCTCGTGGCCACTCATTCGCGCTATGTGGTCGATTTGAATCGCCCGCCCGATGGCGCCAGCCTCTACCCCGGCCAGAGTGTCACGGGCCTGTGCCCGGTCGATACGTTTGACGACACGCCTATTTACACGGCGGGTGATGTGCCCGATCACGCAGAAGTGGCTGCGCGCCGCGACGCCATCTGGGCGCCGTACCACGCGCAGCTGCGCGCCGAGCTGGACCGCATCCGCGCCCAGCATGGCGTGGCCGTGCTGTGGGACGCGCACTCCATCCGTTCGGTGTTGCCGCGTTTTTTTGAGGGCAAGCTGCCCGACCTGAATCTGGGCACGGCCGATGGCGCAAGCTGTGACCCGGCGCTGGCGCAAGAACTGCTGCAGATTGCCAAGGCCGCAGAGGGCTACACCGCCGTACTCAATGGCCGCTTCAAGGGCGGCCACATCACCCGCCATTACGGTCAGCCGGGGCTGGGCGTGCATGCGGTGCAACTGGAGATGACGCAATGCAGCTACATGCAGGAATACCCACCGTTTGACTACCTGCCAGACCGTGCCGCGCAAGTGCAACCACATCTGCAGCGCATGCTGGCGGCCGCCCTGGACTTTGCGCGGGCAAACTGCACTTGAGTGGGTGAGCCAAGAAGTGAGCCTGCGGCCGAAGAGGTGGTCGCCTGGCCTGCTTGACTTGCGTCAGTTTTCGGATGGGCGTGTGACTGAGATTGTGTCCGAGGTGTTACCATTGACTCATCAACCCCTTCGCCCCGAAGGGAGCGGTGGTTGCACCACCCATGCGGAGGGAGCCGCACACCATGCAAGATGCGGCTTATTACTACATGCCTTTATTCAGCCCCGGCGCCTCTGTCCTGATGGGAACGAAGCGCGAAACAGTCAGCTACGTCTTGATCCGACGTTGTGCCCTGATGGTGTACCTGCAAGGGCACGACAATCCGGTGCGTCCCGAGTCTCTCCAACTCGAACCCACCGCGTTTCACCTCACGCGTAGACCAGAAAAAGAGTGACGCAGTCACTAAAACAAAACAGGCGCCTCGGCGCCTGTTTTGCTTGGGAAGGGCTTCTAGCTACGGTGCGCCATGGCTTCGCCTAGCCTAATCGGGCGTGCTGGAGCCCACGCAGGGTTGAAACGCATGGGGCCCTTGGGGAAGAGCATCACCACGGTGGAGCCCAGCAAGAAGCGCCCCATTTCCTGTCCTTGCTGCAGACTGACCTGGCCCGGGGCGTAGTCCCATTGGCGCAGTTGGCCGGTGCGCGGCGGGTTCACCAAACCGTGCCATACCGTGGCCATGCTGCCTACGATGGTTGCGCCCACCAGCACCATCACAAAGGGGCCTTGGTCAGATTCGAAGAAACACACTACACGTTCGTTGCGAGCGAACAGCCCAGGCACGCCCCGCGCCGTAGTGGGGTTGACCGAGAACAGATCGCCCGGTGCGTGCACCATGTGCGTGAGCTTGCCTGCGCAGGGCATGTGGATGCGGTGGTAATCGCGGGGGCTGAGGTACAGGGTGGCGAAGTAGCCATCGTCAAAAACTGCGGCCCTGGCTGCATCGCCACCCACCAATGCGGTGGTTGAATACGAATGTCCCTTGGCCTGAAAGACTTGGTCCCGCTCTATGCGGCCAAACTGACTGATGGCGCCATCCACGGGGCAGATCCAGTCGGCGTCCGCCAACGGGCGCGCTCCCGGTTTGAGTGCGCGTGTGAAGAAATCATTGAACGTGGCGTAAGCCGCCGGGTCGGGATTTTCCGCCTCGGCCATGTTCACCTGATAACGGGCAATGAAGCGCTCAATGGCTGCGGTGGTCCAGCGCCCGGCCCGCGCCCGTGCGAAACGACCTGCGGTAGAGGTCAAAGCCTGTTTGGGCAAAAGGTACTGAGGCAGGACGGCAAGGCGGTCAGACAAGGGCGCTTCCTTCATTGGGGGCAGTGCGACGCATTCTAAGCGGGTGGTTTCAGCACAAAAAATTGGGCGCATTACTCGCCGCCTGCGCCACTGCTTTTGGCCCTCATGCTTGCGATCAAGCGCATCCTGCGACCTTTGGGGTGTTGGCTGAGTTGTGGAGGCAGTGGCTTGCACGGGTGGGTGCTCTTGTGGGGAAGATGTGGCACGTAGGCAAAAAACATTGGTCGCGCTACAATCAACGGGCTCATGCACAGCGCCAAGCCTGTTCATCGAAGCCGTCTCATCCAGGCCACTTTTCTTTCTGATCTGCGCCCCGGGTGCAGCGACTCCCCCAGCCCGCAAAGCACCGTGCTCAGCGTTTCTCGGTCACCACCGAGGAACTGCCAAGCAAACATCTTGTGTGCCGGGCGCACGTACAAAATTTGTTTTTGAGATCATTAGATAGAAACACATGGCTAAAGAAGAACTCATTGAAATGCAAGGCTCCGTTACCGAAGTTTTGCCGGACTCGCGCTTTCGCGTAACCCTGGACAATGGGCACCAACTGATTGCTTACACCGGTGGCAAGATGCGCAAGCACCATATCCGCATCTTGGCGGGCGACAAGGTTTCTTTGGAGATGTCTCCCTACGACCTGACCAAGGGCCGCATCACCTTCCGCCATTTGGCAGGCCGTGGCCCCGGCCCCGCAGGCGGTTCCCGCTGATCTGTAGGTTTTTGGGTAAAAATTTCAAGCTATAATTTTTAGTTCTTTCAAAGCTTCATCTCTGAAACTTTGAACTGGCTTCTCGTAGTGGGCAGGTTTTGAAAAGTTCAAAAATCTGCCTTTAAAGCCAGAACCCGTTAAAAAACAGGTTAGAATACGAGCTGTCGGAGCGTAGCGCAGCCTGGTAGCGCATCTGCTTTGGGAGCAGAGGGTCGCGAGTTCGAATCCCGCCGCTCCGACCATTGTTCAAGGCCCTGCAACTGTGTTGCAGGGCCTTTTTACATTGGGCTTTTGGGGTTATGTGCTTCAGCACCTACCGTCGTTCGATAAGCATGTGGCTTCGCTCACTCGCTTTTTGTTGAATGCAGCTACGCTTGCGTTTTCAGCCAATGCCGTTGGTGCGCACTGAACGCGTCCGCCCTTGTTTGTCGCATGTTCCCACACTCGTCTATCCTGTCCCCAGGTTCACCCCGTTACGCCGCCATTGATGCCCTGCGCGGTGCAGCCATGGTGTGGATGACGGCGTTCCACTTTGGTTTTGATCTGGCCCATTTTGGGCTGTGGAACCAAAACTTTCGTCTGGACCCTTTCTGGACGCTTCAGCGTACGGCCATCGTGAGCCTCTTCCTGTTTTGCGCAGGCTTTTCACAAGCCGCTTCTGTGCAACATGGGCAAGACTGGACGCGTTTTTGGAAGCGGTGGGCGCAAATCGCTGGTTGTGCGGTGCTGGTCAGTGGCGGCTCATACGCCATGTTCCCAAACAGCTTCATTTACTTTGGTGTGCTGCATGGCATGGCGGTGATGTTGATCGTGGCCCGCCTGACCGCCGGATGGGGCCCCTGGCTGTGGTTGGCTGGTGGGTTTGCCCTGGGTCTGCCCACGCTAGCTGCGTATGCGTTGAGCCACGGCTGGGAGGCTTGGGCCCCTTGGCTGAACGGCCGTCCTTTGAACTGGCTGGGTTTGGTCAGTCGCAAGCCATTCACCCAGGACTACGTGCCAGTGTTCCCTTGGCTGGGCGTCATGTGGTGGGGCTTGGCTTGCGGGCAATGGGTGCTGGCCCGGCACCTGCATTGGATGCAGCGGCCTATGGTGGGGCTGTTCGCGCCTTTGGCCGTGTTGGGGCGGTGGAGCCTGAGCTACTACATGCTGCACCAACCCGTGTTGATCGGGGGGCTGATGGCGTGGTTGTGGTTTGCTGGGCGTTGAGCACGCCATGCACCGTCTTGGATGAATCGCTTTGTTTGTCCCAATGACGAAGCGAAACGATGCGGAGCTATCGGAAGATCCACACGGCGAATCTTGATGTCTTGAAATCTCGTGTACGAGCGGCGTGCCCATAAAAAAAACGCGGCCTTGGCCGCGTTTTTGAGCAAAGCGCTCCTTTGGGGAGCAGTGCTTTTTACTCTACCTTTGCCTTGGCGCGCAGGTCTTCCTGGAACTTCACCAGCTTTTGCTGTTGCAATTGCTGAGCCACTTGGGGCTTCACGTCTTCCAGCTTGGGCAACTCTGCTTGGCGCACATCCACCAGGCGGATCACGTGCCAGCCAAATTGGCTCTTCACGGGCGTTTCAGTGGTCTTGCCCTTTTCGAGCTTCAACAGGGCTTCGGTGAACTCGTTCACGTAGCTGGCTGGATTGGCCCAGTCCAGGTCACCACCCTTGGCGGCAGAGCCGGGGTCCTTGGATTGTTTCTTGGCCAGGTCTTCAAACTTGGCACCCTTCTTCAGCGAAGCGATGATGGCCTTGGCGTCAGCTTCTTTTTCGACCAGGATGTGGCTGGCCTTGTATTCCTTGCCACCGTTGGCTGCCACGAATTTGTCGTATTCAGCCTGGATTTCAGCGTCGGTCACGGGGTTGTTCTTTTGGTAGTCATTGAACAACTCGCGGATCAGGATGGTCTGGCGCGCCAGTTCCATTTGCACCTTGAAGTCTGCCGAGCCTTCCAGGCCACGCTTTTGCGCTTCCTGCATGAAGATTTCGCGGGCAATCACTTCTTCCTTGATCTGGCCTTCGACGTCGGGGGTCACAGGGCGACCGGAGCGTTCCACTTGCTGGCGCAGCACTTCAGCGCGTTCCTTGGGAACGGCCTTACCGTTGACGATGGCGATGTTCTGAGCGGAAGCGGGCAGGGCCATCGTGCCCAGCACGGCAGCGGCCACGAGGCCGGACAGGAGCTGTTTCTTCATGCGAAATCCAAAAATGAGAAGTTGTTTGCGGCTGAGCGCCGGTCATCACCAAAAACTGCAGACCGCCTCAGAGAATTTCAATGGCGAGTGCGTGGACGCCCTGGTCAATAAATTCCTGCAGCGCATCATACACAAGGCGGTGCTGGGCCACGCGCGACCTGCCTGTAAAGAAAGGTGACGCGATGCGCACCCGAAAGTGGGTGCCAAAGTCGGTTCCGTTGGAGCCCGCGTGGCCTGCATGCGCGGCGCTTTCGTCGATCACCTCCAGTGCGGTGGTGGACAGGGTCTGCGCCAGCTGGCGGTGCATTTGTTCTGCAATCGAGGACATGGTGGGAATCGGTAGGGGGGATTCTCAACGGGCGGGTTCGTCGCCCTTGATATGGGGCGCGATGTAAAGACCTTGACCCACCAGGAACACGAGCGGGAAGGCATAGCCCCACAGCTTGAAATCGACCCAGAATTCGGTGCTGAAGTTCATCACCACATAGGCGTTGACCGCCGACATGAAGGCGCAATAGGCAATCCATGCCTGGTTCAGGCGCATCCAAACACCGTCGGGCAGGGTCAGCTGGCTGCCCAGCAGCATTTGCAGGATGTTTTTCTTCATGCCCCAAACAGCGATGGCCAGGGCCAGGGCCATGGCGCCGTACAGCACCGTGGGCTTCCATTTGATGAAGCGGTCGTCTTGCAACACCAGGGTGAGCGTGCCAAACAGCAGGATCAGCACCAGCGTGATCTTGTGCATGGCCTGCAGCTTGCGGTCAATGGCGTAGATCAGCCCCATCTGCAGCACGGTGGCGGCCATCAGCACGCCTGTGGCGGTGTAGATGTTGAACATCTTGTACGCGCCAAAAAACAGCAGGATGGGGAAAAAGTCGATCAATATTTTCATGGGGGCGAGGCCGCACGCAGGTGCGGCTTGTCAGGAAGCGTCGGGTTCAAAGTCCAGTGACGCGGAGTTCATGCAATAGCGCAGCCCAGTGGGCGCGGGGCCGTCTTCGAAAACATGGCCCAGGTGAGCCCCGCATTGTGCACACACTGTCTCGGTGCGCACCATGCCGTGGCTGCGGTCCACCACTTCGTGAATGGCGCCAGGAAGGGCCTGTGCAAAGCTGGGCCAGCCGCAGCCCGCGTCAAACTTGGTGTCAGAGTCAAACAGCTTGGAGCCGCAGCAAATGCAGTGGTAGCTGCCATCAGCCCAGTGGGCCTCGTATTTGCCGGTGAAGGGGCGTTCGGTGGCCGCGTGGCGCGTGACTTGCAGAGCCACGGGCTCTGCGCCTTTGCTGCGCAGGATTTCTTGCCATTCGGCTTCAGATTTTTGGATCGGAAAGTTCATGATGAGCAACTGATGGAGATGGAGGATGCCCAGTCGGGCGGAAAGTCGGCATACGCCTCATGGCCAGGGTGCTCGTCAAAAGGGCGCTCCAGCAGGCGCTGCAGGGTGGCGAGTTCCGAGAAATCACCACCTTTGGCTGCGCGTATGGCTTGTTCACCCAGGTGATTGCGCAGCACGAACTTGGGATTGCTATTGAGCATCAAATCGGCTGCTAGCGCTTTATCCTCAAGCGCAAGCAGCTCTGAATATGATAGCAGCCAGGCGTCGAAAGCCGCTCGGTCGGCAAACAGGTCACGAACGGGTTCAAACTGCCCCTCGGCCACGGCATGGGACAGGCGGCGCCAAAAAATGGTGTAGTCCACGGCGTTTTGAGCCAGCAACTGCAGCAGTGGTTCCACCAGCGCTTCGCTGGAATCCTGTGCCTGCGTCAACCCCAGTTTTTTGTGCATCCGCGCCATGAAGGCGTCGGGGAATACCGTCTTGTACGACTCCAGCGCGGCCAGTGCGGTGTCTTGGTCTTCGATCAGCGGCAGCAGCGCCTGCGCCAGGCAAAACAGGTTCCAGTACGCAATGTTGGGCTGACGGTTGTAGGCGTAGCGGCCATGGTGGTCGCTGTGGTTGCAGATGTGGCCGGGCACGAACGCATCGAGAAACTGAAACGGCCCATAGTCCAGCGTGAGGCCCAGGATGCTCATGTTGTCGGTGTTCATCACCCCGTGGCAAAAACCTACGGCCTGCCACTGGGCCATGAGCTGTGCGGTGCGCTCACTCACGCTGTGCAGCAGTGCTGCGTAGGGGTTGCCGCCCCAGGGGCTGGTGGCCTCGGGGCTGCGGCATTCGGGGTAATAGCGGCCGATGACGTAGTTGGCCAGGGTGCGCAGCTGCTCTTCCTGGTCGTTGGCCGCAAAGTGCTCAAAGTGGCCAAAGCGCACAAAGCTCGGGGCCACGCGGGTGACGACGGCGGCGGTTTCCAGCTCCTCACGCCGCACCAGCCCAGGCGAGCCCGTGATGCACAGAGCCCGCGATGTGGGAATGCCCAAGCCGTGCATGGCCTCGCTGCACAAGAATTCGCGGATGCTGGAGCGCAGAACAGCCCGCCCATCGCCCATGCGGGAATAGGGCGTGCGGCCAGCGCCCTTGAGTTGGATTTCGTGCCCGCCAGCCAATTCGCCCAGCAAAATGGCCCTGCCGTCGCCCAGCTGACCCGCCCATACGCCGAACTGGTGGCCGCTGTACACGCTGGCCAGCGGGGTAGAGCCTGCCAGCACCTGGTTGCCTGTGAGCGCCTGCAGGGCTTCTTCACTTTGATGCCACCCCTCGGGCAGCCCCAGCAGCTGCGCCACCGAATGGCTGGTTCCCACCCAGTGGGGGGATGGCAGGGGAGTGGGGCGCAGCTCGGTGTAGAAGTCGCTTCCCAGCGCGGCAAAGCCTTTTTGCCATGGCAAAGACAGAGAAGGCGCAAAGGGGCTGGGGGTGGAAAAACGCATGCGGCATTGTCTCGCAGCCGTCAAATTCCCCCATTTTCCGGGGCCATGCCAAGGGTGATGGCTGGGCGTACAGCAAGGGATTTCACGAGCCCCTTTGCGACACAACGGAGGGTCTGCGCGCAGTACGATGGCTGCTTTATCCACCACAACATCTTAGGAGCATCCCTTTCAAGGTCTTGTCCCCGCAGCCTGTTTGAGGACACGAGCGGTGGACAGCTGCTTGCGAGCCACAGCGCCAGCCACGTATCCCCCAGGCTTTCCCTTCTTGGGGCCGCGCTTGGCCGTGGCAACACTGCGCGGGTTGACCGTCCTTGCCAGGCGCAGCAGATGCTGCGCAACCTCCCCGCCTGACGCCTCGCACCACGATTGCCACACCTCAGATGGCAGCGCGATGAGCATGCCCTGGTAGTCGCTGGCCACATGCACGCCCAGGTGATAGGTCGAGACATCCAGACCAGGCGCTCGCTCGCAGTGCGCCCGCTCCACGCAGCGCTTGAGTAGCGCCAACACGTTGAACGCCAGCACTGCTGCAGCAAACCCCAACAGCGCCGCACGCGGGTGGCCCAAGGTCCGGATCTCGCTGTGCAGCACCGATTCGAGCCGTCCGAACAAGCCCTCGATGCGCCAGCGCTTGCGGTACAACTGCGCAATGGTGGCCGCGTCGATGCTCGCCGGCAGGTTGCTCCACAAGGCAATGCTTTGGTCACCCGCTTCGGTGGGCGCCTGCAACTGGATCTCGATGCGGCGCCAGGACGGCGGGGCGAGCACCGTCTCCTGGGTGGCCGCCAGCTCAATGGCTTGCTCACGCACCTGCCCTGTCTCTGTTGGCACGGCTTCGCTCCAGGGGCCGGTATTGTCCAACTTCGGGTGCCTGGCGTGCTCACGCACGATAAAGCCCGCTTGGCGCTGTTGCCAGCCCTGCAGCAGGGTGCGGGTGCAGAAGTGGCGGTCGGCAATCCACACCTGGCCCTGCTGGGCCTGCTGCAGCAAGGTGGCCGCGCCTACGCGCTCGCTCTCGTGCGCGTCCTCGCAGGCCAGGATGTCCGTGACCAGGGCGCTGTCGGGGTCGTAGACCACCAGCGTGTGGCCCGGCATGGCCGCTCCCCGGTGCGAGCGCAGTGGCGCCAGGCGTTTGTCACTGGCTGGCAAATGGTTGCCATCGAGAATGCGCAGTTGCCAGCCCTGTAGGCTGGGCTGGCTGCCTACCGCAGCAACCACCGGCTGCAGGCGCGCCGCGCTGCCTTGCACCAGTGCCCGCAGCACCTGGGGCTCTGTGCGCTTGACCTTGTCGTACAGCGCCGCCAGCGTGACGGGCAACTGCGCCATCTTCTTGGCCGCCGCGTGCAGCGAGGGGCGCAGCCCCAGGCTCACCAGCATCATCAGCTCCACCACGCTGGAGAACAGCAACTCGCGTGGATATTGGCGTTGGCGGCTGGTCTGGAACACTTCATCCACCCAGCACGCCGGCAAGGCATGCTCCAACGCCACCCGGGTCATCACGCTCACCGGCGCATGGCTCTCAAACCTCTCCAAGACTTCTTTCCACATCCGCAGTTCTCCCTCTGTGGGGCGAAGGTTACTGCTGCGGGAGCAGGGACAACACCTTGAAAGGGATGCATCTTAGGAGCCAACATGCTGGGTTTGATGCAGAGCCAACCGCTGCTTATTTCGTCGATGATCGAGTTTGCCGAGCGCCACCACGGTGATGCAGAAATCGTCTCTCGCCGGGTGGAAGGCGATATCCACCGTTACACCTACCGCGACCTGGCGGCCCGCGCCCGCCGGCTGGCCAACGCACTGGATGCCCAGCAGTTGCAATTCAGCGACCGTGTGGCGACCCTGGCCTGGAATGGCTACCGCCACATGGAGATGTACTTTGGCGTGAGTGGCTCGGGCCGCGTGCTGCACACCATCAACCCCCGCTTGCACCCTGACCAGATTGCCTGGATCGTCAACCACGCCGAAGACCAGGTGCTGTGCTTTGACATGACCTTCCTGCCGCTGGTGCAGGCGGTGCACGCCAAGTGTCCCACCGTGAAGCAATGGGTGGCACTGTGCGATGCCGACAAGCTGCCTGCTGATTCGGGCATTCCAGGGTTGCTGAGCTACGAGGCCTGGATTGGCGCGCAATCGGCGGATTACAGCTGGCCCGAGTTTGATGAAAACTCTGCATCGAGCATGTGCTACACCAGCGGCACCACAGGCAACCCCAAGGCCGCGCTGTACAGCCACCGCTCCACCACGCTGCACGCCTACGCTGCGGCGCTGCCCGATGTGATGTGCCTGTCGGCGCGCGACTCGGTGCTGCCCGTGGTGCCCATGTTCCACGTCAACGCATGGGGGATTCCTTACTCTGCGGCCCTGACGGGGTGCAAGGTTGTTTTCCCCGGCCCCGCCCTCGATGGCAAGTCGGTCTACGAACTGATCGAAGCCGAGCAGGTGACCTACGCAGCAGGCGTGCCCACCGTGTGGCAGATGTTGCTGGGCCACATGAAGCCCGCCGGGCTGACGTTCTCGTCGCTCAAGCGCACGGTGATTGGTGGCTCGGCCTGCCCGCCGGCCATGATCACGGCCTTCCAGGAAGGCTATGGCGTCACGGTGCTGCACGCCTGGGGCATGACCGAGATGAGCCCTCTGGGCACGCTGTGCACCCTGAAGAACAAGCACCTTTCCCTGCCCAAGGAAGAGCAGATGAAGATCGTGCAAAAGCAGGGCCGCGCCATTTATGGCGTGGACATGAAGATCGTGGGCGGCGATGGGGAAGAACTGCCTTGGGATGGCAAGACCTACGGCGATTTGCTGGTCAAGGGCCCGTGGATTGTGGGCAGCTATTTCAAGGGCGAGGGCGGTGACCCGCTTATCAAGGATTCGCGTGGCCGGGGTTGGTTCCCCACGGGTGACGTGGCCACGATTGATGCCGATGGCTTCATGCAGATCACTGATCGCAGCAAGGACGTGATCAAGTCTGGCGGCGAGTGGATCAGCTCCATCGACATTGAAAACATCGCCATGGCGCACCCCTCCATCCAGATGGCAGCCTGCGTGGGCATGCCCCACCCCAAGTGGGACGAGCGCCCCATCGTGGCGGTGGTCAAGCGCCCCGGCACCGAGGTGACCCGAGAGGAACTGCTCGCGTTCTACGAAGGCAAGACAGCCAAGTGGCAGATCCCCGATGACGTAGTGTTTGTGGATGCCATCCCGATCGGTGCCACCGGCAAGATGCTCAAGACCAAGCTGCGCGAGCTGCTCAAGGACTACCGTCTGCCAGGACTTTGAAGCTTGCGTGACATGGGGTTTTTCCTTGGTCAGTCGCGTGCGCGATAGCTGCTAGGGGCAATCCCTGAGGGATCAGGGATTGCAACAAGGTACGCTGAGCCTTGTCCGATTCACAAGGAGACAAAACCATGAAATTTGCTATCAAGACCGTAGCGGCTTCCGTCCTTTTGATGAGCGCTAGCGCAGTTTTTGCCCAACAGGGGCAGACCGTCAAAATTGCCTG
The DNA here is from genome assembly GCF_028596105.1 of Acidovorax temperans. Classification (NCBI taxonomy): domain Bacteria; kingdom Pseudomonadati; phylum Pseudomonadota; class Betaproteobacteria; order Burkholderiales; family Comamonadaceae; genus Acidovorax; species Acidovorax temperans. The sequence continues at coordinate 2,520,097 of NZ_CP117193.1, read as the reverse complement.
GCTTGACCCTCTCTCGGGCTTGATGGCAGCCGTGGGAACCAACCAGCTCAAGAGCTTCCAGTTCCTTGCAGAAGAGTTCAACAAAAAGAACCCTGCCGGCGTCAAATTTGAAATCATTGGCATCGACAACAAGCTCAGTCCCCAAGAGACCACGAGCGCCTTGCGCTCGGCCATGGACCAGGGTGCACGCTATGTGGTGCAAGGCAACGGCTCCGGCCCGGCTCTTGCCATCATGGATGCGCTGGAAAAGCACAACGCCCGCAACCCCGGCAAGGAAGTGCTGTTTCTGAACTACGCTGCGGTGGACCCAGATCTCACCAACAGCAAGTGCAGTTACTGGCACTTCCGCCTGGATGCCGACACTTCCATGAAGATGGAAGCCCTCACGACCTACATGAAGGACCTGCCCGAGGTTAAAAAGGTCTACCTGATCAACCAGAACTATTCGCACGGTCAGCAGGTGTCCAAGTACGCCAAAGAGATGATGGCCCGCAAGCGCCCTGATGTGCAGTTCGTGGGTGATGACCTGCACCCGCTGGCACAGGTGCGCGACTTTGCCCCCTACATCGCCAAGATCAAGGCTTCTGGCGCAGACAGTGTGATCACCGGCAACTGGGGCTCTGACCTGGCCCTGCTGATCAAGGCCGCCAACGATGCTGGCCTGAACAACGTCAACTTCTACACCTACTACGGCTCCGTCACGGGTAGCCCCACCGCCATGGGTGCCGCTGCTGCAGGCCGCGTGTACATGGTGGCCTATGCTCACATGAACTTGCCTGGCCCGCTGAACAAGATCGTGGTGGACTACAAGAAAAAGTTCAACGACGACATGTATACCGGCTCCATCTACCACGCGTACACCATGCTTTCCGAAGCGTTTGTGAAGGCCAAGTCCACCGACCCCGTCAAGGTGGCGGCTGTGATGGAAGGTATGAAGTTCAACAGCTTCAACGGTGAAGTGGAAATGCGCAAGACGGACCACCAGCTGCAGCAAGGCCTGTTCATCTCCAAGTGGGAAAAGGCCGGCGGCAAGTACCCCATCGACTCGGAGAACACCGGCCACACCTTCGTGCCCGTGAAGTACTACGAACCCTATGTGGCCAGCACGCCCACGTCGTGCCAGATGAAGCGCCCTTGAGTTCGGCCGCTTAGCTTCGAGGCCCGACGTACTCGGGCCTTTTTTTTACCCAGCATTGAAAAATTCCCATGAATCTTGAGTTTTTCGTGATCTCTTTGCTGAACGGCGTCAGCTACGGGCTGCTGCTGTTCATGCTGAGCTCAGGCCTCACGCTGATCTTCAGCATGATGGGTGTGCTCAACTTTGCGCACACCAGCTTCTACATGCTAGGTGCCTACTTTGCGTACACCATCTCAGGGGTCGTGGGTTTCTGGCCAGCGCTTGTCTTGGCCCCGCTGGTCGTGTTTGCGCTGGGTGCCGGGTTTGAGCGCTACTGCCTGCGCAGGGTGCACAAGTTCGGCCACGTGCCAGAGTTGCTGGTCACCTTTGGCCTGTCGTACCTGATTCTAGAAGTGGTACAGCTGGTATGGGGCCGCTCTACGGTGCCTTATGGCCTGCCTGAGCAACTGCAGGGCCCGCTGTTCACGCTGTATGGCACGCAGTTCCCCAAGTCGCGCTCGTTCGTGATGCTGGTGGCGCTGTTGATGCTGCTGTCGGTGTGGCTGCTGCTCACCCGCACACGCATTGGGCTGGTGATTCAGGCCGCGCTGAAATACCCCGAGATGGTAGAAGCCCTGGGCCACAACGTGCCGCGGGTGTTCATGCTGGTGTTTGGCGGCGGTGCGGCGCTGGCCGGGTTGGCGGGCGTGATTGGCGGCAACACCTATGTCACAGAACCGGCCATGGCGGCTTCTGTAGGCTCCATCATCTTCGTGGTGGTGGTGGTGGGCGGCATGGGTTCGCTGGCCGGGGCGTTTCTCGCTTCGCTGCTCATCGGCATCGTGCAGACCTTTGCTGTGGCGCTGGACTACTCGCTGATCCACGCGTTCAAGATGATCGGCGTGGCCGTCACCGAGCAGACTTTTGGCTACCCCCTGCTCAGGCTCACCATCTCGCAGGTCGCGCCCATCTTGCCGTACCTGTTCCTGGTTCTGATCCTGATCTTCCGCCCCAAGGGCCTGCTGGGTACCCGGGAGGACTGACCCCATGACTTCATCCACCACATCATCGGCAGCTGGCCCTGTGTCGTATTACCGGTTCAAGCCCTGGAACATCGGGCGCATCGTGATCTGGTCGCTGTTCGCGATTGCGCTGATCGTCGCGCCCATGCTGTTTCGCAGCAGCCTGGCGCTGACCATGCTCTCGCAAATCGGCTACCTCATCATCATCTGCCTGTCCTACAACATGCTGCTGGGGCAGGGGGGCATGCTCAGCTTTGGGCATGCGGTTTATACCGGGCTGGGCTCCTTCATCGCCATCCACGCCATGAACATGGCCACCAAGGGCTCGGCGGGCATTCCGCTGGTGCTCATTCCACTGGTGGGCGGCCTGGCTGGGGCGTTCTTTGCCATCCTTCTGGGCTTTGTGACCACCAAGAAGTCTGGCACCACCTTCGCCATGATCACGCTGGGCGTGGGCGAGCTGGTGGCCGCCATGGCGCTGATGTTCCCTGAGTTCTTCGGGGGCGAGGGCGGCATCACCACCGACCGTGTGTACGGCACGCCCTTCTTCGGCATCACCTTCGGCCCGGCCATCCAGGTGTATTACCTGATCGCTGCGTACTGCTTTGTGTGCACTGCAGCCATGTTTGCGTTCACCGGCACCCCGCTGGGCCGCATCTTGAATGCGGTGCGCGACAACCCCGAGCGTGTGGAGTTCATCGGCTACAACACCCAGCGCGTGCGCTACTTTGCGTTCATCATCGCGGGCTTTTTTGCGGGCATTGGCGGCGGCTTGGCCACCATCAACTTTGAAATCATCACCGGGGCTGACAGCCTGAGCGTGTTGCGTTCCGGGGGCTACCTGCTGTTCACCTTCCTGGGCGGGGCCACGTTCTTCTTTGGGCCCATCATTGGTGCGGTGCTGCTGGTGCTGGCTTCGGTGCTGCTGTCCGAGCTGTCCAAGGCCTGGCTCTTGTACCTGGGGCTGGTGTTCCTGTTCATGGTGATGTACGCGCCTGGCGGCATCGCCAGCCTGATCATGATGAACCTGCGCCTGGCCAAGTACGGCAAGCTGCGGCCCTTGTGGGTTTCGTACCTGGGCTTGGCTGGCACGGGCCTGGTGGGTGTGCTGGGTGCAGCCTGCATGGTGGAGATGACCTACCACCTGCAACTCAACGCAGCTGTGGGGCCCGAGATGAACTTCCTGGGTGCCACCATCAACGCCAAGAGCCTGACCAGCTGGTTTGGCGCGGGCTTTGTGCTGCTGACAGGAGGCGGGTTGTTTGAGCTGTGCCGGCGGCAGTTTGCCAGGCAGTGGAGTTCCATACAGGAAGAGATCGAGCATGAAATCAAGCGCGGGGAGGCTTTGTAACCATGGCGGCTGACAACGCAACCTACGCGCTGGAACTGCGCGACTTGCGCAAGAGTTTTGGCAAGACAGAAATCATCCGCGGCGCCAATCTGGCCGTGGCTCCTGGAGAGCGGGTGGCCATCATTGGCCCCAATGGCGCGGGCAAGTCCACGCTGTTCAACCTCATCAGCGGGCGCTTCGCACCCACCAGCGGCGATGTGATCTTGAACGGCCAGCGCATCAACGGCATGGCCCCGTACGAGATCAACCGCAGGGGCCTGTCGCGCAGCTTCCAGATCACCAACATCTTCCCCAAGCTGTCGGTGTTTGAGAACCTGCGCTGCAGCGTGCTGTGGAGCATGGGCTACAAGTACACCTTCCTGCGCTTTCTCTCGAACCTGGACGATGCCAACGAGCGCGCCAAAGAGCTGATGGAGATGATCAAGCTCGACAAGAAGCGTGACACCCTGGCCATGAATTTGACCTATGCCGAACAGCGTGCGCTGGAAATCGGTATCACCATCGCAGGTGGTGCCAACGTGATCTTGCTGGACGAGCCCACCGCTGGCATGAGCAAGAGCGAAACCACGCGCTTCATTCACCTCATCAAGGAAGTGACCGTGGGCCGCACACTGCTGACCGTGGAGCACGACATGGGCGTGGTGTTTGGCCTGGCCGACAAGATCGCCGTGGTGGTGTACGGCGAGGTGATTGCATTCGATACGCCTGCCAACGTGCGCGCCAACCAGCGCGTGCAAGAGGCCTACCTCGGCTCCTCCGTAGCGGATGCGCAGGGAGCGGGACACTGACCTATGCTGAAAATTGACAACCTCCACGCCTACTACGGCAAAAGCCATGTGCTCCATGGCGTGAGCTTTGATGTGCAACCCGGTGAAATCGTGGCGCTGCTCGGGCGCAACGGTTCAGGCCGGTCCACCACCGCCAAGGCCATCATGGGGATGGTGGATTGGGAAGGCTCCATCAACTGGAAAGGGCAGGAGCTCCGCGGCAAGAAGGCCTATGAGATCGCCCATCTGGGCCTGGGCTACGTGCCCGAAAGCCGCGATGTGTTCCCCAACCTGACGGTGCACCAAAACCTGATGCTGGGGCAAAAGGGCAACGGCAAAAATAGCCGCTGGTCGTTTGACGACATGTACCAGATGTTCCCGCGCCTCAAGGAACGCCAGCACACGGAAGCGGGCGTGATGTCGGGGGGCGAGCAGCAGATGCTCACGCTGTGCCGCACCCTGATGGGAGACCCCGACCTCATCATCATTGACGAGCCGACGGAGGGCCTCGCGCCCAAGATCGTTGAGCTGGTGGGCGAGTATCTGCAGGCCCTCAAGGCCCGGGGAATCTCGGTGCTGCTCATCGAGCAAAAGCTCACCATCGCCATGACCATTTCAGACCGCGCCCTGGTGATGGGCCATGGCGCCATCGTGTTCCAGGGCACGCCCGACAGCCTGCGGGCCGACAACTACATCCGCAAGGAGTGGCTGGAAGTTTGATGCCAGGATTTCAAGTGTGATTGCGAGTGACTCCAAGCCCTGTTTCCACAACGGGGTTTTTTTTTGGATGGGGGCGCCGCAGTGCGGTGTTTCCCTTGTTTTGTCCCAAGCGGGACAAACAGACACGCTCTGTCACTGGCAAAGTCACCCTCAGCCACTACAATAAAATCGCACGACCGTTCTTTTTTACTTTGCAAGGGACAACAGCATGACCGCTGAATACAAAGTCCACGGCTCCATCGCCGTGATCACCATGTCGAACCCGCCCGTCAACGGGCTTGGTCTTGCCACCCGGCAAGGCATTGTGGACGGTTTGCAGCGGGCCAATGCCGATGCTGCCGTCAAGGCCATCGTCATCACGGGCGCTGGCGGTGCCTTCTCCGGCGGGGCTGACATCAAGGAATTCGGTACCGACAAGTCGATGCAGGAACCCAACCTGCACTCCGTCATCAACGCGGTGGAGAACTCTGGCAAGCCCGTGGTGGCTGCCATTCACACGGTGTGCATGGGCGGGGGGCTGGAGCTGGCCCTGGGCTGCCACTACCGCGTGGGCGCCCCTGGTTGCCAGGTGGCCCTGCCCGAAGTGAAGCTGGGCATCCTGCCCGGTGCCGGCGGCACGCAACGCCTGCCCCGCGTGGTGGGTGTGGAAGCCGCGCTCAACATGATCGTGAGCGGCGAGCCCGTGAAGAGCGAAATGATCGGCGCGGTGCCCGGCCAGAAGCTGTTCGACAAGATGGCTGCATCGCCCGAAGCCCTGGCTGAAGAAGCCCTTGCTTTTGCGGCCAGCATTGCCGATGTGCGCCCACTGCCCCTGGTGCGCAACCTGCCTTGCAAGCACCCCGAAGGCGACGCGTACTTCCAGTTTGCGCGCAACATGGTCAAAGGCATGGCCAAGAATTTCCCTGCGCCCGCCAAGTGCGTGGACGCCGTGGAAGCTGCCACCAAGCGCAAGTTTGCCGATGGCCTGGCGTACGAGCGCGAGCTGTTCATCAACCTGATGTGGACGCCTGAATCGCGCGCACTGCGCCACCTGTTCTTTGCAGAGCGTGCTGCCAGCAAGATTCCAGACGTGCCTTCTGACACCCCCAAGCGCGACATTCAAAAAGTGGGCGTGATCGGTGCAGGCACCATGGGTGGCGGCATCAGCATGAACTTCCTGAACGCAGGCATTCCCGTCACCATTCTGGAAACCAAGCAGGAAGCCCTGGACCGTGGCGTTGCCACGATCAAGAAGAACTATGAAGCCCAGGTCAAGAAGGGCAAGCTCAAGGAAGACAAGTACGCACAGCGCATGGCGTTGCTGAGCACCACGCTGAGCTATGACGACCTGAAAGACTGCGACCTCATCATCGAAGCCGTGTTTGAAGAGATGGGCGTGAAGGAAGCTGTGTTCAAGCAGCTCGACGCTGTGGCCAAGCCCGGCGCCATCCTGGCTTCCAACACGTCCACACTCGATGTGGACAAGATCGCTGCGTTCACCAAGCGTCCGCAGGACGTGGTGGGCATGCACTTCTTCAGCCCCGCCAACGTGATGAAGCTGCTGGAAGTGGTGCGTGGCAAGGAAACTGCCAAGGATGTGCTGGCCACCGTGATGGCTGTGGCCAAGAAGATCAAGAAGACCGCCGTGGTTTCGGGCGTGTGCGATGGCTTCATCGGCAACCGCATGATCGAGCGCTACAGCCAGCAAGCCGGCTTCCTGCTCGACGAAGGCTGCACGCCCCAGCAGGTGGACAAGGCCATCGAGAAGTTCGGCTTTGCCATGGGCCCCTTCCGCATGGGCGACCTGGCAGGCAACGACATTGGCTGGGCGATTCGCAAGCGCCGTGCGGTAGAGCAGCCCGACATGAAGTACAGCAAGACGGCAGACCTGCTGTGCGAGATGGGCCGCTTCGGCCAGAAGACTGGCGCAGGCTGGTACGACTACCAGGCCGGCAAGCGCGATGCGATTCCGAGCGATGTGGTCAACAAGATGATCGAAGAGCACCGCAAGACGCTGAGCGTTCCTCCGCGCAAGGTGTCCGACGAGGAAATCGTGCAGCGCCTGGTGTTCGCGCTGGTGAACGAAGGCGCCAAGATTCTGGAGGAGGGCATTGCCAGCAAGTCCGGCGACATCGACATGGTGTACGTGACGGGCTACGGCTTCCCCATCCACCGTGGTGGCCCCATGCACTACGCCAGCGAAGTCGGCCTGTTCAACGTGGTGCTAGCCATGAACCGCTTTGCCCAGAACCCCATGGACGACGCCAGCGCCTGGGCGCCCGCACCGCTCCTGGTCAAGCTGGCCGCTGAAGGCAAGGCCTTCCAGTAAGCAGCCGCTTGCACCGCATTACCGAATAAAGGAATTCACATGACATCCGCAGTGATTGTTTCCACCGCCCGCACGCCGCTTGCCAAAAGCTGGAAGGGCTCTTTCAACATGACCCACGGCGCCACGCTGGGTGGCCACGCCGTGCAGCACGCTGTGCTGCGTGCAGGCATCGACGGCGCCGACGTGGACGACGTCATCATGGGTTGCGCCACGCCTGAGGGGGCCACGGGCAGCAACATCGCGCGCCAGATTGCGCTGAAAGCGGGCCTGCCCATCACGGCATCGGGCGTTACCGTCAACCGCTTTTGCTCGTCGGGCCTGCAGACCATTGCCATGGCAGCGCAACGCATCATCGCTGGCGAGGCCGATGTGTTCGTGGCCGGTGGCGTCGAAAGCATCTCCTGCGTGCAGCAAGAGATGAACCTGCACATGATCCAGGACCTGGCCTTGGCCAAGCAAAAGCCCGAGATCTACTGGAGCATGCTGCAGACCGCCGAGCAAGTGGCCAAGCGCTACAACATCGGCCGCGAAGCCATGGACGAATATGGCGCCGCCAGCCAGCAAAAGGCTTGCGCAGCCCAGGCCGCTGGCCTGTTCGATGCCGAAATCGCCCCCATCACCGTGACGGCCGGTGTGGCCGACAAGACGCTGGGCCTGATCACCAAGCAAGTCACGGTGAGCAAGGATGAAGGCACGCGCGAAGGCACGACGGTGGAGGCCATCAGCGGCCTGCGCTCGGCGCTGCCCGGTGGCCTGATTTCGGCCGGCAATGCCAGCCAGTTCTCTGATGGCGCCGGTGCCTGCGTGGTCACCAGCGAAGAGTACGCCAGCAAGAAGGGCCTGAAGCCTCTGGGCCGTTTCCTCGGCTTTGCGGTGGCCGGCTGCGAGCCTGACGAAATGGGCATTGGCCCCGTGTTCGCCGTGCCCAAGGTGCTCAAGAAGCTGGGCCTGACGGTGCAGGACATCGACCTGTGGGAGCTGAACGAGGCTTTTGCCGTGCAGGTGCTGTACTGCCGCGACAAGCTGGGCATCCCGGCGGACCGCCTGAACGTGAACGGCGGCGCCATCGCCCTGGGCCACCCCTATGGTGTGTCGGGCCAGCGCCTCACGGGCCATGCGCTGATCGAAGGCAAGCGCCGCGGGGCAAAGAAAGTCTGCGTGACCATGTGCATTGGCGGCGGCATGGGCGCGGCGGGCGTGTTTGAAGTGTTGTAGTTGCTGACGACGGGTTGAAGCGAACACGCCCTGCGCAGGCCGGACGCCAGCCTTCCACAGTCGGGGGTGGAACGGCCTGCCAACGGGCGGCTTCAAGTTGACAACGCAGCTTCGTCGCGCTGTGTCGCGCAGAGGAGATGCCAAGGGTGCGCGCCGCTCGACCGCATGAAGGCCACGTCCAATCTTGCTCGTTCTCAGAGCGCAGTCCGCAAATGGGGTTAACCCCGATGTAGGCGCCGGTTGCTTTGATGAAAATCAAACCTTTGGCCTGCATATGGGCCTGCCGGAGTTGCTGTTTATGAGTCAACTTGTTGCGCCTGATGAAGTTCCCCGCTGGATACCCGGCCAGCTGACGCTTGACAGCGTGCCGGTCGGTTGGGATCAGGTGACGCTCAAGGGCTATCAGTACACGTCCCTTGACGTTGAAATTCCCTCCATGCGCGACTACATGCTCGTGCGTTACAAGTGCGATGACGCGGTCATGAGCCGGCGCGCAGGTGGCGCTTGGCGCAGCGAGCGGGTGGGGCGGGGCGTGTGTTCGCTGCTGACGCGCGGCGAGTCGTCTCAGTGGAAGTGGGACCGCCCGATTGACGTCACGCACATCTACCTGGCGCACACCGAGCTGTGCCGTGTCGCCGAAGAAGTTTTTGAGCGAAGCGTGAGTGATGTGGGCATGGAAGACTGCGTGCGTGCCCAGGACGACATCCTGCCCGGCCTAATGTCCGCCTTCGAGTCCGAGTTGGAAAGCGGCGGGCTTGGCGGCGGGCTGTACCGGTCGTCGCTGGTGAATCAGCTTTGCGTTCATCTGCTTCGCCGCTATGCCAAGGCCGGCGTGCGCGAGGTGCCGCTGGCCGGCCGCATGGCAGATTGGCAGCGGCGGCGCCTTGTGCAGTATGTCGAGGACAACCTGGATCGCAACCTCAAGCTCGATGAGATGGCGCGCGAGGCGGGCGTGAGTGTGTCCGGGCTGATCCGCAAGTTCCATGCAGAGTTTGGCTGCGCACCGCACGCCTATGTTTTGCGCCAGCGCCTGGAGCGCGCCCGGCGCCTGCTCAGCCGTCCGGTGGCTGTGCCGCTGAAGTGCATTGCCATGGACTGCGGCTTCTCCGACCAGAGCCATCTGGTGCGCCACTTCAAGCGGGCTTTCAAGCAAGCGCCCGTGGAGTACCGCAGCACGGTGAACGCGGCGGCGCTGCGCGCGACCGAAAATTTCATCAACTGAGCGGCCTGCTGGTCAAACCCGACGATGGACGAGGTCAGGGTCCTCATCCATGTGGCACGCGCCAAGCGGGGCCTGGGGGCGATCTGTTGATCCGGCGGGATTTATTCGCCAACCCCGTTCGGGCTGAGCCCTTCGACAAGCACAGGTTGAACGGGGTTATGTCTCAGCAATAAACCGTGCAATATCAATAATTGACGAGTACCAATGTCAGCTGCCCGTTCGCGACACGCCCGCGCCGCCATGGGGTGCTGCTGGCGGGCAATGGCAGCCTGCGCTTCAGTGAGACTGCCCATTTTTGTGGATTGGCAGTCTTTGCGCCTTAATTGAGTTGCGACACGAACTTGGTGGTCAGGTAGCCGTCGAAGGTTTCACTGCCGCCCTCGCTGCCATAGCCGCTTTCCTTGATGCCGCCAAACGGTGTCTCGGCCAGCGCAAGCCCGATGTGGTTGATGGACACCATGCCGGCTTCCAGCCCGCGCGAGATCTGGTGCGCGTTCTTCAGTGACGTGGTGAAGGCATACGACGCCAGGCCAAAGGGCAGGCTGTTGGCGCGCGAAAGCACTTCTTCCACGGTCTTGAATCGCACCATGCCGGCCATCGGGCCGAAGGGCTCTTCGGTCATGAAGCGCGAGTCGTCGGGCAGGTCGGCCAGCACCGTGGGGGCGAAGAAGTTGCCGTCGCCTTGCAGCCGATGGCCGCCCGTTACGATCTTGGCGCCGCGCTGGCGGGCGTCTTCCACGAAACCCTCCATGGCAGCGACGCGGCGCGGTTGCGCCAACGGCCCCATGCGGTTGGTTTCAACCAGCCCGTCTCCGACCGCCAGTGCCTGTGCCCGCTGCGCAAATCGTTCGACGAAACGGTCATACACGCCGTCCTGCACATAAAAGCGCGTGGGGGAGATGCACACCTGTCCCGCGTTGCGGAACTTGAAGCCCGACAGCACGTCTGCCGCGCGGTCGATGTCCGCATCGTCACACACGATCACGGGCGCGTGGCCGCCCAGCTCCATGGTGCTGCGCTTCATGTTCGCACCGGCCAGCGCTGCCAGCTGCTGCCCCACAGGTGTGGAGCCCGTGAAGGAAATCTTACGCACGATGGGAGAGCGGATCAGGTAGTCCGAGATCATTCCGGAATCGCCCGACACCACATTCAGCACGCCCGGCGGCAAGCCGGCGTCATGAAACAGCTGGGCAATTGCCAGCACCGAGGCCGGTGTGTCGCTGGAACCTTTGAGGATGACAGTGCACCCCGCGCCAATGGCCGCGACCACCTTGCGAAAGGCTTGGCTGAACGGGAAGTTCCAGGGCGAGAAGGCCACGCACACGCCGATGGGTTCACGCAGCACCGTCTGCTGCACGCTGGCATCGCGGGGTGGAATGAGGCGGCCATAGATGCGCCGGCATTCCTCGGCATGCCACTCGGCGTGCTCGGCGCAGACCGCCACTTCGCCCACGCCCTCGGCCAGGGGCTTGCCCTGCTCCAGGGTGAGATTGCGGCCGATTTGCGGCGCACGTTCGCGAATCAATCCTGCGACGGCTTTCAGCACCTGCGCGCGCTGCATCGCCGTGCTGCTGCGCCACGACGCGAAGGCGCGCTGTGCCGCTGCCAGCGCCATGTCCAGGTCGGCCTGGGTGGCATGCGGCAGCTGGCCGATCACCTGGTTGTTGGCGGGGTTCAGTACATCCTGCTCGCGGCGGCCTTCGCCGCGCAGCATTTGTCCGTCAATGTAGAGGCTGAGTTGGGGATACATGGTGTGCTCTTTCAGAAACTCATGGGATCAGTCATGGGATCAGTACGGCACGCCCGATCACCTTGCCGTGGTGCAGGTCGTCAATGGCCTGGTTCACCTGGGCCATCGGGCGGCGCGACACCGGAATCGACTTCATGCCGCTGCGCTTGACCAGTTCCACCAGCTCTCGCAGTTCGGACAGGGTGCCGACGTAGCTGCCCTCGATGCACAGCGGGCGCAGCGGGATGGTCGCCAGCGAGATGGTCAGGTCACCACCCATAAGCCCGCAGATGACGATGTGTCCGCCGCGGCGGGCACTTTGCATCGCCAGCGAGACAGTCGGGGCCGAGCCCACCAGGTCCAGAATCTGGCCGGCACCGCCTTCGGTCGCCGCGATGATCTGGCTGGCCGCATCGGCCGCCTTGCCGTCGATCACCGACAGCGCGCCAGCGGCCAATGCGGCTTCGCGCTTGGCAGGGTCGATGTCCACCACGATGGCGCCTTTGCCTCCCAGGGCCTTGAGCACCTCGATGGCCATCAGGCCCAGGCCGCCGGCACCGATGATGACGACGGGCTCATGGTGGATGCCGTCGCCCAGCTTCTTGATGGCGCTGTAGGTCGTCACGCCCGCGCAGGCCAGAGGCGCTGCCTCGGCCTCGTCCAGGCCGTCGATGTTGACCAGGTAGCGCGGGTGGGGAACGATCACGTAGTCGGCAAAACCACCGGGGCGTGCCACGCCAAGGGCGCGGCCCTTCAGGCAGAGATTCTCGTCGCCGCGCAGGCAGGTGGGGCATTCACCGCAACCGATCCAGGGATGGATCAGGAAGCGGCCACCCACCTTGACCTCACCAGCGTCCGCACCGGCCGATACCACCTCGCCACAGATTTCGTGGCTGAGGATGATGGGCGGCTTGATGCCCCGGTCCGCCAGGTTCAGCCGCTTGCCGCCTCCCAGGTCGTAAAAGCCCTCCCAGATGTGCAGGTCCGTGTGGCAAAGGCCAGCGGCCTTCACCCGCACAAGCACCTCGGTTTCCACGGGCTGCGGAGTCTCACGCTCGACGAGTTCAAGCGGCTTTGAATGGTGCATCACGCAATAACAGCGCATGGTGTGTGTTTCCTTGAGTATCTGGATTTCAAAAAATGGCAGACGCTACATCGCAGCGGCCATCGCCTAATGGCAGCTTGCTATAACTGAGCCATCCAATTCTTCAGGCGGCCGTCGGTGCCCGGCGGCCGCCTGCGCGATCAATACAGCTTCAGCAGGCGCAGGTTGATCTGGTTGTTGGCCTTGAAGCCTTCGCGCACATGGATGTCGCGGCCATAGGTGGCGATCAACTGCAGGTCGGGCTGCATGAACCACGCGGTGCCCACGTTGAACTTGGTGGTGGACTGGCGGTTGTTCTGGTCCACGCCGCCCACCTTGGTCTCGCCACCGAAGGTGTGGAACAGGGCAGCGCGCAGGTCCAGCGTCGGGCTGAGCTGGTAGCGCAAATGGGTCTGCAGCTGGTACAGCGGCTTTTGCTTCATCTCGGTTCTGCCGCCCGCGCCGTTGTTGAAGTCGTCGTTCTTGCCAAAGAGCGTCACGTCACCGGCGTAGTCCCAGTGGATGCCGGGCGCCAGTTGCACGATGCCGCCAGCCTGCAGCGCAAACTTGTAGCGGTTTTCGCCCAGGCCCAAAGACTGGTTGCGGTCATACGAGCCGGTCGGCAGCCACAGGTAAGGCGTGATGGCGAAGTGGTTCTTGTCACCGGGTTTGGTGAACCAGATTGCGGACGCGAGGATCAGGTCGCCCACGCTGCTTTTCGAGCCCAGGCCCGCAATGTCGTCCTTGGCGCTGAGCCGGCCAAAGGGCAGCAGAAACTGCGGGTCGATGATGAGGCCGCCCACTTCCATGAAGCGCACACCGCGCAAGATGCCCACGGTGGAGTCCAGCTGCGGGTTGATCGCCTGCCGGTTGCCCTGGCTGTATAGCTTGTCGCGCGTGGTGTGCTGGCCATAGACCACCAGCGCGGTGGTGCCGGCCGGCAGCGGTGTGTAGTCACCGGCGTCAAGTTCGATGGCGCTGGCCGTGCCGGCCTGCGCGAGGGCAGCCAGTGCGGTGGCCAGGGGTGCCAGTCGCTTGAAAAATTGCTTCATTGGTTTGTCTCCTGATGGGGGTCTTGTGCTTGCAGCGACGCCCCGGACTACCCGCTCGCGGCTTGAGTCCGGCGCGTTGCGGTTGACGATCAATTGGCCGTGTAGCCGCCGTCAACGACCAGTTCTGCGCCATGCACGAACGATGATTCGTCCGAGGCCAGGAACAGCACGGCCTGTGACACCTCGATCGGTTGCGCGGGGCGCTTGAGCAGCGTGGGGCCGAGCAGTGCCGGGCGGATGACCGGGTCGTCCAGCATGGCCTTGGTCATCTGGGTCTCAATCACGCCGGGGTGCACCGAGTTGACGCGGATATTGAACGGTGCCAGATCCACGGCGCAAGACTTGGTGAACAGGCGGACCGCGCCCTTGGAGGCTTCATAGGCGCTGGCACCGGGGGCACCGACCAGGCCGTAAATCGACGACACGTTGACGATGGTGCCGCCGCCGGCCTTTTGCATCAGCGGCACCGCCGCACGGGTGCCGATGAACAGGCCGCGCACGTTCACATCGAAGACGCGATCCCACTCGTCGTTGGTCGTGTCTTGCATGGGCTTGAGGATCAGAATGCCGGCGTTGTTCACCAGCACATCCAGACGGCCTGCACGCTCTGTGATTTGCGCCAGCGCGGCGTTCCATTGGGCTTCTTGTGTCACATCCAGCTGCAAAAAGTCGGCCTTGCCACCGTTTTTGCGGATGCTGTCCACGGTGGCTTGCCCTTCGGCTGCGTTCACGTCGGCCACGAACACCCAGGCGCCTTGCGCTGCCAGCAGCTCGCTGTGCGAGCGGCCCATGCCCATGGCACCGCCGGTCACCAAAATCACTTTGTTTTCTACGCGTTTCATGTTGTCTCCTTGGTTGGTTTTTTAAAAAATGCGCATTTACTGGAATACGAAACCCTCGTAGCCCTTGTTTTGCACTGCAGACAGCTCTTGCCGGTAAGCGCCGAGGCCGGCCATGTAGAAATACACGGTGTTGGTTTTGCCCGGGATGTTGGCGCCAAAAATCCAGGAGTCGGCCTTGGGGAACAGCGTCATGTGGGCGATGTCGTGGCAGGTTTTGGTCCAACCGGCTTCGGCCTCGGTGGTGGCTTCCACGGTTTTCAGATCCTTGGCGTTCACATCCTTGATCAGCGCGGCAATCCACTCGACCTGGCTCTCAATCGCCGGCGGCAGGTTGGTGAACGGGCCGTTGGGGCCCAGCACCATGAACATGTTGGGGAAGTTGGCATTGGCCACGCCCATGTAGCTGCTGGGGCCCGATTTCCATTGCTCTTGAATCGTCAGGCCATTGCGGCCACGGATGTCGATCTTGGTGTAGTTGCCATCCACCGCATCAAAGCCGGTGGCAAAAATCAGCATGTCCAGTTCGTGCTCCACGCCATCGGTGGTTTTCACGCCCTTGGGGGTGATTTCGACAATCGGGTTGGCCTTGACATCGACCAGATCGACATTGGGCCGGTTGTAGGTGGCGTAGTAGCCGCTGTCGCACAAAGGGCGCTTGGCGTACAGGTCTTGCGGCATGAGCTTGCGCGCCGTCTCGGGGTCCTTGACGATTTCGGCAATCTTGCCGCGGATGAAGTCTTGCGCCGCCTTGTTGGCGCGCTCATCGGTGGCGATGTCGCAGAAGGTTTCGAACATGAAGCGGAAACCGCCGCCGTTGTCCCAGGCTTTCTGGAACACGGCCTGGCGCTCTTCTTCCGACACGCTCATGGCCGACACGGTGCTCTCCTTGAAGCCAAAGGCCACCACCGAGCCCTTCACCTGCTCCCAGATCTCGTCGTAGTTCTTCTTCACCTCTGCCACGTATTCGGGCGTGACCGGGCCGTTGCCCACGGGCACGCTGTACTGGGGCGAGCGTTGGAACACCGTCAGATGGCCCACCTTGGGCGCAATGGCGGTGATGACCTGGGTGCCGGTGGAGCCCGTGCCAATCACGCCCACGCGCTTGCCGTCGTATTGCACGCCTTCGGGCCAGTTGCCGGTGTGCAGCCACTCGCCCTGGAAGGTGTCCAGGCCCTTGATCTTGGGGACGTTGGTGGCCGACAGCAGGCCCAGCGCGGTCACCAAAAACTTGGCGGTGTAGGCCTCGCCGGTGTCGGTTTTCACTTCCCACAGGTTGGTGGTTTCGTTGAAGTGCGCGGCCGTGACGCCGGTGTTCAGCTGAATGTCGGGGCGCAGGTTGTAGCGGTCGGCCACATGCTCCAGATACGACAGGATTTGCGGCTGCGTCACATAGCGCGTGGTGATGTGCATCTCCTGCAGCAGCTCTTTATCCCACGAATAGCAGTAAACAAAGGTCTCGGTGTCCGACAGCGCGCCGGGGTAGCGGTTCCAGTACCAGGTGCCGCCCACGCCGCCGGCCTTGTCGAAGACGCGCACTTTCAGGCCCTGCTCGTCGCGCAGCTTTTTCAGCATGTACATGCCGCCAAAGCCGGCGCCGATGACGATTGCGTCCAGATGTTTGGTGTTTTTCATGGTGAGTCTCTCTAAGTTGCGGCCACAGCTGCGCCTGGCGGCGACGTAGTGGCCTGCGTTGTTGCAATGAGGAAAATTTCCCCAAGGCTCCTCGGCCTCGGGGTCTTGGCTAACTGGAGCTCAGGCGCCCTTGAACCACTGGGCAATGCGCCGCAGCTCGTCGTCGGCCTCGGGGGCGCGACCCGCCAGGAACGGGAAGACGTGCTGCATGCCGTCCACCACCGATAGCGTGACGTTCACGCCCGCCGCCTTGGCGATGCGCTCCAGGTCTTGCGCGTTGTCCAGCAGGGTTTCGGCACTGCCGGCGTTGATGTACAGGCGCGGAAAGCCCGTGTAGTCGGCCTTCAGCGGATTGGCCAGCGGGTCGGTGCGTGAGCCCTTCTCGCCCAGGAACATGCCCGACATGCCCTCCAGAACGGCCTTGCTGACCAGGGCGTCGGTGGCCGCGTTGGTCTGCAGCGTCTTGCCGACATGCTCCATGTCGAGCCAGGGCGAAAAGGCAATCACCGCGCCCGGCAGCGCCACGCCGTCCTGGCGCAGCTTCAGCACCGTGGAGATGGCCAGGTTGCCGCCCGCCGAGTCGCCGCTGGTGACGATGTCGGCTGCTTTGAAGCCACGCGCCAGCAGTTCTTTGTAGACAGCCGTCGAATCCTCGATCTGGGCCGGATACGGATGCTCGGGCGCCCGGCGGTAGTCGATCACCACCGCGGTCGCGCCCAGATGCTTGGCCAGGTGACCGGCCAGCTTGCGATGGCTGGCGGCCGAGCCCACGGCAAAGCCGCCGCCGTGCGTGTACAGGATGACCTTCTTGGTGTCTGCGCCATGGGGCAGGGCCCAGATGGCTTCCACGCCGGCGAGCACGTCCGACTTGTAGGTCACGCCTTCAGGCTCGAGCGTGGGTTGATGCCACTCGTCGAACAGGCTGCGCAGGTCGGCGAGGGTCATCGCGGGGTTGGCGGCCATGCGGTCTGACCAGGACTGGTACAGCGCGCGCAGAAAATCGGATTGGGGTGAAGTACCCATGCATGTCTCCTTCGGTTGTGGTGAGCAGCGACTGATTATTCGGAGGCATTGCCCTCCCGTATTGAAGGTCCTGCGCACGCGCGTTGTAGAAAATGCGCAGTGACGGATGGTTCTACGGGTAAACCCCCGGGATTTACGGAGCCAATGGCATTCCATTGCCACAGCAGGGGTGTGGCCGCAGTAATGTGCGGGAGCGGTCGGCCTGGGTCACCCTCCTCGCCGCGTCGCGCAACGGACATGCCCGACGGGATGTGCACACCCATAATTTCCCGCATGACGACCCTGCGCTCCACCCTCGATTTCCTGCTTTACAACTGGCTGCAAGCCGAAACGCTGAACACACGCGAGCGCTTTGCCGACCATTCGCGCGAGACGTTTGACGCGGTGCTCGACACCTGCGAGCGCATCGCGCGCGAGAAGTACGCGCCGTTCAACCGCACGGTGGACACGCACGAGCCGCATTTCGATGGTGAACGCGTCACGCTGCCGCAGGCCACCAAGGATGCGTATGACGCCTACGCCGCCTCGGGCATGCTCAGCGCGGCGCAGGACTACGACATCGGCGGTATGCAGTTGCCCTACACGGTGGACGCGGCGGCCAATGCCTTTTTTGCCGTGGCGTCGATCAGCATCAGCTCCAGCCTGCTGAGCGTGGGCAATGCCAACCTGCTGATGGTGCATGGCACCGATCTGCAGAAGAAGGTGTTTGCACTCAATGAGTTTTCGGGGCGCTTCTCGGGCACCATGTGCCTGAGCGAGCCGCAGGCGGGCTCCAGCTTGAGCGACGTGGCCACGCGCGCTGTGCCAGATGGTGAAGCGTTTGAAAGTGACCCGCTGGGCCCGCGCTACCGGCTTACGGGCCACAAGATGTGGATTTCATCGGGCGAGCACGAGCTGTCGGAGAACATCGTGCACCTCGTGCTGGCGAAGATTCCGGGGGCGGACGGCAAGCTGGTGCCGGGCACGCGCGGCATTTCGCTGTTCATCGTGCCCAAGAATCTGGTGGATACCGAAGGCAACCTGACCGGCGTGCGCAACGACGTGGCGCTGGCCGGCCTCAACCACAAGCTGGGCTGGCGCGGCACCACCAACACGCTGCTCAACTTTGGCGAGGGCAAATACCCGGTGGCGGGCAGGGCAGGGGCCGTGGGCTACCTGGTGGGCGAGGCCGGCCGTGGCCTGGCGTGCATGTTCCACATGATGAACGAGGCGCGCATCGGCATCGGCATGGCGGCCACCATGCTGGGCCTGGCGGGCTATTACGCCAGCCTGGACTACGCCAAAAACCGCCCGCAGGGCCGCCTGGTGGGGGCGAGTGGCAAGGACGCTGCGCAGCCCCAGGTGCGCATCATCGAGCACGCCGACGTCAAGCGCATGCTGCTGGCGCAAAAGAGCTACGGCGAGGGTGCGCTCGCGCTCAACCTGTTCTGCGCCCGCCTGGTGGACGAGCAGCACACCGGCGAGCCTGACGCCGCCGACGAGGCGCGCCTGCTGCTCGAAGTGCTCACCCCCATCGCCAAGAGCTGGCCCAGCGAGTTTTGCCTGGAGGCCAATTCGCTGGCCATCCAGATCCACGGCGGCTACGGCTACACGCGCGACTTCCCGGTGGAGCAGTACTGGCGCGACAACCGCCTGAACATGATCCACGAAGGCACGCACGGCATCCAGGCCATGGACCTGCTGGGCCGCAAGGTGTTGATGGAAGGTGGCAAGGGCCTGGCCTTGCTGGCAGGCCGCATCAACGGCACCGTGCAGCGCGCCCTGCAGGTGCCGCGCCTGGCCGCACATGCCAACGCATTGGCTGGCGCCTTGCAGCAGGTGGGTGCCGCCACCAAGGCTGCGTGGGCCACGGGCGAGCCCGGTGACGCCTTGGCAAATGCCGTGCCCTACATGCAGGCATTCGGCCACACGGTGCTGGCATGGGTGTGGCTGGACCTGGCCCTGGCAACGTTGGCCAAAGACGCTGCCGTGGCACAACCGGCCAGCGTGGGCCGCATGGGTGCCATGCAGTTTTTCTTCCACTACGAGCTGCCCAAGATTGGTGCCTGGCTGCAGGTGGTCAGTACCCGCGACGCCACCTGCGCACAGATGCCGGAAGACGCGTTCTGAGGCGCCCAGCACCGCGCGCGGGAAGCCCCCGCGCGCAGGATCGCGCAGGCGACACGGTTGTGCCGCCTGCATCACCACAATGTGCGGCACACACCGCAAAGGCAGCTGCCACAGCGGTGCGGCGCCAAGCCCTCAGGCAGTAGCGCTGCCCAACCCCGATTGCAAACACAAGGAGACACCACATGACCCATCGCACCATCCAGCAACTCTTCGACCTCAAGGGCAAGACCGCCCTGGTCACCGGCGGCTCGCGCGGCCTGGGCCTGCAACTGGCCCACGCGCTGGGCGAAGCCGGTGCCAAGGTGCTGCTCAGCTCACGCAAGGCGTCTGACCTGGAAGAGGCCGTTGCCGAGCTGAAAGCCGCTGGCATTGATGCGCAATGGATTGCCGCTGACTGCGCCAACGAGGCCGACATCCGCAGCCTGGCCGACGAAGCCATTCGCCGCCTGGGTGGCCATGTGGACATCCTCGTCAACAACGCAGGCGCCGCCTGGGGCTCGCCCGCCGAAGACCACCCTGTGGACGCCTGGGACAAGGTGATGAACCTGAACGTGCGTGGCTATTTCATCCTGAGCCAGCACATCGCCAAGCACAGCATGATTGCCCGCAAGCAGGGCAGCATCATCAACGTGGCTTCCATCGCCGGTCTGGGTGGCAACCCCAGCGGCATGAACACCATTGCCTACAACACCTCCAAGGGCGCGGTGATCAACTTCACCCGCGCGCTGGCGGCCGAATGGGGCAAGTACAACATCCGAGTGAACGCCATCTGCCCCGGCTTCTTCCCCAGCAAGATGACGGTGGGCACGCTCAAGGCCCTGGGCGAGGAAAAACTCAAGGCGGGCGCACCACTGGGCCGCCTGGGCGACGACGAAGACCTGAAGGGTCTGTGCGTGCTGTATGCGTCGGATGCGGGCAAGCACATCACCGGCCAGTGGCTGGCGGTCGATGGGGGCGTGAGCGTAGTGACGGGCGGTTGAACTAGAGTACAACTCCCTGCGCGGCTTTGCCGCTTTTCCCCTTCTCTCGGCTTTCCCGGGAAGGGGAGCCCACCAGCGCGGCGGGACGGTCCCTGGCCTGAATCGCGCGTCTCTTAGTTTGCCTACCGAGGAATTGTTTTGAAAAGTTTCGGCGTTGAAATCCCCTTTGTCACCCACCTGGGCTTCACCCTGCACCGCATGGAAGGTGGTGAGTCAGAGTTGCACTACGAGGCCAAGCCCGAGCATTTCAATTCCTTTGACGTGACGCACGGCGGTGCGTCGATGACCCTGCTGGACGTGGCCATGGCCACGGCCGCGCGCAGCGAAACGCCGGACATGGGCGTGGTCACCATCGAGATGAAGACCAGCTTCATGCAGCCCGCCAAGGGCCCGCTGGTGGCCAAGGGTCGGTTGATTCACCGCACGGCCACGCTGGCTTTCACCGAAGGCTCGGTGTATGACGCGGCAGGGCGCATCTGCAGCCATGCCACTGGCACGTTCAAGTACGTCAAGCGCCTGCCGGTAGACGGGCGCAACATCAACCAGCTCAAGTCTGTCTCGACGGACTGAAGCGACGAAGTGCAAATCAGCACTTCAAGTATTTTTGGCCTCTGGCACTTGCAGATAAAGCGCTGGCAGCTATTGAAACCATAGCAAAAGGATTTTCCATGCCCATCAATCAGCAGATCCTCCTCGACAACCGCCCCCAGGGCGAAGCCGTGGCCAGCAACTTCAAGCTGGTGTCGGCAGAGACCCCTGCGCTGGCCGATGGCCAGGTGCTGGTGCGCCACCACTACCTGAGTCTGGACCCCTACATGCGCGGCCGCATGAACGAGAGCAAGAGCTACGCCGCATCGCAGCCCCTGGGCGAAGTGATGATTGGCGGCACGGTGGGCGAGGTGGTGGAAAGCCGCAACGCCAAGTACGCCGTGGGCGACAAGGTGGTGGGCATGGGCGGCTGGCAGGAGTACAGCGTGGTGGATGCCAATGCCCCTGGTGCGCTGCGCAAGGTCGATACAACCCATGTGCCGCTGTCGCACTACCTGGGCGCCGTCGGCATGCCCGGCGTGACGGCCTGGTATGGCCTGGTCAAGATCATTGCCCCCAAAGAAGGTGACACCGTGGTGGTGAGCGCTGCGACCGGCGCAGTAGGCAGTGCGTTTGCTGCACTGGCCAAAGCCCGCGGCTGCCGCGTGGTGGGTATTGCCGGTGGTGCGGACAAGTGCAAGTACGCCACCGAAGAGCTGGGTTTTGACGCCTGCATTGACTACAAGGTGCATGGCGACGTGAAAGCCATGTCCAAGGCACTCAAGGAAGCCTGCCCCAACGGCATCGACGGCTACTTTGAGAACGTGGGCGGCTGGATCATGGACGCCGTGATGCTGCGCATGAACGCCTTCAGCCGCATCGCCCTGTGCGGCATGATCGCTGGCTACGACGGCACACCGCTGCCCATGGCCAACCCTGCGCTCATGCTGATTAACCGTATGAAGGTCGAGGGCTTCATCGTGAGTGAACACATGGAAGTGTGGCCCGATGCGCTGAAGGAGCTGGGCACGCTGGTCGGCACCGGCAAGCTGCGTCCGCGCGAAACCATTGCCCAGGGCATCGCTGCCGCACCAGAGGCGTTCCTGGGACTGCTCAAGGGCAAGAACTTCGGCAAGCAACTGGTGAAGCTGGTCTGATGGCATTGAAGTGGACCTGGGCCCGCTTTGACGACCTGGGCGTGCATGCCCTGCACGATGCGCTGGCCCTGCGCTGCAAGGTCTTCATCCTGGAGCAGGGCCCGTACCAGGACCCCGACGGCGCTGATAAGCAGTCCTATCACCTGCTGGGCTACGACGAGGCGGGCGTGCTACAGGCCTGCCTGCGCGTGGTGGACCCGGGCGTGAACTACCCCGAGCCCTCCATTGGCCGCGTGGTCACCGCCAAGGAAGCGCGTGGCAACGGCACCGGCCGTCTGCTGGTGGCCGAAGGGCTGGCCCGCTGCCAGCAGGTGTGGCCGGGCAGGGCGGTGCGCATCAGTGCGCAGGCGCACCTGCAGCGCTTTTACGGCAGCTTTGGGTTTGTGGCGGTGTCGGACGAATACCTCGAAGATGACATCCCCCACATCGAAATGCTGTGGACCCCACCCGTGGTGCAGGGCTGAACGGGCGCGCCGCGCGTGTGCCCCAGCTTGTTACGCCGCAGTGCACACGCAAGTGCTTTTGGTTGAAAACGCTGTACAGGAGATTTCGCCATGTCTGCCCTGATTCTTCACCACTACCCCTCATCGCCCTTCGCGCAAAAAATCCGCTCGGTGCTGGGGTTCAAACAACTGGCGTGGAAGTCCGTCATCATTCCCAGCATCAGCCCCAAACCTGATCTGGTGGCACTGACGGGCGGCTACCGCAAAACCCCCGTTCTGCAGGTGGGGGCGGATATTTATTGCGACACCGCCCTGATCTGCGACGTGCTGGAGCACATCCAGCCTGAACCGGTGCTGTACCCGCCGCACCTCAAGGGTGTGTCGCGCGTGTTTGCGCAGTGGGCTGACAGCACGTTGTTCTGGGCCTCCATGGCCTACAACCTGCAGCCCAAAGGCGCTGAGATGCTGTTTGCCAGCCTGCCGCCCGCTGCTGCCCAGGCGTTTGCAGAAGATCGCAAGGCCATGAGTGCAGGCATGGTGCGCCAGCGCCCGCAAGACGCTACGGCCGCCTACCGCTCGTACCTGCGGCG
Organism: Acidovorax temperans; assembly: GCF_028596105.1. Lineage (NCBI taxonomy): Bacteria > Pseudomonadati > Pseudomonadota > Betaproteobacteria > Burkholderiales > Comamonadaceae > Acidovorax > Acidovorax temperans. Next base: position 2,497,206 of record NZ_CP117193.1, on the reverse strand, counting down.
CATTGCGCACATGGTGGAAGAGCACGACTTCCTCTTCGGCACCGAGCCCTGCGTGGCCGACTTTGCTGCCTACCACCCGCTGTGGTTCACCCGTCGCGTGGTGCCGTTGATGGACAGCATCTTTGACGCCACTCCCGCCGTGCTGGAGTGGATGGACCGCATTGAGGCACTGGGGCAGGGGCGCATCGAAAAATTCAGCGCGGCAGACGCAATCACCGTGGCGGCAGGGGCTGAACCCATGCCGCTGCTGGGCGATATTTTTCAGGACGAGCACGGCATTGCGCTGGGCAGCCAGGTGCAAATTGCTGCCGAGAGCTTCGGCACCGAAGTGACCGAAGGCGAGCTGATGGCCGCCACCCGCACCCGCTACACCCTGCGCCGCAACGACCCGCGCGCAGGCACGGTGCATGTGCACTTTCCGCGCATCGGATACGTGCTGAAGAAGGCTGCCGGCTGAAGCACGGCGCGGGCCGTGCCCTTCACAGAATATCCAACAACAAACTCAAGGAGATAAAAACATGATCGACAACTTTGCTGGCAAGACGGCGGTGCTGACCGGCGCAGGCTCGGGCTTTGGACTGGAATGTGCCCGCATTGGCGCGCGCCTGGGCATGAACCTGGTGCTGGTGGATGTGCAGCAAGACGCGCTGGACGCCGCCGCTGCCGAGATGCAGGCCGCAGGCAGTCAGGTGCTGGCCCGCAAGGTCGATGTGTCGAACGCCGCCCAGATGGAACAACTGGCCGCCGATGTGCAGCAGCGCTTTGGCGCCCCCCATCTGGTGTTCAACAATGCCGGTGTGGGCGCGGGCGGCCTGGTGTGGGAGAACTCGGTCAAGGACTGGGAATGGGTGCTGGGCGTGAACCTGTGGGGCGTGGTGCATGGCGTGCGCCTGTTCACCCCCATGATGCTGGCGGCTGCCAAGGCCGACCCCGCCTGGCGTGGCCACATCATCAACACGGCCAGCATGGCAGGCCTGCTGAACGCGCCCAACATGGGCATTTACAACGTGAGTAAGCACGCCGTGGTGTCGCTGTCTGAAACGCTGTACCAGGACCTGTCGCTCGTTACCGACCAGATCGGCGCCAGCGTGCTGTGCCCGTACTTTGTGCCCACCGGCATCAGCCAGAGCCACCGCAACCGCCCGCAGGACCTGCCCTCTGAAAAGCCCACCAAGAGCCAGCTCATCGGCCAGGCCATGAGCGACAAGGCCGTGGGCAGCGGCAAGGTTACGGCAGCCGAGGTGGCGCAGAAAGTGTTCGACGCGGCAGCGCAAGGCCAGTTCTACATCTACAGCCATCCTCAGGCGCTGGCTTCGGTGCAGACGCGCATGGAAGATGTGCTGCAGGTGCGCAACCCCACTGACCCCTTTGCCGGCAAGCCTGAATTGGGCGCCAAGCTGCGCGCGGCTTTGCGTAGCGAAGACTGAGCACCGGCAGTGCTGGCCGAGCGTTTAAGGTCAAATAGGCCGCTAGCGCCTGATTTATAAGCGCATGCAGCTATTGTTTGTATAGCAATGCATGAGCCATCCTTGCGGCCCAGCCCCGCGCTGGGCCATGCCTTGTTCGACACGGCCGTGGGCCGCTGTGCGCTGGCGTGGAGCGCCGCAGGCGTGCGCGCGGTGCAGTTGCCCGAGCAGGACGACGCGGCCACGGTGGCGCGGTTGCTGCGCGCCAGCGGCACTTGTCAAACAGCCACTCCGCCACCCGATGCTGCCGCTGCCATCCAAGGCATACAGGCGCTGCTGCAGGGGCACAAGCTGGACTTGCGCGAGGTGGTGCTGGACATGACCCAGGTGTCAGACTTTCACCAGCGCGTGTACGCTATCACTCGTGCTATACCGCCCGGCCAGGTGCGCACCTACGGCGACATCGCAGAGCAACTGGGCAGCAAAGGCCTGGCACGCGCCGTGGGCCAGGCGCTGGGCCTGAACCCGTTTGCGCCCGTGGTGCCTTGCCACCGGGTGCTGGGGGCGGGGTTTCAGGCGGGCGGCTTCTCTGCCACCGGCGGCACGGCCACCAAGCTGCGCATGCTGCACATCGAAGGGGCTTGCTGGGGCGACACCCAAGCGCTGCCTGGCTTTTGAAAATTGCCGCGACAGGCACGCCCAAAGAAAAAGCCCGATGGCGCAAGGCACATCGGGCTTTCAATATTTTTGGAGCGGGTGAAGGGAACATCATCGTGTTCCCAACTCGTTGATTGATAACGAGTTTTCCGCACTCGGCGAACCGAGATGGACATAATTATGGACTGAAAACCACGCTTGGTCAACGCGCGCTCCGAGCAAGTCCAGTGCGAGCCATGGACAGCCAGCAATAGCCAATGTACCCGAGCGCTCAACGTCACGAGGCCGGTTCATCTCCCTTTGGCAGGAACTCCTCGCGGGCGCGCTGCAGAAACCGCTTCATGGGCTCAGAGGGTTCGGCGCTGCGGCGCAGCAGGTAGGTGGACAGCATGGGCGGCGTGCCGGCCAAGGGGCGAACGGTTATGTCGGGGCGGTTCAGGGTCTGCACCTGCGAGGCAATGGCGAAACCTAGGCCATAACCGGCACCGACCAGAGTCAGCATCACGCCTAGGCTCGTCACCTGATCTACCAGCTTGAGCGGCTTGGACGCACCTTGAAGCACCGCCTGGATCTGGTGGTGGCAGCCCGATCCCGCGTCCGGATGGCACAGTACCAACGGAAACTTCAAGGCTTCATCCAATGGCACTTCCGCGTGCGCCAACAAGGGGTGGCGCACGGGCACGATCACCGACAGAGGATCGGTCCACACGGGCTCGGCGACAAGGCCTTCGCTCACCGCGTCCGACAGCGCAAAACCGATGTCCAGCAGATCGTTGTGCAGGCCCTTGAGCTGCTGCGCGAAAGGCAGCTCGAAGACGCGAATCTCCAGTTCGGGCTCTTCCTCGCGGCTGCGCGCCAGCAAGGTGGCAATGTGGGGCTGCGCCAAGCTGTCGCAGATGGCGATGCGCAGATAACCCTGATAGCCCTGCGCCGCCGCCTTTGCGGCACTCACCGCCTGCTCCACGGTGGCCAGCACGCGCCGGCACTCACCGAGGAACACTTGACCGGCCCAGGTCAGTCGCGTCTGGTGCGCGCTGCGGTCGAACAACTGCACGCCGAGCGTGGCTTCGAGATTTCGCATTGCGCGCGACACAGGCGATTGTTCTACGCCAAGGCGCTCGGCCGCTCGCGCGAAATGCAGTTCTTCCGCGACCGCAACGAAATAGCGCAGTAGTCTGAGTTCCAATGCGGCCTCCTGTTTGCCTCGTTCCTGGCCTGCGTCCACCTCATGCGGATTGCGCCTCGCTTTCTCCTTCGATGATTGGCAAGAGGCTCCGGCGTTGCATGCTTGCCTATTCGGATAGGCAGATCGCATCCGAAAATTACGGAGGTTGAGGCGGAACGCTACCTGGCCGAAGACCTGAGAACCTCAATCGCCGCGACGCTGCACTACCGCCTGATCCACAGGTTCAGTTCAATCAATTCCCGGGTTGCAGCTCCACACGCACCTCGCGCGATTTGCCGGCCCGTTCCACTGACAAGACCACCACATCGCCGACCTTCCTGTCGTCTAGCCGCGCGAGCAGCTTGGCCACATCGTCCGTCGCCTTGCCATCAACACCGGTGATGCGGTCGCCGGGCACGATGCCTTGCGGCGTGACTTCGACACCCGCGAGCCCGGCCTTGTGCGCTGCCGAACCAGGGGTGACACGCAGCACGAACACGCCCTTGCTTCCCGTCAGTGCCAGCAGGCGCTGATTGAGCTGTTCGTCCACTTCAATGCCCAGCGCCGGACGGATGTACTTACCGGTCTTGATGAGTTGCGGGACTACGCGCATGACGGTGTCCACCGGCACGGCGAAACCAATCCCGGCCGAGGCGCCGGAGGGGCTATAGATCGCCGTGTTGATGCCGATGAGCCTTCCTGCCGAATCGAGCAGCGGCCCACCGGAGTTGCCAGGGTTGATGGCGGCGTCGGTCTGAACCAGGTGATCGATGGCCGGGCCGCCCGCTTCTCCGGGTAACGAGCGGTCGAGCGCGGAGACGATGCCGGTGGTGAGCGTCCAGTCCAGGCCGAAGGGGTTGCCGATAGCGAACACCTTCTGACCCACCTTGAGGTCGGCACTGGTGCCGACCGGCACGGCCGGCGGGCGCTTGAAACCGACGCCGATCTTGAGCACGGCGATGTCGTGCGCTGGGCTCGTCCCCACCAGTGCGGCCTGGTAGTCGCGGCCGTCGGCCAGTTTGACGGTGGCTTCGGACGCGCCCTGGATGACGTGGAAGTTAGTGACGACGTGGCCGGCGTCGTCCCAGATGAAGCCCGAGCCAGTGCCGCGCGGCACGGAGAAGACGTTGCGCGTCCAGACATCGCGTACCAATTGTGCGGTAGTGATGTAGACCACCGAGGCGCGCGATTTCTCGAACAGTTCGATGGTGGCTTTCTCGTCCGCCGCCAGATCGCCACGCGCCGTCACGGTGCGATCTGCCGCCTCGCGCGGACTGAACCAGGCCTCGATGGCGGGCAGGAACTGCCACAGCAGCATGAGCGCGGCAATGCAGGCGGTGATGAAGAGCCAGCGCCGGACGAAGTGGTCCGGCGCGGGACGTGGGTACGGGTCGGGGTAGGCCATGAGAAGTCTCCTGTTGATAGGCAATCAGCGCCACAGCCCGCTCGGGCGCCAGCGCGGTGGGCGCGGCGTCACAGCGGATTCCGGCAAGAAATGGGGCGCGTGGAGTGGCAACGCTGATGCTGGCCCAGGCGCCAACGTCAGTAGGCGTGAGATGCGTTCTTGCGTGGCCGGATGCGTGCGCAACCAGGAGGGTTCGGGATTGCCCCGTCCCGGCCACAACCAGGCACGCCATGAGCGGCTGACCCGCTCGATTTTCGGCAGCGCGGACGCCAGCCCCTGCGGGTCGCCAGTCAGTTCCGCAGCGAGGCGGTCAGCGTCGAACTCACGCACGCGAGACAAGCCGAGCTGTGCGAACAGGGCCAGCTGGGGCGATGCGGCCAATAACCATAAACCAGGCCAATAGACCTCCGCCGCGCCAACCAGCAGCGCGGGCAGGCTCAGCAGGATCGCGATCTGTCCCATAAGGGCCAGCAGGCTCGTGAGGCGACTGACGGAATCCGCCAGCCCCATGACGCGCAGATCCTCATTGGCGATGGGCGCGATCTCGTGCGCGAGCACACCCGCCAGCTCGCGTGGGCTCAGGCGGCGCAGCAGGCCATCGGTGAGGGCGATCGATGCCTCCTGCTTCGATCCGGTGGCGAAGGGGTTGACGACGACACTGGGCACGTAGTGCGGCACCGGCGTTGCGGGCAAACCGGCACGGGCGGACAGCTCGTGCAACAGGGGCCAAATTTCCGGGGCTTCGTGCGTGTGCAGCGCCCGGGCGCGGTATAGGCGCAAGGTCAAGGCGGATGCGGCTGCCGGTTCCAGCAGCAGCGTGCCTGCAACGGCAAACAGCGCGAGCCACAGGCCGCTTTTCCCGAACAGCAGGCTTCCTGCGGCGCCTGCGATCCCGACCAGGGTCAGGACCAACAGCCCGGTCTGCAGGCGGTTGAGCCAGCGGTGTTGCAACAGCGCCGTGCGCGGATCACTGGGATGATGACGGGTCATGCTCAGAGGTCGCGGCGGCGCGGTCGCCGCGCTCGCGCAGCAGCCAGTAGGTCGCACCCAGAGCCAGCGTGGCGCCTGCCAGCGCGGCTATCTTTGCGGGGCTCGCCTCGGGGTCGAGGATCACGAACTTGCGCGCCAGCGCGATCAGGCCGATGAGGATCACGGTCTTGACCTGGATGATGCTGTCCTGACGCAGCGCCACGCGCACGATGGAATGCTTGAACTCCATCGCGATCAAGAGCGTCATGATCATGCCGAACACTCTCTGGAATACCTTGTGATCCAGGGGATTGAAGACATCGAGAACCAGCAGCGTGAAGACGATGGAGATGACCTGGAACAGCGACACCACGATGATGATTGCAATCACCGCCGACAGCACGAGCGCGACGACCTGCTCGAAGCGCTCGTATAAACTCATGATGGCCCATTGGTCACGGAAGACCTGAAATGGGTTAAAGCGTGTTGATTTCATAACGATGAACTCCCCGGAAAACGGCTGCTGTCGAGACGGCGGCGCATTGCGCTGATGTGTCCTTCAATCAGCTCGGTCGACATGCCAAGCGTCGACATCACCTGTTCCGCCAGCCCAATAGCTGCGGCAAAGGATTGATGGTACACGCGCACGTTGGGCATGGCGCGAAATGCATCGGCCGCGGTCGTACTTCTGCATGACACCCACAAGGTCAGCGCCGGACGGCGCTCGGCAATCGCCTGGGCGATGCGCAACGCTTGCTGGGCATGGGCGAACGTGAGCACCACCAGACGCGCTTGCGCCAACCCGGCAGCCAGCAGGGTATCGGGCCGACTCGCATCGCCATGGAACACCGGCACGCCGGCGGCACGCTCGGCCTCGACCTTCTGCGCGTCCGCCTCCAGCAGCAGATGCGCCACGCCGGCGTGGCGAAGAATCTCGCTGACTGTCAGGCCAAGCTCGCCCGCGCCGCAGATGATGACGTGGTCTCGAAATCGCGCTGTCTGCGCGGTGATCTCAACTTCTTCAGCCTGGGGTGGCTGAATGACGCCGCCGGTGCGGCTCAAGAACCGGGCAAGTACATCGTGATGGCGGATCAGCAGCGGTGCCAAGGCCATGCTGAGCACCAGCGCGACCAGCATGGGTTGTACGACGGTCGCGGGAATCAGATGCTGCTGCAAGACCATGCCCAACAACAGCAGGGCGAACTCGCCGCCATGCCCCAACGCTATGCCCGTGCGCCAGGCATCGAGGGCGGACAGGCGCGTCGCCCGCAAGGCCAGGGTGTTGAGCCCGATCTTGACCGGTACCAGCACTGCCAGCCACGCGAACACCGCCAGTGGTGCCGAAAGAATCTGCGCTCCGTCCAACTGCAGGCCGATGGTCACGAAGAACACCCCCGACAACACATCGCGAAACGGTTTGAGGTGGCTTTCCATGTGGTGACGGAAGTCGCTCTCGCCCAGCACCATGCCGGCCAAAAACGCACCCAGGGCGGCGGATACGCCGACCGCGTGTGCAGCAGCGGCGGCAGCCACCACCACACACAAGGAAACCAGCACGAAGGATTCTTCGTGGCCCTGCCGCGCCACCCAGCCCAGCAGGCCATGCAACAGACGACGGGAGGCGAAGGCCGCTGCCGCAAACAACATCAGCACGCCCAACACTTCGAGCAGCACGCTCTCGATCTTCGGCGACTCGCCGCGCGCCCAGATCGCCAGCAGGGCCAGCAGGGGCACGCTGGCCAGGTCCTGAAAGACCAGCACGCCGATGGCGCTGCGGCCGTGGCGGGTGGTGAGCTCGCCTTGGTCGGCCAGCTGTCGGCTGACCAGCGCCGTGGACGACATGGCCGCCGCAGTGCCGAGCAGCGCAGCGCTCTGAGCTGGCTGCCCCAAACCCATCAGCATCAGGGTCAGAGGTGCGGCCACAACGACCATCTGCAAACTGCCAGCCACCAGTACGGTCTTGCGAGTGAGCCAAAAGTGCCCGAGGGAGAATTCCAGTCCGACCATGAACAGCAGCAGCGCCACTCCCAGCTCGGACAGAAAATCAAGCGCTTTTCCCGGCGCGATCACGCCGGTGACTGAGGGGCCCAGTAAGGCGCCGACGGCGAGGTAACCCAGCAAGGCGGGCACTCTGAGCGCAGCCGTCACCACAGCCGCCAGACTGCACGCCGCCAGCAGACTCAGCGTAACGCCCAGCAGGCCCTGCATCGGTCAGCGCCCAAGCTGTGCCGATACCCAGCGCACGATGTCCTGCACGCCCATGGCGCCGGCCTGACGGGCGATCTCACGTCCCCCCTGGAACAGGGCGAGCGTCGGAATGCTGCGGATGCCGAACTGCGCGGCCAGGTGGGGTTCTGCCTCGGTATTGACCTTGGCCAGCCTGACCCTGGGTTCGAGCTGGCGCGCCGCTTGCTGGAACTGCGGGGCCATCATCTTGCACGGCCCGCACCAAGGTGCCCAGAAATCGACCAACAGTGGCAGGTCGCTGCGCTCCACGTGGCGCGAGAACGTCGCCGTGGTCAACTCGATGGGTTCGCCCGTGAACAAGGGCTGCTGGCAGCGGCCGCAGTTGGGATGTTCCGATAGCTTCGCAGTCGGTACGCGGTTGATGGACTGGCAATGCGGACAGACGAGGTGAAGATCATTCTTCATGGTTCGCCTCCTTGGACCACAGTGAGGCTGCCGCGCTTCGGGTCACAGACAATGCCGACCAATCAACGCCTTGGAGCCAATCGTTCCCGTCTTTGCTTACTCCGGCCTCTTCCAAATGAGCAGCGATAAACGCTTCGGCCTGCATCAGCCACCTTTGGACAGTATCTTCCTTACTAGGAATCAGCAGGATTTCAGAGACGCTGCTGGCATCCAGCCCGTCCACACGGATAAGCAGAAAAATGCGCCGCCACAAACGCGGCATGTCCTTCAGCAGGTCGAATACAAAAGCGAACTCGCTCGACCAATCAACTAGCTCCTCCTGTTCCGCGATCGTTGCGGCATCGGGATGCTGACTGTCAGCGATGATATCGGCCAGCCTGAGTGTGTCATCGGGCTGATAAAATTCGAAGACTTCCTCTTCCACCATGGCCTCGGCGACGTCCTGGGCATCCGCTTCGACCGGCGCGTCCAGAGAAACGAATTCGCCAAATTGCCGGCTGTTTGCCACTTCGTGATCCAGGACGGCGAACAGATGCTTCAGAAGACCGATGTAAGCCGCTTTTTCTTCCGGCACGGATTGCCATCCAACCTCAGCTTGGACAATCGCTTCATCCACCACGTCGCGCAGCGTCGGATAATCGCGCGGTAAATCGCCGACGGCACGCAGATAAGCCAGCTCACGCCTTGCGACAGCTTCAAGTTTCGACAGTAGAGGCATTCGGGTCACTTTGGCCTCATGGGCGGCTGACGCGGGTTTTGCGGCAATTCGCACCTTGAGCTCGCGCAAGCGCTCGCGTCGTGCTTTGCGCTTGATTTGGTCCTGAGCATGCAGCCGGTCAAAATGCTTCTTGGCCTGACGGAACAACGACTGTGCGAGCATCTGCGCGAGGGGCGTCAGCTCGTCATGTGATGCAGTAACGCTGACAATCTTTTTGCCGGGCAGGTGCATATAGCCACTGGCCAGAAATTGCCGCTTGGTCTTGTCGCGATCAAGGACGATTTGAAGTCGCACTGAATCTTTAGTGTGTTTGTCGAGCAATGGCTTGAGGGCGTGCTCGATCACATTTCCCAAAGCTCTCTGCCAAGGTTCATGAAACTCTTTGTCGATAGCTCGATAGCTATATTGCATCTGCATGTATGACTCCTTCGATGTCATTTCTATGGAGGCACGAACCGAAAATGCTCATATCCATAGAATTTAGTTTGACCCGCTCTTATCCCTGGCGCGTTTTGCGAAGACGCCAACTCAAGAACAAAAGCGTGACACCATAGACTGCCGCATAGAAGCCCAACAGCCAGCCTGCGGCCAGGAATGACTCGACCGGACGGGAAAAAAATATCCACAAGACGATAGCGCCAAGGACAATCGAGAGCAGTCCACTGAAGGCAAGCCAGATTTCACCCTTGATTTCTTGACGCAGCCGAACGGCGGCGGATATCTCCAGCACACCGGTGAAAATCGCCCAGAAGCCCACGCTAGCCCATAAAAAAGAAGCCAAGACTATCGTGGCGACCCAAGGAGCAACCAGGACGACGACGCCCGTAAGTATGCCGACAATGCCGCTGAACAGCAGCCAGCCCCAGCGCTCTTTTTTCTGGATATGGCGCACCGCTGCAACCAAGTTGAACGCGCCATTGACCAAGGAAAATGCGCCGAACATGATGGTCATGGCCAACAGAGCCGATTGTGGCATCCAGAACGCAAGGGCTGCAAAAATCAATGCCAAGACACCGCGCAGCACAAAAAGCCACCAATTTTGGCTCAGCGAACACAGTGCTTTGGTGGGGTCATCCGCATTGGAATTAGCGATGGTGTCTGTGTTCATGCAATATCTCCTAAAGATCTAATGGGGTGAAAAAGCAAACACTCCTGAGCCAAGAGAGGGGCGCGACGCGCCCCTCTTACGCCCTATCCAGCGGTTTCAGAACAACTTGGACAGCTTTGCCTTGATTTCATCGAGCCAGCCTTTTCCGCCGCCTCCCCCAGCCGTCTTTTGCTTGACTTTCTTGAGTTCAGCATACAGGGGCTCAAAGTCCTTCTTCTTTCCATAGCCCAGCAGTTCTGCCATTTCCAACTGCTGCCGCGCTTCGTTCAATAATGTCTCCAGGCGCTCATTGGACGCTTCGCTCCGCTGACCATCTTCTACCAAGGTCTCGGCGCGCTTCAGGAGCAGCTTGGCGCGCAGGGCGGGCAGCGGATGCACGCTGCGCGTCTCGACCAGCGTGCTGAGCGCTGCCTGCAGCGCGGCTTTGGCTTCTTCAATCTTGCCCTGATCGATCAGCGGCACGACTGACTTCACAGCTGCGGGATAGGACGCCAGAGGGATGTTGGCGACCGCGATCACGATTTCACTGGCCAGCAAAGCCAGCACGTGACGTGCCTGTTGCACCTCGCCATGTTTGAGGGCATCCAGCGCCTCGTTCGTCATCGCCTCAATGGTTTCCGTGTTGGCGAACAAGTCGTGCACGATGGTGCGCACATCAACGGGGGCCAGGGCGAGCGTGGGTTCGCGCGCGACGATCAGCTCCAGCTTTCCCGTCACTTCGGCCAGCGTTGCCAATGCGCGTGCAGCGTCCTTGCCGTCAAGTGCGGCCAGCGCTGATTTGGTCAGCGCCAAGGCCGAGACGGCCTCATCGAGGACTTGTTTACGTTTGTCTGCCGCCTGCGAGTCCGTTTCCTTCTGAACCTCAGGCTGTACCTCCGTGACGACTTCAGCCTTGGCCTCTGGACTGACAGGAAGGCTGCTTACCGCGGCCTGTTCGTTTATTTCTTTGTTCGTCGCATTGGGATTCGATGTTTGCTCATTCATGGTGATATGCCTCGTGTGAGTTAGTGAAAATAGGCGAATCTATTGGGGCTGACTGCGAACATCGCGAGACTGACCGACCGAACAGTCGGCCCCTTCATCACCTCAAAACAGCTTTTGGATGCGCGTCTTCAACTCGTCGAACCATCCCTTGCCGCTTTTGCCACCAGCCGACTTTTGCTCAATGGACTTCACCTGATCGAAGATGGGTTTGAAATCCGCCTTCTTGCCATAACCCAGGATCTGCGCCATCTCGATCTCCGTGCGCACGGACGACAGCAAGGTGCTGAGCTCCTCGTTCTGCTTGGCATCGCGCTTGTCGGTCTCGGCCAGCTTTTCAGCTTTTGCCATCGCGGCTTCAGCCCGTAGCACGGGCAGAGGAAAGGCGACCGAGGTCACCACCAGCGTGTTCAGTGCTCGGGCGAGTTCCGCCTTGGCGTCGTCGATCTTGCCGCTGTCGATGAGCCGTGCGGCCGACTTGATCGCTGCCGGGTACGTTGCCATCGGCAGGTTGTCGGTTTCGATCACGATTTCGCTGGCCAGATTGGCGACGATGGGCCGGGCCTTTTGCAGCTCGCCATCACCCAACAACTCCCGAGACAACTTGACCGCTTTCTTCACCGATTCCACGTTGGCGTGGATATCGTGGGTGATGACGCGTACATCGACCGGCGCCAAAGCAAGTTTGGCGTCGCGTGCCAATACCAGTTCCAGCTTTCCGCTGGCCAGTTCCAGCGCAGCGAGCGCCTCCTTGGTCTTCTTTGCATCAAGGAGTGTCAAAGCCTCCTGGGTCTTGGTGAGCGCCGTGATGGCGTCCTGAGTGAGCTCAGCACGCTTTTTTTCGGCTTCCCGGGCGGCCTTGTCATCTACCTGTGGCTGCGCCGCCTTGGAAGCGGCAGAGGGTGCTGCAGCACCTGGGCTAGAACCTGCCGCCGATTGGGCCTGAGCCGGTCCGCTCAGTCCGACGACGACCGCCAGGGCAAGTGCGGAGAAGGTGTATTGTGGCTGTTTGATATTCATGATCTTGGGCTCCTAATTAAAGTTAGTTGACTGAGATTTCAATCTGTTTCGGTTTGGCTTGCTCGGCCTTGACAAGCCGCACTTCCAGCACGCCGTCTTTCATGGAAGCCGTCACCTTGGTCGGATCAACGTTGTCAGGCAAGACAAAGCTGCGCACAAAGCGGCCATACGCACGTTCGATGCGGTGGAACTTCTTGCCCTGCTCCTCTTTTTCCAGTTTGCGCTCGCCGCTGATGGTGAGCACGCCGTTTTCCGCGCTGACGCGCACGGCATCCTTGGGGACCTCCGGCAGATCCAGCTTGAGGAGGAATGCGTTCTCATCCTCGCTGATGTCCACCATTGGTGCCCAGTCCGCCGTGGTCATGGCTTCGTTGCCGGTACGGGCGCCCTGTCGCTGGGGTGTCCCTCCCAACATCGTCGCCAGGCGGTTTTGCAATTCTTCCAGTTCCCGGAAGGGGTCCCACGGAGTCAATGCAGACATATCGGTTCTCCTTGAACAATGCCGGCGACTTGGATGACGCACCGAACAGAGCCGCCGGCTTACTCTGAATGGCACCTACTACTGTTTTCAGTTCCGAACAAGTCCTTGAGTCAATTGACGGATATCGCTTTCGTCGAGCGTTTCCCGCGCCAGCAGTTCGCGCGCACAACGCTCCAGCACCGCGCGGTTGGTGTCGAGGATCCGGTAGGCGCGCTCGAACACGCCCATCACGATGTCGCGGATGGCCTGATCGATGCGCGCCTGGGTCGATTCGGCCACCCGGCAGCCGCCTTGGGCCAGTTCCGGTGTATCGAGAAAGCGGGGCCGCTGCGCCTCGAAGGCGATGTAGCCCAGTCCTTCGTCCATGCCAAAGCGGGTGATCATGTCGCGGGCAATGTCGGTGGCCCGTGCGAGGTCATCGGCAGCCCCGGTGGACAGCTCGCCGAACACGAGCTTCTCGGCCGCACGACCGCCCAGCAGCACGGCGATCTTGTGCTCCAGGTCGGCACGTGTCATCAGAAATCGGTCTTCGGTGGGCCGCTGCAGGGTGTAGCCGAGTGCACCGATGCCACGCGGAACGATTGAAATCTTGTGTACCGGATCGGTGCCGGGCAGCGCCAGCGCCACCAGCGCATGCCCCATCTCGTGATAGGCCACGGTTTCCCGCTCCTTGGGATTGAGCACTCGGTTCTTCTTCTCCAGGCCCGCCACGATGCGCTCGATGGCGGCGGTGAAATCCTGCAACTCCACGGCGGACGCTTTGCGCCGGGTCGCGGCCAGCGCGGCCTCGTTGACCAGGTTCGCGAGGTCTGCACCCGAAAAGCCCGTGGTCAGCGCAGCCACCTGTTCGAGATCGATATCCTGAGCCAGCGTCACCTTCTTGACGTGGACTTTCAGGATGTCCAGCCGTCCCTTCTTGTCGGGCCGGTCCACCAGCACCTGACGGTCGAAGCGACCGGCGCGCAGCAGCGCCTGGTCGAGGATTTCGGGGCGGTTGGTGGCGGCGAGGATGATCAGCCCGACCGAGCTGTCGAAGCCGTCCATCTCCGTGAGCAGCTGGTTGAGGGTCTGCTCGCGCTCGTCGTGGCCGCCGATGGGGCCGCCGACGCCGCGCGCGCGGCCCAGCGCATCGAGCTCGTCGATGAAGATGATGGCCGGCGCCTGCCCGCGGGCCTGCTCGAACAGGTCGCGCACGCGCGCTGCACCCACGCCGACGAACATCTCGACGAACTCCGAGCCTGAGATGGAAAAGAACGGTACCCCGGCCTCGCCCGCCACGGCCTTGGCCAGCAGGGTCTTGCCCGTGCCGGGCGGGCCAACCAGCAACACACCTTTCGGGATGCGCGCCCCGAGCCGTCCATACTCCTGCGGATTCTTGAGGAAATCGACGATCTCAACCAACTCCGCCTTGGCTTCATCGACGCCAGCGACATCGGCAAAGGTCACGCCAGTGTTCTTCTCCATGAACACCTTGGCGCGGCTCTTGCCGATGCTCAGGAAGCCACCCATGCCCTGCTTCTCGGCGAAGCGGCGGAACAGGAAGAACCAGACGCCGAAGAAGGCCACCGCCGGCAGAATCCAGGAGAGCACATCACGTAGCCAGGTGCTTTCCACCACCCGCGCATAGGGCACGTCGTACTTGGACAGCCGCTCGGCCAGGTCGGGTTCGACACGGGTGGCCACGATGGTGGTCTTGCCCCGGCTGTCCGGCGATTTCAGGCGCCCGGTGACGGTGCGGTCCGACACCAGCACTTCGGCGACGCGCCCCTCGGCCAGCGCCTTCTCGAATTCGCTGTAGGGCACGGGCTCGACGGTCTTGGCCGCCTGCCAGTAGTTCTGCAGCGTCAGCAGCAACAGGCCGGCGACGATCCAGTAGCCAATGTTCCATTGATCTTTCTTTTCCATGGGCAATGTTCCTCGCAAGTCGTGTCGCTAGAGAATGGGGGTGAACAGACGGGCCACCCCGTCGCGCAAGCGGATGGCCAGCGGGCGGGCGCGCAACGCCTTCGCCGATATCTCGCCCGACGCATCACGAGCGGCATCAAAAAGGGATTCCAGCCGCGTAGACAGCGCGGTGTCGTACACCTCCACATTGAACTCGAAGTTGAGGCGCAGGCTGCGCGCATCCCAATTGGCCGAACCCAGGCAGCACCACTGGCCGTCTATCAGCATCAGCTTGCTGTGGTCGAACGGGCCAGGCCGTTCGAAGATGCGTACACCGTGCTCCAGCACCTGCCAGTAGTGGGCGCGCGCGGCCCATTGCACCGTGGGATGGTCGCCGTTTGCGGGCGTCAGCACCTCGACGCGCACGCCGCGCAACGCGGCCGTGCTCAGCGCCGCGATCATCGGCTGATCGGGCACGAAGTAAGGTGTCCAGATGCGCACCGAATGCTTCGCCGCGCTCAAAGCGCCCATGAAGGTCCAGCGCATCCTGTCCAGGGCCTCATCGGGACCGGCCTCGATGCCGCGCGCCCAAGAGGTTCCTTGCTCATCAGCCGTTGCGGGCGGTTCGCCCCAGAAACCCTTGCTGAGCCGCTCGCCCGTGGTATCGCACCAATCATCGGTGAAGCACCGCATCAGATGCGCAACCACCGGCCCGCTCAGACGAAAGTGCAAATCGTGACAGGCCTGGCCCGGCGCATCGGGCCGCCAATACGGACCGAAGATGTTCATGCCGCCGGTGAAACCCGTCTCGCCATCGATCACCAGCAGCTTGCGGTGATTGCGCAGATGCGCGGCATGCAGGCGCGCGGGAATCAACGTCGGGTTGAACGTCGCCGCCGGAACGCCGGCGCGCTGCAAGGCGCGGTAGGCGCTGCGGGGCGTCCAGCGGGCATACACGTCGTCGATCAGCACCCGCACTTGCACGCCGCGCTCATGAGCCCGGCGCAGCGCATCGACGAACTGCGCCCCGATGCCTTGGCTGTCGAAGATGTACGAAGCCAGCGCGACGCTGTGCCGCGCCGACTCGATGGCAGCGAGCATGGCCGGGTAGGCCTGCTCGCCATCGACAAGCGGCTCGATGCGGTTGCCGCTGGTCAGCGACTGGCCGGTGGCGCGTCCCACCAGGTGCGCCAGACCGGCAAGCGGCGGCGATACAGCCTCGGGCATGGTGGGCGAGAGGTCCTG
Organism: Acidovorax temperans; assembly: GCF_028596105.1. Classification (NCBI taxonomy): domain Bacteria; kingdom Pseudomonadati; phylum Pseudomonadota; class Betaproteobacteria; order Burkholderiales; family Comamonadaceae; genus Acidovorax; species Acidovorax temperans. Next base: position 2,481,515 of record NZ_CP117193.1, on the reverse strand, counting down.
CTGAACAGCAGGATCTGCCCCCGGGAAGAGCCGCCGCGCGCGCCGCTGGTAACGGTTGATGCCGAACAGCCCATACAGCAGCGAACCGCCCAGCGGCAACAAGGCGATCAGCAGTACCCACAGCGTGGCCGATCGAGGGTCACGCTTGTAGATGACCGCGTGCCCCGCCGTGGGGACAGCGACCGCCAGCGACACGAGGGTGGCTGCCCATGTCAGCCCGTTGGGGTCGGACACGACAGCCTCCCATCGCTCAAGATTCGCCGCCCGCCGGCTTCTTCTTGCGCGCAGGCTTGCTCTCGTCGCTAGGCGGCGTCTCGGCCACGTTCGCGGCATCGGGCTTTTCAGGCTCGACCGGCTTCACTGGTGGCTCCTTACGCTCGAAAACCACCCGCTCGGCCTTGTCATCCCAGCGAGCGCTGGCGTGATCGCCCTTGCCGATACTGCCACCCAGCATCTCGCGCGCCAGCGCGGTCTCCAGCTCGCTGCGAATCAGCCGCTTGAGCTCACGCGCGCCGAACTCGGGCTTGTAGCCTTCCTCCGCGAAGTGATCGATCAAGGTCTGATCGAAGGTCAGCGTCACGCCTTGGCTGGCGGCGTTGCGGGCCACACGATCGAGCTGCAGGCCGACGATATGGCGGATCTCTTCCTTGCCCAGCGCGTGGAAGACGATGATTTCGTCGATGCGGTTGAGGAACTCGGGGCGGAAGTGTCCGCGCAGCACGTCCATCACCTCGGCCTTGGTCTTCTCGTATTCCTCGCCGGCGGCGCCGCGGGCCTTCAGCCGACGCTGGATGATGTCCGAGCCCAAGTTCGAGGTGGCGATGATGATGGTATTGGTGAAATCCACCACCCGGCCCTTGCCGTCGGTGAGCCGCCCGTCATCGAATACCTGCAGCAGGATGTTGTAGACGTCGGGGTGCGCTTTTTCGATCTCATCGAGCAACAACACGCTGTAGGGTTTGCGCCGCACTTTCTCGGTGAGCTGCCCCCCCTCGTCATAGCCCACATAGCCCGGAGGCGCGCCCACCAGGCGTGCCACGGTATGGCGTTCACCGTACTCGGACATGTCGATGCGCAGCAGCGCACCTTCATCGCCATAGATCGACTCGGCCAGCGCCTTGGCGAGTTCGGTCTTGCCCACGCCGGTCGGTCCGAGGAACAGGAAAGTAGCAACCGGCTTGCTGCCCTCGCGCAGCCCCGCCCGCGACAACCGGACGGCATCGGCCACCGCGCGCACCGCTTCGTCCTGGCCCACCAGGCGCTCGTGCAGCCGCTGCTCCAGATGCAGCAGCTTCTCGCGTTCTTCCACCGTCAGCTCGTTGACCGGAATGCCGGTCAGGCGCGAGACGATCTGCGCGACATGCTCGGCTTTGACTTCGGCGCTGCCCGAGGCGCGCTCGCGTTCCCATTCCTCGACAAGCTTCTTGAGTTCAGTCTCCTTGGCCTCGATGCGCTTGCCCAGCTCGGCGGCCTTGTCGTACTGCTTGCGCGAGGCCATATAGTCCTGCTCACGCCGCAACTGGTGCAGTTCGGACTCCAGCTCCTGCACCGCCACCGGGCGGGCCGTGGCCGACAGCTTCACGCGTGCGGCAGCCTGGTCGAGCAGGTCGATGGCCTTGTCAGGCAAAAAGCGCGCGGTGATGTAGCGGTCCGACAACTCGGCGGCGGCGATGATCGCATCCTCGGTGATGCTGACCTTGTGGTGCGCCTCGAAGGTGTCGCGCAGGCCGCGCAGGATCATCATGGTCTGCGCCACGGTCGGCTCGGGCACCATCACCGGCTGGAAGCGGCGCTCCAGCGCAGCATCCTTTTCGATGTACTTCTGATACTCGTTGAGCGTGGTGGCGCCGATCAGGTTCAGTTCGCCGCGCGCCATCATCGGCTTGAACACGTTGGCCACGTCCAGCCCGCCTTCGCCGCCACCCTGGCCTGCACCGACGATGGTGTGCACTTCATCGATGAAGAGAATCATCTCGCCCTGGTGCTCGGTCACTTCCTTGAGCACCTTCTGCACGCGCTCCTCGAACTCGCCGCGGTACTTGGCGCCTGCCACCATGGCATTGATGTTGAGTTCCACCAGGCGCTTGTCGCGCAGCGTCTCGGGCACTTCGCCAGCGACCATCCGCTGCGCCAGCCCTTCGACGATGGCGGTCTTGCCGACGCCGGGCTCGCCGATCAGCACCGGGTTGTTCTTCTTGCGCCGGGCCAGCACTTCGATGGTCGTCTCGATCTCCTGCGCGCGGCCGATGACCGGATCGAGCTTGCCCTCGCGCGCCATCTTGGTGAGGTCGCGCGAATACTTGTCGAGTTCCGGCGTGTTGGTCGGCGTCTCGGCGCGGCCATCCTCGGCCCCTTTGCCGACCACCTTGCTTACCTGCTGGCGCAGCGCTTGCGGCGTGAGGCCGTAACGGCGCAGCAGGTTGGCCGCCAAACCTTCGCCTTCCTCGGCGAGCCCGATCAGGAAATGCTCCGGCCCGACATAGGAGTGGCTGAGTTCGTTGGAGGCGACGAAAGCACGGCTGAGCGCGTCCTTGACCCGGGGCGACACGCCGATCTCGCCCTCGAACGGCTTGTCGCCACGCTTGGCTTCGGATTCGATCTGCCGCTTGAGGTCATCGACCTTGATCTTGAACTGCCCCAGGATGGTCTTGACCACGTCGCTGTCGGATAGCGCCAGCAGCAGATGTTCGGTATCCACCTCGGAGCGGCCAAATTCGGCAGCGTGTTTGGCGGCCTCCTGCAGCAGGGCTTCCGACTGTTCGCTGATACGGCTGGCGAGCCCACTGCCGCGCCGGCGCGTTGTACCCGTAGCAGCCGGGGCGGGTTCGCCGAACGAGGCATCGACCACCTCGTCGGTATCGGCCGCCATGGACGGCGAATCGTCACCGATGCGGAAGAAGTCGCTGCCGAGGAAGTCTTCGAACAAGCCGCTGCGCGAGCCAAACAAGGCTTCCAGCGGCGAGACGGTGCGCTTTTGCTGGCGCACCAGTTGGCGATAGTGATCGTCACACAACAGCATGGTGCTGTGGCGACCATTGAGATTGGCTTCCACCCGCACCGTGGCGGGCTGGCCGCAGACTTGGCATTGTTTTCTGGCCATACTGATGCTCCTGTAAAGATTGATCTGACGAGGCACCGCCGATCACGGCGCCTCATCCTTTTGTGGTTTTGAGAAAAGCGAGCCGACCAGCGTCAGCCGTTGATCGGGATCGAGCGGCCCTGCTTGGGCGCACTGGCCTCGCGCTTTTCCATCGTGATCGTGAGCACGCCGTTCTTGAAAGCGGCCTTGATCGTGTCCTGGTTGGCATCGGCCGGCAGGTTCAGAGCGCGCTGAAAGCTGCCGTAGGAGCGCTCCACCCGATGGAAACCGCCGTCTTTCGTTTCCTGCTCCTGACGCTTTTCACCGCGCACCAGCAGCACGTCGTTGTCGAGCGTGATCTGGATGTCTTTTTCCTCGATGCCGGGTACTTCCAGGGCGATCTTGTACTGCTTGTCGGTCTCCTGGATGTCCAGCGCCGGCTTCAGCATGCCCGGCCAGTCCGACGGCCAGCGTGGCATGGCCAGCGTCGGGAAACCGAAGCCTCGAAACGCGTCGTCGAACAGGCGGTCGATCTCGCGATGCAATTGCAGGATGGGACTGACGGGCCCACCCGCCACCGGCAGGTCATTGCGCTGCACCGGGAGCGAGGCAGTGCTCTGTTGTTCTTCCTGCTCCTTCTTGAACCAGTTCCAGGGAGCCAATTTCTTGAAATCAATGTCCATGTCACACCTCCAGAAGAAAAATTGAAGACTCTCGCTCACTCCGTTTGCCTGCGGCGACGGACAGCGCGCCCAGACGACACGGAGTGTTCCGCTGACTTTGGCTGCTCATCTGTGCGTATCACCTCCTTCTTTCTGCCTGCTTGGATCTGATCATTGATCCATCGATCGATTTCACTTTGACGAAACCGCCACGTCCCGCCGACCTTGAAGGCCGGAATCTCCCCGTGCGAGGCGAGCCGGTAAAGCGTCCGCTTGCCGACTTTCAAGTAGGCAGCCAACTCGTCGAGTGTGAAGATCGCCTGCTGGCGCGCTGTCATACCACCCCCACAAGTTCCGTCGTCACGCGGCCTCGCCTGAGGAAGTTCTTGCAAGACTTTGCAAGATATTGCGCCTAACATGCCGAAAGTCAAGAGTCAACATCCAGCGATCTGCTGGCCGATTGATGTGACTCAATCGTAAGCAGCCAGGAAACAAATGTTGGCTGCCACCGCGATGGTGCTCCCCAAGTCATCAATCTGCAGCCATGTGAAAGGGGAAGTCCATGAACGAGATTGCCCGAGTCGGGGTGGATCTGGCCAAGCGGGTTATCTAGGTGCATGCGGTGGATGCGCGCGTGGTGGTTGCCAAGGCGCTGGCCGCTGACAAGTTTGCGGCCTGGTGCGCGGAGCTGCCTCCCGGCTGCCTGGTGGCCCTGGAGGCCTGCGGCGGTGCGCATCACTGGGCACGCAAGCTGCGCGGCTATGGGCTGGATGCGCGGCTGATTGCAGGCCACTTCGTCACGCCCTACCGCATGGCCGGCAAGGGACGCAAGAACGGTGCGGCCGATGCCGCAGCGATCTGCGAGGCGGCAACCCGCCCGCACATGCGCTTCGTGCCGGTGAAGCCGCCGGCGCAGACGCTGCTGGCCAGCCATCAGCTACGCAAACCTCCCGATTCACTCACGCAGCTTATTCCTGCTTGCCTAGGGACGACCATGTAAGCGGCAGATGGTCGGAGTCCTTTGCGACCAGCACCTACGCGAGCAGCCCGGAGGTGGGGATGCCCTTGGCGATGATCTCCGCCGGGACCGGCGCCTGGGTCAGCGTTCGGCACCTATGCGCAGGTCCACTTGCCGCGGATGTGGCACTCGACCGTGAACACGCCCGGCGTGTAGTCCAGCTTCTCGCTGATGCGCTTGAGCGCACAGCCGCACGCGCAGCGGGTGTTCTCGGGCTCGTGGTGGCAGTCCACGCGCGGCAGGTCCGCCGGCAAGGCGGTGCGCTTAGGCATCGCGCCAGGCGTAGCCGGCGGCTTCTTCTTGCCCAGCAGTTCCTAGAGCTGCGCCTCAGCCGCGGCAAGGTCGGCGTCCAGAGCCTCGTCGAACAGCGCGCGTTGTTCGGCATCGAGCTGCTCGCTCTTCTTGCCGAACTTCAGGCGTCGCAGCTGGGCGATCTCGAACGAGAGCTTCGCCGTAGGCGCTGACATGGGCGAAAAGCATCCGAGCATCACCCCCCAGGATGGCTCTCATCTCGATACAGAGGTGAATCCTCCGCACTATTCGGCTCCCTACGATGATATGGACTGATCACATCGGTAGGGAGAAAGCATGAACTTACGCCATCTTCGCTGCTTCATCGCCGTAGCCGAGGAACTGCACTTCGGCCGGGCTGCTCGACGGCTGCACATCGAACAGTCTCCACTGTCGCGCACGATCCGCCAGATGGAGGCGGATTTAGGGGTGCCGCTGCTCAACCGCTTGCCACGCAGTGTTCGTCTCACACCGGCGGGACAGGTCTTCCTCGAAGAAGCCCGGCGCGTACTGCTGGCCTTCGAGCAAGCGCAGACCAAGGCACGCGCCGCAGCGAACCAGCGGAACACGCTGCGCATCGCACTATCTGGTGACATGGGGCAGGCCCGCTTGTCGGCGTTGCTTGCGCTTTGCCGCGAGGAGGCACCACAGGTCGGCATTCGGATATTTGAAACGCCACTGGCGCAGTTGGTGACTGGACTGCGCAACGACTTGTATGACGCAGGTTTTGCATTGGCTGGTGAAATGGACGCCGGCATCGTCGCCATGCCGGTGTGGCGAGACCCGCTGGTGGTGGCTTTGCCCGCCAGGCATCCGCTGCTGGCTTTCAAGGAAGTGCCGCTGGAGGAAGTGGCGAGCTATCCGCTGGTGCTGTGCGATCCCCAGGTCTGCGAAGGTTGCAGCCGGCAGCGCGAACGGCTGCTCCGCACGGTGGATGCGCAGCCGACGGTAGCCGAGTACGTCAAGACCCATTCCCTGATGCTGGCCCTCGTGGCCGCCGGCTACGGCGTGGGCTTTTCGAGCGCGGCGCATCTGGCGGGTTGCCATCAGGCCGATGTCGTCGTGCGGCCGCTGGCCGACGAGACCGCTTCGCTGACGACCTATCTACTGCGACCCGAAGGCGAAATCATGGAGCCGCTGCGGCAGTTCATCGACCGCGTGGAGCGTGTCGGACGCCCGCAAGGCACCGATCAACGCCCGATGTGACGCGGGGATTTTGGACGGTACGATTCCCTTTCGGTCTGGACCTTGACCCGCATTGCATCGGCGGCCGACCTTTTGCGTCACGGGCATGGATGGCGAATCGGGCCTATCCACCCGGCATCAAGCAAGGCACCTTCAAGCTGTCGAGGTCACAGCAGTGACGCAGAACGCATGAGCCCTTGCTGGATGCAAACCGGCTCAGCCGGAAGTCGCATTGGCGCTTTACCCCGCCCGTATTCCTACGAAAACTTTGCCCTGGTTTTCCGGTAAAGCGCGGCATCCCTTCCTGATCGAACTTGGATGCGCGGCTTTTCAGACCGTTGCGCCGGTAACAAGATTTTTCGCAGGTGCATTATGGTTGAGGCGTGGCGGGCACCGCAAGGAGGTTTGCCCCCTGCGTAACGCTCGGCGACATCGCCGCACCCAACGTCCACCACGATGCCGACCGGCTCGCGCTTCATCGGGTTCTTTGGGCAATCGCTGCGCCCATGTGGGCCGCGCGCGCTTGCCATGTGTCGATCCGACGATGGGAAGAGCGCGATATGCCGAAATCGAGCAGCCACGCCTTTGGCGCAAAGACGTACTACCGACCGATCGAGGCGGCCGTCCGCTGGTGCGGTCTCCTGCGCTTCGAGCAGCGTATTCTGGAAGCGCTGGAGCAGCGTGCCATGCCGGAGCCCGGCGAATTCCCGCGCTGGCCGCTGCTGCGCCTGTATGCCGAGCGCATCTTCGACGCGCTGACGCATGGCGAATTGCCCGGTGGCAAGGCCGGCATCGTGCTGGACTCGCAGCGGCCGGCGCTCGACGACCCCGAGTTGACCGTGCGCCACGTGGACTTGAAAGCGTGGATGTCGCAGTTCTACCCCGGCGATCGGCCGGGGTTTTTGTTTGACGGCATCGAACGCGCGGTGCATCCGGCGGTGAGCGTGGACACGCTCAACATTCTGCTGGCCGATCGCGAAGCAGCGAAGTCGCAACTTGCCGAACTTGCCCTGGTGCATGAAACGCTGCGCACCGCGCACGAAGCACTGGCGAAGGAACATGCCACGCGCGCGGCCAACGACGAACAGGCGCGCGAGCCTGGCCTGCGCAGCGAGACGACTTACCTCAACATCATCGGCGGACTGCTGACGCTGCTGCTGGGCAATTCGCCGTCAGGCGCGGCCTATTCGTCGTTCCGCAGCATGGATGCCGTGGTCAGCGCGCTGATCGCACACCATGAGGGGCGGCCGGGTCTCAGCGAGCGGACGCTGTGGAGCAAGCTCGCGCAGGCGCGGCGCCACCTGGAGGCGTCGCGCTGACGACGCGGCCAGCATGATGCCGATGCGGCGCACTGCAATTGCAGTCGCGGCTTCTGCAATTGCAGTGATTTCGGCGACCGCGGTGTATTGAATACGAGGCACTTTCCGAACAGCGCCAGTGAGCGTCAAGGAGTGTCTCTCATGTCTTCGCAGATCACCGCGCCGGCCGCGCAGACCGAGCATCGCATCCTGCGCCGCGCCGAAGTCGAGGCCAAGACCGGCTTCAAGCGCGCGCATATCTACAGCCTGATGAAGGAAGGCAAGTTTCCCAAGGCGCTGCGCCTGGGCGTGCGCGCCGTGGGCTGGGACTCGATGGAGGTCGAGCAGTGGATTGCCGATCGCCTCAACGAGCGCGCCTGACGCTTTTCCTCGGTACATGCCATTCAACCGGGAGAAGCCCATGCAGGTGGTGTCCATCATTTCGACCAAGGGCGGCGTGGGCAAGACGACCACCGCCGCGAACCTGGGCGGCTTCGCGGCCGACGCCGGGCTGCGCGTGCTGCTGCTGGACCTGGACGTGCAGCCCACGCTGTCGAGCTACTTCACGCTGGCCGAACGCGCGCCGGCCGGCATCTACGAGATGCTGGCGTACAACGAGCAGCGCGCCGAGCAACTGGTGTCGCGCACCGCCATCGTCGGCTTGGACCTGGTGCTGTCGAACGACGACCGGGGCGAGCTGAACACGCTGCTGTTGCACGCACCGGACGGCAGATTGCGGCTGCGCCACCTGCTGCCGACGCTGGCGCCGCGCTACGACCTGCTGCTGATCGACACCCAGGGCGCGCGCAGCGTCCTGCTGGAAATGGCGGTGCTGGCCTCGGACCTGGCGCTGTCCCCGGTGACGCCGGAAATCCTCGCGGCCCGCGAGCTGCGCCGCGGCACCTTGCAGCTCATCGAGGACATCGCACCGTACCGTCATCTGGGCATCGAGCCGCCACCGCTGCACCTGCTCATCAACCGCGTGCATCCGGTGTCATCGAACGCGCGGCTGATCCAGCAGGCATTGCGACAGGTGTTCCAGGGTCACGTCGGCGTGCGTGTGCTGGATACCGACGTGCCGGCGATCGAGGCGTATCCACGTGCGGCGACGCGCGGCCTGCCGGTGCATCGGGTGGAGTACCGCCAGCCGGCGGGCCGCTCGGCACCGGCTGCGCTGGACACCATGCGCGCCCTCGCTGGCGAGCTGTTCCCCGAGTGGAAAGAGCGCTTCGCGCTCGTCACCGGCCGAGGGAACGCGGGAGGGGCCGGCCATGGCCAGCGCGCATGAACTGGCGCGCGGCCACAAGCGGCTGCGAGCGCTGATCGAGTTCGCCCTGGGTGAGGGCTGGAAGGTGGTGCGCACCCGAGGCGGACACCTTCTGTTCACGAAGCTGGGCTGCGCGCCGATCTACACCAGCTCGACGGCGAGCGACCACCGTGCGGAGCGCAATGCCCTTGCGCAGCTTCGCCGCGCCGACCGCCAGGCGCAGGTAGCCGAGGCATCGCCGCAGGAGCGCGGCCATGGCTGACATGACGCCGGATGACATGGCCGCCAAGCTGCTGGCCTCGGGCTTCGAGCGCAGCGGCCCTTCGGCCGCAGCCTTGACCGACCCGATCGCCGACACGCCGATGGTGGTGACGCTGGACCAGTTGCGCCCGTATGACCACGACCCGCGCGTGACGCGCAACCCGGCCTACGAAGACATCAAGGCCTCCATCCGCGAGCGCGGGCTGGATGCGTCACCCGCGATCACGCGCCGGCCCGGCGAGCTGCACTACATCATCCGCAACGGCGGCAACACGCGCCTGGCGATCTTGCGCGAGTTGTGGAGCGAGACGAAGGACGAACGCTTCTTCCGCATCCCCTGCCTGTTCCGTCCCTGGCCGCAGCGCGGCGAGGTAGTGATGCTGACCGGCCACCTGGCCGAGAACGAGCTGCGCGGGGGCTTGAGCTTCATTGAGAGAGCCCTGGGTGTGGAGAAGGCGCGCGAGTTCTACGAGCAGGAAATGGGACGGGACAGCGGCCAGCCACTGTCGCAGAGCGAGCTGGCACGCCGGCTCACGGCCGATGGCTTTCCGCTGCCGCAGTCGCACATCAGCCGCATGCAGGACGCGGTTCACTACCTGCTGCCGGCGATTCCGAACTTGCTGTACGGCGGGCTCGGCCGGCACCAGGTCGAACGGCTGGCGGTGTTGCGCAAGGCCTGCGAACGCACTTGGGAACGCCGTGCGCTGGGCCGCAGTCTGTTGGTGGACTTCGCCACGCTGTTCCAGGACGTGCTCGCGCAGTTCGACGCGCAGCCCGACAACTTCTCGCCGCAGCGCGTGCAGGACGAGCTGGTCGGCCAGATGGTCGAACTGCTGGAAGCGGACTACGACACGCTGGCCCTGGAGATCGACGACACGGAGAGCCGACAGCGCGCGCTGACCAGTGATCCAGCGCCGCCAGCGGCACGACCTGCGGCGCCGACCGCACCTGCGCCCGAGCCGCAGCGGTCTTCGTCGCCGCCATCGACGCCGGCTCCGTCAGTGCAGCCAGCAGCACCTTCTCCTTCCACATCGTCGGGCGTCGGTCTGGTTGTACCCGCCGTCGGCACCGAAGGTATGCATCAGGACGGGCAACGCGACGAGCGCCTGCAAGGCCACATCGTCTCCCCTGCACCGACCACCGAGCGCCTGCAATCCATACAGCGCATGGTCGCCGACCAGATGGGCGACAAGCTGCCCGACTTCGATGTCGACGCGCTGCGCGCCATTCCCGTACAGGCAGGCGGGCTCTATCCAATCTCGGACGTCTGGTACATCGAGCCCGGCCTGGACGTGCCGGATCGGCTGCGCGTGCACATTGCGCAGTTCGCGCGCGAGATCGCCGAAGAGGCCGGCGTGGCCGAGCAGGTCGAGTCCAGCGACGGCGGCATCGGCTTTGCCTGCGTCGCGCCGCCGGCAGCGCGCGCGATGCCACCGTTCGCGCGGGCCGTGCTGACGCTGCTGCAGGCGCTGTGCGCCGCCCGTGTCGCAGCCGGGCTCGACCGCGCCCGGCTCGCCGATGATCTGGCGCCCTTGCTGTACGGCTCAGGCGCCTATCCGCGCCTGAGCGATGCCGGGCTGGTAAAGCTGTTTCGGCTGCTGCGCCTGGCACGGCGGCTTGTGGATCTGGAATCCGGTGCGGGCGCCAGCGCCGCGCCCGGCCATGGCGCCTGAGCGGAGACCAGCCATGTCCGCACCGCACCCGCTCAACCAGGCCGTGATCGCGCAGGCGCTGCACGACCTGCGCAACGGGCAACTGCGACGCTGCAAGGCCATGGGCTTCGGCGAGGAAGAACTCGATGCGCTGAAGCATCCCGAACTCGTGAGCATGCTGGTCAATGCCACCGTCTCGTGGTGCTCGGTGTCGGTGAACCGCGAAGTGCTCAAGCGATTGCTGAGCCAGGTGCACGACGTGGAGCGGGAGATTGCCACGGTCGACCGCATGCTGCGCCTGGGCGCCAGCACGGAGATGGTCAGCCGCTTCTACGGCTTGACGCACCAGGAGGTCGCGTTGCGGCGCGACATCCTCGGCCTGCCCAAGCGCAAGGGGCGGCATCCGGTGCTGGATGAAGCACAAGACACCGCCCTGTGGAAGCAGTGGAAGGCCGGCGTCACGGAGCGCGGCATCGCGCTGGACGACGAGGTGGCGATGCTGGCGCTGACCATGGACCTGGCCGAGACCTTAAACCTGCCGATGTCGGTGATCTGGTCGGCGATACGCAACTGGATCGACCAGGGGCTGGTGTAGGCCATGGCGACCGGCGGCGCACCCCGGCGCGATGGCCCCGTGGCGCTGTCGGCACTGTTCGACGACGCGCTGCGGGAACTGGTGCCACCGGCACCACCGGCACCACCGGCACCGCCTGCGCAGCGCGGCGCTGCTCCTGCGGCGCCGGCCGCGCCGGCCAGCGACGGCTTCCTCTACAGCGGCAACCGGCATGAGAGCGTGCCGCGCGCGCTGTTCCTCGACCGACGCCTGACGCCGCTGGAGCGCAACGCCTGGCAGGTGTTCCGCCTGCAGCTCCAGAGCGACGGCGTGACGGCGTTCCCGACCTACGACCAGCTCCGGCCTTATCTCGCCTCGATGCCTTGCGCGGCGCAGGCCTCGCATGAGACCGTGGCGCGCGCCCTGACGCTGCTGCGGCTGACGCGCTGGCTGAGCCTGGTGCGACGGCGCCGCGACCCGAAGACTGGGCGCATCCTCGGCAACCTCTACGTGCTGCACGACGAACCGCTGACGCCCTTCGAGGCGATGCAGCTCGACCCCGACTACCTCGGCCTGGTCAGCCAGGCGCTGACCCATGCCGCCAAGGCGGTGCAGATCGTCGGCATGAACACTCTGCGCGAGATCGCCGAAGACCCGATGCTCAACGGCCGCACGCTGCCCACGCGGCTGCAGGTGCTGGCACAGCGCATGGCCCGCAACGAATGGGCGGATGCGAGTTATCCACAAGCGCCTGTGGATCACGAATCCGAAGAAGGCCAGGACGGCCTGCTTCGGAATCTCGATGGCCCGTCTTCGGATTCCGAAGCAGGGCTGAAACCCGCGCCAGACGGCTCACTTCGGAATCCGAAGGAGGACCGTACTGTACGTATGGATCGTATAAATCAAGTACGTACAGTACCGCGCGCGAAGGCGTTGCAGCACCTGCGCCTGCCCGAGCGCCTGCTGCGCTTGAAGGACGAGCAGCAGAGCGGTGCGATGGTGGCCTTGCAGCAGGTGGACGAGTCGCTGCGGCAGGCAGTGCTGGACGAATGGGATGCGCGCTGCCGCATCAGCGCGGTGCGCAACCCGGCCGGCTACCTGTTCGGCATCATCCAGAAGGCGATCCGTGGCGAGTTCAAAGCCTGGGCCGGCGAAGGCGGTTCGCCATCGACGACGCCTGCGCCGCCGCCACGGCCACCCGCACCGGCTCCTTCTGCATCGCCACCACCCGCACCGAATGGCCCCGGCCGTGAGGCAGCGCGGGCTTACCTGGCAAAACTGCGTTCGACGTTGGGCGACTCCTGAACAGCTATCCCCAGGGGATAGCTGGGACACGAAGCCTTCCAGCCATGGGCTTCGGTTTTGTCATGCATCGCATGGTCGCAGCCCGGCGCGGACCTATCCCCAGGGGATAGACGGAACACGCGGCCTTCCCGAACGACAACCGGGAGCGCACCCGCTGCGGTTTGTTGACTGACGCCCTTCCGGGCGATACCGATGCTGGCGGCTCGTTCCCTTACCGCGAGTCGTCACCATGGCCAACGAATCCCAGCAGCCCCTGCAGTTGAATCTCGGATCGCTGCGCAGCGCGATGTCGCTGACGCTGCACACCCACCACGCTTCACGCATTTGGCATGGGCGAGCGCCCGCCGAGGGGCGGCCCGGCATCATCGGCCTCAACGGCTACATCAGCGTGATGAACAAGATGAAGCGCGGCGCTGAGCAGGACGACCCCTACTCGGATTTCTGGATGCTGCGCATCGAGGACAAGCTGACGCAGACCAAGGCCAGCTTGCAGGCGCTGCGCGAGCAGGTGGACCAGGCGCTGGCCGACGTGCCGCCCGCGCTGACGCTGGGCGAGAACATGAACGTGCAGCCGGTGAAGCTGCCGCTGTTCGTCAATGCGCAGCTCGGCTTCATGGCGGTGTACCTGCTGGCCGACTACGACGACCTGGCGCGCAAACTGATCCTCGCGCATCACACCGCGCTGATCGACCGCAGCACGCTGGAGCGCTGGCTCAACGACGGTGCGCATGCGCTGCGCAGCCTGTTCTCGCTGGCACAGCAGTACCGCTACTCCGGCGCGACGCGCGACGACTTCGCCTCGAAGAACGCGGTGGCGCGGGCGGCGCTGGAGAAGTTCGGCGAGCTGCCGCAGGACGTGCTCGAAGGCACGCGCCGCTCGCGCTTTGCGCCACCGATCGCGCGGCGGGCGGGCAAGCCTGGCGCAGCCGCTGAGGCCGCGCCCGTCGCTGGCGCAGCCGATGTGGCGGGCGACGACCACGACCAGGACGGTGAAGGCGCGAAGGCATGACGGCATCTTCTTCCACCGGCCAACTGGCGCGCTTCCTGTCGCTGGAACAGGCGGACTTCCAACGCCTGGAACACGCGGGCTACCTAAAAGGCCTTTTACAGCCTTTTAAGGGTAAGGGGAGTCTGGAGGCCTGGGCCAACCAGTGCACGGCGCTGCGCGACGACTTGATCAGGCTGGCGCAGCGGCGCGTTCTGCAACAGGCTCGGGCCTATCCCTTCTCGCTGCTCGACGTGCAACTGGCCCAGCAGACCACGGGCGCAGGCACGACGTTCCTGCGCTGGCGCAACCACGACCGTTCCTCGATGGGGGTCGCGCTGTGGGAATCGCTGCTCGACCGTCCGGGGACGCCGGCCTCGCTGATCGATGACCTCTACGCGATGGAGCTGCAGCGCATCGCGCTGAACATGCAGATCAGCCTCCTTCACACGCTGGGCCGTCAAGCCCAGGAGTGCGCCAGCAAGGCCGCGCAGGCCGAAGCGGCTTACCTGCGGCGTGTCCACAGGCATGCCGCGTCCGTTCCATCTACCACCCCCAAGGAGTCACCATGAGCACGCACTTCGTCGGCGAGGGCAACATCGGTTCTGCGCCGGACTACCGCGAATTCCACAACGGCAACGACGAGCCGCGCCGGCTGTTGCGCCTGAACGTCTACTTCGACAACCCGATCCCGAAGAAGGACGGCGAGTTCGAGGACCGCGGCGGCTTCTGGGCGCCGGTGGAGCTGTGGCATCGCGACGCCGACCACTGGAAAGACCTGTACCAGAAAGGCATGCGCGTGCTGGTGGAAGGCCGGACCGTGAAGGACGAGTGGGAGGACGCCGACGACAACGAGCGCACGACCTTCAAGATCGAGGCTCGGCGCGTGGGCATCCTGCCGTACCGCCTCCAGGCCGTGACCCTCAGCGCCAGGACGCTGGAACCCGAGGCGGCAGTACCGCCGCCGAAGGAAACCAAGGGGACCAAGGCGCCGAAGGAAACCAAGGCCAAGGGCTGATTCCCCGCAGGGGGCGGCTGTAGCAACCGTCAGACGCCCGCCATGCACCAGCTATCCCCAGGGGATAGCTCCAGGGTGTTCCACCGAGTTCCAGCCGCCCTCCCGAAACGACGCTCCCGCTGCGCCAGCCGTTGCAGTGCCGCGCATGCCGCTGCGGCAACGCATCGCCTGCCGATCACAAAGCGGTGTCTGCGCCGATCGGCTTCCTTGCTGCCGTCATCCGCTGGCCCGGCCAAGCTGGGGCCATCCGATGAACCGCACACTTCCAAGGAGGCTTCATGCGCGTGTTCCTGTGCGAGAAGCCGTCCCAGGGCAAGGACATCGCCCGTGTGCTGGGCGCCGGCCAACGCGGCAACGGCTGCTACAGCGGTGCCGGTGTCGTCGTGACCTGGTGCATCGGTCATCTGGTCGAGGCGGTTCCGCCGGAAGGCTACGGCGAGCAGTACAAGCGCTGGGCCATCGAACAACTGCCCATTCTTCCCGAGCGCTGGCGTGTCGAGCCCAAGGCGGCGACCGCTGCGCAGTTCAAGGTCGTGCAGCAGCTCGTCGCCAAGGCGGGCGAGCTGGTGATCGCGACCGACGCTGATCGCGAAGGGGAGATGATCGCCCGCGAGATCATCGAGCTGTGCGGCTACCGCGGCCCGATCCAGCGGCTGTGGCTGTCGGCGCTCAACGATGCGTCGATCCGCAAGGCGCTGGGTGCACTCAAGCCATCCGCCGAGACGCTGCCGCTGTACTTCTCCGCGCTCGCCCGATCGCGTGCTGACTGGCTGATCGGGATGAACCTGAGCCGCCTGTTCACGCTGCTGGGCCGCCAGGCCGGCTACAACGGCGTGCTGTCGGTCGGGCGCGTGCAGACGCCGACGCTCAAGCTGGTCGTGGACCGTGATCGTGAGATCGCACGCTTCGTCTCGGTGCCGTTCTGGGCCATCGAAGTAGCGCTGTCGCATGCAGGCCAGTCCTTCGTCGCAAGCTGGACGCCGCCACAGGGCAGCACCGACGACGCCGGCCGCTGCCTGCAGCAGCCGGTGGCGCAGCAGGCCGCCGTGCGCCTGCGCGCGGCCGGCGCCGCCCAGGTGCTTTCGGTGGAGACCGAGCGCGTGCGCGAAGGCCCGCCGCTGCCGTTCGACCTCGGCACCTTGCAGGAGGTGTGTTCCAAGCAATTGGGCCTCGACGTGCAGGAGACGCTGGACATTGCCCAGGCGCTGTACGAGACGCACAAGGCGACGACGTATCCGCGCTCGGATTCGGGCTACCTGCCCGAGAGCATGCTGGCCGACGTGCCGGCCGTCCTCGACAGCTTGGTCAAAACCGATCCCGGCCTACGGCCACTGATCGACCGCCTGGATCGCCAGCAGCGTTCGCGGGCCTGGAACGACAGCAAGGTCACGGCGCACCACGGCATCATTCCGACGCTGGAGCCGGCCAACCTCTCGGCGATGAGCGAGAAGGAGCTGGCCGTCTACCGGCTGATCCGCGCCCACTACCTCGCGCAGTTCCTGCCGCATCACGAGTTCGACCGGACGGTGGCGCAGCTCACGTGCGGCGGGCAGTCGCTGGTGGCGGTCGGCAAGCAGATCGCGGTGGCCGGATGGCGCCAGGTACTGGCGGTGCCGGAGCCCGAGGACGGTGACAGCGAGGACGCGCAGCGCGGCCAGGTGCTACCGGCGCTGCGTGCTGGAGCAGCCTGCCAGGTCGGCCAGGTCGAACTGAAGGCGTTGAAGACGCTGCCACCCAAGCCCTACACGCAGGGCGAGTTAGTCAAAGCCATGAAGGGCGTTGCCAAGCTCGTGACCGACCCGCGCCTGAAGCAGAAGCTCAAGGACACCACGGGCATCGGGACCGAGGCCACGCGCGCCAACATCATCAGCGGGCTGTTGGCCCGCGGTTATCTGTTGAAGAAAGGCCGGGCCATCCGCGCGTCGGATGCCGCCTTCGGGGTCGATTTGTTTTCGTTGTCAAAAGTGACGGTAGGAGATCGAGCACTGGCGTAGGGGTGGTCTGATAAGCCCTTGATTTCATTGGTTTTCCTGTTCACTTTTTCAGGCGTATTGTGTCTGCCCCAATCACCGGAGACACAAGATGCAAAGCTGGCACACAACCTACCTTGGCCTGCGAGAGCTGCCAAGGGAAATCAGCACCTTCGAGCTTCAGTCGTTTTTCACGTACAGCCGTACTGAGCGCGAGCTCATCAACGCCCGCCGAAGCAACGCCCACAAGCTGGGTCTGGCACTGCACATAGGTTTCTTGCGCTTGAGCGGGCGCCTGCTGAATTCGGTGCGCATCGTTCCGACAACCCTGTGGCGCCATCTGGGTGACGAAATCGGCATCACTGCTGTTGAACTGGCATCCCTGCGAGCCCTGTATGTTCGCGGTCGAACCCTCTTTGACCATCAACAACTGGCCTGTGATGTCCTGGGGTTTCATTGGATGACGGAGCACCAACGTCGCGCCCTGGTACGCACCCTGCGCGATGAGGTGGCCCGCTGCGCCGATCGGGATCAATTGCTCGTATTCGCTCGGCGCTGGTTGTATCAAAGCAAGATCCTGATCCTGCGCGACCGTGACATCCGTGTCCTGGTCACAGCGGCGCTGGGACAACTCGAAGAAGAAACAGCCAAAACGATTGCGGCATCTGTGCTGCCCGAACAACTGGTGCGCTGGCGGGATGCCATGGCCGCATTGCGCCCGGATGGGCAAACCCAGCAGAGCTGGTTGTGGTCGGCACCGGCCAAACACTCAACCAAACAAATTGGCGAGGTGTTCGAGCGAATCGAACTGCTGTACGCCCTGAATGTCCACAAACACCTGGACGACCTGTCCGGTCTCATTGTGCGGCGCTATGCACGCCGCCTGGCTTCAAGGCCTCCCTCGGTGGGGGCCAGGATCAAAGAACCCGCTCGCACAGTGGAGGTTGGCTGCTTTTTACGGCACTGCCTGTTTACCAGCACAGACCAAGCTATCTTGATGGTTCAGCGGCGCGTTGCCGATCTTTGGCGCACGGTCGCAGCAGGTGTCACGGAGACGGTCAATTGGGCTGACCTGTACAAGACATTGCTGGCAGAGCTGGCTGGTTTGGTCGCCCAGGGTGAACTTCAAGACGCGGAGTTGCGGGCTCGAATTGTTGCCCTGCTCAGTGCCAGCCAGCAAGGCAAACCACCCAGCCGGGCCTCGGTGGTGCGTGAGCGTTTGTTTGACGCCATACGTCCCGTGCGCTCTTTGCTGGCCGAAATCACCAAGCTGCCCTGGCAGGCCAATAGCGAGCACCCGGTGACCACAGCCTTGGCCCAATTGACGAAACTGTACGCGGGCAAACTTCGCGAACTACCTGCTGATGTCAGCGCCCCTCGCTTGGGTTCGGTCTGGAGCGGCGCGATTGCGGGTGCCGACCGGGAGCGCGCGTTTCGGGCCTTGGAGGTGGCCACCCTGTTTTCATTGCGACGTGCCGTGCGCAACGGTTCGGTGTGGATTGAGCACAGCCTGAGCTTTCGTGGCCGCGCACGCCTGTTCTTCACTGATGCGCGCTGGCAGGAAGAAGCCAAACGGCACTATGCCCGACTGTCACTGCCAGCCAATGCATCCACACTTTTGAAGCCGTTGCTGGCCAAGGTACGCGCCGGCGTGGAGGCAGTGGCCGTCGCCGCGCGCAGCGGTGTGCTGCGCGTGGACGAAGAACTCCACCTTTCAGTATTGCCGGCAGAGGATGAAGATCCAGAGGTGATTAAGTTGAGGGCCAAACTTGACCTGAGGATCGGTGAGGTGCAACTCCCAGAAGTGATCCTGGCCGTTGACGCTCAGGTACGTTTCAGCTGGATCATGCTTGGCCGCGAGCCACGTTCGACAGAAGAGCTGCTGATGGTCTACGCCGGCATCATGGCCCACGGCACCAGTCTGACGGCGGCCGAATGCGCCCGTATGATTCCGCAGTTGTCTGCCACCAGCATCCGTCAGGCCATGCGTTGGGCCGGGGACGAGCGTCGCTTGAGTCAAGCCTGCCACGCGGTGCTGGAGTTCATGCAACGGCACCCCATTGCAGCGACATGGGGTCGCACGGACCTGGCGTCGTCCGACATGATGAGCATGGAAACCACCCAACGGGTGTGGCAGGCCCGACAGGATCCAAGACGCAACACGTCCTCGATTGGCATCTACTCCCATGTGCGTGACCGATGGGGGATCTTCTACGCGCAGCCTTTTGTGCTCAATGAGCGCCAGGCAGGGGTCGCCATTGAGGGTGTCGTGCGCCAAGAATCCATCGAGACCAGCCAGTTGGCGGTGGACACCCACGGCTACACCGACTTTGCCATGGCGTTGGCCCGGCTACTGGGGTTCGATCTATGCCCACGACTGAAGGAATTGAAGCAGCGTCATCTGTACGTGCCGCGTGGCACGATCATTCCACCGGAGATCGCAGCAGTTTGCGAGGCTACCGTCGATACCGCTTTGATTGAGAAGCACTGGGACACCTTGGTCCATTTGGCAGCCTCGGTGATGAGCGGCAACGCCAGCGCAGTTGCAGCGCTGGCCAGATTTGGATCGGCGGCGCGGGGAGACCCCATCTACGAAGCGGGTGTTCAGTTGGGGCGCTTGCTGCGAACTGCGTTCCTGGCCGACTACTTTGTCAAAGACGCCTTCAGGAATGAGCTGCGTCGGGTACTCAACCGGGGTGAGGCGGTCAATGCCTTGAAGCGGGCGATTTATACCGGCAGAGTGAGCCCGGCTCAGGCCAAGCGGGCCGAGGAAATGCAGGCGGTGGCTGACGCCTTGAGTCTGTTGGCCAACATCATCATGGCCTGGAACACAACCCAGATGCAGGCCGTTCTGGACCGCTGGGCCAACCGGCGTCAGGTCATCCCGGCGGAGCTCACGGGGAAAATTGCGCCGACGCGGCTGCAAGGTATCAATTTGAGGGGCGTATTCCGCTTTCCAGTGGAGCGTTATGCCAGTGAAATCCTGCCGTCACAGACCACGCCGAAAACCGGGACCGGCGGTTGAAACCGAGCACGCTTTTGCGCCCTCAAACGGCGATCAAAAAAATCAACAGGAAACCCAATGAAATCAATGGCTTGGCAGGCCACCCCTACGCCAGTGCTCGATCTCCTACCGTCACTTTTGACAACGAAAACAAATCGACCCCCCTTCACACTGATCGATGCCGTGCCGGTGGCCATCGCCGACCCGGGCACCACGGCGGTGTGGGAGCAGGCGCTGGACATGATCGAGGCCGGCCAGATGACGCTGGACACCTTCATCGCCAAGCAATCGAGCTGGGTCGCCCAACTCGTGCAGCAGTACCGCGGCGCCACGCTTGCCATCAATTTGCCGCCCGCGCCGAGCTGCCCGCAGTGCGGCGCACCTATGCGCCAGCGCAGCGGCAAGAGCGGCGCGTTCTGGTCTTGCAGCCGTTACCCGGACTGCAAGGGCACGCAGCCGGTCGAAGATGCCGCGGCAGGCAAGCGCGGCGCATCCAGTCGTGCATCCGGCCCACCGCGTCGGCTCCCCAGGGCGAACTGACGCCCAAGTCTCCCTCTGCCACGCCGGCTGCTGCCGACGGCGGGGCAAACCTCCCGCGCTCCGCGGGACTCCCCAGCGCGCGTTCCCTTCTGCAACGGTGTGCGCGTCCTGCACAGGCCAATCACGGCTTGCAGGGCGAGAAGGTCATTGCTCCGTCGAATCGCGCTCGCCGCGGTTCCGCTGATCGAGGTGCTTCCGTTCATCCGCGAGCAGTCTCCTGACATCTTGACCCGCAAGGCTGCGAGGTGTGAGGAGACCGCTTGCGGTCAACGGTAGTCGGTGCCGGTGCCCGCCGGCGAAAGAACGGGCTCCCTTTGTGTGTGGATACACGCCAGAGGATGCCGGCCCCAGCCACGAAACGGGCCGGGTGCGATTGCTGACGCAGCGAATGGCTTTGACGACGGCCTGGCCTGCAACAGCCCACAGGTGGATTGCTTCCTCTCCAGCCGAAGGTCCGAGTGACCTTCGGCGCTTGTTCCATCTACAGGCGCATTCCCGATCCGGCGCTCGGTGTCAAATTGCGCTTTGCCGCACTCGCTGCGACAACGCCTCTGCGCTTTCCTTGCGCTCGCTGTATCGATCCACCAGGTACGGCGCCACGTCGCGGGTCAGCAGCGTGAACTTCATCAGTTCTTCCATCACGTCCACCACGCGGTCATAGTAGGCTGATGGTTTCATGCGCCCGGCCTCGTCGAACTCCTGATATGCCTTGGCGACCGAGGACTGGTTCGGGATGGTCAGCATCCGCATCCAGCGGCCGAGCACGCGCATCTGGTTCACCGCATTGAACGACTGCGAGCCGCCCGACACCTGCATCACCGCCAGCGTCTTGCCTTGGGTCGGGCGCACCGCGCCGGACGACAACGGAATCCAGTCGATCTGCGTTTTCATCAGACCCGTCATTGCGCCGTGGCGCTCCGGCGAACTCCACACCATGCCTTCGGCCCACTGTGCCAGTTCGCGCAGTTCCTTGACCTTGGGGTGATCCTCGCTGGCGTCGTCCACCAGTGGCAGGCCCGACGGATTGAACATGCGCGTCTCACCACCCAGCGCCCGCAGAATGCGAGCCGCTTCTTCGGCTGCCAGGCGACTGAACGAGCGTTCGCGCAGTGAGCCGTAGAGCAGTAGGAAGCGCGGCGCCCGCGGCACCCTTGTTGGAGCGAATAGCCGCTCCGCGTCGGGCTGCTGGAACAGCGCCGCGTCGAGGTTCGGCAAGTCGAGGCGCGATTCAGACACGACGCCCCTCTGCATCCACCACCGGCTCGCCGTCTTCCTTGTTGAACGCGCCACGCTGCGGCTGCGGCAGCAGGTCGAGCACGGCTTCCGATGGCCGGCACAGGCGCGTGCCCAGCGGCGTGACCACGATGGGCCGGTTGATGAGGATGGGATGCTGGAGCATGAAGTCGATCAGTTGCTCGTCGCTCCATTTCGGGTCGCTCAAGTTCAGTTCGGCATAGGGCGTGCCTTTCTCGCGCAGTACCGCGCGCACTGGCACGCCCATCGCCGCGATCAGCGCCTTGAGCGTGGCGCGGTCGGGCGGCGTTTTCAGGTATTCGATGACGGTTGGTTCTTCGCCACTGTTGCGGATCAGGCCCAGCACGTTGCGCGACGTGCCGCAGGCGGGGTTGTGGTAAATCGTGATGTGGCTCATGTCGAGGTGCCTTGATTCGAGAGAAGAACTGCCTGCTGACGCAGGTGCGTGATCGCGTAGCGGAACAGGATCGCGCCGGCCGCACTGATGCCGGCCAGGGCCAGCAGCGTGCCGGGATAGCCGTTGCCGGCGGCATACAGCAGCGAGGCGACAAAGGGGCCGGCGGCCACGGCGATCTGCACGGGCGTCGCCATCGCGCCGCTGATGGCGCCGTAGGCGGCGCGTCCATACAACTCAGCGGGTAAGGCGCCGCGCACGATCGTCATGACGCCGTTCCCGATGCCGTACAACGCTGCGAACACGACATACATCGGCAGCCATTGCCCGGAGCCGAATAGCAGGAGCAGCGACAGCGGTAGCAAGCTGATCGCAGCCATGCCGACCTGGCGCGTGCTGGCCCGTTTGCCGACCGTGGTTTCGAGCACGCGGCCGAGCACCTGCATCGGCCCGACCAGTGCACCGATCCAGGCCGCGTGCGCCGCAGAGATCCCATGCGCCTGCAAGACCGGAATCATGTGCAGCGACATCGCCGCGAACACCAGCGCATTGAGCGTGATGGCCGCCGTGACCAGATAGAAAACCGGCTCGCGCATGACTGCCGCGAGGCTGCGGGATGCGTTGTCCGTGCGCGCCGGTGTTGCGCCGTGTGCGACGGTGCTCGCCTTGGGCAAGCTGGCATGGATGGGCAGGCAGATCAGTAGGTTCGCGGCGGCATAGATCAGCCACGTCTCGCGCCAGCCAAGGTGCTGCAACAGGAGCTGCGTCAGCGGCCAGAACACCGTGCTGGCGAACCCGCCGAACAGCGTCAGGTGCGTGATCGCCCGTCGATAGTCGCTGCCGAAAACCTGCGTGATGACGGCGAACGCCGGCTGGTACAGGGTCGCACTCATGGCGACGCCGAGGCCGGCCCACACGAGGTACAGCCCCACCGCGCCCTGTACCCGTGACAGGCAGGCGAGCATGACGGCTGCGAGCAATGCTCCGCCGCCCATCAGGAGGCGTCCGCCGATGCGGTCGATGATGCTGCCGGCCGAAGTGGACAGCAGTCCGGAGATCAGCAGCGCCACCGAGTAGGCGCCGACGATGACGGGCTTGGACAGGCCGAGTTCGTCCTGCATCGGCTGCATCAGCACGCCGTAGGCGTAGAACATCGACCCCCACGCGACGATCTGCGTCAGGCCGAGGGACGGAATCAGCCAGCCGCGTGGGCGTGGGATCGTGCTGCCCATGATCACGCTTGGTGCTCGTACCAGCCGCGCGAGCGGTTGACCACGCGCACCACCAGCAGCATCACCGGCACCTCGATCAGCACGCCGACCACGGTGGCCAGCGCGGCGCCGGAGTGAAATCCAAACAGGCTGATGGCAGCGGCCACGGCCAGCTCAAAGAAGTTGCTGGCGCCGATCAGCGCCGAGGGGCAAGCGATATTGTGCTTCTCGCCCACTTTGCGGTTGAGCCAGTACGCCAGCCCGGAATTGAAAAACACCTGGATCAGGATCGGCACCGCCAGCATGGCGATCACCAGCGGCTGCCGGAGGATGGCCTCACCCTGGAAGGCGAACAACAGCACCAGCGTCAGCAGCAGCGCGGCGATCGACAGCGGGCCGATGCGCTCCAGCATCCGGTCGAACGCGGCCTGGCCTCGGCGCAGCAACGCCCGGCGCCAGAGCTGCGCGAGGATGACCGGGATCACGATGTAAAGCGCGACCGATACCAGCAGCGTGGCCCACGGCACCGTGATCGACGACAGGCCCAGCAGCAAGCCGACGATGGGCGCGAAGGCGAACACCATGATGGTGTCGTTCAAGGCCACCTGCGAGAGCGTGAACACCGGGTCGCCGCCGGTCAGCCGGCTCCAGACGAACACCATTGCCGTGCAGGGCGCGGCGGCCAGCAGGATCAGGCCGGCGACGTAGCTGTCGAGCTGGTCGGCCGGCAGCCAGTCGGCGAACACATGGCGGATGAACAGCCAGGCCAGCAGCGCCATCGAGAACGGCTTGACCGCCCAATTGATGAACAAGGTCACGCCGATGCCGCGCCAGTGTTGCTTGACCTGGCCTAGTGCGCCGAAGTCCACCTTCAGCAGCATCGGAACGATCATGATCCAGATCAGCCCGCCCACCGGCAGGTTGACCTGGGCCACCTCCATGCGGCCGATGGCCTGGAAGATGCCCGGCGCCATCTGGCCGAGCGCGATGCCGACGACGATGCACAACAGCACCCATACGCTCAGGTAGCGCTCGAAGACGCTGATGGGGGGGAGATTGCTTCGATTCATGACGCTTTCCATCTTGCCAAAGCCTGCAGGCGCTCTACGCCGACCGGCTCCTCTGTCAAGAGAGGCACGACGGCATAGCGCTGGGCATGCCGCATGGCCACGGCGTCGATTTCCCGCAGTTCGTTGCGTGCACGCAGACGCAGTAGCGGGGAATGCGGGTGCGCGGCCGCCACGCTGTTGTTGACAACCCAGGCCCACGGCTCGATGCCTGCGCGGCGCAGATCGGTTTGCAGATTGGCTGCTTCCAGCACGGGCGTGGTTTCGGCGAGGGTGACGATGAGCACCTTGGTCTGCTTGGGGTTTTGCAACTGCATCATCGGTGTCGTGAAGTGAACGCCTGTCTCGCCCATCTGCCGGGCGATGTCGCGGTGGTATGCGCCGGTGGCGTCGAGTAGCAGCAAGGTGTGGCCCGTGGGCGCGGTGTCCATCACCACGAACTTCCTGCTCCCTTCGCGGATGGCGCGGGAGAACGCCTGGAATACCGCGATTTCCTCGGTGCAGGGCGAACGCAGGTCTTCTTCCAGCAGAGCGCGGCCTTCGGCATCGAGCTGCGCGCCCTTGGTGTCCATCACATGCTGGCGATAACGCGCCGTAGCCTCCTGCGGGTCGATGCGACTGAGCATCAGGTTAGGCAGTGAACCTTCCAGCGTATCGGCCAGATGCGCAGCCGGGTCGGAGGTGGTCAGGTGCACTGGCAGCCCCCGGCCCGCCAACTCCACGGCGATGGCGGCGGCCAGCGTGGTCTTGCCCACGCCGCCCTTGCCCATCACCATGACCAGCCCGTGCCCATCGGCGGCGATTTCATCGACCAGGACGGACAAGTCCGATGCATTGATCTGATCGGGCAGCTCGATGGCATCGACGCTATACGTGGCGTCGGTATCGACCAGCAGGTGGCGCAGGGCATCGAGGCCCACGAGATTGAACGGCTTGAGCGCGATTTGATCCCGAGGCAACGCCTGGAGTGCCTGCGGAATGGCGGCAAGTGTGGCCTGCTCTCTTTCGTAGATGGCAGCGGCAAGCGTATCGTTCTCGGCCCCGCCGGCAGGGAATACGCCGTTGATGACCAAGTGTTGCTGCGACAGGCCGATAGCGGCCAGTTCTTCATGGGTGCGTGCTGCCTCGCGCAGTGTGGGGCGTTGCGCACGGGCAACCAGCACTAGGCGAGTGCGCAAGGGATCGGCCAATGCTTCTACCGCAGCCTTGTACTGGCTGCGCTGTTTTTCCAGACCCGCCAGCGGCCCCAGGCACGACGCATCGCCTTTGCCTGCTTCCAGAAAGCCGCTCCATGCGCCAGGCAGTTGCAGCAGTCGGATGGTGTGCCCGGTAGGAGCCGTGTCGAAAATGACATGTTCGTAGTCCTGCGTTAACGCCGTATCGGTCAGCAAGGCCGTGAACTCGTCAAAGGCGGCGATTTCCGTGGTGCAGGCACCCGATAGGGATTCTTCGATGCCATCCACTACCGCATCGGGCAACACGCCTCGCACCGGGCCGACAATGCGGTCACGGTAGGCTTGCGCCGCCGTCTGCGGGTCGATTTCCAGTGCCCAGAGGCTCGGCACGGCGGCAATCGCCGTGATGCGGTTGCCGATGCGCTCGTCGAAAACCTGCCCCACGTTGGAAGCCGGGTCGGTGCTGACGAGCAGCACGCGCTTGCCCTGGGCCGCCAGTTGCACGGCCGTCGCGCAGGCGATGGATGTCTTGCCGACGCCCCCTTTGCCGGTAAAGAAAAGGAAGCGGGGCGGCTGGGTCAGGAAGTGCATGGATATCCTCGTTCAGCAGCAGCGGCTGCCAGAACAGCAAGCGCCTTGGGCTGGGATGGCTTCGGATGCCTCGATGCCAGCCCAGCGGGTCAATTCGCGGCGGTTGGGATAACGGCCGGCCAAGGCCACCACACCATCGACCAGAACCAGGGGCAGCGCCTCTTGGCCCGAACGCTCCAGAAATCCCTTCACGGTCGGGTTTTCAGCGAAAGCGAGGGGTTGCTGTGCCAGGTTGAAGCGTTCGACCTGGGCACCGTTTTGCTTGGCCCAATCCACATCGGCGGCAAAACTCACCAGGTTTTGATCCACTTCAACGCCGCATACGCCGGTGCTGCAGCACAGCGCCGGGTCGAAAATTTGGATGCTTGGCATGAGGTGTCCTTCCAAATATCAATCTTGATGCTGTGAGGGTCTTCACTGCTGACCGATGTTCCGCAGCTCGCGTTGCAGCGACATGGCATCCAGGCGCTGCAGCGGCAGCGACAGGAATAGCTCAATGCGCCGGCGCAGCGTCAGCGCCGCATCCGTGAACGCCTTGCGCTGCTGTTCCTCTGTACCTTCGACGGCCGCAGGGTCGGGCACACCCCAATGCGCCGACATCGGGCGTCCGGGCCAGATGGGACACACCTCGCCGGCGGCGTTGTCGCAGACGGTGAAGATGAAATCGAACTCCGGTGCACCGGGCGCAACAAACTCGTCCCAGCTCTTGCTGCGGTAGCCGGCGGTCGGCATGTGCAAACGTTCGAGCGTGGCGAGCGCCAGCGGGTGGACCGCACCCTTGGGGTGACTGCCCGCCGAGTAGGCGCGGACGCGGCCTTTGCCCAATTCGTTGAGGATGCCTTCGGCCAGGATGGATCGGGCCGAATTGCCCGTGCAGATGAACAGAGCGTTGTAGGTTTTTTCCGTGGTCATAAGTGCCTCGTATCAGTTGCAGGAATTCGAGCGCGGCATGGCCGAGCAGCAGGCTGCGGCGGCACCAGGTGCGGGCGCCGCTTCGTTGAAGACAGGGATGTTGCCCAGCGTGTGGAAATGCTCCCAGGCCACGCCTTGCGGGTCGGTGATCCAGTGCTTCTCGCTGCGCGCATAGCAGCAGGTCGTGGTGCCTTCGTCGAGCAGCGCCATGTCGGCGGCCTGCGCGCGGGCCTTCAGAGCGGCGAGTTCGTCGGCGTCGTCGGTCTGGATGCCCAGGTGGTCGATGCCCGGCTTGCTGCCGCGCGTGGAGATGGCGAAGTTGACCGGCGGGTCTTCAAGCATCCATTTCGCGTAGTCGGCCTCGGTGCGTGCTGGCAGCGCGGCGAACAGTTGGGAATAGAAGCCGATGCTGCGGTTCAGGTCATCGACATGCAGGTGGACGTGAAAGCGTTTCATGGAGGTTCCTTTCAGCAGGAGGTGCAGGCACGGGTGGATTCGTTGGCCTCGCACACGGCGCCTTGGCAGCAGTGCTCGGTCAGGTAGCCGAGCAGCCCGGTCATGTGGGCGAAGTCGGCGCGGTAGATCAGGTTGCGGCCCTGTTGCTCGATGGTGACCAGGCCGGCATGGGCCAGCTCCTTCAGGTGGAAGGACAGCGTGTTGCGGGCCACGTCGAGCTGGTCGGCCAGGACGCTGGGCGTGAGCCCTTCGGGGCCGGCAACGACCAGGGCGCGGAACACCCGGAGGCGCTGAGTGTGAGCCAGGGCGCCCAGGGCGGAAATGGCTTGGGTCTCGTTCATTATTCGATGATACAACATTTATTGAATCATTGGGCAATACCTGGCAGCAGCAATCAGGGACGAGGCGGGAACCGATTCCCCCGTGACGCAGAACGCGCCCCAGCGTGATGCTTTGCGGCACGTGTTGCTGACCTGATCAGCACATGCCAGCAGCCTGGGTCTTTCGGCTGCCGCGGGAATCCTCTCGTGCGACCCACCAGTCCGCTTCGCATCGACCACCGCGGACGGGCGTTTCACAACGCCGATGTCGTTCATGTTCAACCCTTCGGGAGTCTTCCGCTCCCGTCAGGGCGTGGTGCTCCCGGTCTTTCAACCACCAGGAGAAAACCATGTCCCTTTCGTTCGCATCGGCGCCCATGAGCGCTGAACAGGCCCGCGCCGAATCCATCGGCTACCAGGCCCTGGCCTTCGTCGGCAAGCGCCTGCCCCTGCAGGTGCTTTGCAGCGCAGCCGGCCACTACATCGGCACCGCCGATGCGGACGGCCCGGTCTCGCGCGAGTCGGTCAGCTACTTCCGCTCACTCAACGCCGCCGACCACGCCCTGAAAACGGGCCGCTGGCAGCAGCGCCTTAACCCGTGATGTCCAACCACCCGGAGCCCATGCCATGAATCGTGCCCTGCCTCAAGAGGTACTTGATCAGATCGAGCTGGAACACCAGCACTTCGCCGCCGCGCCCCAAGCCTTCTTCGAGGCATGGAAGCGCGGCGTCAACATTGCCGGAGCCGAATGGTTCGGCGACGGCACCCGCGAAGGCCTGCAGCGTGCCGCCACCAAGTGGGATCTGCGGCCGAAGCTGCTGATGCTCAACGATGCCCTCGGCGTCCTGAGCAGCGGCCAGCGGATGTTCCTGTCCGCGATGGTGAGCTTCTACAACGCCCGCGAAGGCGGCGCGATGCTCAAGCGTTGCGGCTTCGAGGGTCTGTCCGACCTGGGCGGCCTCGATCTCGAACGGCGCAAGGTCATCGCCGACCTGACGCTGAACTACAACGGCTGGTGAGCCGCGCTGCGGCCTGCCGACGTTCTTCTTTTCTTCCTACCCCATGAGGGACATGCGTCCCGTCAGGGGCCATGTCCCTCCTTCCACCCGGAGCCCGTGCGGCCTCGGGATGTCCCTGCGGATGCTGTCGTCCGCCAGGGGCGAGGGCTCCGCGCCTTCCATCGCAAGGAGCCCTTCATGGCCAACAACTACCAAGACGCCACCGGCGTTCTCATTCTCGACCGGGTGACGCCGGTCATCTCCGCGCTGTTCGGCGCCTTTCACCTCGATGGGAGCTATCCCGGCAACGGGAAGGCTTACATCGCTCGCCTCACCGAGATCAACGATCCGCAATGGAGCGACGTGCTCGACGGTTTGATGGCGCTGGCCGCTCGGCTTGACCTGCCCGCACCGGACGACGCCGAAGGCGAGGATGGTGAAGACCGTGACACCGAACTGTCGATGCCGGCCCTTATCGACCTGATCGCCCCGCACTTCGGCGCCGACCAGAACCAAGACCTCGCCAATCTCATCGAGCACCACCCTTTTGAGGGCAGTGCAGACCTCGACGCGCTGTTCCTGATCGCCACGTGCTTCGACGACGGCCATCACCTGGTCGCCATCCAACTCGAAGGATGCTGGCGTTGCAGCCGTTCACGGCTGTTCGAGTTCGGCGGGCATGGTTGCTTCATCAGCCGCGAGCTGACGGTATCGAGCGAATCCACGCATGCACTGCAACTCGGCGCGGAACTGCGCACGGCCATCCTGGCCGGCGATCTTGCGGCGGCGTCCAACCGAATCGCCAACGAGACGCTGGCGCTGCTGGCGGCCATCACGGACGACCAGGTTCGCGCACGCCTGCGCAGGTCCGTCGCCGACCGACTGCTCACCGACCCGTCCTTAACCGCCGCCGACTGACCGGCTGCCACTTCATCCACCCGCTGGGGTTCAATCCCAGCAGGGGATTGCCTCGGCCATCCTCTGCTGGAGAAATCCCATGTCCTACTCGAACAACAATCCCTTTATCCGCGGCTACGATGGCCTGTCGGTCGAGCGGCTGCTCGCCATCTCCTACGATGACGACTGCCCGTTGACCTACCTGCCGCTGCATCCCTCGCAGTCGAATCTGCCGGACAGCCAGATCGAACGGCGAACCTGCATCTTCTCTGACGACTTCGTGCTGATCACCGAGGACCAGGCGGTCCCCGACGAACTGCAGGCGCAATGCCGCAGCCACGGCCTCGCCCGGAACGTGGTCTACGCCGTCATGGCCGAAGAGGCGGGCAAGCCGCTGCACGTGGGCGATACCTACTCCGAGGAAGCGGCCCGCGAAGTCGTGCAGCGCCTGCGCTTCGAGACCGGCTACTACAGCCGGTGCTGGGAAATCAGCAGCGCGCACCTCGATGCTGAGGCGCATCGCTTCCTCGCCGAGCTGGCGGACATCGCCACGCCGACGCTGTTCCTGTTCGTCGCCTTCCGCATCCCGTACAGCCAGGCCATTGGGTTGAAGCTGATCGCCACGCCCTGGACCGATGAGAACCTGCGCGCCGTCGAAGGCATCACGGCCAAGCGGCTGATGCAGGAGCACCGCAAGAAGGGCATGCCGGAATCCCTCGTGCACGTGCTGCACCTGGCCGCGCTCGCCGACGTGCGCATGCTGGCCTTCGATGCCGATGCGCAGGTGCTGGACGGACTGCCGATCTACGACGACTGACACCACCTTTCGAGCCTCCACGCGGGGCTCGTTTCTTTTTGGGGAAGTCGGTGGCGGCGCAGTGCCGATTCCCTCGCGACGCTGGCCTGCGTCTGCCGCACGCTGATTGCATGTTCGCTGGCGTTGCCGGCAAGCATGCCCAGGCAGTCGAGACCTTCGAGACTGCGGTGCGGTTCGCCGTGCTGGTTGTTTTTCCTTCCCCGGGCGCATGTCGCGTCCATCCACCTCACCCCCAAGGGATACACCTCCCTTGCGGGCGGGAGTTCCTTGGATTGCCACAAGGAGTTTCCCAATGGATACCCAAGCCATCCGCGCACAGATGCCGACGCTGGTTCGCGGCCACGTGCCTTCCAACGTCCGCAGCTTCAAGTTCAACATCTTCGACGGCCAGCCCAAGGTTTCGACGCTGGGCTTCCACATCGATCCCAAACCCTTCGAGGGCAAGGTCATCGCCACCACCGACGAGGCCATCGTCGTCAAGACGGGGCGGGCCGAGTTCGCGGTGCTCGACAAGAAGCTCGTCACCGAGGTGCCCGACGAAGGCGCCAAGGTGCAGGTCGAGCCCTATGTGCGGCGCCGTTTTGACGGCCTGCGCGCGGACACGCCCGAGGAAAGCACCGAGTTCACCGCTGGCGGCCAGCCTTACACGGTGAAGCGGCTCATCCTGGGTTCCGCGCCGGCCAAGCTGCCGATCCCCGCGCCGCAGTGCCCGGAGTTGCAGGAACTGGTCCATCAACTGGAGCAGTTGCCCGCACCCGATGGTTTTCGGCGCGTCACCCACCTGCTGGTGGATGCCGGAGCGCGGGACTTCATGGTGGTCGATCCGAGCCCCAGCAACATCATCGCCACGCCGCCGGCCATCGGCTTCACGGTCGCTTCGGCGAAGTTCCAGGGGCAGGTCACGGTGCTGTACGAGCGCGGCCTCGACCTCTACGCGGTGGAACTGCGCCGCGACGGCGAGCTGGTCGAACGGGTCGATGAAGTGTTCTTCGACACGCTGGGCCAGACGCTGGAGCGGCTGATCGACGACGGCACCTGGCGCCTCATCCGCGTGCAGCGCCTGTCGGGCCACAAGCCGGTTTCGCACTGACCCCTCCGCGTCCCTATGCGGCTTCCCGTCCGCGCGGCGGGAAGCCTTCTTCTTGCATCCGCTGGAGACCAAATCCATGACTATTCGATTCAAGGGCGCCGATCTGCGGCCCGTGCTGACCGAGGCGCTGGCCAACCAGTGCCGCGTCATCCTGGTCAAGGACCAGGGCGTCTATTTCATGGCCGAGCGCGGCGAGCGTCGGCCCGATGGGCGACGCAAGACCATCGCCTACGCCGTTGGCTGCAACCCGAACGCCGATCCGTTCGACGACTGGTGGGAACTGGCGCGCGCCGAGTTCGGCGGCGACGACTTCGGCGAGTTCTTCGATTTGCACGACGGCGTGTTCGCGCGGCTTCTGCACGGCGAGGACGACCTCGAAGTCTCGGCCACCGCTACACACCTGTCGTTGCAGGTGGTGCCGCAGGCACAGTCCGGCCACTGACCGCCCGCCCTCCAAGCCTCCTCACGGGGGCTTCTTCCTTTGTGCCACGGCCGCAGCCGCGCGCACGCGCTTGTCTCCAGCCCCGATCGGGGCCGCCCACCGGCATCCGCCGGTGCCACCGACTGGAGACAGCCCGTATGCGCGACCCGTTCCGAATCGAATCCCCCGCCTGCATCAGTTTCAGCGGCGGGCGCACCAGCGCGTACATGCTCTGGCGCGTGCTGCAGGCCAATGGCGGCTTGCCGGCCGACACGGTGGTCTGCTTCGCCAACACCGGCAAGGAGGTCGAAGCCACGCTGCGCTTTGTGCGCGGCTGCGCCAAGCATTGGCAGGTGCCTATCCACTGGCTTGAATACCGGCCGACAGAACCGGGCTTCGCGGTGGTGGACTTCGATACTGCCAGCCGCGAGGGGGAACCTTTCGAGGCGCTGATCCGCAAGCGGCAGTACCTGCCGAATCCCGTGGCTCGTGGCTGCACCAGTGCCCTGAAGATCAGGACGATGCACCGCTTCCTGCGGCGGCAGGGCTGGACCGATTGGGACCAGTTCATCGGCATCCGCGCGGACGAACAGCGGCGCGTCGCCAAGATCAGGGCGCGCGGCCACTCCACCGAATCCAGCCACGAGACGATGTGCATGCCGCTGGCCGACGCCGGCGTGACCGTGCACGACGTGTCTGCCTTCTGGCAGGCGCAGCCCTTCGACCTGGAGCTGCTGACCGTCAACGGCCGCACGCTCGAAGGCAACTGCGACCTGTGTTTCCTGAAGCCCCGCGGCCAGCGCCTGGCGCTCATCAAGGCCAGGCCGGAGGCCGCGGTGTGGTGGATACGCATGGAGTCGCTGAACCTCGCCAGCCGCCCGAGCGGCGCGCGCTTCCGCAACGATGGCCCGAGCTACGCCGACCTGGCGCGCTTCGCGGCCGACCAAGGAGACCTGTTCGATGCCGCCGAAGAGGCTATCGCCTGCTTCTGCGGCGATTGAGGTGCAGGACGGGTCGCCAATGCGGACATCCGCCGATACCGATTGCCGCTCGCACAGACGCGCACCTGGCGCCACGCTTCCCGCATGTTCCGCTGACACCCGTCAGCAGCATGCCCAGGTAGCCACGATCTTCAAGGCTACGGCGCGGTTCCGACCGCGTTGATCACACCAGTTCGCTCCGGCATCCCAGCGCGAACGGCCATCGGTTCTCCCGATGGTGATGCCACCCAAGCTGTTCCTCAACCCACGCGGGGGTTCCACACCTTCCCCGCCTTGGGTCGGGTGTGTCTCCGCCTCTTTGTTCTCAGGAGATTCACCATGACCACTTCCACCGAAAAGTCCTTCTTCGACCTGCACATCACCGGCCTCGGGTATCTCAATCGCATCCGCGAAGTGAAGCCCAAGAAAGGCGATGCGTTCCTGGCCTGCGACATCGCAGCGCTCAACGGCCCCAGCGATGACGTTGCCTACGTGCGTTTCGACACGCGCGTCTCGGGCTCCGAAGCGCAGCACCTGGTGCGCCGCTGCATCCAAGCGGTCGATGCCGAGAAGAAGGTGATGATCGGCTTCCGCCTGGGCGACCTGTGGACCGACACCTTCACCTACTCCAAGGGCAAGCGTGCCGGCGAGCAGGGGGTGAGCCTCAAGGCCCGCCTGCTGTTCGTCAGTTGGATCAAGGTCGATGGCAAGCTCGTCTACAAGGCCGAGCCCAAGCCGACCGATGCCGACGACCGCGACGTGCGCAACACAGATGTCCCCGCGACGTCCACCGCGCCGCAAGCCGCTGCGCCCGAGCCTTCCAGGCCCGCCGCCGAAGCTGCCGATGAAGCCACTGCCGATGCTCCCGCATTGGAAGTTGCCGAGTCGTTCTGATCCGCAAGGCCCCGTCCCCTGGGGCCTTGTCTTCTTCTCACTCGCGTGCGCATGCGACCGTCGCCATGACGGCCGTGTGCGTGATCGCAGCTTCGTCCGCAGGAGTTCTTCATGATCACCATTCCCGGCCAATTGGCCATCAAGACCATCCACGGCCGCAACGGCGACTTCAACGTCGGCCGCCTCGCGACCTCCATCGGCGAGTTCGTCGTGAAGAACGCCGAACTCGACCAGTACGCCGAAGGCAAGTACGAGGGCGATTTCGCCATCGCCGAGATTCGCCCATCCACGTACACCGCCAACGGCCGCATGGTCATCGAGATTCGCGCCCTCCTGGGCGGGATGACCTTGTCCAACATCGATGCCCTGAGCCGCGACGACGCCCGCCGGCTGAGTCCACAGGAAGTCGATCCGATCGACGAGGAAGCGCAGACCGCCGCACCGACGCCAACGACCGCCCCCAAGGCGGCCGGCAGGAAGAAGGTGCGCAGCCCACGCGACCCGCTGGTCGATACCACGCCGTTCGGCAGCGAACCGGCGGCTGCGTCTGCCGAGGCTTCGGCCGATGCAGACGATGGCGGCGACGCGGCGCTGTTCGGCGCGCTCTGGCCGCTGGGCGATGTCGTCAAGCTCGATGCCACCGTGGATCGGCGTGTGCTGCGTCAGCAGCGCGACCGCCTCGGTGATCTCGGCTACGAGTTCGCACCGCTGTCCCAGGACTGGCACCTCGCCAGGGTCTGATTCCCACCGCCGCCTTGCGCGGCATTCCACCACCCACCGGGGTTCCTCCCCGGTGGGGCGGGGCTCCGGTCTCTTTTTCCCAAGGAGATCGTCATGCAACTTGCATCCCGCTTCGCTCATCGCTCCCCGGTGCTGCGCTCAAGTCACCCGCTGTCGGATGATCAGATTCGCACCGTGGCCCCCTCCATCTTCGCGGACACCCCGCACGAAAGCCGCTCCGAACGGTACAGCTACATCCCCACGGCGGCTGTGCTGACCGAACTGCGCAAGGAAGGATTCCAGCCGTTCATGGTGTGCCAGACCCGCGTGCGACACGAGGATCGCCGCGACTACACCAAGCACATGCTGCGCCTTCGCCACGCAAGCCAGATCAACGGCGCCGAGGCGAATGAAATCATCCTGCTCAATTCGCACGATGGCACCAGCAGCTACCAGATGCTGGCGGGCATGTTCCGCTTCGTCTGCCAGAACGGGCTGGTGTGCGGCGACACGTTCGCCGACGTGCGCGTACCTCACAAGGGCAACGTCACCGATCACGTGATCGAAGGCGCCTACGAGGTGCTGCATGGCTTCGAGCGCGTGCAGGACTCGCGCGACGCCATGCGTGTCATCACGCTCGACGACGGCGAGGCCGAAGTCTTCGCCAGATCGGCGCTGACCCTCAAGTACGACGATTCGGGCAAGGCCCTGCCCATCACGGAGACCCAGATCCTGCGGCCCCGTCGCTTCGACGACAACCGCGCCGATCTGTGGTCAGTCTTCAACCGAGTGCAGGAGAACCTGGTCAAAGGCGGCCTGGCCGGCCGTGCCGCCAACGGGCGCCAGCAACGCACGCGCCCCGTTCAAGGCATCGACCAGAATGTCCGGCTCAACCGGGCACTCTGGCTGCTCTCGGATGGCCTGCGTCAGCTCAAAGCCTGACCCACAAGCGGATCGTGTCCATGCGGCATGGTCCGCTTTTTCTTTGGTGGGTGAGTCTCAGGCAAACAGGGGCGCGCTGCGCGGCGGATTTTCGCTGCCGTAAGCCCCCGCCTTGGCGCAGGCTACGCCCATGTCCGTCGGCGTTGCCGACAACATGCCCAGGTAGCCCAGACCTTCAAGGCTACGGTGCGTTGCGACGCACGGTCTGAATTTTCTCCACGACGCTCACCGCGTTTTCTTCCATCCCCCTGGGGCAGTGACTGCCCTCGCCGGTGGTGCTGTCTCCGCTCACTTCGAGGACATCACCATGCCTGCACCTTCTTCCCCCAAGACGCTCTATCGCATCGACGAATGCCCCGACCTGATGGCCGATGGCTGCGTCGGTGACGAGAACGGCAACCTGGTTTTCATCTCCCTCTGGGCGCGCGATACCGCCGTCCAGGAATTCCTGGCCCGCCTCACCCTGGGCCGGGACGAACAGGGACTGGATCAGTTCCACGTCATCACCGAGCAGGGCGCGAGCATCCCGGTCTTCGTCGGCAACGTCGAGAACCTGGAAAAGCGCAGCGCACGCGCCTACCGGCGCACGCTGTTCGGCTCGCTGACCAACATCTGGCTGTTCGATCGCCGCTGCGTCAAGCCCGACAAGGCCAACGCCAGCGCGCTGGCGCTCCTGCCTCGTGATTCCACGCACCGGCTCGACCGGCTGTGGAAGCTGGTGCGGGATACCTGCCCGCTGCCGCTTCTCGATCCCTGGCGCGAACCCGTGCTGGAGCTGATGCAGGCGAAGTCGATGCTGACGCGCCTGCCGTTCGCCCTCGGACCTCTGGAAGGTCATCGGCTCGCCATCGACGTGCCGGTGCTGACCCAGGTGCTCGGTGGCCTGATCCGCAGCGGCGCGCTCGTCGCCGGCACGCCCGCCAGCCGCATCCCCTCGGCACGACCGCTCGAAGCGGTGGCTTGAGGTTTCTTCACCGGACATGCACGCGCACATGTCCGCATCCCTTCGTCTTCAATGCCAGGAGATTCCCATGGCCCTCATGTTCCCGCGGCTCGCCCGCAACTTCGTCAAGAACGGGTACTTCCCCACGGATGAACCCACGCTCGAAAGAGCACTCGCCGCGCTGGCACCCGCCGAATCCTCGAACGGGCCACTGTGCATCATCGATCCCTGCGCCGGCGAAGGCGTGGCGATCGCCGAAGCCGCGCACGCCCTCGGGCGCGAGCAGGTCCAGGCCTTTGCCGTTGAGTACGAGGCCGAGCGTGCACGCCATGCCCGGCAACTGGTCGATCGCTGCATCCACGGCGACCTGATGGACACGCTGATCAGCCGACAGAGTTTCGGCCTGCTGTGGCTCAACCCGCCGTATGGCGACCTGACCAAGGACGCCAACGGCAACGTCGGCTACCAGGGCCAGGGCCGCGCCAGGCTGGAAAAGCTGTTCTATCAGAAGGCGCTGCCGCTGCTGCAATACGGCGGCGTGCTGATCTACATCGTGCCGCACTACGTGCTCGATGCCGAGCTGGTCGGATGGCTGACCCGGCACTTCGCCGATCTGCGCATCTACCGCGCGGTGGAAGCGCAGTTCAAGCAGGTGGTGATCTTCGGCCGCCGTGTTCGTCAGCGCGACCAGGCATCGGATTCGGTCAAGGCCATGCGCGCGCTGCTGCTGCAGATCGGGCAAGGCGACGCCGAAGCGGAGGAGCTGCCGGTCGAATGGCCGTTCCTGCCGTACACGGTGCCTGCCAGCCCGGCCGAGCCGGAGCACTTCTACCGCGTGACGATGGAGCCCGAGCAGTTCGCCGAGGAAGTCGGCCGG
Source organism: Acidovorax temperans (assembly GCF_028596105.1). Taxonomy (NCBI): domain Bacteria; kingdom Pseudomonadati; phylum Pseudomonadota; class Betaproteobacteria; order Burkholderiales; family Comamonadaceae; genus Acidovorax; species Acidovorax temperans. The sequence goes on along the minus strand of NZ_CP117193.1, from coordinate 2,444,467 downwards.
TTGCAAGGGCTCTGGCCGACGCTCGACACGCACCTGGGCGCCGCGCAGCAGTCGCTGCGGCCTCCGGCGCGGGCCTTGTCGCACTGGCATCTCGCCTTGGCGCTCGCTGCTGGCGCGATCTCCGGCGTGGTGAAGTCCAAGACGGGCCGCGTGCTCGTCGTCAAGGGCGACACCCACAAGGAGAAGACACTGCAGACGGAATACACCGAACGCGACGACGGCTCCGTGGCCGAGACGCGCATCCTGACCGACAAGTTCGTGCCGGTCATCCGTGCCTGGGACATGACACCAGGCTCGCCGACCTGCGGCGAGGTGTTGACCATCCGCTGATCGCTGTTCCCTGACGGTTCGCCGTCGATCTGTTCTTCCACTGCGGCTTCGCGCCGTTCTTCTCTTCCCACCCCGGGGCATGCCATCGCCCCGCAGGGGAGGTGCATGCCCCATCTTCATTGGAGCATCACCATGTCCCTCGATACCGACGTTGTTCCCGCCGCCGAAGGCACGCCCATCCAGGGCGACCTGCTCGAAGCGGCTGCTTCTTCCCTGGCGATGAGCCTCCAGGATTTCGTTGCCGAATTCGGCGACGAGCTGCTGGATTCGCTCAACCGCGCCAATCCACCCGTCTACACCGGCCAGGCCCGGCCGCACCGCCAGATCGTGCTGGCCAGTCTCAAGCGCAAGCTGTTCCAGGCGCAGGCCGAGGTGGTGCATGCCGTCATCGAACTGCTGGCCGACCGTGGCGAACGCGCCGCGATCGTCAATGGCGAGATGGGCTGCGGCAAGACGACCGTCGGTATCGCCACGGCCGCCGTGCTGCACGCCGAAGGCTACCGCCGCACTCTGGTGCTGTCGCCGCCCCACCTGGTCTACAAGTGGCGCCGCGAAATCCAGGAGACGGTGGCCGGTGCCAAGGTCTGGGTGCTCAATGGCCCGGACACGCTGGTCAAGCTCATCAAGCTGCGCGAGCAGTTGGGCGTGCCGGCGCGCGGCCAGGAGTTCTTCGTGCTCGGGCGCGTGCGGATGCGCATGGGTTTCCACTGGAAGCCCGTCTTCAACGTGCGGCGCACGCGGCACGGCGAAGTAGGCGCATGCCCGGACTGCGGCCAGATCATCACCAACCTCGACGGCGAGCCGATCAACCCGGTCGAACTCGAAGCCGAGGACTACCGCCGCCGGTGCAGCCATTGCGCCGCACCGCTGTGGACGCTGATGCGACCGAGGAGCCTGTCCGCCAGCGACCAGTCCACGGCCGTCTTCAAAGCCTTGCAGCGCATCCCGACCATCGGGGAAGTCACCGCGCAGAAGCTGATGCGCAAGTTCGGCGACTCCTTCCTGGCGTCCATGCTCGGCGACAACATCCACGAGTTCATCAACCTCATGGATGGGAACGGCGAGCTGGTCTTCTCGGATCGTCAAGCGCACCGCATGGAGCGGGCGATGGCGAACATGGAGTTCGGCTTCGGCGAGGGAGGCTACCAGCCGTCCGAGTTCATCAAGCGCTACCTGCCGCAAGGCACGTTCGACCTGCTCATCGCCGACGAGGCGCACGAGTACAAGAACGGCGGCAGCGCCCAGGGCCAGGCCATGGGCGTGTTGGCGGCCAAGGCACGCAAGACGCTGCTGCTCACCGGCACGCTGATGGGCGGCTACGGCGACGACCTTTTCCACCTGCTGTTCCGAGCCCTGCCGGGGCGAATGATCGAAGATGGCTACCGCCCGACCAAGAGCGGCAGCATGACCTCGGCCGCGATGGCGTTCATGCGCGATCACGGCGTCCTCAAGGACATCTATTCCGAGAGCACCGGCACGGCGCACAAGACGGCCAAGGGCAACAAGGTCTCGGTGCGCACGGTCAAGGCGCCGGGCTTCGGCCCGAAGGGCGTGCTGCGTTGCGTGCTGCCGTTCACGGTCTTCCTCAAGTTGAAGGACATCGGCGGCAATGTGCTGCCGCCCTACGACGAGGAGTTCCGCGAGGTGGCGATGGACACGGCGCAAGCCGCGGCCTATCGCGATCTGTCGGGTCGGCTGACCACAGCGCTGAAACAGGCGCTGGCGAAGCGCGACACGACGCTGCTCGGCGTGGTCCTCAACGTGCTGCTGGCCTGGCCGGATTGCTGCTTCCGGTCGGAGACGGTGGTGCACCCGCGCACGCGCCAGACCTTGGCCTTCGTTCCGGCTCAGTTCAACGAGCTGGAGGTGATGCCCAAGGAGCGCGAGCTGATCGAGATCTGCAAGCAGGAGAAGGCTGCGGGTCGCAAGACGCTGGTCTATTCGGTCTACACCGGCACGCGCGACACCACGTCGCGCCTGAAGGTGCTGCTGGAGCAGGAAGGCTTCAAGGTGGCAGTGCTGCGCGCAAGCGTGGATGCCTCCCGCCGCGAGGACTGGATCGCCGAGCAGTTGGATCGCGGCATCGACGTGCTCATCACCAACCCGGAGTTGGTCAAGACCGGGCTGGACTTGTTGGAGTTTCCGACGATCGTGTTCATGCAGTCGGGCTACAACGTCTATAGCCTGCAGCAGGCGGCCCGGCGCTCGTGGCGCATCGGCCAGAAGCAGCCGGTTCGCGTGATCTACCTCGGCTACGCGGCTTCCTCGCAGATGACCTGCCTGGGGCTGATGGCCCGAAAGATCATGGTCTCGCAAAGCACGTCGGGAGACGTGCCCGAATCGGGACTGGATGTGCTGAACCAGGACGGTGATTCCGTCGAGGTGGCACTGGCCCGGCAGCTCGTCGCGGCCTGATCCACCCACCCATGCCGGCGGCCCATCGGGGCGCCGGCTTCTTTTTTTGCCGCGCCATGAATCGGGCGCATGCCAGTTCCCTTTGTTTGCTGCCCGAACGCTCTGTGGCGGCGATGGTGAGGGCTCCGTGTTCCAGGGAACTGCACCATGCCATCACTCACCTGCGTCGCCCATCGCCTAGTTGTGCCCGCCTTGCTCACCGGCTGCGTGCTCATCACCGGCTGCGCCGCCACGGGCGCGGCGAATGCCCCGACGGCCACTGCCGTGCCGCCCGAGTCGGTCTTGTCGGCCAGGGTCATCTACCCGGAACCCGAGCCGACCCTGATCCCGGTCGCCCGCTACGGGCGCTACACGCTGGTCGAGCTGGTGCCGGAACCGCCGCAGCGCGACCTGACGCGACAGGTGATCGAGGTTTCGATTCCGCCGACCTTCGATGCGAACGTCGGCGATGCCCTGCGGCACGTGCTGCTGCGCACCGGCTACCGGCTCTGCGACACGACGGAAGCCGCGGCGCTGTACGCGCTGCCGCTGCCGGCGGCGCATCTGCGGCTCGGGCCGCTGCCGCTGCGCGACGCCTTGCTGGCACTCGCCGGCCCGGCCTGGGAACTGTCCGTCGATGACGCTTCGCGCGCGGTGTGCTTCACGCGCGTGACGGCAGCGCGCTCCGCTGGCCGCGTTTCAGCCGTCCCCGCACCCGGCATGACGGAAGCCGAACCCGCGCAGCCCCAGGAGGCCCAGCCATGAACATCCCCCAACTTCCCGCCGAAGGCGCCGACCGCGCGCGCTGGCTGAAGATCGCCGCGGCCGCCTGGCTGCTGCTCGTGAGCGTGCTGGCCGTGGTCAACAGCGTGGGACTGTCGCGCCTGAGCGAGCAAAGCCAGGCCAGTGCCCAGGATGCCCACGTGCAGGCACTCAACACGCGCGTCGCCGAACTCGAACAGCAGTCCGCTGCCTCGAAGAGCCAGCCCAAGCCCGTCGCCCAACCGGACTTCGAGGCCGCCCGCAAGGCGCTCGACGAACGGCTGTCGCAAGTCGAGCAGGCCCAAGCCGCGGACAGCCGTGCCGGCGACCTGCAGGCGCTGCAGGCCCGCGTGGGCGACATCGAGGCCCGCCTGAAGAAAGCCGCTGCGCCTGCCGCGACGCCCCGGCGCACCGCCGAGGCGGTCAAGCCCAAGGCGCCGGAGCCGCCGTTCAGCGTGGCAGGCCTGGAACTGCGCGGCGGCGAGCGCTTCCTGTCGATCGCGGCGCCGGGTGTGGCCGCAGTGCGCGAATTGCGACTGCTGCGCGAAGGCGATGCCATCGGTGCCTGGCAATTGCAGGCCATCGAGGCGCACGCCGCCGTGTTCCGCGTGGACGGCCAGACGCAGCGCATCGCGCTGCCGTAGGAGCCGGCCATGAAGCCAGCCGCGATCGGTCTTGCCGCCATCCTCGCCGTCGTCGCGGGTGCTGCCTCGGCACAGTCCGCGCCGATTGCGTCCTCGCGCACGGTTCCCGCCCAGGTTCAGAACAGCGCCGACGCCGCGCTGGACGAGCGCTTGGCACGCGATTGGGGTCTGCGGCCGGAGGAATGGGCGCGCTACCGGCAACTGATGCAGGGGCCGCTGGGCGTCTATTCCCCGAACCTCGATCCGCTCACGGCCCTGGGCATCGAAGCGCGCAGCGACGAGGAACGAAACCGCTACGCGGAGCTGCAGGTGCAGGCGGAATCGAAGCGCGTGGGCAAGACGCTGGCCTACCAGCGGGCTTACGACGCCGCCTGGAAGCGGCTCTATCCGGGCCAGCAGCGCGTGGACATGCCGGGTGCGAAGGCGGCGGGCGCCGGAAATCGGGGTTCGGGCCGGCTGGCGGTATTCGTGAAGGCCGAGTGCCCGCCGTGCGAGCAGCGCGCGCGCCAGTTGCAGGCGGCCGGCACCGCCTTCGATCTCTACATGGTCGGCAGCCGCCAGGACGACGCCCGCATCCGCCAGTGGGCGACCCAGGCCGGCATCGACCCCGGCCGCGTGCGGGCGCGCACGATCACGCTCAATCACGACGCCGGGCGCTGGCTGTCACTCGGCCTGCCCGGCGATCTGCCCGCCGTGGTGCGCGAGGTCAACGGCCAATGGCAGCGGCAATAGCGCTCCGTGCCGGCAGTGTCGCACTGGCCCTCGGGCTCTGCGCCTGCGCGAGCTTCGCCCTGGCCCAGGAGGTGCCGCCTCCCGCCTACCAGCTCGCCGCGCAGCAGGCGGGCGTGCCGTCGCCGGTGCTGTATGCGGTCGCGCTGCAGGAGAGCGGTGCCCGGTTGCGCGGCCGCCTGATCCCCTGGCCGTGGACGCTCAACGTCGCCGGGCGGGCCGAACGCTACGCCACACGCGCCGAGGCCTGCGCAGGCATACGCCGGGCGCTGGCCCGGACGCTGGCCAACCGCATCGACGCCGGCCTCGGCCAGGTCAACCTCGGCTACCACGCGCAGCGCTACGACCACCCCTGCGACCTGCTCGACCCGTACCGCAACCTCGCCATCGCCGCGGAAATCCTGCAGGAACAGCACACGCCGGGCGAGGACTGGCTGGTCGCCATCGGCCGCTACCACCGTCCCGCGGGTGGCGCGCCCGCCGCCCGTTACCGCCGCAGCGTCCACCAGCACCTGACCCGCGTGCTAGGGCCGGGCGCCTCCATTCCCTCAGCCCGGAGCCCCATGCCATGAATCGCATCCTCCTTGCCGCGATGGCGGCACTGCTGGCCACCACCGCCGACGCTCAGAACCGCAGCGCCGCAAACAAGGCCGTCTCCCCGCCGCTGATCGTGGTCGAGGACAAGGGCGGCGCCTCCGCGCTGCCGTACTACCGGGCCTTGAACCCGCAGGATGCGCAGCCAGGTCAACCGACGATGCCGCAGCCGGCGCCGCGCATCGGTGGCCCTGCGGATGCCGAGGCGGCCATGCTGCCGGTGCGCTCGGCGCGGCTGTCGCCCGGCGACGAACCGCGTCGCGTGATCCGCGCGCCGGGCCTGACGCCGTTGTTCCTGGTCGGCGACGACGACCGCTCGCGCGCCTGGCTCAAGCAGCGGCGCGTGGAGCTGCAGGCGCAGCGCGCCGTGGGCCTGGTGGTCAATGTCGCGACACCCGAGGCACTGGCCGCGCTGCGCCGCCTCGCGCCGGGTCTGGTGCTGTCCCCGGCCTCGGGCGACGACCTGGCGCACCGCCTGGGCATCAAGCACTACCCGGTGCTGATCACCGCCACCGGCATCGAGCCCTAACGCGGTAGAGCCAGGTGAAGCGCCCACCATGGCCCAATCCCAAGCCGTCGAAGTCTTGCTGCGGCCAGCGGTGGAGCTTTACACCGTCGCGGTCTGTGCGGGCGCCGCGTTTCTGTGCCTGGTGGCCCCGTGGTCGCTCGCGCTGAGCCCCTTGCTCGGCCTGGGCAGCGCGCTGGCCTTCCTGACCCTCGGCGCGCTGCGTTTCCACGACGCCTGGGCGATCCTGCGCTACCGGCGCAACATCCGCCGCCTGCCGCGCTACGTGATGACCAGCCGCGATGTGCCGGTCAGCCAGCAGCGGCTGTTCGTCGGCCGGGGTTTCCGCTGGGACCAGCGCCACACGCACCGGCTGATGCAGACCTACCGGCCGGAGTTCCGCCGCTACGTCGAACCGACGGCGATCTACCGGGCGGCACGGCACTTCGAGCAGCGCCTGGAGTTCGCGCCGTACCCCCTGTCCAAGCTGGCGAAGGCCCTGGCCTGGGACAGCCCGCTCAACCCGGCGAGGCCTCTGCCGCCAGTCGGTGGTCTGCCGCGCCTGCACGGCATCGAGCCACACGAGGTCGACGTCACCCTGCCGCTGGGCGAGCGCGTCGGCCATTCGCTGGTGCTCGGCACCACCCGCGTCGGCAAGACCCGCCTGGCCGAACTGTTCATCACCCAGGACATCCGCCGCAAGGTGGGCGGCCAGCACGAGGTCGTGATCGTCTTCGACCCCAAGGGCGACGCCGATCTGCTCAAGCGCATGTACGTGGAAGCCAAACGCGCCGGGCGCGAAGGCGAGTTCTACGTCTTCCATTTGGGCTGGCCGGACGTCAGCGCCCGCTACAACGCCGTGGGGCGGTTCGGGCGCATCAGCGAAGTCGCCACGCGCATCGCGGGCCAGCTCTCCGGTGAAGGCAACAGCGCCGCGTTCCGCGAGTTCGCCTGGCGCTTCGTCAACATCATCGCCCGTGCCTTGGTCGAGCTGGGGCAGCGGCCCGACTACCTGCTGATCCAGCGCCACGTCATCAACATCGACGCGCTGTTCATCGAGTACGCCCAGCACTACTTCGCCAGGAGCGAGCCCAAGGCCTGGGAGATCATCGTCCAGCTCGAAGCCAAGCTGAACGACAAGAACATCCCGCGCAACATGATCGGACGGGAGAAGCGCGTCGTCGCGCTGGAGCAGTACCTGTCGCAGGTGCGCATCTACGACCCGGTGCTCGACGGGCTGCGCAGCGCCGTGCGCTACGACAGGACGTACTTCGACAAGATCGTGGCGTCGCTCCTGCCGCTGCTGGAGAAGCTGACCACCGGCAAGATCGCGCAGTTGCTGGCGCCGAACTACTCGGACCTGGGCGACCCGCGGCCGATCTTCGACTGGATGCAGATCATCCGGAAGCGGGCCGTGGTCTATGTCGGGCTGGATGCGTTGTCGGACGCGGAGGTCGCGGCCGCAGTGGGAAATTCCATGTTCAGCGATCTCGTCTCGGTCGCCGGGCACATCTACAAGTTCGGTATCGACGATGGCCTGCCGGGCGCGTCGGCAGGCGTGAAGGTGCCGATCAACGTACATGCCGACGAGTTCAACGAGCTGATGGGCGACGAGTTCATCCCGATGGTCAACAAGGGCGGCGGCGCCGGGGTGCAGGTCACGGCCTATACGCAAACCATGAGCGACATCGAGGCCCGCATCGGCAACCGCGCCAAGGCCGGCCAGGTCATCGGGAACTTCAACAACCTGTTCATGCTGCGCGTGCGCGAGACCATCACGGCCGAGCTGCTGACGCGGCAACTGCCCAAGGTCGAGGTCTACACGACGACAGTGATGAGCGGCGCCACCGACAGTTCCGACCCGACCGGCAACACCGCGTTCACGTCGAACACGCAGGACCGCATCAGCAGCAACAGCGTGCCGCTGATCGAACCGGCGCACGTCGTCGGCCTGCCCAAGGGGCAGTGCTTCGCGCTGATCGAGGGCGGCCACCTGTGGAAGGTGCGCATGCCCTTGCCGGCGCCCGACCTCGACGAGGCCATGCCGAAGGATCTGCAGGAACTGGCCGGGTACATGCGGCAGCACTACGTCGAGGCCGGCGACTGGTGGGACAGCAAGGGGCTTCCCGGCCTGCAGGATCAGGCGCTGCCCGACGAGCTGCTGGCGGACTTCAAGCAGATGGCGAGCATGGATGAAGGGGCCGCGGCATGAGCGACCCCGCCGTCGCCGTCCAGCGCCAGCAGGTCCGCCAGCAGGGCCTGATCGCCAGCCTGGTCACGCTGCCGTTCCGGCTGTTCGGCGTGCTGTGCGGCTCACTGCTGCTGTGCATCGTGATCGAGTGCATCGGCATGCACTTCCTTTGGCCCGAACAGGGCTGGCGCCACGCGCAGGGCATGCTGAACTACGAGCTGTCACAGGTCTCGGAGCATTTCACGCGCAGCGTGCTGGTGCAGGAACCGGGGCGTAGTGCACGGCAGCTCGTCGAGTGGGCCTACCAAGGGCTGTTCGTGAAGACGGGGCTGCTGGACTGGATACGCGATGCCGCCTCGCAATCCCGCGCCGGCGCCCGCAGCCAGGTGCAGGACTTCCGCTACTACCTCGGACAGGTCTACGTGCACGTGGAGAGCTACCTGATCGCCTCGGCCTACACCGTGCTGGTGTTCCTCGTGCGGCTGCTGGTGCTGATCCTGATCCTGCCGCTGTTCCTGATGGCTGCTTTCGTCGGCCTGGTCGATGGGCTGGTGCGCAGGGACGTGCGCGGCTTCGGCGCCGGGCGCGAATCGGGCTTCGTCTACCACCGGGCCAGGGCCAGCCTGATGCCGCTGGCGGTGCTGCCCTGGGTCACGTACCTCGCGCTGCCGGTCAGCGTGCATCCGCTGCTGATCCTGCTGCCCAGCGCGGCGCTGCTGGGCGTTGCCGTGGCCATCTCCGCGGCCACCTTCAAGAAGTACCTGTAGGCGCGTCGTTCCTTGCGCTGCCGGAAAGCGGTGGCGGGCCGGTTCCGATTGATTGCGGCGCCGGAAGACCGGGCGTTCGAGCATGAGCCATCCGCATCCCCGGAGAACGGCTCGATGGAAACCTCCCGCAGTCCTGCGCATGTCCGGCGCCACGCCATCGCCGCGCTATTGGCCGCGCTCCTGCTCGCCGCTGCGGGGCTTCAGCCGGCCGTCGCCGCCGATGCAGCCGACAACGCCGCAGAGCGCGAGATGCTCGCCGCGGTGACGCGCCAGCTCGAACTGCTGGACCGCCTCGCCGAACGCGGAGCCACCACCGCACCGCAGGAGCGGTCCCGCTACCACTTCGACTACGCCCGGCTGCGCGCCGACCTGCAGCGCATGCGCGCAGGCGTGCGGGACTACCTCGTTCCCCAGCGCGCCCAGCCGCGCGATCCCGTGCCGCTGGCCGGCGACTACACGCGCAGCGGTGCGGCCAGCGACAAGGAGGCGCCGTCGCCATGACGCCTTCCGCCGATCAGGTCGCCGCCTTCCAGGCCAACGGCGGGTTCGCGCCCGCGGCCGTCTCCACCGTCGTGCTCGGTTTCGTCTTCGCCGTCCTGCTGCTGTGGGGCGTGTGGGCGATGCGCACCGCCTATGTCGGCTGGGCCGAGCACCACCTGACCCAACGCCAGTTCCTCGGCGTCATCGTGCGCTTCGTCGCGATGTACCTGGTGCTGGGCTTCTTCCTCCTGTCCTGACCACCATGAAAGGGTGTATCGCCATGAACGCTTCGCTGATTCCTCGTCGCCCCTCTGCGCGCATCGCAGCCATGCTTGCCTCGCTGGGCCTCGCTGCCACGCCGCTCGTCTCGCTGGCGGCCCTGCCCACCTTGGAAGACCCGTCGCGCGGCACCGGCAGCGGCATCATGCAGACGCTGCAGAACTACGGCTACGACATCGTGTTGCTGATCGCGCTGCTCGTGGTCGCCTCGATGTTCGTCGGCGTCTGCTACCACGCCTACACGCGCTACGCGGAGATCCACACCGGCCGCGCCACCTGGGGCCAGTTCGGCCTGACGGTGGCGGTCGGCGCGATCCTCCTGGTCGTCGGCGTCTGGCTGCTGACCAAAGCCACCGGCGTGCTGTAAGGGCCGGCAACCATGGCTGGCGCCCTGGAGAGCCCGCCGCGCGACGGGCTCGTGACCTTTATGCCGCATCGCCTCAACCGCCATCCGGTGGTCGTGCGCGGGCTCACGGCCGACGAGCTGTGGGTCTGCGCCGGCCTGTCGGGCGCGGTCGGGTTCGTGGCCGGCGTGCCGCTGGCCTGGCTGACCCACAGCATTGCGATGGTGCCCACGCTGGTCGTTGCCGGCATCGGCATCGGCGTCTTCGTGGGCGGCGGTCTGTTGCGGCGGTGGAAGCGCGGCCGGCCCGACACCTGGCTGTACCGCCAGCTCCAGTGGCGGCTCGCGCTGCGCTATCCCGCGCTGGCGGCCCACGCGGGCGGCGGCCAGCTCATCACCCGCTCGGGCTGGTGGACCACGCGCCGCCAGCGGTCCGGCCTAGCCGCTCACCGAGGTACAGCATGAGCCGCTTCAAGAACGAGGTCATGCACCTGCAGGCGCATGTGAAGACGCTGCGCCTGTTCGCCGCCGCGCTGTTTGTCGTGGCACTGCTGCTCGGGTTCGGATGGTGGAGCGCACCCAAGAGCCTGACCATCCACGTACCGCCCGACCTGCGCTCAGGCAGCACCCGCAAGTGGTGGGATGTGCCGCCGGAGAGCGTCTACGCCTTCACCTTCTACATCTGGCAGCAGGCCCAACGCTGGCCGACCAACGGCGAGCAGGACTACCCGCGCAACCTGCATGGGCTGTCGGCCTACTTCACACCGAGCTGCCGGGCCTTCCTGCAACAGGACTACGAGTTCCGGCGCAGCAACGGCGAGTTGCGCCAGCGCGTGCGCGGCATCTATGAGATTCCCGGCCGCGGCTACGGCGACGATCCCGCCGCGCGCGTGCGCGCCGTGTCGGCGAACGACTGGATCGTCACGCTGGACGTGAGCGCCGACGAGTATCTGGGCGCAGAGCAGGTCAAGCGCGCGCTCGTGCGCTACGCGCTGAAGGTCGTGCGCATGGACATCGATCCCGAGCGCAATCCCTTCGGCCTGGTGCTGGACTGCTATGCGCGTGCGCCCGAGCGCATCGAAACTCCGCCGCCCCCGGCGTCAGCCGGCAAGCCCGCCAGCCCCGGCGCCAATCTGCAGGGAGACACCCCATGAAGCGCTGCTTCCTTCCGGCCCTGGCCGGTGTTCTGTTTTGCCTGGGTTTCGTGCCCGCGGGCCATGCCGTTGAAATCCTGCGCTGGGAGCGCCTGCCGCTGGCCGTGCCGCTGGTGGTCGGCCAGGAGCGCGTGGTATTCATCGAGCGCAACGTGCGCATCGGCGTGCCGGCCGGCGTCGGCGAGCAGTTGCGCGTGCAGAGCACGGGCGGAGCGATCTACCTGCGCGCCAGCGCGCCCGTCCCGCCCACGCGGCTGCAACTACAGGACGTGGAATCCGGCGCGCTGATCCTGCTGGACATCGCCGCCGAGCCGGCCAAGGCGGGCCAGCCTGCGCTCGAACCCGTGCGCATCGTCGATGGCGATGTGCCGGCCACCCGCTACGGCGAGCCGGCCAGCCCCTCGGCCACCGCGGACGACGATGCGCAGCGCCCGACACCAGCCGCCCGCCGCGCAACGCCGGTGGCCGTGGTGCTGACGCGCTACGCGGCGCAGAACCTGTACGCGCCGCTGCGCACCGTGGAGCCCATGGCCGGCATCGGCCGCGTCAACCTGCGTCGCAACCTCGCGCTGGACACCTTGCTGCCCACGCTGCCGGTGCGCGCGCAGGCGCTGGCCGTATGGCGGCTCGAAGACCAGTGGGTGACGGCCGTGAAGCTCACCAACACCTCCGGACGCTGGCTCGACCTCGATCCGCGTGCGCTGCAGGGCGACTTCCTCGCCGCGACCTTCCAGCACCCGACCCTGGGGCCGGCCGGCCGCGCGGCCGACACCACCGTGGTCTATCTCGTCACCCGTGGCCACGGCCTGGCCGAGTCGCTGCTGCCCAAGGTGGCGCCGATCGACGCGACGGTAAACCTGCCGCCGGCGGCGGCCGGCCAGGCCGAAGGAGGAGGAGCGCGCGATGAAAAGTAACCCCCTCCTGAAGTGGCTGCTGATCCCGATGGCGCTGGTGCTGGTGTTCGTCGGCATCAAGCTCTTCTCGGGCGAGCGCAGCGCCAGGCCGGCACCTCCCGGCAGCGCCAACCCGCTCACGCCCGAAGAGATGAAGGCGCTCGGCATCGAAGGCGACACGCCACGCGATACCGTCGCCACGCTGGTGGCCCAGGTCAAGCAGTTGCGCAACGAGCTGCAGACGGCACTCAACGACAACAAGAACCAGAAGACCGAGAACGAGCGCATGCGCGCGCGGGAAAGCGCGATCGACCAGCGCATCCAGTCCGCGCTCGACGGCGAGCGCGGCCGCCTGCAGCAGGACCGCGAGCAGTTGGCCGGCGACCGCCAGCAGACCCAGGGCCTGCTGCAAGACCTGCAGCGGCGCCTGGACGGCCTCTCCGGCAAGAGCGGCCAGGCCGACCTGCCGGTGGGCCTCGGGCTGGAGGAAGGCGACGGCAAGGGCTTCGGTGGCAACCAGGGCGGCAGTGCGCGCAACACCAACGGCACGCGCTGGGTGGAGCCGGACGATGCGAAACCCTCGGCGAAAAACGGCAGCAGCGGCGGCTTGAACTTCCCGACCAGCTTCGGGCCGGCGCAGAAGACGCTTTCCGACACGGCCGACGGCGTGGCAAGCACCGTCGCGGATGCAGGCAGCCGCGCCGTGGGCGCATCGTCCAAGCCGGTCTACACGGTACCGTCGAACTCGACGCTGATGGGCTCGATCGCGATGACCGCGCTGATCGGCCGTGTGCCGATCGACGGCACGGTCAACGACCCGTATCCCTTCAAGGTGCTGATCGGCCCCGACAACCTCACCGCCAATGGCATCGACATCCCCGACGTGGCCGGCGCGGTGGTCAGCGGCACGGCCTCGGGCGACTGGACGCTTTCCTGCGTGCGCGGCCAGATCCGCTCGGTCACGTTCGTCTTCAACGACGGCACGATCCGCACCGTGCCGGAGGACGGCAATCGGAATCGGAGCAGCGGCAATCAGGGCAACAGCGCGAACAGCACGACGCAGGGCGGCCTGGGCTGGATCAGCGATCCCTACGGCATCCCCTGCGTCAGCGGCGAGCGGCGCAGCAACGCGCAGCAGTACCTGGGCTCGCAGGCCCTCATCACCGCGGCCGGGGCTGGAGCGGCGTCCCTCATCAAGTCGGACAACGGCAGCGTGGCCGTGGTCGCCAACAGCAACGGTTCGCTCGGCACCGTCGGCATCAGCGGCAACGAGGCAATGGGCCGCATCCTGGCCGGCGGCGTGCGCGACATGGCCGATTGGGTCAACAAGCTCTACGGGCAGGCCTTCGCCGCAGTCTACGTGCGGCCCGGTGCCAAGGTCGCCGTGCATCTGGAGCAGCCGCTCAACATCGACTACGACGCCAAGGGGCGCCGGGTCAATCACCGCATCGGAGGTGCCCATGCGTCGGATTTGGATTGAATCGGCCGCGGCCCTGTGCGCGGTCATGGTGCTGGGCGGCTGCGCCACCAGCAAGGACGAGCTGCTGCCGCACGGCGATCACACCATGCTCGACGTGTGGAACCAGGAGACGGGCGGCAGCGCCGGTGGCGGACAAGCCGCCCGGCAACTGCTCGATGCGCGCCAGGGCCTGCGCCGGCCGCTGACCGAGGCCGACGTGCAGGCGGCGCCCGCCGCCGCTGCCGCCTACACGCGCACCGCGGCCAACGAGATTTACCGCCAGTTCCACCGGCTGCCGAACCCGGACCTGGTGATGTACGTGTTCCCGCACCTGGCCGGCACCGACCCGGTTCCCGTGCCCGGCTACACCACCGTGTTCCCGCTCTACCAGCGCGTGCAGTACGCGATGCCTGGCGAGCGCCTGGAGGACTACTGATGGCCTGGTCGTTGCCCTGGGCACGCAAGGTCGCCACGCCTGCCGGCCCCAGCCTGGAGGCCGATGACGCCTGGTCGCAGCATGTCTCGACGCTGGCCGCGCACGGTGTTCCCGAGCCCGGCAGCGCGGTGGGCGGCCAGCCGCGCCGGCCGGCCACCGAGGCGGACCTGCAGGCACTCTACGGCGTGGCGCCGTCCTTCGCCGACCTGCTCCCCTGGGTGGAGTATCTGCCCGACTCCAAGAGCGTGCTGCTGGAAGACGGCCAGTCGGTGGCGGCCTTCTTCGAGCTGGCGCCGGTCGGCACCGAGGGCCGCGAGATGGCCTGGCTGTGGCAGGCGCGCGATGCGTTGGAGAACGCGCTGCAGGACTCGTTCGACGAACTCGACGAGAACCCCTGGGTGGTGCAGCTCTACGCCCAGGACGAAGCAACCTGGGACAACTACCTGCGCGGGCTCACGAACTACGTGCGGCCGCGCGCGCAAGGCAGCGCCTTCACGGACTTCTACCTGCGCTTCTTCGGGCATCACCTGCGCGCCATCGCCAAGCCCGGCGGCCTGTTCGAGGACACGACGGTGACGCGCCTGCCGTGGCGCGGCCAGGTGCGGCGCGTGCGCATGGTGGTCTACCGGCGCGCGAGTGCGTCTGGCGCGTCCCGGCGCGGCCAGTCGCCCGAGCAGGCGCTGACGACGATCTGCGACCGGCTCGCAGGTGGCCTCGCCAATGCGGGCGTGAAGGCCCGGCGCATGGAGGCGCACGACATCCACGACTGGCTGCTGCGCTGGTTCAATCCGCACCCCACCATGCTTGGCCCTGCCGCCGACGACCGCGAGTGCTTCTACGCGCTGACCCGCTACCCCGAGGAAGCCGAGCAAGGCGAGATCGAGCTGGCCAGCGGGGACTTCGCGCAGCGCCTGTTCTTCGGCCAGCCGCGCTCGGACGTGGCGAACGGCACCTGGGTGTTCGACGGCATGCCGCACCGGGTCATCGTGATGGACCGGCTGCGCATGCCGCCCGCCACGGGCCACGTCACTGGCGAGACGCGCAAGGGCGGCGATGCGGTCAACGCGCTGTTCGACCAGATGCCCGAGGACACGGTGATGTGCCTGACGGTCGTGGCGACGCCGCAGGACGTGCTCGAAGCGCACCTGAACCACCTGAGCAAGAAGTCGGTCGGCGAGACGCTGGCCTCGGAGCAGACGCGCCGCGACGTGCAGGAAGCGCGCGGCCTGATCGGCAGCGCGCACAAGCTGTACCGCGGCGCGCTGGCCTTCTACCTGCGCGGGCGCGACCTCGCGCAGCTCGACGCCCGCGGCCTGCAACTGGTCAACGTCATGCTCAACGCGGGCCTGCAGCCGGTGCGCGAGGAAGACGAAGTGGCGCCGCTCAACAGCTACCTGCGCTGGCTGCCGTGCGTGTTCGATCCGGCCGCCGACAAGCGCCAGTGGTACACGCAACTGATGTTCGCGCAGCACGCGGCGAACCTCGCGCCCGTGTGGGGCCGCAGCCAGGGAACCGGCAATCCGGGCATCACGTTCTTCAACCGCGGCGGCGGGCCGATCACCTTCGACCCGCTGAACCGGCTCGACCGGCAGATGAACGCCCACCTGTTCCTGTTCGGCCCCACCGGCTCGGGCAAGAGCGCCACGCTCAACAACATCCTGAACCAGGTGACGGCGATCTACCGGCCGCGCCTGTTCATCGTGGAGGCGGGCAACAGCTTCGGCTTGTTCGGCGACTTCGCGGCGCGGCTGGGCATGAAGGTACATCGCATCAAGCTCGCGCCCGGCGCCGGGGTAAGCCTCGCTCCGTTCGCCGACGCCCACCGGTTGGTCGAAACGCCCAGCCAGGTGCAGACGCTGGATGCCGACGCCCTGGACGAGGATCGCGACGAGGCGGCACAGGCAGCGGATGCCGACGAGCAGCGTGACGTGCTGGGCGAACTGGAGATCACCGCGCGGCTGATGATTACCGGCGGCGAGGACAAGGAAGAGGCGCGCATGACGCGCGCCGACCGCAGCCTGATCCGCCAGTGCATCCTAGATGCGGCTCAGCGTTGCGTGGCCGACCAGCGCACCGTCCTCACGCGCGACGTGCGCGATGCGCTGCGCGAGCGCGCCCGCGACACGGCACTGCCCGAGGTGCGGCGCGCGCGGCTGCTGGAAATGGCCGACGCGATGGATATGTTCTGCCAGGGCGTGGACGGCGAGATGTTCGACCGGCCCGGCACGCCCTGGCCCGAGGCCGACATCACCATCGTCGATCTGGCGACCTTCGCACGCGAGGGCTACAACGCGCAGCTTTCCATCGCCTACATCAGCCTCATCAACACGGTCAACAACATCGCCGAGCGCGACCAGTTCCTCGGCCGCCCGATCATCAACGTGACGGACGAGGGGCACATCATCACCAAGAACCCGCTGCTCGCGCCCTACGTCGTGAAGATCACGAAGATGTGGCGCAAGCTCGGCGCCTGGTATTGGCTGGCGACGCAGAACATCGACGACCTGCCCAAGGCCGCCGAGCCCATGCTCAACATGATCGAGTGGTGGATCTGCCTCTCGATGCCACCGGACGAAGTGGAGAAGATCGCGCGCTTCCGCGAGCTGAACGCGGCGCAGAAGGCGCTGATGCTGTCGGCCCGCAAGGAGGCCGGCAAGTTCAGCGAGGGCGTGATCCTTTCCAAGAGCATGGAAGTGCTGTTCCGTGCGGTGCCGCCCAGCCTGTACCTGGCGCTGGCTCAGACCGAGCCGGAAGAGAAGGCCGAGCGTTTCCAGTTGATGCAGCAGTACGGCATCGGCGAACTGGATGCCGCTTTCAAGATCGCCGAGAAGATCGACCGCGCCCGCAGCATCGAGCCGCTGGCGCTCGATGCGCTGGCGTGACGGGGAGTCCACGATGCGCATCCCTCGCTTCGCGCCGTCCCGCACCGTCCTTGTCGTCGCGCTGCTGGCGGCCGCGGCCCTGACCACGGCCGCGTGGCTCGGCCTGCGGCCGCCGTCGCCACCCGCCGAGCCCGATTCTCCTTCGGCAGAAGCAACGCCTGCGCCGGCAACGGCGCCAGCCGGCCCGCCCTGGCGCTATGGCCGCGCCGATGCGCGCTTCACGGTGGTCGAGTACGCCGACCTCGAATGCCCGTTCTGCCGCGCGTACTTCGCGGTGCTCAAGCGCTGGATCGACGCGCACCCTGACGTGAGCTGGCAATGGCACCACCTGCCGTTGCCGTTGCACGAGCCGGCGGCGTCCGCCGGTGCGCGCCTGGTGGAGTGCGTCGGCGAGGCCGGCGGCCAGGCCGCGTTCTGGCAGGCTGCCGAGTGGGTCTACACGCACACCCGTGGCGACGGTCAGGGCCTGCCCGAGGGCCTGCGCTATCCCGACCTCACGCCGGCCGCGCAGCACTGCCTCGACAGCGACCGCCCCGACACGCTGATCCGCGCACAGTCGGCGAGCGCGGCGCAGGAGGGCATCAAGGTCACGCCCACGCTGCGCCTGCAGGATCGCCAGTCCGGCAAGACGCTGCTGCTGCACGGCCCGGTCGAAGGAGATGCCTTGCTGTCCGCGATCGACCTGCTGGCGGCCGGTGCAGCGACCGAACCCGCATCGAAGGAAATGCCTGCCGAGTCTCTCGGCGACATGCCCAGGTAGCCACGATCTTCAAGGCTACGACGCGGCTTGGCCGCGCTGATCGACCCCGTTCGCTGCGCATCCCTGGACGCGAACAGCCACTGCGCATGCGGTGGCGGATGCCCGCTCTTCTGCCGCTTGTTCTTCATCGTCCCCCGGAGGGTTTGTCCCTCCCGGGACAGGCGTCCTCCGACTTCATCCCGTGGAGGTTCGCCATGTCCTATGTCGTCGCCGACTCGTGTCCCGAGTCGCTCAGCCTGATCGCCGCCCAGCACGAAGACTGGATCATCCGCCAGGCCATCACCTTGCTGGAGCAACGCATCTTCAAGGCCGGTCCGATGCTGAACAGTCCCGCCGCCGTGCGCGACTACCTGCATCTGAAGCTGGTCGCGGAGCCCAACGAGGTCTTCTCCGTCGTGTTCCTCAACTGTCAGCACCAAGTCCTCGCCTACGAGCCGATGTTCAAGGGCACGGTCGATCAAACCTCGGTGTACCCGCGGGTGCTGGTGCAGCGCGCCCTGGCCCTCAACGCCTCGGCGGTCATCCTGGCCCACCAGCATCCATCCGGCATGACCGTGCCATCGGCCGCCGATCAGGTGCTGACCGACCGGCTCAAAGCCGCCCTGGCGATGGTCGATGTCCGGGTGGTGGATCACCTCATCGTCGGCAAAGGCACGCCGTACTCCTTCGCCGAATCCGGCCTGCTGTAGCGCCGCTGACCGCTCGGTCCCCGCGGGAGCCTCGGCTCCCGCTTTTTCTTTCACCTGTCTGCCCAAAGCGGAGCGCGCGCGGTGCGGATTCCTTGTCGCGGGTGGACTGCCTTCGGCGTTCGACTAGAGCCTTGCTCTCATTCCCAGGACGCCCGCCATGACGGCTCCCTTCTTGAAACCCATCCCGCGGCTGCGGGCCACGCGCATCGCCTGCGCGGGAGGGCTGCTGCTGTGCCTGCTCGGACAGGACGCATCCGCAGCCGACGTGCTGGTCGTGACCGACAGCCGCCATCCCGTGCAGTCCGCATCCGGCGCGCGCGTGATCGAGCTGGACCTGCCCGAGCGCATCGAGGCCGAGCTGGCCGCGGGCCTGCCTGCCGATCCGGGCCGCGCGGCCGCGCTCGTGCAGCAACGCCTGCGCGATGGCGGCCAGGCACTGCAGCGCCGCATCGGCAGCGCCTACCAGGGCGTCGCCGACGCCTGGGGCTTAGGGCTGGCCAAGGTGCCCGCCGTGGTGGTCGATCGCCGCTACGTGGTCTACGGAGAGCCCGATGTCGCGCGCGCCGTGGCCCGCATCGAATCCCACCGGAGGGCACAGCCATGAACCGCCTGCTGTCGGCGTCGTCGCGCCGGGCCCGCCTTGCCATCGCCTCGGTGCTGCTCGGCGGCGCCGCTTCGACGTTCGCGCTGAACACGGCCACCATCGTGTCCTCGGCCCTGTCGCCCGACTGCCTGGAGTACCGCGTGGTCGGCATCTGCTACTGGTTGTTCTGCACCTGGACGGGCTGCACGGTGCGCACCTCGGTGAAGGTGCGCCACTACGTGCCCGACGCCGTGGTATCGAGCTACAGCAACACCGGCGAGAACCCGTGGATCGAGGTGCGCGCCATGAGCATGCCCAACCCCACGGCGCAGGCCGGCGGCGACGGGACGACGAACCACGACAACGAGAACAACCTGGCGAAGTTCAAGAACGCCGACGTGATCGGGCATCCCGGTGGCTCGGTATTCAGCCAGTTCGCCAGCGCCTCCGGCTACGCCTGCCAGGGCGCAGGCACGGCCTTCATGCCGTACCTGCTGAGCACCCTCGACACGCTGGCCTGGCGCTACAACGTGCCGGAGATGGTGTACCCCGAGGCGCTGATCCCCGGCATGCGCGAGATCGGCGGCCGCACGACGCTCAACCTGTGGGGCAACGTCTATCCGCGCGGCGGCTTCCTGCACCAGACCGACGACTACAAGAGCGGCGCCGTCGTCGCGCAGCGCGCGGGCGATGTCGTCACGCGGCGCATGCAGCCGCACGTCTACCAGCCGCTGCTCGCGAGTTCGAGCGACGGCTACTGGCCGGCCGGCGCCCTGATGGAGAGCGATGCCTCCACGGGCAAGTGGCAGGAGCTGACGCCGACCCTCTCCAACTCCTGCGCTGTGTTCCCGCACAGCAATACGCGCGTGCAGGCCCAGCAAGGCGACTACGCCTGGGCGCTGTGGCGGCCCTATGCCTGCTGCCAGCGCCGCGGGCAGGTCTTCCTCGGCAGCGTCGATTTCCTCTGAGGTGTTCCCATGAAAGCGTCCCTTTCCCGTTTCGCACAGCGCGCCAGGCCCTACGCGCTCAGCATCGCGCTCGCCTGCGCCGTCACGGCCGCAGCCGGCGTCGCCTGGGCGCAGACCCGCATCGGCCCCACCGGCGTCGGCGTGAGCGGCAGCGTCATCGGCGACGACGTGCTCTACAGCATCGGCGGCGGCCGGGCCGTGTCCATGGGCGGCGCCGGGAACATGCAGAGCATCGGCGTGGGCATCGGCTGGAACAGCAACCTGATCTGCGGAAACATGAGCATCACGACGACGCTGCAGAACCAGTTGAACGGCCTCACCAATGGCTTTCAGCAGATCATGTCCTCGGTGATCCAGAGCGCCACCAGCGCCGTGGCGTCGCTGCCGGCCCTGATCATCCAGCGTGCCGATCCGGGCCTCTACAACCTGCTGACCAACGGCGTGCTGCAGGCGCGGCTCGATTTCGACCGCAGCAAATTGACGTGCAAGGCGATGGCCAACCGGATGGCGGACATGGCCGGCGGCCAGGCCGGGTGGGATCAGCTCGCCGAAGGTTTCGCGCTGCGCGATGCGGTGAGCAGCACCGATGCGGTGTCCGCCGTCGAGCAGGCCGAATCGAACAAGGGCAACAACGGCGTGCCCTGGGTGGGCGGCGGCAACGCGGGCGGCTCGGGCCAGGGTTCCATCAAGGTGGTCGGTGATGTGACCCGTGCCGGCTACAACCTGCTCAACAGTCGCGGTGTCAGCGACACCTCATCCATCCCGCGCGCGTCCTGCGGCAACCGGCTGACCTGCCAAACCTGGTCCTCGCCGCAGGCCGCAGCGGACTTCGCGACCCGCGTGCTCGGCGAGCGCGAGCAACGCACCTGCGAGACCTGCACCAAGACGCAGACGACGCCTGGCGTCGGCCTGACGCCGGTGATCCAGGAAGAGTACGAGACCAAGCTGCAGGCGCTGCAGGAGCTGGTGACGGGCGCGAAGCCGACGACGGTGGCGAACCTCGAAGCCGCCGGCAGCAACTCGCTGCCGATCACGCGCGGCGTGATCGAGGCGCTGCGCGACGAACCCGATCAAGACCTGCTCGGCAAGCGCCTGGCGTCCGAAGCCGCGCTGTCGAGCGTGCTGGAGAAGGCCCTGCTGTTGCAGCGCACGCTGCTGACCGGCAAGAAGGAGCCCAACGTCGCCGCCAACGAGCTGGCCGTGAAGGCCGTCGATCAAGAGAACACCGCGCTGGAGCAGGAGATCAACAACCTCAAGACCGAGCTGGAGCTGCGGCGCACGCTGGCCGGCAATTCGGCGATGGCGATCGTGCAGCGCCACGGCACCCGCGCCGCGGGCTCGCGCGGCATCTTCGAGGGCGACACGACGCGCGACCGCCTCAAGGAAGTGCAGAAGCCGCGGAGCGGGCCATGACCAGCCGGGCCTGGCTGCGGCCGGCATGGCTGCTCGGCCGCCGCGTCGGCATCGTGCTGCTGTGGGTGCTGCTGGTGGCGGGCATCGCGGTCGGCGTGAACGTCGTCGGCCTGCACGTCGTCGGCAGCATCGACGGCTGGGAGCAGTGGCTGCGCGAGCACTCGGGCCACTTCCTCGTCTGGCGGCTGCTGCTCTACGCGGCGACGGCCTGCGGCTGGTGGTGGATGCGTCGGCGCCTGCGCGAACGCGAGCCGTCGGCCGAGGCGCACCAGCGCCTGCTGCGCGTCGAGATCGCGGCCGTCGCCACCCTCGTGCTGCTCGAAGGCAGCCAGCTACTGCGCAATGGCTGAGCCCCGGAGAACGCCATGACGCTCAACACAACGGACTACCTGGAGTATTACCTGACCCTGGTCGGGTGGATCGTCAGCAACGGCATCTGGAACATCCTCGTGGCCAGCGGCGTGTTCGCGTTGCCGTTCGTGGTCATCGTGGTTCAGGAATGGCTGCGCGCGCGGGCCGAGGGCGCCGACGAGGGCAACAAGGGGGTGCTGTCCTCGATGCGCATCGAGAACCGCGTGTGGGTGGCGATCGTCGTCATCCTGTTCGCCGGCATTCCCTTCATTCCAGTCGACCTCAGCACCATCAAGTTCGACACGACGCGCTCCGCGCAATGCCAGGTCAGTGTCCCGCAGCCCACCGACACGGGATGGTCGAACGCCTACACCACGCTCAACAACCAGAGCGCGCTGGTGCCGGTGTGGTGGTTCTTCATGCACGCCATCTCGAAGGCGGTGACGGGCGGCGCGGTGGCGGCCATCCCCTGCGGGACGGATCTGCGTCAGATGCGCATGGACGTGGATGCCACGCGCATCGACGACCCGGTGCTGGCCCAGGAGGTCGGCGACTTCGTGCATGACTGCTACGGCCCCTCGCGCGCCAAGCTGTTCATGTCTCGGCCCGCACTCTCCGACGAGCAGATGAACGACGTGACCTGGATCGGTTCGAGCTACTTCCTGAACAACGCGGGCTTCTACGACACCTACCACTCCAACACGCCGCGCACGGCCTGGCCCTACGACGCGACGCGCGATGCAGGGCTGGCCCAGGTGGACAGCGGCGGGGGCTACCCCACGTGCCGGCAGTGGTGGTCGGACGGCGGCAGCGGCTTGCGCGCGCGCCTGCTGGCCCAGGTCGATCCCGACCTGCTGACGCGCATCGGCCGCTGGGCGGGCTTCCTGTCGCAGGCCGAGGTGAACGACTCGGTGATCCGCGCCGTGGTCTCGCCGCGGCAGCAGAAGATGAACCAGGGTTCGGTCTACACCGACTACGGCGGCCAGATCGAGAAGACGCTGCCCAACGTCGTGACGCGCGGCGCCGGCGACCTGGGGATGACCATGGGCTCGCTGGGCTTCTTCCCGGCGATGGACGTGGTGCGCCAGGCGCTGCCGATGGTGCTGTCGCTGCTCAAGATGGCGCTGGTGATCTGCATCCCGCTGGTGCTGGTCTTCGGCACCTACGAGCTGAAGGCGCTGGTCGCGGTGAGCTGCGTGCAGTTCGCGCTGTTCTTCGTGGACTTCTGGTTCCAGCTCGCGCGCTGGCTGGATTCCACCATCCTCGATGCGCTCTACGGCTGGGGGTTCGGCGCGAACCGGCCGCACAGCAACTTCGATCCGCTGATCGGCCTGAACAACGCCTTCGGCGACATGCTGCTGAACTTCGTCATGGCGACGATGTTCATCGTGCTGCCTACCTTCTGGGTGGCTGCGCTGGGCTGGGTAGGCGTGCGCGCGGGAACGGCAATTCAAGGGCTGGCGGCAGGAACCAGGGATGCCCAAGCTGCTGGCGGCAGGGGTGCGGGTGTCGCTATGAAAGCAGCGAAGTAATGCCTCTAGGCTTGCTCGTCTTCTGGATCGTGGGGGTCGATCCGGTAATCGTCATGGGTGTAGAGGCCGTACCCGGCAGGGCCGTATCGCCATTCCGGCTTGTGTTCCTCGTCGTAGCTCGCATCGTCGTTGCGGACTACCCAGGCGCCGACCAGCGCGAACGCAAGCAACAGCGCCAGCCAGAACGCGGTGTAGAGCAGGACACCGATCGCAGCGAGCTTGACGGCCAGCAGCGCGGCCTTGGCAATACCAGGCGCCCATCCCCGCGCGAGCAGCCAGCCCTGCGCCCGCTGATCCAGACGCGCGCAGCCTCTCCACGCCCGGCCCAGTGTCCGGCCGAGGCGTTCTGCGAAGGTGGTCTGTGCGGCGGTCTTCATGGTGGCTACCTCATGTTCATCCTGTCGTGTGGCTGTGATCCCTGTCCGTGTTGCGATTGAAACCTGTGCTGTTCTTCAACCGCGGTCTAGTCCTTGTCTACTGCGCGCCAGTCGGCCTGGCTTGCGGCCACCAGCGCCGCCCAATCGTCCGGCGGGTTGCCGCGTCCCAACATCTTCTCGAACACCGCATAGGGGTCGGACTTGCTGCCCGCCGACCGCAAGGTCTGCTCGTCGTTGACCCAGGCGAACACGATCGCCTTGGCCTTGGAGTCGTAGCGGAAGAACAGCCGGAACCGCCTCCCGATCTTCGCGCGCCGCCAGTGCCGGTAGGCCGGCCCCAAGGTGTTGCCCTGGCGGAATTCGTCGCGCGCAGGATCGCTCGGCACGACATCCATGATCAACTGGCTCAACGCCCGGAACAGCTTGACGTTGGCGTTGCTCTCGAACCCCTGCGGGTCGTTCTGTTCGGCCCGTTCCGCGGCCGCGTGCAGCTTGCGCAACTGCTCGATCACGCCCTCGTGGAACAGGAGCGTCCAACCGTGCCGCTGCATCAGAGCGCCACTTCGCCTTCGATGTCTTCATCGAGGTTCACCGCGTGGTGCGCGTTGGCCAGCATGGCCCGCGCCAGATCGTCCGGCAGGGACTGGACGTGCCGCCCGGCCCGGATGTCCGCTTCCAGCAGCCCCAGGAAGGCGCCGATGGCCGGGTCTTCATGGTCGGCGTCGGCGCGGGTCACGACGACTTCGCCGCCGCGCAGGTCGAACGCCACCTTGCCGCCGGTGTCCACGCCCAGCGCTTGCCGGATGGACTTGGGCAGCGTGATCTGACCCTTGGAGGTCAGCGTCGCGACTTCGTGGATTTCGGGCATGGCGGCACTCCTGATGGCAATGCCTGGATGGTAAGGAAATTTCCTTACCTTGTCAATCTGGGTGTGCATGGTGCTCCGTCCGGTCGATGAAACGGCTCCATCGTAGGGGCGGCACAGCCAGCCTTCCCGCATCAATCCGACTTGGGCCAAACCCGCATTGGTTGTGGTTCGGCAGGCGTCGTTGCCCTATATCCAAAGGTTTCCGTAAAGGCCAAAGGGCTGGGGAAGGGGCAAGGGAATGGGGCCAAGGGGAAAGGCCCTACCCGAAAAGGCCAAAAGGCTCTCCCGACCGGCCCGCCGTCCGGGGTTCGCCATGCTTTCGCTGTTCCAACGCAAACGGGTGTCGCCTGCCGCCAGTGCGCCAACGCCCAAACCTCCCGCCGAGCCCGGCAAAGGGCTGATGCGGCCGGAGCCGGCCGCATCGCTGCTGGCGGCACCGCGCCGACAGAAGCTGCTGGAACACATCTGGCAGCGCACCTCGCTGTCGCGCCGGCAGTTCGTCACGCTGTACCTCGCCCCGCTGGAACGCTACGCCGAGCTGGTCCAGCAATTCCCCGCGTCGGAGGCCCATCACCACGCCTATCCGGGCGGCATGCTGGACCACGGCCTGGAGATCGTCGCCTACGCGCTCAAGCTGCGGCAGTCGCATCTGCTGCCCGCCGGCGCCACGCCGGAGACGCAAGCCGCCCAGGCCGAGGCCTGGACCGCAGGCACCGCCTACGCGGCGCTGCTGCACGACATCGGCAAGATCGCGGTCGACCTGCACGTCGAGTACGCAGACGGCACGGTCTGGCACCCCTGGCACGGCCCGCTGCGGCGGCCGTACCGCTTCCGCTACCGCAGGGAGCGCGAATACCGGCTGCACAGCGCCGCCACCGGGCTGCTCTACGCCCGGCTGCTCGATCCGGGCATCTTCGACTGGCTCGCCGGCTATCCCGACCTCTGGGCCGCGCTGCTGTACGTGCTGGCCGGCCAGTACGAGCATGCCGGCATGCTCGGAGAACTGGTCGTGCAGGCGGACCAGGCATCGGTCGCCCAGGAACTCGGCGGCGATCCGAGCAAGGCCCTGGCAGCGCCCCGGCACGCACTGCAGCGCAAGCTGCTCGATGGCCTGCGCTACCTCCTGAAGGAAGAGTTCAAGCTGAACCAACCCCAGGCCTCGGATGGCTGGCTGACCCAGGACGCGCTCTGGCTGGTGAGCAAGACCGTCTCGGACAAGTTGCGCGCGCATCTGCTGTCGCAGGGCATCGACGGCATCCCGGCCAGCAACACGGCGGTGTTCAACGTGCTGCAGGATCACGGCATCGCCTTGGCCACACCGGACGGCAAGGCGATCTGGAAGGCCACCGTCACCAGCGATGCCGGCTGGTCGCACAGCTTCACCTTCCTGAAGCTGTCTCCGGCCATGGTCTGGGATGCGGCAGACCGGCCGGCACCGTTCGCGGGTCGCGTGCAGGCTGACGAGGAACCAGGGGCGCCGACGCCACAGGCACCGGCAGCCGAAGCGCCGGGCTTGGAAAGCGCCGATACCGTGCCACCGAGCACCGCGCCGACCGCGCCCGTGCCCGCCGACAACGGCGTGGCCGCGCTGCTCGATCTGCTGAGTGACACGGCCCCACCCGTAGCGCCGGAGGCTCCGAGCGACCCCGAGCCGGCCTCGCCACCGGCGCCTACGGTGCTGCCGCAGGTGAGCCCCGCGCCATCCCAGGATCGGCCGGAGCCTTCCGGCGAGCATTTCATGGCCTGGCTGCGTCAGGGTATCCAGACGCACAAGCTCATCATCAACGACGCCAAAGCCTTGGTGCATAGCGTCGTGGGAACGGCCTACTTGGTGAGCCCCGGCGTCTTCCAGCGCTATGCGCAAGAACATCTGCAAATTGCCGCACTGGCGAAACCGGAGAACCTGGAGGGATGGCAGTGGGTGCAGAAGCGTTTTGAGAAGCTGGGCCTGCACCGCAAGCAAGCAAGCGGGCTGAATATCTGGACCTGCGAAGTCACGGGGCCGCGCAAATCCAGGCGACTGCACGGCTACCTGCTGAGCGCTCCCGAAGCGCTGTTCCAGGAAATGCCTCCGGACAATCCATACCTGCGCCTCCTCACCGAGGCCGTAAAGCGCGAAAATTCAGCCGCCGGTAATAAGAACGACAACGAACAGGGGTAGACAAGGGGCCACGGCGCGGGCCGGCTTCAGTCCGCTGATTTAGGCGGAGCCGTCTCTGCCAGCTTGGCTTCAGTCAGCGCCATCAAGTGGGCAGAACTGCATTTCAGCGCACGGGCGATTTTGAGAATGAGGGGGAGCGTGGGGACATGCTCGCCACGCTCGATCTTTCCCATGTGTGAACGCTCGATTCCTGACAGATGAGCCAGCGTTTCCTGGGCGATGCCTTGACTGGTTCTTTCTTCGCGCACGGAGGCCCCAAACGCGATGGCTGGTTCCGCTTCGTAGGTTGTTGTGCCGGTGGGCCGGCCTCTTTGAATCGAACGCTTTTGCATTGCCAAAAGCGTCGAGGATTGACACGATATAAACCACGTTAAACTTAACTCACGAGAAGCGACTTCATCGGTCGCCGCGAGTTCACTGCCTGGGGGAACTGGACGTGAAATCGAGCGATGCCTCCACTGAAATCCGGGTGGCTGTGCTCGGCGAGTGGGTGCCTTCACCGCTTGCCGACTTGCTGGCGTTGCAGCGCGCCGAAGAGCCAGAGACCGCCACTGCTCTGATCGGATGCAGTGCCACGGCGCAGACGCACGAACTGCCGCACGATAACTTTGACTTGGCCTTGTCCACAGCCGCCTGGGAGTGGCCGGGCTGGGTGTGCGAGCCGTTGTGGCATGACACGCTGGCGGTCGCCGTCGCCAAGCGCTCGCACCTGCTGTCCTACCGTGAAGTGCCTCGCCAAGAACTGCTCAAGCAGCCGTTGATCTGCGCGCAGTCAACGGCCGTCGAGCCGTGGCGCGCGGTGGCGCATGGCCTGGTCGAGGATGCACCGCAGGGCCATGAGCAGACCGTCAGCACCTTTGACATGGCGATGACGCTCGTCTCCGCGGGCTACGGTATCGCCGTCGCACCCGCCGCGAGACTGACCTGCTACCTGCGTCGCGGCATCGCCGCGCGGCCATTGGCTGGCTCACCCATCATCGTAATGGCCTACCTGCTTCGCCCGTCCTCGTCCTTGACCGAGCCCCAGGAAAGATTCACTCGGCGCGCGCGCTCTGTGTCCTGACACAGGGGCGCGCACTGCTGGGCGCTGACGCGCTACGCAAACGCCACCTGCTGCGGGGACCACTCGCTTTCCTTCACCGTCGTGCTCACCGCCATGATGATCTTGTCGAGATTCGTGGCGCTGACGCTTTCCAGGGCCGAGCGGCCGCGCAGCATCGCGCGCGGCTGCAGGAGCGCGTTGTAGATCTGCCAAGGGTCGGCGCCCCTGGTCAGCTTGAGGACCGCCTGGATCAGCGCGTGCTTGACCGGATCGAGATGCCAATCCGGCACGCGCTGACCACGGTTGCCCAGGTTCAGCGCCAGCAGGTTGCCGGCCTTGATCTCGTAGCTGATCCACCGGCGGGACTTGCCCGCCATCTTCGCGTACTCGGCGACTGGCAGGTTGTGCGGTGCCTCGAAGACATCGACCAGTTCCATCCGCTGGCGCTGAATGTCGGACAGCGGTTCCTCCATGACGGAGCGCGGCAACGGCACTGCGGGCAGCCGATGCGTCTCGGCCGACACCAGTGGCATCGCGTCTCCCGGCTTGGTCACGATCAGGAGCGGCGCCGACGTGGCCGCTGCCTTGGGTGGCGCGCTCGCGGCTTCCTCGTCCGAGAGGACGGGTACGCCCTCCAGATGAATGGTGAGCGGCATGCTCGCTGCTTCGACCATGTTCTGCTCGAAGAGATCGAGCCGGTCGGCCCAGTCCTGCATCATCCGCCGCCGCTGCTCGACGTACTCGGCGTGGTTGTAGGTGGCGCTGACCTTGTTGGGATCGACGTGCGAGAGCTGCGCATCCACCCACACCTTCGGGTAGCCGATCTCGTTGAGCGCGGTGGACATCGTGCCCCGGATGCCGTGCCCGGTCAGCAGGTCGCGATAGCCCATGCGCTTGAGCGCACCGTTGAGCGTGTTCTCGCTCATGCGCTTCTTCAACTCGCTGTCGTGCCGGAACAGATAGTGCTGGGCCGGTTTGAACTGTTCCAGTAGGTGCCGGACGATCTCGATGGCTTGCACCGATAGCGGCACGATGTAGGGTGGAATGTCCTTGGGCAACTGGCGCTTCCTGCGCATGTCCACCTGGAGCTGCTTCACGACCTCGGGCGGGATGATCCACAGACCCCGATCGAGGTCGAACTGATCCGGCGTCGCCAGGCGCAGCTCGCCCGTGCGCACGCCGGTGAATAGCAGCAACCGCAGACCGAGCTGGGTCTGCAGCCGGCCACGATACTTGCGCAAGCGCTGCAGCAGCTTCGGCAACTCGGCCATGCGCAGGAACGGGTTGTGATTCACGGGGGGCAGCGGCAGCGCCACCACGTCGAGGTCGGAGGCCGGGTTCTGCTCTAAGCCCGGCACGACCACCAGCGCGTAGCGGAACATCTGGTTGAACCACGTCCTGACTTTCTCGGCGACGGAGAGCGCCTTGCGCCGCTCAATCCTGGCGATCACTTCCAGCAAGTCAGGGCGTTTGATGTCGTAGATCGAGCGCTTGCCCAGCAAGGGCAGCACATCCTTGGCGAAGACGCGAGGGAGGATCGAGAGCGTGGTCTGCCGGCCCTTCTTGAGGCCGAGTTCGCGGTGTGCAAGCCACTTCTTGTAGATCGCCTCGAAGGTGTTTTCACCAGCGAGTTTGACCGCGGCGCGCTTTTGCTTGCGGTGAAGACGCGGGTTGATGTCCTTGGCCACCAAGGCGCGTGCCTCGTCACGCAGGGCGCGTGCCTCACGAAGGGACACCTCGGGATAGGTGCCCAGCGACATGCGCTTGGGCTCCTTCATCCAGTAGTAACGGAAGTGCCAGCTCTTGCTACCCGTGGTCGTCACGGCCAGGGAGAGACCATCGATGTCTGGAAGGGTGTAAGCCTTGCCGGTGGCCTTGGCTTGGCGGACCACCAAGTCTGAGAGTGCCATGCTCTAGCTCCTGAACATGAGTCAGGAACCAGATGCTTAACCCATCGACCTCAGCACCCTAGCAACAATCCGGAAGCCGCCGTGCCCGCAAAAATGGACACAAAAATGGACATAAACGTCGTGGCTTCAGGTGGATTTCCGTGGAGCCCACTGGAACATCGAAGTGTCGAAAACTCAGCCTGAATCAACGACTTACGATGCTTATTGGACTTCCTCAGAATTCCCCGGAATGATGCAGTGGAGCGGGTGAAGGGAATCGAACCCTCGTATGAAGCTTGGGAAGCTGCCGTTCTACCATTGAACTACACCCGCACAGCCGCGCATTATAGACATGCCCTGCGCGGATTCAGGGGCGCTGGCGCGCCCCGCGCGGGGTGGTCATTTCTGAATGTCGCCAAGGCACAGGTACTTGATTTCCACGTAGTCATCCATGCCGTGGTGTGAGCCTTCGCGGCCCAGGCCGGACTGCTTCACACCGCCGAAGGGAACATGTTCGGTGGCCAGAATGCCCACGTTGATGCCCACCATGCCGTACTCCAGCGCTTCGCCCACGCGGAAGATGCGACCCACGTCGCGGCTGTAGAAGTAGCTGGCCAGGCCAAACTCGGTGTTGTTGGCAGCATCAATCGCTTCCTGTTCGGTCTTGAATTTGAAGACCGGCGCGAAGGGGCCAAAGGTTTCTTCGCGGGCGCAAAGCATGTCGGGCGTGGCGTTGGCCACCACGGTGGGCTCGAAGAACTGGCCTGAGCCCAGGGTCTTCAGGCGCTGGCCGCCGGCCACCACCTGGCCGCCCTTGGCCAGCGCGTCGTCCAGGTGGCGCTGCACCTTTTCCAGCGCGGCTTCCTCGATCAGCGGGCCCTGGTTCACGCCGTCTTCAAAGCCGTTGCCGACCTTGGCGGTCTTCACCTTGGCGGCAAACTTGGCCACGAACTCGTCGTACACGCCTTCCTGCACATAAAAGCGGTTGCTGCACACGCAGGTCTGGCCCGCGTTGCGGTACTTGCTGGCAAAGGCACCTTCCACGGCGCTGTCCACATCGGCATCGTCGAACACGATGAACGGCGCGTTGCCGCCCAGCTCCAGCGACATCTTCTTGACCGTGGGGGCCGACTGCGCCATCAGGATGCGGCCCACCTCGGTGCTGCCGGTGAAGCTGATGTGGCGCACCACGTCGCTTGCGCACAGCACCTTGCCAATGGCGATGGAGTTCGCGCTGTCAGCCGTGAGGATGTTGAGCACGCCTGCAGGAATGCCCGCACGGATGGCCAGCTCACCTGCGGCCAGGGCGGTGAGGGGTGTGAGTTCAGCAGGCTTGATGACCACGGGGCAGCCTGCGGCCAGCGCGGGCGCGACCTTGCGGGTGATCATGGCCAGCGGGAAGTTCCAGGGCGTGATGGCGGCGCACACGCCAATCGGCTGCTTGAGCACCAGCAGGCGGCGGTTGTTGTCGAACTGGGGCAGCGTCTCGCCGTTGACCCGCTTGGCTTCTTCGGCAAACCACTCGACAAAGCTGGCCCCGTAGGCCACTTCGCCTTTGGCTTCGGGGAAGGGCTTGCCTTGCTCGGCGGTCATGATGCGGGCCAGGTCGTCCTGGTGGGCCATGAGCAGGTCGAACCACTTGCGCAGAATGGCGCTGCGTTCTTTGGCTGTCTTGGTCTTCCACGGGCCCCAGGCGGCGTTGGCGGCGGCAATGGCGGCTTCGGCGTCTGCCGGGCCCAGGTTGGCCACGTCGGCCAGCTTCAGGCCGGTGGCCGGGTCGTTCACGTCAAAACGGCTGCTGCCGTCCAGCCAGTGGCCGTTGACCAGTGCAGCGGTCTTGAGCAAGCTGGGGTCTTTCAACAGGGCGAGGGGAGTGCTTGGGATGTCCATGTGTGTCTCGTATCGTTGTTTGATGTTTTGCGGCTTAAATGAAGGAGCGTAGCACCGCGAACGCCTTTGTGCTGCACGACAAGTTCTTCTGAATATGCTGTGGCTCAGGGCTTGCCATGCTCGGTATCCGTCTGGCCAGGCTGCAAGCACCAGCAATGCCCCCCCGGTGTAACCACGGTACCCGTGCGTTGATGGTCGGCCCGCCCCCGCATGGCTGGAGGCTGGACATGGAAAACTTCTACAGGCAGGGCGGCGTGAGGCACTGCGGCGGTGCGCCGCCAGAATCCGCTTGAAACCCCCTAAAATGCCCAGTTCGCCTGCTTTTTGCAGTGCAATCCTGCCGCAGCATTCTTGTTCGTGAAGAAGAGCCCATGACCCCCACATTCACCGTTGCCGATATCCGCAAGACCTTCCTGGATTTCTTTGCCTCCAAGGGCCACACCATCGTGGCATCGTCGTCGCTGGTGCCGGGCAACGACCCCACGCTGATGTTCACCAATTCGGGCATGGTGCAGTTCAAGGACGTGTTCCTGGGAACCGACAAGCGCTCCTACAACCGCGCTGTGTCGGTGCAAGCCTGCCTGCGTGCGGGCGGCAAGCACAACGACCTGGAAAACGTGGGCTACACCGCGCGCCACCACACCTTCTTTGAAATGCTGGGCAACTGGTCGTTCGGCGACTACTTCAAGCGCGAATCGCTGAAGTGGGCCTGGGAACTGCTGACCGAGGTCTACAAGCTGCCACCCGAGCGCCTGCTGGCCACGGTGTACCAGGAAGACGACGAGGCCTATGACATCTGGACCAAGGAAATCGGCCTGCCGCCCGAGCGCGTGATCCGCATTGGCGACAACAAGGGCGGCCGCTACAAGTCCGACAACTTCTGGATGATGGCGGACACCGGCCCCTGCGGCCCTTGCTCCGAGATCTTTTACGACCATGGCCCCGAAATTCCTGGCGGCCCTCCGGGCAGCCCTGAAGAAGACGGCGACCGCTTCATCGAGATCTGGAACAACGTGTTCATGCAGTTCGACATGAAGGAAGACGGCTCTGTGGTGCCGCTGCCTGCGCCCTGCGTGGACACCGGCATGGGCCTGGAGCGCCTGGCTGCCATCTTGCAGCATGTGCACAGCAACTACGAAATCGACATCTTCGACCAGCTCATCAAGGCCGCAGGCCGCGAGACCGGCGTGACCGACCTGGACAACAAGAGCCTACGCGTGATTGCTGACCACATCCGCGCTACCGCCTTCCTGGTGAGCGACGGCGTGATCCCCAGCAACGAAGGCCGCGGCTACGTGCAGCGCCGCATCGTGCGTCGCGCTATCCGCCACGGCTACAAGCTGGGCAAGAAGACACCGTTCTTCCACAAGCTGGTGGCCGACCTGGTGCGCCTGATGGGCGACGCCTATCCCGCTATCCGCGAGCAAGAGCAGCGCATCACCGACGTGCTCAAGACTGAGGAAGAGCGCTTCTTTGAAACGCTGGCCAACGGCATGGAAATTCTGGACGCTGCGCTGGACGGCGGTGCCAAGGTGCTGCCCGGCGAAGTGGCCTTCAAGCTGCACGACACCTATGGCTTCCCGCTCGATTTGACCAACGACGTGTGCCGCGAGCGCGACGTGGAAGTGGACGAGGCTGGCTTCAAGACCGCCATGGAAAAGCAGAAGGCCCAGGCCCGCGCTGCCGGCAAGTTCAAGATGGACAAGGCGCTGGAATACACCGGCGCTGCCAACCAGTTCACCGGTTATGAGCATCTTGCAGAAACTGCAAAAATCGTAGCGATCTACGTAGACGGGACAAGCGCTGCAGCCCTGAAGGCCGGTCAAAACGGCGTGGTGGTGCTGGACACGACTCCGTTCTACGCAGAAAGCGGCGGCCAGGTGGGCGACGAAGGCGTGATCACCAGCGGCTCGGCACGTTTTGCGGTGCGCGACACCCTCAAGATCAAGGCCGATGTGTTCGGCCACCACGGCACGCTGGAAGAAGGCACCCTGAACGTGGGCGACACCGTGCAGGCCCAGGTCAACACCGCAGTGCGTGCTGCCACCATGCGCAACCACTCGGTCACGCACATCATGCACAAGGCCCTGCGCGAAGTGCTGGGCAGCCATGTGCAGCAAAAGGGCAGCCTGGTGAATGCCGACCGCACCCGCTTTGACTTTGCGCACAACGCTCCCCTCACCGACGCCGAGATCCGCGAGATTGAACGCCGCGTGAACGAAGAAATTCTGGCCAACACCGCTACCGATGCGCGTGTGATGGACATTGAATCCGCCCAGAAGACCGGCGCCATGATGCTGTTTGGCGAAAAGTACGGCGAGACCGTGCGCGTGCTCGACATCGGTACCAGCCGCGAGCTGTGCGGCGGCACCCACGTGCAGCGCACGGGCGATATCGGCCTGTTCAAGGTGGTGGCCGAAGGCGGCGTGGCCGCTGGTGTGCGCCGTATTGAGGCCGTGACGGGTGCCAACGCGCTGGCCTACCTGCAAAGCCTGGAAGACACCGTGAACCAGGCTGCTGGCGCGCTCAAGTCCCCCGTGGCCGAGCTGAATGCCCGCATCGCCCAGGCTCTGGAAAACGCCCGCGCGCTCGAAAAAGAAGTGGCAGCCCTCAAGGGCAAGCTGGCTTCTGCCCAGGGCGACGAGTTGCTGACCCAGGCTGTGGACGTGAAGGGCCTGAAGGTGCTGGCTGCGGCACTGCCTGGCGCGGACGCCAAGACCCTGCGCGACACCATGGACAAGCTCAAGGACAAGCTCAAGACCGCCGCCATCGTGCTGGCCGCCGTGGACGGCGACAAGGTGCAGCTGGCCGCTGGTGTGACGGCTGACAGCGTGGGCAAGGTCAAGGCCGGTGAGCTGGTGAACTTTGTGGCCCAGCAAGTGGGCGGCAAGGGCGGCGGCAAGCCCGACATGGCCATGGCAGGCGGCACAGATGCCAGCAAGGTTCCTGCCGCACTGGCGTCGGTGCAGGCCTGGGTGGCAGAGCGCGTGTAACCACGGCGTTTGCCCCTGGCACGGCGCTGAGCCGTGTTCGTCAACAAAGCCGCTTCCCTGCACGGGGCAAGCGGCTTTTTTGTTGATCTGCCTTGTGCCGGGTGTGGCTTGCGCTGCAGCTCGCCCTGGCAGGCCCGCGCTGCGGTTAAGCTCGGCAGCTCTATGAGCCAAATCACTTTTTCACCGCCTTTTGTTCGTCCTTCCCAGGTGTCTGAGCAACTGCGCAGTGCCGGTTACGCGGTGCTGGCCCCCGCCGATGTGGCCGCCTGGGCTGGATGCGACTTGCAAGCCTTGATGGCGCTGAATGCCGACTGGAGTGGCTTGCCGCCCGATGAATTCCTGAAAGACGGCGGGCGCTACCGGCGCAGGCGCCACTCGTGCTTTGTGGTGACGGGCGCGGAGGTGCAACAGGTGCCGCATCGGCCCCACTGGCAGCCGGTGGAGTACAACGCCTTGCACGGCGGCATGCAGCGCTTGTTCGCCCCCATGCAGGATGCGACAGTGACAACCCCCGTGTGGAACCAGCTGCTGCGCTCTTTGGCGGGTGTGTCTGGCGAAGTCTTTGCCCATGCCGCAGGTGCTGAGCCCTGGTACCTGGAAGCGCACCAGTTCCGCATCGACACCAGGGACGGCATTGGCCGCCCGACGCCGGAGGGCGCGCACCGCGATGGCGTGGATCTGGTGGCCGTGTTCCTAGTGGGGCGCCACGCTGTCAAAGGCGGTGAAACCCGTGTTTTTGAGGCCGACGGCCCCAGCGGCGTGCGATTTACCCTGACCGAGCCCTGGTCCTTGCTGCTGCTGGATGACGCGCGCATGATCCACGAAACCACGCCAATCCAGCCTGTGGCCGAGGGTGGTTACCGCGACACACTGGTCGTCACCTGCCGGCGCGGCAACTTTCAGGGCGCTGATGTGCTGGGGGCGTGAGCCTCTGGTTTATAAACACCCGAGCCTGATCAGAACGCCACGCAATGAACCGCCCAGATTTGATGCGAATCAAGTCGCTGAAGGCGGTGCGGGGTCACACTCTGGCTTGTATTCGGGCCACCGCCTGATTTCCACTACCTAAGGAGCAACACCATGTTCAAGCACATTCTGGTTCCCATCGACGGTTCCGAAACCTCCATGCTCGCCGTATCCAAGGCGACTGCCCTGGCCAAGACTTTCGGCAGCGTCGTGACGGCACTGTACGTGGTGGACCCCTATCCCTTCACCGGCGTGGGCGCTGATTTTGCCTACGGCCAATCGCAGT
Source organism: Acidovorax temperans (assembly GCF_028596105.1). Taxonomy (NCBI): domain Bacteria; kingdom Pseudomonadati; phylum Pseudomonadota; class Betaproteobacteria; order Burkholderiales; family Comamonadaceae; genus Acidovorax; species Acidovorax temperans. The sequence continues at coordinate 2,408,857 of NZ_CP117193.1, read as the reverse complement.
ACCTGAGCGCCGCCACGGCGGAAGCCAATACAGCCCTGGACGCAGCGCGCAAGGCCATGACCGAAGCGGGCGTGCCTGTGACCACCGTTGTGGGCGAAGGCCACGCAGTGCACGACGGCATCGTGCGCGCGCTGGAAAGCACTGGCGCTGACCTGATCGTGATGGGCTCCCATGGCCGCCGTGGCCTCGAAAAGCTCGTGCTGGGCAGCGTCACACAACGCGTGCTGGGCCTGGTGCATGTGCCTGTGCTGGTGGTGCGCGACTGACCCGTCAAATCACTTCTTGCAGAGCATGCACCACCACGTGTGTAGCATGTGCTGAAAAACAAAATGGCTCCAGATTGGAGCCATTTTTCATTGGATATCTCGGACACTGCGCCGTCCGTAGAGCAAGCGCGTCCTCAACCAATGCACCCGTGGAACTGGCTCTGCCAGGCCACCGGGTGCGTCCCCCTTCAGGGGGAAGGCGCAAAGCGCCTCAGGGGGTTACTCAATCTTCGCGCCAGAGGCCTCGACGATGCCCTTCCACTGGGTGTATTCCTTCTTGAGCAAGGTGCCCAGCTGTGCGGGCGACATGGCTTCAGGCTCAGCGCCTTGGGCCTGGATGGCCGCCTTCATGTCGGCGGTGGCCAGCAGCTTGTTGATTTCTGCGTTGACGGTGGTGACCACCGCAGCAGGCGTGCCAGCGGGGGCAAACACACCGTACCAGGTACTCACATCAAAGTCCTTGAAGCCCGATTCGGCCACGGTGGGCACATCGGGCAGCGAAGAGCTGCGCTTGGCAGAGGTAACGGCCAGCGGACGCAGCTTGCCTGCCTTGATCTGACCCATGGCCGACGGCAGCGAAGACACGAGCAAGTCCACATTGCCTGCCAGCGCGTCCATCAGCGCGGGGTTGGAGCCCTTGTAGGGGATGTGGCTGAGCTTGACTCCGGCGGCCTGTTCAAACAGGTGGCCCGCCAGGTGGATGGAGGTGCCATTGCCTGGAGAGCCGTAGGTGATGGTGCCGGGCGCTGCCTTGGCGCCATTCACCACGTCGGCCAGCGTCTTGTATTTGCTGTTGACGCTGGTGGCGATCACCACGGGGGTGTAGGCCACGTGCGCCACGGGCGTCAGGTCTTTGGTGGGATCCCAGCTCAGGTTCTTGTACAGCCAGGGGCCGATGACGAGGTTGTCCTTCTGGCCCATCACCAGGTCGTAGCCGGTGGGGGCAGCCTTCACGGCTTCACCAATGCCAATGGTGCCGCCAGCGCCCGCCTTGTTGTCGGCCACCACGGTCCACTTGGCGCCTTCGGTGAGCTTGGTGGCCACCAGGCGCGAGAGGATGTCAGTGCCGCCGCCGGGAGGGAAGGGCACGATCAGGCGGATGGGCTTGGTGGGGTAGGCGGCCGCTGGAGCGGGGGCCTGGGCGTATGCAGTGGTGCCCAGGGCCAGTGCCAGGGTGGAGAAGGAAAGCAGTTTGCGAATCATGGTCGGTGATGTCTCGGAAATTGTGGGGAAAGGCAGCGGTGCGATGTGCTGCCTGGCGTGCGGGTACGGTGCCGGCACGGGATGTGATGATCGCTGATCACCGGCCCGTGGGGCCTTGCCGATCCAGGATGGCGGCATCGCCACGGGCGATGCTGCCGCCGGGGCGATCACAGGCGTTCAAAAATCGCCGCAATGCCCTGGCCGCCGCCAATGCACATGGTCACCAGCGCGTAGCGGCCTTGCACGCGTTGCAGTTCGTGCAGCGCCTTCACGGTGATGAGTGCACCCGTGGCACCGATGGGGTGGCCCAGCGAGATGCCCGAGCCGTTGGGGTTGACCTTGGCGGGGTCCAGGCCCAGGTCTTTGGTCACAGCGCAGGCCTGGGCTGCGAAGGCTTCGTTGGCTTCGATCACATCCAGATCGTTGACGGTGAGACCCGCCTTTTTCAATGCCAGCTGGGTGGCAGGCACGGGGCCAATGCCCATGTACTTGGGGTCCACGCCCGCGTGGGCGTAGGCCACCAGGCGTGCCAGGGGCTTCGCGCCGCGTGCTTTGGCCGCGGCTGCGTCCATCAGCACCACGGCAGCAGCGGCGTCGTTGATGCCCGAGGCGTTGCCTGCCGTCACCGTGCCGTTTTCCTTCACGAACACGGGCTTGAGCTTGGCCATGTCGTCCATGGTGGCGCCGGGGCGGAAGTGCTCATCGGTGGCGTATTGCACATCGCCCTTTTTGCTCTTCAGGGTGACGGGGACGATCTGGTCCTTGAAGTAGCCGGCCTGCGTGGCGCGCTCGGCGCGGTTGTGGCTTTCCACGGCCAGCTTGTCCTGGTCTTCGCGCGTAATGCCCCACTTGGCGGCGATGTTCTCGGCCGTTACGCCCATGTGGATGGTGTGGAAGGGGTCGTGCAGCGCGCCGATCATCATGTCCACCATCTTGGTGTCACCCATGCGGGCGCCCCAGCGCATGTTCAGGCTGGCGAAGGGCGCGCGGCTCATCACCTCGGCACCTGCGCCAATGGTCACATCGGCATCGCCCAGCTGGATGGCCTGCGCGGCCGACACAATGGCCTGCAGGCCCGAGCCGCACAGGCGGTTAACGTTGAACGCAGGCGTGCCTTCGGCGCAGCCGCCGTTGATGGCCGCCACGCGCGAGAGGTACATGTCCTTGGGTTCGGTGTTCACCACATGGCCGAACACCACATGGCCCACATCCTTGCCTTCCACGCTGACGCGTGCCAGCGATTCCTTGACGACCAGCGCGCCCAGTTCGGTGGGGGGCACATCCTTGAGGCTGCCGCCAAAGGTGCCAATGGCCGTGCGCACTGCGCTGACGACGACGACTTCACGGGTCATGGGAAAGTCCTTTCAGATCAACTTAGAACCAAATAGGCCGCCAGCGCTTGATGGATAAGCGCTAGCAGCTATGAAAAGATGAGCAAATCATGCTCAGGCATCGCGCACATCGGCCACGGGGTTGGTGCCGAAGTCTGCGCGCTCCAGCCAGGCGAGCACGCGGGTAGCGGCGTCGGCAGGCGAGGTGAGCTGGCCACCCGTCTTGAGGTTGGCGAAATTCTGGCGGTCCGGGAAGGCGGCCGGGTCGGCGCCGCGCAGCTGGACCTGCATGTCGGTGTCGATCACACCGGGAGCCAGTGAGCATACCTTGGCCCCATGGGGCTTGATGGCTTCGTCCAGCGCCACGCAGCGCGTGAAATGGTCCATGCCCGCCTTGGCAGCGCAGTAGGCGGCCTGCGAGGCCATGGCCCGGCGGCCGAGGCCCGAGGAAATGTTGAGCACCTTGCGGGGCACAGTCCAGCTTTCGGTGGCCGCCAAAAATGCGGCGGTCAGCAGCATCGGCGCCTCCAGCCCCACGCGCAGCGCGTTGGCCAGGTCGGCCGCGTCGCTGGCAGACAGCGGCGCAATGCGCGGGATCACCCCCGCGTTGTTGATCAGTGTGGCGCTGGCAAACGCTTGCGGGCCCTGGGCATTCAGCCACGCCTGCAGCTGGTGCGCCGCCTGCTCGCCTTGCGACAGGTCTTGCTGCCATTGCTCCAGCGTGACGCCAGCGGCCTTGGCTTCCAAGGCCAGGTCGGGGTTGGCACTGCGGGCAATGCAGATCAGGGTGTTGCCGCTTTTGAGCAGCTGCTGGGCCATGGCCAGGCCCATGCCGCGCGAGGCGCCGGTGAGGATGGTGAGGTGGTTTTGAGGCATCCCACCATGTTACTGCGCTGGGCGCAGGATCACTGCTCCTCTGGGGACTCCAGCGCCGCCAGCAGCAGCGCCAGCCTGTGGTCCAGCGCCGCCAGATCGGCCGCCTTCAGGGCCGAAAGAATGCGGTGTTCGTTGGCCACGTGGGTTTCCACCGCACGGTCGATCAGCGCCAGCCTTGGGAGCGTGAGTTGCACCAGTGAGCTGCTGGAAACGGCCGGGTTGTGTAATAGCGCCCGCCAGGGCTGGTTGTTATGGTGTCGCGGCATTGCACGGTTGCCGTCGGTGGCGGTGTCATCGCTGGGTTTGCTCAGCCCCGTCACGGCCGTGTTGCTGGGTTGGGTGCTGCTGGGGCAGGCCATGACGCGTGCAGCGCTGCCAGCGGTGCGCTGAATGCACGGCTTTGAATGCTATTAAAAGTATAGCTGGTAGCGCTTGCTGGTTGTGCGCTAACGGCCGATTTTCTTAAAAATCAGCGGCCCACTCCAGCGCCACCGCATCCCCCGTGCTGGGGTGCGCAAAGGCCAGGTGACTGGCGTGCAGCAGCAGCCGGGGGGCAAGGGTCTGCACCTCTGCGGGTGCATACAGCGCATCCCCCAGGATGGGGTGGCCGATGGCTGCCATGTGCACGCGCAGCTGGTGTGTGCGGCCGGTGACGGGTTCCAGTTCGATGCGTGAGGTGCCAGTGGCCGCGTGGTGGCCCAGCAGGCGCCAGCGGGTCAGGCTGGGCTTGCCGTGTGCGGGGTCGATGACGCGCAGAGGGCGCCTTTCCCAGTCGGCAGCGATGGGTAGATTGATCTCGTTCCATGCGCCTTCCTGCGCCGCCAGCAGGCCCCACACCACCGCCTGGTAGCGCTTGTGCACTTGCCGCTCGGCAAAGGCATGGCTCAGGCGGCGCTGGGCGTCGATGTGCCTTGCCATCAGCACCAGGCCTGAGGTGGCTTGGTCCAGCCGGTGCACGATGAGTGCGCCCGGCCAGTGTTGCTGGGCGCGTGCGCTCAGGCAGTCTTGCTTGTCAGGGCCGCGCCCGGGCACGCACAGCAAGCCTGCGGGCTTTTGCAGCACCAGCAGGTCGGCGTCTTCATGCACCGCCTGCACATCAGCCAGCAACGTCATCCCCGGCAATCAGTCGCTGCACGGTGGCGCACAGCTCTTCCACATCGTTGGGCTTGTGAATCAGCGCGCGTGCGCCTTCGGCGATGGCGGCCTGTTCAATTTCGGCCGTGACGTAGCCAGAGGCCAGGGCCACCGGCAGATCGGGGCGGATCAGGCGCGCCTCGCGCACCAAATCCACGCCACAAAAACCGGGCATGTTGTAGTCGGTCACCAGCAGGTCGTAGTGGTGCGGTGCTTCGCGCAGCGCGGCCGTGGCCTCATGGGGGTCGGTGAAACCGCTCACGTCATAACCCCTGCGGCGCAGCAGGCGCTGCACCAGGAAGACCAGCGCCTGGTCGTCGTCCACGTACATGACGTGCGGCTTTTGGCGGGTGGCAGTGGGCGCGGCTGCGGGTGCCTGGGCAGGTGCTGCGGGCAGGGCGGCCACCGCCGTGCTGCTGGCGGCGGCTTGAGCGGTAGCGACCGGAAAGTACAGCGTAAACCGGCTGCCTTGCCCCGGCACACTTTGCACATCAATGCCGCCTTCGTGGGTGCGCATCACCCCATGCACCACGGCCAGGCCCAGGCCTGTGCCCTGGCCCACAGGCTTGGTGGTGAAAAAGGGTTCGAAGATGCGTTCCAGGGTCGCCGCGTCCATGCCCGGGCCGCTGTCGTGTACCGTCAGGGCCACATAGTCGCCGGGGGCCAGGCCCAGACGCTCGCCGAGGCGCTGGTCGGGGTGCACCAGCGCGGCTTCCACCAGAATGCTGCCGCGTTCACTGCCCTGGCCTTGAATCGCATGGATGGCGTTGGTGCACAGGTTCAGCACCGCCTGCTCCACCTGGGTGGCATCGGCCAGCACCGGCGGCAGGCCCGGCTGCAGTTGCATGTGCAGTTCAATGGCGGGGGGCAGGGTCACGCGCAGCAGGCGCTCGGTGTCGTGCACCACTTCGGCCAGCGACACGGCGGTGCGCTGTGGTGGCTCGTTGCGGCTGAAGGTAAGAATCTGCCGCACCAGGTCGCGCGCGCGGCGGCCTGCCTTGTCGATTTCAAGCAGGCTCTCCAGCACCGGCGAGCCCGGCGCGCAGTCGGCCTTGGCCAGTTCCACGTTGCCGAGGATGGCACCCAGGATGTTGTTGAAGTCGTGCGCAATGCCGCCCGCCATGGTGCCCACGGCCTGCATCTTGTGCGATTCGCGCAGCTGCGCTTCCAGCTCACTGCGGTGCGCCTCGGCCTTTTTGCGGCCGGTGAGATCGCGCGCAAACACGGTGGTGGTTTCACCCTCGGCATGGCGCTCGAACGACACGCTCACCTCTACCGCCAACTCTTTGGCGCTGGCGGTGCAGGCCGTCATTTCGCCCAGCATGGCCTGGGTGGTGAGCTGCGCAAACGCCAGCGCCTGCCCCGCCGCAGGCAAAAAACGCTCCAGCGGGCTGCCCAGTGCATCTTGCGCGCTGCACTGGAAGAGCGCCGCCGCTGTGGGGTTGAACACGGTGATGAGGCCGTTCTGGTCCACGCAGATGATGGCGTCGAGCGCGGAGTTGATGACGGCTTCCAGCCGCTTCTCGCTGGCGTGCAGCTGCTCGTTGCGCTGTTGCAGCGCTTGCGCGCTTTGCTGTAGCGCGTGGCGCTCGGCCAGCAGGGGGCCCTGGTCGATCACAGCGCACAAAAACTGCAGTTGCACGGGGCCGTCGCCCTGGTGGTCTTCAATGCGGGCAATGTGCAGGTCGCCGGTGATGCGGATGTGTGGCGCGATGGTGAACACCACCTCGGTCACCTCGCTGTGCCCCTGGGTGCGCGCCTGCGCAAAGGCCTCTTGCACGCGGGGGGCGTCGGTGTCTGACACGAACGGCATCAGCGCGGTGAGGGGGCGGTCGCGCTCAGTGGGCTGAAACGAGCGGTGCGCCATCGAATTGGCCTGCACCACCATGTCGTACTCGTCCACCACCATCAGCGCCAGCGGCACGCTGGCAAACAGGGTTTCAAACCGCTCAGACGCGCTCTCCGCCACCGTCTGGCTGTAGCGCAGCACCTTGTTCTGGCTTTCCAGCTCGGCCTGATAGGCGCGCAGCTCTGCAATCAGCGCGCTTACCGAGCCCTCTGGCGGTTCGGCAGTCACCGCTGGCGTGGGCTGCTCAGGCTCAGGGGCGGCAGCGGTGGGCTGCTCGGCTTTCAACAAGAAGGAGAGGTCCGGTTGGCTCATGGGGCGTGGTGCGAAGGGCGCGGGCAACCCTGCAAGGGCGGCAGGGCTCCTGCGAAGACTGGTGCGGCAGTGCCATCGCAGGGCGTCAGTGTAAGGGCCTGCGCCCCGGGGGCCAATCTGCAGCGCGCAACGCAATGGAGGCGATGGGCAGTATGGGTTGGCACAAGTTTCGCGCCTCAAAAGGCTTGATTGTTGCCAAGCGGCGAACAATGTGTTGCCTGTGGTGGGCTATTTGATGTCACGAATCAAAACTACATTTATCCCTGTCAACCCAACGGTTCGCCTTATTCCGAAAGTGATTCAGACCATGTCCAACACCACAACCCATTCTGCCGACAACGCCTTGCTCGACAAGCTGCAGTGGCGCTATGCCACCAAGAAGATGAACCCCGCCAAGGTGGTGCCCCAAGACAAGGTGGACCGCATTGTCGAAGCCGCACGCCTGGCGCCCACATCCAGCGGCCTGCAGCCGTTTGAGGTGTTTGTGGTGACCGATGCCGCTGTGCGCGAACGCATCAAGCCCATCGCCTGGAACCAGGGCCAGATCACCGATGGCTCGCACCTGCTGGTGTTTGCCGCCTGGGACGACTACACGCCCGAGCGCATCAACGCCATGTTTGACTACACCAACGAGGTGCGTGGCTTCAAGAACGAAGGCTGGGAAAACTACCGCAACATGCTGCTGAGCACCTACCCCCAGCGCGGCGCCGAAGTGAACCACCAGCACGCAGCCCGCCAAGCCTACATTGGCATGAGCGCTTCCATCATTGCCGCTGCCTTTGAAGAAGTGGACAGCACCCCCATGGAAGGCTTCGACCCCGCTGCCCTCGACGAAATCCTGGGCCTGCGCGCCAAGGGCCTGCGCAGCGTGGCCATCCTGCCGCTGGGTTACCGCGCGGATGAAGGCGACTGGCTGGTGGACTTGAAGAAGGTGCGCCGCCCCACTGAGCAGTTTGTGACCACCGTGTAAGCTGCAAAGCCCACACGGCCATAAAAAAGTAAGCCTCCCGTCCAAAAGACGGGAGGCTTTTTGCTTGGTGAGCTGGCCCTTTGAACTCAATACATCCGTTCGTGCTCAGTATGTCGATACCCAGCGCTTCGCATCAAGCACGCGAAGCCAGTTCTGCGGCGCTTCAGCGTTTCACAGAAATCAACTCGACCTCAAAGTTCAAAGTGGTGTTGGGCGGAATCACGCCACCCGCACCGCGCTCGCCATAGGCAATGCTGGCAGGGCAGGTCAGCTTGGCCTTGCCGCCCGGCTTCATGCGCTGCACACCTTCCGTCCAGCAAGGAATGACGCGGTTCAGCGGAAATTCGGTGGGCTCGCCACGCTTGTAAGAGCTGTCGAACTCCTTGCCATCCAGGAACATGCCCTTGTAATGCACCTTCACGGTGTCAGTGGCCTTGGGCGACTCGCCCGCGCCGTCCTTGATCGATTCATAGACCAGGCGGCTTTGTTGCACAAACCAGCCCCATTGCACTGGTAACCTCGGCGCATGAATGAACCCCAAGGGCCTAAGAACCATCCCTTTCAAGGTGTTGTCCCTGCTCCCGCAGCAGTAACCTTCGCCCCACAGAGGGAGAACTGCGGATGTGGAAAGAAGTCTTGGAGAGGTTTGAGAGCCATGCGCCGGTGAGCGTGATGACCCGGGTGGCGTTGGAGCATGCCTTGCCGGCGTGCTGGGTGGATGAAGTGTTCCAGACCAGCCGCCAACGCCAATATCCACGCGAGTTGCTGTTCTCCAGCGTGGTGGAGCTGATGATGCTGGTGAGCCTGGGGCTGCGCCCCTCGCTGCACGCGGCGGCCAAGAAGATGGCGCAGTTGCCCGTCACGCTGGCGGCGCTGTACGACAAGGTCAAGCGCACAGAGCCCCAGGTGCTGCGGGCACTGGTGCAAGGCAGCGCGGCGCGCCTGCAGCCGGTGGTTGCTGCGGTAGGCAGCCAGCCCAGCCTACAGGGCTGGCAACTGCGCATTCTCGATGGCAACCATTTGCCAGCCAGTGACAAACGCCTGGCGCCACTGCGCTCGCACCGGGGAGCGGCCATGCCGGGCCACACGCTGGTGGTCTACGACCCCGACAGCGCCCTGGTCACGGACATCCTGGCCTGCGAGGACGCGCACGAGAGCGAGCGCGTAGGCGCGGCCACCTTGCTGCAGCAGGCCCAGCAGGGCCAGGTGTGGATCGCCGACCGCCACTTCTGCACCCGCACCCTGCTGCAGGGCTGGCAACAGCGCCAAGCGGGCTTTATCGTGCGTGAGCACGCCAGGCACCCGAAGTTGGACAATACCGGCCCCTGGAGCGAAGCCGTGCCAACAGAGACAGGGCAGGTGCGTGAGCAAGCCATTGAGCTGGCGGCCACCCAGGAGACGGTGCTCGCCCCGCCGTCCTGGCGCCGCATCGAGATCCAGTTGCAGGCGCCCACCGAAGCGGGTGACCAAAGCATTGCCTTGTGGAGCAACCTGCCGGCGAGCATCGACGCGGCCACCATTGCGCAGTTGTACCGCAAGCGCTGGCGCATCGAGGGCTTGTTCGGACGGCTCGAATCGGTGCTGCACAGCGAGATCCGGACCTTGGGCCACCCGCGTGCGGCGCTGTTGGGGTTTGCTGCAGCAGTGCTGGCGTTCAACGTGTTGGCGCTACTCAAGCGCTGCGTGGAGCAGGCGCACTGCGAGCGAGCGCCTGGTCTGGATGTCTCGACCTATCACCTGGGCGTGCATGTGGCCAGCGACTACCAGGGCATGCTCATCGCGCTGCCATCTGAGGTGTGGCAATCGTGGTGCGAGGCGTCAGGCGGGGAGGTTGCGCAGCATCTGCTGCGCTTGGCAAGGACGGTCAACCCGCGCAGTGTTGCCACGGCCAAGCGCGGCCCCAAGAAGGAAAAGCCTGGGGGATACGTGGCTGGCGCTGTGGCTCGCAAGCAGCTGTCCACCGCTCGTGTCCTCAAACAGGCTGCGGGGACAAGACCTTGAAAGGGATGGGCCTAAGAACCTTATATGGACGCCCCGAATAAGCCAAGCCCTCACTCACTGCTGCCAAGAAGGTAAAGATTGCACCCGTATATCCGGACTTGTTGTGGCGCGAGCCACGGTCCCTGATGGGAATCGCTGGTGGAGGTCCTATCGGTTCAACGCACTCCAAGTGCCACGTTCTTATCGGATTTCATCCACCACGGTCTGACCTGTCTTGCCATCACTTCATGATTGCTTGAGCAATCGGTTGGTTTTCTCCCGCTCCTCGTTCTTGTCGTGCCGGCGCTAGTTGCTCAGACCGACTCTCGTACGTAGCCCGGCTCGTAGCTCCTGTCATGCGCGAGCAACGCCCACACGATGCGGGCATTCTTGTTGGCCAGCGCCACCGCCGCTACGTTCTTGTTGCGCCGCTGCAGCACACCATTGAGCCAGCCACACTGCGCGCTGCCCTGGCCTTGGTGCTGGTCTTTTTTCTGGGCGTGATAGATCACCGAGCGCGCTCCGTGAATCAGCAAGGTGCGCAAATACGTGTCGCCCCGTTTGCTGATACCCAGCAGGTTTTGTTTGCCCCCGCTGGAGTGTTGGCGTGGCACCAGCCCTAGCCAGGCTGCCACCTGCCTGCCATCCTTGAAGTTCTTTGCATCCCCCAGAGATGCCACCAATGCGCAGGCCGTGATGGGGCCAATGCCGGGGATCTGCCCGAGTTTGCGACTCAAGTCGCTTTGGCGGTGCCAGGCCACGATTTGTGCCTCCAGCTCCTGCACCTGGCAGTCAAGCTCCTTGAGGTGCTCGAGCAGACGTTGTATCAACAGTCTAAACACGCCGGGCAACTCGTTGGCTGCATCCTCAATGAGCATTGGCACCCGTTGGGTAATGTGGCCTATGCCTTGGGGAACGATCACCCCAAACTCGGCCAGCAGGCCCCGGATCTGGTTGGCCTGTGCAGTGCGGGCCTTGACAAAGCCCTGGCGCACCCGGTGCAGGGCCAGCACGCCTTGCTGCTCCACGTTCTTGATCGGTACGAAGCGCATGCTCGGGCGGGTGACGGCTTCGCAGATGGCAGCCGCATCGGCTGCATCGTTCTTGTTGGTCTTGACGTAGGGCTTGACGAACTGGGGTGCCATCAGGCGCACGGTGTGGCCCATGCCCTGAAGCTTGCGCGCCCAGTGGTGGGCGCTGCCGCAGGCTTCCATGCCAATCAGGCAGGGCGGCAGGTTCACGAAGAAGGCAGCCATCTGTTCGCGCTTGAGCGGCTTGTTGAACACGGCTTTGCCGTGCTCATCCACGCCGTGGACCTGGAACACATTCTTGGCCAAATCGATGCCAATGGTTGTAATCTTCATGGTGGACGCTCCTGCTCGTTGAGGTGGAAAAACTGACATCTCCACTGTGGCACTTTCGATGCCGTTTAGGGTGGGGGCGTCCATCCCATTGGTTCAAGATCTTTTGAGCAGCAGAGCCAAGAATGCCAGATGGACGAACTGCAAGCTGGTGTTCAGCAACCTCTCGCAGTTCTTCCACAACCGCCTGTTCTTCTCCAACCAGGCAAAGCTGCGCTCCACCACCCAACGCTTGGGCATCACCTTGAACGTATGCAGTTCACTGCGCTTGGCGATCTGTACCGCGACGTGTCCGCCCAGAATGTCTTGGACGCCCTGGGCAAACGGCCGGCCCACATAGCCGCTGTCACACAAAAGAGCTTGCACCCGGCTCAAAGAAGGTTTGCAGCGCTGCAGTGCCTGCAAGGCTCCTTTGCGGTCCGTTACCTGCGCCGTGGTCACCGCAATAGCGTGCGGTAGCCCCTGTGTGTCCACTGGGCGTTGTTGCACAAATGCCGGTCGCAGCTGATGTAGGCTCGGGAGATGAGAGAGACGAGCTGGGGTCGGGTTAAGTACCGCACAACGAACTGGAAGGCTTACAACGCAGCGTTGAAGGCGCGAGGTGAGCTGACCATTTGGCTCGATAGGGATATGCAGTGGCTAGCTCAGCCCACGGGCAAGCGTGGTCGTTGCCAAAAATTCTCAGATGCGGCCATTCAGTTTTGCCTGACCATCAAGTGCTTGTTTGGCCAGCCCTTGCGCCAGACACTGGGCCTGGTTGAGTCGCTATTGGGTATGGCAGGCCTGGATTGGCCAGTGCCCGACTACAGCACGGTGTGTCGCAGGCAAAAGAGCTTGGATGTGCAGGTGCGCTACCGTGCAAGTGACAAAGGCTTGCACATGCTGGCCGACTCCACGGGCATCAAGTTCTTGGGCGAAGGTGAGTGGAAAACCAAAAAGCACGGCGCACAGCGGCGCCGCCAGTGGCGCAAGGTGCATCTGGGTATTGATGCCCAGACACTGCAGATTCGGGCCATCGCAGTAACAACCAATGAAGTGGGCGACTCGCCCATGGCAGCAGACCTGCTAGGTCAAATTCCAAGCAATGAAGAGATAGCTAGCTTTACCGGTGATGGGGCGTACGACACGCAGGATGTACATAAGGCGTGCTACCTGCGGGGAGCCATTCCAATCATCCCGCCGCGCAAAGGAGCGAAGCTGCGCAAAGGGCTGGCATTTGCTCACCGCAATGAAGCGGTCAAGGCGTGTAGGCAGTTGGGGCGGGCTATCTGGAAACGCTGGAGCGGCTACCACCGAAGGTCACTGGTGGAGACCAAGATGAATTGCTTCAAGCGCCTGGGCGAGAAGGTCATGGCCAGGACGTTTGAGCGCCAGGTGACCGAGCTGCACATCCGAGCTTCAATCCTCAATCAATTTACCGATCTGGGCACGCCCCAGACGGTCGCTGCTGCGTAAATCTTTTTGGGATTGGGGATGCCTTGGCCTATGGCCGATTTATGCAACAAAGCCATATCACGCAACTGTAATATAGGATTGATACCATCGGTGCCGATGTGAATACAGCATCAATGTTGAAAATTTTTTCCTACTGACTTCCCGGAGATTTAAATGCAATATAAATTTGTGGCTGCGGCACTGCTCGCATCAATTCCGTTCGCGGCTGTCGCGCAATCCAGCGTCACGATCTATGGCATCGCTGATGCCGCCGTAGCGGCCGAGAATGACGGCAGCAACAAGGTCGTGAAACTCAACAACGGCGGTCGGTCCGCCAGCCGTCTGGGCTTTCGCGGTACCGAAGATCTGGGAGGCGGCCTGAATGCCCTTTTCAATCTTGAGTCCGGCATCGATCTCACTACCGGACAAAGCTCTAGCACGTCTACTTTTTTTAATCGCCGTGCGATCGTCGGTCTCAAAGGCGGCTTCGGCACAGTGACGCTGGGCCGCGAGTACTCGCCGATCGATAGCCTGGCTAGCCCTTCCGACATTATGGAACTGAGCTTTGCTGGTGGCTCCCTGAGTGCATTCGGTAGCGCCCGTAATCGTTTGACACGCCGTTTAGACAATTCGATCAATTACAAAACGCCGTCGTTCAACGGCTTGGTGGGCAGCCTCGCGTATGCCCTGGGCGAACAAGCCACGGGACCGTCGAAAGATTTGCTCGGCCTGGGGGTCAACTACTCAAATGGTAAGCTGTTCCTGGGCGCCGCCTACCAGACGTCCAAGCGCGTTGCCGCCGGCGACGACAAGGAGTACGCAGTTGGCGCCGGCTACAATTTCGGCGCGTTTGACGTGAAGGCAAACTATCTGGTCTCCGATCCGGATGGAGCAAACATCAAGTTCGAACAGTTCAACCTCGGCGCATCGGTTGGCTTGGGTAGCGGCCGCTTGTATGCCAACCTCCAGCAGAACAAGATCGAATCCGGCGCCAAGGGCAAGGGTTTTGCGGTTGCATATGCATATCCGCTGTCGAAGCGGACCAGCCTGTATACCTCGTATGCCACGCTGCGCAACAACGCTATCGGCCAATTCGGTATGGAATCGTCGGGCACGAAGCTAGCGCCAGCGGCGCTCGGCACCGATCCATCGGTGTTTGCGGTCGGCGTGCGGCATTTGTTTTAACGGGTAAACCGTGCATCGATAAATCGATGCACTGAATGGGCGATTGCAGGCCAATCGCTCTTCAGGATTTGGACGTGCTTGGCGATTTCGAACGCCAACACCGGTTATCGCGTCAACGGATACGCCGCCAGTGACGTATGGGGATGTCGTGAGCAAGAACACCGGGGAGAGCCAATCGGATACAATTGATCAGTCTGACCGATGAGTGACTGAATTGTCACTCATCGGTTGGCAAATTGTCAGGATCAACAACCTAATATTCACAGTGCAGTACAACTTCTTGAGGAGATTAAAAATGTTGAAGAAAATGCTTGCAATCGTGGCCCTGAGCTCACTGGGTTTTTCCGCCTACGCCGTTGATGCATCTCAAGTTGAGAAATCCATCGAACTGAAAGATGGCTCGACGGTTTATATCTTCAAAGACGGAAAGATGGCCATGGAAGATAAATTTGGCCGCTCGGTCCGCATGAAGAAGGATACCGTGATGGAAACCAAAGATGGCCAGAAAATCATGATGCACGGTGATGAGGTTATGCGCCTCGAGAATATTCTCCGCCTAGTGAGTAGTCGCGGTTAAGACTATTCTGCCGCAGTCACGGCTCCTTCGGGAGCCGTTATCAATTTGAAGGGCGTTGTTGCACAAATGCCGGTCGCAGCTGATGTAGGCTCGGGAGATGAGAGAGACGAGCTGGGGTCGGGTTAAGTACCGCACAACGAACTGGAAGGCTTACAACGCAGCGTTGAAGGCGCGAGGTGAGCTGACCATTTGGCTCGATAGGGATATGCAGTGGCTAGCTCAGCCCACGGGCAAGCGTGGTCGTTGCCAAAAATTCTCAGATGCGGCCATTCAGTTTTGCCTGACCATCAAGTGCTTGTTTGGCCAGCCCTTGCGCCAGACACTGGGCCTGGTTGAGTCGCTATTGGGTATGGCAGGCCTGGATTGGCCAGTGCCCGACTACAGCACGGTGTGTCGCAGGCAAAAGAGCTTGGATGTGCAGGTGCGCTACCGTGCAAGTGACAAAGGCTTGCACATGCTGGCCGACTCCACGGGCATCAAGTTCTTGGGCGAAGGTGAGTGGAAAACCAAAAAGCACGGCGCACAGCGGCGCCGCCAGTGGCGCAAGGTGCATCTGGGTATTGATGCCCAGACACTGCAGATTCGGGCCATCGCAGTAACAACCAATGAAGTGGGCGACTCGCCCATGGCAGCAGACCTGCTAGGTCAAATTCCAAGCAATGAAGAGATAGCTAGCTTTACCGGTGATGGGGCGTACGACACGCAGGATGTACATAAGGCGTGCTACCTGCGGGGAGCCATTCCAATCATCCCGCCGCGCAAAGGAGCGAAGCTGCGCAAAGGGCTGGCATTTGCTCACCGCAATGAAGCGGTCAAGGCGTGTAGGCAGTTGGGGCGGGCTATCTGGAAACGCTGGAGCGGCTACCACCGAAGGTCACTGGTGGAGACCAAGATGAATTGCTTCAAGCGCCTGGGCGAGAAGGTCATGGCCAGGACGTTTGAGCGCCAGGTGACCGAGCTGCACATCCGAGCTTCAATCCTCAATCAATTTACCGCTCTGGGCACGCCCCAGACGGTCGCTGCTGCGTAAATCTTTTTGGGATTGGGGATGCCTTGGCCTATGGCCGATTTATGCAACAAAGCCCCCAGAATCAGGCGAAAGCCGCAATTTTGTATTTGTACAAGCAGGTGCTGGGTGTGGATTTGCCTTGGCTGGACGATGTGGTGCAAGCCAAAACGCCCAGGCGTCTGCCGGTGGTGTTGACGGCCGCCGAGGTGCGCACTTTGCTGCTGCACACGCAGGGCACCACCGGGCTGATTGCGCAGTTGCTGTATGGCACGGGTATGCGTTTGCTGGAGGCGCTGCGCCTGCGCGTCAAGGATGTGGAGTTTGCCCGGCGCGAGATTGTGATTCGCGAAGGCAAAGGTAATAAAGACCGCATCACCGTGTTGCCCGAAAACCTGATCGGCCCTTTGCAGCAGCAATTGCAGAAGGCGCGGGCGTTGCACGAGAAGGATTTGGCGGCGGGATTTGGCCGTGTGCATTTGCCGCACGCGTTGGCGGTGAAGTACGCCCAGGCGGACCGCAGCTGGGCCTGGCAATGGGTGTTTCCGTCGCCTGTGCGCTCAGTGGATCCGCGCCCCGACGCGGCGTCGGGTGCCTTGCTGGAGCGGCGCCACCATGTGTACCCTGAGTCGGTGCAGCGCGCGGTACGCGAGGCGGCCCAGTTGGCGCAGATCGACAAGCCGGTGAGTCCGCATGTGCTACGCCACTCGTTTGCAACGCATCTGCTGCAAGCGGGCTATGACATTCGCACGGTGCAAGAGTTGCTCGGCCATGCGGATGTGAGCACCACCATGATTTATACGCATGTGCTGAGCAAGGGCGGGCGCGGGGTGCTCAGCCCGCTCGATGCTCTGTAATGCACAAAGGCCCGTCACCGGGCCTTTGTTTTTATGGGCAGCGCCATCACAGCGCTGCATCAGCGGGCTTTACGCCAATTCGCTCACCGGCAAGCAGCTGCAGAACAGGTTGCGGTCGCCGTAGACGTTGTCCACCCGGCCCACGGGCGACCAGTATTTGGACTGGCGCAGGGCGGCCACGGGGTAGGCGGCGGCTTCGCGGGTGTAGGGGCGGTTCCACTCGGTGCCCAGCAGGCTTTCTGCGGTGTGGGGCGCGTTCTTGAGCGGGTTGTTGTCCTGTGGCAGTTGGCCGTTTTCGATCTGGCGGATTTCTTCGCGGATGGCGATCATTGCGTCGATGAAGCGGTCCAGCTCAAACAGGGTTTCGCTCTCGGTGGGCTCCACCATCAGCGTGTTGGGCACAGGGAAGCTGAGCGTAGGGGCGTGGAAGCCGTAGTCAATCAGGCGCTTGGCCACATCTTCGGCCATCACGCCGCTGGTGTCCTTGAGCTGGCGCAGGTCCAGAATGCACTCGTGGGCCACGTGGCCGTTTTCGCTGGCGTACAGCGTGGGGTAGTGGTCCTTGAGGCGGGCGCTGATGTAGTTGGCGCTGAGGATGGCGGTTTCGGTCGCGGCCTTCAGGCCTTCGGCGCCCATCATGCGGATGTACATCCAGCTGATGGGCAGCACGGCAGCATTGCCCAGGGGCGCGGCGCTGACGGCACCCACGCCGCCCTTCACGCCGCCGGTGTCATGGCCGGGCAGGAAGGGCACCAGGTCTTCCACCACGCAGACGGGGCCGACGCCAGGGCCGCCACCGCCGTGGGGGATGCAGAAGGTTTTGTGCAGGTTCAGGTGGCTCACGTCGCCGCCGAACTCGCCGGGGGCGGCCACACCGACCAGGGCGTTCATGTTGGCGCCGTCCACGTACACGCGGCCGCCGTGGCTGTGCACCAGGGCGCACAGTTCTTTCACGCTGGTTTCAAACACGCCGTGCGTGCTGGGGTAGGTGATCATGATCGCGGCCAAATTGGCGCTGTGCTGTTCGCACTTGGCCTTGAGGTCGGCCATGTCCACGTTGCCGTTGTCGTCGCACTTGGTCACCACCACCTGCATGCCCACCATCTGGGCGCTGGCGGGGTTGGTGCCGTGGGCGCTGCTGGGGATGAGGCAGATGTTGCGGTGGCCTTCGCCACGCGATTCGTGGTAGCCCTTGATGGCCAGCAGGCCAGCGTACTCACCTTGCGAACCCGCGTTGGGTTGCAGGCTGATGCCTGCGTAGCCGGTGGCCTGGCACAGCCAGGCGCGCAGCAGTTCGTCCAGTTCCTTGTAGCCTTGCTGCTGGTCTGCAGGGGCAAAGGGGTGCACGTTGGCAAACTCGGGCCAGGTGATGGGGATCATCTCGCTGGTGGCGTTGAGCTTCATGGTGCACGAGCCCAGCGGGATCATGCTGCGGTCCAGTGCCAAGTCTTTGTCAGACAGCGCGCGGATGTAGCGCAGCATGCCGGTTTCGGAGTGGTGGGTGTTGAACACCGGGTGTGTGAGGTAGCTGCTGGTGCGGCGCAGGGCGGCAGGGATCAGCGACTCCACGCCGTTTTCAAAGGCGTCGAAGGTGGGAAGCTGCTGGCCTTCTTTGGCAAACACCTTCCACAGCAGCTCGATGTCGGCGCGTGTGGTGGTCTCGTCCAGCGAGATGCACAGGTATTCTTCAAAGTAAATTCGCAGGTTAGCGCCCATGGATACAGCGCGAGCAGCTATGGATTTGGTAGCGGCTCCGGTGTGCAGGCTCAGCGTGTCGAAGCTGGCTTGTTCACGCACGGGGGCGCCCAGTTGCTTCAGGCCTTGCGCCAGGATGGCGGTGTAGCTGGCCACGCGCTGTGCGATGCGCTTGAGGCCTTCGGGGCCGTGGTACACGGCGTACATGCTGGCGATGACGGCGGGCAGCACCTGCGCAGTGCAGATGTTGGAGGTGGCCTTTTCGCGGCGGATGTGCTGTTCGCGTGTTTGCAGCGCCAGGCGGTAGGCGGGCTTGCCATGCACGTCCACGCTCACGCCCACCAGGCGGCCGGGCATGCTGCGCTTGAATTCGTCGCGGCAGGCCATGTAGGCGGCGTGCGGGCCGCCCGCGCCCATGGGCATGCCAAAGCGCTGGGTGGTGCCGACCACGATGTCGGCGCCTTGTTCGCCGGGCGGTGTGATCAGCGTCAGGGCCAGCAGGTCGGCTGCCACGATGAAGGCGGCTTGCTTGGCGTGCGCCTTTTCCACATCAGCGCGCAGGTCGTCGATGCGGCCGCTGGTGGCGGGGTATTGGGCCAGCACGGCGAAGTAATCGCCGTCCAGCAGGGTGTTCCATTCTTCGGCCGAGTTGGCCAGGCGCACTTCCAGGCCCAGGGGCTTGGCGCGGGTCTGGATGACTTCAATGGTTTGGGGGTGGGCATCGCCCGCCACCACGAACACGTTGCTCTTGCTCTTGACCGAGCGCCTGGCCAGCGTCATCGCTTCGGCGGCCGCCGTGGCTTCGTCGAGCATGGACGCATTGGCAATGGGCATGCCCGTCAGGTCGCACACCATGGTCTGGAAGTTGACCAGGGCTTCCATGCGGCCTTGGGAGATTTCAGCCTGGTAGGGCGTGTAGGCGGTGTACCAGGCGGGGTTCTCCAGAATGTTGCGCAGGATGACGCCCGGCGTGTGCGTGCCGTAGTAGCCCTGGCCGATGAAGCTCTTGAGCAGCTTGTTCTTGCCCGCGATGGCCTTGAGCTCGGCCAGCGCCGCTGCCTCGGTGGTAGCCGGGGGCAGGTCCATGGCCTGGGTGCGCGCGATGGAGCGCGGCACGATGGAGTCGATGAGCGCGCGGCGCGAGGCCTCGCCAATCACAGACAGCATGTGGGCTTCGTCCGCTGCGTCGATGCCGATGTGGCGGGGCAGGAATTCGGCGGCGTTCTCAAGCGCAGACAGGGGCAGGGCAGGCGCGTTCATGGTGCGGGCAAGGGTGGGCAGGTGAAAGAAAAGCTGCCGCGCTGTGTGGTTCCTGTTTCAGAGGTTTTTGGCTCTGAAGGCTTCAGGAATAAGCGCTGGCAGCTATGATTTTTATAGTGAAAGAATCAGGCGCTGGCAGCGAATGCGCTGTAGGCGGTTTCGTCCATCAGGTCGTTGAGCTGTGCAGCGTCTGCCAGCTTGACCTTGAAGAACCAGCCAGCGTTGAGCGGGTCGCTGTTGGCAAGGGATGGGTCTGCGCGCAGGGCTTCGTTCACTTCCACGATTTCGCCGGTGACGGGCATGTACACGTCTGCAGCGGCTTTCACCGACTCGACCACGCCAGCCACTTCGCCTTGCGCGAAGGTCTTGCCCACTTCGGGCAGGTCCACAAACACCACGTCGCCCAGCGCGTCTTGCGCATGCACGGTGATGCCCACCACAGCGGCGTTGGCATCAGCAGCGTTGATCCACTCGTGGTCTTTGGAGAATTTGACGGTCATGGGGAGCTCCTCAAGCAATTGAAAAAGTTTAGGAATCTGCAATGTAAGCGGCTTGGCCCGTTTTGTGGCGGGCCGTTCTGCGCCCGGTGGGGGCGCGCTGGGCTGCTTATCCGCGGAAGTAGTTGGCGGGCACGAAAGGCATGGCGCGCACTTCCATGGGCACGGCCTTGCCGCGCACCATGGCGTTGACGCGTGTGCCCACCGCTGCGAAGGCGGGTGTGACATAGCCGATGGCGATGGGTTCGTTCACGGTGGGGCCCAGCAGGCCGCTGGTCACTTCGCCAATCTTCTGGCCGCCTTCGCTTTGCAGTTCGGTGTGTTCGCGCACGGGCACGCGCTCCAGCGCCACCAGGCCCACGCGCTTGCGTGGCAGCGTGGCGGGGTTGTCGATCTGGGCCAGCACCTTGTCGGCGCCGGGGAAGCCGCCTGCACGGGCACCACCGGTGCGGCGCACCTTCTGAATGGCCCAGTTCAGCGCAGCTTCAGGGGGCGTGGTGGTGGTGTCGATGTCGTTGCCATACAGGCACAAGCCGGCTTCCAGGCGCAGCGAGTTGCGAGCGCCCAGGCCAATGGGCTTGACTTCGGGCTGGGCCAGCAGGGCGCGGGCCAGGGTGTCGGCCTGTGCGGCGGGCACCGAGATTTCAAAACCGTCTTCACCGGTGTAGCCGCTGCGGGTTACAAAGCAGTCGCAGCCTGCGATGCTGAATGCGCCACCGGTCATGAACACCAGCTTTTCCACACCGGGTGCCAGGCGGGCGAGGGCCGTGGCTGCCTGCGGGCCTTGCAGCGCCAGCAGCGCGTGGTCGGGCATGGGCACCACTTTGCAGCGCTGGCCGATGCGCGCCTGGATGTGGGCAATGTCACCCACCTTGCACGCGCCATTCACGATGACGAACAGCGTAGGCTCGCCATCCACCACGCCCTGGTTGAAAAACATCAGGTCGTCGATGATGGTGCCTTCGTCGGTCAGCAGCAGGCCGTAACGCTGCTTGCCCACGGGCAGGTCGATCACGTCCACGGGCATCAGGGTTTCAAACGCGGCAGCAGCATCCGCTCCGATGAGCTTGAGCTGGCCCATGTGCGACACGTCGAACAGGCCTGCAGCGGTGCGGGTGTGTACGTGCTCGGCCATCAGGCCAGCGGGGTACTGCACGGGCATGGAGTAACCGGCAAACGGCACCATGCGGGCACCCAGTTTGATGTGCAGGGCGTTCAGCGGTGTGGTGAGCAGGGGAGCGGCTGGCGTGGCAGGTGCGGAAGAGGCTGCGGACATGGGATGACTCCAGGGCAAATGGGGGCCGCAACCCGGTGGGTTACGGAATTTGCCCTGCTGTCCGCTTTACCTGAGAGATTCACCGCAGCGCCTTGGCTGGCCGTGCGGTTTGCTCCTTCGGTGGATGGCTTCATCACGCACTGTGCGAGCCATCTCTCTCCAGCAAGGGAACGCCCGCATCACTGCGGGCGGTTGTCAGTCCTTTTGCCTGAGCGTTCGGCTGCTGCCTGCGCCTTCGGCGGTGCCGCGCTGCCTTCATCGAAGGTGGGGCACTCTCTCCTGACGGCCGCGATTGTAAGCCTACTTTGCGTAGACCAGGTCGCGCAGCCCTAACGAGATCGATGGCACATAGGTGATGACCAGCAGGCACACCAGGATCACGCCCACGAACGGCAGCAGGTGGCCGACGATGCGATCGAGCGAAATCCTGGCCACCGTGCAGGCCGCAAACAAGTTCACGCCGAAGGGCGGCGTGATCATGCCCAGCGCCAGATTCACCACCATGATGAGCCCGAAGTGCACCGGGTCCACACCAAAGTGCATCGCCACCGGCGCAAGGATGGGCGCCAGCACGATGATGGCGGCGCTGGTCTCGATGAACATGCCGATGATGAACAGCGCAGCATTCACCCCCAGCAGGAACATGGTGGGCGACTGCAGCACGGCTTCAAGCCAGCGGCCAATCGCATCGGGCACACCTGCGCGCGTGATGAGGAAGGCGAACAGCCCGGCGTTGGCAATGATGAACATGATCACGGCCGACGAGAGAGCCGACTTGCGCAGGATGGCGTACAGGTCTTTGACCTTGATCTCGCGGTAGATCACCACGCCCACGAGGAGTGCATAGAACACCGCCACGGCCGAGGCTTCGGTGGGGGTG
Organism: Acidovorax temperans; assembly: GCF_028596105.1. Lineage (NCBI taxonomy): Bacteria > Pseudomonadati > Pseudomonadota > Betaproteobacteria > Burkholderiales > Comamonadaceae > Acidovorax > Acidovorax temperans. The sequence goes on along the minus strand of NZ_CP117193.1, from coordinate 2,386,908 downwards.
AACACGCCGCCATAGATGCCGCCCAGGATGATGACGGGCATCAGCAGCGCCCAGCCCGCCTGCAAGGTGGCCTTGCCAAAGGACAGGCGCCCATCTCCATCGTTCTTGCCCCAGCCTTTGATCTTGCAGTACACCCACACAAACGCCATCAGCGCCAGGCTGATGAGGATGCCGGGGCCAAAGCCCGCGATGAACAGCTCGCCAATCGACACTTCGGCGCTCACGCCGTAAAGAATCATGGGGATGGAGGGTGGAATGATCACGCCCAGCTCGGCACTGGTGGCCTGCAGGGCTGCTGCGTAGCTGGTGGGGTAGCCGTGCTTGATGAGCGCAGGAATCAAAATGGCGCCAATCGCAAACGTGGTGGCCACCGACGAGCCCGACACCGCCGCAAAGATCATGCAGGTGAGCACGCAGGTCATGGGCAGGCCGCCTTGCACGCCGCCCACAATGCTCTTGGCAAATTCCACCAGGCGGCGTGAGATACCGCCGGTTTCCATCAGGTTGCCTGCGAGGATGAAGAATGGAATGGCCGCCAGCGGAAACTTGTTGATCGAGGCGAACATTTCCTTCACCGAGATCAGCATGTTGGCGTTGGATACCTGAATGCCCAGAATGGACGCAAGCCCGATGGACACGGCCACCGAGACGGTGAGTGCAAAGCACAACACCATGGTGAAAAGCATGGTGGTGGTCATTGCGCTGTCTCCAGTTCCTGGCGTTGGGGGTCAACCCAGTTGCCGATGATTCCTACGGCGCTGAACAGCCCACCCACGGGCAGCGCCAAATAGGCCCAGAACATGGACACCGATTCCAGCCCCGCCATGGTCTGCACACCGCCGCGCTTGGCGTAGTCCCAGCCAAACCAGACGATCACCGCAATCAGTGCCAGTGCGGCCAGGCTCACCACCGCATCCAGCACGCGGCGCAGGGCTGGCGGGCTCCAGCGGTAGAGGACGTCCACGCTCACCATCGCCCCCTGGCGAAAGGCTGCGGGAATGGCCAGAAACACCATCCAGATCAGGCTGAAGCGGATGAGCACCTCGGTCCACTCGGCAGGCTGCTCCAACACAAAGCGCATCAGGATCTGGAACATGCCCAGCGACGAGGCGATGGCCAGCATCAGGCAGGCCGCTGCCATGGCTGCGCCGGTGGTCCACCGCTCTAATTGAAGAAAAGTTTTTTTCATGAACGAAAAAGCCCGTTGGCGCAATGCCAACGGGCGGTACTAGCTATGATTTGTGTAGCGAACGCGAAGATTCCATGCGATTACTTCACGGCACGGATCTTGTCGAGTGTGGCCTTGCCGAATTGCTTTTCAAACTCGGCATTCACTGGGGCCAGGGCTGCCACAAACTTGGACTTGTCGGGGTTGTCCACCACGGTCATGCCCTTGGCGCGCAGGTCGGCCACGCCCTTGGCGTCGTCTTCGTCCACACGGGCGCGGTTGGCCTTGGTGCCTTCCTTGGCGGCGTCGATGAAGGCCTGCTTGTCTGCAGCGCTGAGCTTGTCAAACGCGGCCTTGTTCATCACGAAGATGCAGGGCGAGTAGACGTGGCCCGTCAGCGTCAAGTGCTTTTGCACCTGGTCGAACTTGGCCGAGATGATCACGGGCAGGGGGTTCTCCTGGCCGTCCACGGTGCCTTGTTGCAGAGCAGTGAACACTTCAGGGAAGGCCATGGGCGTGGTGATGATGCCAAAACCCTTGTAGGCGGCGATGTGCACGGGGTTCTCCATGGTGCGCATCTTCAGGCCCTTGAGGTCTTCAGGGCCGTTTACCGAACGCTTGCTGTTCGTCATGTGACGGAAGCCGTTTTCTGCCCAGGCCAGGGCCTTGAAGCCCTTGGCGTCGAACTTGGCCAGCAGCTCTTGGCCGATGGGGCCATCGAGCACCGCGCGGGCATGGGCCTTGTCGCGGAAGAGGAAGGGTACGTCGAGGATTTTGGTCTCGGGCACAAAGTTGGGGATGGGGCCACTGGAGCTGAAGGCCAGCTCTTGCGTGCCCAACTGCACGGCTTCGATGGATTCGCGCTCACCGCCCAGTGCGCCGTTGTAGAAGGTCTGAACCTTGTAGCGGCCGCCCGTGCGCTTTTCCACTTCCTTGGCAAACGTGTCGATGGCCACGCCCTGGTGCGAGTTCTGGGCGACAGAGATGCTGATGCGCATGGTGGTCTGCGCGGCCGCTGTGGCAACAAAGCCCAAAGCAAGGCTCAGGCCGACGACGAGTTTGGTCAATTGCATGGTGTCTCCTGTGGTGGGGCGCAGCCACGGTGGCGCGCCGGTTCAATTCCATTATGTTGGCCTCCGTCGCGCCAGAGCATCGGGGTTTGTGCTGGTAAGTGTGCTTATCAGTCGCCTGGGCAACTGCGCAGTCTGCCCATAGCTGTTGTGGGGCCCTGAATGGCAAGCGCCCCGTGCTGGCGGTAACCAGCCGGGGCCTTGGCAGTTGGGGCGGCTCCGGTAAGAGCGCCTTGATGCAGTGAGTATGCAGACCGCGCCCCGGTTTTGTTTTCTGTTTTGTCTTCAAATTTTGAATAAAACAGAAATATCTTCTGATTTGGTGTCCGTGGCGGAATAATGGCTGCCATGGACAAGATTGACCGAAAAATTCTCGCTGTATTGCAGGCCGATGCCCGAGCCAGCCTGCAAGAGATTGGGCAGGCCGTGGGGCTGAGCCCTTCGCCTTGCTGGGGGCGCATCAAGAAGATGGAGGAAGCCGGGGTGATCCAGGGCTACACGGTGCGTATCAACCCGCAGGCGCTCGATTTGGCCGATACGGTGCTGGTACAGGTCACGCTCGACAGCCATTCAGACAACACGCTGGAGAAGTTTGGTGAGACGCTGGCCAGCATCCCGGAGGTGATCGAGGCGCACCTGGTATCGGGCGACTACGACTACCTGCTGCGCATCGTGGTGAAAGACACGCGCGACTACGAGCGCCTGCTGCGTGAGAAGCTCTACAAGATCAAAGGCATTCGCCACAGCCGTTCCAGCTTTGTGCTGCGCACGCTGAAAAAGGCGGATCTACCGTTGGGCGTGTAATGGGGGCGTTATGAACAAAAATAGCTGCTGGCGCTTATGTAGTAAGCGCCAGCAGCTATTAATTCAGTAGCGTCTTGGTGGAGCGGCTGGCTGCTGTCAGCCCAGCAGCAGTGCGTCGTCGGCCAGCTTTTCGCCGCGCACCTTCTCGAACATCTGCAGCAGGTCGGGCACATCCAGGCGCTTGCGCTCTTCGCCCGACACATCCAGCACCACCTGGCCCTGGTGCAGCATCACCGTGCGGTCGCCCACATCCAGCGCCTGGCGCATGCTGTGCGTGACCATCATGGTGGTCAGCTGGCTTTCGGCCACGATGCGTTCGGTCAGCCGCAGCACGAAGTCAGCGGTGCGCGGGTCGAGTGCGGCGGTGTGCTCGTCAAGCAGCAGGATGCGCGAGGGCTGCAGCGCTGCCATCAGCAGGCTCACGGCCTGGCGCTGGCCGCCCGAGAGCAGGCCAATCCGGTCAGTCAGGCGGTTTTCCAGCCCCAGGCCCAGTGTGGCCAGGCGCTCGCGAAAGCCCTCGCGCATCGATGCCTTGACGGCGCGGCCCAGGTTGCGGAACGTGCCGCGGCGCTGGGCCAGTGCCATGTTTTCTTCGATGGTGAGGTCTTCGCAGGTGCCCGCCATCGGGTCCTGGAACACGCGGGCCACGCGCTCGGCACGGGCCCACACGGGCATACGGGTGACGTCCACGCCATCGATGGCGATGCGGCCGCTGTCCACTGTCTGATCGCCCGAAATGGCGTTCAAAAAGGTGGACTTGCCGGCGCCATTGGAGCCAATGACGGTGACGAACTGCCCGGCCGGGATGTCCAGCGACATGCCGCGCAGTGCGCGCGTTTCGATCGGCGTGCCGGGGTTGAAGGTGATTTCGAGGTGTTGGGCGCTCAGCATGGGGCTCTTTCGGTGCGCGGGTTCAGGACGGCTTGCGCTTGGCGAACTTGCGCTTGAGCTGCGGAATCACCAGCGCCACGGCCACCAGCACGGCGGTGACCAGGTTCAGGTCTTGTGCCTTGAGGCCGATGAAGTCGCTGTTGAGCGCCAGAGCAATGAAGAAGCGGTAGGCGATGGCGCCGATGATGACCGCCAGCGTGGCATAGATCAGGCGGCGCGAGGGCAGGATGCTCTCGCCCACGATCACGGCAGCCAGGCCGATGACGATGGTGCCGATGCCCATGGAAATGTCCGAGCCGCCCTGCGTTTGCGCAAACAGCGCACCGGCCAGGCCCACCAGCCCGTTGGAGATGGCCATGCCCAGCAGCAGCATGGCGCCGGTGTTCACGCCCTGCGCGCGGGCCATGCGGGCATTCGACCCGGTGGCGCGAATGGCCAGGCCGCGTTCGGTAGCAAAGAACCAGTCCAGCAGCAGCTTGGCGGCCACCACGATGACGGCGAGGATCAGCGGGCGCGCAATGTAGTCCTGCATGCCTTCGGGCTGCAGCAGCACGAACAGGGTGGGGTCGTTGATGAGAGGCACGTTGGGCCCGCCCATGATGCGCAGGTTGATGGAGTACAGCGCAATCATCATCAGGATGCTGGCCAGCAGGTCCATGATCTTGAGCTTGACGTTGAGCCAGCCGGTGATCAGCCCGGCCACGGCACCTGCCGCCGTGGCAGCCAGCGTGGCCACCCAGGCGTTGGTGCCGGTGGAAATCAGAATGGCGCAGACGGCGCCGCCCAGCGGAAAGCTGCCATCCACCGTGAGGTCAGGAAAGCGCAGCAGCCGGAACGAAATGAAAACGCCCAGGGCCACCAGGCTGAAGATCAGGCCGATTTCAACGGCGCCGAGCAGGGAAAAGAAGGACATGGGCAGCGGGGCCAGCAAGGGGAAAAACAAAGCAGGAGCCACGCGGGGCATGGCTCCTGCCGGAGGGGCCGGGCATACGCCCAGCCCTGCAGCACGGCGGTGCTTACTGCACCACTTGCGCGGCCGACTTGACCAGCGCGTCGGACAGCTTCACGCCCTGCTTTTCGGCAGCGCCGGGGTTCACGAACAGTTCCATCTTGGTGCTGATCTCGGGCTTGATGTCGCCAGGCTTTTCACCCTTGAGGATGCGCGCCACCATGCGGCCGGTCTGCTCGCCTAGGTCGCGGTAGTTGATGCCGAAGGCAGCGATGGCGCCGCGCTTGACGCTGTCGGTGTCGGATGCTACGAGTGGGATCTTGGCGTCCTGGCCCACCTTCACCAGTGCCTCGTAGGCCGACACCACGTTGTTGTCGGTGCTGGTGTAGATCACATCGACCTTGCCGATCAGGCTGCGTGCGGCGCTGCTCACGTCCACCGAGCGGGGCGCTGCGGCTTCCACCAGCGTCATGCCCAGCTTGGGCAACAGGGTCTGCAATTGCTTGACCACGACCACCGAGTTGGCTTCGCCGGGGTTGTAGACCACGCCCACGCGCTTGGCGTTGGGCACCACTTGCTTGACCAGCTCCATCTGCTTGTCTAGCGCCAGCAGGTCGGACACCCCGGTCACGTTGCCGCGCGATGGCTCCCAGTCTTTCACCAGCTTGGCAGCCACGGGGTCGGTCACGGCGGAGAAGACCACGGGCACCGTCTTGGTCGATGCAATCACGGCCTGGGCCGAGGGCGTGGCAATGGCCACGATGGCGTCGGGATTGTCACCCACGAACTTGCGGGCGATTTGCGCAGCGGTGCCGGTGTTGCCCTGGGCGCTTTGGTACTGCCACTTCAGGTTTTTGCCGGACTCGAAGCCTGCCTTTTTCAGGGCTGCCTGCACGCCGTCGCGAACCGAGTCAAGGGCAGGGTGTTCCACGATGGCCGTCACGGCCACAGATTTTTGCTGTGCGCTGGCGGGGGAGATGGCGGCTACGGCCAGGGCGAGGGCGCCCAAGGACATCCAGGGCAATTGCTTCAAGTTCATCTTCGGGGACTTTCTGAGGAGGAGAGATACCGCGGGCCCCGGTGAGGCTGCGTTGGGGCCAGCCCATGAGTTTACTTCGCTGTGCCTGGCAGGCCGCGTGCTTGCGGCAGCCGTCCCACGCGGGTGCTCTGCTATTCGTGCCGCCATCGGTTATCCAAAGAAAAAGGGCCTGCAAGGCAGGCCCTTCAAGCGCAATGCGCTATGGTTTTTGCTGGCTTACATGCCAGCGTAGTTCGGGCCGCCACCGCCTTCTGGCGTGACCCACACGATGTTCTGTGTGGGGTCCTTGATGTCGCAGGTCTTGCAGTGCACGCAGTTTTGCGCGTTGATCTGCAGGCGCTGGGCATCGCCGCCCTTGGTGGTGTCGGGCACAAACTCGTACACCCCGGCCGGGCAGTAGCGTGCCTCGGGGCCGGCGTACTTCGCCAGGTTGATCTTCACCGGCACGCTGGCGTCCTTGAGCGTCAAGTGCGCAGGCTGGTTCTCTTCGTGGTTGGTGTTGCTGATGAACACGCTGGAGAGGCGGTCAAACGTCAGCTTGCCATCGGGCTTGGGGTAGTCGATGGGTTTGCACTGCGCTGCAGGCTTCAGGTAGGCGTGGTCGGGCTTGTCGCGGTGCAGCGTCCAGGGGATATGGCCGCGCAGCACAAACTGCTCAAAGCCGTTCATCAGCGTGGCGGTGGTCAGGCCGTATTTGAACCAGTTCTTGAAGTTGCGGTCCTTGTTCAGCTCGGTGTGCAGCCAGCTGGCCTCAAACGCCTTGGGGTAGGCGCTCAGCTCGTCGTGCTGGCGGCCCGCCACCACGGCTTCATAGGCGGCTTCTGCGGCCAGCATGCCGGTCTTGATGGCGGCGTGGCTGCCCTTGATGCGGCCCACGTTCAGGTAACCCGCATTGCAGCCCACCAGTGCGCCGCCAGGGAACACCGTCTTGGGCAGCGAGTTGATGCCGCTGGCGTTGATGGCACGTGCGCCGTACGACAGGCGCTTGGCGGTGATTTCGCCCTTCTCGTTTTCGAAGTAGTAGCGGACGTTGGGGTGGGTCTTCCAGCGCTGGAATTCTTCAAAGGGGCTGAGGTAGGGGTTGGAATAGCCCAGACCCGTCACAAAACCGACGGCGACCTTGTTGCCTTCGAGGTGGTACAGGAACGCGCCGCCATAAGTGTCGTTCTCCATGGGCCAGCCAGCGGTGTGCATCACAAAGCCGGGCTGGTGGCGCTTGGGGTCAATTTCCCACAGTTCCTTGATGCCGATGCCGAAGCTTTGCGGGTCACGGCCTTCGTCCAGGTGGTACTTGGAAATCAGTTGCTTGCCCAGGTGGCCGCGTGCGCCTTCGGCAAACACGGTGTACTTGCCCAGCAGTTCCATGCCGAGCTGGAAGTTGTCGGTGGGCTCGCCTTCCTTGCTGATGCCCAGGTTGCCCGTGGCCACGCCGCGCACCGAGCCGTCTTCGTTGTACAGCACCTCAGCCGCCGCGAAGCCGGGGAAGATTTCCACGCCCAGGGCTTCGGCCTGCTCGGCCAGCCACTTGGTGACAGCGCCCAGGCTCACGATGTAGTTGCCGTGGTTGTGTGCAAAGGGGGGCAGCAGCGGGTTGGGCACGCGAAAGCCCGACTTCTTGCTCAGGAAGATGTAGGCATCGTCGGTCACCGGCTGGTTCAGTGGCGCGCCCTTGGCCTTCCAGTCGGGGATCAGCTCGGTCAGGGCCTTGGGGTCCATGATGGCGCCCGACAGAATGTGCGCGCCGGCCTCAGAGCCTTTTTCCAGCACGACCACGGACACATCCTTGCCGTTTTCAGCAGCCAGTTGCTTGAGGCGAATGGCTGTCGACAGACCGGCAGGGCCACCGCCGACCACCACCACGTCGTACTCCATGGATTCGCGGGGACCGTACTGGGCAAGAATTTCTTCGTTTGTCATGAGCGTCTCGTCGGGCGTTTGATAATGGTTTGATTTTCTACCGGCAATGGTGCGTCCACTGTCTGGCTGGGGACTGATTGTATGCAAGCGAACGCACACAATCGAACGATCGTTCTATTTTTCGGAATTTGGAGGAAATTCAAATGGCATACAGCATCGACCTGTCTGGCCGCGTGGCCTTCGTGACCGGCGCTTCCAGCGGCCTGGGCGCCCAGTTTGCACGCACCCTGGCCCGTGCGGGCGCAGGCGTGGTGCTGGCCAGCCGCCGCATCGAAAAGCTCAAGGAGCTGCGCGCCCGCATCGAAGGCGAGGGCGGCGACGCCCACGTGGTGGAGCTGGACGTGACGGACCACGATTCCATCAAAGCCGCCGTGGCACACGCCGAGACGGAGATGGGCTCCATCGACATCCTGGTCAACAACTCGGGCGTGAGCACGACCCAGCGCATCCAGGACGTGACGCCTGAGGACTACGACTTCATCTTCAACACCAACGTCAAGGGCGCCTTCTTTGTGGCGCAAGAGGTGGGCAAGCGCATGCTGGCCCGCTCGCGCGGCGCGGCGCCGGGCAGCTTCACGGGCGGGCGCATCATCAACATTGCCTCGATGGCAGGCCTGAAGGTGCTGCCGCAGATTGGCGCCTATTGCATGAGCAAGGCCGCCGTGGTGCAGATGACGCGCGCGATGGCGCTGGAGTGGGGCAAGTTCGGCATCAACACCAACGCCATCTGCCCTGGTTACATCGACACCGAAATCAACCACCACCACTGGCAGACCGAGCAAGGCCAGAAGCTGGTGAACATGCTGCCGCGCAAGCGCGTGGGCAGCCCCGAAGACCTGGACGCACTGCTGGTGATGCTGGCCAGCGACCAGAGCCATTTCATCAACGGCGCGGTGATTGCCGCAGACGATGGTTTTGCGGTTTGATGTGCGTGGCGTGATGGGCAGCGGGGGCGGGTGATGCGGATTGAAATTCCTGAAGTCAAAAAGCTGGTGTACGAGATGCGCTTCCCCGTGCGCTGGGGAGACATGGACGCCATGGGCCATGTCAACAACACGGTGTACTTCCGCTACCTGGAGACAGCGCGCATCGAATGGATGCGCTCCGTGGGCTGCAACCCCGCGCCCGATGGCCAGGGGCCGGTCATCGTCAACGCCTTCTGCAACTTCTATCGCCAGCTTGAATACCCTGCGGATGTGCTGCTCAGGCTGTATGTGAGCGACCCCGGCCGCACCACCTTTGAAACCTGGGGCACGATGGAGCGAGTGGACGAGCCTGGCGTGATCTGCGCGGCAGGCGGGGCCACCACGATCTGGGTGGATTTCCCGCAGCAAAAAGCCATCACGCTGCCGGACTGGATGCGGGCCTTGGTGGAGGTAACCATCCCCCGGCAAAGCCGGGGGCATTCGGGATGTGAGCCGCTCAAAGCGGCTGTAAGGGGTCGCTAACGCGGCCCCTCATTCTTGGGGCCACCTATCGGTGGCTACTCACCTCCATAGACCGAGTTGGTCCAACCTCTCGTCTTCCTTCTCCTGGTTTCGGATGTACTCCCGTATCACCGCTTCGTCGCGTCCCACCGTCGAGACGAAGTACCCTCGCGCCCAGAAGTGCTGACCCACGAAGTTGCGCTTTCGCTCTCCGTACACCCGCGCAAGGTGGATTGCGCTCTTGCCTTTGATAAAGCCCACCACCTGCGACACCGAGTACTTCGGTGGGATCGACAGCATCATGTGCACGTGATCGGGCATCAGATGCCCCTCTTCAACCCTGCATTCCTTTTGCGCGGCCAACTTTCTGAATACCTCACCCAGGTGTTCGCGTAGCTGCTTGTACAGCGTTCGCCTTCGACACTTGGGGATGAAGACCACGTGATATTTGCAATCCCAGGCCGTGTGACTCAAACTTTCATACTTGTCCATCGTGTTTCTTCCTTTCGTTTGCTTGGCGGCTCACGATTGAAAGTCTCTACGGTGGACAACCTCCTGAAAAGTCAAACTTCTACTGCCTCCCCGGCAGAGCCGGGGGGCCTCCTTTTGGTAGCTAGGTTGAGTGAAATCTAATGAAAAGTGGCTGCAGCGCTTTCTGGGTAAGCGCTGGTAGCTATCAAATAAAGAGCAAACTTCTGCCGACACCCTGCTGGGTGGGTTGGCTTAGTCTGCGTTCAAGGCAGCACCACGCACTGCCACAGCGGCATGCCCCGGTCTTGCGCAGCACCCAGCAGCAGAACGCGCTGCAGGCCCGGCAGGAAGCGGATGGCCGTTTGGGGCGCGGTGTAGGCGGCGGTGTCGTTCAGCCGCTCCACCAGTTGCAGGTGGCGGCCAGAGGGAACGTGCGTGATGGTGAGCGTGCGGGTGCCGGTGTGCAGCGTTTGCGGGATACGTCCTTCGGTGCCATAAAAGCCGCCCCGCACGGTGCGCACGCGTTGCGTGCCGGCAAAGGTGGTGTGGATGCGCAATTGCCCGTCAGTGCTGGTGCAGTCGTCGGTAAAGCCTGCGGCGCAGGTCATGGGCAGCAGTTCGCTGTGCTGCACCGCGTGCACATCTGGCCCTTTGGCTTCACTGAGGGGCACGTTGATCAGTCGGGCGCAAGTGGCCGTGGCTTCTACACGCCACGCTATGGCCAGGGGGTGGTCTTCGATGTCCAGGCGCTGCACCCCCAGGCCTGCTGCGACCCAATAAGTGGGCGGTTGCCCGCCGTTGTGCAACAGCGAATGGCTGGGCCAGGGCTGCATGCGGCCCGCAGGCAGCGCGATAGGCAAGGGGTGCAGGGGCAGGGCGTTGGGCTGGCCCGCCACCCATTGAAAGCCACCCGCCACTGCCCCCGCGCAGCCCAGGCTCGCAAGCCCGCTGGCCGCCGTGCGCAGCAGCCAGGGCAGCTGCGTCATGCCTTGGTTTTGGGCAGCCGGCCCATGGCGTAAAACTCGGGGTTGGGCACCATGCCCGCGAAGCTGGCCATGCGGTTGCTCAGCCCGAAGAATGCCGTGATGGCTGCGATGTCCCAGATGTCCTCATCGTCAAAACCATGCGCGTGCAGGGAGGTGAAATCGGCCTCTTCGATGGCGTGCGAGTTCTGGCAGACCTTCATCGCAAAGTCGAGCATGGCGCGCTGGCGTGGCGAGATGTCGGCCTTGCGGTAGTTCACCGCCACCTGGTCGGCCACCAGAGGTTTTTTCTCGTAAATGCGCAAGATGGCGCCATGGGCCACCACGCAGTACAGGCACTGGTTGGCCGCGCTGGTGGTGGTGACGATCATCTCGCGCTCACCCTTCGTCAGGTTGCCTTCTTCTTTGAGCATGAGGGCATCGTGGTATGCGAAGAAGGCCCTCCATTCGGCCGGACGGCGCGCAAATGCCAGGAAGACGTTGGGAATGAAACCCGCCTTTTCCTGCACTTCCAGGATGCGGGCACGGATGTCTTCGGGCAGGCTGTTGAGGTCGGGGTGGGGAAAGCGGGGCGTGGTCATGGGGTGTCTCCGGTTCTTGTGGTGCACGGCTTGATTTGCCTACGCATCATCATAGGATTGCCGCCGCAGTTTCTTCCCTTTCCAGAAGGTACCTTGATGACCACTTCCGCTTCCAAAGATTTTGAAAAAGGCCTCGCCACCCGCAAGCAGGTGATGGGCGAAGACTTTGTGGCGAATGCCTTTGCCAACGCCACCGAGTTCACCATGCCCATGCAGGAATACATCACGCGCAACGCGTGGGGCGATGTGTGGCAACGCCCTGGGCTCGACATGAAAACACGCAGCCTGGTCACCGTGGCCCTGCTCGCCGCGCTGGGCAAGCAGCATGAACTCAAGGGCCACGTGCGTGGCGCGCTCAACAACGGCGCCACTGCGCAGGAGATTCAAGAGGTGCTGCTGCACACCAGCATTTACTGCGGCGTGCCCACGGCGGTGGATGCCTTCCGCTCGGCCGCCGAGGTGATTGACGGGCCCAAGAAGCCTGCCTGACGGTGTTTACTGCCCCGCCAGCAGCTTGTGCACCAGGTCTGCCGCTGTGGATGCGTTGTACTTGCGCATGAGGCGGGCGCGGTAGATTTCGACCGTGCGGTGGCTGATCTCCAGGGCCTTGCCGATTTCCTTGGAGGTGAGCCCTTCCAGCAGGCGGGCGGCCACCTCGCGTTCGCGCCCGGTGAGTTCAGCGCGCACGGGCCGCTGCGAGCTGAGGTCTTCAAAACTCCAGATGCCCGAGGCGTGCGGGTCGTCGCGATTGAGCGCGCGGCCCGACACATGGCACCAGAACAGCTCGCCATTGGCGCGCTTCATCACGCGGTTGTCGGCGTAGTGGCCCTTGGCGTTGAGGATAGGCGCCATGTGTGCGCCCAGGCGTTCGTACTCATCGGCGCTGGGATAGAGAATCTGGAACGACTGGCCCATCAATACCTCGCGCGACGCGCCAAACATTTCGCACACATGGCGGTTGCAGTCCACCATCGTGCGGTTGCGTGAAAGCACCAGGCCCACGGGGGCCAAGTCAAAAGCCAATCGGTAATCTACGTCCATGGGGCGGGGTGGTTGTTCTGGGCGGGGCGGGCCCCAATGAGGGCAAATCTTTACGGGGTACTACTTACGGGTCTACGTAGTATCGTAGTGCATCCCAATCCAAATATTCGCAAGGAGATCGCGGTGAACAAGTTATTTCCCTCCGCAGCCAAGGCGCTCGAAGGCGTGGTGGCTGACGGCCAGCTGCTGGCCGTGGGCGGCTTCGGGCTGTGCGGCATCCCGGAAGCCCTGATTGATGCCTTGCGCGACTCGGCCGTGAAGGACCTCACGGTTATCTCCAACAACGCCGGCGTGGACGGTTTTGGCCTGGGCAAGCTGCTGGAGACCCGGCAGATCAAGAAGATGATTTCTTCGTACGTGGGTGAAAACAAAGAGTTCGAGCGCCAGTACCTTGCGGGCGAGCTGGAGCTGGAATTCACCCCCCAGGGCACGCTGGCCGAAAAGTTGCGTGCGGGCGGTGCGGGCATTCCTGCCTTCTTCACCAAAACCGGCGTGGGCACCATCGTGGCCGAAGGCAAGGAGCTGCGCGAGTTTGATGGCGAAACCTATGTGATGGAGCGCTCGCTGGTGCCCGATGTGTCGCTGGTCAAGGCCTGGCGTGCCGACAAGGCCGGCAACCTGCAGTTCCGCCTGACGGCGCGCAACTTCAACCCTGCGGTGGCGATGGCTGGCAAGCTGTGCATCGTCGAGGTGGAAGAGGTGGTGGAAACCGGCGCCATGGCGCCCGACCAGATCCATCTGCCCGGCATTTACGTGCACCGCATCGTGCACAACCCCACGCCCGAAAAGCGCATTGAAAAGCGCACCATCACCGAAAAGGCTGGCGTCTGAGCCCGTACTACTGAACCGCTGGAGAACGAACTATGTCGTGGAGTCAAGACCAAATGGCGGCCCGTGCCGCCCAAGAGCTCGAAGACGGCTTTTATGTGAACCTGGGCATTGGCATCCCCACCCTGGTGGCCAACTTTGTGCCTGCCGATAAGGAAGTGTGGCTGCAGTCCGAAAACGGCATGCTGGGCATTGGCCCCTTCCCGACCGAAGACGAAGTGGATGCCGACCTGATCAACGCCGGCAAGCAGACCGTCACCACCATCAAGGGCTCATCCATCTTTGGCAGCGACCAATCGTTTGCCATGATCCGGGGCGGCAAGATCAACCTGTCCATCCTGGGCGCGATGCAAGTCAGCGAAAAGGGCGACCTGGCCAACTGGATGATCCCCGGCAAGATGGTCAAGGGCATGGGCGGTGCCATGGACCTGGTGGCGGGCGTCAAGCGGGTGATCGTGCTCATGGAGCATGTGGCCCGCAAGAAGGACGGCACTGAAGACCTGAAGATTCTGCCCAGCTGCACCTTGCCCCTGACGGGCGTGGGCGTGGTAGACCGCATCATCACCGACCTGGGCGTGATGGACGTGACGCCCGAAGGCCTGAGGCTGGTGGAATTGGCTCCTGGCGTGAGCTTTGAGCAGATCCAGTCCAAAACCGGCGTGACCTTGCTGCGCTGAACCACCGCTGTTTGCAAACTGAATGAAGAGGCCGATTGCCCTGGGTGGCAGTCGGCCTTTTTTTGTTTGCATTTCCGCCTCGCGCACGAATGCAGGGCATTGCAGACCCTGCCCAGCGCTCTGTTGACGAAGCCGTGACAATCGCCGCCATGCATTCCACTTCCCCTGAATCCACCCAACGCACGTTGCGCTTCATGGCGCTGGCGGCTTTTGCCAGCATGGCCTCGATGCGCGTGTGCGACCCGATGCTGCCGGCCTTGTCCCAGGAGTTCAACGTCAGCACCGGTGATGCCTCGGCCGTGATCGCGGCCTTTGCGGTGGCGTATGGCGTGCTGCAACTGTTTTATGGCCCGCTGGGCGACCGTCTGGGCAAAACCCGCGTGGTGCTGGGGGCCACGTCGGCGTGTGCGTTCTTCAGCGCCATCACGGCGCTGGCGCCCAACCTCACGGCGCTGGTGGTATCGCGGGCGGCCATGGGCGCTTCGGCGGCGGGCATCATCCCGCTGTGCATGGCCTGGATTGGCGACCAGGTGCCCTACGAGCAGCGCCAGGAGACTTTGGCCGGGCTGATGGTGGCCACGGTGTCGGGGATGATGGCCGGCCAGTGGTTTGGCGGCTTTGCGGTGGAGGCGCTGGGCTGGCGCGTGGCATTTGCGGTGCTGGCGTTCCTGTTTGCCACGGCTGCCACACTGCTGTGGCGGCAGGTGAATGCGTCCACGCCAGGTGTTGGCAGCGCGAGTCAATCCTCTGCGCCTTTTTCATTGGCCGCTTACCTTGCCAACACCCGCCAGTTGCTGGCCATGCCGCGCGTGCGCTGGGTGCTCACTGTGGTCACCATTGAAGGCGCACTGGCGTTTGGCACGCTGGCCTTTGTGCCCAGCCGCATGGTGGAGGGGTATGGCCTCTCGGCAGCGGCCGCGGGCGGGGGGATGGTGCTGTTTGGCATTGGCGGTCTGGTGTACAGCTTGTTCGCGCGCCGTTGGCTGGCTTTGCTGGGTGAGCATGGGTTGGCGCTGCTGGGTGCCAGCGCCATCGCCACCGGCTTGTTGCTGCTGGCTTGGTCGCCCTCCGTGGCGTGGGCCGTGGCGGGCTGCTTTGCGGCGGGGCTGGGCTTTTACATGCTGCACAACACCCTGCAGACGCAGGCCACGCAGATGGCGCCGCAGGCGCGGGGCATGGCGGTTACGCTGTTTGCGTGCCTTCTGTTTCTGGGGCAGTCAGCCGGTGTGTTTTTGATGGCATTGAGCGTGGACAGGGGCTGGCTGGTGTCTGTGTTCACGGCGGCGGCGGTGGGGGTGATTGCCCTGAGCGTGGTCATTTCGCGGTCATTGCGCCTGCGCAGTGCTGCGGCGTAATAACCTGCGCTTCTTATGACGTAATTATTCGATGGTTTGATTTTTTATAGCGAAGTTATACAGTCCAGCCCCTTACCCAACTTTCCAGCGCCGCAGCGGGTGATGCACCTGGGCGGCGCGATTTGTTTGCATGATTCATTTACGGGGCATCACCCAGACGTACCAGGGTTCACAAGGCCCGGTGGAGGCCCTGCGGGGCATTGACCTGCAGATCACCCCAGGCGAGGTGTTCGGCATTATCGGGCGCAGCGGCGCGGGCAAAAGCTCGCTGGTGCGCGTCATCAACCTGCTCAACCGGCCCACGCGGGGCGAAGTCATCGTCAATGGCCGCGACCTGACCAAGCTGAACGACTCGCAGTTGCGCGAGGCGCGCCGCGACATCGGCATGGTGTTCCAGCACTTCAACTTGCTGTCGTCACGCACCGTGTACGACAACGTGGCTTTGCCGCTGGAGCTGGCGGGCATGGACAAAGCCGCCATTCGCGAACGTGTGAGCCCGCTGCTGGAGCTGGTGGGCCTGGCCGCGCTGGCCGACCGCTACCCCGCGCAAATCAGCGGCGGCCAAAAGCAGCGCGTGGGCATTGCACGCGCGCTGGCCAGCCGGCCCAAGGTGCTGCTCAGCGACGAGGCCACCTCGGCGCTGGACCCGGAGACGACCCGCTCGATCCTCGACCTGCTGCGCCAGGTGAACCGTGAGCTGGGCCTGACGGTGGTGCTCATCACCCACCAGATGCAGGTCATCAAGCAGGTGGCCGACCGCGTGGCCGTGATCGACGCCGGCCAGATCGTGGAACAAGGCCGGGTGCTGGACGTGTTCACCCGCCCCCAAAAGCCCATCACCAAGAGCCTGATCGACGAAATCCTGCCGCAAGAGCTGCCCGCCAGCGTGCTGCAGCATGTGCACCAGCTGGCCAGCCAGTTGCGCACCACGGCGCCGGGGCATGTAGGCCAGTTGCTGCGCCTGTCGTACTCGGGCGACAACGCCTACCAGCCGGTGCTCTCGCGCATGGTGCGCGAGTACGGCGTGGACATGAGCATCCTGCACGGGCAGGTCGATGAAATCCAGGACCAGACCTTTGGCTCGCTGGCACTGTATGCCACGGGCGAGCCAGCGCGCCTGAACGGGGCGGTAGAGCATTTGCGCGCCAGCGGCGTGGAAGTGCAAGTTGTTGAGAGCGGGAGGTAAGGGCCATGTTTGCAAATTTCACCGAAGCCATGCTGGAGCTGTTTGTCACCTCGCTGTGGGAAACCATCGTCATGGTGGGCATTTCAGGCGTGGTGGGGGCTCTGCTGGGCATTCCCCTGGGCGTGTTTCTGCGGTTGACCGACCATGGCGGCGTGCTGGAAAACGGCCCCGTCAACAAGCTGGTGGGCTGGGTTGTGAACGCGGTGCGCTCCACGCCTTTCATCATCTTGCTGGTGGCCATCATTCCGCTCACGCGCTTTGTGACGGGCTCGTCAATCGGCACGGCCGCCGCCGTGGTACCGCTCACCATTGCTGCGGCGCCCTTTGTGGCCCGATTGGTGGAATCTGCCTTGCGTGAGGTGGACCACGGTTTGGTCGAGGCCGCCCAGGCCATGGGCGCCACCACCAGCCAGATCGTCTGGAAGGTGCTGCTGCCCGAGGCGCTGCCCGGCATTGTGGCGGGCCTGACCATCACCTTCGTGAGCCTGACCGGTTATTCGGCCATGGCCGGTGCCATTGGCGGCGGCGGGCTGGGTGATCTGGGCATACGCTACGGTTACCAGCGCTTTCTGCCGGAAATCATGCTGGCCGTGGTGCTGGTGCTGATCTTCTTCGTGCAGGCCGTGCAAAGCCTGGGCGACTGGGCGGTGCGCAAGCTCAGCCACCGCTAAAGCCTGGGGGCTTCGCAGCCCAGGGCTGTTGTTTGCTTCTCTTTTGATAGCTGCCAGCGCTTGCCGGATAAGCGCTGGCGGCTATTTTTGTTTGAGGTTGATTGGCGGCTGCTGACCATAGGCCCGAAGCCTATGGCAAAAGCAGGGCAGGGCTCCAGAGCACGGCTTTGGATCTGCATCAGAGCGCGCCGTGGTGAACTGGGCAAAGTGGCCGCGTGGATGTACAAACGCATTACCGGCCTGGCCGAGTGCATGAAAGAATGGCTGCCATGAAACGTCTTCAACCTCTGTCGATCTCCCATCGGGTTGCCGTGTCCATGCTGCGGGGCGCGTGCGTGGCCTGGCTGGGCTTTGCCAGCGCGGGTGCCGCGATTGCGCAGGCCGAACCGGTGGCTGCCAACGGACTGGTGGTGTCTGCAGACGGCACCTACGTGACCGATGAGCGGCTCAAACTGATCTGGGCACGCTGCGTGGAGGGCATGGCCTGGGATGGCAAAACCTGCACCGGCAAGCCGCTGATGCTGAACCGCGCCGAGGCGCGGGCCCGCGCGGTGGAGCGCTGGAAGGCTGAGGGCGTGAACTGGCGCCTGCCGCGCGTTCCAGAGCTGCAGCGCCTGTTCAACAAATCGGCCCAGCCACCAGGGCTGGATTTGACGGTGTTCCCCGCCGCGCCGCTGGACTGGACCTGGACATCGACCTCCGACGTGAAGTCGGCGCAGCAAAACCAATACGCCTATGGCAACGCGATGCAGAGCCGCACTGGCAGCACGGTCAACCAGATGTCGTATTTGCATGGCTGGGCGGTGCACATGCGCACGGGGGAGTCGCGCAAGGACGTGAGCAAGGACGCGAAGCTGCCGGTGCGGCTGGTGCGGCCGCTGCCTGTAGAGCCCTGAATCCGCGCCAGCCCGCCGCCCTCAGTGCTGCGGGCTTGTCTGCAGGGGGGCGCGTGCTGATGCCGGGTCGGCCTCGAAGCGCTGCAGGATATGCCGCGTCATGGCCTGGGTCAGGGCTTCGTCGCGCACCACCACCGTGCCCACCTGGTCGGCGCGCAGCAGGGCTGATTCTTCTTCGCTGTGGCTGCGCACCACGATCTCGATGTTGGGGTTCAGCGCACGGGCAATTTCGACCATCTGCCGCACATGCAGGGTGTCTGGGATGGCAATGACCAGGATGGCGGCGTTGGCGATATGGGCCTGGATCAGCACTTCCGGCTCTGCTGCGTTGCCCGACACGGCGGCAATGCCCGCGTGGCGCAGTGATTCCACCAGTTCCCGGTTTTGCTCGGCCACGATGCAGGGAATGCTGGCCGCAGCCAGAGCCTTGGCAATGCCCCGGCCCACCTGGCCGTAGCCCACCAGCACCACTTGCCCTTCCAGATATTTGCGCTCGGTGCTCATCGGCAGCTCGGCAAAGGGGTCGTCGCGCCTTTCCAGCTCGCGGGCCAGTTCTGAGCGTTTGAGCAGCCAGGCTTGCAGCGGCGCGATGGCCGCAAACAGCAAGGGGTTCAGCGCAATCGAGATCAAGGCACCCGCCAGCACCAGGCTCATGCCCACGGCAGGCAGCAGCCCCAGGGCTACGCCCAGGCCGGCCAGGATGAACGAAAACTCGCCGATCTGCGCCAGACTGGCCGCCACGGTCAGGGCCGTGTTCAAGGGGTAGCGGAACGACAGCACCAGCGCCAATGCCGCCAGCGATTTGCCCACCATGATGATGGCCACCACGCCCAGCACGGGTAGCGGCTGTTCCACCAGCACCCTGGGCTCAAACAGCATGCCCACCGATACAAAAAACAGCACCGAGAACGCATCGCGCAGCGGCAGCGACTCTTGTGCGGCGCGGTGACTGAGGGCCGATTCGCGCATCACCGTGCCAGCGAAGAAGGCCCCTAAAGCGAACGAAACGCTGAACAGTGCCGAAGCCCCGTAGGCAATGCCGATGGCCGCAGCAATCACCGACAGCGTGAACAATTCGCGCGAGCCCGTTTTCACCACCTGCCACAGCAGCCAGGGCAGCACGCGGCGGCCTACCAGCAGCATCAGGGCGATGAATGCCGCCACCTGTAGCAGGGTCTGGCCCAAAGCCTGCCACAGCGGGCGTGCCTCTTCGGCAGGCGCTGCGCCACCACCCAGCAAACCGGCCAGCGGCGGCATCAGCACCAGCACCAGCACGCAGGCCAGGTCTTCCACCACCAGCCAGCCCACGGCAATGCGGCCATTCATCGAATCGAGCACGCCCCGTGCCTCCAGGGCCTTGAGCAGCACCACCGTGCTGGCGCACGAGAGCGACAGCCCAAAAATCAAACCGCTGCCCACGCCCCAGCCCATCCACCACGCCAGCCCCATGCCCAGCAGGGTGGCCACGCTCATCTGCACCACCGCCCCCGGCACCGCCAGGCGGCGCACCGAGAGCAGGTCGCCCAGTGAAAAGTGCAGGCCCACGCCAAACATCAGCAGCATCACGCCAATTTCAGACAACTGCGAGGCGATGTGCACATCGGCCACAAAACCTGGCGTGGCAGGGCCAATCAGAATGCCGGCCAGCAGGTAGCCCACCAGGGCCGGCAGGCGCAGCTTTTCGGCGAGGAAGCCAAGCACCAGCGCCCCGCCAAATCCGGCAGCGATGGTGGTGATCAAGGTCAGGTTGTGGTCCATGCCTGGTGGAAGGTGTGGGTCAGCCAAGAAAGAGGGAGGCCGCAGAGAATCCCGGCGCGATGGCCGGCAGCCAAGCGCGGCACAACGTTGGTGCAGTATCAGGCAAAGCAGCTTCTGTTCCAACCGTTCTGCTCTGGCAAGGGCTTTACCGCGTGGCTTCTCGGTGTGTTCGCGCCATACTTGGCACACAACAACGTGCCGCATGAGCACGCCACTCAACCCCGATTGGAGACAACACCACCATGCCCATTCCGTTCCAGACCTTCGACCCTGACCTGTTTGCCCGCGCACAGCCCCTGCTGGATGACGAGTGGCTGGCCCGCGACCCTGAACTGGCGCCCGTGCTGCCCACCGTGCTGGCCCGCAATGTAGGGCAGGACTGGCACAAGGCGGGCACCTTTCGGCACCACCTGGTGGGGGTGACCCGTTCGCTCACCGTGTGGCAGCAACCGCGCGATGTGCGCCTGCTGGGCTTGCTGCACAGCGTGTATGGCAATGCGTTTGTGGATCTGGTCAAGTTTGACCCTGCCAGCGAACGTGCGCGCCTGCGTGAGCTGGTGGGCGAAAGCGCCGAGCACTTGGTCTACCTGTTTTGCACGCAGTCGCGCACGCAGTTTGTGCAGAAGGTACTGGGGCAGGGCATGGAGGAGGACGGTAGCCTGTTGCTCGACAAGGACGCCACGCAGCACCGGCTCACGCCCTACGAGGTGGCCGCCTTCACCATCGTGAGCATGGCAGACACCATTGAGCAGTGGTTCAGCTGGCAGGACGATATCTACTCGCGCTTTCCGCATGTGCAGCACAGGCCGCAGGCGGTGCACTGGGCGGCATCGCTGTGGCCGGGGCCCATGCGCCCCACCGGCCGCATGGTGCACCAGATCAATGGGCTGTCCAAAGCGCTGAAGCACCCCGGCCTCAAGGGCTTGCTGCCCACGCCGCCGGTGTTCGGGCACTGCAATCACCACTTGTCGGCTGCCAACGAGGCCGCAGCGGCATCGCTGTATTGGTCGGTCATCCAGCAAGACCAGCCTTTGGTGGACCTAGACGTGGCCACGGGCGTGCTTGAAAGCGCAGTGCGCCACAACCCCTGGGTGGGCGAGCCGCAAATGGTGTTGGCGCAGCTGTACCTTGCCGCTGGCCGCCACGACGATGCCAGGCAGGCCGCCAGCAGCGCACTGCACCTGTTCAGCGCCTGGGGCAATTCGTGGGACAAGCGCGTGCAGTGGGACGCCTGGGTGGCCTGGACGCGCATCCTGCTGCAAGCCGCCGAGGGCGGGCCCTGGCCAGAACGCCTGGACAAGCTCAACAACGTGGCGCTGCGCGGAGCGCATTGAAGCTGGCGGGCCCAGTTTGCATGCGGCCGTGGCTGCCACGGCTGATGCGCTTCATACTAATTACTGGCTAAGATAATTAAAACTTATTCTTTTGAGTTTTAAGAATTGCTGCGTACGATCGGAAACATCTCCATACGAAAGGTGTTTTTCTGTGAACAAGCGCTCTCTGTTGCAATCCGCCCTCGCTCTGGCCCTGGTGTCTGGTTTTTCTGCCAGCGCCATGGCGCAAGACAAGCCCTTGAAAATTGGCGTGACGGGTGGCCCCCACGCACAGATTTTTGAAGTGGTGAAGAAGGTTGCCGAGAAAGACGGCCTGAAGATCCAGGTCATCGAGTTCAGCGACTACGTGCAGCCCAATGCCGCGCTGGCTTCGGGTGACCTGGACGCCAACAGCTACCAGCACAAGCCTTACCTGGACCAGCAGGTGAAAGACCGTGGCTACAAGTTCGTGTCTGCGGGCTACACCGTCAACTTCCCCATCGGTATCTACTCCAAGAAGATCAAGAGCCTGAACGACCTCAAGCAAGGTGCGAAGTTTGGTATTCCGAACGACCCCACCAATGGCGGCCGCGTGCTGCTGGTGCTACAGGACAAGGGCCTGATCAAGCTGCGCCCCGAAGCGGGCCTGAAGGCCACGCCGCTGGACGTGATCGACAACCCCAAGAAGATCAAGTTCGTGGAGCTCGACGCCGCCCAGTTGCCCCGTTCGCTGGATGACCTGGACGCGTCTGCCATCAACACCAACTTCGCGCTTTCCGCAGGCCTGAACCCTGGCAAGGACGCCATTGCGCAGGAAAGCGCGAAGAGCCCCTACGTCAACCTGATCGCAGTGCGCGAAGCCGACAAGGACAAGCCCTGGGTGAGCAAGCTGGTCAAGGCCTACCAGTCGGAAGAAGTGCGCAAGTTCATCCAGACCGAGTTCAAGGGCGCTGTGATCCCTGGTTTCTAAGGGTCAGGTGGGTGCCGGTGGCGACGTCGGTGCCCAGGCTCCAACACTCAGCGGGCTTCGGCCCGCTTTTTTTCGGCTGTGCTGGGGTGAATGCGCTGAATGACGTGCCGCCGCCCGCTCAGGCAGTGGAGTGGGTGATGCAGCCCCCACGCCGGTCATTTAAGTGAAATTAGCCTCTAAGGCGCTCTGGGTAAGCGCTACCAGCTATTGATTTGGTAGCGATTGTGCCCGTTAGGCGACTTGCTCGTTCAAGCGCCAGCAACCACCTGTTGCCGGCCTGCCGACTTGGCCTGGTAGACCAGGGTGTCTGCGCGCGAGAGCAGGGCAAGGGCATCCTCGCCCGGCCGGTAGGCCGTGACCCCGAAGCTCGCGCTGATGTACACCGAGCCCCCCCGGGGGTTGGGCACCGCGTGTTGCGGCAGGGCGTCGCACAGCCGGTGGGCTATGGCGATGGCGGCTTCGAGCGGGGTTTCGGGCAGCACCAGCACAAACTCTTCACCGCCGTAGCGCGCAATCCAATCTACGCCTTGGCGCAGCGCGCCCGCGACATGCTTTGCTGCACTGCGCAAGACTTCATCGCCCAACTGGTGGCCGTGCTGGTCGTTGAACTGCTTGAAGTGGTCAATGTCCATGAACACCACCGCCAGCGGGCGGTGGTATCGCTGGGCACGTTCGATTTCCTCGGGCAGCTTGTCTTGCAGCGCACGCCGGTTGTAGCAGCCGGTCAGGCCGTCGGTGACGGACAGGTGGCGTATCTCCTCCAGCAGCTTTTCGAGTTGGGCCGTGCGTTCATTCACCAGGTCGTCAAGGTTGTGGATGTGCTCGTGCAATGCCGTCTGCAGCTTGACCACGCCCTGTTCCAGCAGGTCAATCTCATCGCTGTGGGGTTGGGGGGCTCGGTTCAGCCGCAAGGGAGTGGTCAGCTGGTGGGGAGTGAGTTCGCTCGCAAAACCGGCAACGGTGGACAGCGGCTTTTGCAGCAACTGCTTGAGCATGAAGGCAATCAGCGCGCAAATGCTGGCGGTGAGTGCGCTGTAGCCCAGCAAGATGCGCAGTGCCTCGGCCTGCAACCCTTGCCACAGGTACTGCGGGTTGCCGCTCAGGTGCAGCACGCCCAGCGCCTGGGTGCCGTGCGGGGCGTAGATGGTGATGCTGCGTATCGCTTCTTGCAGGGCCAGTTCAGAGTTGCCTGCCTCAAACACCTGGCCCCCGGCGGCCTGCAGCCGGGCAAAACCGATGGCAGGCTTCTTGGCAATGAATTGCAGCTGGGCCTGGACGGCCTGGGTTTCAATGTCCCACAGCGCGGCGGCCAGCAGGGGCACGCTGGTGTTGGCCACATCGCTCATCACGGCCTCGAACTGCCTTTGGTGCTCGGAGCGCAGCAGCCAGCTCTGCACGCAGAAAAAGACCACCATGCACAGCACCGCCAGCACGATGGTGCGCTGGATCAGCACGCTGGCAATGGAGCGAAAGGGACGCGCGGTCATACAGCGATTAAAGCAACTGCTCGAAGCCAAACTGGTAGCGCTTCACCTTGGGATTGAGCACCTTGCTGTAGCTGCGCACGTTCAGGCTGGCAAAACCGTTACCGAAGCGCTGCTGGTAGCGCTGGGCCAGATCAGGGGTAAGCAGGGCGAACATGGGGCGTTCCAGCTCCAGCCCTTCGGAGGCGAAGTCGCGCCCGCGATGGTAGTCATAGACCATGACCAAGGCCCACGCACCCGCAATGAAATGCCCGCCTGCCAACGCTGTGAGCTGCCCGTTGCGCAAGCGCTTGATGGCTTCTGTGGTGGTATTGACGGAGCTGAACCACATGTCCTGGCCAGGCGCTGCCGTGCCGGCCTTGGCGAGTGCATCCATGGCACCAAAAGCCATCAGGTCGCTTCCTGTCCACACCAGACGGGCCTGGGGGTGGCGCTGCTGCAGCCAGGTCATCTGCTCTTCAGCTTTGGTGCGCGACCAGCCCGCGTACACCGTCTGGTGCAGCACCACATCGGGTGCCTCACCCACGGCCTTGAGCATGCCTTCGTTGCGCTGAATGGAGGAGGTGGTGGACCGGTCCCCCGCAATCGCCAACAGATGCAGCTTGCCATCCGGGCCATGGGCGCGTTGGGCTCTGCCCGCGGCAATCAGTGCCTGGGCGGTGAGATAGCCGGCATCCGTGGCCCGAGGTTCCAGTGATCCGATCCAGTGACTGAAGCGCTCCCGTGGCCCGCCGTTTTCTGCCTTCTGGGCGGCGGTGAGGGTGCTGAAGGCCAGGAACACGCGGATGCCGCTGCCTTCGAAAATCCGCAGCATCTCGGGGCCGGTGCCGTAGTCGTTGGTGAGGATGACGTAGTCGGGTCGTTTGTCAGCCGGACGGGCGACGATGGAGCGGGCGATTTCAAACGAGCGCACGTGCTCTCGCCGCACAAAATATTCTTCCAGTGGCACACCCAGACTGCGCGCGGCAGCGTTCATCGACTCACTGACCGTGCGCCAATACGGCTCGTCTGGATGTCCGGGATTGATGAATGCTACCGCCTGGGCCCAGCCCATGAAGGGAAGGCCACAGACCAAAAACGCCAACAACCGACGCACATACGAAGCTGCCAAATCAATCGTCCCAGGTACCCACTCACATCTCGTACATCACCGAAAGATGCATACAGTGTAAGTGTGACATTACTGCGTGGTTTTTTGTGCGTGGGGGTAATAATTGTTTGCAAATGAAAAAAGCCCCGGCTTCTGAATGTTGCGCATGGGTGCAACATTCAGAAGCCGGGGCTTTGTAGAGACGGTCAGGCCGCTGTGTGCTGGCGCGTGTGCTCAGCGGCGGCAGCCAGGGCTTGCGCCTTGGCTTCCGGGCCCATGGCGACGCCTTCGGCGCGCACGAAGCGCACGTCCGTCACACCAAAGAACCCCATCACGGTCTGCAGGTAGCTTTCCTGGTGCTCCATGGCCTGGCCACCAGCGCTGGTCGAATAAACGCCACCCCGTGCAGATGCCACGATCACGGTCTTGCCCTTGGCCAGGCCTTCGGGGCCGTTGGCACCGTATTTGAACGTGCGGCCTGGCTGGGCGATGCGGTCAATCCAGGCCTTGAGCTGGGTGGGGATGCCAAAGTTGTAGAACGGGGCGCCAATGACCACCACGTCTGCTGCCAGGAACTGGCTCACGAGCTGTTCGGACACGGCGTTTTCACGCTTCTGCGCTTCTGTCAAACCGTCGGTCTGGCCAGTGCGGGGGGCCATTGCGTCCATCGTGAAATGGTTGGGGGCGTTGACAGCCAGGTCCAGGTAAGTGACTTGGGTGCCTGGGTGGCTGGCCTTCCAGGCTTCCACGACCTGGGCCGTGAGTTGACGCGAAACGGAAGCATCGCCAGTGATGGATGAGTCGATGTGAAGCAGTTGCATGGGGTTCTCCTCGTTAAGTTGCCGCGACGGTCACGGCTTGAGGAGAATTGTCGATTTGTTCACAAAATTTGATAAGCCGCCCGAATCGCGATAGATTGTTCTATTAATGGAACAGTATTCAAGCTGACAACGGAGGGAGCGCGACGTGCAAGATCTGAATGACATGCTGTACTTTGCCGAGGTGGTGGAGCGTGGCGGCTTTGCTGCCGCCGGCCGGGCGCTGGGCATTCCTAAATCGCGACTCTCCAGGCGTGTGTCTGATCTGGAAGCCCATCTGGGTGTGAGGCTCTTGCAGCGCACCACCCGCAAGCTGTCATTGACCGAAGTGGGAGAGGCTTACCTGCGGCACTGCCAGTCCATTCGCGAATCGGCCCAGGCGGCGGCTGATGCAGTGGCCCAGGTGCAGACCGAGCCGCGTGGCACCGTGCGGGTGAGTTGCCCCGTGACCCTGGCCCAGACCGTACTTGCTGAATTGATGCCTACCTTCCTGGCCCAGCACCCTTTGGTTCGCGTGGAAATGCAGGTGACCAACAGGGCGGTGAACGTGGTGGAAGAGGGCATTGACGTGGCGCTGCGGGTGCGTCCCTCGCTCGAAGACAGTGCCAGCATGGTGGTCAAACGCCTGGACCAAGCCCGCCAGGTGCTGGTGGCCAGCCCTGACTTGCTCATTCGCCAGGGCACGCCCACCAAGCTGGAAGACCTTGCCAAGCTGGACAGCATTGCCATGTCGGCGCCCGACGGACGGGCTTCCTGGAACTTGATCGGCCCCGGTGGCGCCCACCAGGTGGTGCATTACACCCCGCGCTACGTCGCAGATGACCTGCTCACCCTTAAATTTGCCGCCGTGGCGGGTACGGGTATTTGCTGGCTGCCCGATTACATGTGCCAGGAGGAGATGCGCGACCGGCGACTGGTGCGCGTGCTGCCCGACTGGGCGCCTCAGCCTGCCATCGTGCATGCAGTGTTCGCGTCTCGCAGGGGGCTCTCGCCTGCAGTGCGGCGGTTTTTGGACTACCTGGGCGAGACCATGCCGGGGCGCAACAGCCTGGACAGCCGCGCGGGACTGCACGGCGTGGGCGGCGCTGGTATTTGAGGTGCTGGGGAGGCGGGCATTGCGCAATGCCCCCTCGTTACCGTGCGGCAGATCCTTCCGCGGATCTTTTGGCTGCACAATGCAACCAATTGAAACCGTGTCGAACCCGTACCGAAAGCGCGACCATGCCGGCTTTGATGTCAGTGCGATCCCCCGCCGCGACCTCCCACTCCATAGACCATGACATCGAGACAGCCCGCGCCCACCCCAGCGTGCGCGCCATCGTCATTCCGCCCTGCCCAGACTCGCTGGTGAGGTTGCAGGAGATCGCGTCGGCCCCCGAGCTCGATTCGCAGGCCTTGGAGCAACTGGCTTCGTCAGACGTGGCCATGGCGGCTGCACTGATCCGTACCGCCAACAGCCCGTTGTACGGCTTGGCGCAACCAGTGCAGACCGTGGGCATGGCACTCACGGTGCTGGGCTTGCAGCCCGCCCTGGAGTTGCTTACTGCGTTCATCACCCGCAATGCACTGCATGTGCGTACTCCGCTGCTGGAACATTTTTGGGAAAGCTCCCAGCGCAAGGCCATCGCCTGCGAATACATTGGCCGCCAGCTTTACAGCTTTGACCCGGGGCTGGGCTACAGCTTCGGTCTTTTCTGCCACGTGGGCATGCCTGTGCTGGTGAAGGCAGTGCGCGGCTATGCAGGCACGGTGACGGAAGCCCTGGCGCGCAAGGACCGCACCTTCACGCAAACCGAGAATGCCGCACACCGCACGGACCATGCGGTGATGGGCGCCATCGTGGCGCGCACCTGGCATCTGCCCCCTGATGTGGCCCAGGCCATCTGGCTGCACCACGACTTTTCCTGCCTGAGCGATGAACGATTCGATGCCACCGTGCGGCATCTGGTAGCGCTGGGGTTGCTGGCGGAATATTTGGTCCACCACCACGAAAACCTGACGCCGACCCGTGAATGGACGCTGCACGGCCAGGCATGCATGGACCACCTGCATGTCACGCAGGATGAGCTCAACCACTGGATCGACGAGCTTTACCCGGCCTTCGAGGCCGTGGCGTTGTAGTCGCTTTGGTCAGTCAGGGCTGCCCGGCATGGCTGCGCATGCAGCTCGCCGGGCAGTAAATCAGAGCTTTTTCACCAGCACCTGGCTGCGGCGGTCCCAGTTGTACTTGCGCTTGCGTGCATCGGGCAGCCAGTCAGGGTCCACGGGCTGAAAGCCGCGTTTGATGAACCAGTGCATGGTGCGGGTGGTCAGCACAAAGATGCTGTCCAGCCCCATGGCGCGGGCGCGCTGCTCAATGCGCTTGAGCAGCTTTTCACCGTCGCCCGTGCCCTGGCTTTGGGGCGATACCGTGACCGCCGCCATCTCCGCTGTCTTGGCTTCGGGGTAGGGGTAGAGGGCTGCGCAACCAAAAATCACCCCATCGTGCTCGATCACGGTGTAGGTGGCGATATCGCGCTCGATTTCGGTGCGGTCGCGCTTGACCAGCGTGCCATCTTTCTCGAACGGCTCGATCAGTTGCAAGATGCCGCCCACGTCATCAATGGTGGCCTCGCGCAGCTCTTCCAGCTTTTCGTCGATGACCATGGTGCCGATGCCGTCGTGCACATACACCTCCAGCAGCAGCGAGCCGTCGAGTGCAAACGGAATGATGTGGCTGCGCTCCACGCCCGCTTTACAGGCCTTCACGCAGTGCTGCAAATAAAACCCCGTATCAGTCGGTTGCTGCGCGGGCGGCAGCTTTGCCAGCAAGGCCTGTGCTGCCGCCAGCGGCAGTTCGGTGTCGATGGGGTTGTCCTCGCTCTCGGGCTCGGTGGGCTGCATGCGAATGCCGGGCACTTCCGTGAGGAAAATCAGCTTGTCTGCCCGCAACTCAATCGCCACGCTGGTGGCTACTTCTTCCATGCTCAGGTTGAACGCCTCGCCCGTGGGGGAAAAACCAAAGGGTGACAGCAGCACCAGCGCGCCCATGTCCAGCGTGCGCTGGATGCCGGCCACATCCACCTTGCGCACCAGGCCCGAGTGCTGGAAATCCACCCCATCCACAATGCCCACGGGCCGTGCGGTGAGAAAGTTACCTGAAATTACCCGCACCGTGGCGCCTGCCATGGGCGTGTTTGGCAACCCCTGGCTGAAGGCGGCTTCAATCTCGTAACGCAACTGGCCAGCGGCTTCCTGCGCGCAATCCAGCGCCACCGAATCCGTGATGCGGATGCCGTGCGAGTACTTGGCGGCGTGCCCCTTGGCGGCCAACTGTTCATTCACCTGAGGGCGGAAGCCGTGCACCAGCACGATCTTGACCCCCATGGCCTGGATCAGCGCCAAGTCTTGCGCAATGTTGTGCAGCTTGCCGGCGGCAATGGCCTCACCCGTCAGCCCGATCACAAAGGTCTGGTTGCGAAACTTGTGGATGTAGGGCGCCACCGACCGGAACCAGGGCACGAAAGTGAAATTGAAAACGGCAGACATGGCGGTGGGGAAGAAGCCTTGGAATATGCAGGAGGCACAGATGACGGAAGGCGACCGCCGGGGTCGCCAAGTCGCGCATCATAAGCATGCGAAGCGCTGATGTGTGGAAAAAAGAAGTGGCATGAAACCGTGGAAACAGCGTGGCCACGGTTTGTTTCGGGCTGGAACAGGGGCGTGGCTATCGATAATGCACGGCTATGTCTTCAGAACAGCGTCCGCCAGAGCTTCCCCGCACCCCTTCGCGCCCCGCAGCCCCCCTGCACATCGAGTTTCCTGAGTCGCTTCCGGTATCGGGCAAGCGCGAAGAGATCATGGCTGCCATCGAAAAGCACCAGGTCGTCATCGTGTGCGGCGAGACGGGTTCGGGCAAGACCACGCAGCTGCCCAAGATTGCGCTGGCACTGGGCCGGGGCAAGTGCAATGCCAAGCCGGGGCAAAAAGGCCAGCTGATTGGCCACACCCAGCCACGCCGCATTGCCGCCAGCAGCGTGGCCAAGCGCATTGCCGAAGAGCTGAAGACACCGCTGGGCGAGGTGGTGGGCTACAAGGTGCGCTTCCAGGACCGGCTGAGCCGTGATGCCTCCGTCAAGCTGATGACGGACGGCATTTTGCTGGCCGAGACGCAGACTGATCCGCTGCTCAAAAACTACGACACGCTCATCATCGACGAGGCGCACGAGCGCAGCCTCAACATCGACTTTCTGCTGGGCTATATCCGCCAGATCCTGCCGCGCCGGCCAGATCTGAAAGTTATCGTCACCTCGGCCACCATCGACGCGGACCGGTTTGCCAAACACTTTGAGAGCGCCAAAGGCCCCGCGCCCGTCATCATGGTGTCGGGCCGCACCTTTCCGGTGGAGCAGCGCTATCGCCCGTTTGAAGACAGCCGCGACTACGGCCTGAACGAGGCCATTGCCGATGGGGTGGATGAGCTGTGGCAGGGCAATGCGGGTGGAGACATATTGATCTTCCTGCCAGGCGAACGCGAGATCCGCGAGGCGGCCGACCACCTGCGCAAGCACTTGTCGCACCAGCCGGTAATGCGCAACGCCGAGGTGCTGCCACTGTTCGCGCGCCTGTCGCAGGCCGAGCAAGACCGTATTTTTGATGGCCACACGGGCCGCCGCATCGTGCTGGCCACCAATGTGGCCGAGACTTCGCTCACGGTGCCAGGTATCCGATATGTGATTGACGCTGGCACAGCGCGCGTCAAGCGCTATTCTTTCCGTAGCAAGGTGGAGCAGTTGCTGGTGGAGCCCATCAGCCAGGCTGCTGCCAACCAGCGCGCGGGCCGTTGCGGCCGCGTGGCCAACGGTATCTGTATTCGCCTGTATGACGAGGCGGACTTCAACAGCCGCCCGCGCTTCACCGACCCGGAAATCCTGCGCTCGTCCCTGGCCGGTGTCATCCTGCGCATGAAGTCGCTGCACCTGGGCGACGTAGCGCAGTTTCCGTTCATCGAGGCGCCCTCGGGCCGCGCCATTGCCGACGGCTACCAACTTCTGTCCGAACTGGGCGCGGTGGACGATGCGAACGAGCTGACGCCCATGGGCGTGGAGCTGTCCAAGCTGCCGCTGGACCCGCGCGTGGGCCGCATGATTCTGGAAGCCCGCGAACGCCGAGCGCTGGACGAGGTGCTGGTGATTGCCAGCGCCCTGAGCGTGCAAGATGTGCGCGACCGCCCGCTGGAAGCACAGCAGCAGGCCGACCAGGCGCACGCCAAGTTTGATGACGAAAAGAGCGAGTTCAGCGGCTACCTGAAGCTGTGGAAGTGGATCAACGAAGCTCGGGGCGGGGCACCCAGCCTGCCATCGGCCCGTGCGCAAAAGGCCATGGCGCTCAAGAAAGCGCCTTCGCAGGCCATCTTGCCCGTGGGGCAGCGGGTAGCAGCGCCAGCGGCCGCCACGGCTGCAACACCTGAGGTCGCACCCACGCACAAGCTCAGCAACCGCCAGTACGAGGCACTGCTGCGGCAGAACTTCATCAGCATCCGCCGCCTGCGCGAGTGGCGCGACATCCACACCCAGCTGCTCACGGTGGTGACCGAGCACGGCTGGCGCATCAACACGCAACCGGCCAGCTATGAGCAGATTCACCTGTCGATGCTGGCAGGCCTGCTGGGCAACGTGGGCTGCAAGAGCGACGAGGACGACTGGTACCTGGGCGCGCGCGGCATCAAGTTTTACAAGCACCCCGGCGCGCACCTGAACAAGAAGCCGGGCCGCTGGATCGTGGCGGCCGAATTGGTGGAGACCACGCGCCTGTTTGGCCGGGGCATTGCCGCGATTGAGCCGCAATGGATAGAGCAGATTGGCGGCCACCTGCTCAAGAAGCAGATGCTGGACCCGCACTGGGAGAAAAAGGCCGCCCAGGTCACTGCGCTGGAGCGCGCCACGCTGTACGGCATCGTCATCTACAACAACCGCCGGGTGGACTTTGGCAAGGTGGACCCCCACGGTGCGCGCGACATCTTTCTGCGCGAGGCGCTGGTGCAGGGCGAGTGGGAAACCCGCCTGCCGTTTCTGGCCGCCAACCAGAAGCTGATCGCCAAGGTGGAAGAGCTGGAGCACAAATCCCGCCGCCAGGACGTGCTGGTGGATGACGAGCTGATCTACGCCTTCTACGACCAGCAGGTGCCACAGGATGTGTGCAGCGGCGCGAGCTTTGAGCGCTGGTACAAGGACGCGAGCCGCGCCAACCCCGAGCTGCTCAAGCTCACCCGCGACGAGCTGATGCGACACGAGGCCGCAGGCATCACCACCAGCGCCTTCCCCAAGACCGTGCGCCTGGGCGGCGTGGACTGCACCGCCAGCTACCTGCACGAGCCAGGTGACCCGCGCGACGGCATCACCGTGACGGTGCCGCTGTTTGTGCTGAACCAGGTGAGCGAGGAGCGCTGCGAATGGCTGGTGCCCGGCATGCTCAAGGACAAAATCCAGGCCTTGCTCAAGAGCCTGCCCCAGCGCCCGCGCAGCCGCTTTGTGCCACTGCCCGAATCGGCCATGCGGCTGGCCGAGCTGTTCACCGCGCCTGAGCGCTTTGGCACTGGCAGCCTGACGGACGCGCTGCTCAAGCAAGTGCGTGACGAGACCTCGCTGGATGTGAAGCGGGCAGACTTCAAGCTCGATATGCTCAGCCCGCATCTGTTCATGAACTTCCGCGTGGTGGACGAGCATGGCCGCCAGCTCGGCCATGGCCGCAACCTGGGCGCGCTCAAGGCCGAATGGGGCGCCAAGGCGCGGGGGGCCTTCCAGGCGCTGGCGGGGCTCAAGCTGGGCGGGCAGGGTGGATCAGAGCAAAAAAGGGCTCCAGCGCCCGAGGGTAAAGCGCAAGCAGCTATTAAAAATGTAGCAAAGGCTACCCCTGCACCGGCTTCAGCACCAACCGCCCCGGCGGGCCAGCGCTACACCACCTGGACGTTTGGTGAGCTGCCCGAACTCATGGAAATCAAAAAGGGCGGACAGACGCTGGTGGGCTTCCCGGCGCTGATCGATGGCGGTGATGCGGTCACCATCGAGGTTTTCGACGAGCCTGAGGTGGCGGCCACCAAGCACCGTGCGGGTCTGCGTCGCTTGTTTGCGCTGCAGATCAAGGACGCGCTCAAGTACCTTGAAAAGAACATCCCCGACCTGCAGAAGATGGCTGTGGCCTATATGCCGCTGGGCACGCAGGATGAGCTGCGTGCCCAGATCATCGATGTGGCGCTGGACCGCGCTTTTCTGCTCGACCCGCTGCCCACCGACGAGGCCGCCTTCAAACGCCGAGTGGACGAAGGCCGGGGCCGCCTGACGCTGATTGCCAACGAGGTGGCTCGCCTGGCGGGCACCATCCTCATCGAATACGCGGCTGCCGCCCGCAAGCTCAAGGACACCAAGAACGCGCCGGACGCTACGGCCGATGTGGCCCAGCAGTTGCAGCGCCTGATGCCCAAGCAGTTCATTGCCCAGGCCCCCTGGGCGCAACTGGCGCACTTTCCGCGCTACCTCAAGGCCGTCACCCTGCGCCTGGACAAGTACCGCGCTGACCCCGCACGCGATGCTGCCAAGCTGGCCGAATTGCGCCCGCAAGAGCAACGCTATTGGCGTCTGGTGGCCGAGCGCAAGGGCGCGGTGGACGCTCGCATGCAAGAGCTGCGCTGGCTGCTGGAAGAGCTGCGCGTGAGCTTCTTCGCGCAAGAGCTGCGCACGCCCCAGCCGGTGAGCGTGAAGCGGCTGGACAAGCTGTGGGCGCAGGTGAACAGCTAACGGTGGGGCTTTGCTGCATGCGCTGTGCCTTGCCCATCAAGGCACACGAGGGGCTCAGCAGATCACGCAGGCGGCTGTGACGGCGATGCCTGTGTCTCGGTCACCTTGGTGACGGCCTGGCGGGCGATCCCCATTGCCCGCTTGCCTGTAGGCATCTAGGCTTGCAGGCAAAGGAGACTGTTCGCCCTATGCGCTCGCACCACAAGTTCTGGCCCCGTCGTCTGCCCCATGCCATCACTGTTCCATCCACCTCGCTGTGGGACAACCTGGCCATCAGCGCCCAGCGTTATCCGGACAAGGTGGCGCTGGTTTTCTTTGGTCGTACGCTGACTTATCGTCAGCTCAAGGAGGGCGCTGAGCGCCTGGCTGCCTACTTGGCGACTTTGGGTGTGAAACGGGGCGATCGCGTGGCGCTGTGCATGCAGAACTGCCCTCAACTCGTGATGGCGCACTTTGCCATTTTGCGGGCCAACGCGGTGGTGGTGCCCGTCAACCCGATGAACCGGGCCGAAGAACTCAAGCACTACATCACCGATCCCGATACCAAGATCGCCATCACCACGGGCGACCTGGCGGCTGAATGGGTTCAGGCCAGTGATGCATTGCCACCAGCCGAGCGCCTGGCGCACCTTGTCGTTACCCAGTTCACCGATGCGTTCGATGCCAACGTGAGCGGTGATGATGCTCCCCCCTCTGCGTGGGCAGACTGGCTGGGCACGCGCCACCCTTTGCCTGCGCTGCAGCAAGGCCAGGCACATGCCTGGAGCGATGCCATCGCCTGCACCAGCGAACCGCCCGCCCTGGCGGTGGGGCCGCAGGACTTGGCTTTGTTGCCCTACACCAGCGGCACCACCGGGCTGCCCAAGGGGTGTATGCACCCGCACAAAAGCATCATGCACAACGCGGTGGCCAGTGCGCTTTGGGGGGCTGGGTCGGCCGATAACGTCACCCTCGCGGTGGTGCCCATGTTCCACATCACTGGCATGGTCAGTGTGATGCATGCCTCGATCTACAGTGCTGCCACCATTGTGATCATGCCCCGATGGGACCGCGATTTGGCGGGCCGCCTGATTTCACGCTGGCAGGTGACGAACTGGACCAATATCCCCACCATGGTCATTGACCTGCTGGCCAGCCCGCATTTTGCAAGCTATGACCTGTCGAGCCTGGTCTACATCGGCGGTGGCGGCGCAGCCATGCCGCAGGCGGTAGCACAGCGGTTGCTGGAGCAATATGGGCTGCGTTATGCCGAGGGGTATGGACTGACCGAAACCGCTGCGCCGTCGCACTCCAACCCGCCTGACAATCCCAAGCAGCAGTGCCTGGGAATCCCCTTCATGAGCACTGATGCCCGTGTGATGGACCCTGACACGCTGCAGGAGGTGCCTGTGGGTGAGCAGGGCGAGATCATCATCCACGGCCCCGAGGTGTTTGAGGGCTACTGGAAGCGGCCCGACGCCACGGCTTCGGCGTTCATCGAGTTCGAGGGCAAGCGGTTTTTCCGCTCGGGCGACCTGGGGCGTATGGATGAAGACGGCTATTTCTTTTTGACGGACCGGCTCAAGCGCATGATCAACGCCAGCGGCTTCAAGGTCTGGCCGGCCGAGGTGGAGGCATTGATGTTCCGCCACCCAGCGATTCAAGAGGCCTGCATCATCGCCGCCAAGGACAGCTACCGGGGCGAAACGGTGAAGGCGGTGGTGGTGCTGCGCGCTACCCACAAGGACACCACTGAGCAGCAGATCATTGACTGGTGCCGCGAGAACATGGCGGTGTACAAGGTGCCGCGCATCGTGCAGTTTGTGCCCGCCTTGCCTAAGAGCGGCAGTGGCAAGGTGATGTGGCGCGCGTTGCAGGAAAACGAGTTGGCCGCCGAGGCAAAGGCCTGACGGCCGCCCCCGTTACCGCGCGGGGGATTACTCGGCAGAACTCGATGACTGAATGAGTTCTGCCAGATCGCGCTCCAGCAATGCGGGGTCGCCCAGTTGCAGTTCAATCAAGCGCCGCAGGTG
Organism: Acidovorax temperans; assembly: GCF_028596105.1. Lineage (NCBI taxonomy): Bacteria > Pseudomonadati > Pseudomonadota > Betaproteobacteria > Burkholderiales > Comamonadaceae > Acidovorax > Acidovorax temperans. The sequence goes on along the minus strand of NZ_CP117193.1, from coordinate 2,351,737 downwards.
GGTGACGCTGTCCAGGTCAATGCTTCTGCACAGCAGCCCCGCACGATTCCCATCCACATGGGCAATGCCTGCGGTCATCGAGATGCAATCCTCCGTTTCGGCCAGCGGCACGTCGAGCTGGCAGGGCATGCCGGCAGGAACCTGCGCGTTTTCAGGCAGGGTGATCAACGCACCCTTGAGAGACAAGTCCAGCACCTGCACGTTGAAGGCTGCTGTGGCCAGGGTCAACACAGCGGGTGCATCAAACTGCACGCGCACGTAGTGGCGTCGTTCATAGGGCATGGCAGGCTTTCATGAGGGGGGTTTGGCGCATGCTAATCCACTGCGCCAATCCGGTTACCAAATATTTAGTGCCGTCTGCACTTGCTATCGGTGCGTGAAGTGACGCGATAGCCGTTTCATTTTCTGGACGGCTGCCAACAGCCGCTTACAAAAAAACATCGTGGAGCAATGTTCAGCCCAGCGGAGGCGGTTACAAATGATGATGAAAGTACTTTGGAGTGAACAAATGATCGTGAATTTGTTGCCGCACAAGCTCTTGGCTGCTGGCGCAGGGCTTTTGCTGGGGTTGGCGGGCAACGTGGCTTGGGCGCAGAGCTACGTAAACGCCACCGTGGATGGACAGTTGGCGCCGGGTGTGTACGGTCGGATTCAGATCGGAAGCGGTGGTCCACCTCCGTTGATCTATGCAGAGCCCGTCATCATTCAACGGCCCCCGGTAGCGGTTCACCGCTCTCCTATTTACATGTATGTGCCGCCAGGGCATGCGAAGAACTGGGCCAAACACTGTGGGCGCTACAACGCCTGTGGTCAGCCGGTGTACTTCGTGAAAGAGCCTGGAAGCCGTCCGCCGAAGCGGGGCGGTCACCACGCGGGGCCGCAGGGCGATGACCATCGTCATGGGCACCGTGATGATCGGCACCCCCACGGCAATGGCCGGGGGCATGGTGGCCACAAGGACTGACGGATGGAAGGGAGCACGGAAGGGCTCCCTTTTTTGTTTGAGCAGATCACGCGTTGGGCGGTGGCGCTCCAGAACCTTCCGCAGGAGCAAACAGATCCCAGCAGGCCATGAAGAGGGCGGCAATGACCGGGCCGATCACAAAGCCGGTCAATCCAAACAAGGCCATGCCGCCCAAGGTGGAGATCAGCACGACATAGTCGGGCATTTTGGTGTCCTTGCCGACCAGTATCGGGCGCAGCACGTTGTCCACCAGGCCGATGACAAAAACGCCGAAGAGCGTGAGCACTGCGCTTTGCCAAATGGCCCCCGTAGCCAAAAAGTAGATGGCCACCGGCACCCAGATCAAGCCAGCCCCGACAGCGGGCAGCAACGACAGAAACGCCATGAGCACGCCCCACAGCACCGGCCCCTGGATGCCCAGAATCCAGAAAATCAGCCCGCCCAGAGCCCCTTGAGATGCTGCCACAACGATGTTGCCCTTCACAGTGGCCCGGATCACAGTGGTGAATTTGCTCACCAGCTTTCTCTTGTGGTCGTTGTCGAGCGGCGTGGCATGGTTGATGCGAAGCGCTAGAGCGCGCCCATCGCGCAGCAGGAAAAACAGCAGGTACAGCATGATCCCGAAGCCGACGAGAAATTCAAGCGTGTTTTGGCCAATATTCACCGCCTGGGAGGCCAGGAATTGGCTGGCTTGAACAGCCACGGACGAGAGCTTTTGCTGAAGCTCTTCCAAAGTGGTGAGGTTCAAGCGTTCCAGCAGCTGGGTGACCCAGGCGGGGAGCGCCGCTACCACCTGCTGAACGTAGGCCCCAAAGTTGAGTTGCCCGCTTTTGAGCCGTTCATAAATGGCCGTGGCCTCCTGTATTAATGAGACGCCGATGAGCGTCATGGGCAAAATCACCATGACCATGCACAGCCCCAGCGTGCAAAGGGCGGCCAAATTTTCGCGCCGGGGCATGCGCTGCAGCATTATGCGGTGCAGGGGGGTGAAGAGGATAGCCAGCACGATTCCCCAGAAAATTGCGCCATGGAACTGCCAGAGGATGGCGCCAAATGCGACGCTCACGATGGCCAGCAGCAGCAGAAATGCCTTGTTTTGAAGTGGGTGTTGAGTCATTTACCAGGTTGCATTCGGGCAATACAGCCCCGCAATGTACGACACGCCACCTGATTATTTCGCGGCAGAGCAAAGGCACTTTCCAGCTCGACCTTGGTCAATGCCCGGTTCAGTGGCACAATCGCCACCGCAACCCTAGGCCCTTCCCCAGCCACAGTCGCATCCGCCAACCGGTTCAGCCGTGTCGCGGAAGGTTTACCAACCAGCTAATGCTCCCTGCAGGGGAGCGGAGGTCAGCGGAATATGAGCGATACGACATCCGTCTATCAAGCCTACCAAGGCAACACCTACCTCTTCGGCGGCAATGCGCCGTATGTCGAAGAGATGTATGAAAACTACCTTGCCAATCCTGGCAGCGTGCCCGACACGTGGCGCGAGTATTTTGATGCACTGCAGCACGTACCCGCTGTGGATGGCTCCAATGCCAAGGACGTTCCGCACCTTCCCGTGGTCAACGCGTTCGCTGAGCGCGCAAAGGCTGGCGGCACCAAAGTGGTGGTTGCAAGCGCTGACGCCGAAATGGGCCGCAAGCGCACCGCCGTTCAGCAGCTGATTGCCGCCTACCGCAACGTGGGTCAGCGCTGGGCTGATCTGGACCCCCTCAAGCGCACTGAGCGCCCCAACATTCCAGAACTGGAGCCTTCGTTCTACGGCTTCAGCGACGCCGACCAGGAAACCGTGTTCGACACCAGCAACACGTTCTTCGGCAAGGACAAGATGCCCCTGCGCGAGCTGCTGAACGCGCTGCGCGAGACCTACTGCGGCACCATCGGCGTGGAGTACATGTACGCCACCGACCAGGTGCAAAAGCGCTGGTGGCAGCAAAAGCTGGAAAGCATCCGCAGCAAGCCCAACTTCTCTGCCGACAAGAAAAAGCGCATCCTGGAGCGCCTGACGGCCGCCGAAGGCCTGGAACGCTACCTGCACACCAAGTACGTGGGCCAGAAGCGCTTCTCGCTCGAGGGGGGCGAGTCCTTCATTGCCGCCATGGACGAGTTGATCAACTCCGCAGGCGCAAAGGGCGTGCAGGAAGTGGTGATCGGCATGGCCCACCGCGGCCGCCTGAACGTGCTGGTCAACACCCTGGGCAAGATGCCCAAGGACCTGTTCGCCGAGTTCGAGCACACCGCCCCCGAGGACCTGCCCGCCGGTGACGTGAAGTACCACCAGGGCTTTTCCTCCGACGTCTCCACGACCGGCGGCCCGGTGCATCTGTCGCTGGCCTTCAACCCCTCGCACCTGGAAATCGTGAACCCCGTGGTCGAGGGCTCGGTGCGCTCGCGCATGGACCGCCGCGGCGACCCCAAGGGTAAACAGGTGCTGCCCGTGCTGGTGCACGGTGACGCGGCCTTTGCCGGCCAGGGCGTGAACCAGGAAACCCTGGCCCTGTCCGAAACCCGTGGCTACACCACGGGCGGTACGGTGCACCTGATCATCAACAACCAGATCGGCTTCACCACCTCCGACCCGCGCGACCTGCGCTCCAGCACGTTCTGTACCGACATCGTGAAGATGGTCGAGTCGCCCGTGTTGCACGTCAATGGCGATGATCCAGAAGCCGTGGTGCTGGCCACCCAGCTGGCCCTGGAGTTCCGCATGGAATTCCGCCAGGACGTGGTGGTGGACATCACCTGCTTCCGCAAGCTGGGCCACAACGAGCAGGACACTCCTGCTTTGACCCAGCCGCTGATGTACAAGAAGATTGCCCAGCATCCCGGCACGCGCAAGCTGTACGCCGACAAGCTGGCTGCTCAAGGCCTGGGTGAGACTCTGGGCGATGAGATGGCCAAGGCCTACCGGGCCGCCTTGGACGCTGGCAAGCACACCGTGGATCCTGTGCTGACCAACTTCAAGAGCAAGTACGCAGTGGACTGGTCGCCCTTCCTGGGCAAGAAGTGGACGGACGCTGGTGACACCGCCATTCCTCTGACCGAGTGGAAGCGCCTGGCCGAGAAGATCACCACGATCCCCGAGACCGTTACCCCACACCAGCTGGTGAAGAAGGTATACGACGACCGCGCCGCCATGGGCCGTGGCGAGATCAACGTGGACTGGGGCATGGGCGAGCACATGGCCTTCGCATCGCTGGTGGCCTCGGGCTACCCGGTGCGCCTGTCGGGCGAGGACAGCGGCCGCGGCACGTTCACGCACCGCCACGCCGTCATCCACGACCAAAAGCGCGAGAAGTGGGACGAAGGCACCTACGTGCCGCTGCAGAACGTCGCCGAGAACCAGGCTCCGTTCACTGTCATCGACTCCATCCTGTCCGAGGAGGCCGTGCTGGCCTTCGAATACGGCTACGCCTCTAACGACCCCAACACCCTGGTGATCTGGGAAGCGCAGTTCGGTGACTTCGCCAACGGCGCGCAGGTGGTGATCGACCAGTTCATCGCCTCGGGTGAGGTGAAGTGGGGCCGCTTGAACGGCATCACGCTGATGCTGCCGCACGGCTACGAAGGCCAGGGCCCGGAGCATAGCTCGGCCCGCGTGGAGCGCTTCATGCAGCTGGCCGCTGACGCCAACATGCAGCTCGTGCAGCCCACCACGGCCAGCCAGATCTTCCACGTGCTGCGTCGCCAGATGGTGCGTGACCTGCGCAAGCCGCTGGTCATCTTCACGCCCAAGTCGCTGCTGCGCAACAAGGACGCCACTTCGCCGCTGACCGAGTTCACGAAGGGCAGCTTCCAGACGGTGATCCCTGAGCAGGATGACGCCATCGAGAAGAAGGCAGCCAAGGTCAAGCGTGTGATCGCTTGCTCGGGCAAGGTGTACTACGACCTGGTGAAGAAGCGCACCGAAAAGGAAGCCGACGACGTCGCCATCATTCGTGTGGAACAGCTGTACCCCTTCCCGCACAAGGCATTTGCCGCTGAGCTGAAGAAGTACCCCAATGCGACCGAAATCGTGTGGTGCCAGGACGAGCCCCAAAACCAGGGCGCCTGGTTCTTCATCCAGCACAACATCCACGAGAACATGCTCGATGGCCAGAAGCTGGGTTATGCCGGCCGTGCAGCCTCCGCATCGCCTGCGGTGGGTTACTCGCACCTGCACCAGGAACAGCAAAAGGCCCTGGTGGATGCCGCCTTCGCCAAGCTCAAGGGTTTTGTCCTGACCAAGTAAGGCCGGAAACCCGAATACAGAACAAAACCCTCACTGAAAGAATTTGTCATGGCTATCGTAGAAGTCAAAGTCCCCCAGTTGTCTGAATCCGTGGCGGAAGCCACCATGCTGACCTGGAAGAAAAAAGCCGGTGAAGCTGTTGCTGCCGATGAAATCCTGATCGAAATCGAAACCGACAAGGTCGTGCTCGAAGTGCCCGCACCTGCGGCTGGCGTGCTGGCTGAGCTGGTGGTGGGTGATGGCGGCACCGTGGTGTCTGACCAGGTCATCGCCAAGATCGACACCGAAGGCAAGGCTGGCGCGGCTGCGCCTGCTGCTGCCCCCGCAGCCGCAGCTGCGGCCCCTGCTGCCGCCGTGGCGGCACCTGCTGCTGGTGGCTCCAAGGGCGACGTGGCCATGCCTGCCGCCGCCAAGCTGCTGGCCGACAACAACCTGTCTGTTGGCGACGTGGCTGGCTCCGGCAAGGATGGCCGCGTGACCAAGGGTGACGTGTTGGCCGCCGTGGCCGGCGGTGCCAAGCCCGCTGTCGCTCCTAGCGTGATCCCCACAGGCGTGCCCACCAAGGCGCTGCCCCAGGTGGCAGCTCCTGCCGCCCCCAACCTGGGTGACCGTCCAGAGCAGCGCGTGCCTATGACCCGCCTGCGTGCCCGTGTGGCCGAGCGTCTGCTGCAGTCGCAATCGACCAACGCCATCCTGACCACGTTCAACGAAGTGAACATGGCACCCGTGATGGACATGCGCAAGAAGTTCCAGGACGCGTTCACCAAGGAACATGGCGTGAAGATCGGCTTCATGAGCTTCTTCGTGAAGGCGGCTGTGCACGCCCTCAAGAAGTTCCCTGTGCTGAACGCCTCTGTCGACGGCAACGACATCGTTTACCACGGCTACTTCGACATCGGCATCGCCGTGGGTTCGCCCCGTGGTCTGGTGGTGCCCATCCTGCGCAATGCCGACCAGATGAGCTTTGCCGAGATCGAGAAGAAGATCGCCGAGTTCGGCAAAAAGGCTGCCGAAGGCAAGCTGGGTATTGAAGAATTGACTGGCGGCACGTTCTCGATTTCGAACGGCGGCACTTTTGGCTCGATGATGTCTACCCCCATCATCAACCCACCCCAGTCCGCCATCTTGGGCGTGCACGCGACCAAGGACCGCGCTGTGGTGGAAAACGGCCAGATCGTGATCCGTCCGATGAACTACCTGGCAATGTCTTACGACCACCGCATCATCGACGGCCGCGAAGCCGTGCTGGGCTTGGTCGCCATGAAGGAAGCGCTGGAAGACCCAGCCCGTCTGCTGTTCGACATCTGATCGAGCTTTGACACCCGTCCTCTGAAACCGGAACCCACCTGTGAAGCCCCTGGCGCAAGCACTGCGCGGCGCTATTCACCGGTGGGTTTTTCTTCAACTGAATCAACGAGATTTCTTATGAGCAAGCAATTCGACGTCATCGTCATCGGTGGTGGCCCTGGTGGCTACATCGCGGCCATCCGTGCCGCCCAGCTGGGCAAGACTGTGGCCTGTATCGACGAATGGAAGAACGAGAAGGGTGGCCCCGCACCCGGCGGCACCTGCACGAACGTGGGCTGCATTCCCTCCAAGGCATTGCTGCAATCTTCCGAACACTTCGAGCACGCCAACCACCACTTTGCGGACCATGGCATTTCCGCCAAGGACATCAAGATCGATGTGGCCAAGATGATCGGCCGCAAAGATGCAGTGGTGAAGCAGAACAACGACGGCATCCTGTACCTGTTCAAGAAGAACAAGGTCAGCTTCTTCCACGGCCGTGGTTCGTTCGTGAAGGCTGCCGAAGGCGGCTATGAGATCAAGGTGGCTGGCGCCGCCGAAGAAACGCTGGTGGGCAAGCACATCATCGTTGCCACGGGTTCCAACGCCCGCGCGCTGCCTGGCGTGCCATTTGACGAAGTGAACGTGCTGTCCAACGACGGCGCACTGCGCATTGGTGCCACCCCCAAGAAGCTGGCCGTGATTGGCTCGGGCGTGATTGGCCTGGAGATGGGCTCTGTGTGGCGCCGTCTGGGCGCGGATGTCACCATTCTGGAAGGCCTGCCCACGTTCCTGGGTGCCGTGGACGAGCAGATCGCCAAGGAAGCCAAGAAGGCGTTCGACAAGCAAGGCCTGAAGATCGAACTGGGCGTGAAAGTGGGTGAGATCAAGAACAGCAAGTCCGGCGTGAGCATTGCCTACACCAATGCCAAGGGTGAAGCCCAGACATTGGACGCCGACAAGCTGATCGTCTCCATCGGCCGCGTGCCTAACACCATTGGCCTGAACGCCGAAGCCGTGGGCCTGCAACTGGGCGAGCGTGGCGAGATCGTGGTGGACGGCGATTGCAAGACCAACCTGCCCGGCGTGTGGGCTGTGGGTGACGTGGTGCGTGGCCCGATGCTGGCGCACAAGGCGGAGGAAGAAGGCGTTGCCGTGGCCGAGCGCATTGCTGGCCAGCATGGTCACGTCAACTTCAACACCATCCCCTGGGTCATCTACACCAGCCCCGAGATCGCTTGGGTGGGCCGTACCGAGCAGCAGCTCAAGGCCGATGGCGTGAAGTACAAGGCGGGCACGTTCCCCTTCCTGGCCAACGGGCGCGCACGCGCACTGGGCGACACGACTGGCATGGTCAAGTTCCTGGCCGACGCAACCACAGACGAAATCCTGGGCGTGCACATCGTGGGCCCCATGGCCTCCGAGCTGATCTCTGAAGCCGTGGTGGCCATGGAGTTCAAGGCCAGCGCCGAAGACATCGCGCGCATTTGCCACGCCCACCCGTCCCTGAGCGAAGCCACCAAGGAAGCTGCTCTGGCCGTGGACAAGCGCACACTGAACTTCTGACTTCAGAATTTCAGTCAAAATAGCCGCTAGCGCACTATGGGTAAGCGCTGGCAGCTATTAAATTAATAGCTAACCCTCGCGCCACTGCGGGGGTTAGCCTTTTCTGAGGCATCAACACCGTGAGCGTCAAACAGGCGTACCTGGCCGAGCTGGCCGCCAAAGGCTTTCAAAGTGACCCTGCGCAGCTGCGTGCGATCGACGCTTTGCAGCGCTGTGCCGACGATTGGGCAGCGTACAAGTCCAAACGGTCGAATGCCCTCAAGAAGCTGCTGAACCGGCCCGACATCCCGAAGGGTGTTTACATGTACGGCGGGGTGGGGCGCGGAAAAAGTTTTTTGATGGACTGCTTTTTCAATGCGGTGCCCATCAAGCGCAAGGTGCGCCTGCACTTTCACGAATTCATGCGCGAGGTGCATCGTGAGCTGGTGGCGCTGCAGGGCACGGTGAACCCCCTGGATGTGCTGGGCGCCCGCATTTCCAAGCGCTACAAGCTCATTTGCTTCGACGAGTTTCACGTCGCTGACATCACGGACGCGATGATCCTGCATCGCTTGCTGGTGTCCCTGTTTGACAACGGTGTGGGGTTTGTGACCACCTCGAACTTCGTGCCCGATGGCCTGTACCCAGACGGTCTGCACCGTGACCGCATTCTTCCCGCAATTGCCCTGCTCAACGAGCGCATGGAAGTCGTCAACGTAGACAACGGCACAGACTACCGTCGCCGTGCGTTGGAGCACGTCAAGCTCTATCACACCCCGCTGGGGCCCGAGGCTGACGCGGCCATGAACGAGGCATTCAACCAGCTGGCAGAGGTGCATGACGAAGACCCGGTGCTGCACATCGAGGCGCGCGAGATTCGTGCGCGCCGCAAGGCAGGCGGGGTGGTGTGGCTTGACTTCAACGCGCTGTGCGGTGGCCCGCGTTCGCAGAACGATTACCTTGAAATAGCCGCCCAGTTCCATACGGTGCTGCTGTCGGGTGTTCCCTACATGCCAGTCAACATGGCTTCGCCGGCACGCCGTTTCACCTGGCTGATCGATGTGCTGTATGACCGCCGCGTCAAGCTGATCGTCTCGGCTGCCGTGCCGCCAGAGCAGTTGTATACCGAGGGGCCGCTGTCCCACGAGTTTCCTCGCACGGTATCGCGCCTGAATGAAATGCAGTCCAAAGAATTCCTGGATCTGGAGCGGCGCTTGGTGGACACGGGGCTGACATGAAAGCGCGACAACTCATCACCTTATCGGTTCTTGCTCTCTGGTTGGGGGTGGCCGGAGCCCAGTCGGGCGAGCAGGAGGCTCATGGTCAACTTGCCTCAGCAGGTCTAGAGGCTTCGGCAGCAGCCCAGCGGGATGCCGAGCGCGCAGCGATTGAGCAGGTTCGCCGACGCAACGCAGAGCAGCGCACGCAAGCGCAAACGAAGTGCTACCAGTTGTTTGCGGTGGAGGATTGCTTGCGTGATGTTCGCAACCAGTGGCGAGAGGTCGAGTCCCGGCTGCGCGCGCGCGAGGTTCAGCTCAATGATGCCGAGCGCAAGGAAAAAGCCCAGCAACGTCTTCGGCAAATCGAGGAGAAGCAGGCCTCAGCTGCTGCGGCGACGACACCGCCTGCATCGGCTGTGGTGCGCAAGGCTGAACCGACAGGCAGGTCTGGGGCACGTGAAAATACCGCCGGTTCCGTGAAGCTGCGTGACCGCGAAGCCGCAGCCCGTGCCAGCCAGCAACGCGAGCGTCAGCAAAGCCAGGCGGCAGAGCAAGCGTTGCGGGAGAAGGAATCGGCAGAGCGAGCGGCCCAGGCCCGTCAGAGGCAGCTGGAGGTGGAGAAGGCCGCTCAAGCCCGCCGCGCAAAGCGCGAGCAGGAGAAGGCGGATGCTGCAGCCAATGGACACAAGCCAGCGGCTACCCTGCCTACGCCTCCTTGAGAGGCGTTGAGCCTGGAGAGTGATCGGCTGACCGTCTTTTAGGTCGGCACAGCGTGCCAGCTACTCGCTTTGCATGAGCTGGAGCACTCTTGGCTAGAAGCAGGGCAGAACGCATACCGCCTGCATCACGGCCATTGCCATGTACTGGTTTGGGTGGATGGGGGCCACTGGCACCCATTTCTTTCAAGGCGCGGTGGAAGCCAGGCGCGGTATCTTTTTCTCTTCGACCAATGCTTCGATCTTGACGATGACCAGCGACAGGTTGTCGCCGCCGCCTCGGGCTCGTGAGCGTGCTTTCTCGATCAGAAATTCCGTCGCTTCGCGCGGGGAGAGCGAATCGACCACGGAGGCCAGCTCGGTGGGCGAGAAGTAGTGCCACACGCCGTCACTGCAGGCCAGCAGGACATCCCCTGGGCGCAATTGCGAAATCATGTGGGTTGTGGCCGGCGGGTCACTTTCTGTGCCCAGGCACCCGACCAGAATGTTCGAATGCGGATGGTTGTTGGCTTCAGCCTCCGTCAGCTCTCCGCGATCTACCAGCGCCTGAACGTAGGAGTGGTCACTGGTACGGTGGATGAGCCGACCACCCTGGAAATGGTAGATGCGTGAATCCCCGGCGTGCACCCAGTGGCAGTCGCCCCGCGGATTGATGAGGAATGCCGCAATGGTGCTGTGCGGTTCCTGCTCTGCCGAAATGGCGGTCAGCCGAATGACGATGTGCGCTTCTTCCACCATGGCTTTGAGCATGGCGGCAGGGTCGTCGGTTTCGGGGGAGTAGCGCTCAAAAAGCTGGCGGGCCGTCATCATGACCTGGTCAGACGCTTTGCGCCCACCACTGCGCCCGCCCATGCCGTCCGCCACAACCCCCAGCACGCAGCCGTTGTGACGGCTGTGAGAAATCAAGGACACCTGATCCTGCTGGTACTCCCGGTCCCCTTTGTGGATACCGGTGGAGGCGATAAGACGGAACGCTTTGGTCATTCTGAAGATTGTGGTGCGTGCGGGAGCGCTGCCGGTCGTTTTGGGGTGCTGAGCCGCTTATTATCGGCGCGCCTGTGGCATTTTCGCCATTTTGGTGTGCACCGGACTTTGGTGAAAAGTACGGCAAGCTCCCTCTGCTCCAACATCTCCTCACAAATTCACTGGTTGGCCCCGTTTCGCCAGCGCACCTGGTGCACTGGAACATCTGCTTGAGATACGCATGACGATGACCGATTCCCAGACCTCAGCTGTGGAGCTTTGCGCCATGGTGGAGTCGGTGTTTTCCGTGGACGGCGTGTTGGCACGGGCGGACCCGCATTACCAGCCGCGGGAAGGTCAGCTGGCCATGGCCCAGGCTGTAGCCCATGCGATGGGAGCAGGGGAGGTGTTGGTGGCCGAGGCAGGTACTGGTGTGGGTAAAACCTATGCGTACCTGGTGCCCGCCTTGCTCAGCGGTGAGCGGGTGCTGTTGTCCACGGCCACCAAGGCATTGCAGGACCAGTTGTTTTCACGCGATATTCCCCGCCTTGTGCAGGCGCTGGAGGTTCCCGTGCGTGTGGCGTTGCTCAAAGGGCGCAGCAGCTACCTGTGCTTGCACCGCCTTGGTATGGCGCGCCATGCCGTGGGGGGCGAGTCGCCGCAGCAGATCCGTGTGCTCGCAAAGATTGAAGAGTGGTCACGCAGCACCCGCAGCGGCGACTTGTCGGAGCTCACGGGCCTGGACGACCGGTCGCCCGTCATTCCCTGGGTCACTTCAACGCGCGAAAACTGCCTGGGCAGCCATTGCCCCAATGCCAAGGACTGCCACGTGAACCAGGCCCGCCGGCAAGCCATGGCCGCCGATCTGGTGGTGGTCAACCACCACCTGTTTTTTGCCGACATGGCCGTGCGCGAGTCGGGGGTAGCAGAGCTGTTGCCATCAGTGCGCGTGGTGGTGTTTGACGAGGCGCACCAGCTCAGCGATGCAGGCCTTCAGTTTTTGGGGATTCAACTATCGACCGGGCAGTTCGTTGAATTTGCCCGCGATGCGCTCTCAGCCGGTCTGGCGCATGCCCGTGGCTATGCCGATTGGCCACAACTTGCAGTTGGCCTGGAAGGCGCGGTCTTGCGGTGGCGCCATGCAGCGGGCGATGGTCTTGCATCTTCAGGAAAGCGCGGCTGGGCACAAGGTGCGCCCGACGGTGTTGTTGCACCTGACTGGGAAGCTGCCATGGCAGCGGTGCTCCAGTCATGCAGCCTGCTGGCGCAGGCGCTGGACGCGTACCATGACATCGCCCCGGACATCACCCGCCTGTCGGAGCGCGGTACGTCCCTGTTGGCGCGCCTGGAGCGCTTTGGCCAGCCTTGCCCGCAGGGCAGTGTGCGGTGGCTTGATGTGGGCGGCGGCTTGCGGCTCGTGGAGTCCCCCCTGGATATTGCCGATGCCATGCGCACCCGTTTTTTGCCCCAGCCGCAAGAAAGTGTGGACGACGATGGCTGGCCTGCCACCAGTGAAGGCCTGGGGCGGGCGTGGATCTTCACCTCTGCCACGCTGGGCCATGATGCAGAGCTTTCATGGTTTGTGAAACGCTGCGGATTGGAAGGGGCGCGCATTTTGCGAGTACCCAGCCCATTTGACTACGCCGCGCAGGCCGCTATGTATGTGCCTGAGGATTTCCCGTCACCCTCCGACCCACGGCACGGTAGCGCTGTGGCTGCGCTGGTCGCGAATGCTGCCATGTCGCTGGGTGGTCGAACCCTGGTCCTTACGACAACGCTGCGCGCTATTGCAGTGATTGCCCAGGTGCTGCGGCAGCAGTTGGCGCAACTGGGTTCATCCCTGGAGGTGCTGGCGCAAGGGGAGTGGCCCAAACTTCGTCTGATGGAGCGGTTCCGCGCAGGGGCAGGGCCACAGGGCGGCTGCATTCTCGTGGCTTCCGCCAGTTTTTGGGAGGGGTTTGATGTGCCAGGGGACGCGCTGCAATTGGTGGTAATTGACAAGCTGCCCTTCCCCCCGCCGGGTGACCCTCTGGTGGAGGCCCGTACCTTGCAGATCGAGCAGTCTGGCGGTAGTGCGTTCAAAGAATACGCGCTTGCAGAAGCTGCCGTGGCGCTCAAACAAGGGGCCGGACGCCTGATTCGCCACGAAAGCGACCGAGGCGTTCTGGTCGTTTGCGATTCACGCCTGGTGCGCATGGGTTACGGCAAACGACTGATTGCCGCGCTGCCGCCCATGCGGCGGCTGTCAGGTGCTGAGGAATTTCATGCTGCCCTGGAAGACTTGGCGTCTGTCACCAGAACTTCCACCACGGATCAGACTTTTCTCTGAACTTGCCGTCGCGCAAGTAGGTGCTTTGAGGATAAGAGGCGCTCATCACGCGGCGAGCGTCGTCGCGCAGTTGCGTCATGCCCAGTGCGTCGTATGAGCGGATCAGGATGAACAGCGCTTCTTCCAGCGCAGGCACATCCTTGTAGTCGGCCAGCGCCACCTGCGCGCGGCTGATGGCTGCAACGTAAGCGCCGCGCTCATAGTAGTAGCGCGCCACATGAACTTCGTACTGGGCTAGCGAATTGACGATGTACGTCATGCGCTGACGTGAGTCCTGAGCGTAACGCGACTCAGGAAAACGGGTGACCAGCTCGTTGAAGGACTCAAACGAGTCCTTGGCCGCTTTTTGGTCGCGCTCCGACAGGTCTTGGCGCGAAATCCAGGAGAACAGTCCGAGGTTGTCATTGAAGTTGACCAAGCCCTTAAGGTACAGCGCGTAGTCCAGCGCGGGACTGGCGGGGTGCAACTTCATGAAGCGATCGAGCGTTGCAATGGCCTGGGCTTTTTCGCCGCCTTTGTACTGTGCGTAGGCTTTATCGAGCTGCGCCTGTTGCGCCAGCGGAGTGCCTGCCGCACGGCCTTCGAGCTTTTCCAGCAGCGGGACGGCCTTGTCGTAGGCACCGCTGTTCATTTCGTCCTTGGCTTCAGAATGAATGCGGTTCGGACTCCAGCCCGCGGTTTTGTCTTCTGGCGTGCTGGAACACCCGGCAAGCGCGAGAGATACAAGCACAACGGAGCAAACAGGCAGGGGAGCAAAACGCATCGCAAGCAGCTTTCAGGCAATTAGAGGAACGCATCTTCCGAGATAGTTCGAATCGCTCTGTGGGAGCGTTCCACCCACCAAGGCAATGGACCGAGTCGGCATTGTAATGGCCCTGTTTGTGCCCGACATTGGGCGCGGGTGGGGATTTGCAGCATGGGCGCTTTCTACAATGGCGGCATGTACGTTCACTTGCGCCTGCACACAGAATTCTCCGTCGTTGACGGCACCACTCGTATCGATGAAGTGGTCAAAGCCGCTGCGGCAGACGGGCAACCCGCCCTTGCCATCACTGATCTCAACAATCTGTTCGGAGCCATCAAGTTCTACAAGGAAGGGCGTGGCAAGGGCGTCAAGCCATTGCTGGGTGCCGAGATTTACCTTGAAACCGAGGGAGGTGGCGACCCATCCCGGATGCTGGTGCTGGTGCAGAACAAGCAGGGTTATCTGAATCTTTCAGAACTGCTCGCCAGGGCATGGACGAAAAACGTCGTCAAAAACCTGGCGGTGTGCACTTGGGCATGGCTGCAAGAACTGTCCGAAGGCTTGGTGGCGCTTTCGGGCGCGCAGGCTGGGCCTGTGGGGCAAGCGCTGCTCAAAGGGGATGAAGCACGAGCTGCCAGCTTGGCGCTGAGACTCGCGGGCATCTTTCCCCATCGCTTCTACATGGAGCTTCAGCGTGCTGGGCGGGCTGACGACGAGAGCCATGTGGCGGCTGCCGTGCAACTGGCGGCTAGGCTCCAGTTGCCGGTGGTGGCGACCCATCCCATCCAGTTTCTGACGGCTGATGACTACGAGGCACACGAAGCGCGGGTGTGCATTGCCGGAGGGGAAATCCTGGCCAACCCTCGTCGCGTGCGGCGTTTCACCCGAGAGCAGTACTTCAAGTCGGCGCAGCAGATGCAAGAGTTGTTTGCAGACGTGCCCTCAGCGTTAGCTAACACCGTAGAAATTGCCAAGCGCTGCAGTTTGACGCTGGTGCTGGGCAAACCGCAGTTGCCGGCTTTCCCTACGCCCAACGGCATGCCGGCGGAGGAGTACTTTCGCTTTGCCTCGTTTGAAGGTCTGGAAGAGCGCCTCAAGCACTTGTATCCGGACGAGGCACGGCGCGACAAAGAACGGCCGCGTTACGTAGAGCGCCTGGAGTTTGAGTTGGGCACCATCCTCAAGATGGGGTTCCCCGGGTACTTTCTCATTGTGGGTGACTTCATTCAGTGGGCCAAGAACAATGGCTGCCCTGTAGGCCCGGGGCGGGGGTCGGGCGCGGGTTCGTTGGTGGCGTACGCCCTCAAGATCACGGATTTGGACCCGCTGGAATACAACCTGCTGTTTGAGCGCTTCTTGAATCCCGAGCGGGTTTCGATGCCCGACTTCGATATCGACTTCTGTCAGTCCAATCGCGACCGGGTGATTGACTATGTGAAGGAAAAGTACGGCAAAAACGCCGTCAGTCAGATCGCCACTTTTGGCACCATGGCTGCCAAGGCGGCGATTCGTGACGTGGGCCGTGTCATGGACATGAGCTACACCTTCTGCGACGGCATCTCGAAGCTGGTTCCCGGAAAGCCGGGTATGTCGTACACGCTGGCGTATCCGCCGGAAGTGAAGAAAGAAGGCGACAAGAACAACTACGCGCTCGAGCTGGAGCCCATGCTGTACGAGCGTGTGCGCAAGGAAGAAGACGTCAAGACCGTGATCGAGATGGCACAAAAGCTCGAAGGCATGACGCGAAACATCGGGATGCACGCGGGCGGTGTGCTGATTGCTCCGGGCAAGCTCACAGACTTCTGCCCCCTGTACCAGCAGCCCGGTAGTGAATCGGCTGTGAGCCAGTACGACAAGGACGATGTGGAAGCCATTGGCCTTGTGAAGTTTGACTTCTTGGGGCTGGCCACGCTCACCATCCTGGAGATTGCGCGCGAATTCATCATCAAGCGCCACAAGGGCCAGGAAAACTTCGCCTACGAAAACATACCGCTGGACGATGGCCCCACTTACCGGCTGTTCTCTGACGGCAAAACGGAGGCTGTGTTCCAGTTTGAAAGCCGAGGCATGCAGGGCATGCTCAAAGAGGCACGTCCGAGCCGTCTGGAAGATCTGATCGCGCTGAACGCGCTGTACCGCCCAGGGCCGATGGACCTGATCCCCACCTTCGTGAACCGCAAGCACGGAAAAGAGCCGGTGGAATACCCGCATCCGCTGGTGGAACCCGTGCTGGCCGAGACCTACGGGATCATGGTGTACCAAGAGCAGGTGATGCAGACCGCCCAGGTTCTGGGTGGCTACAGCCTTGGCGGCGCCGACATGCTGCGCCGTGCCATGGGCAAGAAAAAGGCCGAAGAAATGGCCGAGCATCGGGCCATCTTCCGCAAGGGAGCTGCTGAAAAGGGGATCGATCAAGACAAGGCGGACGAGGTCTTCGACTTGATGGAGAAGTTTGCGGGCTACGGCTTCAACAAGTCGCACGCGGCTGCCTATTCCTTGCTGGCGTACCACACCGGCTGGCTCAAGGTCCATTACACGGCGGAGTTTTTCTGCGCCAACATGACGGTGGAAATGGACGACACCGACAAGCTCAAGGTGCTCTATGAAGATGCTGTCAAAAACTTCGGGCTGAGTTTTGAGTCGCCTGACGTCAACCGTGGCACCTACCGTTTCGAGCCGGTTACCGACAAGGTCATACGCTATGGTTTGGGTGCGATCAAAGGCACCGGTCAGCAGGCGATAGAGGCGATGGTGGCTGCGCGCGAAGGCCGCGGTGAAGGGCCTCAGGGTTCCACCAAAGGCCCCTTCAAGAGCTTGTTCGACTTCTGTGTTCGCGTGGACAAGGCGCGGCTGAACAAGCGCACGCTGGAGGCCTTGATCAAAGCCGGGGCGTTTGACTCCATAAACATGAACCGTGCCGCGCTGGTGGCATCCATCGACCGGGCCTTTGACTTTGCCGCAGCCACTTTGGCCAACGTGAACCAGGGCGGGTTGTTTGACATGATGGGCGACGACGCCCATGGCTCGAGCACACAAGAGCCCGACCTGGTAGATGCGATTCCGTGGGGCATCAAGGAGCGCCTGACCCAGGAGAAAACCGCCATTGGTTTTTACTTGTCAGGCCACCTGTTTGATGAGGTGGCGTCTGAAGTGCGCAAGTTTGTCCGCACGCAGATCGACGAGTTGATCGACAGCCGCGAACCGCAGGTACTGGCAGGCATCGTGAGCGATTTCCGGGTGATCAACGGTCAGCGGGGCAAGCTGGGCTTGTTCAAGATTGACGACAAGTCGGGAATGATCGAAGCCTCAGCGGATGAAGCGCTGCTCAACACTTACCGAAATCAACTCAAGGAAGATGAGTTTGTGGTGGTGGTGGGGCGCCTGCAGATGGATCATTTCAGCGGTGGCTTGCGGGTCAAGGTGCAACAGGTGTGGGACTTGGCCGGTGCGCGTTGCCGCTTCGGCAAGTATCTGCACATCGCCATGGGGAATATGCAGCCCGATGTGAAGCGTCTCGTGTCGGAGTTTCCGCCTCGCCGTGAAGAAACCGAGGAGGGTGAAATCCTGCACGGCCTGCGCGTGCGCATGGGCGTGCGCTGCCAGTCCGACCAGGGCGGCGCCGTGGCAGAGCTGCAGCTGGGTGAAGGGAGCCGGTTTTTCCCGACGGACGCTGCGCTGGCGGCATGGAGCGCGCAGGCTGGAAGCGGCTCCGCAACCGTGGTTTACGAGTGAGCGGCGCTGAAACAGGGCACTGCATGTCACTTCATGGGTACGCGGGGCTGCAGTCACTTGAAAAATAGACTGCAGTCACCAGTTTTCTCATGCGGCCATCGGTCTCGCGGGTCGCTAGAATGAATTTCATGGCAACAAAACCACCTTCTCCCCCCACCGCGCTGCCCGTCTCCCGGCCTGCGCGGGATGACGGCGGTTCAGTCGTGCTTGAACGACGTACCCAGAAAACCAAGCCTCCGCAGATGTACCAGGTGGTGATGCTCAACGATGACTACACCCCCATGGAGTTTGTCATCGTGGTTCTGCAGGAGTTTTTCAGCAAAGACCGCGAGCAGGCCACCCAAATCATGTTGAAGATCCATCTGGATGGTAAAGGCGTTTGCGGGGTCTACTCCCGCGACATTGCTGCCACCAAGGTGGAACAGGTGCTCGATGCCGCAGCCAAGGCGGGGCACCCCCTCCAATGTGTCAGTGAACCTGTTGAATAACAGGTCTTTGATCCCGATCTACAGTCATCCCTTCCACGCAAGCATAAAGGAGTTCACATGATTGCCCAGGAACTGGAAGTCAGCTTGCACATGGCCTTTGTTGAGGCCCGCCAGCAGCGCCACGAGTTCATCACCGTGGAGCATCTGTTGCTTGCACTGCTTGATAACCCCAGCGCAGCCGAAGTGCTGCGCGCGTGTTCGGCCAACATCGACGACCTGCGGTCCTCGCTGGCCAATTTCATCAAAGACAACACCCCTCAGGTGGCTGGCACCGATGAGGTGGACGCCCAGCCCACGCTGGGCTTCCAGCGCGTCATCCAGCGCGCCATCATGCACGTGCAGTCCACGGGCAATGGCAAGAAGGAAGTCACTGGGGCCAACGTGCTCGTCGCCATCTTTGGCGAGAAAGACTCGCACGCGGTGTACTACCTGCATCAGCAGGGCGTTACCCGCCTTGATGTGGTGAATTTCATCGCCCACGGCATTAAGAAGGGTGAGCCGCCAGAGCCCGCCAAGACTGACAGCCCCGCAGAAAGCGAAGAGGGTGGTGGTGAGCGCAACGAGAAGGCGTCGCCTCTGGAGCAGTACACCCAAAACCTGAACCAGGCTGCCAAGGACGGCAAGATCGATCCTCTGATCGGGCGCCACTACGAAGTGGAGCGCGCTATCCAGATCCTGTGCCGCCGCCGCAAGAACAACCCGCTGCTGGTGGGTGAGGCTGGCGTCGGCAAGACCGCGATTGCCGAGGGCCTCGCATGGCGCATCACCCAGAATGATGTGCCCGAGATTCTGGCCGAGGCGGTGGTCTATTCGCTCGACATGGGCGCTTTGCTGGCAGGCACCAAATACCGTGGCGACTTTGAGCAGCGGCTCAAGGGCGTACTCAAGGCTTTGAAAGACAAGCCCAACGCCGTTCTCTTCATCGATGAGATCCACACCCTGATCGGTGCGGGCGCAGCATCGGGGGGCACGCTGGACGCATCGAACCTGCTCAAACCCGCGTTGTCCAGCGGGCAGCTCAAGTGCATTGGTGCGACGACATTCACCGAGTACCGTGGCATTTTCGAAAAAGACGCTGCGCTGTCGCGCCGCTTCCAGAAGGTGGATGTGGTCGAACCCACGGTGCAGGAAACCGTGGACATTCTCAAGGGACTGAAGTCGCGGTTTGAAGAGCACCACAGCGTCAAATACGCGGCGGCTGCTCTGCAGGCTGCAGCCGAATTGAGTGCCAAGTACATCAATGACCGGCACCTGCCCGACAAGGCCATTGACGTCATTGACGAGGCCGGTGCTGCGCAACGTATCCTGGTGCCCAGCAAGCGCAAGAAGACCATTGGCAAGGCCGAGATCGAGGAGATCGTGGCCAAGATCGCGCGCATTCCGCCTGCGAATGTGTCCAACGACGACCGCAGCAAGCTGCAAACACTGGAGCGTGACCTCAAGAGCGTGGTGTTCGGTCAGGACAAGGCTCTCGAAGTGCTGGCCAGCTCCGTCAAGATGGCGCGCTCGGGTCTGGGCAAGGGCGACAAGCCGATTGGCTCATTCCTGTTCAGCGGTCCTACCGGCGTTGGCAAGACCGAAGCGGCCAAGCAGCTTGCCTACATCATGGGCATTGAGCTGATCCGCTTTGACATGTCCGAGTACATGGAGCGCCATGCCGTGAGCCGCCTGATTGGTGCTCCTCCCGGTTACGTGGGTTTTGACCAAGGCGGTTTGCTGACCGAGGCCATCACCAAGAAGCCGCACGCCGTGCTGCTGCTGGACGAAATCGAGAAGGCCCACCCGGACATCTTCAACGTGCTCCTGCAGGTCATGGACCATGGCACATTGACGGACAACAATGGCCGCAAGGCCGACTTCCGCAATGTGCTCATCATCATGACGACCAATGCGGGCGCCGAGACGATGAACAAGGCCACCATCGGCTTCACCAATCCGCGCCAGGCGGGCGACGAGATGGGCGACATCAAGCGCCTGTTCACGCCAGAGTTCCGCAACCGGCTGGATGCCATCGTCAACTTCAAGGCGCTGGACGAGCAGATCATCCTGCGCGTGGTTGACAAGTTCCTGTTGCAGCTGGAAACCCAGCTGGCCGAGAAGAAAGTGGAAGTCACCTTCACCGACGCCTTACGCAAGCACTTGGCCAAGAAGGGCTTCGATCCGCTCATGGGTGCACGTCCCATGCAGCGCCTCATCCAGGACACCATTCGCCGTGCCCTGGCTGATGAGCTGCTGTTTGGCCGCTTGACAGAAGGTGGCCGCCTGACGGTGGACATTGACGTCAAGACCGATGACAAGGGTGTGGAGGCTTCTGAGGTGCGCTTGGATATCCAGCCGCTGCCCAAGAAAGAGCGCTCTGCCAAATCAGAGCCCGCAGAGCCTGAAGAGGCAACGACTGATTGATGGAAGGGCGAGAGCCCTGGCGCCCCCTGAGGCGCTCCCCGTCGCTGAAAAGCCGGCCCTTGTGGCTAATGCCAGTCAGTTAAGCCCGCAGGCGGCTTGATCCAGTAAAAAGGGGACGTGTTCAACACGTTCCCTTTTTTGCTTGATGAGCCTGCTTGCAAACGCCTTGCGCCAGACCCTGCCCCGAGTACCTGATCGCCTCGAGCAGCTCAGCGCGTTGATAGACCCCACCTGGATCGCACAGGCGCTGGGGACCAGCGGCAAGGCCTCCATCCGCCGGCGCAAGCTGCCTGCCGAACATGCCGTGTGGCTTGTGATCGGACTGGCGCTGTTTCGCGACCGGCCACTGTGGCAGGTGGTGCAGCAGCTGGATTTGAGCCTGGATGGACAAGCGCCGCCCGCACCGAGCGTCAGCGTGCAAGCCCGCCAGCGCCTGGGCGAGGAGCCTCTGGCCGAGCTGTTCGCTCTACTGACCCAAGCCTGGAGCCGTCCTGCGGTGAATGTGCGCCAGCCACTGCGCGTACTGGCTGTGGATGGTGTGGTCTGGTCGGCGCCGGACACCCCTGAGAATCGAGTCGAACTGGGCAGCTGCAGCAACCAGCATGGCCTCTCGCCCTGGCCGCAGATCCGCGCCACTTGCCTGATGGACACACACAGCCACGAGATGCTTGATGCCAAGCTCGGCGCCATGGACTGCGGCGAATTGAGCCTGGCAGCGCAGTTGCGCGGCGAGGATCACTCGGTGACCCTGTTCGACCGGGCGTACTTCTCGGCCGCGTTCCTGTTGGACTGGCAGGCTGCGGGTACGCAGCGCCACTGGTTGATGCGCGCGCGGGACAATCTGCGCCATGAGATCGTCCAGCAACTGGCGTGCGGCGATGCGCTGATCCGCATGCCGGTGTCCCCACAAGCGCGCAAGGCACACCCGCATCTGCCCAGCCACTGGCAGGCACGCCTGATCGAGGTGAGCGTGGGTGGACGGCTGCGCCGCTTCATCACATCCTTGCTGTGTCCCCGCACGCATCCGGCGCAGGAGCTGGCCGAGCTCTACCGCCAGCGTTGGGAGATCGAGTTGGGGTTCCGGGAGATCAAGCAGACCCTGCAGGAGGGTGAGCCGGTGCTGCGCAGCAAGCAGCCCGCGCTGGTGCGCCAGGAGCTGTGGGGTGTGCTGATCGCCTACACGCTGCTGCGCCGCTGGATGCGCGAGATGGCAGCGCACGTCCAGGTCGAGCCCCAGCGCATCAGCTTCCACACAGCCAGCTACGCCATCGTGAACTTACTGGCGGTCCCCAGCCTGGACTCTGCCGGCACCTTGCCCAAGCAGTTGGCAGCCCTGTTGGCGCAATCGCGACACTTCGTGCTGCGGCCACGCCGCACTGGGCGCAGCTTCCCAAGGGTCGTCAAAAAACGCGCTTCCAAATTCCCAACAAAAAAAATGCCAGTCAGCTCTTAACTGACTGGCATTGGGCCCTTGTGGCCGGCTTTTTCTTTGGCGATGTGCCACGGGCCTGAGGCGTAGGCAGAAGAGTGCGCGCTATGAGTGTGGTGACGCAGTGTTCTGGTTTTCGAACAAGACCGAACCAGATGTTCGAAATACCGAACGCGGTGCGTGGGATGGACGCACCTGTTGCTTGGCAAATCAACAACTTAGAGCCAACTGTGTGGAAGCGCAGGCTTGGCACGTTGCGTGCAATGACAGCGGCAAGCCGTGCAAGAGCCGGCCCAACGTTCTTTGGAGACAAGCCATGCAACAACCCACGGTGGTCAAAGCACTGATCTGGGCCTGGGCGCAAGTCCCGCAAGTGCAGTGCCATTGCCCCTGCCGCCCAGAGCCCCGGTGCAGCGCCAATCCCGTGGAGCGTTGCTGAGCGCTACCCGGCAGCCCTGGCCTGTGCACGGTGCCTCATGGGGCGCAGAGACCTGGGTTTTCTTTACACATCCATCACACATCGCATGAAACTCAATCGCTTGACCACCCTGGTCATCCTGGCCATGGTTCTGGGGGTATTGGTCGGCTACGTCTGCCACGCCTGGGCGCCGACACCCGAAGCCGCCAAGGAAATCGCGGGTTACTTTGGCCTGCTGACGGATATTTTTCTGCGCATGATCAAAATGATCATCGCGCCCCTGGTGTTTGCGACCCTGGCTGCGGGTATGTCCACCATGGGCGATTCGCGCACCGTAGGGCGTATCGGCACGCGGGCGCTGGCTTGGTTCATGGGTGCTTCGCTGATCTCGCTGACGCTGGGCCTGCTGATTGCCAACCTCACCCAGCCCGGCAGTTCCATGTCGATTCCGCTGTCAGAGGCGGGCACCGCCACGCAGCTCAAGACCGGAGCGCTGAACCTGCGCGATTTCATCACCCAGGTGTTTCCGAAGAGCATCGTCGAGTCGATGGCCAACAACGCTATCTTGCAGATCCTGGTGTTCTCGCTGTTCTTCGGCATGGCACTGGGGCACTTGCACAACCAGGCTGCGCGCACGCTGGTCGCCACGCTGGACGAGGTGGTCCATGTGATGCTCAAGGTCACCGACTACGTGATGCGCTTCGCTCCGGTCGGTGTGTTCGGCGCAGTGGCCGGTGCCATCACCACCCAGGGCCTGGGCATGTTGGGTGTTTTTGGCAAGTTCATGCTCAGCTTCTACCTGGCGCTGGCAGCGCTGTGGCTGGTGCTTGTGTTTGCGGGTTACGTGGTGCTGGGCCGCGATGTGTTTCGCCTGCTCAAGCTCATCCGCACACCCATGCTGATTGGCTTTTCCACGGCTAGCAGCGAGTCTGTGTATCCCAAGCTGATGGAACAGCTGGAGAAGTTTGGTGTTCGGCCCAAGGTGACGGGCTTTGTATTGCCCCTGGGGTATTCGTTCAACCTCGACGGCTCGATGATCTACACCACCTTCGCGGCAATTTTCATCGCCCAGGCCTATGGCATTGACATGCCGCTGTCGGCGCAGATCACCATGCTGCTGGTGCTGATGGTGTCCAGCAAAGGGATTGCGGGCGTGCCGCGCGCTTCGCTCGTCGTGGTGGCTGCGGTGTTGCCCATGTTCAACCTGCCAGAGGCCGGTGTGTTGTTGATCTTGGGCATTGACCACTTCCTGGACATGGGCCGTACCCTGACCAACGTGATGGGCAACGCCATTGCCACCGCCGTGGTGGCAAAGTGGGAGGGGGCCATCGACCCCGTGCCGGATGCGCTGGCTGAGCGTGAGGAGATGATTCCCGCCCCAGGGGATGACGAGGCAGCGCGGGCCACGGCCTGAGCGTCACTGTGCGCGGTGCTTTCATCGCTGCACACCAAGGCTGGCGTTGGCCAGCCTTTTTTCATCCCGCCGTCACCCTCTGGCCTATTCCACAGGCACTGCGTGACGGGCGGCCGTCTTTCATCGCACTGCTACCATCGCCCACCTGACTTCTGACATGCCTTTGCGCCGATCCCTGCGTCACTTGATGGTTTTGCTGTTGCTGGGCGCGGTGCTGCTCAGCGGCGGGTTGGCCTACATGGTGGCTTTGCGTGTGGGGCAGGCGCAGATCCAGGCCACGGGGCTGCACCGGCTGGAGCTGTACACCGCCAGCTTGCAGCGTGAGATCAGCAAATACGCCTTTCTTCCTGGCACGCTGGATCTGGAAAAAGAGGTGCTGGCCCTGCTGGCGCCCGATGCCTCCGCCGCGCAGGCCGAGGAAGTCAGCGCCTATCTCGAGCAGCTGAATGAGCGCGCAGGCACGCTGTCTATCTACGTCATCAACCTGGATGGCCGGGTGGTAGCCACCAGTAACTGGCGGCGGCCTGACAGCTTCATGGGCGAGGACCTGCAGTTCCGCCCCTACTTTCGCGATGCACTCAGCAGTGGCACCGGGCGCCTGTTTGGCATCGGCACCACGCGCGGAGAGCCCGGCTACTACCTGGCATCTGCGCTGCTCGACGGCAACCGCACCGTGGGGGTGGCGGTCACCAAGGTCAGCCTTGACCAGCTCGAGCAGTCGTGGTCCACCGTTGAGGCCCCGGTCATCGTGACCGACGAGAACGGCGTGGTGATTCTCGGCTCGGTGCCCGACTGGAAATTCACGGCTCTGCGCCCGCTGGACGAGAACACGCGCAGGGCGTTTGACCAAACCCTGCAGTACAACCGCCGTGCCCTCTCGCCCCTGGGCATCAAGGTGCTGAGCGATCTGGACCAGGGCGCGCGTGTGGTGCGTGTGGCGCGCGAGGGCACCGAGATGGCATCGGTGTACCCGGTCACTGGCCGGTTCCTGACCCAGGCGCGTGCCTTGCCGGGCACACCGTGGACGCTCACCGTGTTCTCGCACATGGCGCGGGCCGACGAGGCGGCCCAGAGTTACGCCCTGATTGCCAGCACGGGCGCGGCCTTCTTGGCGCTGCTTGGTTTCATGCTCAACCAGCGGCGGCGCCACCAGCGCGATCGCGTGCGTGACCGCCTGGCCGCACGCGAAGCGCTGCAGGCCGCGCACGACGAGCTGGAGCGCAAGGTGCAGCAGCGCACGTCCGATTTGCAACAAACCAACGAACGCCTGCAGTAGGAAGTGCAAGAGCGCATCCGCGCAGAAGCCACTCTCAGGGCCGCACAGAACGAGCTGGTGCAGGCGGGCAAGCTGGCGGTGATTGGGCAGCTCTCCACCGGCGTGGCCCATGAACTGAACCAGCCCCTGACGGCGCTGCGTACTTTGTCGGGCAACAGCCTGCGGTTTCTGGAGCGGGGCGACCTGGCCACCGTGCAGGTCAACCTAGAACGCATTGCCCAGCTGGCCGACCGCATGGGCCTCATCACGGGCGAATTGCGTGCGTTTGCGCGCAAGTCTTCCGGCGAGCCGGGTGCCGTGCCGGTGCGCGCAGCCCTTGGCAATGCCTTGGCGGTGCTGGAGTCACGCATTCAACAAGCCGCTGCAAAGGTGGATGTGCAGGTGGCAGAACCTGAGCCGGTGGCCTGGTGCGATGGCAATCGCCTGGAGCAGGTACTGGTCAACCTGATCAACAACGCGCTCGATGCCATGGGGGGTGCGCCCACGCCGTGTGTGGATGTGCGGTGTGAGCTGCTCCATGGGCAGGTGCATGTGCAGGTGCGTGACCATGGGCCAGGGCTGTCTGAACAGGCACTTGCCCATTTGTTTGAGCCGTTCTTCACAACCAAGAGCTCAGGTGACGGCCTGGGCCTGGGCCTGGCCTTGTCGGCCGGTATCGTGCGCGAATCGGGCGGCACGCTCGGCGGTGCCAACCACCCCGGCGGTGGCGCAGTCTTCCACCTCACCCTGCCTGCGGCACAGCCGGGCCAGCCACAACCATCATGACTGATGACCTCAAGGTGCTGATCGTCGAAGACGATCCCGACATTGTTCTGGGTTGCGAGCAGGCCTTGCAGCTCGAAGGCATTGCCACTGAAAGCGCCCCCAGCGCAGAGAAGGCGCGTGCGCGGCTGGGGCGTGATTTTCGGGGTGTGGTGGTTAGCGACATTCGCTTGCCGCAAATGGATGGCATGGCTTTTCTCCAAGAAATCATGCGCACCGACCCCGAACTGCCGGTGGTGCTGATCACGGGCCATGGCGATATTTCCATGGCCGTGCAAGCCATGAAGGATGGCGCGCACGACTTCATTCAGAAGCCGTTCACGCCAGAGCAACTGGTAGGCGCCGTGCGCCGTGCACTGGACAAGCGCCGCCTGGTGCTGGAAGTGCGTGATTTGCGCAGCCAGCTGGCGCAGCGCGACGCCATTGAGCGGCTGGTGATGGGCCGCACGCCCAACATGCGGCAACTGCGCGAAGTGCTCTCGGGGCTAGCCGCCAGCTCGGTGGATGTGCTGATCTACGGCGAGACCGGCACCGGCAAGGAGCTGGTGGCCCGCTGCCTGCACGAAGCCAGCCCACGCAGCAAGGGCCACTTTGTGGCCATCAACTGCGGCGGGCTGCCCGACACGCTTTTCGACAGCGAAATGTTTGGCAACGAAGCCGGAGCCTTCACCGGCGCGGGCAAGCGGCGCATTGGCAAGCTGGAACATGCCAGCGGTGGCACGCTGTTCCTCGATGAAATCGAGAGCATGCCCATGGCCATGCAGATCAAGCTGCTGCGCGTGCTCCAAGAGCGTGTGCTCGAACGCCTGGGCTCCAACACCCTCATACCCATCGACTGCCGCGTGGTGGCCGCCACGAAGGTGGATCTGCTGGACCTGTGCAAACAAGGCAAGTTTCGCGAAGACCTGTACTACCGCCTGAGCATCGCCACGGTGGATCTGCCGCCGCTGCGCGAGCGGCGTGAAGACGTACCGTTGCTCTTCGAGCACTTTCTGATGCTGAGCGCGGCGCGCCACCAGCTGCCCGTGCCCGAGCTGGCCCCCGGCCAGCTACAGCAACTGCTGGGCTACCACTGGCCCGGCAATGTGCGTGAACTGCGCAACGTGGCCGAGCGGGCGGTGCTGGGCATTGCCGCCAGCGCTGCGCCATTTGCCGCGAAGGCGGGCGAGGGCACAGAACCCGCGCCCGTGCAGGCCCTGGCTGCCGCGGTGGATGCTTTTGAGCGCACCTTGATTGCCGAGGCCTTGCGCCAGCACGGCGGCAACCTCACCCGCACGGCCGAGGCCTTGCGGGTACCCAAGACCACACTGCACGACAAGGTCCGCAGGCATGGCCTGGGCTCTTGACCTCAGCGGCTGCGTGCAAGCGCCGCTATGGGGTGGTGCCTGCAGCCGCCAGCGAGCGCAGCAACTCCAGCGTGGGATAGCCATCGGCCACCAGCCCCTGGCTTTGCTGGTACTTGCGCAGCCCGGCGCGTGTGGCGGGGCCCAGAACACCGTCAGGGGTGCCCGTGTCAAAGCCCTTGGCGTTCAGCGCCGTTTGCAGTTGCCGCGTTTGCTCGCGCGACAGGGGTTGCAGGTCGCGCGGCCATTCAGCCACCACGCCAGGGCCGCCGCTCAGGCGTTGCGACAGCAGCGCCACGGCCAGTGCGTAGTTGGTGGAATTGTTGTAGCGCAGGATGGTGCGGAAGTTCTTCCCCACCAAAAATGCAGGGCCCCTTGCACCGGCGGGCGCCAGGATGGAGGCAGAGGCCAGGTCGGGCAGGGCGTTGCCGTCCATGGCGCGCACCCCTTCAGCAGCCCACTGGGCAGTGCTTTGCCGCACACTCAACTCAGCCCTGGCGTGGTCAAAGCCCGGAGGTAGCTGCACCTCAGTGCCCCAGGTTTCACCGGGCACCCAGCCCTCTCGCACCAGAAAATGCGCGGTCGATGCCGCCACGTCGGGGATGCTGCCCCAGATGTCGCGGCGCCCGTCGCCATCGGCGTCCACCGCGTAGGCCTGGAACACGGTGGGAATGAACTGCGTGTGCCCCATGGCCCCGGCCCAGGAGCCGATCATGGCTTCTGCAGCAATATCGCCCCGGTCAATGATGCGCAGCGCTGCCAACAGCTGCGAGCGCGCCCAGTCGTGCCGCCGGCCCTCATAGGCCAGTGTGGCCAGGGCGTCCACGGTTTTGAAGGTGCCGAAGTTGCTTCCGTAGTTGCTCTCGATGCCCCAGATGGCGGTGACCACGCTGGCGGGCACACCGTAGCGCTCAGCCGCAGCCTGCAGCGGGGTGCTGTGCTGCTCCAGCTTGGCAAGGCCCTGGCTGACGCGCAGGGGTGACACGGCGCTGTCCAGATACGCCCAGGGCGTGCGTGTGAATTCGGGCTGTGAGCGGTCCAGCTCGATGACGCGGGGCTGCCATTGGGCCTGGGCCAGCACGTTGCGCACCGTGTCGGGCCGAATGCCTTCAGCCAGCGCCTGCGCGGCAAAGGCAGTGCGCCATTGAACAAAGCCTTCTTCATGCCCGCCCGCCGCTGAGGGGGCTGCTGGCACGGCAGCGGCTGGGGGCGGAACGGCAGGTGCCGCAGGCGCAGCAGGTGGCTGGGCTGCGGGTGTGCCTGCGCCGGGCGCCGTGGCGCAGCCGCCCAAAGCCAGGGCGCAGGCCAGTGCCATCGCCGATGCCTTGGCCGTGAAGGGGACTGGAGAGCGGAGGCAGGGCAGGGGTGGTGTGGGGTGAAAGTAACGCATGCCCCAATTGTCCCGCCTCGCCGGTGCGCCCCTGTGTCAGTTGGTATAAGAGCGGCTAACAAAACTCTTCTGGCGTCGTTGCTGTGTCTTGTCGTACCACTCGTACTGCCGACGACACAGCGCCTAGCCAGAACCGCTTCGCTGAGTTTTGTTAGCCGCTCTAAGCAAATTGCTATCTATTTGGTAGCTGCTCGCGCTTGTCCAATAAGCGCTGCGTGCCAAAATGACTGTAAACCCGGTTACAGTTGACGCTTTTCGCGGGCCCGCCACTGGCTTTGGGGGGCTTTCTCCATCGCGCTGGTTTCCAGGCGGAAGTTTTCCCACCGAGCACCATGGCTTCTCACACCTTTCTCTGGCACGACTACGAAACCTTTGGTGCCAACACGCGGCTGGATCGCCCGGCGCAGTTTGCCGCCATCCGCACCGATGCCGAGCTCAACGAGATCGGTGAGCCGCTGATGATCTACTGCCGGCCCGCCAACGACTACCTGCCCGATCCGCAGTCGTGCCTCATCACCGGCATCACCCCCCAGCTGTGCCTGGAAAAAGGCCTGCCCGAGCGCGAGTTTGCGAACCGCATCGAGGCCGAGTTTGCGCAGCCCGGCACCATCGGCGTGGGCTACAACACCATCCGGTTTGACGATGAAATCACGCGCTTCATGTTCTGGCGCAACCTCATCGACCCCTATGCGCGCGAATGGCAGAACCAGTGCGGCCGGTGGGACTTGCTGGACGTGGTGCGCATGACGTATGCGCTGCGGCCCGACGGCATCACCTGGCCGAAAAAGGAAGATGGCTCGCCCAGCTTCAAGCTGGAACACCTCTCCAAAGCCAACGGCCTGGTGCACGAGGCCGCGCACGATGCGCTGTCGGACGTGCGCGCCACCATTGCGCTGGCGCGGCTCATTCGCCAGCACAACCCCAAGCTGTTTGACTTTGCCCTGGCGCTGCACAAAAAGGACCGCGTGGCGGCCGAGTTGCGCCTGCCCGCCACGGCGCTCACGGCGCGGCCTTTTCTGCATGTGTCGGGCATGTTCCCGGCAGAGCGGGGCTGCCTGGCGGTGATGTGGCCGCTGGCCAGCCACCCCACCAACAAGAACGAGCTGATTGCCTGGGACCTGGCGCATGACCCGCGCGAGCTGGCGACCTTGAATGTGGACGACATTCGCCTGCGCTTGTTCACCCGCGCGGCAGACCTGCCCGAGGGCGTGGCGCGCCTGCCCATCAAGACCATCCACCTCAACAAATCCCCCATGGTGGTGGGCAATGTGAATACTCTTACACCCGCGTTGGCGCAGCGCTGGGGCATTGACCTGGCCCAGGCGGCAGCGCATGCGGAGGTGGCCCGCAGCCTGCCAGATATGAGCGGCATCTGGCCCGCCGTGTTTGCCCGCCCGCAAGAGCCTGCGCCCGATGTGGACCAGGACCTGTACGGCGGCTTTGTGGGCAACAGCGATCGGCACCACCTGAACGACTTGCGCACCATGGGTGGCGCCAAGCTGGCCACGGCCCGCACGGGGTTTGACGACCCGCGACTGACGGAGCTGGTGTGGCGCTACCGGGCCCGCAACTTCCCGGAAACCCTCACGCCCGAAGAGCAGGAACGCTGGGAAGCCCACCGCGCTGCCTGCCTGTTTGACGGGCAGGGCGGGGCGCGCACGGTGGAGCAGTTGTTTGCGCAGATCGACGAGATCTCTGAAACCGCTGACGATGAGCGCACGCAGGACATTTTGGGTGCGCTGTACGATTACGCCGAACATATCGCGCCCGAGCGCTGATCCGGCGCACCGCGCCGGCCACCCCGGCGCGCTGAACGCCTTCTTCTCTTTTTCCAGTTTTCGCATTCGCCAATATGAGCACCAAGCCTGCCGTTGATTTCACGACCCAGATCGTTCACGCCGACCGCTGGGGCGGGGCCGAAAAGGGCGCCATCCACCAAGCCATCCACTCGTCCGTGCAATACGGCTACGACCAGGTGGAAGACTTGATTGCCGTCTTCCAGGGCACGGCCAAGGGCGGCTACAACTATGCGCGCCAGGGCACGCCCACCACGGCGGCACTAGAGGCCAAGATCACCCAGATGGAAGGCGGCACCGGCTCCATCGTCTTTTCTACCGGCATGGCTGCGCTGTGCGCCATGTTCTTCACGCTGCTGAAGGCGGGCGACCACCTGGTGGCCAGCAAGTTCGTGTTTGGCAACACCAACAGCGTGTTTGGCACGCTGGCCGACCTGGGTGTGCAGGTGACCACGGTGGACGCCACCGACGCAGCCCAGGTGCAAGCGGCCGTGCGCCCCAACACCCGCATGGTGTTTGTCGAAACCATTGCCAACCCCGGCACGCAAGTGCCCGACCTGGAAGGCATTGGCGCCCTGTGCCGCGACAAGGGGCTGCTGTACGTGGTGGACAACACCGTGGCATCGCCCTACCTGTTCCGCCCGGCCACGGTGGGCGCGGGTCTGGTGATGAATTCGCTGACCAAGAGCATTGGCGGCCACGGCGATGCGCTAGGCGGCGCTATCACCGATACCGGCCTGTTCGACTGGGCCGGTTACCCCAACATCTTCGAGGCCTACCGCAAGGGCGACCCCAAGAGCTGGGGGCTGCAGCAGGTGCGCAAGAAAGGCCTGCGCGACATGGGCGGCACCCTGGCTTCGCACAGCGCCCACCAGATCGCTGTGGGGGCCGAAACCCTGGCCCTGCGCATGGAACGCACCAGCGCCACCGCGCTGGCGCTGGCGCAGTGGCTGGAGCAACACCCGGCCGTGGCCAAGGTGCACTACCCACTGCTGCCATCGCACCCGCAATACGCGCGCGCCCGCAAGCATTTCAAGGCAGGCTCGTGGCTGCTGTCGTTTGAGCTGAAAGACCCCGGCGATTGTTTGCCCTTGTGCAACCGCCTGCGCCTGCCCATCAAGGCCACGGGCCTGGCCGACACGCGCACGCTGATCATTCCGGTGGCCCACACCATTTTTTGGGAAGCGGGCCCCGAGGTGCGCGCCAACATGGGCATTGGCGACAGCATGATCCGCCTGTCGGTGGGCCTGGAAGACGCGCAGGACCTGCTGGCTGATTTTGCACAGGCGCTGGCGGGCTGAGGCAGCCTCGCCTTTCACGGCCATGAACGCGCCCTCGGCCTTGCCCCTGCACATTGGCAAATACCAGGTGCAAGCCGAGCTGGGCCGGGGCGCCAGCGGGGTGGTGTACCGGGCGGTAGATGCGTTCAAACGCCGTCAGGTGGCTATCAAACAGTTGCACGCCCACCTGCTGCGCCAGCCCGAGCAGGCTGAACGCTACCGCAAGCTGCTGCGCAATGAAGTGATGCTCACCGCGCGGCTGCGGCACCCCAACATCGTGCGCTTGCTGGATGCGGATGAGCATGCCGCGCAGCCATACCTGGTGCTCGAATACGTGGCCGGGCAGCCGCTGTCAGCGTTTGCCAGTGCAAATACTTTGCTGCCCCTGGCGCAGGTGCTGGACATTGCCTACAAATGTTGCAATGCGCTGGAACACGCCCAGCGCGAAGGGCTGGTGCACCGCGACATCAAGCCCGCCAACGTGCTGCTGTCCGAACAAGGTGAAGTCAAGCTCACCGACTTTGGCGCTGCCCTGGCCGTGCGCAGTGACGCCACGCAATTGGCTGGGCTGGTGGGCTCGCCCTCGTACATGTCGCCCGAGCAGGTGCAGGAGCAGGACCTGGGCCACCACAGCGACATGTTCTCGCTGGCGGTGGTGGTGTATGAACTGCTCACCGGGCGCCGCCCCTTTGATGGCGACACCGACTTTGCCACCCTGTACCGCATCACGCACGAGGCGCCTACGCCGCCCCGGCTGCTGCGCACCGACTTGCCCGAGCATCTGGACGCCGTGCTGCTGCGGGCGCTGGCCAAGCGGCCGCAAGAGCGGTTTACCACCTGGGCAGACTTTGCCAGTGCCTTGCTGGCCGTGCAGCACGCGCTGCCCGCCACACGCCCGCAAGATTCCGAAGCCCAGCGCTTTGCCCTGCTGCGCGCATTGCCGTTTTTTGCCGACTTCCACGACGTAGCGCTGTGGGAGCTGATGCGCCTGGGCCGCTGGCGCTGGGCGCCCAAAGGCAAGGTGATCTTGCAGGAAGGGCTGGCTGGGGATTCGTTCTATGTGCTGGTGGAAGGCCAGGTCAGCATCACCCGCGAAGGCTGGCACCTGAGCACGCTGGGCCCGGGCGCCACGCTGGGCGAGATGACCTACCTGCAGCCCGACAACCGGGTGCGCAGCGCCACGGCGGTGGCGCAGACAGATGCCCTGGTCATCAAGGTGCCGAACCCCGCTTTGCGCGAGGCGTCTGCCGACCTGCAGTCGCGGTTTGACAAGGCCTTCATCAAGGTGCTGGTGTCACGCCTGGCGGCCACCAGCAAGCAACTGGGGGCGGCGGATTTGGGGTCAGGTGCCGACTGAAGTGCTGGTATTGAGGGTGCTATGTTTTTAATAGCTGGTAGCGCTTGACTATATTGCGCTAGCGGCTATTTTTCCTTGAAATCCGATCACCCAAAGAACTGGTAGCACACCGCAATGGCGGCCACCACGCCCGCCAGTTCTGCCAGCAGGGCGCAGCCCACCGCGTGGCGCGCACGCTGTATGCCCACCGCGCCAAAGTACACCGCCAGCACATAGAACGTAGTCTCGGTGCTGCCCTGGATGGTGGCGGCTGCCAGCGCCGCAAAGCTGTCCACGCCCTGCGTTTGCATGGTCTCGATCAGCATGGCCCGCGCCGCGCTGCCTGAAAAGGGCTTGACCAGCGCGGTGGGCAGGGCATCCACAAACCGTGTGTCCATGCCAATGGCTTCCACGCACCAGCGGATTCCCTCCAGCGCGTACCCCAGGGCCCCCGAGGTGCGCAGCACCCCCACGGCGCAGAGCATGGCCACCAAATAGGGCAGCAGGCCCTTGGCCACGTCAAAACCTTCGCGGGCGCCCTCTACAAACGCTTCGTACACGGGCACCTTGCGCCACGCCCCCACCAGCACAAACATCACCACCAGGCTGAACAGGGTCAGGTTGCCCAGCAGCGATGACAACTGCGCCAGCGCGGCCGCGCTGAGCGTAGTGAGCAGCGCCATGAACCCGCCCAGCACCAGCGCCACCGGCAGCAGGTAGGCCAGCACCACCGGGTGCCACAGCGGCAGCCGCTGCACCACGGCCACGGCCAGCAGCCCGGCCAGGGTGGATGCCGAAGTGGCCAGCAAAATGGGCAGAAAGACCAGCGTGGGGTCTGCCGCCCCTTGCTGCATGCGGTACATGAAGATGCTTACCGGCAGCAGCGTGAGTGACGATGCGTTGAGCACCAGGAACAGGATTTGCGCGTTGGTGGCGGTGTCGGGCTTGGGGTTCAGCTCTTGTAGTGCACGCATGGCCTTGAGGCCCATGGGTGTGGCTGCGTTGTCCAGGCCCAGCGCATTGGCCGCAAAGTTCAACGTCATCAAGCCCAGGGCAGGGTGGCCACGGGGCACCTCGGGCATCAGGCGGGCAAACAGGGGCGCCAGCCAGCGCGCCAGCACATCCACAACGCCGGCCTTTTCTGCGATGCGCAAAAAGCCCAGCCACAGCGTGAGCGTGCCAAACAGCAGCACCATCACCTCCACCGAGAGCTTGGCCATGGCAAACAGCGACTCGACCATGGTCGCAAACACCTGGGCCTGGCCGCCCAAAAGCCATTGCGCCAGCGCTGAAATGGCAGCCGTGATGAAAAAGCCCAGCCAAAGGGTGTTGAGCATGTGGAAGCCAGGTGCAGGGGGAGATCGGAAATGCCAGAGGTGGTGCAGGGTGCCCTACAGCCGTTGGCAGTTTAAGGCACCCAACAGCGCCCTGTGCCACGCCCGTGGCAACGTTGGGTGGACGATGGGCAACATTCCCACTTTGTTGACCAGCTTTAAAAATCATTTTGCTTTTATCACGTTTGCTGCATTTTTGATAAGTTACAGTTGTTGCTTCTAGCAAAGAACTCAGGCGTAAACTTCTAAGCGAGACCGCCTGTGCACCCTCCTGTCATTGCCTGGGGTGTGTTTTGCAAAAGGGTGTTGGGTTCGTCTGCGCAGCACTGCCGGTGCGTGCCTTGGTTCAAGTCGTTTTAAAGAGGGTTCTATGAAAAACTTGAAGATTTCCACTCGCCTGTCTGGCGCATTTGCACTGCTGGTGCTGATGCTGGTGGGGTTGGCTGTCGCGGCCATGGCGCAGCTGTCTAGCATGCGCGCCGCCACGGTTGAAATCACCGAGAACTGGTTGCCCAGTATCGAGGTGGTGAACGCCATTGATGCCGAGGCTGCTATGCTGCGATTGATTGCGCTGAACCACATCATGAGCACCGATGATGCGGCCAGGGCGAAGATCGATCAGCAGCTCATCGCAGAGCGGGAAAAGATGGTGCAGTTGCGCAAAAAGTATGAAGCACTGATCAGCAGCCCGGAAGAAAAAAAGTT
Organism: Acidovorax temperans; assembly: GCF_028596105.1. Lineage (NCBI taxonomy): Bacteria > Pseudomonadati > Pseudomonadota > Betaproteobacteria > Burkholderiales > Comamonadaceae > Acidovorax > Acidovorax temperans. The sequence goes on along the minus strand of NZ_CP117193.1, from coordinate 2,316,625 downwards.
GTACGACGAATTTGCCAGCAATTGGACCAAGAACATCGCGGTCAATAACACGGCGCTGGCCCATTCACGCAAAAACGAGAGCGACCAAGCGCGGGCCATTATGGAAGGTGAATCTGCCAAGCTGTTCGCGATTAGCAAAGAGATTTTGGACAAGCTTGTGAAGCTGAATGCGGATGGGGCGGCTCAATCTAAAAATGATGCTGATACGACCTACACCACAGCCCGCAACATGCTCCTCATCACGGCTGCACTGGCGATTGCGGTGGCCATTGCCGCAGCCGTCTGGCTCATCCGCTCCATCACCGCGCCTCTGGCCCGTGCGGTGGAGGTGGCCGACCGCGTGGCGGGCGGCGACCTGACGACCCACATCGATGTGGACTCGCGCGATGAAACCGGCCAGTTGCTTGGCGCCTTGCAACGCATGCAGCAAAGCCTGGTGCGCACGGTGAGCGTGGTGCGCCAAAACTCGGAAAGCGTGGCCTCGGCCTCGGCCCAGATTGCCTCGGGCAACAACGACCTGAGCGCGCGCACAGAACAACAAGCCAGCGCTCTGGAAGAAACCGCCGCATCGATGGAAGAACTCGGCTCCACCGTGCGGCAAAACGCAGACAACGCCCGCACCGCCAACCAGCTGGCCATGAACGCATCTACCGTCGCCACCCAGGGCGGTGAAGTTGTGGCCGAAGTGGTGGAGACCATGAAAGGCATCAACGCCAGCAGCAACAAGATTGCCGACATCATCAGCGTGATCGACGGCATAGCCTTCCAGACCAACATCCTGGCGCTGAACGCTGCCGTGGAAGCCGCCAGAGCCGGCGAACAAGGCCGAGGCTTTGCGGTGGTAGCCAGCGAAGTACGCAGCCTGGCCCAGCGCAGCGCAGAAGCGGCCAAAGAAATCAAGAGCTTGATCATGGCCAGCGTAGAGCGGGTAGAGCAAGGCACCCTGCTGGTAGACAAAGCAGGAGCCACCATGACAGAAGTCGTCACCGCCATCCGGCGCGTGACAGACATCATGGGAGAGATCAGCGCGGCCAGCAGCGAACAAAGCGCAGGCGTGGGGCAGGTGGGAGAGGCTGTCACGCAGATGGACCAGGCCACGCAGCAGAATGCGGCTTTGGTCGAAGAGATGGCGGCGGCAGCGGCCAGCCTGAACACCCAGGCGGGCGAGTTGGTCCAGGCCGTGGCTGTGTTCAAACTGGCGCAAGACTCAGCTTACAGCGCAGGAACACGGCTCGGTGCCACGGCGGGGCCTGCGGCCAGTGCTCCATCCAGCCGCCCCGTGCTGGGTGCCGCCAAAGCCGCCAGTGCACTGCGCCCCGCAGCAACGAAGGCCCCCAAGCCAGCCGCCAGCCTGGCTGCACCGGGTGGGAAGGCCCACGCGCCCACCCCCGCAGCAGCACCCGCCGCATCAGGCAAGGGCGGTGCGGATGACGAGTGGGAAAGCTTTTGAGCCCACTGGCTGAACATTGCCAGTAGCGCTGGTGCCGCCCCAGCGAAAACCTGGCGGATCACTCCAAAAGCACGCTGCAACCCAGCGTGCTTTTTTCTGGGCCCATGGTTCTTGCTCGATTCAGGGACGGCTCTGCAGTCACCGCCTTAAAGATAGTTTGGTCATTAAGTAAAAGCCATATATTCGTTTGGGTTTTAACGTTGCCCTCCCAAAATCAGCCCTGACTTCCAACCACACAAACCCGAAACCGCACTGAACCAGCCCGCCAAAAGGGTGGGGCGGGGCGGTCGGGGCAGGGACTGCCGTGACTTCCACCTCCATCATCATCGTGCCCGGCTGGCGGGATTCCGGGCCTGGGCATTGGCAAACGCTGTGGGCCGAACGGCTGCCGCAGGCCCGGCGGGTCGTGCAGGACGACTGGCACACGCCCACCCGCTCTGCCTGGGTGGCGCGGCTGGAAGAGACCGTGCTTGAACAACCAGGCCCCGTGGTCATCGTGGCCCACAGCCTGGGCTGCATCACCACCGCCCACATGAGTCCCGAAGCCGCAGCGCGGGTGCGTGGCGCCTTGCTGGTGGCGCCTGCCGACCCCGAGCGCCGCGCGGTGCTGAGCGACTTTGCCCCGGTGCCCTACGCCGCACTGCCTTACCGCAGCATTCTGGTGGCCAGCAGCAATGACCCGTACTGCCCCATCCGCCTGGCCGGCGCCTATGCGCGCGCCTGGGGCAGCGAGTTTGTGCGTCTGCAAAACGCAGGGCACATCAATGTGGATTCAGGCCATGGCGAATGGCCGCTGGGCCGTGCGCTGTTGCAATCGCTGACGGACGTGGAGCAACCCTCACAGGCGACGCCGGCAGAAGAGGTAGCGCAGGGTGCGATGACTTGATTTTGCTATTGAATTGATAGCTGCTTGCGCTTTTATGACGAGCGCTGGAGCCACTTTTTCTTAGAAGGCGGTGACATCGCCAAGGATTGGACTTTTGCGAGGCCAGGGAGCCTGTTCATCAGGATTTATAGCTTGATATTCCAAATCCTGATTACTTAACAAAAATATATTCTTTTGAGTTTTAAGCAATGCGTGGGGACAATGAAACATCTACAGCTTTTTGCGAGCGACGCGACATGACTTCTTTGAAACTCAAGACCCTCCTGGCTTCTTTGGCTCTGGCTGCCAGCGGCCTGGCCAGTGCCCAGAACACGCTGTTGAACGTGTCTTACGACGTGGCCCGCGAGTTCTACAAGGACTACAACGCCGCCTTCGCTGCGCACTACAAGAAGACCACCGGGCAAGACGTGAAGATCGACCAGTCACACGCGGGCTCCAGCGCCCAGGCCCGTGCCGTGAACGACGGCCTGGCGGCAGATGTTGTCACCATGAACACCACCACCGACGTGCAGTTCCTGGCCGACAACGGCGTGGTAGCGAAGGATTGGACCAAGAAATTCCCGCACGACGCATCGCCCACCACCTCGACCATGCTGTTCCTGGTGCGCAACGGCAACCCCAAGGGCATCAAGGACTGGGAAGACCTCATCAAGCCTGGCGTGCAGGTGATCGTGGTGAACCCCAAGACCGGCGGTAACGGCCGCTACGCCTACCTGGCCGCCTGGGGCGCCATCCGCGAAAAGGGCGGCACCGAAGCGCAAGCCGCCGAATTCGTGAGCAAGCTCTACAAAAATGTGCCGGTGCTGGCCAAAGGCGGGCGTGATGCTACTGCCACCTTCCTGCAGCGCAACCAGGGCGATGTGCTCATCACCTTCGAATCCGAAGTGGTGTCCATTGACCGCGAATTCGGCGCCGGCAAGGTCGATGCGATCTACCCATCGGTCAGCATCGTGGCCGAGAACCCTGTGGCAGTGGTCGAACGCACCGTGGCCAAGAAGGGCACGGCGCAGCTGGCCAAGGCTTACCTGGACTACCTGTACTCGGACGAAGCCCAGGAAATTGCCGCCAAGCACGCCATCCGCCCCCGCTCTGAAGCGGTGCTCAAGAAGTACGCCGCTACCTTCAAGCCGCTGAAGCAATTCACCGTGGCGAAGTACTTTGGCTCGCTGACTGAAGCACAAAAGGTGCACTTCAACGATGGCGGCCAGTTTGACAAGCTCTACACCCCTGGCGCCAAGTAAGCCGATCTCGCTGCAAATTCACCTATGACCACCGCGACTGCTGTGGCTGCATCCCCGGCCGGACGGCGTGCGCCCAAGCGCGTGCTGCCCGGCTTTGGGCTGTCGCTGGGCTACACCCTGTTTTACCTGAGCATCATCGTGCTGATTCCGCTGTCAGCACTGATCTTCAAGACCTTCACCCTCACCTGGGAACAGTTCTGGGCCGCCATCAGCGCGCCGCGCGTGCTGGCGTCGTACCGGCTGACGTTTGGCGCATCGTTCATCGCAGCGCTGGTCAACCTGGTGTTCGGTCTGCTGATTGCCTGGGTGCTGGTGCGCTACAAGTTTCCGGGCAAGAAGATCGTGGACGCGCTGGTTGATTTGCCGTTTGCGCTGCCTACGGCTGTGGCCGGCATCTCGCTGACCGCCTTGCTGGCGGGCAACGGCTGGGTGGGCAGCATTCTGGAGCCCATGGGCGTACAGCTCGCGTTCAAGCCCGCAGGCATCGTGATTGCGCTCATCTTCATTGGCCTGCCGTTTGTGGTGCGCACGGTGCAACCGGTGCTGGAAGACGCCGAGAAGGAACTGGAGGAAGCCGCCACCTGCCTGGGCGCCACGCGCTGGCAGACCTTCACCAAGGTCATCCTGCCTTCCATCACCCCCGCGCTGCTCACCGGCTTTGCCATGGCGTTTGCGCGGGCGGTGGGTGAATACGGCTCGGTGATCTTCATCGCGGGCAACATGCCCATGGTGTCTGAGATCACGCCGCTCATCATCATCGGCAAGCTGGAGCAGTACGACTACGCAGGCGCTACCGCCGTGGCCGTGGTGATGCTGGTCATCTCCTTCATCCTGCTGCTCATCATCAACGCGCTGCAAGCTTGGCAGCGCCGCCACGCGGGGGCACCAGCATGAGCGGCGCCAACTCTCGAACTGTTCGCCGCGCACAAGCGGGTACCACCGAAGCACCCTGGGTGCGCTACACGCTGATCGCGCTGGCACTGGCCTTCATGCTGCTGTTCCTGGTGCTGCCGCTGGCCGCCGTGTTTGCCGAGGCGCTGCGCAAGGGCTTTGGCGCGTACCTTGAAGGCCTGCGCGAGCCCGATGCCTGGTCGGCCATCAAGCTCACACTCATCACGGCGCTGATTGCGGTGCCGTTGAATCTGGTGTTTGGCGTGGCAGCGGCCTGGTGTATTGCCAAGTACGAGTTCAAAGGCAAGGCGTTTTTGACGACGCTGGTGGACCTGCCTTTCTCTGTGTCGCCTGTGGTGGCCGGCTTGATCTACGTACTGATGTTTGGCGCGCAGGGCTGGTTTGGCCCGTGGCTGCAGGCGCACGACATCAAGATCATCTTTGCCGTGCCGGGCATCGTGCTGGCCACTGTGTTTGTCACGTTCCCGTTCATCGCTCGCGAGCTGATTCCGCTGATGCAGGCGCAGGGCAACGACGAGGAGCAGGCCGCTATCGTGCTGGGCGCTACCGGCTGGCAGACTTTTTGGTACGTAACCCTGCCCAACATCAAGTGGGGCCTGCTGTATGGCGTGATTTTGTGCAATGCGCGGGCCATGGGCGAGTTTGGCGCGGTGTCGGTGGTTTCGGGCCACATCCGGGGCCAGACCAACACCATCCCGCTGCACGTCGAGATTCTCTACAACGAATACCAGTCGGTGGCCGCGTTTGCTGCTGCCTCGCTGCTGGCCTTGCTGGCGCTGGTCACCCTGGTCATCAAGACGATTGCCGAACACCGCAACGAGCAGGCCCTGAAGGCCGCCGCTGAATTGCCGCCCGAGCGCCCCGCGCCCGCTGGCGTGTGAAGGAAACAGAACATGAGCATTGAAATCCGTAACGTCAGCAAGCAGTTTGGCGACTTTCAGGCCCTGCGCGATGTGAGTCTCGACATTGCCTCGGGTGAACTCATCGCATTGCTTGGTCCCTCGGGCTGCGGCAAGACCACATTGCTTCGCATCATCGCGGGCCTGGAGACGGCCGATGTGGGCACCATTCACTTCAGCGGCGAAGACACCACCGACGTGCATGTGCGCGAGCGCAACGTGGGCTTCGTGTTCCAGCACTACGCACTGTTCCGCCATATGACCGTGTTCGAGAACGTGGCATTTGGCCTGCGCGTGAAGCCCCGCAGCGAGCGCCCGAGCGAGGCGCAGATCAAGAAAAAGGTGATGGACCTGCTCAAGCTGGTGCAGCTCGACTGGCTGGCCGAGCGCTACCCCTCGCAGCTGTCGGGCGGCCAGCGCCAGCGCATTGCCCTGGCCCGCGCGCTGGCGGTGGAGCCCAAGGTGCTGCTGCTTGACGAGCCCTTCGGCGCGCTCGATGCCAAGGTGCGCAAGGAATTGCGCCGCTGGCTGCGCCGCCTGCACGACGAGTTGCATGTCACCAGCATCTTCGTGACCCATGACCAGGAAGAAGCGCTGGAAGTGGCCGACCGCGTGGTGGTGATCAACCAGGGCAAGATCGAGCAGAGCGGCTCGCCCCAGCAGGTGTGGGAGCACCCCGCCAGCCCGTTTGTGTATGGCTTTTTGGGTGATGTGAACCTGTTCCATGGGCGTGCCCACGAGGGCCTGGTGCACCTGGAAGGCATGCAGATCGACTCGCCCGAACACCAAGCGGCGCAGAACGCCAAGGCCTTTGCCTACGTGCGCCCGCACGACCTGGATGTGGAGCGTTATGCGCCTGGCGCCGGGCTGGACGCCGAAGGCCGCCCCCGCGGCATCGTGGCACAGCTGAGCCGCGCCATCGTGGTGGGGCCCATCGCGCGGCTGGAACTTATTCCCTCCCAAGACCACAAACCAGCGGACAATGCGTCCCCAGACTCCTTGATCGAAGCGCAGATCCCTGCGCAGCAGTTCAAGGAGCAGGGCTTCAAAGAGGGCGAAACGCTGGTGGTGACACCGCGCCGCGCCCGTGTTTTTCTGGACCACGCTGCTGGAATCTGACTCCCCCTGAGCCGCTTCGCGTCTTCCCCCAAGGGGGACGACGGCCTTTGCTGCGGGGCGGCCCTTGCTGGCCGTCCGCGCGCTGGGGCTGTGACGGTTTCAGAGAGCAATGCTCTAGCGGCGACTGTTGGATGAGAGATAAGAATGATGGTGTTGAACTGGATCGATCAGGCCCCGCGCCGTGTGCTGGCACTGATCAGCGTAGCGTGCGTTGCCATGCTGGCGTTTGGCATGTATTTGCAGCATGTGGTGGGCCTGGAGCCTTGCCCGATGTGCATCGTGCAGCGTTATGCTCTCATTTTGGTAGCTGTCTTCGCTGGTCTGGCAAGCGCTAGAGGCTCAAAAGGCTGGTGGATGAGTTTTGCGGCGCTGGCGCTGCTCGCGGCTGGCTTCGGTGCGTTTGTGGCCGCCCGCCAGAGCTGGCTGCAGTGGTACCCGCCTGAGGTAGCCACCTGCGGCCGTGACTTCTACGGCATGATCGAAAACTACCCCATCGGCCGCGCCATTCCCATGATTTTCCGTGGCTCGGGCGATTGCACGGCCATTGACTGGACTTTCCTGGGCGGCTCGATTGCCAACTGGTCCTTCCTCTGCTTCATGGGCTTTGGTCTGGTGTTGCTGGCGTTGTTGGCCCGTGCGGGCCGCAGCAAAAACGATGGGCGCGCAGCCCTGGCCTGAGCTTGATCAAATCCTCCAAGGCGCCCATTGCGGCGCCTTTTTTTATGGGTGGGGCTTGGGTGCAGCGCCTACCTCAGGCAGGCGGAAAAGTAATCCCTGCTTCTCCGTCCACCCAGGCGGGGTATTTCTCCATCACGCTGGCAAGCAAGCTGCTGGCTTGCCACTGCGCCAGCCAGGCCTGCAGACGCGGCCAGGGCTGGGCCTGCCACCAGGCGGGGTCCACCCCCGCAAACTGCCGCACAAACGGGGCAATCGCCATGTCTGCCAGAGCGCAGTGTTCTCCAAACAGAAAAGGATGCTCGTTCAGGCGGGCTTCCAGCGCGCCCAGCCAGCGGGCGGCTTGTGCCCGTTCATACGCCGGGTCGCATTCTGGATAGCGCGTGGGGTACTTGGTGCGGTCCAGGGCCTGTTTGAACGGGCCATCGCATTCGGCGATCAGTGCTTGCATCTCTGCCTGCGTGCCCTGGCTGGGGTGCAGCCAGCTTTGTGGGTCGTGCTGGCCCAGCGCCCACAGCATGATGTCCAGGCTCTGCTCCAGCACTTGACCACCCGGCAGCACCAGCACGGGCACCGTGCCTTTGGGCGATGCCTGCAGCAAGCCCTGGGGCTTGGCCTTGAGCACCACCTCGCGCAGCTCGCATCTTTGGCCGCTCACCGCCAGTGCCAGCCGCGCACGCATGGCATAGGGGCAGCGGCGGAAAGAATAGAGCACGGGCAGGGCGCTCATGCAGAAGTGTCCTCGTCGGTATGCGGGGGTGGGGGCGTGGCCTGCTGTGGTTTGGCACCAATGTGCGCTTGGCCGCGCTTTGCAGCCAGTTGCACCTGCCGTTCGCGTTCTGCCAGGGCCCGTTCCTGCTCGGGTGTGCGGGTGCCGTGGCAGTAGGGGCAGCTCACGCCCGGCACATAGTGGGGCGATTGCAGCTCTGCCTCGCCCAACGGCATGCGGCAGGAGCGGCACAGCTGGTGGTGGCCACGCAGCAGGCCGTGGCCTACGGAAACCCGTTCGTCAAACACAAAGCAGTCACCATGCCAGCGGCTGGACTCCTCAGGCACTGTTTCCAGGTACTTGAGAATGCCGCCTTCCAGGTGGTACACCTCCTCAAAGCCTTGTGATTTGAGAAAGGCCGTGGATTTTTCGCAGCGAATGCCACCCGTGCAAAACATTGCCACCTTGGGGTTGCCAGCCAGCACACCACCGGGCTGCGATTGTTCTGCCACCCACGCCGGAAATTCAGAAAAGCTGCGGGTGTGCGGGTTGATGGCGCGGTCAAACGTCCCGATGCCCACTTCGTAATCGTTGCGCGTGTCGATGACCACCACGCCGGGGTCGTCAATCAGTGCGTTCCAATCATCGGGCTTCACGTAGGTGCCGGCATTGCGTGCAGGGTTCAGTCCGGGCACGCCCAGCGTGACGATTTCCTTCTTGAGCCGCACGCGCATGCGGTAGAACGGCATGGCATCGGTCGCGGCCTCTTTGTGCTGCAAGGCTGCAAAGCGGGGGTCTTTGCGTAGCCAGGCCAGTACGGCTTGCACACCCTCTGTCGGGCCCGCAATGGTGCCGTTGATGCCCTCATGGGCCAGCAGAAGCATGCCGCGCACGCCATGGGATTCGCACAGTGCCTGCAGCGGCGCACGCAGCTCGGCAAAGTCGGGCAGGTTCACAAACTGGTAGAGAGCGGCGGTGAGGTAGCGGGGGGCGGCAGGGTCCACAGAAAAAACGCAGGCAGGCAAGAAGGTCGCCATGATAGCGGTCACCTTTCGTTTCGATGCGGGGATCACCAACGCTGTATCCGAGGCGGGCGCATGAGCAAGGAATCCACTCTCAATCTGTTCCGGCGGCTGGAACAGCTCAATGGCATCGGCGCAGCCCTGTCGCGTGAGCGTGACATTGAGCGCTTGCTGGAAAATATTCTGGAAGCGGCCAAAACCATCACCGGTGCGGATGGCGGCACGCTGTACAGCGTGACCGAGGACCAGTCTGCGCTGAAGTTCGAGATTCTGCGCACGGATTCACTGGGCATTCGCCTGGGCGGCACCACGGGCAAAGCGGTGGATTTGCCGCTGCTGCCCCTGCGCACGCCCGAGGGCGCGCCCAATGATTCGCTGATAGCCGCCCATGCGGCCATTCACGACCGCACGGTGAACATTGCCGATGCCTACTGCGCCAAGGGCTTCGACTTTTCTGGCACCCGGGCCTTTGATGAGCGAACGGGTTACCGCTCGCAGTCCTTCCTGACGGTGCCGATGAAGAACCACGACCGGGAGCTGATCGGCGTGCTGCAGCTCATCAATGCGCGCGACCCGGAGACGGGTGCCATCATTCCCTTCTCGCAAGCCGACCAGAGCCTGGCCGAATCGCTGGCATCCCAGGCAGCCATTGCGCTTACCAACCGGCTGCTCGTCTCCCAGTTGGAGCGGTTGTTCGAATCGTTCGTCAACCTCATCAACCTGGCCATTGACGAAAAGTCGCCCTACACCGGCGGACATTGCCAGCGCGTGCCTGCCCTCACGATGATGCTGGCCGAAGCAGCGCATGCGGCGCAGGAGGGGCCGCTGGCAGGTTTTCACATGACCGAGCGCGACCGGTACGAGCTCAAGATGGCGGGTTTGCTGCACGACTGCGGCAAGATCACCACCCCTGTGCATGTGGTGGACAAGGCTACCAAGCTGCAAACGCTGTATGACCGCATTGGCCTGGTAGAAACGCGTGTTGAGGTGCTCAAGCGCGACGCTGAACTCGCGGCCCTGCGGCGACAGCTGGCCCTGTGGCCGGTGGTCGATGCTGCTGCCGAGGCCAGCATCCAGCAGGCGCTGCAGCAAGAGCTGACGGCGCTGGACGAAGACCGCGATTTTTTGCGTGCCGTGAACCAGGGGGTGGAGGCGATGAGCCCGGCCGACCAGCAGCGGGTGCGTGACATGGGTGCGCAACGCCAATGGCGCAATCCGCAGGGCGTACAAACCAGTTTTCTGACGGCGGACGAGGTGGAGAACCTCACCATCCGGTCGGGCACGTTGACCCAGGCCGAGCGCGACATCATCAACCACCACATCGTCGCCACCAACCGGATGCTGGAGACGCTGCCCTGGCCGCGCCACCTCAAGAACGTGCCCGAATACGCGGGCGGGCACCACGAGCGCATGGACGGGCGCGGATACCCCAAAGGGCTCACGCGTGAGCAGATGTCCCTGCAGGCCCGCATGATCGGCGTGGCCGATGTGTTTGAAGCCCTCACGGCCGCTGACCGGCCCTACAAAAGCGGGATGAGCCTGTCGCAAGCGCTGGACATCATGGTCAAGATGCGCAACGGCGGCCACATCGACCCCGATTTGTTCGACGTGTTTGTGAGCCAGGGGGTGCCCCAACGCTACGCGCAAGAGTTCCTGGACCCAGCACAGATCGACGTTTGACCGTACTCCCGAGATTGGCTGCCGTCAGTGGGTCTGCTCCAGAAGCCACTGCCCAAATGCTTGCATGGCGGCGGTGGGCGTGCGCGACTGCAGGTGGGTCAGCCAGTAGGCGCCACGGTGCAATTCCAGGGCAAAGGGCTGCACCAGCCGGCCCTGTTGCAGCTCACGCGTGAACAAGGCCACTGGCAACAGGGCCACCCCTGCGCCCTGCGCCCTGCGCTGCAGCCTCGGCCAGGGTGAGGGAGGAGTCAAACACCGCGCCCCGCAGCACCGGGCAGGGCAGGCCCGCTGCCGCAAACCATGCCGTCCACTCATCGGTACGGTAGCTGCGCAGCAAGGGCAGCCTGGCCAGGTCACTCGGCTGCTGCAGCCCCTGGGCCAAGGCGGGGGTGCACATGGGCGAGAGTGGTGCCTGAAAAATCTGCTGGGCGTGGGTGCCATGCCAGGCACCGTCACCAAAGCGGATGGCATAGTCCAGCCCTTCTCCAGCCATGTCCACCCGGTTGTTGTGGGTGAGCAGGCGCAGGTCCACAAACGGGTGGGTCTGCTGAAAGTGTCGCAGCCGAGGCAGCAGCCAGCCCACGGCGAACGTGCCCACCACGCCCACGGTCAGCACTTCGCGCGGCCGTTTTTCGCGAATCTGTTCCAGTGCCGTCTCCATGCGTGCGAAGGCATTGCTCAACGTGGGCAGCAGCGCCAGCCCCTCATCCGTCAATGCCAGGCCCCGGGGTAATCGCCGAAAAAGCGGCTTGCCCAGATGATCTTCCAGCTTGCGAATGTGCTGGCTCACCGCGGTTTGGGTGACGTGCAGCTCCAGCGCTGCGCGGGTGAGGTTCAGGTGCCGTGCGGAGGCTTCAAACGCTCGCAGGGCATTGAGAGGCAAGTGCATGGTGATCCATTAGTTTTTCTTGGGTCTGCTCTCAATGATTGCCATTGGCGCAACGCGCAGCGGCGCTATATCGTCGCGATCTTTCAAAATGATGGAGTTTCAGAATGCAAAGGCGAGAGTTTTCCTTGGGGTTGGCCGCGCTGGGGCTTTCCCCGTTGGCGGGTTGCGCAGTTCAGGCCGCACCTGGCGCAGGCATCTCCAAAACTTGGAACAGCGCGATGGAGGGGATTGAGCAAAACGCGCAGGGTCGCTTGGGGGTGTCCATGCTGGATACCGAAACCGGCCTGGCTTTGGGCTGGCGTCAGGACGAACGTTTTGCAATGTGCAGCACCTTCAAGCTGCTGCTGGCGGGGTGGATGCTGTCGCTGGTGGACCAGGGCCGCGAAAAGCTTGATGGGGTCTCCTCGTTTTCAGTGGCGGATTCAAGTACGAAGCGCAACAAAGATGAACCCGGTGACGGGTGGCTGAGGATGCCAAGGCATCATGGCCGCTCAAACCGCCAAGTCCAAGTTGCCCGATGTACAAGCACCTCAGCCGAGAAGAACGATACCAAATCCACAGTCTCTTGAAAGCCAATCACACCATCAGCGAGATTGCCCGCCTGCTGGGTCGAAGCCGCAGCACCATCAGCCGCGAATTGAACCGCGGTCGTGGTCAGCGCGGGTACCGCGCTGAGCAGGCGTGCCGCAAGGCAGCCCAACGAGCGCAGCGCAGCCGCAACGCCCGACGCGTGAGTGCTCAGGTCTGGGGCGATGTAGTGTTCTACCTTGGACTGCAATGGAGTCCTGAGCAGATTGCCCAGAAGGTTGCAGTCAGCCACGAGAGCGTGTACCTGCGTGTCTATGCGGACAAGGCCGCTGGTGGCAAGCTGCACCAGAACCTGCGCAGTCAAAAACCTCGGCGCAAACGCTATCTACACGGCCGCGACAGACGCGGGCAAATCCCCAACAGACGCCCGATCAGCGAGCGGCCAGGCCATATTGAAGAGCGCAAGCAGGTAGGCCACTGGGAGGGCGACACCGTCATTGGCGCAGCACACAAGCAGGCCATCGTGACTTTGGTAGAGCGCAAGAGCGGCTATGCCGTTTTGGCCAAGGTCAGCAACAAGACCGCTGATCTGGTGGGCCAAGCCATTGAGGACAAACTGGGGCCCTTGGCTGCGCGGGTGAAGACGTTGACGGTGGACAACGGAAAGGAGTTTGCCAACCACCAGGCCATCGATCAGGCCTTGGGCATCCAGACCTACTTTGCCGATCCGTATTGCAGCTGGCAGCGCGGAAGCAACGAGAACTTCAATGGGCTGCTGCGCCAGTACATCCCAAAGAAGCGGCGCATGGAAACCGTGACGGATGAAGAGCTGGCTATGATCCAAAACAGATTGAATCACAGACCTCGAAAGCGGCTCGGATTCAAGACACCCCACGAGGTGTTTCACGCCTCGTTAAACCGTGTTGCACCTCGTACTTGAATCCGCCAGTGCAATAAGTGACGGTACGAAAAGCTAGCACTGGCGCGGAGGTGGTGTTGGTAGATCGTTGATTTCATTGACTTTCCTGTTCACTTTCAAATCTGCGATTCGTGGCGTCAAACCGTGGTCGGTTTCATCCATTGGTGCCAGTTATCGATGCATTTGGCCGCGAAGGCAGGATTTGGTCAGCATAGCGGTCAACCGGGAAGCGAAACACACCCCGCAAGTTGATGCTCTCCAGCCTGGTGGGCGCAATCTTCCCGATCAGTTCCGGTGGAATGACCTGGCGGCGGTTCGACCAGCGATCCAGGACCGCCTGCATCTGTGAGGTATTCCACGCCATCACGATGTTGGCCATCAGGCTCAAGGCATCGGCCACAGCCTGCATTTCATCGACACGTTTGGCCTGCGCCGGGCTGATCCGGCCGGTATAAATGGCGCGCTTGAGGGCGTTAACAGCCTCGCCCCGATTGAGCACCCGGCGCAACTCGTTCCTGAAAGCGTCCTTGACAAAGTAGTCAGCCAAAAACGCCGTACGCAGCAACCGCCCCAATTGCACGCCAGCCTCATAGATTGGATCGCCCTGGGCGGCAGAACCGAACCGCGCAAGAGCTGCCACCGCACTGGCATGTCCGCTCATGACCGAGGCTGCCAGGTGCACCAGACTATCCCAATGCTTTTCGATCAAAGCGACGTCGACATTGGCTTCGCACACCGCAGCGATTTCTGCGGGCACTTTGGTGCCGCGTGGCACAAAGAGGTGGCGCTGTTTGAGTTCCTTCAACCGCGGGCAAAGATCAAAACCAAGCAAACGGGCATGTGACATGGCAAAGTCGGTGTAGCCATGGGTATCCACAGCAAGCTGGCTGGTCTCCAGCTTTTCTTGGCGGATGACACCTTCAATGGCCACGCCCGCCTGGCGCTCATTGAGCACAAAGGGCTGCGCATGGAAGATGCCCCACCGGTCTTTTACATGGGAGTAGATTCCAATGGAAGGTGTGTTGCGCCGAGGATCAAGCCGGGCTTGCCACACCCGTTTGGTGGTCTCCATGCTCATCATGTCAGAAGATGCCAAATCGGACCGCCCCCAGGTGGCGGCAATCGGGTGTCGCTGCATGAATTCCAGCACAGCCTGGCAGGCCTCTGGCTCAGACGCCGTTCGTCCCGCGCCCAGCGCATGGCCTGGCGAATGCTGGTGGCAGACAATTGCGGAATCATGCGCGCGCATTCGACCGCAGTCAGACTGGTGCCGTGGGCCATGATGCCGGCATAGACCATCAGCAGCTCGTCGGTAGAGCGCGGCTCACGTCCGAGCATGATCCAGCTAAAGCGCACCTGGGCGTCAACGGCCAGAATCACTTCCGGCAATTGAACCTCACCGATGCGGTGATCCAAAGCCGCGCGCAGCTTGGTCACTTCTGGGTCTTCGTCCTCTGCGGGCAATGGCGACAAATGGAGTTCATCATCCACGCGCAGTACGCCACTGCGGGCTGCAGCGGCCACCGCATCGACACCGGCAGTTACTCTGGCCAGCAAAGGCTTCAAGAAAGTGGCAGCCTTGCTGGGTAACGATAGACGGGCATAGTGTTTCTTGGACTCTGCCTGCCAACGCTCGTCCGTGAAGAACAAGCGCGCACGACCCCGAAAGCTCAGGCTGTGCTCAATCCAGACCGAGCCATTGCGCACCGCGCGGCGCAGGGCAAACAGGGTGGCCACCTCCAACGCCTGAAACGCCCGTTCCCGGTCTGGGCTGGAGATCGAAACCTGCCAGATCATTCCCAGACTTGGTGCCACCACTTCAACTGGCAGCTTTCTGGATCCTTTGAGATATAAAGCTTGCAGCTTGGCAGGGTACTCGATGGCAGGATGCTCGCCGGTGGCCTGCCAGGGCAGCTTTGCAATGGCGACGAGCAACGACCGCACGGGGCGAATTCCATCAATCAATCCCTCGCGGACCAGGGAGGCCCTGCTCGGTGGTTTGCGTTTCTGGGTTTCGGTGATCAAGGCTTCAAGACGGGCACGCAACTCAGCATCTGGCACCGCACCTTGCGCGCTCAAGGCAACAAGTTCGCCGAGCAGCGTTTTGTACATTGCGGCCCAATTGACGGTAGCGGGGACATCGGCGGCAGCCTGACGCCACAGATCGGCGATCCGGCGCTGCACCATAAGGATCAACTGGTCTGTGGTGGTGAACAGGCAATACCGAAGAAAGCATGCGACCTCCACGGTGCGCGCTGGCTCTTTGATCTTGGCTCCGGCTGAGGGCGGCCTGGAGACAAGTCGGCGCGCGTAGCGGCGCAAGATGAGATCGGGGATGTCTGCCAGGTGCTTATGAACGTCCAGCGTGTAAAGCAGGTCGATGCGCTCCAGTACCTCGCTGATTTGGCGGGTTGAGTGTTTCGCCGGTGCAGCCCATAGCCAACTCTGCTGGGTTTGTCCATCTGGGCGCAGCTCTGAAACTGAGGCTCGCCAGCGATCAAGTGTTGCTGGATCAACGCTGGCGGCGATGGCGGTGCCTGTTTCAACTTCAAGCTGGGCAAGTGCCGCCGCAATCAGTGTCCGAATTGCCCGCTCGTGCACGATCACCAGCTTGTTCTTGTACAGCCATTGACGCGCCCGCACGAGTAGCTGATCGCGGTCGGCGCAGCGCGCCACTTCGTCGCGCAGTTCACGTACCAGTGAGCGGCGCTGGTGCTCGCTCATCCACTGGAATCCAAGGACCGTGCAGGCTACTTGTTGGTGATCGAATAGCGTGCGCCCGCGTTCATACATGGCTCTCAGCGAGGCGACTTCTGGTGCTGCAATGCCAAGCTCGTTGCCAAGGTGGCGCCACAAGGCTACTGGAATTACCCGAAAGGCACCGAGCAAACGCCCACTCATGCGCAGGAAACCAATATGGAGCGCCAGACCAAGCTTGTGGGAATCACCTCGGCGTGCATTGATTGCGTCGCGCTCGGCACCATCGAAGGTGAAAAATGCCTTCATCTCGAAGTCGCTGATATCGCGGGGGAGCCCACGCATCCCCAAAAACGTTGTGTGCCAACCCTGCATCGTGAACCTCAAAAGTGGGAGGCCACCATACCCGTTTACAAAGCGAACAGGAAAGTCAATGAAATCAACGGTCTACCCAGACCACCCCCGCGCCAGTGCTAGCTTTGCGTACCGTCACTTATTGCACTGAAAACGAGGAGACCCCGTTTTGCGCCTTGCAGTCCATCCCGATCCGCAGCGCACACTTGCCGCTCGATTCGTGCAGAGGATCCCGGGCGGGACGCCAACGGCTCCCGCACCAGCCGGATCGTGTCAGGTCAGAGGTCGATGGCGGCACCCAGGCCACCCCCGATGCTCAGCGCCGCCAGGGCTTGCAAGCGGGTTGACTGCACCCACCCGATGTGGCGGCCGGGGCACCCGGCAGGCGGAGCTCATCCTGGTAAAGGGCGTCCAGCAGGCTTCGCGCCGACGAGACGCCCCGCACCGCTTGTTTTTCTTCCTGGCGCTGGCGAAGCTTGCGCAACCAACGACCGCTGCGAAGCTGGTCCGCCAGGTAGGCGGGCCACGTCCGCCGGTTTTGGGCTTCGATCAGTGCGCGGCCGGGTTGCCAGCTGGCAGGCACATGGGCGGCGCCGGGGTCAGGTGCCGGGCGCGCCAGCACCATGAGGTTGTCGTCGTCTGCATGGTTGTGCGCCACCACACTCCAACCGCCTGCACGGAGGGTTTGGTGCAGCGATGCCTGGGTGAAGTAAAGGGTATGCGCCCTGAAAAACATGTAGCGGGGTGCACAGAAACGAGTTGCGTTCGGCACCTCGATCAGCAAGTGCCCCTGTGGCGACACTTTGCGCGCAAACAGGCGCAAGGTTTCCACCGGATCGACCAGGTGCTCCAGCACGTGGAACATGCTGATGAGGTCGAAACGCTGGTCTGCCTGCCGGGGTAGAACCTGGTGCAGCGCGCCATGCTCGACCGACAGGCCCAATGTCTCGCGGGCGTGGGCAGCATAGCCCGCATGGGGTTCGATGCCGTGGGCCTGCATGCCACGCTGGCGCATCAGGTCGACGAACTCGCCACTGGAGGCTCCAATGTCCAGCGTGACGGCGGACGAAGGCAAATGCCCGACGCCTTGCGCAAGTTGCGTCTGCAACCACCCCCATCGGTCGAGCGCATTGCGACCAGCCCGCAACACATGCCTGAGCGCGGGTGAAACGGCTTGTTTGTAGTCCTGTCGGTAGCGGTGGGTGTACCAGGCTTCCAGTTCTGGCTGAGTGGGCAAGGGGTCAATGCGGCCCAGGCCGCAGGCGCTGCAATTGACGGTAAGCAGCGTTTCGCCCGTTTTGCCATCGACACGGGCGATGGGTTCAATGGCCTGTGAGCCGCAAACGGGGCAAGGCGTGGAGGCGATGTGGGATGCGCTCATGGGCATAAGCAGGCAAGAAATGTGTGATGCGGATGTGCTGGCGACCGCATTGTAGGGGTCTCCTCGTTTTCAGTGCAATAAGTGACGGTACGAAAAGCTAGCACTGGCGCGGAGGTGGTGTTGGTAGATCGTTGATTTCATTGACTTTCCTGTTCACTTTCAAATCTGCGATTCGTGGCGTCAAACCGTGGTCGGTTTCATCCATTGGTGCCAGTTATCGATGCATTTGGCCGCGAAGGCAGGATTTGGTCAGCATAGCGGTCAACCGGGAAGCGAAACACACCCCGCAAGTTGATGCTCTCCAGCCTGGTGGGCGCAATCTTCCCGATCAGTTCCGGTGGAATGACCTGGCGGCGGTTCGACCAGCGATCCAGGACCGCCTGCATCTGTGAGGTATTCCACGCCATCACGATGTTGGCCATCAGGCTCAAGGCATCGGCCACAGCCTGCATTTCATCGACACGTTTGGCCTGCGCCGGGCTGATCCGGCCGGTATAAATGGCGCGCTTGAGGGCGTTAACAGCCTCGCCCCGATTGAGCACCCGGCGCAACTCGTTCCTGAAAGCGTCCTTGACAAAGTAGTCAGCCAAAAACGCCGTACGCAGCAACCGCCCCAATTGCACGCCAGCCTCATAGATTGGATCGCCCTGGGCGGCAGAACCGAACCGCGCAAGAGCTGCCACCGCACTGGCATGTCCGCTCATGACCGAGGCTGCCAGGTGCACCAGACTATCCCAATGCTTTTCGATCAAAGCGACGTCGACATTGGCTTCGCACACCGCAGCGATTTCTGCGGGCACTTTGGTGCCGCGTGGCACAAAGAGGTGGCGCTGTTTGAGTTCCTTCAACCGCGGGCAAAGATCAAAACCAAGCAAACGGGCATGTGACATGGCAAAGTCGGTGTAGCCATGGGTATCCACAGCAAGCTGGCTGGTCTCCAGCTTTTCTTGGCGGATGACACCTTCAATGGCCACGCCCGCCTGGCGCTCATTGAGCACAAAGGGCTGCGCATGGAAGATGCCCCACCGGTCTTTTACATGGGAGTAGATTCCAATGGAAGGTGTGTTGCGCCGAGGATCAAGCCGGGCTTGCCACACCCGTTTGGTGGTCTCCATGCTCATCATGTCAGAAGATGCCAAATCGGACCGCCCCCAGGTGGCGGCAATCGGGTGTCGCTGCATGAATTCCAGCACAGCCTGGCAGGCCTCTGGCTCAGACGCCGTTCGTCCCGCGCCCAGCGCATGGCCTGGCGAATGCTGGTGGCAGACAATTGCGGAATCATGCGCGCGCATTCGACCGCAGTCAGACTGGTGCCGTGGGCCATGATGCCGGCATAGACCATCAGCAGCTCGTCGGTAGAGCGCGGCTCACGTCCGAGCATGATCCAGCTAAAGCGCACCTGGGCGTCAACGGCCAGAATCACTTCCGGCAATTGAACCTCACCGATGCGGTGATCCAAAGCCGCGCGCAGCTTGGTCACTTCTGGGTCTTCGTCCTCTGCGGGCAATGGCGACAAATGGAGTTCATCATCCACGCGCAGTACGCCACTGCGGGCTGCAGCGGCCACCGCATCGACACCGGCAGTTACTCTGGCCAGCAAAGGCTTCAAGAAAGTGGCAGCCTTGCTGGGTAACGATAGACGGGCATAGTGTTTCTTGGACTCTGCCTGCCAACGCTCGTCCGTGAAGAACAAGCGCGCACGACCCCGAAAGCTCAGGCTGTGCTCAATCCAGACCGAGCCATTGCGCACCGCGCGGCGCAGGGCAAACAGGGTGGCCACCTCCAACGCCTGAAACGCCCGTTCCCGGTCTGGGCTGGAGATCGAAACCTGCCAGATCATTCCCAGACTTGGTGCCACCACTTCAACTGGCAGCTTTCTGGATCCTTTGAGATATAAAGCTTGCAGCTTGGCAGGGTACTCGATGGCAGGATGCTCGCCGGTGGCCTGCCAGGGCAGCTTTGCAATGGCGACGAGCAACGACCGCACGGGGCGAATTCCATCAATCAATCCCTCGCGGACCAGGGAGGCCCTGCTCGGTGGTTTGCGTTTCTGGGTTTCGGTGATCAAGGCTTCAAGACGGGCACGCAACTCAGCATCTGGCACCGCACCTTGCGCGCTCAAGGCAACAAGTTCGCCGAGCAGCGTTTTGTACATTGCGGCCCAATTGACGGTAGCGGGGACATCGGCGGCAGCCTGACGCCACAGATCGGCGATCCGGCGCTGCACCATAAGGATCAACTGGTCTGTGGTGGTGAACAGGCAATACCGAAGAAAGCATGCGACCTCCACGGTGCGCGCTGGCTCTTTGATCTTGGCTCCGGCTGAGGGCGGCCTGGAGACAAGTCGGCGCGCGTAGCGGCGCAAGATGAGATCGGGGATGTCTGCCAGGTGCTTATGAACGTCCAGCGTGTAAAGCAGGTCGATGCGCTCCAGTACCTCGCTGATTTGGCGGGTTGAGTGTTTCGCCGGTGCAGCCCATAGCCAACTCTGCTGGGTTTGTCCATCTGGGCGCAGCTCTGAAACTGAGGCTCGCCAGCGATCAAGTGTTGCTGGATCAACGCTGGCGGCGATGGCGGTGCCTGTTTCAACTTCAAGCTGGGCAAGTGCCGCCGCAATCAGTGTCCGAATTGCCCGCTCGTGCACGATCACCAGCTTGTTCTTGTACAGCCATTGACGCGCCCGCACGAGTAGCTGATCGCGGTCGGCGCAGCGCGCCACTTCGTCGCGCAGTTCACGTACCAGTGAGCGGCGCTGGTGCTCGCTCATCCACTGGAATCCAAGGACCGTGCAGGCTACTGGTTGGTGATCGAATAGCGTGCGCCCGCGTTCATACATGGCTCTCAGCGAGGCGACTTCTGGTGCTGCAATGCCAAGCTCGTTGCCAAGGTGGCGCCACAAGGCTACTGGAATTACCCGAAAGGCACCGAGCAAACGCCCACTCATGCGCAGGAAACCAATATGGAGCGCCAGACCAAGCTTGTGGGAATCACCTCGGCGTGCATTGATTGCGTCGCGCTCGGCACCATCGAAGGTGAAAAATGCCTTCATCTCGAAGTCGCTGATATCGCGGGGGAGCCCACGCATCCCCAAAAACGTTGTGTGCCAACCCTGCATCGTGAACCTCAAAAGTGGGAGGCCACCATACCCGTTTACAAAGCGAACAGGAAAGTCAATGAAATCAACGGTCTACCCAGACCACCCCCGCGCCAGTGCTAGCTTTGCGTACCGTCACTTATTGCACTGAAAACGAGGAGACCCCTTGATGCGCGTGTGCACTACGCGCCTGCCGATGTGGTCGACTACTCGCCCGTCAGCGGGCCGCGCGCAGGCACAGGCGGGGGCTTGACGGTGGGTGAACTGTGCTCTGCCACGGTGAGCCTGAGCGACAACACTGCAGCCAACGTCTTGCTGGAACGCCACGGCGGCCCGGCTGCGCTCACCCGTTACCTGCGTGCGCTGGGCGATCCCATCACGCGCCTGGACCGCAATGAGCCCACCCTGAACGAGGCCGCCATTGGCGATGTGCGCGACACCACCACCCCGCGGGCCATGCTCCAGACCATGCAAAAGCTGGTGTTGGGCGAATCACTGTCTGCCTCGTCCCGCGCGTGGCTGCAGCGTTGGCTCATTGAAACCAGCACCGGCGACAAGCGCTTGCGCGCGGGGGCCCCGGGCTGGAAGGTGGGGGACAAGACAGGCACTGCCGGCAGCAGTGGTACTGCCAACGATGTGGCCGTGCTTTGGCCGCCAGGCGCCAGCGGTCACCGCGGGGCAGTGCTGGTGACCTGCTATCTCACCCGATCTGCGGTAGCGCCAGAGCAGCGCGATGCCGCGATTGCTGCTGTAGGCCGCGCGGTGGTGAGGGCAAGCTTGGCATCGCGCGGAACCTGATCGCTGGCGTTCAGGCTGCCTGCAGCCGCCTGAAGCGCTTAAAAAAGCTCTACGTCGTCGTTGGCCACTTTGGTGGCCAGCTCGCCAGAGGCGACCAGATCTTCGTAGAAGCGCACCTGGTTGCGACCATGTTCCTTGGCGTAATAAAGCGCCTGGTCTGCCTGGCCCAGAATTTCCACTGGCGACCCGCGCGAGGTGCCGACAAAACCCAGGCTCACCGTGACGTTGCCAACCTGCGGGAAGTGGTATTCCTGCACCGCTTCGCGGAAGCGGTTGAACACCTTGTGGGCTTTGGAAAGCGTGGTGTTGCGCAGCAGCACCACGAACTCTTCACCACCAAAACGGAAGATGCGGTCGTGCGAGCGGAAAGAGCTGCGCAGAATGTTGGCGACCAGAATCAGCACTTCGTCGCCATACAGGTGCCCGAAGCGGTCATTGACTTGCTTGAAGTGGTCAATGTCCACCACCGCCAGCCAGTTCTGTACGGGCTCACTGGTGGGGCTGACTTCTTCTGAAATCATCGACTCCGCGCTCTGGGGCTTGCTGCTGCTCAGGCCGGGCAGGGCGTTGCGGGCAAATTGCTCGTCGAAGGTCTTGCGGTTGAACAGCCCGGTCAGCGCATCGCGCTCTGAATAGTCCAGCAGGCTCTGGTAGTTCTGGTAGACGAGGAACACGCCTTTGAGCACATCCAGCTTGTGGGCCGAGAAGGGGCGCGACTGCGTGATTTCCAGGCAGGTGCTGACTTTTTCGTGCATCCACACCGGCAGCCACAGCGTGTGCCGACCAGGGCGCGGGTGCGCCAGGGCGCTGTCGCCCTGCGTGGTCACGCAGTGCATCAGTTCGGGGTAATGCTCCAGCGGCTCCTTGCGCGGGTCTGCGGCGGCCTCGGAGTCGGTAGACACCAGCTGGCCGTCCTGCACCCAGGTGCGTGGGCGGATATGGGGCTGGCCGTCGTCGGTGAACAGCTCCAGCGCCCGCACTTCCTTGATACCGCTGAGCTTTTGCAGGGTCGAGAGCACCGACACTTCCAGCCGCAAGTGGTCGCGGTGGCCAGTCATCTCGACCAGGTGTTGCAATATGGGCTTCATAGGCGGGGAAGTGCGTGCGGCTCAGGCAGAGGTCAACGGCGCTTGAAAACGATGTCCCACACCCCGTGGCCCAACCGCAAACCGCGGTTTTCGAACTTGGTGAGAGGGCGATAGTCCGGCTGGGGCGCGTAGCCTTCAGCCGTATTGGCCAGCAAGGGCTCCTGGCCCAGCACTTCAAGCATCTGCTCTGCATAGGGCTGCCAGTCGGTGGCGCAGTGCAGATACCCGCCGGGCTTGAGGCGTGCCGCCAGCTTGGCGACCAGCGGGCTCTGGATCAGGCGGCGCTTGTTGTGCTTTTTCTTGTGCCAGGGGTCTGGAAAGAAAATGTGGATGCCGTCCAGGCTGCCCGGGGCGAGCATGTGGTCAATGACCTCCACGGCGTCGTGCTGGAGGATGCGAATGTTGGTGATGTCTTGTTCGCCAATGCGCTTGAGCAGGGCGCCCACGCCTGGCTCATGCACTTCGCAGCACAAGAAATTGTCGGCGGGCCGCACACGGGCGATGTGCGCCGTGGCCTCGCCCATGCCAAAGCCAATTTCCAGAATCAACGGAGCATTGCGGCCAAAGGCGGCAGTGGCGTCGAAGGGCTCTGCCCGGTAATTGAGCAAAAAGCGGGGGCCCAGGTCTTCAAAGGCCTTGGCCTGCCCTGTGGTGGTGCGGCCGGCGCGCCGCACATAGCTCTTGATGGTTTTGGGAAATGCCACGCCAGCGGGTGCAGCGCCAGCGGCTTGTGGCGCAGCGGAAGGCTCTGCGCTAGTGGAAATATTGTTCTGTTCGATCACGGTGCGTCATTGTAGATTCGTGACCAAGCCTGAACCCAGTGCGCAAGCGCATCGGACACCGAAATGTGGTGTGAATCTGCCACTGCGGGTAAACCCAGAGCCTGCGCTGCCTGGTTCAACGCCATGAGCGGGTTGGACAGGTCCACCGCAGCAGCGCCGTTTTGCTTGGATAGCTTCTCGCCATTCACATCCAGCACCAGGGGGGTGTGGAGGTAGGCAGGTGTGGGCAGCTCCAGTGCTTTTTGCAGCAGGATCTGGCGCGGGGTGTTGTCGGCCAGGTCTTCGCCGCGCACGATGTGGGTGACCGATTGCTCGGCGTCGTCCACCACCACGGCCAGCTGGTACGCCCACAGGCCGTCTGCACGCTTGAGAACGAAGTCGCCCACGGCGCTGACCACGTCTTGCACTTGTAGGCCCAGCCGCCGATCCTTCCATGGCAGGACGTTTGCTTCTGAATTGATAGCTGCTGGCGCTTGTGGGGTAAGCGCTGGAGCCACTTTTTGGTAAAAGTCGGTCGTATTGAAACGCCATGCGCGCGGGCTTCGGCCATGCAGGCCCTGGCGGCAAGTGCCTGGGTAAGGCAGGGCGGCGTGGCGCTCCTTGGCATGGCCCAGGGCGAGCTGGGCGGCTTCGATCTCCTTGCGGGAGCATGCGCAAGGGTAGGCCAGGCCTTGTGCGACCAGCGAGTCCAGCGCCTGCTGGTACAGCGCGCTGCGCTGAGACTGCCACGCGACGGGCCCATCGGGGTGCAGACCGCACTGGGCCAGTTGGCTCAGAATGGTCTGGTCCGCCCCGGGAATGCAGCGAGGCGTGTCCACATCTTCAATGCGCACCAGCCAGGTGCCCTTGGCCGCGCGGGCATCCAGCCAGCTGGCCAGCGCCGCGACCAGCGAGCCTGCGTGCAGCGGCCCCGTGGGTGAGGGCGCAAAGCGCCCGATGTAGGGGCGGGGTGCGTGGGGCACATTGCGGCTGCAGGCGGAGGACGCAAGGGCTGTGGAGCCCTGGTGAAGGGCTCCCATCACGCTCCCCCCACTCATTTAACCGCAAGTGCCAGTTCCAGGCCCGAGATGAAAGCGTCTTCCAGGCGGTGGCCCAGGCACCAGTCGCCGCAAGCGCCCAGGCCCATGCTGGCGTCCCACAGATGGCTTTGGCCCAGCGGGTGGGTGGTCTGGGCATAGGGCCAGCAGTGCAGGGCCACATGGGCAGGCTCGGCACGCAGGCCGGTGACTTCGCCAAAGGCCTTGAGCAGCTTGGCTTGCACGCGGGCTTCGTCGTCTTGCAGGTGTTCTGCGGACCAGGCAGGGTTGGCCTGCACTGTCCAGCGCTCCACCGTGCCGCGGCCGGGCTTGGACGATTCGCGGGCCAGCCAGGCAATGCGGTGGTGGGTGCTGCGCGCCACGTTCCACTGGGGGCCCAGGGTGGTCAGCCCTGGCCGCACGGCCTGGGGGTAGGCCAAAGTCAGCGTCCAGCAGGGGGCCATGGCCACCTTTGACAGGGGCGTGGTCAGCGTGCAGTCAATGGCCGACTTGACCAGCAACGCCTGCGCTGCCGTGGCGGGCTGGCTGAACAGCACTGCATCAAATCCCGCATACACATGCTGGGAGCCATCCGAGCCTTGGGTGCGCAATTGCCAGCCTTGGGGGTTCAGGCTGTCGCGCTCCACGCGCTGCACTTGTGTGTTGAGCTGTACCTGACCCGCCTGTTGCAGTGGCTGCGCCCAGGCAGCCACCAGCGATTGCATGCCGGGGCTGGGCACCCAATGCGCTTCGCGCGACAGCAGGCCCTGCGAGGTGACGCGGCCGGTGGCGTCCAGCACGCGGACGTTGTTCGCGCTCCAGGGCTTGCAAAGCCCGGGCACGGTGTCGATGGCGCGGGCAAAGCGCGGGTCGCGCACGGTGAAGTATTGCGCGCCAATGTCAAACGAGCCGAACACTGTGTTCACGGTGGCCGTGCGGCCCCCTGGCGCATCAGCCTGCTCGAACACCGTGACGCGGTGGCCTGCCTGCACCAGGGTACGGGCGCACGCAATGCCAGCCATGCCTGCACCGATGATGGCGAAGTGGCGCGGGCCGGGCGCCGGGGTGTATGTGTCGTTGCGTCGGGGCCGCTTGGAGGGGCGGGAAACGGTTTTGCTCATGGTTTGCCTTTCAGAGACGTTCAGAGACAGCGGAAGTGACGTTCGACGTTGAATACTGGACGGTACCCACTCTACACGCGCGCCGGTCTGTCGCGGCTCAAAAATGGTGGTGGTTTTCCAGCAGGGCCTTGCGCGTGGTGGGGCTTTGCAACTGCTGCAGCCACCATTGCAACGCGCGCCCCGGTGCCGTGAAGCCCGGGCCGCCCCAGGCATAGTGCAGGCGCAACTGGCGCTCGGGGCGGGCCACGCGCTTGGCCACCAGGCGGCCGGCTTCCAGGTAGGGGCGCACCATGGGTTCTGGCAAAAAGCCACCTCCCAGGCCGCGCAACTGCACCTGCACCTTGGCTTGCATGGTGTCCACCGTCAGCACATCCTGCCCGCCCAGCAGGCCCATGGTCATGCCCCCGCGCTGGGCCGAATCAGCCACCGCCACGGCCCGGTGGCGCAACATCACGGCATCGGTGATGGGCTCGGGCATGCTGGCCAGCGGGTGGTGGGGGGCCACCACGTAGATGAAAAGCAGGTCACCCAGTGGTGCCTGCTGCAGCCCGGCCACGTCGGATGCGATGTTGGAAACTCCAATCGCCAGGTCAGCCCGGCCCGACGTCAATGCCTCGCGCGTGCCGCTCATGATGCCGTCGCGCAGCTTCAGGCGGGTGGGGGGCGACATGGCGTAAAAGCCCTCCACCAGTTCCAGCATGGTGTGCGGAGAGATCACTCCGTCAATCGACAGCGTGAGCTGCGGCTCCCAGCCCGTGGCCACCCGGCGCACGCGGTTGGCTACGGCATCAATATCCTGCAGCAGCCGGCCGCCCTCGCGCAGCAGCTCGGCCCCAGCCTCTGTGGGCTTGGCCTGGCGGGCGCTGCGGTCGAACAGCAGCACATCCAGCGCGTCTTCGATCTGCCGAACGCGGTAGGTGAGGGCGCTGGGCACCAGCCCCAGTTGCCGGGCGGCGGCGGCAAAGCTGCCTGCTTCGGCAATCACCTGCAGCATGGTCAGGCTGTCAGGCGTGAGGACATCGCGAGCGTTTTGCATGGTCGGCTCATTTTTGTTCAAGCGTTTTGAATGATGCCATCAATCGGACAGAGCCTGTGCAAGCCCCGCGCGTCCTACAGTGGAGGCATTGAAAGGAGCAATCACCATGCTGACGATTCGCAAATCACAAGACCGGGGCTATGCCGATCATGGCTGGCTGCAGTCCTTCCACAGCTTCTCTTTTGCCGGCTACTACGACCCCCGTCACATGGGCTTTGGCAACCTGCGCGTCATCAACGAAGACCGCATTGCGCCCGGCACCGGCTTTGGCACCCATGGCCACCGTGACATGGAGATCATCAGCTACGTGCTGTCGGGTGAACTGGCCCACAAAGACAGCATGGGCAACGTCAAGGGCATTCCACCTGGAGACGTGCAGCGCATGAGTGCAGGCACCGGCGTGATGCACAGCGAGTTCAACCACGCTGCCGGGCAGACCACGCACTTTTTGCAAATCTGGATCGAGCCTAACGTGCGCGGCATTGCGCCCAGCTACGAGCAAAAGAGCTTCAGCGACGCCGAGAAGCGCGGCAAGCTGCACCTCGTGGCATCGCCCGATGGGGCGCAAGGCTCGGTGTTGATCCATGCCGATGCCGCCATTTACGCGGGCTTGCTGAGCGGTGACGAGACGGCCACCTTGCCCATGCAGCCGGGTCGCAAGGGTTATGTGCAACTGGTGCGCGGTACCGTCATGGTCAATGGCGAATGCCTCAAGGCGGGCGACGCCGCGATGCTGGAAAATGAAAGGCAGGTCTCGCTGTCTGGCGGGCAGGATGCGGAAGTGCTGGTGTTTGATCTGGCAAACTGATCGCTCGTCTTTTTAGTCTGTTTACATTGGTCTGTTGATTTAAGGAGTTTCTGATGTCCCAAATCGTTGTGGTTTACCACTCTGGCTACGGCCACACCCAGCGCGTCGCCCAGCAAGTGGCCGATGGCGCAAATGCCCAGTTGCTGGCGATTGACGCCGAGGGCAACCTGCCTGAAGGCGGCTGGGAAACGCTCAACGCCGCGGATGCCATCATCTTCGGCACCCCCACCTACATGGGCGGCCCCAGCTGGCAGTTCAAGAAGTTTGCCGATGCGTCATCCAAAGCGTGGTTTTCTCGCGCTTGGCAAGACAAGGTGTTTGGTGGCTTTACCAACAGCGCCAGCCTCAGCGGCGACAAGCAGGTCACGCTGATTGCGCTGCAAACCCTGGCGTCGCAACATGGTGGCGTGTGGGTGAGCCTGGGCATGTTGCCCAGCAACAGCAAGGCTGCTACGCGCAGCGATGTGAACAACCTGGGCGGCTCGGTGGGCTTGCTGGTGCAGTCGCCATCTGACGCGTCTGTGGCAGAAATTCCCCAGGGCGACCTGGACACCGCCAAGCTGTACGGCAAGCGGGTGGCCGATATCACGGCGCGCCTCAAGGGCTGACGCTCCCCGGCTTGATCTGCCCTGACCCTGGATGGGGCGGGGCCATTACAGAAAAGGCAAACACCATGGCAGCCATGCAAACCATCACAGCGCACGACAAAGACCTGGGCGGCGGGTTCAAGGTGCGCAGGCTGTTGCCTGCCGTGGGGCGCCAATCCATCGGGCCGTTTCTGTTCTTTGATCACTTTGGCCCGGTCACCGTCACGCCGGAGTCAGAGCACGATGTGCGCCCGCACCCGCACATTGGCCTGGCCACGGTGACCTACCTGTTCTCGGGCGCCATCATGCACTGCGACAGTCTGGGCTCGGTGCAGCAAATCGAGCCAGGCGCCATCAACTGGATGACCGCGGGCAAAGGCATCGTCCACTCCGAACGTCGCCCGCAGGCACTGGCGCAGACAAGCTACGTGAACCACGGCATTCAGCTGTGGGCAGCGCTGCCGGTGGAGGCAGAAGAGGCGGAGCCCAGCTTTGTGCACACCCCGGCAGACGCCATACCGCAGCTGCAAGTGGGGGACGCCACGGTGCGTGTGCTCATAGGCCAGGCTTGGGGGCAGCAGTCCCCGGTGGTCAGCCTGGCGCCGGCTCTGTACCTGGATATCCAGCTGCCTGCCGGTGGGGTGCTCCCGTTGCCCGCAGGCTTGGCGCAAGAGGCGGGTTTGTACACCGTGGATGCTGCTGTCACCCTGGACGGCGTCACGCTCGCCGCCCAGACTTTGACGGTGCTGCCCACAGACCAGCCCATGCAGCTGCGAGCAGGAGACAGCGCCGTGCGCTGCATGCTGGTAGGCGGCGACGCTTTGCTCCAGCGCCGGCACATCTGGTGGAACTTTGTCTCCACCCGCAAAGAACGCATCGTTCAGGCAGCCGACGACTGGGAGGCCCAGCGCATGGGCCATGTGCCGGGTGAGACAGAGTCCATACCGCTGCCCGAGCGACGTTTCAAGCCCTGACAGGGTTTGATTTAAAAGTGGCTCTAGCGCTTATTTGACAAGCGCAAGCAGCTCACTTTTTGATAGTAAATTCAACTGGATGCACTGGCATCTTCGTCGCCAGCCTTGGCAGATGGCTGTGCAGAAAGATCGGGCGCCAGCACGGTGCGCTCGTCAAACACGAAGCAGCCGCCGTGGTAGTGCGCTCCGTCGGTGTGTTCAAAGTATTTGAGGATGCCGCCTTCAAGCTGGTAGACATGCTCCAGCCCTTCCTCCCGCATCAGGATGGCTGCCTTTTCGCAGCGAATGCCCCCGGTGCAGAAGCTCACCACGGTTTTGTCCTGCAGCTCCGCCTTGTGCGCGCGAAAGGCGTCAGGAAACTCCGTGAACTTGGCAATGCGCCAGTCAATTGCGTCGGCGAACGTCCCGGCGTCCACCTCGAACGCGTTACGCGTATCCAGCGTCACCACCTCGCGGCCAGCGTCGTCATGGCCTTGTTCCAGCCAGCGGTGCAGCGTGGCCGGGTCCACCGACGGGGCACGCCCCTGCGCCGGGCGGATAGTGGGGTGGTCCATGCGGATGATCTCGCGCTTGACCTTGACCAGCATCTTGCGAAACGGCACCGTGTCGGACCAGCTCTCCTTGGGCTCCAGGTCGGCAAAGCGCTCGTCCACCCGCATGCCGTTCACAAAGCCGCGCACTGCTTCGGCGGCGCCCGCCAAAAAGAAGTTGATACCTTCTTCGGCCAGCAAGATCGTGCCCTTCAGGCCTGCAGCCACCGCTTGCGCGTGGAGCCGTTCACGCAACTCGGCTGCGTCAGGCAGGGGCACGAATTTGTAGCAGGAGATGTTGAGTACGGATGTCACGGCGGGATAGGGTAGACAAGCTGCGAAGCGGGCCTGCCGAAACCGGGGGCGGTTGTCGAAAGCGCAGGCAGCCCAAAGAGCAGGGTGCGGGGCACGAAGCCCGGCCCGGCAGGTAAGCACGGCGAGAATTATGCCGTGGGGGTCAGCAGCGCTGTCTCGATCTTGTTCGCCAGCTGCGAAATGGCCAGCGCCGCAGGGCAGCCGGGCGTGTTCACCAGCAAGAGCTGGCGGCGCATCACCGCATCACGCACCGATGGGTCGGCAGGAATATCGCCCATGTGGATCAAGCGCACGGGGCGGCCTGATTGGGTGCTGACGAAGCGGTCGAGCACCTGCTGCAGCTGGCTGGTAATGGCCCGCCCGTCGCCCGGACGCGCAGCCTGGTTGATGACCATGCGCACATGCTGGCGCTGTTGCTGCATGGCCAGCACCTTGATGGCGGCGTAGGCGTCCGTCAGCGAGGTGGGCTCGGGCGTGGCCACGATCAGCACTTCGGAAGCCAGCGACACGGAAAAGAGCACCACGTCGGAAATGCCAGCGCCCGTATCCAGCAGCACCACGTCGTATTGAGGCGTCAGCGCCTGGATCACGCTCAAGAACTGGTTGCGCACTTCAGGCGTGAGGCGCGAGTACTCGACCATGCCAGAGCCTGCCAGCAACACCGAAAACCCGCCCGGGGCTTTGATGATGGCGTCTTCCAGGCGGGCCTTGCCCGTGAACACATCGTGCAGCGTGATCTTGGGGTGCAGGTTGAGCACCACGTCCAGGTTGGCGAGGCCGAGGTCGGCGTCCAACACCAAGACGCGCTGGCCTCTGCGCGTCAATGCCGCCGCGAGGTTGGCTGAAACAAAGGTTTTTCCGACGCCACCTTTGCCACTTGTGATGGCAATGATGCGCGCTCCCGTGGCAGGGACTGCCTGCACGGGCGCTGCGTTGGGCGTCATGGGTTGGGGGGACAGCGCGTCGCTCATCATCTAACTTTCAGTAGGCGCTGCCTGTTGCATCCAGCGGGGGCGGTAGATCGCCCCAGCCCGAAGGAGAATACAGCGGGCCAAACAACAAGCTCTTTTCTTCAGCACTGACGGTGCTGTCGGGCTGCTCCTCGATGCTCACGCGGTTGCGTCCTAGAGATTTTGCCTGATAGAGCTGATTGTCAGCCCGATCAATCCACAGCAGAGTGGTAGAGCGGATCCATTGCAGCGCAAATGCGCCGCCAATGCTCACGGTGACATTCAGCTCGACCGAGGGAGAAATTCGAATTGGCGTATTGGCCACGGCACGGCGGATACGCTCGGCAACCACATGCCCAAACGCCGAGTGGCAGGCGGGAAGCACCACCGCAAACTCTTCACCGCCGTAGCGGGCCAGGGTGTCCATGGGCCGCACACAGGCACTCAGGGTGCGCGCTACCGATTGCAGCACCAGGTCACCCGCAGAGTGTCCGTGCACATCGTTCACTTTCTTGAAGTGGTCGATGTCCAGCATCAGCAGCAGTGCTGCTTCGCCAGAGCGTGTCACCCGGTCAATTTCGCGTTCCAGCACCGCACGAAAATGCCTGCGGTTGGCCAAGCCTGTCAGGGGGTCTTTCAGCGAAAGCTCGCACAGCCCGTCAATCAGGCCTTGCAGGTACTGCCGTGGATGGGCGTAGTCAGAGGCGGTAGCTGGCCCGCCGCCGTGGACCTGGGATACCAGGGCGTGGGCAGTGTCCAGGCGCAAATCGCGCAGGTCTACAAGGTGAGGGGCCGCCGAATCAGACACAAATGGTTGCTTCTAAAGTTGGTTCGAGTGTAGCAGCGGCCACGCCTTGCGTAATGCAATCAGGGCGCGGGTAACGGGGTTAGCGGCCACTCGGAAGTTGCTGCAAGGCCACAAGTGCTTCGGCGTCTGTACGGTAGGTGACCAGACCTGCCGCAGCGGGTAGAACCCCCGCTTTGCGCAGCGCTGTTTCCACCGGCAGTTTGAGCCCGCTCACATGCAGACAGCCCCCGCGGGCCAGCATCAGCGCGTGCAGTTGGGCAAATACCTCCAGACCCGTCACGTCGATGCGATTGATGGGCTGGGCCAGGAGGCACAGGTGCCTGACGTCGGGGTGCGCGCCAAGGTCTTGCGCCACCCTTTGTTCCAGCGCGCTGGCCGAGGCAAAGTCGAGTTCGGCATCCATGCGCAGGGCCAGCACGTGCGGCGCCAGTGGCTCCAGGCCCCAAAGGTGCCGATCACGCAGGCTTCCGTCCGGGTGCAGGCCCACCTCTATGATGCGCGGGTGCAGACGCTGGTACAGAAAATGGCACAGGTTCATCAGCAAGCCCGCCAGCACCCCCCAGTACATGCGTGGCGCAGTGGCCAGGGTGAGGCCGAACGTGACGATGGCAATCAACGACTCAACACGCGACACACGCCAGAGCCGGGTGATGGAAGAGGGCTTGATGAGGCTGAACACCGCGGTGACCACAATCGCTGCCAGCGCCGAGGTAGGCACGTAGTACAGCGCAGGTGTGAGCCACAGCAGCACCACCAGCACCACGCCAATCGAAAACACCGTGGCCCAACCCGTTTGTGCGCCCGCATACAGGTTGATGGCAGAGCGCGAAAAGGATGCGCTGGTGGCGAAGCTGCCGCACAGACCGCTGCTGATTTTGGACAGACCCTGGCCGATCAGGTCCTGGTTTTCGTTCCAGCGCTCGCTCGAGCGCTGGCTTTCCACCTTGGCGCTGGAAGCAGTCTCCAGAAAGCTCACCAGTGTCACGACCAGCACCGGCATCAGCAGTGAGGCCAGGTCAGACCAGGGCAGCCAGCCGGGCCAATGCAGCGTTGGCAGGCCTTGGGGCAGATGCCCCACCACCGCGCCGCCCGCATCGGCATAACCGGTGGCCCAGCTGATGGCGCCTGTAGCACCCACCACGGCGATGGCGGCGGGAAACGTCGGCTTCAGCTTTTTGGCCAGAAGCAGCGCCCCCACGCTACCGACACCAAAGGCCAGCGCAGCCAGGTCAAAAAGCCCTAAGGACGGGGTGGCCAGCAACGCCCCCCAGTTCGACCGAAGCCCCGTGAGGGCCCCTAGCTGAGAAGCCAGGATCAACAACGCCGCCGCTTGGGTAAAGCCGTTGAGCACCGGCGACGTGACGATGTTCACCACCCAGCCAAACCGGGCCAGCCCCATCACGCACTGCAAGGCACCTGACAGCAGCGCAATCCACACCGCCATCTGAACCCACTGAGCGCTGCCCGGCTCGGCAAGACCCGTGAGCGAAGCCCCGATGAGCAGACTGGTCAGCGCCGTGGGGCCCACGCCAAGGCGGGTGGAGGAGCTGAACAGCACAGCCACCAGGGCGGGCAGCAGCGATGCGTAAATGCCGGTGATCAGCGGCATACCCGCCAGCGCAGCATAGGCCACCCCTTGGGGCACCAGCATCAAGCCCACCGTCATACCTGCCAGGAACTCACCACGCAGCAAAGAGGCAGATGGCCGAGGCCAGGACAAAAACGGGAGCCAGGATCGGAGAACGGAGCGCAGCATGGGGAGGGATTGTCGTTGTAGCGGCCTTCTCGGTCGGCGTGAGGGACTCTCTTTTGCCGGTGGCGGCACACATCGATCCGCTGACCGGGCGCGTTCTTGGGCTGACGGGTGGCTTCAGCCGCGTCCTACACGGTTTTGGCAGGCATCCCACACGGCCGGGGGCTAGGCCTGCCTACAGTCTCTCCATCTTTGTCATTACGAGGAACTTGTCATGAACATCAACGGATTGAACCCACAGGAAGTCACCACCTCTCGCCCCCAATGCAGCAAGGTTGCTCGCATTGCCTCCATTCTGGCCGTGAGCGCGCTGGCCTTGGGCTTGACCGCATGTGGCCGCAACGAAGAGCCCACCGTGGGGCAGCGCCTGGATTCTGCTGTCGAAAAAACAGAACAAGCCGCGGCAGACGCGAGGGCGAAAACCGAGGCTGCCATGGAAAAGGCTGATGCCCGCATGGACCAAAGCGCTGAGCGCGCCGAAGCCATGGCGAAGGACCTGGGTGAATCTGCCAAGCAGGCCGCCAACGCCGCGATGGACAAGGTGGACGATGCGACCATCACCGCTCAGGTGTCTGCGGGCCTGGCCAAAGACCCGGATCTGAGTGCCGTCAAGATCAACGTGGACACCAAAAACGGTGCCGTCACCCTCAATGGCCCAGCGCCCAACCTGGCCGCCAAAGACCGCGCACAGACCATCGCCAAGAGCATCAAGGGCGTCACTTCCGTGACCAATTTGCTGGTGATTTCTGGCGGTTAAAGACTGCCATGGGTCGGTGCAGGTGGCGCTAACATGCACGCATGAAAGCATCAGCCCTTGCACCCCACATCTCCACCCGCCTCATCCACCACGCCTACACGCCCCCCGCTGAGTTCGCAGCGCCCCAACCGGGCGTGTTCAAAGCCTCCACCGTCATCTTCCCCAACGTTGCCGCCATGCGCGCCCGCGATTGGAAAGACAAGAGCGGCTACACCTACGGCCTGCACGGCACGCCCACCACCTTTTTGCTGGAAGAACGTTTGTGCGAGCTGGAAGGCGGCACCGAATGCGTGCTCGTGCCCAGCGGTTTGGCTGCCATTGCCACCGTGGGTTTGGCATTGCTGAAAGCGGGCGATGAAGTTCTGATCCCCGACAACGCGTACGGCCCAGGCAAAGACTTTGCCGTGGTGGAACTGGCACGTTATGGCATCACCCACGCATTTTTCGATGCCTTGAATCCTGACGACCTGGCCCAGCGCATTACGCCCAAAACGCGGCTGGTCTGGCTGGAAGCCCCTGGCTCTGTGACCATGGAGTTTCCTGATCTGATTGCCCAGGTGCACATTTGCTGTGAGCGTGGGGTTCTCACGGCTCTGGACAACACCTGGGGCGCCGGATTGGCTTTTGCGCCATTTGATTTTCTGGGCGATGGCTCACTGGGTGTGGATGTGTCTGCCCACGCGCTCACCAAATACCCCAGCGGCGGTGGTGACGTGCTGATGGGCAGTGTGATGACCCGGTCGAACGCTCTGCACATGAAGATCAAGCTCACGCATATGCGGCTGGGCTTGGGGGTGGGGGCAAATGACGTCGAGGCGGTTTTGCGCTCATTGCCCAGCGTGGAGCTTCGCTATGCCGCGCACGACCGCGTGGCCCGCGAATTGGCCCATTGGCTGCAAACCCAGCCCGCCATTGCACAGGTGCTGCATCCGGCCATTGAAGGCTCGCCCGGCCATGAACATTGGCGCGCCTTGTGCGGCGCAGCCAACGCGGGGCAGGGCGCGGCGGCCGGGTTGTTCAGTGTGATGATCGATGCACGCTACAGCCAGGCGCAGGTGGATGCGTTCTGCGATGCGCTGCGTTTGTTCAAGCTGGGTTACAGCTGGGGCGGCCCGATCAGCCTGGTGGTGCCCTACAACCTGCCGAGCATGCGCAGCGGCCCCACACCGCACCTGAAGCCGGGCACCTTGGTGCGCTTTGCGATTGGCCTGGAAGCCGCCCCGGATTTGCGTGCCGACCTGGCCCAGGCGCTTGAGGTGATGGAGCGCGCTCCAGCCTGATCACCACGGCACAGAACCCCCAGACATCTTGTGCAGAGATGCAGGGGCGCGCGGAGGGCGGGGGGAGGGGCGGGGTGGTAGTTTCCTCAGTGGTAAAGCACGGCAGGCTGCATTACGGTGTGGTCAGCGCCCACTTGATGTGGGTTAAGTCCTCGTTTTACCTCGCAGTGCCCCCTCATGTCAGACACCCCCGTCCCCGAGGTTCCTCCCACCCGCGATGCTGCCCCCATCGTTCTGCAGCGTCTGACGTTGGCAGACCCCTTCCGCTGGCTGGCACAGGGCATTCAGGATTTGCGCGCTGCGCCGGGTATTGCCGTGTTTTACGGCCTGTGTTTCTGGTTCATGGCGATGGTGCTGGGCTGGGTGTTCCGCACGCGGCCGGAATACACGATGTCCCTGGCCAGTGGCTGTCTGCTGGTTGGGCCCTTTCTGGCGATGGGGTTGTACGAAACCAGCCGCCGGCGCGAAGCAGGCATTCCGCCACAGCTCAGCGAGTCCCTGACTTGCTGGGACAGCCACATGGGCAGCATGGGCATGCTGGTCTTGGTGCTCATCGTGCTGGAGTTGTTGTGGGGCCGGGCGTCGCTGGTGGTGTTTGCCGTGTTCTTCAACACGGGCATGCCGTCCACCACGGGCGTGTTGCAGGCGGTGTTCAACCGTGAGAACTGGAGCTTTGTCGCGGTGTACTCGGCAGTGGGCGGGGTGTTTGCTGCCCTGGTGTTCTCCACCTCGGTGGTGTCCATTCCCATGATCCTTGACCGCGACACCGATGCCCTGACGGCTGGGATCACCAGCATTCGCGTGGTGCTGGAGAACCCCTTGACGATGCTGCTGTGGGGTGCTCTCATCACTTTGCTGGTGGGCGCATCATTGTGGGCGGGCAGTGTGGCATTGGTGCTGGTGGGGCCGCTGCTGGGCCATGCCAGTTGGCATGCCTACCGTGCCGCTGTGCAGCGCGTGCCTGCCGCTGCCATGCAGCCCGAATTGGCTTGAGCCTTGGCCCCGAAAGCCAAGCTGTTACAGTGGGCCTCTACTTCAGAAAGCAAACACCTTGGCAACACCTAACTACGGATACGAAAAACGCCAGCGCGAACTCGCTAAGAAACAAAAAAAAGAAGAGAAGCTGAGAGCCAAAGCACAACGCCGGCCGGACGATCCGCAGACGGGAAACGCTGAGGGCGATCAGGATGCAGCGCCCTCCGCAGCACCCAGTGAAGGCACGAACAACTGACACTTTGGGCCCGGCGCGCAGAAGGTTTTTTCTGGTGCCCAGGCAAAGTCTCGCTCACAAGCCCCGCAACCGCTGGTTTCAGCGTTTGCAGGGCTTTTTGTTTTGGCGCGTCAGCGCAGCATTTTCTTCAGCTCTGGCCACACATTGGCCAGCATGAGCGGGTGGGCCTCGGCCTTGGGGTGAATGCGGTCGGGCTGGAACATGCCGGCGGGGTCGGCTTCATCGGCCACACCTTTGAGGAAGAACGGCACCACCGCCGCTTTCTGCGCCTTGGCCACCGTTTCAAACAGCGCGGCAAAGCGGTTGGCGTAATCGGTGCCGTAGTTGGGCGGCACCTGCATGCCCACCAGCAGCACTTTGGCGCCCGCTTTCTGGGCGGCCTGGGTCATGAAGGTCAGGTTGTCCTGGGTGTTTTGCAGCGGCAGCCCGCGCAGCGCGTCGTTGCCACCCAGTTCGATTACCACATGGCTGGGCTGGTGCTGCTGGAGCAGCGCCGCTATGCGCGAGCGGCCGCCCGAGGTGGTTTCGCCGCTCACGCTGGCGTTGACCACAGACGCGCTGATCTTGTCGGCAGCCAATTGCTTTTCCAGCAGGGCCACCCAGCCCGAGCCGCGCGGCAAACCGTACTCGGCGCTCAACGAGTCGCCCAGCACCAGAATGACCGCTGACTTGGCTGCTTTGGGGGCTGCGCGCGCTGTGGTTTGGGCCCCGATGCCAGGCGCGTAAATCCCCATGGCGGCAGCCATGGAGGCGGTGAGGATAAAGTGACGCCGATACAGATCGCGAATCAAAGTAAAGAGCCTTTCATGCCTGAATCTCCCTCGTTGCCCGTAACGCCCATTATTGCTGTCGAGCATGTGTTCAAGTCGGTGACGGACTCCACCGGGACGCTGGACATTTTGCGGGATATTGATTTCCGTCTGGCGCCAAGGGAGACGGCGGCCATTGTGGGCGCCTCGGGCTCGGGCAAGAGCACGCTGCTGTCCATCATTGCCGGCCTGGACACCCCCACACGCGGCACGGTGCGGCTGGATGGGCAAGACCTTTTCGCGCTGAGCGAGGACGACCGGGCCGCCCTGCGGGCGCAAAAGGTGGGCTTCGTCTTCCAGAGCTTTCAGCTCATGGGCAACCTCACCGCGCTCGAAAACGTGATGCTGCCCCTGGAGTTGGCCGAGCGGCGCGATGCCCGCAAGGCCGCTGCCGAGATGCTGGAGCGTGTGGGACTGGGCCAGCGCCTGGGGCATTACCCCAAGGTGCTCTCGGGCGGCGAGCAGCAGCGCGTGGCCTTGGCGCGTGCCTTTGTGGTGCAGCCCGCTTTGTTGCTGGCCGACGAGCCCACCGGCAGCCTGGACTTTGCGACGGGTGAATCCATCATGCGGCTGATGTTTGAACTCAACCGCGAATTGGGAACCACGCTGGTGCTGGTGACCCACGACCGGGCCATCGCCGCGCAGTGCGAGCGGCGCATCACCATCGACGCAGGGCGTGTGGCAGAGGGTTGATGGGTTTTTTGCCTCCGGCGCTTGCCCGCCAAGCGCAAGCAGCTATTAATTTAATAGCAACCCATTGCGCAAAGTGAAGCGCCAGCGCTTTGGCTGCGTGGCCCTGGAAGGGGGCGGCGCCAGGGCAACGATAATGCCCGCATGTCCTCCCCCAAAGTTCTCTTCGGCTTTCATGCCGTGGGCGTGCGCCTGAAGACCGCGCCCCAATCGATCATCGAGATTTATTACGAAGCCACGCGCCGCGATGCGCGCATGCGGCAGTTTCTGGACCGTGCCAAAGAGGCCGGTGCCCGCCTGATCGAAGCCGACAGCGTTCGCATCGCCAAGCTGGCGGGCAGCCACGGCCACCAGGGTGTTGCAGCGCGCGTGGAGCCTGTGGCCCAGATCACCTCGCTGGACGAGCTGCTGGAGAACCTGGAAGCCGCAGGCATTGAGCAGCCCTTGCTGCTGGTGCTGGACGGAGTGACCGACCCGCACAATCTGGGCGCGTGCCTGCGCGTGGCAGACGGTGCCGGTGCGCACGCAGTGATTGCCCCCAAAGACCATGCCGTGGGCATCAACGCCACCGTGGCCAAGGTGGCCAGCGGTGCTGCCGAAACCATGCCTTACTTCATGGTGACCAACCTGGCGCGTACCCTGAACGAACTCAAGGAACGCAACATCTGGTGCATCGGCACCAGCGATGACGCGCCCAAGACCGTCTATCAGGTGGACCTCAAAGGCCCGGTGGCATTGGTGCTGGGCGCGGAGGGTGACGGCATGCGCCAGCTCACCCGCAAAACCTGCGATGAGCTGGTCTCTATCCCGATGAAGGGCGCGGTCGAGAGCCTGAACGTTTCTGTGGCCAGCGGTGTGTGCCTGTACGAGGCACTACGCCAGCGTTCGCTGTAAACCCGCCCAAGGCTGGTAGCCCTGCTACCGGCTTGGGCCAGGGCTGGCGGCCCAGGCCGTTCAGATCCAGCCCATGCCCCCGGCCACTGCGCCGGCCCCGAGCATCCACAGCAGGTGCAGCTTGGTGCGCCACACCAGCAGGGTGGTGGCGGCCGTGATGGCCCACAGCGGCCAGTTGACCAGTTCAGCGCCATGGGCACGTGTCAGCACCCATGCCGTGGCCAGCAGCAAGCCAATGACCACCGGAGCCATGCCCTGCTTGAAGGCGCGCACGCTACGCCGGTTGCGGTTGCGGTGCCCCCAGCGGGTGGCCTGCCAGGTCAGCAGGCTGCTGGGCAACATCACACCCACCATGCACACCAGAATGCCGAGCAGGCCCAGCGCCCAGCCTGCGGCGCCAGGGCCACCGGCGTTGATGCCGATGTTCCACCCCAGCAGGGCAATGAACAGCACATTGGGGCCCGGCGCGGCCTGCGCGATGGCGATGGAGGCGTTGAACTGTGGATCGGTGAGCCAGGCATTGCGCTCCACCAGAAAACGGTGCATATCCGGCGCGGTGCTGATGGCCCCGCCCACTGCCAGCAACGACAGCGACAGGTAGTACAGGAACAGTTGCAACCAGTCCCACGAAGACAGGGCCACGATGGCGGGCACAGCAGTGGTCATGGGGCGATCTTTCTCCAGGTCAGCACGCAGGCGAGCAGGCCCACGCTGGGCAACGTCCAGAACAGAGGCCAGCGCAACACCGCCATGGCAATCACCGTGAGCGCGACCAGACCTCCGCAGACCACCAGGCCCAGCGGGTGTTTGCGCAAGGTGGACGAGAGCTTGAGGCCCATGCCGGCAATCAGCCCGGCGGCTACCGCCCCCATGCCCCGCAACGCGCCAGCCACGGCGGGAAGGGAGGCAAACTGGGCATACACCACGGCCACCGCCAGCACCAGAATGAGTGGGAAGGTCAACATGCCCGCCAGGGCCGCCACGGCGCCGCGCCAGCCAAAGTAGCGCTCGCCGATCATGATGGAGAGGTTCACCACGTTGGGGCCCGGCATGATCTGGGCCACTGCCCAGTCTTCCACGAACTCGTCGTTCGTCATCCAGCGTTTTTTCTCGACCAGTTCGCGTTGCACCACGGCCAGCACGCCGCCAAAGCCTTGCAGCGCCAGCCAGGTGAAGGACCAGAACAGATCGGCGCAGTCGCGCGGTTGGGGGCGGGGGGCAGCGGGGTCGGTGCCAGCAGCAGTCACATCAGGGGTGTCGGCCATGGGTCGGGGCGAAATTGGCCTCTGGCGCTTATCCATAAAGCGCAAGCAGCTATCAAATCAGGAGCAATCTTGCAGCTTGGACACCTTGCCGGAGTGGCGTAAGGCGCAGAGCCAAGCCGCGTCAAGCCTGCGATGTTAGCCCGCAAAGCAAGGCCGAGCGCCCGGCTGCCCTTCGCGTTGCGGCAAGGCCGGGGCGATGAATGGTGTGCCCCGGCCGCAGCCGCTCACTTCCCCAGTTTGCCTTCCAGCGCGTGCCCCTGCGTGCGCCAGCCCGCCTGCGCCAGGTGCTTGACCTTGAAGATGCGCAGATCCGCCTGGGCTTCGTACTTCACCTTGAAAATCTTGAAGGTGGCCTGGCTTTCATAGTGAACCATGTGCCACACGGCGTCGCCTGTGGCCTGCTGCTCGTACGGAACCTCCAGAACGGCGAGGTCTGCCTGGCTTTCATACGGGGTTTCAAACACTTTGGCGTCGGCCTGGTTTTCGTACTTCACGACGAGGACTTGTGCCATGGGTCAGTTCCTGTGATGGGGTGAATGGATGCCACGGGTCAGCACCCGAACGATACCCATCAGGGTACCGCGCAAGCGCTAATCCTGGTCCACCGTCTGGACAAGCGAGCCGTTTGGTTGCCCCATCGGCATGTGCACGCCGCGCTACCATTTGCCCACGCGGCCCCAGCGCATCCGCAGGGCGCCTTCCTATTGATCCGGCGGGGATTATTCATGAGGCCGCATAGGCGACATGCTTGTCACCAAAGTACTTCTTGACCCGCTCTGGTGTGTTCTCCAACATCGTCACGTGTTCAGTCGCCGCTGCGCGCAGCTTGGCCTTGGTTCGCACCGGAACCTTGCTGCCAATCGCATGCTTCAAATCTGCGTTCAGCCGCTCCTCTGGGTTGAGCTCAGGGCTGTAGCTGGGCAGGTAGAACAATTCAATGTCCTGTTTGTGCTGTGTCGCCCACTCCTTGACTGGCTTGCTGTGGTGCACCCTCAGGTTGTCCAGAATCAGGAATATCTTCTTGCCCTGCGACTCCTTGATCAAGGCCTGCATGAACTCGATCAGCCTGTCTGAATTGAACGCCTCGTCAATGATCATCCAGCGCGTTTTGCCCTGGTTGGTGACGGTGGCAATCATGGAGAGCTTTTGCCGCGTTCCGCCGACTGCGCGCGTCACTGGTGTTTGGCCCGCAGGTGCGTAACTTCTGCCACGCACATCCGTGTTGACCAGCGCTGTTTCGTCACCCCAATGAATTTCTGCGCCTTCACGCTTGGCTCTGGCCTCAATGGTGGGGTATTCATCTTCGAGCCAGGCCTGGACGGCCTCGGGCCGCTGCTCGTAGGCTTTCTTGATCGGCTTTTGCGGTGTAAAACCCCAGCGTGCCAGATAGTCGCCCACCGCCCGCACAGACAGCTTGATCCCCAGGTCGCGTTCAATGAGTTCGCGCACTGCGGGCCGACTCCAAAGCGCGAACTCCATCTTGATCTGCTCTGGGCGTTTGTCGATGATGGTCATTCGAATCACGCGCTCTTGCTCAGTGCTCAGGCTGCGTCCACTACCTGGTTTCTTTCCCCTGGCGTGGGGCTTGAGTGCGGCCGCACCGCCTTGCTCGAACAGGCGCAGTGCAGTGTTAACCCCAGACCAACTGAGCCCGGTTTGCTCAACGATCTGCATCACGCCAACACCTTTTCGATGCAAGCGAATGACCTGCTTGCGCCGTTCATGCAGCACTTCCCGCGACTGCTTGCGTGCATCTTCTTTTTCCATGAACGTTCGACTCACGCAATCTACAAAAGTTCATGAATAAATCATGCCGAGTTTATAACGCACCACACCACACCACAGCGACGCAACCCATGCAGACAGCAGACTACATCGTCATCGGCGCCGGTATTGCAGGCGCTTCCATTGCCTGGCAGCTTGTACAAAACGGGCGCAGCAGCGTGCTGCTGCTGGAGCGGGAATCGCAGCCGGGCTATCACACCACCGGGCGCTCGGCTGCGCTGTACATGGCTACGTATGGCACGCCCAACATCCAGGCCCTGACGCGTGCCAGCCGTGCGTTCTACGACGCGCCACCGCTGGAGTTTGGCGCGGACCCCATCCTCTCGCCGCGTGGCGTGATTTACGTGGCGGGGCCAGACCAGCTGGATCTGCTGAAACGGGCCTACGACGATGCCCGTGCGGCATCCCCTAATGTGGAATGGGTGGACAAGCCCGCGCTGCTGGCCCAGCTGCCTTGCCTGAAACCCGAGGCCGTGGCCGCCGGCATGAGTGAGCCCGAAGCGGCTGACATCGACGTACATGCGCTGCACCAGGGTTACCTGCGCGGCCTGCGCCAGCGGGGCGGGCAGGTGCTGACCCAGGCAGAGGTGGTGGGCTTGCGAAAAGAGGGGGATGCCTGGCACGTGGCGCTGGCCGATGGCCGGCAATTGCGGGGCAGCACCATCGTCAATGCCGCGGGCGCCTGGGCGGATGTGGTGGCCGCCATGGCGGGCGTGCCGCCCATCGGGCTAGAGCCGCGCAGGCGCACCGCCTTCACGTTTGCTGTGCCAGAGGGGATGGACGCCAGCCATTGGCCCGCCGTGATTGGCATTGACGAGAGCTTTTACTTCAAACCCGATGCTGGCCAGTTGCTGGGCTCTCCCGCCAATGCTGACCCCACCCATCCACACGATGTGGTGCCTGAAGAGCTGGACG
Organism: Acidovorax temperans; assembly: GCF_028596105.1. NCBI lineage: Bacteria > Pseudomonadati > Pseudomonadota > Betaproteobacteria > Burkholderiales > Comamonadaceae > Acidovorax > Acidovorax temperans. The sequence continues at coordinate 2,273,978 of NZ_CP117193.1, read as the reverse complement.
TAGCCACGGGCATTTACCACATTGAAGAATTGACCACGTTCCAAATCCGCCGCCCCTCGCACACCTGGGCAGGGCTGCGCTCGTTCGTGCCCGACGGCGACATGGTGATTGGCTGGGACAACCACGTGCCCGGCTTTTTCTGGCTGGCGGGGCAGGGTGGGTACGGCATCCAGAGCGCGGCAGGAGCATCGCTGCTGGCCAAAAGGTTGCTGCGGGGCGAGTCGTTGGGCCCCGAGCTGGAGGGGGAAGGCGTTGAGCCACAAGGGCTCTCGCCAGCCAGGTTGCGTTAAAGGTGGTGCGGGGCGTGCCCCGCGCCATCCCTCTGAGCAGTTTCTTAAGCGAAGGTGTTGGGCTGCGTACCCTGTGTCCCCGAAGTGGCCAGTGCAGGCTGGGGCATGGATTGCTGCATGGCGTCGATCATGGTGGCGGCGCTTGATGCCTGAACGTCAAGCGCTTTTTTCAGCACCGCCATGTTCAGGGCGTCAGAGGTCTGTGCACTGGCAAGGCTGGTGGCGGTGGCCACGATGCTGTTGGAGAGTGCAACGTCCATGAAGGGCTCCTGCTGGGTTACACAGCCTTATCGGCTGTTTTTGCCGTGTACTTGACCGTTGTTACATCTGTCGCGCTCATTCCAGTGCCGGCACACCGATGCCGCCACAGGTGGCCAGGTCGGAATCCGCAGGCTCCGGCAGCTGCCGAGCGGCATCACGCAGGGCCGTGCGCAACCCCTCCTCGTAAGTGGGGTGGTAGAAAGGCATTCCCAGCAGATCTCGCACCGTGAGTTTTTGCTGAACGGCCAGCGCCAGAAGATGTGCCATGTGTTCCGCCTGCGGGGTGCACATCTCCGCGCCATGCAGGCGGCCCGTGGCCTTGTCGGCGTAAATGCACAGCCGCCCCGCGTTGCGCAGGGCCGTGCGCGCACGCCCCTGGTCATGAAAACTGGCGCAACCCGTGACGGTGGTGTGGGCGTCCAGGTCCGCCCACCGGCGGCCCACGGCAGCCACCTGCGGGTCTGAAAAAACAATGGCCAGCGGCGTACGGCGCCGGAACTTGCGCGGCGTGCCGGCCAGCGCGTTGATGCCCGCAATGTGGCCTTCGTCGGCCCCCTCGTGCAGCAAGGGCAGGTGGCCATTGGCATCGCCCGCCATGAACACGGGCAGGTTACCGATCTGCTGGGTTTGCGGGTCTACGGGCGGCAGGCCCCGTTCATTCAGCGGCACGCCCAGGGTTTCCAGCCCCAGGTGCTCGATGTTGGGCGTGCGCCCCATGGCCGCCACCACCTGATCGACCACCACGGCCTGGTTGCCGCTGCGCACCTCGATGCCGCCCGCCACCTCCCGCAGCTCGGCGGGTGCCCCGGTGTACAGCCGCATGTCGGCTTTGAGCACCTGGGCCAGCTCGGTGTTGATGTCTGCATCGCGAATGCCCGCGAAGTGCTCGCCTGTGCTGAAGGCAGACACCTGCAGCCCCAGCCGTGCCAGGGCCTGGGCCATTTCCACCCCCAGCGGGCCCATGCCGATCACGGCGATGCGTGGGCCGAGCGTGGGCTGTTCAAACAGCGTGTCGGTGGTGAGCATGCGGTCGCCAAAGGCCAGCCATTCGTCGGGCAGCCGGGGGCGCGACCCGGTGGCAATGATGATGCTGCGCGTGGCATAGGCTTTTCCGCCAATTTCCACCAGCCCGGGCCCCAGCAGCGTGGCACGGCCCGACTTTTGCGCGCTGCCCAGGTTCTGGGTGGCCTTCAAGGCCCCGGCGACCAGCTCATCGCGCAGTGCGCGCACCCGCTGTAGCACGGCGGGCAGGTCGGCCACCAGCGCCGTGGCGCCGCGCAGGCCCAGTTCATTCCAGACATGGCGCCGGTGGAACGTGCTGGCCGCCTCGATGAGCATCTTGGAAGGCATGCAGCCCACCCGGGCGCATGTGGTGCCCCAGGGGCCGTCGTTCACGATGAGGTAGCGATCGGTGCGCTTGCGCACCTCGCGCAGGGCCGCCAGCCCCGCAGTGCCCGCGCCGATGATGATGGTATCCAAGGGTGCCCCCATGTGCCCTTCTCCAAATTGAGGTGAGAGCAGCGAGTGTGAGCGGCCCGTGGCTGGGCGCGTGTAGGCCTACAGCCCAAATTGGGTGAGCGCTGCTAGGGTGTGACCCACCCCACGCGGCCCTGCCCGTGGTCGTTGATGCGTTGTACGAAAGCCGGTGCCTGCGCCTCGGGCAAACGCAGCTGCAGGCTGACGAGCGAGCCGTGTTGCACATCGAGCAGCTGCGCTCCTGCGGCTTCCACTTCGCGGCGAATCATGCCTTCCAGTGCGTAGGGCACCTGGCATTGCAGGGTTTTCATGCGCTGCAGGGTGATCTTGGGGGCCGTGAGCAGCGCCTGTGCCACCGTATCGGTGTAGGCCCGCACCAGGCCGCCCGCGCCCAGCTTCACCCCGCCAAAGTAACGCACCACGGTGGCCAGCACGCCTTCCAGGTCCTGGTGGCGCAGCACGTCCAGCATGGGCCGGCCTGCGGTTCCGCCCGGTTCGCCGTCGTCCACTGCGGCTGACTGGCCACCCGCCAGCAACGCCCAGCAAATGTGTGCGGCGCCGGGGTGCTGCTTCCAGAGCGCATCCACCACGGCCTGGGCGCTGGCACGGTCGGCCATGGGCTGCACGCAGCCGATGAAGCGGCTTTTCTTGATGATGAGTTCGCTGTGGGCGGGTTCGGCCAGGGTGTAGGGCATGGGGGCGCAAGTGTACGGCGGTAAAAAAGGGGGCAGTCTGCCCTGCGCAGGTAGGCCTACAGCTTCAGCGCCCAGGTCTCCCCCACCAAGTGCTGCCCAAAGCCCTCGTAAGGCTCAGACTTCAACAGCACAAATCCCCGCCGTGCGTAGATGTGCCGGGGGGTGGTCAGGCAGCTGTTGGTCCAGAGCACCATTTTTTTGTAGCCCTTGGCGCGGGCAAAGCTGATGCACTCGTCGGTGAGCCGCGCCCCCAGCCCAGGTCACCCGGGGCCAGTGCGCGCAGGGTGATGGGGCTTGGGGGCATGGGGTGCGTCATGGCAAGAGTCAGGGATTGGGCTGCCAGCAGTATAGAAACAGGCCGCCAAGCCAAGGGGCCATCGGCCCATGCAGCGACAAAAACCGGCGGGCGCCGTAAAATCGCGGTCTCCCCACGATATGACGGTGGCCGCCAAGCTTCTTCGGCGGCCATTCCCCATTGCATGAACGCCCCCGTTGACGTCTCCTTTTTTGCGCGCGCCGCAAAGCCCTTGACCAGCTACCGTCCGTACTGGGCCAAGCGCTTCGGCACGGCCCCGTTCCTGCCAATGAGCCGCGCGGAGATGGACAAACTGGGCTGGGACAGTTGCGACATCATCCTGGTGACGGGCGACGCGTATGTGGACCACCCCAGCTTCGGCATGGCCGTGATTGGCCGCACGCTGGAGGCCCAGGGCTTTCGCGTGGGCATCATTGCCCAGCCCGACTGGCAAAGCGCCGAGCCCTTCAAGGTGCTGGGCAAGCCCAACCTGTTCTGGGGCGTGACGGCGGGCAACATGGATTCGATGATCAACCGGTACACCGCCGACCGGAAGATTCGCAGCGACGACGCCTACACCCCCGGTGACGTGGGCGGCAAGCGCCCCGACCGCGCCGCCATCGTCTACAGCCAGCGCTGCCGCGAGGCGTACAAGGACGTGCCCATCGTCCTTGGTGGCATTGAAGGCAGCCTGCGCCGCATTGCGCATTACGACTACTGGAGCGACAAGGTGCGCCGCTCCATCGTGGTGGACAGCAAGTGCGACCTGCTGCTGTACGGCAACGCCGAGCGCGCGCTGGTCGAAGTGGCCCACCGCATTGCGGCACGCGAGCCGGTGGAAAAAATCACCGATGTGCGCGGCACAGCCTTTGTGCGCCGGCCTGATGATGAAAGCGGCAAGGGCTGGTTCGAGATCGACTCCACTACCGTGGACGAGCCCGGCCCGGTGGAAGCGCACATCAACCCCTACATGACCACCAGCGAGCAGGCCGCCGCCCAAGGCGCCAGCTGCAGCAAGGAAGAGGGGGGTGCTACTGATTCAGGAGCTGCCAGCGCTTGTGGGACGGGCGCTAGCGGCCAAAATGACCCCAACCCTGTGATCGCGCCAATCCAGTTTGTGGCCAACCCGGCACTCAAGTCCAAGCTCAAGGTGCCCCCGCGCGAGAAGACGGTGATCCGCCTGCCCAGCTACGAGCAGGTGAAAAGCGACCCCGTGCTTTACGCCCACGCCAATCGCGTGCTGCACCTTGAGACCAACCCCGGCAACGCCCGCGCCCTGGTGCAGGCGCATGGCGAAGGTGCCACGGCGCGCGATGTGTGGATCAACCCGCCCCCCATCCCGCTCACCACGGCCGAGATGGACTACGTGTTCGACCTGCCCTACGCGCGCAGCCCGCACCCCGCTTATGCCGACGAAAACGGCAGCCACGACGGCGCGACCAAGATCCCCGCGTGGGAGATGATTCGTTTCTCGATCAACATCATGCGCGGCTGCTTTGGCGGCTGCACCTTCTGCTCCATCACCGAGCACGAAGGCCGCATCATCCAGAGCCGGTCCGAGGATTCGATCATTCAGGAGATCGAGGACATCCGCGACAAGGTCAAGGGCTTCACCGGCACCATTTCTGACCTGGGTGGCCCCACGGCCAACATGTACCGCCTGGGCTGCCGCAGCCCCGAGATCGAGGCCGCCTGCCGCAAGCCCAGTTGCGTCTACCCAGGCATCTGCCAGAACCTGACCACCGACCACGGCCCGCTCATCAAGATCTACCGCCGCGGCCGCGCGCTCAAGGGCATCAAGAAGATTTTGATCGGCTCGGGCTTGCGCTACGACCTGGCCGTGAAGTCGCCCGAATACGTGAAAGAGCTGGTGCAGCACCACGTGGGCGGCTACCTGAAGATTGCGCCCGAGCACACCGAGCAGGGGCCGCTGTCCAAGATGATGAAGCCGGGCATTGGCAGCTATGACCGCTTCAAGCAGATGTTCGAGAAGTTCAGCGAAGAGGCGGGCAAGAAGCAGTTCCTGATCCCGTACTTCATCGCTGCCCACCCCGGCACCAGCGACGAGGACATGATGCACCTCGCCATCTGGCTGAAGAAGAACGGTTTCCGGGCCGACCAGGTGCAGACCTTCTACCCCAGCCCCATGGCGACCGCCACGGCCATGTACCACTCGGGCCGCAACCCGCTGACTCGCGTGCGCCGCCAGATGCGCGACGAGGCGGACGAGTCCGTGGACATCGTGCGCGGCGAAAAGCGCCGCCGTCTGCACAAGGCCTTCCTGCGCTACCACGACCCGAACAACTGGCCGCTGCTGCGCGAAGCGCTCAAGGCCATGGGCCGGGCGGATTTGATCGGCAACGGCAAGCACCACCTCATTCCGACCTTCCAGCCGTTGACGGATGGCAGCTACCAAAGTGCGCGCCGCAAAAACTCCACCCCCGTGGGGCAAAAGGCTGTAGCGGCCAAGCCGCAAGGGCAGGCCGCCAAGCCGGGCCAGCCCCAAAAGGGCCGGTTGCTTACGCAGCACACGGGCCTTCCGCCTCGGGTCACGGGCAGCGGCAAGCCATCTTTCAAGGCGGCAGCCCGCAAGCCACGTTGATGGTGCAGGTGGCGCGCGGCTCCGCTAGATCGGCCCCGCGTGTGTTCCCACCACCACCGATTGGCTTTCCTGCTCCGGCGCCTGCGGCACCAGGTCTTCAATGATGAAGGTGCGGTAGTAAAACGCCGCTGCGGCGCCTTCGGGCGCAATGGCCGCCACCACATGTTCGGGCGTGTCCTTGTCTGCCATGCTGATCAGCACACCGTGGTGGCCGGTGCCCGCCAGGTCGGCAATGCGCCGCACCATGTCCCCTTCTGCACCCACCGAGGGCAGGGGAATGTCAGTGCCCCCCAAGGTGCGAACGATTTCTTGCAGAATGAATTCAGGGCTGGCGTGTGCCAGCTCGCCTTGATGGCTGGCGCTGTGCAGCGCGGCGGCCGCCTGGCGCGCGCAGTCCTCATCGGGGAACAGCGCAAACACATAGCCGGTGGGGTAGAACACGCCGGACATGTTGGTCATGCTGGAGTCAAGGATGAGTGGCTTCATGGAGCGGTTCCCGTGGTGTTGCAGACACTGACATTGAAGCCCGCGCGGAAAAGGCGGGGTGTAGGCGCCGGGGCCCTTCGGGTGTCAGCCAGCGGTTTGACTGCGAACTGCGGGGAACGCAGCACTTGGCATCTGAGCTTTACATCAAAAGCGCCTCTGGCGCCCATCCATCAAGCGCCAGCAGCTATGATTTTTGAAGTGCTTGCGTGCTCACTCTGCCCGGGCTTGCCACCCAGGCCAGCTCATCCAACCAGCCCCAGCAGCCAGGCTGCCAGGGCGCCGCAATGCGCCACCACCGTCAGGGCGTAGACGGCGCGAAACGCTGCTTTTTGAGACTTGTGCCGCAGCATTTGCTGCGCCAGCCAGGCGGCAGGCCAGCCTCCCACCAGGGCCAGCAGGTGCAAATGACTTTCCTTGGTGCGCCACATGCCACGCTGCGCTGCGCTTTTGTCAGAGGCGTAGGCCAAAAAAGTGAACAGGTTCAGCCCCAGGGCTGCACCCACCGTCCACAGGGGCAGGCGCTGCGCCCAAACGGCCCAGGCCAGCATGGCCATCCACACCACAGCCATGGCGCTGATGAGCAGCAGTTCCCCGGCAGGCAAGGACGTTACCCGCTGGGTACGCCGCCGCACCTGGGCTGGTGGCCGCGAAGCCGCGCGCGGGTGTGCCCCGGTGGTGCGCTGCGCAGCGGAAGGGCCTCGGCGTGCAGACTGGGGTGCTTCACGCGAGGCGGTGCTACCCGCACCACGCGGGACGGCTGCGCGGCCTGGCGCGCCCACCGCCTGCGCACTGGGGCGCACTGCCATGGCCCGTGGCCCTTTGCCGCCCACATGGATTTCCTCAAAAACCACTGCCATGCCCATGCGCGGTGCTGCTGGGCCTTGAAAGTCGCGCAGATGGAAGAACACATCGGCCACAGAGTCTGGGCTACGGATGAAGCCGAAGGCGCGCTCGGCATCCCAGCGGGTGATTTGCCCTGTCTTTTGCATGGGTTGCGCTCAGTCTTTCACGCCAGCGTGTGCAGGGGAATGTCCTGGGCGAGCGCCAGCGCGTCCAGCTGGGCGCGGGTTTGGGTGCGGATGAAATTCGCCACCGCCTCGTGCGTGGCAGGGGCGCGCAAGGTGGGCCCGTCGCCCACGGCGGGCAGCCCAGCGGCTGCGCACAGGCGGGCAGCAAAGTGGGGTTCCAGTGCGGCCACGGCCACGCGGCCATCGGCACAGGGGTAGAGGCGGTAGCCAGCGTGGGCGCCGCCCACATCGCCATCGGGCGTTGTCAGGCCCCAGTGCCGGGGCTGGGCCAGCCAGGCGGCGGCGTCGGCCAGGGCCACTTCCAGCAGGGCGCCCTGGCCGGTTTGGGCGCGAACCAGCAGGGTTTGCAGCACGGCCTCGCTCGCCATCAGGGCGCCGCCCATGTCGGCATACAGCGTGGGGGGCATCTCGGTGCCTGTGGCCAAGCCAGCGTCGGCCAGGTAGGTCAGGTCGTGCCCAGGCTCTTCGGCCCGTTCACCCGCGGCACCCACGATGCGCACCAGGGACAGGCGCGGGTAGCGGGCTTGCAAGGCATCCCACCCCAGGCCGAGTTTGGTGAGGGCCGAAGGGCGGAAGGAGGTGATCAACACGTCCGTGCGCTCCAGCTCTGCGTGCAGCGCCGCCTGGCCTTCCTCGGTTTTGAGGTGGGCCTGCACCACGCGGATGCCCTGGTGCATGTCGGTGTAAGCCTGTGGGCTGTAAAGCGCCATGGGGTCTGCGCTGGTGTGGGGCGCGGGGGCCAGAGGTTCGAGCTTGGTGCAGGTGGCGCCCATGCGTGCGCAGCGCATGAGGGCGGCGGGGCCGGGCAGGTTCAGCGCCAGGCTCAGAATGCGGGTGCCGTTCAGCGGCTGGGGAGCGGAAGAGGACATGGGTGGCATGAGGCGGTTGAAAGGGCGGGTAGGGTGAGTGATCGCTGGGGAGTGCGGAACTTTGCCCGCAGCCTCCTTCAAAGGGTTATACATACATTGTTACCGGCGCTGCAGCTGAGCATGGACTACAGCCGCCCGCCAGCCGAGCACTACGCACTGGGCCAGCAGCTTCAGCGCCTGCGCGAGCGGGGCGTGCTGATTGTGGGCAGCGGCAACATCGTGCACAACCTGCGCGCCACCCGCCGTGGAACCGCCGCCAATGAGGCATATGACTGGGCCACAGAGTTCGACACCGTGGTGCAAGACCAGATCAAGAAGGGCCAACTGGCGGCGCTGCCCAACTTCATGGGCCTGGGCGCGGTGGCCAAGCAAGCCCACCCGACGCACGAGCACTACTTGCCCTTGCTATATGCCGCAGGGGCCGTGCAGCCTTCGGAAATGCCCCGGTTCTTCAACACGGGCTACCAGTCGGCCTCGATCTCCATGCGATCTGTGTTGTGGGGTTAGCTATTGAATTGATAGCTGCTGGCGCTTGATGGATAAGCGTTAGAGGCATAAAAAGCAAAAAACCGCCCGAAGGCGGTTTTTTGTTGTGGTCAAGCGCAAGGAAGCAGGTTAGATGACCTTGGCAATCGCTTGGCAGACGTAGTCGATGTTCTTGCTGTTCAGGGCAGCCACGCACATGCGGCCGGTGTCGGTGCCGTACACGCCGAATTCCGTGCGCAGGCGCACCATCTGGTCCTTCGAGAGGCCGGAGTAGCTGAACATGCCGATCTGGGTGGTGATGAAGGACATGTCCTTGGTCACGCCGGCGGCCTTCAGGCCATCAACCAGCTTTTGGCGCATGGCCTTGATGCGCACGCGCATTTCGCCCAGTTCCTTTTCCCACAGAGCGCGCAGCTCGGGGTTGCCCAGCACGGCAGCCACGATGGCGCCACCGTGGGTGGGTGGGTTGGAGTAGTTGGTGCGGATGGCGATCTTGAGCTGGCTCAGCACGCGGTCGGTTTCTTCCTTGCTGCTGCCGACCACGCTCAGTGCGCCCACGCGCTCGCCGTACAGGCTGAAGCTCTTGGAGAAGCTGGTGGAGACAAAGATGTTCAGACCCGCAGCCACGAACTTGGCGATCACGGCGCCGTCTTCAGCAATGCCGTAGCCGAAGCCTTGGTACGCCATGTCCAGGAAGGCGGTGAGGTTGCGTTCCTTCACCACGGCAATCACGTGATCCCACTGGGCGGGGGTGATGTCGTAGCCGGTGGGGTTGTGGCAGCAGGCGTGCAGCAGCACGATGGTGCCGGCGGCGGCGGCCTTCAGCTTGGCCAGCATGCCGTCGAAGTTGATGCCGCCCAGGCCGCCGTTGGCGCTCTGGTCAAAGTAGGGGTAGGTATCAACGGTGAACCCGGCGTTGGTGAACAGCGCGCGGTGGTTTTCCCAGCTAGGGTCAGAGATCAGCACGGTCGCGTTGGGGCTGATCTTCTTGAGAAAGTCGGCACCGATCTTCAGGCCGCCGGTGCCGCCAATGGCTTGCACGGTGGCCACGCGGCCGCTCTTGACGACTTCGGAGTCTGCGCCGAACACCAGGCCCTTCACGGCTGCGTCATAGGCAGCGATACCGTCGATGGGCAAGTAGCCACGGGCGGTGGGCTTTTCCATCATGGTCTTTTCAGCGGCTTGCACGCACTGCAGCAGGGGCAGCTTGCCGTTGTCGTCGAAATACACGCCCACGCCCAGGTTGACCTTGTTGGGGTTGGTGTCGGCGTTGAATTGTTCGTTCAGACCCAGGATAGGGTCGCGGGGGGCCATTTCGACGGCGGTGAACAGAGACATGAAAATCCTTGAAAGGTTGTCAGTAGCGAAGAATCCGGGCGTGGTGTACTGTGCCGGGTTCCGCCGATTTTAACGGGCGGCCTGCTCCATCTGTTGACCACGCCCCATGCCAGATATCACCGAAGTCATTCCTGAAAAGCAAGACGGCGAGTTCGTCCGCTTCCCGGACTCGCCGTTTGAGTTGTTTCAGCCGTACCCCCCCGCTGGCGACCAGCCTGAGGCCATCAACAAGCTGGTGGAGGGGCTGCGGGATGGCGAAGCCTTCCAGACGCTGCTGGGGGTGACTGGCTCGGGCAAGACCTTCACCATGGCCAATGTCATCGCCCGCATGGGCCGCCCGGCCATCGTTTTTGCGCCCAACAAGACCTTGGCGGCACAGCTGTACAGCGAGTTTCGAGAGTTCTTCCCCAAGAACGCGGTGGAGTATTTCGTCAGCTACTACGACTACTACCAGCCCGAAGCCTATGTGCCGCAGCGCGACCTGTTCATCGAGAAGGACAGTGCGATCAATGAGCACATCGAGCAGATGCGCCTGAGTTGCACCAAGAGCCTGATGGAACGGCGCGACGTGGTGATCGTGGCCACCGTGTCGGCCATCTACGGTATTGGCGAGCCCGAGAGCTATCACCGCATGGTGATGACGCTGCGCGTGGGGGACAAGCTGGGCCAGCGCGACGTGATTGCGCAGCTCATCCGCATGCAGTACCAGCGCAACGAAGCCGATTTTTCGCGCGGCAAGTTTCGGGTGCGTGGCGACACGATCGACGTGTTCCCGGCAGAACATTCCGAGCTAGCCATTCGCATTGAGCTGTTTGATGACGAGATCGAGAGCCTTCAGCTGTTCGACCCGCTTACGGGGCGCGTCAAGCAGAAGATTCCACGCTTTACCGTGTACCCCAGCAGCCACTACGTCACCCCGCGTGACAAGGTGCTGGCAGCGGTGGAGACCATCAAGCTGGAGCTGGCCGAGCGCCTGCAGCAACTGGTGGCTGACGGCAAATTGGTGGAAGCCCAGCGACTGGAACAACGCACCCGGTTTGACCTGGAAATGCTCAGCGAAGTAGGGCACTGCAAGGGCATTGAAAACTACACGCGCCACCTGTCGGGTGCAGCGCCGGGAGACCCGCCCAGCACGCTGACCGACTACATGCCCAAGGACTCCATCATGTTCCTGGACGAGAGCCACCAGATGATCGGGCAGCTGTCGGCCATGTACAACGGCGACCGGGCTCGCAAGACCACGCTGGTGGAATATGGCTTTCGCCTGCCTTCGGCGCTGGACAACCGGCCGCTCAAGTTCGAGGAATTTGAGCAGCGCATGCGGCAAGCGATTTTCGTAACGGCGACGCCAGCCGACTACGAGAAAACCCACTCTGGTCAGATCGTGGATCAGGTGGTGCGCCCCACAGGGCTGGTGGACCCGGTGGTGGAGGTGCGGCCCGCCACCCATCAGGTGGACGACGTGCTGCAGGAAATCCGCATTCGCGTGGAAAAGCATGAGCGCGTTCTGATCACCACACTGACCAAGCGCATGGCCGAGCAACTCACCGATTACCTCACCGACAACGGCGTGAAGGTGCGCTACCTGCACAGCGATGTAGACACCGTGGAGCGGGTGGAAATCATCCGCGACCTGCGGCTGGGCGCATTCGATGTGCTGGTGGGTATCAACCTGCTGCGTGAGGGGCTGGATATTCCCGAGGTGTCGCTGGTGGCCATTCTGGACGCGGACAAGGAAGGTTTTTTGCGCGCGGAGCGCAGCCTGATTCAGACCATTGGCCGCGCGGCGCGCAACCTGAATGGCCGCGCCATTCTGTATGCCGACCGCATCACCGACTCCATGAAAAAGGCCATGGACGAAACCGAGCGACGGCGTACCAAGCAGATCGCCCACAACGAAGCCCACGGCATTACGCCGCGCGGCATTGTCAAGCGGGTAAGAGACCTGATTGACGGCGTTTACAGCGAAAAAGCGGGGAAAGACGCGGAGCGCATGGAACAAGAGGCCATGCAAAGGGCTCAGGTGGAAGAGATGTCCGAGAAGGACATTTCGCGCGAGATCAAGCGCCTGGAGAAGCTGATGCTGGAACACGCTCGCAACCTCGAATTCGAGCAGGCTGCGCGCGTGCGCGATCAACTGACCAAACTCAAGGACCGCGCCTTTGGTGCGCCTGGAAGCGATTCGATCACGGCCTGATCCGCTTTGCCGAGGTCAATACGGGTCAGGGGGAATTGTGACCTGTTGGTTTTTTAACCTGAGCAATTCGATAGGGATTTGTGATATACTCTTACAAAATACTCAACAACAAAGCCCAACGATGAAGGGCTCCGTGACAGGCAAGGCTGAGCGGAGTAAGGGGCGGAGACGGTGCCTGTGCTGACCATTCGCCAGCGCAGGCAGTTTCTTTAACGAACGAGCCTCAGCACAAGGAGCTTTCCATGCGTCTCACCACCAAAGGCCGTTTCGCGGTCACCGCGATGATTGACTTGGCTCTGCGTCAAAACAATGGTCCCGTCACGCTGGCGGCCATCAGCCAGCGCCAGCAAATCTCCCTGTCTTATCTTGAACAGCTGTTCGGCAAACTTCGCCGTCATGAACTGGTCGAGTCCACCCGTGGCCCCGGCGGCGGCTACACGCTGGCCCGCAAGGCTGGTGAGATCACCGTGGCTGACATCATTGTCTCGGTGGACGAGCCGATCGACGCCACACAGTGCGGCGGCAAAGAGAACTGCCTGGGCGAAGCTGGCCGTTGCATGACCCACGAGTTGTGGGCTTCGCTGAATCAGCGCATGGTGGAGTTTCTGGACTCCGTCACGCTGCAAAAGCTGGTGGACGAGCAGCTTGCCAAGGGCGTGCAAATTGAAGACAAGCCCGTCGTGCGCCGCGCTATTTCCACCACGCCTGTGGTCAAACCGATCCGCGTGAACGCCCCGAACTCCGTGTTCGCGCTGGGCAACGCATTCGCCAAATCCTGAAAGCCATGCGATGTGCGCGGCCTTCAAGGCCAGCATCGCCCTGTACGTTTACCTGTTTTTGACAACCGTTTTTGCTGCCAGCCAGAAACGCAACTGAGCCAGCCATCAACATGACCCCACACTTTCCTATTTATCTCGACTACGGCGCCACCACCCCCGTGGACCCTCGCGTGGTGGACGCGATGATTCCCTGGTTGCGCGAGCACTTTGGCAACCCCGCTTCCCGCAGCCACGCCTGGGGTTGGGAAGCGGAAGAGGCCGTGGAGAAGGCGCGCGCCCAAGTGGCCGACCTGATCGGTGCCGACCCCCGTGAAATCGTGTGGACCAGTGGCGCTACTGAATCGATCAATCTGGCCCTGAAGGGCGCGGCCCAGTTCTACAAAGGCAAGGGCAAGCATCTGATCACGCTCAAGACAGAACACAAGGCTGTTCTCGACACGATGCGTGAACTGGAGCGCCAGGGTTTTGAAGTGACCTACCTGGATGTGCAGGAAGATGGCCTGGTGAGCATGGACGCCCTGAAGGCTGCCATCCGCCCTGACACCATCCTGATCAGCATCCTCTTCGTGAACAACGAAATCGGTGTGATTCAGGACATTCCTGCGATCGGCGCCCTCTGCCGCGAAAAGGGCATCTTGCTGCATGTGGATGCAGCGCAGGCCACAGGCCGCGTCGAGATTGACATGAACGTGCTGCCCATCGACCTGATGAGCATGACCGCGCACAAGACCTACGGCCCCAAGGGCGTGGGCGCCCTCTACGTGCGCCGCAAGCCTCGCGTGCGCCTGGAAGCCCAGATGCATGGTGGTGGTCACGAGCGCGGCATGCGCTCGGGCACCTTGCCTACGCACCAGATCGTGGGCATGGGTGAAGCCTTCCGCATTGCCAAGGAAGAAATGGCCGAGAGCAATGCCAAGGCCCGTGCCTTGCAACAGCGCTTGCTCGACGGTCTGAAGGACATTGAGCAAGTGTTCATCAACGGCAGCATGGAGCGCCGTGTGCCCCAGAACCTGAACATGAGCTTCAACTTCGTTGAAGGCGAATCGTTGATCATGGGTATCAAGGGTCTGGCGGTGTCTTCTGGCTCGGCCTGTACCTCGGCAAGCCTGGAGCCTAGCTATGTGCTGCGCGCCCTCGGCCGTAGCGACGAGCTGGCACACAGCAGCCTGCGCATGACCATCGGCCGTTTTACGACCGAAGAAGAAATTGATTACGCGATCTCCACCATCCGCGAAAACGTAGCCCGTCTGCGTGAACTCAGCCCCCTGTGGGAGATGTACAAGGATGGCGTCGATCTCAGCACCATCCAATGGGCTGCGCACTGATCGCGCCCTGAAACGACCTAAGAGGACTTGCCATGGCTTATTCTGAAAAAGTGGTTGACCATTACGAGAACCCCCGTAACGTGGGCTCTTTCGACAAGGGTGATGAGTCGGTGGGCACCGGCATGGTGGGTGCGCCTGCCTGTGGTGACGTGATGAAACTGCAGATCAAGGTGAACCCCCAGACGGGCGTGATTGAAGACGCGCGCTTCAAGACCTATGGCTGCGGCTCTGCGATTGCTTCTTCGTCGCTGGTGACGGAGTGGGTGACGGGCAAGACCCTGGACGAAGCAGCGGCCCTCAAGAACAGCGTGATCGCTGAAGAGTTGGCGCTGCCGCCTGTGAAGATCCATTGCTCCATCCTCGCGGAAGATGCCATCAAGGCAGCCGTGAACGATTACAAAGCCAAGCACGCTACCCCTGCAGCCTGAAGCAATGGCCATTACCCTCACAGAAGCGGCGGCACGCCATGTCAGCAGGTACCTTGCCCGCCGCGGCAAGGGCTTGGGTGTGCGCCTAGGAGTCAAGACCACTGGCTGCTCGGGCTTGGCCTACAAGCTGGAGTACGTGGACGAGTCGGAGCCTGAGGACGTGGTCTTTGAGAACCACGGCGTCAAGGTGTTGATCGACCCTAAGAGCTTGGCCTACATCGACGGGACAGAGTTGGATTTTGTGCGTGAAGGCCTCAACGAAGGCTTCAAGTTCAACAACCCCAACGAGCGTGACCGCTGCGGCTGTGGAGAGAGCTTCCGCGTTTGACACACAGGCCTTCCGGCTTGGCTGTCCCCCATGAAACCGCCAGCGCACTGTGTGTTGGCGGTTTTTTCTTGAGCACGACTGATCTTTCTGCGAGCACTGCAGCATGAACCTGCAATCCAACGACTTTGAACTCTTTGGTGTACCTGAGCGCTTTGCTCAAGACCGGGCAGCCCTGGATGCCCGCTGGAAGGAACTTCAAAAAGAAGCCCACCCCGACAAATTTGCGGCGCAAGGTGTTGCAGCCCAGCGGGTGGCGATGCAGTGGTCAGTGCGCATCAACGAGGCGTACCAGCGCTTGAAAGATCCGCTGCGGCGTGCAGCCTACCTGTGCGAGCTCCACGGGGCGCCGATCCAGGCCCACGACAACACCGCCATGCCGCCCGCGTTTCTGATGCAGCAAATGGAATGGCGCGAAGCGCTGGAAGATGCCGCCACCCCTGCTGCTGTGGATGCCCTGGAAGGTGAGGTCATGCAGGCACGCAAAGCAGGTTTGGCGCGGTGTGAAGCGTTGATAGACCAACAAGGTGACTTCCCTGCGGCCGCGCAGCAAGTGAGAGCCCTCATGTTCATTGCGCGATTTGCCGACGATATCGATCGCCGGCGCGAGCAACTGGGACAATAGCAGTTGTTACCTTTTCGACCCTTGGTCAACGTGCCAAGGTCACTCACGTAGAACAAACGAATTCCATGGCGCTTTTGCAGATCTCCGAGCCCGGACAGTCCCCCGACCCCCATCAGCGCCGCATTGCGGTGGGTATTGATCTGGGAACCACGCACTCCCTGGTGGCAGCCGTTCGCAACGGCGTGGCTGAATGCCTGCCCGACAGCGAAGGCCGCGTGCTGTTGCCCTCCGTAGTGCGTTATCTGGGGCAAGGTGGGCGCCAGATTGGCTACCAGGCTGTTGCCGCCCAGGCCAGCGATGCCAGCAATACGATTGCCTCGGTCAAGCGGTTCATGGGCCGCGGGCTGCAAGACGTGGCCCAGGCCGGCCAGCTGCCCTACGAATTTGTGCAGCCAGCTGAAGGCGGCATGGTCAGCATTTCCACGGCCGATGGCGTGAAAACCCCCGTGGAGGTCAGCGCCGAGATCCTGGCCACACTGCGCTATCGGGCGGAAGACACCTTCAACGATGATTTGTACGGCGCTGTCATCACGGTGCCTGCGTACTTCGACGATGCCCAGCGCCAGGCGACCAAGGATGCAGCCAAGCTGGCAGGCATCAATCTGCTACGCCTTATCAACGAACCCACCGCCGCTGCCATTGCCTACGGTTTGGACAATGCCAGCGAGGGTGTGTACGCGGTGTATGACCTGGGCGGCGGTACCTTCGATATCTCTATCCTGCGACTGACGCAGGGTGTGTTCGAAGTGATTGCCACCGGCGGCGATTCTGCCTTGGGGGGGGACGACTACGATGCGGCGTTGGCCGATTGGGTGGTGTCCCAAACTGGTTGCAAGGTCCAGAGCCCTGCAGACAAAGCAGCCATTCGGCTGGCGGCGCGCGCTTGCAAGGAAGCCTTGACTGCTACAGAAAAAGTAGCGTTTAGCGCTGATCTGTCGGGCGGTAACGTGCAATTTGATGTGAATCGCGCTGATTTTGACGCAGCCACTGCCGCGCTCACCGCGCGCTCCATGGCAGCTGTGCGCAGAGCACTGCGTGACGCCCAGCTTGAACGTGAAGAGGTGAAGGGCGTTGTGATGGTGGGCGGCTCGACCCGCATGCCGCAGGTGCAACGTGCTGTGGCCGAATTTTTCGGCCGCGAGCCACTGACCAACCTGAACCCTGACGAGGTCGTGGCGCTTGGCGCAGCCATCCAGGCCAACCAGCTCGCAGGAAACAACACTGCAGGCGACTTGCTGTTGCTGGACGTGATCCCTCTGTCGCTGGGCATTGAAACCATGGGTGGCCTGGTGGAACGGATCGTGGCTCGCAATGAAACCATCCCCACGGCCAAGGCACAGGACTTCACCACCTACAAAGATGGGCAAACCGCCCTTGCCATCCATGTGGTGCAGGGAGAGCGTGATCTGGTGCAAGACTGCCGCAGCCTGGCACGCTTTGAACTGCGGGGCATTCCGCCCATGGCTGCCGGTGCCGCCCGCATTCGGGTGACGTTCACGGTGGATGCGGATGGCCTTTTGTCCGTCAGTGCGAAAGAGCAGGGCAGTGGTGTGGAAGCGCGCATTGATGTGAAGCCCTCGTATGGCCTCTCCGATGAGCAAATCGCGCGCATGCTGCAAGACGGCTTTGCCACAGCTGCGCAAGACATGCGTGCCCGCGCCGTGGTGGAAGCCCGGGTAGACGCGGACCGCACTGGATGCCGATGGCGATCTGCTCACAGTGCAGGAGCGTGCTGGCATTGACGCGCTGATGCAGGCCCTGCGCGATCAGCTTCAAGCGGAGGATGCAGCAGTCATCGAAGCGGCGACCGAAGCATTGGCCAAAGGTACCGAACCTTTCGCAGCACAACGGATGAACCGAGGCATTCAGCAGGCACTGGCCGGCAAGAATGTCCAATCCCTCTAATACCAAGCACTGAACCAGACGCCATGCCCGTCATCAAAATTCTTCCCCATCCAGAATACTGCCCCGCAGGAACCGAAATCACGGCCCCCGCAGGTACATCCATTTGCGAGGCTTTGCTGGACAACCAGATCAACATTGAGCACGCCTGCGATATGAGCTGCGCCTGCACCACCTGCCATGTGATCGTGCGCGAGGGGCTGGCTTCGTTGAACGCAGCGGAAGAAGAGGAAGAAGACCTGCTGGATCGCGCATGGGGTTTGGAGCCGCAGTCGCGCCTGTCGTGCCAGGCCATCCTGGCCCAGAAAGACCTGGTCATCGAGATTCCCAAGTACACGATCAACCACGCCAAGGAAAACCACTGATGTCCCGCCAGATTGTTCTGGACACGGAAACCACCGGCCTTTCGGCGGAGGGTGGCGACCGCATCATCGAATTGGGGTGCGTGGAGCTGCTCAACCGCAAGCTCACGGGCAACAACCTGCACCTGTACTTCAACCCAGGGCGCGACAGCCATGAAGATGCGCTCAAGGTTCACGGCATCAGCAACGAGTTCCTGAAGGACAAGCCGAAGTTCGCCGATGTCGCCCCCCAAATCCTGGACTATTTGCAGGGCGCCGAGATCATCATCCACAACGCAGCGTTCGACGTGGGCTTCCTGAACAAGGAACTGGAGTTGACCGGGCGGGCGCCCTTCAGTACCTATGTGGCCAGCATCACGGACACCTTGGCCATGGCCAAGGAGATGTATCCGGGCAAGCGCAACTCCCTGGATGCACTGTGTGACCGCCTTGGCGTTGACAACTCGGGCCGCACGCTGCACGGAGCCTTGCTAGACGCAGAACTGCTGGCCGACGTCTACATCAACCTGACCCGCGGCCAGGATGCGTTGCTCATCGTGGACGACGCGCAAGAAGGCGCGGAGGGCGGGGCATCAGCACAAGTCGACCTGAGCCGTTTCACGCTGCAGGTCATCAAGGCCAATGAGCAAGAGTTGGCAACGCATGAAGACGTCATGGCGCAGATCGACAAATCCAGCGGTGGCAAAACAATTTGGCGAAAATTGTCGGCGGCCGTTTAATTTGTGCCATAATCTAAGGCTTGACGCAAACGGGTGATTAGCTCAGCGGTAGAGCACTGCCTTCACACGGCAGGGGTCACATGTTCGATCCATGTATCACCCACCAAATTCAAAAGCGCCTTGCAGCATTGCAAGGCGCTTTTTTCTTTGTGTCTTCACACAGACACGTTGGCGCGCTCGGGACGGGGCAGGTTGCAGGCACAATGATCAAGCGCCTGTTTCAACAAATGTTCGCTTTCGTTTTGCACCAGATGCACGCCTGCTCAGAAAAGCTACTGGGTGCCAACCGCTGCGGAGCCATCATATGATCAGCTTTCATAACCCACTACACCACCTGCACGCTCCGGCACACGAGTTTTTTCGGGGCAATCGCGTGGACTGCTTTGAAAAACCCGCGCGCGCCGATTACGTCGAGCAGGCACTGCGCCAGGCGGGCTACGAACTGCTGGCCCCCGACTCAGAGGCCACAGGAGCGCTGAAAAAAGTACATAGCCAGCGCTACCTCGACTTTTTGGCATCCGCCTGGGCGCAGTGGGTGGCGCTGGACCCGGTCAACGCCACCACGCAACCATTCCCATCGGTCTGGCCCGTGCGCACGTTGCGCAGTGATATGGAACCCACCAACTTCATTGCCAAGCTGGGCCTCTACTCCATGGACAATGGAACGCCCTTGGCCCAAGGCACTTGGGAAGCCGCCAAAGCGGGTGCAGACGCAGCAGCCAGTGCCGCCATGCGCATTGCCGCAGGCGCGCCCGCAGCGTTTTGCTGCACACGGCCTCCGGGTCACCATGCCGGCCCTGATTTCATGGGCGGCTACTGCTTTCTGAACAATGCAGCGGTGGCCGCCCAGACGCTGCTGGATCAAGGAGCCAAACGGGTGGTTGTGCTGGATGTGGACTACCACCACGGCAATGGCACGCAGAGCATCTTCTACCAGCGCGCAGATGTGCTTTTCATCAGCATCCACGGCGACCCGCTGACCGAATACCCCTTTTATTTGGGGCATGCGGACGAGCAGGGCGAGGGCGCCGGGTTGGGCTTCAACCTGAACCTGCCGCTGCCCGCAGGCAGCTCCGTCGCGAAGTGGTTTGCGGCTCTGGATGCCGCCTGCACTCGCATTTCTCAATATACTCCCGATGCTCTGGTGGTCTCGTTGGGGCTGGACACCTATGTGGGTGATCCCATCTCGCAATTTGCGCTGGCCACGGAAGACTTCTCAACGCTGGGCCGCAGGTTGGCAGCCCTGGGCTTGCCGACAGCACTGGTGCTGGAAGGCGGGTATGCCGCCGCTGAGCTGGGGGCCAACGCACTCCAGGTCATTCACGGCTTTGAAGCGGGTCGGTGAGACCGCTGGCACAAACAGCAGGACCCATAGAAAAGGCGAGGAACGATGGATCAAGTGGAATGTGTGGTGGTCGGGGCGGGTGTAGTAGGTTTGGCTATAGCGCGAAAACTTGCTTTACAAGGGCTTGAAGTGATGGTGCTGGAAGCGGCAGACGCCATCGGCACAGGCACCAGTTCCCGCAACAGCGAAGTCATCCATGCGGGCCTTTACTACCCCACCGGCTCGCTCAAAGCGCGCTTGTGCGTTGCAGGCCGTCAGCAGCTTTATGCGTATGCCCAGGAGCGCGGCGTGGAGCACCGACGGTGCGGTAAATTACTGGTGGCTACTGCAGATGAGCAGCGCGAAGGCCTCCGAAGCATTTACGACCGTGCGCTCAGCAATGGTGTCACAGACTTGCAATGGCTGGATCGAGCCCAGGCGCAAGCCATGGAACCCGCGCTGGAATGCGTTGCTGCCTTGTTTTCGCCCAGCACCGGCATCATCGACAGCCACGGGTTGATGTTGGCGCTGCAGGGTGACCTGGAGAACGCGGGAGGACTTGTTGCATTGAATTCGGCCTTGGCGCACGCCAGCATTGCGCAAGGTGCTATTGATTTGGCAGCAACTGACGGTACCCGTTTGAGAACCCGCTTGCTCATCAATGCAGCGGGGCTGCACGCCCCTCAACTGGCTCGGCAATTTGCCGGTTTGGATCCGGTTCATGTGCCCGAGCCACGGTTTGCCAAAGGCAACTACTTCACCCTCTCTGGCAAGGCACCCTTCAGCCATTTGATTTACCCGGTGCCCGAGGCGGCGGGCTTGGGCGTGCATCTGACGCTGGACTTGGGCGGGCAGGCCAAATTTGGGCCAGATGTGCAGTGGGTGGACTCCGCAGATGACCTGGTGGTCGATCCTCGCCGGGGTGATGCGTTTTACGCCGAAGTACGCAAATATTGGCCTGCGTTGCCCGACGGTGCGTTGCTCCCTGGCTATGCGGGTATCAGGCCCAAAATTCATGGCCCCGGAGAGCCTGCGCCTGATTTCTGCATCCAGGGCCCTCAAGACCATGGCATCGCGGGCCTGGTGAACCTCTTCGGCATCGAATCCCCTGGCTTGACCAGTTCACTGGCAATTGCTGACCATGTTGCAGAGTTACTCGGCCAGGGTGGGTGATCAACTCCCTGCAAAGTTTGTAACCCTACGCGACGATGTCCTACAGGCTGGCAGGGTGTAGCGGCGCTAAGATGCTTTCACACGGACACTTCCAATGGTTACCTCATTGATGTCAGCATCCAATGCGGACACCGTTGGTGCTTTGCAGGTTTAGGTCTCAACTTGTCTTTTTAAAAAGGAAATGCCATGAACACATCTGAACACTTCACCACTCAAGGCGAACTGGAGAAACTGGTGTCTGACTTGCGCGGCTTGCTGGCCAACAAAGACCTGGACGTCGTTCCCGAGATCAAGCTGCTGCGTCAACGCCTGGACGACGGCATCCACTCCGCCCGTGAATCCGCCATTCGTGCAGCGCAAGACGCCGCTCGCCAAGCCAAGGACGCAGCGATTGCTGCCGACCGCTACGCCCATGACGAACCTTGGCGCGTGGCCGGTGCCGCCTTGGCCGTTGGCGCCCTCGTGGGCTTTTTGCTGGCCCGCCGTTAAAGCGCGGTGGCTTCCACTCCTCCGATCTACAGCATGCTATGAATTGGCTGGCTTTGTTAGGGCTGGATGTGATCGTCGCCCGTTGGCGTGTGGCGGCGATTGAAGGCGCCATCGCGGTGGAAGACCGCATGGAGCTGGCCAAGCTGGAGTGGCAAGACCAAAAACGCTACATCCGGCGCGTATTGGCGCTGGCCATGGCGGTGGCTGGATTGACCGTGGTGAGCATGGTGATGGTCTCCATGGCCGTGCTCGTCCAGTTTTGGGACACCCCGTACCGCAGCGTTGCGGGCTGGGTGGTGGCCGGGGTTTGGTTGGCCGCTTGGCTTGGCCTGCTCGTCGCGCTACTGCGCAGCGTACAGCGGGCGGAAGACGGATTTCCTTTAACGCGCCGCGAGCTTGCGCAGGACTGGCGTGACATCAAGGATATGCTATGAGTGACCCAACCCCTTCTATGCATCCAGAGGAGCCTCAGGGGCCTGCCACGCCTGCACAGCAAAAGATTCTCCATCGGATCGCTGCGCAGCGGGAACGGATTCAGGCCCGCCGCAAGGCCTATGCGCAAGCCAACAGCGCTGCGGAGGCCGGTGCTGCTGGAATTGGCGACGATTCACTCGTACTGCGCTGTGTGGCATTTGCCAAGCAGCATCCAGCGGCAGTGGTCGCTTTGGCAGGCGCTGCAATGGCACTTGGCCCCAGCCGCCTCGTGCGCTGGGCCAGCGTCGCGCTACCTTGGATATTGCGCTTTCGCCGCTGATCACGCCAGAACAGGGCGCCCGCTGCAAGTGAGGCCAGGCCAGTATTGCGGCCAGCAATTCGCATGCAGCCGGGTCTTTCCACAGACCCACCACTGCACTGCTAACTTCAGCGTTTAATCCGTGAAGCCTTGATGGCCTTGGCGGCCTGCTCTACCAGTGCAGGGCCTTCATAAATCAGCCCGGTGTAGATCTGCACCACGTCGGCACCCGCCTCGATTTTGCTAACGGCATCTTTGGCACTCATGATGCCGCCGACACCCACAATCGGAAAGTCACGGCCCAGCGCTGCTCTGAGCTGACGAATCACACGGTTGCTGGCCTCCAGCACCGGCGCTCCGCTGAGACCACCCGTTTCTGTGGAGTGGGGCATGCCCTGCACGGCATCGCGCGCGATGGTGGTGTTGGTGGCGATCACTCCGTCCATGCCATGGCGTTGCAGGGTGCTGGCAATCACCCCGACCTGTACCTCGTCCAGATCGGGAGCAATCTTCACAAAAATAGGGACCCTGCGTTTGGTGCGTCCAGCGCTACCTGCGTGTGGCAACTCCTGGTTCGCCAGCCACTCGCGCCGCTCGGCAATGGCTCCCAGCAAAACATCCAGTGCTTCATCGCTTTGCAGAGCCCGCAGGTTTTGCGTGTTGGGCGAGCTGATATTGACGGTCACGTAATCGGCATGCGGGTATACGCCATCCAGGCACGCAAGATAGTCGCTGGTGGCATTTTCGATGGGCGTGCTGGCGTTTTTGCCAATGTTCAGCCCCAGCAACATGGGTGTTGCGCAATGCTGCTTGCGGAACTGAGCCCGCTGCACGTTGTGGATGAATGCATCAAGGCCCTCATTGTTGAACCCCAGGCGGTTGATCAGTGCACGGGCCTCGGGCAGTCTGAACATGCGCGGCTTGGGGTTGCCTGGCTGGGGCTTGGGGGTGACGGTACCCACCTCCACAAAGCCAAAGCCCATGGCTCCCAAGGCGTCGATGCACCGGGCGTTTTTGTCCAGCCCTGCAGCCATTCCCACCCGATTCGGAAATCGCAAACCGGCCAGTTCCACAGGGTCGTCCACACGCGTTTGGCACCAGGCCCACTGCAACGGGGTTCGTTGCCCCTTGGCCAGCATGTCCATGGTCAGGTCATGCGCGGCCTCCGGGTCCATGCCAAACAGAAAGGAGCGGGTGAGGGAGTAGGGGATGAGAGACATGGAACGATAATTGAAGAATTACCTTTGATTTTCTCCCATGACGACACCTTCATCACTCACCCAAGACGAACTCAAGACCCTGGTAGGCCAAGCCGCGCTGCAATACGTGGTGCCCGGCGACATCGTGGGCGTGGGCACGGGCTCCACCGTCAACAAGTTCATTGATGCTTTAGCCAGTATCAAGTCGACCATCAAGGGGGCTGTATCCAGCTCTGTGGCCAGCACCGAACGTCTTCAGGCTTTGGGTATTCCAGTGTTTGATGCGAACGAAGTGCAGTCTCTGTCGGTGTACATCGATGGTGCAGACGAAATCGACGGTAACGGCAACATGATCAAGGGCGGTGGTGCTGCCTTGACCCGTGAAAAAATCGTGGCCGCCCTGGCGCAGCGGTTTGTTTGCATCGCAGACGAGTCCAAGCGCGTGGAGGCGCTGGGCAAGTTTCCGTTGCCGGTGGAAGTCATCCCCATGGCCACACAGCACATTGCCCGCCGCTTTGAAGCCATGGGCGGGGTGGCCAAGGTGCGGCTGAAAGATGGCAAGCCCCTCGTGACCGACAACGGCCAGCACATCCTGGATGTCACGGGCCTCTCCATTCACAACCCGCTGGAATTTGAATCGCAAGTGAACCAGTGGCCTGGCGTGGTGACTGTGGGCGTTTTTGCCCACCAGAAGGCGGCCGTGTGCTTGCTGGGCACCGCCCAAGGGGTGCAAACCTTGATTTATTGATCTGCGCCGATCAACAGTCAGCTGCAAAAAAGGGGTGCCAGAAGGCACCCCTTTTTGTTTACAACCTGAGTGTTATCAGAACTTGATTCCCGCAGGGTTGTTCGGGTTGGGGGCATTCGGATCGGGTGCGGCCACAGGGGGGCGGGCCAATCGACGCACAGTTTCGGTCGCAGCAGGAGCCGTATCAGCCGCTGCCGCAGCAGGCGCTGGCTTGGGTGGTGTCAGCGGAGTTGCTGCAGGACGGCGGTAGTTGCTGGGCAACTGCGAAGTCTTTGGGTAACCCGCTGCGTCAAGGTAGGAGTTCCATTCCGAATCCGAGAAACCCGACAGTTGCTGCCCGCCAATGGTGGCGAAAGGCAAGCTCGAATCGCTGCCCAGCTTCGTCAGGGCTTGCAGGTCTTCCGACGTGTTGATCGTGCGTTCAGAGAAAGGCACACCCCGGGCTTCCAGCATGCGCCGCGCCGTATCGCAGGGCGCGCAGTTCTGGCCGGTGTACAGAGTGACCGGAAAACGCGCTGCCACTTTGCCCAGTTCAAAGGGCAGACCTGCGCCCGCAGCAGAGGAGCTACCGGGCGTACCTGCTGTCGTTTGCGCCGGTTTGGCGGCCGTATCGGGGGCCCGGTCAGAGAACGTCACCTTCCCGTCAGGGCCAACGATGCGGTAGACGGTTTGCGCATGGGCCCCCATCGACAGCAATGCAAGCATCAGGGACAAAGACAAAACTTTGGGCAGCATATGGTTTCTCCTCAAGAAGGGCTGTATCCCAGGAATGGGGCTTATTGGCTCATTCCCTGGTGGCGCAGCAGGGCGTCCAGTTGCGGCTCACGGCCACGGAATTCTTTGAATGACTCCATGGCTGGGCGGCTACCGCCTGCTTCCAGAATTGCCTTGCGATAGCGGCGACCTGTTTCAATGCTCGGCTGGCCGTCAGCCCCCACCGTTTCTTCAAAGGCTGCGTAGGCATCGGCACTCAAGACCTCGGCCCACTTGTAGCTGTAATAGCCCGCCGCGTAACCGCCCGCAAAAATATGGCTGAAGGTGTGGGGCGTGCGGCTGAAGGCCGGAGGCTGCAAGACGGCCACTTCATTGCGCACCTTGGCCAGCAAAGGCATCACGTCATTGGCTGGGTCGTGCTCGGTGTGCAGCAGCATGTCAAACAGGGCAAATTCAATCTGGCGCAGTGTCTGCATGCCTGCCTGGAAATTCTTGGCGGCAATCATCTTGTCAAACAACGCGCGGGGCAACGACTCTCCGGTCTCGACGTGAGCCGTCATGTGCTTGAGGACATCCCATTCCCAGCAGAAATTTTCCATGAACTGGCTGGGCAACTCCACTGCATCCCATTCCACACCGCCAATGCCCGACACGTCGCGCTCGTTCACCTGCGTGAGCATGTGGTGCAGGCCGTGGCCAAACTCATGGAACAGGGTGATGACGTCGTCGTGCGTCAGCAGCGCAGGTTTGCCATCCACGCCATCGGCAAAGTTGCAGACCAGATGGGCTACGGGGGTTTGCAGCTTGCCGGTATCCGGGCGCAACCAGCGGGTGCGCACGTCATCCATCCAGGCGCCGCCGCGCTTGCCGGTACGGGCGGGCTGGTCCAGGTAGAACTGGCCTACCAGTTCACCGTTGCGTTCAATGCGGTAAAACTCCACCGAGGGATGCCACACGGGTGCGCTGTCACGGCGAATTGCTACCTCAAACAACGTTTCGATGATCTTGAACAGCCCCGCCAGCACTTTGGGGGCTGTGAAGTACTGCTTGACCTCTTGCTCGCTGAAGGCGTAGCGTGCCTCCTTGAGCTTTTCAGCAATGTAGGGCCAATCCCAGGCTTCAGGCGCTGCAAGACCCAGCTCCGCGCGGGCAAATTCGCGCATGTCAGCCACGTCTTTTTCAGCGTAAGGACGTGCACGGTGGGCCAAGTCACGCAAGAAGTGAATGACTTCGGCGGGCGACTTCGCCATCTTCGGCACCACAGACACCTCGCCAAAATTGGCGTAGCCCAGCAGCTGCGCTTCTTCCTTGCGCAGTGCCAGGATTTCGTTGATCAGCGCGGTGTTGTCAAACTTGCGGGCATCGCCCTCGGCTTGTTCGGAAGCGCGTGTCACGAAAGCGCGGTAGAGCTTTTCACGCAGATCCGCACGTTGGGCGAATTGCATGACCGGCAGGTAGCAAGGCATCTTCAGCGTGAGCTTGTAGCCATCTTTACCCTCGGCCTTGGCAGCGGCCAGCGCAGCCTGCTGCACATCGGCCGGTACGCCTTCCAGTTCTTCGGCAGTGGCGTAGTAGGCAAAGGCATCCGTCGCATCCAGGGCGTTTTCGCTGAACTTCTGGCTCAACTCTGCCTGGCGCTCCTGGATTTGCGCGAAGCGCTCTTTGGCGGGGCCAGTCAGTTCAGCGCCGCTCAACACAAAATTGCGAATGGCGTTGTGGTGAGCACGCTGCTGCTCGGCGTTGAGCGTGGCGGGGTCAATGGCCTTGTACTTGGCGTACAGGCGCTCATCCGCACCCAGGCGTGTCCAAAACTCGGTGACCTGTGGCAGTGCCGCGTTGTAGGCCGCACGCAGCTCCGGCGTATCGGCCACGCTGTTGAGGTGGCTCACGCTGCCCCAGGCAATGCCCAATTGCTCGGTGGCAACATCCAGCACCTTGGCAATGGCGTTCCATTCGGCCGGAAAGTCCGGCGCGGTCACGGTTTCAAGCGCTGCGTTCGCTTTTTCCAGCAGCGCATCGACGGCGGGGCCGACGTCGGCAGGCTGGATGCGATCAAACGCGGGCAGGGCGGAGAAGTCGAGAAGGGCGTTGCTCATGCGGATGTAGATAGCGGCGCAGCGCGCAGGTTCAAGTTGCAATGCAGCCGAAAAGGATTTCTGCCCGAATTAACCGGCAGCGCGCTCTGCGGCTTCCATGGTGTTGACCAGCAGCATGGTGATGGTCATGGGGCCCACGCCACCGGGCACAGGGGTGATGTGGCCGGCTACGGCCTTCACGCCTTCAAAGTCCACATCACCGCAGAGCTTGCCTTCGTCGTTGCGGTTCATGCCCACGTCCAGCACCACGGCGCCGGGCTTGACCATGTCGGCAGTCAGCACGTTGCGCTTGCCCACGGCGGCGACGATCACATCAGCCTGCAGGGTCTGGGCCTTGAGGTCAGCCGTGCGCGAGTGGCAAATGGTGACGGTGGCGTCTTTTTGCAGCAGCATCAAGGCCATGGGCTTGCCCACGATATTGCTGCGGCCAATCACCACCGCGTGCTTGCCCTTGAGGTCGTAGCCAATGCTCTCCAGCATCTTCATGCAGCCGTACGGCGTGCAGGGCCAGAAGCCAGGCATGCCGGTCATCAGTGCGCCTGCGCTGGCAATGTGGAACCCGTCCACGTCCTTGGCGGGGGAGATGGCTTCGATCACCTTTTGTGCATCAATGTGGGCAGGCAACGGCAATTGCACCAGGATGCCGTGGATGCTGGGGTCGTTGTTCAGCGCCTCTACACGCGCCAGCAGCTCTGCCTCGGTCATGCTGGCATCGTGCTTTTCCAGCACAGAGTACAAACCACTGTCTTCGCAGGCCTTGACCTTGTTGCGCACGTACACCTGGCTGGCCGGGTTGTCGCCGACCAGGATCACCGCCAAGCCGGGAGTCACCCCCCGGGCTTTGAGGGCAGCGGCACGTTCGGCCACTTGGGTGCGCAGTTGGCGGGAGAGGGCGTTGCCGTCGATGAGTTGAGCAGTCATTCTGTTTTACAAATAAAAACAGGCTCTTCTAGCGAATAGTAGTGATGGAAATCGCCGCACGTCTGTAAACGACGATTTCGACGTACGACATTTATCGAGTGCATCACTAGCATTCGCTAGAAGAGCCTAAAAACAGCTGCCAGCGCAGATTGGATAAGCGCAGGCAGCTATGAAAATAGGAGCAATCAGGCCTTGGGCGCGTTCTGGCCCAGAGCAATTTTCAGCAGATCGGCCACGGTGTTGGCATTGAGCTTTTCCATGATGTTGGCACGGTGCGCCTCCACGGTCTTGATGCTGATGCCCAGGTCGTCGGCGATCTGCTTGTTCAGGCGGCCTGCAACGATGCGTTCGAGCACCTGCGCTTCGCGGCTGGTGAGCTTGGAGAGCAGGGCATCGCGGCTGGCGGCTTGCTGAAAGCCCGCAAAAGCTTCGCGGGCATGGTCCAGCATGCGCTCAACCAAGCCCAGCAGTTCTTCTTCATCAAAAGGCTTCTGGATGAAATCCAGCGCGCCTTTTTTCATGGTGTTCACCGCCATGGGCACATCGCCGTGGCCGGTGATGAAAACGATGGGCAGAGGCGACTTGCGCTCGATCAACCGGTCTTGCAATTCAAGGCCCGTCATGCCGCCCATGCGGATGTCCACAATCAGGCAGGCCACTTCGCGCGGGTCATAGCGCGAGAGGAAGGTCTCAGCCGAATCAAAGCAGCGTACGCGGTAATCCTTGCCCTCCAGCAGCCATTGCAGCGAATCGCGCACGGCCTCGTCATCATCTACAACGTAAACAGTGCCTTTTTTCGGAATCAAGCTCATGCAATTGTCCTCGGAGTTTGCTCGTTTGCTACAGAGTTTGTAGTGTCATCGGCAGGCTTTGCCAGCGGAAGCCAGAAGGAGAACCGGCAGCCAACGACGTCCGTTCCATTGTAGATGTTCTGCGCCTGCATCCTTCCCTGGTGGGACTCGACGATGCTGCGGCACAAATTCAGGCCCATGCCCATGCCTTCCTGCTTGGTGGAGAAGAAGGCTTCAAACAGCCGCTCCAGCACTTCAGGGGCCAGGCCTTTGCCCGTGTCCTGCACCGAAAATTCGACAACCTCGCCTTCGTCCGTGTGCTTGGGAACCACGCGCAACTCCACACTGCGGCCCGAAGGAGGGCGCTGCGCATGCTGGATGGACTCGGCGCCGTTCTTCATCAGGTTGACCAAGACCTGCTCGATCAGGATGGTGTCGGCCATCACGGGGGGCAGGCGGGCTGCAATGTAGTGGGTGAGGCGCACGTTGTGACGGCGCAGTTCAATGTCTGCCAGCTCCACGGCTTCAGACACCATGCTGTGCACGTCGGCCAACGTGCGGTTGGGTTCGCTCTTTTTCACAAAGGCGCGGATGCGCTGGATGATTTGGCCCGCACGCTGCGCCTGGTGGGCGGTTTTTTGCAGTGCCGACAACAACGCTTCTTCCGTGATCTGCCCACTTTGGATGCGCGAGACCATGCCCGAACAGTAATTGTTGATGGCGGTGAGCGGTTGGTTGAGTTCATGCGCCACGCTGGAGGCCATTTCACCCATGGTGATGAGGCGGCTGACCGATTGGGCGCGCTCCGCCTGGCGCTCGGCTTGCTCTTCAGCCAGGCGACGGGGGGTGATATCGGTGGCAATGACCATCTGAGCCAAGCGGCCGTCCACCCAGTTCAGGTAGCGTGAGCGTACTTCCAGCCATTTGCCCAGGTCGGGCAGGTAAATCTCGGCGTTTTCAGACCGCGCGCTGGTCAACGGGTCGGTGGGCAGCCCCATCAGGCCATCTTCGTCATCCACCCCGCTGTTGCTGGCGACCGGCAGCACACCGGCCTGGGCCACCAGTTGCAAGTGCCCCGCCGTCTGGGATCCGAACCATTGGCGATAGAGCTTGTTGGCAAACAGCAGTTCTTCGCTGCCCAGCGGCGCCACCGACACCGAGGCGTCCAGCGACTCCAGCACGATGGTGAAACGCTCATGCGCAGCCGTGAGTTGCTGGCGCACGCGGTTGGGCTCGGTGATGTCGGTCATCGACGTCATCCACCCGGTTTGCTGGCCGTGGGCGTCAATCAGGGGCGAGACATACAAGCGGGCATCGAACAGCGTGCCGTTTTTGCGCTGCACGCGCACCTGGAATCCGCCGGACCCGCTGCGGCCGCTCAGCTCGTCGCGCAGCTTGGCATGCAGGGA
This sequence comes from Acidovorax temperans, assembly GCF_028596105.1. Lineage (NCBI taxonomy): Bacteria > Pseudomonadati > Pseudomonadota > Betaproteobacteria > Burkholderiales > Comamonadaceae > Acidovorax > Acidovorax temperans. Next base: position 2,243,893 of record NZ_CP117193.1, on the reverse strand, counting down.
TTCATGGTCTTCCTTGGGCCAGTAGGGGTAGGGGGGCTTCAGGCCCACCAGTTCGGCTTCGCTCCAGCCAGTCATCTGGCACAGCGCCGCGTTCACGTAGGTGATGCGTCCTTCCATGTCCAGCGCGCGCATCCCGGTCAGGATGGAGTTTTCCATGGCGCGACGGAAGTTGGTCTCAGCCACCAGGGCTTGCTGCGCCTGCATGCGCCTGCGGGTGTGGCGCCAGGTGGCAATCAGCATCCAGGCCGTCATGGCGCTCAAAGTGCCCACCAGCCAGAACAAGCCGCTACCCACCACGCCCAGCGAGGTGCGGTAAGCCTGCGCACGCAGCACCAACCCATTGCCGACGGGAGACACCGGCACTTCGTATTCGTTGGCCTTGGGCGTCCAGGGCAGTAACTGGGTGGCAGGGTTGCGCGGAGGCAGGGGGGTACCTGCCAGCACCTGGCCACGGGCATCCATCAACGTAACGGCATAGCGCGCCAGCACTTCGGTAGGAGTGCCATAGCGCAGCAGGCTGTCGATGGAGTACTCGCCCAGCACGACGCCTGCGAACTTACCCTGGTTGTTCAAAGGCACCTGCAATTGCAGCAAGGGCGACGCATCCCCCTTCGCGGCAGCTGGCTGGGCGTAAACCGGTTGCTGCAGGTCACGGGCCAGGCCGTAGGTGTCTGCGGTCTCTCCAGGCTTGAGCAACTCGCCCGCCACCCGCAACTGCTGGCTCGACAGCGTGGGCGCCGCATGGCTGGCGCGAATCTTTCGGCGCTCATCAATCCAGGTGATGGCCTGCAGCTCGGGGTATTGGCTGATGAGGGCCTCGGCCCTGTTCACAAATTCCGCACGCTCCAGCTCCTGGTTGGAGATGTCGCGGGCAATGCGCATCAGTTGTTCCTGGCGTTCCAGCAGGCGCAGGCGAACCCGCTGCTGCGCATATTCCACGTCACGGCGAAGGGCTTCTTGCTCGCGCTCGGCCTCCTCCGCGCGCAGATACCAGAACGCGGCCACGATGGCGGCCAGAAACATCATCACCGCAGCCAGGGGTGCCAGGGCGGCAAACCGGTCCTGGCGCGTGGGCGATAGGCTGCGCCACCACTTGCGCCACCAGCGTGCGGGCGCGGCAATGGCCGATGGCTCGGGGGCTGTTGTGGTCTCTGGGCTTGTCGTTTCCATGGCTGAAGTGGGGATCGTCTCAGAAAACGGAAAATAAAGCACGTTAAGCCGGTGGCAGTGGTCGCAACGGTCTGAACTTGCCTGCGCCGACCTTGGTGCTGCTGCGCCAGAGGTAATCGCCGGTCAGATTGATGTGTTCCCACCCCAGCGGTGACAGGTATTGAAACAGCGTCTCGTCTACCGGTTTGCCGTGCCCGTTCAAAGCATTGGTTGCCCGTTCCAGATAGGCCGTGTTCCAAAGCACGATGGCCGCCGTTACCAGATTGAGGCCGCTGGCCCGGTAGCGTTGTTGCTCAAAACTGCGGTCGCGGATTTCGCCCAGTCGGTTGAAGAACACCGCCCTGGCCAGCGCGTTGCGCGCCTCGCCTTTGTTGAGTCCGGCCTGCACGCGGCGGCGCAGCTCCACGCTTTGCAGCCAATCCAGTATGAACAGCGTGCGCTCAATGCGCCCCAGCTCGCGCAGTGCAACGGCCAGTCCGTTCTGACGCGGATAGCTGCCGAGCTTGCGCAACATCAGCGAGGCCGTCACCGTACCCTGCTTGATCGAAGTGGCGAACCGCAAGATTTCATCCCAATGGGCGCGTATCTGCTTGATGTTCAGCCGGTCGCTGCTAATCACCGGCTTGAGCGCGTCATAGGCGGCATCGCCCTTTGGGATGAATAGCTTGGTGTCGCCCAGGTCTCGGATACGTGGCGCGAATCGGAAGCCCAGTAGGTGCATCAGGCCGAAGACATGATCGGTAAAGCCCGCTGTGTCGGTGTAGTGCTCCTCGATCCGCAAGTCCGACTCGTGGTACAGCAGGCCATCGAGCACATAGGTTGAATCACGCACGCCGACGTTGACTACCTTGGTGCTGAAGGGCGCGTACTGGTCGGAGATATGGGTATAAAACGTCCGGCCTGGACTGCTTCCATACTTCGGGTTGATATGCCCGGTGCTCTCCGCTTTGCTGCCGGTTCTGAAATTTTGGCCATCCGACGATGACGTGGTGCCATCGCCCCAGTTTCCGGCAAAGGATTGCCGGAACTGCGCGTTGACCAGTTCGGCCAGCGCCGTTGAGTACGTTTCATCCCGGATGTGCCAGGCTTGCAGCCACGACAGCTTGGCGTAAGTCGTGCCTGGGCAGGACTCGGCCATCTTGGTTAGCCCGAGATTGATGCCATCAGCCAGGATCGTCGTCAGCAGCAAGGTTTTGTCCTTGGCCGTGTCGCCGGTCTTCAGATGCGTGAAATGCCGGGTGAAGCCTGTCCACTCATCAACTTCCATCAGCAGTTCGGTAATCTTGACGTGTGGCAGCAGCATCGCCGACTGGTCGATTAGGGCTTGTGCGGTCTCCGGCACCGCCGCGTCCAGCGGCGTGATCTTCAGGCCGGACTCGGTAATGATGGCATCCGGCAGATCATTGGCCGCCGCCATGCGGTTGACGGTGGCAAGCTGCTGTTCCAGCAATGCCAGTCGGTCGTGCAAATACTGATCGCAATCGGTGGCCACTGCCAGCGACAATTCGTTGGCCAGCTTCAGAGTAGCGAACTTCTCGGCCGGCACCAGGTACTCATCAAAGTCCTTGAACTGGCGCGAACCCTGCACCCAGAAATCGCCTGATCGCAGCGCGTTCTTTAGCTCTGACAGGGCGCACAGCTCGTAGTAGCGCCGGTCAATGCCATCGTCCGTGAGCACCAGTTTCGCCCAGCGTGGCTTGATGAATGCGGTCGGCGCGTCGGCGGGCACCTTGCGGGCGTTGTCGCTGTTCATGCCGCGAAGCACCTCGATGGCATCGAGTACGCCCTTGGCGGCTGGTGCCGCCCGTAACTTAAGTACGTCCAGGAACTGCGGCGCGTAGCGGCGCAACGTGGCGTAGCTTTCACCGATGCGATGCAGAAAGTCGAAGCTCTCCGGCTGCGCGAGCTTTTGCGCCTCCGTGACGCTGGCGGCGAAGGTATCCCACGGCATTACGGCCTCGATGGCGGCGAACGGATCGCCGCCGCTCTGTTTGGCTTCCAGCAAGGCTTGGCCGATGCGGCCATACATCCGCACCTTGTCATTGATCGCCTTGCCGGAAGCCTGAAACTGCTGCTGATGCTTGTTCTTGGCGGCGTTGAATAGTTTGCCAATGATGCGGTCGTGCAGGTCGATGATTTCGTCGGTGACGGTGGCCATACCTTCAATGGCCAGCGAAACCAGAGTGGCATAGCGTCGTTGCATCTCGAACTTTGCCAGATCGGCAGGCGTCATCTGCCCACCCTCACGGGCGATCTTGAGCAGGCGGTTCTGGTGAACTTGTCGCTCGATGCCTGCGGGAAGGTCAAGCGCCTGCCAAGCCTTGAGGCGCTCGATGTGTTCAAGCATATGCCGAGAGTTCGGCTTGACGGGCGACTGGCGCAGCCATGCCAGCCACGTCAATTTGCTGCCGTCCTTGCGCTTGAGAAGTTCGTCCAGGCGCTGACGGTGGAGCGATAACAAAGAATCGGTCAACGCCGCGTAAATACGCCGGTTGGCACGGGTGATGGCCTCGGCGCTCGCGCGCTCGATGGCATTCATGGCGGGCAGGATGATGCTCTGCCGCCGCAGGTTTTCGACAAGGGTGCTGGCCAGCACAATCCCTTTATCGGTCTGCAAGGCCAGCTCGGTCAATGTATGCACGGCTTGCCGGTAGTGACTCATGGTGAAGGGCTTGAACCCGAACACCGTTTGCAGCTCGACCAAGTGCTCCCGCCGCGTCTGCTCGCGCTGGCCGTAATCGTTCCAACTTTCCACCGGCACCTTGAGTTGTGCGGCCACCATGCGCAACAGGGGCGGAAACGGAGGCTCATCGATGCCCAAGAAGATGCCAGGGAATCGCAAGTAGCAAAGCTGCACGGCGAAGCCCAATCGATTCGCAGCGCCGCGACGCTGGCGGATCACCGATAGGTCGGTTTCGTTGAACGTGTAGTGCCGTATCAGTTCGTCTTTGGCATCTGGTAGTGCCAGCAGGCTTTCGCGCTCGGTGGCGGACAGGATTGAGCGGCGCGGCATGATCAGTCTTCCCGCAGGTACTGGTACAAGGTTTCGCGACTGATGCCGAAGTCACGGGCCACCAAGGTTTTTTGATCGCCTGCCGCGACTCGCTGTTTCAACTTGGCAATTTGTTCGCTGTTCAGCGATTTCTTTCGTCCCCGGTAGGCACCGCGCTGCTTGGCCAGCACGATTCCCTCGCGCTGGCGTTCGCGGATCAGTGCGCGCTCGAACTCCGCAAAAGCCCCCATGACCGACAGCATCAAATTGGCCATCGGTGAGTCATCGCCGGTGAACGCCAGCCCTTCTTTGACAAACTCCATCCGCACGCCCCGTTGTGTCAGCCCCTGAACGATGCGGCGCAGGTCATCGAGATTGCGTGCCAACCTGTCCATGCTGTGCACCACCACGGTGTCGCCCTCGCGCACAAAGGCCAGCAGCCTTTCAAGTTCGGGACGTTGCGTGTCCTTGCCGGAAGCCTTATCGGTGAATACCTTACCGACTTCGATTTGCTCCAGTTGCCGATCAGGGTTCTGGTCGAAGCTGCTGACGCGGATATAGCCAATGCGTTGACCTTGCAAGGTGCCTCCAAAGGTAAAAGTGTCAGGATGAAATCCATTACCCTTGGCGGCTTGTGTCAATAAATACAAACTACAACTCTATTCTGACGTGCTTTGCGCCAAGCATCTGACATCAGGTTTGTCGTTTTCAGAAGGCGATTGCACACATTTTCAAAAGTGCACTGCACTATGGCAAATAGGAGAAGCTTGCTCTACCTCTTGGGTTCGGGGATTGTCCAGTCAATGCCGTGAGAGTAGAATTACGGCCTTCATCAACTGCGGAGTTCCCAAGTGGGCACTTGTTCGAGTGACAGTAGTCAGCCGGTTTTAAGCGCCGGCACCCTCTCGGCAAGATAACGCGCAGGTTCTCCCTGCCGCTGTCTCGCCGAACGCGAGAGGCGGCAACCCGTCGCAGCATCCGCTGCACGTCATTCGCCTCCCAGACGACTGATTGGCTGATCGCCCCAAGGTGATCGGCCACGAACGTCGCTTGCCGTGTGCATCAACCAAGGTGCCACGCGATGAGCCGTGCACGCGACAGGGCTTCGCCTCGATCCAAGAGGAGAACGCTGTGCGTATGACCCGTTTCCGACACCCCGGCCGCTTCGGCGCGGCCTACCCGCCACTCCGGTCGGCGCTGCTGAGTGCCGCTTTGCTGGCAGGCAGCACCGCCCATGCGGCACGCCCCATGATTACCGACGACGCCCGCATCGTCGATGCCAAGGCGTGCCAGCTCGAAAGCTGGGTCAAGAAGAACCCGGACAGCACTGAATTCTGGGCGCTTCCGGCTTGCAACTTCACCGGCAATCTGGAGCTGACCCTGGGCGGAGCCTCCACCCGCGAAGCGGGCAGTGCCAAAACCACAGATGTCGTCATGCAGGGCAAGACCCTGTTCAAAACCATGGACACCAATGGCTGGGGCATCGGCTTGGCGGTCGGTACGGTTCGCCACCCACAAGCGGATACCCGCGACTGGTATGCCTATGTGCCGACCAGCTTTTCCTTCCGCGACGATGCCGTGGTCGTTCATACCAATGTGGGCTGGCTGCGCGAGGGGGAGCCCCGGCACAACCGTTTGACCTGGGGCCTGGGCACCGAAGCCCAGCTCACTGAACGCACCTGGCTGATCGCCGAGACCTTCGGTCAGAACCAGGGCAAGCCCTTTCATCAACTGGGTCTGCGTCACTGGCTGGTGCCGGATCGCATCCAGCTCGATGCGACTTACGGCAACCGCAACGGCGGCGGCGAACGATGGTTTTCCATCGGCCTGCGCCTGCTGTCGGTGCCGTTCCTGCCGTGATGCCATGACCGTCACAAAACCTTAGCAAACTATGCCAGACCCTGAATATCGGCTGCCTGCCTGAGCACGCTTTCAACAGTGTGGATCGGGCAGGCCGCCCCGGAGAACAAGAATGAACTTCACACTGCTGAAAGAGCTGTTCGCAGGCTTCCTGCGTACCCGGCACCTCGCCAGACACTTCCGCCGCCTGACGCTGCTGGACACCCTCGCACAGACCGGCGTCAGCCGCGAAGTGCCGCCAGAGCTGACCCAGACCCTGGTCAGCGCCGCGACGACCGACCCCGCCACATTGCTGCGGCAACTGGACAGCCACGCCGATGGCTTGTCCGAATCGCAGGCCGAGGCCGTTCGGACCCGCGTCGGCCTGAACGAGGTTGAGCACGAGAAGCCGCTGCCTTGGTGGACCCACCTGTGGCACTGCTACAAGAACCCGTTCAACCTGCTGCTGACGCTGCTGGCCGTCATCTCCTACCTTACCGAGGATATGAAGGCCACCGTGGTGATTGGCACCATGGTCGTGCTCTCGACCTTGTTGCGCTTCTGGCAGGAAGCCAAGTCCAACAAGGCCGCCGATGCGCTCAAGGCCATGGTCAGCAACACGGCCACCGTCATCCGCCGTGATCTGTCCGAGGATGCCGCGCCGATCTTCGAGCAGTACTACGGCGCGCATCTGCATGTGAAAGATGCCAATCGCATCGAGCTGCCGATCAAGCTGCTGGTACCTGGCGATCTGATTGTGCTGTCGGCGGGCGACATGATCCCTGCCGACTGCCGCGTGCTCAGCGCCAAGGATCTGTTCGTGGCCCAGGCCGCCATGACCGGGGAGTCGATGCCGGTGGAGAAGTTCGCCACCCAACGCGACGCCAAGGCGATCAACCCGCTGGAACTCGACAACATCCTGTTCATGGGCACCAACGTAGTGTCCGGCTCGGCCACGGCCGTGGTGCTCGGCACCGGTAACGCCACGTACTTCGGCGCGCTGGCTTCCCGCGTCACGGCGACCGACCGCGCACCCACGGCATTCCAGTCCGGCGTCAACAAGGTGAGCTGGCTGCTGATCCGCTTCATGTTCGTGATGGCCCCGCTGGTGCTCTTCATCAACGGCTTCACCAAAGGTGACTGGATGGAAGCGCTGCTGTTCGCGCTGTCCATCGCGGTGGGCCTCACGCCCGAGATGCTGCCGATGATCGTGACCTCAACGCTGGCCAAGGGCGCGGTGATCCTGTCGCGCAAGAAGGTCATCGTCAAGCGCCTGGACGCGATCCAGAACTTCGGTGCGATGGATGTGCTGTGCACCGACAAGACCGGCACGCTCACGCAGGACAAGATTTTCTTGGCCCGGCATGTGGATGTCTGGGGCGAGGAGTCCGACGAGGTGCTGGAAGCGGCCTACCTCAACAGCTACTACCAAACCGGCTTGAAAAATCTGCTGGACGTGGCAGTGCTCGAACACGTGGAAGTGCATCAGGAACTGAACCCGGCCAACAACTACCGCAAGGTCGATGAAATCCCGTTCGACTTCAACCGCCGCCGTATGTCGGTGGTGGTGAGTGAGCGCGAGGACCACCACGAGCTGGTCACCAAGGGCGCTGTCGAAGAAATTCTGAGCGTGTGCACGCAGGTGCGCCATGGCGACGCCGTGGAGCCGCTGACGCCCGATCTGCTGGCCCGCATCCGCGAAGTCACCGCCGCGCTGAACGAAGAGGGGCTGCGCGTGGTGGCAGTGGCGATGAAGGAGGTACCGCCGACCCAAGACACCTACGGCATTTCCGATGAGCGCGAGCTGACCCTGATCGGCTATGTGGCCTTCCTCGACCCACCAAAGGAATCGACCGCGCCTGCGCTCAAAGCACTGGCCGAGCATGGCGTCACCGTCAAAGTGCTGACCGGCGACAACGAGCTGGTGACGGCCAAGATTTGCCGCGAGGTCGGGCTGGATCAGCAGGGCGTGCTGCTGGGCAGCGACATCGAGCGCATGAGCGACAAGGTGCTGGCCGAAGCCGTGGAAAGCCACAACGTCTTTGCCAAGCTCACGCCCTCCCACAAGGAGCGCATCGTGCGCCTGCTGAAAGCCAACGGCCATGTCGTTGGCTTCATGGGCGACGGCATCAATGACGCGCCGGCGCTGCGCACAGCCGACATCGGCATCTCGGTGGACACGGCGGTGGATATCGCCAAAGAAGCCGCCGACATCATCCTGTTGGAAAAGAGCCTGATGGTCTTGGAGGAAGGCGTGCTGGAAGGCCGCCGCACCTTCGCCAACATGCTCAAGTACATCAAGATGACGGCCAGCTCGAACTTCGGCAATGTGTTCTCGGTGCTGGTGGCCTCGGCCTTCATCCCCTTCCTGCCGATGCTGCCGATGCACCTGCTGGTGCAGAACCTGCTGTACGACATCTCCCAGATCGCCATCCCCTTCGACAATGTGGATGACGAACTGCTGAAGAAGCCGCAGCGCTGGCAGCCGGGCGATGTGGGCCGCTTCATGGTGTTCTTCGGGCCGATCAGCTCGATCTTCGACATCACCACCTACGCCATGATGTGGTTCGTGTTCAGCGCCAACACGCCGGAAGAACAAACCCTGTTCCAGTCCGGCTGGTTCATCGTCGGCCTGCTGACCCAGACCTTGATCGTGCACATGATCCGCACGCCGAAAATTCCGTTCATCCAGAGCCGGGCAGCGACGCCGCTGCTGGTGATGACGGCGGTGATCATGGCCATCGGCATCTTCCTGCCGATGGGGCCGTTGGCGCACTACTTCAAGCTGCAAGCCCTGCCGCCGCTGTACTTCGTGTTTCTGCCCATGATCCTGCTGGCGTACATGGGGCTGACCCAGGCCATGAAGGGCATCTATTTCCGCCGCTACGGCTGGCAATAAGGAGGCGAGCATGGAGGCAATTCAAAACATCAACCTGACCTCCCTGCTCGACACCCTGATCAGCCTGGCCGCAGCCTTCGTGCTCGGTGGGCTGATCGGCTTCGAGCGGCAGTACCGGCAACGCACGGCGGGCCTGCGCACCAACGTACTGGTGGCCGTGGGCGCGGCCTTGTTCGTTGATTTGGCCAATCGGCTGCACGGTCACGATGGGGCCGTGCATGTCATGGCCTATGTGGTGTCCGGCATCGGCTTCCTCGGTGCGGGCGTGATCATGCGCGAAGAGGGCAATGTGCGCGGCCTGAACACCGCCGCCACCCTATGGGGGTCAGCGGCAGTCGGTGCGGCAGCGGGTGCCGACCTGATCGTGGAGGCAGTATTAGGTGCCTTGTTCGTGCTGGCAGCCAACACCCTGCTGCGCCCCATCGTCAACACCATCAACCGCAAGCCGCTGGACGTGGAATCGGTCGAGGTGACGAATACCGTCTATGTGATCGCCGAGCGAGCGCATCAGAAGATGGTGATGGCCCAGCTTGAGGAAGAGCTGGAACGCAGCAGCTATCCGACGCGAGACCTCGATATTCACGCCTTCGGCGAGGAGGATGTCGAGATCGAAGCGACCTTGGTGGCCACGTCGGTCGATGGTGACGACCTGGATGCGCTGGTCAAACGACTTGCGGCACTACCGGCTGTTCGCCAGGCATTCTGGAGTCCGAGTACGACCGAGTGACCTTAAGGCCGTCAGGCATGCCCCAGCAATTTCGCACCATCCGGACGCAACTCTCCCTTGGGCGAGAGATGCCGGTACAGCGTCTGCCTGGTGATGCCCAGCTCCTGGCACAGATCACTGACCTTGGTTTCTGGCTGCCCCATCGCGGCCATCGCCAAGCGCAACTTGGCGGCGGTCATTTTGAAAGGCCGCCCGCCTTTGCGGCCCCGCGCCCGCGCCGAGGCCAGGCCAGCCACGGTGCGCTCGGCAATCAGCTCGCGCTCGAACTCGGCAAGCGCCGCGAAGATGCCGAAAACCAGTTTACCGGCAGCCGTCGTGGTGTCGATGGCGGCACCATGCCCCGTCAGCACCTTGAGACCGATGCCACGTCCGGTCAGGTCGTGCACGGTGTTGATCAGATGGCGCAGGTCGCGCCCGAGACGATCCAGTTTCCACACGACCAACGTGTCGCCTGAGCGCAGCGCCTTCAAGCAGCTTGCCAGACCAGGCCGATCCTCGCGCTTCCCCGATGCCTGGTCTTCGTAAAGATGGGCCGAATCGACACCAGCCGCAATCAGCGCATCGCGCTGTAGGTCGGTGGCTTGGGAGCCATCCGCCTTCGATGGGGTCTCCTCGTTTTCAGTGCAATAAGTGACGGTACGAAAAGCTAGCACTGGCGCGGAGGTGGTGTTGGTAGATCGTTGATTTCATTGACTTTCCTGTTCACTTTCAAATCTGCGATTCGTGGCGTCAAACCGTGGTCGGTTTCATCCATTGGTGCCAGTTATCGATGCATTTGGCCGCGAAGGCAGGATTTGGTCAGCATAGCGGTCAACCGGGAAGCGAAACACACCCCGCAAGTTGATGCTCTCCAGCCTGGTGGGCGCAATCTTCCCGATCAGTTCCGGTGGAATGACCTGGCGGCGGTTCGACCAGCGATCCAGGACCGCCTGCATCTGTGAGGTATTCCACGCCATCACGATGTTGGCCATCAGGCTCAAGGCATCGGCCACAGCCTGCATTTCATCGACACGTTTGGCCTGCGCCGGGCTGATCCGGCCGGTATAAATGGCGCGCTTGAGGGCGTTAACAGCCTCGCCCCGATTGAGCACCCGGCGCAACTCGTTCCTGAAAGCGTCCTTGACAAAGTAGTCAGCCAAAAACGCCGTACGCAGCAACCGCCCCAATTGCACGCCAGCCTCATAGATTGGATCGCCCTGGGCGGCAGAACCGAACCGCGCAAGAGCTGCCACCGCACTGGCATGTCCGCTCATGACCGAGGCTGCCAGGTGCACCAGACTATCCCAATGCTTTTCGATCAAAGCGACGTCGACATTGGCTTCGCACACCGCAGCGATTTCTGCGGGCACTTTGGTGCCGCGTGGCACAAAGAGGTGGCGCTGTTTGAGTTCCTTCAACCGCGGGCAAAGATCAAAACCAAGCAAACGGGCATGTGACATGGCAAAGTCGGTGTAGCCATGGGTATCCACAGCAAGCTGGCTGGTCTCCAGCTTTTCTTGGCGGATGACACCTTCAATGGCCACGCCCGCCTGGCGCTCATTGAGCACAAAGGGCTGCGCATGGAAGATGCCCCACCGGTCTTTTACATGGGAGTAGATTCCAATGGAAGGTGTGTTGCGCCGAGGATCAAGCCGGGCTTGCCACACCCGTTTGGTGGTCTCCATGCTCATCATGTCAGAAGATGCCAAATCGGACCGCCCCCAGGTGGCGGCAATCGGGTGTCGCTGCATGAATTCCAGCACAGCCTGGCAGGCCTCTGGCTCAGACGCCGTTCGTCCCGCGCCCAGCGCATGGCCTGGCGAATGCTGGTGGCAGACAATTGCGGAATCATGCGCGCGCATTCGACCGCAGTCAGACTGGTGCCGTGGGCCATGATGCCGGCATAGACCATCAGCAGCTCGTCGGTAGAGCGCGGCTCACGTCCGAGCATGATCCAGCTAAAGCGCACCTGGGCGTCAACGGCCAGAATCACTTCCGGCAATTGAACCTCACCGATGCGGTGATCCAAAGCCGCGCGCAGCTTGGTCACTTCTGGGTCTTCGTCCTCTGCGGGCAATGGCGACAAATGGAGTTCATCATCCACGCGCAGTACGCCACTGCGGGCTGCAGCGGCCACCGCATCGACACCGGCAGTTACTCTGGCCAGCAAAGGCTTCAAGAAAGTGGCAGCCTTGCTGGGTAACGATAGACGGGCATAGTGTTTCTTGGACTCTGCCTGCCAACGCTCGTCCGTGAAGAACAAGCGCGCACGACCCCGAAAGCTCAGGCTGTGCTCAATCCAGACCGAGCCATTGCGCACCGCGCGGCGCAGGGCAAACAGGGTGGCCACCTCCAACGCCTGAAACGCCCGTTCCCGGTCTGGGCTGGAGATCGAAACCTGCCAGATCATTCCCAGACTTGGTGCCACCACTTCAACTGGCAGCTTTCTGGATCCTTTGAGATATAAAGCTTGCAGCTTGGCAGGGTACTCGATGGCAGGATGCTCGCCGGTGGCCTGCCAGGGCAGCTTTGCAATGGCGACGAGCAACGACCGCACGGGGCGAATTCCATCAATCAATCCCTCGCGGACCAGGGAGGCCCTGCTCGGTGGTTTGCGTTTCTGGGTTTCGGTGATCAAGGCTTCAAGACGGGCACGCAACTCAGCATCTGGCACCGCACCTTGCGCGCTCAAGGCAACAAGTTCGCCGAGCAGCGTTTTGTACATTGCGGCCCAATTGACGGTAGCGGGGACATCGGCGGCAGCCTGACGCCACAGATCGGCGATCCGGCGCTGCACCATAAGGATCAACTGGTCTGTGGTGGTGAACAGGCAATACCGAAGAAAGCATGCGACCTCCACGGTGCGCGCTGGCTCTTTGATCTTGGCTCCGGCTGAGGGCGGCCTGGAGACAAGTCGGCGCGCGTAGCGGCGCAAGATGAGATCGGGGATGTCTGCCAGGTGCTTATGAACGTCCAGCGTGTAAAGCAGGTCGATGCGCTCCAGTACCTCGCTGATTTGGCGGGTTGAGTGTTTCGCCGGTGCAGCCCATAGCCAACTCTGCTGGGTTTGTCCATCTGGGCGCAGCTCTGAAACTGAGGCTCGCCAGCGATCAAGTGTTGCTGGATCAACGCTGGCGGCGATGGCGGTGCCTGTTTCAACTTCAAGCTGGGCAAGTGCCGCCGCAATCAGTGTCCGAATTGCCCGCTCGTGCACGATCACCAGCTTGTTCTTGTACAGCCATTGACGCGCCCGCACGAGTAGCTGATCGCGGTCGGCGCAGCGCGCCACTTCGTCGCGCAGTTCACGTACCAGTGAGCGGCGCTGGTGCTCGCTCATCCACTGGAATCCAAGGACCGTGCAGGCTACTGGTTGGTGATCGAATAGCGTGCGCCCGCGTTCATACATGGCTCTCAGCGAGGCGACTTCTGGTGCTGCAATGCCAAGCTCGTTGCCAAGGTGGCGCCACAAGGCTACTGGAATTACCCGAAAGGCACCGAGCAAACGCCCACTCATGCGCAGGAAACCAATATGGAGCGCCAGACCAAGCTTGTGGGAATCACCTCGGCGTGCATTGATTGCGTCGCGCTCGGCACCATCGAAGGTGAAAAATGCCTTCATCTCGAAGTCGCTGATATCGCGGGGGAGCCCACGCATCCCCAAAAACGTTGTGTGCCAACCCTGCATCGTGAACCTCAAAAGTGGGAGGCCACCATACCCGTTTACAAAGCGAACAGGAAAGTCAATGAAATCAACGGTCTACCCAGACCACCCCCGCGCCAGTGCTAGCTTTGCGTACCGTCACTTATTGCACTGAAAACGAGGAGACCCCTTCAAGAATGTCGTGGCGATGAACTTGATGGAGAAGATCGAGGAACGCCTGGCTGCGATGGTGGCGCGCAACCCCACTCGTGTGGACCTCTATGAGCGTTATCAGGAAATCGTTCAGGAATACAACAAAGACAAGGATGCGGCAGAAATACAGAAGGTGATGGACGACCTGTTTGCCTTCAATGACGATTGCAGCGAAGAGGAAAAACGCTACCTGCGCGAAGGGCTCGATAGCGAAACTGAACTGGCCGTGTTCGACTTGCTTCAGAAGGATTCACTCACCAAGGGTGATCGTGAAGCGATCAAGAAAGTCGCCAAGGACTTACTGGGCAAATTGGCCGATCAACGTTTCGCGCTGGAGCGCTTGCGCAGTATGGCGACCGTGCAGGCGCAAATGAAGGCAGAGATCATCAAGCACTTGTATGCCCACCTGCCAGCCAGCGCCTATGACCCTGACGAAATCAACATCAAGGCGGGCGCCGTGTTCGCACACATCTACAGCGCCGGCCTGGGCGGGGGGACGCCGGTTTACCACTGAGGGAAAACGGCTACGTGGTACATCAACCTCTATGCTCAAAAAGGCGAATGCTGGACAGTTGTTCGAAATTTTCGAATAACTGCCTGCAAGCTTGGTACTCAAACAGTCAGGATCGCTGTTGAACGAGTGGTGACATCAACATCAACGATGGGCGATAGAAGTCAGTTGTCCTGAAATTTCGGATAACTGCGCGCGAACCCGCAGCAACCCGCGCCAGTGCTCATGAGCTCGGGAGGCCAGTCGGCACATGGTCAACTGTCCGCCACCACACAAGACACCGCCACACACTGGAAACCCCAGTCTGTGGCGGTTTTTCTTTGTGTCTCGGTGTCGTGTGGTGTCCTGATATTCACACTGATTTCACATCGAATTCACACGGGTCATCTGGATGCGGCAACACGCGCTCTAATCGTGTCTGCATACAAGGCCACTTGCCTCGCAGCCATAACACTGTCCAGGATGGATGTTGAGGGCCGGAGAAGATCGCCCCGTCCCTGAAACAAAAAAAGCCCGGCAGAGCCCAATGCCAGTCAGTTAAGAGCTGACTGGCATTTTTTCGTTGGGAATTTGGAAGCGCGTTTTTTGACGACCCTTGGGAAGCTGCGCCCAGTGCGGCGTGGCCGCAGCACGAAGTGTCGCGATTGCGCCAACAGGGCTGCCAACTGCTTGGGCAAGGTGCCGGCAGAGTCCAGGCTGGGGACCGCCAGCAAGTTCACGATGGCGTAGCTGGCCGTATGGAAGCTGATGCGCTGGGGCTCGACTTGGACGTGCGCTGCCATCTCGCGCATCCAGCGGCGCAGCAGCGTGTAGGCGATCAGCACGCCCCACAGCTCCTGGCGCACCAGCGCGGGCTGCTTGCTGCGCAGCACCGGCTCACCCTCCTGCAGGGTCTGCTTGATCTCCCGGAACCCCAACTCGATCTCCCAGCGCTGGTGGTAGAGCTCGGCCAGCTCCTGCGCAGGATGCGTGCGGGGACACGGCAAGGATGTGATGAAGCGGCGCAGCCGTCCACCCACGCTCACCTCGATCAGGCGTGCCTGCCAGTGGCTGGGCAGATGCGGGTGTGCCTTGCGCGCTTGTGGGGACACCGGCATGCGGATCAGCGCATCGCCGCACGCCAGTTGCTGGACGATCTCATGGCGCAGATTGTCCCGCGCGCGCATCAACCAGTGGCGCTGCGTACCCGCAGCCTGCCAGTCCAACAGGAACGCGGCCGAGAAGTACGCCCGGTCGAACAGGGTCACCGAGTGATCCTCGCCGCGCAACTGCGCTGCCAGGCTCAATTCGCCGCAGTCCATGGCGCCGAGCTTGGCATCAAGCATCTCGTGGCTGTGTGTGTCCATCAGGCAAGTGGCGCGGATCTGCGGCCAGGGCGAGAGGCCATGCTGGTTGCTGCAGCTGCCCAGTTCGACTCGATTCTCAGGGGTGTCCGGCGCCGACCAGACCACACCATCCACAGCCAGTACGCGCAGTGGCTGGCGCACATTCACCGCAGGACGGCTCCAGGCTTGGGTCAGTAGAGCGAACAGCTCGGCCAGAGGCTCCTCGCCCAGGCGCTGGCGGGCTTGCACGCTGACACTCGGTGCAGGCGGCGCTTGTCCATCCAGGCTCAAATCCAGCTGCTGCACCACCTGCCACAGTGGCCGGTCGCGAAACAGCGCCAGTCCGATCACAAGCCACACGGCATGTTCGGCAGGCAGCTTGCGCCGGCGGATGGAGGCCTTGCCGCTGGTCCCCAGCGCCTGTGCGATCCAGGCAGGGTCTATCAACGCGCTGAGCTGCTCGAGGCGATCAGGTACTCGGGGCAGGGTCTGGCGCAAGGCGTTTGCAAGCAGGCTCATCAAGAAAAAAGGGAACGTGTTGAACACGCTCCCTTTTTACTGGATCAAGCCGCCTGCGGGCTTAACTAACTGGCATTACGGCAGAGCCGGGCTTGAAGTGGATCCGTGAAACCCGTGTTTCGAGAGGATCCAAGGAGACAACTGGAGTGAAACCGGCGGAGGTCTGCCGATTTCTGGGCGTGCTTAGCGCTTGCGTGGTGCAGCTGTCTTGGCTGCGTTCACGGCGGTGTTGGTCACGGCGTTGAAGTTGGCTTCGGCCATGTCGCTGGCTTGCTTGACGGCCTTCTGGACCGATTCAAAAGCGTTGTTGGCAGCAGAGACGGCGCTCTTCATCATGGCGACAGCGGTTTCGGAGCCGGCAGGAGCGTTCTTTGCAGCGCTGTCCACCAAGTTGGTGAAGGCCTTTTGTGCGTCAGCGGTCTTGGCTTCGAAAGCCTTGCCGAATTCAGCGCCGGTGCCCGAGGCGATGTCGTACAGGTGGCGGCTGTAAGCGGCAGTCTTTTCCGCCAGGGGCTGGAACAGGCTGGCTTGCAGGGCCAGCAGCTCTTGCGCGTCCTTCACGCCCAGCACGGCTTGTGTGTGGCTGGCGGCTTCAGTCAGGGCTGCACGTGAAGCGGTCACGTTCAATTCGACCAGCTTTTCCACGCCTTCGAATGCCTTGGTGGTCAGGCCGAACAGGGTTTCGATGTTGGCTTTGTGGGATGCCAGGATTTGTTCTGCGGTCAGCGTCATGTGATATCTCCTAAAAAGGTGGGTCTCGAAAGACCGGGTACTTACAGACATCTGCGCTGACGTTGTGATTCGCATGAATCATGTTGCAGTGCAGCATGGGTTGAATTTTAGGCAGCTATGGTGTGATTGCAAGTGTTTTTTGTTGCAATGCAGCAAATTAGAGGCAACCCTCCAGGAAATGCCCGAGTTGCCACAATCACATCATGGATGCCTATTACGCCGATGAATTTGTGCTGCCGTTGCCCGAGGGGCATCGCTTTCCCATGGCGAAGTACCGCCTGTTGCGCGACCGCATTGCCGAGGAGTTGCCTGAAACCCGTCTGCATATAGCGCCCACGGCAGAAGACGAGGATTTGGCGCGCGTGCATTCGCCTGAATACATCGCCGCCATTGCCCAGGGCACGCTGGAGCCCGCTGCGCAGCGGGAAATCGGTTTCCCCTGGAGTGAGGCCATGGCCGAGCGCGCGCGCCGCTCGGTGGGGGCTACGCTGGCTGCGGCCCGCTCGGCCCTGCGCCACGGCCTGGCAGGCAACCTGGCGGGGGGAACACACCATGCCTATGCCGGCAAAGGCAGTGGCTTTTGCGTGTTCAACGATGTGGCAGTGGCGGCGCGTTGCATGCAGGCGGAATGGGCCCAGGCCCACCCAGGTCGCGCGCAGCCCTTGCAGGTGGCCGTGATTGATCTGGACGTGCACCAGGGCAATGGCACTGCGCACATCTTTCAAGGCGATGCCAGTGTGTTCACCCTGTCATTGCACGGCGAGCGCAACTTTCCGTTCCGCAAGGAAGACAGCGACCTGGATGTGCCGCTGCCGGATGGATGTGGCGACGCGCAATACCTGGATGCGCTGGAACATGCACTGCAGACTCTGGAGCAGCGCTTCGAGCCCGGCCTGGTGCTGTACCTGGCGGGCGCCGACCCGCACGAAGGCGACCGGCTGGGGCGCCTGGCCTTGAGCTACGACGGGCTGGAAGCACGGGACCGCAGGGTGTTCGACTGGGCGTGGCAGCGGCGGGTGCCGCTGGCGTTTTCCATGGCCGGAGGATATGGGCATGACATCGCCACGACCGTGCAAGCCCAACTGAACACCTGGCGCGTGGCACTGCAATACCACAGCCGCTGGCAGAATGCAGCGCCATGAGCACGCCAACCCCTTCCTCTGCCGCGCCCAGCCAGGCGCCAGCCCGCCCCGCACCACAGCCGCGCAGCGCCTACCGGGCCTTCCGCTCCATCAGCACCCGCTGGGCCGACAACGATGTGTACGGCCATGTAAACAACGTCGTGTACTACAGCTGGTTCGACACCGCCGTGAACGCCCATTTAATTGAGCAGGGTGTGCTCGACATCCACGCGGGCGGCACGATTGGGCTGGTGATCGAAACCCAGTGCAACTACTTTGCACCGCTGGCCTTTCCGCAGACGGTGGAGGCTGGCATTCGGGTAGCGAAGCTCGGTGGCTCCAGCGTGCGTTACGAAGTAGGGCTGTTTGCGCAAGGCGAGGCGATGACTGCGGCGGCCGGCCATTTTGTGCACGTGTACGTTGACCGTGACACCCGCCGCCCGGTCCCGGTGCCCGCGCCCCTGCGGGCGGTGCTGGAAAAACTGCTGGTTCCCGCCCAATAAACATCAAAAAGCATAGCTGCCAGCGCTTGCCAGATAAGCGCTAGAGGCAGTTTTTGCTTGAGGTTCTCGCTGGCGGCGCGGCGGTGAAAGTCGTCAGGCAAATGCTGGCCTGCAGCCATGTCGGTTGTTCTGCAAGGGCTACACTTTGGGGCTTCGTTCCTGAGCGCACGTGCCGTGCCGTACTTCGGGGCTTTTGCAAGGGCTCCGCACCGTCCATGATCATCACCAGCCTGCTCGATACCGACCTGTACAAGTTCACCATGATGCAAGTGGTGCTGCACCAGTTTCCGAGTGCCCAGGTCGAATACCGCTTCAAGTGCCGCAACCCTGGCGTGCAACTGGCGCCGTTTGTGGGCGAGATCCGGGACGAGATACGCTCGCTGTGCAGCCTGCAGTTTCAAGATGCCGAACTGGCTTACCTGCGCTCGCTGCGGTTCATCAAGAGCGATTTTGTGGATTTTCTGGGGCTGTTCCGGCTCAACGAAAAGTACATCACCATCACCCCCCAGCCCTCGGGCGAGATCGAGATCGTTATCCGTGGGCCCTGGCTGCACACCATCTTGTTCGAGATTCCGGTGCTGGCGATCATCAACGAGGTGTACTTCCGCAACACGCAAAAGGTGCCCGACTTCCCCGAAGGCCGCCGTCGGCTGGACGCCAAGATTGCCGCCCTGCAGGCCGATGGCCTGGGCGATCTGAAAATTGCCGACTACGGCACCCGCCGCCGCTTTTCCCGTGCCTGGCATGAAGAAGTGCTGCGCGTGCTGGTGGCCCGCCTGGGTACGGGCGACCGCCGCCCCGGCTCGCCGCAAGGGCCGGGGCAGTTTGCGGGCACCAGCAATGTGCTGTACGCCATGAAGCTGGGTGTGACGCCCCTGGGCACGATGGCCCATGAATATCTGCAGGCTTGCCAGGCCCTGGGCCCGCGCTTGCGCGACAGCCAGGTGTTCGGTTTTGAAATGTGGGCCAAGGAATACAGGGGTGACCTGGGCATTGCGCTGTCGGACGTGTACGGCATGAGCGCCTTCCTGCGCGACTTCGACCTGTATTTCTGCAAGCTGTTCGATGGCGCACGCCACGACAGCGGCGACCCCTTTGCCTGGGGCGAGCGCTTGCTGGAGCATTACCGCACCAACCGCGTGGACCCGCTCACCAAGACCCTGATCTTCAGCGACGGGCTCACCATTCCGCGCATCATCGAGCTGTACAACCAGTTCCGTGGGCGCTGCCAACTGGCCTTTGGCATTGGCACCAACCTCACCAACGACCTGGGCGACCCGCCCGCGCACGAGCCGTTGCAGGTCGTCATCAAGATGACCCGCTGCAACGGCCAGCCGGTGGCCAAGCTGTCAGACACCCCCGGCAAGGGCATGTGCGACGACGAAAAATACCTGGCCTACCTGCGCCAGGTGTTCGATATCCCTGCACCCCAGTGAAACCCCAGTGATTTTTTGCCCCGCAGCGCAACGCGCCGGGGCCTGCCCGATGACATAACGCATTGATGGAGACAACACTATGAAAATTTCTCGCCGCGCTGCGCCTTGGGTGGCCGCTGCCGGGGCCCTGTTGCCTGGCCTGTGCATGGCTGCCGACATCGATGGCAGCACGCTCTCGGTGCTGTGGGGTGTGCCGTTCGCGGGCATCCTGCTGTCGATTGCGCTCATGCCGCTCTTGGCCCCCATCTTCTGGCACCACCACTTTGGCAAGGTGGCTGCGGCCTGGGGCCTGGCGTTTCTGCTGCCCTTTGCCATCACCTTCGGGCCCGCGGTGGCGGGCGTGAGCCTGGTGCATGCGCTGCTGGCCGAATACATCCCGTTCGTGATCCTGCTCACCGCGCTGTTCACTGTGGCGGGCGGCATCTTCATTCGGGGCAACCTGCACGGCAGCCCGGGGCTCAACACAGCCATCCTGGCGATTGGTGCAGTGCTGGCCAGCTTCATGGGCACCACGGGCGCGTCCATGCTGCTCATTCGCCCGCTGATCCGCGCCAACGACAACCGCAAGCATGTGGCCCATGTGGTGGTGTTCTTCATCTTCATCGTCTCCAACGCCGGGGGCTCGCTCACGCCGCTGGGCGATCCGCCACTGTTCCTGGGTTTCCTGAAGGGCGTGGACTTCTTCTGGACGGTGCGCCACATCTTCCCCGAAACCCTGTTCCTCATCGGCGCGCTGCTGGCCATCTTCTTCGTGCTCGACAGCTGGTACTACCGCCGCCGCGAAGAGGTGCTCAAGGCCGACCCCACGCCCGACAGCCGCTCGATTGGCTTTGACGGCAAGGTCAACTTTGCGCTGCTGGGCGCGGTGGTGGGGCTGGTGCTGCTCAGCGGTTTCTGGAAGTCGCCGGTGGTGTTCAACATTGCGGGCACCGAAGTGGGCCTGCCCGGCATCGTGCGCGATGTGGGCCTGATCCTGGTGACTTTTGCGTCGCTGTGGCTCACGCCCAAGCAGGTGCATGAGGACAACCAGTTCGGCTGGGGGCCCATGCAGGAAGTGGCCAAGCTGTTTGCGGGCATCTTCCTCACCATCATCCCCGTCATCGCCATGCTCAAGGCCGGCGTCAACGGCCCCTTCGGCGCCATCGTGGCGGCCGTCACGCGGCCCGATGGTTCGCCCGACCCGGCCATGTACTTCTGGGCCACAGGCGCGCTCAGCTCGTTCCTCGACAACGCGCCCACCTACCTCGTGTTCTTCAACACCGCCGGTGGCGACCCTGCCGTGCTGATGACGACCCTGGCGCCCACGCTGGCCGCCATTTCGGCCGGGGCCGTGTTCATGGGCGCCAACACCTATATCGGCAATGCACCCAACCTCATGGTCAAGGCCATTGCGGAAGACCGAGGCGTGAAGATGCCCAGCTTCTTCGGCTACATGCTGTGGTCGGGCGGCATTCTGGTGCCGCTGTTCATCGTGATGACGTTCATCTGGTTCCGGTGACCGGGAGATTGAATATGAGCAAACCCCGCATCCTGGTCGCCCGTGCGATCTTCCCTGACATCGTGGACCGTCTGCGCGAGCATTTCGACGTGGAAGACAACCCGCATGACGCCATCTGGTCGCCGCAAGAGCTGGCCGAGCGCCTGGCCGACAAGGACGGTGTGCTCACCACTGGCAGCCAGCGTGTGGATGCCGCGCTGCTGGCCGCCGCGCCACGCCTCAAAATCTGCGCCAACATGGCCGTGGGCTACAACAACTTTGATGTGGACGCCATGACCGCCGCCGGCGTGCAGGGCACCAACACGCCCGATGTGCTGACCGAGACCACGGCCGACTTCGGCTTTGCATTGCTCATGGCCACGGCCCGCCGCATGACCGAGAGCGAGCATTACCTGCGCGCCGGAAAGTGGACCAAGTGGAGCTACGACATGTTTGCGGGCAGCGACATCCACGGCAGCACGCTGGGCGTCATCGGCATGGGGCGCATCGGGCAGGGCATTGCCAAGCGCGGCGCGCACGGTTTTGGCATGAAGGTGATCTACCACAACCGCTCACGCCTCGCCCCCGCGTTGGAGGCCGAATGCAAGGCCACCTACGTGGGCAAGGAAGAGCTGCTGCGCACGGCAGACCACGTGATGCTGGTGGTGCCCTACAGCGCGGCATCGCACCACACCATTGGCGCGGCCGAGCTGGCGCTGATGAAGCCCACGGCCACCCTCATCAACATTGCGCGCGGCGGCATCGTGGACGATGCGGCGCTAGCCGTGGCGTTGCGTGAGCAGCGCATTGCCGCAGCGGGCCTGGATGTGTTTGAGGGTGAGCCCAAGGTACACCCCGATCTGCTCACCGTGCCCAACGTGGTGCTCACCCCGCACATCGCCAGCGCCACAGTGCCCACGCGCCGCGCCATGGCCAACCTGGCGGCAGACAACCTGATCGCGTTCCTGGGCGGGCGTGGCCCGCTCACCCCCGTCAACCAGCCCGTGCCCGGCTTGCGTGCCTGAGCTGTTTTGAGTGAAATTGGCCTCCAGTGCTTATGCATCAAGCGCTGGCAGCTATTAAAAACATAGTAACCTGCCTTGACTACCGATACCCTCGTTTTGCTGGCCGCTGTGGCCCTGGTGCTGGTTTTGCTCGTGCTGATCCTGCTGCGCCGCCCGCGGGTCGATCTGCCGCCCGAGTGGCTGGCCCGCCTGCAGGCGCTGGAGCAAACCGCGCAAGCCACCCAGCTTGCCGTGGCCAAAAACGATGGCGCGATGGACGGCATGGGCCAGCAACTGCGCGGCTTTACACAAACCACGCAGACCATGCTGGAAGGCCTGCGCGGCGCGGTAGACGAGCGCCTGGCGCAGGCCGTGGCCGAATCGCGCAATGGCCGCGCCGAGCTGCTCAGCGCCTTCACCGGGTTTGAGGGCCGTCTGGAGCAACGCTTCACGGCGTTTGACAGTGCCTTGACCCAGCGCCAGGCCGCACAAGACGCCGCCCTGGCCCAGCGCTTTGACGCCCTGCAACTGGCCGTGGCCAGCCGCCTGGAAGAAAGCAGTAAGGCGCTGCTGGCCCACCTGGCGCAAGGGCAGGCCGATGCAGCGGTTGCGCGCAAGGAGCTGTCAGACACGCTCACCGGCTTTCGCGCCGAGCTGACCACCACCACGACGGCTTTGGCCGCCGAAAGCGTCAAGTCCCGCGAGACCATGGCCGAGAGCACAGCGCTGTTTGAAAAGCGCATTCAAGAGCGCTTTGAGGCCCTGCAGGCCGCCACGCGGCTCACGCTCGATTCGCTCAAGGGCGACATCCAGACGCAACTGGGCGCCATGTCCACCGCGCTCAAAGACCAGCTCGAAGCCAATGGCTTTCAGATCAAGAACCAGTTCTCGGTGCTGCAGGACGCCGTCTCGCAGCAACTGGTGGGCATGGTGCAGGGCAGCCAGCAAAACGCTGAGCAACTGCGCACCGCGCTCAACGAACGCCTTGCCGCCATCCAGGCCGACAACGCCACCAAGCTGGAAGAAATGCGCCGCACGGTGGACGAAAAGCTGCACGCCACGCTCGAGCAGCGCCTGGGCGAATCTTTCAAACTCGTCAGCGACCGGCTCGAACAGGTGCACAAGGGCCTGGGCGAGATGCAGACCCTGGCGGGCAGCGTGGGCGACCTGAAGCGCGTGATGACCAACGTGAAGACGCGCGGCACGTGGGGCGAAATGCAGCTGGGCGCCATCATCGACAACGTGCTCACGCCCGACCAGTACGCACGCAACGTCAAGACCGTGCCGGGCAGCGACGAGCTGGTGGAATTTGCCATCCGCCTGCCAGGCAAGCGCGAAGAAGAGCCCGTGTGGCTGCCCATCGACTCCAAATATCCCGTGGAGCAATACCAGCGCCTGCTAGATGCGCAAGACGCGGCAGACAAGGCGGCCATCCAGTCGGCAGGCAATGCGTTTGAAAGCTCCATCAAGCTCGAGGCGAAAAAGATCTTCGCCAAGTACGTCTCGCCGCCGCACACCACCGACTTTGCGGTGCTCTACCTGCCCACCGAAGGCCTGTTTGCCGAAGTCATGCGCCGCCCCGGCCTGGTCGAAGCCGTGCAGAACGACTGCCGCGTGATGATTACCGGCCCCGCCAACCTGGCCGCCATGCTCAACAGCCTGCAAATGGGCTTCAAGACGCTGGCGATTGAAAAGCGCTCGTCCGAGGTGTGGAGCCTGCTGGGCGTGGTCAAGACCGAGTTTGTCAAG
The DNA here is from genome assembly GCF_028596105.1 of Acidovorax temperans. Taxonomy (NCBI): domain Bacteria; kingdom Pseudomonadati; phylum Pseudomonadota; class Betaproteobacteria; order Burkholderiales; family Comamonadaceae; genus Acidovorax; species Acidovorax temperans. The sequence goes on along the minus strand of NZ_CP117193.1, from coordinate 2,220,057 downwards.
TTTGGTGATGTGGTGGAGGCTACCAAGAAGTCCATCGACGCCGCCGCCAAGAAGTTTGACGAGGTGGGCGTGCGCACCCGCGCCATCCAGCGCAAGCTGCGCGATGTGCAGGAGCTGCCCGCGCCCGACGCCGCAACGTCTTCCGCAGTACCTGGCGCCACGGCATCGCTGCTGGGCCTGGAGGACGACGCCCCGTGAACATGGCGCTGGCCCGCCTGATTGCCGGGCAGATTTTTCTGCACGCCTGCATGACGGGCATGCGCATGGCCACGCCGCTGCTGGCGCTGCGCGAGGGCTACAGCGCCGCTGCCGTGGGGGTGCTGCTGGCGCTGTTTGCGCTCACGCAGGTGTTTCTGGCGCTGCCTGCGGGGCGTTACGCAGACCGGCATGGCCTCAAGCGCCCCGTGGGCATTGCGGTGGTCATGGCGTGTGCGGGGGCAGGACTTTCGCTGATTTTTCCGGTGTTTTCGGTGATGTGCCTGTCGGCTCTGATGACGGGCGGTGCCACAGGCTTGGCCATCATTGCGCTGCAACGCCATGTGGGCCGCGCTGCGCATGACACCACCCAGCTGCGCCAGGTGTTCAGCTGGCTGGCCATTGGCCCGGCGGTGTCCAACTTCATCGGGCCATTTTTTGCGGGGCTGATGATTGACCACGCGGGCAGCACTGCGGGCAGCACCGAGGGGTACCGCGCCGCGTTTGCCTTACTGGCCGTGCTGCCTTTAGCCACCTGGTTCTGGGTGCGCCACACCGAAGAATTGCCGCCCGTGATCGCCGCTGCCGGCGGCCCGCCCCAGCGCTCGTGGGATCTGCTCAACGAGCCTGCGTTTCGCCGCCTCATCATCGTGAACTGGGTGCTCTCTTCCTGCTGGGATGTGCACACCTTTGTGGTGCCGCTCATCGGGCACGAACGGGGGCTGTCGGCCTCGGTCATCGGTTCCATCCTGGGTGCGTTCGCTGTGGCCGCGGCCGTGGTGCGGCTGCTGCTGCCGCTGGTGGCCAAGCATGTGCGTGAACACGCCGTGGTGGCGGGCGCCATGGTGGTCACGGCCGTGTTATTCGGGGTGTACCCGGTCTTGCCATCGGCCCTGGCGATGGGCTTGTGCTCGGTGCTGCTGGGCTTTGCGCTGGGCTCGGTGCAGCCCATGGTCATGAGCCTGCTACACCAGATCACGCCCGAGCATCGCCATGGCGAAGCCCTGGGCCTGCGGCTCATGGCCATCAACGCGTCCAGCGTGGTCATGCCCATGCTGTTCGGCACGGCAGGTGCCGTCATTGGGGTGGCGGGCGTGTTCTGGGTGGTGGGTGCCACTGTGGGGGCATGTGCACGCACCGCATGGCGCATGAATGTGGAGGAGGGCAGGGCGCATGGCAGGTAGTTGGCTCAGCGCTGGGGGCACGCCGGGCCTGGCGTGGGCGCTGGTGTGCGCGCTGGCGCTGGGCTTGGCCTTGCTGGTGGATTGGTACCTGGGCGAGCCACCGGTGCGCCTGCACCCTGTGGTGTGGATGGGGCGCTACCTGGGCTGGGCCGGGCCGCACATTGCGCCGCTGACCACGGCGGACCCCCCGCGCCACGCACAAAAACGCCGTTCTTTCTGGCTGGGCGCGCTGGCGTGGTGCACCGGGGCCGGTGCCACAGGCGCGTTGGCCTGGTGGCTGCAAAGCCAGTTGCAGCAAGCGCCCTGGTGGCTGGCGGCTCCCTTGCTGGCAGTGCTGCTCAAGCCCCTGCTGGCGTGGCGCATGCTGCGCGATGAAGTCTTGGCGGTGGAACGGGCGCTGGCCCGCTCGCTGCCCGAGGGGCGCGAACAACTGGCCCGCCTGGTCAGCCGCGACGTGAGCCAGCTCACCCCTGCCGAGGTGCGTGAATCGGCCATCGAATCGCTGGCCGAAAACCTCAACGATTCGGTGGTGGCGCCCGTGTTCTGGTTCGTGCTGCTGGGCCTGCCCGGTGCGGCCATCTACCGTTTTGCCAACACGGCCGATGCCATGTGGGGCTACCCCGGCAGTCGGGGCGCGCGCTACTGGCAATGGGCAGGCAAGTGGGCCGCACGGGCTGACGATGTGCTCTCGTGGCTGCCCGCGCGCATCACCGCGCTGCTGCTGGCCGCACTGCATGGCGGCTTGCCCGCCCGGGCGCTGGCCAAAGAGGCGCGCAAAACCCCATCGCCCAACAGCGGCTGGCCCATGGCCGCCATGGCCCTGGCGCTGGGTGTGCGGCTGGCCAAGCCGGGGGTGTACACCTTGCACCCGGGCGGGCATGCGCCGGGCCCGCTGCACACGCAGCGCGCTGCAGCTTATGGGGAAAAAGTGGTTCTGACGCTTATTCCATCAGCGCTGGCAGCTCTTGTTTTAATAGCGATGGCCGGAGGTTGAGGCATGCTGACCCTTCCATCCATCCCGCTGGGCGTGCATGGTGGCCCGGACGCGCTGGGCGTGCCGGTGCATGATTTTTCCACCAACAGCAATGCGTGCGGCCCATGCCCTGCCGTGCTGGATGCACTGCAGCAGGCCGATGCCACGCGCTACCCCGACCCCGCCTACACCGCCCTGCGCGCCGCGCTGGCCGCGCTGCATGGTGTGACGCCCGATCGCATCGTGGTGGCGGGTAGCGCGTCTGAGTTCATCCACCGTATCACCACCTGGGCACGGCTGCACGGCTGCACCCAGGTGCAGCTGCCGCCCCACAGCTACGGTGACTACGCCCAGGCGGCCCAGGCCCATGGGCTGGCGGTGTTGCGACGCAGTGCCAAGGCTCTGGTGGGCATGGAGGGTACGGACGCTGCCGCACCCGCCACCTTGCACTGGGCCTGCGAGCCCGCCAGCCCGCTGGGCACGGTGGACGGTGTGCTGTCTGCATGGCACGGCCCCACGCCGCCCGGCAGCGTGCGGGTGCTGGACTGTGCCTACCGCCCGCTGCGGCTCGCGGTCAACAGCACAGATCCGGCGCTACCTGCATCCGCGTGGCAACTGTGGTCGCCCAACAAATCCCTGGGCTTGACGGGCGTGCGTGCTGCCTACGCCGTGGCCCCTGCAGGCGCAGAGGGCACAGTGCTGGCGCTGCAAGGCCTGGCGGCATCCTGGCCCGTGGGCGCACATGGCGTGGCCTTGTTAGAGGTCTGGGCCACACCGGCCGTGCAGCAATGGGTGGCAGACTGCTTGCCTACCCTGCGCAGCTGGAAAGACCGGCAAATGGCCCTGTGTACCCAACTGGGCTGGTCCGTGGTGCCCGGCAGCCTGGCCAACTACTTTGTCGCCACCTTGCCCACAGCACAGTGCGCGGGTGACTCCAGCGCGCAAACAGCCAGCCTGCTGGCCGCGCTGCGCCAACATGGCATCAAGCTGCGCGACTGCACCTCGTTTGGCTTGCCTGGTGCCGTGCGCCTGGGTGTACTGCCGCCCGCGTCGCAGGATGCCTTGCGGACTGCGTGGCAGGCGATGCACGTTGGAGGCCCGTAGGCCGCACCTTTGGAACGAACATGAATGCACCGATGAACACTCCCGTGACTGCTCCGCCCGCCCATCCGCTGGCCCGCTGCGTGATGGTGCTGGGCACCACCAGCGGCGCCGGCAAAAGCTGGCTTACCACCGCGCTGTGCCGCTACTACAGCAACCTGGGCCTGAAGGTGGCGCCGTTCAAGGCGCAGAACATGAGCAACAACGCCCGCGTGGTAGCTGCCCCCACGCTTGCCACTGCGTCTGCTGCGCTGCCCCCCGAGGGGGCGCACCCCGCCTTGGGGCGGCCCGGCGGCGGGGTGGCAGGCATCGAAGGCGCCTGGGGCGAGATCGGCTCGGCGCAGTATTTCCAGGCCTTGGCTGCGCGCGCCGTGCCTGAAGTGCGCATGAACCCGCTCCTCCTCAAGCCCGAGGCCGACACGCGCAGCCAGGTGGTGCTGATGGGTCAGGTGAGCGCCGAGCTCACCGCGCTGCCCTGGCGCGGCCGCAGCCAACTGGTGTGGCCGCAGATTGCCGCCGCGCTTGATGCGCTGCGCGCCGAGAACGACGTGGTAGTGATCGAGGGCGCGGGTTCGCCCGCCGAGACCAACCTGCACGCCAGCGACATCGTGAACATGCGCGTGGCGCGCCACGCCGGTGCGCGCTGCCTGTTGGTCACCGACATCGACCGGGGCGGCGCTTTTGCCCACCTGTATGGCACCTGGGCGCTACTGCCCGAGGACGAGCGGGCGCTGATCCACGGCTTCGTGCTCAACAAGTTCCGGGGCGATGCCAGCCTGCTCGCGCCCGCGCCGCAGCACCTGCAGGAGCGCACCGGCGTGCCCACCGTGGCCACCATTCCCATGCAGTGGCACCACGGCCTGCCCGAGGAAGACGGTGTGTTTGATATGACCCCCACGCTCGGCACTGGCGTGTCCTCGCTGCCCCCCGAGGGGGCTCTCGCGGCTAGGGGCGGCCCGTCGCCGCTCAATCGACCGCACACCACGCCCGGCGCCGTGCACACCACCGTGGCCGTGGTGGCCTACCCGCGCATCAGCAACCTCGATGAATTCCAGCCGCTCAAAAACGTGCCCGGCCTGCGCCTGCAATGGGTGCGCAGCCCGGCCGATGTGGCAGGCCTGCGGCCAACGGACTGGATCGTGCTGCCCGGCTCCAAAGCCACCGCCGCCGACCTGGCCTGGCTGCGCGCGCAGGGGCTGGACCAGTCCATCGCTGCGCACGCGGGGCAGGGCGGCACCGTGCTGGGTGTGTGCGGCGGCCTGCAGATGCTGGGCGAGGCGCTGATCGACCCCGAGGGCATCGACGGCAACGCTCCCGGCCTGGGCCTGCTGCCCCTGGTCACCGTGTTCGAGCCTGCCAAGACCGTGCAGCGCACCAGCGCAGCCTTCGGGCAGCTCACGGGTGCCTGGGCGCCGCTCTCGGGCGTGGCTGCCTGCGGCTACGAAATCCACCACGGCCAGACCGCCCAGCACCCCGCCATGGCCGCCAAGGGTGATGTGGCGCGCGAGGTCATGCCCGGTATTGCCTGGCAGAACCCGGCGGGCAATGTGCTGGGCGTGTACCTGCACGGTTTGTTCGAGGACGCCGCCGTGCTGCACGCCCTGTTTGGCGCCCAGGCCCCCACGCTCGATACCGTGTTCGACGGCCTGGCCGATGGGGTGGCCCGGCACTTCGACCCGGGCGTGCTGGACGCGCTGATCGCGTAAGAAATACGCGGTTCACCGGCTGCTATCATCCCCGCCCTCAGGTGCCCAATGCGATGACGCAAAGGGAGAATCGGGAAGGCGGTGCAACTCCGCCGCGTGCCCAACGCTGTAAGGACGATGCCGCCCGCTGAATGCCACTGGTCGCCAAGGCCGGGAAGGTGCGGGGGCCAGATGACTCCAAGCCAGAAGACCGGCCTGAGCCATTTTTGGCGCTGCAAGGCCGGGCAGCGCTGCCACTATTCACGCACAGGGGACTGCCATGAATACCAGCGCAGTGGCGCAAGCCACGCCCAGCGCGCACGCCTTCACGCAACAAGCGCGCGACGCCATCTACCACGCCATCTTTTCACGCCGCGACGTGCGCGGGCAGTTTTTGCCCACGCCGGTGCCTGACGAGGTGCTCAGCCGCATCCTCACCGCCGCGCACCACGCGCCCTCGGTGGGCTTCATGCAGCCCTGGAACTTTCTCGTGGTGCGTTCGCCAGACACCAAGCGCCGCGTGCAGGGTGCCTTTGCCAAGGCCCACGCCGAGGCCGCCGGCATGTTCGAGGGCGACAAACGTTCCACGTACCAAAAGCTCAAGCTCGAAGGCATCATCGAGTCGCCCGTCGGCATCTGCATCACCTGCGACCGTGAGCGCACCGGCCCCGTGGTGGTGGGCCGCACCCACATGAAGACCATGGACCTGTACAGCAGTGTCTGCGCCGTGCAGAACCTGTGGCTGGCCGCGCGCGCCGAAGGGTTGGGTGTGGGCTGGGTCAGCATCTTCCACCAGGCCGACCTGCAAGAGGCGCTGGGTATTCCCAAGGGCATCACCCCCATTGCCTACCTGTGCGTGGGCTACGTGAGCCACTTCCACGCCAAGCCCGAGCTGGAAACCGCTGGCTGGCTGCCGCGCCTGCCCATCGAAGACCTGGTGTACTTCGACCAATGGGGCCAGCGCGACGACCAACAGCCGCTCATTGCGCACTTGCAGCGTGACCAGGCCGCCGCCCAGCGCGGGCGGGAAACCATCGCCTGACCTTGCCGCCGCGCCCTTGCTTGACGCGCAACGCCGTTGATTTGCGCGGGCCTGCGAGTGCGGGCCGCGCTTCCCTGTTGAAAGTTGAAAAGCCATGAATGCCCACCTGCCCCTGATTGCCGACATCGCCGACCCGCAACTCACCCAGGCCCTGCAACACAAGCTGGACCACAAGACCAAACCCCTCGGTTCGCTGGGCCGCCTGGAGCAGCTTGCGCTGCGCCTGGGCCAGATCCAGGGCACCGCATCCCCCCGGCTGGAGCAGCCGCAAATGGTCGTTTTCGCAGGCGACCACGGCCTGGCCGCGCGCGGCGTCTCGGCCTTTCCGAGCGACGTGACCTGGCAGATGGTGGAGAACTTCCTCGCCGGTGGCGCCGCCGTCAGCGTGCTGGCGCGCCAGCATGGCCTGGCCCTCACGGTGGTGGACTGCGGCGTGGCGCGCGACATTGCTCCGCGCGAAGCCGCCCCCGGCCAGCCGAGCCTGCTGCTGCGCAAGGTGGCCCCCGGCACGAATGACGCAAGCCAAGGCCCAGCCATGAGCACCGACCAATGCGTGCAGGCGCTGACCAACGGAATGGAACTGGTGCGCGACCTGCCGGGCAATGCGCTGCTGCTGGGTGAAATGGGCATTGGCAACACCTCGGTGGCCTCGCTGCTGCTGGCGCGCCTGTGCGGCCTCTCACTGGCCGAATGCACCGGCGCGGGCACCGGGCTGGACGCCGCAGGCATTGAACGCAAACGCGCCGTGCTGCAACAGGCGCTGGACGTGAATGCCGCCGCCACCACGCCGCTCGACGCGCTGGCAGCGCTCGGCGGCTACGAAGTCGCCACCATGGTGGGTGCCGTGCTGCAGGCCGCAGCTGAGCGCCGTGTGATCCTGGTGGACGGCTTCATCACCAGCGCCGCCGTGCTGGTTGCCAGCCGCCTGCAGCCCCATGTGCTGCAACGCTGTGTGTTTGCCCACCGCTCGGGCGAACGCGGCCACCAACTCATGCTGGCGCAGATGCAGGCCGAGCCGTTGCTCGACCTGGGCTTGCGCCTGGGCGAAGGCTCCGGCGCGGCGCTGGCCTGGCCCCTGCTGCCCTCGGCCTGCGCCATCCTGCGCGAGATGGCGAGCTTCGAAGCGGCAGGGGTGTCGGAGCAGACTGCGGCAGCATAAGAATCTGCCTTTGCGTTGCCACTACTGAGCAGCCGCAAAGTGTGCTGAATGCTATTAAAGTGATAGCTGCTAGCGCTTATCAGATAAGCGCTGCAGAGCTATTTGGTTTGAGTTTTGAGCAGCCCCGCTCAGGGGCCACTCCCATCGCGTGATGGGGCAGCCCGCCGCTGTCAGACAGGACTGACACCAGCGTAGGAACTCGTCCCGCTGATGCCTTGAGGATTGATACCTATCCTCACGGTTTTCAACAGGAGGAAGCATCATGCCGATCTGGTTCTGGGTTGTGGGCTTGCAGGCCATTGCGGTGGCTGCTGCTACAGTCATCCTGACGGCGGCCAGTCGGTTTTGATGCCCTGCGGCGTCTGCTGCTCTGCAGTCGCTCAGGCGCAGAGGGCTTCAGTGGCCGGGTTCCCCTGGCAGGCGCTGCTACCCAGCACCAGCACCAAGCAGCGTTGTCACGCTCTGGTCAGCCGATGGATCAGTTCAGCGTGTTGTGGGTAGCAGGCAAGAAGCTGCTTCGCTTGCGCCAATTCAAAGTCAGCAAAGTCAAAACCGGGTGCCACCGTGCAGCCCACCAGGGCAAAGTCGCCTTCGGCCAACTCTGCGCCAAACCAGCAGCCCGCAGGCACCACGGCCTGGAAGTGTTCGCCCGCAGCCAGGTTGGCGCCGAGTTTCCACTCCTGGTACGTGCCATCTGGAAAGATGCCGTGCACGCGCAGTGTGGAGCCTGCATAAAAGTGCCACACCTCGTCAGACTGAATGCGGTGCAGCGCCGAGATGTCGCCCGCCTCCAGCAAGAAGTAGATGGCGGTGGAAGCAGACCGGTCTCCGCCAAACCGCGCGGGCAGGGCTTGTGCGGCAAGCTTGTCGCTGGCGCGGTAGGTTTCCTTGAACCAGCCTCCTTCGGGATGGCGGGCCAGTGCCAGTTGTTCGATGAGCGTCTTTGCGGTGGTGCTGTGCATGGGCAGAAGGTTAATGCCTATGTCAGCCGGCTGCGAGGGTGGATGCAACGATTCAAGGGTGTTGCGACGAAATACCTTGATTCGTCTCTGGGTTGGTTCAGGTTGTTGGACCGATCAGACCCCAGGGGGGCTGCAGCCCGCACTGGTGCTGGAGGCGGCCATGGGAAATCAAAGTGTCAGTAGCATTCGCTAGAAGAGCCTCTTTAGCCTTCTAGCTCTCGTCGTTAAAGCGCAGGCCGCTATGAAATTAGTAGCATTTAAGGCAAAAAAAAACCGCCTTGGTGAGGCGGCTTGCGGGGCTGCTGCCGCAGGGGCAGCGGTGCCGATCGGTCAGTCCAGCGTTGCGCCAGAGGTCTTCACGCGTTCGCCCTGCACCTTGAGGTCGCGGGCCAGGAAGGCCTTGTATTCGGCGGGGGTGGAAGCCACGGCCACGTAGGAGTAGGCGTCCACGTTGGTCTTGCGGAACTCGGGGTCCATCAGGATGCGGCGCACGTCAGCGGCGATTTTTTCCACGATGGCGGCGGGCGTACCAGCAGGGGCGACGAGGCCGATGTTGAACACGGCGTCAATGTCCTTCACGCCAGCTTCCTTGAACGTAGGTACGTCAGGCAGCGCCAGGCTGCGTGCTTCTGATGAAACGGCCAGGGCCTTGAGCTTGCCTGACTTCACGTGCTGCTCGATCACCGACACGCCCAGCACGGCAGAGTCGATCTGGCCGGAGATGACTTCCGGAATCAGCGGTGCGGCGCCCTTGTAGGGCACGTGCACCATTTCCAGGCCTTCTTGCTTGGCGAACATCGCCAAGGGCAGGTGGACGATGCCGCCCGCGCCGGAGGAGCCATAAGTCAGTGGCGTGCCCTTGGCGTTTTTGGCCAGCTCGATGAACTCCTTCAAGGTGTTGGCCTTGGAGGCCTTGGGCACGAAGAACACCATGGGCACGCTGATGAGGCGCGAGATGGGGGTGAAGTCCTTCTCGGGGTTGTACGGCAGCTTCTTGTACAGGTGCGGGTTCATGGTGAGCGCGGCCTCGGTGGCGGCGAACAGTGTGTAGCCGTCAGCGGGGCTCTTGGCCACGAATTCCGCGCCGATGATTTCGTTGGCGCCGGTTTTGTTGACCACCAGCACCGACTGACCCCATTCCTTGCCCAGGCGGGTGGCCAGCATGCGAGCGAGGTTGTCCACCGGGCCGCCAGGGGCGTAAGGCACAACGATGCTCACAGGCTTTGAGGGGAAGGCAGGGGCTTGTGCGTGAGCCAAGGGCAGCGCGAGGATGGCGGCCAGCGACAGGGCCAGGTGGGCAAGGGTGCGTTTTTTCATGATGGGGGGAGAGAACAGAAAAGGAAATCGAAGGCTGCGGCTGGTGCACAGGCGCGCGGGCGCACCGCACCGGCACCCCGCTGTGGGGGTGCGTGGCGCAGGCGGCCCTGCCAGCAGCGGGGAGGGCGAATCAGTCGAGCTTGATGCCGCGTTCCTGGATCAGCTTGGTCCAGCGTTCGCTTTCGCGCGCCAGGTGCTGTGCCATTTCTTCGGGCGTGGAGCCCACGGGTTCGGCGCCGATGGTTTCAAAGCGCTTGACCACATCGGGGTCTTTCATGGCTTCGAGCAAGGCGGCGTTGACCTTGGCCACGATGTCCTTGGGCGTGGCGGCGGGCATGAACACGGCGAACCAGGGCGAGACTTCGTAGCCGGGCAGACCCGCTTCGGCCAGCGTGGGCACGTTGGGCAGCGACTTGGAACGCTTGGCAGTCGTCAGGCCCAGTGCGCGCAGCTTGCCCGATTCAATGTGCGGGCGCGCCGAGGTGATGCTGTCGAACATATAGTTGACCTGGCCGCCCAGCAGGTCGGACACGGCCGGGCCGCTTCCCTTGTAGGGCACATGCAGCATGTCCACCTGCGCCAGCGAGGTGAACACTTCGCCCGCCAGGTGGATGGAGGTGCCGTTGCCAGCCGAGGCGTAGGTGAGCTTACCGGGCGCCTTGCGCGCGGCGGCAATCACGTCCTTGGCGGTCTTTACGTCGGGCTGGGTCGCGTTTGTCACCAGCACGTTGGGCACCACGGCCAGCAGGCTCACCGGGGCAAAGTCCTTGATGGGGTCGTAACTCAGCTTGCCGTACAACGGCTTGTTGGTGGCCATGCCGATGGAGGTGATCATCAGCGTGTAGCCATCGCCCGGCTGCTTGGCCACGAAGTCGGCACCAATGTTGCCGCCCGCGCCGGGCTTGTTCTCGATGACGAAGGGCTGGCCCAGCGTCTTGCCAGCCTTCTCGCCCAGCGTGCGCGCAATGGCGTTCATGGCGCCGCCCGGAGGGAAGGGCACCACCCAGCGGATGGGCTTGCTGGGCCAGGAGGCAGCAGGTGCCTGGGCGCGGGCTGCAGGCAGGGTGGCCGAGGCCAGGGCGCAGGCCAGCAAGGCCAGCGTCTGCCGTTTCGTCATCATGGTCTTGTCTCGTTATGGGGTTGTTGCAGGTGCTGCAGGAATCAGATGGCCGAGGGGTGCGTGGCCAGAGGGGTCACGTGAATCTTCATGAACGGGAACAGGGGCAGGCCCTGCAGCAGCTGGTGCAGCTCGTCGTTGGAAGACACGTCGAAGATGCTGTAGTTGGCGTATTCGCCCACCACGCGCCAGATGCTCTTCCAGCGGCTATCGCGCTGCAGGTCTTGCGAGTAGGCCTTTTCGCGGGCCTTGATTTCATTGGCCTGGGCTTCGGGAAGGTCTCGGGGGATGTTCACATCCATACGAACCAGAAACAGCATGGTTTGCTCCTTGAAGGGGTCAGAAAAATGGGGCGCGTTGCCCATCAGGCAACGGTTGGGGTGGTGGGTGCCATATCGACATGCACGGGCGCCTGGCCCTGGCGTGCGCGGTCAAAGCGGTTGAGCTGTGCAAGCGACACCTCGACGCCAAAGCCGGGGCCGTCGGGCAGTTGCAGTGCAAAGTTGGTGATGGGCATTTGCTGCTCCACGATGTCGTCCACCAGCAGTTGCGGGCCAAACAGCTCGCAGCCGTGGTGCTGTGTGCCCAGGGTAGAGAACACATGGGCTGACGCGGCGCTGCCGAGCGATGTCTCCAGCATGGTGCCTCCATACCAGCCGATGTCGGCCGCTTCAGCCACCGCCGCAATCTTTCGGGTGCGCACCAGGCCGCCATGCTTGGCCACCTTGAGCGAGAAAACATGGCTGGCCTTGAGGCTGGCCAGCATGAACGCGTCTTGCGGGGTACACACGGTTTCGTCGGCCATGATGAGTGCACCGTCCAGCGTGGCAGTGAGGCTGCGCAGTGCCTCCACGTTCCAGCGTGCCACGGGTTGTTCGATCAGCGTCACGCCGGCTGCTACCAGTGGGGGCAGGTAGCGGCGGGCGGTGTTGCCGTCCCATGCCTGGTTCACATCCACCGTGAGTGTGGCCTTGCCTTGCAGGCCGCGGGCGATTTGTGCTACGTGCGCCACGTCGTCCTCGGGTGCGCGGGCGCCAATTTTCATCTTGAAGATGTGGTGGCGTTTTTGCTCCAGCCGCAGGTGCGCCTCTTGCAGGTCGCGCGCCACGTCGCCACTGGCCAGCGTCCAGGCCAGGGGCAGGCTTTGGTGCACCTTGCCGCCCAGCAGTTGCCAGGCGGGCATGTTCAGGGTGCGGGCTACGGCATCCACCAGCGCCATCTCTACCGCGCTTTTGGCGAAGGCGTTGCCCTTGCAGGCACGGTCCATGCGCGCCAGGGCGCTCTCAAAGCCGCCGCCAAACTCGCCGAGCAGTGCGGGGGCCAGGTACTGCGTAATGGCGTGGAGGATGCTCTCGGGCGATTCTTCGTTCCACGAAGGGCCGCCGATCGTGGCCGCCTCGCCAAAACCGCAGGCACCGTTCTTCAGCCAGAGCTGAACGATGACGGGGCTTTGCCGGCTGATGGAGCCGAACGACAGCTTGTGCGGGCGAATGGTGGGAATGTCCAGAATGCGCGCCTCAATGCGTTCAATGGCAAAGCCCGCCAGATCGTGCGCGGGGTTTTCTGTAGCGGAGGACAAAAGGGTCATGCGTGTATAGGTTCTCAACGGGCCGCCCAGGGGCGGGGCAAAGGCTTGGGCTGACTTCTGCATGGTGAAGTGTTGCTCGCGGCCAGTGCGGGGTATGGGTGGGGCTGTCGCGCTGCGTTTTCCAAGATGCTTCGACAGGTTTTCCGCGCGAGCATAGTTTTTGCAATGAAACTAATCCAATGATTCCTTTGGAACTGTTCGTTCGATAACATCGATGATTCGAGGCGCCCCTGTGTAGGCCACATGGCCGCCCCTGAAGCCTTGCTCTGCCGGTCTGCCTCGCCCTTCACGCCCACTTGCCATGGAAATCCGCCAGCTTCGCTACTTTCTCGACATCGCGCGCACCGAGCACCTGACCCAGTCGGCCCACAACCTGTTCGTCACGCAGTCCACCTTGTCGCACGGACTGCGGCAACTGGAGCAGGAGCTGGGCGTGGATCTGTTTGACCGCGTGGGACGGCGGCTGCGGCTTTCGCAGGCCGGGCTGGCGTTTAGGGTGTACGCGGCGCGGGCGCTGCATGAGATTGAGGCAGGCCGTATGGCGCTGGCCGATCTGGGAGCGCTGCGATCCGGCTCGCTGACCGTGGGGGTCATCCCCACCTTCTTGCACACACTGGTGCCTGCGGCGGTGGCGGCCTTCAGCCGGGCCTACCCAGGGGTGAGTGTCGTGGTGCGCGACCTGCGCGCGGGCCCGATTGAAGAACAGCTGGTGGAGGGCTTGCTGGATGTGGGCATTGCCTTCTACCCCACCGAACGCGAGGACATCGACACCGAGCCCTTGTTTGAAGAGCGCATGCAGCTGGTGGTGAACCCCGCCCACCCCCTGGCGCGGCGCAAGAGCCTGGCGGTGAAAGACCTCGCCCAGGTGCCGCTGGCCATGTTGCCGCGTGCCTTCGCTACCCGGCGGCTGGTGGATGACAGCCTGCGCGCCGCCGGGGTGGTGCCCCAGGTGCGGGTGGAAATGGAATCGGTAGAAGGGCTGCTGGATGTGTGCCGCTGGGGTGACCTGGCCTGCATTGCGCCCGAGCGTGCGGCCCGGCAGGCGAGTGATCTGCGCACCATTGAACTGCGCTCGCCCGCCATGGTGCGGCACGCGGGCATTCTGTGGCGCAAGGGCGCTTCGCGCAGCCGCGCAGCGCTGGAGTTTGCGGCCTTGCTCAAACAGTAAGGCGCGCGTGATGTCTGGTCAGGCGGCTGTGGTCTTGGGCTGGTAGTCGCAATAGCTGCTCACCGCGCATTCCCAGCAGCGAGGCTTGCGTGCCTGGCACACATAGCGGCCGTGCAGGATGAGCCAGTGGTGCGAATCCACGGCGTATTCCTTGGGCACGCGCTTCATCAGCTGCAGCTCCACAGCCAGCGGGTTTTTGCCCGGCGCCAGGCCCGTGCGGTTGCTCACGCGAAAGATGTGCGTGTCCACCGCCATGGTGGGCTGGCCGAAGGCCACGTTCAGTACCACGTTGGCGGTTTTGCGGCCCACACCGGGCAGTTGTTCCAGTTCTTCGCGCGTGCGGGGCACCACGCCGCCGTGCCGCTCCACCAGAATGCGGCAAGTCTCCATCAGGTGCCGGGCCTTGCTTTTGTAGAGGCCAATCGTCTTGATGTAGCCCTCCAGCCCTTCCAGCCCCAAATCCAGAATGGCCTGCGGCGTGCCCGCCACCGGGAACAGTTTGCGCGTGGCCTTGTTCACCCCCACATCGGTGGCCTGGGCTGACAGCAGCACGGCGGCCAGCAACTCGAACACGGTGGTGTATTCCAGCTCGGTATTGGGCAGCGGGTTGGCGGCCCGCAGGGTGGCAAAAAAGGGTTCGATGTGGGCGGTTTTCATCGGGTCAGCACGGTGTGGGGCTCTGCCTGGCGGCAGGCCGGTGGATCAATAGCGCCGCATTGTCGGTCAGGTGGGGGGCAGTTGCTGGCGCAGGTGGGAAATGAAGGCGCGCACGCCTTCGGGCAGGGTGCGGCCGGCCAGGGTCTGCAGCTCAATGTCACGTTCGGCCGTGCGGCTGTAGGTGAGGCCAATGTCGGCTTCGGTGTTGAGCACCGCCTGCGTCACAGCGGCGGGGGCCGCCACGCGCAGGTGGAACTGCATGCCGGGGTGCTGCTCGCGGAACTGGGCCATGGCCTTGGGCAGAAACTCAATCGCAAAGCCTGCCGAGCAGCACACCCGGATCAACCCGCGCCGCAGGCCCTGTAGCGCTTCGATGTCGGCCACCACACGGTCGGCCTCCAGTGCATTGCGCAGCGCGTGGGTGGCCAGCAGCTCCCCGGCAGGTCTGGCGGCCACACCTTCAACCCCGTGTACGGCACCACGCGCAACGCCTTTGACCCACAGCGCTCGGCTGGCGGCAGCAGCGGTGGCGCAGGTGTGGCCGTGGCTTTGCGCATGCTGCCGGTGGCCGACGGCTCGGACATGATGGGGTCGCTGCGCACCCCCTCGGCGTTCAACAACGTGTATGGCCTGCGCACCTCCATGGGCTGCGTGCCGCATGGGCCCACCGACGAGGTGTTCTTCCAGCAGTTCAGCGTGGCGGGCCCCATGGCGCGCAACATTCCTGATCTGGCGATGCTGCTGTCGGTGCAGGCGGGGTTTGATGCCCGCCTGCCGCTGACCCGCCGCAGTGAGGGCCCCCAAGACCGGAGCTGGGCGCTGGAGCGGGACTTTCGCGGCACACGCATCGGCTGGTTGGGTGATCTGGGCGGTCACCTGCCGACGGAGCCAGGGTTGCTGGACACCTGCCGCGCGGCGCTGGGCCATTTCAAAACCATTGGCTGCGCGGTGGAGGAGGTGACCCCCGCGTTTGACTTTGAACAGGTGTGGCGCGCCTGGATTGACCTGCGCAGCTTCATGGTGGCGGGCGCCAACGCGGCGCTGTACCGCAGCCCCGCCCGCCGCGCCTTGCTCAAACCCGAAGCGCTATGGAAGATCGAGTGCGGGCTGGCCCTGTCGGCCATGGTGCGCAGCCCCCTGTTGGCTGCAGAGCGCCGTTGATGAGCGTGACTGAGTGGTGCTCAGCCGCAGTTGTTTCGTGTTTCTTTTCCTGCTTTGAGGAGTTTGCGCCATGGCCATGACACGTTTTCGCTTTCTTTCCTGCCTGGGCGCTGGTGCCCTGGCGCTGGGCTTGCCCGGGGTGGCGCTGGCGCAGGGGTACCCTGAGCGCCCGATCAAGTTCGTCATTCCCTATGCCGCAGGCGGCGCCACTGACATTCTGGGCCGCTTGCTCGCCTCGGGCTTGAGCGAAAAGCTGGGCCAGCCCGTGGTGGTGGAAAACCGGCCTGGCGCAGGCACCGTGCTGGCAGCCGGGCAGGTGGCCAAGGCGGCGCCGGATGGCTACACACTGCTGGCCGGGGCCAGCACCACGCTCACGCTGAACCCGGCCATTCGCAACAACCTGCCCTACGACCCGGTCAACAGCTTCACACCGCTGGGCCTGGTGGCAGACATGGGGCTGACGCCCGCCTGGGGCAACGGCGAAGCCTTGCGCAGCCGGGTAGAGCGCGAGCTGCCGCTGATGCGCGCCGTGGCTGCGCGTGCGGACATCCGGGTGGATTGAGGCGGGGGCGGCGCGAAGGGAGCGTTTCTGGGGGCGGTAAATAGCCCAAGCCTGCAAGAAAACTGCGCCGCAATTGGCGACAATGGCGGGTTCAACGCCCACAGGAATGCCGTCCCATGCAATTTGCTGATCGCCTCAACAACGTCGAAACCTCTGCCATCCGCGAACTCTTCAAGCTGCTGGGCAAGCCCGGCATCATCAGCTTTGCGGGCGGCTTCCCAGACAGCGCGATGTTTGACGTGGAAGGCATCCGCGCTGCCAGCAACGCCGCCTTGGCGGAAGAACCCGGCGCTGCGCTGCAATACGGCGCCACCGAAGGCTACAACCCGCTGCGCGAACAACTCGCCGCTTTCATGACAGCCAAGGGCGCCACGGATGTGGCGGCCGATAACCTCATCGTCACCACCGGCAGCCAGCAGGCGCTGGACCTGTTGGGCAAGACGCTCATCAGCCCTGGCGACAAGGTGATCGTGGAAGGCCCGACCTTCCTTGCCACCATCCAGTGCTTTCGCCTTTATGGCGCCGAACTCATCAGCGCACCCATTGACGGCAACGGCGTGAAAACCGACGAGCTGGAAAAGCTGATTGCCGAGCACAAGCCCAAGTTCGTCTACCTGATCCCCACCTTCGGCAACCCCAGCGGTGCCATGCTGAGCCTGGAGCGCCGCAAGGCCGTGCTGGAGATGGCCGTGAAGCACAACACCCTGATCGTGGAGGACGACCCCTACGGCGACCTGTACTTTGGCGATGCACCTCCCCCCAGCCTGCTGAACCTGTCAGCCACCGTGCCCGGCAGCCGCGATCTGCTGGTGCACTGCGGGTCCTTGAGCAAGGTGCTCTCGCCCGGCCTGCGTGTGGGCTGGATGATTGCCCCGGCCGAGCTGCTGGGCAAGGCCACCATGTGCAAGCAGTTCAGCGATGCACACACCAGCACCTTTGCCCAGGCCACGGCCGCGCAGTACCTCAAGGCCGGCCGCATGCCCGCCACGCTGGCCCATGTGCGCAAGGTGTATGCCGAACGTGCCCAGGCCATGGGCGATGCGCTGCGCAAGGAACTGGGCGACGCCATCGAATTTGTGCAGCCCCAGGGCGGGCTGTTTGTGTGGGCTCGCCTCACGGGCGCGGGTGGCAAGGTGGCTGACGGCAACGTGCTGGCCAAGCGCGCCATTGAAAAGGGCGTGGCCTTTGTGCCCGGCACGCCGTTCTTCTGCGCCAACCCCGACCACGCCACCTTCCGCCTGTCGTTTGCCACGGCCGATGTGGACAAGATCCGCGAAGGCGTGGCACGCCTGGGCCAGGCGATCTGATTCGCCGCGTTCAGGGGCAAGCGCTGTGAAGGCCTGGCTGTCCAGCCTCGTTCTGCTGGGCTTTTGTGCATGGGCCAGTGCGCAGGGGCTGGAGCCCTCGGCGCCCACCCCAGGCTTTGACTGCGGTGCGGCGGACAAGACGGTAGAGCACTGGATCTGCGCCAGCCCCGAACTCATGCAGGCCGATGAGCGCCTGACCCATGCCTATCGCACCGCGCAGGCCAAGCCCGACGGCGATGTCGCAATCGCGGCCCTGCGTGCGGCGCAACTGCGGTGGCTGCGCCAGCGCAACCGCTGTGAAGACGTGGCGTGTGTGGCGGCTGCGTACCAGCAACGCACAGAAGATTTGCAGGCTTCCAACCGGCGTGTGCGGGTGCTGGATGCGAAGGGCATCGCCCCGGTGTTTACACGCACGCTGCCGCACATCAATGACACGGTAGGGGTGTTGAACATTGCGCTGCGGCGTGCACAGCCTGCGGCGTTCCAGGTCGAGCTGTATGTCGATCCGGCCGATGTGCGCCCTTGGACATCTGGAGGCCCCGGCGTGCGCATGATGTGCTGGCCGCCTGACCGTCGCGAAGGCTACGCATCGCGGTTTGAATACACCACGCGCTCATGGGGTGACGCGTTTCGCCCCGCAGAACGCGCAGGCCAGCGCGGCTACATCCTTCTGCGCTTTGTGCTTGGCAAGGACCTGCCGTTGAACGAAGACATCCTGTGCCACTTGGCGCTGACCGAATGGCTGCTCGAGCGGCCCAGCCAGCTCTACATCACCGAAGTCCAGCCCTGACGCTGTGCCCACCCGATAGCTCCCATGACCTCACCCCTTACCGACGAAATCCTTCAACGGCTTGAAGCACTGGAAATCAAGGCCAGCTTCACCGAAGACCTGCTGGACCAGCTGAACCTGACCATCTACCAGCAGCAGCAACTCATCGACCGGCTCACGCACGAAGTCATCCAGCTGCGCCAGCAGGCGCCCGAGGCCGGCTCCAACGGCCCGCGCAACTTACGAGACGAGCTTCCCCCGCACTATTGAGCGCCGGGGCGGGTGGCCCGGCCGCCGGCTCACCAGGTTCCCCGTGGCCGCCGCGCTCGCGCGTTGCGTACCCGCGCCAACCCTGGGGTGTGCTCTGTGATTCATCGCCGCTCCGCGTTAGGATGCAACGCTTGTTTTGCATTCCACCAGGGCACCCCTTTCTATGCCGCCTGTCGTCAACCACAACGACCCCAGCATGCGCCGCATGGTGCAGGTGGCTAGCTGGCTGGGTGGCCGTGGTGGTGGGCGCTTTGGTGGCCCTGCTCCTGTTGCGCGAAGAGCAACCCCAGTGGAGCCGCCTTGCGCTGAACCTGTGCGTGGCCGGTGTAGGGGCCACCACCTTGGTGGCGCTGCACCTGGGGCGGCAGGCGCTGGCTGCCGGGTTGTTGGTGTGGGGTGTGTGGGTGGTCGTGTCGCTGGTGGCTGCCAGCAATGGCGGCATCAACAGCCCCAACCTGCTCATCTATCCGTTCTGATCGTGCTGTGCGGCTGGCTGCTGGGCAGCCGCTCCACCATGGGTTTGCTGGCGGTCACAGGCGGTTTGTTTGCATTTTTCCTGTGGGCTGATCTGCATGGGGCGCTGCCCGCCATGCGCCCCCACAACCGATGGGCGTATGCGGTGTACCTGGCAGGCATTGTGGGGCTCACGGCGGCAGCTACGCTGCTCTCGCGCAAAAGCTACCTCCGGCGGGTGCATGAGGCCCAAACCATGGCCCAAGACCTGAAGGCCCGCGATGCCGAACTGCGCAAGCTGCTGCGCGTAGTGGAGCAAAGCCCTGAGAGCACGGTCATCACCGATCTGGACGGGCGCATCGAATTTGTGAACGATGCCTTTTTGGCGCGCACCGGCTATGCCCGCCATGAAGTGCTGGGCCGGCTGAGCAGTGAGGTGTCCGCCAACGGCCTGGGGCCCACGCAATGGCAGGGCATGCGCGAGACCCTGGAGCGTGGCGAGTCCTGGGCGGGCGAGCAAAGCAATTTGCGCAAAGATGGGGCGGTGATCAGCGAGTCCGTGGTGGTGGCCCCTATCCGCCAGCCAGACGGGCGCATCACCCACTATGTCGAGCTCAAGCAGGACGTGAGCGACCGCAAGCGGGCTGCGCAAGAGATTCACCGGCTCGCGCATTACGACTCGCTCACCAGCCTGCCCAACCGGTCCATGCTCATCGAGCGGCTGGCCAGCCTGCAGGCCCGCCATCAACGCTCGGGCGACGATGTGCACGTCTTGCTGCTGCTGGATCTGGACCGGTTCACCAACTTCAACGATGCCCGAGGCAGCGAGATGGGCGACCGGCTGCTGTGCGCCGTGGCCTTGCGGCTGGCCGAGCTGCTGGGCCCGCACGATTTGCTGGTTCGTGTGGCGGGGGACGAGTTTGGCATTGTGCTGCACGACCTGGGCATCGACGCCACCGTGGCAGGCCGCCGCGCGCTGGCGTTCGCCGACCAGATCCAGCAAGCCTTTGTGCGCCCCCTGGCTTTGGGCGACTCTGGCGAAGAGGCCCAGCTGGGTTTGAGCATGGGCCTGACGCTGTACCCGCAAGGGGTGGATGACACGCCGCTGGCTGCCATGGGGCGCGCGGGCACCGCGCTGCACCGGGCCAAGCATGCTGGAGGCGCCCGGTCGGCCTTTTTTGAGCAGGGCATGGGCGCGGTGGCGGCCCAGCGCTTTCAGGTGGAGCGGGACCTGCGCCACGCCATCGGCGCGCAAGAGCTGCGGCTTTACGTGCAGCCCCAGGTGAATGTGCGCGGCCAGGTGACGGGCGTGGAGGCCCTGGTGCGCTGGCAGCACCCGCGCGATGGGCTGTTGACGCCGGGGGCTTTCATCCCTTTGGCGGAAGAGTCCGACTTGATCGTGAGTCTGGGTGAATGGGTGCTGGCGCAGGCCTGTGCCGTGGTGGCACAGCCTGACTTCAGCCTGCGTCGCCTGCGCATGTCCGTCAACCTCAGTGCCCGGCAGTTTCGCGAGGATGGCTTTGTGCCCAGCCTGCGGACCTTGCTGCGCACCACGGGGGCAGACCCCAGGCTGCTCACGCTGGAAGTCACCGAAGGTCTGGTGATTGATGACTTTGACGATGTGGTGTCAAAAATGCGCGAACTCGTCGCCCTGGGCGTGGAATTTGCGCTCGATGACTTCGGCACGGGCTATTCGTCGCTGGCGTACCTCAAGCGCCTGCCGATCCAGGAGCTGAAGATTGACCGTTCTTTCGTGAGCGAGGCCCCGAGCAACAAGGACGACGGCGCTTTGGTGGAGGCCCTCTTGACCGTTGCCAGCCAGTTTGGTTTGCGCGTTGTGGCCGAAGGGGTGGAGACGCAGGAGCAGGTGGACTTTCTGGCCCAGCGCGAACCTGCCATGGTCTACCAGGGCTACCTTTTTGGGCACCCCGAGCCTGTGGACCAATGGATGGCCCGACAGACTCCCGATATGCCTCAAGGCCAAGGGCCGCATTGAGCGGAGCACGCAGGCTGCCGGGTGCTGCTGGGTGCTGCTCTGCAGGTTTAGCCGATTTGATGCCAAATCAGTGCCTAGGCCTTTATTTAAAAGCGCGAGCAGCTATCAATAAAGTAGCAATAAGTCCTTTGTTGGCCACCTTGGCACCGTGGGCGCCGGTGACTAGTAGGCTGACTTCAAGGCGAAGCGCCGTTACCAGTGCAACGGTTCCGCCTCGCCCTGCCAAAAAATCCAGCGCCCTGTTTCGGTATACGGCGAAGTGCTGATCGCGAAGGGGTCCATGCCTGCCCCCAGCTGCCGCAGCCACACCACATAGCCGCTGTCGCTGGCGGCGACGATGGTGGTGCTATCGGGTGACGTGTCCAGCGCGTTCAACGCGCCGCCAATGTGGTGGTGCCACAGCAGTTGTCCGTCGTCGCTGAGCGCATGCAGGTAGCCTGCCGCATCGCCTTCCATCACCGTGCCCCGCAGCGTGGCCGTGGCATCCACCCGCCAGCTGTGGCGATGAAACGGCTGCAGCGCGGCAGCGCCTGGGAACGATGGGTACTTATGGAGGCTGCCCCCAGTGCCTTCGGGCGGCAGATGCAACACCCCCGTACGGCCCGTGTAAAGGTGACAGGAATGGGCCAGCAGCCGGGTGCTGTCGTGGCTGAATGTGGCATGGTGGGCGCAGGCCGACAGCGGTGCCCACCGGCCCAGCACCTCGCCACGCGGGTTGAGCAAGAGGTGCCGGCTGCCCTGGTCGCCCACGGCGATGAAGCGCTCGTCGGGTGACAGTGCCATGTGCAGCAGGCGCTGTGCCTGTGGCTCTTGCGCATCTGGGTGCTCCGGGGCATCGGCTGCTTCGTTGCTTTCTGCCCGGGGGTACAGCTGTTGCGCGGCATCGGGTGTCAGCAGGTACACGCCGGTGGCGTCACGCCACAGAACGCGCAAACCATCGTTGAAGGGCAGGATCTCGTCACACCCGGCAGTCCCCGGCCTTGCGGCTTTGGCGTGGTGGGGCAGGTGCAAGCGGGTGATCACCGGCCCATCCCAGCCCGCGTGGGTGGTGACTTGATCACTGTCGAACTTGGCAAAGCATTGCCGGTTGGGAGAGCGCCCCGCACCGTGCAAACCTTCCACCACCGTCGCCTGCAGGCACTGCAACAGCCACCAGTGCGTGCCGTGCAGGCCACCTTGGGCCACCCGCACCACGGCGCGGTTGTCGTCCAGCAGCAGCACGGGGCCTGCGGGTTGGCCTGCCCGGTAGGCATGGGCCGCCAGCGCATCGGGTGCAAAGGCAAAGCGTTGCCGAAAGCGTGCCGCCAGGTTCGCATCGGCATGGCGGTGCACCTCGCGCGCCAGTTGCAGGACGGCTTCAGCGTCCGCTGCACGGGGGTCATCCACCGCGGGCATGGTGTCAGCCGCAGCGCCAAACAGCGAAAGGCCTGCATCCGCCGCTGCCTGCCCCATGGCCTGCGCAGGTGGAGCGTCGGCAACGGCGAGTTGGGTGCGGGCTTGCTGTGCGTAGGCCTGGCCCATGGCTTGCCACTGGCCCGAGCGCTGCATCCACTCGGCGCCGAAAACGGCGGTATCGGGAATATTGGGTGCCAACGGCGGCACGGTGAGCAGTTGGGCAGCGGGGGGGTGTGGTGGCTGGGCCTCGTGGGCCATGGCTGCCGTCAGGCGCTCGATGTGCGTTTGCGCCTGTCGGTACAAGCGCAGCAGGCGCGCCAGGTGGTCTGCCGCGTCGGGTGGAATGGGCGTGCGCGGCTCGCTTTGCCGCTGGCTGTACGTTACCCGCAGCAGCGGCGGGCCTTCGCGGGCTTCTTCAATGTCGATCTGGTAGGCGCTGTGGGCGTTGTCAGGCGCATCGCCAGGGCCGTCTTCGCCGTTTTTCCAGCTCAGCTTGAAGGCGCGGCCCCAGGGCTCGCCCTGGTGCAGGCAGGGCTGGCGTGCGCCCATCCAGAACTGGCCTACCCACAGGCCGTTTTTTTCGCTGTCCCACCAGTCGTTGTAGCGCTCGGTGAACAGGGGCGTGGACGTGAGGGCCGTGAGGCGCGCAGGGGTGATTTCTTCATGCAGGGCCGCCCACAACGGGTGGTGCGCGCGTGCCTGGGCGGTGCCTTTGCGCACATAGTCCAGCACCCCGCGCCACGCTTGCTGGCAGGCCCGCTGGGCGGCGGGGTCTGCGCCATCTTCATCGCCCAACGCCAGCGGGGCCCATGCACCGGCAACGCCTTGCTCATAGGGGCGGTACAGCACCACCAACCCTGGTGTGCTGCCCGTGCTGCGGGCATTGAGCACCACAGGGTGTTGCCCGCCGTGGCGCTTGAACAGGCGCTGGAGCCGGCTCCATCCGCCGCCCAGCCAGCCCTGCGCGGGATCGGCGCTGTCCACCCCCAGGTAGAAGTCCCATTGTTTCCATACGGTGATGAAAACGCTGTCCTGCCGCGCATCGCCGTCGCTGTCTACATGTTTGCGGCACAGCGAAAAGTCGGTCTGCCCAAACCAGCCTTCTGCCGTGAATTGCTTGGGTGCGATCAGGGGTGACTGCACGGCGGCCCTGATATTGGCCACGCTGATGGATTCGTCCTGGAAAAAGGAGGGGACAGGCGGCAACAGCGCATGCACTGCGGCGGTGGGCTGCGTCACAGGCTGCTGCGCCCTGGCGGCTTCCACCAGCGCGGGGGCGTTCAGCATCTCGGCCAGGCTGCCTGTTCCGGCGTTGTCGGCATCCAGGTACGGGGGTGGGACCACCAGGCCCAGCGTTTCATGGTCCGCAGGCTGCCAAAGCGCCGAATCGCCCGCTGGGTCGGCATCTTGCAGCGTGAAGTCAAAGCTGGGCGGTTGGTTCCACTGCAGCGCATAGCCGCGCGTGAACAGCCCCACCTGGGCGGCGCACTGGCCCAGCACCGTGAGGCCGCCTGGCGCGCCATCGCCCCACAGCAGCGTGTGTACCGACAGGTTGCCTTGCACATGCAGCTGGCCTTGGCGCAGCAGGGCGCAGTGCACCTGGGCATCGCCCATCACCAGCGCATGCACGGCGGGGCTCGATGGTTCGGCCGTGCTGGCAGGGGTGTGCCAGCCGCCCGTCAGCGCCCCTTGCAGGCGTAAATGGCCGTCCACCCACAGCAAGGCCCCGTCGGGGTGGGGCGAACTGCCATCCAGTGCGGTGGAAGGCAGGGGGGGCAGCCATTGCCCGTCGTTCGATAGGGTGGTGACCAGATCGAGTGCGGCCATGTCCAGGTCCCCCTCCACCCACCACACCGGCAGCGTGGCCCAGTGCTCGGGGGCTTGTTCCAGGCGCTGCGCCAGCCAGCAGGCGGCAGGCAGCCGGTGGGCCAGCGATGCCAGGGTGGTGAGCTTGACCGAGGGAAATGCCATGGAGCGAAAGCGGTGTTCAGAAGCGAAGGCGCATCGTAGCCCTTCCACGTCGCTAAACCTCCGGGGTTGCCGTCATGCGCGCACGGGGGTGGAGGCCGAGGCGTTGTTCAGCCATTGCCAGGGCCAGTCGGCCTGCAGACGTTGCCAGTCCATGCCGGGCGCTTCCGGCACTTCGGGGTCATGGGGCCAGGCTTCCACGCTGCTGCCTGGCGCGGGTTGCAGTTGCAAACCGCTGTGCAGGTGCAGCATCTCGCCGGTCAATGGATGCGGAAGGCTCAGGCGCAGTGCATGCAGCCACAGGCGCTGCTGGCCCAGGCGCTGGGCACACCAGCGGTTCAGCGGGCCTTTGCCGTGGGTGGCATCGCCAATGATGGGGTGCGCCAGGTGCTTGAGGTGGCGGCGTATCTGGTGGCGCCGCCCGGTGGTGGGCATGGCCTCCACCAGCGACGCACGGGTGGTGGCAAAGCGCGGGTCGCTGGCTTCGGGCAGCGTCAACTGCGCCAGCGTGCGAAACCGGGTATGGGCGCTTTGCACGGGAGCATCGGGTGGGGCATCGTCGGGGCGCAGGGGGTGGTCTACCTCCACAGCCGGGGGCGCCCAGCCGCGCACCATGGCGATGTAGACCTTGTGCGTGGCCTGGTTCTCAAACGATTGGGAAAGCGCCCGGGCCGCGTCGCTGTGCAGCGCCATCACCAGCACGCCGCAGGTGCCTTTGTCCAGCCGGTGCACCGGGAAGACGTGTCGGCCCAGCTGGTTGCGCAGGGTCTGCATCACAAAGCGGGTTTCGCCCGCGTCCAGCCCTGTGCGGTGTACCAGCCAGCCCGCAGGCTTGTACACGGCCACCAGGTGGTCGTCTTGCCAGAGGATGTGCAGGGGCTGGGGCATGGGGGAAGGTGTTGGGATAACAAGCCAAATCATAGCCCCGCGCCCGTCCACCAAGCGCAAGCTGCTATCAAAATTGAAAACCGGTTGGAGGGGTTGATGGGGGCTTTGGGACACGCGGTGCGCTGGCACGCGCGACAATCAGGGCAATGAGCAAATCCATTCTTCCCCTGCAACTGCTGGTGGCGCCCAGCAAAGACGATCCCTCTGTGCTGGTTCTGTACCACGGCCGTGGCTGCCCCGACGGCTTTGGCGCGGCCTTGGCGGCCTGGCTTTACTACGGTGACCAGGCCGAATACGTGGGCCTGGACCATGGCGATGTGCAAACTGTGGACGACTTGCCCCCGCTGCAAGGCCGCACGGTGTACATCCTCGACTTCTCTTTTTCTGCCGAGATCCTGGCCGCCATCGACGAGCGCGCGGCCAAGCTCGTCATGCTGGACCACCACAAGAGCGCTGCTGAAAAGCTCACCGGCTTTGCATGCCGCTGCGGCGTGGTGCACTTCGACATGAACAAGTCGGGCGCCCGGCTGGCGTGGGAGTTTTTCCACCCCGACGAACCCGTGCCCGCGCTGCTGCAGTACGTGGAAGACCGTGACATCTGGAAGTGGGAATTTGCGCAGAGCGCGCCGTTCCTGTCGGCACTGGACATGGAGCCCAAAACCTTCGAGCGCTGGAAGGAGATGACCCGCTTCACCCCCGAGCAGCTCGACGCCTTCATGGCCCGTGGCGCCGCAATGGACGAGAAATTCAGCAAGATGGCCCACGACATTGCAGAGGGCGCGCAGCCGCTGGTGTTCAACGGCGTTGCCGGGCTGATGGTGAACGCCCCCGGCATGTTCCACAGCCTGGTGGGCGACATTCTTTCCGCCAAGACGGGCACCTTCGCCCTGATGTGGAGCGCCACCGACAAGGGCGTGAAGGCCGGGCTGCGGGCCCAGCGCAATTTTGATTGCATCGCTCTGGCCGAAAGCATGGGCGGTGGCGGCCATGCCCAGGCCTGCGGTTTTCGCATGCCGGTGGCCCGCTTGCCCGAATTGCTGACCGGCGTGTTCAACGCCTGATGGTGAAAAGGCCCACGGTGTGAACCGTGGGCCTTTGTCAGAGCTGTTTCAGACCTCTTTCAGGCCTGTTCTTGCGCCCGCTGGCGGGGCAGGTGGCGCTTGACGGCCGGGCGGTGCAGGCGCTGCTTGGGATCCACGCCCTCGGGCAATTCGCTGGCGCGTTGCAACTGAATGTGCGCTACCAGACCGCCTGTATTGGAGTTGGCCAGCGCAAAGATGCCGCCCATGCGCTGCACCGTCTTGTCCACAATCGACAAGCCCAGCCCTGCACCTGCTGCCGCCGTGCGGGCGGAATCGCCCCGGAAGAAGGGCTTGGTGAGGTTGGAGAGCTGCTCGGGCGGCACGCCGGCGCCGTGGTCACGCAGCTCGAGCAGCACCCAGTTTTCGCGGCCCTTGGCAGCAATTTCCACACTGGTCACGCCCGTGTCGGCCGTCTTGCCATAGCGGCGGGCGTTTTCCAGCAGGTTTGAAATCACCCGTGCCAGTTCCACCTCATCGGCCAGCACGTTCAGGTCCTCGGGGATGTGCATGGTGATTTGCAGCTCCCGGTGGTCTTGCACGGCGTACACGCAGGACGACACCACGGCGTGCAGGTTCACCGGTGTGAGCGTCACATGGTCTGGGCGGGCGTAGTCCAGGAACTTGTCGATGGTGGCGTCGAGCTGAACGATGTCGGCCACCATGTGTTCGCGGGCGATATCGTCCATCACGCTCATCTCGGTCTCGAGCCGCAGGCGCGCCAGGGGCGTGCGCAGGTCGTGCGAAATGCCGGCCAGCATCACCGCGCGGTCTTGTTCCAGCTTGGCCAGCTTTTGGGCCATGCGGTTGAAGCCGATGTTCACCTCGCGGATTTCGCTGGTCACCACCTCTTCGTCCAGGTGGCTGGCGGCAAAGTCACCGTCTTTGACGCGGTTGGCGGCGTACGACAGCTGCTTGAGCGGGCGGTTGATCAGCCGCGCAATCGCCGCAGCCCCGGCCAGCGACAGCGCCCCGGTGGTGATGAGCCAGATGAGCCAGGTGCGCCCGCCCGCAGGGCTGAAGCGTGATCGGTCCATCAGCAGCCAGTTGGGGTCGCCGTTGATGTTGAAGCCCACCCACAGGCCGTTTTCTCCGTTCACGCTTTGCGCCACGATGGTGTCCGGGCCCAGGCGCCGGGTCAGCTCCTCGGTCAGGCGGTTTCCCAGTGCGCCGCTTTCCAGCAGCGTGAACTTGTCGCCGGGCTCGCGGGGGAGAATGCGCACGCCTTCCTGGTCGGCCATCGTCTTGATGAGCGAAACCCGCGCAATCGCGTCGGAGTGCACCAGCGCTGCGCGGCTGAGGTTGACCAGCGAGGCAATCTGCTGCGCCGTGTGCAGCGTGCGGGGCTCAAACTCCAGCGCCCGCAGCGTTTGCAGCCAGGCCAGAATGCTGCCCACCAGCAGCAAGGCCAGCAAAAAGAACGTGCGCCAAAAAAGATTCAGCCCCACGCGGGCACGTTGCTCGCGCGTGGCGGGCAGCGGCGATTCCAGCGGTGCAGGGCTGGTCACATCGGCTGCTGGTCCTTCAGGTGTGCGCCTGCGGGCCCGTGGTTTGCCTTCAGGCTGGGTCATGTAGATCAGCTCGTTCCGTCCGGTACAAACACGTAGCCCACGCCCCACACGGTCTGGATGTAGCGGGGCGCTGCAGCGTCCACTTCCACCAGCTTGCGCAGGCGCGAGACTTGCACGTCCAGGCTGCGGTCAAACGGCTCGAACTCCCGGCCGCGTGCCAGCAGGGCTAGCTTTTCGCGCGAAAGCGGCTGGCGTGGGTGGCGCACCAGGGCTTTGAGCATGGCGAATTCGCCAGTGGTCAGGGGCAGCTCTTCACCATTGCGTTGCAGGGCGCGGGTGCCCAGGTCGAAGGTGAAGGGGCCGAAGGTGACCACCTCGTTGTCGCCCGAGGGCGCGCCCGGAGCTTCCTGTGCAGGGCGGCGGCGCAGCACGGCGTGGATGCGGGCCAGCAGTTCGCGGGGGTTGAAGGGCTTGCCCAGGTAATCGTCGGCGCCTACTTCCAGGCCCACGATGCGGTCCACGTCCTCGCCCTTGGCGGTGAGCATGATGATGGGGGTGCGGTCGTTGGCGGCACGCAGGCGGCGGCAGATGGACAAGCCGTCTTCGCCAGGCATCATCAGGTCCAGCACGATGATGTCTACGGTTTCGCGCAGCAGCAGGCGATTGAGCGCCTTGCCGTCTTCAGCGACCATGACTTCAAACCCTTCCTGGGTCAGGTAGCGGCGCAGCAGATCGCGGATGCGGGCATCGTCATCTACCACCAAAACTTTGTCGGTACGGTTGGGTGTAGTGGGCATATTTGATCTCGGGTCCAATTTGTAACAGAGCCGATTCTGACCACGTTGAGCGCCGAAGTTCGCGTTTTTCCCTTGGGTTTGACCAACTGTTACAAGTTTTGCCCAATCGTCAACTCCGTCTGACACCGCGTGGCGACTTGTGCCTACACACTGTCTGATAAGGGGCTGGCAAGCGTGCTGGAAATGGCTTCAGCGTGCGGCGTCACACCGATTTTTGAGAAAGTGAATTCATGAAGAATGCTATTCGTTTGGTAGCCGCCAGCGCTTTGCTGATGAGCGCTGGGGCCGTTTTTTCTCAACAAGCCGCACCGGTAGCTGCCGTGGCCGCAGAGCCGCGCAATGTGGTGCAACTGTCGGCCGCTGGCATGGTGCAGGTCGAGCAGGACATGCTGACCATCACCCTCATGGCGAACAAAGAAGCCCCCACGCTGGCGGCCGCCCAGACCCAGCTCAAGCAGGCCCTGGATGAAGCCCTGGCGCAAGCCAAGGCCGGCGCGCAGCCGGGGCAGATGGATGTGTCCACCGGCACGTTCAGCCTGTACCCCCGCTACGGCAAAGACCAGAAGGTGCTGGGCTGGCAAGGCCGGGCAGAGCTGCGGCTGGAAGGGCGCGACTTTGGGCGCATTACCGGCATGGCCGGCAAGATCCAGTCGATGGCGGTGAGCGATGTGTCGTTTGGCCTGTCGCGCGAGGCGCGGGCCAAGGCCGAGGGCGAGGCGCAGTCGCAGGCGATTGAGCAATTCAAGGCCCGTGCGGCAGAACTGTCGAAAGCGTTTGGCTTTGCCAGCTACGGCCTGCGCGAGGTGAGCGTGTCGGGTCAAGGCCAGGGGGTGACGCTGATGGGCGCCATGGTGGCCCGCGAAAAGATGGCGTCGTTCGCATCTGACGCGCCAGTGCCTGTGCAGCCAGGGCGTGAGCAGGTGAGCATCAGCGTCTCTGGCACGGTGCAGATGCGCTGAGCGCTGGCGGGTGGGCTGGCCCCGGGCCTCAGCCTTGTGCTGCGCGCAGTGCCTCGTCCACCTCGGCCTGGGTGGTGGGGCGCACCACACGGGCCACTTCCTGCCCGTTTTTCAAAACCACCAGCGTGGGCCAGAGCTTGACCTTGTAGCTGCGACCCAGCCGCTGGCCGGGACCGTCTTCCACCTTGATGTGGGCGGTTTCCTGGCTTTTCAATGCGTGTTCGATGAACGGCTGGGCGCGCAGGCAATGGGGACACCAGGGCGTGCCAAATTCCAGCACCGTGGTGCCGGGCAGCGCGTCCACCGCGTCGCGTGTGGGAGGCTGGGGCAGGTGGGTAGCGGCGTAGGGCATGGGGGTCTTTCTCAAGGCAAAGGCTAAAAGCGCTTTGTACCGCCGCTGGGTGCCGCAGGCCCGTCAGACAGGGACGCAAACTGCCAGTAGCTTGTGAGCGTGTTGCCTGTGCTGGTTTCGGGCTTCAGATCACCCCTTCAAACACCATCACATCCACCGGATCGCCCACAGCCACGTTGCCCTGGTGGTGGTGCAGCACGATGAGCCCATTGGCCTGCACCATGGAGCTGAGCACGCCCGAGCCCTGGTTGCCCGTGGTGCGCACCTGCAGGTTGCCGTCCGGCCCTGTGGTGACGGTGCCGCGCTGGTATTCGGTGCGGCCCGGCTTTTTGCGGATGGCTTCGGTGCTGGTGGCGCGAAGCAGGGGCGGCGCTGTGCGCGTGCTGCCCATCATGCGCAGCAGTGCGGGGCGCACAAAGGCCAGAAAGGTCACCATCACCGCCACCGGGTTGCCCGGCAGGCCAAACAGCACCGCACCGCCTGTGCTGGTGTTGATATCATTTTGATAGCTGCTGGCGCTTGCTGGTTGTGCGCTAGGGGCTGTTTTGGCTTGAAGGCCTGAGGCGGCGATGCGTCCCACGGCCATGGGGCGGCCGGGGCGCATGGCAATGCGCCAGAAGGCCACATCGCCCAGCTTTTTCATCATGGCGCGGGTGTGGTCGGCCTCGCCCACGCTCACGCCGCCGCTGGTGATGATGGCGTCTGCGCGCTGCGCGGCTTCGGTGAAGGCGGCTTCCAGCAGGGCGGGGTCATCGCGCACCACGCCCATGTCGATCACTTCCACGCCCAGGCGGGTGAGCAGGCCAAACACCGTGTAGCGGTTGCTGTCGTACACGGCGCCTTCGCGCGGGGGCTCGCCCAGGCTCAGGATTTCGTCGCCAGTCGAAAAATACGCCACACGCAGCCGCCGTGACACGGTCACGGTTTTGAGCCCCAGGCTGGCCACCAAGCCCAGCGCGGCTGGGGTGAGCAATTCGCCACGGGCCAGCGCCACGCCGCCTTCCATCAGGTCTTCGCCCTTGAAGCGGCGGTTGTCGCCCAGGCGCAGCACATCGGCAGCGATGGTGATTTGGTCGCCCTGGGCGGTGGTGAACTCTTGCGGCACCACGGTGTCCAGCCCGGCGGGCATGATGGCGCCGGTCATGATCTTCACGCACTCGCCTGCGTTCACTGTGCCCGTCCACGCCTTGCCCGCCAGGGCCGTGCCCACGCTGCGCAGCGTGAGGGGCTGGCCGGGCACCAGCTGGCTGCCGGCAAAGGCGTAGCCGTCCATGGCCGAGTTGTCGTGTGGCGGCACGCTGATGGGGGAAATCACATCCTGCGCCAGCACACGGCCCAGGGCTTCAAAAATGCCCACTTCTTCTGTGCCTGCCACGGGCTGCACCAGCTGGTGCAAAAAAGCGTTGACCTGGTCGGCGTGCAAGGCTTGGGGATCGTAGCCCTGCAGTTCGGCAGCAATTTGGGCGATGGTTTTCATGGTGGTTTGGTCAATTCAGGAAGGCAAGGCGCACGCATGGCGCCGCCAGGGCGCTGCGGCTCAGGGGGCGGTGCGCTCCAGCGCCTGCAGTTCGGCCAGCGTGTTGGCGTTGAAAAAGGCTTTGGGGTCATCGCCCGGTGTGTCAAACGGCACGGTCACGCAGCGGTGCTGGGCGGTCCAGGCGTCAATTTTGCGACCGCCCGCCTGGGTGAAGCGCACCAGGCTTTCGAGCAGGTCTACGCGCAGCAGGCAAAACACCGGCTGGGGCCGCACGGTGATGTGGCCTGTGCCGTCATCTTCAGGGGCTGCGGCCATGGCAATGTCGGCCTGTTGTTCATCGGCTGCCTGGGCCAGGCGGCTGGCCAGGTCCAGCGGAAAAAGCGGGGTGTCGCACGGCACGGTGAGCAGCCAGGGCGTTTCGCAGTGTTCCAGCCCGGTCAGAAAGCCGGCCAGGGGGCCTGCGTAGTCATTGTTGGCGTCGGGCCACACCGGTGCGCCAAATGATTCGTAGGCGGCCAGGTTGCGGTTGGCGTTGATCAGCGAAACCCCCACCTGCATCTGCAGCCGCATCAGCGTGTGCAGCGCCAGTGGCAGGCCGCGAAAGGTTTGCAGCCCCTTGTCTACCCCGCCCATGCGCGAGCCGCGCCCGCCGGCCAGGACGAGTCCGGTGATGTCTAGCGTGTCAATCATCAAGAGGCCTTTGAAAAGAGAAAAAAGCGAGCCCTCGATTGTGCAGGCTGCCTTGCAGACCCAAGGCGCCGAGGGTCTACAGCCCGCGCAGCCGCCTAGCCTCCGATGTAGCTCATCTCCACGCGGCGCGCGCCCTGGGAGTTGTCTGCGGGCAGGGTGCTGCGCAGTTCGGAATAGCGGTCAGTGCGCTGCTGCCAGATGGGCGCGATGGCTGCGGCAATGTCTGCGTCACTGGCACCGCCGCGCAGCAGCGAGCGCAGGTCGTAGCCTTGCGAGGCGAACAGGCACAGGTACAGTTTGCCCTCGGTGGAGAGGCGGGCGCGATTGCAGTCGTGGCAGAAAGCCTGCGTCACGCTGCTGATGACGCCCACTTCACCCAGGGCTGGGTCGTGCTGGCCGCTGGCGTCGGCATAGCCCCAGCGCTCGGCGGTTTCGCCGGGGCTGCTGGGCTCCAGCGGCACCAGGGGCAATTCAGCGCGCAGGCGCTCGATCAATTGGGCCGAGGGCAGCACTTCGTCCATGCGCCAGCCGTTGGTGGCGCCCACGTCCATGTATTCAATGAAGCGCAGCGTGGTGCCCGTGCCGCGAAAGTGGCGCGCCATGGGCAGAATTTCGTGGTCGTTGGTGCCGCGCTTGACCACCATGTTCACCTTGATGTGCGACAGCCCAGCCGCGTGGGCCGCCTCGATGCCCGCCAGCACGTCGGCCACCGGAAAGTCCACATCGTTCATGCGGCGGAACACCGCATCGTCCAGTCCGTCCAGGCTCACGGTCACGCGGTTCAGCCCGGCTTCTTTGAGCGAGCGCGCCTTGCGCGCCAGCAGCGAGCCGTTGGTGGTGAGGGTGAGGTCCGGCGCCTTGCCGTCCACCGTGCGCAGCTGTGCCAGTTGGGCAATCAGCTCTTCGATGTTCTTGCGCAGCAGGGGCTCGCCGCCTGTGAGGCGAATCTTGCGCACCCCGTGCGCCAGGAACAGCGAGGCCAGCCGGGTGATTTCTTCAAAGCTCAGCAGCGCGCTGTGCGGCAGGTACGGGTAGTCCTTGTCGAACACTTCCTTGGGCATGCAGTAGTTGCAGCGGAAGTTGCAGCGGTCGGTCACGCTGATGCGCAGATCACGCAGGGGGCGCCCCCGGGTGTCCACCAGCAAGCCAGTTGCTGGAGAAGGGTGCAGAGGTACCTGGGCCACCAGGTCGGCGTGGCGCTGGTCCACCAGGGGAATGACACGTTCAGCCATGGGCGGGATTGTGCCCCAAGGCCTTCACTGGGCGGGGTACCCGCACTGGATTCTCTTGATCCGCATCAAGGGATTGGCGGTTGGCGGCGTGCGGATCTTCGCTGCTGCGCGCTGGCATTGCATTGATTTGCCGCAAGAGGTTGGTTTAACATTTTCATGACAATTCTCTGCATTTCGGGAAACATTCTTTCACCCTGATTGCATAGAAAGCCCTACTGCCATGACCTGTCGTAATCAACCCGTCGTTTCCTGTTCCCACCAACGTCGGCGCATGGTGCAGTGGGTGGCTGCCGGGGTGGTTCTGCCCACCTGGGCCGCCACGGCGCAAGCGCAAATGGCGCTTTCTGCGGCCATCAACGTGTCGGGCTCGTTCCGCGCGCTGTCGCAGCGCATGGCCAAGGCCTATTGCCAGCAGCATCTGCAGGTGATGCCCCTGGCGGCGCTGGATGTGCTGGCCAAGGTGCGCAAGCAGGCACAGGCCGGCGCTGCCGACTTGGCCAAGGGCTCCACGGCGGGCGCCTGGCCCGCAGATTTGAGCCGCCAGCTTGAAGAGGTGCAAAAGCAGTACACCGTGCTCAACACCCTGACGGCGACTGCGCCTTCCAAGGCCTCGGCCGCCGCCGTGGCCGAGCAGGCCGACCGCATGATGACAGCGGCCCAGACGGCCACCGAATCGCTGGAGAAACTGGCCCGCGCCCCCAGCGCCAAGCTGGTGGGCATGGCAGGGCGCCAGCGCATGCTGTCGCAGCGCATGGCCAAGCAGTACTTTTTGCTGGCCGCGGGTGTGGACCCCAAGGCGTCGCAGACCCAGATGAATGCTGACGCCACAGAGTTCAAGCAGGCTCTGCAGGCGCTGGCGGCAGCGCCGGTGTCTACCCCCGCCATTCGCACCGAGCTGGAACTGGGGCAGGCCCAGTGGCTGTTTTTTGAAGCTGCCATGCGCCGCCACCCCGATACCAAGGGCATGGAAGCCGTGGCCACCACCAGCGAACGGCTGCTGGAGGTGATGGACCGGCTCACGTCCCTGTACGACGCAGCCCTGCGCGAAGTGCTGGGCTGAAGCCACGCAAGGCGCCAGCTCTGCCCCGGGCAGATCAAACGCAGCGGGCGCCGTCCACCTCAATGCACACGCCGCTGATGAAGGCGGCTTCGTCACTGGCGAGGTACAGCGCGGCGTTGGCCACATCCTGCGCGGTGGAAAAGCGCCCCAGCGGGATGGTGGCCAGGAACTTGGCGCGGCGGGCATCGTCCACCGGGCCGCCCGCAAACTCGGCCGCCAGGCCGGTGTTGGGGTTGAACACCGGGTTCAGACAGTTCACGCGGATGTTGTCGGGCCCCAGCTCCGCCGCCATCGACTTGCTGGTGGTGATGACGGCGCCCTTGGAGCCGTTGTACCAGGTGAGGCCGGGGCGGGGCCGCAGCCCGGCGGTGGAGGCAATGTTGATGATGCTGCCCCCACCCGCACGGCGCAGTGCAGGCACGGCATGGATGGCGCTGAGGTAGATGCTCTTGACGTTGATGGCGTAGACCTTGTCGAACTCGTCTTCGCTCACCTCCAGCATGGGGCGGTTGCGGTGCGTCCAGCCTGCGTTGTTCACCACCACATCGAGCTTGCCAAACAGGCGCTCGGCCTCGGCCACCATGGCCTGGACCTGGGCAGATTGGGTCACGTCCGCTTGGAAGAACGCTGCCTTGCCGCCCGCAGCGGTGATTTCGGCCACCACGCGCTGGCCGCCTGTGGTGTTGATGTCATTGACCAGCACCTGGGCGCCTTCTTGCGCCAGGCGCTTGGCAATGCCTTCGCCAATGCCGTTGCCGGCGCCGGTGACGATGATGGATTTGTTTTGCACGCGCATGGCTGTCTCCTTTGTGTTTGCTCTGTTTTTGATAGCTGCTTGCGCTTGATGGGTAAGCGCTAGAAGCTCTTTTTGCCTGTGGGGTTGTGTGGGGTGGAAGGCTGCGTATTGGCCTCGCCACGCCCGTAGAACTGCGGAAAGTACTCTTTCACCCCGTTGCCCTCAAAGTCCCAACCGGTGCATTGGCCCAGGTGCCGGGGCGGGGTGTCCGGGTCGCCGCCACCAAAGGCGGCAGGCAGGGTCTGGAAGGCGGCAGTGGCCATGTTGAACAGCACCTCGCGCAGGTGGGTGCAACTGGCCACCCCGCCCATGTGCTGCGCGATGGCCTGGCGCCAGCCGCGCGCCATGCAGGCGCCCACCATGCCCTGCAGAGCCGGGCGCGCCTGTGGGCAGTCTTGCAGCGGGTGGGCGTCCATGGCGGCTTCAATGGCGTGCACCACCAGCTGGCGGTCAATCGTCACCCGCAGCCACATGTGGTGGATGGGGTCCCCTGCCAGCCGAACGCCCTGGTGGCGAAACGATGGCATGTCGTGTGCCTTGCTGTCGTGCAATTCGGCTTCCATGTCCCACAGGCCGTCTTCACGTTCGTAGCCTTGGTAAGTAACGCGGCGGATATGGCTGGTTTTGCGAGGGACGGGAGCTGACAGGGGCATGGGAAAGAAGCGAGCGAAGAGCAGGAGGACAGGGGAATCGGGCGGCTTTAGCCGTGCTTGATGGCCACGGTTTTCAGGGTGGTGAACCCATACAGCGCCTCAAACCCCTTCTCGCGCCCGTAGCCGCTGGATTTGACGCCGCCAAACGGCAGCTCCACACCACCGCCCGCGCCATAGTTGTTGATGAACACCTGGCCGCTGTGCACGCGCTTGGCCATGCGGAACTGGCGCGCGCCGTCGCGCGTCCAGATGCCTGCCACCAGCCCGAATTGCGTGGCGTTGGCCAGCTCCACCGCATGGTCTTCGTCCTGGAAAGCCATGGCCGAGAGCACGGGGCCGAACACTTCTTCCTGTGCCAGGCGGTGGCCCACAGGCACATCGCGCAGCAGGGTGGGGGCCTGGTAGAAGCCGCCTTCGGGCGCCTCGTCCACCACCACGCCTTGCGCCACCATGGGGATGCCAGCCACTTGCGCGTCCGACAAAAAGTCCCACACACGCTGCTGCTGGCTTTGGCGAATCAGGGGGCCCACGTCCAGGTCCATGGCGGCGGGGCCTACGCGCAGCTTTTCAAAGGCGTTGCCCAGGCGCTCCAGCAGGGGCTCGTAGATCAGAGAGTCGATCAGCACGCGCGAGCCCGCCGAGCAGGTCTGCCCGGCGTTTTGCACGATGGCGTTGAGCACCACGGGCACGGCTGCGTCGAGGTCCGCATCGGCAAAGATGATTTGGGGGCTCTTGCCGCCCAGCTCCAGCGTCACGGGGCAGTGGCGCTCTGCCGCCACCTGCTGAATGATCGTGCCCACCTTGGGGCTGCCGGTGAAGCTGATGTGGTCAATGCCGGGGTGGCGTGCCAGTGCATCGCCCACTTCGTGCCCATAGCCCGTCACGATGTTGATGGCGCCGGGCGGAAAACCCACCTCGGCCGCGAGTTGCGCCACGCGGATCAGCGACAGGCAGGCATCTTCGGCCGGTTTCACAACGCACACATTGCCCGCCGCCAGCGCGCCGCCTACGCTGCGGCCAAAGATCTGCATGGGGTAGTTCCACGGGATGATGTGGCCGGTGACGCCGTGCGGCTCGCGCCAGGTGAGCACGCTGTAGCCATCCAGGTAGGGAATGGTTTCGCCGTGCAGCTTGTCGCAGGCGCCGGCATAGAACTCGAAGTAGCGCGCCAGCGCCACGGCATCGGCCCGGGCCTGTTTGGTGGGTTTGCCGCAGTCGCGCTGCTCCAGCGCCGTGAGTTCGTCGGCATGCTCCAGCACCTTGGCCGACAGTTTTTGCAGCAGCCGGCCCCGGTCTACAGGTGCCATGCGCTGCCACACCGCCTGGTAGCACTGGCGCGCCGCATGCACGGCGGCGTCGATGTCGTCCGCGTTGCTGCGCTGGATTTCGTCAAAAGGCTGGCCGTCAGAAGGGTCGATCACCGCAAGCGTGCGGCCAGACGAAGACGGGACGGAGGCGTTGGCGATGTAGTTCAGTTGCATGATGACATTCTGCATAGAAATCGAATGCGTGCTTACTATTTAGCCGAAATGGGCTGTAGCGCCTGTACTGCAAGCGACAGTAGCTCTCTTTTTGATAGCGCCGGTGGCTCGCCTCAGGCGTAGGTGCGGCGCAGCCCGGCCAGGTCCATGATTTCGACCTCGCCGCGCTGCACGCGCACCAGCTGGCGGGCTTCCAGGTCTTTGAGGATCTGGTTGGTGGTCTGGCGCGAAATGGACAGCATTTGCGACAGCTGCTCTTGCGACAGTGCAATCACCCGGCGGGTGAGGCCATCGGCGTTCCATTGGCCATAGCCCTCGGCCATCATCACCAGCCTGCGGGCCAGGCGCTGGGGGGCTGGCAGCAGGGCGGCGTCTTCCAGGGCGATGAAGGCGGTGCGTAGCTTGTCGGTTACCAGCAGCGCCAGGGCGTGCCAGTGCTCGGGGTGGCCGCGCAGCCATTCCTGCAGCGGTTCGTTGGGTACATGCAGCAGCGTGCAGGGCTCGGCCGCCACGGCGTCGTGGCTGCGCACATTGCCATCAAACACCGAAATTTCGCCAAACCACTGCGGGGGCTCCAGGCGGGTGAGCAGCGCAGAGCGTGCGTCGTCAGACCGCCCGCCCGTGCCTGACACGGTGAGTGCGCCACGCAGCACGGCATACAGCCCGCAGGGCGGGTCGCCACGCAAGAACAGGGACTGGCCCACGGTGAGTTGCCGGATGCGGCCCATGCGCAGCAGTGCCGCCGCAAATTCAGGGGGCAACTGGGCGAACCAGCGCCCCGATTGGAGCGCGATGAGGTGGGCGGAGACTTCGGTCGTCATGCAGTCAGAGATCAGGGTCGGCGGGGCAAAAGGGCAAGCGCGGCAAGAGTCTGCGCCAGGAGGGGATGCTCAGGCAGCTCAGACGTGCCGTGGGCCAGGAAGCAGCAAGGCTTGCGGTGCTGTGTGCATGGCCGCTTGGGTGCGCGTCGAAAAAGGCAGGGACCGGGCAGGGTAGGCAATCACAAAAAGGGGGCGGCTTGGGCGCAAAAAAAGGGGCAGAAACAGGGACTACAAGGGCTGCGGGCAGCGATAAAGAGCCAGTCCCGCACAGTCACAGGGGCGCTGTTGCCGCCTCTGTTTTTGTCGGCTGCACGACAGACGTTATCGCCTTTGGCGAGAGACATTGAATCCTGCTCAAAACAACGACTGGAGACACCCATGAAAACCCTGATCGATCACTTGGCGCAATACGCCGCCTACCACCGCGATCCGCGCAACATCCACACCCATTTTGTTGGTGTGCCCATGATCATGTTTGCCGTGGTGGTGCTGCTTTCACGCCCGGTGTGGTGGCTGGGCATGGTGCCCGTGAGCCCGGCGCTGGCCTGCGCCGTGGCGGCTGGCATTTTCTACCTGCGGCTGGATGTGCGGCTGGGGCTGGTGATGTCGGCTCTGCTCGCCGCCATGCTGGTGGGGGCGACTGCCATGGCGCCCCTGGGCACCACAGCCTGGCTGGCCTGGGGACTGGGGCTGTTTGCCGTGGGCTGGGTGATCCAGTTCGTGGGCCACTATTTCGAGGGCCGCAAGCCCGCCTTTGTGGACGATGTGATGGGTTTGCTGGTTGGGCCCCTTTTTGTGGTGGCCGAATGGGGCTTTGCGCTGGGTTTGCGCGCAGAAGTACAGCACGCCGTGGAACAGCGCAGCGGCCCAGTGCGCAGGCGTGACCTGCGTCAGACGGCCTGAGGGTGAAGAGGGATATTGATAAAAATAGCCTCCAGCGCTTTCCTGTCAAGCGCAAGTAGCTATGAAATCAATAGCGAAAATGCCCTGAGCCGCGAGGGCTGCGCTGCGGCGTGAACCGCCTGGCTCAGCCGGTTTCACCCACTGGTGTGAAGCGGTGGCGGTTGTGCTCCAGCCACTGGGCCGACAGGTTGCTGGCCTGTTGGTTGGGGTGAAAGTCGCGCCGCCGGTAGGCCCACCATGGCCGCCAGATGTGACGCACCAGCCCTGTGGGGCCGAACAGGGTGTGCCAGGCACTGGCGGCGAACGACCAGCTCGGTCATGGCGTGTCTCCTTCTTCTTTTGTGCGCTTTCCTTGCATGGTGAAGGTGAGTGAGAAGGGCGTCAATCAATCATTGCGCAAGGCCCCGCCCCAGCCGTGGTTGGCGTCATGGCGCGGGGCTGGGCCTGATTACCCTGCGTGGAACTTGACCACCAGCGGCACGATGAGCAGCGCCACGATGTTGATGATCTTGATCAGCGGGTTGATGGCGGGGCCGGCGGTGTCCTTGTAGGGGTCACCCACGGTGTCGCCCGTCACGGCGGCCTTGTGCGCTTCAGATCCCTTGCCGCCGTGATTGCCGTCTTCGATGTACTTCTTGGCGTTGTCCCAGGCGCCGCCGCCCGTGCACATCGAAATCGCCACGAACAAGCCGGTGACGATGGTGCCCATCAACAAGCCGCCCAGCGCCTTGGGGCCCAGCAGCAGGCCCACCACGATGGGTACCACCACGGGCAGCAGGCTGGGGATCACCATCTCTTTGATGGCGGCAGTGGTCAGCATGTCCACGGCCTTGCCGTACTCGGGCTTGCCCGTGCCGTCCATGATGCCGGGAATGGTGTTGAACTGGCGGCGCACCTCCACCACCACGGCGCCCGCTGCGCGGCCCACGGCCTCCATCGCCATGGCACCAAACAGGTAAGGAATCAGCCCGCCGATGAACAGGCCAATGATGACCAGCGGGTCCGACAGGTCGAAGGTGATGGCCCGGCCGTAGCTTTCGAGCTTGTGGGTGTAGTCCGCAAACAGCACCAGCGCAGCCAGTCCGGCCGAGCCAATCGCGTAGCCCTTGGTCACGGCCTTGGTGGTGTTGCCCACGGCGTCCAGCGGGTCGGTGATGTCGCGCACGCTGCTGGGCAGCTCGGCCATCTCGGCAATGCCGCCGGCGTTGTCGGTGATGGGGCCGTAGGCATCGAGCGCCACCACGATACCGGCCATGGACAGCATCGACATCGCCGCCACGGCAATGCCGTAAAGGCCCGCCAGCTGGTAGGCCACCAGGATGGCCAGGCACACAAAAATCACCGGCCAGGCGGTGGAGCGCATGGAAACGCCCAAGCCCGCAATGATGTTGGTGCCATGGCCCGTGGTGGATGCCTGTGCGATGTGGCGCACGGGGGAATATTGCGTGCCGGTATAGAACTCGGTGATCCACACCAGCGCGGCCGTCAGCACCAGCCCGGTGGCGCAGGCGCCAAACAGCTTCATCTGGCTGCCGCTGGCGGTGATGGCGTTGTCCGGAATGATCCACAGCGTGACGAAGTAGAACGCGATGAGCGACAGCACGCCGGCAATCGCCAGGCCCTTGTACAGCGCGGGCATCACGTTCTTCATCCCGGGGGATGCCTTCACAAAAAAGCAACCGATGATCGACGCGATGATGGACACCGCTCCCAGTGCCAGTGGGTACACCACTGCGTTGACCGGGGCGGCGCCCACCATCAGTGCACCCAGCACCATGGTGGCAATCAGCGTCACCGCATAGGTCTCGAACAGGTCGGCCGCCATGCCGGCGCAGTCGCCCACGTTGTCGCCCACGTTATCGGCAATCACCGCGGGGTTGCGCGGGTCGTCTTCAGGAATGCCCGCCTCGACCTTGCCCACCAGGTCGGCGCCCACATCGGCCCCCTTGGTGAAGATGCCGCCGCCCAGCCGCGCGAAGATGGAGATGAGCGACGAGCCAAACGCAAAGCCGATCAGCGGATTGAGCAGCGTGGCCAGTTGTGCCGTGGGCTTGAGGTTGCCGTTGCCTGCGAGAAACCAGAAGAAACCCGTCACGCCCAGCAGCCCCAGCCCCACCACCAGCATGCCGGTGATGGCGCCGCCGCGAAACGCCACATCGAGCGCCGGCCCGATGCCTTGCGTGGCCGCCTGGGCCGTGCGCACATTGGCGCGCACCGACACGTTCATGCCGATGAAACCGCAGGCGCCCGAGAGCACCGCGCCCACCACAAAGCCCACGGCCGTCGTGCCGTCGAGAAAAATGCCGATGAGCACCGCCAGCACCACGCCGACGAGGGCAATGGTCTTGTACTGGCGCGCCAGGTAGGCCGCCGCGCCCGCCTGAATGGCCGCCGCAATTTCTTGCATGCGCGCATTGCCGGGGTCTTTGCCAAGGATCCAGCCCCGCGCCCAGATGCCGTAGGCCACGGCGACCAGCCCGCAGACCAGGGCCAATAAAAGGGGAGGGGTGATTGCTGTGCTGTCAGCCATTCAGTGCTCCTTCATATGCGGTTGCACGGTTGGAAACACGACGCATCGGTGGTGCTTCCGCTGCGTTGCTTCCTCGGGCCCCAGGGCGGGGCCGATTGGCCAACGGTCTCAATTTACAACCAAACCCCCTGTTGCAAGCGGGCAGAAAGGGGCATGCCTCTAAAATCAGGGTTAATCCCGACGCTCAATGGAACGCCATGCTTCGCGGGTTACTGTTGCAAACCACTATTTTCAAAAACATGTCCCTCAACAACGTCACCCCTGGCAAGAACATCCCCGAGACATTCAACGTGGTCATCGAAATCCCGATGAACTCTGACCCCATCAAGTACGAAGTGGACAAGGAGTCGGGCGCGATTTTTGTGGATCGTTTCATGACCACCGCGATGCACTACCCCACCAACTACGGTTATGTTCCCCAGACCCTGTCGGGCGACGGCGACCCGGTGGATGTGCTGGTGATCACGCCTTACCCCCTGCACCCCGGCGTGGTGGTGACCTGCCGCCCCCTGGGTATCTTGATGATGGAAGACGAGGCCGGTGTGGATGGCAAGGTCATCGCTGTGCCCACGTCCAAGATCCTGCCCATGTACGACCACTGGAAGAACATTGACGACGTGAACGCCATGCGCCGCAACGCCATTGCCCACTTCTTCGAGCACTACAAAGACCTGGAAAAGGGCAAGTGGGTCAAGGTGATTGGCTGGGAAGGCATTGATTCCGCCAAGAAGGAAGTCATGGACGGCGTGGCCAACTACCAAAAGAGCCAGGCCTGATTTGAGTCAACTGCGGCAACCGCCGCTGCGCTCACACTGCAAAAGCACCTGGGTATTTGCCCAGGTGCTTTTTTGTTGCCCGGAGCTGCGTCGGGCGGCCATTTGCCAGAGGTTCTGTTGGGCTGCAGGCCGGACGAGTGGCACGGAATACACAAGTAAAATTATCAATTAAGTTGTATTTATCAAATTTAATGGATATATTTCATTATGCATTGCAACATAGCGATGTTGAACCTGGTTCTGGGCGGTGAAGTACCTGTTTTGGCTTGGCGGCACGCCGGCAACGGTTTTGATCGCAGAACAGAGCATCTGTCATGATGGGTGTGTACGCGCCCCCTCAATTTTCGGAGTTATCAATGAGCGATTCTTCCCGGCAACTGCCTCGGCACGCCCAGGGTTCCATGCACATCATGGGAGACCGCGTGATGTTGGCTGCCATCGCGATCAGCGCGATCACGTCAGTGGCGTTGGGCTTCAATTTCGTGGAATCAGGCCTGGCCTGGGGTGTGTCGGCCGTCTTGATGGTGGTGGCGGTCATTGCGTATGCCAGTGCGGCAGGCGCATTGGCTTCCCGGCTGGTGTTGGCCTTTGTGCAGTCGGCCTTCGTGGCGCTGCACATTCAGCTCGCTCAGGGGCAGACCGAACTGCACTTCGGTGTGTTCGTCACGCTGGCATTGCTGCTGGTGTACCTGGACTGGCGTCCCATCGTGTTGTCAGCCCTGGTCTTCGCGGTGCACCATGTGCTGTTTGACCGTTTGCAGGCCGCAGGTTTTGGCGTGTACTGCCTGACCGAGGCCAGCTTTGTGCGCACGCTCAGCCATGCGGTGTATGTGGTGATCCAGACCTCGCTGGAGGTGTTGATGGCTGTGAGCCTGGGGCGAACCGCCCGCGCGGGGCAGGAGCTGCGGAATCTCGTGGCCGCGGTCGATAGCGGAGACAGCATCACCTTGCATGGAGCCCGAGCCGTCCATGTCAGCACGCCGGCAAGCCAGGCCTTGCAAAGCACCCTGCTGCGCATGGAAGCCGCTGTGGTGGCTGTGCGCCAGAATTCGGAAAGCGTGGCCTCGGCCTCGGCCCAGATTGCCTCGGGCAACAACGACCTGAGCGCACGGACAGAACAACAAGCCAGCGCTCTGGAAGAAACCGCCGCGTCGATGGAAGAACTCGGCTCCACCGTGCGGCAAAACGCAGACAACGCCCGCACCGCCAACCAGCTGGCCATGAACGCATCTACCGTCGCCGCCCAGGGTGGTGAAGTTGTGGCCGAAGTGGTCGAGACCATGAAAGGCATCAACGCCAGCAGCAACAAGATTGCCGACATCATCAGCGTCATCGACGGCATAGCCTTCCAGACCAACATCCTGGCGCTCAACGCCGCTGTGGAAGCCGCCAGAGCGGGTGAACAAGGCCGAGGCTTTGCCGTGGTGGCCGGTGAAGTGCGCAGCCTGGCCCAGCGCAGCGCCGAAGCTGCCAAGGAAATCAAGAGCCTCATCACCGCCAGCGTAGAGCGGGTGGAACAAGGCAGCGCGCTGGTAGACAAGGCTGGAGCCACCATGACAGAAGTCGTCACCGCCATCCGGCGCGTGACAGACATCATGGGCGAGATCAGCGCGGCCAGCAGCGAACAAAGCGCAGGCGTAGGGCAGGTGGGAGAAGCTGTCACGCAGATGGACCAGGCCACGCAGCAGAATGCGGCTTTGGTCGAAGAGATGGCGGCGGCAGCGGCCAGTCTGAACAGCCAGGCGGGGGAATTGGTCAACGCTGTGGCGGTTTTCAAGCTCGACGCAAACGCCGCTGCTGTCCGGGCTCCGGCGCCTGCAGCGAAGGTGGCCGGTTCAGCACCCCAAGGGCTACTGAACCGTGGGCGCTCTTCAGCAAAGCCTGCGTCTGCGCCTCGGGCAGCGGCGCCCCGAGCACTGCCTGCAGCCAAAGCACCCACAGCGCCAGCGACGCCCAAGGCCAACGACGACGATTGGGAGAGCTTCTAAGCCTCTTCTCGATCGCCTTCCAACGAAGGCCGCTACCAAACCAAAGCACGCTGCAACCCAGCGTGCTTTTTTTATCAGCGCACCCCAACGCCGAGCGACTGCCTTTGCATCCATCTATGTCACGCATTGTTTAGCCGTGGTTTGCGAGGCTTAAACAGGCGCATGGCGGCGCCTGTCAACACGGTGAAATGCGAATCGCTATTTGTTACCGAACTGATACGTTGCTCGCCCGCCACATCCTCGTATTTGATGGATGGATTCACTGTGAACAAGTTTTAATGTGATATTTATGATTGTTATGATATAAATACGGTGGATAATGTGTGTTGACTTGTGTCGAAGCGCTGCGTCCAATGCAAGTGAGGCCCGACCGCCCAGCAGTGTTGTGGCGCTGGCCTCACGTCAATCGCCTTGGCAATCCTGAGGTGGGTGATGGGCTGTAGTGGGAGTTCGACGAGCTTGGCAGTACGCTTGTGCCACTTTGGTGCGCAGGCGCTTTTTAAGAGAAATACGATGAACCAATTCAAGATCGGTACCCGTTTGGGCTTGGCTTTTGGCCTTGTTCTTTTGATCA
This sequence comes from Acidovorax temperans, assembly GCF_028596105.1. NCBI lineage: Bacteria > Pseudomonadati > Pseudomonadota > Betaproteobacteria > Burkholderiales > Comamonadaceae > Acidovorax > Acidovorax temperans. The sequence goes on along the minus strand of NZ_CP117193.1, from coordinate 2,175,461 downwards.
CCGCCGTGATTGCCGCAGTAGGCTTTTGGCGTCTGTCCATGCTCAAGGAAGCCACTGTTCGTATCGCCACTGTGGAGATTGAGCGCAACCAGCTGGCCATGGAGTGGAAAGCCGGGATTGATTTGAACTGGACACGTGCCTCTGCAGCGCTCAAGGCCACGGACGATACGTACATCGCCGCGCTGGGTGCCGATATGTCGGCCACCACCAAAGAGGTGAGCGAGAAGCAGAAAAAACTCGAAACCTTGATTGACAGTGACAAGGGTAAAGAACTGCTGGCCAAAGTGGCCACTGCCCGCAAAACCTATGTGGATGCCCGCGCCAAGCTGCTCGAGCGGAAAAAGGCAGGGGAAGATGTGTTCGCGTTGGTCGATAGCGATCTCCGCCCCATGGCCCAGAACTACATCCAGTCGCTTGAAAACGTCACCAAGTACACCTACGACGAGCTGGCTGCTTTTGAAAAGTCGGTATTGAGCTCTGCGGAGACCAGTCAGTGGGTGCTGGCGATCGGGGCTGGTGCCTCGTTGGTATTGGGTTTGCTGTTTGCGGTGTGGGCCACGCGTTCCATCACCACCCCCGTGCAGCGTGCGGTGGAGGCTGCTGAAGAAATCAGCAAGGGCAACCTGTCTGTTCGCATTGATGCTCAGGGCAAGGACGAGGCAGCCCGCCTGTTGCGCGCACTGTCGGAGATGCAGGAAAGCCTGTCGCGCATCGTGGGTCATGTGCGTGAAGGCTCACAAAGCGTAGCGGTGGCTTCGTCTGAAATCGCTTCGGGCAACAACGACCTGAGCGCCCGCACAGAGCAACAGGCCAGCGCCCTGCAGCAAACGGCTGCGTCCATGGAGCAGCTCAATTCGACCGTGCGCCAGAACGCCGACAACGCCCGCCAGGCCAACCAGTTGGCGATGAGCGCCTCTACTGTGGCGGTGCAGGGTGGCGAAGTCGTGGGCCAAGTGGTGGAGACCATGAAGGGCATCAACGACAGCTCGCGCAAGATCTCCGACATCATTGGCGTGATCGACGGCATTGCCTTCCAGACGAACATCCTGGCGCTGAACGCTGCCGTGGAAGCCGCCCGCGCAGGCGAGCAAGGTCGTGGCTTTGCCGTGGTGGCCAGCGAAGTGCGCAGCCTGGCTGGTCGCTCGGCCGAGGCCGCCAAGCAGATCAAGACCTTGATCAACGACAGCGTGGAGCGCGTAGAGCACGGTACGTCGCTGGTAGACCAAGCCGGCACCACCATGACGGAAGTGGTGGGTGCGATCAAGCGCGTGACGGACCTGATGGGTGAGATCAGCGCTGCCAGCAATGAGCAAAGCCAGGGCGTCAGCCAGGTGGGTGAAGCGGTAACCCAAATGGACCAGGTCACTCAACAAAATGCGGCCCTGGTGGAAGAAATGGCCGCGGCGGCCAGCAGCCTGAACAACCAGGCCCAGGATCTGGTTGACACCGTGGCCTTCTTCAAGCTGGCCGCGGGCGAGGAGCGCGTGTCTCGCACGCAAGCTCCGCGCATGGGCTCTGCGCCCGCATCTGCTTCGGCCCGATTCGCTGCGGCACCCGCTGCCGCGCTGGGTCGTTCGTCCGCCGGATCGGAAGGCCCCGCTTTGGGCATTAATCTGGACAACGCCATTCAAGCGCACGCCAACTGGCGGGCCAAATTGCGCACGGCCGTGGCTCAGAAAGAAACTCTGGACGCCGACACCGTGTCGCGTGACGATTGCTGCGAGCTGGGCAAGTGGCTGCACGGCGCGGGTAGCTCTCAGTACGGCGGCAAACCGTCGTTTGTGCAGCTGCTGGAGTCGCACCGACAGTTCCACCAAGAAGCTGGCAAGGTGGCGCGCCTGATCAACCAGGGCGCTTATTCGGAAGCTGAGAAGCAGTTGGAGAACAACACCGGTTTCTCCAATGCCTCGCAAAAAGTGGGTGCTGCCGTGATCCAGCTGGCCAAGGAGCTGAAGGTAAAAATGGCAGGTGCCGCCACTTCCAAGAAGGCAGCAGCGACGCCTGCGCGGCAAGTGGCCTACAGTGCCCCTGCCAAGTCCAAGGCGCCTGCGGCATCCGATGATGGAGACTGGGAGTCGTTCTAAAGCTGCACAGACCGTTGGCTGCAGCCTGCGCTTGAAGGCTGTAGTGAACCGGTTAATCCATTGACCCACAAGGCCGGTGCGTTGCACCGGCTTTTTTCTTGGGGTCAAGCCGGGTTTTGAGGTTTGCGAAAAGGCGTGCGTTCGTGCAGCGATTGCAGATAGGCGTCCACTCCTTGTCCCTCGCGTTCCAAAAAGCGTTCCACCGCATCGGCAAAATCGGGGTGCGCCAGCCAGTGGGCGCTGCTGGTCTGCACAGGCAGCAAGGCCCGCGCCATTTTGTGTTCGCCTTGGGCGCCGCCTTCAAAGCGGTGCACGCCATGCTCAATGCACCACTGCAAAGGCTGGTAGTAGCAGGCCTCAAAGTGCAGGCAGTCCACGCGTTCCAGCGCCCCCCAATAGCGCCCATAGGCGATGATTTCAGTATCTTTTTGGCCTGTAGCGCTTACGGGGAAAGCGCTGGTAGCTATCAAACTGCTAGCAATGTTGCGGCCATCGCGCTCGGCAATGAACAGCACCCAGGTTTCGGGCATGGTGCGCGCCATGTCTTCAAAAAAGGTACGGGTCAGGTAAGGCGGGTTGCCGTGTTCGAGGTAGGTGCGTTCGTAGCAGCGGTAGAAGAAATCCCAGTCGCTTGTGCTGATGTCCTTGCCCTGCAGGCAGCGAAAAGTCACGCCTGCATCGGTCACACGGCGTCGCTCTTGTTTGATCTTCTTGCGCTTTTCCTGCGCCAGGCTGGCTAGAAAGTCGTCAAAGCTGGTGAAGCGATTTGGCATCGCCAGCCATTCCGACGTTGCTTCGCTAGACACAACAGGTGCTACAGGCGCCGTGTTTTGCCAGTGGAACTGCACGGTGTGGCGCAACATCAGGCCCTGGTCGGCGCAGGTGGCAATGTCTTCTTCTGCCGCAAACAGCAAGTGCAATGATGAGATGTCTTCTTCCATGCACCACTGGCGCGCAGCCTGCACCAGCTGTGCCCGCGCAGTGGCATCACGCGCCAGCAAGCGGGTGCCCGGCACAGGGGTGAAGGGCACGGCTACCAGCGCCTTGGGGTAATACGGCACGCCGTGTTGCTCGTAGGCGCTGGCCCAGGCCCAGTCAAACACATATTCGCCATACGAATGGGTTTTCAGGTACAGCGGGCAGGCGGCCACCAGCACCCCCGCGTCCCACAAGGTGAGGAAGCGCGGCGTCCAGCCCGTGCGCGGCGTGGCGCTGCCGCTGCTCTCCAGTGCAGCCAGGTATTCATGCCGCATGAAGGGCGTGGCGTGGGCTTGATGCGCCAGCAATGCGTTCCAGGCTTGTGGGTCCACATCGAGCACGCTCGCGTGTACGCGCGCGATAATGTGCGACTCAGCCACGGCGTGTTCTGGGGGGGCAGGCATCCATCAGGATTTTCTGCGTCAACCCCGCGGGGGCGGTGTGGGCGTTGTTCCACCAGGCCTGCAAGGCCCTTATCAATTCCATGACGCTCTCCATTTGCACAGCTCAGCTCAATTTCGTGGTGGGCGATATGCCCGGCAATGCGCAAAAGATCATTGCCGCTGCCCGCGAAGCCCATGCCTTGGGCGCGCAGCTGTTGCTGACGCCCGAGCTTGCAGTGTGTGGCTATGCGGCCGAAGACCTGTTTTTGCGCCCCGCTTTTCTTGCGGCTTGCGATGATGCCGTGAAAGCCGTGGCCCGCGAAACTGCAGGGTTACAAGGGCTGGCGATCGTGCTGGGCCACCCTCAGGCCCTGTCTGCCGATGCGGCGGCTTTCAGCGTCTGCCGCAATGCCGCCAGCGTGGTGCGCAATGGGCAGATCGAGCAGACCTATTTCAAGCGCGAGTTGCCCAACTACCAGGTGTTTGACGAGCGCCGCTACTTCGTGGCGGGGCAGGAACCGTGCGTGTTTGAAGTGGCTGGAGTGCGGGTGGGTGTGCTGATTTGCGAGGATGCCTGGTACCCCGCAGCCGCACGTGATGCAGCGGCTGCGGGCGCAGAGGTGCTGGCGGTTATCAACGCGTCGCCGTTTCACCTGGGCAAGAGTGCCGAGCGCGAGCAAACCATGCGGGAGCGCGTGGCGGAGACGGGTTTGCCCCTGCTGTACGCGCATCTGGTGGGTGGGCAGGACGAAGTGGTTTTTGAAGGCCGCTCGTTTGCTTTGGGGGCTGATGGGCGTGTGGCCGGGCGCGCGCCTGGTTTTAAAGAAAATCTGTTCACAGTGCGCTTGCAGAAAGCGCAAGATGCTATTAAATTAATAGCTGATATGGCCCCCGTGCCGAGCGCCGATGCAGACCTGTGGGACGCGCTGGTGCTGGGCGTGCGCGACTATGTCACCAAGAATGGCTTCCCTGGCGTGCTGCTGGGGTTGTCCGGCGGCATTGATTCGGCCCTGGTGCTGGCGATTGCGGTAGACGCTCTGGGGGCCGACAAGGTGCGGACGGTGATGATGCCGTCACCCTACACGGCAGACATCAGCTGGATCGACGCCCGCGACATGGCTGCACGCCTGGGCGTTCGTTACGACGAAATCTCCATTCGCCCTCAGTTCGAGGCTTTCAAGTCGGCCCTGGCGCAAGAGTTTGCAGGCCTGCCCGAGGACACGACTGAAGAGAACCTGCAAGCCCGCATTCGCGGCACCTTGCTGATGGCCTTGTCCAATAAATTTGGCCAGGTGGTGCTCACCACGGGCAATAAGAGCGAGATGGCCACGGGCTATTGCACGCTGTATGGCGACATGGCTGGCGGCTTCGCTGTCATCAAGGATGTGGCCAAGACCCGCGTGTTTGAGCTGGCACGCTGGCGCAACGCCAATGACCCGTATGGCACGGGTAGCAACCCCATCCCGGAGCGCATCATTACCCGCCCGCCCAGCGCCGAGTTGCGGCCTGACCAGAAAGACCAGGACAGCCTGCCGCCTTACGAGGTGCTGGACGCCATCGTGCAGCGGTACATGGAAAATGACGAGCCCATCGAGTCCATCATCGCTGCCGGGTATGCGCGGGCAGATGTGGAGCGCGTGACGCGGCTCATCAAAATCAACGAATACAAACGCCGCCAAGCGCCCGTGGGCATTCGCGTCACAAAGCGCAGTTTTGGTAAAGACTGGCGTTACCCTATCACCAACAAATTCCGCGCCTGAAGGCAGGTTTGCCACCTGTCACTAGCCCTTCAGCGTGCTCGCCAATTTTTTACATCGCCCCAGGAGACTCCTATGAAAATGATCACCGCCGTCATCAAGCCCTTCAAACTGGAAGAGGTGCGTGAAGCGCTTGCCGAATGCGGCGTGACCGGCTTGACGGTGACCGAGGTCAAAGGTTTTGGGCGCCAAAAAGGCCACACCGAGCTATACCGAGGCGCGGAATACGTGGTGGACTTTCTGCCCAAGGTGAAGGTGGAGGTAGTGGTGAAAACAGAGGACGTGGACCGCTGCGTCGATGCCATCGTGAACGTGGCCCGCACCGGCAAGATCGGTGACGGCAAGATTTTTGTGACCCCCGTGGAGCGCGTGGTGCGCATCCGGACCGGAGACCTGGACGATGCGGCCATCTGACGATGCCGCGGTTGGTGGGGTAGGTAGCCCCACTGACCACCTGAGGCGCAAGGTGCGCCCTTTGAACAGCTTTTTAGATCACTGCACGCAGTGGGGTGGCTGGTTGGTCGGGGCCGGTTGCCAGCACCAGGTTGCGTAGCAACGCTGCCGGAGTCGTCTCCGTTTGCAGCAGCTCCATCTGCCAGTCGCCCATGAAGCCGCTCTTCACGCTGGTCTGCAGAAAACCTAACAGGCCATCGTAATAACCCGCCACGTTCAGCAGGCCCAAGGGCTTGCCGTGGTAGCCAAGCTGGCGCCAGGTCCACACTTCAAACAGTTCTTCAAACGTGCCGATGCCGCCCGGCAGGGCCACAAAGGCATCGCTGCGCTCGGCCATCATCGCCTTGCGCTCGTGCATGTTCTGCACGATGTGCAATTCATCGCAGGCATGGTCGGCCAATTCCTTGTCTACCAGCGCCTGGGGAATCACGCCCACCACGCGACCGCCTGCGAGGCGCGTGGCCTCTGCCACGATGCCCATGAGCCCGCTGCGTCCGCCGCCGTACACCAGCTGACCCGAGTGTTCCCCGATCCAGCGGCCTACCTCTTGTGCGGCTTGCGCGAATGCGGGGTTCTCTCCTGGGCGTGAACCGCAGTAGACACAGATCGAAAACGTGGGTTCAGCCATGAAAAATCCTTTGAGCGATAGCGGCTACCCAGATCCCGCCGCACAGCAGCAATGCCAGCAGCACGGCGGCGCTGCCCATGTCCTTGGCGCGTTTGGAAAGGTCGTGCCACTCCGGGCCAATGCGATCAATCGCCGTTTCGATCCCTGTGTTGAGCAGTTCGACGATCATCACAATCACTACAGAACCTGCCAGCAAAGCGACCTCTACCCAGCTCTTGCCCAGCCAGAAGGCCAGGGGAACGAGTACCAACGCTGCCAGAGCTTCCTGGCGGAATGCGGTTTCGTGCCAGCCTGCCTTCAAACCTTCAATGGAATAGCCAGCGGCATGCCAGACGCGGTTAAGCCCTTTGCGGTTTTTTTGTGCGTTGGCTGGTGATGTGGGGGGTGGGATGGACATGTGAGGTCGTCGTGGAGAGGGCTGGGCGACCAAGCCGCCCCGGTATTATTTTTTGCCCGGATCAAAATGCACCAGACGGGTGCCCGCCCATGCGTCATGCCAGAACTGCTGCGCAGGGTGGAAACGGCTCAAAATAGCCCACATCGCCACCCAACCGCCCAGCAGGACCAGCACTTCAAGGGCTGGTACACCAAAGGAATAGGCTGCCAGGGGTGGAAGGAACCATACCCAGCACAGCACGTAGCGCAACGCAGCGCGCGCTTGCGTGACAGGCGCGCCAGTGGGGCTGACTACGCGGATGTGCCAGGTTTTTTGTGCAAGCGTCTGGCCGCGCGACCAGAACCACCCGAAATAGATGCCGAAGACCACAAACAGGAACCCCATGCGCAGGCCGCGGTTGGCCAATGCGTGGCGAGACTGGCTCAGCGTATCAAACAGGTACGACGCGATGAAGACCACGCCAAACATCAGAATGCCCTCGTACAGCCAGCACGCCATCCGCCGCGTGATACTGGGTGTTTGAAGCTTGCTGGACTGAGGGGCGGGCGATGGGATGGAGGAGCCGGATTCGGGAAGAGCAGACATGCCTGAAGGGTATCACTGCGGCTGGTAGCCAATATCTTCCGGCCGGGGTTGCAGTGCAGGGGCTGGTGCGGGCTCCGATGCAGCCGGACCGCTCGGCAGCGGAGGCAGCGAGGAGGGGGTGGCCGAAGGCGTGGAAACCGGGGTCGTCTCCACCACAATGGGTGCCGCTGGTGCTCGGGCAGGCTCCGCTGGTGGGGTGGTTGCTGGCACGGGGACTACCACCAAGGTGCGCGGCAGGTGAGGGTCCGTCGGTGTGATCTTGGGTGGGTTGACTCGGGCCGGCCCTGCTTGCGTGGCTGCGGGAACTTGCACCAGTTTCTTGGGAGACACGGGGCGCAAAGCAGGCGCCGCTCCCGCTGGCTTGGTGGGAGCATCAGCAGCCAGTGAGCGCTTTTCTTCATCGCTCAGCGCCTGATAAGCCTCCCAGTGGGCCCGCTTGTCATTGGGTGCCAGCCGCTGCGCGTCTGCATAGTTCAGGCGTGCCTGGCTGCGTTGTCGAGCACTCAAGCTTGACCACTCGGTCATGCGGTTGTGCAGTTTCTCCTGCTCTTCAGGCGGCAACGTTTCAAAGGCCTGTGCCAGCGCAAGCCAGCGGCGCTTTTGACTTTCGCTCAAAACAGCCCATCGCTCTGCCAGCGGATAGAGCGCCAGTTTTTGGGGTGTTGTGAGGGTTTCCCAACCAGGGCCCGAGGCCATTTCGGTGAATGCCTCTGAAGGCTGAAGTACCGTAGCCGCAGCAGGCCGCAGCTTGGTAACGGGCTTGGAAGGCGCTGCAGGCAGCAGCGTGCCTGGAGCAAGAAGAACGTACTGCGCTACCTGTACGCTCGCAACCGCCATCGCGCCCAAAAGCACCAAAGCCAGCACGATGGCTGGCGTGTTGGTGAGCGCGGCGGTTTGTTCTGTTTGCATGCAGGCCGTGGGCGGAGGGTAAAAGCGCGTCAGTTGCGCGCAGCAGCAGTCTTCAAAAATTGCATGAACCCTGGATCGGCATATGCCTCAGGGGGCAGGTCGTCGGTGAGCAGGGCTGCATCCACTTCCGCCACTTCATTGAGCCCATTTTCGTCTTGGGCTGCGTTTATAGCGAATAGTCCAATCACCAGTGCCATGAGGGGGATGGCCGATACCAGCGCGTTCCACCACCCGCCGTCACCTCCGCGTCCCAAAATAGCTGTGGAGCCGGAGTGCAGCACCACGGGAGCTGCTTTGCGCACCGGTGCTACCACTTTGCGCTTGGCCAGTGCCTGCATGCGAGCGGCCCGCAGGCGTTCGCTGATGTCGTAGGGCAGGTCTTCAGTGCCTTGCGTCATCCGTGCCGCAACCCGGCGAGCAAAAAGGTCTGCGGCTGCGTCGTTAGAGGGGTGGGGTGCGGTGTTCATAACTCGATTCCTTTGGCCTTGAGTGCCTTGCTCAGTGTCTGGATGGCTCTGAAACAATGTGTTTTTACGCTTCCCTCGGAACAGCCCATAGCGGCGGCCGTTTCTGCAACATCCATTTCTTCCCAGTAACGCATGAGGAACGCCTCCCGTTGACGCGCGGGGAGCTCCTGGATCTCTGTTTCTATCTCGCGAAACGTCTGGGCTCGTGTGGTTTCGTCTTCGGCGCTTTCTGCGCGCTCTCCGTTGTCTGGGCCAGAGTATGCCTCTAGCAAATCAAAATCCATGCCATCTTCGCCTGGGCCTTCGAAGTCGCTCATGTTCGAAAACAGTGCGTTGCGGGTCTTTTGCCTGCGAAACCAGTCCAGGGTGCAGTTGGAAAGGATGCGCTGGAACAGCATGGGTAGCTCTGCTACCGGCTTGTCCCCGTAGTGCTCCGACAGCTTGAGCATGCTGTCTTGCACGATGTCCAGGGCCGCCTCCTCGTTACGCACGTGGTAAAGCGAGCGCTTGAATGCGCGCTTTTCTACGCTTTTGAGGAAATCGGAGAGTTCTTGTTCAGTTGCCAAGACAAATGGGCCCGCAATGGTGCAACGCCATGGTTGGTGGTGCTAACAACACCCACAGGCTGGTAAGCCCTCGATTATCTCATTTTTGATGTTTTTTTTGAAAGGCAGCGTGTGAGCTTGTGTTGCAGTGCGATAATCTGTGAGCAATTCAAAAGGCAAACGGGTCACGGTCCGGCGCGGCAATCATCCCGCCTATGTCCTTGGCCTCAAGTTCCAAGCTGGCTTCACAAGAGCGCGTGCGAGGAGCACCCAAGGTTTTTCGTTAGAGAAATTCACAAAGGTTGATCATGGAAATTTCCAAAGCAGAACTCGCAGTGGCAGCCGCTGCACAGGCATCCGCGAACGCTTCGCAGGATCTGATGGGTTCCGAGATTCTCGTCAAGTCGCTTCAAGCAGAGAACGTTCAGTTCATCTGGGGGTACCCAGGCGGAGCTGTTCTCTATATTTACGACGCTCTCTACAAGCAAGACACCATTCAGCATGTGCTGGTGCGCCACGAACAGGCCGCAGTGCACGCTGCAGACGGGTATGCCCGCGCCACCGGTGAAGTGGGTGTGGCATTGGTGACATCCGGCCCGGGCCTCACGAATGCCGTGACCGGCATCGCTACCGCCTACATGGACAGCATCCCGATGGTGATCATCTCTGGTCAGGTGCCCACGGCAGCCATTGGTCTGGATGCTTTCCAGGAATGCGATACGGTCGGCATCACGCGCCCCATCGTCAAACACAATTTCCTGGTCAAAGATCCGCGCGATCTGGCCATGACGCTCAAGAAGGCATTCCACATTGCCCGTTCTGGCCGTCCAGGGCCGGTGGTGGTGGATATCCCCAAGGATGTCTCTTTCAAGAAGGTGCCTTACACAGGATATCCACAAAGCGTAGAAATGCGCTCTTACAACCCCGTGCGCAAGGGCCACAGTGGCCAGATTCGCAAGGCGCTCCAGCTGCTGCTGGCCGCCAAACGTCCCTACATCTACACCGGTGGCGGCGTGTTGCTGGGCAACGCGACGAACGAGTTGCGCACGCTGGTGGATATGCTGGGTTACCCCGTCACCAACACGCTGATGGGCCTGGGGGCTTACCCGGCTTCTGACCGCAAGTTCCTCGGCATGCTGGGCATGCACGGCACCATTGAAGCCAACAACGCCATGCAGAACTGCGACGTGCTGCTGGCGGTGGGGGCGCGCTTTGATGACCGCGTGATCGGGAATCCCAAGCACTTTGCGCAAAACGATCGCAAGATCATCCACATCGATATCGATCCTTCCAGCATCTCCAAACGCGTCAAGGTGGACGTGCCGATCGTGGGCGACGTCAAAGATGTGTTGACCGAGCTGATTTCCATGATCCGCGAAAGCAGCACACGCCCCGATGCGGGTGCGCTGTCGGCTTGGTGGGACACGATTGAAGCCTGGCGCAGCCGCCAGTGCCTCAAGTACGACATGGGCTCGCCTGATGTCATCAAGCCCCAGTACGTGGTTGAAACGCTCTGGAACATGACTAAAGACGCGGATGCCTACATCACGTCGGATGTGGGTCAGCACCAGATGTGGGCTGCCCAGTATTACCGCTTTGATGAGCCGCGCCGCTGGATCAACTCGGGTGGTCTTGGCACGATGGGCGTGGGTATCCCTTACGCCATGGGTATCAAGTTGGCCAAGCCTGATGCTGAAGTGTTCTGCGTCACCGGCGAAGGCTCGGTGCAGATGAACATCCAGGAACTGTCCACCTGCCTGCAGTACAACACACCGATCAAGATTTGTGCGTTGAACAACCGTTATCTGGGCATGGTGCGCCAGTGGCAAGAGATTGAATACTCGGGCCGCTACAGCCACAGCTACATGGACGCGTTGCCCAACTTCGTGAAACTGGCAGAAGCGTACGGCCATGTGGGCTTGCTCATTGAGCGCCCTCAGGACGTGGAGCCCGCGCTGCGCGAAGCCCGCAAGCTCAAGGACCGCACCGTGTTCCTGGACTTCCGTACCGATCCCACCGAGAACGTGTTCCCGATGGTGCAGGCCGGCAAGGGCATTACCGAAATGCTGCTGGGTTCGGAAGACCTTTAAGCAAAATCGGCCTCCAGCGCTTTTCTGTAAAGCGCTAGCAGCTATCTAATTGATAGCATTTTTTGACGAATCTATTGTCTGTCAAGCCTGCGCATTACCGTGCGCAGGGGAGGGCAGCGAAAAGAGGAATCTCATCATCATGAAACACATCATTGCCGTTTTGCTCGAAAACGAAGCGGGCGCCTTGTCCCGCGTTGTGGGCTTGTTCTCTGCCCGTGGCTACAACATCGAGTCCCTGACCGTGGCCCCCACGGAAGACCCCTCGCTGTCGCGCATGACCATCCAGACCACGGGTTCTGACGACGTGATCGAGCAGATCACCAAGCACCTGAACCGCCTGATCGAAGTGGTGAAGGTGGTGGACCTGACCGAAGGCGCCTACACCGAGCGCGAGCTCATGATGGTGAAGGTGCGTGCCGTGGGCAAGGAGCGCGAAGAGATGAAGCGCATGGCCGACATCTTCCGCGGCCGCATCATCGACGTGACCGAGAAGAGCTACACCATCGAGCTCACTGGCGATCAGTCCAAGAACGACGCCTTTTTGCAAGCCATTGACCGTGCTGCCATTCTGGAAACCGTGCGCACGGGCGCCAGCGGCATTGGCCGCGGCGAGCGCATCTTGCGCGTGTAAGACAATCCCGAACTTTTATCCTTTACAACGTATTTCAACCGGAGCTACCCATGAAAGTTTTCTACGACAAAGACTGTGATCTGAGCCTGATCAAGGGCAAGACTGTTGCCATCATCGGCTACGGCTCGCAGGGCCACGCCCACGCGCAAAACCTGAACGACAGCGGCGTCAAGGTCGTGGTGGGCCTGCGCAAAGGCGGCGCTTCCTGGGACAAGGTTGGCAAGGCTGGCCTGACCGTGATGGAAGTGAACGATGCAGTCAAGGCTGCTGACGTGGTCATGATCTTGCTGCCTGATGAGCAGATCGCCGAGGTCTACAACAACAACGTGGCCCCCAACATCAAGCAAGGTGCCTCGCTGGCCTTCGCCCACGGTTTCAACGTTCACTACAACCAGGTCGTGCCCCGCGCTGACCTGGACGTGTGGATGGTCGCCCCCAAGGCTCCCGGCCACACTGTGCGCAACACGTACACCCAAGGTGGCGGCGTGCCCCACCTGGTGGCTGTGCACCAAGACAAGTCCGGCAAGGCCCGTGACCTGGCTTTGAGCTACGCCATGGCCAACGGTGGCGGCAAGGCCGGCATCATTGAGACCAACTTCAAGGAAGAAACCGAGACCGACCTGTTCGGCGAGCAGGCCGTGCTGTGCGGCGGTGCTGTCGAGCTGATCAAGATGGGTTACGAAACCCTGGTTGAAGCTGGCTACGCTCCTGAAATGGCCTACTTCGAATGCCTGCACGAGCTCAAGCTCATCGTGGACCTGATCTACGAAGGCGGCATTGCCAACATGAACTACTCGATTTCGAACAACGCCGAGTTCGGCGAGTACGTGACCGGCCCTGAAGTGATCAATGAGCAATCGCGCGCCGCCATGCGCAATGCGCTCAAGCGTATCCAGAACGGTGACTACGCCAAGATGTTCATCCAGGAAGGCCGCTTGAACTATCCAAGCATGACCGCCCGCCGCCGCAACACCGCCGACCACAGCATCGAATTGGTGGGCGCTCAGCTGCGCGCCATGATGCCTTGGATCGCCAAGAACAAGCTGGTGGACCAGACCCGCAACTGATCTTGCCTTGCAGAATCCAAGGGCCACTTCGGTGGCCCTTTTCATTGGTCGATCGCAGCATGGGTAACGGCTACACTCGTCCTTTGCCCGTTTGAGGGTGGTGGACATCGCAGCTTCCCGGGATTCTGCGTTGCTACAAATATAATAGCTGTTTGCGCTTGTCCACAAAGCGCTGGAGGTTTGTTTGATGCACGATGGCAATGAGTCCCGCAACAACCACGGTGTCTCGGTGCGCAAGCGGCGCAAGGGTATCTATATCTTGCCCAATCTGTTCACGCTGGCGGCTTTGTTTGGGGGCTTTTATTCCGTTGTGATGGCCATGAATGGCCGCTTCGACATGGCCGCTGTGGGTGTCTTCTGTGCCATGGTGCTCGATAGCCTGGATGGGCGCGTGGCCCGCATGACCAACACCCAGAGTGCCTTTGGCGAACAGATGGATTCGCTCTCGGACATGGTGTCGTTTGGCGCCGCACCGGCCCTGATTGCCTATGAGTGGGCTTTGCAGGGTTTGGGCAATTGGGGGTGGACCGCTGCGTTTGTCTACTGTGCTTGCGCTGCGTTGCGTCTGGCTCGCTTCAATGTGAACACTGGGGTCGTGGACAAACGTTACTTCCAGGGCCTGCCATCTCCTGCGGCTGCGGCGTTGGTGGCTGGCTTTATTTGGTTGATGACCGAACTGGGAGTGCGGCCGGGTGAGGATTCGTGGCTTAGCTGGTCGCAGATCACGTGGATCATGTTTGCGTTCACGCTGTATGCGGGTCTCACCATGGTCACCAATGTGCCGTTCTACAGCTTCAAAGACGTGCAGATGAAAAAGAGCGTGCCTTTCGCAGCCATCGTGCTCATCGCGCTGGTGATTGCCGTCATCAATATCCATCCCCCCATCGTGCTGTTTGGCATTTTTGTTCTGTATGGCATGAGCGGCTATGGCGTGTATGCCTGGCGCAAGGCCAAGGGTCAGCATAGCAGTGTGATCAGCACCTCCACCGATGAGCCCGAAGAGCGTGGGCTTCACAAATGAGGGTAAGGCAGATGGATGACTTGTGCTACATTGCAATGCATGAATATGTTTGCACTGGCTCTACTGCTATCTCCCCACGGGCGGAGACGGTAGGCGCACGCGCACACTTTTTCTCAAAGGCCCGTATGCACCCGCAACGGGCCTTTTTCTTTGGGCATCCAATTTCAAGCGTTGCGGGTTGACCCCACCAATACCAGGAGAGACGACATGGCAGACAAACTCATCATTTTCGACACCACTTTGCGTGACGGTGAACAGTCCCCCGGGGCTTCCATGACCAAAGACGAGAAGCTGCGCATTGCGCGCCAGCTGGAGCGTCTGAAGGTGGACGTGATCGAAGCCGGGTTTGCTGCCAGCTCGAACGGTGATTTTGAGGCAGTGCAGTCCATCGCCAATGCCATCAAGGACTCGACCATTTGCTCGCTGTCCCGCGCCAATGACCGCGATATTTCCCGTGCTGCCGAGGCTCTCAGGGGTGCCAATTCAGCGCGCATTCACACCTTCATCGCCACGTCTCCGTTGCACATGGAGAAGAAGCTGCGCATGACTCCGGAGCAGGTGCTGGAGCAAGCAAAGCAATCGGTACGCTTTGCGCGCAATTTGGTGGCCGACATCGAGTTCAGCCCTGAGGACGGTTACCGCAGCGAGCCAGATTTTCTGTGCCGTGTGCTGGAGGCGGTCATCGCCGAGGGCGCAACCACCATCAACGTGCCCGATACGGTGGGCTACGCAATTCCTGAGCTGTACGGCAACTTCATCAAAACGCTGCGTGAGCGCATTCCCAATAGCGACAAGGCCATATGGTCTGTGCATTGCCACAACGACTTGGGCATGGCTGTAGCCAACTCGCTGGCCGGCGTGATGATTGGTGGTGCGCGTCAGGTGGAATGCACCATCAACGGGCTGGGCGAACGCGCTGGTAATTGCTCGTTGGAAGAAGTGGTCATGGCCATCAAAACCCGTCGTGATTACTTCAAGCTGGATTTGGCGATCGACACCCAGCACATCGTGGCGGCCAGCCGCATGGTCAGCCAGACGACTGGCTTTGTGGTGCAGCCCAACAAGGCGGTGGTCGGCGCCAACGCGTTTGCACACGCTTCTGGCATTCACCAGGATGGTGTGCTCAAGGCCCGTGACACCTATGAAATCATGCGTGCGGAAGACGTGGGCTGGAGCGCCAACAAGATCGTGCTGGGCAAGCTCAGTGGGCGTAACGCCTTCAAGCAACGCTTGCAGGAACTGGGCGTCAGTCTTGAGAGCGAGACGGAACTCAACACGGCGTTCACTCGTTTCAAGGAACTTGCTGATCGCAAGAGCGAGATCTTTGATGAGGACATTCTGGCCCTGGTGAGTGATGAGAGTGTTACCAGTGAGCGCGAGCAATATGGGTTTGTATCGTTGGCCCAGCAAAGTGAAACGGGTGAGCAGCCACGTGCCCGCGTAGTTTTCACGGTAGATGGCGTGGAAGTGCGTGGAGAGTCTGTTGGCAACGGTCCTGTGGACGCATCGTTGAAGGCGATTGAGTCGCACGTCAAAAGTGGTGCCGAGATGGTGCTCTATTCTGTGAACGCCATCAGTGGCTCCACAGAGAGTCAAGGCGAAGTGACGGTGCGATTGCAAAACAGCGGCCGCGTCGTCAACGGCGTGGGTGCCGATCCTGACATCGTGGTGGCCTCTGCCAAAGCTTATCTGAGCGCGCTGAATAAATTACAAAGTAAAGCAGACAGAGTGGCCGCCCAAGGTTGAGTAAGCAATTTATAATTCAACCAATTTCGTTAAAAGTCGTGCAAGGTCTTGATCTTGCGCGACTTTTTTTGATTCTGTACACTGCCACACATTCCTTTACGTTTGGAGCACCTGGATGCAACATCGCTTTCGCACCGCAGTGAGCCGGATTGCCTCCATCTTGGGTCTTGTCATCGTCAGTTCCGCGCTCATCGCCCCCTCTGCAAATGCCGCAGAGCGCAAGCGAGCTACCGTCAAAAAGGTGGCACCTTCAGCCACCGCCTCCACCAAAAAAACTGCTGATCGCCGTGTGGCCGTGACCCTGCGTTCTTCTGATCGCCAGGCCAACGACCGTCGGCGCGTGAGTGCGAAAGCCGGGGTTCGCCCCGTCAAGGCTTCGGCTGTTTCGCGTGCTCCGGCGGTCCCGGCCAAGTTGTCATTTGGGCAGATGGCTGGGTTGCATGAGGTGTCTGATCCCTTGGATTTGAAGTCGAGCGTTGCCTTGGTCATTGACCAAGACACGAGTGAAGTGTTGCTGAGCAAGAACGATCATGCTGTTTTGCCGATTGCATCCCTCACCAAACTGATGACAGGTCTCATCATCAGCGAGGCCAAGTTACCGATGGATGAACCCATTACCATCACCCAGGATGATGTAGATACAGAAAAGGGAAGCCGGTCCCGTTTGAGCGTAGGCACTACCCTGACCCGTGGCGAGATGCTCCACTTGGCGTTGATGTCCAGCGAGAATCGTGCGGCGCATGCCCTTGGACGTACTTACCCCGGCGGCTTGGCTACGTTCGTGAGCCTCATGAACGCGAAGGCTCGCATGCTTGGCATGACAGATACGCGTTATGTGGAACCGACTGGTTTATCAAGCCAGAACCAAGCCAGTGCACGTGACCTGGCCACCTTGGTGAACGTGGCACATAGGGACCCAGTGCTGCGGGAGTTGTCTACGTCGCCCAGCTATGAGGTGGCCGTGGGGCGCAAGACGCTGCAGTACAACAACACGAATGGTCTGGTGAAAAACCCTACCTGGGACATTGGTCTTCAGAAGACAGGCTACATCTCGGAAGCAGGTCGTTGCTTGGTGATGCAGGCCGAGGTTGCAGGGCGCAAGCTGATTATGGTTTTCCTGGACTCTGCGGGTAAGTTCAGTCGTCTGGGAGATGCAGAGCGGGTGAGAAACTGGGTTGAGTCAGCCCGCGCTTTTGGAGCGCCCAAGATGACGGCTCAAAAAGGAAGCCACGGCTGATAGCCGGCGCTTTTGAAGCCCAGGGCATCGAAGGTGCCTTGGGCTTTGCTATTTCAGGGGCTCGCTGTGCGGCCGGGCGTGTAGCCCAGTGCCAATGAGATTTCTTGCGCTGTGGACTGAAGTTTTGGTAGCCAGCCTTCGTCCAGCCGATCCGCTGGTGCAGAAATCGAAAGGCCCGCCACCAGTTTGCCTTGGTCGTCATAAATGCCGGCGGCAATGCATCGAACGCCCAATTCCAGCTCTTCGTTGTCACGAGCAATGCCATATTGCCGGGCTTTTGCCAACTCGCGCTCCAAAATGGGTAGTTGGGTGATGCTGTTGCGGGTGTGCCCGGCTAGCCCAGTACGGGTTGCGTAAGCGCGGACGCGTTGCGGGTCATCCAGCGCCAAAAACAATTTTCCGGTAGAGGTCAAGTGCAAAGGCGCTCTGCCGCCAATGGCGCGAACCACCTGCATACCAGATCGCTCACTGTAGGCCCGTTCGATGTAAACAATTTCGTCTCCCTGGCGCATGCTCAGGTTGACGGGTTGTTGGATGAGCTTGTGCAGGTTGCGCATAGGCACCAATGCAGCATCTCGCACGCTCAAGCGGGCTTTGACGAGATTGCCCAGCTCCAACAGGCGCATTCCTAGGCGATAGCTGCCAGATTCTGGTCGATCAACAAATCGACCGATGGTCAAGTCGTTCAGGATGCGGTGTGTGGTGGAGGGGTGCAGCCCTGTCTTTTCACTGATTTCCTTCAATGAGATGGCATCTTCGCGTGAGGCCAAGACATCTATCAGGGTGAACATCCGTTCAAGGACTTGTACGCTTGGTTTGGCTGGGATATCTGAATCTATTTTTTTCATGGGCTATGACGCAGCATGTGCTGTTGCATCTTACCTTGTGAAATGTGATCCCGCCTTGCGTGAGTGTCAGCTAGATGCCTGTCGCTGCCAGCCTTGATCTTCCAGGATTTCGCTGGGTTTGAAGCGGGCTTTGTAAGCCATCTTTGGGCTTTCTTGGATCCAATACCCCAAGTAAACATAAGGGAGGCTCAGTTTTCGTGCCTGTGCTACCTGCCAGAGCACGTTGTAAGTCCCGTAGCTTGAACGCTCATCTGGCTCAAAGAACGTGTAGACCGCTGAAATCCCGTCATCAAGTACATCGAGGATGGATACCATTTTGAGTGCGCCCGGTACCCCGTCAGGACCGGGCTCTCGAAATTCCACCAATCGCGAATTGACTCTGCTTTGCAACAGAAACTGCGTGTACTGATCGATGTTGTCCTGATCCATGCCACCGCCAGGATGTCGGGCTTTTTGGTAGCGCTGGTACAGCTGATAGTGCTCGGGAAGGAAGCACAAACGCAAGATGTGGGCTTGCAGGTGCTGATGACGTGCCTGCGCCCTTAGCTGACTGCGATCAGGCAAAAACTCATCAGCGACGATGCGCAATGGCTTGCAGGCTTGGCAGCCATCGCAATATGGGCGGTAGGTGAACATGCCGCTGCGCCTGAATCCCTTGTTCACCAAGTCCGAATAAACGGAATTCTGAATAAGGTGGCTGGGCGTCGCTACTTGCGAGCGTGCCACCCTGTCTGGCAGGTAGCTGCAGGGGTAGGGCGCCGTAGCGTAGTACTGCAGCGTGTGCAGTGGCAGGTCATTGAGTTGCGTCATGCCTTGTTTCAGCGGGACAGTAACTGCGACCAGTATACGGATTCAAAAACCCAGAGAGGGTCCGGTTCGCTTGAAAGGGCCTGGATGTCAGCAACGAATGTTTTGCGTGGTATTTCTGCTGCGCCCAAGGATGCCAGGTGTCTGGTGTTTTGTTGACAGTCGATCCAAGGCACGCCCTGCGCTTTTGCCATGCACACCAATGCAGCCAGTGCAATTTTCGAGGCGTCTGTCGCATGTGCAAACATGGATTCGCCGAACACCGCCTTGCCCAGTGCTACGAAGTAAAGACCTCCGACTAACTTGTCATCGACCCACGTTTCCACGCTGTGCGCCACGCCCAGGGCATGAAGTTGTTCATATGCCTCCACCATGGATGGAACGATCCACGTACCGTTTTGACCTTTCCTGCTCTGGGTGGCGCAAGTTCGGATCACCCGTGAGAACGCCTTGTCTATAGTGACTGAGCACTCTGGCGAATTTTGGAATTTTTTGAGAGTCTTGCGCAACGAAGGGTGTAGCTTGAACTGGTTCACCTGGAGCACCATCCGTGGGTCTGGAGCCCACCAGAGTATGGGCTGACCATGGCTAAACCAGGGAAAAGTGCCTTGAGCGTAGGCGCAACACAAAGTCTCGGTATCGAGTGTGCCGCCTGCGGCCAGTAGTCCCGGCGCCGGTGTATCAAGTCCCCATGCGGATTCAGGAGTGGGGAGTGGGTCCCCAGGGGCGAGCCAAGGCAGTGCGACGTCCATAGGTGGTGCAGATAGAAAGTTCCAGCGAGCGGTTCAAGCGTGACTAAGCTAGCGTTTTAGACGAAGTGAGCAATGATTCCGTATTTGTTGTTTGCATGGATGCTTGAGCAAAAAAAAACCCTGCACTGTGCAGTGCAGGGTTTTTAATTGGCTCCTCGACCTGGGCTCGAACCAGGGACCTACGGATTAACAGTCCGGCGCTCTACCGACTGAGCTATCGAGGAATAATCGGTATGGTTTTGCTTTGCTGAGATTTGCAAAGCTATCTAAATTTTGGCTCCTCGACCTGGGCTCGAACCAGGGACCTACGGATTAACAGTCCGGCGCTCTACCGACTGAGCTATCGAGGAACAAGACTTAGATTATATACACAAAATTATGTGCTCCTCAACATTCTCTTGTTTTGTTTGAAGACTCTGTCTTCAAGGCTCAGGTCGGCGCCATAACCAAGCCAAGACAATGGTCATGCAAGCAATGGCTGTAGCAGTTGCCCAGCGAGGTGCGTTGCTGAACAACAGGATGACCACGCTCGATGACATCACTGCTGAAGCTGTCCATTTGGCCTTGCGGCTGACGCAACCGCCACTGGCCCAGTTTTGAAGCATTGGGCCGAACAGCCGATGATTCCACAACCATCGGTAAAGAGGCGGGGAGCTCTTTGCGGCGGCCCAGGCAGCCAACAAGATGAACACCGTGGTGGGCAGCCCGGGAACAAAGATACCAACTATTCCCAGTGCCAAATTGAATATTGCAAACACCAAGAGGATGCCCCGAACCAACACGGGAAGGGTCCGTAGTGGTGCGGGTTCGGGGGATTTTTCCCTGTCTTGATCCATGCGCGCATTGTGCCTGCAAGGCGTCAGCGTCATGTGCCTGCAGGGAGCGCTCGGCTATCAGTGAATGAGGAGTGGCGTCATGGATAGGTCTTCGAGCATTGGCAGGTCATCACACTTGATCCAGTGCATTCTGTAGGTCGGCCAGCAGGTCATCAATGTGCTCGATGCCCACCGACAGGCGCACCATGCCTTCGCTCACACCCGCCTTTGCCAGTTCTTCTGGGTTGAGCTGGCGGTGCGTGGTGGACGCGGGGTGTGTGGCAAGCGACTTCGCGTCGCCGATGTTCACGAGGCGTGTAAAGAGTTGCAGCGCATCCAGGAAACGCCCACCGGCTGCGCGCGGGTCGGCGTCAACGGCCTTCAGGCCAAAACTCAGGATACCCGACGCGCGCCCGCCCATCTGGCGTTGCGCCACGGCGTGGTCGGCATGGTCGGGAAGGCCCGCATAGCGCACCCATTCCACCTTGGGGTTGCTTTGCAGGAACCTCGCCAGCGCCAGGGTGTTGTCACAGATGCGGTCCATGCGCAGCGGCAGGGTCTCGATGCCCTGCAGCGTCAGCCAGGCGTTGAACGGCGAGAGCGCCGCGCCCATGTTGCGCAGCGGCACCACGCGTGCGCGGCCGATGAACGCCGCCGGGCCCAGGGCCTCGGTATAGACCACGCCGTGGTAGCTCACGTCGGGCTCGTTCAGGCGCTTGAAACGTTCCTTGTGCTGGGCCCAGGGGAACTTGCCGCTGTCCACGATGATGCCGCCGATGCTGTTGCCATGGCCGTTCATGTACTTGGTGAGCGCGTGCACCACGATGTCGGCGCCGTGCTCGATGGGGCGGCACAGGTAGGGGCTGGGCACGGTGTTGTCCACGATCAGCGGCACGCCGTGGTCGTGCGCCACCTTGGCCAGCGCGGCGATGTCGGTCACGTTGCCCAGCGGGTTGCCGATGGATTCGCAGAACACGGCCTTGGTACGCACGTCGATCAGCTTGGCAAAGCTGGCGGGGTCGCGCGGGTCGGCAAAGCGCACTTCGATGCCTTGCTGCGGGAAGGTGTGGGCAAACAGGTTGTAGGTGCCGCCATAGAGCGTGCTGGCGGAGACGATGTTGTCGCCGGCCTCGGCAATGGTCTGGATGGCTGCCGTGATGGCCGCCATGCCCGAGGCCACGGCCAGCGCGGCCACGCCGCCTTCGAGTGCTGCGACGCGCTTTTCGAGCACGTCGGTGGTGGGGTTCATGATGCGCGTGTAGATGTTGCCCGGCACTTTCAGGTCGAACAGGTCGGCCCCATGCTGGGCGCTGTCAAACGCATAGGCCACCGTCTGGTACAGGGGCACGGCGGCAGACTTGGTGGTGGGGTCGGGGCTGTAGCCAGCGTGTACGGCCAGGGTTTCGATTTTCATGGAAGCTGTCTCTTTCGTTGAAGGGAAGGGAGTGGGGCAACCGGCCTCCACCCGTGCCGGGGGCGAAGCCGAATGTGCCGATGGCGCGGGCCATTCTGGCACCGCTGGCCCACGGCGTCATCGAATCGTTGGCTATGTGCTTATGACGTTCTTGCGTGCCCAGAGCACCCTCAGGTCGCAGGCTCGTCCAGGGCGCTGTCGCTGGGCTCTGGCGTGGTGCGCCGCTGCGGCTGGCTGCGTCGCCATGCCTTCTCGATTTCGACCACCACCAGCACCACCAGCGCGGCGCCGATGCACAGCGCCAGCTCGCCCAGGCTCAGTGGTTCGGTGCGGAAGATGGGGTTGAGCCAGGGCACATAGATGGTCGCCAACTGCAGCGCAAAGGTGAGCAGCACGGCGCACAGCAGCGGGCGGTTGCTCCACAGGCCCAGGCGCCAGATGGGCTCGGACTCGGACCGGATCGCGATCACATGCGCCATCTGCGCCAGCGTGAGCACGGTGAACACCATGGTTTGCCAGTGCGCGTGGCCGGTGTGCAGGGCCCAGGCCTGCACTGCCAGGCACAGCCCGCCAATGAGCAGGCCCACGCCCAGAATGTGCTGCCACATGCCATGCGCAAACAAGCTCTCGCGCGGCGCGCGGGGCGGGCGCTGCATGATGCCGCGCTCGGCCGGTTCGGCCGCCAGCGCCAGGCCCGGCAGGCCATCAGTGACCAGGTTGACCCACAGGATGTGGATGGGCAGCAGAGGAATGGGCAACAGCAATAGCGGCGCAAGGAAGATGGTCCAGATCTCGCCCGAGTTGCCGGTCATCGCGTAGCGCACAAACTTGCGGATGTTGTCGTAAATGCGGCGGCCTTCGCGCACCGCTGCGACGATGGTGGCGAAGTTGTCGTCCAGCAGCACCAGGCTCGACGCCTCGCGCGCCACGTCCGTGCCGCCCTGGCCCATGGCCACGCCGATGTCGGCGCGCTTGAGCGCCGGGGCGTCGTTCACACCATCGCCGGTCATGGCGACGAAGTGGCCCTGGGCCTGCAGGGCCTCGACGATGCGGATCTTTTGCGCCGGGTCCACGCGGGCGTAGACCTGCACCTGCTCCACCTTGGCCCGCAGCGCGGCGTCGTCCAGCGTGGCCAGGTCGGCGCCGGTGAGTACCGGAGCATCGGCACTGCGCGCGATACCCAGCCGGTGCGCAATGGCGCGTGCGGTGGCTGGGTGGTCGCCCGTGATCATCACCGGCGTGATGCCCGCGCTGATGCAGTCGCGCACTGCGGCCTGGGCCTCGGGGCGGGGTGGATCGATAAGGGCGATCAGGCCCAGCAGCTCCAGCTGGTTTTCTACTGCGTCGATGTCGTTGGTGTCCGGCAGTCGGGCGTGGCTGCGGCGGGCCAGGGCCAGCACGCGCAGGCCCTGGGCGGCGAGCTGCTGGGCAGTGCCGAGGACCCGGGCGGTGTCGAGTGCGGTTGCGCCTTCGGGCGTCCAGTGGGCGGTACAGCGGGGCAGCACCGATTCTGTAGCGCCCTTGGTGTAGGCCACAAAGCCTTGCGCCGCACGGTGGAAGGTCATCATGCGCTTGCGGTCGGAGTCGAAGGGCTGCTCCTGCATGCGGGGGCTGGCGGCGTCGAGCTGGGCCTTGTCCAGCCCGCCCGCGTGGGCGGCCAGCACCAGCGCGGTTTCGGTGGGGTCGCCCAGCCACTGGGTGCCTGACGGACCCTCTTCGCTCTTTGCCTGGAGCGTGGCGTCGTTGCACAGTGCGGCGGCGCGCAGGGCCTCGGCGTGGGCCGCACCGGGCAGGGGGTCGCCGGGCACCCAGCGCACACCGTGCGCCACCAGCAGCTCGGCATGCATGCGGTTCTGCGTGAGCGTGCCCGTCTTGTCCGAGCAGATGGTGGTGACCGACCCCAGCGTTTCCACCGACGGCAGGCGCCGCACCAGCGCGTGCACGGCCACCATGCGGCGCGCACCCAGGGCCAGCAGCACCGTGACCACGGCCGGCAGGGCCTCGGGGATGGCAGCCACGGCCAGGCTGATGGCTGTCAGCGCCATGAGCAGGGGCACTTCGCCGCGCAGGATGCCCACCACAAAAATCACGGCGCAGATGCCCAGCACCGCGATGGCCAAGCGCTTGCCAAAGGCTGCCAGGCGCAGTTGCAGCGGCGTGCTGCGGTCGCCGGTGTCAAGCAGCGTGGCGACCTTGCCCAGCTCGGTGTGCATGCCGGTGGCCACTACTAGCCCGCGTGCGCGGCCATGCGTAGCCGTGGTGCCCTTGAAGGCCATGTTGGTGCGGTCGCCCAGCGCGCCCACGTCTTCGGCCGCCAGGGCTTCGGTCTGCTTGGCCACGGTCACGGATTCACCCGTGAGGGCCGATTCGTCCACCTGTAGCTGCGCAATCTCGATGAGTCGCAGGTCGGCCGGGATCTGGTTGCCAGCCTCCAGCAGCACGATGTCGCCGGGCACCAGCTCAGTAGCGGGCAGGACCTGCACCCTGCCGCCGCGCAGCACGGTGGCGTGTGCCGCCGCCAGCTGGCGCAGCGCAGCCATGGCCTGGTCGGCGCGCCAGGCCTGCACAAAGCCGATGACGGCGTTGAGCACTACGATGACGAGGATCACCAGCGTGTCGGTGACTTCGCCCACCAGCCCCGATATGACGGCCGCGCCCAGCAGCACCAGCACCATAAAGTCCTTGAACTGGTCGGCCAGCAGACGCCACCAGGGGCGGTCTTGGGATGCAGCCAGTTCATTGGCGCCATGGGTGGCGTTGCGGCGCTGCGCCTCTTCGGCATGCAGGCCTGCGTCAGGGTTGACGCCATGGGCCTGGGCGACGGCCTCGGTAGGGTGCAGGTGCGGCGCGGTGGATGGGGACATGCGGCAATCGGTGAAACGGGCCGCACGCCCACACAAGGACTTCTTCGCGTTGTATTAGTGCGCGACTTGCGGCCGGGCTTTGTAGAACTGGAGCGGGGCTTCTGGCACCTGGTTCAGCACCTGGCGCTTGATCTTGCCCACCACGTGCATTTCACAGGGCTTGCAGTCAAAGCGCAAGGTCAGCTTTTCCTTGCCGTTGATCAACATCAAGGGTTCGGCCTTGATGGTGCCCTGCACACCCGTTACGCCCTTGGCCTGCTTGGGACACAGGCTCATGGAAAAGCGCACGCAGTGCTTGGTGATCATGAGGCTGACTTCGCCTTCTTCTTCATGCGCCTCGTAGGCTGCAGCGATCACCTTCACGCCGTGGCGCACGTAGAAGTCGTGGGCCTTATGGTTGAACACGTTGCCGAGGAACGAGAGCGTGTCTTCGGGGTAGGGCACAGGGGGCTCCACCGGTGTCGCGCGTGGCAGGCGGGCAAAGTTGCGGGCGCGGTTGGCTTCCAGATCGGCCACCGCATCGCGGCGCAGGGCGTTGAGCACTGACGCGGGCACAAACCAGGGCTGTGACAACTGCAGCGCAATGTCATGCACCGCAAACACCGTTGCGCCAAAGCGGCCCAGTTGCTCGCGCAGGCTGGCTTCGGCCTTGGTGGCATCGGTGGCGGGCTGGTGGGGCTGCTGCACCTCGGCACTGCCCACGTTGCCGTCTTCGTCGGTCAGCATCAGGCTGAAGCCGGTGGGCGTTTCGCTCAGGTGCGCCCACAGGCCAATGCGGCGGTCGCTGGACTTTTTCTCCAGCGTGCGCACCCAGTCCATGTCGCGGTTGCGGTTGACTTCGGTGCCCTTGCGCAGGTCCTTGAAGCCGTCCATCGGGTCCTTGGGGTACACCCGCCACTGGCCGACGCTGCGTGCCGACACCGGCTCGGCCACGTTGATGGCCATGCCCACCAGTTCCTTGTGCAGGTCGTAGTAGCACAGGCCGTCGCCGTTGTGCAGCACGGTGGCGGGGTCGCTCACTTCCAGCTCCACAAAGTCGGGGCCCACCTTCGTCACCCAGCCGATGGCCTGGCCCGGGTTCTTGGGGGTGTCGAAGGCGCCGATGTCTTCTTTGCGGCCCGTCACGAAGTAGTCGGTGAACTCGCGGTTGAAGTTCTGGAGCGGGTCGGGTTTGAATGTGAAAGTGGTGCGCCCGCTGGACGAGCGCGACAGCGGGCGGCCTTGCGCCTCGCGCTCTTCAATGATTTCGTCGAGCAGCGCGCGGTAGTGGGCGGTGATGTTCTTCACGTAGCCCATGTCCTTGTAGCGCCCCTCGATCTTGAAGCTGCGCACGCCTGCGTCGATGAGCGCGCGCAGGTTGTCGCTCTGGTTGTTGTCCTTCATGGAGAGCACGTGCTTGTCATGCGCGATGAAGCGGCCCTGCGCATCCGTCACCTGGTAGGGCAGGCGGCAGGCCTGGCTGCAGTCGCCCCGGTTGGCGCTGCGGCCCGTCTGCGCATGGCTGATGTTGCACTGGCCGCTGTAGGCCACGCACAACGCGCCGTGGATGAAGAACTCGATGTTGGCGCGCCCCGGCGCATCCACGGGCCCCAGCGCCTTGTGCACTGCGGCGATCTGCTGCACCGTCAGTTCGCGTGCCAGCACGATCTGAGAGAGGCCCGCGTCCTGCAAGAAGCGTGCTTTCTCGGGCGTGCGGATATCGGTCTGGGTGCTGGCGTGCAGCTGGATGGGCGGCAGGTCGATTTCGAGCAGGCCCATGTCCTGGATGATCAATGCATCCGCGCCCGCCTCGTACACCTGCCAGGCCATCTGGCGCGCGGCTTCGAGCTCGTCGTCGCGCAGGATGGTGTTGAGCGTGATGAAGATGCGGCTGTTGAAGCGGTGCGCGTGATTCACCAGGCGCTCGATGTCCCGGATGTCATTGCCTGCGCTGGCCCGCGCGCCAAAGGCCGGGCCGCCGATGTAGACGGCATCGGCGCCGTGGTTGATGGCTTCGATGCCAATGTCTGTGTCGCGCGCAGGCGATAGCAGTTCTAACTGGTGGGGAAGTAGGGACATGCCTCAATTATCGTTCTCGGTAGAGAAGCGCATCTCAGACGCTGCTTCAAACGCCTCGTCAATATGCGCGATCTCGAAGTGGACTAATATGTGCGCACAGCATCTGCCCTTTACAGGAGTTGGGCTTGCTAACATGCTGGTCGCTCAGTCGCGCGCTCAGAGTGTGAGAGCCTAAGTCAATCAATTTTGGAGATCGTTTCGTGTCTTTTGTTTTTCCTGTACCTCATCAAAACATGCGGCGTTTTGCTTCCCGTCCCCTCGGAGTTGTGGCTGCTTGTGCTCTTATCGCTGGAACGGCGCATGCGCAGGACGTTCAAGTCGTAAAAATCGCGCATGCCGGTCCAGTGTCGGGTGGGATTGCCCACATTGGAAAAGATACGGAAAACGGGGTTCGCTTGGCCGTTGAGGATCTGAACGCACAAGCTTTGGTGATTGGTGGAAAGAAGATCAAATTTGAACTAGCTGCAGAAGACGATGCCGGAGACCCTCGGCAAGCTACCGCAGTTGCACAGAAGTTGTGTGATCAAAAAGTAGCTGGTGTGGTGGGGCACTTGCAGTCTGGAACCTCGATTCCAGCTTCAGCTGTCTATGCCAAATGCGATATGCCTCACATTACGGCGTCTGCGTCCAATCCAGACTTAACAAAGCCAGGGCACAAGACAACGTTTCGACTGATTGCCAACGACAACGCACTGGGTGCTGCGCTGGCGTTGTTCGGAGCTGACCACCTCAAAATTAAGACAGTGGCGATCATTGATGATCGCACTGCTTATGGGCAGGGTGTGGCGTCAGTCTTTAAAGCTACAGCGCTACAAAAAGGCGTCAAAGTTGTCGCTGAAGAGTTCACCAACGACAAGGCCACAGACTTCATGGCCATCTTGACTTCCATCAAGAACAAAAAACCTGATGCCATCTTTTACGGTGGGCTTGATGCTCAAGCTGGGCCTATGTTGCGTCAAATGGAGCAGCTGGGGTTGTCTGGCGTGAAGTATTTCGGAGGTGATGCTCTGTGCACTGAAAAGCTGCCCGAGCTTGCAAGTAAAACTCAAGCGCTCAAGAACGTCACATGCGCTACGGGTGGTGCTTCCGTAGACAAAATGCAAGGTGGCGCTGATTGGAAAAAACGCTACGACGCTAAGTTTCCTGGTCAGTTTCAGATTTACAGTCCATACGCTTACGACGCTACGATGGTGCTGGCGGATGCGATGAAGCGCGCTAACTCTGTTGATCCCAAGGTGTTCAACGCTTTTATCTCGAAAACGGACTACAAGGGTGTTACAGCTAACATTGCCTTCACATCCAAGGGGGAGTTGACTACTCCGGCGGTCACTTTATATACGTATAACGACGGTCGTCGCGTCGCTCTTAATTGATTCGTCCCTCTGAGTGGCTACCTACCACTCACTCTGGTAGCCGCTCAATGTG